>NZ_JAPQER010000009.1:40865-62026 GCF_026735135.1 Clostridium aestuarii | reverse complement strand
GTTAGGCACGCCGCCAGCGTTCGTCCTGAGCCAGGATCAAACTCTCAATTTAAAAGTTTAATCTTTTACTCATTACAATTGACTGACATTATTTCTTAACTTCTGTTTAATTTTCAAAGACCAATTTTCGCTTGCCATCTTGCGACAGCTTACTTAGTATATCATTTGAATTTCTTCTTGTCAACAACTTTTTTGAATTTTTTAATTCTTCTTAAATTCATTAATTTGTTGTTATCTTATCGTCTTTCTCGACGACAAGGAATATCTTATCATAAATATCAATCCTATCTTTTACTATAACTGTTATTAGATAAAATTAAGGCTACCCTTCTTCATTTAGCTACTGATTTTTACCATATTCATATATTGATACACTTGGAACAGTATATTATGAAAATATCATATATGATATTAATGAAGGTATTTTTTACGTATTTTGTGTTTTAATTTCAAAAATAATGAGCTGAATATAAATCAGCTCTTAACTATTTTTTGTTTTATTTTCACATCACCTGAAGAAGCTCTTATTTTAACTTTATTTTCACCATTTTTTACTTTTCCTTTTAATTGCTTTTTATCTGCTTTCTCTTTTATATTTACAGGGAATTCACATTCTATACTTCCTAATGATACTTCTGTATCTAAATCAAATTCTACATTATTGGGTAACATTAAGCTTATATCTCCTAAAGTAGAAGTTAACTCAATATCATAATCTAATTTTGAATAGCATATATCAATATCTCCGGAACTTACCGTTGCTTCTAAATTTCCATCGAACTCATCTATATCTATATTCCCCAAAGATACTTCTACTTTACTATCTTGTGTTTTTATTCTTTTCCCTTCAATATTTGCTGTAGAAGCTTTAACATTGAAAGTTTCTACTTCTAAATTTTCCATTTCAATTTCTCCTACATTTAATTTACATTCTAAAGAAATAAATTTTGAATTTTTTATAGATATATTAGCTAAAGAACAATCTATAAGTAATTTTTCTTTATAACTTTTAGGCAAATAAACATCTACTTTAACATCCGAATTATATACACCTGCATTCGTATTTGATTTCTTTTTACTTTTAACAATTAATTTATCTTCTTCAACCAATGCACTCAAATTAGGCACTCTATCCTCTGAAGTTGTAAAAACCTTTCCATACATATGAATCTTTACATTCTGTCTATTTTCTGGAATTATATTTATATCACCACTCATATCTTCTATACATATTTGATTTATTTTTTCTATGTTTTCTTCCTTAATATCATCTATATTATACTCTTTAACATCTTTACTATTAGCTGTAATCTTAATATTTCCACATCCCATTAAACTAAAAGCCATTAATGCAAATAATATTAAATACGATATAATCTTTTTAGTATTCATTTACTACCTCCACTGATAAGCAAGCAAAGCTTTTAACTTGTTTATCTACAAATCTATCTTATTATCTATCAAATATCCTATACCTACAAATAATATTATAAGTATCAAAATACTATAAATAGTTCCCGCCACATTCATTTGAACACCTTGTGCACTACCTTGAATCACTCCATAATTCCTCTGAATTATATTCATTCCAATATACTGTACATCTCGTATCAATTCAATATTAATCATATACGGAATATATTTGACAACTAAATATTCTATATATGAAATTCCAGCATTCAATATTATAAATAGTATAAAACTTAAAGCCTTACCTATCCTTTTTTTCTTAAATGCAACTTTACTAATTGTTATAGAAAAATACACCATAGACAAAAATTTTACTGTTAAAACTATACTTACTATAATTCCCAACATAATAGCTTGGAATAAATTCACTTCATCTCTTATCTCACTTATAATATTCAAATCTAAATCACCTTTTAAAATAAGCATAAAAATTACTATCCCCAATACACTTGCAGCTGCAAACCACATTAAAGATACAATAATCTTTGAGCCAACTATTTTATTACCACTTACAGGTAATGTAAATGTCAAATATCATCTTTCTTGATACATTTCTTTACTAAAAGAGTTTATACTTACAATTAATATTGTAACAAACATAGCTGTAATAGCTAAACTCTCCAAAACATATACTGTTACAGAAGACCATACATCTATTCTAGAATACAATGCAAAAGTTAATAATATCATAATTATAAATAATCCTAAAAAAAACTTAAAATTTCCTTTTAACTCATATTTTATTAATCTACCCATTATTCAAATACCTCCCTAAACAATTCGTCAATAGATTTCTCCTTTTCTGCTCTTAATTCTTCTGCATTACCAGAAAGTACAATTTCTCCATCTCTTATAAATGCAACATCATCAAATATTCTTTCTATATCTTTAACAAGATGAGTAGTTATAATCATCGAACTATTTTCATTATAATTTTGAACAATAGCATCCAATATTTGTTCTCTGGCTACTGGATCAACTCCAGCTAAAGGTTCATCTAATATATAAAGTTTAGCTTTTCTTGATAGTACTAATGTTAAATTTAACTTTTCCATCATACCTTTTGATAATGAGGTTACTTTAGCTTCTTCATCAAGTTTCATAAATTTCAAAAGTTCTTTGCATTTTTCTTGATCAAAATCTTTATAAAAATCTTTAAAAAGCTCTACAGCATCTTTTATTTTCATCCATTTATACAAGTAGTTTTTATCCGGTAAATAAGAAACTATAGCCTTTGTAACTACTCCTGTTTTTTTACCATCAATTAAAATTTCACCACTAGTTTGCCTTAAAATTCCTGCTGCAATTTTCAAAAAAGTTGTTTTCCCACTTCCATTGGATCCTAAAAGTCCTAGTACTCTTCCTTTCTGTAGAGATATATTAACCCCATTTAGAGCCTTTTTACGAAAATAACTTTTCGTAAGTTCCCTAGTTTTCAATATATCATTCATAATTATTCCTCTCTTTTTATTTCATCCGATACCATTTCTACTATCTGTGCTCCATTGAATCCAAGTTCCTGCATTTCTTTTATAAATATTTCCATAACTTCTTTCGCCATGTCCTTTTTAAGATTCATTATAGTTTCTTCACCTTTCGTTACAAATCGTCCCATACCACGCTGCGTATATGCTAATTCTTCTCTTTCAAGTTCTTGATATGCTCTTTGTATAGTATTAGGATTAACTTTCAATTGCAACGATAGTTCTCTAACCGACGGCATCTTGTCGCCCCCTTTTAATTCATTTGATACAATCTGTTTCTTTATAAAATTAATTATTTGAAGATATATAGGTGTCTTACCATCAAATTCAAATTTCATATTACACCTCCATAACAAAATCTTAAGTTTTATTTCTTGAACGCGCCACTGTTATATTTACATAGTACACTAACACTGTATAACTATCAATAATTTTGCAAAATAAAAAAACGCCAAATTTAGACGTTTTTTTATCATAAATTATTAACCAATCGTTTGAACTCATTTCCTCTAATCTCAAAATTAGGAAACATATCAAAACTAGCACATGCTGGTGACAAGGTAACAATATCTCCTTCATTTGCAACCTCTTTTGCTTTATACACTGCCTTTTCAAAGCTATCTACTATTATTATAGGTATCTTTGTATTTTTTTCCTCATCAATTTTATCAAAAGCCTTCTTTATTTTTTCTTTAGTGGCTCCAACTAATATTAATGTCTTAATCTTACTATATCCATTTTCCGCCAAAGGTTCAAAAGGAATTTTCTTATCATATCCTCCCGCTATTAATATTACTGGTTTTTTAAAAGCTTTAAGCCCAGCAATAGTTCTAGTAGGGCTAGATGCTATGGAATCATTATAATATTTTACTCCATCAACTTCTCTTACAAATTCACATCTATGTTCTACCCCAGTAAACTTAGTTGCAACCTTCTTCATATTTTCTATACTAACATCTTCTGATACAACGCAAAATGCCGCTAATAAATTTTCCACATTATGCATACCCATTAATTTAACTTCTTCTAAGATACACACTTTCTTATCCTTTAACATTAGTTTATTTTCGGTAAAACAAGCTCCATTTTTAATTACTTCTTTAACACTAAATTGCATTACCTTTCCTTTAGCTTCTCCAACAATAGAATTTGTTATATCATTATCTCTATTTAAAACCAAAAGGTCATTTTTTTCTTGTACTTTAAAAATATTCTTTTTAGCTTCAACATACTCTTCCATTCCCTTATGAATATCCAAATGATTAGGAGTAACGTTTGTTATTAGCGCACACTCTATGTGAACATTCATCGTCATCAACTGAAAGCTAGACAATTCTAATACAACTTTGTCTTCTTTTTTGATTTCTTCAATATATGAAAACAATGGATTTCCTATATTACCGCCTATCCAAGTTTTATATCCTTCACTTTTTAACATATTATAAACCAATGTAGTAGTGGTTGTTTTACCATCACTGCCTGTAATTCCAAATATTTTAGCAGGGCAGTATTTAACGAACTCTTCCATCTCAGAAGTAACATACGCCCCATCTTCTTTAGCTTTAACCAATGCCGGATTATCTATTCTCATAGAAGGAGTTTTAAATACTACATCAAAACCTACTAAATTATCTAAATAGTTTTCTCCTAATTCTAAATTTACTCCTTTTTCCTTAAACGTCTCTCCTATTTCCCCAACTTTTTCTTCATCTTTTTTATCAAATGCAGTTACATTGGCACCTAATTCAACCAAAAAACGAATTAGTGGAATATTACTTACGCCTATTCCAACTACTGCAACTTTCTTATTTTTAATATTTTTTTTAAATTCTTCAAAATTCTTAGACATATATTAAGCCTCCAAAATGATTAATATATTACGTTATATTTTCATTTAATTATAACACTTTATATAATTTATTGCATATATTAAATAAAGTTTCCATATACTACTTAATCATAATTTTTAGAATTTATTTAAAATAAAGACTTTAATTTTCATATTGATAATTTATCATACACTGTGTTATACTACCATAGTGTCGTTAATATATGATAATTAATTCCCCGAATTTAATTAGACACATAACATATCCCCATAACAAACCTTATTTTCACCCAATATTTTGGGTGTTTTTTTATATCAAAAAAGCTACTGAAAATCAGTAGCTTTTTTGATTAATTAAAATTGTACTTTTTCTTCTAAGAATTTCTCTAACTCATCCATGCTAAGTCTTATTTGATCCATTGTATCTCTGTCTCTTATTGTTATAGTATTATCTTCTAAAGTATCAAAATCTATAGTTATACAATATGGTGTTCCTATTTCATCTTGTCTTCTATATCTCTTACCTATACTTCCTGATTCATCATATTCTATATTAAATTTCTTACTTAATTTAGCATAAACATCTAAAGCTTTTTCAGATAACTTCTTAGATAAAGGTAATATTGCTGCTTTGTATGGGGCTAAAGCTGGATGGAAATGTAATACTTTTCTCACATCTCCATTTTCTAATTCTTCTTCATCATATGCATCAACTAAAAACGCAAGAGCTACTCTGTCTGCTCCTAATGATGGTTCTATTACATATGGAACATATTTTTCATGAGTAGTTGGATCTAAATATGTTAAATCTTGTTTTGAATGTTCCATATGTTGTTTCAAATCATAATCTGTTCTATCTGCAATCCCCCAAAGTTCTCCCCAACCAAATGGGAATAAATATTCCACATCAGAAGTAGCACTGCTGTAGAAAGATAATTCCTCTTCTTCATGATTTCTAAATCTTAAATTTTCTTCTGTCATTCCTAAATTTAATAAGAACTTCCAACAATAATCCTTCCAGTATTTAAACCATTCTAAATCTGTTCCTGGTTTACAGAAAAATTCTAATTCCATTTGCTCAAATTCTCTAGTTCTAAAAGTAAAGTTTCCTGGAGTTATTTCATTTCTAAAGGATTTTCCTATTTGTCCTATTCCAAATGGCACTTTCTTTCTTGATGTTCTTTGTATATTTTTAAAATTAACAAATATACCTTGAGCTGTTTCTGGTCTTAAGTATATTTCGGATGATGAATCTTCAGTTACTCCTTGAAATGTCTTAAACATTAGATTAAATCTTCTTATAGATGTATAATTTTTCTTTCCACATTTAGGACAAACTATATTGTTATCATCTATATATTTCATTAACTCTTCATTAGTCCATCCATCTGCACTGACATCATCCACACCATTTGCAACCATGTGTTCTTCCACTATTTTATCTGCTCTAAATCTTGCTTTACATTCCTTACAGTCCATTAATGGATCAGAAAATCCTCCAACATGTCCTGATGCTACCCATACTTCTTTATTCATTAATATACTTGAATCAAGCCCTACATTATAAGGACTTTCTTGTATGAATTTTTTCCACCATGCCTTTTTTACATTATTTTTGAATTCTACTCCTAGAGGACCATAGTCCCATGAATTGGCCAATCCTCCATATATTTCTGATCCTTGAAATATAAAACCTCTGCCTTTACATAATGCAACTACCTTATCCATTGTTTTCTCAAAAGCCATTTTTCTTACCTCCCAAAAATTCATTTTTATGTATAAAAAAAAGACCGTTCTACCTAAAGGGACGAAATTAAACTTCCGCGGTTCCACCCTTTTTGGCATAAGCCCTCTTAAAAAAGCTTGCACTCAAAAGCGCCTTTCATAATAAACATTTAGTTGTTTCCACCAATCACAACCTCTCTATAAAATGCTCACCATTACTCCTCTTTATCATTGTGCTATATATTAAATTTTATCCTTACCAGTATTCTATCAAAGTTAAAATAATTGTCAAGTAATTTTTCCAAAAAATAAAAAATGGCTCCGCGGAGAGGACTCGAACCTCCAACCTATCGGTTAACAGCCGAGTGCTCCACCATTGAGCTACCGCGGAACATTTAATACACTACATATTATAACATGTTTTATAAAAAATACAAGTATTTTTTTATAAATAGGAATATTACTTTGCAATATTCTCAAGTAATCAGTAGCCAACAATCACTTATTGGTTACTGATTACTGAAAATTGCATAACACTTTTCTTATTTTGTTGGTTTCATTGTTGGGAATAATATTACATCTCTTATTGAATGAGAATCTGTTAAGAACATTACAAGTCTATCTATTCCCATTCCCATACCACCTGTTGGCGGCATTCCTATTTCTAACGCATTTATGAAATCATCATCCATCATATATGCTTCATCATCACCAAGTTCTCTTTCTTTTAGCTGTTGAAGGAATCTTTCCTTTTGAACTATAGGATCATTTAACTCTGAATATGCATTACAAAGTTCTCTTCCATATACAAAGCCTTCAAATCTCTCAGTTAATTCTGCATTACCTCTCTTTTTCTTAGTAAGCGGTGAATTTTCTACTGGATAGTCGCATATAAAAGTAGGTTGCATTAATTTTTCTTCTGCATATTCCTCAAATAAAGCTACTAAAATATCTCCCTTTGTACAGTCTTTAAGTTCTTTCTTTGATTCTATTCCTTTTTCTTTAGCTAAATTTCTAGCATCTTCATCTGTTTGTACTTCATTAAAATCAATACCAGCATATTCTTTAACTGCATCTACCATAGTTAATCTTCTCCATGGTGGAGCAAAATCTATTTCTGCACCTTCATATACAACTTTAGTTGTTCCATTAACTTTTTCGCAAATATATGCTACCATATTTTCAGTAATTTCCATCATATCATTATAATCAGAATATGCTTCATATAATTCTATAGCAGTAAACTCTGGATTATGTCTTACATCTATGCCTTCATTTCTAAAGTTTTTGCCTATTTCATATACTTTCTCAAATCCACCTACTATAAGTCTTTTTAGATATAACTCTGGTGCTATTCTTAGATACATATCAACATCTAATGCATTGTGATGTGTTACAAATGGTTTAGCCGCAGCACCTCCAGCTATAGGTGAAAGTGATGGTGTCTCTACTTCTATAAACTCTCTATTATCTAAGAACTCCCTCATAGCTTTTATGATAGCTGTTCTTTTCATAAGTGTTTCTCTTGCTTCCTGGTTCATTACTAAATCTATATATCTTTGTCTATACCTTAAATCTGGGTCTTTTAATCCATGAAATTTCTCAGGAAGTGGCTTTAATGATTTTGTTAAAAGTTGGAAATCTTTTATTTGAATAGTAACTTCTCCAGTTTTAGTTTTAAATACTGTACCTGTTATTGATACAAAATCACCGATATCAAAAGTTTTGTATTCTTTTAATCTTTCTTCTCCAACATTATCTATCTTTATGTATAACTGCATTTTTCCGTATCTATCATGGATATCAGAAAATCCAGCTTTTCCATGGACTCTCTTAGACATAAGTCTACCTGCTACGATTACCGGTTTATCTTCAAGTTCATCATAATTATCTTTAATTTGTTGTGATGTATGAGTTCTTTCTATTTTATATACATCAAAAGGATCTTTACCTGCTTCCTGTAAAGTAGCTAATTTTTGTCTTCTTTCCTTAAGTAAATTGTTCAACTCTGCTTCTTCTTTAGCAGCCATTCTTTGAGCTTTAATTTCTTCCTTCGTCAATTGCTTTTCTGACATTCTAGTATCCCTCCAATTTATTCATACGTACCAATTAGTTATTACTTATATTTTATATTCTGATTTGCAAGATTTCAAACTTACTAACACCATCTGGAACAGGTGCTTCCACAATATCTCCTACTTTATTGCCTATAAGGGCTTTACCAACAGGTGATTCATTTGAAATCTTATTTTCCATTGGATCTGCTTCAGCAGAGCCTACTATATGGAATTCAATTTCTTCATCAAATTCATAATCTTTAACTTTTACAAAAGAACCTACACTTACAGCATCTGTTGATATTTCGCTTTCATCAACTACAGTAGCATTTCTTAACATATTTTCTAATTGAACTATTCTTCCTTCAGCAAAAGCTTGTTCATTTTTAGCTTCATCATACTCTGAATTTTCGCTTAAATCTCCATAAGAAAGTGCAACCTTTATCTTTTCAGTTATTTCTTTTCTTTTAACAGTTTTAAGAAATTCTAATTCTTCTTCTAACTTTTTTACACCTTCACTTGTCATAATATATTTTTTTGAAACGCTCATTCTTTACTCCCCTTTAAATATAATTTGTTTAAAATTTCTATAATTATCAGCACCTAACTATTTAAGTTATTATAAATCAGTAGCTTTTTAATGTCAATATATGTATTCTGATTTTTACATATATATCATATATTATGTTATAATATGCTTTCCAAATTTAATTTTATCTAAAAAAATATCATTTTTGTATAGAAATTTTTCTATATCATTATAACTACGTGGATTATACATTGCACCTATTAGTTCGGACGTTATATCCATTTTTTCTATTTTCCATGGTGTAAAATAAGTTACATCATTTATGATTATATCTTTAGTATCTTTAGGCACAAACATATTATCCAAATACCATATAGGACAATTATTGGAAATATCTAACTGTCTTGACGTAATTATAAAATCAGAATTATCTATAGCATAATTCATATCGTTTGTTATTATAGGTGAAACTCCATAACTACACAATACATAATCACATAATACCCTAATTTTTCTTATATTATTCGATAATAATATAAAATATTTTGCTTTTTTTGCTAATTCATAGATTATATATTTATTTATATCATCTGAAGCATCATATATCAAAACACAATTTTTGCCAATACTTTTTTTCCTTCTCATTAAAATCAATTGTAAACTTTTTATTACACTATAAGCTAACATTCTTTTTTGAAAATCATTATAAAAATAATAATCCATACTTCTAAATGTTTTTATAGCCAATCTAACATTGTTATTTCCAAATCTTTTTTTGATATTATAAATATTCCTCTGATAAGCTCTCTTATTAAAATTAGGAGGAAATTTTATTGTGGTTATTGAAACACCTAAATCCTTTATAAAACTTTCTCCTATGTACCGTGTATTAAATTTGTCTTTTATTTTTCCAAAAACACTTCCATCTTTATACACTTTTTTTAAATTAGAATTGATATATATAATTCTATTCACAATTCACCTATACTTATTACTTTATACATTTATTTTATTATTTATATAAGTAATAAATTACACTTTAAACAAAAAAATAAAACTTATATAATTAATTTGCTTTTATAATCATTTAGAATATTTATTACATTTTCACTTTCTTTCTCAGTATTAATATAATTTTTAATTTCTGTACACTTAGGCATTCCTTTTATATACCATGCAATATGTTTTCTCATTTCTCTTACACCTTTTAATTCACCATAATAATATACCGCAAGCTTAAAATGCCTAATACACATTTCAATCTTTTCTTGATAGTTTGGATATGTAACTTTTTTACTGTTTAATGCTTGATCTATTTGTTTAAAAATCCACGGATTTCCCATTGCTCCTCTAGCAACCATTATTCCATCACAATTAGTAACTTTTTTAATTTTAATAGCATCTTCAACAGAAAAAACATCTCCATTAGCTATAACAGGAATACTTACATTTTCCTTTATCTTTCTTATTATGTCCCAATCTGCTTTACCTTGATACATTTGCGAACGTGTTCTACCATGTATAGCCACAGCATCAGCACCAGCCTGTTCCATAATTTTTGCATATTCAACTGCATTTATATTTTTTTCATCAAATCCCTTTCTAAACTTAACAGTTATAGGCTTTTCAGAAACCTTCTTCATCTCTTTCACTATTTCAGATGCAATTTCAGGATTTTTCATAAGAGCTGACCCTTCTCCATTTTTAACAATCTTAGATGCAGGACACCCCATGTTTATATCAATTAAACAAATATCATCTTTTTCATTAAATTGTTCACAAGCTTTAGCCATAATATAGGGCTCACATCCAAACAACTGAACAGCAACTGGTTTTTCCTGTTTGCTGAGCCTTAGTAACGTTTTCGTGTTTTCATTATTATAATAAAGACCTTTAGCACTTATCATTTCTGTATACACAAGCCCACATCCCATTTCCTTACATAAGCCTCTATATGCTATATCTGTTACCCCTGCCATAGGCGCTAAAAACACATTATTATTAAAATCTAAATTTCCTATTCTCATCAAAATCCCTACTCTTTATTTTTTTCATAAATAACTTTTAATCCTTTTAACGTTAAAAATGGATTAACTTCATCAATAGTCTTAGAATCCTTAGCTATTAACTTGGCCAAACCTCCAGTTGCTACAACAAATGGTTCTTCACTTCCTTGTTCAATCATTTCTTCTTTCATTTTTGAAACTATGTAGTCTACTTGCCCAATATATCCAAAAACTATACCTGCTTGCATACTAGAAACTGTATTTCTACATATAATGTGCTTAGGTTTTACAAGCTCTATTCTAGGAAGTTTAGCAGCTTTTTCAAACAATGCATCTGCTGATATCTTTATTCCCGGGCATATTGTTCCTCCTAAATAATCACCTTTTTTAGTGACTGCACAAAACGTTGTCGCAGTTCCAAAATCTATTATAACAAGAGGTTTCTTATATATTTCATGTGCTGCAACAGCATTAACTACTCTATCTGCTCCAACAAATTTAGGATTATCATATTTAATATTTATGCCTGTTTTAACTCCTGGTCCCACAACAACAGGCTTTAAATTGAAATATTTTCTTATCATATGCTCTATAGAATACATAATATTGGGTACTACAGAAGATATTATAACGCCTTGTATATCTGAAGGATTTATTTTATTATATGAAAATAACTTTAAAACTTGAATTCCATATTCATCAGCTGTTCTTTTAGCATCTGTTCCTATTCTACATTCTACAATCAGCTTATCATTTTTAAAAATGCCTAATACTATATTCGTATTTCCTGCATCCAAAACTAGTATCACTGTAATACACTCCTTAATAAAATTATAAGAGCAGTATATAACTGCTCTTCTAGTAATTCTTATCGTCCCTTTAATGTCAATTTAATTTTAACAGTTAACAATAATTTGTCAAGTAAAACTACCATAAAATCCTTTAAGCTAATTTCTTATTAAAATAGCCCTTCAATTGTCCCATCTTCTAAAATATCCATCTTGTTTGCAGCTGGAACTTTAGGTAATCCTGGCATAGTCATAACATTTCCTGTTAACACTACAATAAACCCAGCTCCATTTGAAACCTTCATTTCTCTAACGTTAATATTAAATCCACTTGGTTTTCCTAAAAGTTGTGGATTATCAGATAATGAATATTGTGTTTTAGCTACACATATAGGCAATTTATCAAGTCCTATTTTTTCTATATCCTTAATCTGTTTTTCCGCCACTTTAGAATAGTCAACGCCATCAGCACCATAAATTTCTTTTGATATTATATCCATTTTTTCTTTTATTGATAGTTCTTTTTCATATAAACATTTAAAACTACTTTGTTCATTTTCTAATACATCTAACACTTTTTCTGCAAGAGCAATTCCACCTTCTCCGCCTTTTTCCCAAACCTCAGCAAGCGCAACCTTAACTCCTAAATCGTCGCAAAAATTTTGTATATATTTAATTTCTTCATCGCTATCAGTAATAAACTTATTTATAGAAACTACAACTGGCACTCCATATTTCTTAATGTTTGTAATTTGTTTTTCAAGATTACCTATACCTTTGGCTAGTTTTTCAACATCTGGTTTACTTAATTCATCTTTATTTACTCCTCCATGATGTTTTAAAGCTCTTATTGTTGCAACAATAACTATACAGTCAGGTTTTAAATTACCATATCTACATTTTATATCCAAAAATTTTTCTGCACCTAAATCTGCTCCAAAGCCTGCTTCAGTTACAGCATAATCTCCTAACTTTAAAGCAATCTTAGTTGCAAGTATACTATTACATCCGTGAGCAATATTAGCAAAAGGTCCCCCATGAATAATCGCTGGAGTATTTTCTAAAGTTTGAACAAGATTTGGTTTTATTGCATCTTTCATTAATAATGTCATAGCACCATGAACGCCCAGCTCTTTAGCATAAATAGGTTCACCATCTAAATTGTATCCGATAAGAATATCACCCATTCTTTTCTTTAAATCCATCAAGTCATTTGCTAAACATAAAATAGCCATAATCTCTGAAGCTACGGTAATCATAAATCCGTCTTCACGAACAAACCCATTAGCTTTTCCACCCATACCTACTACTATATTACGTAGTGCTCTATCATTCATATCCATAACTCTTTTAAATATTATTCTTCTTGAATCTATTCTAAGAGCATTTCCTTGATGTATATGATTATCTATAGCTGCTGAAAGCAAATTATTTGCAGCTGTTATAGCATGCATATCTCCTGTAAAATGAAGATTTATGTCTTCCATAGGAACAACTTGAGAATAACCTCCTCCTGCCGCTCCTCCTTTAATTCCAAATACAGGACCAAGTGATGGTTCTCTTAATGCAATCACAGCATTTTTATTGAGTTTACACAGTGCTTGCCCAAGCCCCACAGTAACTGTAGACTTTCCTTCACCAGCTGGAGTAGGATTTATTGCTGTAACCAAAACTAACTTTCCGTCTTTTTGTTTTTCTCTATTTTTTAATACATCTAAAGATATTTTACATTTGTATTTTCCGTAAAACTCTATATCATCTTCAGTCAATCCTAGTTTTTCTGTAATTTTTATTATAGGTTGCATATCAGCATTTTGTGCAATTTCAATATCACTTTTAATCACATTATCACCCCTAAAAATTAACAAAGAATATACTTTAAAAAGCATATTCTTTTGTCTTAATTATTATTTTTGTATGTTTTCTAAAAATTTTTTCTGATCTACTATGTATCTTTTATGAGTTCCTTCTCCTATTTTACCATCCTCATCGTAAGCTTTAACTTCAAATAATAATTTTTTACCTTCAACTTTTACTAAATTAGACTCACACCTTACCTTCATTCCTATTGGTGTAGCTTTCATGTGTTTTACACTAATTTCTGTACCTACAGTACCATATCCTTCTGGTAAAGAATCTTTAATACTTGTTTGAGCTGTATTTTCCATTAAACCTATCATAGATGGTGTTGAAAATACATCTACTAGTCCAGATCCTACTTTTTTTGCAGAATGTTCCTCTTTAACAGCCATTTCCATAATTCCTTTAGTTCCTTCGTGTACATTGAATTCCATATAATCATCCTTTCAAGATTATTATTTATATTTTATATAAAAAATATTATATATATCTTTAAAACCATCTAATTTATTATATCCATATTATTATAAAAACATCAAAATTTACAACAAAGCTTCTTAATACTCATAATTATAATTAAAAAAAAGCAAAAAGTATAGGGTTATTATTATAACTTTATACTTTTTGCTTTATACTAGCTTTCTGTTGTTTCGTCTTCTTGTTTTATTTTTTGTTCATTTACTTCTTCCTTATCCAGACTTATTTGATTAACAACAATTTCAGCATTAATACTAGTTCCTTCTATTATAGCATTAAATGCTTCTGCACCAACTTTTTCTTTTTCCAAAAGCACTTGTGCTACAGCATGAAGCTTATCTATATGTTCTTTTAATATTTGCTCAGCTCTCCTGTAAGCTTCATCTACTAATGATTTTACTTCTTTATCTATCTCAAAAGCAACTTCTTCACTGTAGTTTTTATCCTTTCCTATATCTCTTCCAAGAAAAACTTCATCATGACCACTTCCGAAAGTTATAGTTCCTATCTTTTTACTCATTCCATATTGCATAATCATTTTTCTTGCAATAGCAGAAACTCTTTGAATATCATTTGAAGCTCCTGTACTTATATCGCCTAAAACTAAGTGTTCAGCAACTCTTCCACCTAAAAGTCCTACCATTTCATCTTTTAACTTTGATTTAGAAGTATATGCTGTATCTTTTTCAGGTAGATGCATAGTATATCCACCTGCCATCCCTCTTGGTATTATACTAATTTCATGAACCGGATCTGCATGAGGTGAAAATTTCATAACTATTGCATGACCTGCTTCATGATAAGCTGTAAGTTTTCTATCTTCTTCATCAATAACTCTGCTCTTCTTTTCTGGTCCTGCTATAACTCTTGTTACAGCTTCTTCTAGCTCATCCATTGTTATTACTTTTTTATTGTTTCTAACTGCTAACAACGCAGCTTCATTCATTAAGTTTTCAAGATCAGCACCTACAAATCCTGGAGTTCTCTTAGCTAAAATATCAAGTTTAACATCATCTGATAAAGGTTTATTTTTAACATGTACCTTTAAAATTTCTTCTCTACCTTTTACATCTGGTGCTCCTACCAATATTTGTCTATCAAATCTACCTGGTCTTAAAATAGCTTTATCTAAAATGTCTGGTCTATTAGTTGCAGCTAATAGAATTATTCCTTCATTTACTCCAAAACCATCCATTTCTACTAGTAATTGATTTAAAGTTTGTTCTCTTTCATCGTGTCCCCCACCAAGACCAGCACCTCTTTGTCTACCTACTGCATCAATTTCATCAATGAATATAATACATGGTGAATTTTTCTTTGCCTGTTCAAATAAATCTCTTACTCTAGAAGCACCAACTCCAACAAACATCTCAACAAAATCTGAACCTGATATGCTGAAAAATGGTACACCTGCTTCTCCTGAAACAGCTTTTGCCAATAAAGTTTTACCTGTTCCTGGAGGACCTACAAGTAACACCCCTTTAGGAATTCTTGCACCCATTTCTAAGTATCTTTTAGGATCCTTTAAGAAATCAACAATTTCTGCTAATTCACCTTTTTCTTCATCAGCACCAGCTACATCTTTAAATCTTACTTTTTGTTTATCAGGAGTAGCCATTTTAGCCCTGCTTTTACCAAAATTCATAACTCCTCTATTACCACCGCCACCTTGAGATTGTTGCATAAACATAAGACCAAAACCAACCAACATTAAAATTAATATTATGCTTGGAAGCCAGTTTAACCACATAGGAACTGTAGTCGGAGGCTCAAATCTAACGCTTACAGAAGCATTTGGGTATTTCACAAAAAGATCATCGATTAATAATTTCTCAGGAATCACAGCTTTAAATTGAGTTTTATCTTTATCATTAAGTTCTCCAATTATTGTTCTTCCATCTTGTTTAATTTCAATCCTAGATACACTATCTTCTATCCAATATTTTTTAAATTGATCATATGATACTAAGCTGGCATTTTTATTAGTTTCTACTAAGGCTAACGCTGCCAATATTACCATTATAAATACTATTATCCAGGCTGTTGCGCTTGAAAATTTCCTCACTTTACCGCCCCCCGTCTTTCTGGTAGTTTATTAGATTTTATCATATCACATTTTCCTTTACAATATTAAAACTAGTGGTTACTTATGTAGTTATTATTTATTTTTATAAATTTCTTCTTTTAATATTCCTATATACGGCAAATTTCTATACTTTTCTGCATAATCCAGTCCATACCCTACTAAGAAATAGTTTGGTACATCATATCCTAAATATTTTACATCCATTTCAATTTCTCTTCTTTCTGGTTTATTTAAAAGGCATGCAATTTCAACACTATTTGGATTTTTAGCGTGTAAATATTTTTTAAGATAACTTAATGTTATACCTGAATCTATTATATCTTCTATAATTAATACATCCTTACCTTCTATTTCAAAATCTAAATCTTTTAATATTCTAACTACTCCTGAACTTTCTGTAGAACTTCCATAACTAGAAACTGCCATGAAATCCATATTACATGGTATTTCTATTCTTTTCATTAAATCAGCCATAAAAGGAACCGACCCTTTTAATACACCTATTAAAATAAGCTCCTTATTTCTATAATCATCACTTATCTTTTTTCCTATTTTCTTAATTTTTTCTTGTAGTTCTTCTTCACTTAGTAATATTTTCTCAATATCGTTTTTCATAATTATTCCTCACTTTCAATTTTAATTTGTAATATATTTTTTGTATCTTTATCGACCTTAAATTTATCACTTATTCTATATCCAACAACCCAAGCTATCTCATCACTAAAACAAACAAGTGGTACAACATCTCTTTCATTTTTAGGAATTTTCAAATCCATAAATAAATCTTTTAACTTTTTACTTCCTCTCATTCCAAATGGAGTAAATCTATCTCCATTTTTCCTAAATCTAATTTTTATAGCTCCATTTATTTTATCATAGTCAAAATACTTAATTAAATTATCATTTTTCAAATCTCTTTGTATAAGATTATTTACTAATTTAAAATTTATTTTTACCCCCATTTCTTCTATGTTGTTTTCACTTTCTAGCTTTAACAGATGTTCAACATTATCACTTGATGTTTTTTGAGTCTTTATGTATAAGTGAATATCTCCATAACTGTTTAAAGCATTAATATTATTGGTAAGCATTACTACTTTACCAGTAGACTTCTTCTGAACCTCAATAATATCATATACATGTGTTTTTTCAAAATTATATAAATTACCTTTAAGTTCCTTTAACGCTAATCTTATAACTCTACTTAGTATAGCCTCTTCTTCATTAAATACTTCCTTATATATTATAACCTTATCTTTGTTTATTTTACAATATTTTCTAAAATTATTATTAGCTATTTTATTTAAGTAATTATTATCTGTTTTTACTGTATCTGCCAATCTATTAATTACTTTAATTATATCAGGATTAAAATTTTTTTCTATATATGGTATCAATTCTAATCTTA
This sequence comes from Clostridium aestuarii, assembly GCF_026735135.1. Classification (GTDB taxonomy): domain Bacteria; phylum Bacillota; class Clostridia; order Clostridiales; family Clostridiaceae; genus Clostridium_H; species Clostridium_H aestuarii. Next base: position 44,308 of record NZ_JAPQER010000009.1, on the reverse strand, counting down.
TTTTATTTCTAGTAAATATATTTTCTAAATTTGTTTTATCTATTCTAGCATGAAGTTTATTTTTTTCACAATACTCCTCTATTTCTTTTCTTGTAATATCTATTATTGGTCTTATGAAAACATCATCTCTAACAGCTTTTATACCTACAAGTCCTTCTATACCTGTTCCTCTTATTATTCTCATAAATACTGTTTCAGCCTGATCATTAGCATTATGCGCTATTGCTATTTTATGTCCATCTATCTCCTTTAATACTTCCTGAAAAAAATTATATCTAGCTTCTCTACCTGCCATCTCACAAGAAATACTTTTCTTCTTTGATAGCTTATGGATATCTACTCTTTTTATAAAACATTCAACATTTAATACTCTACAAAATTCCTTAACATATTTCTCATCCTTATCTGCTTCTTCACCACGTAAGCAATGATTTAAATGTGCTACAGCAAGTGATATATTAAGTTTTTCTTTCAAAATATAAAGTATGTGCAAAAGACATATTGAATCTGGTCCACCTGATACCGCAACTATAACCTTGTCACCTTGATTAAACATTTTATTCCTTATTATTGTGTCTAACACTTTATTTATCACTCTAAACACTCCTATATGTAACTTTATGTCACTTTATTATAACATAATTATAAAACTAAAAATAAAAAACTAAAAACATATAATACTATAAAAATGTTTTAATGGATAAAAATAGTAGAGAATGAATTTTAAGTATTTTTACATTCTCTACTCATAACATATCATATGCTTTTATAAAAACATTAACCTTTTCATAAATAAATTAATATAAATTGTAAACTTTAGAAACTATGGCTGTCATATCATCTTTAACTTTTCCACCACTTAATTCCTTCGCTTTTTCTATTAATCCTTCCACCAATTCTTTAGGGTTATTTGAGTTACTATCTTTAAGATACTTAACAACCCAATCAACATTACCAATATTATCACTATCGTAATCCACAACCCCATCACTTAACATAACTATAATATCACCATTTTTTACTTTTTTATTAATAATTTCTACATCAGCTTTATCTAATACTCCTATTGGCAAAGTTTTAGAACTTATAACCTCTACTTTTTTTCCTGATTTTATAAAACTAGCAACCGCACCAACTTTCATAAAATTAATTTGTCCTGAGTAAAGATCTATACCACTTAAATCAAGAGTCGTAAACTTCTCATCTTCTGAAAATTTTAATGACATTATAGAGTTTATAGCATTTATAGCCATAGTCTTGCTAAAACCTGAGCTTATAAATTTTTCTATTAGTTCTACTACAGCTTTACTTTCTTGTCCAGCTTGAGGTCCTGAACCCATGCCATCACTAATTACGCACATATAGTCCCCGTCACCACTCTTGCCAAATACATAACTATCTCCATTATATTTTTCACCAGATTTACACTTTCTCTTAACATAAGATGCAATATGATATTTAGGCATTTCTTCAAACAATATATTACATTCACTTGTTTTGGGATTAATACTACACCCTTTATCACTAGCACACATGGATTTATCAATAACTTGATTAATTAACGGCAATATCTTTTTAGCGCATAATTGAGTGCCTCCACACGACTTTAAATCTAATCTAACTATCAATCTATTATTTTTATCTAGAAAACAAAAAACATCATTAAATTTAATCCTGTTACTATCCAAAACTTTTCTTATCTTTTTTTCTGAATCACTATCAATTTTTATTTCAGAATTAAATTCATTTATTACTTCCTTTAAAGAATCACCCATACTGTTTATTTGTCCAGCTAAGATTTGTCTTCCTTCACCAATTGTCTTTCTCCACGTTTCTTTAATTACATGTTTAATAACTATATCTTCTCCATTATTTAAAAGCGTTGCTCTTTTAATACATTTTTTATCTATCTCTTTAGGAACCTGATTTTTTTTACCTTCTTGAAGATTTTGTATAAGCTCTCCAAAAGCCGCATAAGTATAATATGCCTCTCTTTTCCAACACATATTATTCATATTACAATTACTACAAACTCTATCCGCAAGATTTTCAATAAGTGCACTGCTTTTATTTTTCATTTCTAATTTTTCATTATCAGCCAAATCATTCAAAGTATTTGACACATTATATAAAACGTTCGAAAAATTATCCAACCTTTGAACTAATAACTCTTTTATCTTATCAACATAGTTCTTATTTAAATATTCTTGCTTTTTTTCCCAATCTAGTTCTAAATTTATTCTTTTATATATACTATTAGGAACTATAAAAAAAATAGCAACAACAATTAATACCTCTACCAATTTAAATTCAATTCCTATATTTGAATATAACTTCAATATTAGAAAAGTAATTATATATGAAAAACCACTTAACCACTTTCCATTTTCCTTAAATATTCCTGCTATAAATCCGCATAATCCATACACACTTATAAAAACAAGAATATCATTAGATGAAATTCCTATTATAGTTCCAATAGCTATTCCACTAGCAGCTCCTATTGTACTACCATTTATGTAACTTAATATCAATATAAATCCTAACGCTAAGATATTCCTAAGAGAAATTTGAAAAATTTGCATTCCCCAAGTTCCTGATATTATTAACGATATCAAAATTGCCATACTTATTATTTCTTCGCTTCTAAATAAATGTTTTGTTTTTAATTCTTTTATGCATATTATAGAACGTTCAAGAATAAAATATAATGGTAAAATGCAAAGCATTTGAAGAAAAGTAGTTAAAAAAGCAATCTTTAAAGTTAAGTTTCTCACGATAAATTCACAAATTAATAATTCTGTAAATATAGCAATAAAAATTATAGACAATTTTATTGTTTTAGAATTTCTATTTAGCAAATAATTCAATGCTGTAATAGTAACAATAATAATTAAATAACTTGGAAAATCACTTACTTTATTGTATATTGTTATGTACCCTGCCACTCCCCCTATAGTTATAGGTAAAATATTGTTTTTTTCTTTTTGAACATACATAGCAATTAAGAATGTAATTCCAAAAGGAGCTGTAGAGTTATCTATATTAAGCAATAAAACTCTACTAATCAATAAGGAGCTTATAAAGTAAATTAAGATTTTTGATACATGAATATAGTTCATTTGTTTATTATCTTTTTTTTCTTTAATCTTTTCTTTGAATCTTTTATAAGGAAATATTTCTACTCCATATTGCATTCACAACACCTCTGAACTCTTTAATTTGAATATAATTATATCAGAGTTCATTGGAAATAAATGTCATTTATTAATACACCCTATGTATTTTCGTAAGACATTTATATGGATTTTTATATAAATTATTATTATTAACGAGTTTTTTCAATTATTTTGTTCAAAAAAACTTAAGAACCACAAGTTAACTTGTGGTTCTTATAATGGTTGCGGAGGCAGGACTTGAACCTACGACCTTCGGGTTATGAG
>NZ_JAPQER010000009.1:0-40767 GCF_026735135.1 Clostridium aestuarii | reverse complement strand
AGCCCGACGAGCTGCCAACTGCTCCACTCCGCGTTATTTGGTGCCGAAGACCGGACTTGAACCGGTACGAAGTGTTAGCTTCGCAGGATTTTAAGTCCTGTGCGTCTGCCAATTCCGCCACTTCGGCATATTATAATCACTTATTTAATATTAAAATTTTATTTTTTAAAATGGTAGCGGAAAGAGGACTTGAACCTCCGACACTTCGGGTATGAACCGAATGCTCTAGCCAACTGAGCTATCCCGCCACATAAAAAATAATGGTTGCGGAGGCAGGACTTGAACCTACGACCTTCGGGTTATGAGCCCGACGAGCTGCCAACTGCTCCACTCCGCGTTATTTGGTGCCGAAGACCGGACTTGAACCGGTACGAAGTGTTAGCTTCGCAGGATTTTAAGTCCTGTGCGTCTGCCAATTCCGCCACTTCGGCATTTCTTTTATTTATCATTCTTATTCTCGACTTGTTTTTTTGAGAACAATGATTATTATATATTAATAACCTATAGTTGTCAACATTTTTTTTAAAACTATTTTTAAAAATTAAAAGGACTAAATTTATAGTCCTTTTATCTCTTAATTAACCTTTTTTAACACATCTATTGCCTCTTGTGTTTTGATGTTTTTTTAATGTTTGAAATCTTTCTTCGCTTTCTTTCAAAAATTTAGACATTGCATCTTCAAAATTAATGTTATTTTTCTTAGTCTTGCTTTTTTCCTTTTCCCAATCAATTTCTACAGGTTTTGATGATTTTTTGGGGATTCCAGCTTGTTTGATAGACAAACTCATTTTTCCATTATCATCAATAGAAATTACTTTAACTTTAACTTTATCTTTTTCTTTTAAGTAATCTCTTATATCTTTCACATATGTATCTGCTACTTCAGATATGTGTACTAATCCTGTTTTTCCCTCCACTTCTACGAATACTCCAAATTTTGTAATGTTTACCACTGTACCTTCTAAGATAGTTCCTAAATTTAAGGCCATGTTAATAAAATTCCTCCTTGATATGTTTATATGTTAATTAATTTACCAACCTAATTAATTAAAACTATTTGTCCTGTTTCTGTACTACTACATTTTCTCCTTGCTTTATAAAGCCTAGTCTTTCTCTTGCCAATTTTTCCACATATCTGTAAGTCTTAGACATCTCTGTTTCATCTAATAACTTTTGTTGATTTTCATTTACTTCTTGTAGTTCTTTTTTACATTGTTCTAATTGTACTCTTTTATTTCTTATAGTTATTTGTTGACTTACCAATATGTAGCAAACATAGAGTCCTATAAAAGCTATAATTAAATTTTTGAACTTTGATTTTTTCTTCATATTATATTTACCTCAAAAAATTTAAATTATAACTATATTTTAGTTTTGTTTCATCCTTTATTCAAGTAATTTTTATTTATTTTTATTAAATATATTATAAATCATTAATTGAATAGGATAAACTAGTAAATTTTTCACTATTCTAAAAAATTTAGATATAATTTTTATAACTTTAAATTGAAATTTTAAAAACTGTTTGCTCAATAATCTAAAATAACTGTATAAACCTATAGTAATATACAAGTACAAATAAAATCCTATATATGCATAACCATTATAAAGTAAAAAAATAAAAACTAAAATACCTGAAAAAATCCAAAATAGTATATCTTCAATAAATGTTATAATTACATCAGGATTTTCAAATCCTCTAATAATTCTATAAATATCAAATAATATTCCTGTCAGTATTCCTGCTACTATACTATAAAATATTAAATTAATTTGAGTATTTATTGGTATAATCATCTCTAATTACCTAAATAACTTAGCTATAATGCTTTCTCTATCTTTTTTGCTTTCAATAGTAGTATATATGCAAGAATCTACCTGACCTAATATTATAACATCACCATTTTGTACATCTAATTTATTCATTTTAAGTTCTTTTCCTTTGATTGTTAGTTTTCCTAGTGTCGTATCAAGCACAATATTTGTATCATCAAAAGATATTACTTCAACTACTCCTGTTAAAATTAATTTTTTTCTATTTTCAATTTTTAAATTACTTTCTTTATTTTGTACATTCTCTTTTTTAACTTCCATAAATACCCCTCCCTACTTGTAAATATATATGCCAATTTTATTATCAATATTCACTCTGTAGGGAGAAGACACTTTGTAAATTATAACAACTTATTTACTCTTCGTCTTCTTCAGCTGCATTTATTATTTCATACATAAGCTTTGCATCTGCTTTTGAAACATGATGAGATATATTAACTATTTTAGCTTTTAATGAACCTTTAGCAAATTTAACCTCTATGATATCACCTTCATTAACTTCTGTACTCGGTTTTGCAACTTTTTCATTAATAAACACTCTACCACTAGAACAAGCTTCTTTAGCTACAGTTCTTCTTTTTATTATTCTTGATACTTTAAGATATTTATCTAATCTCATAGTATCCCTCCTATCACTTAATATAATAATATTGCTAAACAATGTTATTATATTTTAGTCGCTTACACTGAATTTAACCACTTTGTTTAGTTTAGGCACTAGCACTTAGTCTGTGTGCTTCGTTGAGTCCCCAAAAACGAAAAACTTATTAGATATATTTTTCTTAAAAAATAAAAAACCTAGATTTACACCCAGGTTTTTTATATTAAATTATTTATTAACTCTCTCTTTGAATTCTTTACCAGCTTTAAATACTGGAACTGTTGATGCAGGTATAGTTATTTCTTCTTTAGTTCTTGGATTTCTTCCTTTTCTTTCTGCTCTTGCACGAGTTTCAAAAGTACCAAATCCTATTAATTGAACTTTATCACCTGTTTCTAAAGCTTCTTCAACACTTTCTATAAATGATTTTAAAGCTACCTCTGTTTCTTTTTTTGTTAATTGACTTTTTTCTGCCATACTTGCGATTAATTCTGCTTTATTCACTTTTGTTACCTCCTTAATATTATTATCAATAAAATGATATAAAAATTTATTCTTCATTTATATTAAAAATCCTCTTTTATAAGAACTTTTAATTTTAAAACTAAAAACTATTGTAATTTAGACTTTTCCCATAGTTCATCCATTTCTTTTAAAGACATTTGTTTAAGATTTTTACCTTTTTCACTACCTTTTCTTTCTATGTATTGAAAACGTCTAATAAACTTATCTATAGTATAATTTAATGCATGCTCAGGGTCAATGTCAAGCAATCTTGCTATATTTACTGTACTAAATATTAAATCCCCCACTTCTTCTATTATTTTTTCCTTGTTTTGGGATTTATATACCTCTTTAACTTCGTCTGCCTCTTCAAGCACTTTATTTATTGCCGGCATAACATCATCCCAATCAAATCCTACCTTAGCAGCTTTATTTTGAACTTTATCTGCTCTTATCAAAGCTGGTAAATTTTTAGCCACATGTTTTAATTCGTCAGTATATGTCTTAAATCCTTTTTCTTTTTTCTTTATTTTATCCCAATTAACTAAAACCTCTTTCGCATTACTTACATTCATTTTTGCAAAAACATGTGGATGTCTTTCTATGAGCTTATTACAAATTCTTTTAATAACATCATTTATATTAAAATGGTTTTCTTCTTTACCTATTTGAGCATGAAAAACGACCTGAAGTAATACATCTCCTAATTCTTCTGTTATCTTATCATAATTCATTTCATCTATAGCTTCTAAAACTTCATAACACTCTTCAATTAGACATCTTTTTAATGACTTATGAGTTTGCTCTCTATCCCAAGGACATCCATTTTCTGATCTTAAAGTATTCATTATATCTAATAAATCTTGAAAATCATTTATAGTATCTACGCATCTAGGTATATAAATTACTGATATATACTTATCATCTTGTTGTTTATCTATTTCACCAATAGAACTCTTTACTTTTTCTAGTTTTTTTTCATCTGAAATTTTTATAAAATATATATCAGTATTATCATTATAATATCCACATAATTTAGTCTTTATTACAGATATTATGTCTTTATTATATAATCCTACTATTATTGTCTCAATTTTCTTGTCCAACATTGAATCTTTCACATCAAATGAATCTATTATTTTAATTCCATATGAAACATCTATTTTTAAATTTTTTACTAAAGTATCTATAAAACTTATAGTTGGGAGTATTTCAATATCAATATTTTTTTCTTTGCAAGAATCAATTAAAATTTTTACTGTTTTATCCCCTTCAAGAGGGTGTCCTGGTACTACATAAATAATTTCTTTAAACTCTGAATGTTTATCAACCAAATCCTTAGCTATATTTTCACTTATTTCATCTAAATTATTCAGTCTTTGGTATAAATAATCATATGATTTAAATTTAACCCCTAAACTCTTTAAATATTCTACATTAGGATAATTTTCAGTTCTAAAGTAAATGTTTTCACTGTTTTTTAATAAATCTACAGCACCCAATGTAAGAGCTTGTTTACTTCCTGGTCCTAACCCTATAACCCTAATCATTCCCATTCTCCTTTTACATAACTATTTTTTGATAACTTTATTTTTGACTTTTTGATAGTCTACTATCTTGAATACCAAAATTAGTATTATATACATAATTATACCTATAACTATAGCTACTAAACAAGAAATTGATTGATTTATTGTATTATCATACATCTTTGTATAAATAAACACAACACATATTGTCATTATCGTTGATGCATAGGCAGGTTTTATAAATATTTGATATAAGTTTGGAGTTATACCTAATTTTATTTTTAAAAGTATCATGTTTAATATTACTACCGTAATATAAGCTGATATAGTTCCTATAACAGCACCATAAACATTTATTTCAGGTATAGAAATGAAAAAATTAGTCATAATTATTTTAACAATGCATCCTATTAACAAATGAAATATAGGCATTTTTTTTGAAGTAGTTGATTGCAGTATAACTGTAGTAGTTTGTGTCAGTATAATAAAAGGAATCTCTATTGAAGAATATTTCAATATTAAATACCCTTCTACATTTCCTCTAAAAACTAAATTTAAAATAGGAGAAGCTAAAAAATATAATCCACACATAGATGGTAAAGCTATAATTGCAGATATCTTCATTGCAGATATAATATTTTTATTCATCATACCTTTTTTATTTAACGTATATGTTTCAGAAATAATAGGTACAATTGAAGCACATAAAGCTACAGATATAGTAAGCGGAACATTTACAAGCACAGCAGCTTTTCCTGTTAGTTGCCCATATAATATTGCTGCTTGTCTAGATGTAAATCCTACATCTAGAAGCCCTTGAGGCACTATTATGGAGTCTATTACATTCATTATAGTACCTACTGCTGCACCTAAAGAAATTGGTATAGATATCCTAAGCAAATTATCCATAACTCTAGGCTCTAATTTTATATTACTAACATTAAATTCTTTTCTTATCTTTCTATATTTACTTAATAAATAAGTTCCTCCTAGAATTCCACCTGCTGCTGCTCCTAAAGTAGCTCCACCAGCTGCATATTCTATTCCCTTTGGTAGAAACATAATAGCAAGTCCAATTCCAATTACTATTCTACCTATCTGCTCTAATATTTGAGATACCGCTGTAGGCGTCATATTTTGAAGCCCTTGAAAGAAGCCTCTTAAAGCACTCATAAGTGATATAAACACCGGTGCAACCCCAAGTGCTAGTAAAGAGTAATAAGCACTGTTATCCCATCTAAAAAGCTGTATAAGCCATTTTGCAAATATAATCATAAACATACTAGTTCCTATCCCTAGTATTCCCATTAAAAACAGTGCTTGTTTCAGCACTTGTATTACACCTTTTTGATCACCTTGTACATTTTTTTCGGATATCATTTTTGACATAGCAAGAGGAACTCCTGATGCACTTGCTATAAATAACATATAAAGTGGATATGCCATTTGATAATATCCTAATCCTTCATCTCCAATAAGAATAGCTAATGGTATTCTAAAAAAAATTCCAATAGCTTTTGAAAATATCCCTGCAAATCCTAAAATAAAAGTACCTTTTACTAGAGATTGTTTTTTCAAAATAATACCTCCAAAATTGCTTGTTTTGTATAAATATTTATATTTAATAAATAGAGATATTATTACTGAAAAATCAAATGGCAGACATGCTGCCATTTTACTATTCCATTTGTTTTCCTAAAAATGAAGCTGCTGTTTCGGATAGTTTTGCTTCAACTTCTCCAAATTTGCTTCCCGCTTCTTTAGAAATTATCATTACAGCCCCAATTGCATCTCCTTCTGCAATTATAGGTGAAATAACTTGTGCAGAATATACTCCCTCTATATCTTCGTCATCAATTAAAGGAACAGGAGCATTAGTTCCTTCTCCTAAAATAACGCTTCTTCTTTCTTCCATAATTTTCTCTATTTCTGTGTTAATTTTTTTATCCATATATCCTTTTTTAGGACATCCACTTACCGATATTATATTATCTTTATCACAAATAAGTACTATGTTGCCAATTGTATTTTGTAATGAATCAGCATATTCTTTTGAGAAATTACCCAATTCTTCTATAGGTGAATATTTTTTAAGTATTACTCCACCCTCTCTATCAGTAAAAATTTCTAGTGGATCTCCTTCTCTAATTCTTAAAGTTCTTCTGATTTCTTTTGGAATTACTACTCTTCCTAAGTCGTCTATACGTCTAACAATGCCTGTTGCTTTCATCGTATTTAACCTCCTCATTTATAAGAAAATCTATTTTCAATATTATTATCTGTCCAAATATGAAATTTTATGCACAAATGTATAGCTTTAATTCTAATACTAAAAAAAGATGATACACTATGTATCATCTTTTTTTTGAAAATTAAACTATTTCTTCTTCATATACTTTTATTTTTGACCCTTCTTTTATTTCATTTAATTTATTACTCCAAGCATCATTTTTATTTTTATTTAATAAATCAGATTTTATTTGCTCTTTTACTGCTTCAAATGATTTTACAGGTTTTTCTTCTCTTTTTATGCATTTTATTATATGATATCCAAATTGAGTTTTTACCGGTTCTGATATTTCTCCATTTTTAAGCTGCATAGCACCATTCATAAACTCTTGATCAAAGCCAGAATTCACAACAGTAACTGTTCCTAAATCTCCGCCTTTATCTTTAGTACCATCTGTTCCATATTCTTTTGCAAGTTTTGCAAAATCTTCACCTTTATCAAGTTTTCCTTTTATATCTTTTGCTACAGCTTCATCTTTAACTAAAATATGTGCTAACTGTAATTTTGTTGATTCCTCTTCTTTAATTGGATATTTATCTTTAAATTTGTCATAATACTCTTTTATTTGATTGTCCTCAACCTTTACATCTTTTATTATTTCATCTCTAAACTTTTCTATAATTGTATTATTTCTTATAGCTTCTTTATATTCTTCTTTTGTAAATCCTTCTGACTTTAAAGTTTCTTCATATTTTTTATCGTCTTCAAGTTTTTGTTCTTTTCTAAAATCAGTTATTTTATTATCAACTTCCTTATTCAATTCTTCCTCATTAGGCACTAACTTTAATTTTTCAGCCTCTTGCAAAATAGCTTGCTCAAATGCCATATTATTTAACACACTAATTTTTAATTGTTTTAAATATGGTTTTACTTGTTCATTTTGTTCATAATTTTCTCCATAATTAGATTCCATTTGTTTAACGATACTCATTATTTGATAATTTGCTTTCTTTTCTCTATCCCATTCTTCGTTAAACTCTTTTCTTGTTATCTTTTTCCCATTTACTTTAGCAACTACTTCTTTAGCTATAGCTTCTGGTGTTTTTTCTATCATACTACATCCACTTATAGACATTGCAAACATGGATATTAATACCACTGTAACAATTTTTGTTATCTTTTTCACACTTATTACCTCTCTTTTCGTATATTTATTTTGTAATAAATTAATTTTATCATAAAATTAATTTGTTTCAACTGTGGTTCTAATATATTCTACAAGTTCTTTTAAATTATTTATTTTATCATCTTTTTTCACATTTGTTAACTGATAACCTATTGCAGGTTCCTCACCCATTTTAAATATAATTTTTCTATTATACTTATTCATTATAGCTTTTATCAACTTTTGATTCATCGAATAACTATTTTCAAAATTTATTACTATTTCTGAATTTTTCTCTTTAATTCCCTCTATTCCTATTTTATTAGCAACACTTTTTATATAAGCTATATTTATAAGATTATCAACTGATAGTGGTATATTAGAGAATCTATCTTCTAGTTCTTCCTGAATATCCATCATACTTTCTTTAGAATCAATATTAGCAATTTTCTTATACACTTCAATTTTTTGAACTTCATCATATATATATTTATCTGGTATATATGCATCCACCTTAAGTTCCACTGTAGTTTCTATAGGTTCCTTATCTATTTCACCTTTTACCATTTTTATAGTATCTTCTAACATCCTGCAGTACAAATCATATCCAACAGAAGACATATGACCATGTTGAGCTGACCCTATTATATTTCCTGCTCCTCTTATTTCTAAATCTCTCATAGCAATTTTAAAACCCGATCCTAATTCAGTAAAATCTTTTATAGCTTTTAATCTTTTTTCTGCAACTTCTGTTAATATTTTATCTTTTCTATAAGTTAAATACGCATATGCAATCCTATTTGTTCGCCCCACTCTTCCTCTAAGTTGATATAACTGTGATAACCCAAATTTATCTGCATCATATATTATGATAGTATTAGCATTTTGTATATCCAATCCTGTTTCTATGATTGTAGTACAAACTAATATGTTATATTCATTATTCATAAAATCAAGCATTACTTTTTCAAGTTCTCTTTCAGGCATTTGACCATTTGCTATAGCAACTTTAGCCTCTGGAATTAGTTTTGTAATATATGATGCCATTTCTTTTATTGAGCCTACTCTGTTATATACAAAATATACCTGCCCACCACGATTTATTTCTCTCATTATTGCATCAGCAATAAGCTGGTCATTATATTCTATAACATAGGTTTGAACAGGGTATCTTTCTTCTGGCGGAGTTTCAATAACACTTATATCTCTGATTCCAGTAAGTGACATATGTAATGTTCTAGGAATAGGTGTAGCTGTTAATGTTAACACATCTACATTCTTTTTTAAATTTTTTATTTTCTCTTTATGTCTAACTCCAAATCGCTGTTCTTCATCTACCACAAGTAAACCTAACTCTTTAAACTCTACATCTTTTTGAAGAATTCTATGAGTTCCTATAAGTATTTCTATATTTCCATTCTTCACTTCTTTTAACGTTGTTTTTTGCTGTGCTGATGTTCTAAATCTACTTACCATATCTATTTTTATAGGAAAATCAGAAAATCTTTGTTTTAAATTATTATAATGTTGTTCTGCAAGCACTGTAGTTGGTACTAATATAGCTACCTGTTTACCCTCCATTACTGCTTTAAAAGCAGCTCTTACAGCAACTTCTGTTTTTCCATATCCAACGTCTCCACAAAGCAATCTATCCATAACTTTATCAGATTCCATATCATTCTTTATTTCTTCAATTGCTGAAATTTGATCTACAGTCTCTTCATAAGGAAATTCATCTTCAAACTGTTTTTGCCAAACAGTATCATTTGAAAATTTATATCCTCTTAATTTAGATCTTATTGCATATAATTTAACTAAATCCTCTGCTATCTCATTTATAGCTTTTCTTACTTTTTTCTTAGCCTTTGTCCATTCGCTTCCACCAAGTTTAGTTACCTTAGGTATTTTACCTTCTGCTCCTATATATTTTTGAACTAAATCTAACTGTTCAACTGGAACATATAATTTATCTCCTGAATTATAAGTAAGTTCTAAATAATCTTTTTTATGTCCTTGAACTTCAAGTTGCTTTATTCCCTTGTACACACCAATACCATGATTTGTATGAACTACATAATCTCCAGGTTTTAATTCAGCAAAACTCTTTATTTTGCCTATACCTTTTTTATTAACTCTTTTACTTTTTCTTTTTGATTTACCAAACACTTCTTTGTCTGATATAACACATAATTTTAAATCAGGGTATTCAAATCCTTTTATTTGATTTCCAAAAGTTATAACAACTTCACCAAAGTGTATATCATCTACAATATCCTTATATACACTTTCAATTTCTCTTTCTTGTAAAGTTTTTACTAGTCTTTCACCTCTTGGTTTAGTTCCGCAAAGTATAAGTGTTTTATACCCCTTAGCCTTTTTATCTTTTATGTCATCAATTAATAATTCTAAATTTCCATTATACCCACTAAGATTAACCTGTGAAAAAGTTTCCTTAATCTTTGGACAAAAAATATCGGTTGTCTTAGAAATGATATTCATTGTTATAACTTTACTTTCTTCAAGTTTTTCATAAATTTCATTCTTATTTAATAAAAGTTCTACTTGCTTTAAAAGCACATTACCTTTTTCAAGAAAATCCTTATATTTATCTTCAAATTCAAAATAAACACTTTCCAATTTTCCTACACACCTTTGAACATCAGTTATGATAACAAAGGCATCTTCCATATAATTTAAAATATTTGAAGTATCATCATAAAAATACGGTAAATAACTATTTATATTTTCAAAACTCCAATTTTCTTTTAATAATTCTAAATTTGCCATTACACTGTTCTGTAATTTTTCTTTTATTTCTTTATCCTTCTTTGAACTTTTATTTGAGTCTTGTAAATCCTTTTTTATATTTTCATAACCTTTATCAATATTTTCTTTAGCAAGAATCATCTCTTTAGCAGGGAAAATTTCTATTGAATCTATTTTTTCAATACTTCTTTGTGATTCAATATTAAAATTTCTAATAGAATCTACTTCATCTCCAAAAAGTTCAATTCTATAAGCATTTAAGGAAATAGGAGAATAAATATCCAATATTCCTCCTCTTATTGAGAATTCGCCTTTACCTTCTACGATTTTAACTCTTTCATATCCGCTTTGTATAAGTTTTTCACTTAATTTTTCTAAACTAACCACATCTCCTACTGAAAAATTAAATGTATACTTTTTATATAATTCCGGGGAAATATATTTTATAGCTAAAGATTCAATAGATGTAACTATTATTTTCTTTTTATTTATTAACATTTCTCTAATTACTTTTAATCTTTCCCACCTTAAATCTCCTGAAATAGCATATATATTATAGAAAGCTACTTCTTTAGTAGGAAAATAATGTACATTAGGTAAATATAAAGATAAATCTTCGTAAAGAATTTTTGCTTCAATGTCACTATTGGTAAATATTAGAAAATCATTATCCTTTTTTTCATATAAACTACTAATTAAATAACTTCTTGCTGAATCAGAAATTCCTACAATTTCTATCGGAAATTTATTTTGTTTTATTGTATTAATTATATTTTTAAATTGAACATTTTCTATTAAGGGTTGTACTAATCCCTTTAACCTCATAAATATACACCTCTCATATTACTCTGCCTTGAAACCATTAAATCTATTCATGGCTTCATCAACCCCTTCTTCTATAACCGTCTCAACTGTTTTTTCTAGCACTTCAAAGGTTTGGTCTAATTTTTGTCTATCTTCTTGTGAAAATTTTCCTAAAACATGAGAAACTAAGTTTTCTGTAATAGGCTGTCCAACTCCAATTTTAACCCTTGGAAACACATCACTTCCCAAATGAGCAATAATATTTTTAATTCCATTATGCCCTCCTGCACTTCCTTTTTTTCTAATTCTTATTCTTCCTATATCTAAGCTTATATCATCGTACATAATTAAAATATTATCATTAGGAATTTTATAAAAATCTATAACTTCTTTAACACTTTCTCCACTTAAGTTCATATAAGTTAAAGGTTTTAAAAAAACTACTTTTTTCCCTGCTATATTACCACTTCCATACATACCTTTAAATTGTTTCCTGTTCATGTCAATATTATACCTTTTAGATAATAAATCTATTACATCAAACCCAACATTATGTCTTGTATGATCATATTGTTTACCAGGGTTACCTAATCCCACTATTAAAAACATTCTGTCTTACCTCCATATTTAATTTTAGCTTTAGTGCATAAAAATATAATACATCAAAAAATATATTTTATAAAGCATTGTAAACCATTAAACCCATGAGAATACTTTCCCACAGGTTCAATTTTTTATTCTTATCCTTATATTTTTATTCATTTTCTTTTCCCTCTAAAAGAACAATATCAATTTCAATTATTGTACCTTTTCTCCAAATCTTACACTTTATAGTATCTCCTACTTTATGCTCTTCTATAATTTGAGATAACTCATTAAATTTTGAAATATTCTTATTATCTAGTCCTATTATAATATCTGTTGGTTTAATACCTGCCGCTGCTGCACCACTCCCTTGTATAACATCTTGAACATATATTCCTTTAACATCTGCACCTTTCGCTGAAACTGCATCTTTCCCATATATACCCAAGTCAAGTCTTTTAACTCTTCCAAATTTCATTATTTGATCTACTATAGTACTAACTTCATTTGCTGGTATAGCAAATCCTATTCCTTCTGTATTTCGCCCTTGTAATTCCCCTATTTTTAAATTATTTATTCCTATAATTTCTCCTTCTATATTACATAAAGCTCCACCGCTATTACTCGAATTTATAGCAGCATCAGTTTGAATAACCTTATATGTAGAATTATCATATTGTATTTTTCTATTTATAGCACTGATTCTTCCCGTTGTAATAATTATTGTAGATTCTTTACCTAAAGAGTTTCCTATCGCAATTGCCGTCTCTCCTACTTTAACTTTATTTGAATTTCCAAATTTTGCTACAGGAAGATTTTTTGCATCTATCTTTATTATTGCTAAATCCGATTGAATATCTGAACCAACAAGCTTAGCTTTTAAGCTTTTACCATTATTGGATAATTTTACAATAATTTCATTAGCTCCTTTAATCACATGATAATTAGTAACTATATACCCGCCTGAATCAAATATTATTCCTGAAGCACTGCTTTCACTAGTAAAATCTAATTCTTTTTGTGTTTTGTTAGTTATTCCTACAATGGAAGGTCCAACCACATCTGCTGCTGTAGATATTGAATCATCATAAATTTCTACTATTGAATTTTTATTAGGAATTTGGCTATTTAAAAAATCATCTTTCATTTTACATATTTCGTAATATTTTTTGTTTACTATATAAAGTGAAGATACCGTTCCAGCTATTACAGCTACTAAAATAAATATAAATATTCTAAAAAAAATTTTAATCTTATTTTTTTGTTTTCTGAAGTTTATCTCCCCATGTTCTTTATCCTTTACGCTTTCCCACATTGCATCCTGTATATCCTCATTATTTCCATACATAATATATCACCTCCAATTCCTATAATATATTTCATATAATAAATTATAATAAAAAGTTTTTAACTATCTATGAACTTTTTATTAGTTTTTAATAAATTATTTAATATTTCTTTTTAATGTAAAAATAAATTCAACACCTTTACTTTGCTTGTTTTTAAACCAAATTTCTTCTCCATGTTGAACAATTATACTTCTTACTATAGCAAGTCCAAGCCCTGTGCTAACTTTTGAAGTCCTTGATTTATCACTCTTATAAAATCTTTCCCATAAATACTTTGCATCTTCTTCAGGAATACATTGTCCATCATTATATATTGAAACAAACACTTTCTGCCCTCTAACTTTAGTCCTTATTTCTATATTCCCTCCAAACTCAACATATTTTACAGCATTATCTATAAGATTAGTTATAACTTGTATTATTTTATCTCTATCAACCAATACATATACACTCTTGTCATCTAACCAAACATTTACATTCAGTTTTTTAGATTTTATTTTTGTTTCAAACTTTATCACTGAAAGTCGTATAATCTCATTAATATCATATTTTTGTATGTTTAGGGTAAATTTACCCGCTTCAATGGCAGACAAATCTAAAAGATCGTTTATAAGCCTTGTAAGTCTTTGAATTTCCTCATACGCAATAGATAAATAATAATTTTCTTTTTCTTTAGGAATAATCCCATCTATTATTCCACCTATAAACCCTTTTATAGATGTAATAGGTGATCTTAACTCATGGGAAACATTCGATATAAAAGTTCTTCTATTATTTTCAACCTGTTCCAATGAATCTGCCATAGAATTAAAAGCTTTAGCTAATTCGCCAATCTCATCATTAGAATTAATATCTACCCTTTTACCTACATCTCCTTTGGCTATCTTATCTGATACATTATTTATTTTAGATAGAGGTCTCACTATTATTTTTTGTGAAAAATAATAGATAACTATACTGGAAAGAACCATAGCTAAAACTGCTGATATCCAAATAATTTGATACACTTCTTTTAATGGTTCCTTTATTTCATACATAGCTGTATTAAATAAAATAGCTCCTTGAAACATTCCTCTATTAAATATAGGCACTATATAAGAATATACAGGTATATCAAAAATTTTTTCTTGAAACTCCTTTTTTTCTATACTGTTTCCTAATCTTAAATTTTCTAAATCCTTAGTTAATAACTGATAACCTATAAAATCCTTGTGTTCTTTTTTTGATACAGCACATACATATCCATAATTATCAAATAATAATATATCCGAGGATGAGTATTCAGACACATGTTCTAAAATTTTACTTATATTACCCACTGAAAGATCTCCGTGAAAATATTGTACTGCTCCATTAGCAACTATATTGGACACACTAGAAAGTTGAGTTTCCCTCTGCCTAAAATTATATCCTTGAAACCAAAAAGATAACACTGCTGCTACTATAACAAAACTTATTATAATTATCAAAGTATAAGTTGCCATCATTTTTGAAAACAGACTTTTTTTTTGCATCTATTTCACCTCAAACTTATATCCAACCCCCCAGACAGTCTCTATCTGCCAATTAGGGCCTCCTTTAAGTTTTTCCCTTAGTCTTTTTATGTGAACATCTACAGTTCTAGAATCACCTGGGTAATCATACCCCCATACCTCACAAAGCAACTGTTCTCTTGTAAAAACTTTATTTTTATTATTTGCAAGATAATATAAGAGTTCGAATTCTTTAGGCGGCATTTTAATTTCTTTTTCTTCATATACTGCATTATAAGAATTTATATTTATTAAAAGATCTTGAAATTTTAAAATTTCTTTTTCTTCATTTTCAACATTATATCTTCTAAGTACAGCTTTAACTCTAGCTATTAGCTCCTTTGGTTCGAATGGTTTTACAATATAATCATCAGCTCCTAATTCTAAAGCCAATACCTTGTCAAAAGTTTCTCCTTTAGCAGTCAACATAATAACAGGAGTTTCATGCTCTTTTCTTATACATTTTAAAACATCTATTCCATCTATATGTGGAAGCATAATATCAAGTAAAACTAAATCAGGTATATATTCCATAAAAACTCCATGCACCATTTTCCCATCATAGCAAACCTTTGTATCATATCCTGCATTTTCTAAATACATTTTTATTACTTCACATATATTTTCATCATCATCTACAATTAGTATTTTTCCTAACATTCCATTCATAATACTACCCCCTATCCTTATAGTTATACTCTATCATATTTTTAGTTTTTTTTTATACGCAAAATATAAATTTAAATAAAATGTAACAATTTAAAAATATTGTTACCTACTCTTCTTATACTATTAATTAATTTATAAAAAACTAAAAACATGTAATATCAAAAATACATTTCAACCCATTAAATAGTTCTAAATCTACTTTGTATAATTTAACATAATATATCTTATACAATACAAGTTATACATAAACTAGAACATCATAAAAAAGCATATAAGATTATACAATCTCATATGCTTTATATTCTCAATATATATTAATTTTTATACGAATAACTTACTTATAGAAGTGTCTTCATATATTCTCTTTATTCCTTCTGCAAATAGTGGTGCTATTGATAATATTTCAAATTTATCAGTTATATTTTCTTTTGGTAAATCAATAGTATTAAGCACTACTAGTTTCTTTATAGCACTATTTTCTATTCTTTCAAAAGCTGGACCTGATAAAACTCCATGAGAACAACAAGCATACACTTCTTTTGCTCCTCTTTCAACTAATGCATTTGCACCATTTGTAATTGTTCCTGCAGTATCTATCATATCATCTATTAATATAACTGTTTTATCTTTTATATCTCCTATTATGTTCATTACTTCACATACATTAGCTTTAGGTCTTCTTTTATCAATTATAGCTATTGGACAATTTAATCTATCTGCAAAATTTCTAGCTCTTGTTACACTTCCAAGGTCCGGAGATACAACAACAACATCATTTCTATCTTTAAAGCCATTTTCTATGAAATATTTTGCAAGCAGTGGAGCTCCCATTAGATTATCAACTGGTATATTAAAATACCCTTGAATTTGTGCAGCATGTAAGTCCATAGTAAGAACTCTATCTGCTCCTGCAGTAGTTATTAAATCTGCTACTAATTTAGCTGTAATTGGATCTCTAGCCTTTGCCTTCCTATCCTGTCTTGCATATCCATAATAAGGTATTACTGCTGTTATTCTTCCAGCTGATGCTCTTTTAAATGCATCTATCATAATTAAAAGTTCCATTAAATTATCATTTACTGGAGCATTTGTAGGTTGAATAACAAACACGTCTGTTCCTCTAACAGTTTCATTAGTAGTTACAGATATTTCTCCATCACTGAATTTTGCTACTTTTGAATCACCTACTTCTACACCTAAAGTATCAGCAATGTCTTTAGCTAAAGCAGGATGTGAATTTCCTGTAAAGATTTTAATATTTTTACCATGGGTTATCATATGTAAACCTCCTTGATTTATTATCATATCAAAATTATTACTTGCTATTTTTTTAAGCCTTTTCTATCTACCCAACCTTCTTTATTCATTTGCTTTGCTCTAGAAACTGCTAGAGCACCACTTGGTACTTTTTTTGTAATAGTAGATCCAGCCGCTATATATGTATTACTCTCAATTTCTATTGGTGCTACTAAATTAGCATTACATCCTATAAATGCATTATCTCCAATAATTGTCTTGTTTTTACTTTTACCATCATAATTAACTACAACAGTTCCACATCCAAAATTACATCCACTACCAACTTCAGCATCTCCTATATAAGTTAGATGAGAAATTTTTGTGTTGTTACCTATTTTAGATTTTTTTATTTCTACAAAGTCACCAACTCTAGCATCATTTCCTATCTCGCTTTGTGGTCTTATATAAGCAAATGGTCCAACCGTAGTATTATTACCTATATGACTTTCTAATATAACTGAATTCTGAATTGTTACATTATTTTCAATTATACTATCTTTAATTCTAGAGTTAGGATAAAGCATACATCCCTCTTTAATAATAGTTTTACCTTCTATCACATTCCCAGGATATATAATTGTATCTCTTTCAATTTTCACATCAATTCCAATATATGTATTTTTAAAATCTATAATTGTAACACCATTATTCATATGTTTTTTGCTTATTTTTTGTCTTAATGTCTCTTCTACCTCAGCAAGTTGAATTCTTGAATTTACTCCTCTAATTTCATTAGAATCAACATCAATTGCCCCTATTTTACATCCTTTATTTTTTAAAATTTCTATTACATCTGTTAAATAATATTCTCCTTGAGAATTATTGTTGCTTAATTCATCTAAATTATCTATTAATTCTTTTATATCAAAGCAATACATTCCTGAATTTATTTCTTTAACAGTTAACTCTTCTTCTGTACAATCCTTGTGTTCAACAATTTTTTCTACTTCTGATAATTTATCTCTTATTATCCTTCCATATCCTGTTGCATCTTTAACTATTGCTGTAAGTATAGTTGCTTTATATTGTCCATTAATATGAAAATTAATAAGTTTTTTTACAGTTTCCTCTGTTATTAGGGGCGCATCTCCTGTAAATACAGTTATCAATCCATTTTTATCTTGCAAAAATTGTTTTGCACACATAAGCGCATGCCCTGTACCTAATTGCTCTTTTTGAATAGAATAACTGATATTTCTACTTTCCGTTGCCTTTTTTACTTCTTCAGCACCATTTCCTATTACTAAATTGATCTCATTCATATCGCAACTCTTCAAAGTGTCTATAACATGATTGACCATTTCTTTTCCACAAACCTTGTGCAAAACTTTAGGTAATCTAGACTTCATCCTTTTACCTTTTCCTGCAGCAAGGATCAATGCACATTTATACAAATTCAACACCTCTTTATATGGTAAAAAACACTTTATTTGAATATATTTTATACTTTTGGTATTAGCACCTATTACATTATATTTTATATAATGTTTTTTTTCAACCTTGTAACCATTTACATACACAGAAAACTACAAAAAATACAAAAAAAAATAAAAAGGAGTTTTTACTCCTTTTTATTATTCGCTTTCTACAGCTATTTCTTCCCCATTATCTGATTCATTTTTTGCTGTTTCATACTCACCTAAAATTGCTTTTTGTATCTTTTGTCTTGTTTCAGTATTAATTGGATGAGCTATATCTTTAAACTCTCCAGTAGGAGTTTTTCTGCTAGGCATAGCTATGAAGAGACCATTTTGTCCTTCAATAACTTTTATATCATGAACTACAAATTCATTGTCAAAAGTCACTGATACAATAGCCTTCATCTTTCCTTCAGCAGTAATTTTTCTAATTCTTACATCAGTAATTTGCATTCAACTCCACCTCCACGATGCTTTACATGTTATTCATGTTATTATTATAATTCTGCATAATTTATATTTTTCCTTCTTTATTTGAATAAATTTTTAGAAAATTTTATTTTTTAATTATATTCGGGCATTATTTAATTATTCCCGGATATACTATTGGACTTTGATTTTCATCAACACCACTAAATTTTACAATAGATACATAATCATCCACTAGTTTTTTTTCAGTATTAATATTGTCTATAAGTACACCGATACCCACAAGTTCACTTTCAAATTCTCTTAGCAAATTAATTATACCCAAAGCAGTTCCCCCTGCTTTCATAAAATCATCAATAAATATACACTTACTCCCCTTATTAATGGCTTGTTTTGAAAGTGACATTGTCTGTATTCTTCTGTTAGAACCAGAAACATAATTAATAGAAACTGTAGGTCCTTCTGTAACTTTACTATCTCTTCTAACGATAACTAAGTTAACACCTAATATTTTAGCTACTTCATATGCCAATGGAATCCCTTTCGTTTGTACTGTAACAATATAATTAATTTTTGACCCTTTAAATTGAGAAGCTAAAACAATAGCTGCTTTATATACTATTTGAGGATTATACATTACATCACTTATATACATAAACTCTCCTGGTACTATTCTTTGCTTATCTTGTAAAATTATACATAATTCTTCTGCAAATTCTTTAATTTTTTCATCTGAAATACCACAAGTATATTTAATTCCACCAGCAGCTCCTGAAATTGTCTCTATAGTTCCCATAGATAATCTATTTAGAGTTTGTCTTACTACGACAATATCTTCACTTATTGTGGATTTTGCTGCATTAAACATTCCTGTGAATTTATTTAAATTAATAATTTTATTTGGATTTTCCATAAGTATTTTTGTTATAGCCATAATTCTTTGATTTCTATTAAATTTTTGCATACATATCTCCTCTACTTAAATTTACGAATTTTTTTATAAAAAAACTTCTTATTATTCATATTTTATTCTAAAAATCTTATATTATCAATAATAATTTAAATAATTTATTATCCTTATTAAAATATATTTTATACAAATTTTAAATTTATTATCAATATGATGTGTTGTTTTTCTGTAATTTTGTATATAATGATTTAATAGGATTATTTTTATTTACTTTAAGGAGTTGATTATATGGCATTTGATTTTTTAGAAGATACTAATAAAAAAATACATTTTATCGGTATTGGTGGTATAAGCATGAGCGCTCTTGCTGAAATACTTTTATACAGAGGATATAAAGTTTCAGGTTCTGATAAATCTGAATCTTCTATTACAGAAAGACTTTCTAAAAAAGGCGCTGAAATTTACATAGGACACAATCCTAGTAATATAAACGAAGTAGATTTAATAGTATATACAGCTGCAATATCCAAAGATAACCCCGAGCTTACAAAAGCTCAGGAACTAAATATACCTACTTTAGACAGAGCAGAATTTCTCGGAAGTATTATGAAAGATCACAAATATAATGTAGCTATTTCAGGTACTCATGGAAAAACAACAACAACTTCTATGTTTTCTCATATAGCTTTAAGCTCTAACTTAGACCCTACTATATTAGTTGGCGGAAATTTAGATATAATTAATGGAAATGTCCATGTAGGAAACAGTGAGTATTTTATTACAGAAGCTTGTGAATATAAAGCATCTTTTCTAAAATTTTTCCCTTATATAGGCATTATACTTAATGTAGAAGCAGATCATTTAGACTTTTATAAAGACATAAATGATATTGAAAGTACCTTTTTAAAATTCGCAAATCTCATTCCAAGCAATGGATATTTAATAGCTAATGGAGATGATAACAGAGCACTAAACATATCAAAAAAAGTTAATTGTAATGTGATTACATTTGGATTAAAAAACGGAGATATAAAAGCAAAGAATATAATATTTAATGCAAATGGTTGTCCTTCATTTGATGTGTATAATAATGAGAAAAAATTATTCTCCATATCACTTAATGTTCCTGGTGAACATAATATTCTTAACTCTCTAGCAAGTATAAGTGCTGCTTTAGCTTTAAATATAGGAAATGATTCTATCATTAAAGGTCTTTCTAGTTTTTTCGGAACTCATAGAAGATTTGAAATAAAAGGTAAAACTCATGGAATAACAGTTATTGATGATTACGCACATCATCCTACTGAAATAAAGGCTACTTTAAATGCCGTTAAAAATTTTCCACACAATAGAATTTTTTGTGTGTTTCAACCCCATACTTATTCTAGAACAATAAGCTTATTTGATGATTTCTCAAACTCATTCTTTAATACAGACATTTTGGTTCTAGCTGATATTTATGCTGCAAGAGAAAAAGATACAGGTATTGTAAGTTCTGATACATTAGGGAATAAAATTAGAGATAACGGAATTTACTGTAAAAATCTTCACACCTTTAATGATATAACTAACTTTTTAAGAACTGAATTAAAAGAAGGCGATGTCTTACTAACGGTTGGTGCTGGAGATATATACAAAGTTGGAGAAATGTTTTTAAATAATACCGCTTCATAAAATAAGAAAAGTGCATCGCACTTTTCTTATTTTATGAAGTATTTTTTTATTCCAGATATAATCATATATCCTATTACTGACACTATTATTATTGAAGCTCCTGAAGCTATATTGAAATAATAAGAAATCACAAGGCCAACAAATCCAAACATAACCCCTAGTAGTGATGACGTAATCATTATTTTACTAAGATTATAAGTAAATTGTTTTGCAATAGCTGGTGGTACAGTAAGTAATGCTATAATCAAAATTATACCCACTACCCTAATTAATACAACAATAGTACATGCTATTAAAACATAAATTAAGTACTCTAAAAAAACTGTATTAATTCCTAATATACTTGTAAATTCTGCATCAAATAAGTAAGCTTTAAAATAATTAAATAACATAATAACTAGGAATACTACAATCATATCTAATACAATCATAACTTTTATATCCATTTTTGAAACTCTTAAAATATTACCAAAAAGGTATGAAGTCATATCTGGTGGATAACCCGGAGTAAAAGCTATAAATAAGATTCCTAATGCCATTCCAAGTGACCAAAACATGCCTATTAGAGTATCTGAATTAGTATTAGTGCTCCTATTAATCTTTGCTATTCCAAGAGAAGACATTACTGCAAATATCAACGCACCTATAATAGGTTCTATCCCTAAAAAATATCCCATTCCAATACCACCAAAAGCAGTGTGTGCAATTCCACCACTCATCATTACTAATTTTTTTTCTACAATAATAGTTCCTATAATGCCACACACAATACTTGCCAATATTACACTAAATACGGCATGCCTCATAAATGCATACTCCATAAACGCTCTAATCATATAATCCCTCCACATGAGTTTTTAAAACACGGTGTGGAATAGTTCCATGAGTTATCAAATCAACAGGACATCCATAAATCTTTTTAACAACCTCATTACTTAATTCTGCTTTTCCATGGTAATATAATTCTTTATTTACACAAGCTATGCTATTAACATATGCTGAAATCACGCCAATATCATGTGTCACAATTATAATTGTCATTTCTTTATTAAGTTTCTTTAAAATTTGGTATATTTGAGTTTTTGTTTTTGCATCAAGACTAGCCGTTGGTTCATCCAAAAGTAATATTTGTGGCTGCATAACAAGTGCTCTCGCGATTAATACTTTTTGAAGTTGACCTCCAGACAATTGACCAATTTGTCTATTCTTTAAATGATATATGTTTAATTTGTTCATTATTTCAAAAATTTTTTCTTCATTTTCTTTATTATATTTATAAAAGGGTTTAATTTTTTCACCTAGTTTCCCCATTAAAACTACATCAATAACACTTACAGGAAATTTCCTGTCAAACTTAGAAAATTGGGGAACATATCCAATTGAATTTCTAGTTTTTTTAGGAGATTGTCCTAAAATTTTTATTTCACCCTGATTAAGTTTTTCAAGTCCTAATATAACTTTTAGTAATGTACTTTTTCCCCCTCCGTTAGGTCCTAAAACCGCTAAAAACTCCTTATTTTTAACTTGTAAATTAATATTTTTTAGTGCACAAACATCATCATAATAAACACTAGCCTTAATTATTTCAATTATGTTACTCATAGAACTCTCCTTTTATTTTTATAATGAATAGATATCTTTCTAATTAAAAATGCATATCATTTGCAATTTTATTTATGATTATATATTCATTTGTAATTTTTGTCAAACAATACCTATTTAAAACATAAAATAAATTTTTTATTATATAAATTGAAACATAAAAATAACTAAATAGGGGAAAATATATATATCATATTTTTAGGAGGTGTCCTAATGAAAAATTTTTTAATTTCTAGTTCAGTAGATATTATTCTAATATTAACTTCATACTATCTATTTAAAACTGTAATAAGTGGACCTACTAGACATAAAATATATGAAAAATACTTAAGTTCTTTTGGAAAATTTGTTATATACATATTTATAGCATCTGTATTAATAACATCACTTACTGCTCTTGTACTTTATAAAACTCGTTTTATAGTATATTTAAATATAATAGCTCCTGCTTTAGTGTCACTACTAGTTGGATTTACTATATCTATAGTTCCAACAAGAGGAATTACTGACAAAGATAAATGAACCTAAATATATAATAGGTTCTTTTTTTATATAGAAATACTAATTATTTTTCAAAATTATTTACTGCTGTACTATTTTATGGTATATAATTTAATATATAACTACTTTTTTGTTATTAAATCATAATTATAATCTAATTAAACCATATTAAAAATTATTTTATAATTATTTATAAAAAATCATAACAAGGAGAATTGTAAATGTTTAACAAAGACATGATCAACACCATACTAAATATATTATTTGGAATAAGTATATCAGGAACAATCATTACATTTCTATTATTCTTAGCTATAAAAGTATTCAAACTCAAAAAACTAACCAAACTTACTTCAATATTTTGCTTAGTTTTTTCTATCACTTGGGTTTCTAATATAGGCTTAAATATTTATTTATTATTAACAACTCCCCCTAGTGGTATAGCTGCTGTAAACAAAGGTATTGTTAAAAACATTACTCCAGGTACACCAATGTTAAAAACTGATCAGCAACTTTCTGCCAAAAACTATAAAATAGAATTAAACACAAAAGATTCTGAAATGAATATTTTCATATGGGATTATGCTAATGAAGACAGTGATTGTATACAAGTTTTAGTTGATAATAAACCTGTATCTAATACAATTGAGCTTACTCATAAACCTAAAGTTTTAAAAATACCAACGAAAGGTAAAATCGAAATCAAAGGATTAAAAGATGGTGATAACGGGATAAACTACGCTATGTATCTTTCTACAACAAAGGAAACCTACTTTAATTCCACTTCTATAAACAGTAGTAATGTTTACACTATTTCTAATAAAAAAACATCGAATAATAAATAATTTAATTTTTTTATTGACTTTTCTTTAATAACGTTATATAATATTGTTTGTTGACGGGGTGTAGCGCAGATGGTAGCGCGCATGGTTTGGGACCATGAGGCCGCGGGTTCGAGACCTGCCACCCCGACCAAAGAGTTATTTATAAAATAACTCTTTTTCATTTTTTGCAAAAACATTTCTAAAGTAAAATCTTATGATTGTTTCTATACCAAAACTTCTATTTCCTAATACTTATAAATAAGGTTACTTTGTAATATTTTAATATAATTTTAAACTTTCTAGAATATATTATTAACAAATATATTGTAAAATCAAGATAGCTATAATAATTTTATATATATAATATAAAATTAAAATATGCTAAAATAGTAGTATTGATATCAATTAGGAGGTGCATTTTGAATATATTAAAACAAATTGAAAATAAAGACATCGCTCTATTAAAAATTATAAATTCTTCTCTTCATTGTAAAATATTAGATTATATCATGTTTCCTATAACTTATTTAGGTTCTATATTATTTTCAGTATTGTTTTGTATTATTACTATCTTAACTCCTAATAAAACAATACATTCACTAGGAATAAATTCTTGTATATCATTAGTATGTAGTTCAGCTGTAGTTAGATTAATTAAAACTTCTGTGAATAGAATTCGTCCTTTTTTAAAAATAAGTAATCTTAAAATAAACAAAATAGAAATTGATAACTATTCTTTTCCTTCTGGTCATACTACAGCAGCCTTTTCAATGGCTGTCACAACTTCATTGTTTTATCCAAGTATGACTCAAGGAAGTATATTCTTAGCTTGTTGTGTTGGTATTTCAAGAATGTATTTCGGAGTACACTACCCTACTGATGTTTTAGCAGGAACTTTTTTAGGAACCATTACTTCTGTATCAGTCTATTATCTTATTTAATATAAAAATAAAACTAATTATCATATAAAGAGGTGACATATATGCTAACTAATATTAAAGGTGCAATATTTGATATGGATGGAACTTTAGTTGATTCTATGTGGATTTGGAGTGAAATCGATATAGACTTCTTAAAAAAAAGGAACATAGATTGCCCTAAAAATTTAAAATCTCAGATTGAACATCTTAGTTTTGAAGAAGTGGCTCTATATTTTAAAAAAACATTTAACTTAAATGAAAGCATAGAAGATATAATGGATGAATGGAACACTATGGCTTTCCAAGAATATAAAAACAACGTACATCTTAAAAATGGTGTTAAACTCTACTTAGATATATTAAAATCCATGAATATAAAAATAGGACTAGCTACTAGTAACACTTCCTTACTACTCGAAACAGCTCTTAGAGCAAACGGAATATATGAATATTTTGATGTAATTGCTACAACTGACGAAGTATCTAGAGGAAAACATTTCCCAGATATTTATTTGTTAACCGCTAAACGATTAGGAGTCGCTCCTAACAACTGTATTGTTTTTGAAGATATTCTCCCTGCTGTAAAAGGTGCTAAAGCAGCCGGCATGAAAGTAGTAGGTATACATGATGAGTATTCAGAATATCAAAAAAATGATATATTAAAAATTGCCGATAAATATATACATACATATTCAGAGCTTATAGAAGAAGTTGTATAAATATTTTCACCACCATTGAAAAAACAGAAAACATTTTTTATATTTTAGATACTCTCGCCACGCTAAAACAGTTTAAAAGTTGAGAATGGACATACTATATTATCTTACTCTCAGAGCATGTCCGCTCTCAACTTCTTTAACTCAGACAAAACATTTAGGTTCATCATCAACTAAATTTAGCATAAGCATCTAAACTAAATAATATTTTTTCTTTATACTATTCAATTTTTTTACCTTGATACAAATCCTCCAACTCTAGTTTCCTATCTATAGCATTCAATACTTCCCATTTTTTCAAACTCCACATAGGTCCAATCATTAGATTTCGAGGTCCATCACCTGTTAATCTATGAATAACAATATTTTGAGGTATTAGAGTAACCGCTTTACAAATTAAATCTATGTATTCATCTTGTTCTAAAAAACGTAGTTGTCCTTGTTCATATAATTTAACTAATGGAGTTCCCTTAAGCAGGTGCAATAAATGTATTTTTATACCTTGAATATCCTTATGTGCAAGGTATTTTATAGTATTAAGCATATCTTCTCCACTTTCACTAGGTAATCCAAAAATAGTATGCACTACAACATCAATTTTTTTTTCTCTAAGTCTCGTTACTGCATCTTCAAAAATTTCAAGAGAATATCCTCTATTTATGAGTTTAGCGGTTTGTTCATTTATTGTTTGAAGACCTAGCTCTACCCATGTATACAATCTATCATTATACTCATTTATTAAATTTATAACCTCTTTTGACAAACAATCAGGCCTTGTAGCAATAGCCAATGCTACAACCCCTTCTTGGGATACAGCTTCTTCATATTTTTTTCTTAGTTCTTCTACATTAGCATAAGTATTTGTATACGCTTGAAAATATGCAATATATTTTCCAGTTTTCCACTTTCTATTCATCATACTTTTAATATCTTCAAACTGATGAGTTATAGAAAAGTTTCTATCACCTGAAAAATCACCAGATCCCCTTTCACTACAGTAAACACATCCCCCGCTACTTATAGTACCATCTCGATTAGGACAAGAAAATCCTGCATCTAAAGATATTTTAAATACTTTCTCTCCAAATTTATTTCTCAAAAAATAATTTAAATTATAATATCTTTTTTCTCCCCATTTTTTTCTCATACTTTTCTCCCTTTTATAATATAAATATTATACGCTTTTAAAATTTTCCACTTACCAAATGGTGTCCATAGCAATTATACACTAAAGACACCTTTGCTTAAAATCACTTTTCAATTCTCTTTGGCTTAAATTCCTTAAAATCCAGTTCCCACATGCCTATATATTCATTATCTTTATATTCTTGCTTTACAGGATTAACTTGATATATCATTTTATCTTTTTTTAATTTTAAAAATTTAACCCCAACTTTGTTTAAAGGATATTCTTCTTCAAATTTTATAGGTACAAGTTCTCCACTATCACAATTATAAATTCTTATACACATTTTATTATCAGTTGTTTTATACTGTACTATTAGATACCGTTCATCTTCTGAAAAAAACATTCCTTCTATTTTACAATTTCTTAAAAAATCACAAGCTACTATTTGTTTACCTATAGGTTTTTCTCTTATAAGTTTTCCTTCTTTTTCATCTTTAGCTTCTTTCCCTTGACTTTCCCCTTGCGTTTGCATAGTTTCATCCAATGTTAAAATTGCTATAAACACATCATTATCAACTGTTGTAAATGCCAATTTATCTCCCTCATAGCTAAAATCTATTGCTCCAAAATTTTTTTTAGGAACTAACTGCATCTCCATTTTAGCTTTATCATCCTTGCTATAAGCATATTTAGGTACACCTTCCATATTTATAACTAAATTTGTATCAACTTTATTTTCATTTCTAATTCTCAGCTCTCCATATAAATAAAACACCTCTTTTTTCATGGAATTTGAAATTTTACTTATTTTATAATCTGTTCCATCTTTTACAACGTTTATTATACTTTCAATTAATAAAGTTTCTGGTTTATTAATATTAGATTTTATAACATTTATCTTGAAAATTCCTTCTCTATCTGTTTCCGTAATTTCATCCAATTTATATCCTCTAATTTTTAGCTCATTTATTTTTAAATCCTTTTCGCTACTTTTTACGTCTTCAGTTAAAAGTTTATTTAGTTCTTCATATTTTTCTTTTTCAATACTATCCATATACTTATCTATAGTATTAATAGCCATTTTTATCTCAAAATCATCTTTCTTTTTAACATCCTCAACCTCTTTTTTCTTACTACACCCTACTAAAGTAAAAAACATTAGACCCACCAAGGTATAACTTAAAAACTTTTTCATATTTTATCTCACCTATCTTTATATAAAGTATAAATCTATTTTTCCACTAAAATAAAAATTTAATTTATATTATTATCATTATTTTTATTAATATTTATATATTTATAAAGAAAACCATTATAAATTTTATATGGAGGGAATATTTTGAAAAAAAATTTAACTTTAACCTTTCAACTAGCTGCAGTCTTCATAGGAACAATTGTAGGAGCTGGACTAGCCTCGGGCGAAGAAATTACTTTATTTTTTTCTAGATGTGGATACAAAAGTTTTATAGGAATATTAATATGTTTAATAATTTATATATCTATGGGCTTTATTATTGTACATATAAGTATTAAATATAATTTAAAATCTTATAATGAATTTATAAAAATGGTAAGTCCAGGTTTTTTAGGTCAAGTAACTGATTTTCTTACAGGAATCTTTCTAATTAGTGGAGCATCAATAATCTTAGCTGGAAGTGGTGCTTTATTATCTCAATATTTTCATATTTCTAAATGGTTTGGAATAATCTTAATGGCTATTGTTTCTTTATTTGTACTTCTTAAGGGTACTGAAGGTCTTATAGAAATAAATTCGTTTATTGTTCCTTGTTTAATCACTATAATCACTACAATTTTTATACTATTTATATCACTATCAAAAGAAATAGTTAGTGTATCTTATATAAAAAGCATTCCAAGTTATAGTAATAATTGGCTTATCTCTAGTTTATTATATGCAGGATTCAATATTATATCATGTAGTGGAGTCTTAGTACCATTAAGCTCTGAAATCAAATCTAAAAAGCAACTATTATCTGGAGTAGCAATAGGCTCATTAATCTTAACTGCATTATCCTTTATGATAAATTTCATGTTGTTAATGAATATACCAAATATATTTAAATACGACATACCTTTGCTTTATGTAGCCAATCGTTTTGGTTTTTTAATTCAATTAATGCTTTTATGTATTATGTGGATGGAAATGTTTTCAACCGAAGTTTCTGATATATATAGTATAAGTAAAACATTAGAACATGTATTTAAAATACCATACAAATCCTCAGTAATTATTGTTTTACTAATAGCAATACCTATATCACAATTTGGTTTTGTAAACTTAATAAGTTATATTTATCCTGCATTTGGTGCTATAAGCCTTGTTTTTATAATACAGTGTCTAGTTTTTTATTTTAAACACAGAAAAAGCCTAAAAAAAGTTAGCTAACTGTATTAACCTTTAATTTTTCACATTAAATATGATTGACATTTATAGATTTACACTTTACAGTTAATTTTGAAAAGTGGACAAATAAAGGACGTGAAATAATTGAATAAAAAATTTAACTTGATGAACATACTCAAAAGTTGCACTTTATGCCCACGCAACTGCAGTATTAATAGACTAAAAGGAGATGTTGGATTTTGCAATTCAGGTAAAAACATAAAAATTGCAAGAGTGTCACTTCACACTTGGGAAGAACCTTGTATATCTGGAACTAATGGTTCTGGGACAATATTTTTTTCTAACTGCAATCTTAAATGTGTTTTTTGTCAAAATCATATTATAAGTAACGGTGGAATCGGCAAAGAAATTTCTATAAAAAGATTAAGTGATATTTTTTTAGAACAACAACAAAAAGGTGCACATAACATAAATTTAGTTACTCCTACTCATTTTGTACCTCAAATAATCTCTGCTTTAAAAATAGCAAAAAATAATGGACTAATAATTCCTATAGTTTATAATTCTAATGGTTATGAAAACATCGAAACTATAAAATTATTAAATAAATATATAGATATATACTTACCAGATTTTAAATATTTTAGTGATAAATATTCTATTAAATATTCTAGTTCTGCAAATTACTTTAAAATAGCATCTATGGTAATATCTGAAATGTTTTCTCAGGTTGGTAGACCTAAATTTAATAAAGATGGATTAATGATAAAAGGAATGATTATTCGTCATCTTATGCTTCCTGGACTTTTGTTTGACTCAAAAAAGGTAATAGATTATATATATAATACTTTTGGGAATTCAGTATACATTAGCTTAATGAATCAATATACTCCAATGTACAATTCCTATAAATATCCTGAAATAAATAAAAAAATTAACCCTAAACACTATGATTCATTGATAAATTATTGTATGAAATTAGGTATAACCAAAGCATTTATACAAGAATTTGGAACAGCTTCTGAAAGCTTTATACCTGATTTTGATTTGAGAGAAATATAAAAAACATTAACAAATTATTTGTTAATGTTTTTTTCTTATATTCCATAATTTATTAATGAAAAAATATAATCCTACAGATAAAGCTATTGCTGTAATAACATCTATAAAATGGTGTTGTTTCATAAACATAGTAGATAAAATTATAAGTAACCCGATTATAATACAAATTACTTTTAGTGATATCATTTTGACTTTATTTGAAAAACCTACATACAAAACAACTAATAATGAATTTAACACATGAATACTTGGCATACAATTATACGGATTATCTCTTTTATATACCCACAAAACTAGTTTATCAAATATATCCTCTTCTTCTACGAAAGGTCTTGGTACATAAGTTGGATAAAAATAATATATGCCATAGCAAATTATCATCCCCACATTTAAACTTATCAACAACTTGAAATATCTTTCTTTATCTAATATGCATAATGAAAACAAAAAAAAGGCTACATATGCATACCATGATATATATGGGAGTACAAAATATTTATTAAAAGGTATAATATCATCTATAAAAGTTGTTATAACTTGTTCCTCACCTGTAAGCTGATTTAATTTAGGATATATCATACTTACAGCAGGTATTGTAAGTGATAATGTTCCTATTTTAGTAACTTCTTTAATTTTACAAGTTATATTTTCTTGATATACATCCTGCATTTCTTCCTCCTAGTATTGCCTACAAACTACTATAATTTTTAGTTTGTTTTATTTATCTAAATAATTTCTGAAAAATAATAAAAGTTATGGAATCTATAACTAACAATATTTTTATCTTTTTCTTTAAGTTATATTCCCTTAATTTAAACTCTTTTAAACATTTATTTATATCATATAATTAATTTTATGTAACTCTTCATTTTATCTTTTATTATTCTTTCCCAAATATAACTATAGCAAATAAAGGAACTTATGTAAATTCCTTTTACTATATATTATATACTAATATATAGTTTTGTTAATTTACAAGTAATAAAATCTTTACTAATTGGATATGTTTTTACTATAACACTATATTATAAATGAGGTAATTTATTATGAAAAAAAGTTCAGTAATTTTAATTATTTTTTCTATAACCATTATTTTAACATTGTTTTTTCCTAGAAAGATAATTCATGGTGTACTTATTGAAAGCACCCCTGATTATTCTATTATGTATATCAACGGTAAATTAAAAGAAATCAAAGTTTCCAACTTATCTTTCCCTAAATATAGTGTAATTTGCTTTAAATATAATGCTTTCAATGTTTTTGATTTTAAACTAGCTGAATCTTTATCAAATAGAATAATAATAAAAGAAAATAATTGCTATGAACTTGAGAAAGTAGGTTCAAAAAAATTATTCTCAAAAGCTACTTTTTATAAAATAGATGAAAACAACAATATAAGTTTAGGAACAAACAGAGATATAATAGTTGGAAAAAATAATGTTAAATCTTTTGTATATAATAACAAGCTACGAACGTTTTTTATTTATCCTATAGATTATTCTACCACCAGAGTTGCCATATCTACTTCTAATTTTGCATCAGTATATCATAAAAATATAGAAATAGCGTGTAAATGTCCCACAAAGATTTATAGCATAGATGAAAATTTTTCGTTAAACCTTCCTAAAAACTCAAAATTGATGATTAATTTTGAAGAAGACACTATAAAATTGTCATATAATGCTGTTAGCAAAAGCTTTCATACTAGATTATACATCAAAGGTGATTCTTTAACCTTAACTAATATAACAAGAGGTTATCCAGTATTTAATCCAACTTATAGTGGAATTGTTGAAGTTTATCCAACTAAAAAAGGAATGACAATAATAAACGAAATAAACTTAGAAGATTATTTATGTAAGGTAGTTCCTTCTGAAATGCCAATATGGGGTGGCCTTGAAGCTTTAAAATGTCAATCAGTAGCAGCTAGAACTTATGCTATTTCCGATATGATGAATAGTCGTTTTGCAAATTTAGGCTTTTATGTAGATGACAGCACTAGGAGTCAAGTTTATAATAATATACCTTCTCAAGAAGCTTCAACTAAAGCTGTTAAAGCTACTTCTGGACTTATAATGACCTATAATAATAAACCTATTGATGCAAAATATTACTCTACCTCCTGTGGTATGGGTGTGAATTATAAAAACATCTGGTTCAACAGTGATGGTTCTAGTGATAACAAGCCTTATTTAAAAACTAATAATTACCTTATAAATACTAAACATACACCATCCAACGAAAAAGAATGGCTTGAATTTTATAAAAATACAACTTTAGATACTTATGATAATAATTCTTCTTATTTTAGATGGAAGGTTTATTTTAATAAAACTTCTCTTGAAAAAAATCTAAACATAAATTTAAGAAATATATATAAATCCTCAGCAAAATATATAACTATATTTAAAAATAATAATCATCCTAAAAAACTCAAACGTTTACCTAAAGAATTTAAGAATTTACAAGATATAAAAATTATAAATAGAAGTGCTGGTGGAAATATTTTAGAAATATCTTTTATATTTGAAAATGTTATTATAAATGTAAAAAAAGATACCTTCGTTAGACGCTGTTTTAAAAATTCACCTGATATAAATAACCAAATATCAAAAATAATACTCTTAAATGAAAAAACTTTAGAAAATTGGTCTACTCTACCTTCTTCCTTCTTTTCAATAGAAAAAGTCAACAATACTTTCAACATATATGGAGGCGGTTTTGGACACGGTGTAGGTATGAGCCAATATGGTGCGATGTATCTAGGTCGACATGGTGAAAATTTTAAAAATATACTAAATACCTATTACAAAAATATCGATCTAACAAAGATATACCAATAATATTACAAAGCAATATTATTAAATTTAGATTCTATTACAAAATACGGTTTATATGATAAAATATACTTAATTTAAAAATATTTTTCATCACTAAAAGGAGAACCAAAATGAAAAAATTAATACTATTGCTTTGTTCACTTCTTTGTATTTTATGTACTCCTGTATTTGCTAATAGCGGTCCTTGGCGTGAAGAACCTGCACCTGGTTTTAATGCTGTTCCACTTAAGAGTAATTCAATTGAAATCTTAAGTGAAAAACTTATATACGATATTAATACAGATAGATATAGCACAGCTAAAGTTACCGCTATTTATAATATGAAAAATGTAACTAATCAAATTCAAAATATTCCTGTAGCTTTTCCCTTTGTAGGGGGGCATCTTAATACATGGGAAAAAGATAAACAATCTCAAAATATTATTGTGACCTTTGATGGAAATAAAATTGAAAAAACCATAAAAAAAATAGATACTCTTAGCTTTGATAGTACCGATGGATTTGAAGGCAAGGGATTGTATAAAAAAATTGATAGTAACACTTGCGGTAATTTATCCTTTAAAGATATTCTTGCAGAAATGGACAAGTCTTTGAATAATTCAGATTTTAACATAAAAGATTATGAAAAAAATGATAACAATAATGAAATTGTAGAATTGATATTATTTAACCTTACATTACAGCCAAATACAGAGCATAAACTAAAAGTATCCTATTATCAAGAAGGTGGTAGAGATAGATATGAATCTGGTGATCCTCATGTTTATAATAAGTATATTTACTACTATTTTTTAGAACCAGCATCATATTGGAAAGATTTTAATGATTTAAATATTACAATTAAAGTTCCAAAAGATTTTACTCTTACTAACAGTACATTAGACCTAAAAAATGCTGAGGAAAATATTTATGAAGGACAATTTAAAAAACTTCCAAAAGAAAATTTAGTCTTTGAAATTTCTAAAAACCAAAATATAATTAATAAAACTGTAAATAATAAATTATTTATATTTTCATTAGCAATAATCACATTGTTATTAATTTTTAAATATAAAAAACGAAAATAATATAAAAGGTTATTATATGTTATTAATCATATTTATAAAAAAACAAGGAGCTGATACAAAATGTTTAAATGGAAAGATGAATATTCTGTTGGAGTTGAAGAAATCAACAAACAACATAAAAAATTGTTTGCTTTAGGTAGAAAATTATATGAAATTGTACAATTAGATGATGATTATGATCATTATGATGAAATAATGACTATTCTTGATGAACTTAAAGAATACACCTCTTATCATTTTGAAAGTGAAGAGCAACTATTAAATAAACATGAGTATAATTCTTTAGAATTTAAATTACATAGATTAGAGCATAAATCATTTATAAATAAAATCAATGAATACGACGAGGAAAATATTGATTTTGAACAAAAACACTCTATATTAGATATGCTTACATTTATTGAGAAATGGATACAACAGCATATATTAAAAACTGATTTTCAATATAAAGATTTTTTCAATACTAAAGGAGTAAGCTAAAAAATTATTTCAAAATATAAAATAAAATTCATCCTATAGGGTAGAAGCTAAAAATTTCTACCCTATAGGATGTTTTTATAATGCATTTAATATTTTTCTTTTTATAATATTAAACGCCTCTGAAGTAACAATATCCTTACTTTTTCTATTTGGAAGGTCAACTTTTATTTCTTCCTTTATCTTTGCGGGTTTATCAGATAAAATATATATCCTATCTGATAAAAAAATAGCTTCTTCGATATCATGAGTAATAAATACTACTGTAGAATTTAAATTTTCCATTACATTCAAAAGCCAAAAGTGCATTTTACCTCTTGTTATAGCATCTAAAGCACCAAACGGCTCATCAAGGAGCATTATATCCTTAGAAAACATATAGGTTCTAAGGAGCGCTGCTCTTTGTCTCATACCACCTGATAATTGATGAGGATATTTTTCTTCAAAACCTTCAAGTCCAAAAGTTTTAAAATATTTTGCTGCTTCTTTTCTCGCAAAACTAAGCTTTTCCCCTTTCAAAACAAGAGGCATAGCTGTATTATCGATTATTTTTTTCCAAGGAAGAAGTAAATCCTTTTGATACATATAACTTACACGTCCTGTTTTGCCAGTACACTTTTCGCCATCTATTATAACCTCTCCACTATCAGCTTCTAGAAGTCCTGAAACTATATTAAATATAGTACTTTTACCACTACCACTTGGTCCAAGTAAACTTACAAATTCATTTTGATTTACACAAAAACTTATATCTTCTATTATTTGTACAGTCTCAAAACGTTTTTTTATATTTTCTACCTTAAGTTTTTGTTTCAACTTTTTATTCTGGTAAATACTCATTAGTAAAAGCCTCTTTTCCATCCATATCTTTAGGAATTAAGCCTTTTTCATAAAGGAATTTAGTATAATTATTCCAAACCTCTTCTTTCATTTCTCCCCATTTGTTAGCATCTGCTTTATATTTATCAGCTAAATATTTTTGGCTTGCAACAGCAAGCTTTTCATCTATTTCAGGTACAGATTTAACTAAAATTTTAGCTGCTTCTTCTGGCTTTTCCATGCAGTATTCATATCCTTTTGTTGTAGCCTTTAAGAATTTCTTTACTAATTCTGGATTATTTTTAAGTGTATCCTCATTTGCTATTATAACTGGAGTATAGTAATCCATTCTTTTATCTAATTTACGTAATTCTATATAATTAATTGGGAAACCTTTAAGTTCTGATTCAATTCCTGTCCATCCGTAAAAAATCCATTCAAAATCTACATTCTTTTTAGTAACTGTAAAGAAATCATCCGAACCTAAATTTATCATTTTAAGTTTAGAAAAATCTGCTCCGTTATTTTCCATTATAGCTTTTAATATCTTTTCTTCTGAAGGTGAACCCCAACCACCATAAGTTTTTCCTTCAAAATCTTTTGGTGAAATTATATTTTTTTCTTTTGGCGAAGCAAATCCTGATGTATTATGTTGTATAACAGCTGCAATAGCTTTAATAGGTAATGGATTTTCTGCTGTTCTTGCATACGTTACTTGTTCTTGATAACTTATTCCGAACTCACCTTTTTTAGCTGCAATTAAATCTGCTGATCCACCCTCTGAAGGTTGAATTATATTTACGTCTAATCCTTCTTCTGCATAATACCCTTTATCTTTAGCTACATATAATCCAGTATGATTAGTATTAGGAACCCAGTCCAATACAACCGTTATCTTTTTTAACTCTTCAGTTTTTTTAGTTACATCCTTTTTATCGGCTGCA
This sequence comes from Clostridium aestuarii, assembly GCF_026735135.1. Lineage (GTDB taxonomy): Bacteria > Bacillota > Clostridia > Clostridiales > Clostridiaceae > Clostridium_H > Clostridium_H aestuarii. The sequence goes on along the minus strand of NZ_JAPQER010000009.1, from coordinate 4,204 downwards.
TTGTTGCCACATCCTACAAATACCGCAGTAGCAAGTGTAACCATTGCAATTAATGATATAATCTTCTTTTTCATTTCATTACCTCCATAATTATATTTTAGGAATCAATATTAGAATTTCTATTCCAAGGCATTAATATATATTGAATCAAATATAATATTCCAAACAATACCATACTTAAAGCTATGATAATTAGAACAACAGCAAAAACCTTATCTATAGCAAAAGAATGCTTAACTCTTATCATATAGAAACCAAGACCTTTATCCGCTCCTACCCATTCTCCAATTACCGCTCCCATTATGCTGTAGGTTGCCGCAATTCTGAGCCCAGAAAAAAAGTTAACTATTGATGCTGGGAATTTTACAATTTTAAAAATCTGAAGTTTATTTGCTCCCATAGATTTTAAAAGATTAATCATATCCTTATCTACAGAATTTAATCCATCCATGAGGCTTATAACTATAGGAAAAAAACATACTAAAACTACAATTATAATCTTAGGTTGCATACCAAACCCAAACCACATTGCAAACAATGGAGCCAATACAATAATAGGTATTGTTTGTGATATAACCAATATAGGATAAATACTTCTTCTTATAATTTTTACATTATCCATAAGCAGTGCTAATATTACCGCTAAAATAATAGATATAATAAATCCCAGCATAGCTTCCTTAAGAGTAATGTAAATATGGACCTTTATGTTGGGTAATATATCAATTAATGCTGATATGACATCTATAGGTGATGGAAGGATATATCTTTCAATAACACCTCTATCTACAACCAACTGCCATATAAACAATAAAATTATTTGAAACAATATTGGTATAACCTTATTTTTTATATTTATACGTTTTTTCATTCATTGTCACGCCTTCAGGTTTATAATCTATTTTTATAACAGAAACAACTCTTGCTGCTCCTTCTTTAACACATATGTCTTGAGCTTTTTTTACTATTTCTAAAAGCTCATCTAAGTCACCTTCCATAGTAGTTTCCATAGGACCAACTTCATATTTTACTCCACAAGAATCAATATACTCTATAACTCTATCAACTACAGGGTAGATTCTTTCTTCTTCTACTACAGGTAAAACCTGAAGACTAACATTAACATTTTTCATTTTAACAACTTCCTTTCCCTCTATTATATTTTTAAATAAAAAAATCTCTCCATCCTTAAACTGGATGAAGAGATATATCTACTTAATATCATAAATATTTCAAATATAGATTGATATCTTCCCTCCGCTGGCATTATCCAGTTCAGGTTATAAGGGTCGAAATTTTAAATTTCCTCTCAACCAATAACATTGGCTCCCCCTTTTCATTATAATTTTTACATACATTTATATCTTATATAATAAAAATATATATGTCAATTTTTTTCATATTCTAAGTTTATTTCACTATATATTATAAACCATTTAAAATATTCTTTGGTATTATTCTTTTAAAATTTTCTATAACTATGTTGTTCATACTTTCTAAAGGTATTTTTTTTATATCCGCTAAATCCTTTATAACGTTTTTTATTAATATAGGCATTCCTCTCTTATGTGTTAGCCACTCTTCTGCTCCTGGTCCATCAGTTTCTGTAAGTAATCTATCTAATGGAATTTTTTCTGCAATTTTTTTTATTTTATCTGAATATGTCACTTCTACACCTATAGTAAAATAAAAATTTCTTTCAATCATGCTATTCAAAATATCTATTGACCCTGAATACCAATGAATTATAGCCTTTTCTATTTCATATTTATTCAATAGCTCTAAAATCTCTTTTTCTGCACCCTTAGTATGAAGATTAATTATTTTATTCTGTTGCTTAGCTTTTTCTAAGAAAAATCTTAAAATTTTTCTTTGAGCTTCATATTCATTTTTATCTTGTACCCAACAAAAGTCTAATCCTATTTCACCTATTATAGATGTTTTATCTATGAATTTTTTTATTTCTTGTAATTTATCTACATACTTAGGTGCATTCCATGGATGTATCCCAAATGTTGGTATAATATATTTGCTGTTCTTACTAATTTTTAAATTTTTAATGTATGAAGGTACATCCATAGAATTATTTATAGTAATTATTTTTTCCTTATTGATTTGATTAATTGCTCTTTCTATCTCATTACATTGGTAATGATCTAAATGAGTATGTGAATCAACAAACATTTTTTCACCTACTTTTATCTGTTTTTCTCTAAATACATTTTTAAATATAAATTAGGAGTAAGTCAGATACCTGCTATCTAACTTACTCCTGAATTTATTGAGGGTTATACAAATTGGGGCTTTATTTATATAATTATTAAATATAATTATCAACTATTGTTTTATTTAACTTATGCAGATGCACTCTCATCATCCCATTTCCAAGGCTGTTTCCTTATTAAACCATCTGCAAAAGGTATAAACATTGAAGCTATAACCGATACTGCTAGAAGTTGTTGATACCATAGTAGTGGTATTACTTGGAAAGGAGAAATTGCTCCTTTTGTGAATCCTGTTAATATTAGAAGTTGAGCACCATAAGGAATAAGTCCTTGGAATATACATGAGAAAGTATCCAATATAGCTGCACTTCTACGAGGATCTACTTTATAAGTATGACAAAGTTCCTTAGCAATAGGTCCATTTATTATGATAGCAACTGTATTATTAGCAACTGCAGCATCTGTTAAAGAAACAAGTGCTCCAATACCAAATTCTGCTGATTTTTTTCCTTTTATCATAAGTTGTATCTTCTCTAGCAAGAATTGTATTCCGCCTGCTTCTGTAACCATATGAGCAAGTCCACCAGTCAGCATTGATAGAAGGAATATTTCTATCATATTTGTAAATCCAGTAAATACATTTTGTGAAAAAGTTAAAACTGTCAAATCACCATATACTAATCCTATTATACCTGAAAGGAATATTCCACCTGTAAGTACAACGAAAACGTTAACACCAATTAAAGCTACAACTAATACAAATATATATGGTATAACTTTTATTATATTAAAATCATAAGTTTGCATTGCTGGTATAGTATCTGGACGACCAAAGATGAAAAGTAAAACCATTGTTATAATTGCTGCTGGTGCCGCAATAAATATATTTACTTTAAACTTGTCTCTCATTTCACATCCTTGCGTCCTAGTTGCTGCAATTGTAGTATCTGATATTACTGATAGGTTATCTCCAAACATTGCTCCACCACATACAGCTGCTAATGTAAGAGGAAGAGAAAGTCCTGATTTATCAGCAAGTCCTATAGCAATCGGAGTAATAGCTGCTATCGCTCCAACTGATGTACCTGTTGATATTGAAATAAATCCTGCTATAACAAACAACCCTACCATTATATAATTTGCTGGTATATAAGTTAATCCTAAGTTTACAGTTGAATCTACGCCTCCCATAGCTTTAGATACAGCTGCAAAAGCTCCAGCTAATAAATAAATTGTACACATTATAATTATATCTTGATTACCGCATCCCTTTATAAAAGAGTCAAACTTTTCATTTATTGTTCCTTTTAATATTACAAACGCTGCAATAACACCAATAAAACATGCTACAGGTGCTGGAAACTGATAGAATGCTAATTCTACACCTTTAGATTGTAGTATAAGTCCACTTCCAAGATAAATTGCTACGAAAACTACAAATGGTATCAGTGCCATTCCATTAGCTATTGGCTTTTTTGAGTTATCACCCATGAATAATTCCTCCTTAAATAAATTAAAATTTTTTATTTATAATTCCATTGTAAAGTAATTATATATTACATACTTAATAAAAACTACCCGAAAAGGTTTACATATATTCCAAAAACAAACATATACTCCAAAAACATATAATACTATATTCAAATGTTTTTTATTTTTATATAGAATCAATTGTAAGAACTATTTTTTCTTACAATTGATTCTGAAATTCAATTTAAATAAATACTGTTTAATAATTAATTTAAAATTATACTTTAACTTCTATTTTACTATTAAATCTAAAGCTTGTTTTAAATCAGCAATTATATCTTCTGCAGTTTCAAGACCAACTGATAATCTAACTAATCCATCACTTATTCCTGCTGCTGCTCTTTCTTCTGCAGTATATGGTGAATGAGTCATTGATGCTGGATGTTGAATTAATGTTTCAGTATCTCCTAAGCTTACTGCTAATGAAGCTAATTGAACATTATTCATAA
>NZ_JAPQER010000008.1 GCF_026735135.1 Clostridium aestuarii | reverse complement strand
CTACCTGAACATAAACCTGGCATATATTTTTTCTTTTGTTCTTCATTACTGAATGCCCAAATTGCTCCCATACAAAGTGAAGTTTGTACTGAAAGTGCAATTCCTGTAGTTGCACATGCTTTTGAAAGTTCTTCAACAGCTAAGATATATGATAAATAGTCTCCACCTGCTCCTTCATATTCAGTTGGAAATGGTATTCCAAAACAACCATATTTGCCCAACTTTTTGAAGTTTTCCATTGGAAATTCTCCAGTTTGATCACTTTCTGCTGCTATAGGTTTAATTTCATTTTCAGCAAAATCTCTTACCATTTGTCTTACTAATTCTTGTTCCTTAGTAAATTGAAAATTCATTTTCTTACCTCCTTTAATTATAAAGTGTAACAGATTTATCATCTATTCACTTAGTTTACCTAATAATATAAAGTATAGTAAATTTACAATCTATTCACTTAGTTTACCTTTTTTTCCAGTAATAGCGTAAAAAAAATAATATAGCTTCTACATTTACACTATCTAATCATCTCTACACTTTATACTTTTCAAAATTCAAAGGTAAATGCTAAAACTTCATTACTATCTAACATTTACCCTTGAATATTTTTTATTCTAGAACTAATAGATAAAATTCTTAAATATTATCTATTTTTAAAATTCTTTTCTTTTCTTTTTTCCATAAATGCTGTCATACCTTCTGTTTGGTCTTCTGTTGAGAAACATTCGCCGAAAAGTTCAGCTTCAAGATTCACAGCAGTATCAATATCTACTTGCATACCTCTGTTAATAGCTTGTTTGCATAATCTAACAGCTACTGGTGCATTCTTCATAATTGAATTAGCAAGCTTTTTAGCTTCATCCATTAATTCTTCTTGTTCAACAACTTTGTTTACAAGTCCAATTCTATAAGCTTCTTCAGCACCTACTATTTTTGCTGTATAAATTAATTCTTTAGCTCTTCCCATACCTACATGTCTTGCAAGTCTTTGAGTTCCTCCAAATCCTGGAGTTATTCCTAGACCAACTTCTGGTTGACCAAATTTTGCATTTTTAGATGCAATTCTTATATCACATGCCATTGAAATTTCGCATCCTCCACCTAATGCGAAACCGTTAACAGCTGCAATAACAGGCTTGTTCAAAGTTTCTATTTTTCTAAATACTCCATTTGCATAAATTGCCCATTCTCTTCCATCCATTACGCTCATATCTTTCATTTCTTTGATATCAGCACCTGCAACAAATGATTTATTTCCAGAGCCTGTTACAATTACAGCTTCAATTCCTTTATCTTTTGCGATGTTATCAACAGCCATATCAATATCATTGATAGTTTCTGCATTTAAAGCATTTAATGCTTTAGGTCTGTTAATAGTAAGAATAGCTAACTTTCCTTCTTTTTCAAGTATAACGTTTTTGAATTCCATACTAAATTCCTCCCCATAAGTTAACTTTAAAAAACATCCTGAATATTGTTAATAAAATAACAATATTAATTTAAAATTTTTTTATGATAACTATTTATATATAATAATTATCATATTGTTCCAAAACTTACATTTCTATTATATAACTTCCTTCTCTACATTTCAATAATAATATACAATATTTTTATAAATATAGATATTATTCTAATAATGTCTATAACTATATATAAGATTTAAAATATACATATAACACTAATTCTACAAATTATTTTATTTTAAACATATATTTAAATTCTCCCACTTTTAAATACATAAAAAAATTTCCAACAAAACCATAAAAGTTTAGCTGGAAATTTATAAATTATTTTTTAAATTTCTGATTTATATATTATCTTCTTCCATTTAATAAGTATGTTAACGTAAGTAAGCTTTCACTTAAATGTACATTTTCAACTTTCACATCTTCTGGAGCATGCAAATCAACAGGTGCAAAATTCCATATTCCTTTAACTTCATTTTTAATAAGAATATCACAAATACTTTGTGCATTTGTTCTTGTTACACAGATAACCCCTAAATCTATTTTATTATTTTTTAAGAATTGGTCTAAATTATCTATATCTAATATTTCAACATCTCTAATTTTAAGTCCTATTAATTTAGGATTAACATCAAAAATTGCATTGAGTTTAAATCCTAGTTTATCAAAATTAGAATAATTTGCAATTGCCTGCCCTATATTACCAGCACCAATTATTACAGTATTATATTCATTGCCTAAGCCTAAAATTAAACTTATTTCATTATATAAGTCCTTTACATTATACCCATATCCTTGTTGTCCAAAATCACCAAAGCAATTAAGATCTTGTCTTATTTGTGATGCAGTAAACCCTATTTTTTCGCTTAACTCCTTTGAAGATATTCTATCTACATCATTCTTCATAAGCTCTTGTAAATATCTATGATATTTAGGCAATCTTCTTATAACTGCCATCGAAACATTTCTCTTTTTCTCCAATTGTGACACTCCTCACTTTAATAATTTCCAAACTTAATGTAATTCTACTATACTTATTTTGTTAATACAATAACGCTATCTTTTCATATTACTTATGTTGTATAATAACACTTATTAGTTCTTTTGATACCTATTATTATAAAATTATAATTTTACATAAATTTTATTAATATATAACATAATTTTAACTTTATTATTCCCTATACTAACATAAACTTACAAACTTACTTACACTTATTATACCTATTTTTTAATATTGTTTCAATTGCACCAAGAAATAATGTTAGCTGAAAATAAATTTATGCTACAAAATTTTCATTTTACATAGTAAAATATACAGAGCGAGGTGAAAGGAATGATAGTTTTAAGTTGTAAAAATATACATAAAAATTATGGTATAGATGTAATTTTAAAAAATATAACATTTAATATAAACCAAGGTGAGAATGTAGGTCTAGTTGGACCAAACGGTGCTGGTAAATCAACATTGTTTAAAATTATAAACAAACAATTGGAACCCGATAGTGGAGATATTTTCATTGATAAAAATAAAAAAGTAGGTTATCTTTCTCAACATTTATCTCTACAAAGTGAAAATTCTATTTATAATGAAGTATTGTATGTTTTTAAAGATCTTTTAAATCTTGAAAATAAACTAACAAAGTTAGAAGATGAAATGAATAAACCTTACGATGCTTCTAATAAAGATTATCATAATAAAATAATTAAAGATTATACTACATATTCTGAACTTTATACAAATAGAGGTGGTTACACTTACAAAGCTGAAATTAACAAAGTACTAAAAGGATTAGGATTTTTAGAAGAAGATTACTTAAAACCTATAAATATTTTAAGTGGAGGACAAAAAACCAGGGTATCTCTATGCAAATTATTGCTTTCCAATCCAGATATACTTTTATTAGACGAACCTACTAACCATCTCGATTTAGATGCTATAGAATGGTTGGAAGAATATTTAATTTCTTACAAAGGCACTATTTTAGTTATATCTCACGATAGATTTTTTCTTGATTCTATTACTAATAAAACCTTTGAATTATCAAATGGATACATGGAATGCTATAATGGTAGTTATACTCAATATATTGAACTTAAGAAAAAAGCATATGAGGAAAAACTAAAAGCTTATAAGCTTCAACAATCTGAACTAAATCGTCAAGAAGAAATAATTGAAAGATACCGCTCATTTAATAGAGAAAAAAGTATACGTGCTGCTGAAAGCAGACAAAAAGCTTTAGATAAAATTGAACGACTGGAAGCTCCTATTAAAGAGAAGAAAATAACTAGGATGAAATTTCCAACACAAATTAAAAGCGGTAATGATATCCTTCATGTTGAAAACCTATCAAAAAGCTATGGAGATAAAATATTATTTCAAAACTTGAGCCTAGATATAAAACGTGGAGAAAGAACAGCTTTAATTGGTGAAAACGGTAGAGGTAAAACTACCTTATTTAAAATATTAATGGATAAGGTAAAAAATGATGAAGGTATTTGTGTATTAGGTAAAAATGTATTTATAGGATATTATGATCAAGAACAATCTAACTTAGAGCCTGAAAAAACTGTTCTTGATGAAATCTGGGATGATTTTCCTAAGCTTACAACTACCGAAGTTAGGAATGCTCTTGCCGCATTTTTATTTACTGGTGATGATGTATTTAAAAAGATTTCCACATTAAGTGGTGGTGAAAAATGTAGAATTAACATTTTAAAACTTATGCTTTCGAAATCAAATTTTTTACTTTTAGATGAACCTACTAATCATCTAGATATCATGTCACGAGAAGCTTTAGAAGATGCTATTCTAAATTATGATGGAACTGTTTTGGTTATATCTCATGATAGATATTTTTTAAATAAAGTTATAGAAAAAATTCACGAACTAAATATTGATGGAATAAAAACGTATTTAGGAAATTATTCTTATTACATAGAAAAGAAAAAGAATCCATTAAGATTTGAAGAAGATGAGGAATTTGAAGGGAAAACAAAAACTCAAATAAAACAGGAAAAGAAAAAGAAAAGAGAAGCTCAACAGTTAGAAAAACAAAAAAAACTTAAAATGAAAACTTTAGAACAAAGCATATCTGATTTAGAAGGACAAATTGAAGAGCTTCAAAACCAACTATGTCTTGAAGAAGTTTATTCAAATCCTAAAAAGAGTGAGGAAATTCGCAAAGACCTTTCTGATTGCGAAGACCAGTTAGAAAAATTTTATGAAGAATGGGAAAACATGGTATAAAACGCTAATAAATTTATTAGCGTTTTTTTATTTATATTAAAAATTTATATTTATACACATATATTCTTAATATATTATTCATATACATGTATAAAATCACATATAGCTTATTTACTATTTTAAAATACAATGATATAATATTTTTTGTGTTTCATTGACTTACATTTTTCTTTTACAGAAAAACACTTCATGTACTACTTATAATAATATTTAATACAAATCGACTGGATGGAGGGATAACAATGACTAGTAATGAATTAAAAAAAATTGTTTGCGATACTATTGATGCAAATGCTGAAAAATTAATATCTTTTGCAAAACAAGTAGAATCCTGCCCAGAACTAGGATTTAAAGAGGATAAAACTTCTCAGTTAGTAGCAAACTTTTTTAAAGATTTAAAACTTCCTTATAAAAAAAATTTAGCTATAACTGGAGTAAAAGCTAAATTAAAAGAAAGTTCATCAGGACCTAATATAGCTATTTTAGGAGAATTAGATGCTGTACTGTGCCCTGCAAGTTCTAAAGCAGATCCTTTGACTGGAGCAGCTCACACTTGCGGTCACCATCTACAATTAACCTCCATGTTAGGTGCTGCTTTAGGATTAAAGCTGTCTAATATTGAAGATAAACTTAATGGAAATGTAACATTTATGGGAGTTCCTGCTGAAGAATTTATTGAAATAGCCTATAGAGAAAAACTTTATAACGAAGGTAAAATTCATTTTTTTGGAGGTAAACAAGAACTTTTATACCTTGGAGAATTTGATGATATAGATATTTCATTAATGATGCATTCTGCTAAAAACAGTCCTGACCCTATGGTTGCTGTAGGAGAGACTAGCAATGGATTTATAGCTAAAAACATTCGATATGTAGGTAAGACAGCTCACGCTGCCGAAGCACCTCATGAGGGTATCAATGCATTAAATGCAGCTATGATAGGACTTATGGGTATTAACGCCCTTAGAGAAACCTTTATAGATGATGATCACGTTAGAGTTCACCCTATTATTACAAAAGGTGGAGATACCGTTAATAGTGTTCCATGTGATGTTCGAATGGAAACCTATGTTAGAGCTAAAAACATGAAATCAATTGAGAATACTCATACTAAAGTAGATAATGCCTTAAAAGCTGGTGGATATGCTGTTGGAGCTGAGACCATAATTAAAACAATACCTGGATATTTACCTTTAAATTGTTCTAACCAATTAAATGATTTATTTGTTTCTAATGCTTCTAAATTACTACCTCAAGAACAAATTATAAATGCTGGACATTTTGGAGCTTCAACAGATATGGGAGATATATCACATATCATACCTGCAATTCATCCTTTTATGGGGGGAGTTAGTGGTGCTCTTCATACTGAAGATTTTCATGTAGTAGATTATTATGCTGCATGTATATTACCTGCAAAGCTTTTTGCCATGACAGTTATAGATTTATTATATAATGAGGCTAAAATTGCAGAAGAAATAAAAACAAACTTTAAGCCTCTATTAACTAAAGAACAATATATAAACATGATGCAAAATTATTTTAGCTAAAAGTTAATTATTAATCGTCTGGAATTTTAAATTTTAAAATTTCAGACTTATAAATATTTTAAAGGAGGAATTTTAAGTGAAAAATTGGAAACTTCATGGACTCGTTCTTGTTTTAGTAATCATTGCCGAACTTATAGGAACTTTTAAATTCAAATGTGGTCCTGGAACTGTAGTTTTACTACCTATGCTATATGCATTAATAATAGGAATATTCTTAGGACCAAAATTCCTAAAAATTGCAAACAAAAAAGATATGGCTGATGCTGGAGGGTTAATTACCGTTACTCTAATGCTTCTTATGGCTAGATATGGTACTTTAATAGGCCCAAGCTTACCTAAAATCATAAAAGTAGGTCCTGCTCTCATATTACAGGAATTTGGTAATATAGGAACTATTTTTCTAGGTATTCCATTAGCTGTTGCACTAGGTCTAAAAAGAGAATCTATTGGTGCTGCACATTCTATAGCTCGTGAGCCTAATGTTGCATTAATAAGTGATGTATATGGAATGGATGGTCCTGAAGGTCAAGGAGTTATGGCTGTTTATATATGTGGTACAGTATTTGGGACTATATTTTTTGGAGTGTTAGCAAGCTTTTTTGCTGCTTATTTACCATTCCATCCTTATGCATTAGCTATGGCATCTGGAGTTGGTAGTGCCAGCATGATGACCGCTTCAGTAGGTTCTTTAAGTACTATGTTCCCTCAAATGAAAGATACATTGGCTGCTTTTGGTGCTGCAAGCAATATGCTATCTGGATTGGATGGACTTTATATGTCACTTTGGATAGCATTGCCAGTTTCAGAATGGCTTTATAAAAAAATGTATAAAATTAAATATAAAACCTTACCTACCTCAGATATATCTGTAAAGGAGGGTAAATAATGAAAACAAAAAATATTTTATTTATTATGGTTATAGTAGGAATTTTATCTTTAATTGGTAATTTAATTGGTTATAAAAATGGTATCATAGAATCCATTCCAGGCATGATAATACTTATCGCTATTTGTATTACTGGTATATTACTCTCTAAATTTATACCTGGTAAAATACCAAGTGTAGCGTATATAGTTTTAATTGGATGTATTTTGACATTTCCTAATTTTCCATTTGCTACTGCTATTTCAGCTGCGGTAAAAAAAGTAAGTTTCTTATCACTAACAACACCAATACTTGCTTATTCAGGTATTTCAATAGGTAAGGACTTAGATACTTTTTCAAAAATAGGTTGGAAAATTATAATATTAGCTTGTTTTGTATTTATAGGAACTTATATTTCATCAGCTGTTATAGCACAATTCATATTAAAATCACTAGGACAAATATAAGAAAAGTGCATCGCACTTTTCTTATATTATGATGTTATTACCGCTGCTAATAACAAAAGCCCTATATTATCTTTATATATTTTATCAAATTGACTTAGTGAAAGTGGATTTACTCCCTTTCCTACTTCAACAGTATAGCCAGGAGTTCCAAACTTATCAATTACCCAATCTTTATATCCAGCATAAGATGTTATTCCATAAGCTTCTGCAAGCTCATATCCTGCTGCTTTTGCTAAAGCCTCTCCTATTCTTTTCATTTCTTTAGTAGCTTTATTCATGAAATTCCAATATATAACTTCTCCTTGACTATGATATGCTAATACCAATTTAGGATTATTCTTTCTTGTAAAGTTAACTACTGTTTTAGTTTCAACTTCTGATTCTGGAAATTCCCCTGAATATCTTGTTGGTCCTGGACCATCTATTCCTAATTTTTTCTCAGATTCCTTAGATAGTTGCCAAGCTGCATCATAATTATGATTCAAATCCACTCCTCTGACATTTGCATTCCAGGTTTTTGAAAAATCTTTACTTCCATTATTCCATTTTATTAACTTATCATAGTAAGGATTATCTTTCTTTAATCCATTTATAACTAGATCTATTCCATCTGGATTTACCATAGGCATTATATAAACAGTACTTTTATTCCACATATCTCTTATATTATAACCTTTTATGCTTCCTCCTTGTGCATAAGCTTTAGAAAAGTCCTCAATAAATTTCATAAGTACTGGAGTAGTAATCCATTCCAAAGAATGATGAGCTGCATTATAAAAAACTTTGTTAGGTCCTTTGCCTAGCTTAACATAGTATAAATTTCTTCCTAAAGTACTTTTTCCAGCAATACCCACTTCTATAAAAGGATATCTTTCTTTCAATCCTTTTATGTCATGTTTTAAAATATCATAAGTATAATCAACATTTGTATCTACCACATCAATTGAATATGGCACCTTTATTTCCATACCTACTCTTAGATTGTAAGGATTCAATCCTGGATTTGCTGTAAGTATACTATCCAACGGTGTAAAATACGCTAATGATATTTTGTACAAGCTATCCCCCTGTCTTATTTTAAATATGTCATACCCTAAGATATATGTTTTTAATACACTCCATGTCTTAGGACCTATAACTCCTGTTGCTTGTATACCATTATTAGTTTGAAATCTTAATACTGCATCTTCAGTTTTACTTCCAAAAATACCATCAACCGGACCTGCTTTATATCCTATCTTGTTCAAAACTGCTTGTACTTTCATTACATCTGATCCTTTTGAACCAAATTTCAAAGTTCTCACACTATCACCCATAATTAAATTATTTCTCTACATTATTATTTTATAATTAATAATATTTTTAGTGATTACTTTTAAAAGAATTAAATAAATTTTTCGAAATGATAAACAATAAATTCTGCATATAAATAAGTATTTTTAGAATCATAAAATTTCCTAAATTAAATAAAATGAAAGCAGTGTTATTTTACTCAACACTGCTTTCATCATATAAATGGCATGCTACTTTATGACCATTTTCCATTTCTTTCATTTTAGGTTTTTCTTTTTTACATATTTCCATACATTTATTACATCTTGTATGAAAACGACATCCTTGTGGAGGATTAATTGGACTTGGTACATCTCCCTTTAGTATTATTCTTTCTTTTTTTGCCTTAGGATCAGGAATTGGAATCGCAGATAACAAAGCTTGGGTATATGGGTGTTTTGGATTTTTATATAAGTCATTATCAGCTGCCACCTCAACTAAATCTCCTAAATACATAACTCCTACACGATTACTCACATGCTTAACTACATTTAATCCATGAGCTATAAACAAATAAGTCAAATCGAATTCTTTTTGAAGATCATCTAATAAATTTAAAACTTGTGCCTGTATAGATACATCTAATGCGGATACAGGTTCATCGCATACGATTAATTTTGGATTTACTGCCAAAGCTCTAGCTATACCAACTCTCTGTCTTTGTCCACCACTAAATTCATGTGGATATCTATTTTTTTGATAAGAAGCAAGGCCAACATAATCTAACAATTCCAAAACTCTTTTTTCAACATTACCATGTTTAGCTAAATTATTAATTTTAATCGGTTCAGCTATAATATCTCCTATAGTCATTCTAGGATTTAAAGAAGCATAAGGATCTTGAAATATTATTTGTATATCCTTTCTAAATTCTTTTTGCCTTTTTTTATTAGCAGTTACTATATTTTCACCATTAAAAACTATCTCACCGCTTGTTGGCTTTAATAAATTAACTATCATTTTTCCAGTTGTTGATTTACCACATCCTGATTCACCTACTAGCCCTAAGGTTTCACCTTTATATATATCAAAAGACACACCATCTACAGCTTTTACATTGTTTGTAACTCTATTTAAAATTCCAGAACGTATGGGAAAATATTTTTTTAAATTTTTTACTTGTAATAATGCTTCAGCCATTATTCCGCCCCCTCTTTAGCTATACAAAAAACATCTAACTTTTCTTCCATCAACATCAATTAACTCAGGTTTTTCTTTTTTACATCTATCAATACATTTAGTACATCTTGTACTAAATGGACATCCTTTTGGTAAATCCAAAGGATTTGGAACCATTCCATCTATCATAAACAGTTTTTCTTTTTCATCATTAATTTTAGGAATTGATTTTAGAAGCGCTTCAGTATATGGATGAAGTGGTTTTTCAAATATTTCATCTACTGTAGCTTTTTCAACTATTTGACCACAATACATTACAACAACTTTATCTGCTATTTCCGCAACAACACCTAAGTCATGAGTAATCATTAAAATAGATGTACCCATTTTTTCTCTAAGCTTTAACATTAAATCTAAAATTTGTGCTTGAATTGTTACATCTAATGCTGTTGTAGGCTCATCTGCAATTAACAGTTCAGGTCTACATGCAAGTGCCATAGCAATCATTATACGTTGTCTCATTCCTCCACTCATTTGATGTGGATAATCTTTAACTCTTTTTTCTGGAGAAGGCATACCAACTAATTCAAGCATTCTGATTGCTTCCTTTGCTGCCTCTTTTTTGCTCATATTTTTATGCCTTATTAATGTTTCACATATTTGCCTTTCTATAGTAAATACAGGGTTTAATGAAGTCATAGGTTCTTGAAATATCATAGATATCTTATTTCCTCTGATATCCTGCATTTCTCTTTTACCCTTTTTTAACAAATCTTCTCCATTAAATAATATTTCTCCCCCCACAATCTTTCCAGGTGGATTAGGAATAAGTCTCATTACTGACAAGGAAGTTACACTTTTTCCACTACCTGATTCTCCAACCAAGGCAACAACCTCTCCTTTATCAACTTCGAAATCTACTCCATTTACTGCATTTACATCTCCAGCCTTTGTTTTAAATTGAACTTTAAGATTTTTAACCTCTAATAACATATTTTGCCCCCCCTAATTACGTAGTTTTGGATCTAATGCGTCACGAAGACCATCGCCAAATAAATTAAATGCAAGAACAGTAATTGTTATAGCTATCCCAGGAAATACAACTATATGAGGAGCATTAAAGAAATAACCTCTTCCTGAACCTAGCATACTTCCCCATTCTGCTGTTGGCGGTTGTACTCCTAGCCCTAAGAATCCTAAAGCTGCCGTATCTAAAATTGCTGAAGATATTCCAAGGGTAGCTCTAACAACAATTGGTGAAATAACATTAGGTAAAATATGTTTGAATATTATAGCCCTATCTGTATTTCCTATTACCCTTGCTGCTTGAATATATTCACTTTCTTTTACTGATAGAATTGAACTTCTAACTATTCGAGCATACTCTGGAATAGTAACAATACTTATTGCAATTATTGCTTTATCTATACCACGACCAAGTGCACTCATAAATGCTATAGCTAAAAGCAATGATGGAAAAGCTAATATTATATCCATAACTCTCATAACAATCATATCTATTTTTCCACCATAGTATCCCGCTATAGAACCCATTACTATACCTATAGTAAGTGCAAAAGCAACTGCTGTAATACCAACTCTTAGTGATATTTTTGTACCATCTATAATTCTACTTAAAATATCTCGTCCTTGTTCATCAGTACCAAACCAATGCAACGTAGAAGGTGCTTGTAAGCTTTCTGACAACTGACCAACATTAGGATCGTATGGTTCTATAATCCTTCCAAGTATAGCTAGTAAGAGTAATATAACAATTATAACCATTCCTACTAACGCTGCCTTATTTTGCTTGATCATATACCACATTTCTCTCCATTGAGAAAATTTCTTTTCTTTCTTTATATCTATATCTTTTTGTAAAACTTCATTTTTTATCTCTATGTTATTTTCCATTCCCAAGACCTCCTTATGAATATTTAATTCTAGGATCTAGATGTGCATAAAGTAAATCCACAAGCAAGTTAACAACAACAAATATAACAGCAAGCATCATAACTGCTCCTTGAACTACTGGATAGTCAGATTTTATTATGGAGTCTACTACATACCCCCCAACACCTGGCCATGAAAAAACTGTTTCAGTTAAAACCGCGCCGCCAAGTAATGATCCTAACTGAAGACCTATTACAGTAATAATTGGAATTAATGCATTTCTTAACGCATGACTTAAAATAACTGCTTTTTCAAATATTCCTTTTGATCTTGCTGTACGAATATAATCCTGTCTTATTACCTCAAGCATTGTAGATCTAGTCATACGTGCTATAATTGCTGTTGAATACGATGCTAGTGCCACAGCAGGCAATATTAAATGGCTTAATGAGCTTTTAAAAGCTTCCATATCTCCACTAATCAAACTATCTAATAAGTATAGCCCTGTTATATGTTGAGGTTCCATACCCATTTGAATTCTTCCCGCAACCGGCAGAACACCTAATTTTACAGAAAATAACACTATAAGCATAAGTCCAAGCCAGAAAATAGGCATTGATACTCCAAGTAATGATATTATCATACTTATATAATCAACGATTGTATTTTGTTTAACAGCAGATATTACTCCTATAAAAATACCAATAATCGCAGCTAAACAAATTGATACTAAAGCGAGTTCAACAGTAGCTGGAAAACGAGAACCTAACTCTTTTATTACCTGAGTTTTAGTTATAAGTGAATTTCCTAAATCACCTTGTAAAATACCTTTTAAAAA
The DNA here is from genome assembly GCF_026735135.1 of Clostridium aestuarii. Lineage (GTDB taxonomy): Bacteria > Bacillota > Clostridia > Clostridiales > Clostridiaceae > Clostridium_H > Clostridium_H aestuarii. The sequence goes on along the minus strand of NZ_JAPQER010000008.1, from coordinate 115,504 downwards.
ATTAAAATATTGTATATATAATGGTTGGTTTAATCCCAGTTCTTCTCTAAGTTTTGCTATTTGTTCTGTAGTTGCATGCTGTCCTAAAATTATACTAGCAGGATCACTTGCAAGCACATGCATTACAAAGAATACAAGTATGGATACTCCAAGCAAAACTGGAATAAGCATAAGTAATCTTTTAATTGTATATTTAAGCATTAATACGCCCCCCTATATCTAAATAAAGAAAAATGGGAAACCCATACGGGTTTCCATTCATCTTATTAACCAACTATTCTTTATCTACGTATTTCAAGTATACAACTCCTGTTGGATGATAACCAAATCCCTTAACTTTAGCTGAATGTCCTGCCATAACTTCTGCACTTGAAATTGGAAGCCATGGTGCATCCTTAGCTAATATATCTTGAATATCTTTGTACAATTTATTTCTTTCTTCTCCATTTGGAGTTCTTCTTGCTTTTGAAAGCAATTCATCTACTTTTTTATTACTATATTTTGCAGCATTTAAGCTAGATTCTATCTCTTTAGAATCAAGTAATGATAAGAAGTTATCTGGATCCCCATTGTCTCCAGTCCATCCATAGAACATTATATCCCCTTCACCTTGTTTTGCTTTTTCTTTATATTCTGTCCAAGTATAAGGTTCTATTGTAGATTTAATTCCTACTTTTAATAAATATCCTTGAATAGCTTCTGCAAGTTTTTGTCCAACTGTATTATATGGTCTAGGGTTTGAATAAATTATCATTTTTATTTCTAATTTTTCTTTTCCTAATTCTTTTAACATTGTTTTTGCTTTTTCTGGATTGTATTCATAAGGTTTAACCTTATCATTAAATCCTGGAATAAAGCTTGGCATTTGGCTGTTAGCTATTGATGAATATCCTTGATACAAGAATTTCACAAGTTCTTCTCTATTAATAGCATAACTTATTGCTTCTCTTAACTTAGCATCATTAAATGGTGCTCTTTCACAGTTGAAAGCCATATAGTTTATATTCATACCTGGTCTTTTATAAATTGTAGCACCTGATTTTTCTATTTGAGCAACATCATTAGGATCTACTCCATCTATTATATCTACTGCTCCTGTCATAAGCTGAGTCGCTCTAACTGAATTTTCCTTTGTAAATTGGAATATAGCTTTATCAACTTTAGCTTTTTCTTCATCCCAATAATCTTCATTTTTTTCTAAAACTATTGATTGTCCCTTATCCCATTTAACAAATTTAAATGGACCAGTTCCTACTGGATTTTCCATAAGCTTACCATCATACTTCTCCAAAGCAGTTGGACTTACAATAGGTGCAGCAAGCACCATAGCTAGATTAGCCAAGAATGGAGTATATGGCTCTTTTAAAGTAATTTTTACAGAATAATCATTAACTACTTCTACTTTTTCAACTTCTCCAAAAGTAAATGATGCATAAGGCATATCATTTGTTCTTTTAGGTGGTAATTGTCTTTCAATACTAACTTTAACTGCTTCTGCATTAAAGTCTGTTCCATCATGGAATTTTACACCTTCACGTAATTTAAAAGTATATACTTTTCCATCATCACTTACTTTCCATTCTGTAGCAAGTGAAGGTTCAAGTTCTGTTGAGTCCTTCTTATATCTTAGTAACCCATCATATACATTTGCTATAATTTTTGCAGATTCTCCATCATCTACATAAGCTGGATCTAATCCTCTTGGATCAGTTCCTTGTGCAAATACTAGTGTTTTAGCTTTCTTTTTTTCAGTTTGCGCAGTATCTTTTTGTTTTGCCCCACTTGTTTCTGCACTATTTTTAGCACCGCAACCAGCAAATAAAGTAGTTGCAACAAAAACAGACGTCAAAGCTGCTGCTAATAATTTTCTCTTCAATTTTTATTCCCCCTTTTAACTGCAAGTTTAATATTTAATATTTCATTTATCACTTTTTAATTAATATGACTTTATACATGTTTATGCATAAATATAGTTTTTAGTGATAAAATTGAATTATTCTTCTTACAATACCCCTTTTAATTTTTCAATAAATAGTATTTTTTATATTAAATTATTACTTTTTTTATTAGTTTTAACATTATTTCAATATTTATATCCAGTTCATATTAATAAATCGTTAGTTGGTATTTTTGTGTGTTTTTTCCTCAAATACATTTGTTTGTTTGATTTTTATTTTTGATTATACCACTATTTTCTTTCAATTGCAATATTTTTATATTATTTATTCATCTTGTATTCGTTTACAACTTTAAAGTAATAAAGTGTTTAATTCAATTCTCATACCATTAGAAGTATGTTCCTCCTCACTAAAAATTTCTTTTTAAAAAAAGGATACAAATTACATAAAAATTAATTTGTATCCTTTGGTCGCTAACATAATTTTCAATTTAATAGTCTATACTCTAACTTATATTTATCTTTGCCCTAATTTTAAATTTGGAATTGCATTTAATTCTAGCGGAGCATTTTTTTTCTTTAAAAATTCATAATACGCAGCACTTCCTATCATAGCTGCATTATCTGTACATAATATAGTATCTGGAAACAACACATCTATTCCTTTTTCTTTACCTTTTTCAATCATACAAGTTCTTAACGTAGAATTAGAAGCAACCCCTCCAGCTATAGCTATTCTATCTACTCTTTTAATTTCACAAGCTTTAAGCGCATTATCTACCAAAACATCTACTACTGCTTTCTGAAATGATGCTGCAACATCAGCTTCATTTACTTCTTCATTTTTCATTTTTTTCTTATTTAAATAATTAAGCACTGCAGACTTTATTCCACTAAACGAAAAATCTAAGCAATCCTTCTCATGAAAATTAGCTCTTGGAAAAGTAATTGCTTCTGCATTACCTTGTTTTGATATTTTATCTATTTTAGGTCCTCCAGGGTATCCCAACCCTATAGCTCTAGCAACTTTATCAAAAGCTTCTCCCGCTGCATCGTCTCTAGTTTGACCCATAACTTCAAAATCTCCATAATCCTTCATATAAACTATAAAAGTATGTCCTCCTGAAACTACCAAACAAACAAAAGGTGGTTTCAAATCTTTATACTGTATAAAATTTGCACTTATATGTCCTTCTATATGATTAACACCAATTAACGGTTTTGAAATAGCATAAGAAAGTCCTTTTGCATATTGAACTCCTACAAGTAAAGCTCCTACAAGACCTGGTCCATAAGTAACCCCTACCGCGTCTATATCATTTAACGTTAAATTTGCTTCACTCAATGCTTCTTGGACAACTGGAGTAATAGCTTCAATATGTTTTCTTGATGCCACCTCTGGGACTACCCCACCAAACTTAGTATGAATATCTATTTGTGATGCTATTACATTTGATAATACTTTTCTTCCATTTACAACTACAGCAGCTGCTGTTTCATCACAGCTAGACTCTATAGCAAGTATTTTTACATCCTTTTCCATTATTTTAACCTCTCTATCTAACTTAAATCAGCTTATTTTCTAATATAAACATTTTCAGCAATAATTATACTTTATTAAAGAATAATACGCAACTTAAGAATATTGCGAAGCAACATTCTTATATTGTGTTATAATTAGCTTTGAAAAAAGTCATAAAGGGGTTAATATTATGTCTAAAGCTTATGCAAAAATTATAGTACACGGTTCTCCTATTTCAAAATCTAACTTTAAACTTTCTAACTTAAAAGGAAGATCAATTTTGCCTTATAATTCTGGAAAATATCACGATAGATATGCAATATATGAAGAACAGATAGCCTATGAAGCAAGGCTCCAAAATCCAAACACCATACTTACGGAATCTCTAATTGCAGTTTTAAAGGTTTATTATAAAAGCAAAAAGCGCCATCCTGATACCACCAATATACCAAAGAGCATATTTGATGGTATAGAAAAAAGTGGACTAATTATTAATGATGCTCAAATCAGAAGACTTATACTTGAAGAATATTATGATAACCAAAATCCAAGATTTGAATTAGAACTTTTGGGAGAGAGTACATACTATATTAATTACGAGATTCGTGAAAGAGATTCTACTTTAGACCCTATAGAATATTCTGCACCGTCAAACAAAAAATCTTCTTACATATCAAAAACTAAAGATAGTAATAAGAATCTAAATATAACCTGTTGTGAGATATGTGGTAAACCTTTAAAAAAAGAAGAAGCTATTTCTGCAAATAAAGGTCAAACCTTAATATGTAAAAATTGCTTAAGAAAATTATTCTAAAAAACATATAAGAAAAATGCATTGCATTTTTCTTATATTATAAGCTTTTAACATAATATGCAGCATTTTTGCCTGCTTCATAACTTTCTGTTGTTATATAATCTATAGCATCATGAATATATAATGCATTCCCACAAGCGAATACACCCTCCATACTGGTTTGCATTTTAAAATCCACTTCTATACCTCCGGTTTTTAATATAGTCCTTATACCAGCCTTTCTGGCAAGTTCATTATCCGCAGTTAATGCTACTGATAACAATACAGTATCACAAGGTATATACTCTTCAGTTCCTTGTATAGTAATTTTATTTTTATCAACCTTGGCAATAGTTATACCCTCAACTCTATCTTTTCCACGTATATTTATTACTGTATAAGACAATTTAAGTGGTATATTGAAATCATCCAAACACTCTATGACATTTTTTTCAGACCCATCTGGATAAGGCATAATTTCAACAACAGCTTTAACCTTAGCTCCTTCCAAAATTATTCTTCTGGCTATTATAAGAGCGATATCTCCTGATCCTAAAATCACAATCTCTTTTCCAGGCATATATCCATCAACATTAATAAATTTTTGTGCTGTACCCACTGTGTATACACCTGCACTTCTTATACCTGGCATATTTATAGCACCTCTAGATTTTTCTCTACATCCTGTGGCAAGAATTACAGCTTTAGCTTTTATCTCTAATATGCCCTCTTCACCATTAACTGCAGTTAAAATATTATTTTTACTAAACTCAAATACCATTGTATTTAATTTATATTCTATATTTAATTCTTTTAGCTTATCTATATATTTTTGAGCATATTCAGTTCCTGTAAAATCTTCTTTAAAAATTTCAATTCCAAATCCACTATGTATACATTGCTTAAGAGCTCCTCCCAGTTCATCCTCTCTTTCTAAAAGCAGAATACTTTTTATTCCCTCTTGCTTAGCTTTTATAGCAGCTGCAAGCCCCGCTGGACCTCCACCTACTACAACCATATCATATTCCTGCATCTAAAATTCCTCCATTCTGAAATCCTTTTCGATACCATTAATTACATTTAATAGTAATTCTTTATTCACATATTACCAAAAAACATTAATAACTTCAATCAATTTGGAATATATTTGCATAAGAAAACACTGGATGATATACTATCTAATGTAACTCTGCAAATGACTTGCATTATTATTAGAAGAGGTGATAAAATGAAAAACTCATTAAAAAAACTCTGCACATTTATATTAATTATTTTATGTTTCATACTTACAGGCTGCAAAAAGTCTTTAGAAACTCAAAATTCTAATACCAAAATTAATATAGCGGTATCTATAGTACCTGAAGAAACTTTTGTAAAAGAAGTTGGGGGAGCTTTAGTCGATGTTATCACTATGATACCTCCCGGAGAAAGCCCTACTAACTTTGAACCTACTCCTAAACTTATAGAAAAATTCAGTAAATCAAACTTATATTTTTCTATAGGAGTTCCAACTGAAAAAAGTTCCTTATTACCAGTAGCTAAAGATTTAAGCAATACAATGAAAATTGTTGATCTAGCTAGTGAAGTTGAAAAAACATATCCAAGTCGTGAATTTTCTCCTGGTAAAAAAGATCCGCATATATGGTTATCTCCTAAACGAGTTAAAATCATGGTCAATATGATCAAGATTGAATTGAGTAAAATAGATCCTGAGAATAAAAGTACCTATGAAAATAATGCGGAAGGATATATAAAAAAACTCAATAAACTAGACAGTAATATAAAAAAATCATTGGAAAATTTAGAAACTAATACTGTTATTGTATATCATCCTTCGCTAGGATACTTTTGTGATGATTATGGCTTAAAAATGCTATCTTTAGAAGAGGAAGGAAAAGAATCAACAGTACAAAGCTTACAAAACAATATTGATATTGCAAAAGGAAAAAGTATAAAAGTTATATTTTACCAATCCGAAATAGATAGTAGCCAATCAACAACTTTTGCTGATGAAATTGGAGGTAAAGCTCAACAAGTATCTCCATTGGCACCGAACTATATTGAAAACCTTCAAACAATAGCCAATACATTTAATAGCATTTTAAATAATTAACTCTATATAATAACATTAATAAGGGTTAAAATTTAGAATTTATAGATTGAAACTTTGTTTATAAATTCTAAATTTTAACCCTTTAATTATTTATTATTCTAATAGGTTTAGTTTTTTTGCTAAATATTTTGTGGTACTAGCCTGAAATAATAATGTAATCAATATTGTCATAAATACAACTGATGAAATTATATCACTATGAGGAATTTTCATACTTATAATCATTCCAGATAAAGCAGCTGGAATAACACCCGTTTCTCTTACCCACATAATAAATATTCTTTCACGCCAATTCCACTTAGCTTTTTTATCAAAGAAAGTACAAATTATTACTACCAAAGGACGAACTATAAACATCATAACTACTACAATAATTAATGCATGTCCCCAATATTTGCTTAATGTATTAAAATCGACTTGAATTCCTAGTAGTATAAAAATTGCCATTCTCATTAGAAAAGCTAAAGTTTCTCTTACATTACGCTGTATTGTAAAATCTATTTCCGGCACCCACAGTTTAAATGTCTTTTTATTACCACATATTAATCCTATAATAAAAGTAGCCATATATCCACTGCCATGTACTTTTTCAGCAAATGTATAAGCGATAGCTACAGCTAAAATAGATATTAGTGGAGCATATTCATGAAATATCCCATATTTTGAATCAGATATTATAAAAGAAAAAACAATTCCCATAATACATCCTACAATAAGTCCACCTAGTATCATAATAACAAGTTCATATATATTTTCTGTTAGAGAAAATACCCCTGATTGAATTATAGTTAGGATAGATAATACTAATATCGCCCCTACTGCATCGTTAAATGCAGATTCACTTATAACTGTTTGTTTCACTTTATCCCTTAATGTAATTTCTTTAAAAACCGGAACCAATGTTGCTGGATCAGTAGATGCAATTACTGCTCCTAGAAGAAGCGCATATATAAAATCCATATGAAAAACATATACAGCAACAATTCCAATAGCAAAAGCTGTTATAACAACACCTAATGTAGCTAATAACCCTACTGAATATTTAACATCATTTAATATATCCAGTTTAATCTCTCGCCCTCCATCATATAATATAAATGCAGAACCAAAAGTTAAAATCAATTGATTTCCTAAATGATATTCATTAGTGCTTACCAGATTTAATACTGATGGTCCTATAATAATTCCTACTATTAGAAACAACACAACATCAGGTACTTTTAGTTTTTTACTTACTTTTGATGCAATCATACCTGAAATCAAAACTATTACAAATAAAGTTAAGATATTGTCTGTTAACACCATGTCTACAGTTTCCATATTAGCTTTCCTCCTTTACTCTATTAAATAAATACTTCTTAAACACATTTACTTAATATATAACTTCCATGAAAAAAAAGCAAAAATGAAAACTTTTTATTTTTTCATTTTAATGTTGATTAATATAAATTTAAACGAATTCATCTCGTAATTTCTTAATATCTATAAAATTACAGAACACAGTTAATATAAAGACTAGATATTTTACTAATTTAAAGTTTTAATTAAATTGTATTATTTTAGATGTATAAAAAAAAGACCTGTGAAACTAACGTTTCACAGGTCTTTTTGGCAGGGGCACTAGGACTTGAACCCAGAACCAATGGTTTTGGAGACCACTACTCTACCAATTGAGCCATACCCCTTCACAACGAATTTTATTATATCATGAATCATATATATATGCAACATTTTTTTAAATTATATTTAATATTACTATCTAAAGATATTACGCAATAAAGTTGACGTATAATAGTATCAGCTTGCCGTCAAATCATCTTAAGTGGATATACATGCTTTTTATTATATAGTATATTTTCTATTCCAAAATAGTATGTTACAATTATTTTGGTAACTAATAATTTGAACTTTGAAGCGAGGTATAAAAATGAGAATAAGCTTAGACAAAACTATACGTGCTATATCAACAGCATTAGATTTAGCTGAAATTAATTCTGTAGAAAATATAGAAATCGTAGAAAAGATTTCAAACATAGATTACTCAAGACATCACTTTACTCATCATTCAAAACGTACTGCTTATATCGCGCTTAAACTTTCAAACCTTTTTAATTTAAATGATCAATATAGAAAATCTTTATACATAGCCTCTCTTTTACACGATATAGGTGCAGTAAATAGCTTGAAAATAACTCATACATCTGCTACTTTTATAAAAGAACATTGTATTAACGGAGCTAATATAGTAAAACCTTTTCCAATATTTGATGATATCTCAGATATTATTCTGTATCATCATGAAAATTTTAACGGCAGTGGACCAATTGGATTAAAAGATTCTAAAATTCCGTTAGCAAGTCAAATAATTAGAATAGCAGACCTTGTAGAACTATTATACGATGAATCACATCCTCCATATGCACAAAAAAACACTATTATAGATTGGATTAACACAAAGGCAAACACAATTTTTTCTAAAGAAATAGTAGATGCTTTTATGAAGATTTCATCAGTAGAAGCTTTTTGGTTTGATTTAGAAAATGTAACTTTTATTGATCTTATTTTAGATAAAATTTCACCTAAAATAAATAATTATTTAGACTTAAAAGAATTTGAAACAATAGCGTCTGTATTTTCAAATATTATTGATGCTAAAAGCAATTTTACCGCAAGACATTCAAGAGGAATATCTGAATTAGCTTATATGATTTCAAAGCATTTAAAATACTCGGAAGAAAAGTGTGCTAAAATGAAGATTGCTGGTCTACTTCATGATATAGGTAAATTAGCTATACCTTCAAACATATTAGATAAAAATGGCTCCCTTACCTCTGAAGAATTTTCAATAATAAAGTCTCATGTATATTATACTTCAATAATATTGGAAAGAATCGAAGATATTCCTGATATAAGTGCTTGGGCCTCAAATCATCATGAAAAACTAAATGGCAAGGGATATCCTAGAGGTTTGTCTAGTAAAGATTTATCGGAAGAATCCAAAATACTTGCTGTTTGTGATATATATCAAGCTCTGATAGAAGATAGACCTTACAGAAAAGGATTAAGTAGAACTAAAGCTTTTGCCATACTAGATGAAATGTCCGAAGAAAATGGAATTTGCAAAAGTGCGCTTAAACATTTTAAAAATGCTCTACAATAACAAATAAGCAATTTTTTGCAATTACAATCCATCTACAATTTTTTAATATATTGTAGATGAATTTTTTTATTTACTTTTCTTTTTTTGATATTTAGGATAGAATATCAAATGAATAGAACTTACATATTTTAATAAAAGTTTAAATTAGGAGTGTAAATATATGGAATTCATTGTAGATAGTGTTGAAAAAACTATAGATATAGGAATACAAATAGGTAAGAAGGCAAATAAAGGAGATATAATTTGCTTAATTGGTGATTTAGGTACAGGAAAAACCCATATTACAAAAGGAATAGCTAAAGGTTTAAATATAACTGATTATATAACAAGTCCCACTTTTAATATAGTTAACGAATACGACGGAAAACACAAACTATATCATTTTGATGTATACAGAGTTAATGATCCTGATGAAATTGAAGCTATTGGCTTTGATGAGTATATTTTTGGTGATGGTATAAGTATTATTGAATGGGCTAATTATATTGAAGAACTAATACCACCAGAACATTTAAGAATAACCATTGAGAAACTACCAGATATAGGTATAAATTTTAGAAAAATAAGTATACAATATAGTGGTAATAGATATAACTATGTAAAGGAGATGTAAATTATGAAGGTTCTTAGTATAGATTCTTCTACAGCAAGTGCATCTTGCGCTGTTTTAGAAGATAATAAGTTACTTGGTGAAATAACATTTAATGATAAAAAACAACATTCTGTTATCTTGATGCCTCAAATAGATACTTTATTAAAAAACTTGAAATTAACTTTAAATGACATAGATGGTTTTGTAGTATCAAAAGGTCCTGGTTCTTTTACCGGACTAAGAATAGGTATCGCAACTGTAAAAGGATTAGCTCAAGGAACTGATAAACCATTTATAGGAATTTCTACTTTAGATGCTTTAGCATATAATTTAGCTTATACTTCTGGAATTATTTGCCCTATAATGGATGCTCTTCGTGACAACGTATATACAGCACTATATACGTTCAATAATCATAAATTACAACAGCTAACTGATTATACAGCTATTCACATTGATGATTTAATTTCAATTTTAAAAGCTCAAAACGAAAAAAACATCAGCTTTATTGGAGATGGGATTCCAAAATTCAGAGAAAAATTAAGTAATGAATTTGAAAATATCTTTTTTGCTCCACCTCACCTTAATGTTGCCAAGGCTTCTTCATTAGGTGAATTAGGTTTGTTAAAACTAAAAGAAGGAGAATCTGATAACATCTTATCTTTTGCTCCTATTTATATCAGAAAATCTCAAGCTGAAAGAGAATATGAAAAGAAAACAGGAATGAGTATAAATGAATAATATTATGGTTTATGATATAAACGAAAATTTTATAATGGATGTTCTCAAAATAAATACTTTGTGTTTTAATCCACCTTGGAGCTTAACAACTTTGAAAAGTGAAATTGAAAATAAATTTTCAAAATATATTGTGGTAAAACAAAATGATAAAGTTATAGGTTATGCGGGTATTTGGATTATTATAGATGAAGCTCATATAACCAGTATAGCAGTTCATCCTGAATATAGATGCATCGGTGCAGGAGATATTTTAATAAAAAAAGTTATTGATATTTGTAAACTACGTAAAATTCCCGCTATAACCCTAGAAGTACGCGAAAACAATATTCCCGCTATAAATCTCTATAAAAAATACGGATTTTCACAAGAGGGATTACGTAAAAACTATTACTCAGATAATACTAATGCTATTCTTATGTGGAAAAAAGACGTCTTAAGTTAGTTAAAAATTAAGAGTTAATAGTTGAAAAGCTTATAAATAAACAAAATCACCAGAAATGTCTGGTGATTTTGTTTATTTATAAGCTTTAATTAATTTCCAAATGCACTTTTTTTATTATCTTCAAGCATTTCTTCTTTATGAAGTACTGGTGAAATTTTTTTATATACAGGTATAGTTATAGCAGACACTACAAAACATTTAATTAAATTAAATGGTAATATTGACCACATAACTAAATCTTTCAAATCTTTTATTTTAGGATTTACTACTGTACCCATTTTTACAAAGGCTTCTATTGGTGCTTTAAAAGCTTTTGCAAACAATGGTAAAAATATATGATAATTTAATACTGCTGCACTTACTGACATTACTAAAGATCCAACTATTAATCCTAAAATAGCTGTTTTTTTAGATTTTTTGTATTTATATACACTTCCTGCTACAACAACAAAAATTGATCCTACTAAAAAATTAGCAAATTCTCCGACAAATCCTGTTTGTGTACCTTTAAACATTATGTGAAGTATATTTTTAAATAACTCAATTAGTACACCTGCAACAGGTCCAAATGAAAAAGTTCCAAATAATGCTGGAAGATCACTTATATCTATTTTCAAAAAACTTGGGAAAATAGGTAGTGGTATTTCAAAAAACATAAGTATAAATGCCATTACTGATAAAAGTGTAATTTTAATAGTTTTGTTTAAGTTACTTTTTCTCATTACTTTACCCCCATTTTGTCCATCTTCAAGGGTCATAGGATATTGTTAAATAAAAAGCCCTGACACTAAAAATTGTCAGGGCAAAAATTCTATGTTCAACAACCTATACCTTCTTCCATCCAGACTTTACTGTCGGTCTTGGAATTTCACCAAGTCAACCATATTACTACAGTTCGCGGACTATACCGCCGGTCGGGAATCACACCCTGCCCTGAAGATATTATTTATTTTTTTACTTATAAATAATTATATCATTTATTTTGTAAAATTCAACTTTATTTTTTCATAGAAAGAGAAATTCTTCCTCTTTTATTATCCAGTTCTAATACTCTAACTTCTACTATATCTCCAACTTTAACAACATCAAGAGGATGTTTAACAAAACTATCAGACATCTGACTTATATGAACTAATCCATCTTGATGCACACCAATATCTACAAAAGCTCCAAAGTCAGCTACATTTCTAATTGTTCCTGTTAAAACCATTCCTGATTTTAATTGTTTTATATCAATTACTCCTTTTTTAAATATAGGTTTTGGCATTTCTTCTCTTGGGTCACGTCCTGGTTTTCTAAGTTCTTTCATTATATCTTCAAGTGTTGGAATACCAATCTCAAGTTTTTCTGCTAAAACCTCAATTCCTATTTTTCTAACCTTGCTATCTATATCTTCCACATTAGCTTTTCTAACATCATCTTCAGTATATCCTAAAGTTTTCAAAAGCTCTTTAGCTGCTTTGTATGACTCTGGATGAACTGAAGTATTATCAAGAACCTCAGCACTCTCTGGTATCCTTAAAAAGCCTGCACACTGTTCAAATGCCTTAGGTCCCAATCTTTTAACTTTCAATATCTGCTTTCTATTATTAAACTTACCATTTTCTTCTCTATAATTTACAATATTAGTTGCAATAGAAGAACTTATACCAGAAACATAAGATAGTAGTGATGGTGTTGCTATATTAAGATCAACCCCAACACTATTTACACCATCTTCAACAACACCAGTTAAGGACTCATCTAATTTCTTAGAAGCAACATCATGCTGATACTGTCCTACCCCTATTGATTTAGGATCTATTTTTACAAGCTCAGCCATTGGATCTTGAAGTCTTCGTCCTATAGATATTGCACCTCTTATAGATACATTTATATCTGGATATTCTTTGGATGCAAGCTCTGAAGCTGAATAAACAGATGCTCCCGCTTCTGATACAATCACATAAGATAACTCCTTACCTTTTTCTTTTCTTACTTCATCAATAAGTTTTGAAATTACTTCCTCTGATTCACGACTAGCAGTTCCATTTCCAAGAGATATAACATCAACATCATGTTTATATACTAATTCCTTTAATATTTTAATAGAACCTTCTATGTCATTTTGAGGAGCCGTAGCATAAACAGTTGCTGTATCTAAAAGTTTTCCTGTATCATCTAAAACTGCTATTTTACATCCTGTTCTAAAACCGGGATCATATCCAAGAACAATCTTTCCTTTGATTGGAGACTGAATTAACAGTGCTTTTAAATTAGCTTTAAATATTCCAATAGCACCATCCTCACCTTTTTCTGTAAGCTCAGCTCTTATTTCTCTTTCAATAGAAGGATATATAAGCCGTTTCAATGAATCTGCTGCTGCTTCTTCTATATATTTATCAGTTATATCATTAACTTTTAAAGCTTTTCTATTTAAATAACTTATGATTTTATCCATGTCACTTGTAATTTTAACTGATAGTATTTTTTCCTTCTCACCTCTATTTATAGCAAGTATTCTATGAGAAGGTATCTTACGTACTGGTTCTGAATACTTATAGTACATTTCATAAGGAGTTGATTCCTCACTACTGCCACTGCATTCGATTAATCCTTCACGACGAATAAATTCTCTTATCCATTTTCTATATTCAGCTTCATCTGAAATAACTTCTGCTATAACATCTTTTGCTCCATTCAATGCTTCTACCACATTATTTACGTCTTTATCTTTATCTATAAATTCTTTTGCATAGTTTTCTATATTTTCTTTAAATTCACCGCTTAATATTATTTCTGCTAGCGGCTTTAACCCTTTTTCTACTGCAATAGTAGCTCTTGTTCTCTTCTTCTGTTTATATGGTCTATATATGTCCTCAACTTCAGTTAGAGTTTCACATTTTTCTATTTTTAATTTTAGTTCATTTGTAAGTTTACCTTGCTCATCAATTATTCTTATTACATCAGCTTTTCTTTCTTCTAAATTTCTTAAATATGTAAGTCTTTCAGAAAATTTTCTCAAAACAACATCATCAAGTCCACCAGTTTTCTCTTTTCTATATCTAGCTATAAAAGGAACAGTGTTTCCACTATCTAAGAGTTCAATAACACTATTCACCTGCTTAATACTTATATTAAATTCATTAATTAATTTATTATTAATATTACTCATAAAACTCCTCCTTTATTAACTTATTTATTTTACTCTATTATACCTTAAAAGTCCAATATTCCATCATATAACATTTTGTACATTCATAAGTATATATATACTTATTTTTAAGGAGCTATATATGAAAAAATTAATTAAATATTTTATATTATGTATTTTATTAGTATCTTTTTATACTAGTTTTAAAACCTTTCAAGTAATAGATTCCTTTAACACTGAAAATGTTATAAATACTATTGATTATTTATGTTCAGATCATTTTAAAGGAAGACTTTCAGGAACTTTAGAAAATAAACAAGTAGAACAATATATCAAACTTAAATTTATTGAAAACAACCTAAAACCATTTATGGGAAGTTATGAACAAACTTTTAAAATAAATTACCCTAAAATGCTGAATAAGGAACCATTTTTAAATATAATTGATACAAATGGTCATATAGTAAAAAATTTTATATACAATAAAGATTTCAAAGAAGATATGCTAAATTTTAGGAATAACAAATTTAGTATTAATAATGAAAATCCATTATTAATACAACGAAAAACTTCAATACAAATTAAACAAAATAAAGATTATTTCTTATTTTACATACCTTCTGATAGAACACTTGAGTTCAGAAGTTCTTTTATAAAGACAGCCCCCTGGAGCATGTGCATTAAAGTAACTGAAAATACTTTAAAAACTATTAAAGAAGCTCTGTCTAAAAACTTCACAATAAACTGCTTTATTCCTTTTACTACGCAGGAAACTACTGCTAGAAACATTATGGGCTATATAGAAGGAAAAGATAAAGATTCAGATCCTATTATAATCTCTGCTCACTTTGATCATTTAGGTTGTGATTTATGCAATAACATTTATAAGGGTGCTTTAGATAATGCTTCTGGTACTGCATTTATGATGGAAATGATTAAATATATAAATTCTATTGGAAAGCCTACTAGAAATATATTATTCTTAGGTTTTAATGCAGAAGAATTTGGCTGTATCGGCTCCACTAACTTTGTACAAAAATATAAAAATCATCTTAAAAATAGTAAGGTTTTCAATTTTGATATGATAGGAAGCGATAACGGAGTCCCTCTTTATATAATGGGTGGCAAAAAAGATTCATCTAAAAATGATTTTATAAATTCTATTTCTAGCACATGCATAGATGAAGATATACACTTTAATTATCTATTTAAAGACGCTAGTGATCATAAATCTTTCAGAGAAAATAATATAGACGCTATTACCTTATGTGATAATGATACCTCACGAATTCATACTCCGAATGATAAACCTGAGTTTATATCTACTACTGCTATAGAACGCTGTTTTAACGTAGCTTCAAAGGAAATAATTAAACAGGCATATTATAGTAACCCTATGCTTATTTATTATAAACAATGCATGATAATATCTCTTACTGGAATAATTTTAATACTTATACATTGCATAAAAAACAAACGTGCTAGCTAAACTCTACCTCGTAGATTATTTTATATCAACACTATACTAATTGATTATGATATAAATAGAGTAGTAAAGCCCTATACAATCTTACTACTCTATTTTAGTAACTTGTTCTTTTTAAGAAATTCTCTTGCAACATCCTCGGCATCCATCTCCTCTTCTCCATCAACCTTAAGATTAAGTTCAGTCATTATATCTGTAGTTAAAAGACTAAAAAGTTTATTTAATTTATTTTCCAATTTAGGATACTTTTTTAATAGTTCTAGTCTTACTACAGCTGAAACATGATAAGGAGGCCATATTTTTTTATCATCTTCTAAAATAATTAAATCATACTGCTTCACTTGACCATCTGTACTATTTCCAAGAGTTACATCAAATTGTCCTTTTACCAAAGCTCTATATTGCATTCCCATATCCATTTTAATAACATCTTTAAAGTTATTAAATCCCCCATATACTTTTATCAGCTGCTTTATACCATCCTTTCTCTCCCAAAACTCTGCCGGAGCTGAGAACACTAGCTTATCTGCATTTAAAGCTACATCTGAAAAAGTATGTATATTATATTTAGTAGCAATTTCTTTTGTAGTTACTAGTACACTTTTATTATCCATTGGTGATTGCTTTAACCATATAAGATTAAATTTATCTTTATATTCTTTTTTTACAATATCATATACCTTTTTTGAATCCTTAACTAAATCTTTTTTTAAAATATACATTAAAGCAGAACCTGTATATTCAGGATAAATATCTACAGCACCATTCTTTATTGAATCATGAATTAATTTAATTCCACTCATACCAAACACTCTATCAACTTCAATTCCTTCATTTTCTATTATCTGAGCAATCATCTCTCCAAGAATATATTGTTCCGTGAAATTTTTACTACCTACTTTTACAGCATTTTTATTAGTTCCTATACTATCTAGAACTTTACAGCTAGATAAATTTAAAGATATTACGAATATAAGACAAATACTTATAATTCTCTTTAAACTTTTCAATATAAACTCCTCCTAAATTTAAAAGCATATATGGCTTGAACTACCTTTCGTTTATTAAGCATTCCTTTTAAAACAAAAAACGTTTTTCTATTCTACTAAAAACAAAGCTAGTTAAGAATGCTAAAACACTCACTGGTACTGCTCCAATAACCAATAGTTTTGTATCCGCTATACTAAGACCTGTGAGAATAAAATCACCTAACCCTCCTCCACCAATAACTGCAGCTAAGGTAGCACTTGCTATAATTTCAACTGCTGCTGTCTTTATCCCTTGTATAGCTACCTTCATCGCTAGAGGAAATTCTATTTTCCAAAACATTGATTTTGAATCCATTCCCATGCCTTTTGCCGCTTCTATAACTATAGGATCAATCTTCTTGAATCCTTCATAAGTATTAATAAGTATAGGTGGAATACCAAGTATTAGAAGAGCCATAACTGCCGGTTTAAATCCTATACCTAAGTAAGGCATAACTAGTGCTAACACTACCAAACTAGGTATCATTCTTATAAAACTAGATATGCTTAATATAAGTGCTGAAAATTTTTTATGTTTATATATAAATATTGCTAAAGCTATTCCTATAAGGCTTCCTATTAGTAATGCTAAAAAACTTATCTTTAAATGAATACTTACTGCCTTCCAAAATTCTTGTTTATTATCTTTTATGAATTCATTTATATATTTAAACACTTATTATCCCTTCTTCTATTTATGTTACTTTCTTGGTTTTAAACTAATGAAATGTTCTATAATTCTAAAAATTAATTCTGTTAAAACCATTAATACTCCTAAAGCTATTGTTCCTGAAATTATTTTTCCACTATTATTTGTACGGATTCCTTCAAGGACAAGTTCACCCAGTCCTCCTCCATTTATAAATGCTGCAATAAAAGCAAGGTTAATTATTGAAATAGTAGCTATTCTAATTCCCGCTACTATGATAGGGATTGCTAATGGAAACTGAACTTTTAAAGCTAATTGTAATTTGTTCATTCCCATTCCTCTTGCAGCTTCAATTATCTCTGGTTTAATCGTTGTTATTGATGTAATAGTGTTTCTTACCAAAATCATTTGTGCATATGCAGCTAACGTAATTAAAGCTGATTTAGCGCCAAGTCCAAAAAAAGGTACTAAAAAAGATAATAATGCTAATCCAGGAATTGTGTATATAACCCCAAAAAAATTTGTTGTTATTACAGCAGCTTTTTTATTCCTTGAAACTACTATTCCTAAAGGTATTGCTATACAAAGTGCTATGAATAATGATAAAAAAGTTAAAATAGAATGCTCTATAAATAATTTTATTACTCGTTCCCAATGAGTTACTAAATACTTCATATTTTATATGTTTCACCTTTCCAAACTTTTTGAAGCGCATTCCAAGTAATATTTCCTACTTTTTTTTCATCATCATTTATAACAGTTAAAACTTCATTACCACTTTGCAAGAATACAGATAATGCCATTTTTAGAGTATCAAATTCTCTTAATGTTTGTTTTTTATCTAAAACGTCAGTCGTTTCTTTACTCTTTTCCATAATTCTTTCAATTGTAATAACACTTAATTTTTTAAGTACATCTTTACATCCAATAAAACCTTCTACAAATTCATTTTTAGGGTGATTTATTATTTCAAGAGGTGCTCCATATTGAATTATTTCTCCTTCTTTAAGAATAACTATTATGTCTGCAAGTTTTAAGGCTTCATCCACATCATGAGTAACAATAAAAATTGTTTTATTTGATTTTCTTTGAAGATTTATTATTTCATTCTGCAATTTAACCCTTGTAATAACATCAATTGCTGAAAAAGGTTCATCCATTAATAAAATTTCTGGATTAGCTGCCATAGCTCTAGCTATTCCTACTCTCTGCTGTTGACCTCCTGAAATTTCTTTTGGAAATCTATTCAAATAAGTATCTGGTTCTAAGTTTACAAGTTCCAGTAGTTCTTTTGCTCTATCTAAAATTTTATTTTTTTCCCAATTTAACATTTGTGGAACTACAGATATATTTTCTAATACTGTCATATGCGGAAATAAACCTGTTTGCTGAACAACATATCCCATACTGCGCCTAAGTTGAACAGGAGATATTTCTTTTATGTTTTTATCATCGATAAAAATTTCTCCTGAATTAGGTTCATATAAACGATTTATCATTTTTAGTAAAGTTGATTTGCCACACCCTGAAGGTCCTACAAAAATTATAACCTTTCCTTTTTCTAATTCTAAATCAACCTTATTTACAGCAGGCTTTTCCTTATTGTTTTTATAGTACATAGTTACATTTTTAAAAACTATACTATCCACATATATTCTCCTTTTTATAAATAAAAAAATATCATTAAAAGTAGTTTTTCCAATATAGAATAAATAATTCTATACCTTATCTATAAATAATACATATATTATAAATCCACAATT
Organism: Clostridium aestuarii; assembly: GCF_026735135.1. Classification (GTDB taxonomy): domain Bacteria; phylum Bacillota; class Clostridia; order Clostridiales; family Clostridiaceae; genus Clostridium_H; species Clostridium_H aestuarii. The sequence continues at coordinate 96,185 of NZ_JAPQER010000008.1, read as the reverse complement.
TTAAAAATTAAAATTTCAGACCGCTAAAAATTTACAATTAACAGAGATTTTATGTTTCCATACAAATAAAACATAGTACTAAAAAATAAGGGGCATAAAAAGAAAGGGGGATTAAGAAATTTATTATGAATAAGAAACTTAGCACTATTACAACTATAACCTTTATTTTTTCGGTAACTTTCTTAGTTTCAGTATGTGATAATTTAAGAGGACCCTATGCACCTTCAATAAAATATTTTTTTTCTGCTAATGATACACAAATTGGTTTTATGTTTATTATTTGCTCACTTGGATATATGATTTTTTCATATATATGCGGTATATTATGCGAAAAATTTGACCATAAATTAATTATTTACATAGGATTTATAATTTGTATTTTTTCTATAATTAAGATATGTATCGGTAGTAATTTTACCGATTTTCTTATAGGTATGTTTTTTTTAAATGCTGGTGAAGCTTTTATTATTATTAGTTTTAACACTTTAGTTTCTTTAATGAATATTAGTTTCAAAGCAGTTATTATAAACTTAATGCACTTTTCCTATGGATTTGGTGCAGCTTTTATTCAAAAAAAATCAGGATTTTTACTATCAAATAATATAAGCTTTATATATGTTCATTTCATACTAGCTATATTATTTCTAGTAGCCTTAATTAAATTTGTTACTATTAATATTCCAAATTTTAAAAACACTAAACTAACTAATTCAATAAACAATAAAATCATATTTAAAAACAAGCTTTTATATTTTTATATGTTATCTTTGGGTTTATATATGGCAGCTGAAACCGCTACATCAAACTGGTTATTTACTTTTATGAAAGGTGCTTATAGCTATGACGAAAACACAAGTTCATTTTACTTATCATTATTTTTTATTTTGCTATCATTAGGACGTATTATAGGGGGATATATAGCAGAAAAATTTGGATATGTAAAAACATCTTTTATATCCTTATTCATAGGTTTTTTTCTATATACAACAGGATATATTTTAAGAGAGAACGGGATTATATTAATCTCTATATCTGGCTTGTTTTTTTCAATAGTTTTTCCAACAATGCTATTAAACATCAAATATACTTTTAACAAAAATATTTCTTATATAACAAGTATAATAATATCATTTTCCTCAGTATGCTGTATCTCTATAAATTTTTTAATAGGTACTTTAAGCGATTTTATTGGTATTTATAAAGCTTTTTATAGTGTACCAGTTTGCTTATTCATAAGTTCTGTTTTTTTATTCTTTATTTATACTTCTAAATAAGAAATTTGTAAAATTAAAAATTGCAAATATGAAATTCAAGTTTTGTTGTAAACAACACCTTAAACTTTATTTTTCACTATATTTTAAGTTTATAAAAGAAACACTAAGAACAACTTTTTATTGTTTATTCCTAGTGTTTATATAATTAAAATTCTATATTTTTTTCCTTTAGTAATTCTGGATTTTCATATATATTTCCTAATACTTCATCTCCAGTAATGATTAATTTGGCACAATTGTACATAAAAGAACCGCCACCATATTCTACTACACCTGCATCATTTCCAGTTTCTAATATGTCACCTTCATATATTTCCTTACCATTTATATCTTTACTACCTATATATTGCATTATCACATATTTATCATCTTCAAATATATTAAACGTCCATGATTTCATATCTTCAAATTGTATCATCTTTTTCTTTTGTTTATCCCAAGTTCTAAATTTGAACTCTCTCATAGTATCACCCCTTGGTTTATTATATCAATGCAGTTCTTATCTAATCAACATTTATTTAACTTCTAATTACTTGTCTTTATTCCGTTTTAAAAATTCTATTATAAATATATCAATATCTCCATCCATAACTGCATCTACATTTCCCATTTCTGTATTAGTTCTATGATCCTTAACCATTGTATATGGTTGGAATACATATGATCTAATTTGACTGCCCCATCCATTATCTTTTAAATCTCCTGTAAGATCCTCTATTTTCTCCTTATGAGCTCTTTCCTTAAGTTCGACAAGCTTTGACTTCAACAAACTCATAGCAGTTTCTTTGTTTTGAAATTGGCTTCTTTCATTTTGACACTGAACAACTATACCTGTAGGTATATGAGTTATTCTAACTGCTGAATCCGTTTTATTTATATGTTGACCACCTGCTCCACTTGCACGGTAAGTATCTACTCTCAAATCCTCTGATTTTATTTCTATATCTTGGCTTTTTGTAAGTTCTGGAACAACTTCCATTGATGCAAACGAAGTCTGTCTCTTTCCATTAGCATTAAAAGGAGAAATTCTGACTAATCTATGTATTCCCTTTTCTGCTTTCAAATATCCATAAGCAAATTCTCCAGTTATTTTTAATTCTGCACTCTTAATTCCAGCTTCGTCTCCAGGTAATAAATCTAGTATTTCAACTTTATATCCTTTTCTTTCAGACCATCTCTTATACATTCTAAGAAGCATTTCAGTCCAATCTTGTGCATCTGTTCCACCTGCTCCAGAATGAAGAGTTAAAATTGCATTGTTTTTGTCATATTCTCCTGAAAGAAGTATTTCTATTTTAAATTGTTCTATTATACTTTGAATTTCATTTATTTCATTCTTTATTTCATCTATAGAAAATTCATCCTCTTCTTCAATACTCATTTGAATCAAAACAGCTATATCTTCTAATCTATTTTTAGTATTATTATATTTATCTAATTTATCTTTTAAGTTTTTTGCTTCTTGAGTAATCTCTTGTGCTCTATTTATATCATCCCAAAAATTAGATTCCTGCATTCTATTTTCTAATTCTGACACATTATTCTCTATACTAGCAATGTCAAAGTGAAACCCTCACTTCATCTAGTTTTTTTTCTAATTCAATTGATTTGTTTTTAGCTTCTTCTAATTGAATTATCATAAAATCACCCTTTCTCTTTCATATAATAGTTAATTACTGACAATAACAATAACAATAACAATAACAATAAATTATATAATTAAAAAAACCAGCATAGCTGGATTTTTTAATTATATTTTTAAAGTCCTCTTCCACAACAATTTTTATATTTCTTTCCACTTCCACAAGGACACGGATCATTTCTTCCTATTTTTTCCTCTTTTCTTTTTATAGGTTCACGTTTAACTGAATCATCACCTTGCTGATTAGTAGCAGTTTCTTTTACTACTCTTTCTCTTTCAGGCGCTCTTTCAACTTGAACATGGAATAAATATTTCATAGTATCAATTTGTATATTATGAGTCATTTGCTCAAACATTTCACTACCTTCAAACTGATACGCTTGAGATGGGTCTTGTTGTCTATAAGCTCTAAGTCCTATACCCTGTTTTAAATGGTCCATATCATCTATATGAGCCATCCACTTAGTATCAACAACTCTTAGTAGAATAACCCTTTCTATTTCTCTTATTTGTTCTGAACCAAACATCTCTTCTTTTTCAGCGTATATTTTTTTAGCAATTTCTACAAACTTATCAATTATTTCTTCATCAGACATAATTTTAAGCTCTTCAATAGTTACGCTATCTTTTGGAAGATATATTTCTTCTAAATAAGCAATAAGTTTTTCTATATCTTCTTCAAGATTCTCATCTAACCCTGATATATGTGCTTTAACTGATACCGTTACAACATCTTTTATCATATCTTGAATTTGTTCTTTTAAAGATTCTCCTTCAAGCACTTCATTTCTTTGTTTATAAATAACCTCTCTTTGTTGATTCATAACATCATCATATTGTAATACGGTTTTTCTAACATCAAAGTTATTTCCTTCAACTTTCTTTTGTGCATTTTCTATTGCGCCTGTAACCATTTTACTTTCTATTACATCTTCATCGCTTAATCCTAATTTTTCAACTATACCTTGAAGTCTTTCTGATCCAAATATTCTCATTAAATCATCTTCTAGTGAAACATAGAATCTAGAAAATCCTTGATCTCCTTGACGACCAGAACGCCCTCTCAATTGGTTATCTATACGTCTTGATTCATGTCTCTCAGTACCTATTACCTTAAGTCCTCCAACTTCTGAAACACCTTCACCAAGTTTAATATCCGTACCACGTCCAGCCATATTAGTAGCTATAGTTACTCTTGCTCTTTCTCCTGCGCCTGCTACTATTTCAGCTTCTTTTTCATGATATTTAGCATTAAGTACTTGATGCGGTACACCTTTTCTCTTTAACATATCTGAAATAAGTTCAGATTTTTCAATACTTACTGTACCAACAAGTACAGGCTGCCCATTTTTATAAGTTTCTTCTATATCATTAACTATCGCTTTATATTTACCTTTTTCTGATTTATAAACCAAGTCTGAAGCATCTTCTCTAGCTATTGGTCTATTAGTAGGTATAACTATTACATCTAATCCATAAATTTCTCTAAACTCATTTTCTTCTGTTTGAGCTGTTCCTGTCATACCTGAAAGTTTATTATACATTCTAAAATAATTTTGGAATGTAATAGTTGCAAGAGTTTTAGATTCTTTTTGAATTTGAACCCCTTCTTTAGCTTCTATAGCTTGATGAAGACCATCACTATATCTTCTACCTTCCATAAGCCTTCCTGTAAATTCATCAACTATTATAACTTCTCCATCTTTAACCATATAATCTTTGTCTCTCTTCATTGTGCAATGAGCTTTTAATGCTTGAACTACATGGTGTTGAATCTGCATATTTTCTGGATCAGCGTAATTTTCAACATGGAAGTACTTTTCCGCTCTGTCTATTCCTTCATCTGTTAATATTACAGAATTAGTCTTTTCATCTACTGTAAAGTCATCTTCTGATAAAGTTTTAGCAAAAAAATCAGCAACTCTATAAAAATCTGTAGACTTTTCTCCTTCACCCGAAATAATAAGTGGAGTTCTTGCTTCATCAACTAAAATAGAATCCACTTCGTCCACTATACAAAAGTTCAAATATCTCTGAACCTTTTCTTCTTTATATATAACCATATTATCTCTTAAATAATCAAATCCAAATTCATTATTTGTTCCGTATGTAATATCTGAATTATAAGCTTCTCTTCTCTCTTCATTAGTTAAATCATGAATTATAACTCCTGTAGTAAGTCCTAGAAAACTATAAAGTTCATTCATTTGATCTCTATCTCTTTTAGCAAGATAGTCATTAACCGTAACTACATGAACTCCTTTACCACTTAATGCATTTAAATATGCTGGTAAAGTAGCCACTAGTGTCTTACCTTCACCTGTTTTCATTTCCGAAATTCTTCCTTGATGAAGAACTATACCACCTATTAATTGAACTCTATAATGCTTCATTCCTAAAACTCTCCATGCAGCTTCTCTACATACTGCAAAAGCTTCAGGAAGTATATCTTCTAAAGTTTCTTCGTTTTGTAATCTTTCTTTAAATTCAAAAGTTTTATTTTTCAACTGTTCATCAGTTAATTTCTGGATTTCTTCATCATACGATTCAATTTTATCAACCAAAGCACTTAATTTTTTTAATTGTCTATCACTATATGTTCCAAAAATTTTCTCAAAAAAACTCATTTAACTTCATCCTCACTAACTATTTTTTATTATAAGTAACTATCTCACTTTAAATACATTGATTGTATTATAACATCTAATTATAAACGGTTCAACAATTATAACTTTCAAAAACAATTACATATGTTAATAAAATATTAAATTTATGTTATCATTATTATTAGCATTATTTTTAATTTACTATATTTTTAATTTACTATATTTTTGTTGTACTATATTGTGTTTTTTTATTAATTTTATTGAATATTCCTAAAATTTAAAAATGGAAGTGATATTTATGCTACCTGAACAACCTTATTTTATATTCTACATAGAAAGTATAACATTATCTGATAAAAATATTGATCCTTCAACTTTATCTTTTTTAAATAAACTTTCTTTAAATAATTGTTACTTTTTTACTCATAATTGTGACATAAGCAGGAATACTTTCTACAATAAGTTAGCTTCTAGAAACATTCCTTGTACTTACAGTAATGTTATGACTCCTAGTTATCTCATTACTAATTATTACAAAGATATATACAGAGATTTCTCAGTATATCCCATAAGTAATTCTGATGATTTTCAAGATTTAGATACTTTAGGAATAAATATAGATTATATTAATCCAACCTTAATTTTTATTAAAACAAAAAAAATAAAAGAAAGTTCACTAAAATCGATAAGTAAAACTCATTGCCCAATAGTATTATCTTCTAATTTATGTATTAACAGATCATTGAATTGTGAAAAATGCAGTACTGTTTGTATAATAAAACAAATTAAATCTAAATTTAAGGAAAGAATCATTATTCCAGATATGCCATATACATATAATAGTCATAATTTGTTTAAACAATTAAACATTCAACCTAAAAGTACTGTTGTTGTAACAAATTTATTAAGAGATGATTATATACAGTATCAAAGAATGGGATGTAGGCTTATTTTGACACTAAACAACGGAACTACTTTTGATCATTACTTAAACTCTGCTTATGATGCAGATTTAGTAGTAGATAATTTTAAAAATTTAGCTACTTTTTTAAACAAATAATAAAAGGAGGATTTATCCTCCTTTATTTTAAAATGCTGGTTCTATTAAACCATATTGTCCATCTTTTCTTTTATATAAAACATTAACTTCATTAGTATCCGCATTAATATATACAAAGAAATTATGATCCAAAAGTTCTAATTGAAGAATTGCTTCCTCATTATTCATAGGCTTCATTGGGAATCTTTTGAATTTAACTATTTTAGATTCCACATTTTCATCCTCAGTAGGAACGTATTGGGGTATAAATTGAAACTTTAATGAATCTCCATATTTCTTTCTTTCTAATTTAGTTTTTTGTTTTCTTATTTGTCTTTCTATTTTTTCTAAAACCATATCTATTGATGCATACATATCTTCACTAACTTCTTCACCTCTTAAAATAACTCCATTAAAAGGTATTGTCACTTCAACTATGTGTCTACTCTTTTGCACACTCAAAGTTGCATTTGCTTCTATTTCTGGACTGAAGTATTTTTCTAATTTTGATAATTTTTTTTCGATTGAATTTTTTAATCCTTCTGTTACAGTTATATTTTTGCCAATTACTTTTATATTCATAAAGCCAGCCCCTTTCCCGTATATCTTTTATTATGTCTAAAAAAAATATTGATTTATTCTTCTTTATTACATTCTATTACTAAATGATATCAATAACAAGTGCAATAATTTGAATTTACAAAATATTTAATAAATTTAGACTATTATTCTTTACCTTTTCTTGCTTTCTTTCTATTTTGTTATACGATTTATAGGAGGAAATAATATTATTTTTATGTTATAATGAACAGTGGATATATTTATATATTACTCCTTGCTGCTGTTAATACCAACACTTCTTTGGCTCCATTTTCAAGTAAATTTTTAGCACAATAAAAGCTCGTAGCTCCTGTAGTTACAACATCATCTATTAACAATACTGTTTTACTTTCTATTTGCATGTACCTTATACTCCTAAAGGAATTTTTCAAGTTCAACCATCTTTCTTCTTCATTTAAGCCTATTTGATCCTTAGTATTTTTAGTCTTTTTTAAAATTCTATAAACCTTTTTATTCATTTCATTTCCTATAATTTTAGCCAAATACTCACTTTGATTATATCCTCTTTTTTTAATAGCCTCTCTAGTTGATGGGACATACGTAATTACATCAAATTTAATCTCTTGTAATTTAATTGTATTAATCATATATTTAGCTAAAACCTCTCCAGCTTTAAAATCATTTTTGTATTTTAACCTTATTATCAGTTCTTTTATTATGGAAGAATAGTACGCTGAACTATAACATACTATCTTTATACCATCATTAATAATTTCAAGAGAATTATTACATATTTTTACGCTTGCCGAACATTTACCACAAAGCAATTCTTCCTCTTTAATATAGCCATTGCAAATAATACATTCCCTTGCATCACTATATATTACTTCATTTATGCATTTAACTAAATATTTTAAACTTTTAATAATTCCATTTCCCATGCTTCTTTATTAAAATGTCTAGTTATATTTTTAGTAATATCGATATCTTCTGTTTCACTGTTTCCTAAAAATATAACTTCTCCCTTATGTCTTCTTTCACTTCTTCCTACCTTTCCACAAAAATAAACTAATTTTTTATAATCAAATAATTTATCATTAGCAAAAAACACCATAATATTGATATTATTAAAATTAGCATATAAGTCTTTAAAATCATTAGTTATAATTATTCCTTTTTTCATTCTTATGAAATTCAAAAACATTTTATCATCATTTTTCTTTTTTATGAATGTAAATATATTTTTATTAAGCCTACTGCAATATTTATATAAATATTTATAAACATTAATAATTTTTTCTTCGTCAGGAACATATACAATAACCTTATGTTTTATATTAACAGACCACTTAAAATATTCATAAACAACATAAGGAATATCCTTATTCATATCTATTCTTGTACCAATAAATTTAGGTTCTATTATCGGATAACAATTCTCTCTTACTGGTAAAATTATTTCTCTTTTGTTTTCAAAGATTTTTTCTATTGAAAAAGAAATCACTTTACCATCACTGGCACACATAGTCTTCAAACCTTTAATAATTTCATTCTTCGAATACATAGGAAAACTGTTTATATCATCATAAATAACTAAATCAAATTTATCTTTAAGCTTCTTTAATCTCTCATACTGTGAAACCACCAAAAGAGCACTACCATAGTCACCATTTTCTCTAAAATAAGAATATCTTCTAAACTTGCTCACTTCTTTTATTCTATAAAGAATATCAATATATAGACTATCTTCGTTAGTCACATATAAAACCCTTTTATTATTATTAACAAAATACAATATTATACCCATAAAAATTTCAGTTGAATTATATGGAGGAGATATTACATTCAAAAATTTTTCTTTACTAAAATTCCAATCCAATATCTGCTTACTTATTTTTTCTTTTTCTAAAGTAAACTTTGAATTTTTAAAATGCATTTTTATTACTTATCCTCCTCAACAAAATTTTCATCAGAACTGAATATATTCCCATCTAATATATTCAATATTCTCCATTTAAGTGATGAATATCTTTCAAAACTTTTATTATTATTAATCATAAAATGTACAGCCTTTGAAAGACCTACTAAAACTACCATTTGCTTTGCTCTAGTAATTCCTGTATAAAACAAATTTCTATTCATAAGAAGTGGTGGTCCCATAAACATTGGCATTATTACAACTGGGAATTCACTTCCTTGACTTTTATGAACAGTCATCGCATACGCTAGTTCAAGTTCATCTAAATACATATTATCATAAATAATTTTTTTATCATCTTCAAATATAACAGTTACTCTTTCATCATCAATTGAATCTATGTACCCTATATCACCATTAAAAACACCAACACCTTCTTTTTCTCCTTCTCCTTTTATCCTAGTCCATTTCAAATTATAATTATTTTTAGTCTGCATTACTTTATCTCCAACTCTAAAAATAATATCTTTAAACTCCATTTCTTCCTTATCCTTACTTTTAGAATTCAACACCTGCTGAAGCCTTATGTTTAGATTTTTTATTCCAAGTGTACCTTTTCTCATAGGAGATAAAATCTGTATATCTTTAATCTTATTCCATTTTTCATTAAATTTAGGAAGTCTTTTATTAATTAACCCTATTAAAGTATCCAATATTTCCTCTTCATTATTACATTTTAAAAAATAAAAATCCTTGTTTTTCTTATTTAGAATAGGCATTTCTCCACTATTTATCTTATGTGCATTAACCACAATCATACTTTTTTCAGCTTGCCTAAAAATATCTTTAAGCCTAACAACCTTAACACATTTACTTTGTATTAAATCTCTTAATACATTTCCAGGCCCTACAGATGGAAGTTGATCTGCATCACCAACAATTATAAGTCTTGTTCCCATAGGTACCGCCTTAAGAAGATTGTTCATAAGTAAAATATCTATCATAGATGCTTCATCGATTATCAACACATCACATTGCAGAGGAGATTCTTCACTTTTTAAAAAATCCCTATCATCTTCATTGTTGAACCCAAGTTCTAATAATCTATGTATTGTTTTTGCTTCTCTACCTGTAGCCTCCGCCATTCGTTTTGCTGCTCTTCCTGTAGGTGCTGCCATAAATACAGTCATTGCCGCCGCTTCAAATATTTCTGTTATACATTTAATTATTGTTGTTTTACCAGTACCTGGACCACCAGTTATTATTTCAATTCCATTTTGAAATGCTCCCTTTATGGCTTCAACTTGTGTCTTTGCAAACTCAATCTTATTTTCTTCTTCAAATTTTTTAATTTCTCCATCAACATTTATTTTTAAATCACTATAAGCACTAGTTGTAAGCGTTAATATCTTACTAGTAACTGATAATTCACAATAATAATAAGGCATAGTAAAAACGCATTCTTTTTTTTCTATATCTTCTACCTTTAATTTACCATCTAGTACATTTTCCTGTATATTTTTCTCTATAACACCTTGCGCTACTCCAAGTACTTTTTTTGCTTCCTTTAACAATTTATCAAGAGTCATATAAGTATTACCCATACTACAAAACTGGTTTACTATATACCTTATACCACATTGTATTCTGTAAGGCGAATCAATTTCTATTCCTAAATTTCTAGCTATTTTATCAGCAGTTTTAAACCCAATACCAGCTATTTCATCTGTCAAAGCATAAGGATTTTCTTTTACAATATTTATAGAATTTTCTCCATATCTTTTATGTACTTTAACACATTGTTTTACAGTTACACCATAAGTCTGTAGAAACATCATTATGTTTCGTACTTCTCTTTGTTTAGAATAAGTTTTAGCTATCGTCTCTACCTTTTTGTTTCCTATACCATCTATTTCTTTCAATCTTCCTATATCTTCATCAAGTATCTTTAGCGTTTCTTGCCCAAAATATTCTACAATTTTTTTTGCAGTAACAGGTCCAATTCCTGATATAACACCAGATGACAAGTACTTCTCTATTCCATCAAGGGAACTCGGCACTACTTCTTCACAAGATATAACTCTAAATTGTTGTCCGAATTGTGGGTGAAGAACCCATTCACCTTTTATTTTTAAATTCTGTCCTTCAACAATATAAGGTATACATCCAGTTATTGTTATATTTTTCTTTTTTTCCTTTACATGGGCTACTGTATACCCATTATCTTCATTTTGAAAAATTATATCATCTACTGTTCCTTGTATTTCATCCATAAAATCGCTCCTAAAATTCATTTACCTATATTCTTTATACTTATTTAATTATAAAATAAATATTGTTAATTACTCAACTACTATATATTATTTTTTACATAATTCTTTTCTTATAAACAATTAATAAAAGCTAGTGCCTCTTCATAGACACTAGCTTTTAATTTATACATCGACAACATTTTATACATATGTTAATTTAACAAATTGTTTCATTTACTCTAAATCTAAAACTATATTTATAGTAATTTCTTTATATCTTCAACTTTATCTAGTTTTTCCCATGGAAGATCTACATCTGTTCTTCCGAAATGACCATATGCCGCTGTTTGTTTATATATAGGTCTTCTTAGATCTAACTCTTGTATAATCGCACCTGGTCTTAAATCAAATACTTTATTTACAATTTCAATTATTTTTTCTTCTGAAACTTTTTCTGTTCCAAATGTTTCCACTCTTATTGATACTGGTCTAGCAACACCTATGGCATATGCTAACTGTACTTCAAGTTTATCTGCAACTGCTGCAGCAACTAAATTTTTAGCAACCCATCTTGCAGCATATGCAGCCGATCTATCTACTTTAGTTGGATCTTTTCCTGAAAAAGCACCACCACCATGTCTGCCAGTTCCACCATAAGTATCAACTATAATTTTTCTTCCTGTCAAACCAGAGTCACCTTGAGGTCCTCCAATTACAAATCTTCCAGTTGGATTAATATAATATTTTGTTTTATCGTCTAACCATTTTTCAGGAATAACTGCTTTTATTACATGCTGCATTATATCCTTTTGTATTTGTTCTTGAGAAGCCTCTGGTCCATGCTGAGTTGAAACAACTACTGCATCTATTCTCACAGGTTTTTCTCCTTCATATTCAACAGTAACCTGAGTTTTTCCATCTGGTCTTAAATATGATAATGTATTATTTTTTCTAACCTCTGTTAATCTTCTTGAAAGCTTATGAGCCATGCTTATTGCAAGAGGCATATACTCTGGAGTTTCATTAGTAGCATAACCAAACATCATACCTTGGTCTCCAGCTCCAACTGCTTCCACTTCATCTTTTTCACCTTGTCTTGATTCTAACGCTTCATTAACACCCATAGCTATATCTGGTGATTGTTCATCAATAGATGTAATCACTGAACAAGTAGCAGCATCAAATCCATATTTAGCTCTTGTATATCCAATTTTCCTAACTGTTTCTCTAACTATCTTAGGAATATCTACATAACATTTAGTTGATACTTCTCCCATAACCATAACCATACCCGTAGTAACTGCTGTTTCGCATGCAACTCTACCATGAGAATCTTTTGCTAAAATAGCATCTAAAACAGCATCAGAAATTTGATCACACATTTTATCTGGGTGTCCTTCTGTAACTGATTCTGAAGTAAATAATCTTTTCATATTTTATCTCCTTTTCACAAATAAAATTACACCCTCTTCTTATGATGAGAAGAGGGTGCTAAATGCGCTCTTCTTATCTTGCAGATTTCTCTGCAGGAATTAGCACCTTTGTACAAAATTGTACAGGTTGCTGGGCTTCATAGGGCCATTCCCTCCACCTCTCTCGATAAGAGTATATTTATTACATAATATCTATTGATTTTTTATTTAAGAAACAACTTAATGCTATCATAGTAAAATATTCATGTCAATAATATTATATGTCATTTTACTAAAAGTAATTCAAATTAACAATTTATTTACAAATAAAAAAGACATCTAATTTGATGTCTTTTGGTGGAGGAAGATGGATTCGAACCATCGAAGCGAAACGCAACAGATTTACAGTCTGCCCCCTTTGGCCACTCGGGAACTCCTCCCTAATTAAATCTCAACACAAGTAACAAAGTCTTTACTATACACCAACATCATTCCAATTAAATGGTGGGCACAACAGGGCTCGAACCTGTGACCCCCTGCTTGTAAGGCAGGTGCTCTCCCAGCTGAGCTATGCGCCCATTTATTTGGTGGAGGAAGATGGATTCGAACCATCGAAGCGAAACGCAACAGATTTACAGTCTGCCCCCTTTGGCCACTCGGGAACTCCTCCGTTTTTGGTGCTGGCACCAGGACTTGAACCCGGAACCTACTGATTACAAGTCAGTTGCTCTACCAGTTGAGCCATGCCAGCATACTTTATTAACTTGTTGTTTTGTTTGACACTGTCATCTCAACTGCGCCAACGAATATTAGTATACATAGATATTCGTTTTATTTCAACCTTATTTACATGGCATTTACGAAGCTCTTCTCTTTTTTATTTAATTTTTCACTTTTTTTCTCCATTTTACGCATTAATTTATATTTTAAAATTAATTTTTAGCCTAAATACTAAATTGCATTTAACTACTATCTAATAATATTATTTCCCAATGTCCTTATTTTTCCCTCTTTATTTATCTTTTACACTATACTATAATAATACAAGTAAAAAATCATTAGGGGGATTATCATGCAAAAATTATTAAGTAGACTTCGTAAAGCTATTGTTGATTTTAATTTGATACAATCTGGAGATAAAATAGCTGTTGGATTATCTGGTGGAAAAGATAGTATAACCTTATTACACCTTATGAAAACCTATCAAAGATTTTCACCAGAACCATTTGAATTAATAGCAATAACACTAGATCCTGGTTCAGGATCAAATTTCGATGGAATGATACAAATGTGTAAAGATTTAGATGTACCTTATTATTTATTCAAAACTCGTATACAAGAAATAGTATTTGACATAAAAAAAGAAAAGAACCCTTGTTCCTTATGTGCAAATCTAAGAAGAGGTGCATTAAATGATAATGCCAAAAAATTAGGTTGTAATAAAATTGCTCTAGGGCATCATAAAAATGATGCTATCGAAACCTTACTATTATCTATGTTTTATGAAGGTAGAATCAATACTTTTTTACCTAAAACATATTTAGATAGAGTAGATATATCATTAATACGTCCTATGATATATATAGATGAAGAGCACATAAAAACTCTTGCTTCAAAATATAAATTTCCAATTGTAACCAACCCATGTCCAGCAGATGGTTTTACTAAAAGAGAGTATATGAAAAATTTAACATACTCACTTGAAAAAGATATTCCAGGACTAAAAAATAATTTATTGAATTCATTATCAAATACAGAACAATTAAATATATGGTTTAAAGAACAAAAAGAGAGTTAGTGTTTATCAACTCTCTTTTTGTTTAATTAATTGAAACTTAACTTAAAGATGTGATTTATATTGTATCTGAAGCTAAGTTTCAATTTATATTTATCTATTTTTCATAATATTTAATGTCACTTCATATACATTACCAAGGAGGTGTATTTCTGTTGAATAAAATTAAAATTCATTATAATGATAATTTATCCTATTATAAAATCGCTTATTTTTTTAAAGATTATATTAATGATAATTCAATAATCATTTGTATTGGAACCGATAGATGTATAGGGGATTGCTTAGGTCCTTTAGTTGGAACTTTGCTTAAAGAAAAGAACTTTCCTTTAACTGTATATGGAACAATTTCAGAACCTATACATGCTTTAAATATAACTGATAAATTAAAAGAAATAAAAAACATGCATCCATACTCTAATATCATAGGTATAGATGCATGTTTAGGTGATAATAAAAACATAGGAGAAATTCAAGCTAGAGATTATCCTATTCATCCAGGAAAAGGCGTAGGAAAGTTTCTTCCTGATGTTGGTGAAACTTCTATAATAGGTATTGTAGACTCTAGTGATAATAATGAATTGTTTACAAATAGAAATATACGTCTAGATTTAATTTTAAATATGGCTAAAGTAATTACTCATTCATTACTTCATGCATATTATCTCTCTTCTTCACATGATGCCAAATTAACAAATGCTCCTTATCATTAATTAAAATAAAAGCTCTATAATATTAAAATTATAGAGCAAATTTACACAAATGCTAATTTAATTAATTAAATTAATGTCCTGTCCTTTATAAGATGTATCCATTTTATCTAAAAAATTTAAAACTTGACCCGTACCAAGTGCAACAGATGAAATTGAATCTTCTGCAACAGAAACGGGAACTTTAGTAACTTCTGTTATTAATTTATCTAATCCATTTAACAAAGCTCCTCCACCAGTCATAACAATTCCTTTATCAGCTATATCTGCTGCAAGTTCTGGTGGGGTTTTTTCAAGAACTGAATGAGTACATTCTGCAATAGCATTTACTGCTTCGCTTAGGGCTTCTCTCATCTCTTCTGATGAAACACTTATATTTTTAGGAAGACCAGTTATTAAATCTCGTCCTCTTATTTCCATACTAATCTCTTCTTCTTTTTTATATGCACAACCAATATTTATCTTTAATTCTTCTGCCGTTCTTTCACCAATCATTAATTTATGCTTTTTCCTTATGTATTTTATAATAGATTCATCAAAATTATCTCCAGCAATTTTAATTGAACGTCTTACAACCATTCCGCCTAAAGAAATAACTGCAATATCAGTAGTTCCTCCACCTATATCAATAATCATATTCCCACTTGCTTTTGTTATATCTAATCCTGCTCCTATTGCTGCTGCTAATGGTTCTTCTACTAAAAATACTTTTTTAGCACCCGCATTAACTGCTGCATCTTTAACCGCTCTTTTCTCTACTTCTGTAGCTTCACAAGGAACACAAATAACAACTCTTGGTGCAGTTACTCTTCTATTGCCACAAGCTTTTCTAATAAAATGTTTTAACATTTTCTCCGTAATATCATAATCAGATATTACACCATCCCTCATAGGGCGAATAGCAACTATGTTGCCTGGAGTTCTTCCAATCATTTGTCTAGCTTCTTCACCTACAGCAAGAACTCTATTAGCATTTCTATCTATAGCAACAACCGAAGGTTCCTTTAATACTATGCCCTTGCCTTTTATATAAACTAATACTGTAGCTGTACCTAAATCTATCCCCATATCTGTACTCATCTTAAAAAACATTCTTATTTTCACTCCTGCTCTTTTGTGTACTATATTTATACATTTCTCTACATTATATTATATACTTTTATATAACTTTATTCTATAGGATTACAAAAAAATCCTTTTTCTTTTTTGAGCAAGAACATTTTCCATATTTATATATCTATATTTTTATCCCTCTAATGTTTTATACTTCATTCTTGTTGCTTTACCGCCCCTTATGTGCCTTTCAGACTTATTTAAATTTAATACATCTTTTGCTCTTTGGGCTACTTGAGGATTTATTTTTGGCAATCTTTCTGTCATATCTTTGTGTATTGTACTTTTACTAACACCAAAAACTTTAGCTGTTTTTCTTATTGTTGCTTTTGATTCTATAATATATTTTGCAACTTCAAGAACTCTTTCTTCAATGTAATCTTTCAAATTGCTACCTCCTTAACCTTATATACTTATAAATATGCATTTATGTTCTTTTAAATTACTTTTCTATTACTACTTAGCCATTTTCCGAATTAATTCAGAAAATGGCATTTATTTATATTAAGATTAGTATTTTATATATTTTTCTGGATTTACACACTTATTCTTGTCATCTATTTTTGAACCTTCATACATTTCTAAATGCAAGAAATCCTTTCCGTATTTTTCCTTGGAACCTCTTACAGCAGTTGCCCCGATTTTACCTAATTCGTTACCTTGTTTAACCTTGTCACCTTTTTTAACTTTTACATCTTTAGCTAAATTTCCATACATTGTGCTTTTTCCATATTCAGAATGATAAATAACTACTGTCATTCCAAAATCTCCATATCCTACTGATTTCACTTCACCATCAGCAACAGCTTTTACTGGTGTATTCGCTTTAGTTTTAATAGCAATACCAAAATTAGGTCTGTATGACTCTGTAGTATCCCACCATATAGGAGTAGTAGAATATTTCATTACTACTTCACCCTCAACTGGTTTTATAAATTTATGTTCCTTAACTTTTGAAACTGCAATCTCTTCCTTACTTTTTATAACAGCAATTCCTGGTTTGTTACTTTGTTTTTGTTCTTTTTTACTATTTTCAACTCTCAAAGCATTATCAAATTCTTGCTTTTCATTTTCTACTAAAGCCTTTGAAATATTATTTTCTTTCTTAGGAACGCCTTTTTGTTCTTCTTGTAATACCGGTGAATTTTTAGTAATAACTTTATTGTTCCTAGTAGTTAATGCTGCAAATACAGCAATAATACATAAACTCACAAATAGAACTACATAAAAGCCCTCCCTTCTAAAGAAATTTGATAATTTCTTGTTGCTATCTTTGTTTTTCATAAAAACACCTCCTTTTTGTAGTTTGTCCTTTGTGAAATAAAAAATACTTAAATTTTCAAAAAATGTTTCCTTATTTTTCATTATTTTTTTACATTTTTTTCGTATAACATATAAAAAAAACACCGAAAATTCGGTGCTTTTTTTATAGTAAACAATTAAATTTACCTGCAACTACTTGGTTTTAAAATTATGCACTTTCCTTAATTCTTAATTCTTAATTTAAATAGTTCTACTCCATTATAATAATGTTTTAATATCTCTTTATATTTTTTACCTTCTTTAGCCATTGCCTGCGCTCCCCATTGGCTCATCCCTACTCCATGACCATACCCATAACATTTTACAATTATATTATTTCCATTAAATTCAATAGTAAAATTTGAGGAAGTTAAATCTAAAACCTCTCTAAATTCTCTTCCCGTTATTTCAACATTCCCTATTTTTATTTTTTTCACACTCTTCCCTTTGCTTCTATCTAATATTGCTAATTGTTCTTTTATTAATTGAGATTTGATATTTGCTTTGGAATATGATTTATTAATAATACTTGTAAATTCATCATAAGTATATTTAAATTCTGTTTTATATTTAGGTGATATTTCTTCACCATAACTATCAACACTTTTTAAATAAGGAACCTCTTTGCTAAATACATCTACAGCATCTTCAGTCTTTCCACTACTAGTAGAAAAATAATATGGTTCCAATACTAGTTCCCCTTTATATGTCAAAACCTCATTTCTAGTTTCATCAACAGCTTTACTTAACTTTGTCCAATATTCATTTTTATATTTTTTAGGCCACATGTTCATTCTATCTATTTTACTTATATAAGCTTGACAGTCAATTGTATCAGTAACATCTCCTCCATATGCTTTTCCACTCTTTTTCCCTCCAAACATTTCTATATGCGAAAGACCATACGTTCTAGCCGCTACCGCTTGTGCTTTTAATGCTTCTATATCGAAATTTACTGGCATCTCTGCAGCTACAACCCCTTTAACATAATCCTCAATATTTATCTTTTTTATCTTTTTATCTTTGGAAAGATAAACATCTATATATAATTCATCACTACTATACTTTTTTGAAATAATGCTAACTTTACTGTCCATTCCTTCATTCTCTTTTTTATTTTTTATATCTTTTTTATTATCAATACCTACAATCATTATAGATATTCCAACAATAAATCCAAAAAACATAAATATAGTGAACAAAACTTTTTTCATACTTTTCTCCTAATCTTAATCTTTAATTACTATATTTTTATTATTAAAATTTCAAAAAATAACTTAATATATTAATGTTTCTAAATTCAAATTAAACTATGCACCTTGTAAAATATTTCTTGTTTTTTTTTATTGCTTAGTTATTAGAACAAATGTTATAATTTATCGTGTTAGAATACAAATTGGTCTGACAAGTTTTAACTGAAGTAAACACTTTCATTTCAATCATTTTTTAATTTTAAGGAGGGTGAATTAATGTTTAAAAGAAATGCGAAAGAATTAATTTTTAAATTGAGCCATTTTTTTGAAGCAATTTTAGCAATAGTAGTATTATTAAAAGTTTTATTAGGAACCATTGATTTATTTAGAATTATATGGGATTCTTATATAAACAATAGTGCCAAACCTGTTACGTATTATGAACTACAAGACTTATTTGGATATGCTCTTTTATTAGTTATAGGCGTAGAACTTGTTATAATGCTTACTTTGCATACACCCGAAAGTGTAATAGATGTTCTTTTATATGCTATAGCTAGGAAACTTTTATTAATCCCTAAAGATAAAGGTATGATAGAAGTTTTAATAGGAATAATTGCTATAGCTGGATTATTTGCTATTAAAAAATATATACTTATAAAAAAACCATCTTTAGCGAAAATCAATAGTTCACATTGAAAATTCACAGAATAGTTAAACAAAAACAAAGTTAATAGTTTAGATTTAATTTCTTGTGTATATCTTTCTAGTACTCTATGCACTATAAGATTATATAGATTTTTTTATTAACCTTTTTTATTCAACTAAAAAACATGCAAAACGAATATCATCTTGCATGTTTTTTATAAAATTTCAACTAGTTGAAATATAATATGTCATTTTTAATCAACTTCTATTCTTTCTATATCTGCTCCTAGTTTTTTAAATTTTTCTTCAATACTAACATATCCTCTATCTATATGATATATATCTCCAATTGTAGTATAACCACCTGCAGCCAGTCCCGCAATAATAAGTGCTGCACCAGCACGTAGATCCGTAGCTTTAACTTCACAACCGGTTAAACAATCAACTCCTTCTATTACAGCACACCTTCCATCAATTTTTATGTTTCCACCCATTCTGTTAATCTCACCAATATGCATAAATCTATTTTCAAATATAGTTTCTGTAATAACACTAGTTCCGTTAATAGTAGCTAATAAACTCATCATTTGAGGTTGCATATCCGTAGGAAAACCTGGATAAGGCATAGTTTTTATATCTATAGGTTTAAAATCATTATTTCCATCTATAATTATACCATCATCCACTTTTTCCATACATACACCTATTTCTCTCAATTTTGCAATAATAGGTTTTAGATGTTGCTCATTTATTCCATTTATTTTTATTTTTCCTCTAGTAATTGCAGCTGCAACCATAAATGTACCTGCTTCTATTCTATCAGGTATGGGTTTATATTGTGTTCCTTTTAGTTCTTTAACACCAGTTATTTTTATAGTATCTGTACCCGCACCATTTATCTTTGCTCCCATACTGTTGAGAAAATTTGCAAGGTCTTGTATTTCCGGCTCTTCAGCAGCATTTTCCAAAACAGTATCACCTTCAGCTAAAACAGCAGCCATCATAATATTTTCTGTAGCTCCTACTGAAGGAAAATCCAAGTATATTTTATTTCCCACTAACTTATTTGCATGTGCCTCAACATATCCATGTCCAAAATTAATTTCTGCACCTAACGCACTAAATCCTTTTAAATGTAAATCTATAGGTCTATTACCTATATTACATCCACCTGGAAGAGAAATCTTAAATTTTCCAAATCTTGATATCATAGCTCCCATAATTAAAAATGAAGCTCTCATTTTTCTAACCAAATCACTATCTGGTTCAACATTTGTTAAATTAGAATTATCTATTATTATTTTATTATCTTCTATATTTATATTTGAATTTATTGATTTTAAAACCTCACTTATAACAAAAACATCTTCAAGCATAGGAGCATTATCTATAATACATGTATCACCACATAATATACTTGATGCAATTATAGGAAGCACTGCATTTTTTGCTGAACTTATATTAACTTCACCATTTAACTTTTTTCCACCTTTAACTAGTATTTTTTTCATATATATCCTCTCCATTCTACTATTCCTTAGCTAGTAGGTAGTTATTATTTCCGGAGTTCCCATAATAATGTAATTCCCTGATGAATAATTGCATAATGCAAAATTAAAATCCATTAGTTTACCATTATTTTTTTTTGGAATATATCTACAAGTATATGCTGTAGTGCTAAATCCATTATTTATTTTTATTGAATTAATATTTACTGCTCCTTCATTCTTTAATAAATTAATTACTTTACTATTTTCTTTTTTTAAATTTTCTTCAGGAATCCTTGCTTTTATATATTGAGACGATACAATATTTTCTTTAGGTATAGAATTGACAATAGCTTTTATTTGACTCTTTAATTCTGTAAGTTTATTTTCATTATCTTTTTTTATAATATTTATTGTAATTATTTTTTTCCCTTCAATGCTAAATTCTTCTATATATCCTTTGCTGCGGCTATTTGTAAAGCTTATACTATATCCCCTTTTACTGTAGTTTGTCTTTATTTTATAATTTGGTTTATTAACTTTAATTTTATTTAAGAAGTATTTATAATATCCTTGTCCATTTTCACAAACCTTAAAGCGGGTTTTTATACCATATTCATTAACCTGTGCTTTTGTTTCTTTTAATATAAATCCAAATAAATTTTCTTTCTTAAATGCATAAGAAAATTTATAGTTTAATAATACTAAAGCTAGTAAAACTAAGATAATAGATTTATTGAGTTTATCAGCTTTCATCATCATCCCGCCTTTCTTTTAAATTATGGACAATGAGTTTATAATTTATACTTCAAATATATTATTAATATATAAATCTTCAACTAAATTTGTGCTAAAATAAAAAGCATATACTGTTAAAAATAAGTTTTATTTCATTAAATACTTATAAATTTTATGATTTAATTAGCTATCTTAAAATAAATAAAGAGTATAATATACTGCGTAATTTTTAGATTACAAAGTAAACTGTACCCTGTAAATTAACACGCTCTCTTTTTCCGTGTTTATCTTACAGGGTACAGTTTACCTTTTTTATCTTTATCTTATTATATATTTTTCACTCTAATTCTAGTTAATGCTCTCATAAGAGATAATTGAGCTCTATGTACATCAATCCCTTCTTTTTGTTTTAGCCTTTCTTCTGCTCTTTTTTTAGATTCTTCAGCCCTTCTTAAATCAATATTTTCCGGCCATTCGCATGCATCACATAACATTAATGCTTCACTATTAATTACTTTCAAAACTCCAGAAGAAGAAAACAACTTTTTCTTTTCATTATCTATATTAGTAAACTCTGAAATAGTGGGATTTAATAAAACAATTAACGGTAAGTGTTTAGGTAATATTCCTAATTTGCCTTCTATACTTTCTGTTTTTAATTCAATAATTTTTCCTTTGTAAAATTCTCTTTCAGGAGTAATTATTGTAATGTTAATTGAATTTGACATTTAACTTTCCCCCCAAATTCACGAGATGCTTTTATTTTTTTCCAAAACTTCTTCTATCGTTCCAACAAATAAAAAAGAAGATTCTGATATATTATCATATTTACCTTCAATTATTTCTTTAAATCCTTTTACAGTTTCTTTAATAGGAACAAATTTACCTTTCATTCCAGTAAATTGTTCTGCAACAGTAAAAGGTTGCGATAAAAATCTTTGAACCTTTCTTGCCCTTGAAACAATAAGTTTATCTTCTTCTGATAATTCATCTAAACCAAGAATAGCTATAATATCTTGAAGTTCTCTATATCTTTCAAGTATATGTTTAACTTTCATGGTTGTGTTATAATGTTCTTCACCAACTATTTTAGCATCAAGTATTCTAGAAGTAGATTCTAAAGGATCTACTGCTGGATATATCCCAAGCTCTGCTATAGACCTTGAAAGTACTGTTGTTGCATCAAGATGAGAAAATGTTGTAGCCGGCGCTGGATCTGTTAAGTCATCTGCTGGTACATACACTGCTTGAACTGAAGTTATTGAGCCATGTTGAGTAGAAGTTATTCTTTCTTGAAGAGCTCCCATTTCAGTTGCAAGAGTTGGCTGATATCCAACTGCACTAGGTATTCTTCCAAGCATAGCTGAAACCTCAGATCCTGCTTGTGTAAACCTAAATATATTATCTATAAATAAAAGAACATCTTGCCCTTGATCTCTAAAATATTCTGCCATAGTAAGTCCAGTAAGGGCAACTCTCATTCTTGCCCCTGGAGGTTCATTCATTTGACCAAATACTAATGCTGTTTTCTTTATAACTCCGGACTCTTTCATTTCATAATAAAGATCATTTCCTTCTCTTGTTCTTTCGCCAACTCCAGTAAATACTGATAGTCCTCCATATTCTTTTGCTATATTATTTATGAGCTCTTGAATAAGCACTGTCTTGCCTACTCCCGCCCCACCAAATAATCCTATTTTACCACCTTTTTGATAAGGAGCTATTAAATCTATCACTTTTATACCTGTCTCAAACATTTCAGGAACTACCGATTGCTCTTCAAACGTAGGCGCAGCCCTATGTATAGGATAAGATTCTAATGTATTAATTTCTTCTTCATTATCAATAGTTTTTCCAAGTACATTGAATAATCTTCCTAATACTTCATTGCCTACTGGTACAGATATTGGCTTTCCAGTATCTATAGCCTCTACTCCTCTTTTTAAACCTTCTGTTGATTCCATCGCAATTGTTCTTACTATGTCATCTCCTATATGCTGTTCAACTTCAGTTACAAGTAATCTATCTTCTAGTTTTATTTCAATAGCATTATAAATATTAGGAAGAGAATCCGAATCAAATCTTATATCTACAACCGGTCCAATAATCTGTTCAACTCTACCTATATTATTCAAGATAATACACCTCCTACTTTTGTGCTTCTGCACCTCCAACTATCTCTGATATTTCTTGAGTTATAACACTTTGTCTTATTCTATTATACTGTAGATTAAGCTTATCTAATAAATCATTAGCATTTTTCGCAGCACCATCCATAGCTTCTTTTCTAGCTCTTTGTTCACTAGTTTTAGAATTCAACATAATATTTAGTACCGTTTGTTTCAGATATTGTTCACATATATATAATAAAAATTTCTCTTTTTTAGGCTCATATTCTATATAAGTTGCTTTAGATTTATCTAAACCCAAATTAGCCTTTTCAAAAGGAAGTATTTTTTTTACTTTTACTTCTTGCTTCACTGCTGAAATAAATTCAGTATAAACAATGTATACTTCTCCTATTTCACTTTTTTTATATAATTCTAAAATTTTATCTACTATAATCTTCGCTTCTTTTAAAGTAGGTATATCCAAAATCTCTACATATTCAGCTATAGTTTCATAATTAAGTCTTTTAAAATATCCTCTTCCTTTTTGCCCTACTACAATCAAAAGTGAATTCTCTTTATTATCAGAAATATTATCTATTGTCTTATTAATAATATTTATATTAAACCCACCACACAGTCCTGAATCTGACGTAATAGCAATATATATTTGCTTGTTATTATTATTTCCATTTATGTATATATTATCTCTTATATCGTTATCAGTTAACATAATATCTATTATTTCTTTAAAAGAATCATAATAGATATTATTGGTTTCTAAAATTTTTCTAACCTTTTTTAATTTAGAGGTAGCAACAAGTCCTATAGCCTTTGTTATTTTTTTTGTATTATTAATGGACTTAATTCTACGTTTTATAGCAATTAAACCTGCTCCTGCCATAATCTAACTTTACCTCCTAAAAACAAACTAATATTATGTTAAAAATATTTTCTTAAATTCTTGTACAGCTGTATTTAATTCATCTTTTATTTCATCATTTAATTCTTTTTCTTTTAATATATATTTACCTATATTTCTGTGATGAGTATTCATATATTCTAAGAACTCTTTTTCAAACTTCTTAATATCACCAACTTTTATATCGGATAAATAATTATTTATAGCTACATACAAAATCATTATTTGTTTTTCAACTGATATAGGATTATATTGATCTTGTTTTAATATTTCTACTAATCTTTTTCCTTTTTCTAATCTGTCCTTTGATGATTTATCAAGTTCAGAGCCAAATTGAGCAAATGCTGCAAGCTCTCTATATTGAGCTAATTCTAATCTTAATGTACCTGTAACTTGCTTCATAGCTTTAATTTGAGCATTTCCTCCAACACGAGATACTGATATTCCTGCATTGATAGCTGGCTTTTGTTCTGCATAAAACAATTCCGTTTCAAGAAATATTTGACCATCAGTAATTGAAATTACATTGGTAGGTATATATGCTGTGACATCCCCTGCCAATGTTTCAATTATAGGTAACGCAGTAAGAGATCCCCCACCTAATTTATCTGAAAGTCTAGCTGCTCTTTCAAGTAATCTTGAATGTAAATAAAATACATCTCCTGGATATGCTTCCCTTCCTGGTGGACGTCTCAGTAATAATGACATAGTTCTATAAGCTACAGCATGTTTAGATAAATCATCATATATTATAAGTACATCGCACCCTTTATTCATGAAATATTCACCCATACTACATCCTGCATAAGGTGCTATAAATTGAAGTGGTGCTGAATCCGAAGCAGTTGAAGATACTACAATAGTATAATCCATAGCTTTCATTTCTGTTAAAGTATTTACTATATGAGCTACCGTTGACTGTTTTTGACCTATAGCAACATATATACATTTAACATTTTTACCTTTTTGATTGATAATTGTATCTAAAACAATAGCTGTTTTTCCTATTTGTCTATCTCCAATTATAAGTTCTCTTTGTCCTTTTCCAATAGGAACCATAGAATCTATAGCTTTTATTCCAGTCTGAAGAGGCTCTCTTACTGATTGTCTTTCTATCACTCCAGGAGCTACAACTTCAATCGGTCTAGATTGCGTAGTTTTTATAAGCCCCTTACCATCAAGGGGTTGACCAAGAGAATTTACAACTCTCCCAATTAAAGCTTCTCCTACTGGTACTTCAACAACTCTTTTAGTACTTTTAACCACATCCCCTTCTTTAATCCCCTCTTCCGTTCCTAATAAAACAGCTCCAACATTATCTTGTTCAAGATTTAGAGCCATACCATAAACATTATTAGAAAATTCTAAGAGCTCTCCTTCCATACATTCATCTAATCCATAAATTCTTGCTACTCCATCCCCTATTTGTACTATAGTTCCTGAGTCTACTGTCTCAATTTTACTCTCATATTTTTCTATTTCTCTTCTAATTATTGAAGTAATTTCTTCAGGTTTTATATGCATAGACTCACCTCATCTCTAATATAAAATAAATCTATTTACTTAATGAATTTCTTTCAATTTCCTTAAACTTGTTTTTTATAGTTCCATCCATCACATCATCACCTATTCTTATATAAGCTCCACCAATTAATTCTTTATCTATTTCTTCTTTTAACAATATTTTTTTATTACTATATTTATATTTTAATTTTTCAATCAATTTTGTTCTTTGATTATCATCTAATGGTATAACTGTTTTAACATGAGCAACTATAATATTCTGCTTTTTAAGATGCATTTTTTCCATTTCATTTATTTTTTCTTCCATATACAAAATTCTATCTTTTTCAATTAACAAAATCATAAATGATAACAAATCATCTTCAATTTTGCCCTTAAATATTCCTTTTATTATGTTTTTTTTCTTAAAACTATTTATTTCAGGATGTTTTATAACATTATATAACTCTTCATTAGACTTTATTAACTCAACTATTTCTTTTGCTTGTTTTAAATATTCTTGAGTTTTTCCTTTTTTTTCAGAAATTTCATAAAGAGCACGAGCATATCTTCTATCTAAATGTTCATACATAATTAACTCCCTACCTTAACAATAAAATCTTCAATAAGTTGTCTATGTTTCTTTTCATCTATCAATTCTTGTAAAACTTTTGAAGATAATAAAATAGCTAATTCTACTGCCTCTTTTTTAATTTCACCTTCTGCTTTTTCTGTTTCTCTATCTATTTCTTTTCTAGCTCGTTCTAAAATCCTTTCTGATTCTTCATAAGCTTCTTTAATAATTTCTTCTGATACTTTTTCAGCTTTAATTTTATATTCTTCAACAAGATTTTTACATTCACCTTTTGATTTTTTCACCATTTCTTCATTTTCTCGTTTTAAAGCTTCAATTTGTTCTCTATCTGCTTCTGCTTTTTTTATATTATTTTCTATCTCTTCTTTTCTTGAATTAATAACCTCACTTACTGGCGTAAATAAAAAATGTTTTAAAATAACAAAAAAAATCATAAAATTAATTATCGTGGCTAAAATAGTAGGCAAATGAAGTTTCATACTTTATCTAAAGCCTCCCTTCAGGCTTATTTTATAAAAAATTCACTATTAAATTATCAAATTTTCAATACTAATAGTATCGCAATCAAAAAACCATAAATAGCTGTTGCCTCTGATAATGCACTACCTATTATCATAGTTCTTGTTATTTTATCAGCTGCTTCTGGTTGTCTTGCTATACTCTCTACAGCTTTACTTGTTGCTTTTCCTGTTCCAAGCCCTCCACCAATAACTGAAAGTGCAGCAATTCCTGCCCCTATAGCACACATTCCTGATATAAACGCTTCTGGACTAATATTCATAACTATTTTCCTCCTATACTTTTTTATTTTTATATGAAAATCACAGTAATTAATGATTTTTGATCTTTTGATTCTATTAAAATTTCATTTTCCTTATAAGAAGTTTTTTAGTGTTCAGAAATTATCTTAATGTTAATCATAGTTAACATAACAAATATAAGCATTTGGATTGAAGCATCAAATACATCAAAATAAAAATGTAGTGGTATTGGGATTCCTATTTGCCCAATTCCTAATGGTGTCTTAAATAAAGCACCATATATCAGTTCCATAATCATTACACCTGCAAATATATTACCAAATAATCTTAAACTTAAAGATACAGGCAACATTATTCTTTCCATTATATTGATGGGTAATAATATTCCTACTGGTGTTATATATCCTTTAAAATACCCTAATATACCATGCTTTTTTATTGTGTATGCTTGTATTACAGCAAAACTTGTCACAGCTAAACCTAATGTTACATTCAAATCCTTTGTTGGGGGATGCACTCCAATTAGTCCCGTCACATTCATACCTAATAAAAATATTACGAGAGAACCAATATAAGGAATAAAACTCTTATAACCTTCTCCCATATTATCTATAACTAATTTATTTATAGTTTCTACAAATATTTCTAAAACACTTTGTCTTTTGTTAGGTATTCTTTTTAAATTTCTAGTCAATAACATACAACCAACTAAAGTCACAAGAATTATCATCCATTGAACCACAATTTCTTGAGTAATTCCTAAATACTTGCCTAAAAAGTTACTCAACGGTTCTGCATTAAGCTCCATTTAACCATCCCCATTCATTACATTAATCATTTTAGATTAATGCCATATAACACTATAGAAATAAGATGTGTAGTATATCCTATTACATATGCTATTACATTAATTTCATTATGTATAAATATCAACGTTCCTATAATCCCTACTATAAATATTCTTAAAAAATAACCAAATATAATAACCATATTAGCATTCAGGCTTTTCTTTGTTAATGCATATGTTGTAATATAAGTATTTACATGAAAATTAATGATAGCTAATATGCATCCTAAGACAACTGCTAATAAATATTCTTTAGCTCTAAAATAAACTATTAGAATTAATATTATGCCCATAATAAAGTCCAAAAATTTAATTTTTTCTAGCATATGACAAACTCTATCGTTTTTTTTCATTTTACCTCCACGTTTTTTTGCAAATTAAAACAAGTTCTGTACTTATATTATCCAAATTTAATTTTATTCATCCTTTTTATAACTTTTTTATAAAATAAAAAAACTGTTGATCTTATATCAACAGTCTATTTTAATTATGTTTAAACAGTTTTACATTAATTATTAAATTTTTCTAATATAATTTTAACTATTCTAGAAGAAGCTTTTCCATCTCCATAAGGATTGACAGCTTTACTCATTCTATTATATATTCCTATATTGTTCAACAAAACATTCGTTTCTTTTATTATATTGTTCTCATTAGTTCCTACAAGTTTTACTGTTCCAGCTTCCTTTGCTTCAATTCTTTCGGTTACATCACGAAGTACTAAAACTGGTTTACCAAGATGTGGTGCTTCCTCTTGTATACCACCTGAATCTGTCATAATCATATAACATTTTTTCATTAAATTATGAGTTTCTTTAGTATCGAGAGGAGGTAGTAAATGTACTCTATCTATTCCATTTAAATATTTATATACAGTTTTTTTTACTATTGGATTTAAATGTACTAAATATATTACTTCTACATCATGATTAGAATTTACTATTTCAACTAATGACTTACATATATTTTCTATTCCTGTACCCCAATTTTCCCTTCTATGCGCAGTAACCATTATTACTCTTTTATTATTATAGTCAATTTTATTTAATTCTTTGTTATTAAAAATATATTTTTCTTCTACCGTATAATTCATTGCATCTATTACAGTATTTCCTGTAACAAATATATTTTCTTCGCATACTCCTTCTTTGAGCAAATTATCTTTAGCTGTAGTTGTAGGTGCAAAATGGAAATCAGTTATAGCTCCTGTAAGCCTTCTATTCATTTCTTCTGGATATGGGAAAAATTTGTTATACGTTCTTAGTCCAGCCTCCACATGCCCTACCTTTATTTTTTTATAAAAAGCCGCAAGTGAAGCTGCAAATGTGGTAGTTGTATCTCCATGAACTAAAACCATATCTGGAATTTCTTTATTAAAAACTTTTTCTAAATTATTTAAAACATTAGTAGTAATTCCATTTAAGCTTTGTTTTTCTTTCATTATATCTAAATCATAATCAGGGCTTATATTAAAAAGCGCCAAAACTTGATCAAGCATTTCCCTATGTTGCGCAGTAACACATATTTTCGATTCAATTTGTTCTATATTTTCTAATTCTTTAATAAGCGGTGCCATTTTTATAGCTTCCGGTCTTGTTCCAAAAATACTCATAACCTTTATTTTATCCATAAATTCACCTCTAATAAATAAACTAAATATTCATAGCACTCCAAATTTTATGCATTTTTCTCTTGTTTTTTATCTTGTAATTGTTCAGTTTTTGTACATTGTACATTGTTTTTAAACATTCCGCATTTCCAAGCTACAAAAACAATTATTAAAATAACAACTGTTAATAAAAAATATGCTCTTTTTGTACTAATTTGCATTGCTATTATAGAAATACCACCAAG
This sequence comes from Clostridium aestuarii, assembly GCF_026735135.1. Classification (GTDB taxonomy): domain Bacteria; phylum Bacillota; class Clostridia; order Clostridiales; family Clostridiaceae; genus Clostridium_H; species Clostridium_H aestuarii. The sequence continues at coordinate 65,905 of NZ_JAPQER010000008.1, read as the reverse complement.
TACTGTACTTATCAAATACATTATTAAAACAACTTGCTTTTGATTCAATCCCATATCTAGCAACCTATGATGTAAATGTCCTCTATCAGCCTGCATTATAGGCTTTCCATTAATTTTTCTTCTTATCATTGCAAATAAAGTATCATATATGGGAAGACCAAATGCTAAAACTGGAACTGCTATAGCAAACGCTGCTGCTGATTTAATAGTTCCTTTTAAAGCTATAGCTGCTAGCGAAAACCCTAACAGTTGTGATCCTGTATCTCCCATAAAAATAGTTGCTGGATTAAAATTATATGGTAAAAATCCAAATATTGCTCCACTTAAAATGGCCGTTAATAATGCAGCATCTCTTCTTCCATTTAACACTGCAATAATAAAAATTGTAGCAGAAGAAATAAATGCTACACCAGCTGCTAACCCATCTAATCCATCAATTAAATTCATTGCATTTGTGATTCCTACTACCCAAAATATAGTTAAAGGTATAGCTAAATACCCTAAATTTATATATATGTTTCCCCAAGGAAGAGGATTTGTTATATACGCTATTTTCACTCCAAATATAATAAGAGTGCTCGCTGCACATATTTGAAACATTAATTTGTAAATTGGTCTAATATCCTTCAAATCATCAATTAGCCCACCAATTACGATTATGGTAGCTCCTACTAATATACCTATTTCTGATTTTGATAATTCTCCCGATTTTAGAAGCATAGTAACTAAAAAAGAAATATAAATAGAAACTCCTCCAAGTAACGGAATAGGCTTCTTATGTATTTTTCTACTATTTTTAGGTATATCTAATGCTTTAATATAAAATGCAAATTTCTTAATAAAAGGAGTTATTAAGAATGATATCATTACAGAAATTATTGTTAAAATTTTAATACTATCCATAATTTAATTATAACCTTCCTTTTTAATAATGCACTTCCACTCTGTCAATAATTTAGTATGACCCTTCTCCATTTAATGAATCATCATTATCTATCCATTCTTGAACATCAACTATTGTAAATTCTTTTTTTGTATTTCTTATAATGACTCTTAATATTCCTGAGTTTATTATAAATCTTTTACACAATAAGCAAGGTGCTGCCTCTTTAACTAATTCTCCTGTCTCCATCTCTTTACCAACAAGATACATAGTTGAGTTAATCATATCTTGTCTTCTTGCAGATATAATAGCATTTTGCTCAGCATGAACTGATCTACAAAGTTCATATCTTGTTCCTCTTTTAACATTTAATTCTTGTCTTCTACAATATCCTAAATCCGAACAATTTTTTCTACCTCTAGGTGCTCCACTATAACCAGAAGCTATAATTTCATCATTTTTAACAATTATAGCTCCAAAATTTCTTCTAAGACAGGTTCCTCTTTCAAGTATTGTTTCACAAATATCTAAATAATAATTATGTTTATCTATCCTCTCCATAGTATACCTCGCTATTTTCATATGTATTTATTTAACACTTATATTTTATACTATAAACGATATAATTAAAAGAGCAAAAAAATTAGCGATAGCTAACTCGCTATCGCATTTAAAACATATTACATCATAATTTATTTTGTTCCAAACAATCTATCGCCTGCATCTCCAAGACCTGGAACTATATATCCATGTTCATTTAATTTTTCATCAATAGCTGCAACATAAATATTTACATCAGGGTGTTCCTCTGCAACAGCTTTTAATCCTTCTGGCGCTGCTACAAGACACATTAATCTTATATTTTTTGCTCCTCTTTTCTTAAGTGCTTGAATAGCATCAATAGCTGATCCACCTGTAGCAAGCATTGGATCTGTAACAATTATTTCTCTTTCTTGTATATCTTGAGGTAATTTACAGAAATATTCTACTGGTTTTAATGTTTCTTCATTTCTATACATTCCTATATGTCCAACTTTAGCAGCAGGTATAAGCTTAAGCATTCCATCAACCATTCCAAGACCTGCTCTTAATATAGGAACTATAGCTACTTTTTTTCCTGCTAACATTTTTGTTTTTGTTTTACATATTGGTGTTTCTATCTCTACTTCTTCTAATGGTAAATCACGAGTAACTTCATATGCCATAAGCATTGCTACTTCTTCAACTAGCTCTCTAAAATCCTTAGAACCTGTTTCCTTACTTCTTATTATTGCTAGCTTATGTAGTATTAATGGATGTTCTATTTGTGTTATTTTACTCATTTTAAATTCCTCCTGATGTATATTCATATTTTTATATAAATTAATTTTTTATCTTTTTATTCATATTTTTATTTACTATATTTTTTCTCTATATCAGTAATTTTATTTACTCTTCTTTCATGTCTGCCACCTTCAAATTCTGAATTTAAAAATGTATCAACAATATCAAGAGCAAGTCCTTCTCCTATTACTCTTTCTCCCATTGCAAGTACATTAGCATTATTGTGTTGTCTAGTTGCATGAGCACTAAAAGTGTCGTGACATAAAGCTGCTCTTACACCTGAAACTTTATTTGCTGACATACTTATTCCTATACCTGTACCACATATAATAATACCAAAATCATAATTTTTCGCTACAACTTCTTCTGCTACTTTGCATCCATACTCAGGATAATCACAAGACTCTTCGGTATATGTTCCAAAATCCTTAACTTCTATACCTTTCTTTTCTAAATGTGTGATTACTGCTTTTTTTAAATTTAATCCACCATGATCAGATCCTATTGCTATTTTCATAATTTTACCTCCTCTTCTAAATTTTATCATAAAAAAAGAAGATGCTAGTACTAAACAATACCATTATCTTCCCTTATTTTACCCAATAACAATTCAATGCTTTTTTTAAGCATATTAAATGTTTTTTTATAAACTTCGGCATCTCCACCATAAGGATCATTTATATCCTCTTTAAGCTCTATGTATTCATTTAAAGTATATATTTTATTTTTATACTTTGGAAAATTTTCTGATAATACATTTCTTATATAACTTGTCATAGTTAGTATAAGATCATTTTCTTCTAACATTTCTTTAGTAAACTGAATAGCTTTTCTATTACTTATATTAATTTTAAAATTATCTTCTATTAGAGCAGCAGTATATTTTGATGTTTTACTTTCTTGTACAACTGCAATTCCAGCTGAATATGCTTCTATATTATCTAGATTAGACATTTGGTTAAATATAACTTCAGCCATACAGCTTCTACATGTATTTCCTGTACAAACAAACAAAACCTTCATACTGTGCCTCCTTTATTTATATAAATATAGTATTTACAATAAACATTTTTATATTTCCTTTGTATTAACTCTCTACTATATCAAATCCCGCTGACTTTTTAAGTCTATTCATTATGGCAACTCCCATACCTTTTTCTTCAAAAGCTTCTGATAATATAACATCAACTTTTTCATCATCAAATTCTCTTAACACTTCAAATAAGTTCTTACCAACACTGTATAAATCATTTCTACTTCCCAATGATTTTATTACAGCATTAGAATATTGGTTTTTAGTTTCATCTGTTGCCATAATTCCAACTTTTTTATCAACGTCTATATAATTTTGCACTATTTCATTTATTTTTGCAACACTTTTTTTCAAATCTCCACTAATAATTTTCACTGGTGCTTTTGGTGCATAATGTCTATACTTCATTCCTGGTGCTTTGGGTTTGAAATCCTTTTCTGGCTTTTTCATAATAGCAGGATCTATGTATATTCTATCATCAATCTCTCTTAACATTTCAAGTGTTACACCACCTGGTCTTAACACACATGGAGGTTCTATAGTACAATCAACAATTGTAGATTCAAGACCAACCCCACACTTTTCTCCCCCTATTATATACTCAATCTTTCCTTTTAAATCTTCTATACACCTTTCAATATCAGTTGGACTAGGTCTTCCTGATATGTTAGCTGAAGGTGCTGCTATAGGCACTTTAGCCTCTTTTATTAATATATTTGCAACTGGATTTAATGGCATTCTAATGCCTATAGTATCTAGTCCAGCACTAGTTACCTCTGATACTTCAGAAGATTTTTTCATTATCAATGTTAAAGGTCCCGGCCAAAACTTTTCCATCAATTTTTTTGCAATTGGCGGTATCTCTTTCACTAAATAATCTATATTATAATCTGCTACATGAACAATCAATGGATTATCTTGTGGTCTTCCTTTAGCTATAAATATTTTTTTTACAGCTTCACCATCTAGTGCATTTGCTCCTAACCCATAAACCGTTTCTGTAGGAAATGCAACAAGACCACCTGCGTATATAACTTCTCCAGCTTTTTTTAGGACTTCTTTATTTGGTTTATCTTTATCTAAAAATTCAATTTTTGTAATCATCATCCACCACTTCTTTACATATATAATTAATCATTACTTTGTATTTTATTACAATATATTAATAATTACAAGTCCTAATATTGTTCCTAGCAAAAAACCCTCAATTGCTCTTATCCATTTACATAATTCTAAGGCTTGAGGCATCATGTCTTCAAAGATAACATAGAACATTATTCCTGATGCAATACTTAAAAATTCTCCTAATAAATTTACAGATACATCACCTATCGCTACACCAATCCATGCTCCAATTACAGTTGGAAGCGCAGTAAGAAAAGCATATAAAATTATTTTTGATGTTTTTATTCTTGATGCTATAAATGGCGCAGCTATAGCAACTCCCTCTGGAATATCATGAATAGCTATAAGTAAACTCATTTCAACTCCTAACTCACCACTAGCCAAGAAACCTGCTCCCATAACCATTCCCTCTGGGAAATTATGAATCATAAGACCTAACGATGCCATAAATGCAGCCTTTTTGCTAATATCATTTAAAACTTTACTTTTATCACTGAATAATTCTATAAAAAAAATTATAACAATACCAAATACAAAATAATTAACAGAAGTTATAAAATTAAGTTTAGTCATAGCCTCTGGTACTAAATCAAAAATAACAATTGAAAACATAAGTCCTGCTGCAAAAGAATTTACAATTCCAATCATCTTATTAGATGGTTCTTTTATTAAACTTGCAAAAGACGCACCGACTATAGTTCCTAGTATAGAAAACAAACTAGCAATAGTTACTACAAAAAAGTTTTGAGCACACAAACTAATCCCCCATTTCTACTTTATACTATTTTTAAAAATGGAGGTTTATTCACTAATTCCTATATTCTTTTATATTTTCTATAGCTTCTTCTGTAAAATAAGCTTGAACACAATATCTATATATCATATCTAAAAGTTGGTACTTACTATATCCACCCTTATTTATAACTAAATAATAATATTTCTCACTATGTTTTTCGCATTTTAAATTATGATAATATTTTTTCATACAAGTATATTTCTTTAAAAATTTAGAATCTATTTTATTAATCTTTTTATTTCTAAATCTAGAACTTAAAATCATTATTATTTTTAAATCTTTCTCTTTATTTATAGTATGAACAATATTAACTTTATCACATAATATAGTATATCTATTTTTCAAAATTCCACTTTCTATTTTAATTTTATTATTGTATTTAAATTTCAAATTTTCTTTATTAACTCTTTTAATTACAGCAATAACTATTAAAATTTGAATTGTTGTTAAATAAATTAAGAAAAATGCATTTAAACTTCCTGTTGAAATTGAAATAATTGGTAATATAAAAAAAATAAAGCTCATAGATAGCAAAAAACTTTTAAACAATTTTCTCTGCTTTCTAATAGCTTTATTTATATTCATACACTACACCTCTATAAATATATTATATTTATTGTTCAGTTCCCATAGCTTTCATTTTTTCTGCTTGTTCAGCTGTAATCAACGCATCAATCATTTCATCCATTTCTCCATCCAAGAATGAATCTAATTTATATAATGTAAGCCCTATTCTATGGTCCGAAACTCTTCCTTGAGGATAGTTATAAGTTCTTATTCTTTCACTTCTATCTCCAGTACCTACTTGACTTTTTCTATCAGCAGCTATTCCTGCATTTCTTTCAGCTTGTGCTTTCTCATAAAGTCTTGCTTTTAATACCTTAAGAGCTTTTTCTTTATTTTTAAGCTGAGATTTTTCATCCTGACATGAAACTACAAGTCCTGTTGGTAAGTGCGTCATTCTTACAGCTGAGTCTGTTGTATTTACGCACTGTCCTCCATTTCCTGATGCTCTAAACACATCTATTTTTAAATCATTTGGATTAATATCTATTTCAACATCATCAACTTCTGGTAAAACGGCTACTGTTGTAGTAGATGTATGTATTCTTCCGCTTGATTCAGTATCAGGAACTCTTTGTACTCTATGAACTCCACTTTCAAATTTCATTTTACTATAAGCAGAATTTCCCTTTAATGCAAACACCACTTCTTTAAATCCGCCAATATCAGTTTCATTAGCACTCATAACTTCTGTTTTCCATCCGTGACGTTCAGCATATCTTGTATACATTCTAAATAAATTTGCAGCGAATAGAGCCGCTTCGTCTCCTCCTGCTCCGCCTCTTATTTCAATAAATACGTTTTTATCATCATTTGGATCTTTAGGAAGAAGCAGTATCTTTAATTGTGCTTCCGCTTCTGCTTTAACAACTTCAAGTTCCTTCATTTCTTCATGAATCATATCTCTTAATTCTTTATCCGATTCTTCATGGAGCATTTCCTTATCTGTATCTAGTTCTTCTAAAGCATCTTTATATTCTCTATATTTGTTAACTATCATTTCAAGCTCAGCATGTTCCTTGCATAGCTTTCTCCATTCATTTTGATTTGCCATAACTGATGGGTCACTAATTTTTATAGATAATTCCTCATACTTATTTTCTATAAATTCTAATCTCTCTAACATGATTAATCACTCCGTATTTATATTTTCACATTTTTATATTATAACACAAACATAGAACACTTGACAATTAACAGTTGAATACACTTCAAAAGGTATTTCTATCCAATGTTAGTCTTCTATTTCATAACTTTTTTAACTTAATCTTGGTTAAATATCTTTCTTCGTTCTAAATTATTCCTGTAACTACTCTATCAAGTCCTGATAAATCTTTTATACATTTAACTTCTTTAAACCCATTGTTTTTTAATATATTTTTCACTTCTTCTGACTGATCATAGCCTATTTCAAAAGCTAATAATCCCCCTTCATTTAAAACTAACAAGCTTTGTTTTGTTATCCTCCTATAGAAATCCAAACCATCTTCACCACCACATAAAGCTATATATGGTTCATAATTTTTAACATCATCCATTAATGTAGGAATAATTTTTTCACATATATAAGGTGGATTTGACACAATAACATCAAATTTTATTTTTTTTGATATCGCTTTTTCAAGCAAGTCACTTTTTTCTACTTTCACTCTATCACTTAAAGAAAATTTATCTATATTTTCTACTGTAACACTTAAAGCACTCTCAGATATATCATAGGCATAAATCCTAGCAATATCAATGAAACTTGCTATAGAAATTCCTATAGCTCCACTGCCACAACACAAATCACATATTTGAATATATTCACTCTTCTTAGTTTCTTTTAAAACTTCTTCTACTAAAATTTCAGTATCTGGTCTAGGTATAAGCACTCCCTGTCTTACATTGAAATTCATACCCATAAATTCACATTCTCCTAAAATATACTTTACAGGCATTTTATTTCTTCTACATTGGATAAGTTTTAAATATTCTTCTTCCTGTTGTTTAGTAACTTCAAAGTTTCTATTTAACATTATAAATAATTTGTCCTTATCTAAAACCTTTTGAAGCAAAAGTTGTGAATCCAGCATATAAGTATCTATATTTTCTTTTTTTAAAACATTATAAGCTTTAATCAATAATTCACCTACTTTCAAAACAGCACCTCCTTTTTAAATTTGTAATTATCATTACCACTAAAAATCACCTACATACATGCAGGTGATTTTTAGTAATAAATTAATGTATCTATAATTTTCTATCTTGTACTAATTGATATCTTATTACCACTTTAAATTCTTGCCATATTTAGATTTTTTATCAAATTTTTCAATTATTAATTATTTTTATCTTGTTCATTATTAATTAACTCTTTAAAATTTTCGTTATCCACAGCCAATTGTTGATTATCATTATCAGATATTTTATCAATTCCTTCAGCAACCTTTAACGCTTTTATTGCAACTTCTAGCTGACTTATATCTGGTTCTCTTGTTGTAAGTTTCTGAAGCATAAGTCCTGGATATGCTAAAATTTTAGATATCTTGCTATTGCTTTTTCCCATCCATTTTATAATCTCATAAGTTATTCCCGAAACTACTGGAAGTAGAACTATTCTATATATAATTCTTTCCCAAATCGAATTCCACGGAGTTAAAGAAAACAAGATAATACTTATTATCATTACAAGAAATAAAAAATTGGTACCACATCTAGGATGTAATCTCTGTTGTTGTTTTGCATTTTCTGGTATTAGCTCTAGCTCTTTTTCATAACAAAATATAGTTTTATGTTCTGCTCCATGATACTGAAACACTCTATTTATATCCTTCATTTTACCTATAATACATATATATATTAGAAATATTCCAACTCTCATAACTCCTTCTAAAATATTCAGAACAATTTTATTATCAATACTTAATTTTTTAAATGCATTAGCTGCAAAGGTTGGAATTGCAAAAAATAATAGTATGGAAAACGCAAAAGATATAAATAATGAAAATCCCATAATAACATCATTAGTTTTATCTTTAAAAATACTTTCAATCCACTTATCAAATTTAGATAACTCTTCTTCTTCACATTCTTCAAAAAACGATGCAGAATAATTTAGTGTTTTTATTCCTAATATTAAAGAATCTATCAAATTAATAAACCCTCTTACAATTATAAGTGAAAAAAACTTATTCTTTTTAGAAAGTGGTTTAATATCTTGAAAATCAACAGCAATTTCACCATCTGTTTTTCTAACAGCAGTAGCTACTCCCTTGCCGCCCCTCATCATAACACCTTCAATTACAGCCTGACCTCCAACGGAGCAATTCTTTTTCATATATTCACCTCTTTCTTAATAATGTATTAAATATTATTTTTATTATTTTTATTTTTTTTATATTTCTCTTTGTATTCAAAAAAACATTTCGGACATAACGCCTCATATTCTATATCATCACTATTATCTATGGCTACTTGTTCTCCTTCAAAAACAAATTTTCCATTTATCTTTCTTCCATTTAAAATAGCTTTTTTGCCACAATGACAAATATTTTTTAATTCTTCTATACTATGCGCTATTAAAAGTAATCTTGAACTTCCTTCAAAACCTTTCATTTGAAAATCAGTACGAAGTCCATAACACATTGTTGGAATATCCAATTTAACAGCTATTTCAAATAGTTGATCTATTTGTTCTTTCCTGAAAAACTGTACTTCATCAACTAAAATGCAATTAATTTTCCCCGTTTGTTGAATCCATTCCTTTACTTTTTCATAAATATTCTCATTTTTATTTATCCACAAATCAACTTTTCGTGTAATTCCAAGTCTTGAAATTACTTTTTCTCCACCTTTGTTATCGGTTTTAGGCTTTATAATAATAACCTTCATTCCACGTTCTTCATAATTATGAGCCACTTGCAATAAATTTGTTGATTTACCACAATTCATAGCTCCATATCTAAAATACAATTTGCTCATTTTTTATTGATGCCTCCATTGCTTATTTAAAATTCTAGTTTACTAATTTATTGTACATGTTTATTCGCTTAAATTTCAAGTTAAATATATTAACCTAATAAAAGACATACTTTTTATTGATATTTTATACTCTCTATGTTATAATTTTAGAAGTTGACAATTTGGTTTGAATTATTCTTTAACAAGAATAATATGGTAAGCGAGGTGAAACAAATGAAGGAAGGTTTACATCCAGAATACCACCATGATGCAGTAGTTAAATGTGCATGCGGAAACACTTTCACTACTGGTTCTACTAAAAAAGAACTTAAAGTTGATGTATGCTCTAAGTGTCATCCATTCTACACTGGAAAACAAAAAATACTAGATGCAGGTGGAAGAGTAGAAAAATTCATGAAGAAATACAACTTAAAAGCAGACAATAAATAATATTAAAAAATGGGAAAGATTTTATCTTTCCCATTTTTCTTTATTAAACATATTTAAAAACTCTTTATTGTTTTTTGTTTTAGATAATATTCCTATAAGTTTTTCAGTTATTTTTCCTATATTTCCTTCATTATACATTGTCTTTCTAATTCTAAATGCAGTATCTAATTCTTCTTGTAAAAGTAATAAATCCTCTCTTCTTGTACCTGATTTATAGATATCTATAGCTGGGAAGATTCTTCTTTCTTCAAGTTTTCTATCTAAATGAACTTCCATATTACCCGTTCCCTTGAATTCTTCAAAAATCATATCATCCATTCTACTTCCAGTATCTACAAGCGCAGTAGCAAGTATTGTGAGACTTCCACCTTCTTCTATATTTCTAGCAGCACCAAAGAATTTCTTAGGCATTATTAAAGCTCCTGGATCAAGTCCACCTGATAAAGTTCTACCGGTAGGATTAATAGTCAAGTTATATGCCCTTGCAAGTCTTGTTAAACTATCTAAAAGGACTATAACATCCTGACCTTGTTCAACCATTCTCTTAGCCCTTTCAAGTACCATATATGCAACTTTAGTATGATGTTCTGGTTCTTCATCGAAAGTTGAATAAATAACTTCACCATTAATCGATCTTTGCATATCAGTTACTTCTTCAGGTCTTTCATCTATTAATAAAACTATCAATTTTGTTTCTGGATGATTTTTAGATATACTGTGAGCAATTTTTTTAAGAAGAGTAGTTTTTCCAGCTTTAGGTGGAGCTACTATTAATCCTCTTTGCCCTTTACCTATTGGAGAAATTATATCCATTAATCTTGAAGATAAATCTAATTGACTAGTTTCAAGTCTTAATCTTTGAGTTGGATAGATAGGTGTTAATTTTTCAAATTTCTTTCTTCTTGCAGCTTTTTCTGGCTCTTCTCCATTTACTTCTTCAACATATAAAAGTGCTTGAAACTTTTCTCCTTCTTTTGCTGTTCTGACCTTTCCCTTAACTTCATCTCCTGTTTTTAAATTAAATCTTCTTATTTGTGAAGGAGATACATAAATATCTTTAGGTCCTGTTAAATAATTTTCTCCTCTTAGAAATCCATAATTATTATTCTCAATAATTTCAAGTACACCTTTTGATCTTTCTGATTCATGAATCATATCTCGTAATTTTTTTTCTTTATCTTTATTACTGTTATTAGTTTCAACTTCATTCTTAACTTCTTTTTTTTCTGTTATATCTTTGTCATTTTCTTTTTTATGTATAACACTAGAACTTATATTTTCTTTAGGACTTATATTCTCTCTTAGTGTAACTCCATCTTTGTTTATGCTTATAGAAGCTTTCTTATTTATTGCCTCTATTAAATCAGCTTTTTTCATCTTAGAAGTCCCTTTAATTTCTAATTCCTTAGCTACTTTTTTAAGCTCAACAACTGTCATGTCTTGTAAATTTTCACCTGACAAACATAGCACCTCCATATTCAATTATTATTTTATATTAAACCTTAGGGAATAAACATTCGATAAAGAAATATTTGAAAGGTATCACTTTTTAGATTATAACCCATTTCTTATTTTTTATCTAGTTCTTTGATAAAAAAAAGTAACCTATACATAAAAAGCTATGTAAGATTACTACTGAATTTAAATCATTGCATGTATTTTTTCATTAACTTCTTTATATTTATTAATCTTTTGTTCAACCTTCTCTGTATTGCCAATAAAAAATATAGGTAACCCTATTTTCTCGCACCCACCAATTATCATGGTCCCTTTAATAAACTCTACAATATTATAAGTGTAATTATGACATTCTCCACATATAGGACATTTAACATTAATTTGAATTTCCTTACTATCTATATAATTTATTTGTAAACCTGAAAAATATGTAGGCAAATTAGTTATTTTAAACACCGGTAACCTAATCATATCATACTGTCCAATACAATTTTTAAAAGCTATACTGATAACAGCATTTATTACCACTCATTACACCTCCATACTTTACAAAAATTCTTTATTACGGAAATTAATTTTAAATCTTTACTTTAAGTAACATTTTGGACTTTCTATATTAATAAATTCTATCTTTTTTTTATATTTCCTTCAATTTTTTCAATATTTTTAAATTATATTCCATTAATACATAATAAAATCGTTTAATATCTATTCGATTTTTCATAAAAGGAAATAGCTAGAGCATTAGTTAAACACTCTAGCCACCTTATCTATAACAATCTTTAAAAATTTGCACTATTTTTACTTATTTATTACTTACTATTATCTATTGAAGCTTTTATGAAATCTTTAAATAAAGGATGCGGTCTAGTTGGTCTTGATTTAAACTCTGGATGAAATTGAGTAGCTAAAAACCAAGGGTGATCTTCTACCTCTACTATTTCAACCAATCTATCATCTGGGCTTACTCCAGTTATCTTAAGACCTGCCTCTACCAATTGTTTTCTATATTCATTATTGTACTCATATCTATGTCTATGTCTTTCATATATAACTTCTTTTCCGTACGCTTTTTCAGCATTAGAACCTTCAACTAGCTTACAAGGATATAATCCAAGCCTCATTGTTCCACCTTTTTCATCTACATCTTTTTGTTCAGGCATTAAATCAATTACTGGATGCTTTGTTGTTTCATCTATTTCCGAACTTTGAGCATCACTATATCCTAATATATCTCTAGCATATTCTATTACTGAACACTGCATTCCAAGACATATTCCGAAAAAAGGTACTTTATTAATTCTAGCATATTTTATAGCTTCTATTTTCCCTTCTACTCCTCTATCTCCAAATCCTCCTGGAACTAATATTCCATCTATATTATTTAAATATTCATCTACATTTTCCACTGTAATATGTTCTGCATTTACCCATTTTACATCTACATTAGCATCATTGGAAATCCCTCCATGATTTAAAGCTTCAACTACTGAAAGATAAGCATCATGAAGTTCTACATATTTACCAACAAGTGCAATAGTTACATTTTGTTTTAAATCATTAACTTTTTCTACTAATTGTATCCATTCAGAATTGTCTATTCCCTTACATTTTAAATTTAACTTATTACAAACTAAATTATCCAATCCTTCTTCATGAAGCATTAAAGGTACTTGATAAAGGTTTTCTGCATCTAAATTTTGAATTACCGCGTCTGCATTCACATTACAGAATAAACCTATTTTTTCTTTCACTTCATGTGGAAGAGATTTTTCACTTCTACACACTAAGATATCTGGTTGAATACCAATACTTCTTAATTCTTTTACAGAATGTTGAGTAGGTTTAGTTTTTAGTTCCCCAGCTTTACCTAAATACGGTATTAAAGTAAGATGAATAAAGCATGTGTTTTCTGGTCCAACTTCGTATTTAATTTGTCTTATAGCTTCTAAAAAAGGTAAAGATTCTATATCTCCAACTGTACCACCAATTTCAGTAATAACTACATCTACATCTTTTTCTTTAGCTACCCTATAAACTCTTTCTTTAAGCTCATTTGTTATATGAGGTATTACCTGAACAGTTCCACCTAAATAGTCTCCGCGTCTTTCTTTAGATAAAACTGACCAATAAACTTTACCCGTTGTTACATTACTATTTTTACTTAAATTTTCATCTATAAATCTTTCATAATGTCCTAAATCCAAGTCAGTTTCGGCTCCATCATCTGTAACAAAAACTTCTCCGTGTTGATAGGGACTCATTGTACCTGGATCAATATTTAAATAAGGATCAAACTTTTGTATAGAAACCTTTAGTCCTCTGTTTTTTAATAATCTTCCAAGAGAAGCTGCCGTTATTCCCTTTCCTAATGAAGAAACAACTCCTCCAGTTACAAAAACATATTTTGTATTCAAAAAAACTCCTCCTTTTGTATGTAAAAACTGTTGACAAGTTACTTATTAAGCATTATAATAGAAATTACCCTATAAAATGGTTAATCTGCGCCCTGAAACATAATAAATATAATATCACATTTTTTTTAATAATGCTAGACTTTTTTTGAGGTAATATTTTTTTATTTATACACTTTATTATTAAGTCTTTCTTCAATTCCAAAATATATTTCTCTAAAACCTTTATTTATAAGGACTTTCTCTTTCCCTTTTCTTATATTGTATCTTATAATTCTTTTATTATTTATAGAAAAATCTTTGTTTATCTTTTCACTATTATCACAATTATTTTTTTTCAATAACAAAAACAAAAATATTTATATTCTCTATCTTTTAATATTTTATATAATTCTTTCTTTTCTATACCTTTCACCGAGCATATAATTTGTATTATTTTTTCACACTTATCCATTCTATACATATAAGACTCACCTTATTTGAATCATTATCCAAATAAGGTGAGTCTTAACACACATTTAACTTTCTTTAGTTTTTATATTTATATCAAGTTCTGTTTTTATAGCCTTCTGCCCCTCTAACTTCATATCATAACCTATGGCAATACTTCCTCCATCATCATTAATATCTATATCGATTTTTTGAGTGTCTATAAATAACTCTAGAGTTCCATAAGGAGTATTATACATAGACACATCTTTACCATTATGCTTAAAGTTCATTTTGCCAGTAGTACTACCCATTCTTATAAGACTGAATTGGTCAGGTTTTATTTTAAATGTAGTAGTAGTACCTTTCATGCCAGATAATTCCGTTTCATCATAAACTGCATAATAACATTCTTCTTTCTTATAAAATTCCCCTTGAGTAACAATTTCTATAGCGTCATTTTCACTTCCCTTTTGTTTACTCAATACAGATATAATAGCCTTTTTCTTGCTCATACTATTCCTCTCTTTCATTAGCTAATTATAAATTCAGCTATTTCATCATCTGAAGCTGGTTTTACTTCAATAGATTTATTATAAGGCTTAGCATACTCTCCATATATAACCTTAATTTTTTCTTCATCTTTTCCCTTAGAATATCTACCCGCAACTTTAGCTGCAAACTCAATGTCTTTATCTGAGGATTCTCCATCAATAATGACCATTGAGCCCTTAAAATCTTTAACTAAAAATCCGATATCTTGATCATTAACTAATTTTCTTATTTCATCAGCTTCTACAGCTGTTCTACTAGAAATGACTTTACATCCCTCTGATACTCTAAAATGTCTTCCATATTTAAGTAGTTCTAATTCTCTTTCACTAGGGTTTTCTACATGTTCCAATAGTTCTCTAAGTCGTATTGAATAATTAGGTTCTGTTAGCTTACATCCACCTGCTGGTGAAGGATAATCCTTTATGCCCCATTTTTCAGCAAGTTCCATTTGAACTTTTCTTCCTCTACCCGAAATCCCTAGTAGATTGTTTCTATCAATCAATCCTTCTTTCTCCATTTCCGTTTCAGGCAAAACCTTAGCACAAAGCGGTCTTAGTATCTTTTCTCCAATTCCAGATTCTTTTTTCACAACATTTAGTGAAGATTTGTTTTGAGACATAGGTCTCTGATTTAAAACTTCTCCTGTTATAATAAAATCCGCATTATATTTATCTAAAAGTTTTCCAGCTTCTTTCATCATCATGGCATGACAGTCAATACAAGGATTCATATTCTTACCATGACCATGCTTTGGACTTTTGACTATTTCTAAATGTTCATCTGAAAAATCCACAACTTCTAAAGGGACTCCGATTTGTTTAGTCATTTTCTCTGCACTTTTAGCTCCAAAAAAATACGATTTAAAACATATTCCAATAACTTCTATTCCTTGATCCTTCACAAGCTTCGCAGCAAGTATGCTGTCTAATCCTCCAGATATAAGCGCCAATGCTTTCGTCATAAGTTTCTCCTTTCAATTTACCCTATTATATATTATTTATTATTTCTCTCTATACCAAGTTCTATAAGTTCAGTTATAAGATTGCCATATAACTTTCCTGACGCTTCCCACATTTTAGGATACATACTTATACTAGTAAATCCAGGTAAAGTGTTTATTTCATTTAAATATACTTCTTCTGTTTCCTTATCTACTAAAAAATCAACTCTAGACAACCCTGCACAATCTAACATTTTATATATTTTAATAGCTTGTTTTTTTACCATTTCAAGTTTTTCTTCACTTAAGGCAGCAGGTATCAATAGTCTAGATTCAGCATTTGAATATTTAGCTTCATAATCATAAAATTCATTAGCAGGAATAATTTCTCCGGGAATTGCAGCTACAGGCTCATCATTTCCCAGTACAGCAACCTCAATTTCTCTTGCATTAATAGCTTTTTCAACTAAAATCTTTCTATCAAATTTTAGTCCTTCTTTTAATCCAGTTTCTAATTCTTGTATGTTGCAAGCTTTACTTATTCCCACAGAAGAACCACTATTAGAAGGTTTTATAAATACATCATAACCTAATTTATTCTCAATATTTTTTAATATTTTATCCTTATTTTTTCTATACTCATGAGCATTTACAACCACATATTCAGCTTGTTTTATATTAAAATTTTCTAAAACATACTTTGTATAAACTTTATCCATACAAACTGCCGAAGCCATCACTCCAGGACCTACGCATGGCAAATCCACAAGTCTGCACAACCCTTGAATCGTTCCATCTTCTCCATACAATCCATGCATCACAGGGAAAACCACATCTACTTCCCTATTGAAAAGAATTTCATATCCACTAGAAATCTTACATTCTTCATCCTTTTCCCATTCCCCATTTTCTATCTTATCTATATCCCCTGTATACTTAAACCACTTTCCATTTTTTGTGATTCCTATTGGATAAACACAAAACTTATCCAAATCAATATTTCTTAACACCGATGATGCTGAAACACGTGATACTTCGTGTTCTGTAGATTGTCCTCCAAACAATATAGCTACTTTCTTTTTCATACTTTTTCTCCCCTTACACAACTTATTAATCAAATATTTTTCATCTAAATTTTATCACATAATATATATTTATACATTTTGCTTTAATTCCAATTACAAACACTTAAAATTATATACTAACCCTCTAAATATGTGAACTATTAAATATTTTTTACTCTTTATAATAACATTCTATACATCATATTACTTTATCCACTTAGTAACTTTCTCGTATTTTATTTTTATATAAAATTATTCTAATAATTCATGAGCTCTTTGTACTGCTTCCTTAATATCCTTACAAACATTTTTTTCTCCTACCATTTCTATAAACCCGTATTTATTAAGCATCTGCACAGGTTGTTCTTGAAGTTCCGAAATAATAAGTTTAGTCTTGTTTTTCTTGCAAATATCATATAAAATTTCGACAGCATGAAAAGCCGTAGCATCCATAGCTGGTACATTACCCATTTTTATTATTAAAACCTTAGATGATATTCCTATTTCCCTAATCACATTAACAAATTTTTCTGCAGCTCCGAAGAAGAACGGCCCACTAATTTCGTAAAAAGAAATCTGTTCTAAAATAGATTTATTTTCTAAAATTTTCGCACATTCATCATTTTCTCTCGCATCTAAATCATACGTAACATTTGTAACTTCTGCCATTCTTCTCATGAATAAGAAAGAAGAAAGAACAACCCCAATACCTATTGCTACCACCAAATCCAAAAATATAGTTAATAAAAAAGTGCTTAAAAACACTACAGCATCACTTTTAGGTGCTTTAACTATTTTTTTAAAAGCTTCCCATTCTCCCATGTTATAAGATACCACAATTAATATAGCCGCCAAAGAAGCCATAGGTATCAGTTTAACATAGGGCATAAAAACCAACATTATAACTAAAAGACTTATAGCATGTACAATTCCAGCAATTGGTGTTCTTCCTCCATTTTTAACGTTAGCAGCAGTTCTTGCAATAGCACCCGTAGCTGGTATTCCGCCGAAAATACCGGAAAATATATTAGCAACTCCTTGTCCTACAAGTTCCATATTGGAACGATGATTTCCACCAATCATCCCATCTGCAACTACCGCTGATAGAAGCGACTCAACTCCACCTAAAATAGCTATAGTTATTCCCGGTATAATAAGTTCTCTTATCATATTAATATTAACTTTAGGAATTGTAGGCATTGGAAAACTTCCTGATATATTTCCAAAACGACTACCTATAGTCTCAATATTCATTCCAAAAACCATAACTATAACTGTACTTGCTACAACAGCTATAAGCGTTCCTGGCACTTTTTTATTTATTTTAGGCCAAAACATTATTATCAAAAGTGATAACACCCCTATGAATAGAGTTGTTAAATTTGTAGATTTTATACTTTCAAAATATATAGCCCATTTAGAAATAAATTCCGAAGGAACTTTATCTATTGATAATCCAAAGAAATCTTTTATTTGAGTAGAAAATATAGTTATAGCAATACCGCTGGTAAACCCTGTAGTTATAGGATAAGGTATATACTTTATCATAGCTCCAAATCTAAATACCCCCATTATAATTAAAAAAATACCCGCAATTATAGTTGCTACTGTCAAACCTTCCAATCCATATTTCTCCACAATACCATATACAATAATTACAAAAGCCCCCGTAGGACCTCCTATTTGTACTCTACTACCACCCAACAAGGCTATTATAAAGCCTCCAACCACAGCCGTATACATTCCTTTCTCCGGAGAAACACCTGACGCTATAGCTAAAGCTATGGATAAAGGTAACGCAATAATTGCAACTATGATACCTGCAATTATATCCTTCACAAACTGTTCCTTAGTATAATCTTTTAAACATGTAAATAATTTTGGTACTAACACTAATAAAACCTCCAAACATTTTTCTTTTGTCTTCTTTTTAAACCCTATATAATTATAGTACCTTTTTTATATTTATCAACAAAATCTTGGTTATATTTCAAATTTAAGTTTGCTCTACTAAATCTAATAACATTACAAATGAACATTATTATATTACAATTCATAGATTGCAATTTTACCCCTTTTACTTCATTCAAACCTCAACACAAGCCAACTTAACTTAACAAAATAGATAAAACAAGTACATCAGTATAACTAAACTAAGTAAATTAACCATATAAAAAAAGTGCATAGCACTTTTTTTATATGGTTAATTGTCCATTTGGTGTATCTATAATTTGGAGTATCTTTTGTTCGTATCCAGTTTCTGCATTTATATAAACTATAAAACCATCATCTTTATAAGTTCCACTAAATTCATAGCAAAGTACTTCTTTATCAGCTTCAGTAGGCACTATAGCAAACCTTTCAGAAGTAATCTTAAGTTTTTTCCCAACCCTTTCTTTAGCTTTTGATATATCTATCTTAGCAGTAGGAATATCTCTTTTTTCAGTATGTGCCACTAAATATTTTTCAGATTCTATGCCTATTATCTTGCCGTCATCCAAAGCTACTTTCAACTTTATTTGATCTGGATATATAGCAATATTATCCTGTTTATAAATATAACTTATAACTGCTGTTTTTTCCTGTTTCAAAGCATATGTAGATTCCATATTTTTATATCCAATATCTTTTAAATATTTGCTTCCTATGTCAATAGCTTTTTTCACATTTAGTTTCGGCTCTCCTATTTTTTTACTATCCAATAAATAAATAACCTTGCCTCCATTTTTACTTACTTCTAAAACAACATTTTCCTCTTTTTCTCTTCCTTCAATCAGAACATCAAAACCATATGCAGGTATTCTCGTTTTCCCTTCTTCTTTTCGTTTTGTTATATTACTAATCCTATCTTTATTTAAAAGTTTTTTTGCAATAGCAATAGCTTGTTCTTCGCTAATTTCTTTTTGAGACATTATTTTGGGTTTTACATCTAACACATTATCAGAAAAAGGTCCATCATAAATAAGAGCAGGGTATTGAACAACCTGTTTTTGTATTGCTTTAAACTTACTAGTTGCTATTTTTTCAGTATTTTTACTCAATCCACGACTTGCTCTTTTTCTTATTTCTCCCCATTTGACTTCACCTGCATTTATATCTGATTGAACTTCATTTAACTGCATCAATAGATAGTCAGCTTCATTTTTTAAATCTTCAATATTTTTATAATCTTCATTACTTAATTCATTTCCCTGTGACGAAATTTTAGCAAGACTATATGAAAAATCTCCTACTTGAGATAGAAATTCACTTGTTCCTTCAATTGATTCTTGTGGCACAGGAAGAGAGTGTATTTTGTCATTAGCAATATCAGCATATCTGAAAACATCCTCAAATACAACTATACTTTGTTCCCTCGAACCCACTATAGCAGCTTTCGTTAAATCAACCTTTATATTTCTTACAGCATCAACTAATTGATTCATATTTTTATTATATTCACCTTGCAGATAATTCCTATAATCCATTCTTTCAAGAGTCATTAAAATAGCAAAAGTAGTTGAAAACACTACTATAAAAGCTACAACAACAGTATATATAATTCTCTTTTTAGTCATTTTCATACAACTCTTCCTTTCATTTATTTTTACCAACTAAAAACTCCTAACGGTAGTATTTGTTGTAATAATTGTTGTTATACATAAAAATCCAAGAGAATTAATTCCCTTGGATTTTTTTTCTTATCTTCTTTGCAACTTCCATAAATTTAAACTTAACAATTATTTCATCATCTTCTTTTAAATCGCTATCTGAATTATTTACAAGTTCATATTCTTGTGGCGTTAATGTCTGTTTCATCTCCCTTTCAGTTTCCTTATACGCAACTTCTCCCTTAGTTATGTCAGTAAAACACAAAGGCGGAAACATAACACACCACCAATTATGCCCTTTACCATTACCTATTATTATTCTATATGCTTCATATTCTCCTTCTGGTAAAGTTATATTTCCATAACTTTTAACTGGAAAATTCTCATGAGATAAAATCGTCTCTGCTTTATAGTTATATTTTTTTTCTCTAATAACCTTTTGTGCTACTTTTTTTATACATTCATCGCTATCTCTAATTATTTTTCTTGATTCCTCTATACTGCTCGATTTTTTAAGTTTAGGTGAAATATATTTTAAAACTTCATCTCTAACCTTTAACTTCAAAGCCTGATCTTCTATAGTATCACTATTAGCTATAACATGAAATCTTATAATTTTTTTAGCAATAGTCTCTTGGCTTGCATTAACTTGTTTATACCCCCCCCCTAATATACTCCCAAATAAAATTAATAAAAATATCCACACGGCAATAATCTTTTTCATAACGCTTGTCCCCCTAATATTCTTTTTTGCTTTGTTATTAGTGATTATTGCCACGAAATAAATTTGTATACACACTATAAGAATATTGTGTAACAATATTCTTATAGTTGACAATTGACAGAGGACAGTGGACAGTGAATAATGTTTTGCTAACGCAAAACTACAATATATTGCAACATAGTTGCTTACGTACATTTCAACTTGTTGAAATTGCGGATTTAGAATTAAACTCAGCTTAATTCTTTCCTTCACTGTCAATTTTCCTCTGTCATCTGTCAACTAAAAAGTGTTTCACACTTTTCTTATAGTATGCAATTTTCTCAAATAAAAAGGGTGTAGAATTATAATAATTCTACACCCTTTTTATTAATATATGTTTTTTATATTAGTTATTAATTACTCGTAAATCATATCCAGCTTCTTTTAATGCATTAAGTATGTTCATTGAATGTTCTTTTGATTGTGATTCTACTTCAAAAGTTACATTTGCATACTCAAGTCCTTTTGCTTCCCAGTTCTTTTCTTGTCTTGCTTTTACAATATTAGCTCCTAATTCACCTATTTTAGTAATAAGTGATCCAAGTTGTCCAACTTTATCTTTTAATTCTACAGAGAAAGAAATTCTTCTTTCTTGAAGTATTAATTCTCTATTAATTATCTTTGATACCATAGCTATGTCAACATTTCCTCCACTAATAAGTAGTGCTACTTTCTTACCATCTACTTTTATTTTGCCAGCTAACAAAGCTGCTAGTGGTGAAGCTCCTGCTCCTTCTGCTATTAATTTTCCTCTTTCCATCAATTGGAACATAGCTCGTGATATTTCATCTTCTGTAATAGTTACTATTTCATCAACATATTTTTGAATATATTTGAATGAATTATCTCCAGGAGTAGCTACAGATATACCATCTGCTAAAGATTTAGCACCTTTAACTGTTACTACTTTTCCAGCTTCTACAGAAGCTTTAGCTGAAGCTATTATTTCAGGTTGAACTCCTATTATTTTAACATCAGGTTTTATAGCTTTAGCAGCTACAGCTATTCCTGATATTAATCCGCCACCACCGATAGGAACAACTATTGCATCAATTTCTGGTAAATCTTCTAAAATTTCAAGACCAATAGTTCCTTGTCCTGCCATTACATCTTCATCATTGAAAGGATGAACAAAAGTTGCGCCAGTTTCCTTTTGAATTTCTACTGCTCTACCGTAACAATCATCATAAACTTCTCCAAATTGAACTACTTCAGCACCATATCCTTTTGTTGCTTGAACTTTAGCTTGAGGTGCAGTAGCTGGCATAACAATAGTAGATTTAACATCAAAAGCAGTTGCTGCATATGCTACTCCTTGAGCGTGATTTCCTGCTGATGATGCAAGTACTCCTTTATCTTTTTCTTCTTGTGTTAAATTAGCTATTTTGTTATAAGCTCCTCTTAATTTGAATGCGCCTGTTTTTTGCTTATTTTCACATTTAAAATAAACTTCATATCCGCTTTGATTTGAAAAAGTACTTGAATAAAATAGTGGAGTTCTTCTCGCTACTCCCTTTATATTTTCTTGTGCTTGTTTAATTTTGTTTAAATCTAAATTCATATTCTTTTCTCCCTCTCATTTATATATTTTGTATACTTTGTATATTTAAGCTTTAATTTCAGCTAGCAAACTATATTTTGTTAAGTCAAAATGTAAACGTATATATTTCAAGGTAAAATTTCAGACTATTATGAATTTTGAAATATACATCAGTTTAAGTTTCACGTAGTGAGCAAACCCTTATTCATCTAGCTACTTTTATTATAAGTTAAATTTTGAAATTGTCACTACCTTTTTTGCAAAAAATGCTGAAAAATCGAATAAAATTTCCTGGGAAAACACGTGTATCCCAATAACAAACATAGTTTTGTAACATTGCTTTATGCAAAGAACATGTGTGTCCCACTGAAAGAATTTCGATTTTTTTTAAAAAGACAATTGAAATGCTTATCCCCTTATGATATACTCATTTACGTAAACAGTATAAAAATATTTTTACTTAATTATTTTGTTTTTTTAAATAACGTTTACATTTTTAAATTATTTGATATATGAATTATTGTTTTGTTTAAATTTCATAATCGTTAAATCAGATTGATATACTTAAATAAAATTCAATAATTTATGATGTCAGCATTTTATAAAATTTCATGTTTTAGAAAATGTTGACAATATGATCTAATTTAATTTTTTTACTTTTACATAATAATAAATATATTTATATTAAGGAGGAAAAAAACTATGAAAAAATTAGGTTTAATTCCAAAAATCATTATTGCTATTATCCTAGGTGTTCTTATTGGTAGTTATGCTCCAGATATTATTGTTCGTATTTTTAGAACATTCAGTTCTATCTTCGGAGAATTTCTTGGTTTCATAATACCTTTGATAATTTTAGGATTTATCGTTGCAGGTATTGCTGAATTAGGAGAGGGTGCTGGTAAGTTATTAGGAATCACAGTTGGTTTAGCTTACTGCTTCACATTACTTTCAGGATTTACTGCTTTATTAGTTGGTAAAACTATATTGCCATCAATAATCACATCTGATGCTGCTAGTAATATCACAGAAGCGAAGAAAGCTCTTGATCCATTATTCGTTATTAAAATGCCAGCAATAATGGAAGTTATGTCTGCACTTATATTCGCTTTCGTTTTGGGATTAGGTATAGCTAAAGTACAAAACAAAACGTTAAAAGATGCTGCTATAGGTTTCCAACAAATAATAACAAAGCTTATTGAAGGTGTTGTTATTCCACTACTTCCAATATATATACTTGGAATATTTGCTAATTTAGCTTATACTGGTGAAGTTGCAATTGTTATGTCTGTTTTCTGGAAAGTTTTCATAATAATCTTAGCTCTTCATTGGATAATGATGACAATTCAATTTACAATTAGTGGATCTATTGCTGGTAGAAATCCATTTAGATCTTTAAAAGTTCAAATTAAAGGATATTTAACCGCTTTAGGAACTCAATCTTCTGCTGCAACTATACCAGTTAATTTACAATGTGCAGAAGAAATCGGAACTAGTAAAGGTGTAAGAGACTTTGTTATTCCTCTTTGTGCTACTGTTCACTTATCAGGAAGTACAATAACTTTAACAATTTGTGCAATGTCTGTTATGATGTTAAATGGCATGCCTTTAGATATAAGTAAAATTGCCGCATTTATAGCAATGTTAGGTGTAACAATGGTTGCAGCGCCTGGAGTACCTGGTGGTGCTGTAATGGCAGCTCTTGGAGTATTACAATCAATCCTTGGCTTCAACGAAGCTTTACTTGGATTAATGATAGCTCTATATATAGCTCAAGATAGTTTTGGAACAGCTTGTAACGTATCAGGTGACCAAGCTGTAGCTATGATAGTTGATACTATTCAAAAGAAATCAAAAAGCACATCAAAAACAACTGCTGCTTAATTTAAACTAAATAATAAATAAAGCCCTACAAAATGTAGGGCTTTTATTTATTATTTAGTTGTTCCTATTCTTCTTATTCTTGTTTCAACATTAATATCAATATTGGCTTTTTCATATACCTCATCCCAATCGTCCTTAATTTTTTCATATAATTTAGGTTTGAATTTTTCTACATATTCTCTAAACCCAATAGGATCAATAGAGTATTTTTCTTGCGTTATCCTAGTAACTTTTTCACATTTCTTTTCAATAACATCATTGAAATTGCTTTGAATCTCCTTTAAATCATTTTCTTCAAAAACATCTTCTTCTAAATAGTATTGTTTTAATTGTCCTTCTAGCTTTATATCTACTTTAAATTCTAAACCTTTTTCATAGTTATCATTAACAAGACTTATTTTTCTTTCTGCGCCTTCTATTTCAAATTCTATTGGATGACCATCTTTAAAAACGACCTCTTTTCCTCCTTTAATTTTACCTCTTAGCATTTCTAGCGCTGAAGTTTCCTCAGAATCTAAATTTCCTTGTAATTCATAATTTTTTATTAATGCTACTCCTGATAAATAAATCTCGTTTTTAGCTTTATCAAAACTTATGTTAGGAATTATTGCATTACCATTTTGATATAACAAAATTGCAAGTTCATTAAATTTAATAGGTATAACATTAGATTTTATACCGCTATTCTCCATTATTCCTGTTATATAGCTTTCTATATTTTTTTCCATAACAGGTTGATACTTTACATAATCTTCTGACCTTCCCTTTGCTACCACAACCAACATCATCCTATTAATACAAGGCTTTCTTTCAATATAATCAAGTATTTCCTTTACGGTATCAGGATGTCTTAACAATTCATCACTTAAAATCAAGAGTTTAATATGACCTAAATGTAAAGTTCTGCTACTTCTAGACACCATTTTAGCCATACCATCCTCCATAGAAAAAGCATCTATCGTAATAAATTTTTCTTTACCTGTTGCTGTTTTTCCTGGTTCAACTTCACTTATATCAGGAAATCCATAAGTAATAGATAATTTATTAAATTCTTTCTCATTAAATATTTCGTTTGATTTTATATCCTTAAATTTATCCTCTTTACCTATGTCCCTTCCAACATCCACAGCCATAGTTGATATGAAAATCCTTCTATCTATTTCCACTTTATCCCAACACCCACTTAACAAACAACATATCAATATTAAAGGGATAATTTTTTTATACTTCACCCTTACTCCGCCTCCCTTTAATAAAAGCTATTATCACTAACACCAAAGGTAATATTGCTATCATTCCACTATCTACAAAAGGTTCAACTTTTTTTTGAAACTGATAAACTTCCGTTATATTTTCAGGATATAGCGCTATTACATAAATAAAAGGAATAATAAGCATTAATGAAATTTTTATATCTTCTAAATTAAAAACATCCCTTATTATTTCCGAACTAAAATAATATATATTTACATACGTTGTGAAATAAAATAACAGCCAGAAAACCATCGCTATTCCTTCCCACCGTTCTACAAAGGTTCCTGGTATATCTACAATTGATATCATTGTTATTGTAGGCCATAATAATTGAGTATTATATTTAGAAGTGAATACAATTATAGTGGTCATAATCACTAGAATGTAAAACACTATAATAAACACTAAACTTCTAAATGTCACTTTAATAATTGACTTTTTTTCTTTAAGAAAAGGAAGGATCATATATAGGATACCAAACCCCAAAAAACTATAAAAACTATTACTTCCTGCCTTTAAATACTCTATTGGTTTATGAGATAATATTGGAAATATATTTGTAAAATCAGCTTCGTTTAATAATATAAAAGGGATAGCCAAAAAAACAGGTATAAACATTAACCAAAATGCTAGTTCATTAAATTTAATTATATCTTCAAATTCTCCTCTTATAAGAAAAGTTCCCGTTAATATCATAACCAATAACATAAATTCAGTTGGAGTTCTCTGTAAAAGATACATTTTCATAACTTCTATAAATGTTCTCATCTGAAGAGAAATTATAAAAATCCCCATTGATGCAAATACAAATGCTATTATTTTTCCCATTACATTTCCAAAATTATTTTGAAGTATATCTATAAACCTAGCATAGTTATTAAGTTCTACCGATTTATGCAATAAGTAAAGTAAGGGAACAAAAATAACCCCAGCTAAAAGAATTACAATCCAAGCATCCGAACCTACAAATTTACACAATTCACTTGGATATGAAAAAATCCCCGTTCCTATAACCGTTACTACTGTTGTTACAAACAAATCATATTTACTTACAATGTTTTTATTATCCATAAATACTATCTCGCCACCCTTCAACTATTTTTGTCTTATCTTATCTCTAGGCTTCATATATTCAGGTCTTTCTCTAAAATACTTGAATGGCATTCTTATATACATATCCTTAAAATCTTTAATATTGGGATTAACACTTGGTGCTAAATATGGTATTCCAAAACTTTTAAGTCTAATTAAATGAATCAATACCACTAAAATTCCAAGTATTATTCCATAAAGACCTATAACCACAGACGCAATTATAAGAAAAAACCTTATAATTCTTAACGCAGAAGTAACAGCATAATTGGGTGTAATAAATTCTGAAATAGCAGTAACTCCAATGATAATCACCATAATAGGACTCACTATTCCTGCACTAACTGCTGCCTGACCTATAATAAGACCTCCTACTATACCTATTGTTGCTCCTATCGGTTTGGGCAGGCGTATAATTGCTTCTAGTAACAGTGCCAAACTAACTTCCATAATTAATGTTTCAACAAAAGCAGGGAAAGGCACTCCTTCTCTAGAACTCGCTATAGCATAAGCTAGCTTTGTTGGAATAATTGATGTATGAAACGAAGTAACAGCTACATACAAAGCAGGAAGAATAACCGAAAGCACTATTGACAAAACTCTTATAAATCTCACAACCGACATATAAATCCATCTTTGATAATAATCATCAGGAGACTGTAATAAATTAGGAAGTGTTGCTGGTACTATAAGTACAAAAGGAGAATTATCTACGAGTACTGCAACCCTACCTTCATATAATGCAGCTGCAACAACATCTGGTCTTTCTGTACTTTGAATTTGAGGAAAAATAGAAAAATTACTATCTTCTATCATTTGTTCTACATAACCACTATCTAGTACAGCATCTATATTAATTTTATTTATTCTTCTTTTTAGTTCATCAAGAACAGTCTTATTTACAATATCATCTATATACATTATTACTGAATCTGTCTTGGACCGAACCCCCAAAGCCTTAGGTTCAACTTTTAGTCTTGTATCTCTAATTCTTCTTCTTATAAGTACAGTATTAAATCTTATAGTTTCTGTAAATCCATCTCTACTTCCTCTTACTACAGTTTCTCCAGATGGTTCACCGACCCCTCTTGCTGGCCAAGAACGAGTAGCTATAATATACCCTGCCTCTAATCCATCAATTAACATAAATGTTTCACCACAAAGTACAGCTTTTATCCCTTCAGACAAATCATTAACCTCTTTAATATCAGATACAGCTAAAATTTTATCTTTAATATCTCCAACTTTTTGAACAGAATTATTTTCCTTCATAAGAGGTTCAAGAACATAATCATCTATTAAGATTTTATCCGCCATTCCATCTATGTAAACAAAAGCCGCTTTCCATTCTTTAATGTAAAATTCTCTAAAAACTATATCTGAATTATCTTTAAACAAATCTTTCATATAGGCAATATCATTATCAATTTTTAAAGAAATACTTTGCTTTATCCACTCTTTCAATTTTGTGACCCTCCTTTTATAAAATTGCTCTTATAATAAACAATACAATTCCAATAATAACCATTCCTCTTCCTATAATTTTTGATTTTTTAGCCATAGTTGGCATATTTGCTTTTTTAAAATTTACAGAATCATAAAAACCTAATATAATTCCTTGTATTAAAAGTAACATTAGAAAATATCTTCCAAACAGATCTATAATTCTCATAATTTCACCCCTACTTTACTCAGATTATTTTTTGTCTTAGAGGTTAAAAATATACACTATATAAGAATATTGCGTCGCAATATTCTCATATAGTGTAAAAAAAAAGAATTAAGATAAAACTTAATTCTTACTTATATGGTTCTTGTAATAAAAACTTCTGAATATTTTTCTTTAAACTCTTCATAACACTTTTGAGCTTTTAAAATATCATCAAAAAAACCAAATATCGAAGGACCACTGCCACTCATCATGGAACCCAGAGCGCCCATTTTAAGCATGCTATCCTTTATATCCCTCAACATTGTATGTTTTCTTAAAGTTACGTTTTCAAGTACATTTTTCATATTTTCACTTACATAATAGATATCATTTTTCTTTATAGCTTGTACTAAGTCTTTTGTATTTGGATGTTTAAATATCTTGTTAATATCTAATGCTTTATAAACATCTTTAGTTGAAACACCAAAATTAGGTTTTACAAGTACTAATATATGTCCTTCAAAAGATTTTAAAGGTGTAACTATTTCCCCAACCCCTTGACATAACGCAGTTCTACCCATTATACAATACGGTACATCTGCACCTATTTGTAAACCTAATTCACAAAGTTCTTTATCGGAAACATCTATATTATAAATATTCCTCATAGCTATTAAGGTTGCCGCTGCATCAGCACTACCTCCAGCAAGTCCTGCAGCTACAGGTATATTTTTTTTTATACTTACAGTTATTCCCTCTTGTGTTTTATATGTATTAATAAAAAGTTTTGCAGCTTTATAAACCAAATTACGTTCATCTACTGGAACATAAGGTTTATTACATCTTATATTAATTTCTTCTTTGCTTTTATCAAATTTCAATACATCATACAATTCAATTTTTTGCATTATCATATCTAGTAGATGATACCCGTCTTCTCTCTTACCTACCACATCTAAAGATATATTTATTTTAGCAAAGGCTTTAACTAACATAGTGTTACCCCTCCGTGAATAAATATTTTCAAATCAACTCATTAATTATAACATAAAAAATTTCTCCATACTAAGTATGGAGAAATTTTTTAAATAACAGCTCTTCCAGGTATAATTAATTTTTCACCTACCATAATATTATCTTCATTTTCTATTTCATTGATTTTAACCAAATCATCTACTGTTGTACAATATTTTTTAGCTATCTTCCAAAGTGTATCTCCATCCTGTACTACATAAATTGTAATACTAGCCTTTTTATTTATAACATTATCTTCTGAAGGCACTATATCCACTAAAAATTCCTTATTAGTTGAATAGTTAACACTTGCATAAGCTTTTATAATACCCTTTACTGCAATAGTATTAGCTTCAACAAAAGCTTCTAAGTTTTCTAGATAAATTTTAACCATACAACTCATATCTATCTTAGCACCAGGTATATCAACGGTACAATTGAAAGGTATTTCTTGGCTTGCAATGCCAATATATTCTTCTTTATCATCTGTTTTATATATAACATCAACCCTTGCCAATCCTTCAATAACAACTTTATCTTCAACTATTTTCTTATCTGTAACACAGGTTTTCCCGCAACATAATACAACTTCAGTTGCTCTTATATTTTTATTATTTAACTCAATATTTTCTTTTACAATAGTTTCATACGTATTTTGTCCCAACATAACATTAAGCTCATAATTCGTCTTATCCATTTCAAGTAATTTAGTAGGAGAATATGCATCTTCTATCATATCCACTTCAGCCTTATACATAACTCTTGTTTCAGTTTTAATTAAAGATTCAACATCTACTATACGTCTTTCTCCTAAATCATTATCCTTAACATCATATTCAACATCCTCAATAACAAATTCTGTATTGTTATCCATAAAGTAATCTATACCTTCAAATTCTACTTCATCACTAATAAATACATCATCTTCAATTTTATAAAGTTCTCTACTATTTTGAGCTTTATAGCAAACTTCTACCCTGGTAAATGCTTCTATTTGAATTTTTCCTTCTAATAATTTCACTTCTTTTTTATGAATAGTAACATTACATTTTAATATTTTTCCTATCTCAGGTTTATCCATTGATACTTGCATATGTGATTTACTTACCAGTTCTCCATTTACTACTCCAACTATTTTATCAACTGAAGATGGATTTTTTAAAAATTGAATATCGTCTATATCCTCTACATCTTTTACTGCTTCAATCTCATATTTCTTATAAATGGATGATTTCAATTTAATAATACCTTCAACCGCCACTTTTCTTTCATTAATTATGTTACATTCCATATGTTCAATATAGCATTCTGCTGTACATTTCATGTCAGCCTGAACTCCTCGCATTTCAATATAAGTCGAAAAACTTTTTGTATATATGGCATTATACGCTTCACTATCTTCATCTGTATTTGCCATATACAATACATTATATTTTATTTGTCCTTCTAGATAAACTTTATCATGCATTACTTCTCTATTCGTTATTTTAGGTTGAGAATCTAACATTAGTATACTTTTAACATCTGGCTGGATATCAGGTACAACATATTCTTCTTTAATGACAATATCCATTGTCTCTTCTCCCAGTAGCTGCTCATATTCTATATTTTCTTTAATCAATTTCATAGCCATATAACTGACCTCCCATAAAATACCTACTAACTAATGTATATATATCTTCTCCTAAAAATATGATATATTTTTATTAAATAATTTTACATTCTTTCAAAAAAAAAAGAAAATGATACTGATAACACAGCATCACTTTTATTAACCAGCAAAGTCTATTTGAACTGTTTTAGTTAAAATATCCGAATAACTATATGTGACCTTCCTTTGGGTGTCATTTTCTAATCTAACAACAAAAATACTTGGATATGTCTTCTCAAGTACACCACAATTTACAACTATTTTTCTTCTTCCGTTGTTAGCTCTTAGCGTCACTTTTTCTCCTACATGATTATCCATTTGATTTTTTATTGACGCTAAAATATTTTTTTTCATAGCAAGCACCCTCTTTCTACACTCTATATTATACCTCAAAATAATTCAATTGTCAAGCAAACCTATAATTTTATCACCATCGATTAAACTTGTCAATGTTAAATTTTTGTGAACAGATAAAGCTTCAAGCATTATTTTAGCTTGAAGCTAATTATACTAACTCTATCTATTTATATTACTAGTATTCTCATTTTTTTTAATTAATATACATTTTCTATGCATATTTTGATTTTGGAAATCCCTCTCTATGTTTTCCTCTAGTTTGAAGTCCCCCTACCCCTGCAGATCCAGTTATTGTACTTTGAATAACCTCCTGAATAGAAACTATCTTATCTATATTTGTATATGCTATTTTTTCTGAAATAAAAACCGGATCTAAACAATGAATTAACACCCTATTAGGAGAACTAGCAAAATTAGCACCTGCATCTAATATTGCCTCGTAACATGATTGACATGCTCCTGCAAATATTACTAAATCATCGTAACCCGACTTATAGTTTCTAAGTTCCCTTACTGAATCTACATAATACTTTGAATGCTTATAATTATTTAAATCCATATAATCTTTAGCACCCTTAATAATAGCATCGTGTCCTGTTAACACAACTATGTCTGGTCTTATACGCTTGGCAAGTTCTAAAATTCGCTTAGGCTGATCTTTTTCTGGTATAACGTATCCCATAGCCTCCATTTCTAATTGTTTATATGTTCTCATACATACATCTAAATATTCCGAATCTCCATCCACATGTAAAATTCTTCCTGGACGTCCAAATAACATTTCCGATCCACTATTTTTTATATTTCTATCATTTCTTATAACTTTTATTTCTCTATACATTCTATATTTTTTTTTATCATTTCTACTCATTAATATCTTCTTTATTGAACCTTTTACTTTTTCATTAAACATAACATCCTTTTTACCTAAACTAGTTGCTAATTCTAAATCTGAAATAGGAGAATCAGCTATTATTCTCAAATTAATTCCCTTAAGAACATAAACAGAGTCATCATTGTCATTAGTTTTTATATCTATAATCTTAAAAGTAATATCCTTTCCGTAGGATTTTCTTACTACAACATCACCTATCTTCAAACTATCAACTCCAATCTACAAGTCCTGTTTATATAATATGTGCAATATTATATAATGTTGACAAACACTTGGAAATTCATAGTTCATCCAAAAATTAAAAGACTATGAATAATATCGTTTTATATTCATAGTCTCAAACTCAAAATTGCTAATTAGTTTATTAGAATGTGTATTCATAAATTCTAAATTAAACACCTGAATTATATTTATCTTTCCTTAAATTCGTTATAAACTTTTCCATTCTCATTATTTATAAAAATTTCTTCACCATGAGTATATTGCAAAGTTTCTTTTAAATCATTATAAAAATTAGCTCTAGTTGCATACTTATATGGTCTAAGCCATAGATGTCCTATTCCCAAAGGAATGGTAGCTAAAATATGCCACCCTACAAAGCTTAGGTTTAGTAAGAAATACCTCTTAATGTGTCCTTTCATCATTTCTTTACTAGTATTTATACATTCCATAACTCCAAGTTCTTGATTATCATTAAAAATAAAAAATGTCATTGAATAACGGCTTACTATAAGATAAATAATTATATAACAAATTATTGATAATATAATTAAAAATACTACAATTCCATTTCCTAATCTAAATAAAATTTGTTCTGTAGATATCCCTTGTATGTTATGTACATTTGTATAAATAACTTTTATCATAACAATTATCGTAATTATTGTAGCTGGAATAAGTACAAGCATAGACCATAAAGAACTAAATATAAATACAAGTAATTGAATTAAAAAATTCTTACCAAAAAACTTAAAACCTTCAAACAAATTTTCTATTTGAAAATTCTGCTTCCTAGTCAAATTAAGAAAAAATCTACAGACTCCATAAGTAACAGCTCCTCCAATTAAGAGATTTATTATAAATCCGATTCTACTTAACACAATCGAAATAATTGTTCTTTCTGCAATATGTTTCCAAAAAATCTCATTTACATAAACACCTAATGAAAAAGCATGTATTAAATCACCAATTCTAGCCATATACCCAAATATACTTGTAAAGATAATTGCAATAAAACATACAAGAACTGCCATTAACCAATTTCCACTCAAACACTCTTTTGCTTCTTTTTTTAATTTTCTAATATCTTTAAATTTGTTCTGTCCTATCATCTTAAATCACTTGTTTATAACTAATAAACTATACCCTTTATTAGTATCACAAGCCCGCCCCCTAACTATTTATGCTTTGATTGTTTTCCATATATTACTATACTATTCTTTATGATTACTATCAAGCATAATATAATAGAACCACATAAGTTATAAATTTCTTATATGGTTCTATTATAAACTATCCTTCTTGTTCATAGTTTTCTTTAAACTCTTCAATAAAATTCATATATCCTTCTTGTTCATTAATCAAAGCTCCAATTTTTTTATTAAAAGTATTTGTAGCCCAATTAACTTCATTATAATAATATCTATTTGCAAGTCTCCAAAAACGTTGTGGGAAAAGTAAAAATGCAAATAATACTCTATATTCTTCTTCTCTTAAAGGTTTTACTTCACTATAAGAATTAATAATTAACTTAGCACAATTTATGTCCCATTCTCTTCTTTTTAGTACTTTTATCATAAAATTAGAAATATCATAAACTTCAACTTCTCTTTTACAATAATCAAAGTCTATTATATTAACATTGTTAGTTTTATCTATTACAATATTATGGTAAGTATAATCATGATGACAAAAACTTTTTTCATTTTCTGTAATCTCGCATATTTCCATATATTTAGAATCATTTAAAACACCCAACGCTCTCTTACCCAACTCTTTATAAAATTCCATGTTTTTTATATAATTCAAATCAAAATCACTTTTTCTATTTCTTTTTCTACACATATTTCTCATTTTGTCTAGTGCTTTAATTCTTTTTTCCATTAAATGCGGCCATCTTCCTAAATCTGTTTTTAACTTACTATTTTCAGGTGGATCATATCCCTTTGAAGCTATATGCATATTTGCTAATGCCTTTGCTGCCATTACTATATCATTATCATCATGGAAATCAGCTTCTCGTCCATCTATCCATTCTGATAAAGTATATATGTCTTCATTGACAAGCGCATAAGGCTCTTTTTCTATGTTTATATCGTATTTATCAACCTGGGTAAATCCATTGTTTATTAAATGCTCTTTTGCCGCATATACAAAATAAAGTTTTTGAATACCATAATTAATTCTTTTTAAACATTTAGTTCCTTTATTAGTTTTTAAACAATATACACCTTTATTAGGTTTTATACTTTCAATTTTAATATCAAATTGTCTCTCAATCTCAAATTCCCTCATCATATTTATCGCCTCCTCTAATAATCTATATGTATACACTAACTTATTTAGAATAATTTTTTATATTCTACTTTATTAACGTTTTTTAACTAAAAACAATATAATAAAACTATGATGGTTAGCACTTTCTGAAAGGATGCCTTATGAGAATAGGAATTGATGCAAGAGCAGCCAAATGGTATAGAGGAACAGGTATTGGAACTTATTCATATCAATTAATTAATTCATTAAATAAAATAGATCATTACAACGATTACTTGCTTTTCATGCCTAAAAGCAGTAATTACAATATAAATTTCAATAAAAATTATACTATTAGAAATATTGCTCAGAATGTTAAATCAAATTTTTGGGATGAAGTTAATATTCCAAATATATTAAAAAACAATAACATAGATTTATATCATGTTCCTCAAAACGGTGTTGGTTTACCCAAAGTAAAAAATTGTCCTTTTGTAATTACTTTACATGATATTATACCTTATAAGATGCCAAAAACCGTAGGAGAAAGATATCTTGAAATATTCACAAAAGAAATGCCACGAATCATTAGTATGTGTGATGGAATTATCACAGTTTCAAATTTTTCAAAACAAGATATAATAAATGCTTTTAATTTTCCCCCTGAAAAAATTTTTGTAACTTACCTAGCCAATGAAGATATTTATAAACCTTTAGATAAAACTTTCTGCAAAAATTTCATAAAAAAACATTATGGTATAAAAGATGACTATATTTTATATGTAGGAGGATTTAGTCCTAGAAAAAACATAATAGGTTTAATTGAAGCTTTTAGTAAACTTTTATCAAAAATTAAAGATAAAAATACTAAATTAATCATAGTGGGAAAACAAGGTAAATCTTATAGTATATATAAAAAACGAACAGAAGATTTACATGTTCAAAACTCTGTTATCTTCCCAGGATTTATACCTCTAGAACATATGCCTATTTTTTATAATTCTGCAAATATTTTTATTTATCCTTCTTTTTATGAAGGATTTGGCCTACCTCCTATAGAAGCTATGGCTTGTGGTACTCCAGTAATAGCTTCAAAATTCACATCAATCCCAGAAGTATTGGGAAATGCTGGGATACTTATAAATCCTAATGATATATCAGAACTAAGTAATTCTATATATACTGTTCTTTCTAATGAAATATTAAGAAATCAATTAATAAAAAAATCTTTAACACAAAGTACTAAATTCACTTGGAAAAAAACTGCTGAAAAAACTTTAAAAGCATATAAAAATATTGCGAAGCAAAGTTAACATGCTTCGCAATATTCTTATATATTGTCTTTAAATTTTTTTAAGAATTCCTCTTTATCTTCTTTAAATTCATTCTTCTTTATAAGTCTCTGTAAAAACACCTTATATTCCCATTCTTTTGTTCTTGTATAATATTGTTTTGATATAGTATAAAAATCTTGAGGAAAAGTTAACATACCATATAAAACTTCCAACTCTTTTTTATTTAACTCATTATACATACAATAGTTCTCTATTATTGTATTAGTAAACTCTATATCATAAGCTGATTTTTTTTCTGCTTTATTTATAAAATTACATAAATCATGTACTTTTAAATCTATTATGCAATAATCAAAATCTACAAAATAAGACTTATCCTCCTTAATTAAAATATTATGATGTGCTAAATCATGATGACACAATATCTTTTTATCCTCTTGGCTACATAGCTTATAAAAACTTGATTTTTCTAAAATATTTATACTATCCTTAATCTTATCTTTATAATAATCTACATTATCTAAAAATATATCATCAAATTCACTTTTCTTTTCACTTAAAGAAGCTATATTCTTAAATAACTCCATTTCATATAGCTTTCTTTTAAAACTATCAATTGTATTACCATAAACACATCTTGTTTTACCATTATATCTAAATCCTTCACATGCTTTATGCAATTCACCCAATCCTTGAGAAGCTATAGCTATATCAATCGGATTACTGTATTCGCTTTCTCTACCCTCAATTAAATCCATTACACAATATAAATCTTTATTACAAATCGTATATATTTTATTATCTTTAGTTAATGTATATTCGAACACTCTATCAAAACCATTATTTCTGATATATTTTATTCCAGCATAAATAAATTCTAACTCATCTATATCATAATTAATCTTTTTTAAAATTTTATTTCCTTGATCAGTAATAAGTATAAAAACCTTTCTAACTGGAATTACATCTTCTACTTTAAAATTAAATCTTTTAAAAATATTCACACATAAATTATATTTCACTAATTCCTTTTTATCTCTAATCTTTACATTTTGCAACATACTTTCACCCCCTTTATAACAATTCTTCAGAGCGTATTACTTTGTTCAATTTATTGATATATTTATCATAATTATTCTTGTTATTCTTATTTTTCTTATATTTCATACAACATTTCATAAATTCATAAGGATATTCAAAAAGTGCTTTCATAAATATTTCACTCTCTTTATCTAAATTTTCATATTCACAGAATTTATTAATTAACATATCAAAAGATAAATTTTTACCTTTTGATTTAAGTTTATTCAAAAAATAAATCCCATCTATTTCAACTAGATCATAACAGCAGTCTTCAAAATTCACCACTTCAATACAATTATTCTTTCTTAAGTTTGTAAAATACGTATCCCCTAAACAAATCTCTATTCTATCCATACTTCTTCTTATAATTTCTAAGTATCTATTATTGTATACTTCTTCTATACATTCTTCAGCTTTGTTTAAATATTTTTCTCCATATTTCAAAAATAGTTTTTCGAAGCTATTAATCTCTGTTTTTCTTTTAACTGTTTCATATTCATACTTTATCCTTTTTATATATATTTTATATTGTTCTATAGTACGCCCTCTTTTATCTTCTAACCTATGTCCAATATAGTTATCATAACCATTAACCCTTTTATGAAATTGACTAATTATATATAATTGATTTAACGCTTGCTCATCAGTAATTTCATTTTTAACTGTATGTGCTTTATACGGTTCTATCTTTCTTATTTTTTTTTCTTTAACATATTCGAAAAAACAATTACCAGATAAGCTATTCATAGCATCACCTCTACTTATCCACTTTTTTCATTTTCTTCATAATACACTTTTTTTCTCTTTCTAACTTTCTAAGCTTCTTTTGCTTTTTCTTTATCTTTTTCAATCTTTTTATATAATCTTTTAAATCATCAACTTCCTTATCATATACGTCTACATCAATATTCTGTATATCTGTATTTAAGTCTTCAATTTTATCCTTATTACTCATAAAAACCTCCTATAATAAATTCAGTACTTATAAATTCTAAACTCATTTATAAACTCTTGTTTTTGTTCTCTGTCATCAATGTATTTTTTTAACTTTCTTAAGAAAAATTCTTGTCCCCAGTCCTTTTTTTCCCAATAATATTGAATTCCTCTTTGCCAATAATCTTGTGGAAATTCCATAAAAGCGGCCATAATAGTAATATCATTCTTTTCTACATTCTTTATAGAATTATATGTGTCTATTATTTCTACAGCATTTTTCATATCCCATTTTCCATACTTCATTCTTCTAATCAAAATACTTGATAAATCATGCAGATGTGTATCTAAGATACAATAATCAAAATCTATTATATTTACTTCACTATGCTTATCTATTAAAACATTATGATAAGCATAGTCATGATGACAAAATCCTTTGTTTCTAATTTCATTCTTCATTTTTTTTATATAATCACTTTGAACCAAATTTTGAATAGCACTATCTGCCCTATCTAATTCCTCTTTCATAATGCTTAAATATAATGCATCAAATTCAGACTTTCTATCCTTATTGTTAATTCTACTTTTAAAATCTAAAATTTCATTTTTTCTAGTCTTATATGTTTCTATCCACTTAAGCCATCCAATTCTTGGATTCATTTCTTTAGTCACATTAAATCCTTCACTTTTATTATGAAAATCAGCAAGCTTTAATACAGCTGCCTTAATATCAATAGGGTTGTCATAATTACAAAGTCTAGCATCAATCCAAGGTGTTAAATAAGCATAATCGTTCCCCAATTTTATATAATTTTTTTTCTGCTTTGTTTTTATCATTTCTGGTATTTTTTTGAATCCCTTTTCTTGTAAATGTTTTATAGCACTTATAATAAAAATAAAATGCCCAAATTCATATTTAATAACTTTCAAACAAAATTTTTGCTTTGATGCATTTATTTTATAAATATTTTTCATTTTTTCTATGGTATCAATATTCATCTCATATTCTTGCTCCAGTATCCTTCTTATCTCACTACTTTCCAAAGGTCTTCCCCCAAAATCTTTTTCCTATTTTCAGTATATGAATCTATTTTTTAGTGTGTGAATAATTGAGATTCTGTCTGTGTTTATATCACATTTTTGATCCTAATTTAATATTATTAATAATGTATAGGGATTTTTTAAGGAGAGGATTTAATGAGAATAGCAATTGATGCTCGAGCTATCAATTGGTATAAAGGTACAGGCATTGGTACTTATACAGAAAATGTTGTAAAAAATTTAATAAATATAGATAAAACCAACTACTATCATATCTATTGGACAGGTAATGATTGGAATTATTTTTCAAAGGATAACTCTAATATAATTATTACTTCTAAAAAACACCATAGATTTTTTCAACAATATTATTTTCCATATGATTTAAATAGAGAAAACATAGATATTTACCATGTACCTCAAAACGGAATTGGCTTAAATGAAAATGCTAAATGTAAAAAAGTAATAACAATCCATGATTTGATTCCTTATGTTATGCCTGAAACTGTGGGTAGAGGCTACTTACTTAAATTTTTACGTGAAGTACCCTATATAATTGCAAATTCTGATGCAATAATTACAGTATCTGAATATTCAAAAAAAGATATATTGAAATTTTTTCCTATAGATGAAAATAAAATTTTTGTAACACCTCTAGCTGCTAACAATATATATAAACCTTTAGACAAAGGAATCTGTAAAAAATTTATAAAAGAAAATTACAACATAAATAAACCTTTCATATTATATATAGGTGGATTTAGTGCTAGAAAAAACATAAAATCACTTATAAATTCTTTCATTAAAATAAATTCTGATTTAGATAAAGATTACAACTTAGTTATTGTTGGCGCAAAAAAAGACTTAGGAAATTACCTAAGTAATAAGTTCGTTGATGTTTCAAAAATAGTATTTACCGGATTTATAAATCAAGAGGAATTACCTATATTCTACAATGCATGTGATGTATTTGTTTATCCTTCGTTATATGAAGGATTTGGTCTTCCTCCTTTGGAAGCTATCAGCTGCGGAACACCTGTTATCACCTCAAACATTACATCAATACCTGAAGTTGTAGGTGATAGTTGTATACTTATTGATCCATATAACCAAGATGAACTAGCTTCTTCTCTATTGAAACTATTAAATGATAAAAAGCTACAAGAAAGTTTGAGAAAAAAAGGACTAGAAAGAGCATCAAATTTTTCTTGGGAAAAAACTGCTAAAAATACTCTTAATATCTATGAAAAAATTTATAATAATTAAACTAAAATGTTTATTAAACAAAAATAAGAATGGTTCACTAAAAAACCATTCTTATTTTTTACACACACTCTCTTTAGCCTCTAGAAAATGATTCATTTCCTTTTTGATTATACATTTCATTCCACATTCTATCAGCGTAAGGTTTCCATTCATCTGCTATTTTTTGAACATTATCTTTAAAATCTTTATCATGAAGCATAGTTTTTCCACCTTCGTCCGTTGATTTAGCTCCAACTTTTGCACAAACCTCTCTAACAACTTCTGGATTATCTATCATCATACAAGGTCTGAGCATATTTTCACTATATGGTTGTCTATGCCTTATTTCCTTAAAGAACGGATCTCTAAATACATCAATTAAATGTTTTCCTTTCAAATTTTGCGTTGCAAAATGAGCAAATATACAAGGTTCACAGTCTTCATGTACATTTACATGGAAAAAGAATTTACCTGCAATACATCCACCTACAAAAGGTGCATCATTAAAGAAATCTATTGTAAAATAAGGTTTCGTTTTCCTTAGTTCATGAGTTCTCTTACCAAGATACTCTCTTTGCTCTGGTGTTAGCATTAAGCTATAGTCAGGATGTTTCGTTCCACAAGGCATGAATAAAAAGTACCAATTCATCTTAGCACCTTTTTCAACTAATTTATCTACAAAATCATCTGATAATACTGAATCTATATTCATACTTGTTACAGCTGTAGATACTCCAAAAAGTATCCCTTTTTCATTAAGTAAATCCATTGCATGCATAACTTTCTTATATGTTCCTTTTCCTCTTCTTGAATCTGTTGCTTCTTCTTCTCCTTCAACAGATAACATTGGAATTACATTGCCTAATTTTTGAAGTCTATCAGCAACATCCTCATCAATTAATGTTCCATTAGTAAAAGGTGAAAACATTACATCATCATATTTTTCATATATATCAAGCATTTCTTTATAGAAGAAAGGTTCTCCTCCCAATACAATAATATAATAGATTCCTAAGTCTCTAGCTTCTCCTACTATTCTATCTACCTCTTCTATAGGAATTCTAGGTTGATTTAATAGATCTGCAGCATAACATCCTTTACATCTTAAATTACACTGCATACTTGGACTTATAAGCATAGTAAATGGTACTTTTGTATCCTCTTCATCTAAATATTTAGATCTCTTAGAACCTGCATACCAATTGGCATTTGCAAAGAAATTAGCAACAAATTTTTTCAAACATTTTTTATCTGTTTTTGTTAAAATATTAAGTACTAAATCGCGAGTTGCTTCTTGATTTTTATAAGAGTCATGAACTGATTCAATCTGAGCTAATTGATGTTTATCATTAGTAACTTTTTTTAGAGTTTCAAAAATTTTATCCACATTTTTGCCTGGATCTTTCTCTATAATATCTAACACTGTACTCATGACTTTTTGCTTTATACCTTTTTCTAAAGTATCCTTAACGCTCATTATAATTCCCCCCAATAAATTTCATATTACATTTTATTGCAGAAATACTATTATAAAACATATTTCCTCCTAATTTACATTATATTATTATATATACATAAGTCAATAATATTAGAATTATATTTACAAAGTATTAATAAATATAAAATATAGAGTATAATACCTTTTAAAACAAAAAAAGAATACACATATTAATCGTGCATTCTTTTTTATTCCCTAATTTTATTAAATCTTATATATTTTTTAATATTCTTCCATCAGTATCTATAATAACTTCGCTGTATGGTACTATAACATTTGACTCTAGCATCGCCCTCTTTACTGAATTTACAATTCCGGTACAGCATGGTACACTCATCCTTACAACTTTTACACTTCTTATATTATTGTTTCTTAATATTTCTGTTAGTTTTTCTTTATAATATTCATTATTATCAAGTTTTGGACAGCCTATTATTGTAATATGGTTTTTTATAAAGTCTTTATGAAAATCTGCATATGCATAAGCTGTACAATCTGCAGCAATTAATAAATCTGCATTTTCTAAAAATGATGATTTAGTATTTATAAGATTTAATTGAACAGGCCATTGTTTTAATTGTGACTCACTTCTAATTTCATTTGTTTGGTTATTATTTATATTTACACTATCTTTATCATTATTTGATGTTCTGTTAATCATCTTAGCCATAGTTCCCGGACAACCACACGCCATAGGTTTTTCCTCTTCATTCTTATTTTTCATTTCCTCCATCCTCTTTTTAACTGCATCATCATCATAATCTTTTGCTTCTCTCTCAATAATTTTTATTGCATCTGTTGGACATTCTGGCAAGCAATCTCCAAGTCCATCACAGTATTCATCAGATACTAGTCTCGCTTTACCATTTACAAGTTCAATAGCCCCTTCATGACAAGCTTTGACACAAAGTCCGCATCCATTACATTTTTTTTCATCTATATTTATAATTTTTCTTTTCATTTTAATTCCTCCTCTAATATTAATATTGTCTGTTTTTTATTGATTTATTGACTTTATTATACTAAGATTGTTACAATAAATATGTAACCTATGTTACCAAACTATAAATCCATTATAAAATTTAAGGTGATAAATATGAAATCTATAATCTACAATTTAAAATTCTCCAAATTATTTAATGCTTTTACTGAAGAGCAACTTCAACAAATATTAAACAATATTAACTATAAAATAACTTCTTTTAATAAAGATCAAGTAATAGCAGTAGAAGGAGATCCTATATCAAGCATAGGCATTGTTCTTGATGGAACTATAGAAGTTCAAAAAAACTACCCTTCTGGCAAAACTGTTACTATAAGCAAAATTAAACAAGGTGATATCTTTGGTGAGGTTATTATATTTTCAAATAAAAAAGAATATCCTGCAACAATAATTTCTACAGATAAATCAAAAATAATATTTATATCTAAAAATGATATAATGAATCTTTGCAGTTCAAACACAATATTTTTGAATAAATTTATGGGGTTATTATCTAATAAAATACTTATGTTAAACAAAAAATTAAAAAATCTCTCCTATCAAACAATAAGAGAGAAAATTTGTAGTTATTTAATTGATGAGTATAAAAAACAAAAAAAATTGATTATAAAAATAACTCATTCAAGAAAAGCAATGGCTGAACTTTTTGGTATTACAAGACCATCTCTTTCCCGTGAGTTAATCAATATGAAAAATGACGACTTAATAGATTTTAATAGACAAACAATAACAATTAAAAACTTAGAAACATTAGAAGATTATTTACTATAATATTTATAT
The DNA here is from genome assembly GCF_026735135.1 of Clostridium aestuarii. Taxonomy (GTDB): domain Bacteria; phylum Bacillota; class Clostridia; order Clostridiales; family Clostridiaceae; genus Clostridium_H; species Clostridium_H aestuarii. Next base: position 21,882 of record NZ_JAPQER010000008.1, on the reverse strand, counting down.
TTCACAATCAACCGCTACTCTCGTTTCAACAACACTCTTAATAAATTCACCAACTTTTAAATGTAGTGGATTTTGAGCATAAGTTTTTAATTCTTTAAAATCCTTACATATTACAGTTAAAACAACATCATAATTACCAATAGGAGCTGCCTTACTATTAATTCCAACTTCTATTGATTGTATTTCAGGTATATCATTTTTTAAAATTTCTAGTCTTGTTTTTATTTGTAAGGCATTTTCTAATTTTTTACTACTTTCATCAAATTCTTTTAATTTCCACATTACAACATGTTTTATCATAATATCACCTCTTATAAATATTATTTATACTGTATATTTAAACTTTTATATGCCTTTTTATTATATCATTACTTTTACTTTTAAAAGAAGATGGAATATTAAAAATTATAAATGCAAAAGGAAAATCCTTAAAAAAGGATTTTCCCAAGCAGTAAACAATTAAACTTATCTTTCGCCATATGATTTTATAATTATTCACCCATAAACATTTTTATGTCATCTTCTACATTTGTTATTCCACCAATACCGAAATTTTCCACCAAAACATTCACTACATTTGGTGATAAGAATGCTGGTAATGTTGGTCCTAAGTGAATATTTTTAACTCCTAAATGTAATAGCGCTAACAATACTATTACTGCTTTTTGTTCATACCAAGCAATATTATATGATATAGGTAACTCATTAATATCTTCTAATCCAAATACTTCTTTTAATTTAAGTGCTATTACTGCTAATGAATATGAATCATTACATTGGCCTGCATCTAATACCCTTGGAATTCCTCCAATATCACCTAACTCAAGCTTATTGTATTTATACTTAGCACATCCTGCTGTAAGTATTACAGCATCCTTTGGTAAAGCCTTTGCAAAATCAGTATAATAGTTTCTGCTCTTCATTCTTCCATCACATCCAGCCATTACAAAGAATCTTTTTATCGCTCCTGATTTAACTGCCTCTACTACTTTATCTGCTAAAGCTAACACTTGATTATGTGCAAATCCTCCTACTATTTCTCCGTTTTCTATTTCAACGGGTGATTTACATTGTTTAGCTTGTTCTATGATTTGTGAAAAATCTTTTTTACCATCTTTTCCTTGTTCTATATGTTTTACTCCTTGAAAACCCGTTGCTCCTGTAGTATATAATCTATCTTTATAAGAACTTTTTGGAGGTACAATACAATTTGTTGTCATTAATATCGGACCATTAAATGATTCAAATTCTTTATCCTGTTTCCACCATGCATTACCATAGTTTCCAACAAAGTGTTTATAGGTTTTGAATGCTGGATAATAGTGTGCTGGAAGCATTTCACTGTGAGTATAAATATCTACTCCAGTTCCTTCTGTTTGTTTTAATAATTCTTCTAAATCTTTTAAATCATGACCACTTATTAATATTCCTGGATTATTTTTTACACCTATATTTACTTTTGTTATTTCAGGATTTCCGTAAGTTGATGTGTTAGCTTTATCTAATAATGCCATAACATCTACTCCATATTTACCACATTCAAGAACTAATGCCGTTAAATCATCTCCACTCAAACTATCATTTAAAGTTGATGCTAAAGCTTTTTGCATAAATGCATGAATCGCTTCTTCATCATATCCTAAATTATTAGCATGATGTAAATACGCTGCCATCCCTTTCAATCCATAAGTTAAAAGCTCTCTTAAAGATCTTACATCTTCATTTTCTGTAGCTAATATTCCTACAGTTTCAGCTTTTTTCTTAAATCCATCTGCATTATCTGCCATCCAAACAGCAGCATCATGTAGTTTTTCTTCTTCTTTTCCTTGTATACCTGCAAATTTTAATAATTTTGATACCCAATTAGTATTTTCAGTTGACTCTATTTTTGCACCTGCTTTAACTAATTCTTCTTTTATTTCTCGTCTTAACTGTAATCCGTTCTTTACTCTTTCTGTTAAATTTTCATTGTCAAAGTTAGCATTAGTAATAGTTGCAAATAAGCTTTCTACTATAAACTTATCAGCTTCTTTATTAGCTATACCTAACTCCCTTGCTTTTATATTATAAATAGTTATTCCTTTTGTAATATATATTAATAAATCTTGTGTTTTTGCTATATCTGCTGTTTTACCACATACTCCTTTTATTGTACAGCCTTTTCCACCTGCTGCTTCTTGACATTGATAACAAAACATACTCATTATGATATCCTCCCTTTTTATAATTTATCATCTAACAATATTCCTATCGCTTGTCTTTATTATAAAAATATATGAAAAATAAATCCGTAACATATGTTACGGATTTATTTTTAATTTTAAAATACTGATTTATTTTCCTTGGATAATTTTTTTGCAATACTTTTTATTGAATCAAACTTACTTATAACAATTTTAGATAACTCTTCTGCTGTTTTATACTGTTGCATTGCTGCTCCTTTATCGTTTTGTTTAATATCATTTATAACTATACCGCCTGTATTATGTAGTTTTTCATGAACACTCTCTATTTCTTTCCACACCTCAGCAACTTCATTATCTACTGGATTAACAGAATAATAAAAATGTCCCAAATTACATCGATGAGGATTTAATTGAAGTGGTTTTACTACCATATTCTGAACCATTTCTTCTAAAGTTTTCACCCAATTCTTATGAGCTATAATTACTTTATCCATGACATCTATTAAATCCTGATTTGATATTTTAAAATGCTCTTCTTGATTTATTTCCCCAGTTAATTTTGCTAATTCTGATACCTCATTTTCAACTTTCTCTAACTCCACAGCTATAGTATTTATTTCATCTGCATTATAGTTTATTTCATCTGATACGGAAATTAAATTTTCTGCATTATCACTTATTACATGTGTAGTTGTACTTATTTCCTCAGTAACAGCATTTAACTCTTCAAAATTTGATGATAAAATTTGTATTTCACCAATAACATCATTTGTAACACTTTTGCTTTCTGAAAATGAAGAAGACATTTCTTTAGTGTATTTCTCCATATTGTCAATAGATCTCAAAGTCTTATTAAGACTATTATCACTTTTAATAGAAGCTTCTTGTATCTGCTGCATAAATTTTTGTATAAAATCAAGCTGCTGTTGAGTATTTTCAGATAATTTTTTAATTTCGTTAGCAACAACTGAAAATCCCTTTCCATTTTCTCCTGCCCTTGCAGCTTCTATGCTAGCATTTAATGCAAGCAAATTGGTGTTATCAGCAGTTTGACTTATTCCATCAACTATTGTCTTCATATTTTTTATAACGGAAATAAGATTATTCATATTATCCGACATCTCTGTAGAATTATCAGAAATTTCAACATTTATAAAATGCATTTTTGAAAGAATTGTATCATTAGATTCTAAGCTTTTAGAAATTATATTAGTACTAGATGCTATTTTATCCATAGCATTTGTATTTGTAGTCATAGATGATGATACCTCTGATATACTTGCACTAGTTTCTTCCATAGAAGCCAAGAGTTCTTCACTTGCTTGTCTTAATTCTTGTGAAGAGCTTTTTAATCTCTCTGAAGAATGTATTAATTTAATATTAAAGCTACTTACTGCAGTTGTAGTTTTTAAAATACCTTTTACTAATTTATTAACTACAGGAGAAATTTTTAATATTGTTTTTCCCATAAATGCAAAAGTTGAAATTAATACATTCTCTGTATTATCTTTATACATATTATTTAATCCATCAGCATTATTATTTTTAAAACACTCAACAACACTAACTAATTGAGATTTAAGTTTGAAATTTTTAAACATTTATATCACTCCTATTTGAATATTATTCAGCGCATTATTTCAATAATTATTATTTACTAACAATCATTATCTATCATACCACTAAATTCTATATTTTCAAGTATATATTTATAAAGGATAAAATACTCTATAATTTATTATACCACTATGGGGTATAATAACAACTATATTAAAATAAATAAAAGCCTATATAAAAGTTATTTTTATATAAGCTTCCAATTAAATTATTACTAATATTCATATATTAAAATTTAAATATTCTTTGGTAAAAAAACGCTAAACTGTGTTCCCTCACCTAGTTTGCTGTTTACAAAAATTTTACCTTTATGTGCTTCAACAATTGTTTTTGTTATAGTTAATCCTATTCCAGCTCCACCAGTCAATCTATTTCGAGATTTGTCAGCTCTATAAAATCTCTCAAATATATATGGGAGATCTTCTTTAGCTATTCCTATACCGTTATCCTTTATGCTTAATTCTATATAATCCAATTCTCCCTTGACACTAATTTCAACCTTTCCTCCAGTAACAGTATATTTTAAAGCATTCGATATAAGATTCACACATACTTGACTAATTTTATCTTTATCACCAAAAATCATTTGATTCTCATCACATTCTATTTTCATAATTATATTCTTATTAATATATTCACTTTCAAAATTCAATACAATATTTTTAATAACATCACTTATATCAAAATTTGATTTATTTAAAGTCAAATTTTCATTTTCATATATTGATAATTTTTCTAAATCTTTTACTAAACGATTTATTCTCAAAATTTCCTCATGGCAACTTTTCATTCTTTCTTGTGTTGGTTCCCATATTCCATCTAAAATAGCTTCAATATGGCTCTGCAAAGTAGTAAGTGGTGTTCTAAGTTCATGAGATACATCTGCTGTTAACCTTTTTTGCATTGCTTCATGTTCTTGTAATCTTTGAGCCAAGTTATTTATTGTTGAAATAAGTCTATTTATTTCTATAATATCTGATTTTTCACTAATTCTTTCGTTATAGTTACCATTAGAAATATTTTCTGATGTTTCTATAACTCTTGAAATAGGTTTACTCATCCTTCCTGCCATTAATATTCCTAATATTAATGCCATAAACATTGAAACTATCCCTACAATACCAAAAATTTTATTTAATGTATTCAAAAATATCATGTCGTTATCATTATAGTAAAAGGGTCCATAATATCCTATTGTAACACTTCCTACTTTTTTAGAATCATATTCAATATCATATTTATTTTCTATATACTTTCCTTTCCAATCTGAATAGCGTTTCATCATATTTTGAGACATATGAGCAATTATATCTTCACATTTACCATTATTATATATATTGGCATCCCATATTACTTTTCCATTCATATCATGTACATTTATAATAAGTCCATTTTCAAGAGCATCTATTCCTATACTCTCAACTCTATAATAATTCCATTTATCATCCATACTATACTGGTGACTTATAGAATAAACTATATCTTCACTTTTTCGTTCTCTTACATTGATTACATAGTTTTTGAACTGTTTTTCCAAAAATATGTTAGCAACTATACTTATTAACAAAGCACAAACTACAGCTACAAATACATGTGACAGTGTTAACTTTCTTCTTAAACTTTTTTCCATCTATTCACCACCAAATCTATATCCTATACCATGAATTGTAATTATGTATTGGGGATTTTTAGGATTAGTTTCTATCTTATATCTAAGATTTTTAATATGTGTATCTATTACTCTATCAAATCCATCATATTCTTCACCTAAAACCAGAAAAACTAACTCTTCTCTTGTAAATGCTTTCTGAGGGTATTTAGCCATAGTTGCAAGAAGTTTGTATTCAGTTGATGTCAGATTTACTATTTTTGATTTTTTTCTAATCTCATGTTTTAAATCGTCTATAACTAATTCATCTTTGTTAAAAGACATTATATTTGAGCAAATCTTAACATTTTTTTCAGACCTTCTTAATAATGCTGCAACTCTTGCCACTAGTTGTTTGGGACTAAAGGGTTTTGTTACATAATCGTCTGCACCAATATCAAACCCCTGTAAAATATTATTTTCACTTACTTTCGCTGTTAACATTATAATAGGTACTGATGATTTCTTTCTTAAAATTTTACATATTTCCTCTCCTGTCATATCTGGTAACATTAAATCTAATATTATTAAATCTGGATTGGCTTTTTCAAATATCTCTATAGCTTGATTACCTCTATAAGCCTCTAAAACTGTATATCCTTCTTTTTCCAAATATGATTTTACAACTTCAACTATTTTCTTTTCATCATCAACAACTAGTATGTTTTTTTCATTCGTCATATTCTCACTCCTCAAAACTTTTCTTCAACAAATATTATTTATTAAAATTAAGGATTTATGTTCAAATTTAGCTTGTATAAATAATTAAATTTATACTAATTAATTATGTGTTTTTTATGAATATTTAAGGCTATGTCCTAAAATTTATGAACATAGCCTTAACTGATGAAACTTTAATATACAAATTTTATTGTGATATTTTTTTATTTTCTTTAGGAGATTGTTCTAAAATTCTTTTACTTGATTTCAATGAACCACATTTTCTACAAAAATAGCTTTTAGAACCACATCCTATATACTCTTCTAATTTTTCTCCACAATCAGGGCAATAATACACCTTATTCATAAGTATAATCTCCTTAGCAGCTGCAGCTGCACCCACCACCACAACCACTTTCTAAGTTTTCTACTTTCACAACATCATATCCAGCATCTTCTACCACATCTTTTAATACGCTATCTTCTACTTTCTTTTCTAAATCTACTAAAGCACATTTGTTATCTAAATCGACTTCTATATTAGCTATTCCTTCTACTTCTAATAAAGCATCCTTAACATGCTTAACACAGTGTTGACAACTCATTCCTTCAATTAATAATTTCTTTTTCATATTAATCTCTTCCTTTCACATTTATAAAAATTATATTTTTGTTACTTATGCCAATTCCTTTTAAGCTCAACACAGTAAATAAACTCAACGTGGTGGTTAAACTTAATAATATTACCTAGTAGGCTTAAAACCTCTTAACCTTAAAGCATTAGTTACAACCGAAACTGAGCTTAAGCTCATTGCTGCAGCTGCAATCATAGGATTTAAAAGCGGACCACCAAATACATGAAGTATTCCCATTGCAACTGGTATTCCTATAGTATTATATCCAAATGCCCAAAATAAATTTTGTTTTATATTTTTTATAGTTTTATTACTTAATTCTATAGCAGTTGTTACATCAACTAGATCATTTTTTATAAGAACAATATCTGCTGATTCAATAGCTACATCTGTACCTGAACCTATCGCCATTCCTATATCAGCTTGTGCTAAAGCTGGTGCATCGTTGATTCCATCACCTACCATAGCAACTTTTTTTCCCTTTTTTTGAAATTCTTTAACTTTTGCTGATTTGTCTTCTGGTAGTACTTCAGCTATTACCTTATCTATACCTACTTGTTTCGCAATGGCCTGTGCTGTTTTAGCATTATCTCCTGTTATCATAGCTACTTCTATTCCCATATCATGCAGCTTCTTTATAGCTATCTCACTGCTTTGTTTAACAGTATCAGCTACTGCAATTATACCCATTAACTTAGCATCTGATGCTATAAACATTGGAGTTTTACCATCATTAGCTAATTTAACAGCTTCTTCTTCAAAGTTTTCTAGTAAAATATTATTTTCCTTCATAAGCTTTTTATTACCTAACAAAATTGTCTTGTTTTCTATTTTAACTTCAATTCCATGTCCAGGTATAGCTTTGAAAAATTCTATATTCTTTAAAGATAATTCTTTTTCTTCTGCACTCTTAACTATCGCCTCTCCAAGTGGATGTTCTGATTTTTTTTCAGCACTGGCTGCAATTGAAAGTAATTCATCTCTATTAACATCAGATACTGTTATTATGTCTGTTACCTTTGGTTTTCCTTCAGTTATCGTACCTGTCTTATCAAATACAATTGTTTGAATTTTATGTGCAGTCTCTAGTGCTTCTCCACTTTTTATTAGCACTCCATATTCTGCACCCTTTCCTGTACCAACCATTATTGCTGTAGGAGTTGCAAGTCCCAATGCACATGGACAAGCTATTACTAGTACAGAAATAAATATAGTTAAAGAGAATACCCAACTCTCACCAGATATGCGCCATGCCAAAGATGATATTACAGCTAATGCCATTACTATTGGTACAAAATATCCTGATATTATATCTGCCATTTTTGCAATTGGTGCTTTAGATCCTTGTGCTTCCTCAACTAATTTAATAATCTGAGCTAATGCTGTATCCTTTCCAACTTTTGTAGCTTGATATTTTATTGAACCATTTTTATTTATACTTCCACCAAACACACTATTCCCTTTAGTTTTCTCAACAGGTATACTTTCACCCGTAAGCATTGATTCATCTACAGAAGTAATTCCTTCTATAACAATACCATCTACTGGTATTTTTTCACCTGGTTTAACTAATACTACATCTCCAACATCTACATCCTCTATAGAAACAATTTCTTCTTTTCCATTACGGATTATAATTGCTGTTTTTGGTGATAATCCCATAAGTTTTTTAATAGCTTCTGACGTTTTACCTTTAGATACACTCTCCAAATATTTACCAAGAGTTATTAGTGTTAAAATGGTAGCTGCTGATTCAAAATATAAATCTCTAACATATGCAGTATCACCTTTTGATATTTGATATATAGCAAATACTCCATAAATATAAGCTGCACTTGAACCTATAGCAATAAGAGAATCCATATTTGGACTTCTTTTAATTAAAGTCTTAAATCCAACCGCAAAAAATTTTCTACCAACTATCATAACTGGTGTTACAAGTATCAATTGAAGTAATGCAAAGTTAAATGGACTTATATGTGGATTAATTATATTAGGAAGCTTTAGTCCCACCATATGCCCCATAGTAATTATTAAAAGTGGAACAGTGAATAAAGCTGAAGTTATAAATCTTCTCCACATTTCTTTTGAATTCTGTTCTTTTTTCTCTTTATCCTCATCTATAGTTGTTTCACCTTCTAAAACTTTATAGCCAGCTTTTTCTACTGCTTTTTTTATATCTAAAATTCTTACTATCCCTGGCTCAAATTTCACATTTAATTTTTCAGAAGCTAAATTAACATTAGCTTCTACAACTCCATCTACTTTATTTACTGCTCTTTCAACTGCTCTAGAACATGCTGCACATGTCATCCCTTCTATTTTTAAAGCTTTATTGGTTTCTTGTTGATTTGCCTCATATCCTGCCTTTTTAATTGCTTTTTTAATATCGTTTAATGAAGCTTTTGTTTCATCAAAAGTTATATTAAGTTTTTCTGTAGCTAGATTAACATTGGCTTCACTAACACCTTCAACTTTTTTTGAAACCCTTTCTACAGCTCTTGAACAAGCTGCACAAGTCATTCCTTCTATTTTTAATGTTTTTTTCATTCTAAATCACCTTATTTCCCTGTAATTTTTGAAAGTATTTGTATTATCTCTTCTATCTTTTTTTCAATATCTTCTTCATTATTAGCTTTTGAAAAAGCATCCTTTACACAGTGATTTAAATGCTGCTTTAAAATTAACATATTAGCCTTTTTTAAAAGGGATTGAGCTGCAATTATTTGATTTGATATATCAATGCAGTACCTTCCATCTTCTATCATTTTTATTATTCCCTCTATTTGTCCTTTTGATGTCTTTAAAGATTGAATTGCTTTTTTTCTTTCATCATTCATTTTTACATGTATATCACTCATATTATACCTCCCCTACCCCGTGGGGGTGTTTTGATTTTATTATACACCTAATATTTATAATTTGCAATATTCTTTTATTATCTATATCTTCTTGCAGTTGCATAATCACTTCTCCATGCAGATGATATTTTTACAACATCTCCTGTTCTTGGTGCATGAATATACATCCCATTTCCTATGTAAATTCCTACATGATGTATTCTTCCTTTTCCTTTATTATTTGCATAAAAAACTAAATCTCCTAGCTGAAGCTGACTCTTTGGTACATATTTACCTGATTTCCCTTGATCTCTAGACACTCTAGGCATTTTAATACCAAAATTAGCAAATACATATTGAGTAAATCCTGAACAATCAAAACTATTTGGTCCAGTAGCTCCCCATTTATATGGTTTGCCTAAAAATTTCATAGAATATGCAACTATATCATTAGTTGATACATTTCTCACTCCTCTAGACGGAGTATATTTTGATACTTTTTTTGTGATTCCATAAACATTTTGCTTTATTTGATTTATTACCATCTCATCATTTTTCACTTTATTTGAATATAATGCAGCTTGTTTTTGAGCTTCTTTGATTAGCTTGTCCTGTTTAAACTTATCTTGTTTAAGTATTTCCAATTTTTCCATTTGTTCATTAGCTGCAGTTATTAACATATATCGTTCATCTTTAAGATTTTCTTTTTTTATTCTAATATTGTCTTGTTTAAGTTTTACCTCTTGCATAATTTTTTTATCAAGTTCAATAATTTTTTTTACAGCCTCAATTCTTAAAAATAAATCACTTAAGCTTTCAGCACCAAATATTACATCCAAATAACCTCCTAGACCATTTATATACATAGCTCGCATTCTCAAATTATAAAGTTCTTTTTTCTTTTTAGTATCACTTTCTGCCTTTTGAATATCCTTTTCTGTTAATTCAATATTTTTTTTAATTTCCCTTATGTTACTTTTATTATTATCTACTTCTCTCATTTTCGTTTCTATTTGATCATCTAAATGTTCTATTTCTTGCTCTATATTTTCAACTTTTTCTTTAGCGTTTTTTAATAGTGTCTTGTTCTGCTGCAATTGATTTTGTTGATTTTTAAGTTTATCAGATAATGGTGCTGCCTTAACTCCTGCGCCATTAATTGTAATTACTAAAGATATTGCTATAAACAAACTCAACCTTTTTCTCATCTATACTTCTCCTTTTAACTATTACTTTTTCTTAGACTGATTTTTATTGTTGTTCTTTTTATTTGTATTTAATCCACAACAATCTAACTTCTCACTTCCAAAACTTTTTTCATTCTCCACTGCTATTTTCTTTATAAAATTTTTAAACCATTTTTTCATATTTTCCATCTCCCTTAATATCTTTGAGAATATTATATTTGTTTTTTGTGAAGATTTTATGTTTTTTATATCACTAAAAAATTTTTAAAAATACAAAAGAATAGTTTATTTTATTACCAACTAATAAAATAAACTATTCTTTTGATTTCTTCATAAAATCTATATATATGTTTAGTAATATATAATTCAAAACATTTAAAATTACTAACCTGGAGGAATTTAATATGAGAATAAAAAAAGAAACTTTTAAAGTAAAAGATATGCATTGTAAATCCTGTGAACAAAAGCTAGAAAAAGAACTAAAAAAACTTACTGGTGTAATAAATATCATAGCTTCTTATGAAGAATCTTCTGTTTTTATTGCATATGATTCAAGTCTATGCAGTACAAATAACATAAAAAAATCAATCACAAAATCTGGATATTCAATAGGTTCTTCAAACAAAACTTTTTCCGAAATAATTAAAATATTAGGAATACTACTTATTGCTGGAACAATAATTATTCTTGGAAATTATTCTGGCGGTTTTGATATGAGTTCTATACTTCAGCAAGAAGTAACCTATTTTGTATTGTTTATAATAGGACTTTTCACTTCTGTTCACTGTATTGGTATGTGTGGTGGAATTATGATATCCCAAAATATTTCTACAGTACAAAAAAATAAATGGCAATCAATAAAACCCTCCATACTTTATAATACAGGAAGAATAATTTCCTATACTATTTTAGGTGGAATTGTTGGTGCTATAGGATCAATTTTTTCTATATCATTAGAAATTAAATCTTCTATAACTATTTTTGCTGGTATATTTATGATTATTATGGGATTTAATATGTCCGGTTTTAATTTATTTAGGAAGTTTCATATTACACTGCCTTGGTCCACCTGTTCCATAAAAAATAAATCAAAAGCTCCTTTTATTGTAGGAATCTTAAATGGGTTAATGCCTTGTGGCCCACTACAAACAATGCAGCTTTATGCGCTTGGTACTGGTAGTGCAGTACAGGGAGCACTTTCAATGTTTATATTTTCACTGGGAACAGTTCCTCTCATGTTATCTTTTGGACTTGCAACCAGCTTTTTAAGTAAAAATTTTTCTAAAAAAATTCTTAAATTTAGCGGAATTTTAGTATTTATACTTGGTTTTATAATGATAAATAGAGGCTTAGCCCTATCTGGCATAAATTTATCTCCTAAACAAAGTTTATTAAAAAGTAATTCTACAGTTTCTTTTGCAAAAGCTGAAATACAAGATAATATTCAAATAGTAAAAATAAATGCTGACTATAGTGGATATAATCCTAATATTATATATGTACAAAAAGGAATTCCAGTAAAATGGATAATAGACGGTAAACAAATTTCTTCTTGTAATAATGAAATAATTATACCTTCATTGAATATCCAAAAAAAATTAATATCTGGAGAAAATATTATAGAATTTACACCTGGCAATGAAGATATAAATTTTAGCTGCTGGATGGGTATGCTTAGAGGTATCATAAAGGTTACTAATGATTTAGAAACTGTTGACACCTCTAACACTTCAGAAATAGTTCCTTCTTCTTCTGGAAGCAATTGCTGCAGTGTACCAATTAACTAGAACAAAATTCACTTCGTGAACTGTGAAACAAAATTATCCACAGTTTTGAAATTTTATATTTTTCTATACAGAAATAAAGGCATAAAATCTTTGAAAACACAAGATTTTATGCCTTTTAATTTTAATTAATAAATTTATCTAGCCATATTTTCACATTCTACAGCACATCTGTTGCAAATGTCTTCACATTTTTTACAATGTTCTTGAGTGAAATTAGCACATTCTTGTCCACAAGTTCTACAAATGTTAGCACATAATGAACAAATTACCTTAGAAAACTCACTATCTCTGGCCATAAATTGAGCTGATAAAACACATATATCTGCACAATCTCTATCTAACTTTATGCAGCGAGCCATAGTTTTAGGATCTGGTTCATTTAAACAGGAAGTTGCACAAAATTCACATACTTGAGCACATTCTAAGCAAATATCAATACATTTTTGATATTTTTCATTTGAAGTTACAGTTGCCATCATATATATCTGACTCCCTTCTTAACTTTTATTACAAGTCATAGTATCTCCTATATTCTAAATTGTATTCTTCTAATTATGCTCAAGCTAGCATTCATACAGCCGTATTTTCTTTATACGGATATTCGTTTCAAAAATTTTTTAACTCTTATATCCTTAGGATTATCAAATATTTCTTCTGGTGTTCCCTGCTCTACTATTTTTCCACCATCCATAAATATAATTCTATCTGCAATCTCTCTTGCAAATGCCATCTCATGCGTAACAATCATCATAGTCATTCCATTATACGCCATACTCTTTATAACGTTTAAAACATCTCCTATTAATTCAGGATCTAAGGCAGATGTAGGTTCATCAAATAAAATTACTTTTGGTTCTAATGCTATTGCTCTACCAATACCAATTCTTTGTTGCTGACCTCCTGATAATTGAGAAGGATATTTATATTTTTGTTCTAGTAATCCTACTTTTTTAAGTATATCTAAGGCCTTTTCTTCTGCATCTTTTTTGTTCATTTTTTTCACTACTATTAATGCTTCCATAATATTTTCAATAGCAGTTTTATTTTTAAACAAATTATAATTCTGAAATATCATAGCAGTACACTTTCTTAAATCTACTATATGTTTTTTACTACTACATTTTGCATTAACAGATACTTCGCCTATCTGAATAGTTCCTTCATTAGGAATTTCTAAATAATTTATACATCTTAAAAAAGTAGATTTACCAGTACCCGATGGACCTATAATTACAACAACTTCTCCCTTATTTATTTCTAAATTAATTCCTTTTAAAACTTCTATTTCGTTATAACTCTTATACAAATTATTAATTTTTATCATATTTGATTTTCTATTAAAATTATACACTTTACCCATATCATCACATCCTAATACGCTGCATTCATTTTTCTTTCTAACACCTTTTGTATATATTCAAATATTATTATAACTATCCAATATAATAATGCTACTGCTAAATAACTTTCAAACAATCTATAAGAAGATGCTCCTTCCATCTGAGCCTTTCCCATTATTTCTGCCACTCCTATTGTAAAAGCTAATGAAGAACCTTTTACAATATCTATAAAATTATTAGCTATTGATGGAAGAGCTACTCTTGCAGCTTGCGGAAAAATTATTCTTCTCATTGCTTGCCCATAACTCATTCCTACTGATAAACATGCTTCCATTTGCCCTTTATCAATAGAATTTATAGCTGCTCTAATGCTCTCAGACATATAAGCAGAAGCATTTAACCCTAACCCAATAATAGCTATAGTATAAGCATCTAAATTTTTAAGTAAAGGTATAACTTGTGGAAATCCAAAATAAAGTAAAAACAATTGAGCAATTAATGGTGTTCCTCTAAAAAATGAAACATATAAGTTACTAAAAAAATATATAGTTTTTACTTTCGAAACTCTTACTAAAGCTAATAGTACACCTAAAAACAATGCTATAATCATGGAAAATATCGAAATACTCATAGTTACATGTAAATATCTAAATAATATAGAAAATAATCTGCTAACATATTGTATATCAAAATTTATCATTCATATTCCACCACCAATTATCTCTTATCAGTTATATCTATATCAAACCATTTTTTTGATATATTTTTTAAAGTACCATCAGCTCTCATATCTTCTATAGCTTTATTAACATTTTCAATAAGTTCTTTGTTATCTTCTTTTTTAGGGAAAGGGAAAGAATTTTCATTTATGGCAATAGGTTCTCCTGCTAACTGTAAATCTAGTTTTGTTTTTTTAATTAATGCTAAGCTTGATACCCTATCCATTAGAAATGCGTCTATTCTACCTAAAGTAACATCCTGTTCTAAAGCCCCACCATCATATGTGATAATATTAATCTCATTATTTTTATCAAATTTTCTTAACATTTGTTCATAATTGCTTCCCAAACTAACTCCTACTTTTTTGCCTTTTAAATCTTCAAATCCTTTAATAAAATCATTTCCTTTTTTCACAACTAATTGAGCTCCAGAATATACATAAGGAGTAGTAAACCAATATTTTTCCTTTCTCTGTTGAGTTATTGATATTTGATTAGAAATTGTATCCAACTTATCTGTCTCAAGCATACCAAATAAACCACTAAATTTTGCTGTTACAAACTCAACATCATAACCAATTCTCTTTCCAATTTCATTCCATACGTCTATTTCAAATCCTTGCAACTCATCATTTTCTACAAAAGTAAATGGATAATATTGTCCTGAACTTCCAACCCTTATTACTTTTTGATTTTCTGTTGTATTTTGTTTTGTACCACATCCTATTAAACCTATCATTGAAACAACTATTGCTAGTAATACTACACTTAATCTTTTTAACATATTTGACTTCTCCTCTTTTCTTATTATTACTATATGTTTACTGGGTTTTATGTTTAAAAATAATTAACTTATTTTTATTAAATAAGCTAAAATCAAACTCATAATTAAAATATTATATTTTTTATTATTTCTCCTCCAATTATCGTTCCTGCTACTAGTGGTACAAAAGATATACTGCCTGGAATTTGTCTTTTTATAGTACACTTTTCACTTCCACCACTACATACGTATCCCCTTTCTTTCCTAGTATTCCTATAGGTTTTATGTTGTTTATATATTATATTATTATAAAAAAAAAGTCAATGTAATTATTATGTAATTTTAATATTCCCAATTTTTTTAGTATAAATATCATTTAGATAATAAAAAAAGCCAAGAAAATATATCCTTGGCAGATAATAAACTATTTTTTCTCAACAAATTAATTAAAAACAATCTAAACTTTTTATCTAACGAATAAATTCTTGCATTTGTTTTAAACTCATTGCTCCAGTTATGGATCTAACTATATTACCATTTTCATCAATTAAGAACGAAGTGGGTATACCTGAAACACTATATTGTTCACCAACTTTTGTTTTAGTATCAAGAAGCACCTTAAATTGGAACTCATTATTATCAATGAACTTCTTTACGTCATCTTTATCTTCACCTATGTTAACTGCCAACATCACCGTATCAGAGTCTTTAATGTTCTCATACAACGTATCCATATCCGGCATTTCACTTCTACACGGACTACACCAACTTGCCCAAAAATTCAAGAACACTTTTTTACCTTTATAATCACTCAAAGATATTGTATTTTCATCTAAATCAGCTAAAGTAAAATTATTATCTTTATTATAATCAATTTCACCAGCTTCTTTCTCACCCTCTTTTTCTTTATCTAATTTTTCATTTTCTTCTTGTTTTATTTTTTCATTTTGTTCAGTGTCTTCAATCACTTTATTTAAATCATTTTTATAAGAATTTGTATACAGTTTTATTCCATAAAAAGCCACTATAATTATAGTAACTGAAATAAGTCCCACAACTGTTTTTTTAGACATATTATACCACCAACCTATCTTAAGTTTAGTCGCTATAGCTTAATTTAACTATTTTCTTCAATTTAGTCGTGTTAACTACTAAGTCTAGCTGTTTCACTAAACATATTAATTACCTATAAAACCAAAATACTTATTTAAAAGAGTCAGTTTATTAGTAAAAGTCATTACTCCCATAACTATTAAAAGTAGCCCACTGATTATAGAAATCACAGGAAAATATTTATATAATTTTCTAATATAATTTGAAGCTTTATCCATTAATAACGCAGTTAATAAAAATGGTACTGCAAGCCCTGCTGAATAAAATACTAGTAAAACTATTCCTTTACCTAAATCACTTGTGCTTCCTGCATATATCAAAATAGAAGAAAGTATTGGTCCAATACATGGAGTCCATCCTGTTGCAAATGCCATACCCATTAATATTGAACTTAAATTCCAATTTCCTTTATTAAAATTTAATAATCTTTTTTCTCTGTAAAAAAAACTTATCCTAAATACTCCCATTGTATGCAATCCAAAGATTATTATTAGTATCCCACCTATTTTTCTAAATATATCTCTATTATTCGAAAATATTGTTGTAATAGAACTCACAGATATTCCCATCAAAATAAACACTATTGAAAATCCAATTACAAAGCCTATGGATTTTTTTAAAATAACTGTCTTACTTCTACCAACTGATAAATCTTCTACACTAAGCCCAGTTAAATATGTAATATATCCAGGTATAAGAGGAAGTACACACGGTGATAAAAATGATAGTACTCCCGCTGAAAATGCAAGTAATATGTTTATATCTCTCAACTAGATCAACTCCTATTCTTTCAGTTTATATTAATTTTATGTAGATTTTATGAAGATTTATTTTATACTTTTATGTCTACAAATTTTAATAAAATGCATATACTATACTGAAACTGTTGACTACATATATTTATTTACTTATACTATGTATGTAGTTATAAAAGTATAAAACCTAAAGTTCTATATAATAATCAATTAGTAATTAAAGTTGATTTATTTTTATAAAACTAAATTTAAATTAATTTTTAGTATTGAATTTATATATAAGGGAGTAGCTAGCACATTTTTATTGTGTAACACTGTCAACATACTGGTGTTTTCACCTGGCTTTGTTTTAAATAGTGAGACTTATGTATAACGTTTTTTTGCGTTATATATTAGTCTTTTTTTATTTTGCTTAAAAGCAGCATAAAAAATTATTATTTTTACCTAAATATTTTTTACTATAAAATTTTAAAAGGAGGCAATAAAATGAATATATTATCTATAATATTTATAGCATTCGGATTAGCTATGGATGCATTTGCCGTATCAATTACTAGTGGAATAATCATTAAAAATTTAAAAATTAAAAATGCACTAAAAATAAGTTTTTATTTTGGTGGATTTCAAGCTCTAATGCCTTTAATTGGATGGGCAATCGCTTCTAAATTTAGAAATTATATAATTATATTTGATCATTGGATTGCTTTTATTTTCTTAGGACTTATAGGGGGTAAAATGATTTATGAAGCTATAACTTCAAAAGAAGATAAAGCAACATTCAATCCCTTAAAAGATACGGTATTATTATTTCTTGCTATAGCAACCAGCATTGATGCATTAATCGTAGGAATAAGTTTTGCTTTACTCAAAGTTTTCATAATAGAAGCAATAAGTATAATAGGTTTGATTACTTTTGTAATATCTTTTGTAGGCGTTCTAATAGGTAAAAAATGTGGAGAGCTTTTAAAAAAAAGAGCAGAAATTACGGGTGGTATCGTACTTATATTAATAGGAACAAAAACATTAATAGAACATCTTATTCAGTAACCAATAGCTAATTACCAGTAATATACTAAGACAAAAAATACACTAATGTAATTTTTAACTTAGATTTAACACATACTTAACATATCTAATATAAATTTTTGATAAAGTTATCTAGGTACTATTTTTAATATTTATAACTTATTCTTTAAAACGTTAATTTAAAATTAAAATTGCTCTATAACGAGGAGGATAAACATGGCTTTAGAAATTACATTAGGTATCTTAGGAGGACTTGGATTATTCCTATATGGAATGAATTTGATGGGTACTGGCTTACAAAAAGCAGCTGGAAAAAAATTAAGTAAAATAATAGAACTCTTAACAAGTAACAGATTCATGGCGACTTTAGTTGGAGTATTTGTTACAGCCATAATCCAAAGTAGTAGTGCAACTACTGTTATGGTAGTTGGTTTTGTAAACGCAGGAATAATGAAATTAACTCAAGCAATTGGAGTTATAATGGGTGCAAATATAGGAACTACCGTAACTGCACAACTTGTATCTTTTAAATTTACAGATATAGCTCCAGTGGCTGTAGCTATAGGTATGGGAATATATTTATTTTCCTCCAATGAAAAAACAAAACAAATAGCTGAAATATTAATAGGTTTTGGTATATTGTTCATAGGTATGGATTTTATGAAACATGCAGTTAAGCCTCTAAGAGATGTTCCAGCTTTTAAAAATGCTTTAGTTACTTTTGGTCATAATCCTTTTTTAGGTATTTTAATGGGATTTGGATTAACAGTAGTGGTTCAAAGCAGTAGTGCTTCAATGGGTATATTACTTGCCTTAGCTTCTGAAGGATTAATTCCTTTATCTTCTGCTCTTCCAATTTTATATGGAGATAATATAGGAACATGTGTTACAGCACTTTTATCAAGTATAGGTGCTAGCAAAAATGCAAAACGTGCAGCTATAATGCACTTATCTTTTAATATCATAGGAACTCTTTTGTTTGCATTGATTTTAAATACTCCTATAACCTATATAGTAACAAAGCTTAATCCAACAGATGTTACAAGACAAATAGCTAATGCTCATACGTTATTTAATATTATAAATGTTGTTATTCAGTTTCCATTTGCTATGCTTTTAGTTAAGCTAGCTATGAAAATAATACCTGAAGTTGAAAATGAAGAACAACTAAAAACAACAAAATATCTTGATGATAGAATATTGGAAACTCCTTCTATAGCGCTTCCTAACACAATCAAAGAATGTCTTAGAATGGGGAAAATAGCTAAAAAATCTTTTGAAAGTTCAATGGATGGTTTCTTTAATAAATCTAAAAAAGATTTACAAAATACTTTTGAAAAAGAAAAGGAAATTAACGCTTTAGAAAAAGCTATAACTGAATATCTCGTAACATTATCAAATAAATCTGTATCAGTTGGAAATCGAACAATTGTAGATGATTTGTTTCATACTGTAAATGATATAGAAAGAATAGGAGATCATGCAGAGAACATTGCAGAACTTGCTACTATCGTAATAGAAAAAGATCTACCTTTTTCAGATTCATCAAAAGGAGATTTACAAAACATGTTTAATAAAGTTCTAGATGCTTGTACATATGCATTAGATGCTCTAAAAAATGGAGATACAAATTTAGCATTAGATGTAATTAAATTAGAAGAACAAGTAGATTTCTTAGAAAAATCCTGTAGAATTAATCATATACGTAGATTAAGTACTACTTCATGTAATACTGAATCAGGTATAATCTTACTAGATATAGTTAGTAATATGGAAAGAATTGCAGATCATGCATCTAATATAGCTAGAGCTGTCATTGATGCAAATACAGATAAAGTATCTTAA
The DNA here is from genome assembly GCF_026735135.1 of Clostridium aestuarii. Classification (GTDB taxonomy): domain Bacteria; phylum Bacillota; class Clostridia; order Clostridiales; family Clostridiaceae; genus Clostridium_H; species Clostridium_H aestuarii. Next base: position 1,761 of record NZ_JAPQER010000008.1, on the reverse strand, counting down.
ATATTTATCACTTAATCCCTATCCATAAAAAAATCCCAAGTAGATAATTAAAATCTACTTGGGATTTTTTTATTCTTTATTTAATTATTATTATCTTTCAACTATAACGCTTGTTCCCATTCCGCCACCTATACAAAGTGTAGCTAAACCTTTTTTAGCATCTCTCTTTTCCATTTCATGTAATAAAGTAACAAGTATTCTTGCTCCTGAGCATCCTACTGGATGACCAAGTGCTATAGCTCCTCCATTTACATTTACTCTGTCCATTAATTTATCAAATCCTAATTCTCTTGAAACTGCTATACTTTGTGCTGCAAATGCTTCGTTAGCTTCTATAAGATCCATATCTTCTATATTTAATCCTGCTCTTTCTAATGCAACTTTTGATGCTCCTATTGGTCCAAGACCCATTACTGAAGGATCTACCCCTTTTGAACCATAAGAAGCTATTTTAGCCATTGGTTTTATTCCTAATTCTTCAGCTTTTTCTTCACTCATTATAACAAAAGCTGCTGCTCCATCATTTATTCCTGAAGCATTTCCTGCTGTAACTGATCCATCTTTCTTAAATGCTGGTCTTAATTTAGCTAATTTTTCAGCAGTTGATCCGAATTTTGGATATTCATCTGTATCTACTACTACTTCACCTTTTCTTGTTTTTACAACTACTGGAACTATCTCATCTTTGAATCTTCCTTCTTTTATTGCTTTTTCTGCTAATTGTTGAGATCTTAATGAAAATGCATCTTGTTCTTCTCTAGTTACACCATATTTATCATTAACATTTTCAGCTGTAATTCCCATATGGTAGTTGTTAAATGCATCCCACAATGCATCTTTAATCATTGTATCTACCATTTTTCCATCGCCCATTCTTTGTCCCCATCTTGCACCTTCAAGTGCATATGGAGCTCTTGACATGTTTTCTGTTCCACCTGCAACAATTATATCTGCATCTCCTGCTTTTATCATTTGTGCTGCTAATGATACTGCTCTTAATCCTGAACCACATACTTTATTTATTGCAAATGTTGGTACTTCTACTGGTATTCCTGCATTTATAGATGATTGTCTAGATGTATTTTGTCCTTGTGCAGCTTGAATAACATGACCCATTATAACTTCTTCAACTTGTTCTGGTTTAACTCCAGCTCTATTTAATGCTTCTTTAATAACTATAGATCCTAAATCTGCTGCTGAAACATCTTTTAAAGCTCCTCCAAATGCTCCTATTGCTGTTCTTACTGCACTTGCTATAACTATATTTTTCATAATAATACCCTCCTATTTATTTTCAATATTTATTATTTTTCGAATTTTAGAACTATTTTTTATAAATTTTTTAATAAATAAAACTTTATTTAAACTTTTTTATATTTTATTAAACCGTACTTGTATAACTCTCAAATAGATTTAATTATTTTGAATAATCAAAGAATCCTTTTCCTGTTTTTCTACCAAGCCATCCAGCTCTTACGTATTTTCTTAATAATGAATGAGCTCTATATTTTGAATCTTGTGTTTCATTGTATAATACATCCATTATAGCAAGACATACATCTAATCCTATAAGATCTCCTAAAGCTAAAGGTCCCATTGGATGATTTGCTCCAAGCTTCATAGCTGTATCTATATCTTCTGCTGAAGCTATTCCTTCTGCTAAAATTCCTACTCCTTCATTTATCATTGGAATTAATATTCTATTTACTACAAATCCAGGTGCTTCTTCTACTTGTACTGCTTGTTTTCCTATTTCTTCTG
>NZ_JAPQER010000007.1 GCF_026735135.1 Clostridium aestuarii | reverse complement strand
ATACTGATCTACATATATAGGCATGAGAAGTCCAACTTTTTCATAATGTCTTAATGTCTTTACTGTTACCTTATTAAACCTTGCAAAATCTCCTATTTTGAACATGTTCTTTCCTCCTTTTGTGCACTTCTGGAGTACATATATTATGATACTCTTTCCCCTAAGGTACGAGTCAAGCATTTATAAAAAAATTTTGAAGAAACTTATTTTTTATTTAGGGGTAAGTGCTCCTTTCAAAGGATATAATGCCTATTACTGTAAATGAAATGTATAATTACATAAATTTATATAACAAAGCTATTTTCTATGATATAATTAAACACAACTATAAAACAAGTTTTTGGGAGAGATTAAATGAGAAAAAAGTATGTTTTTAAAACAGTAATTAGTTTGTTGATTATAAGTAACCTAATTACCATATATTTTTACAAACGTAAATCTAATGAATATGAACACAACTTAAAATATAGTGTTCAAAATATTTACCTTTTAAAAGGTGAGAATACTAATTGGAAACTTAAAGATGGAATACTTCTTTTATCAAGAAATAAGAGATATTTTAATGGTGGTCTTTTAGAATATGTAGGCAATAAATCATTGAATGTAAACTATTTAGAGATAAATATTACAACCAAAGGAAAAGATAAGAAAGTCAAAAATCACTTAGATTCTGTAATACATAAAGTTATGGATAACGCTGATATCAATATTTTAAATGATACTAAAATTGACTTAGGACATGCAAGTGAAACATCTTCAAAACCTATAGAGTTAAATTTAGAAGATGATATTTATGTAAATATACAATATACTACTACGGATAATAAAAATCACACAGAGGAATTTAGATTAAAAGGGAAATCTATGGATTTATCAAAAGGTGAAAATATCTCTATCTCAATATTTTAGAGATATTTTCTTCCCTTTGATTTACTCATGTATATAATTATAACAGTACCTACTATTAGTCCTATATATATAGAACTTACTTTTTCAAATCCCATCAAAATCCATATAATACTAGCAAGAGGAGCTGCTATTATTGAATATATACCAGCTTCCGGTTTAATTTTCGATTTAAAGAACATTGCAGCTGTAACTGGTATAAATACTGGTGTTGCTCTAAATACCATAGAAAGAAATCCCCATTCTAATATCATAGTTCCTTTATTATTAATTACCACTATCAATGTGATAAATCCTATAAAAATTATAGTTGCTCTTAATATAAAAAGCTGTTTTTTATCATTTGCTTTGGTATTGATAATTTGTTTATACACATCGCGAACAAACATGGTTGCAATTCCTAATGTTAATCCTGCTCCTGTAGCTATAGAAGAAATCAATACAGTTGCGATGGAAATTCCACCTATAACAGGATTTAGATAGTTTACCAAAAATAAAGGAAACGCTTCCCTTGGAGCAATATTGGGATGATGTACTCTCATATACATACCTATAAATGTACATACTATTCCTACTGGTAAAACCATAAATGCTACTAAAAATGCACTTCTTCTTGAGGTTTTAGAATTCTTTCCTGCCATTATAGCTTGAAAATAAGTCTGAGTTGATAGTATTCCTACCACTGTAGCAAATCCAGCAGCTAAATCTTCTGATATTCCTCCACTAAACAAATTGAACCATGGATTTTTAGGAAAGAAGGTACTTATTTCACTAATTCCATTTAATTTAACTATTATTATATATCCACAAATCAAACTTGTACCGTATAAAAGAATTGTTTTAATAGCTCCTACCATTGTACTTCCCCAAAATCCTCCAAACACTACATAGATTACAAGAAGGCATACAACTATTACAGCTGTTTTCGTTACACTAATTCCAAATAACGCAGTAAACAATGCAATACAAGCTATAATCTGTCCATTAACATGAATAAACATTCCCATAGATAATAAAATACTGGATGTAGTCCTTGCTTTTTCACCATAGGTATTACCAATAATCTGAGGTAATGTTTCTGAAGACTTTTTGTTGATTTGCTTTGAATAAATTAAACCTAGTATTATACTCGCAAGAGAAACCCCAAATATAAACCACATAGCTCCGATTCCTCTATTGTATGCCATTTGGGCAGTTCCTACTGTTGAGGCTCCTCCTATTATAGAACCCATAAGCATACTTGTAACACCTATAACCCCAAATTTACTTCCACCAACAATAAAATCTTTGGATGTTTTAACCTTCAGTTTTCCTAAATAACCTGCTATCCCTGTTATTATTAATGTAATAACAGCACTAAATATAAGCACTTTTTGCATCCCCTTGTATAAATTTATTTATTCATTGTACTTTCAAAGTCATAACATTTACTATATGTGATTTTTCCGTAAAATCCATATTAACTTCTTTAACCTTTGTATATCCTAAAGTAGTCCAAAAGTTAATACCCTTATAGTTATCTTCAATTGCTCCTATTCTAAATGAAGTAGCTCCTAAATCAATTGCCCATCCAACTAATGCTTCATGTACAATTTTTCCTAACCGATTGCCTCTTTCTTCTGGTTTAATAAGCATTAATCCAAGCATCCACTCTCCAATAGTTGGGAAATCTTTTACAATATCAACTATACCAACTAATTCATTATCAAATTTATATATTCCTAAAACAAATTTATCTTCATAGCTTTTATTTGGAGGTAGAGCGGTACATATTTCATCTGTATCTTCTTTAGACGGTATTTTCCCATTATGTAGTATATAATAATCTGAACATTCCTTACATAGTTTTTCAATACTCTTATGATTCTCTATAGAAACAGATTTAATCTTATATTTATTTATTAAGTTAATCTTTTGCATAATATTCACTCCTTTATTAATCTACTTTAAAATGATTTTTTAGTTTATCTAGCTTGCTAAAATACTGTTCATCAGTATAATATCCCTCTTCTTTCAATATCCTTAATACTTTTTCATATTTTTGATACTGCTCCCAATTTCTCTTTTTTAAGCTTTTATTATTGTATATTTTAATTACCTCTTTAAGTTCATTATCACTAAATACTCCTATCTCTTGTAATTTAACTAGTCCAAAGTCTTCATTGTCTGTAATAACTTCATCATGTTTATCTAACAATGGACTAATTGCTGATTTAACAGCAAAATAAATAATAACAAAAAGAAAAATTCCAGATAAAAAAATTGATCCTATTTCCACTTTCATTCACCTCTAATCCCCATATTATATATATATTTAATACATTTGATAATACATTAAATTATGATTTGATTTATACAACAATTCCTATTATATCAAATTTCAACTAAGTTAAAGTATATTTTAAGAGAATAAAACCTACATTTGTATAAATTGAATTTTATTTGCATAATTACTGGAATTATAATCCATAAATTGTGTATAATAACAATATAAAGTGTTGAACAATCGTATTATTATGCAAGTGAGTTGTTTATTAAACTGTTCGATAAATTAGAATTTGGAGGTTAATCATGAAAAAATGGTATGATGAGGAGTACGAATTTGAAATTGAGGTAACTGGGTTTCTTCGCAGTGACCATACAGAGCGGTACTGCCGAAACGGCGAGGAAGTGGGGGATAAGTATACCTGCACCTATGGCTGTCCCATAAATTCGGATGGACAGGGTATCTGTTCCAAACTTATGATGATTATGTTTCCAATCATGGAGGCGGTCAGAAGTGGCGGAGATTTAGAGAACATTGGAGGCAATGGTAAATATAGCAAGGATATTGTATGCCCAGATGGCTGCGTCATGTTCAGGCTGACGGCAAAGAAACTTGACAATGAGAATTTTTATAAGGGGAAGTTTTTTGATTAGTTTTGATTTTTATTGTGCTCAGTTTGAAGATAAGCCGAAATATATAAATTCCAATTTATCAATTAGAATTTATGAACAATCTTAAATTATTAGGATTAAGAAGTAGAGTGGACAAATTAACTTGTCCACTTTTATACGTTCTATTATCAACACTGGTTTAAAACAGAGCCTAAAATAAAAAGACAACGATTCACCACCCACCTATAGAGGATGGGTGTCCTCTCGCCAAAGAAAGATAGATTATTGTAATATCACTAGAGTATCTTATTGATAAATTTATTAAATCTTTTATTATCCATTAAAAATGGAATCAAAATACCTAATCCAACTACAATAACATTCAATACAATAAAATCATTGATAGACATAGAATTTTGTCCATTTAAAACACCAATTTTATCAATACCATAAATTAAAAGATTTCCTACCATTAAACTACTGATATATATAAAGAAAAATTCTGTAGTCTTTGACTTGTTTGGCCTACTGATATGTAATCACTCCTTTCCAAACTCTTATATTGCTACACTTTTCTTACATTATGAATTAATATAACTAACTATTTCATCTATATTCTCTTTTTTCGTAAAATCTACTGGGTTTTCTAAAAAGTCAAGCATACCTATTTCATCAGGTATTAATTCTTTTTTCTGCTTCTTTTTAATTTTTATTTTCCAACCCAATAATGTCATAAGCATTTTATCAAAAGGTGGTAGTTTATTATAGTTAAACCCACCTCGCAAATAGAAAAACTCAATATGTTTTTGTTGATCTAAAGTAAAATTCTTGTTCCTAACTTCCTTTATTACTTTTTCACTTGATGGAGAAGCCCCCGAAGCAAAAACAACTAATCTTTTGGTTTTTAGTTTATCAATGTTTTTCGTAATGAACTTGACACCAATAATACCCACTGCATGCAGACTACCACCATAAACCACGGTATCATATGTTGTTAACATATTGATATTAACTTTTGAAACCTCAAAAATATCCGCTGATAGTTCTTCTGCAATCCATTCTGCATAATTCCTTACAAACCCTGTTTTTGATTTATAGACTACAATAGTTTTCATTATTTTCAACTCCTCATCAATTTATTGTTGAACATATCATATTATGCACAATATATTACGAGTATGTTTTAATGCATTTAGCTTTCTAATACACAATTTCTTTAAATTATACAACAATAACCTATTCCCAATTATACCATATTAAACTAAAACAAAAAGAAGCTAGGAATTTTCACTTTAAAATTCCTAACTTCTTAGATTTATTAGCTTACTGAAGCATTATTTGTGTTTTTAACAAACTGCTTATTTTTTATATCAGGATTTCTCTTTTTATCACTGAATAATGCAAAAAGTATACCTGGTAAAAGAATTATAGCGCTCATTTTAAATGTAAAACTAAAAGCTTTAACAATATAGGTCAAAAAGGTATCTTGGATATTAGGTACTATTTTTTTTATTTCTTTCTTTTGAGCTTGAAAACTTTCTTTGATTTTATTTTCATCCATCGCTGTAGAAGATGCTAGCACAGCAGTTTCTTTTTTATCAATTTTGTTTAATATTTCTGAAAGACTAACTCTTTTATTACTACCTGCTTTGATAGAAGAAATCATCTGCAGCTTGGTTTTATTATCAAATACAGTGTCATTCTGTATTGTTTGCACAACAGAGTCTTTAGCATCAGACATCTGGGTATTCATATTTGACGTAAATATAGTTAAAAATAAGGCAACTCCAAGTACAGTTCCAAGTGTTCTTGTCATATTATTTATTCCAGAAGCTATTCCTATTTTGTCTACAGGAACGTTAGCCATTGTAGAACCTATTAGTGTTGCCATACTTAAGCCCGTACCAGAACCAGCAACAATTAATCTTAGAATAATATCTATATTTGAAGAATTTTGAGTAAGAGAACTATTTAAGTAGCAAGAGACACAAAGTAAAAGAATACCCAATGCACTAGTAAATCTGCTGCCTAATTTTTTTGTCAAAATAGGAGCTAATAATGAAAAACACATTGAAGTTAAGGACATAGTTGAAATAATAAGTCCTGCTGACAGTTGATTTAATCCTTTAACCTGAATTAGGAAAAAAGCTAGCAAATAGGTACCAGACATCATACCAAGTCCCAGTAAGAATAGAGTAATCGAGCCGTTTGTAAATGGTACAGATTTAAATAAACTAAGAGGAACCATGGGCTCCTTAACTTTTAGTTCAATAATAACAAATAGTATAAGCGCTATAGCAGAAACTGTAAAAAAAGAAAGGATGAAGCTTGAAGTCCAGCCTTTTTCATTAGCCTTCATTAATGCGAAAGTTAAGCAAAACATAGCAATTGAGATTGTTATAATTCCCCCAAAGTCTATACTTTTACTTGCAGTTGGGTCATAAGATTCCTTTATGAATTTCATAGTTAATAGTATACAAATACAACCTATAGGTATATTAATAAAGAAAATACATCTCCAATTAAAAAATTGAGTTACTATACCACCAATCGATGGTCCACTTGCAGCAGCAAGACCGGCAAAAGCTCCCCAAAGTGCCATAATAGTTCTTCTCTTTTCTGGTGGGAATATTTCAGCAGAAAGAGGAATTGCAACAGTCACAACAAAAGCTGCGGCTAGCCCTTGAAGTGTTCTAAATAATATAAGTGATTGAAGGGAATTTGAAATACCACATAGCAGTGAAGATATAGTAAATAAAAATACTCCTGCAATAAACAGTTTTTTTCTGCCAAATTGATCTGCCAATCTGGAAGCAGTTACTAGAATAACTGCAGTAGCTAGATTATAGGCATTTACTACCCAAGAAATATGAGCCATAGTAGTATTAAAGTATTCGGTCATTTTAGGCAAAGTGATATTTACCACAGTTGTATCTAATAATGCCATGAAAAATCCTAAAATAATAGCTACAAAAGAAATGTTTTGATGTTTTTTATTCATACGAAAAACCTCCTAAATAATAATATAAAATATATTAGTGTATAATAAACTACTATAAGGTATAGTAGTTGGGCAAAAAAAATGTCTCTCAATATAATGATTTATTAGAGACATCAAATTATTAATTATAATAATCAAAAACTTTTTCAGACCATTTTTGTAAAATGTTATAGAACTCGTTATATAGATCTAATATGAGAAATTCAGAACCACATTTTTCATTGTGCTGTTTTTCGTGATTATAAACCGATTCCACAAACTCTCTACGTTCTTTTGCCTTGTTTTTGAAGTTTTTAAGGTATTCTTTTCTTTTTTCTTCTGGTAAATTCTCTATATTAACTAAAAATGCATTAAAATCTAAATAAACATTTCCTATATGTTTTGAACTTTCTTCCATTAATTCATTGAAGTATGCATTTCCTTTTTCATTCAGTGAATATAATGTTTTTTCGGGCATTTCACCTTCTTTAACAGTTCTTGAATTTAAATATCCATTATCGCATAGTTTAATTATATTTTTATAAATTGACGGGTTACTGATTTTTAGCCACTTAGTAAGATTCCAGATATCAAATTCTTTAACCATTTCATAGGCACTTTTCTCTTTGTGCTGTAAATAGCCAAGTATTATTAAATTTATTGAAGACAATTTAATCACCACCATTTATTATACTACTATAAAGTATAGTAGTATATCATATATTTGTCAATATAGAATTTGATAAAGTTATTTTAAACTGAAAAGTACAATTATAATTTTTGAACTTTTGTATCTTATAATTTATTAAAGCAAACAAAAGATATGGAAAATTAAATAAGTTTAGGATTACTTAAGATACGGTTCATAGTTTTGCTACAACTGCAGTTTTTTAATGAAGAAATCAATAACATATAATATTAAACTAAATAGCATTAAATAAAAATGTGACAGAGAATTTTATTTCTGTCACATTTTTATTTACATCTATTTGTTATATAAGTTATACTTGGTTTTATATCTATTATTTCTTCATTAGTGACAATTCCGCTAACATAATACTACCACTTGGAGTTTGATCAAATAGTAAATTAATTTTCTCTATATTTTTTAAATCAACATCTTCAAATGAATCTAATTGTATTCTTACTGAACTTAATGGTGTAAAAGTAGACCACCAGCTAGTGTATTCGTTAGATGCTAGTTCACCTGGGTGATAACGTAATGCAGGTGTATTTGCATCTAAAACAACTTTAGATATCTTACCCTTTTTATCAACTAATTCTAAGGACATAGATTGATTCTCGCCACTTTTATTTAATGAATTTGAAGGATCTACTGCCAAATACAATGATAAAGCATCATACCCAGTAATATCTTTAAACTCATCAGGTAGTGTTATACCAACACTAGCATCTTTACTTTTCCATGAAATATTTAATAAATCTAAATCCTTTTTTATACCTGGAAGAATAAATGGTCCAGCAGTATCTTCTTTAAAAAATGAGGATTCAAAAATATTTTTAATTTGTATATTTGAAGTTACTATTTTTCCACCTAAACTATTACTTAAATTAGTTTCTTTTTTAGGTCTAACAATTACTAGTGAATCAGGTTTATGTAGTGATGTCAAGACTTTAAAGCCATACATTTTGCCTGGAGCATTTTCTCCTACACTAAACCCTTCTCTTACTTTTTTTCCGTAAACTTTATTCATAAAGTCTAGTGAATAGTTTGCAAAAAATTCACGCTGCTCTATATCTGATAATCGTATATCAAAATCACTTCTATTTTTAGCATTTTTAGCATTTTTTGCATCATCTTTTAATAACTCTTCATTAAAGAAATTATGATTTGCCCCATATAGATAAACAACATTAGCCCAAGATTTACGTTTATCATCAAAGCGCAATTTTTCATAAATATCTTGTCCGGCTAACTGTATAACATCACCATCAAGTTCAGGCAACACTACACCCATAGGAACATCTGGATAAGGTCTATCCCTAGCAATTACAAGGGAAGGTGCTAGAGATAAAAGACTAGTTATATTGTTATTACCTCGTTTAACTTGATCTTCATATATATAAACTATTCCCTGACCACTTCTAGAGTGACCAATAAGATTTACTTGAGTAGTATCTCCTCTTTTAGTTAAATCAACTCCATAACCTACATCTTCCCCATTTATTGCTTTTTGTAAAGATTCTAAATGGCTATTAAATATAGAAGTTAATCTCTCATACTGAAAAGGCTCACCATAATAATCTAAAACATACTGTGCATTAACATTTATACTAACTGTTAAATATCCTTTAGCTGCTAACTTCTCAATCAAATAAGTAAACCCTAAGTCATATCTTTCTTTTTCTATATTTGTTACAGGATGAGACCCATGAAACACAAACACTATAGGATGCTTACCCTCTCCACTTGGAACCCCTATTTCCCCATGTAATCTAACAGGAAACTCTGGTCCATGGGCTTGTGGTAAAGTAACTTCTCCTAAATCAAATTCTAAAATCTTTGGTTCTCCTAACACCACTTCCTTCTCTTCTTTTGGTTCACTAATTGGCTCTTTTGTATCCACCTTACCTTTACAACCTACTAATGAACTAATTAAAATAAGACAACTTAATAATAAAACTAATATCTTTTTCATTATTGATCTCCTCGTATTATTTACTGTATATATTTAAGTATGTCCTATATAAAAGCATTATATTTTAACGTAACTAGCAGAAGTCTCCCTCTTCAACAAAATAAGGTGGAGATCAATGTGTATCTAAAACTTGCTTCTATTATTTTTTTTATGTTAAAATATATTCAGTAGTGAATAACAGGAAAGAGTGATGTCAATGGAATTAGATACAAATAATCATTCAGTATTTTTATTACATTACCATCTTGTATTAGTCATAAAATATAGAAAAGAGGTAATAAATAATGATATAAGCAGTAGGCTAAAAGAAATATTTGAGAAAATAAGTCCAAATTACAATATAACTATTGAAGCATGGGAACATGACAATAATCATGTCCATGTATTGTTCAAAGCCCATCCCAATAGTGAATTATCAAAATTTATAAATGCTTATAAAAGTGCTAGTAGTAGGCTTATAAAAAAAGAGTTTCCACAAATAAAAAAGCAGTTATGGAAAGAATATTTTTGGTCAAGAAGTTATTGCTTACTTACAACAGGTGGTTCACCTATAGAAGTAATAAAAAAATATATTCAAAATCAAGGAAAGAAATGAGGTGAGGGAGTTGCTAAAAGCTTATAAATATCGAATATATCCAAATTCAGAACAGAGATTATATCTAGCTAAAACATTTGGCTGCACTAGATTTATATATAATAAAATGTTGGCAGATAGAATAAAATCATATGAGGAAAATAAGGATTTAGATATTAAGAAAGTGAAATATCCAACTCCTGCACAATATAAAAAAGAATTTCTTTGGTTAAAAGAAGTAGATAGTTTAGCTTTAGCTAATGCTCAATTAAATTTAGATAAAGCGTATAAAAATTTTTTCAGAGATAAATCGGTTGGTTTTCCTAAGTTCAAAAGTAAGAGAACTAATTATTATAGCTATACTACAAATAATCAAAAGGGAACAGTATATATTGAAAATAATAAAATAAAAATACCTAAACTAAAGTCTATGATTAAGATAAAACAACATAGACAATTCAATGGATTAATTAAATCTTGCACTATTTCACAAGTACCAAGTGGTAAATATTATGTATCTATTTTAGTTGATACTGAAAATATTCACCTCCCTAAAATAGATAAAAAAGTTGGGGTAGATGTAGGACTTAAAGAATTTGCTATAACAAGTAATGGAGATTTTTTTAGTAATCCTAAGTGGCTAAGAAAATCAGAAAAAAGACTTAAAAAACTTCAAAAAGACTTATCAAGAAAACAAAGAGGTAGTAATAATAGACGTAAAGCAAGACTTAAAGTTGCTAAATTGCATGAAAAAATAGCTAATCAAAGAAAAGATTTCTTGCACAAGGTAAGTACTCAATTAATTAACGAAAACCAAGTTATAGTTATTGAGGACTTAAAAGTAAGTAATATGTTAAAAAATCATAAATTAGCTAAAGTAATAAGTGAAGTATCATGGTATGAATTTAGAACAATGTTAGAATATAAAGCTAAATGGTATGGAAGAACAATAGTAGTCGCACCATCTAATTATGCTAGTAGTCAATTGTGTTCTAATTGTGGGAATAAATCAAGTCAAACAAAAGACTTGTCTTGTAGAACTTATATTTGTCCTGTATGTGGAATGATAATGGACAGAGATATAAACGCAAGTAAAAATCTACTAAAACTAGCAATGTAATAAAAGATACATTGCTAGAGAGGTTGGAATGACCTTAATAGCGTGGGTAAACTTGTTCCATTAGGAATATTGACCACGAAGCCACCATCTTCTATAAGTGATGGTAATTCACCTAAATTCATACCCTGGTATCCCATTATTAACGTAAGTTTTACCTTCCAATGGCTCAAATCCAGATATCTTTATGTCTGTTACAACAGGATATGCACCATGATCGTCTGGAAATGTAAAATGAAGGGTATAATTATTTCCATGAAAAGTAGCTTCTGTTCCATCTCCTGTAAAAACTGCTGTATTTGTAAGAAAAATAACCTTTCTATTTTCTGTTTTTCTATCTACTTCATAAACAGTAAAATCAAAAGAAGTATTAGTTACATTGGAAATTACAACTTCACAATAATTTTTTACTTTTAAAATAGGATCTCCTCCGAAAATCCTCTCATCCCTATAAGCGCCTTCACACAATTTAAGTCCTGCTATCCCATTATTAACATAAGTCTTGCCTTCTAATGGTTTAAATCCAGATATCTCTATGTTTGTTACAGTGGAAAATGTAAAGTGAAGAGTATTATTAATTCCATAAAAAGTAGCTTTCACTCCATCTCCTGTAAAAACTGCTGTACTTGTAAAAAAAATAAGCTTTCTATTTTCTGTTTCCCTATCCACTTCATAAACAGTAAAATCAAAAGAAGTATTAGTTACATTAGAAATTACAACTTCACAATAATTTTTTACTTTTAAGATAGTATCTCCGAAATAACTCTCATCAAAATAAGTGCCTCCATGCAATTTAACTTTACTATTTACTTTAGTTATTTTTTGAGAGACATTATTTTTATCTTTTACTACTTGTTCATTTGGACTTATTTTAGTAGACTGTATAGATTTATTTGCTTTTTTATCACTATTACAACCAACTAAAATGAAAATCAGACTTAAACATAATATCAAAACTAAATTCTTTTTCATAATTCAAACCCCTTTAATTCAAATTAAAGAAAATAATCAAACTTAAAATCTACTCAGCATTTAGTACCATTACAATATCATTTCTAACCAATTTTTTATTGCAATAGAATCTTTTTTATTTTTATTAATTAACATATATATTTGTCTTTTGGGTATTATTGAATCTCTTATTCTTATACGTTTTAATTCCCCAGATTCTAGTTCATTATTAACATAGGATTTAGTAACAAATGCATAACCAAAGCCTTCTTTAACAAAATCAATTACATAAGAAGTTTCATCAACTGAAAGTTTTAGTAATGGACTATCTCCAAACAGTTTACTTAACCATTTGAAGAAATCTTCTCCTAAATCTGCATAAAGTAAAGGTAATTGCATTAAATCTACATAAGAAATTTCTTCTTCAATTATTATTTTATTTTTAGGACTTGTTACTAGGATTATCTCATCTTCTAAAAAATCAATAACTTCAAATTTACTTAATTTCGATTTTGTATAAACAAATCCAATATCTAATATACCATCACCTAATAGTTTAATAATTTCTTCTGAATGATTAACTTTAAGTTTTACCGCAATATTAGGAAATGTTAAAAAATATTCTTTTATTCTTGGCGATATAATACCCTTATATATAGAATCTACTAATCCTAATGCTAATCTATCCTCATATACTCCTATAGATCTAGCTTTTATTATTCCATCTTTTTTTAACATAAGCATTCTTTTAGCATATGGTAGAAAAGCCTTTCCTGATGGTGTAAGTCTTACATTTTTATTATTTCTTATAAATAAATCTTTTCCCACGTACTTTTCAAGTTCATTTATTCTATTTGAAATTGTTGATTGAACTAAATATTGCATTTCAGCCGTTTTAGTAAAATTTCCGTTTTCTGCAAGAAGCACAAAGGTTTCAATTGCTTCAATATTCATAAGTACCTCCATCTATTATCTATTATTTCGATTGTTATTATTAATATAATTCGTTTTTAAAATACAATATCCTTTACTATACTATACATAAGTTCAACAGAATATAAAAAATAAAGGAGATTAGATTAATGAATAGGAAAATCACAAAAAAAATAAAGTTAGGAAATATATATGTAGGTGGAGATTCAAACATTACTGTGCAATCTATGACTAATACAGATACTAGAGATGTAGATGCTACTGTAAATCAAATCCTTGACTTAGAAAAAGCAGGTTGTGACATTATAAGATGTGCTGTACCTAATATAGCATCAGCAGAAGCTTTGAAGAATATAATAAGACAAATTCATATTCCTCTAGTAGCAGATGTACATTTTGATTATAAATTAGCACTTAAATCTATAGAAAGTGGAGTTGATGCATTAAGGATAAACCCAGGCAATATTGGAAACTTAGATAGAATAAAAATGGTAGTCGAAGCTGCAAAAAATAGAAGTATACCTATTAGAATTGGAGTAAATTCGGGTTCTTTAGAAAAAGATATTTTAGAAAAATATACAAAAGTTTGCCCGGAAGCATTGGTTGAAAGTGCTTTAAAACATGTAAGAATATTAGAAAGTTTAAACTTTTATGATATATGCATTTCTATAAAATCTTCTGATGTAATGTATATGATAAAAAGTTGCAGATTAATTTCTGAAAAAGTAAATTATCCACTTCATATAGGCGTTACAGAAGCAGGAACTTTATGGAGTGGAACTATAAAATCTAGCATAGGTATAGGAACTCTTTTATCAGAGGGTATTGGAGCTACTATAAGAGTTTCACTTACTGGGGATGTATTGGATGAAATTAAGGTAGGTCGTGAAATTCTTAAATCTTTAGGTTATATAGAAGAAGGTATTAAATTTGTATCCTGTCCTACATGTGGTAGAACACAAATAAATCTTATAAAAATAGCTGAAGAAGTAGAAAAAAGATTATCAAAGTGTCAAAAGAATATTAAGGTAGCTATAATGGGGTGTATAGTTAATGGTCCTGGAGAAGCTAGAGAAGCAGATATTGGTATTGCAGGAGGCAATGGTGAAGGGTTAATATTTAAAAAAGGCCAAGTAATAAAAAAGGTTAAAGAAAAAAATTTAGTAGAAGAACTAATTAAAGAAATTGAAAAACTATAAATATAAGAAAACCCAAGTACAATATGGTATATTATGATTTGTAATTATGACATTATTTAAAAATATTGTGAAACAATATTTTTAGAATTGAGAATGGAGAATGGAGAATGGAGAATGGAGAGTGGAAAGTGAAGGAAAGAATTAAGCAAAGCTTAATTCTAATCCGTAATTGCAGCAAGTTGCAATATACGTAGCAGCTTTGCTGCTTAAAATTGTAGTTTTGCGTTAGTAAAACATCATTCATTATCAACTTTCAATTCTCAATTCTCAATTATAAGAAAAGTGCGACGCACTTTTCTTATGTTACGACCTAACACTTCCCATAATTATTAGGTTTTTTACACCGGTATTTATGAATGTTATATGTTTCTAATTGATTGTTATTTCCATACTACTTCAAATTCTTCACATACGACTATCATATTTTCATTAAATTCTTTTTCATATTCTCTCAATTCTTGTTTGAAAACTTCTATATGAACTTCTCTCCAATAGGATAATGTCTTATCTCCTTCGCCTTCTTTAAAAGCATGTTCTTTTGTTACTTTATTAAAAGGTACAATATAAACCTTTGTAGTTTTAGTAATACATTTAGCATTATTATCCCAATCTAAAATAATATTGAAACCACCTTCTTTAGGTAATTCTTCGTTATCTAATTCATAAAAACATAATCCAGATGTTGTTGCAGTCTTTTTTCCATCTACTACAAGCTCTGCCAATTCATTAGCCAGTTTTTCATTATTACCAAAATACCATGCTTCATATGGTTTATTCTTATTATTAGGATATTTGTTAATATATTTCATCCACATTTCTTCTGCTTTCATTATTAATTTCTCCTTTTCGCTTTTTTTACAATTTCGTATTAACACATTATATCTTCTTACTACACATTTTCTTTAGAATGGTTTATAAGTATAATTTTATTCTCTACTGAATATACTTCTTTAATTTTTAATCTTTTACATCGTGATTTTAGAAGATTATGTATTAATTATATTATTTAAAATAAAGTATTATATTTTGGAATACTGATCTATCTTGATTTATATTCGTATATGTATGCGGCTTATTAGCCATAAATCTAATAGAATTCCCTTTTTGTAATATAAATTTTTCATCATTTATATTTATCTCAATTTGACCTTCGGTAACTATAATGTATTCTTCAACACCATCATTATGAGGAGTAGATATATGGTTACAGCCTGGTTCTAATTCTATGGTAAATATTTCAAATCCCTTATTCGTATCAAAGGGAAATATTGGATATAGCCTCATTCTATTATTATCTTCTATTATTGGACTAATATCGTTTTGATATATTACCTTCAAATCATCTTGATTTTCATCAATAAATAATGAAAAAGATACTTTTAAGCCAGTTGCAATTTTCCATAGTGTAGAAACTGTTGGGTTTGACTGTCCCCTTTCTATTTGACCTAACATTGCTTTACTAACACTAGTTAACTTAGCCACTTCATCTAAACTTAAGTTTCTTTTATTCCGTATATCTTTTAATTTATTACCTATAATTAAATTCAAATTTTTCATCACTTAACTCCTTTTATTTATAGGATTTTGTATGTTATACCATATATTATTTTATAATATTTTATTGATTATGTAAATTATATATTGTATAATATAGCATACATATATACAATATAACATACAAGGAGGTTCGAAATGACGAAAGCACTTATATTAGGAATAGCATCATCATTCTTTTTTTCATTTACTTTTATACTTAATCAACAAATGAATATTTCTGGTGGTAGTTGGCTCTGGAGTTCATCCCTGAGATATATTTTTATGTTACCAATTTTATTTATTATCATGATTATAAAAAATCAATTATTTGACGTATTAAATGATATAATAAAAAAACCTATTCAATGGATTACTTGGAGTACAATAGGTTTTGGATTATTTTATGCTCCTTTGAGTTTTGCTTCAGCATATGGTGCCTCATGGTTAGTTGCCGGAACTTGGCAGGTAACTATAGTTGCTGGTGCACTTATGTCTCCATTATTTTTCAAAAGTATAGAGACTAAAAATGGAATTTGTAAAGTAAGAAATAAAATTCCCAAAAAATGTTTGCTAATGTCTTCAATAATTTTATTAGGTGTATTTTTAATGCAGTTTGAAGAAGCAAAGTCTATCTCTGGTTTAAAAACATTTTCAGGAATTGTGCCTGTTTTTTTAGCCTCATTTGCTTATCCACTTGGTAACCGTAAAATGATAGAAGTTTGTGGTAATAGATTTAATACGTTTCAAAGAGTATTTGGTATGACACTATGTAGTATGCCATTTTGGATAATCGTATCAATTTCTGGCGTATTATCTGTTGGTCTACCAAGTAAAGAACAAATAATTCAGTCCTTAATAGTTGCTGTTTTCTCAGGAATTATTGCTACAATACTATTTTTTAAAGCAACTGATATAGTAAGCAGTGATACACATAAGTTAGCGGTTGTAGAATCAACACAGTCTGGTGAAGTAATATTTACACTATTAGGAGGAGTATTTATATTTCATGATAAAATTCCAACATTTATTGGCTTAATAGGAATAATATTCGTGGTTATTGGAATGATTTTAAATAGTCTTATTGAATCATAGAAATTAGTTGAGGAAACAAAAAAATCTATAATCAATTCCCAATTTTGTGATGATTTAACTAATTGCCACTATCATTATTAAAATTCATTTCTTCCACATTACACCTTAAATTGAAGAAATATTGAACAATCTCATTCTTATCTTTTACAACTTCTGAAAACTTTTTTAGACTTCGTTTACCAATTCGTCTATCTAGCAATCCGAAAATATTCAACAATATATTAGTAGAATTTAAACAATGTGACACGTCACTATCGAAGTACTCTTCCAACATTTTATAAAATTCATATTCTCCAAATATTCCTCTCGTGTTTATTTCTTGTTGTGATATCTCCCAAATATCTCTGTTTTCTTTACTCTCATTAAATTCATCTCTTAATTTTCTATAAGTTTTATAATCTTCTATTTCTGCTGTTATAGTACACATACTAAACACTTCTTTTCCATCCACAGTTATACATATTCTACCCGTTTGATCATGTGCTTTTCTATAAACAGCTATAATAAAATCTACTCTATCCTTTAATTTAGTACAAATAAATGTTTTCAATTGCTTTTTTATTTTCGTCCATCTTGCTCCTTTTCTCATAAATCCTCCATTATTACATTTATAATTATTTAATTTTTAAGTCATACTGTCTTTAAATTATTCAACACCACTCAATATAAAATCACATTAACCCTTATTATATCAAAACAACATATTTTAACCAATAAAAACAGCCCTAAATATTCAGTATCAAATTTCTCTACTACAGCTCTAAGCTTTAATATTTCCTCATAAGCTATAGATTCATCTTCTAATCTTCTAGGATAAATTTTCATCTTAATTTTACTCCACAGTAAGGACAATGACTTATCCTGTCCATTCCTCTCATACTAAAATGAGTTTTACATTTTGGACATCTCCAAAATATAAAGTTTAGAGTCCATGTAAAAATAAAATCAAATATAATTATACTTATAAGTGCTGCCATAGCTATGTTTATTTCATTTGTATTATTATATATCATCGCAGAAATAGGATAAGGTATCAAAAATAAAATTATAAAATTTGTTTGAATAATAAATCTATATCTAAAAACCTTTTTAGCTTCATTCATATATTTAAATTGTTCATCTTTCATTAATTGTATCCACCACCCCTTTAAAGTTTTAAAAATATAAAAATAAATCAGTTTAATAAAACTATAAGAAATAACAACATATAATTATCTTCATTTTAACCTCCAAATAGAATGTTATTTAAGTTTTTGCTTTTAAATTGCTGCGTATAATTTGGCTATTATGTATACCTTTATTTATTGAGGATTGTTTGTAACTTTGCTTGTTTAGGTAAATTTTCTTTTAGAATAGTAATAACTTTATCGTAATCACTCTTTTTAAAATAAAATATTTGCTGCATAAAACCCTCTGATACTTTAACCTTTATATCCTTTGAACTAATTACCATGACTTTTTCAATTTCATTCCATGATATAATCTCTTTACATTTATACATTGATATGAAACCTTTTGATATAATTCCTTGCGCAAGCCACATACTTACAAACATAAGAATGGCTAATATTCCCGTTACATAATTAATCCAAGTATTTGCATAAAAATATGTGATTGATATAAAAACAATCAATGCGATAATAATTTGTATATATTTTTTTCTTATTGGTATTATTATTTCTTTTATACGCCTTAAACGTTGTATAATAATTGCAATAAAAAATAATTGGATAACAATGTTAATAAGTATACCCATTAAAAAACCTCCTTTAATTATATTTCAACTATAAAATTCATAATTTTATACGATTATGATTTATCATTAGTAAATAATATCTTTACTATTTTTCTCTATATAAACATTAATTCACACTTTTTGGATGTTGTGTCTTAACTAATTCCCTAATCATGTAATTTTTAAATGGTTATCTATAAAAATTATAAATTTATACAAGCCTTATTATATTAAAAATATGGTTTAAGCGTATATTTACCAGAAATCCATTTGTTACTACTTAATCTGGTTAAATTATCAGCATTTATGTCAATCTTATATAATCTACTACTATCAATCGGATATATAAAATAAATCCAATTTCCTTTAACTTTAACATCAAATACTAAATCATTAAAAAGCCAATCTTTCTTATTAGTACTAAGATTTATTCTTAAAATTCCTGAATAATCACTCAATATAATCCATTTATCACATACATATATATCACTTATAAACATAGAACCTCTTGCATCTTTTGAATTATAAATTAATTTTTCATTATCTCCATTTAAATTTGATTTATAAATACTGTGAGTTCCTTTTTTATATATTAAAAAATCTTTAATTTTTATAGTTTGATAAGCAGATAAACGTTTAAAATCTATTTTATTTTTAAGATTCACATGTTCAATTTGCATTGATGTTTTTAATGTATATATTTTAGCTCTAAATTTGGGGTTATGTTTTATAAAAATAAATAGAATTATACTTATAAAAAGAATTATATATATTTTTTTACTCATATGTTATTTCCTCCACATTTATTTCTAATAATTGTCTAGCATCTTTGTACATATTTTGGTATAATTGTATAATATTTTAACAATACATTTGAAATATTCAAGAGAGGAAATCATTATGTATGAAAAAGCTTTTAAGTTATTAATAGCTGGAACTATAATTTCAACTATTTCATATCCAGTTGCAAAATATGTTACAAAATATGATTTTAAAATTTTATGTAGCTTTTTCTTTTTAGGTTATATTTTATTTTTTATAGCTTTTGCAAAATTAAAGAAAGAAAATCTTCACTTTAAAAAATCAATGTATTTTACACTATGTATTATACCTATAGCTTTATTTAACTTTTTTCATAAATCTATAGTGTTTCATATGGGATTAGATGTACCAAAAGTATTGACATTAACTTTAGATGCTGTTTTAGCTATACTTGATCTTATGATGATATTTGATATGTTTATGGGCACAGTAGAAATAGCAGAAACTAAAGGAGAATTTGATATAAAAGATAAAAGTAAAAAATTATGGCAAATGAATATAACCCTAGTAGTTCTTTTATCACTAGCAGGAATTTTTATATTACTACCACCTTTAAGTATTATTCTATTATTAGGTCTATTTATATATACAATATATGTACAAGTTAAAACAATTCTTCTGTTTAATGAGTGTGCTAAAAGATTTAAAATAGAAAACAAATAAAAATGCTGAGCAATATTACAAAAATATGACAGCTTCTTTTAATATCAGCTTTTTAAACTGTTATTTATAAATAATATTACTTAAAAAAAAGTAATATAGACAATATAAGTATAACCATACCGGAAATCCTCCCTATACTAAACAAACCTTTTCTTTTTAATTTATAATAATTATAAGCCCCTATTAACTGATTAAATCCTAAAAAAGCTATGATTATTGATCTATATCTATTATTTGAAATCCTCATTGACACACCAATAATTCCACATAATATCATTAGACTATAATTAATCAACTGAATTATTAAGATTTTTTTATTATAATACATATCCCACCTCTTAATTTTTTAGATTTGCTTCTCATTATCTTTAAATTGTTCAACAATAACTCATTTCCAATTATACCATATTAAACCAAAATAGAATTACTGCTGCTTAGTTCTAACTAATTTACTATCATTATTTAGAAAACAAAAAGAAGCTAAGAATTTTCACTTTAAAATTCCTAACTTCTTATATTCTGTAAGTATTGTCAAATGCTAAGAAGTGTAAAAAAACAGGAGAGCTTTTTTATATCATCATTTAAGAATATTGTTTAATTAACGTTATTTAAGATTTTTTAGATAATTATTTTATATCGATACCAATCAACTTAATTAAATACAAAGCATTCTTGGTGGTTGATGCTCCTTCTCGAAGTTTATAGTCAAATTTCAATTTATTATTTGCATAATACTCTTGAAAATGATAATTTTTAATTCTAGAATACTCATACTCTAAATTGCACAATTCCAGGTCATGAGTAGAAATGAGTCCTGATGCCCCTTGTTCACCTAACTGTTTTATTAACGCTGTTGCTCCAGCATGTCTATCAATAGAATTGGTCCCCTTAAATAATTCATCTAGTAGGAAAAATACTTTTTTATCCGTTCTCACATTTTCAACAATCATTTTTATTCTTAATATTTCAGCATAAAAAGAAGATATATTATTTTCTAAGTTATCACTTGTTCGCATACAAGTAAAAATCTTCATTAGTGAACATTCAAATGTTTCTGCACATACTGAAGCACCAATATAACTTAATATTAAATTTATACCTATTGTCCTTAGAAATGTACTCTTACCAGACATATTTGAGCCTGTTATTAATAAAATATTTTTATCATTATTAATTTTAATATTATTACATATTTTTTTATCACCTAAAAGTGGGTGACCTACTCTCTTGGCTTTTAATACAAAGTTTTCCTCTGAAATTAAAGGTACAGCCCATTGTGGATTGTCATAAATAATATTTGAAATACTACTTAGTGCCTCAAATTGACCTATAACATCAAACCACTTTTTCAAGTTTTCACCTGAATTAATTCTCCATTTTTCAAACGCTATCATACATTGATAATCCCATAAGAATAATATATTGAATATTATAAAAATTGCGTTCTGTCTATTGGATATTTTATCATACATAGTAGACAATTTTTTTATTGCTGTTACCGCACCTTTATCTTCATTGGTCACTAAATTACTTTTTAAATGTCTTAAATAATCACTTTTAAAATCTTTATCTGTAATTAAACTTAACAATCTAAGATATACAATTATATTATCTTTGTATTTATAAATACTATTAAATGTACCACTTCTCTTTTTCGCACCAATAAGCAAAGTTACTATCTGAAAAAATATCATAAAACAAGGTAATTTAAAATCTATTAAAGAAGTAAAATAAGCTAACGTGATTAATATTAATGTAAAACATGGCAATAGTCTAACAAATAAAATAAGCCATGGCTTAGTATATAATTCATTTCTATCTTTACCCCATGTATATAACTCTTTTGGATCAATACTTTGATTGGATATAAGCATACCTTCGGCCTCAAATTGCTGTCTCCATTCTAAGTTTATAGCCAATTCATGCAATGATTGTTGTGTAATCTTTATATCAATAGAAGTACTTAATGGATAAATCAATCTATTTTTTAATATTTCTCTTCCCATAAATGTTTTAGTACTATTGATCCACTGAAATAATGAATATTTACCAAATATATCTAAATCATCCGAGTAATTATGTTGTTTATCTTTAAATTCACTTCCGTCATCCTCGAAGTTTTTCCATTCTCCATTTAATCTCTTTAACGCTTTTTCATTTATTTCTTTTAATGCTATTGAATACTTCCTTTTGTTAATTTTTTCATCATGTTTAATAATTAAATAAATAAAAATTCCCAGTGAAACAATAAAAATACTTATGCTTATGATATAACTTTTAATAATAAAAGTATAAACTGTAACACTTAAACCGATTACGAAAGTAAAAAGTCTGAAATATCCTATAATATTTATTGAATTGTTTTGTTTTTTAATTAAATCTTCGTAAGCTTTTAATTTATTAAAATATTCATTATATGTGTTAACCATTTTATTCCTCCAGGTATTTAATTGTAACATATTTGATATAATTTAATTAATGCTTGTTTTACTGCATTTGGATGCAATCTTCCTGCAAATTTTCTTTTAAAAACTCTTCAACCTTTTTTTTGTCCTCAGCACTTATTTTCATGTTAATTTCCTTAAATTCATCATATCTAAATACTTTTTTTATTATAGGTCTATGTACTTCAATCTCTAGAGAATAATATTCTAAATGTTCTTGTCTGCGTTGTTTGCTTTCAAATTTTCCCCATTCATAAGATCTTATGTTCTTCCATTTATAATGACCATCCTTAGTATATATACCTTCTTTACATATACTCACATTATCAAAGCTTCCAATTAACCAATTAACACCTACTAAGGCTTGTGTTATTCCATTATAAAACTCATTTAATCCAACCCCTATATAGGCATTAAGCGTGCTAGCTTCTGAATACAGCTTATTATTATTATCAAACATATTTGCCAAATTTGTTAAATAATCATAATTGAAAAACAACTTTCTCCAATTGCTTATATATTTAGGTACTAATAACCAATTAGCTTGTTTAAAATCTTCTCTAAACCAGCTAAAAGAAATAACTGCTAATAATAACCAACCAAATCCTGAAAAAAGAATTATGTAATCACACTCTCTTAAGGCTATTGCAATTGCTCTATCTTCTCTTTTTATTTTCTTCACTCTACTTATTATTAAATATAAAGTAAAAATTATATATATTGGAATAAAATAACTATATTTCATATGAAAATCCCCCGTTAAATCTACCATATAGTAACATTAGGCAAACCTTTCAACTCTTGTATAGTCTTATCATCAACCTCATGTAAAAAAATTTTTTCTAAAGATTTTAATTTCTCAATATGATTAATATTTTTTATGTTTACATTGTAAAGATATAATTTCTTCAGATTTATCAAATCTTCTATACCATCTAAACTTCCAATTTCACAATCATCCACCCCAAGCTGATTAAGATGTTTTAAATTTTTAATAGTAGAAAAATCTTTAAAATTTATGTTACATGTAGATAATTGTTTTAAATTAGGGAAATTATCCATATTAAAATTTTCATCTATTTTTTCTTGTGTTATATCCAATTTTTCTACTGAATTCATTTGTCCTATATTTAATAAATCTTTCACCGTATCACCATGAAAAGATATTTTCGTAACTTTAGGTAACGACGCTATAAGATTCAAATTTTCAAATTTTTCACCTCTAATATTAATTTGTTCCAAATTTTTTAATTGCTCTATTCCTTCTAAATTAATTAAATTACGTGCTGTCCAAATGTGCATAAACCTTATTTCCCGTAAATTTTCCAGCGTTATTCCTCCATCACACCAGTTCTCTACAAGTGCATCTTCTACACATCTTTGCAATTGGCTATCTTTTATCAATCTATTTTTACTTATGTAAACATTAATGCAAGTAACTAAAGAAACTATTAATATACTGGATAAAGTTTTCTTCCATTTATATTTTGAAATATCTTTCCAAATATAAATAACAACAAGTATTGCAAAATAATAAGCTAATATAATACTTATTTTATAATCTATTTCAAACTTATTCATTATAACACTTGATGAAATAATTCCTATTAAAAGTATCAATTCAATTCTATGAAGTTTTTTGAAAATTATTAAATTACCAAAGTACAATATCCAATATAAAATTAATCCAATTTGAATAGTTATTTCTATATTAATTATATATAAACCTATCATTGCTATTAAAAATACTGAATACATCAATTTTTCCTTTTTAAAATTCCTCTTTACTTCTTGTTCCATCAACACACCCCCCACTAAAATACATATAATAAATGCTTAATAACAATTATTTTTTCAATCTTTTACCAATAAACCATTTCCAATTATACCATATTAATCCTTAAATATAAAAAACAGTATGATTCTAATTGAATCATACTAAAAGAAATTCATATTATAAAATTGTTTTAGCAAACTTCATATTATCAGATCCCTTTTTCTTTATATCATTCAAAACATCAACTAAGAACGTTTTGTGATGTTCTATAGTTTTTGAAAATACTTGCATGAATCTAACAACATTATCAATAGAAACTTGCTTATTAAATAAAAATATACCAATCAAATAAAATCTAATAAATGAAAATCTTATTAAAAGCATAATATATCCGTCAAATACTGATTCTGTTTCTGAAAAAGGAAATAAATTCTTATACATAAAGTTAACTAAGTAATTCTCAAAAATATAACTATTATTATTTATAAATTCTTCAAAATAACACTCAAATCCCTTTTTATAAACCTTTGAACATTTATTTATATCTTTCGTTTCATTGAAATTAAATCCAGCTATAAGTTCTTTAGTATATTGTTGAAAAGAAGTACTATCAACCTCCTTAAAGACATCTAAATCATCTATTATTTTCTTAAA
Source organism: Clostridium aestuarii (assembly GCF_026735135.1). Taxonomy (GTDB): domain Bacteria; phylum Bacillota; class Clostridia; order Clostridiales; family Clostridiaceae; genus Clostridium_H; species Clostridium_H aestuarii. Next base: position 139,272 of record NZ_JAPQER010000007.1, on the reverse strand, counting down.
AAAAGATACTTGAACATCATAATTTAATGTGTATTTTTCATGAAAATCATTAGTGGAATTTATATTATATTCATTAATGAATTTATTTACTTCCTTAAAATTATAATTTATCTTCTTTTGTAATTCTTCTAAGAAATTACCTAATATAAAAAGCCTTTCACTTAAATCAAGTTTTCTGTTTTTTATTATTTTAATGCTGAAATCTCTAATTTTTGTTATGTACTTTATAGGTGATTTATTAAATTCTTTAGATTTAGTATCAATATTACTTGATAGAATGTGTTTGCCTAAAGTTTCTTCACTTTCTTTGAACTTAATTCCATCTTTTTTTAATAAAATAATCTTTGCAGCTTCTGGACAAGCTATATCAAGAGACATTTCATAATATCCATCAATTTTATTAGTAATTCTAGGGAATGCGGTACAAACATTTGAAAGATATTGTTCTCCTAACTTAGAATAAATTATACAATAATTGTTTTCATCTAAAAATGGGCATCTTTTCCCAGCTTTCAATTTAACTTTTCCATAATCTACATCAGCACTACAATAATAATTATTGTTATGAACATTTTTTTGAAACATTCTCTTCATCTCTTTGTCTTTAACTTTAAAATACTGTCTGAATGTAGTTTTATCAATATCTATATCCCAACCAATACAACAGTTATCTTCACAGCTACCCCCTATACACTTAAATTCTTTAAGATATAATGGGTATCTCATTTTTATTTTTTTATCCATCGTTATTGCCTCCAAATTAATATTCATGGGGAAAATATCCCATGAATTTTTTCACTCATAATTAAAAATATTATCAAAACTCATTTCAAGTTCGCATAATTTTGCTGTTGTGACTTAACTACTTTCTTGATTTTTAACCTTTTGCATCCGGATTTATCAAGAAGAGTGCGACCTTGTTCATAAGCTTTCTTTCATCCATTTTTTGCATTGTTCGATTTTCGGTAACGGGTCGTAGCCTTCCTCTACTCCCATATTGCTTAATACATCACATGGAAATATGTCACATTCTCCACAATGGTTATATCCTTTCTCTTCACAGCAAGTTTTTACACTACAGCTTCCTCCCCAAAAAGGAGCTGACATATTGAGACACCCACTACAATTTACTTTTTCCTTACGTTCACAACTATTACAGCATACGCCACATCTTGATTCAAACATTTTATTCCTCCCAATCATACAATTATTTAAAAGTATTATAAAACTCTTTTAACTCGCCTTTTACTTTTTCTGAAAGATTACGCCATCTAATACCCTCAACTGCACCTTCCAAAGCATATAACCTATTTATGCAAGCAGAGTCATCAATACATTTTATTTTCAACCAAGCTTGCTTACTTCCAATCTCTATTAATTGTTTTGCAGTTTTTATTCCAACTTCATTTAATTGCTGCTCAACTACCTTCCCAATATTAGGAATGGCTGATAATTCACCCATAACATCATTCCTCCATTTACATATATACACAATTCGTTAATAAACTATAAATTATTTTTATTTTACACTTTCTTACTATTTCGTTATAATTACTATACTTTTTTATGACACAATTTCTTTAAATTGCATACTAATAATGCATGTTCAATTATACCATATTAAAACTTATTAACTAAATAAAAACATATTACTATCAGTTAACATACAAACAACACCACAAACATATATGTTTACATTTATGTTTGTGGTGCTGCTTATATTTGAGAAAATTGGATGTATCTATGTAATCTAAGACTCATGCAAATTCATACAGTTTTATATTTTCTTCAGTATATCCAAAATATCATTTTTAACCTGGTATTGTTTTTTATAAATACTAGTATTAGTTGAGTTAGGAATATACTTATTAGTAATCTTTATATTACTGCTTAAAGCTTCTTTCAAATCACTAACAGCTCCTACTGCATAAGCTCCTATTATACAATTTGTAACAACTGCTCCACCTGATGTCTCCAATGTTATAGCTTCACTATTCATCATATCCGCTTTAATTTGATTCCATAAGTTATCTCTACTTCCGCCCTCTGTAATTGTAATTCTATCTATATTAATACCTTTATTCCTATATGTATTTATTACTTCTAAATAGTCATAACCTATTGCTTCCAAAACTGCTCTCCATAAGACATAGCGATCTGTGTCTAAGTCCATATTTAAAAAACCTGCTTTAATGTTAGAATACTCTCCATATCCTCCAGTTAGATATGGTAAAAAAAGTACACCATTACAACCAGGTTGTACATTTTTTGCTTTTTCGCTTAATACTTCATAATATTTATCATCTTCATTTTTGCAAATATTATCTTTGAACCATCGTAAAGATAATCCTCCTGTTCTAACGAAACCCCAATAGAAATAAGTACCTTCTAATGTTCCTGAATTAAATATTAAGTCATTACCCTTTTTACTTAATTCTGCAATAATACCATCTGTAGAAACACAAAACATTGCACATGTGCCTGCAACATCTACTGCTTTGCCACTTTCAGAAACTCCACTTCCAAGAAGTGATTGCATTGTATCTCCAGCACCTGCACATATTGGTATTCCTGCTTCAAAACCAACTTCTTTTGCTATATCTTCAGATAACGTTCCAATTATATCCCATGGTTTTACAATCTTAGGTAAATACTTCTTATCTATTCCTAAAATCTCCAATTGTCTATCTGACCATTTCTTTTCATGGACATGATATCCTAATCCCCAACCAGACATAGTTCCCCAGTCTACAAAAGCATCTTTGCTAGTAAGACCAGCTAGCCTAGAAAGGATATAAGGTGCATTATGCATAAACTTTGATCCTTTTTCTCTAAAATTTTCATCATTAGATAAAAACCATCTTGCATGCATAGCTGGGAACATGCAGCTCGCTTCAGGATTACCTGTTTCCTCTCCCCATATTGATAAATCTAAATTATTAATATAATCAACATCACTCTGAGTTCTGGAATCTAAATAGTTTATATATGGAGTTATTGCTTTTCCCTCTTCATCAACGCCAACAATACCACATATAATTCCATCCCCCATTATTGATTTAATCAACTTGGTTGATATATTTTTCTTTTTTAATTGATTTGCACAATCATGCATACCTTTTTTAGTAAGTTCAAAGTATTCATCAGCATCCATATTAACCCAACCTGGCTGAGGAAAATCTATTGTTGTCTTATTAACAGCCTTTGCCACACATGTCATATTTTCATCATAAACTGCAACTTTAACACTTTGAGTTCCAGCATCAAATCCAAGATAATATTGTTCCATATTTATAAGCTCCTTTTTATGTATTATTTTAAAGTATAAAAGTAAAATGACCTCAATAAAGTCATACCCTATTATCTATACTAGTAATACATAAGTTTTCTAAAGCTCTTTGAACTCTTTCATGGAATTTAATAAAATTTGATAGTAGTGATTGATTCATCATAAACCCTCCTAAAATGATATTTTCATTAGGCGTTATGATGAGAGATAGAAATGTATAAATAGAAATATACACGCAAAAGAATAAGTTTGTACAATAACAAACAATCGTATAACGAATTATTTCATTCTCTCTCATCCGGACTTTACCGTCGGCTTTGGATTTTAACCAAATCTGCTGACTTTGTTAATATATAACAAACGCTCGCGGGCTTATATGCTAATTGCATATTTACCGCCGATGGGGAATTTCACCCCTCCCTAAGAATTAATTTTAATTATAATACCACTTTAATAAATTTTCAACAATATTTTAATATTATTCCAATTTAAACCTTAGATAACGCATACATTAGTTGACGTTCATATGTCTAAACGACATATGAAGTTGACATGCCATATCAGCAAGCTGATATAAGCAGTTGATAGTTTATAAATTAATATACAAACAACACAACAAACATATATGTAAACATTTATGTTTGTTGTGTTGTTTGTATTTGTGTAAATATTTTAAAATTAATATAAATAGTGTATATTGGTTATATATAACAAGTATACTACTTATAAAAGAGGTGTTTCTATGTATTATAACTATTTTTTCTTCCCTAATTCCATTAATTCATGATTCCAACTATGGTTGGATTGCACCTATTAGTGCTATTTTAACTGGATTAATATTATTTATAATGAAAGAGTAGCTTATTTTTAGATTGCCTATTAATATACTAGAATTATTACTCTTTTATATATTTTAAACTCCTGTAGATCCAAATCCACATACAAAAATGTTTCGAAACAAATTAAATACTAACTATGTCCAAATAATCCAACTGAAATTACTATATTCCCTTTCAACGATAAATCTTTCTGTACTTGTAGAACTTCCTCTTTAAACTTTGTACTACCACAAAGAGTTATTACCTTATATTTTCCTACCATCTTAAACCTACTTTCTAATTCGTATAATTTTGCTATTACGTCTTAATAGCTTGAATAATTTCATATCATCATTTAAGAAAATATGACCTAATAGTAACTAAAGATTATGTTCAAACTCTTTATAAATTAATGTTGAAAAAGACGAATTCCTGTAAATGCCATAGCAATATTGTATTTATCACATATTTCAATTACATTATCATCTCTTATTGAACCTCCTGGTTGTGCAATATAATCAACACCACTTTTTTTTGCTCTTTCAATATTATCTCCAAAGGGGAAAAATGCATCTGAACCTAGTGCTACCCCATTCAAATTTTTTAGCCATTCTATCTTTTCATAACTTGTCAAAAGATCTGGTTTTTTTATAAAAGTATTCTCCCATATTCCATCAGCTAAAATATCCATATAATCATTAGATATATAAATATCTATTGCATTGTCCCTGTCAGCTCTTTTTAAATTATCTTTAAATGGTAAATTTAAAACCTTATAATGTTGCCTTAAATACCATTTATCTGCTTTATTTCCTGCTAACCTTGTACAATGAATTCTTGATTGCTGACCTGCTCCTATACCAATCGCTTGTCCGTCTTTAACATAACAAACAGAATTAGATTGGGTATATTTTAAGGTAATCAAAGCTATCGTTAAATCTCTTTTCACATTTTGTGGAATTAATTTATTCTTTGTAGGTATATTTGTGAATACATCTTCCGTTATCTTTATATCATTTCTTCTCTGTTCAAATGTAATTCCGTATAAATCTTTTGTTTCCAATTCTCTTGGTTCATAATTCTCGTCCATTTGAATGACAACATATGTCCCTTTACGTTTCTTTTTTAAAATATCTAATGCTTCTTTTGAATAAGATGGGGCAATAATACCATCAGAAACTTCACGCAGTAAGAATGTTGCGGTTTGTTCATCACACTCATCGGATAAAGCTACGAAATCTCCATAAGAAGACATTCTATCAGCTCCTCTAGCTCTAACATAAGCAATAGCAATATCTGATAATTCCACACCTTCTACAAAGTATATCTTTTTCAACGTTTCATCTAATGGAATCGCACTAGCTGCTCCTGCAGGGCTTACGTGTTTAAATGACGCAGCGGAGGCTAAGCCTGTAGCTCCTTTTAATTCTTTTACTAATTGCCAACTATTAAGCGCATCTAAAAGATTGATATATCCTGGATTTCCATTTAATATCTTGATTGGTAGTTTTCCATCTTTTGCATAAATTCTTGATGGTTTTTGATTTGGATTACATCCATACTTTAATTCTAATTCTTTCATCTTGATACACTCCTTTTAGTATAAAAAAAGAGCCTACTATCTGGACTCTTTGCCCAGACGGTCGGCTCATACTTGCTATACTTCATGTGGTTAATTCCACTTCCGTCAGTCGTATAACTAATTAATTTATATCACTATTGGCTCCAATTGTCAAAATATTTATGGCTAGGAATTATATAAATAGCCTTTACTTGATTAAATTCACACTTTCTTTAAATTACACAACAGCACTCTACATCAAATTATATCATTTCAACCCTCATTATAACAAAATAACATATTTTAACCAATAAAAAAATCCCCTAAATATCTAAGCATTATAGATTAAATCAACTTATTTATTCTTAATCTTATTACAATTATGTAAAGTAATGTTAATAATCACTTTGATAGCTTTTTATTTAATGATATAATTAATGTGTATAATACAAATATTACCACAATTACATTAAACGAGGAGGTTATTTCATGATAGTTTCACATAAATCTATGGTGGAAGAAATTGAAATTGATAATGTTGGTGTTAAAAATGCATTTATGAAAGTGCTTATTTCTCCTAAAGAAGGATGGGAAGGTTATGTAATGAGATCATTCAAACTAAAACCAGGCGGTTTCACTCCAAAACATGATCATCCCTGGCCTCATATAAATTATATTATTAGCGGCAATGGGACTCTTCATCTTGATGGAAAAGATAATTCTATAGAATCTGGATCATTTGCATATGTACCAGCAGGGAAAACACATCAATTTATGAATATTAGCAATACAGACCTAGAATTCATTTGCATTGTACCAGAAGAAGGACATAAATAACAGCATAAACCTGTCCAGTTTTTATAAGATATTAAACATCTTTCAAAAACTGGACAGGTTTTATTGCTTAACTTCAAGTAAAACAATAATTTTGTTAATAACAAACTTATACTGTATAATCAAAAGAGTTATTATTAACATTTAAAAATCTTATTTTATTTTTACAGATTTTTTATAAAATTTATTTGGAGGTATTTCATGATAATTGATATTACACAAGTTACTAAATTAGATAGAGTTTATAGACCAGGTTCACCCTCTTTAAAAGTAGAAAAAATAAAGTGTTTTGAAGGAACTAAAAAGGAATATACTACAACATTATTTTCTTGTGCCGTTCATAATATGGGCACTCATATAGATGTTATGAGTGCAGATGTAGTACTTGAAAATGAAAGATTAATATCACCTGGTATAAAATTTGATGTTTCTCATATAATTGATAGACCAGTTGAACTAGCTGATTTAGATGTTTCACAGATTAAAGAAGGGCATTTTGTATTTTTTCAAACAAATTGGGATAAATACTTAGATGATGAAGAAAAGTATAATATACATCCTGAAATTTCTATGGAGGTTATCAAGTATTTAGTAGATAAGAAAGTTAATATGATAGGAATAGATACTTTAGGACTTGGTCGTAGTAGAAATCATGGACTTATAGATGTTTTCCTTGGGAAAAGTGGTATCTATGCAATTGAAAACTTAACTAATCTTGATAAAATACCTAAAAAAGATTTCAGAGTATATTGTTTGCCTATGAAAATAGAAGGATTAGATGCATTTCCTGCTAGAATATTAGTTGAATTTTAATTAAATCAAGTATTTAAGAGCAACTCCTTTTTTGTAATATGGGATTGCTCTATTTTAATATAAAGATTTAATCTTTTATACAATGAAAAGATATGTTATTACCTTCCTACTTGTTGTTTTTGTATAGCTTTTCACATGAAAGTTGAATTATTCGCTGAAATGCAAAAGCACTAGGAAATTTGCCTAGTGCTTTTGCATAAAATTATTCTTTTTATATTTATTTATTTTTTGAAACAGTTGTATAGTTGTTCATCTCATACTTTAAAGGTAAATTACCATCATATCCGTCAACAACATATTCTTGAGCTTTTTTCTCAACATCTTTGTATATTGCAATTTCTTCATCCAATATAACTATTTTATATTTAATAATTTCTTTCAATTGTTCATCCTTATTTTTAATTGATTTAGTCTCAAATTTAACTAACGTCTTATCTAATCCTTGTTGTTTTAAATATTTTTCCACTAATGCTCTACCTACATCTAAATCATATGATACACATATCAAATTATCTTCTTTATCTTTTACCAACAAATATTTTTTAATACCTAAAACTTCCTTAAACCCATCTTCTATTGCATGAGGGTTTTGTAAAAATGTACCTATTGCGTCGAAAATATCCATATTTTACTCCTCCTTATTTATCTTCTTAAATTTATTATGTTTTAAATATTGTTTTATCTAAGCTAATTATCTAGCAATAAATAACCCACTTTACTGTTTATTAAGTGATTTTATAACAATAAGGGTAACTGCTAATATAACTAAAGGATACAAATAATTGATGGTACCAATAACTAAGTTCCTTAAAAAATACTTTACAAGCCCTATTATACAAAACGTCATAATGAATGATATCCCAAATAAATTAATGGCTCTTGTAGAATGTTTATCTGAAAGCTTAAAAGAATTCTTTGCTATAAATTTTAATATTCCATACCCTGCTACTATTATTAACAAAGTAGATAAAACAAATCCCCATGTTATAGGCATATGAAATTTCAATGCATCTTTTGGAGATGTACATGAATACATAAAAATTTCTAAAATAAACATAAAACCTATAACTACAGTAGCACCAAATAAACAGTTCAATATTTTTTTCTTAGTTGACTTTATATCACCACTTAATATTAATTCATTGCAAAAGCTTTTATAGTCTTCTCCAATTACATTACTGAATTTTTCTCCTCTAAATTGTGCTTCTAATGCCATACCAATTAAATCTTTTCGCATGATTTCAATATCATATTCACACAAATCCGATGACTGTAGATATACAACCATATCTGTTATAACAGTTAGATTATCTATAAACAATGATTTTTCTTGTTCACAATTTTCCTTTCTTATTAATTTCAAATCTTGCATATTACTTTTCCCCCAGAGACAAAATTTTGTTTACAGCTGTAGAGATACTGTCCCAATGTTCTTGAAATGAATTTAGCATATTAATACCCAGCTGCGTTATTGAAAAATATTTTCTTTTAGGACCTAATGGAGATACTTTGTAATTTGAACATATTAATTTCTTTTTTTCTAGCCTAATTAATAATGGATAAATGGTTCCTTCACTAAGTTCCTCAAATCCATAAGAGGATAGTTTATTCATTATTTCATAACCATATGTTTCTTCTAATTTAATAATTTTCAAAATACATCCTTCCAAAGTCCCTCGCCTCAATTGAGATTTATCATACATTTCATCACCTACTTTGTTCTGCCTAGTACTACTACTTTGTTCTGCCTAGTACTACTACATTGTACCACATAGTTCCTCTCTAAACAAGTATGAAATATTTAGATTTCAATTATATTTATTCTTAAAATATTTATTTTTGCCCTGTGTGTTTTTCAAGTGTATAATCAAAATGAAGAAATACAAATAAAAGCTCTGAAAGAGAAATAGATTCAAAAATAAAAAGGTTAATGTGCTAAGTTTTTTTTAAAAACCTAGACACATCAACCCTAATAGAACATCTTATACTAACAATGACAGGTGCTATTTTAAAATTTTAAACTCCTGTAGATCCAAATCCACCATTTCCACGTTCTGTCCCTGTTAATCCCTCTACTTCAACTACATTTACTCTTAAAACAGGTTTAATAACCATTTGTGCTATTCTCATTCCTTTTTCAACTTTAAAATCTTCTTTAGAATGGTTTATAAGTATAATTCCTATTTCTCCTCTATAACCTTCATCTATTGTCCCTGGAGTATTCAAAACTGTTATTGAATGTTTTAATGCTAGTCCACTTCTTGGTCTAATTTGTGCTTCAGTATCTTTAGGAAGTTCTATTTTTATACCTGTATGTATTAATATTGTTTCCCCTGGTTGTATAATTTTCTCCTCTACTGAATATAAATCCATTCCAGCATCACCAATATGAGCATACTCAGGTAACTTAGCCAATTTATTTGTTTTTTGTACTCTCAAATTCATAATTTATATGTCTCCTTTATTTATCTTTAGTGACAGAGTGGATTATAATTACACTCTACACCCACTTATTTTATTTAAAATTTTACATTCATTTGTTGAATAATATTTTGCTGTTGTGCCTTAACTACTTCTAAGATTATTAATCTTTCAAATCATCATTTAAGAAGAATGTGAAGTAATTCAATACAGATTATATTTCAAAGTGAATATTCCTTATTCAAGTATTTTGTCCATTAGTTTTTTACCATTAGAGTAATTTCTATTTACCTCTTTGAATAAATTCATAAAGTATGAGTCCATTGTCTTTTGTTGTTCTATTCCAATTTCTTTTGCTTTTTCAGTATTTAGTTTTAGAAACAATTTATTTAGTTTCCGATTGTACTCTCTAAATAAAGATGCCTCTTCTGATGGTAATCCCTTAGTAGGTAATCTATCGTCTCCAACTAAATATAAAGGTTCTTCAATTTGTCCTCCAAATAAAATTGCCCTTGCAGTCCCTACAGTTCCTGTCAAATCTAATTTATCTGCATCAAAAATAATTTTTGCCTCCATTGTTTGTGGTTTTAAATTCTTTTTATACCTATGGGTAAGAATACAATCAGCAACATGATTTGCTTTTCCTTCACTATATCCATTATTAATCAAAAATTCCTTTGCTTTTTTACTTCCTATTTTTGCATGACAAAGACTTGGATTTCTTATTTCATCTACTCTACCTATATCATGTAAAAGTGCTGATATTATTACAACTTCAGTATCTATTTTTTCGATAGTATCAGCAATTTGAATTGCATAATTCAAAACTCTATATACATGTAAACAATCATGAACAGTATCATTCATATTCTTTAACATAAAACTTTCAATTCTTTGAAATTCTTCTCTTTTCATATTTTGATACTCCTTTAGATTAATGTTATAAAATAATTTTACTTCATAATAAATTACGATTATGTTTTAATACATTTATGCTTGTTACTACACAATTTCTTTATATTATGAATTAACAATAAAAGATATTAAGTTCTCTATCTTTTCAAATGATGAATTAATATTTAAGGCATCATTAAATAATTTATAGGCATGTCTATCATTATCTTTAAGCCAATATAAAGATTTTTTAGGGCCTAGATACCATAAGCCTTTTATACCAAAATATATTTCCAAGCTATCTACTAACATCCAATGATATCTAAAATTACCTTCAACATCACCTCTTTTTGCCCTATTTAGCATTTTCATTAACCAATTTTTTTGAAAATTTATCTCTTCTAACGTAAGTTTTTTTGCACCTTCATTAAAAAGTTCATCTATATTCTCTAATAATCTAGTACATAAGTCTTTTTCATCTAAAAGAATTTTTCCACCATTAATATGAAGTAGTTCTTCTTGTTTTGTCATCATGTTTGTATCATACATCCATGCATCAAGTTGCCTTCCATTAATTATAGTAGCATCATTTTTTTGAAGCACATTATCACAAAAACATATAATGTCTATATCACTTTCATCTGTATAAGTACCATTAGCAAAAGAGCCATATAATATTATTGAATGGCAGTTATATTTTTCCTTTAAATAGTTCTTTATATTTTCAAGTATACTTTTTTCCATAAATTAATCTCTCCTTTAATTTTGTTAATTAATGATATTAAAGAAATTGATTTTTATGGTTCTATACGCATTTATAATCCTCCTCACATAAAAAATATATTCTAATTTAACTTTTTCTCTAATCTTGTCTAAAGTGAACACAATTAATAGCATCTAATTTGATTCCAATATTAAGTAATTGCAGTTTAGCTAATTCTATACCCCAATTTTCCGGTCTTTCACCTTTAAAATTATATTTCCAAGGACAACCTTTTTCAATCCATTTGTTTCTTAATATCTCCCACGCTTCGTCCTCACTATATTTAGCATTTTCCAAGAATTGTTTCACATGATTAGGAACTTCTTTTCCATTCTCATATGAATCTATTGATATTTGGATCATTTGAAAATATTGTTCTTGGTTTATATTTGGTTTTTCAATATCATCATCACAGCCTATTTCATTTCCACAACAAGGACATATCTCTCCAATAGAAAATTGATTTTCTGGTTCATAACATCCGCATATTGGACAAAAATGTTTTATTTCGATATCAAACACTCCAATCTCATTGTACTATATTTACTACACACCTCACTGAAATTTCACATTTATAATTACATTAATTCATGATTCAAACTATAGTTATATTACACCTATTAATGCTATCTTAATTGGATTAATATTATTCATTATGAATAATTATAGTAAATCTAGCTTTGAGTCTTTTTCTGTAATCAATCTTATTGGTTTACACGGATTACCGTATGCAAGATAGTTATCCGGTATATCTTTTGTAACAACACTGCCCGCACCAATGACTACATTATTTCCAATATGAACACCGTCACAAACCACGACGTTACAAGCAATCCAAACATTATCTCCAATATAGATTCCTTTCGCGTATTCGGACATAGACACATGACCATCCTCATATTTCATAGCAATTCTCTCTTTCGGAATAAGCGGATGTGAGGTTGCCATAAGTGAAACGTTGGGCCCAAACATGACATTATCACCAATATAAATTTTACCATCATCTAAAATCGTGGTATTAAAGTTAGCAAAAAAATTTTCACCTATGAACGTATGGCATCCGTAATTAAATTGTATGGGACCTTGGAAATAGTATTTTTGTCCAATTTTTCCTATAAATTCTTTAATGATCGGCAGGCGTTTTTCATCATATTCATCAAGCAAATTAAATTTCTGACAGAGTATATGTGCCTTATGCTTAATATCCCTAAGTTCTTTCTTACGTGCATCAAACAGCTTACCTGCAAATATTTTTTCTTCTTCTTTCATAATAGCTTACCTCCCTATATATAAATACTCTTCACAATAACTTATAATATCTAACTTAACTTTTATCTTTAATGACAGAGTGGATTATACGTGCACCCTACACCAACTTATTTTACTATACTTATATGTACTAAGTTTACCATACTCTATCATTGAATATAATATAATGGAAAACTATAAAATCGTGAGAAAACTAAAACAAATAAATCTACATACAAAAATAAAAAAGTGATAGATTTATCCATCACTAAAACCAATGCTGACTTTGTTATAAATTTAGTATTGATTTGATTTTAAATTCTATATTGTTATCATGTTAAAAGAATATAATAAAAAACGGGAATAATAAGCGCTGGTAATAAATTTATAGTTTTTATTTTTTTTATCTCTAAAATGTTAATTCCCGTACTTAAAATTAGTATTCCTCCTATTATCGAAACTTGTCCTAAAATTTCATGTGTAACAAATGGAGCTATAATTTGAGCTGATAAGTATATAGATCCTTGCCATATAAACAAAATAAATGCAGATAATATTATTCCTATCCCAAAACTAGATGCTAATATTAAAGATGTTATTCCATCAAGTAGTGCATTTGTAAATAATAAAGTATTATCTCCCTTCAATGCACTTTCTAAAGGACCTAAAATAGACATTGTACCTACACAAAAGAGTAAAACAGCAGTAGTTAACCCTTCTATTAAGTTATTTTCATCACCTTTTTTAACTTTATTTCCTAGTCTATTAATTTTTGATTCTATATCTAAAATTTCACCAATAAAACCACCTAACACTAAACTAACTATAAAAAGAATAGGTTCTTTACTTTGAGATATATTTTTTACAATCCATGTAACTCCTAAAGAAATAGCTATTAATCCAAGAGCTTGTGTTATAGTTGTTTTATATTTTTCTTTTATTCCTTTTTTTAATAAAGCTCCAATACAACTTCCAATTATAATTGTACTTGTATTTACAATAGTTCCTAACATAATTTCCCTCCTAAATAAATATAGACTAAAATATTCTATATTTATTTAAAACCATCCAGCTACTGGAGAGTCAATGTTTTTTAACTGGTATTTCTATTTCAGTAAGATAGTCTTCTTTATTTTTAGATATGTACTGATTAATAATAACTCTTTCTATGGCATCTCCAATAATTTCATAATTATTTTTTTCTAAATAGTTTAGTATAATTTCATAATATTTTGCAGACTCCTTATGATCATAACCCCTATAATAAATACAAGCATATTCACATTGTTCTAAAGTCTTTACAAGTTCATTGTTACTCTCTTCTTCTAATAAAATAAATATTGAATTGTATTCATAAAACTTATGTTTTCTTATATTATCTATAGAAACTGTAAGACCTACTCTACCTATAATGATTGTAGAAGTTATATTTGCCATATTTTCTAACTTTCTTAAATATATTTCCAATTCAAGTTCTGTATTAATTTTTCCCTTCAAACTTAATATTTTTCTTTCTTTAACTCTTTTTATTTGTACAACCTCTAGTTCTCTTATTTTTCTTGATTCTTCAATTTCCTTGATTCGATTTTCAAATCTATTTTTTATTAATGTTAACTGATTAATCCTGTTTTCAGTAATCCTTTTTTCTCTATTCAATAATTCTAAAAAATAATCAATGTTTCTAATCTCCAAATAATTTTTTATTTCCTTTAAAGGTATCCCTAAAAATTTTAAATAATTTATTGTATTCAATTGTTCAAATTGTTCAGTTGAATAATATCTGTAACCATTATCCTTATTTACTTCAATAGGTTTAAATAATCCTATTTCATCATAATATCTTAATGTTTTGATTGGAATATTATGCAGTTTTGACATTTCACCAATAGAAAATTTATTCTTCATTTGAATCTCATCCTTACATTTAGAATAATTATGTTTCTTATAATTTTTTATATTATATACAATTTACCATGTAAAAATCAACATTAATTTAAAGTAGAATTTTAATTTAAAATATAACAAAACAGCTGTACTTTATAATTTAAAGCATCAGCTGTTTTATATACAATATTTTCATATTATACCTTAACTAAATCTTTGATTATTAACATTTTAAGCCTTTATTTAAGAATAATAGGATTCTTATTTTATAGCATATTATTTTATTTTTTATATAACATATCTATATGTGGAATATTATCTTCTAAATACTCATTTGAAGTTTCTTTAAAACCAAGGCTTCCATAAAAATTAACTAAATATGATTGCGCTTGAATCTTAATCTCTTTTTCATTGAGATTTAAGTCTATAAAATTTATTGCTTTTAACATCATCTCTCTTGATATACCTTTGCCACGATAATTTTTATGTACTAACACTCGTCCAATAGATATTTCATCATATGAAACTCCTTTTTTCAAGATTCTTAAATATGCAATAATTTTACCGTTATCTTGAAGATATAAATGATATGATTTTTCATCTTTGCCGTCACAATCTTGGTAAGCACACTGCTGTTCTACAACAAACACTTCATTTCTTATTTTTAAAATTTCATATAATTCTTTAACCTTTAATTCTTCAAACTTTTTCAGCTCCCAATTCAATATTTACCCCCCTTTAATAAATGCGTATTTTCTTTAAATGGTTTATCAACAATTCACATACAATTATACTATATTAAACCTTATGATATAAACTAAATCTCTGATTTACTAACAGAATAGTTGAATTAGTAGTAAATTAGTAGTAAAATGGTATAAATTTAAAAGTTATATACATAATATAAATAAAGGTGGTGAGCCATTTTATGCAGAATATGATAAATGAATTTAACAAACGATACTTTACAAAAAAAGAATTACAATATAGATTACCTAGTACATTTAATTTAAATGAATTTTGGAACGAATTGATGGAAAGTCGAAAAAACACTTCAATCAATATTCCTCTTAAAGATCAAAGTGATAATAATTTTTGGTTTAATATAACTGATAATATAAAAAAGTATATATCCATAATAGAGACTTCAGCTACTGAAGACCTATTTAAATCCATTCCGTGGGATGTTGAAGCATCCGTAATATTAGATTCTTTAATAGATGAGGCTTATAATTCAAGTGTTATTGAAGGAGCATTTTCTACTAAAAAAAGAACAAAAGAAATGGTGGAAAATAACTTGCCTCCTAAAGATAAAAATGAACAAATGATAATTAATAATTTTGATGCACTACAATATATATTAAGAAATATGCAAAATCCATTAAATGAAGATATGCTATTATCTATTTACAAAATACTTACTGAAGACACATTAAAAGAAGATGAGATAGTTGAAAAATATAGAACTGACTTTGTAGGTGTTTGGGATACAAAACGAGGTTGTTTTAGTTATAAAGCTCCTGATCATACTAAAGTACAAACTCTTATGGATGATCTATTAGATTTTATAAACAATAACACTGAACTACACCCTTTAATAAAAGCTTGTATAATACATTTTTATTTTGTATATATACATCCGTTTTTCGATGGAAATGGGCGAACTGCTAGAGCTATATCATACATGTATTTATTACAACAGGGATATGATTTCTTCAAGTTTTTCTCAATATCAAACCTTATAAATGAAGAAAGAAACAAATACTATACATCTATTGAAAATACTGAAGTTTACCAAAGCGATTTAACCTATTTTATTGATTATTATCTAAATATGATAGTTAAATCAATACAAAGAATAAAAGAACAGTTCACAAAGGAATTTGGGAAAAAACTTCTCAAAGATCTTTTAGAAAAAGCAGGAATAATGCTAAATAAGCGCCAAACTAAAATAATAAACTACTTTATAACTGCTAATAAAAATATAATGATTATTGATGAATACAAAAAGAAAAACAAAATATCCTATGAAACATCTAGAACTGATTTAAATGAACTTGTAACTCTAGGTTTTTTCAAGAAAACCAAAGTAGGTAAAAAATATGTTTATAAATTTAATAAGCTTGGACATATTATAAAAGATATTGAAGAAAGTTTTATAGAATTCGAATAAAATATCACGATCCATCTTAGTATCGTGATATTTTTTACTTATAAGTTTTTGGTTTTTATAACCTATCTTATTTTATTAAACTTAAGCTTCTATCACATTTATCCCTTGCTATTATAACTTAACTATTTCTTTGATTCTTACTTTACCTTTTATAATTTGCAGGAGCTGGTGCTTTAACTACAATCAATTCTAAAACTTCATCATGTAAATTGTTTACATTCATCTTTGTATTATATGGTATTTGTAAAAGATCACCTTTGCTATATTCGTGCATATCTTGTTCATCTAGTCTTATCGATAATGTACCTCTGAGTATTGTCATATAAACATTTGAGTTTGAAAAATGCTCTGGTAGTCCTTGGTCTTTGTTAAATACCATATGGATATAATTAATATTCTCATCCATTATAATCTTCTCCACCGCTTTTTCATCTGTAACACTATATTTAAATACCTTTTCAATCATTATAACTCCTCACTTTCATATCTTATTTTAACCAATATATCATTTTTATTAGTTAAAATCGGTAACCTAGGTTACAAAAAGATTGTTATGATTACTTAAACGTTTTAATTGAACGGTATGTGCTAAAAATATATGGTTGCTGATTTTGGCGTAAATTATTAACATTGCAAACTTATAAACCATGAAATAAACAGTATTGATGAAAAATAATTTAAGTAACCTTCTTTATTATTTTGAGCAACTACTTTTTGTGTGCCTACTAAAATACCATTCAAGCCCCCAAATAATAGTGCTATATTAAATATTTTAAATTTAAATATGGTATCAATATCAGTTGTAAAATACATAATACACATAATACCTACAAGTATTGAAAATATATTTATTAAAAAATATATTTTTGAGTTTTCATTTTTAAAATCCATATTATTTTCCTCCTTAGCTATATTACTTCAAAATAACTATCAATTTTGCCATAACTCATTTTAGTATATTTGCCACGCAATCTCTGACAACTGTGAGTTAAACTATCGTTTTATATATACTAAAATTATATAAGATATTCTGAAATAGACAAAACACAAACCTTCTTGGAAAATACTGATGCTAACACTCCACCTCCAATAGTTATGAATGGAATAATTACTAACTGCATTAGAAATGGATCAATTGATTCTATAGATAACATAGTTAATTCCTCCTCATATAATATAGCTGTATCAGGTGCAGTGACTCTTGAAGCTCTCTTAATTCATAACTTTAGACAAGTGCTATCAGACACTGTTTTTCTTTATAGCGGCAGGAACTATATGTATTAAGTACCTTCACAATATTTTGCTATTATGCCTTAACTGTTCCGTTTAATATTAGCTTTTTATATCGTCTTTTATGAAATATGCGTATTAAAATTGTTATTAAATGTACTTAATATGGTTTCTTTATTATGTGTTGCAAGTGTGGTGGCAGTGGATAACTTTTAATATGTTCAAATTTCTTAATTTCAACAGAACCAAGCCCTCCCGTTTCAATTATTAGCCTTTCATCTCCAACAGTATTATGTGCTCCAACGTATGGATGTGCTATAACTTCCAATTCGATTAAATATCCAGTTTTCCATTTTCTTTTAGCACTTACTATATCAATACTATACGCAAAAATCATTGGAGATTCTGTTAAATATTCTTTGTAATAATTATTTATTTCTTTTTGTATATATGGTACAAGCAATGAAGTAATTACGTCTCTATAAATAATTTCCTTTCAGTTCTCTGTTAACTGTGGTTGCTCAATTTTAGGTGGTTCTTTTATGATTAACTCATATGCAGAACATGGAGTTGAAAAAGACGTTATTACTGCTAAAAGACTTATCACAAACACAATTTTTTTCAAAAATACCACCTCCAAAGAGTTTTCTATAATATAGAGTTTCTCTTATCAGTGGATTTATACTGTTACGCTTAATTTTACGATTATGTTTTAATACATTTATGCTTGTTATGACATAATTTTTTTACATTGCATACTAACAAGCCATATCCAATTATACCACATTAAACCTTATTAACTAAATAAAAACAGCATCGTGTTACTTAATCTATATATAAATTTAATATATAAAAAGCAGCTCCATATGCTAGAAAGACATACCATTTAGTTAGTCTTAACTATACAAGTTAATACACAAACAACACCACAAACATATATGTTTACATTTATGTTTGTGGTGTTGTAAATGTTTGTGTAAATATCATTTAGCACAAACAGTAATTATAGTTGTTATCTATCATCTGTAATTATCAGCTTGCTAATACCGCACATCAACTAATAATTATCAATATTATTCTCACTTCATGTTAATATATCTACAGTTTCAGAAGCTATAATTTCTTCCTGTTCTTGTAACTCTTTTTCCTTAATTGTAAATATAGCTGTACTTCCTCCCAGCATTTGTTGAACCTCTTTTTTAAACCTTTTACAAGCAGGTTTTAACTGCATAATTTGTGGAAAAAATCCCTGTTGTAACAATGGAAATTTTTCCATAAGTATTCTTCCTATTGTATCAAAATATTGAACAAGTTCACAAAATTTATCTACTTTAAACTTTAATTCTTCAACTTTTGATAAATCCTTACCGCTAAAAATCATAGCTTCAACAGTATCTTCTTGGTCATATTTAGCACTATCTAAATTACTCTTTAATACATCTATATCTTCATCAATTTGATACATCTGCCTTTTCAATTTGGACATATATTTAGTAAATGCATCTATATACTTTAACTGTATGGTATACTCTAGCTGCCTTTGATACATAGTATAATAATTAAAAACGTTATATCTCCACATAAGTAATTCCTCCAAAAGTATCTTTATACATTTAAATAATATGCTTTTGGAAAACCAATAGTGAACACAATAACAAACTAAAGATTATCTCATATACTATAAAAAAAGACCTTAGGAGTTACTTATTTATGTTTACTAATATGAATTATTATTACCCTTATAGAAATGAAGAAATTGTTAAGCAAGCACAGTCTTATTTATCAGGCTATGAAAAAGATGTATCAAAATTGCCAAAGGGATATGTGAGAGTTAAAAATCTAATTGATAGTGCAAAAAAAGAAAAAGGTATTAATGCAGGTTTTAATAAAGCTTTCACTGCATCAAGAGAAGCTGCTGCTCTTTATAATATGGGATCTATATTACGTGATACCATCTATGGTTGGAGTCAAATAACCAAACTTGCATTTATAATGCTTTCAGGGAAAGCACTTCCCTTAGCTTTATTCCTTTATGAACTTCCTAAAGGATTAGAATACTTTGGAGAAACAGAAAAGAAAATAATTACCAAAATAATAAATTTAGTTAACTATTTAGATGAAAGCAATAAGAAATTTGATGATATTAGAAAAGAATCATTGAAAGTGCTTGGCAATAAACTAGCCTTACAGCAAGTATATAAAAAAATAAAAGACAAGAATCTCACACCAAAATTTGATAACTGGATAGGCAGGTTACCGGGACTTGTAAAAGAATATACTGCTCTATCAACAAAGAAGAAAAAAACAGATCAAGACATCCAAAGACTAACCCAACTTAACATAGATGTTATGCAAGTTGAAAAAGAGCTGGAAGATTACCAAAAAGAGGTTCAGGTCTCATATGCTCTTCCCATACTATATCCATGGATTCCAAAACTAATTAACGGACTTAAACAAATTGAGCCGATTACAGGTTTTACTAAAAAGTACCTTGGAGATATTGTTACAAATACTTTTTATTCAAGTATACGGGGCAATTATTATGGCGTAATAGAAGAATTAAAAGAAGACTGGGAACCACTTTACAAACAGATGAAAGTATTTATAGATAAATATTATTAATAAAGTTCCTTATCTTGATATAATTTAAAACACAGTGCAAAAAACTTTGTGTATACTAAAAATGTATTATATAATATCAGCATGTTTATTACGTTTCAAAACAAACTAGGAGGACTATTATGAACAATACACGAAGTTTTTCACTTTATTTATTCTTATTTATTGGAGTTTTTGCTCTTTCAACATCTGCTATATTTGTAAAGCTTTCAAGTGCACCTGCACCAATTATAGCTACTTATCGTATGATGTTTTCTACTTTTCTTTTATTACCTATGTTGTTTCTTCAGAAAGGAACTTTTCAAGAAATACAAAATTTAACGAGAAAACAATGGCTCTTAGGTAGTCTTTCTGGAGCTTTTCTTGCTTTTCATTATGGACTTTGGTTTGAATCTTTGCATTTTACTTCTGTAGCAAGTTCAACGGTATTTGTTACTCTTCAACCGTTATTTGCATTTATTGGAGGATATTTTTTATTTGGAGAAAAGTTAAAAGGATTTGCAATTGGTGGAGGAATCCTAGCGCTAGTTGGCAGCTTTATAATTGGATGGGGTGATTTTAAAATTGGTGGTCAAGCATTATTTGGTGATATGCTTGCTTTGCTAGGTGCTGTAACAATAACGGTTTATTTTTTTATTGGTCAATATCTAAGAAAAGTTTTGTCTCTTATTACATATGCCTTAATCGCCTATTCCACAAGTGCCTTATTCTTACTAGGATATTCACTTATTCTTGGATATCCCCTAACCGGATATCCATCATCGGATTGGATGTGTTTTTTGGGTTTAGCATTTATTTCAACAATATTGGGACAGACAATTTTAAACTGGCTAATTAAATGGCTAAATACTTCAACGATTTCAATGAGCATTTTAGGGGAACCCATTGGAACATGTATACTCGCATACTTTATTCTTGGAGAAGTAGTTACCACTCAACAACTCATTGGTTCTAGCATTATTTTGTTTGGTATATTTTTATTCTTAAGGTATAATCAACCAGTAGAAAAATCAAAAGAACTAAAATTAAATTCAAACGTTGAAAATTAGTAGTTATGTTATAAAAATTCAAATCAAAAGCAAACATTACTTGGAAGTTTATTAACTTCTAAGTAATGTTATTATGCCTAACACCAACCCACCTATTTTCTCTTGAATGATTCAATTCCACAAATTATTATTCCAACTAAACTTAAGATACTAAATATTTTAAAAAGTGGCTTTTTTTCATCACTATATACTCCTTTCTATCAAAATATATTAATTGTTTACCTAAAAACCCTCAGGCTAAAGCCCACATAATATAATAGTGAATGTTTCACTTCACCTATATTTTTTACATTTATTACATAATTTGTTTATTGAATTCTTTATAATAGACTTTAACTGTTCTTGTACTTACCCCTACTTCCTTAGCTATTTCCCTTTGAGTTAATCCTTTACCCTTTAAACCTCTAATAACCTTCATATTCTCCAATTTCGATTGCTCTCTCTTTGTAAATCCTTTTTCATCTCTTCTTTGATTTTTAAATTTAGCTTTGTTATATTCATTGGTTCTCATATTAGTTCTTATTTTAACCTCTTTTTTACTAATAATCGTCTTAAGCTCTTTCATCTCATCTTCCGTAATGCAGAGCTGCTTTATTAGGGTTTCATTGGTATAATTGTATCCTAAAAGAGCATAACCCTTACGATTCTTTCTAACCTTATTAGCTTTTTTCTTTAATTCTTCATCAATTTCTATTTCATCAGAACCATCTTTTTTCTTTGTAATATTAAAATCATTCAGCCTCCATTCTTTATATGCATTTTCCGCTGCTCTAGTTTGGCTTATAACTTCATTTTCACTTAAAGGTGATATGAACCCCTTATTAAAGTCTAAAGTGTCTTTTACAGCCTTATTTAAATCATTTGTAAAACAACATTCCCAATATCTATATAAAAAACACATAAACTCTCTTTGTCCTGTTTTAATCAATTCACCATTTTCATTTCTACAATAGCCGTTTCTTAATTCCTGAAGCTTCACAATATCCATAAGCCTAGCATAGTGAAGTTTGTATACTGTAAACAGCTTAACAACTTTAGCTTGTCTTCCTCTTCTTTTAAAAACAGGATTCTTAACATAAGGAGTAAGCGTTGGAAGATACTCTTTCTGTATTTCCCTTAAATTATATCTATCTTGACCACAAATTAAAAACTTTACAGCATGTCCATTCTTTTGATTTGTAGATCCTGATAATCTCATTACCCTAGCTGCATCTATTGACTTTGAATCAGCTCCTATTTCTTTTAGCTGCTTTAAAAAATACTTTTGAACTGCATTCCATAAAGGAAGTGCCTTATATGGAACTGGCTCTATAAGCCAATAAATCGCAATTCCTCGTCCAGTTATAACTATAAAACTAGCTTCAGGAACCTTATGTCCTAAATAATCCTGCTCCAGCTGCCATATTATCTGATCCTTTGTAAGGTCTTTATAAACTTCTAAATTATAATAATCTAAATCTATGTATAAAGAATTTAACTTCCTAACATTTTCTATTCTTCTAAAAGGCTTATAAAAACTGTTTGGTGAAACATACAGATTTATATCCTCTATACTCAATAATTTTCCTATGTTCTTTTCAATTTCATCTTCTTTATAGTGATACTGATGCCAAACATTTTCTCTTTTAACAGCTATAGTTATATATCCATCATCACTACTGTGTAAGGTTTTTAAGTAACTTACAGCTTGTCCTACTGCACAATTATCTGCTGTAATTTCCACATATTTTGTATTAAGATTTCTCACAATATCTTTTATATAATCATCTGTATTTAATTGTTTTGCATACACAAAAAGCCCACCTAGTTTTAAAAGAAATTTCAATTTAAATACCTATATATTTCTTTTAATATGTAAATTTGTAAATATATGTTGCTTCGTATGTTTATATTTTACTTTGTATTTTCTAAAATTTCAATATTTCAATATTTCAAATAAATATTTAATATGATTATATTTATTTTATAATTTTTTGATGTTGTGTCTTAACTACTTCCTTAATTATGCTTATTTGCTTAATAACCATTCATCACAACTTTGAGATAGTGTTTGCAATTCAGTGAAAAATCTGCTTGTATGGTATCCATCACAAACAGCGTGGTGAACCTGTAAAGAAAGTGGTAATAATAGTTTTCCATCTTGCTCAAAATATTTACCATATGTAATGATCGGTAAAAGATATGTTCCATCTGCATAAATATTTAGGTTAAATCCTGTAAAGCTTACCCAAGGAGTGCAAGAAATAGGAAATGTGTTTTTAGGTTCATTTTCTTTTGCAGAAATCTTTTTTATATCACTATATTTTTTCATATCATCAATATAATTACGATAAAATATACCGAAATCATCTGAATACATTGTCCAAATATTAGTAAATGTTTCATCATCCTTATGAAAAACGGTAAAACATGGGTTCATATTTTCCCAATAACCAAGATTACCATCTTCATCAAAACAAGTACGAAATTCTTCATGTCTATTTATTACTTTTGCAGCCATATAGATTAAAGCAGGATATAATTTTATATTATTTTTTTTTAGTTGAATAAGCAACTCTGTAATATCGATATTAGCTGTAATGCTGTATGTACATCTAACATTATTCATATAATGGTCAAAATATGGCCTTCTACTCCAATTTTCTTTTTCTATTAAATTAAAATACATTGAACCCAACTCCCTACATACAAATTATAAATAAAACAATTTAAAACTTTTAAATCATTCTTAATATAAATTACAAATTAGTTGAAAAAATAGCCTTAAAAACACGCAATAATAAACCCAGTTAAAATAAATAATGAGATTTTGGATTTCATAGTTTTCCTCTCTAAAAATTATATTTATCTTGCAGGTGTAGATAATCCTTTTTCGGTTATTATTTTTTCAAATTTCTTATCAGAAAGGATATCATTCGTTACAAATTCTCCATCATAAAACAAACTATATGATGTGAAAGGAGCAGGAGCGTTTTGTGCCTGTTCTGTGGTTTCAAACCGAATTGTCTTAAATTTAATTCCTTTATCTTTTGCAATTGCTTCAATAATAGGTACATACTTTACGGTAAATG
Organism: Clostridium aestuarii; assembly: GCF_026735135.1. Classification (GTDB taxonomy): domain Bacteria; phylum Bacillota; class Clostridia; order Clostridiales; family Clostridiaceae; genus Clostridium_H; species Clostridium_H aestuarii. The sequence goes on along the minus strand of NZ_JAPQER010000007.1, from coordinate 114,605 downwards.
GACATTGGTGTGCGTAATACAAAACAAATCCACCTTCACTAATTGCAGGATTTCTTACTGTATCCTTAAATTTAGGATATAACACATTTCCCTCAAATGGAAGATACATAAGCTCATAATAAGGTTTAGCTGTATCAATCACCTTAAACCCCTTGTGTTTTAAAAACTTAGGGTCAGCAAGATATGGTCTTTTCTTTTTGGATGACAATATAACAAGTCCTTTTTTACCTTTTTCTTTACTATCTTTGATACAATCATCTAAAAGTAAAGTAGCATTGCCTTGCCCTTTGAATTTTCCAGAAACCCACAGGCAATCAATATACATATATCCCTCTGCATTAATTGGGCACCATGCTTTTTCAGCGGGTATATACTCAATGAAACATTTGCCTCTAACATTACCTTTTTTGAAAACAAGTCCATCACTAAAACGTTCTGCTAGCCACGCTTTTTTTGATGCAACCTGACAATCTTTATTGTTTGTAATAGCACAGCATATATGTTCTTCTTCTAAATTTTCACTTGTAACTGTTATTATATTCATATTTATTTCCCTCATTTTTCTGTTATACAAATAATTTTTGATGCACATTATTTTACAATTTTATTATATATCATTTTATCATATTGAAACATACTTTCTTTAAATGACAAATAAAAAATATAAAATCTTAGGTTATATCAATAATATACTCATTCTACACTATCAATTACTTTGCTTATAATTCCTATTATATATTGTTTTTTTGTTGAAATTTGTAGAAATTTAGATTAAACTATTTTTAGAGACAAATTTATCCTTTGATTTTATTTTTAAATTTACCCCTTAAAAGATAACAAAATTTAATTTTTAATTATAAATATAGGAGTGTTATTATGAAGTTAACTATGCTTGATATTGAAAAAATGAAAACTATCGGTGAATTAAGAGAATACCCTGAAGATACTTATATATTCAAACAAGGTACTTTAGGCATAGAAATGTATGTTATTATTTCAGGAGAAATTGAATTATATATGGGAAATTGTAATAATTATTTATCTTTAGGTAAATTGACCAGCGGAGATGTTATAGGCGAAATGTCTTTATTAGAAACCATGCCTAGATGTGCCACTGCAAAAACAACAACAGAATGTATGCTTTTTATAATAAATAGACGTAATTTTAAAAAGATATTTGAATTATTACCAACAATAGCTATGAGAATAACAAAAAATTTAAGTTGTAGATTACGACAACAAAATGAAGAATTATGGATATTAAAAAATAATACATAATTATTATACAAAATCAATAGTAAAAGAGCTGTACATTTTAATTAGTACTAGCTCTTTTCTATTTATATATAACGTAAACAAAAACTGTTCCAGTTTTTGTAGGGTGCCTGATCCCTTAATCATTTTAAACTTATTTTTAGTATAATAAAACCTCCCGCAGTTATAGGAGCTGATATGTAGCAAAACAGTCTTATTTAATAATAGAAATTATATGTTTATTTTACTCATTTATTCGATTATTAATTTAATCTTTTATTTGTTTATTCAAAAGAATATTTACTCTTTTACTCTTATATTCATATCAATAAATTATTTGAAAATTAAAATCAGCCACATATTGGACAATAATTTTTTCTTTCATAATATCTATCTAATATAAATCCCTTATAACTTATAACTCATCACTTGTCACTTACCACTTATCACTTATAACTTATCCCTTATAACTTATATCTTTACTATTCTTGTCTATATAAATATCAAGTGCTTTTATTCCTCGGTGAGCAAGTTTAACAAATAATATGAATGCATATATACCAATACCTATGAATGCAAAATATATTAACATTATAATTATTGAAAATCCTGATGCAACTCCCATTTTAAATCTCCTCCTGATAATTCGTAATCTCTTTAAATTGTATAATAATATATGTCCAATTATACCATATTAAACCTTATTAGTTACATAAAAACATATTAATAGTTAGATACTATCTATACGCTGAACATATATCTAATTAAACAAAAAGATATAGGTAAATTTGTTTTTACACAAATCAACCTACATCCCCATTTATAATGAATTATCTTCTAATATAGCTAAGTTCAACCATACCATCAATCGTTTTAGTTTCAACAAGTCTAAGTTTGATTTCTGGATTTTCCTTTAAAAAAAGCGGAATTCCATCACCTAAAATAGTTGGTATTATTGTTACAATGTACTTATCTATAAGGTCTTGCTTAATAAATTGATCAATTAACTTTCCACCGCCAATAAGCCAAATATCCTTACCCTGTTGTTTTTTTAGTTTTTTAATAAATCCAGCAATATCTTCTGATATGAACTCTGCTCTCTTATCCATTTCACATTTTCTTGTGGTTGCCACATAGCACTTTTTGCCTTCATAAACCCAATTATCAGGAGATAATTCATTAATAACCTGTTCATATGTAGTTCTGCCCATTACAACAGTATCTATTGTATTATAAAAATTAGTATATCCATTATCAACATTAGGATTATCACCATTACCACTTAACCAATCAACGGCTCCATTCTCTCTTGCAATATATCCATCCAAACTTGTTGCAATATAAAGTATTATACTCCTGCTCATTAGTTTATCCTCCAACCTTTTACTTGAATTAAATACGCTATATTCTACTATTATATATTAACTCTTTTAAAAATCCTTCAACCTTTTCTTTATCATGAACACTTATTTTCATTTTAATTACCTTAATCTCATCATATCTAAACACTTTTTTTATTATAGGACTATGTGCTTCAAACCCTAAGCAATAATATTCCAATACCACCAAGAAAAAGCATTGCGCCATCACACTCTCTTAAAGCTATTGCAATGGCTTTATCTTCTCTTTTTATTTTTCTTACTCTACTTATTATTAAAATTAAAATGAAAAATGTAATAAATGGAATAAAATATCTATTTTTCATATAATAATTCCCCTTTTGCCAATATTAAGACTGCAAAATATTTTAACAATACTTATCAAATTATACCATATTAAACCACATTAGTTATATAAAAACACCCTATTAGATAGGTACTATCTATACGCCAAGCCTACATCTAACTAAACAAAAAGAAGTTAAGAATTTTAACTTTAAAATTCCTAACTTCTTATAATCAATATAATTGAAATTATAGATTAGTTAGTTCCTCATACTTTGAAATAACTTTATTTACTATACCATAATCAATTGCTTCATAAGCATTTAACCAATAATTTCTATCTGTATCTTTTTCTACTTTTTCTAACGGTTGACCAGTAGCTTCACTAATGATGCTATTAATTCTCTTACGTACTCTCAATATTTCTTCTGCTTCAATACCGATATCTGTAGCTGGACCATTGAATCCACCTAATGGTTGATGTATCATATATCTTGTGTTTGGTAAAGAATATCTATCTTGTTTGTCAACAGCAAGGTAGATTGTGATACCGGCACTTGCAACCCAACCAGTACCAATTACAATAACACGTGGTTTAACAAATTTAATCATGTCATGAATTGTATCACCAGCTTCAACATGACCCCCTTGACTATTAAGAAATAACTTTATTGGTTCATCTCCCATTTCTTGTAGAATTAAAAGCTGTTTAGTTATTTTTTCAGCTAAAGCTTGATTTATCTCTCCAGAAATAATGATTGATCTAGATTGCAATAGTTTTTCTAGCACTAAACCAGAAGCTTCTTTTTCTTGTTCTTTTTTTTCATCTTGCTTATTCATGGTATCATTCTCCTATCAATTAATATATTTAGATTTAATAATAACATAATCATTACTTATTTAACCAATTATATCATAATTAATCCACAAATTGTTGATTAAAAAACAAAAAGGTCCACCTAAAAGAAGGTGAACCTATGCTACTATGATTATATGGTATTAATATGTTATAAGTGTTGAAAAATTATGGCAATCTTATTAAAACACCATAATCTTTAGTACAAAGAAATCCAATATCTTTGAGTAATTCGTTCTCCCTCTGAAACTTCATTTTCCAACACACCACCATTATGTATAATCGTTTTTGATGATGCAATATTTTCTTTATCACAAGTAACAAGTACTTTTTCTATATTTATATCTTTGCATTTTTCCAAAGCCAAACAAAGCATTTCCTTTGCATATGCTTTTCTACGTTCAGATTTTCTTACACTGTATCCAATATTCCCGCCAAATTGAAGTAAATAGTCATTTAGTCTATGACGAATGTCTATCATTCCAATTACTCTCTTATCACAAAGTCTTATTGCTAAATATGTAGATGATGGAACAAATCCAGTTCTCACCGTTTCTTCTTTTGAATTATCTATAAGCATAGAAAACCATTCATTAAAACTTCTAGCTTTTTGTAATCCAGCAGTACCATCCATACTATCACCATTTATTTCAAATTCATTTTTATAATCCAATATTTGTTTCTCATATTCTTTTGTTGGAAAAACCAATGTAATTTTTTTCATAAATAACTCCTTGTAATTTTTATTATAATTTAAACTTAATAAATTATCGTTAATACCTATATATAGAAGTATCTACTCTCCACAAGCTAAAGTCATCTGTTCATTTTTAAAATCTTCAAATCCTTTTAACACCAGCATTTGTGAGATGTTATTTTGTAATTTCTTTTTAAACAACTTACTTTTATCTTGGCTTTTCTCAAAAGCTAGCCACTCTTGTTTTTGTTTTTCTAAAGACAATTTATCTTGCTCATTTATACTACCATCTGATAACAACAATTTAAATTCTGAAATTTTCTTTTCTACATCATTATTCAGTACTGCTAACAAATTTTCATACACTAATTCATATGCACCAACATTATCCTTTTTAAATTCCCTTATCTCCTTATCAACATACTTGATATAAGCATTTTCAATTTGCTGCTGTAAATCCATCTTACTTGTTTTGGCATTTGATTTCTCGTTTTCTACATAATCTACTATATGCTTATGTGTAAGTTCCAGCTTTACATTATCAGTTGTAAGGGCAAAATTTAATAATCCTGCTGGGTTAGATATTTTTCTTTTAGTCTTTTCCTCTTCTAACCATAAAATATACTTAATTATCTCCCATTTGTCTTTTTCTTTTACTATTTTATTCGTAAAATCTTCACTTGCACCTAGACTTATCAATTCTTGCCTTATATCCTTAGGTATGTATAATCTAAATTTAGCATCATCTTCATAATCATCTATGGATATTGCTATTTGTTTATACTTCATAGACAATCTGTCTACAATTTCTTCTTTAGAACCTTCAAAAATAATATATATACAACGTTCCTTAATATTATTAATTAGAACTTCATCACCAAAAAAATAATCGGATATAACCCCAAATGCTTTAAGATATTTTAATCCACTAATCAATCTTTCTTTGATTTTTGAAGGATGTTTTTCATAAATTGGAATTTTGTTTTTCAAAACATTTAGACTTCTTTTAATATATCTTACTGGCTGCTTATTAGAGAAATATAAATTACCTTTAACATAAGAATATAATCTTCTTGCTAATCCTCTAGATGGTAAGGAGAAATATTCTTTAGGATTTATATATTTTATATATTCATATCTAATATTATCTATAATTACCCTATTAAACTGAACTTTGCACTTAGCTCTTACAATTTCGCCTTTTACACGTTTTTCACTTTCAAACTCACAATCTAATATTAAATTAAATCCTTTACCTTTTGACCTTAAATATTTATCATTTTTTTTGTTAAAGATAACACCTTCACCTAAACTATGATAAGTTGCATATTTTAATTTATATATTTCCTTTATTAATCTTTCTAAACTTTTACCACCTGTAGACTTATTCATAAATTTGGCTAACTCATATAATGTGAATTCCATTTCATCATTAGGAATATCATACATATTAGTAGATTCATCATAACAAATAGGTGCTATCTTTTGTATATATAGACCTATCAACCCATTCCACACATCCATAGTTGTCATATCAGGAATTGAATGTATTACAAATAATTCTCTGTTTTTTCCTCTACTATCCACCCAATTTCTATATACTGAAGGATAATTGCGGTAATCTATTGGAGTTGGAGACTTTTCTAAATCTTCTTTTAGAATTTCTATTGCTCTTTTTACCCCACTACTAATATTATAATTTTCTTCTAATTTACCTATATTAATAACTTCTTTTTTACTAGAAATAAACAAAGGTGCTTCAATGATATTAATATCTATAATACTTGTATTATGTTGTATGATTTTTTTCTTTTCTACACTATTATTATCATTCATTTTTTTATCTTCCTTATTATAAAATATATAATACTAATATATCATAAATTTCTCGTACTTCATAGAAAATAACCTAATCAATATCTAAAATTTTTCTCGTACCCTGTAGAAGTTTTCTCGTACCTCACAGAAATTTTCTCGTACCCTGTAGAAATCATTTCTCGTACCTCACAGAAGTTTTCTCGTACCCTGTAGAAGTTTTCTCGTACCCTGTAGAAAAAACGCTTCGCTATCCATTGGTATAAGCGGCTTAAGCAAAATGTAACAACAACACTATAATTATACTATATTATTGTTTTTATACTGTATTTATACTGTTTTTATACTATGTAATAATAAACCATTATTTTATATACTTAAATTAAATCTTATTCACACTATTTACATGTATTAAATATTCACTATAGTATAATTTTATTTAACAGTTTAGAGGAAATATTCAGTATCAAATAGAATACTTATCTAATGTACTTACTGTAGAGTTGGAGGAACTAAAGAATGGACACTATAGAGAAAGAAAACATTGATTTTTTTGTTAAAAAATATTTTACTAGTTTACGTATTAAACAGTTTTTGATTACAGCAATTCTTTGTATTATTACTACATATTTAACAAAGGGAAAAGAAGATATTGTAATTAATATAGTACTTATACTTATAATAAATCCTTTTGCATTTTTTATATTCCCTAATTTTCTTGGAAAGGAAACAGAAAAATCAATTCAAGAAATTTATAATAAAACCTTAAAACATGATAATGCATTAACAATTATTTGTAATTGTAAAAAATTTAATGGACCTACATTTGGTGTTCTACATATCGATGAAAAAATGATATTATTTAAACCATTTAGGGAAAATCTTCAAAACGAGAGTTTTTGTATTAACCAAACAGGGATAAAGAATACTAAAATATCACTTTTAGAAATTAAAAGCTCAGTGTTTAATAGAATATTTTTTAAAGAACTAACTAAAGTAATAAATATTTCTTCTGATAACATAAATGTATCATTACAAACACCATTACCAGAAAGAACTATTGAAAAGATTAGAAAAAGGATATAAAAGTTTAAGCTTCAATTTACATATATGAAAAAACAGTTATAATAAATTATATAGAATTTTTACAGTAGGACAACCTTTAGTTACAAAAACCATTGATGAAACTATCTTTGTAAAGGCTTGTCAGTATGTAAAAGGGACAGAAAAACATTGTCCAACAGGGTGATTTCCACCCAAAAATATTGATTTTAAGCTCGTCTTAAAACAAGCTAAAAGTATTGATTTATAAGGATTTGTTAAGAAACAAGAGTTTAAGAGCATATTCCATTAAAACAAGGATTGAAACTGGATTCTTCTATTTAGGGTTTTATAAGTACGTGGTTTAAGAGCATATTCCATTAAAACAAGGATTGAAACTTTTGTATCTTTAAAGCAGAATTTTGATAATCATCTGGTTTAAGAGCATATTCCATTAAAACAAGGATTGAAACATAAATCAGAGAAAGCGGAATTTGAGAGCAAAAACAGTTAATAATAATGCAACCATAGTTGCTAGTTTAGCTGTTTTATTTGTTTTTTGTGTTTTAATTATTTTGAATATTTATAAAAGGAATTATGATATAATTAAATTAGAGAGAAGGTGTTTGTAAATGGGAGATGAAATCAACAATGAACATGATTTAGGCTATAAAAGCATACTATCAAACAAGAAAAACTTCATTGAATTTATGAGAAGTTTTGTAAAAAAAGATTGGGTAGATGTAATTAATGAAGATAATATTGTTCTAATAGATAAAGAATTCATATTAGAAGATTTTAAAGAAGAAGAAGCAGATCTCATTTACAAAGCTAATATTGAAGGGCGGGACATAATTTTCTATGTACTTTTAGAATTACAGTCCAAGGTGGATTTTAGGATGCCTATAAGGTTGCTAATGTACATGACTGAAATATGGAGAGATGAACTTAATAATACTGAAAATAACTTAAAGAAAAAGAAAGAATATAAATTACCAGCAATAATTCCTATAGTGTTATATAATGGTAAAAATAACTGGACAGCAGTTAGAAATTTTAAAGAGATACTCAGTGGACATGAACTCTTTGAAGATAATGTTGTAGATTTTAGATACTTACTGTTTGATGTAAATAGAATGGATAAAAATGAGCTTATAGATATAGCTAATGTTATTAGTTCAGTATTTTTATTAGATCAGAAGGTAGAGATAGAAGAACTAGTTAACAGATTAAAACTAGTAGGAAAATTTATAAAAAGCAAGGCATCAAAGGAGCAAGAAAAAGTATTCAAAGGATGGATACTAAATATATTAAAGAAAAGACTTGAAGATGAAAATAAAGAAGATATAGCTAAAGTATTAATACAAATATCAGAAAAAGAGGGTGATGATATGATTAGTAATTTAGGCGATACTATAATTAAAGGACTTGAAGAAAGAGAAAAAATAGGAATAGAGAAAGGAATAGAAAAAATCGCAGTAAACATGTTAAAAAGAGGGGACAGTATAGAAGATATTATAGAAATTACAGAATTATCTTATGAGAGAATAGTAGACATCAAGAATAAGCTTTTAAATTAAATTTCAACTCAAACAAATAAAGCTGCTGGTCCAGCAGTTCTGTTTGTTTTTTTGTGTTAAATTTATTTTTTGTATTAATTTCAAATTTACATATATTGAAAAAACAGTTATAATAAATTATATGAAACTTTTGAAGCAGGACAACCCCTATTTATGAAATCTATTGATGAAACTATCTTTGTAAAGGCTTGTCAGTATGTAAAAGGGACAGAAAAACCTTGTCCAACAGGGTATTTTCTATCAAAAAAGCTGGGTTTTAAGCTCGTCTTAAAACAAGCTCAAAGCATTGATTTATAAGGATTTGTTAAGAAGTAAGGATTTAAGTGCAACTTCCATTAAAACAAGGATTGAAACTTTTTTGTCGAAAATGTTTTTTTTTAATAGTTTTGATTTAAGTGCAACTTCCATTAAAACAAGGATTGAAACATTGTCTTTAAATACAAATGGAGTAAGGATACGCCCTATTTAAGTGCAACTTCCATTAAAACAAGGATTGAAACCGAAACTTTTATAGCATTAGATTTTGAGACTACTGATTTAAGTGCAACTTCCATTAAAACAAGGATTGAAACCAAGAGATTAAAGATAAAAGGACTCACAGAAATTTAATTTAAGTGCAACTTCCATTAAAACAAGGATTGAAACACAATATATCTAACGCAGTAACACTATCGTTTAAATGATTTAAGTGCAACTTCCATTAAAACAAGGATTGAAACAAATTTCTGCGACTTCTTCCGGTGTATAGTTTCTATTTAAGTGCAACTTCCATTAAAACAAGGATTGAAACCAAGAGATTAAAGATAAAAGGACTCACAGAAATTTAATTTAAGTGCAACTTCCATTAAAACAAGGATTGAAACTGTTTAAATGCTACAATTCTAACATTTTTAGGCTCATATTTAAGTGCAACTTCCATTAAAACAAGGATTGAAACTCTGTTGCGTTGCTGCTATATTGTTCTAATTGATGTATTTAAGTGCATATTCCATTAAAACAAGGATTGAAACTCTAGTAAATTAGCACAAAATACTTCAAACTCACGAGGTTTAAGTGCATATTCCATTAAAACAAGGATTGAAACATATTATGCAATAGATATATCCAGTTTTCCCGCTATGTTTAAGTGCATATTCCATTAAAACAAGGATTGAAACGTTTTAAAGTTTTTCCAATTTATATCCTTTGCATTTGTTTAAGTGCATATTCCATTAAAACAAGGATTGAAACAATGTTTTCTTATTTCCTTGGCTGTATCTTTACAGTTTAAGTGCATATTCCATTAAAACAAGGATTGAAACAACTGATATTAGTTCCTAACACTAATAATACCAGCGCGTTTAAGTGCATATTCCATTAAAACAAGGATTCAGACTAAAAGTCTAGATATTTCTCTAGGCTTTTTTATTTTGAGAATTTTATGTTTATAAATAGAATTAAAGTCAATAATACAAATATAACATTTTAGAATAGAGGTGGCTTAAAGTGAAACTTATAATTAATACACATGGTGCATATATAAGCAGAGTAAATGAAAGGTTTTTGATTAAAATTGGAGATAAAAAGCAAGAGTATTCCAGTAAAAAGGTAGAACAAATATTATTAACAACATCAGCGTTAATTACTACAGATGCTTTAAAATTAGCTGTAGAAAATAATATAGATGTGGTTTTCTTAGAGCATAATGGACAACCTTTTGCAAGAGTTTGGCATTCTAAGCTTGGCAGTATATCCACTATTAGAAGATGTCAATTAAGACTTACAGATATACCATTAGGGACACAGTTAGCAAAAGAGTGGATTACTGAAAAATTGAATAATCAAATACAGCATTTAGAAAAGCTAAAATTAAATAGAAGCGATGAGAAAGTAGAACTTATACAAAAATCAATAAATACTATAACGAAAGAAAAAGATTCTATATTAGATGTAAAAGAATCACCTATAAATAAGGTTAGAAATTCAATAGAAGGATATGAAGGTAGTGCTGGAAGAGTATATTTTAGTACATTAGGTAAATTAGTACCTACACAATATGCGTTTGAAGGAAGAAGTAAAAATCCAGCCAAAGATATGTTCAACTGCATGCTTAATTATGCTTATGGAATTCTATATTCTAATGTGGAAAACGCTTGTATTATATCTGGACTTGATCCTTATGTAGGAATTATGCATACTGATAATTACAATAAAACAGCAATGGTTTTTGATATTATTGAAATATATAGGGCATACATGGATGAAATAGTGTTTAAACTTTTCAGCAAAAGACAGGTTAAAAAAGATATGTTCCAGGAAATAGAAGGCGGCTTGTGGCTGAATAAAGAAGGAAAACAACTACTTATATCAGCTGTTAATGATAAATTTTCACAAAGAATTAAATATAGAGGAAGAAACATAGAGCTTAACAACATAGTTCAATATGATTGCCATAATATTGCTAACAGGATATTGCAGGAAGTTGGTGCTTAATGCTTGTTTGGGTTTTATATGATATAAGTGAAAACAAAATTAGAAATAGAGCAGTTAAAGCGTGTAAAGATAAAGGATTATATAGAGTGCAGAAAAGTGTGTTCTTAGGAACATTAAATAAAAATCAGAGGGATGAACTTACGATTATAATGGAAGATATGATAAATGAAAATACAGATTCTGTGTATATATTTCCTTCAGAAAAGAAATATTTAGATGATACAGCATTAATAGGTCAAGGTTTTGATAAGGAGCTGATTGCAGATGTCGTTAACTCAAAGTTTATATAATGAAAATGAAATCTATGTAACTCCTTCTGAAATTATAGAATTTATGTATTGTCCTCGGTTTACTTATTTTATGAAATGTTTAAGTATAAGACAATTTGAAGAAAAAAGGTATAAAGTAATAAAAGGAAGGAAAGTCCATGAGAATAAAAGCAGACAGGATTATATAAGACAAAAAATAGGTGGAATTTTAAAGAATAAAAATGTGTATTTAATATCTAAAACTTTAGGATTAAAGGGAATTGTAGATGAAATTTATAAATTGAAAGATGGTAGCTATGCACCAGTTGATTTTAAATATGCTGAATATAAAGAAAAAGAATTTTTGACTTATAAAACTCAAATGGCATTATATTCATTGATTATAGAAGAGCAGTTTAATTGCAAAGTTAATAAGATGTTCTTGGTTTATGCTAGAAGCAAAAATCTGATTAAAGAAATTGTATTTGATGATAAAACTAAAAAAGAAACACGAAAAGCTTTAGAGCAGTACAAGAAAGTAGTTAGTGGATATTATCCTAAATCTACTAAATATAAAGCTAGATGTATAGATTGTTGTTACCAAAATATATGTGAAAGATAGAAAACCTGCAAATAAAGCAGGTTTTTTTAATCTAATAAATTTAATCCTTGTTTTAATGGAGTTATTAAATAAATCGTAACAATGTTTCAATACTTGTTTTTGTGTACAGAGGTATTATAGCATAAAAAGTGGGGATACTCAAAACTATTATTATTGACAAATTATAGTATTAGTATTAAAATGACACTACATCGTAACAATTAAAGAATAATAAATCTATAATTTTAATGTATATCAAGGGGAGAATGTAATATGAAAAACGATATAGAAGAACGTGAAAAACGTATTTGTATAAGTTATTTAGATGAAGTTAATGCTTATGATAATATTAGAAATAAGAAATTCAAATCAATAGTAAGTATTTCAGCATTAAAAAATATTTACATAAATGGATTAGAAAACTCTTGGAAAGAGCTGAGAGAAAAATATAATGTTGGTCAAGGAATATATCTTCATTTTACTGATATAAAAAAGTTATTAAAAGATCCTAAAGGTGTAGATGAAAACCTAAAAAATATTTTTATAAATTCTAAGGGAGATATTAATTATAGCGTATTATATAATTTTTATATAGATGTATTAGGTATAATAAAAGATAATGATTTTGTAATACAAGCAACAGGAATTTTTACTGAAGGAAAAAATTATATGCTGCCGAAATTTGTAGAAATAAATAGTTTAATGTACCAGTTATTTAAAGAACATTTAGACAGAATGGCTTTTTATCTTAGTTACCTTACAATTACTGATATAGAAAAGAGAAGAAAAGTAACTAATGGTAAAAGAAATAATCCTGAAGTAAGGTGGTATAAATCTAAAATAAGATATGATGGAGATGCAGAACTTGGATTTCATAATGATTTAAGAAATGCTTTCAGTCACTGTATAGTTGATGGTACTAAACATTTTAACAGTAAATCTATTAAGGAATTGTTTGATAATCTAAAATTTATATCTAAACAGGAAGTTGCTGCATGCACTAACTGTTCTACAGGTTGTGGTTATGAAATAGTTTCACATGCTGGAAGTGAAATAATTGACTTTATAGCATTATATGCAGCTAGAGATATGTGGAAAGAATTTTACAAAGATATTATGATTAATGAAAAAAAAGATTCTGAAAAAGAAGTAGACAAACTAATTCAGTCATTAACCTCTATAAATATCCCTGGATTTGAACCCATATATCCTATAGAATATATTTCATCAAAAATATTTTGCACTGATAATATAGGAAAATACAAAATTATAAAAGATTATCCTTTTTAGATAGGAATTTTAATTGATAATACTTGACTAAAATAAGCTTATCCATTATAATTAGTTTGATGGCAGAGGTAATCTCTTACCCATCAAACCTCGCAGGGCGAAATGTCTGGGCGAGATTTTTTTATTTTTTGAGAATATTTTAAGTATATTTGTCAATATATATAATGATGGAGAAATTATGTTTCTACTATCAAAAACTGCAGGGTGAAATGTCTAGGCAGTTTAAAAGGAACCAGTAATGGTTCCTTTTTATATGTTATAAAACTATACAATAGCCTGTTATTACAAAAATATATTTTGTAAATTTAAATTACTATTTACAAAATATAGATAAAGTATTAATATAATGGTAAAAGATTTTAATATCGTTACAATTAAAAATGGAGGTGATAAGGTGGAAATTGTAAAGAAAATAGGAGAAGTAACTACCAATACAGATAATTTATTAGAAGTTTTTATACAAGATGTATCTGGAAATGGTAGATATAATAATGGGTTAGAAATTATTTTAGATGAATCAAAGGATAAATTTATATATAAAGGTATCAATTTAATTCAATATGATGATAAGAATAAATTAAAGTATCTTTATAGATCAGGTTCGTCAAGAGGTACAGATATAACTCCAACAGCAAAAGTTACAGATATAGAAAAAACATTTAATAATAAAATTTTAAAGGCTTTTCCAGAAGCAATTAAATTTTGTGATGAAAATTTCAATGATGAAAAACAAATTTTGGTTTGTATAAAAGATGTATTAAATGATAATAAAGAAACTATATTACAGGATTTAAAAAATCAGTGTGAAAACATTCCTAAAAAAGAAGGAATATTTATAACTGTTGCACTTGAAACATCTAAAGGTAAAAAGTATATAGGTGACTTTAAAGTATTTAATAAAAAAATAATTGATGATGCTCTTAAAAAATTTCATTATAGTGAAACTTATAAAAAAGAAGTGTACAAGGATAAGGCAGTATGTAGTTTATGTAGACAGAAAAAAGAAGATATATTTGGTTTAGTTGGTATATTCCCTTTTTACACTATAGATAAGCAAGGCTATATATCTGGTGGGTTTGATTATGAAAAAGCATGGAGAAATTATCCTGTATGCAAAGAATGTGCTGTGAAATTGGAAAGTGGTAAAAGGTATTTAGATGATAATTTAACTTTTACTTTCTATGGAAGAAAGTATTATCTTATTCCTAAACCTATATTTGAAAAAGATTTACCTAAAGTATTAAAAAATTATAAAAATTTAAATAGTGAAGATGTAAAAGATGTAAGAAATAAATATGCAGGTGTAGAAGAAAATACCTTTAGATTTTTAGCAAAACAGCAAAATAATATAAGCTATGATTTAATGTTTATTGAAAAAAATAATTCTGCACTTAATATATTGCTCAATATTGAAGAGGTGGCACCATCAAGGTTTAAAAAGATTTTTTCATCATTAGATGAAATAAGAAATATGGAATTTTTTGAAAATAAAAAAGTAAGTTTTCAATTATTAAATAATATTTTTACTAGAGATAATTACAATAGATATTTTTTAGAAACAATAGATAAGATTATATCTAACAATAAACTAGATTATAAGTTTCTTATGAGATTTTTCAATGAATATATAATTGAAGCTTTTAAAAGATTTGAAAAAGATGAAAGATCAAAGGAAAAAGATAGTTATAATACAGCAACCTTTAGAGTATTTGGATTTATATATTTTATTGAATACCTAAATTTATTTAAAAACAGAAAGGAGGACATAGAAATGTCAATAGAGAATACTATTTGGAATATTGAAGATTATTCTTCTAAAAAAGAGGTTTTTAACGCATTCTTTAAAGAAGCTAATCCATTTTTTGATACTAATTCTAAAAAAGCAGTATTTTTAACAGGTTATGTAGCTAAAAAATTACTGAATATACAATTTGTAAAAGAACAGAGAAAGCCATTTATACCACGATTAAAAGGTCTTAAACTTAATAAAAAGGATATAAAAAGGCTAATTCCTGAAATACAAAATAAATTATCAGAATATGATAGTGCGTATTATGATGAAATATTTAATATTATTTCAGAATATATTGTAGCTTCTAATGGTTTGAGTAATTTATCTGATTTAGATATTCCAATGTTTTTTAGTATGGGAATGAATATGGACAAAAACTTTGTTATAACTAAAAGTAAAGATGAAAATGAATTAAATTAATAAAATAAAAAAAGAAAGGGGTAGGCTGTAGTTAGATTTTACAGCCAAGTGATATATATGAATAGATCAGAGTTAATATTTTTATATGATATAAAGGATAATAATCCTAATGGAGATCCATTGGATTCTAATAAACCAAGAATTGATGAGGAAACAGGAATAAATTTTGTTACAGATGTAAGACTTAAAAGAACTATAAGAGATTATTTTCATGAATATTGTGGAAAAGAAATTTTTGTAAGAGAAATAAGAAATGATAAAGGTAATGTACAGGATGCTAAATCAAGAGCTAAAGATTTTGGTGAAAATAAAGAGGAAGTTATAGAAAAAGTATTAAATGATTGTATAGATGTAAGATTGTTTGGAGCAACTATACCTCTTGAATTTTCAAAAAAAGATAAGAGTTCAGCAACATTTACAGGTCCAGTTCAATTTAATGTAGGACGTTCACTACATAAAGTAGCTTTAAAAAGAATAAAAGGAACAGGAGCTTTTGCTTCAGGCGAAGGTAAAGATAATAAAACTTTTAGAGAGGAATATATTCTTCCTTATAGTTTAATAGGTTTTCAAGGAATTATAAATGAACATGCAGCAGAAAAAACTAATCTTAAAGATGAAGATATAGCTTTATTATTAGAAGGAATTTGGAATGGAACTAAAAATTTAATATCAAGAAGTAAAGTTGGTCAAATGCCTAGAGTTCTTATAAAAGTAAATTACAAAGAAGATAGTTTCCATATAGGTGATTTAATAAAAGGTATTAAATTAGAAACAGAGCTTAATGATGAAGAAGATATTAGAGATTTAGAGGGTTTTAAATTAAATATCAATAAATTAGTTTCAACATTAACTAAAAACAAAGAAAAAATATTAAGTATTGAATATATAATTGATGATAATGTGAATTTTGTATTGGAAGGAAAAGAAATAAAAATTAATGAAGCTGTAAAAAAATTAAATCCAGTAGAATTAAAAATAAAAGGATGATTAATATGAAATGTTTAGTATTTGATGTGTGGGGTGATTTTGCACATTATAGAAAATTTTATACAACATCATCTCCACTTACTTTTTCTTTTCCACCACGTACTGCTGTAGCTGGAATGATAGCTGCAATACTTGGAATAGACAAAAATGAGTATTTAAAATATTTTACAAAAGATAAAGCCAATATTGCGATAAAGCTTATAAAACCAGTTAAAAAATCAAGAATTTCCTATAATCTTATAGATACTAAAACAGCTAAAATGATGAGTAAAATTCAAAATAGAACACAGGTAACTTTTGACGTGTTAAAAGACTGTGGATATAGAATATATTTTACTCATAAAGATGAAAATTTATATAAAAAAATGAAAGAGCTTTTAAAAAATCATAAGAGTTATTATACTCTGTGTTTAGGGCTTAGTGAATATATAGCTAACTTTAAATATATCGATGAATTAGAAGTTAAAGAAGAACATTCAAAGGATTATGTGTATATAGATTCAGTAATTCCATTTAATGAAGATATGTTGATAGAATTTGAAGTAGATAGAGAGTATTTTAAAGATACAGTGCCTAATGAAATGAATGAGGATAGAGAAGTTATAGAATACAAAAAGGTAATATATGAAAGAAATTGTAAGCCTATAAAATGTATTATAAATAGTTTTTATAATCTTAAAGAAGGTGAAAATATTGTATTCTTATAAGCTTTTTTCACATGAAAATATACCTCTTATAACTCATATTAAAAATGTAGGAGATAGATGCTATAAAATTATAAAAAATAAAAGTGTTAACTTTTCATATGAAAAAGAGAAGTTAATGTATGTTTCTAAGGTCATGGGATATACTCATGACCTTGGAAAAGGTACAAAATATTTTCAAAAGTATTTACATCAAATGATTACTTATAAAAAAAGCGATGTGAATGAAAAGTTAAGAAGTCACGGTTTGCTTTCTGCACTTTATACTTACCATATGTTAAAGGGTTTTGATGAAGAATTAGCTTTAATGGCTTTTACTATAGTAAAAAGACATCATGGTAATTTAGAAAATATGGATGTTGAATATACTATTGATTCAGTTAAAGCTAAAAATGTTAAAAAACAAATAAAAAAACAGTTAAATGAATTAGAAAAAGAAGAAATAAAATACATTCTTGAAAAATTAGGATTAGAGTATATAGATGAAAAAGTATTGTTAAATGGTATAGAAGATATTGTATATGAAGCGTTTGAACAATTGAATGAAATACAAGAAAATAATGATTTAGACAAATACATAATATATAAGTTTTTATACTCATGTCTTATTTTTTCTGATAAAGAAGATGCTATATTTCATAAATCTAATGGAATAAAATATGATATCCCTTGTAATGTTGTAGATAAATATAAAACTATAAAATTTAAAGGTAAAAACTCTGAACTAGGAGATATAAGAAATGAAATTAGTAAAGACGTGGAAGATGGAATAAAAGAAAGTAATAATAGAATAATGTCAATTACAGCTCCAACAGGAACAGGTAAAACGTTAATGGCTATATCAGCAGCATTAAAGTTAAAAGAAAAACTGAAAAAGGATATGAAAATAATATATTGTTTGCCTTTTACATCTGTAATAGATCAAAATTATGAAGTTTATAGTGAAATTATAGAAAAGGTTATGGGAAAAGATAAGGTTACGAATGATAGAATCTTAAAACATCATCATTTAAGTGATATAAAGTATGTTAGTGAAGCTCAAAATTATAATGATAATAAGGCAAAATTTTTAATTGAGAATTGGAATTCACAGATTGTGGTAACTACCTTTATGCAGTTTTTTAATACTGTATTTTCTGATAAAAATAGTCAATTAGTAAAATACAATAATATATCTAACTCTATTGTACTATTGGATGAAGTGCAATCTATACCGTTTAAATATTGGCTCATTATTAATAAATTATTTAAAGTTATGGCAGAAACATTAAATATATATTTTATATTTATTACTGCAACCCAGCCACTTATTTTTAAAGAAGATGAGATAACAGAATTGATAAGCCAACCTAAAAAGTATTTTGATAAATTCAAAAGAACAAAATTACATATAAATTTAGATAAAATAATGTATAGTGATTTTCTCGTTGAAATGGAAAAAATGATATTAGAGAAGAAAGATAAGGATATCTTGCTCATACTAAACACTGTAAAATTAGCACAAAGTACTTATAAATTTATAAAAGATATGGATTTAGAAAATACTGATGAATACTTTCTATCCACAGGGATTATACCAAAGGAACGAAGAAATAGAATTAGACAAATAAAAATCGGAAATATTCAATTAGATAAATTTACTTATACAAGTATATTAAAATTAAAAACAAAAGTAAAAGCAAATCTTAAAGATAAAATCACGAAACTTAATAAAAACAAAAGAAGAAAGTTAGTTGTGAGTACTCAGCTTATAGAAGCTGGAGTAGATATAGATATGGATATAGTGGTAAGGGATATGGCTACAATAGACTCTATAAATCAAAGTTCGGGAAGGTGTAACAGAGAAAATAGAGGAGAATATTTAGGAGATGTGTATTTATATAATTTAACTAATGAAAAAGGAACTGAGTACAATAGTTTTATATATGATAATTACTTAATTACAAAAACAAAGGAAGTATTAGAAGACAAAGATGTAATATATGAAGAAGAGTATTTAAATATGAATAAGCAGTATTTTGAAAAAGTAAAAAAGGATATGACTGAAGATGATTCAAAGAAATTGATTAAATTCATTAATGAATTAAAATTTAAAGATGTAGCTAATAATTTTAAGTTAATTGATGTTCAAAATAAAATATCTGTGTTTATAGAAACAGATGATTATGCTAAAGCTATTTGGAATAAATATAAAGAGATTATGAATGAAAAAGATGTGTTATTAAGAAAAGAAAGATTTAATACTATAAAGAAAGATTTTTATGATAATGTGGTAAATATATTTAAGACAAAAGTAAAAGAAAGTGAAGAAATGGGTATAGCATATGTATCTTATGAAGCATTAAATGGAAGTTATGATAGAGAAACAGGATATAAAATGGAAGAAAATGATGTGATCTTATAGGAGGAAATTATGAAGTTAGAAGTTATGAGATTATCTTTTGAAAATGTAGAAATAGCTAAAAGGGATATACCTAAAGTAAGAGGTTTTATTGCTAGTAATTATCCAGAGTATGATGAACTTCATAATCATAAAGGAAATAAAACTATATATAGATATCCAGTAATACAGTATAAATCTATTGAAGGTATCCCTTGTATAGTAGCTCTTAATGAAGGTGTAAATGTATTAAAGAAAATAGAAAATGAAGTAGACAATATAAATATTGAAAATAAGATTATAGATATTTTTGAAAAAAGAATAAAATATGAAAAGGCTGAGTATGGTATTTCTAATACGTTATTAAAATATGAATTTGATTCACCTTGGATGTGTTTAAATGACAAAAATTTTAAAATATATATAAAATCAAATGATGAAGAAAAGAAGGAGTTGCTTAAAAGAATTTTAATAGGCAATATATTATCTATGTCTAAGAGTATGGGCTACACAGTTGAAGAAAAAATAAATGTCTATTTAGAGTTGAGATCTTGCAATGTAAAATTTAAAAATAAAGATATGCTTGGGTTTAAAGGGTATTTTATTATAAATTTCAAAATCCCCAATTATTTAGGTTTAGGGAAATCAGTTTCAAGAGGATTTGGTGCAGTTAAAAATTTAGGTTAGAACTAAAGTAAATGTGAGATGTAGTTATAGGTGTAGTTATAAATTACACCTATTTTGTTATATCTAAAATTTGATTATTTAGTTTGTCATATATCTCTACAGAATGTATTACAAGTATGTAATACAAAAAGAATGTATAGTAGAATATACGAACCCAACAAGCTAGATACACCAATATTTTAAAGCATGTGTGGTCAAAAAAATACTTGTACACAGTTACAAAATTACTTATAATAAGTCAGAGAATTACTTGTATTAAATGTATTGAAGTGGTTATCAACAGAGAAATACTTATGGAAAATGTGAATAATACATAGTATGCATTGATATAACTGCGAATGGAGTGTGAATAACATTGAAAAAAACTAAAGATTTACAAGAAAAACAGAATAATATTATTATTAAATCTACAGCAAAAATATTTCACCACAATGTAAAAATAGAAGGCGTTGTTGAAGGAAATACAGTACAGTTACCTTTTATTGCTGAATACAGAGGGGTAAGGCAAACAGGATTAGAATATGTTTGGTACACAAAAGATAAAAATGGAAATACTATTAAAAGAGGTATTTTTGTATCTGGACATGGTGAATATGGTGTTCCAGATCTAAGTGATTATGACACATTAATTGCCTTACAAAGATTATTTATATATCAAAAAACAGAAAAAGGTATCTGTGAATTAATAACGGATATTACGAAAGTTAATGATGATTATTTAGAAATAGAGTTTACAATAGATGGTTTAGCTAAACATATGGGATATAAGTCTCCAAACAATGTAACAAGAAATAAAATAAAAAAGTCTTTAAAAAAATTAGTAGCTACTACAATTGAAAATCGTTATGAAGGTGGGATTTACGATATAAGAAATAAGAAATATGTTATAAATAGAGATGTTAGTTTTCATTATTTAGAAAGTAGAGAAGGTTATACTATTGTTGATGAACAAGGAAATGTAATACAGGATGTTACAAAAATACGATTTAGTAAATTTTTTTATGAACAATTAGTATATGATTATAAGCTTTTTTATAATGTTCAAAATATTAATAAAACAAAAAATAAAATGGCTAAAAAATTATACTTAATTGCTTTACAGTGGAAAGGAAATAACAGTATTTCTTGGGCTAATTTGAATACATTAATGGAAAGAATACCTATGAAGCAGGACAAACCTAAATATCGAAAACAATATGTGAAAAGAGCATTGAAAGAATTAAATGATAAAAAAATTGTAAAAATTAAATATGATGAGAAAGACAAAGATAAAGTATATTTTATCTTTGATGAAAAAAACAATAATGAAGAGTATTATTTACTTAATAAGTATAATAAGTTTAGTGAAATTCAAGAAGCTTTCTATACATTAGGATTTTCTATAGATGAAATAGATATGTATTTAGATATAGAAAAAATCAAATATATTAAAGGATTATTACGATATGTTGAGGTACAAAAAAGAAATGGACAAATTAAAAAAGATATTAAACAATATTTTATAAGTTGTCTAAAAAAACAGATTGAAATAGATTTTAGATTTATGAATTTATAGTAAAATAGAAGTTGCTTAATTATTTGTATATAGAAAAAATAATATAAAAGTCACAGAATTACTTGTAGAAATTGATAATGGTATTATACTAGAGTAGTAAAAATCTTCAATTTACATATATTGAAAAAACAGTTATAATAAATTATATGAAACTTTTGGAACAGGACAACCCATATTTACGAAAACCATTGATGAAACTAAATTGACAAAGGCTTGTCAGTATGTAAAAGGGACAGAAAACCCTTGTCCAACAGGGTATTTTCCACCCCAAAATATTGATTTTAAGCTCGTCTTAAAACAAGCTCAAAGTATTGCTCTATAAGGATTTATGAAGAAACAAAGGTTTAAGAGCATATTCCATTAAAACAAGGATTGAAACTATAAATATATTATCATAATTCTTGATGTTTTCTGGTTTAAGAGCATATTCCATTAAAACAAGGATTGAAACTATTTTGTCGAATAAAATATACACTTATATTTTATTGTTTAAGAGCATATTCCATTAAAACAAGGATTGAAACAAAATTTGAAATGATTTATATTGATGTTATAGATTGTTTAAGAGCATATTCCATTAAAACAAGGATTGAAACTCGATATCAGCATAAAAAGGAACATTTGAAGTACAGTTTAAGAGCATATTCCATTAAAACAAGGATTGAAACATGTAAGCTTTATCTGTTCCAATAAATCCAACTGTGTTTAAGAGCATATTCCATTAAAACAAGGATTGAAACTCTATAGTGTAGTTTTGATGAGGCATAATTCATCAAGTTGCTTTAGAAATTGAGTTGTGCAGTGATTACTTAAAATTTAAGCTGAAAAATAACTTTTAATAAATAAAGTTATTTTTCAGCTTTTTTATGATCAACTTCTAAATAAAAGACTAAGTGTTTAGTGGAGAAATTTTAATATGATATAATTAGATAGGGATTATGTATTAAAATATTTTTTAGAGTGTTATTCTGATTAATACAGATAATATTTGCTAACGCAAAGTGGTATTTTCTCCCCAAACTATAGATGATGGGGATATCCATACCACAAAAGGAGGTTTAGCTGAAAGTTGTGTATGGGAAGTAATAAAAAACGGTTGGATACTTACTATAGTGTTGGACAAATCAACAAGAACATAGCGAATATAGTTAATTTTAACTATACTGGTACCGTATATGCTGCACCAGGTGTTATTAAACATATAAAAAAAAGACATAAACATCAACTAAATACTGATGTTTTGAACAATCTAATAGCTGTAATTGAAACTATTATATCATCACCTGATTATATAGGACATCATCCAGAGAAAGAAGGTACAGGTATAGAATTTATAAAGAAGTTAGCTGATAACTTACTTGTTGGTGTTGAAGTAGATTTGTATGATAATTATATTTATGTTGCAACAATGCATCCAATACCACAAGCTAAGATAAATAATAGAGTACATAGTGGAAGATTACAGGAATATGTAAAAACAGTAAAAGTAGATGAGGTAGCAGCAACTAAATAGAATTTAAGAATTTTATAATTGTTGAATTCTATTTTAAATAATGTTATAATATAGATGTAATATGGAAATAATGTGAATAGATTCAATTAAATTTTGAGGATCGGAAATGGCACCCGACACGCTATCATTATGATAGTAAACAGGTATGCAGGATACGCCGCCCTGCCTAAATTTAATTGGATATGTGGAATAAAAGCACGGTATATAACCGTGCTTAATTTATTTTTTGAAAACTAATTTGTCTTAATCTTCAATTTACATATATTGAAAAAACAGTTATAATAAATTATATAGAATTTTTGGAGCAGGACAACCCTTATTTATGAAAACCATTGATAAAGCTAAAGAGATAAAGGCTTGTCAGTATGTAAAAGGGACAGAAAAACCTTGTCCAACAGGGGGTTTTCCACCCCAAAATCTTGATTTTAAGCTCGTCTTAAAACAAGCTAAAAATATTGAAATATAAGGGTTTGTGAAGGAACAAGGGTTTAAGTGCATATTCCATTAAAACAAGGATTGAA
This sequence comes from Clostridium aestuarii, assembly GCF_026735135.1. Lineage (GTDB taxonomy): Bacteria > Bacillota > Clostridia > Clostridiales > Clostridiaceae > Clostridium_H > Clostridium_H aestuarii. The sequence goes on along the minus strand of NZ_JAPQER010000007.1, from coordinate 90,528 downwards.
ACTCATTTTATTACCTCCAGATTTTTAAATAACTCTTTGGTTTAAGTGCATATTCCATTAAAACAAGGATTGAAACATGCTGCCATTTATTTATTCCTCCTTATTTGGTTTGTTTAAGTGCATATTCCATTAAAACAAGGATTGAAACATTCTTGATCCTACTACTTCTTTTGATGATTTTTCAGTTTAAGTGCATATTCCATTAAAACAAGGATTGAAACATTATGAATATAGAATTTCAAACAAAGCGGAAATTTGTTTAAGTGCATATTCCATTAAAACAAGGATTGAAACTGAACATTAATAAGAGGGTTGATAGTTTAGAAAGAAGTTTAAGTGCATATTCCATTAAAACAAGGATTGAAACATTCGGGTTCAACAAGTTCATTATTAACCCAAACTGTTTAAGTGCATATTCCATTAAAACAAGGATTGAAACATCTATTTAATTCCACTAACTGCTGTTTGCAATAAGAGTTTAAGTGCATATTCCATTAAAACAAGGATTGAAACTTCATGCATAAACCTCCACATAATTATTAAAATACAGTTTAAGTGCATATTCCATTAAAACAAGGATTGAAACAATAAGCAATCTGAACGTATTGCAAAGGCTATTAAAAGTTTAAGTGCATATTCCATTAAAACAAGGATTGAAACAGCTCTAGCATTGCAAAAGTATTATCTTTTTGTGGGTTTAAGTGCATATTCCATCAAAACAAGGATTGAAACATTTGTTTTTGTTCATTACCTGCCCATAAATGTTTTGTTTAAGTGCATATTCCATTAAAACAAGGATTGAAACCCTTCTGTATAATTAATAGAATCGGAAGCCGATTTATGTTTAAGTGCATATTCCATTAAAACAAGGATTGAAACCCCTCAGGACTTAGATATAAGTTCATAAATTTGCCAGTTTAAGTGCATATTCCATTAAAACAAGGATTGAAACTCTTGTTTGTAGGGTTCGTAGGTAGTTGCTGTTGTACGTTTAAGTGCATATTCCATTAAAACAAGGATTGAAACTATCTTCTCTTATTCCTTGTCCATTTATAGAATTTATGTTTAAGTGCATATTCCATTAAAACTTTGAAGAAATACTTCGAAAAATATATAAAGGTAGAGACGAAAAAGGAAGAAGAAAGAAAGTCTATTATGTGAGATATTGTGATGATTTTATAATAACAGCAGATAAAAAAGAAATATTAGAAAATGAAATAAAACCACAAATAAGTAAATTCTTATCTATTAGAGGACTAGAATTGTCAAAAGAAAAGACACTAATCACTCATATAGAACAAGGATTTAATTTTTTAGGTTTTAATATTAAAAAAGTCAAAAATAAACTTTTAATAAGACCCTCAAAAGAGAATGTAAAAAGATTTCTAAAAGAAATAAAAGCAGTAATAAAACAAAATAAAACGGCTAAGCAAGAGAATTTGATTAACATACTAAATCCTAAAATAAGAGGATGGGCTAACTATTATAGACATGTAGTATCTAGGAAAACGTATGAAAAAGTAGATGCACAAATATGGATCAAACTATATAAATGGGCATATAGAAGGCATCCTAATAAAGGAAAAAGATGGTGTGTAAAAAGATATTTTTACTATAATAATGGGAGTAATTGGTCATTTCAAGCGGTAGATATTAAAGAAAGATTAAGAATTTTATACAAGTGTACAGATATTAAAATAATAAGACATAAATTAATAAGAGATAATGCTAATCCTTATGATTCAGAATGGCGATTATACTTTGAAGAAAGAGAAGGATATCGACTGTTCGAAAGTGTAAATGGACAAAAGGCATTGTATAGAATATGGAAAAATCAAAATGGAATATGTCCTATTTGTAATACAAAAGTAACCAGAAAAACAGGATGGAAGATACATATAAAAGATAAAAATAAAGTAATATTACATCCAAAATGCCATAGAAAGATACATTCAGAATAAATAAAACTACCCAAGCCGGCAATTGTGATAATTGCTTTGAAGTGCTTGAGCCGTGTGAAGGGAAACTTTCATGCACGGTTCTTAGGGGAGGAAATGCCTAAGGGCATTTCTTTACCCGACAAAAAGCTTTTTGGTGAAAATGAAGTTAAGGATAATTTAATTGCATTTTTAAATGCAGTTTTAGATAAAAAAGATAAAACTAGATTAGTTACATTAGAAATAATAGATAATAAAGAATTAACTAGAGATTTAATAAATGATAAAACTGCAATATTAGATGTAAGAGCAAAGACAGAAGATGGAACACAAATTAATATAGAAGTCCAGCTTACAAATCAGCATAATATGGATAAAAGAACGTTGTTTTATTGGGGAAGAGTGTTTAATGAAAATATAGCTAAAGGTGAAGACTATAGAAATTTGCAGAAAGTAATAACTATAAATATATTAGATTTCAACTATTTGAAACTTAATAAGTTTCATAGTAAATTCCATTTATGGGAAGATGAAGCTAAAGAATATATGCTTACAGATTTAGTGGAAATACACTTCATAGAGTTGCCTAAGTTTAATAATTTAGAAGAAAAAAATTTAAAAGATGATAGACTTCAAAGGTGGTTGACTTTCTTTAATAAAGACATTTCAGAAGAAAAATTAAAGGAGTTGATGGAAATGGATACAGATATAAAAAGAACTGAAGAAAGATTAGAATATTTAAGTAGTGATGCAAAGACAATAGAAATTTATAAAGCTAGAGAAAAATCATTACATGAAAGAGCTAATATGATAAATGGAGCTAAAGAAGATGGTAGAAAAGAAGGTATTATTGAAAAAGAAAATGAGTTTATTAAAAATTGTTTAAATCAAGGATTAAGTTTAGATATGATTTGTAAAATTACAGGAAAAACTATTACTGAAATAGAAAAAATTAAAAAACTACTTAACTAAGAATGAATCTAATGGATTGGAAAGAAAAATCATTACATGAAAGAGCTAATATAATAATAAGTTAGAGTTGCTATTTTAACAACTCTAACTGTTTTTTAAAACTATGAAGAGATTTGTATTTAATCTTCAATTTACATATATTGAAAAAACAGTTATAATAAATTATATAAAACTTTTGCAGTAGGACAACCCTTATTTATGAAAACCATTGATGAAACTATCTTTGGAAAGGCTTGTCAGTATGTAAAAGGGACAGAAAACCCTTGTCCAACAGGGTATTTTCTATCAAAAAAGCTGGGTTTTAAGCTCGTCTTAAAACAAGCTCAAAGTATTGCTCTATAAGGATTTGTGAAGAAACAAGAGTTTAAGAGCATATTCCATTAAAACAAGGATTGAAACATATTTAAGTCTGATAATACCTTTGGAAGTTTGTAAGTTTAAGAGCATATTCCATTAAAACAAGGATTGAAACGTACCAGATCTTACATGAATTTTTGAAGAACTTGAAAGTTTAAGAGCATATTCCATTAAAACAAGGATTGAAACTAAATATGCTTTACGAAATCATAAGATAGGAAAAGAAGTTTAAGAGCATATTCCATTAAAACAAGGATTGAAACATAGCATATCCTTTAGCCATATCAGAATCAGATTTTGTTTAAGAGCATATTCCATTAAAACAAGGATTGAAACCACACTAGAAGGTTTAGAGTTAAGAAGAAATTGGAGTTTAAGAGCATATTCCATTAAAACAAGGATTGAAACTGAAGAATAAAAAATTGTTTCGATTTGTAAGCATTTGTTTAAGAGCATATTCCATTAAAACAAGGATTGAAACTTATTTGTTGAAGGTTTTCCTTTTTCGCCACCATTGTTTAAGAGCATATTCCATTAAAACAAGGATTGAAACTGGTTTTCTAAATCTATACCTATTTCATATTCAGGTTTAAGTGCAACTTCCATTAAAACAAGGATTGAAACACTATATCTAAATGTCCATTTTCTACACTAAGGGTAATTTATATTAAAAATAAAAAGTATCTACTATTTGTATAAAAACAAGTAATAGGTACTTTTTTATATTATAAAAAATATGATATAAAAATTCATTGTAAACCATTTTATAATTAGTGTATAAAAAAGGAATAATAAAAAATATTTTGTAAAAAGTAGAGGTTTTATAACTAAAATAGAGAAATGATATAATAAATGTAAAATAATATTAAAATATCCAGGGAGAAATAAATATGATAACTATATGTTTGGATGAAAGTGGAACTTTTGAAGATAAAAAACAGAGGAAATTTGTAGGAGGATTAATATATTTAAAAGATGATATAGATGAAGAAAGACAAAGAGTAGAAGAGTTTTTAATTAATGAGTGTAAAAAATTAGGCTTAGAGTATCCACAGGATATTCATACTACCGAAATGTCACATGATGTTAAATTAAAAGATAAAGAACAAGAGTTGGTAAAGAATTTAAAAAAATATTTAAAACAAAATAGAGGATATGCATTTACATATTCCTTAAAAAACGAGGGAGATATTGTTAAGTTAAAAAATAAAGGTAATATAGTCAATGAAAATAATGCATCTAATTTATATGAAAGAATGATGACACAACTTATATTTAATAACTTATTTTATAACTATAATTTTAAAGATGAAGAAAAATTTAATCTGAATATTGCAACAAGAGTATATACAGCAAAAACTAAAGAAGCTGAGAATGAATATGAAAAGTTAGGTTATTCATTTGGAACTAATAATAAAGGAGAAAAATATTTTTACTTAACTAATCAACAAACGTATAAAGTGGCTATTGCTCAAAAAGTCTTGGAGAGTAGCATTGATAAAAAATTAGATATTAATTTAAAAGTAGAAAATATTAATTATAAAAATAAAGACAAGAAAACAACTCCAATACTATATTTAGCTGATTTTGCGTGTAATATTATAAGACAAGAACTAAAAATTTATGATAGAAGATATGATTATGTTAAGGATGTTATTCAAAACAATAAAATTTTAGAAGATATTACAGGTAATAAAATTTATTGTTGGGCTTATGATGAGATTGATGCACAGTACAATAAGTTTTATAAAAATTTTCAAGATAAAAATTTAGTTCAAGTATTAGAAGCATTGTATGATATAAAACATAATTCTTCTGATTTTAAAAAATTATACAGTAACAGTTGGTACAAACCATTAAGTAAAAAACTAAAGGAGATATTTGAAATAGAAAATATAGATTTATACATTAGTAAAGCTAAAATATATTTTGATAAGGCAAATACTTCAAAATATGGATATAGTAAAGGAATATTTATAGTTGAAAAATTAAGGATTTTATTAGCTAAAGAAAATGAAGAAAAAGAGATAAAAAAAGAAGTTTTAGAAAAGAATATGTATTTTTTAAATGATTTGATTTTACGAGGATATAATCATCAAGGTAATGTGAATAAAGCTGAAGAATGTTATGAAATGTGTAAAAAATATAAAAATACAGTAAGTGTAGAAGAATATATAAATACTATAAATAGATATAGTATAGTTTGTACTAATAAATTTGATTTTAAAAGATCAATAAAAATTCTACAAGAAAACATAGAATATTTAAATTTATGGAAAGAACTAATGAAAGAAATAGCTAAAGAACATGATATAACTAATGATAATTCATATAAATTAGAATTAAGAGGTAAGGTATTAAGTTCATTAGCTCAGAGTTGTGCATTCAATAATAATAAAGAAGATGCTTTAAATAGTTTTAAAGAAGCATTACAAGAATTTAAGGAAAATGATGTACAAAAAAATGTTACTTTATCATATTTCATGCATTTAGCTATATATTACAAAGATTTAAAACTCTATAAGAAAAATGAACAAAAATATTTTAATACAGATGATTTGTATGAACAATTTACAAGAATAAAAGAAAGCAAAGATAGTTATAAGTTATTTGTTTATGTTAAAGCATTAAATAATTTATTTTATGACAAGGTAAGTAATAGTTTAATAAAAGAATTGAATGATTTTGATTATAAAAATAATGGATTTAAGATTAATGAACATCCATGGGAATTAATTCATAAGAATTTAGGTATATTACTTTATAAAAAAGAAAAATTTAAATTAGCAAAAAAACAATTTGAAAAAGCAGTTAATTGTGTAAAGATTAAAGATATAACTATAGATTTGATAAATGAATGTACAAAAATCCAAAGCAATCTTTTAGATAATGACATTGAAACATTAGCTAAATCTATAAAAAAATTTAAAATTAAGTGTGAAAAAGATACAACTATAGCTATATATTTTAAAGATAGTTTTGAAAATACGGATGTACCTAAGGTAGCAAATAATATAATTAAAAAATTTACATATATGTATATTTAATTTGGAGATGATTATATGAATGAATTAAAAAAAGCAGATTTATTATATTTAATTATGGGAACAAATCCTTTTCCAAATTTAATTTCAGTCATTACAAGAGTTAAAGATAATGGAAAAATAATATGTATTTGTACAAAAGAAACAAAACAAAAACCATTTAGGAGATTAAGGAGTATATTAAATAAATTAATTGGAAAAGAATTAAAGGTTGATTTAGTTGAAGTTAAAACTGATGAAATAGAAAAAATAGAAAAATCAATTAATGAAAGTTTAATAAGCAGTACAAGTGAATTAGAAAAAGATGCAACTATAGAATTAAATTATACTGGAGGTACTAAGGTAATGTCTTCAGTAGCATATAATACTTTTAAAATATTTGCAAAGCTCAATAAACAGTTTGAATTGATTGTTAGTTATATAGATTCTGAAAAAGAAAAGATGTTTTATGAATCAAATAAAAATGATGGTTGGAAACCTAATAGTATTAGATTAATAGATTTAAAAACTAAGTATAAACTAAATGTTTTAGATATTGTAAGTACATATAATAACATTAAAAATATTAATAAAAATATTAAAGCAGAACCTTATAATCAAAAGTTAGCAGAAGAAATAAGTAATTTATTTATTGGTGTGTCTAAAGAACAATATGATATAGGTATTAAGTTTTTAGAAGAATTTTTTAAAGGTAATTTTAAAAAAAATGACAAAATAAAAGGTGAAAAATTAAAAAATGAAATAGATAATATACTAAAAAAATTTCAACTTTTAAAAAATATAAAAAGTTGTAGTGACTTAGTTTATGATGATAATGAAATAGAAAATGCATTACTAAGGGCTTTTCAAGGTATTTGGTTTGAAGATTTTATTTTTAAAATATTACTTGAATTAAAAGAAGAAGGAATATTAGATGATGTAGTTGGTTCGTTAAAAAAAATAAAAGGAGACATAGAGGAAGAAAATAAATTTGAAGTAGATTTAGTAGCGTATAGAAAATATAAACTGTTTGCTATTTCTGTTACGAGTATAGATAAAGAAAAGGATGCAAAATCTAAATTATATGAAATAAGACAAAGATCTAAAGAGTTAGCTGGAGATGAAACTGGTATTTGTTATATAAATTTATGTTGGAAAGTGGACAAACTGAAAGAAGAATATGTAAATATTTGGGATAGTGAAAACCCTAAAAATACTTTGATAATTGGCGTAGATGGATTTAAAAACTTAAAAGAAAGATTAAAAGAATGGATTTTAAGGGGGACTGAATGTGAGTAAGTATGTTGATTATATCGTTTCTTTAATTGGTACAAATCCATTGCCAAGTTTTATAACATTACTTAAAAATAGTTCTAACAAAACTAAAGTGTTTTTAATTCATACTGAAAATGTTAATGGAACATCAATAGGAACTAGAGCAGTAGCAGAGAATCTAATGGAAGTTTTAAAAGAAAAAAAGAAGGGTATTAATGTTCAATTAATACCGAGTGATAAAAGTGATATTAAAGAAATAATAAAGGTTATAAAAAAAATTCAAAGATTAATTGAAAAAGACAACTCCGAGTGTTTAAGTAGAAAAGCTGTTTTGATAGATTATACAAGTGGAACAAAGATTATGTCAGCGCTATTTTATAATAAATTTAAAGAATTAAGAAGTGATAAATATATGTTTACATATATAGATGATAATAGTGAACATATGATTTTAGATGATGGAGATAAAATAAGAAAAATTCCCATATCTGATATAGAAAAAGAAGAAAAAGTAGCAATTGAAGATATAAGTAGAATTCATGGTTATAAAATTGCAAATATAGATCAGTGCATTGAAGAAAAAATAGAAACAGAAAGAGGAAATACGTTAATTTATTTATATCCTAGGAAAGATGAAAAAATTAAATTTATAAATAAAAGATATGTAGAAGTAAAAGTAGATTCGATTCTTTTATTAAATTATAAGTTATATTTGTATGAAGTAAGTAGTGAAAAAGAAAAATCTAAGTGTAAAATGGAATTATTTATTTTAAAAGATAAGGCTGAAAAAATAGGAGGAGGTAGAAGTAAATTTTATTATAAATGCAAAGCAAATGATAAGGGTTTAAAGGCTTTAAAAAATGATATAAAAACAGACTATGAGTATGAAATGGATAAAAGATTAAGAATATTAAATAAAGAGTTTACTATTGAAGATGAAATAAAGAAATTAAAAATTGACAATAAATTCTAAAACTTTAAGGAGGAATCTGTATGGCAGCATTGGTATTATGGGAAATTTCTCGTAAACAAGATTATATTTTTAAAAGTAATAAGTTAGCTGAAAACTTAGGAGCATCTATTATCATAGAAAAAATAACAGAAGAATTACCTAGTGAAATTCATAGTAGTTATTCTAAAAATAAGGTCTTTGATGGTGGTGGGAAAAGTTTATATAGATTTATGACTATAGACAATGCTAAAGCTTTTACAAAGAATATTAGTAGAAAAGTATTGGAAGAATATCCAGGTATAGAAATTTTTATGGTTATTAAAGAATATGATGAAGAAAAAGATAAAGTCACAGTTGCAATAGAAGAGGCTTATAAGAAATTAGGTATAAAGAAAAATCAGAGAAAAAATAGTGGACTGCAGTTATCATTTGGAGTAGAAAAAAGATGTAGTTCTACTGGAATGCCAGCAAGTGAATATATTAAAGAAGATGATAGATATAGAGATGTAAGTAAAGAAATATTGGTTAAACTAGATAATTCTCAATATAGAACAAAAAAATTTAAAAAGTTATTAGAAAATAGAGATTTTATAAAAGGATTTAGAGAATTAGCAAAAGGCGAAAAGAACTACATGGCTGTTATTCATATTGATGGGAATCAAATGGGTAAAAAATTTAATGAATTAAAAGAAAGTTTTAATTATAAAAATGAAAATTGTAAAAATGAAAATCAAGAATATCTAAATAAATTAAAAAAATTAAGTAATGATATTCAAGCAGCTTACGAAGGTGCTTTTAAACATATGTGTAAAGTGGTGATTAACAATCAAAACAAACTAATAAATGATACAAATATAGAGGATGATAAATTTCCTATAATACCAATAATACTTGCTGGTGATGATATAACTTTTGCATGTAACGGAAAGATAGGTATAGAATGTGCAAGAGTATTTATAGAATATTTAAACAAAAAACAAATAGAGATAACTAAAGATAAAAAAATGTATTTAAATGCATGTGCTGGAGTTGCAATTGTTCGTTCTAATTATCCTTTTAAACAAGCTTATGATCTAGCAGAAGATTTATGTAAAAATGCTAAAACAAAGGTTTTAGCTGATTACGAAAATGAGAATAAAGACTTTTCAATGATTGATTGGCATATAGAACAGGGTGAAATATCAGGAACTATAAAGGAAATAAGGGATAAAAATTATAAGACAGAAGATGATAGTACTCTTTGTATGAGACCACTTTATATAAATAATGATGAAAAATGGTATAAGTATAGTAATTTTCTAAAAGCTTTAGAACAAATTAATAACATAAAAATAGCTAGAAGTAAATTAAAAAAGCTTCGTGAAATTTTAAAAAAAGGCGAAAAAGATACAAAATTATATTTAGAATCAAATAAAATAGAACAATTTTTCAGTAGATTTGAAGATACACAAGGAGATTACTGTTTTTATGAAAGTACGTGTATGTATTATGATGCAATAGAATTAATGGATTTGTTTATTGAGTTAAATTAGAAATGGAGGTATATATGTGAAGCAGCTATACATAGAAATTGAACTTATGTCAGAAGCTATATTTGGAAGTGGACAATCAGTTCCAGGTTCAGTAGATTTAGAGATTGTTTATGATGAATATGGATTACCTTATTTAAAAGGTAAAACTTTTAAAGGAAATTTACGAGATGAAGTTTTTAAATTGATAAGAGTTTTAGAAAAATATTATGAAAAAAAAGATTACTTTAAATATGGTGAAGGACTATTTGGAAAAGAAAATGATGGTACAGAGGGTTGGAAAAAATTAAAGTTTTCAAACTGTGAACTAGATAAGAATGTACGGGCGATGTTGAAATATGGAATAAGTAATAAACAATTTTCCCAAAATGACATATTAAAAGCTTTAACAAATGATAGAAGCTTTACAAGTATAGAAAAAGATGGATATGCAAAAGAAGGTTCACTTAGACAATTTAGAGTTATAAAAAAAGGACTGAAATTTAAAGTGGATTTATATTGTGAAAAAGCACTTAATGATATAGAGTTAGGACTTTTAGCAGGGGGAGTTAGTACGTTAAGGCATATTGGAACCATGAGAACTAGAGGTAAAGGTGAAATTTTGGCTAAATTAAAACAAATAGATAATGATGGTACAAATAAAGATATTACGGATATTTATATAAATAAGTTGTTAAAAGAGGTGAAAAATCATGAGTAACTATATAACATATACTTTAGAAAACAAAGAAAATATAAAGTTAGCTAATACAATAGTACAAAGTGATTCTCAAACCTCTATGGATTACATATCAGGTTCAGCTATAAGAGGAGCATATATAGCTAAATATATAGCTAAAAAAGGTGTTTATAATATAAACCAAGGTGAACATAGAAAAAAGCTTTTAAATGGAGGAATAAAATTTCTAAATGCTTATCCAATGGATGATGAAGAAAGAGCCATTCCATTTCCAAAATGTTTCTTTTGCAATAAAGATGAAATTAAGAAATTTCAATATGAAGAATATGAAACACATATAGATTTAACGGTAGGAATTGATAATCAATTAGAAGATAACTATGAAAAAGTTAGATCAGCAGAATTTGTAGGAATAGATGATAATGAATATGAAAAAATAAAAGTTACTAAATGTAGTAATCTTCACATTAGTAAACAAGGAAACAAAAATGAAAAAAATAAGCTATTTAGATATGATGCTATAAAAAAAGGACACAAATTCAAGGGTATAATTCAATCAGATAATGAAGAATATTTACAGGAAGTAAAAGAATTATTAGAAGATTCTATTGTGTATATTGGAGGAGCTAAAGGTAGTGGATATGGTAAATGCCTAATATCTGATATAGAAATAGTTAAAGATAATCCAGAATTCGAATATTTCGATAATACTAGTGATTTTGAGGATGTTATATATCTATTTGCTATGTCTGATATAATTTATAGATCAAACTTAGGAGAGTATAAAACATTTATTGATGAAGAATATTTAAAAAATCAGTTAGGATTAGAAAAAGTTGAATATTTAGATAGTTGTATTGAAACTAAAATAACATCTGGTTTTAATAATAAGTGGAATTGTAGTATTCCACAAGTTGTTTCAATAAAAGCAGGAAGTGTTTTTAAATATAAAATTTATGGAGATATTGATGAGGAAAAACTTCAAAGATTTATTGATATAGGTATAGGTGAAAGAAAATCAGAAGGATACGGAAGAGTTGTTATATTAAATGCACTTGATGATACTGTTTTAAATAAAACAAAAGAAAGAGAGGTAGAGATAGAGATATCGGATTTAATAGAAAACTTAAATGAAAATGATGTTAAACAATTGAGTAATATATTTACTAGCATATATGAATATAAAGTTGAAAGTAAAATAAATAAAGTTGTATTAGATATATATAACAATTTAAAGAATCCAAATAAATTAAATAATAATCAATGGGGTAATTTATATGAACTTTTAAGTTCAGTTGAAAATATGAGTATAGATAGAGGTAAAAATAAAGTTAGAGATTATATTAATCACATAAAAGAAAAAAACGGAAATTCTTTAAATCAATTAAAAAATGTTAAACATGGACAAGATAGAACAAATTTTATTGATTATTTAGAAGAATATATTAATCAAAGTGATGATGTTAAAGAATTCACTTCAAAAATAGATGTAAATGAAATACAAATTAGTAGTATAAAATCAAAATTAGATAGAGAATTTGTGTATAGAACAAATATAAAAATTATAAGAGAATTATGCAGATATCATTTAAGAAAGGAGGACAAACAATAATGGATTTAAACAATAAAAAATATATAACTTTTATAAATGCATATATTGAAAGTGTTTCTCCATTACATATAGGCAATGATGATGACCTTTTAATTAGTGAACATAAAGCGTATATGCCAGCAACTAGTATAGCAGGAACTTTTAAAGCTTATTTATTAAATATTGGTGAAGAAGCAAAAGATTTGTTTGGCTCACAAGATTCTATGAGTAATATATTTGTATATGATGCATATGCAAATATTGATTTAGTTGAAAAAAGAACAGGTGTGAAAATAAATAAAGAAACTGGGAGTAATTTTGATAAATCCAAAATAGATAGAGAATATTTAGCCAGAGGACTTAACTTTAAGCTTAGATTTGAAATACATTCAGATGAAAAAGATAATAAAAACTTTAAAGATATGATTTATAAATGCTTAAAGGCATTAAATAAACAATATATAAGATTTGGAGCATATAAAACATCTGGTGCAGGAGCATTTAAATTAAATAAAGCAGAAGAAATACAGTATGACTTAAGTAAATTTGATGACTTTAGCAATTATTTAAAAAAATGTTCTGGTTCCTCTAAAGATGTAACAAAGGATGTAGAAAATATAAAACTTGATATTCAACCAATTATATTTAAATTACAAGGAGAATTAACTACACCAGTATTAATTAAAGCACCATCTAGTTTAGATAGTGATGAAGTGGATTCTGTAAATATGAAATCAAAAGATAAGTATGTGTTACCTGGAAGTAGTTTAAAAGGAATAATAAGAGCAAGAGCGGAAAAAATATCAAATTATCTTAATAAAAGTGGATTTATAGATATGATTTTTGGGAGTGAAAAGGATAAAAAAATGGGTTCGGTATTTGTAGATGATGCAATATTAAATGGTGAAGGTTATGATAACACTGTTAAATATAATAGAATAAAGATAGATAAATTTACCGGTGGTGTTTGTAACTCAGCGCTTATGAATGAAAAACCTTCTAGGGGAAAAGTAGGAATAAAAGTAACATTAGAAAAATGTGTAGACAATAATTTAAACAAAGCAGCAGCAGGATTGCTTAGTTTTGTGTTAAGAGATTTAGCAACGGAAAACTTATCAATTGGTAGTGGGACAAGCATAGGAAGAGGAAGATTTAAAGCTGACAAAATGCTTATAGAATGTGGTGATGAAAAAATAGATATTGATTATAAAAATAAGAAAATAACTAATAGAGAATTATTAGAGAGTTATATAAATGAGTTAAAGCACTACAAATGCGAGGAGGATTTGTAATGGAGTCTATGTATAAATTAATGGAATTAAATAGCCGTAATTTAAAAGAGGTTTTTGATTTTGTATGTGATGATAATCAGTGTATTGATAAATTATTAGATAAAGATGTTTTAATAAGATTAGGATTTAAATATGGAATAATATATAATTTCGACTCAGTTATAACTGATAAAATACAAAATATTAAAATAGATAAAGAAAATATAATAGAAGTAAGATTTTTTAGTTATGAGAATGAAATAAGGATATTCAATAATGAAGGGATATATTCTGGAACGATATTTTATCAAAATGAAGATAAAGATTTTTTTACGGAAGAATATTATTTATACCCTAGAGAAAAGAATAAAAAAAAATATCCTCACAAATTAGAAGTTAAAAAATATGTAAATTATGATGATACAGATAAACAAGCATATATAAGCTATGTTAAACCATGTTCTTTTGAATTTAAGGAGGTAATTTAGTTGAAACCTGTAAAAATAGATACTAAAACTATATGTGGATATTCTGTTTCACCATATAATTTTGTAACATTACCTGCTTTTGGAGTTGCTAGATATAATTCTATGGATCAAATGCCAAAGCATAATTTATATAAAGATAAAAACGGAAAAGAATTATTAAACGGTATAATAGAATATACATTAAAAGCAGAAACTCCAATATTAATTTCTAAAGGTGTAGATAAAGATAGTAAAGAATCTTATTTTTTTAAGAATAATAAAGGTAATTATACAATACCAGGAAGTTCTATAAGAGGCATGGTAAAAACAAATTCTGAAATATTAAGTTTTAGCAGTGTAGTAGGTAACAAAGATTCTAAAGGATATTCAGACAGTGAAATTCAGAATATGAAGTTTCTTTATAGAGGATTAGCTGACCAAAGTTCATTATCAAAGGATTATACTAATAGATTAGGTATTGAATCTAAAGGTGGAAAAAATAATAAATATAGTTATGTTAAGAATGTTAAGGCTGGTTATATTTATAAAAAAGGAAAAGAAAGCTACTCTATAATACCTGCTAAAAAAGATATGAACAATAGATGTTATAATAGGATAGGTGAGGATGTTTTAAGAAGAGTTATAGATAAAGATTTTGAGAAGGATATAAGCTTTATGTATTCTAAAAGAATACTAAATATGCCTAAATCATTAGAAGAATTTGAAGAAAAATATCCTAAAAAGTATAAAGAAATGGTTACTAGATGTACTAGAAATGGAAAGTTAAATGAACAAAAGTTAAAAAAACAGTTGAAAGCTGATTTTTTAAAAACAATATTAATAAAATCAGGGTTTAAGAAATATCAAGAGCCTATGTCCTTTGAGATAGATAATACTAAAAATAAAATAGTAAAATTAGGGAAAAACGAGAAATATAACAACAAAGGTTGGATGATTTGTTCAGAATATATGCATTCAAAGTTAGCACATTTTATAATTAATGAGATGGATACTAATGTGAAAGAAATAGATATAACTGTTGAAGATATAAGGTACTATAATAATGATTTGATAAGAACCGAAAAGATGAAAAAAAATGGACAAATGAATGAAAATAAAGAATTTTATGAATTGCCTTCTGAAATAGGAATTAAAAATGCCAAACCAATATTTTATATACAAGAAGGAAAAACTATTCACTTTGGTTTTACTCCTTATTTAAGAGTTTTTTATGATCATTTTGTATTAGAAGGTATACCAGATAAATATAAAGATATAAAAGGTATTAGTTATTCAGATGCAGTTTTTGGATTTGCAAATAAATTAATTGTAGATGATGAAAAGTCTGAAAATATGAGTTATAAAACAAGAGTAAGTTTTGAGGATGTTATTGCTGAAGAAAGAGCATGTATAGATAATGATTCAAGTAAAACTATGCTGCTTGCAGAACCTAAATCTACATGTTTTAATCTTTATTTAAAACAAAATCAATTTGAGGATAATAAAAAGTTGTCTAATTATAATAATGAACATTTTAAAATAAGAGGAATAAAGCAATATTGGTTAAAAGATTATATAACAATTGAAAAAGTTAAGGAAGATAGTAAAATGGCTTTTACAATTTTTCCATTAAAAGAAGGTACAGAATTTAAGGGTAAAATATATTTTAATAATTTATATGAAGATGAGTTAGGATTATTATTATGGTCATTAAAATTAAATGATGGATGTTATCAAAATATAGGAATGGGCAAATCACATGGATTTGGTAGAATAAAGGTAAAAGATATTGATTTAAGTTTAGAAAATCTTAAAAACAAATATGATGATTTTGAATTTGATTATATGGATAAAAACAATAATATAGATAAATATATAAAAAAATATAAAGAAAAATTTAGTAAAGAACATCTAACAGATGGTAAAAAAATTGATGATATGTTGCCAATTAAAGAATTGATGTATATTAAATCAAAAGTTACGAGTAAAGAAGAAGGAAATAATTTTAGATATATGGAATTTAACACTAAAGAATTTGCAAAAAGAAGAACATTACCAGAAATATTACAATTTCAAGACGAAAAATTATTAAAAGATCTAGATACTAAAGTAAAAAATAATGGACAGAATAGAAGAAAACAATATAATAATAAAACTAAAGTACATAATAGTGTTACTAATAAAAATAGATATAATAGTAAGAATATCAATAATGGTCTGGCTGAAGGATTAGCTAAATGGAAAGAGCAATGTCAGGATAAATAATGATATATAACAGAAAAACTAAATTTAAAAAAGAACTAAGTATAAATAAAAATTTTATATTTAGTTTTTTTTGAGTTGATTTTTATAATAAAATTAGCGTTAAAAACAAATTATTTTAAATACAATTTACATATATTGAAAAAACAGTTATAATAAATTATATAGAATTTTTGTAGCAGGACAACCCCTATTTACGAAAACCATTGATGAAACTAAATTGATAAAGGCTTGTCAGTATGTAAAAGGGACAGAAAAACCTTGTCCAACAGGGGTTTTTCCACCCCAAAATCTTGATTTTAAGCTAGTCTTAAAACAAGCTAAAAGTATTGAAATATAAGGATTTGTTAAGAAGTAAGGATTTAAGTGCAACTTCCATTAAAACAAGGATTGAAACTTGAGAGAGATTATTTCTAATCAAGAGCAGATTATTATTTAAGTGCAACTTCCATTAAAACAAGGATTGAAACTAGTAGTTTCCCATCCATTATAAATTCCATGATTATTTAAGTGCAACTTCCATTAAAACAAGGATTGAAACTATTTCTTAAATAATTTTCTATTACTGCCTTTTGAACATTTAAGTGCAACTTCCATTAAAACAAGGATTGAAACAAAAATACTGCTAATAGTGGATATGTTCTTACTTGATTTAAGTGCAACTTCCATTAAAACAAGGATTGAAACATATATATGGTAGAAAAAAGGATTATGTGAATTTTATATTTAAGTGCAACTTCCATTAAAACAAGGATTGAAACATTATAGTATAAGAGGTATACAAAAGATAAGAGAACATTTAAGTGCAACTTCCATTAAAACAAGGATTGAAACTATATTCTTCAAATTTAGCCGTTGAGTCCATCATTGTTTAAATACAACTTCCATTAAAACAAGGATTGAAACAACCATTGCGCTTCATTGCACCACATATTGAAATAGTTTAAGTGCATATTCCATTAAAACAAGGATTGATGTTTATGTTAATCTAAAAGTATCCCATCATTTTAATTGAAAATCCCCCTACCCTAAAGTAAATTTTGGTACGGGAAGGTTATCTTTTCTAGTTCAAAATTAAGTTGTCTTAAATATACAATTTACATATATTGAAAAAACAGTTATAATAAATTATATAGAATTTTTGCAGCAGGACAACCCCTATTTACGAAAACTATTGATGAAACTAAATTGATAAAGGCTTGTCAGTATGTAAAAGGGACAGAAAAACCTTGTCCAACAGGGGTTTTCCCACCCCAAAATCTTGATTTTAAGCTAGTCTTAAAACAAGCTAAAAGTATTGAAATATAAGGATTTGTTAAGAAGTAAGGATTTAAGTGCAACTTCCATTAAAACAAGGATTGAAACTTTTAAGATGTTATGTAGTATTTAATATTATATTTAATTTAAGTGCAACTTCCATTAAAACAAGGATTGAAACATTGTGATAAGAATACTATTGCTATATCTAATTCTTATTTAAGTGCAACTTCCATTAAAACAAGGATTGAAACACCCAATGGCACAAGTTATTTCCTAACATTGACCATTATTTAAGTGCAACTTCCATTAAAACAAGGATTGAAACATAATCTTCTAACTTAATATTTAACGTATTACATATTATTTAAGTGCAACTTCCATTAAAACAAGGATTGAAACTCTCGAACAAAAAGCATTAAAAGAAAAAGAAAAACATTTAAGTGCAACTTCCATTAAAACAAGGATTGAAACAATATCTTTCGTCAATCATTTTTTTCTTGTCTTCATCATTTAAGTGCAACTTCCATTAAAACAAGGATTGAAACACTTGATTTAATTATATCATTCTATTCTGTTATTATTTAAGTGCAACTTCCATTAAAACAAGGATTGAAACCTCCACTAAGTTTCTTATATCCTTTCACATGATCGTGTTTAAATACAACTTCCATTAAAACAAGGATTGAAACATTAGACAAATAGATAAGCTGCTAGTTTAGCAGTTTTATTTGTTTTTTGTGTTAAATTTATTTTTGTATTAATGTATAATTCTTTTAGCATGTTTCAATTAGACTCATACTATTTTTATGAACAAAAGGTTTAATATGGTATAATTACATATGTGTTGCTGTTGAATAATATAAATATAGTAGGTAATAACAAACTCAAATTTATTAAAACATAATCGTATATGTATATTTATTAATCTAAATAAAATTTAGGGGGTATATGATGAAAAAAATAATAATTACTGTCTTATTACTGGCAATTATTGTGATATTAGGGGTATGTACATCAAAAACAAAACCTATTTTTAAAGGTTTTTATCAGAATGAAAAAGATGTAAATGGATATTTTGTTCAAATATCTATTCGACAAGATGATAGTAGTTTTATTGAATATATTGATAATAGGGAAGTTGATAGAGGAACCTATGAAAAAGCAGAAAACAATGTATATAAAATGAAAAGTGATAAGCAAAATTTTGAAATTACCTTAAATGACGATAACTCTTTTGAAATATTTATAAAAAAAATAAATGCTAGAGATCCAATTCAAATGAAAAATATTAGTCGTACTCCAACAACTTTTTCAACAATATTTGATGATGTGGATGAATATAAAACTCTATTAGATTAATATTGACTGTAATAAATGTTACAGTGTAACAAACAATTATATTTGTATAAATATTTACAATACCACAAACATAAATGTAAACATTTATGTTTGTGGTATTGTTTGCATTTTAAAGTAGCTATAGGTCTTAAGTTGAATAGGGTATTTTCTATCAAAAAAGCTGGGTTTTAAGCTGGTCTTAGAACAACCTCAAAGTATTGAGATATAAGGATTTAAGAGCATGTTTCATTAAAACAAGGATTAAAACTTTTGAACTACTGTAAGGTACCTGACCCCTTACAAAGATTTGAAAATAAGTATAATTAAAATCCTAATTCCTCACCTATTATGATTACATGGAAATCCGAATCTACAGGTTTTTTATGTATAATACTTGTTATATTACAGTTTCTTTGTTCAGATCTACAGTCCATACATGAACCGCAATGATTGCATGCCAAATCATTATTATACTTTATATTATTCATCTGTGCTGCAACAAAACGAATCCTGTCTAATCCTGCATTTAAATCTTTGACCAGTTTGTTAACACCTGCTATAACTATTATTCTGTCTGAACCGTAAAGACTTCCTGCAATCCTGTTTCCTGCTCCATCAATGTTGATAATTTGACCATCCATTGTTATTGCATTTGCTCCTAACATAAATACATTAGCAACAAGATACTGCATGAGTATATCTCGCATTTCTTCCTTATTTCCTACAACCTTAAACCCTGGGCTGTTATGTTCCATCGCATAGTTATTTACTGCACAAGTATGAGGAATTGCAACACAATTTTTCTTTTCTAGTTCCTGATCAAGTTCAAGAGCAAATACTGTATGTGAATCCCCGCATCCTATGATACCATTATCAGGAATCAAACTTAAAACAAGTTTTCTTGCTTCCTCGATTGAATCACAATAGTGAGCTTCAAAATTATTATTTTTGAGATTCTTTACTGCAACTGTACCCTTTTGTCTTAAGTAGTCCTTTCTTATGGTATTTCTGTTATATGCCTCTTCTTTTAATTTTGGCATATTGAAATTATGTAAATCTAGCATGCTTTTTCCTCCTTATATTAAATTACGTACAATTTATGTTTAATTATACCATATTCAAATTATAATTTTTTTCACTTTAACTCCTCCATCATTTAATGTTATATATTTTTTCTTTATATGCAACCATTTTGATTTGTTTTACAATAAAAAAAGCGTTAAGCCTTATTTTTTAAGACCTGACGCCTTACAAAGATTGAAAGTAAAACAAACAATCTTTGCTCCTTCAGTTAATATATCTTTGCAGCAAGTTCTCTACTTTTTGCTTTTGTATTGTATCAAATTTTAATTCTACGTAGCTTAAATTAAACAATCCATAAGTTTTAAACACAACTATATTTGATGATGACCATTCATAACTTTTAATTTTATCCCATTTATAAAAACCTGTCCTAAAAGATATACCTTTTTCCGTTATTCCTAAACCTTTTTTTGATTGAATAATCATTAAAATGCAGAAAGGTATTGAAAATGTATGCTTTGCAAAAATATATGTTAACGTAATAAAATGAATACCTTTTAAATAAATTATAGTATCTGTTATTAAAGAAATGATAGATATTATCAATGCTATAACAGATATTATATAATATATTTTCTTATTAAATGCACATATGACAAGGTTACCCCTATTGTTTTTTATATAAAATTCTTTGAATATAGAATAAATTATTAATATATTTATAACAGAAATTACAATAATCCATATCATTTTTTGCACCTCTCATTATCTTCAATGTTTATAAAATTATAGTACAAGGATTATTTTTTATCAATTTATTAAATAGTTTTTCTATAGTATTTCTATGCTTTTTATATATTTTACGTTGAAAAACATCGTCTATATTATAACTTATAGATATAATCATTATATTTTTTTTATGTTCCCTAAAGTTAAAATTTTTTACAGAGGACCACGTTATCAATTTATCCTCTATAATTATACCTTGTTCAGTTATTAATAATTTATCGTCAAAAATAAACTCAGAGTTAAAAAAGAAGCCTGATATAACTGTATACTGAAAAAATGCCACTGCATCTATTTCATTTACTATAAATATTTGAAACCATATAAAAAATATAAATTGTAAAATAAATATAATAAACTTTCTTTTACTATTTATTATTTCATGAGAAAAAAGTAATTTATTATTCTTAAGTAATTTATCTAATGTATGTTTATGTGTAAATCTTATATATATATTAAGAATAATTAAAAGTATTGATACTCCATTAAGAATAGCTGATTCTTTCCATCCCATATATTTATCTCCTTAAAATACATAATTTATTAGGTAATATATTTTTGCAATAGCTTATCCATTTTTTGATTTTCTTCTATACATACTTTAAATTCTATAAAGCTTTCATTTTTCCAAAAGATAAAAGTATCTTTAACTATAATTTTAATTATATTAGGTGATATCCACTCATAAGAGCTAATACTGCTTCATTTATAGAACCTTTTATAGCAAATTATTCCTTTTTCAGTTATTCCCATATTTCTTTTATCTTGAATAAAATAAGAAAGCAACATTAAATTTCAATTTTTGTTGATAAAGGTTATGTTTTTGCAGTGAAAATTGATGGTGAAATATTACATTACTTTTTTAATCCAGTAACAGGAGAATACTATGTCGTTGATACTACAGGTATTTAAACTATGGTTAATGATAAGCTATATTATATATTGTTATGTAAGTTTCGATTACTTTAATTTTTGATCAAAGTCTTTTTTTAAGATATCTAAAAATCTAAATATAACTTTTTTTTCACTTTCATTAAAATATTCAAATATCTTTTTATCTCTTTTCACAGCTTCCATGTGCAGAGTTTCATGTTTTATAAAAATTTCTTTACCTTTTTTTGTGAGACTAAAGTACTTTTCCTTTTTATTTTCTTCAGTTTGATATAAACTGAGATATTCATTAGCTATCAATTTTTTTGTTATTTTAGTGACTGCACCTTTAGTTATTTTTAGATGTTCTGTAATTTTAGTTACATTAGCACGTTCTGTTCTACCTATATAATCAATAGCATGTACTTCATTTATGTTCAAATTACTATAATTATCTAAAAAAGCTTTCTCATTGAATTCTGTATATAGTTGATAGATTTCCATTAATTTTTTTAACATTAATTCGTTATTCATATAGGTAACCTCCATTTAATATCTAGTGTAATACATCAACTAAAACTCTAGTTGCTAATCCAGTTGCAAATGGATTTTCTATCCACATAGTATAAACGCTAAATTTATTACCTGCTTTAATGTTTAATTTACTTAAATCTAAGTTTTCTATAACATAAGTATTATTTTCTTCTGATTTTATGTCTGCTTGAATGTGTTCCTTTCCTCTACGAATTCCTGCACAATCAATTCCTATAAAGTATACCTTTTTTTTAAGTAAATAAGTTATAAGGTTCCAACTAAGCTCAGGGTGCTGCTTTACATATATGTCACTTCCGTATGGATAACTAATTTGGATATTAGTTTTGAACATTACAAAGCTATTTTCTTCTATTTCTACGTTTTTTAATACTTCAATCCCTATCTCTTCATTCAAACCATAATTTGTGCAATCGATTAAAATTCCTTTAGTTTTGAAATACTCTATTGGAATAGTACTTTTTTTATACACATCTATATGAGTGCCCACATGCCCTGCATTTATTAGTTTATTTTCTTGGGATTCTAGCCATTTCCAAACTTTATGGTTATTATCTAATTTTATTGTGATATCTATCATACTATTGATCCTCTTTCCTTTAAAGTATTATTGTTTCCTAGTAAACAATAATACACGATTTTTGTTTCTTTGTAAACTATATTTTATTTGAAAGATGTATCTTTAAGCAGCAAAAGTTGTTTCAGTTTTTGTAAAGTAGCTAACTGTTCACAAAAATTGGAATAAAAAAGAACAATCTTTGATACTAAAGTTTCAATACAAACTATTTACATCTAATTGGTTATATAATACAATTCATATAAAGGATGGACAATTTATAAGTATGTCCTTTTATAGTTAGTAATGATAGGAGTTGGTTTTATGAAAAGTTTTATAAATGGAAAATCTATAAGGTGGTTTACTACCTAAGTTAAATTTACAGGTATTGATCCACCTTTATTTTTAGTAAGTTATTTTTTAATATTGAAAGGTGGAAAATAAAATGAATTTAAGAAACATACACACAGACAGGTTAATGTTAGTACCTGTAACATTGGAAATAACTAAATCTTTAATAGATGGAAGTAATAAAGAAGTTGAGAAACTTGGAATTAAACTAGATAAAAAATGGCCTACAGAAGATACAATGGATATTTTACCTATTATAAATAATTCATTAGAAAAGAATAAGATACCAAGTGGATTTGAAACTTGGATGATTGTAAACAAAGACAATATGAAAGTAATTGGTGATATAGGCTTTCATGGAAAACCTAATGAAAAAGGTGAAGTTGAAGTTGGATTTGGATTAGTAGAACATGAAAGAGGAAAAGGTTTCGGTTCTGAATCTTTAAATGCTATTATGGATTGGTTAAGTTTTCAAGAAAGTGTTAAAGTTATTAAAGCAGAGTGTTTGATTAGCAATAAGCCTTCTGCTCGAATATTAGAAAAGGCTAGATTGAAAGAAATTAATAGAGATAGTGAATTAATTTACTGGGAATTTGTTAAACCAATATACTAATAATCAGATATAATAAAATTTTAATAGGTAGTCCGAAAATGGACTACCTATTTTCAGAATACATACAGTCCAACTATCCCCAAAAACGCAAAAAACACCTGAAATACTGTGTCTATAATAAAATCTATTTTTCAATCCTTTCGTTTCCCTCGTCCCTTAATTTGTATTTAAAAGTTCCTCATTATAGTTTTTATATAAATATTTACATACCATGAGCTATATAAAAACAATCATATGGTATACTTTATCATGGATTTTATTTTATAATTACAAAAATATCTAGAATCAAAATTTACAAACAGAAAGAGATGATCTAAATTAGAATATCAATCAAATCACTAAAAGAGTTAACACTAATAATTTTTATATTTGTTTTATTAATAGGATTAATAGTATTACCTTTTGTATTACCAACAATAGTTCATAATAATAAATTGAGCACTTTTGCTAATAATTTATATACCCATCCTTTACCTAAAAACACAAAAATTTTATCTAAAGATAAAGAAGTAGGTCTTTTAGTATGTAATGGAAATCATTGTGATTATAGAGCGTCTATGATGTTATCTACTAAATTAAGTAAAAATTATATATTGGCATATTATAAATCAGCTTCAGTGCCAACAGCAGATAAAAATATTGATAAAGATGATGTGAAAGTAACTGTTGAAATATTAAATCAAAGAGATAAATTAGGAAACTTGATTTTTAAAATTGAAATTTTTGATGATGGGTATCCTGCTGGCTTTGATTTGAGATGTAATTAGATAATTATTATGAAAAATAACAATAACTTATATTTTATAATGTTATTGTTATTTTTATCGTGGGATATTAAAGTTTATATACGTCTATATTATTGTAAAGCAAATATATGACATGGGGGTATTTTAGTTACTAAGAAACTATATTGAGTAATTATTATTTTAAGCTTTAATTTAGGAGGAAAAGATAATGAGAAAAATTGGTACAATAACGTCATCAGCTGCATTAATTTTTCTAGGAATATGGATGATTATTTATGAAAATAATCCTATCTTAGGAAAGTCAATCTTTAAGTTTTGGCCTGTGATTTTTATAATACTAGGGATTGAAATGCTCTTAATTATGAAAAGCAGTAAGGAAAATGAAAAGGTAAGGATAAATTATTTAATAATACCTGTAGTAATTATATTTTTAGCAGTTAATGGTTTTATGAGCATTAGTAGTAAAGTTAATGTTGATGGAATTGTTAATCAAGTAACCAAAGAATTTAAAACAGGAATTTCTTTTAAAGATGGATTTACAATCAACTTTCATAATAATAACAAAGAAATTAAATCTAATAAAACTTTAAAGCCTCATGGGAACAAAATACTGCTGGATATTACAAATGCAGATATAAAAATAAAGAAGTCAGATGATGATAATATTAAATTAGAAACTTCAGTTTATGTAGATAAAAAAAGTGATATTGAAAAATACGAAATTGACGCCAAAGAAGAGTATGACGGATATAAAATTTCTTTTAATGAGAGTTATGTTAAAGGCGAAAAAATAATTATGTATATCCCAAATGAACTGGATGTGGAGATTGATGGAAGTAATTTGAATGTTAAATCTTTGGATGAGGATTTAAAATTTAATATTGATATAGATGCAAATAATGCCAATGTTAAATTAGAAGGAGACGTACAAAAAACAGATATAAAACTTTCTAATGGTAATGTTGAAATTAGTAATAAGCTTTGCAAAGATATAAATATCGATATGAGTAATGGAAAGGTAAGTATAGATACAGAAGATGAAAATGTAGCTATTAATGCTGACGTGAATATGGGAGTTTGTAGCCTAAATAGTGATAAGAGAATAAATTCAGGGATTAAAGAAACTGTAGGAAATGGTGAAGGAAACATAGAAATCGATATGAGTAATGGTGTTGTGGAGATTGACACTCAGGAGTGATTGAGTTGAATGATGAAAAAAGTATTATAGAGAGGTTAAAACAAAAAGATGAGGAATGTTTTATTGAAGTAGTAAATTCCTATAAGAAAAAAGTTCTTGCTTTATGCTATTCATATATTGAGGATTATTATGAAGCTGAGGATTTATCTCAAGAAGTTTTTACATCACTTTATAAAAGCATAGATAAATTTAGAGGTAATTGTTCATTATCAACCTACATTTATAAGATAACTGTATCAAAATGCCTGGATTATAAGAGAAAAAAAAGCCTAAAAGGTTTTTTAACAGATATGTTTCATATACAAAAAGCTGAAGAACCAGTAGATTTAGATGAAAAGATTTTTGTAAGGCAGTGTATTAAAAAACTTTCTAAGGATTTAAGATTAGTAGTTGTGTTATATTATTATATAGGTTTTAGTCAGAAAGAGATTGGTGAAATTTTAAATATAACTCCTAGAGCTGTAGAAGGTAAGATTTATAGAGCTAAGAAAAAGCTGAAGAATGAACTGAAAAAGGAGGATGCGACCTATGCAAGAAAAATGGGATGATATTGATAATTTAATATTTAATTCAAAGGAAGATATTGAACCCTCTCCTGATTACAATGAAAGACTTATGAATAAAATTCACAATATAAAATGTGAAAGTGAATCTAAAGTACATTCAAGTTCAAATAGAGTATCACTATTGTTTAATTTTAAAACCAATAACTCAACAGCATTAAGCTTAATAATGGCTGGATTAATGATGCTAATCGTTGTTAATACTGGTTTAAAATATAAAATTGTTGAAACTAAATGTTTTATTAAAAGTAAAACGATGTTAATAGAATCCAAATACAACTATAACTTAGACATTATTAATGATAAAAATTTATTTAAGGAGTGATTAGTTTGAATAGAAGAAGTAGATTTCTAACTTTTGTAACAGCTTGTATACCCGGTATAGGATATATGTATTTAGGACTTATGAAGAAAGGAATTCAAGCATGTGTTATATTCTTTCTTTTAGAAGATATATTAAGTATTATTGGACTTGGAGGAATTGGAAATTTAATTCAATTTATACTTTGGTTTTATCTATTTTTTGATACCTATAATATAGCTCATAGAATGGATAATGGAGAAATTGTTATGGATTCAGATTTCTTCTTTGAAAAATATATGTCAAATAATTCAAATGCTGTTAATAACTCAAGTGAGTTTGATAGTATGAATTTCAAGAAAAAGCAGCCAATACAATTAGATAAGAAAAATATGACAATTATTGCATATATAATTATAACGTTAGGTGTATTGGGAATTGTAAATAAGTTTTTTGCAGGAAGTTATGTTTATTATCAAATAAAAGAAGGGATAACTCAATATTTTATACCAGTAATGTTAATAATTGGTGGTTTATTTATGTTAAGGAAAAAAGAGCATTAAGATATAGTCACAGCCCTGAAGCTAATATAGTACAATGTATTAGCTTCAGGGCTGTTTTTTAGTTAACTGAAAATTATTAAATTATATAGGTTTACTCACTTAACCATTATATTGAAATTAACTTCAAAAAATTCGTCTCTTTGTTCTTCTTGATGTTCATATCTCATAACAATTTTCTGATTACCATTTTTTATACATTTAAAATAGAAATTTTGTCTAGAATAATCCATTCCACACATTCCCTCTTCGACTTTAGGAAGAGGGATATCTATCCAAGATCTTTTAACAAATTGTACTATTCCGTTACAAATATTATTTTTTATATTCCAAGTATAAAGAATAGTTCGATTAGCATGAAGTGATATTATGAAATCTTTATTATTTGGAACAGTTATATCTACTGATCCATTATTTTTAAATTCATATTCTTTAACTGTTGTTTTTTCAGCATCATACACCATAATTGCAACATATTTTTTATCTATTTCAGTAGAATAAGTGTATTTTCCTTGACTTAATAATTCATCCATTTTAGTTGGATTAGATGTATTATTACCTTGATTTAACTCATTGGAGTAACCTACCCCTAAAATACAAAGTATTAAAATCTTAGCAATAATTTGCTTTGTGAAAACCATAATACTTTCCTCCTCCAACATGTGTTATACATTAAATTCAGCCAACTCTTCTTAAAAACCTGAAAAAAAGCTACTTAACTTAAGTTTTAAATCATCTCTGTCTTTATCCGTCATACTATTAACATCATTTCCTTGTCGCTCCCAAACTCTCTCTAATACATAGTTTTTATTTTGTGTGCTTAATTCAGATAAATTATTTATTTTTTCACTTTCTAAAGTATTTTTAATAACTTTATTAGCAGCTATAAATACATCTAACTCCTCTTGGTTTTCAAAAGTCAAATTTTTTAATTTATACTCTGATAATGTCCAGTTTCCTTTATCATCTTTATAAAAACTACAATAACCTTCATCACAAAGATATTTCGCTATAAATGACTTATTATCTTTATTATAGAGATTATTTAAGTCTGAATTAAAAAAATAGTAAATTTCATATTTTTCATAGTCTTTACTATTAATTTCATCAACCGAATTGAAAGCGCTTTGTTTTAAGTCTTTTTCATTCGTAAATCCTTCTTTAACCTCTATTTTTCGTGTACCATATATTTTATGATCTTTACTATCCCCAATATTATTAGATGCTTTATTTGGTGAAGAACATCCTATCATAAATATCGATAATGTTGCTATTAATGTATTTCTTAATATTTTTAAGTTTATCATTTATTTCCCCCCATTTTAGGTTGTGATACATAATCATATATATAAACCATCAAAATTAACAATTAAATTTTTTCTATCACCTCAGATTTAATAATAAATCACACCCAATTATACCATATTAAACCTTATTAGTTATATAAAAACATACTAGACAAGTGGTGTCAGGCACTATTTATCTTATGTTTTCATTGCTAAAGATATAATATGTAAATTTTTTTATGATATAATTGACTATATATCAGCAGTTATTCAATGTTTTAGAAAGGATGTGAAAATATTTGAGTGAATTTTACATTATGAATAAAGATATACCGGTTTTGATTTTTAGTGACAAATTAAATATAAATGGAGATTATCCAACAATAAAACTACTCAATAAAGATTTAATTCCATATATTTTAAAACATGAAGTTGGAGGACTAAAAGATTGGTTTAAAAGTAGAGTAATTCCTGCTAATAGAAATCATTTAGAAAAATTAATTCAATCTTTACAATTTCAAAAGAAACCAACTGCTCTTGATTATCTTAAATTAAATAATGGATTTAGCTTAAATGATAGTTATTGGATAAAACCATTAGATAGTAAAGATATGTATCCATTAGATTTATGTTGGACTAAATATAATTTATATGATAATAAATTTGAGGAAGCTCTAGGACTTGTAACTTTTTTCGGTAATAATACCAGTTTAGGTGGTACAGTAAATACTCCTAAAGTTTCATCACCAGAGCTTACAACACAAGGAGTTATGAATAAAGCATGGAGAAAAATAGACAATAAACTTTTATTATATAAAAGAGGTAATATAGGAGCAGCTAACTTAGATAAAGAACATTTTGCAGAAGGTATATCAAGTGAGCTAGGAAAGCTATTAGAACTTAATTGTATCCCTTATTGGACAGATAAATGGCACAATCAAAATTGTTCAGTATGCGAGATTTTTACAAGTAAGGATAACGGTTATTTGCCTATTAGATATTTTTTAGAAAGTATAGAACCTAATAGAAAGAAATGGGGATTTGCAAATATTATAGAATGGATTCCAAAAGAATTTAGACAAGATTTTTTAGATATGATAGTTTTTGATTATATTATAGAAAATAGGGATAGACACCTTGGAAATTTTGGATTTATTATAGATAATAATACACAAGAGCTTTTATCTTTTGCTCCATTATTTGATCAAGGATATTCTTTAATGTCTAATGCTATGGAGTATGATTTTAATAAGGATTTAGTGGAATATTCAGAATCGCATCCAAGCTTTGTATTAGAAAACAGAGAACTTGCAAAATACGTTATAGAACAAAATAAATCAAGATATAAAAGTTTTACTAAAGTTTTAAGATTAAAATTAAACAATATAAATTGGTTTAATTGTCCTAAGTGGTATAGAGAAGGAATAAAAAAATTAATACTTAATAGATGTGATGTAATAGACTCTATTTAATGATTGAGGTTTTTTTGAAAAGAATGGGAATGTATAGTAATAATGCTATTTGGTACTAAGTCAATCTTAGTGCCAAATAGCATTAATTTAATCATTAAGTCTTATATCCCCTATTTTTATATCATAACTCCAACCTGTTTTAGGTATTCTGGATGCATAATATTTTTTTGAACCTTTAGTATATACCCATATGTCCATATCTCTACCCCTACAGAATATTTGTATAGTATTATTATCTAAATCGAATTCATCATAAATTGTTACTCGTTTCAATAAATTATTAGTATCTACTAGATATCTTGTTAAAAGATTATACCTATCTATTTTAGTTCTTACTGTTTCTAATATGCTATATTCTTCTGCAGACAATAAATCTTTTATTGCTTCCAAATGTTTTAAATCCTTATAACCAACGGAAGAATACTTATATTTTAATCCTGTTGCTTCTGGATAGTATTTTTTAGTTATATCTACAATATTTGTTATAGGTAAATATCTATAATATTCAACCCACTTACTATTTGTTTTTGATAGAGGTAACACCAGTGGTTTCATATCCCTTATACCATAAAAGAATATATACATTGAATCAATTACACCATTAAAGTTAATTTGGAAAGTTACTGTATTACCGTTAACAGACATTACTTCAGGAAATTCATGACAATCTGTTTTATTAGTTGCGTATACAGACTTCATAGTTTTGTTTAAGATAAAGTCTTCTTTTTTCATTTCCTTAGGAAATGTTACAGTAAAAGTACGATAACCTGACTCTAAAACAGGTATTTCAATTTTAATTGGGTCTAATATAGTTATATTTTCAAGAGCTCCTAATGATTTATTATAATCTATACAAATAGTATCCTCTTCATATTTTGTAGTAGCAAAATCTACTGCAGTATAAAGTTTAGAATTATCAACAAACCAACTGTCAGAATCAAATTCTGTAGGTATTTTAGAATTAGTGGTTTCTTCTTTGATTTCCTTAGGTTTTTCTGTATTTACTCCATTTATTTGCATTGTTTTAGCTGTTTTTAGAAATTCTGATAAATTAAAGGTTTGTCCACTTTCGCTTGCAGCTAAGAAGGCATTAACTATATCAGTGTAACTAACATATTTCCCTGTATCGTCTTGAAAAGCTAGCACAGTCCCCTCTTTTACATTTTTAACGTACTCATTATATAACTTAGCTTCTGCACCCTCTGTATAGTCTAAATAGCTTTGTCCTAATTTCTGAACATTATATGTGTAATTTGTATTATTTTTTACAATATAATTCGTAACCTTTGCTTGTGCAGTTGGTGCACCTAATAGTAATATTGCTGATAACATTATCATTAATCTTCTTTTTATCATATTAATTACCTCTTTAATAATTATAGTAATTCATAATAATTATATCATATGTTACCTCTTTTATTATATTATCTTTATAATCTATAATGACCCATTTATTATTTAGTTTCACTATAAATCTATTTTTGCCCATAGGTAATATCCTTTCAGTACATATCTAGTGTAATACACCATATTATGAAGGAAAATTCTCTTCATAAAAGTATTTTTTTGTTGGTAAAATAAATATTAATTCTATAAATGTCATCATAACGTTTGTAGAAATAAATGGTTGTTTATTTTGTAGACCCCAAATAATATTTACTAATAGGAAAAATGTATTATAAGTTATCATTAGCCAATAACCCCATATTTTAAGTTTTAAAAAGCCATAAGATGCTATTAGTAAAATTATATACAATAATATCTGCATTATATGATGTGAAAAAATAGGTAATGGTATAGTAGAAAAATTATGGCGTTCTAAAAAACCTGGAGATAATAATGATGCTATTGATAATAATATTGATAGTAATGCACTTAAAAAAGATATATCTCCAATAAATGTTATTATAAAAGGTCTATTTTTACTCATAACTATCACCCCCTATAAATTTGTGATTTCTTTAAACTATGTAACAACACTCTCTCAAAATTATACCATATTAAACCTTATTAGGTATAAAAAACATAATAACAACTATATATTCTCAACATACTTTTAATTCAAAAAAAGTTAGGAATATATCTATATATTGGATTTACTATAGTTTAACACGATTTTTAAGTTTGTTTATTTGATGATTTATTTTCAAAATCAATATAATAAATGACGGTAGAATTTTAATAAAATATT
Source organism: Clostridium aestuarii (assembly GCF_026735135.1). Taxonomy (GTDB): domain Bacteria; phylum Bacillota; class Clostridia; order Clostridiales; family Clostridiaceae; genus Clostridium_H; species Clostridium_H aestuarii. Next base: position 58,547 of record NZ_JAPQER010000007.1, on the reverse strand, counting down.
GCGTTATTCAATTTGTTGATATATAATGTAGGTAATATAAATAGGAGGTTGTTTTGTGAGTGTAGTTGTTCTTAACTAAATGAATTTAATAAACATCTTAAAAGTTTGAAAAGCCCGTTATTCTTGGGTCTATTTGTTGTGCGTTTAAGATGTAATTATGTTAAGAACACGGATAGCTAATCTTATAAAACATGCCCTTGATAGGTTTTACTTTAAGGGACTCTTTATATCTATAATTTGCTATTAATGCCGTGCTTTGCACGGCTTTTTTATGCAAAAAAATAGTATAAAAAATGAAATAATATAAGGCTATAGGTGTACTCTGTTTACCTATAGCCTTTATTTTTTTGGAGGGATGAAATCAATGAATAAATGTACATTTCAAAAACTACAACTAGATGAAGTAAAGGAATTAGTAAAAGGGTATTGTGCAAGTTCACTTGGAAAAGACTTAATAGATAAGCTAAATCCTAGTGGAAATAAGAAAGTAGTTAAACGAAGATTAGCTGAAAACAAAGAAGCTAAAAAGATAATAGAAAATAGTAACCACATACCTCTTGGTGGGTTATCTAATGTAAATACACTTATTGATAAGATTGAAAAGGGTATGATATTAGATCCATATGAACTTATAAAAATACAAGATTTTTTAAGAGGAAGTAGAAAAATAAAGTCTTTTATGTCTGATAAAGAATTTTATGCACCTACTTTAAGTGCATATGCTGCAAATATAACACCCTGTGAAAATATAGAAAGTGAAATAGACCACTGTATAAGAGGAAGTAAGGTGGATTCGCAAGCTAGTAAAGAACTAAAGAAAATAAGAAGAAATATAGAAGTAACTAAAACTAAAATAAAAGAAAGACTAAATAAATTTTTAACAGCTAGTGGAAACAAACAGTATATTCAAGATTTTGTAATAAGTAAAAGAGAGGATAGATATGTAATTCCAATAAAAGCATCCTACAAAAACAAAGTGAGTGGAGTTATATTAGACACATCATCAAAAGGAAATACTGTATTTATAGAACCTAATAATGTATCAAAGTTTAGCATGGAGATGATTTGTTTAAAAAGTGAAGAATCTATAGAAGAAAATAAGATATTATCTTATTTAACGGAGCTTATATTTGAAAAAATAACAAATATTAAATTAAACATAGAAATACTAGCAGAGTATGACATGGTTTTTGCAAAAGCTAAATATAGCCAAAATACAAATGGAATTACACCTAAAATAAATGATAGAGGATATATAAAAATCGTTGATGGAAAACATCCTCTTTTAAAAGGGCATGTTGTACCACTAAATTTAGAAATAGGAAAGAATTATAGAAGCTTGCTAATTACAGGACCTAATGCAGGAGGAAAAACCGTTGCGTTAAAAACTGTAGGCTTGTTGTCGTTAATGGTTCAATGTGGATTTGACATATGTGCAAGTGAAGAAACTGTAATGAATGTATTTGAAAATATATTTGTTGACATAGGGGATAATCAAAGTATAGAAAATGCCCTTAGTACCTTTTCTTCACATATAAAAAACATTGCACAAATAATAAGTTCATCTAATAATTCTACCCTATTGATACTAGATGAGATTGGTAGTGGAACTGAACCAAATGAAGGGGCTGCACTTGCTATAGCTATTCTTGAAGAAATGTATAAAATGGGATGTATAACCCTAGCATCTACCCATTATGGAGAACTCAAGAAGTATGCAACATATCATCCAGAATTTGAAAATTCAGGTATGATGTTTGATAAAGATACATTACAGCCACTATATAAGCTAACCATAGGAATATCTCAAGATAGTAATGCGTTGTTTATTTCTAAAAAAATGGGCATAAAAGACAAGGTATTAAAAAAAGCAAAAGAATATATGGATGATAAAAACTATAATTTTGATTTAGTTAAAAGAAGTAAAATAGAGTCATCTGCCAAAGTATATAAAGAAGAAAAGGAAATTCCCGTTTATCAGGTAGGAGATAAAGTAAAATTATTAGATAAAGATGATTTTGGGATAATATATAAGCCTGTAGACAAATTTAATAATGTAAAAGTCTTATATAACAATGAATTTATAGAAGTAAATGCAAAAAGAATAGAGCTTTCTTTAAAGGCTGCAGAATTATATCCAAAGGATTATGATTTAAATAGTTTGTTTGTAAGTTATAAAGAAAGAAAACTAGATAGGGATATTGAAAGAGGATCTAAAAAAGCATTGAAGAAAATTCAAAAGGAAATAAACCAAAGAAAACAGTTATAATTTCATAAAATAAGGTAGTTCATATATGGACTTCTTATGAGTCTGTCAAGAATTTTGTGTAAACTTCCATAAAAATTTTAGAATTAATATATTTAAGAATAACTAGGTAAGAGTATTATTATGCTAATACCTAGTTATTTTAATTTTTTTAATATTTTTACAACAAGATGGTATGATAATTCATTATTAAGTAGTACTGTTTTTTAAAATATTAAATTATCAATTCTATCGTCAAAATATATAGATAATTGAGCTAGTATTTGAGCCCATCCTCGTATTGATTGAGTCCATTTTTTACTTATGTCCATTGTTGCTAAATACAGCATTTTAAGTAAAGCATCATCAGAAGGAAAAATACTTCTAGTCTTAGTAACCTTTCTTAATTGTCTATTATAACTCTCCATAGCATTTGTAGTATATATTATTTTTCTTATCTCTGGAGGATATTTAAAGAAAGTGGCTAATTCTTCCCAATTAGTTTTCCATGAGCGAATAGCAATAAGATATTTATCTCCCCATTTTTGTTCAAATTTTTCTAACTCAGCTAAAGCAGCTTCTTCTGTTGTTGCTGTATATACTAATTTTAAGTCAGCATTAAACTTTTTTAAATCTTTATAAGATACATATTTTGAAGAGTTTCTAATTTGATGTATTATACATCTTTGAATTTCAGTATTTGGATAAATAGCTTTAATAGCTTCAGCAAATCCATTTAGACCATCAACACAGGCTATAAGGATATCATTAATCCCTCTATTTTTAAGCTCATTTAACACTAAAAGCCAATATTTTGACGTTTCATTTCCACCAATCCAAATACCTAAAACTTCTTTCATTCCATCTAAATTTATTCCAATAACTGCGTAAGCAGCCTTGTTTATAATTCTATTGTCTTGTTTAACTTTATAATGGATAGCATCCATAAATATTATTGGGTATACAGGTTCTAAAGGTCTGTTTTGCCATTCTTTTGCTATAGGAGTAATTTTGTTTGTTATTCCTGATATTAAAGTAGGCGAAGCCTGGAAACTATATATATTTTCTAAGTGAGTTGCTATGTCTCTTGTTGTCATTCCTTTTGCATACATACTAATTACTTGATCTTCAATTCCTGAAACATCAGTTTGATTTTTCTTTACAACCTGCGGTTCAAATGATCCTTCTCTATCCCTTGGGACTGTTAAATCAAATTCGCCTAAATCCGATAATACTTTTTTAGAACTACGACCATTCCTACTGTTTGTAGTGTTTTTGTTTTTATAGTCATATTTAGAATAGCCTAAATGATCATCAAGCTCCGCTTCTAACATCTCTTTAAGTGTGTCTGAAAATAATTCTTTTAATGTTTGTTGAACATCTTTTGCGCTTGTAGGTTTTGTCTCTTTAATTAATTGTTTAATAAGTTCTTTTCTTGAAAAAGACATAATCTGTGCACCCTCCATTTTTATAAGAATATTATATCAATTCTTATGGAGTTTACACAGATTATTTTACACTCTCTGTATAATACAGCATATTCATACTATCAATAAATACAGAGAACATTATAAACATCACAAAGCAAATCCTTATGACACTAAATTTAATAATGAATACTCTGCCGAACTTACCCTTTAAAAAACAGCTGCTAATGAGATTTTAAAGGACTATGAAAAGTTACCAAAATCTAAGGATATTCTCGCTAGACTTGATGAATTTCAAGAAAAAAAATACCCTTATGAACGAGTATTCTTCTATTAAAATTGATATGAATGAGCTTTATCAAATTCGTAAAAACTACGAAACTTATATGAATAAAGACAGGGAAGAAAGGTAATATTCTCTCTAAATATCTAAGAATTCGAATTTCAGTACATCCGGTCTTGCATAGTGCCCACAAGGGTCGAATTCCATTCTGCTCATTGGAACCATATCCATTTCTAAATCTGCGTATATTATTTCTTCTTTATCCCACACAGGCTGTGTTACATAGTGACCATATGGGTCGATTATGCAGGAGCCGCCTCTGCAGAGTATGTGGTCTCTGTTATCGAGTTCATGTTTTCTGCGTAAATCATCTGGATAATCGTCTTTTGTAAAGTACATATCTGCGTTTATAAAGAAGCATTTTCCCTCTATTGCAACGTGCTGAATTGTAGCCTGCCATTCTGGGTTGTCGTTTGTATTTGGAGATATGTATAGAGATGTTCCTTTTTCATATAGCGCAACCCTTGCAAGTGGCATATAAGTCTCCCAGCAAATAAGCGCGCCCATCATGCCCCAAGGAGAATCAACTGTTGGGAAGTATCCCTTGTTTGCATCGCCCCAAACCACTCTTTCAGAACCAGTTGGCTTTAGCTTTCTGTGTACGTTTAATAATTCTCCATTTGGGTCAAATATAAGGTTTGTATTGTATAGGGTTCCTGTATTTAAAACCCTTTCAGATACGCCCATACTTAGATAAATGCCGTGTTCTTTAGCTTTGGCACCAAGAGCCTTTGTTTCATCGCCAGGTACGAGGATAGAATTGTCATAGTAGAGTTTCCAATCTTCCCTACCGTCTTCCTGCCTGCTTCCTACAGTGAAGCCAAATGTAAGCCCAAATGGATAACCTGGGATAAATAACTCTGGAAATACGATAAATTCCGCACCATTAGCTGCCGCTTCATCTATCAACTTTAGTGACTTCTCCAAACAAGCGTCCTTGTTAAATATAACGGGTGCAGCTTGTACAACCGCAATTTTACATACAGACTTAAGATCCTTCATAGCTAATTCCTCCTTTATTTTCTCTTGTTAATTTTTTCAAAATTTAGTTTATACTACTTATTATAATACGATTATATCACGTTATCGCTTTAAAAAATAGGTCTTTTTAATGCAAACTTAATTTGATTTTATTTTAAAAAACACTTATGATTGAGGTAGACGGGTCTTTGACACTTGTGGACATATAAAATGCACTTAAGCCATTGAAACGGCTAATTTTTTTTGTCAAATTTTAAAAATAATTATTGCGTACTACTTTGTAATGGTTATAATGTATGTAAAGTATAACCATTACGATTTCAATAGGGAGAAGGGAAATGCGTATAAAAAAAGTTCAACACTTGATTTTATAAAGGATGGACAGAATGTTATTCTAGCAGGAAATCCAGGCACGGGGAAGACACATATAGCCATAGGATTAGCTATAAAAGCTTGCATGGAAGGTTATAAAACACTATTTACAACTGTGCCACTATTTATAAATCAACTCAAAGAATGTAGGTCAAATAAGACACTTAGATTATACCAAAATAAGTTTGAAAAATATGATTTAGTTATACTAGATGAGTTTGGATATATATCTTCCGATAAGGAAGGAGCGGAGCTTCTTTTTACTAACTTATCTTTAAGAACTGGTAGAAAATCAACTATTGTAACAACTAACCTGTCTTTCGACAGATGGGGGGCGGTTTTTATAGATCCAGTAATGACAGCTGCTATGACCGATAGGTTAACGTATAAATCTTATATGATTAATATGAATGGAAATTCATTCAGGTTGAAAGAAACACAAAAATGGATTGAAAGTATATCTAACTAAAAAATTTTTGTTAAGAAAGTGGAAGAGTTTTTGAGCATAATTTGGAAGAAATTTAATGTATAAAATACACCTATACTTTTGGACTAAATCATACACATGTTCTAAAGCTAATTTATCAATTGGATGATCTTCTCCATAAGGCTCGGCCATTTTCCATGATTCTATGAATCTAGTTAATCGCTCTTCATTTAAAAAATGAAAGAAATCCTTAGTTAAACCAGTTACTAATGGCATACCTAAATCAAATGAGAAACCTGCTCCCAATAATAATCCTTTTTTCACAAAATCGCCTTCTTATCAAAAAAATTTAGTGAGTTTAATTTACTATACTACTTTTATCACCAATTCGAACTTCTAGTTATAGACAATAGTTACACTTAGGAATTTAACTGATACAAGCCCTATTATATCAAATTTTAGTTATTAAACTAAATTTTAATTGAACTAAAGCATATTTTAGTGCATAAAAAACTCCCACAGCAGCAGGAGATATATGTAACATAAACTTTTCTTTATAATATTTTGCTATTATGTCTTAACAAATGCCTTTAATATTAACTTTTTATACCGTCATTTAAGAAAATGGTTTATTAAATTATTCATTTACTTCAATAAATTTGTTAATCAAAATAAACCCTATCATTAAAAATGGTACTGTGAGACACATATATATCCAAAAGTTTAAATTATATATATCTTTTATTATTAGTGATATAAAAAGACCAACAAAATTCCACGCAAACTTAATTATACTAAATATTTTCTTTGAAACTCTTCGTTTTTTCTTCATAAAAACCCCTCGTTTTTAATTCACTATAATTTATGATTATGTTTTAATATATTTATAGTTATTAATACACATTTTCTTTAAATTAAATTATAATTATTTAGAATTAATGTAGTTTCTAAAAACTCTATAATAATTTATTTGTATTTTTTTAATATTTACAACTATTATACGCCCAATGAAAATCACTAAAAAGAAGATTATAATATCAAATAATGTTTCATAAAGATAATTACTTTTATTTGTCTGAAGATTACTTAATAATTTAAGTATTCCTAAAAAACAAGTCAAACTTAAACTTTCTTTGAGTATATTAGTATATTTTTTCATGATTATTCCCCCGTTTATATAATATTTTATATTTTTAAATTTTATCTTAAATCAGTGCATCTTATTTGTCACACACTGTTTTGCTATTATGATTTAACTACTTCTAGGATTATTAATCTTTTAAATCATCATTTAAGAACATTTCATATCACTAAAAACACTTAAGGTCCCAAAATAAGTGTTCCTAAATAGAAATATATCCATGGTAAAAAGAATAGTATGATGTTACTTATAATTCCTAGTTTAGCAAGCCTATTGCTATATATTAAAAAAGATGCAATACCTAAAATAATTCCTACTGGACTTATATAAGGAGTAAGTACTAAAGGCATACCTCCAAATTTTAAGATAAACAATATTTGAAACACAACTATGCCAATCGATAATATAGCTATACAAACAGAAAATCCACCTATGAATTTCCAAAGTTTTTGTTGTTCTTGTTTGTTATTATTTAATTTTTTCATTTTAACTTTTCTCCTCATATTATGTAATATGTAAAGAATATAATCACTGTTCACTTATATCTTTACTATTTTTATCTATATAAATATCAAGAGCTTTTATTCCTCTACGAGCAAGTTTAACAAAAAGTACAAAGCCATAAAATCCAATTCCTATTAATATAAATAGTAAAATCAAATGTAAAAAAAATGTAGTCATTATCTGGTTAGATGGATTCCCCATTTTCTAATCCCCTTTATGTAAACTTTATATTACATATTGTTATATATAAGAATATTTATTGTAAATCTTTATATAAAACGTCCTTCATCAAATTATTGGATATTTCTAATGCTCTTTTTCTATTAGATGCAGGCGCAGATATCATTAGTCCATTAATGCTATCCCAGTGTTTACTATTTGCATACAAATCCTCTGGTTCCGAAATTCCAATGGTTAATTGACTAAAATCATCATCTATATATATGGTTCCATATATTGCACGAAAAGAATCATCTTGCTCATTGGAAAAAAAGTAGTCAATACTAGCTCTGTTAAAGTTATCAAATTTTAATTCTATTTCTTCTATTTCTTTAGGAATTTCTAAATCATTAATTTTTATTTTCCCTACAAACTTTTTTCCAAAAATAAAGTTTTTTGATAGTTTTCCGTTAATTGAAATTGAGACTTTCTCAATAAATTGATTGTTTGTTTCTCCTAATCTATATTTTATACCTTCAAAACTTTTGCTATATGTTCTTGGTAAAGTAGTGTATAAATAGATTAAAACTATTACTCCCAATAATATTGAGAATATAATTCTTACCCGTATTCTTTTCATAATGAAATTCTCCTCATATTAACATATTATTCTTCTTTCAGACACACTTTCTTTAAATTACTCAACAACAATCCACTTCCAATTATACCATATTAAACCAATGAAAATTAGTGCTGCTTAGTAATAAGTAGTTTACTATTATTAGTTGGGGTAGTAGCAAGATTACTGTCATAGAGTGCAAACTCAAAGATAAGTTTTTAAGAAGAGTTAGTAGAATTTTTTACAATAATACTATCAGAATTAAGAGAATACATTGACTAAAGAAGATCTGAGAATATTTCTTATGAACATTGAAACTGAAAGTATTTCCAATTTTGTTAATATCCAAATAAATCCTTTAGGAAATTCCTATCTGTTTTTATTGAGTGAAAAACACTAAATATAATCAAATATGAACCAATGATTAAACTTTCTATATTTATTTAAATCATAGAACTGTAGATGGAAAACATAATATAATAACTGATGTTTATGTAACTCCTCGTAATGAAAATCATTTTGATCCTTATATCGAAATATTAGATATTTAAATTAAAAAGTTTAATTTTAAAACTAAATATGTTGGAACAGTTGCTAGTTATCGTACTAATAATATTTGTAGAAAAACATCTGGAAAAGAACTTAAAGCAGTATAATATATATAGAAATAGTATTAGCAATATATTGAAAGGAAATTATAGGGATGAAAAAGTTTAAATATTTAATTATTTTATTCGTGGTGTTTTTATCGTTACTACATTTTTATGAAAATTATATATACTACAAGATACCACATAATCCTTTAACAGAAATATCTCAAGATATTCCTAAAAAATGTTATTTTACAGAGTATTATTCTAATAATGAGATAGATAAAACTAGTCATAATTCAAATACTAATGCTCTCATCTTTAAATATTTTAAGAATTTAAAATTAATACCTCTTAAAGAAAGAAATGAAGAAACTTGTAAACATGAAACCGATGATTATTTTTCATATTGGTTTCAATTTTATTCAGAATCGGATTCTTATTATATATTCATTACTGAAATATTCAAAGATAATTTGACTGTTATTTCTATAAGATCAGATAAACCTAGATTTCCCAATGGATATTATAAAATTTCAGATTCAAAATTTGATTACAATTATGTTAATAATCTAATTATTAATTCAGAAAACTAATAAAGAAACCTCGTTGATTTTAATACCAATGAGGTTTCTTTTGTTAATTTTAACTATGGCCTTATGATCCATCCATTCCCGGAATGTATTGCTTCGATTTTACCAAAACCACTAACGATCCTAAATCCTTCATTGACAAATACATGTAATTTTACTCATACTAAAGGCCTCCATATTCAATAATAATTATACAAAAAAGACACCTATAAACTAGACACTCTTTTTTTACGTGTCCAATCTATAGGTACCATTTTATTCAAGTAATCACTTTTTATTATTCCTCATCCAAACCTTGGATACTTTCATAGATTCTAATAATTGATCCTTAGGTAGTTTTTTTAACTTAGAATTTCTATTATGAGCAATTTTAAATACTAAATCATCTCTTCTTTTTTCAATTGTAAGTATATAAACAATCTTAAGAATATCTACCTTCTTTCTTCCTCTTTTTCTTCTAGCTCCATAAGTCTTTTATACATTTTTTCAAAATATTCGTATCCAAGTAAAACTGAATCTATATTTCCATTATCCGTTATATATAAAGGTTGATCTTTAGCTCTTTTTCTAATTGTTCCAAATCTCTTTGCTGCTTCTGAAGACTTTACCATTTGATCTTTAGTAATACTTGGTTTGGTCATAACAACACCCACTTTCACATTCATCCTTTTTTATTATATTCATTTATCTATCATACATACACTAAATTCAACTCAATATAGTACGTAATATATTACGTACTATAATTATATACTATTATGTAAATAAAAACAATATTCTAGATTATAATTCAATTAATTTGACTCTCTCTGCTCTGAAAAACATGATCTAGGGGATTTATCCAAGCTGTTTCTTTAGCTTATTAAGGGCAAATACGGCGTTATTGTTAAGCAGAAACTTTTTATCTTTTCCAGTTTTCTTTTCTTTGATATATACATGACTTCTGAAGGTCCTTTCCTCAAAATCATATATGTCATTCCAGGTTAAATTTAATATATCTGAAATCCTTAGCGCTGAATTTAAACCCAAAACTATTAGAGTATAATTTCTTATGTTATTAGATCCTAAAAGATATTTTTTTAAATCTTTAATTTTTTTCTCACTTCTTATTGGCTCTACGCTTTCTTTTAGATTCCATAATAAACCTCTAAATTTTAAACTTTTGAACAAGTGTATTTAAATTTTCTGCTAATTGTGTTTGATCTCCTGCGACATTTGTTACAGATTCTATTGCGTTGGTAGTTTCAGCAATATTTGTAGCTATTTCTTGTGTATTTATAGTTCCTTGTTCTATTGAAGAAGAAACTGATTCTATTGCTAAACTAACCTGTTGTATATTTTCTTCTATTTGTTTTGAGGTATTTGAAAAATTTTCAATTAGATTATCTACAAATTCAGAGTCCTTTAAATATTGTTCTGATATATCTATTAATGTTTCATAATCCACAAGAACTTTTTCCTCTAGGAATTTTAATATTTCATTTGAGTTATCAGATAAATTGTTAGATGCATTTTGTACTTGTGTAATAATTGATTCAATACTTCCTACTGTTTCAGAAGATTCTTCAGCAAGTTTTCTTATTTCTTCTGCTACAACAGAAAATCCTTTACCTGCATCACCTGCTCTAGCAGCTTCAATGGCAGCATTTAAGGCAAGTAAATTTGTTTGATTAGCAATATTTGAAATAATAACTGTCATTTTTTCAATCTCTTTAACGACTTTGCTTTCCTCTATTGCTTTTAAAATATTTAATTGTTTTTCCGTATATATAGCTTTTGCAATATTTCTTGATTCTTCTGCATTGGATTTCATTGATTCAGCTCTATCTCTAATCTTTTCTGCAGAGATACTTCCTTCTTCTGATTTTTGTGTAAGCACCTTAATAGAATTATAAATTTCTTCTTCAGAGGCATTTACTTCTTCGGTAGCAGAATTTGTCTCTTCCATTCCTGCAGAAATTTCTTGTACGCTGGCATCTATGTTTTGTGTTTGTGCAGAAATTTCTTCAATAGTAGTACTAAGTTCTTGACTAGAAGCATTCATATTTGAGGAATCAGAAATAATTTTTCTTAATAATTCTTTTGTATTTAATGAAGCTTTATTTAAAGCTTTAGCTAAAATTCCTAACTCATCTTTTGTATCAAGATTTATTTCCTGGGTTAAATCTCCGTCAGCTAAAGCGTTAGCAAATTTAACACCTTTTTTTAGGCTACTTGTAATGATTTTCGTTAATGTAATTCCTAAAGTTAATGCAAGAAGTATACCTATACCAATAAAGATTATCAGTGAATTTTTAGATTGATTATATACGATATCACCATTTGTATTTAGTTCTTTTGCAATTTTTTGATTGAGATTTATTAAGTCAATTATTGATTTTTCTACTTGTATTCCAGTTGTAATTACATTTTTGAATATGAATTTTGCTTGGTCTAATTTGTTTTCTTGTAGCAGTTGAATATATTTGTCTTGAAAAACTCTATATTCATTTAAATTTTTTTGAAATGCAGTTACTAGTTCTTCTTCTTCTTTTGACATGTGTGTATTTGTATATTTCTTTATAAGAGAAATATTTTCCTCTCTTAGCTTTTTAACCGTGTTTATTATTTCAGAAACAGATACATCATTTCCTTGAATTAAAGGTTGAGATAGATTTAGACGAATAAGTAATATGTTTTTTTGAACATTTGTAATTTGTTCTATAGGTACTAATCTATCAAAATACATACTTGTCATTTCGTTGTTAATATTATTCATACTGGATATTCCATTGCCCCCAACAACACCTATAAGTAAAGTAATTACAAAAAAAATGATAATAATTTAGTTCTAATTTTTAGATTTAAATACCATTTCATTTGTTAATGTTCTCCTTTGTTTTATATTATTTCATATAACACTTTTAATTTGTATATTCTACAAATTTATACAAACGCATATAGAATATCACATGAATGTTTCTTTTTCAACACAGATGTTTTTTTGACATACATAATATTTCTACGATAATATTACATATTTCATTTATTTGTAGAAATTGAGAAATATATATTGGCGATAACGCTAATACAAATTTTAGTGAAATAAAAAACTCCTGCAGATGCAGGAGCTATGTAACATAAACTTTTCTTTATAATATTTTGCTATTACGTAATAACTATATTTACATTTTTTCATTGTGCTTATAAAAACTCGTAATAATCGAATAACCAAGTATCAGTTGAAAGACAGATATAATGGTTGTATTTTTTATTAATATACCAATAGGATATGCCCATACATTTCTCACAAATTGGTTGTTACTATAGCATATAAAAACTGTAAGTGAAAAATATAATGAGGGTAGTCCCATTAATACTATTTTAGGTAAATTAATCGCCCAAGTTCCCTCTTTTTTTATTTCACAAATTAAATGTTCTAAACCCATCAATAAACCTATACTTACATAAAAAATAATCATTATAACACTTAAGTACCAAGGGATAATATAGGTTGCTTGAGCATTTTTTCTAATTCCTTCCAAAATATATTGTCCCCCAAATACTATTACAAGTATTAGGAAGATAAAAACAAAATACTTTGACCATGATTTAACTTTCATAATTCCCTCCTATTTTGAAAGTTGATTCACACTATATTACTAAAAACACTTAATGTCCAAAAATAAGTGATCCTAAATGAAAATATATTTCTGGTAAAAAAATATAGTCATTATCTGGTTAGCTGGATTCCCCATTTTCTAGTCCCCTTTATGTATACTTTAAGAATGTTGCTTAATTGCGTTTAAAACCAATTATTGTATTAATATACTTTAATTATATATTATAGTAAAATATTAATAAAGTCACTAATTTATCATTAAGGAGAAAAAATTATGGGAATTATATACTAAACATATTTTTAATTATACCTTAATTATCACTCTCAAAGAATTCACTCCTCTTAGCAACAAAGATTATCCATTTATCTTCTAATTTTTGTAATGGGTCATGTGTCTTACAAAAACTGGAACAGTTTTGCTACTATTGTACTTGTATAGATAACTCTATCAAGTATTGCTCCTGTGATTGAGCTGAAAGATATCCTATGAGTTCATTTTCATAAGCATCTCCGATAATTTCATATCCACTCTTTTCTATAAAATCTATTAGCTTTTTATATGAAATATATGTTGTATCATAACCGCCTCTATGATTAATACATGCATAAATTCCCTTTGGTTTAACCCTTTCATTATCATGTAAAGTTTTACTGTCAATAATAATATATATATCCTTTATCCTATCAAATTTTCCTCTTAATATATCTTCCTTTCTTATAATACCTCCAATAGGATTTCCATTATCAAATTCCTCTTTATCTTTGCATTGCTTGATAAACTCAATAATTTTTGCCATTATTTTTTTATAATCATCACTCTCAACATTAGAAGTGAAAATATATGTAAGGTCACACCTTTTAAAATAAGGTTCCGTATTAAGTTGGTGCTTTATAGCTTTTTCTAACTTTAAGGATTTATTTTCTATTTTGTTGCTAATATGTTTTAGCTTATTAATTTGATCCTTTATTAATTGATTTTTCTTCTTAAGTAACTCTGCTAAATTTTCAATATCTTTATCACTTAGATATGCCTTAATCTCCTTTAGCGGCACCCCTATTTCCCTCAAACTTATTAATGTATCTAATGCCTCAAATTGACTCAAAGAATAGTACCTGAAATTATTTTCATCTTTATAAACAGGAGAAAAAATACCCGATTTATCATAATAAATTAAAGTCTGCTTAGATACATTTGCTAGCTTTGCGAACTCTCCTGTGGAAAAACATTCTTTATCTTTCATCTTTATAATTCCTTTCAAAAAACTCTTGCCTATATAGTTACTATATATCTTATTATTCTATTAGTAAACATTCAGAATAAGGAGGATTATATATGGAAAATACATTTTCACAGAAAACATCATTTAAGGAATTCTTTAAATTTACTTGTCCACCAATCTTATCTATGCTTTTTTTATCATTGTATACAATTATGGATGGTGTATTTGTATCTCACAAAGTTGGATCTGATGCCTTAGCCAGCATTAATATTGTACTTCCTATGATTAACTTAATGTGTGGCATTGGTGTTATGTTTGCAACTGGCGGCAGTGCTCTGATATCTATTTCATTAGGAAAAAACAACTTAAAGGAGGCTAATAATAGATTTAGCTTAATTGTTCTAGTTTCTTTAATAATTGGGGTTATTTTTAGTGCTGTAGGACTTATATTTAATGAAAATTTATTTTCTCTTTTAGGTGCTACAGAAACTTTAATGAATTATTGCAGGAGCTATGGAATAATAATTTTATTATGCACTCCCTTCTATATACTTAAAATGGTTTTTGAGTATTTTACAAGAGTGGATGGTGCCTTTAACTTTAGTCTATTAGCTGCTTTATTAGGGGGACTAATTGATTTGATACTTAATTATGTATTCATATATCAATTTAATTTTGGTATTAAAGGTGCTGCTTTATCAACACTTATTGGATCAGCTTTTTCAACTATTTTATGTGCCTTATATTTTATAAGTAAAAAATCTACATTAAAATATGTTAAGCCATCATTAGATTTGAAATTATTAAAAGATACTATATATAATGGTTCATCTGAAATGGTAACTCAGGTATCTGCCGCAATAACTACATTATTTTTTAATTACATCGCTCTTAAATATGCTGGTGAAAATGGAGTGGCTGCAATTACAATAATATTGTTCATTCAATTCGTGATGATATCAATCTATTTAGGACATATTGCAGGTGTTTCTCCTATTATTAGTTTTAATTACGGTGCTAAAAATTCACTAAAAATTAAAGAATATCATTTATATTCAAAAGTTTTTGTTATGATATCCTCAATGATAATTTTTATTTTTTGTTTTGCTTTCTCACCAATTATTGTTAGAATATTCATCTCTGAAACAAATATTGTATATAATCTAACATTGAATGGATTGAAAATCTTTGCTTTTTCATTTTTGGCCACAGGATTTAATCTTTATACATCTGGTTTATTTACAGCTTTATCTAACGGAAAAATTTCAGCATTACTTTCTTTTTCTAGAACCTTTGTATTTTGTATTATAGGTTTTATGATATTACCTAACCTTTTTAAATTGAATGGATTATGGTTAGTGATTCCATTTGCTGAATTTTCTTCGCTCTTTGTTTCATTATTGGTTTTAAAAAGATATAAAAAAGTTTATTTATATTAAAATGGTTGCTTCATATTTTTTTGCTATTGTATAGTAACTATTCAAGGCAATAATTAAGTGACAGTGGATATATTATTTTTTATATAGGAGTTGCAACTATATTTTCAGCTCCTTGTTTCTCAGAATTTTTCCACGAATAAATTAGTTCTGTAGAACTATTGTTTTTAAGAATAACATATACCTTGAATTGTTAAAATCCCCCGGGGGATTTTCCAAAAGAGCTTGCGACTAAGGTTTCTATATTCATAATAACTTTTTTTTGTTCTTCTGATACTAATATTTCAATATTAATTTTATTATTACATTCCATTTTTAAAATTAATTTATCTTTTTTGTGCTTTTTTATTTCAATTCCTAAAACATCAACATAATATATAAGTTTGCCATTCCACACAAATCCATTATCAATAAATATTAATTTATTATTTAAACTTAATATATTAAAATATATTACCAAATATAAAACAAAATATATATGCTTAATTGAATAAATATTTTGTTCAATAAATATTTGAACTAAGCAATATAGTATTAATATGATAATACATAGTATAAGACGTTTCTTACTATATGAAGATACTTTTAAAAATAATTTTTTATTTAAAAGTATCTTTTGAGTTTTATATCTTAATATTAAACAACTAACGACTGTATCAATAAAAACTATAATGATTAAATATATTCCGTATTTTGACATAAATTTGTTTAATAATAAATTTTATATTATATAGAAACTTATTATTAAAAATCCCACCTCACTTATATTGTAATAAACTTTTATAAAATCTCCTCTCTTTGTAATAAACTCAATTTTAACTACGCTAAAGTATATTTTAATTTCTTTAAATTGTTCAATAATAATTCATTTCCAATTGTACCATATTAAAACATATTAGTTATATCATAATTAAAATACTCTTACAGTAATTTAAGTGGTTATTAGTTTGCTTTTTTAATATACTTTACATAATGTTAATTATGCTCTAATAATTATTAGTATGTAAAGCACTGCGGAATGTATCATATTATGAAATAAATTCTAAATAATCTTTGACTCTAAATCTAAAAATAGTATAAAATATATATAAATCTAGGTATAAAATAGTATAAAAGGAGGTTAAGTTTTGGATAATATTAACATAAGACTTTACTATAAAAATCAACTAGATTTAGGTAATGCTTTAAAAAGTTTAATTGATTCATATTTTGAAAATAACCTTTCTGATTCAAATTTAGAAGAAAACATAGTATCAATTGTAAATGCTAATAAGGATAAATTTTATAAAAATAATAGAAACGAAATAGCTTCAAAACCCAAACAACTTCTAGGTAAAACTAGAATTCAAGTACTTGAAAAAGTTTTAAATAAAGATAACTAGGGGGATAAAAATCAATGAAAAAACTAGCTGTTTTAAATAACAAAGGTGGAGTTGGAAAAAGTACTGTATCAGTGCAGCTCTCTCATGGACTTGCAAAACTTGGATTTAAAATTCTTTTAATTGACTTAGATGGTCAAAATGATAGTTCACTTTTTTTAGGAATTACTGAGGAAGATTACAAAAACACTTTTTATGAACTTGTAGACAGAAGGAGTAACACACCAGTTAAAGACTGTATTATAAATGTTCGTGAAAATCTAGATCTTATTCCTAACAAACATATAGATCAAATCAATGCCGAATTCTATAGAGAACCTAGAATTGATTTAGTATTAAATGAAAAGCTTCAGGGAATTGAGAAGTTTGGATATGACTACGTTATTATAGATTGTGGTCCTCAAAGAACTAAAATCAATGATGCAGTTCTTTGCTATATAGATAAAATAATAATGCCTGTTCAAGTAGAAGCTGCATCTGTTCGTGCTGTAGGCGGTATTTATGAATACTTATCAGACCTTCGTCTTTCTGCTGATAAAATAGGTTTAATAATTCCTAATATGTTTGACCAAAGAACTAATGATGCTAAAGAAAATCTTCAATTTTTAACGGAGTTTTTCTCTGATAAAAAAGATATAATAACAGATCCTATAAACAGAAGAGTTAAAATTACGGAAGCTGGAAAATTGGGTAAAACCGTGTTTGAATATGATAATGAAGCTGCTGATCAATTCTTTAAAGTATTAGAAAGGTTGGTGAATGTTCTTGGCTAAAAAACAAAATGATATAAATTCAAACTTTGAAAAATTAAAAAAACAAATGATGCAAAAGAGAGAAAAAGCAGAGAAAACTACTCTTGAAAATAATCAACCATACATAGCATCTAACAACGACTCGCATAATATTATAGACACAAACAAAATTACAGATAAAAATAATGATAAAGATACAAATAACATTGTAAATAATAATGTAAACAATAGTACAAACAACGATGTAAATATTTATGATGATGTAAACACAAACAATGATACAGATAATAATGAAAACATAAATGTAAGTGAAAATACAAATACCATTAATGATAATACTACAAACAATAATATTGATAAAAATGCAGATATTTCTGTAGATAATTATACTGACACTAATGTAATTAATTATGATGATAAAACTACATCCACTAATGTTGACACAAATACAAATACATTTGTAATCAAAAAACAAGCCAAGCAGGATAAATTAAAAAGATCAACTTATTATTTAAAGCCATCAACTATAAATAAAATTGATAAACTATCTAAAAAAGCAGGCATGGGAAAATCTGAATTTGTCCAGAAAATATTAGAAGATATTTTGGATAATTTACAGATACAATAAGAAAAATAAAAGAGTAAAAGAATAAAAGAACATAATAATAAAATAATAAATCAATAAACCAATAAAAGAATATAATAAAATAAGAATAAAAGAAGATAAGAATCTTTATTCCAAAATTCTTATCTTCTTTTATTCCATCTATGAAAAATTCATTAAAATATTTACCTCCAAAATTGTTCATAAATAAAGTTAAATTCTATAACCACTTTCTCTTGCTTTTCTCCTACCTTGTATATTACGTGGTATATTTCCTTTTTAGAAGTTAATTTTTCAATGCTTAATACTTCCCCGCCTATTTTTTTTATTTCCTCATTAATTTTTTCTTTACAAACTTTAGGTCTCCACCATGATTCATATACTACAAATGCAATTAACAATAGTATCCAAATAAAGTTGTACATATTAATCCCCCTGGAAATTGATTTAAATTATTCCATATAATTATATATGTAATTATATCATATTAAGGTTAATGCAAAGAATTTTTACTCTTTTATTATTTTATGTATTTATTAATTTACTTTTATATTATTATTGATACTAAGAGTATATATTCTATATAGTAAAATAATAAAAGAGATTCTAAATACTTGCTTATCTAACATCTCATTTAAAAGACTATTTTTGAAATTTTTCAAAAAATTATTAAAGAGCTGAAAAGCTCTTTAATTTCAATGTAACTTACACTTAATGTTAAGATACCTTCTGCCATAGTATCTTAAGTTTATTTCAAAGCATTATATCTGCTAATCAAGTCTTCTATATTGCCCTTGTTTTCTTCAAAATAGAGATTTATTGCCTCATCAACTATAGTGCTAAGGTCCTTATCATTTAGAGCCATATTCAACATGTTTAACTTTTGTATACTCTTTTCTTTAAGCATAAAACTTCTTTTACTCTTTTTCTCTTTAGAATCTTTACTTTTTTCTTTATTTACAGATTTATTGTTTTCTTCTTTTATGGTATTATTATTTTGAGTATTTATTAATTTACTATTTTCTATATTTACTCTTTTACTCTTTTTGTCTGATACTGTTGTACTCTTAGGAGTATTTACAGTATTATTTTTTTCATCTTTTACTTTTTTACTCTTTTCCTCATTTATACTTGTAAGGGTATCAAGTATTCCCTTTCCAAGATTTTTAATATTTGTGTTATCACTTTTTTTAGCCACGTTTAATCATCTCCTTTGCTAAGGATACATATTCTTTATGCCCTTTACTATTTTTATCAAAATACGCAAGAGGTTTCTTTTCTATTTGGCTTCGTACTATAGCTACATTTTGATGTATCATGGTGTCAAAAAGCTTTTTCCCAAATATCTCTTTTAGTTGTTCTGCAAAATCATCAGATAAATTACTTCTTGAATCTACTCTAGTTAAAAGTACACCTTTAACCTTTAATTTGTTGTTATAGTTATTCATAGTAAGTTTAAAAACGTTTATGAGCTGTGCTAAACCCTGTAAATTGAATATAGAGGGTTCTAGGGGTATAAGCACACTATCAGCACATACAAGAGCATTAACTGTAGTTAAACTTAAAGATGGACTACAATCTATAAGTACATAGTCATATTGAATCTTATCTTTCTCAAAAGCTTTTTTAAGTAAAAACTCATTTTTTTCCACTCTTGCAAATGCCATTTCCATATTAGAATAGTTAAGATCAGCTGGGACTATGCTAATATTTTTAAATTCAGTTTTAACTACAGCATCCTTAATAGACAAATCTTCTGTCATGCAATCATAAATTGTATGCTTATACTCTTTTACTCCTATACTCTGTGTTAAATTACCCTGAGCGTCATTATCTACCACAAGAACTTTCTTACCTGATAGTCCTAATGCAGCTGCTAAATTTATAGCTGTTGTTGTTTTAGCACAACCTCCCTTTTGATTGCATACTGCTATAATTTCCATATCATCACCTCCTTTTGCAAAATTATTCCAGTAATTTTATTATAAGGTTATTTTACTCATTTCTTCAATTACTAATTTAATCTTTTATTTATTTATTCAAAATAATATTTACTCTTTTACTCTTATATTTATATGTATAAATTAATTAAAAATATAAATATTTATAGTATAAATAACGGCATATTTATAATTATAAAATCAAAAATATTTTAAAAATATAACAACATAAATTAAAATTTTAGAAATAAAAAACAATGAAAGTAAATACATATAACATCTAAAATACATAAGAATTTAAGTACATATTCAGAAAACCATAATAGTGAAAAACATATGTAATAACAATGTTATACATATTAGTATAAACAAAACTAATGATATTTATGTTTACACAAACATAAATGTAAACATTGTTGTAATTATTTATGTAAATATAAATAATTGTGATGTTGTATGTATTTATACAAATGTTTTTATTTATACTAATGTAATTAATTGTACTTATATATTTGTAATTTTATATATATCTAATTATTATTTAGTGATAGTGGGGAAACTTAATTAATTATTTTCATTAGATATGATTTTTTAATATTTTACTATATTATTGATTTTAGAAGAATTTTTGATAAGAAATAAAAAAGAGAGGCATTTTTGCCTCTCTTAATGATATACGTATTTACTTTTTGAATAATAAATTTGTAAATCCAAAATACCGCTACTCTAATTTTGACACCTATCTCTCGATAGGTGGGTGTTCTCATAAATGATTTACTGTTCTTGCCACTCATAGTTGGTCTTATAGAACTAATGCACATTTAGATCTTGAACTCCCGTATAAATGATGTAGGTTGAAAATAAGAGCTCTACAAATACTCCAGATCATTAACTTATTTATATTTCAAATTTGTAAAAACAACTTTGTCTTGAGACTATTATATAAAGAATATCTATAAAATTCAATAACTTTTTAAAGGTAATATAAGGAATTTTCACAAGTGAGTATTTTACAATAAGTAATCCAAACAGAAATATGAGGAAATTGCGTAATCCTTAAATTAAATAGCTACATGTAAGTTCCATTATTCACTACTTATCAAATTTCAGCTCTCCACCCTCTATAGAAGTATTTACTTCATAATTTAAGAAGAATACATCATTAAAATTTATATATAGTCAATTTTAGGGAAACATATAAATATATACTTAAAATTTATCTATTAAAATTTTACATTCGTCTAGGAGGGATTTGTTACGTTAATATATTCAGTTCTCTGTATGAATTTAGCTCTTCTATTTTATACAATAGGGGTTTGGAGTGAAAAAAGACAAGGGGAACTTAAAAAATGGCATCTAATAGTATTTTATACAGGCTTAGTATTTGATACGCTTGGAACAGTAGTTATGAGTAAAATATCTGGTGAAGCTTTTAAATTAAATTTTCATGGCATAACAGGTTTGGCAGCAATACTTTTAATGCTTTTTCATGCACTTTGGGCAACAATTGTCTTAATTAAAAATGATGGTAAAATGAAAGTTAAATTTCATAAATTCAGTATTTTGGTATGGCTTATTTGGCTGATTCCGTTTATTTCAGGTTCAATTTTTGCTATGACAAAATGAAGTATATATACTAAAATTACACTCAATATAGATAGTAACTAAAACTTATAAAATCAAAAGGCTATAATAGTAAAAATCGTAGATAACAACAATACTAGACATATTAATATAAACAAAAATACTGATATTTATGTTTACACAAACATAAATGTAAACATTAGTGTAATTATTTATGTAAATATAAATAATTGTGATATTACTAATATTGAAAATTAGCTTCAATATTAGTAATATCGGCATTTAAGAAAAGTAAAAATTAAATTACTTAGTTAATAACTTTTTAAATTCCTTTATAATACTTAAAAATTCACTTGAATCAATATCAAATCCACCTTGTAGGGAAACTTCTCTAAAATAAGGAAAACTAAAATCCTTTGTAAGTGTATAATTAACTTTGATATGTCCACATTTATCATATGTCTGAAAATCTAATATAAACTCATTTGGACTCATACTTGTTAAATTGGCTTTGCCTCTTCTTTTAACATCTATTACATCCATACAGGATATAAAATGCTTTAAATCATCAATTGTAATCCAAACAGATTCAAGAACTCCTGTAAAACCATCATTTTGCACAGTAATAGACACATTAATACTTGGCAATTTCTCCATATAAGATTCAACAAAAATTATTTCGATAAATGCTAACCTATCTTCAGAAAATATTTTCATTTACATCTCCCCTTAATTTGTATTTGAATTCAGTAATAACAATACATACCTAATTATACCATATTCACCCTAAAACATAGTTACAAACATATTTTAACCAATAAAAAAACCCTAAATACCTAGTATCTAGAGTTAGCTTACAGTATAAAATTTAAATTATCATTTTTTCTACATAGTTATACCCGAAATTAGCTCCAAACATTAAGTTTGGAGCTTTTGCTTTTGTATGGGATAGTGGTTAACTAATCAAAGCGCTTTATCTAAATTATAGCCATGTATTAAAGTTTTATACAATTCTAAAATATAAATTTAAAAATAATTATAAAAACTTTAAGGACTTCTTTCGTTTGTTTGTTATTTATGTACTAATGATGAGTTATTTGTTATTTTTTACTAAATAATAATAATTATTGAATACTATAAAATTAAAGCCAATAATGATAAAATAGTGAAAGGCTCTTTTTTTAGTAAAAATATATAGTTTTCAAGTTTATTATAGATGGAGGATTTTAAAATGATAAATACAAACGGACAAATTAAAATTACACAAGAAAGGTCAAAAGGTATATGGACAAGCAAGTTTATATTATTATTTTTTGCAAACTTTTTTTTCTTTTTATCTTATGAAATGCTTTTAGCTACTTTACCTGTTTATATTTCTAAACTTGGAGGTAAAGGTTCAATAATAGGAATTATAATTGGTGTATTCACTATATCCTCAATTATAATACGTCCATTTTCTGATTCATTTCCAAAGAATTTTGGAAGAAAAAAAATATTAATCATTGGTGCATGGATTTGTGTTATAAGTACTATTGGTTATTATGTATTTTCAAATTTATTCATAATGTTTATTACTCGTATTTTACATGGATTTGGTTTTGGATTAGTAACTACACTTTTAGCTACTTTAGCAGCGGATTCAATTCCAAAACAACGTATGGGTGAGGGAATGGGGTATTTTGGTTTAGGCTCAGCAGTATCTATGTCAATAGGTTCTTTCATAGGAATTTGGATACTCAATACTTTTAATTTTTTCTGGATGTTCATTGTTGCGAGTATCATATTATTAGCTGGAATTATTTTCATGCAGATGATATCTGAACCAGTAAAAATTAAAGCTATTTCAAATGAAAAGGAGAAAATAGAATTTAAATTATCTTCTTTCTTTGAACCAAAGGTACTAATACCAGCAATACTTATTATGCTTCTTGGATTTTCTTATGGTGGTATATTGGGGTTTATTGCATTATTTGGTAAGAAGGTTGGAATAAATAATGTAGGTTTATTCTTTATGGGTGTGGCTGCATGTGAACTGGTTTCTAGACTATTTGTAGGAAAAATATTTGATAGAAAAGGACCTACAGTGATATTAGTTTCAGGAGCTGTAGCTTGTCTAATTGGAACTATTTTATTAGCAAAAACATCAAATACAACTGAACTTATTATTTCCTCTTTATTTTATGGTATGGGATACGGAGCTATTTTTCCATCGGTACAAGCGTGGTGTATTAATCTTGTCCCTGTTGAAAAAAGAAACTTGGCAAATGCTACCTTTTATAATTCATTTGATTTAGGAATAGGGGTAGGTTCTATAATATTAGGGGTTGTAGCACAGCTAACAAATTATAGTTCAATGTTTTTATATTCATCAGTATTATTTATAGTATTTTTAGTAGTATATCCAGTTTACTTATTTAAAAATAAAAAAAATTAACCGAAACCATAATTATTATAGGTATAACACATAGTGCAATGAAAAAAAACAATTAAGTTATATCAAAACTTAATTGTTTTTTCTAAATTCATTTATTTAATTTTCAATATTATTACAAGAATATGTTTATAAAGTGTACTTTTCTGTTATTATAAAATCATTTACTATTGCACATAATTGGTGTTGTACAATATCTTGACATAAAATCAAAGATTACATTTACTACTTGTTCTGTTTTATTATACACCAATCCATGACTTTCATTGTTAAATACCGCTAATTCTGATTTAGGTATATTTTTTAACTTGATTGCATCTTCCACCAAAGTTAAGTTATCTTGATCACCTATTACTGTTAAACTTGGAACTTTAACCAAGTTTAAATCTTCACTTCTATCCCAACCTATAACTGATTTGAAATCAATTATAACTGACTCATCACTTGTTTTTCTTATTTTATTAAAGCTTTTTAAAAAGTTCTTTGTTTCTTCCTTTGTGCTTGAAGTCCAAAATCCTTTAAATAATTCAGATAAATTATATTTACCATCAATTTTTGTATCTTCTATTATATTAAAATCCACATTTACCTTTGGTGCTCCAGATACTATTATTAATCTTTTTAAATTCTTATAGTAATTCCTACAACCAATTTCCACAGCAGCGCAAGCTGATAAAGAATATCCTATAAATGTCACATCTTCTGGTAACTTTTCTTCTTTTTTTAATGCATTTGCAAATTGTTCATGAAATTCTGCAATACCTTCTAAAGTAGGTATAACTTCCCCCTGCGAATTTCCATGTGCAGGTAAATCTACAACTATAACATTATATTTTTTGTTTAGCAACTTTGCAAAGGGAGCTAAAAAATCCGCTTGCATGGAAGCACCATGTCCAACAATTATAAGTTTATTGCTATTGTTATTTATAAATTCTAGATAACTAATTTTTATATTTTTTACCATTATATATTTTCTAAACATTATATATCCTCCATTATTACTAATTTAAATCATTTAAATCTTGTATTAAACTATCTAAATTTTTATATTCTTCTTTGATATTAGTTGTGTTATAAACTTGAACATCCATATTACTATTTACTTCTTCTAAAATAGCTACATTACTTTCAGAGTTATCTGTTATTTCCTTTACCTCTTCTGTAACACTTTCAAATAGCTTTATTAAAACATCAAAAGAAGATTTAAAAGAATTTATCATTTTACTTGTATCACTCATATTATATACTAAAGAATCATATGACTTTATAGCATTAAGCATTTGCTTGTTACTATTCCCAATAAATTCTCTTTCATTTTTAATTTCATCAGAAATTTTGCCTATAATCTTTGAATTATTGCTCATCAACTCGCCAATTTTCTCTGCAAATTCATTAGAACTAGAAGCTAACTTGCTAATCTCCTCTGCAACTACCGAAAAACCTTTTCCTGCTTCCCCAGCTCTAGCGGATTCTATTGATGCATTTAAAGACAGTAATGAAGTTTTATCAGCAATATCTTTTACACCAATTATATAATTACTAACTATTTCTTGCTGTTTTGTCATTTCACTCATACTATTCATAATCGCATCAATATTTTC
This sequence comes from Clostridium aestuarii, assembly GCF_026735135.1. GTDB lineage: Bacteria > Bacillota > Clostridia > Clostridiales > Clostridiaceae > Clostridium_H > Clostridium_H aestuarii. The sequence continues at coordinate 32,598 of NZ_JAPQER010000007.1, read as the reverse complement.
AATAATCTTATCTAATGTACCTTTTAACACATCTAACATTTCTTTACTGCCATTTACATTTTTAACTGCTTTTTCTGAATTATAAATTACTGTTTCAATTTTAACATTAACATCCTCTGTAATTGTGATTCCGTGCATTGCATCTTCATGCATGCTATGTATTTTATTACCAGTATTTGATATAACAGAAGTTAAAGAATTAAAAGCTTCTTTTATTTCATTTAATGATTCAGAGTTAGTTTGCAAATTTCCATAAACATTTTGATTTATATTATTTAACTTATTACTTATATCAGCATTTTTATTTAAAACTAACATTATATGCTCATGCTCTTTTTCAACTTCTTCTGTTTTATTTTCTATTTTTAAAACTAACTTGTTATTAAAAGAAATTATTACTGTTGCAATAACACCAATAAATATAAAATATGCATAAATTAAAATAGCTCCCTTATGTGGAACATTAAAAAATATCTTATCATATATTTCAGGATTAATTAAAATATATGTCAATAAAAGCGAATCAACTATAACTGATATAATTATGCTCATGTAGTGTTGATATATAGTAATTAAAAATAAGCTGTAAAACAATAATATAAAAGTAACTATTCCTTTATTCATCAATATCATGCTTGTACACGTTACATGTAAAGAAAATAGTGAAGCATACGGAATATACTTTACCCACTTATCATATCTAAAACATAACCAAACCGGTATTAAACTTAAAAAACCAATCAAACACATTGTAATCGATGTTGTAGTTTTTACATTAAATATTATAATATCTAATCCAAGTCGGGATATTAAACTTATCATCCAAATTATAATTACAAATTTACTTCTTGTTCTTAATTCATGAGAATCATTATACGTATTAAAAATATTCACAGCTAATAAACACTCCTTATTATTTTATTTTTAACATATGATACATTATTATCATATATTTAAGATTAATTACATTTTAATATCAATTTGAGAATAAATCAACTTTTTGTTAAAAATATTGGATTTTTTTAAAAAAATATAATATTAACTCTATTTTTGGAATATTATTAAATATTATGGTTGTCGAAAATTATATAAAGGATGCAACTATTGTTATTTGTCAAACTTATTTTCAAAGGCATCAGAAAATTTTTCAAAAGCTGAATATATATTTGGGTATATGTTTGGAGGTGTTGGAGTTTTGGCTGGGAATCTTAACAAGTTCTTATGCATACCTGTATCTCTCAGATTACATGGTGGTGTTAAGTCTATTCGACAATGGAAAAATCCCAGTGAGAAGATTGGTTCTCATGTTGTAGAACTGATTAAAGATGGTTTTGCAATTGCTAAAATCATGGAAAATTCAATCATGCTTCAAGAAACCTTAATATCATAATATCTAAACACTTTTTTTATAGCAATTCATAGTATGTATTAGTTGCAATAAGGAGGTGTTTGTTTGAAGGAATACATTTTAAAAAAGAAATACCCTATTAAATTAGACAATAATTATGGAAATACATTTTTGTTGATTTATGAAGATAATGATCAATATGAAGTTGTTGTGCGTATTGTAGAACCTGATTTTATAACTGGGATATATAAATGTATTTACCAGACAAAGGAATTTGGTAAGGATGTGAAATTTCTAAATCACAAATGGGATTTGACTGGTAGCTATGTGTTAGTACTATATGAAAATACAGGCTCAGGAGGGTTTTTGACGTATAAGGTCTTAGGATATAGAGGGAACAAAATTATTCAGTATGTATCAGAAAAGATGATCATTTTTGGTAGTGTATTTTTTAAAGAGAAGAGCCTAATTCGTGTAACTTGTAATCAATATTGGGTTTGGAAAAGGATTCATAATAATATGACACTTACCCCTTATCATGTACCAAAACTTCCTGGTGCTGAAGTTATAGAGTACTCTCTTGAAGCAGAAGGAAAAGATGAAAAGACATATAAAGTAATCATTGATCAGCCTGAATATAAAGTTCCTGTGGGGAAAATTATTCAGATTATAAGAAAAGATTTTAATGATATAACAGGAAATTTAAGGGTATGGAGTAATAATGATTGTATGAAATTTTTAAACATAAAATATGGATATTCTCTTACTAGTAAGTGTGCTACAACAATTACTATACAGTTAACTGCTGGAGCATATAACTGGGATTCAGCTAAGGAAATTAAAGTTGAAGCAAGATAGATAGATTGAACAACAAAAACTGTTCATTTTAGTTCCAATTTTTAAAAAGCAATAGTTACCTTATATACACGGAGTTAGCAAATAAGTACTAACTCCGTAATATTGCTATAATAATTATTATACTTCCGACTACAGAAAAAATCTTATTATATATAGCTACTGCATCACTAACATCATCTTCATCAACATCATAATCAAACATCCATTTTCTTCCTAGAAGAAAGCTTTTTTTAGGATTAAAAAATGTGTATATGAACAATCCTAACATTGGACTAGACAAAATAAATATAATTAGCTTATACATTTAAAACACTCCCAGTAAATTTAACTTAGGTAGTAAGCCACCTTATAGATTTTCCATTTATAAAACTTTTCATAAAATCAACTGCTATAAAATTTCACTGTATTTTAACTAGAACTTTTTTAATCTTTGAATATTTTTTTATTTTTCTGGAAATACTCTTTAATAGATACATGTTAAGTTAAAGCTTATTTTCAATTTAACTAACATTTTCCCCCGAGGCTTATAAGTGAAAACTTATAAGCCTCTCCCTATATACTTTTAAAAATCACTTCTGTTTTATAATTCACGTTGTGGTTACTTTATTGCTGGTCTTCTTATTTTAGTAATATCATTAGTAGAGTTAGAAAATACTAAAAATACTTGTAAAGAAAAATATAAAAAACAATAATTTTTGAATATTTTTTTATTTTTCTGGAAATACTCTTTAATAGATACATGTTAAGTTAAAACTTTTTTCATTTTAACTAACATTTTCCCCCGAGGCTTATAAGTAAAAACTTATAAGCCTCTCCCCATACTTTATACTTTAAAAAATCACTTCCGTTTTATAATTTTCCTAAGTTTATTAATTGCTCGGGTTCTCAAATAAGTTATTCTATTATAACTATACTCTATATCACAAGCAATTTCTCTGAAGCTTTCATTATTAATATAATATCTATTAAGAATTTCTCTTTCTATTGGCTGTAGGCTATCCATAGCATCATAAAGTTCCTTAATTTCCTCATAAGCTATCAACTGGTCTTCTATAGTAAGTTCGTATTCTTTATTATTGTTGATTATGTTTTCATTAGGAATTTCTCTTAAGTGTTTTATGGTTCCTTTTAAAAGAGCTGCAAAGTTTGTACTGATTGTATTTATAAAATAGCCATTATAGGAGTTACTGCCAAGCTTGTACATATGTATTGCCTTTATAATTGAAAGATAACCATGTTGAACAAGGTCCTCATATTCATATCCTGGTATATGGTATTGACCGGCTTTTTTTAACACAAGGTATTTATACTTATTTATAATATACGCTGTTGCCTGTGTATCTCCTTTTTTTGCCTTTTTTATAATATTTTCCATAACAAACACCACCCCTTTTTTAATTGAGAGTTGAAAATTGAGAATTGATAGTTGATAATGTTTTGCTTGTAGCAAAATTATAAAGTGTATTTATTTTAGATTTTATTACATAAAATAATTCATAATTGTAAATTGTACTTATATTATACTATTTTTTATATAATTTGTTAAATATTGTTTTTGGTTTTAAGTGAAAATTCTCACATTTTAATAATTAATTTTGTTAAAATGTCGATTTTTACATTATTTTAAAATTATTAATTTTATTTCCAGATAGATTAAATACAAGAGGTTTGTATTAGATTTGCATATATCAACTAATGTTTTTATTTGGATAATAAGGTTTAATATAGTATAATTGGACATGCATTGCTAGTATGTAATTTGAAGATATTATGTCTTAATGAATATAAATTAATTAAATCTTATAATTCAAACCTGTCAACAGATAGCATTTAAAGACAGGACAAATCAGTAGCAAATGTTTAATATAGAAATAGAAAGGAGTGGCTTTATGAATTGGCTTAATGCAATGAATAATGCAGTAGAATATATAGAGGCTAACATAACTGAAAAGCTTGACATTGAGCAAGTGGCAAAAATTGCATTATCATCTACGTTTCACTTTCAGCGTATGTACCATATTATAACTGGTGTTACAATAGGTGAATATATACGAAGAAGGAGACTTACGCTGGCTACACAGGATATTATATCTGGTGAAAAAATCATTAATGTAGCTTATAAGTATGGTTATGAAACGCCTGAAGCATTCACAAAAGCTTTTAGAAAAATGCATGGAGTAAGCCCTTCGGCAGCGCGCGAGTCGGGAGCAAATCTCAAGGCATATCCTAAACTATCCTTTCACATTTCAATAAAAGGAGATAAAGATATGAATTATAAGATTTTTAATAAAGGAAGCTTTAAAGTAGTAGGTAAACAAACGAGAATATCTATGGTAAATGAACAAAATTTTAATCAAGTGCCAAAATTCTGGTACGATTGCATGGAAGATGGTTCATATGATTGGATTTCTTCAAGGGCAAGTAAGCTTGGGATGCTAGGTGTATCTAAGGATTTCGATAAATATAAAAATGAATTTAATTATATGATAGCAGTTGAAGAAATAAAGGATACACTTCCAAAAGGATATATTTCAGCAACTATACCGGCATTAACTTGGGCGGCATTTGAATCAGTTGGACCAGTGACTAAAGCTTTACATGACCTTGTTAGAAGGATATATACAGAGTGGATGCCTTCTACAGGATATCAGCATGAGTGTGCACCAGATATTGAAGTGTATCCTGCAGGAGATATGTCCGCACCTAATTACAGGTGTGAAATTTGGATTCCTATTAAGAAGTAAAATTCTTATTTTAAATGGATTAATAATAGCACAGCCTTTAGCAGACATAGCTTCAATTATTTTAGTTTTGATCTTAAAATCAAAGCAAACTCTAAAACCAAGTTTAAAACAATGCAATAATTTGGGATAATGCAGTATTTAATTTAATAAAACAATATATTTTATGGTTAATGGAAACAAAGTTTAGTTATCTAAATGAAATTTAAATATAATAAAGATTAATAAATCAATTGCTAATTTTAAAAAAATTATGAGTATAATATATATTCACCTAATTCACTTTTTTCTTATTATTATAAAAATTCAAGTGAATATTTCCAACACCATATTGTCGTCTCAAAAACGTTCGTTTTTGAGACTTATTTTAGTTTTGAGTGAATTTTAATAAAATAACATCAAAACTGTATCAAAACTTATCTCATAATCATAATCTCATAAGTTGACTCTTGCATTGAGTTATGAGACTATATATTTATAAAATTTCATCTATTTTATGGTTTATATACAAAATATAGCTTAAATAACTATAATTACAAAAGAAGGGAAATATGTTTATGTTAATTGGATATGCAAGAGTATCTACTCAAGATCAAAATTTAGAATTACAAAAGGATGCTTTAGAAAAAGCTGAATGTAAAAAGATTTTTACAGATATAGCCAGTGGAGCTAAAACTGAACGTAAAGGTTTAGAGGAAGCTTTAGCTTATTTACGTGAGGGAGATATATTAGTTGTTTGGAAACTTGATAGACTTGGTAGGTCCTTAAAGCATTTAATTGAAGTTGTAAATGATCTAAGTGAAAAAAATATAGGGTTTCAAAGCCTTCAAGAAAAGATTGATACTACTACCAGCGGCGGTAAATTAATATTTCATATATTTGCATCCCTTGCTGAATTCGAGCGGGACATTATAAGAGAAAGAACAAATGCAGGTCTTGAAGCTGCAAGAGCAAGAGGAAGAGTTGGTGGAAGACCTAAAGTTATGGATAGTAAAAAGATTTCTATGGCAAAAGCTTTAGTTAATGATCCGAATAATTCCATAAAAGACATTTGTGAAACTTTAAATGTTTCTAGAGCTACTCTTTATCGATATCTAAAATAATAGCAGCAATACCTATGCTCCATTTTATAAAAGGGAACTACTTTAAAAGTAAGTTCCCTTTGCATTTGCATTATCCATTTGTAATGCTGATGCAACTTCCGGTTCTGCTAAATCTAATTTTTCCATCTTTCTATAATCATTTTGCTGCATAATAGTAACTCAAAATTGAAATTGCAAATGATGAACCCAAAACTATTAAAATATCTATATCTTTTTTTAAAAATGCTGCTGCATACAGAGCAACAAAACACAATAGCCACTGTTTAATAAATTTTTTACAAAAACTCTTTTTACCGTCTTTGCTGATAACTTCAAGTATCCCTGATATTGAAACTATTAGCATACATGATGCAGTTAATATAAGAATTATAAGAAAGAAAGGTACAATAGCAAAATCAACTGACCAATCGAACTTTTGAGCCATTAATATAAAAACAACCGCTACTAAGAATAACATTATAAACATGTAACTAATTTTCTTTATTATCTTAACCATAAATATTCCCCCAAAGTTAATATGAATGAAGCAACTTGTGTATATATAATACCATTAACCACATTATTATGAAATATATAGATGAGATATCAGATGAATTTACCATACAATTATAACTAATAAAACTGAATATTTTTTATTTCCCTGGAAATAATTTGTAATAGATACCTGTTAAGTTAGAATTTATTTTCATTTTAACTAACATCTTCCCCCGAGGCTTATAAGTGAAAACTTATAAGCCTTTCCCTGTATATCACTTTTAATTCATCTCAAATTTTATTTCATTTTTATTTGATTTATCTATTTTATAATTCCGCATATATTATATTCCTCGTATATCATATATTAGTAAATTTATATTAGAAAATTTTAACTAACCTTTTAATATTCGCTTATTATAATACCACAAATTTCTATTTATGGTATTATAATAAGCGAATGTATTTTATCCCAAAACTATTTTAAGAAAAAGTAAGTCTGCAAAAATTTTTTAAAAAATACAAAAGGAGGCTTTTTTATGCATATAACTCTATTAATAATAAGCATTATATCTATAGTATTGTGTTATGACATTTCCAAAGAAAATAATTGCAATAGTACTTTATGGACTATATTATCAGTTTTCTTTGGTCTTTTCTCTTTAATTGTATTACTCATAGTTATTGTAATTAAGAAAAAAGGTATGAAAAAAAGAAAAGAAATTACAGTACTAGTTATCTTAATAACTATAATTATAAGTGGGTTTATGTATTCTAAACCTATATATATGCAAAAAGCATACTATGGTAATATGCTAGATAAGGGCAAAATAATAAATAAAAATGTGCCTATAACTATACATAGTAATATATACAATGATGCAACTGATCACAAACAAATAGATTATATTTTAACTGTTGAGCAAGTTAAAAGTAATCGTGACACTGCATGTAATAACATTTTTAGAAATAATATTCATGAGACAGCATTTTTATGTGGTTTGGGAGCAGGTGTATTTGTAAAAAGGTGGAATAGTAATCGAATGGATACGCAAGAGGATTTATATCATATTTGGGATTCAATATTTTTTCATATGATTGAAAATAATTATAAGCGTGTAACAATATCTCAATTAATAGAACTTAAACAATCATACTTTAAGGATTCTGAGTATTGGGTAAATGCAGCATATCCAAGAGTACCTGAAGAAAGTTACTACTTGAAAAATTAATTATTTTTTAAATAATTTTTTGCTATTATGAACTATTATAATAAAATCATACTAGAAAACTTTAACTAACTCTTCAGTATTCTAACAAATTTATCCTCTTGTTTAAAATAATATAATATACATTAATTAATTTATTTAATAGGAAACCATCGTATTTCACTTATGTTTAGTACATTGCCTTTAGGGTATCTAAATTCATAAATTGCTTCTCCATTTTTGGAATAAGCAATTCCATTAAAATCATTCCACCTTATAGGTTTACTCCATTGAAAAATCATAGGTTCATTCTCTTCTGAGTATATTTTAATTCTATCTGAACCTGAACCCATTTCAATATACGCTAAATTATCATCTGTACTTTCTACAGCATAAACTGTACACTTTTCATTATTTGCCCAACCAACTGTTTTGATTAAGTCTTGGCTATTAGTCATATGAAATGCCACTCTCGTTTTCCATAAAAACATATATTTTTCTGCTATAGCAGTACGTGGTCCTTTAGGCGTATTAAATAAACACACAGTTCCCCATTTATAATTTACTTGCTCAAAAAGTTGTGCATTTTTTCCCACACCCAAATGTACTTTTGCTGCTTCAACCTCAGTTAATCTGTAACCCATTGTATATAAATAAACAGATATTAAAATAAATAAGAGGACTAAATTTATAATCAATATTTTATTTTTTTTCATTACATTCCTCCGTAATTTAAAGATAAGTCGTATTTAATTTTTTTCTTTTTTATATTTCATATAAGTATATAAAAGTTGTATACTCCATATAATTAACATTAAAGTACTTATAATAATATTTATATATGTATCAACATTAGAAAAATATAGTGATAAAGGCATTATTAAAACACCAATTATCATCCAAAGAGTTCTAATAAATTTTCTTCTGTAACTTAATTTACTGTAAAAAAATTCAAATCCTTTATCAATCTTCATAAAAAATACTCCTCTTTCTGTTCGTTATCTATTTAAATTCTTCATCAACAATCCACCTCAATTATACTATATTAACCCTTAACTGAATAAAAATAGTATAACATCAGTAAATCTATATACACTAAAAATCCGTTTATTTAATAAAAAAAGCAACTCTAAATTATATATTTAGAACTACTTTTTCAATCTTTGAATATTTTTTATTTCTCTGGAAATAATTTGTAATAGATACCTGCTGAATTGAAACTTATTTTCATTTTAACTAGGATTTTTCCCCGAGGCTTATAAGTTTTCACTTATAAGCCTCTCCCCTTACTGCATATCATAAGGAATTTCTCTTAAGTTTTGTAACTTCATTACTCTTTATATTTATATTTTTAAAATTATTCTCATAATAAAATTTTTATAAAAAATGAAACGTTTTTAAATCTTGTTTCTCTTATATATTGAAAACATAGAGCTATTTGTTTCAATATATTAAAAATTAAGGAGAAATAATTATGAAAAAATAAGAAAGTAAGTGATTATTAAATGCTTGATTTCAAATTTAAAAAATCAAATGCTTTAATTTTACTAGGTATAGGTTTCTTATGCATAGATACTTTAAGTGTTTTATTTATACTTAATTTAAATATATCAATAACTAGATGTTTTATCAGTATTTCTACAACATTGATGTCTATTTTTGCATTATTATACTGCATAATAATTCTTTTTGTTGGATTAGAATTTGTTAATTATCACAAAATTTCTTATGTTAAAACTAATGAAAATGAAATTAAAATTCGTATAAATATGTTTTATAAAAAAATCTTTAAACTGACTGAAATAAACAAAGCATTAATGTTAAATAATTCATTATATTTAACATATAATACTAAAAACAATGTGAAAATTTACTTAGAAAATTTAACTCCTGAAGATATTTTAATATTAATTGATGAAATCTCTAAAATAACTGTTATAAAAAAAGTATAATAAATAATAAAAAAGTAGCTCTAATAATATTTAGAGTTACTTTTTTAAATCATTTCCCTTTTATAATCTTACTAAGCTTATTAATTGCCTTAGTTCTCAAATAAGTGATTCTATTATAGTCACACTCCATACCACAAGCAATTTCTTTAAAGCTTTCATTATTAATATAGTATCTATTAAGTATTTCTCTTTCTATTGGTTCTAGTTTATCCATAGCAGCATAAAGCTCCTTAACTTCCTCATAAACTATCAATTGATCTTCTATAGTAAACTCATATTCTTTATCATTATTAACTATATTTTCATCAGGAATTTCTCTTAAGTGTTTTATAGTTCCTTTTAAAAGAGCTGCAAAGTTTGTACTGATTGTATTTATAAAATATCCATTATAGGAGTTGCTACCAAGCTTGTACATATGTATTGCTTTTATAATTGAAAGATATCCATGCTGAACAAGGTCCTCATATTCATATCCTGGTATATGGTACTGTCCGGCTTTTTTTAGCACAAGGTATTTATACTTATGTAATTTGGGAATTAGCAATTTTCTCAAATACAAAGAAAGGATGAAGTTAATGAAAACAGTTGAACCCTTAAGAGATCCAAAATTAATAAAAAAAATGAGAACGCTGCTAAAAGGTCAAAGTACAAGAAATGAACTTCTATTTGTACTTGGTATAAATGTAGGTCTTAGAATAAGCGATATACTAAAACTAAAATTCTCTGTTCTTGTAGATCCTGAATGGAATGTAAAAGACTCCTGCTTGATAAGTGAAAAAAAGACAGGCAAAACTAAAAAATTCTATATAGGTCACATAGTACAAAAGGTCCTTGAATCCTATATAAAAGAAATTAGAAACGTTTCTCTTGATTCCTATATTTTTAAAAGTAGAAAAGGGGAAAATAATATCAGGAGAAATAGGTACCCATAGTTTAAGAAAGACTTTTGGATACCATGCATATAACAAGGGGGTATCCCTTGAGCTATTAATACAGATTTTTAACCATTCATCCAAAAGTGAAACGCTAAGGTATATTGGAATAACAGAGGATGAAAAAAAAGAAGTTTATTTGAGGAGTAATTTAGGGTAAAACATAATAGCAGCAGTCTAATAATCATTCTGCTGCTTTAAAACTTGAAATCACAAACTTTTAATTCAAGCATTTTTAACTTATCTCAAATTTTATTTCATTTTTATTTGATTTATCATATAAAGTTCCAAATACCGTGGCTCCAAATCCATTCCACCTTATTATAATATTCAAACTATATTTCTTGTTTTTATATTTAGCAGTACCTTTATATGAATGATTTTTTCCATCTCTTAAATTAACTTTTTTATCTTTTAAATTAACTTTCAGTATAGTGAATGAAACACTATCATCTTCTATAAAAAAACTCCCATAAGTTCCACTTAATATTCCACAGTCAAATTCTTTAATTTGCGAATCTGAAATTATATCTTTTTTTATTTTTTTACCGTTTTGTGCTTGTTCATATGTAAATCCTGCAATACCTGGTGTTCCAAACCCCCTAGTTTCTCTAGAACATCCATGAAGCAAGGATAATACTATTATTACTATAAATAATTTTAAAATTTTTGATTTATCTATTTTATAATTCTTCATATATTGTATTCCTCATATATGATACATGAATAAATTTGTATTAGAAAACTTTAACTAACTCTTTAGTATTCTAACAAATTTATCCTCTTGTTTGAAATAATGTAATATACCTTGAAGCTTTTCAGTACTTTTATTCTTTAAATTATATACATAAGTTGAAGAAGCTTTTGATTTAGTATCAAGAAGAATGACATTTTCTTCATTCATAAATTGATCAAATTGTCCTAAACTTTCATCAATCTTGATTGCTTTATTATTGATAATGTTGGTCAATACAAGCATATTATCATCAGCTTCTTCATCAATAAAGTACAGGGTTTCATTTATATTTATAATAGCTTTATCATATCCAGTTTTAATAAAAATATAGTCTTTCTTTTTAGTTAATATATTGTATTTTACCAAAAATCTTTTTTTAGCTTTAAAATCTAATAAATGATACAATATATCAAAACTGTGATTGTTTCCAATATCAGCTAAACTAATTGATTTATCTATAAAGCAGGAGTGTATATTTTCTATATAATTTGATTTCCCTTGTAAAAATTTATTTAAATCTACCAAAACTAGTTGTTTCTTATTTGGTGATTCTTGTCCTTGATTTTCACATTCTAAAAATAACTCTTCTCTTTCTTCTCTAAAATTTAATCCATCATAATTTTCTAAAACTAAATATTTATTCTTATTATTTTCTATGTATTGCGCTTGCTCTATTTTAAAACTAATTTCATCTAAAGATAATATCCTTTTGTTTTTAACATCAAATATTTTATTTTTATATGTATCTTTTTCATAATCAAAGTTTTGTTCAAAATGAAATAATATGTATTCTGAGCTTAGATATTTAAAATATGTTCTATAAGAATTATATAAATTATCAATATCTTTATAATCCTTTACACAAAAAAACAAAGTAGGTATTGAAAAGAGGAAGTTTCTTTTTCTTTCTTTAAAATTATATTCATTTACTGCAACATGGTAAAAACCATCTTTATTTATAAATGAAGTGTAAAATAAACTATCCATTTGTCTGACTAAATCAGTACATGGGAATTGTAAAAATGGTATTAAACATTGTCTAAAAGTTTTTGGAGTAACCCTGTGTATTTCATTATCATAAAAATGATACAATCCATATCTTCCCCCAAGTATTATAGTATCATTATATATCTTCATTGGCCCAATACTACATGGATTTGTTGATTCATTCCATTCAACAGGTATTTTATTTATATCGACATCAATTATTTGCTTGTTCATATGCTTCACCCCTTGCTATTGTGTACATATATGTAGAAATGCGGTAATTCAAAATTAGGTTGATTGGGTTTTACACAAATCAACCTACATCCCTTATTTAATCCCCTTCTTCATCATCTAGTGCATCTCTCTTTACGAATTGTTTCTACTGACTTATTCAAATTTTCTATACTAAATACTCCTCTTGTTTCACCTACTAAATAATAAAATTTTAGCCAATACGCATCATCTTTAGCAAAAGTTTCAACTGCTTCTCTAATATTTTCTTCTGTTAAAGAACGCACGATTATATCTGGTGCAAATATATGAACATAATTTATATTTTCATTATCCATGTCCTGTATTAACTGTTTAGGCGTTGTCATGGTTAATGTATAAGTCATCTCATCTTCTAATGTTACAAAAATATCAATAGTATCATCTTCAATATCCTCTATAGTTGAGAGTGGTTTCATATATTTAATTCTTTTTATTTTCATGTACAAATCTCCTTTTTATTTATAATTTAGTTCGTAAAAGCACTGGGTTTGCACTTGTATATTTGTAAAAAATTATATAACTTATATAGATACTAAATTGTTAGTATAAAGATTTTATTTGTTCATAATATTGCATTTTTACTTTCATTATAAGGTAAAACATAATAGTAGCAGTCTAATACCATTCTGCTACTTTGAAACTTGAAATCAGTTACACTTAATCCTCATCTTCCTCATATAGTTCATCTACCTCTTTACGAATTACTTCTAATAACTTATTAAAATTTTCTATATTTAATCCTCCCCTTTTTTCACCTGCTAAATAATATAATTTTATATCATATGCATCATATTTAGAAAAATATTCAAGTGCTTCTCTAATATTTTCTTCTGTTAAAGAACGTACAATTATATCTGGTTGAGCTGCAGGCATACAATTTACATTTTCTTTATCCATATACCATAATAATTTTTTAGGCGTTGTCACGGTTAGTGTATAAGTCATCTCATCTTCTAATGTTACAAAAACATCAATATTATCATTTTCAATATCCTCTATAGTTGAGAGTGGCGTTGGATATTCAATTTTTTTATTTTCATAATAAGATTTCTCCTTTGCATATCTAGTGTAGTACACCCTACACCGACTGAGTTTATTATAATTGTTTAGGCAAATATTCTATGTAGGTGAATGATTTATCATATCCTTGTTTTAAATATATATCTCCATCTATTACTACTTTGTTTCTAGTATTACTTATTCTAAGTTTACTACTTGTTATTTCATCATAAGAACCTCCTATTATTGTACAATAAGCATCCTTGTCAAAAATTTTTTCAAATTCTTGAAATACGCCAGCTGGAGTTTTATAACGCATTATAGTAACTGGTAAAATAACTTCAGTTTTTGTTGAAAATTTATCTGATCCAATAGTTACAATTTTAACTACGCTTCCATATACTCTTTCACGACAAAATCCCCCATCAGGATTTTCAGTTCCAGTCACTTCAAGAGATTTTTTAGTACTTATTGCTTGTACATTAATAAAACTTAATGATTGTATTAAAATACATATACTTAATGTTAATGATAGTAGTTTTTTTCTGTTCACTGTTTTAGTCCCCTCTAATTTAAAAAGTAATTATTCAACATGTTTCTCACTATATAAGAGTACCTAACTACAAAAACGTTTCACTTTTTACAAAACAATCTACTGACACCTCTGTATCTGACAGCATATATGTAAAATAAGCCCTTTGTAATTAGAAGAAAAACTTCTTGTTTTCAGATACAGTTCGAGGTGCAAAAGCAAGTGTAATTATATATAGTATCATAGAAACAGCAAAAAAAATGGATTAAATCCTCGGTTAATAGCTTGTCAAGGTGACTAGTTATTAACCGATTACAAATAAGTCATAATAATTAATTGTATATTTTGGATAAAAGAAATATACTAAGAGCATTGGAGGGATTGAGCATGGATTATATAACGACAAAAGAAGCAGCGAAAAATTGGGGGATCACAGACAGAATGGTAGTGTACCATTGCTCTGCCTGACGGATTAAGGGAGCTAAAAAAATGGGAAATACATGGTTTGTTCTGGTTAACGCTGAAAAACCGGCTGGCGGACGATATAGAAGCAGTAAAGTAAAGGATGGTGAAAATAAATGAAACGGATATTTTTGGTTGAGGACGATAAGGCAATCGCTAAAAACCTTATACTTTTGCTCCGCTCGGAAGGATTTACAGTCACCCACGCGCCTACGCGAGGTGAAGCCCTTGCCGCCCTTGGCGGGAATAAATTTGACTTGGCGTTGATTGATATTTCTTTGCCTGACGGAAATGGCTTTACGGTTTGCACGGAAATCAAAGAAGCGCAAGATATTCCAGTTATCTTTCTAACAGCTTACGACGATGAGGGGAGTGTTGTTACCGGGCTGAACATGGGCGCAGACGACTATATCACTAAGCCTTTTCGTCCGCGTGAATTGATTGCGCGAATTGGAACCGCCCTGCGAAAAAGCGGGCGTTCCGGGTCGGGTTTTGAAATTTCTGGGCTTCATGTGGATATGACAAGCGGCGTTGTGAAAAAAAACGGAAGCGAGATTTTTCTTTCAGCATTAGAATACCGCTTGTTGCTGGTGTTTATTAACAACCCCAAAAATATTATCACAAGGGGCAAGCTACTTGACGAATTATGGGATGCGGCAGGCGAGTTTGTCAATGACAATACACTAACCGTGTACATCAAACGCTTGCGAAAGAAAATAGAAAAAGACCCAGCAAGACCACAAATTATTCTAACTGTTCGTGGGACAGGGTATAGATTGGGGGACGAGTATGCTTCGGAATAGAGAGTTTCGACAGTTTGCCATTTTGTTATCCTTAATGGCCGCAGCCGCTGTAATGCTGGGATTTGCAATAAATACGGCTGCCGGAATCCTTGCCATTGCTTCTGCCGCCACCTTTGGCACAGCGTTTTTCGCGTTTACCAAAGCCCGATACAAAAGCATTGCTCGGATTTCAAATCAAATCGATCTTGTGCTTCATAATGCTGACCATCTACATATTGGTGAATCGGAAGAGGGGGAACTTTCCATTCTGCAAAGCGAGATAACAAAAATGACGCTGCGTATTCGGGAGCAAAACGATGCTCTTAAAAAAGAAAAAGAGCATCTTTCCGATTCGCTGGCTGACATAGCCCACCAACTCCGCACCCCTCTCACATCCGTGAACCTTATTCTGTCATTGTTAGAGAATAACCCTGACGAAAATGACAGGAAAGCATTGATGCGGGAAACAGAGGAATTGCTTGTGCGGATGGATTGGCTGATTACTTCACTTTTGAAATTATCCCGTTTGGACGCGGGCATTGTGGCTTTTAAAAGAGAACAAATCGATGTGAACCACTTGATAAATGCCGCACTTCACCCGCTTCTGATTCCCATGGAACTGCACAATATTACTTTACAAATGGACGTGCCAAAAGAGATAAAGATTTTGGGAGATTTAGGATGGCTTTCAGAAGCAATTGAAAATGTCATCAAAAATTGTATGGAAAGCGTAGGGAATAATGGGAATCTTGATATTATTTGTGAGGACACCGCCCTGTTTACCCAGATTACCATCCACGACAGCGGCGCGGGCTTTAAAAAAGAAGACTTACCCTGCCTGTTCAACAGGTTCTATCGTGGAAAAAACGCAAGCGCCACAGGATACGGGATCGGATTGGCTCTTTGCAAGATGATTATAACACGGCAGGGAGGGACGATTACCGCCAAAAATCACCTGCAAGGCGGCGCAATATTTTCCATTCGTTTCCCAAAGTGACGAATCTCTCACTTGAAAGTCACTAAAATGTAAGGTGAAAGTTCTATTATATGGGTAAAACATAAAAAAGGAGGCTCACATAATGGAGTTTTTAAAAATTGAAGATTTATGCAAGGTCTACGGTAAGGACGAAAACCAAGTTGCCGCACTTGACCATGTTTCGCTTACAATCGAAAAGGGGGAATTTACCGCAATCATCGGTTCCTCTGGCTCCGGGAAATCCACATTGCTTCACGTCATCGCCGGTGTAGATGTTCCAACAAGCGGAAAAGTGTATTTGGACGGCCAGGATATTTATGCCCAAAGCAATGAAAAACTTGCCATTTTTCGCAGGCGTCAGGTGGGACTAATTTACCAGTTTCATAACCTAATTCCTACTTTGAATGTAATAGAAAATATCACCTTGCCTATACTGATGGACAAGCGGAAGGTCAACGAGGAACGGCTGAATGACTTGTTGGAACTGCTTGGACTAGAAGATCGTAAAACTCATTTGCCGAACCAGCTTTCCGGTGGCCAGCAACAACGTATTGCAATCGGTCGCGCTTTGATGAACGCACCGGCAGTCATGCTGGCAGATGAACCCACTGGCAGTTTGGACAGCCGCAATGGGCAGGAGATCATCCGTCTTCTGAAAGAAAGCCATAACAAATATCATCAGACCCTTATCATTGTTACACATGATGAAAATATCGCCCTGCAGGCAGACCGTATTATAGGTATAGCAGACGGTAAAGTAGTTCGAGATGAGAGGCAGGTGACACAGTAATGAACG
Organism: Clostridium aestuarii; assembly: GCF_026735135.1. GTDB lineage: Bacteria > Bacillota > Clostridia > Clostridiales > Clostridiaceae > Clostridium_H > Clostridium_H aestuarii. The sequence goes on along the minus strand of NZ_JAPQER010000007.1, from coordinate 15,439 downwards.
TTTTTAACAAAGTCGCTCTGCAAGGACTGAAAAAGAACCGCACACGAACCCTTGTAACGATTATCGGAGTTATTTTGTCTGCTGCCATGATTACAGCAGTGGCTACCTTTGGAATTTCCCTACTGAACTATATGGCAAATGGTGCGGCCCATAAATACGGCAATTGGCACGTTGAGTTTTTGGACGTTCCTTCTTCTTTCGTACAAGAAAGAACCCATGATGAGAAAACCGCTAACACCGCGACATTTGAAAATATTGGCTACGCAAAACTTGACGGAGGGAAAAACCCCAAAAAGCCGTATCTTTTTATAGCCGGATTTAACAAGAAAGCCTTTGATACCTTACCCATAACCCTGATTTCAGGTAGATTACCGAAAAACAGTGGGGAGATTCTTGTTTCGGGGAGCGTCGCAGCAAACGGTGGCGTCAAAATTTCGGTGGGCGACACGCTTTCACTTGCTGTGGGAAATCGTATGAATGGCAACAAGAATCTCGGTCAACAGGACCCTTACACTTCCGGGCGCGAAACTCTTGTGCCACAAGATAAAAAAACTTACACAGTTGTGGGTATCTGCCAAAGACCTAGTTTTGAGAAATCTTCCGCACCTGGATATACCTTGATAACGAAAGCAGATTCACAATACAAAGGGGACAGCTTTAGTCTATTTCTCAGGCTTAAAAACCCCCGTGGTGTTCACGCTTACGCAAGCAACACAGCTAAAAACTATACTTACGCCTTCAACGATAATGTTCTACGCTTCATGGGCCTTTCCGATGATAATATATTCAACACCCTTCTGTACTCAGTTGGCGGCATTGTAGTGGTCATTATCATGATAGGCTCCATTTTTTTGATTTATAACACATTTAATATTTCACTGAACGAACGCACACACCAGTTCGGGATTTTATCGTCGGTGGGCGCCACAGCGAAGCAGCTGCGAAATTCCGTATTATTTGAGGGTCTTTGTATCAGTGCAGTGGGCATACCAATTGGCATTATCGTGGGAATAAGCAGCATTAGGCTTATGCTTTCAGTTGTATCTAAAAATTTTGGAAACATTCTATACGACACCGTACCTTTAACCTTAAAGATATCCGCCCCGGCCATTGTCGTCGCAGCAGTTGTCAGCATGGTTACTATTTTAATTTCAGCCTATATTCCAGCAAGGAAGGCCGCAAGCACTCCCGTGATGGAGTGTATTCGCCAGACGAACGAGGTCAAAGTTGAATCCAAAGCCGTGAAAACGTCAAAACTGGCGCAGCGTATTTACGGTTTGGAGGGAACCCTTGCGCTAAAGAATTTTAAAAGAAACAAGAAACGCTATCGCAGCATTGTGCTATCACTTGTTTTAAGCGTAGTGCTGTTTATATCGACCAGTGCTTTTGTAACGGATTTGAAACAGGCGTCGGAGCGGGCAGTAGTGTTTACTACCTATGACATCGGTTTGGCCACGCAGGACATGGACGATGGCAAAATGTTGCAGCTTTACGACAAACTAAAAACAGCCGACGGTATTTACGAAAGCTCCTATCAAGCGCTTATGAAGTATTCATGCGCTGCCAAAGCAAGCGATCTTTCAGACTATTACTGGGAATACGAGGGTTCACATTCGCCGGACGAAACGGTTAATCTGCCAATGGAAATCCAGTTTCTTGATAACAGCGCCTATCTGAATATTATTAAAGGCTTGGGCTTGCCCGCAGAGGAATATACCGGGCAAAATGCGAAAATGATTGCCGTTGCCAAAATGAAAGGCCGCAGCAATCGGGTGGAGGAGCCTGACCAGTTTATTGATATATTCAAGAGTTCTTCCATAAATTTTACTATCGCTCCCGAAATAAATGGCAAGCCGAAGATGGAACAGGGGCAAAACGTAAGGATTAAGTTTGTCGAAACCGTGCCGCCTGATACACTCCCGATCCTAGGAAACTCAGGAACGAAGAATCCGTTCTTTTTTAGGATGATGGCCCCCTATTCGCTCAAAGAGAAGTTTAAAACCCCCGATACCCATGTGGCTATTAAGGGCTTGACCTTTAGGTCAAAGAATCCCACACAGTCGGTGGCTAAAATAGAAATGATAATTCAAGCTGAGGGAATTACAGCCAACTACAAGCTGTACAATATGTATAAAATGCTTGATGATAACCGCAATATGATATTCATTGCCAATGTGTTTGCTTATACTTTTATCATTATGATTTCGCTGATTGCAATTGCCAATGTATTCAACACGATTTCCACGAATATAAAGCTGCGCAGACGAGAGTTTGCCATGCTACGCTCTGTGGGAATGTCTGAACGGGATTTCCAAAAGATGATGAATTTCGAGTGTGCCTTTTATGGTATGAAGGCGTTGCTCTTTGGGCTTCCAATAGCGATAATTTCTTCTTGGCTGATTTACAAAGGAATGGTTAGCGGCGGTGCGGACAATATCGATTTTGTGTTGCCCTGGGGCAGTATCGGAATCAGCGTGTTTAGCGTGTTTCTTGTGGTGTTCATTACAATGCTGTATGCAATTAACAAGATAAAAAAAGAAAATATCATTGACGCGCTTCGAGATGATATGTCTTAATTCAAAGCTAATACTGACTTGTGATATAAAATAAAAAAACAAATGAATGCTACCCTGCGGTAATAAAAAAAAACGCAGTTGTGGCAGATGATGTTTTGCGGCCAAAACAGCAGAAATTAAGCCTATCCAATTATAAGTCATCAATAAGTAAATGCATATAATTATAAAAATTCTAAAAGTTATCCACATTTTTTGTTTTTAAATTCTACAATCAACTAATAATATTTTAACGTTAAAAATTATTTGTAAAATAATTGATCAACATGTTTTTCACTATATAAGAGTATCTAGCTCCAAAAACATTTCACTTTTTACAAACAAATCTAAAAAAAATCTACTAACTCTACTGATACCTCTGTATCTGACAGCATATATGTAAAATAAAATAAGCCCTATGAAAGGGCTTATTTTAATGACTCTATCATTTTTATAAAATTTTCTTTAGAAACTGAATCAAATATTGTAATGTTAAATTCAAATATTTTACTAAACCAAATAGATTCTGAGAAACCATCATCATCATAAATTAACGTTATATCTTGATTATTTATAGTGATTTTTTCACACTTGTTTTTTTCATTTGTTACTAATGTTGTTTTTTTACTTTCATTATAAGGAGTCTGGTCAATGAAAATTTGTTTATCTTCTTTCATATATACTTGTTTGACTTGTTGTCTATTAAATGGTTTATCTATTACTTTCACTTCTTTTAACTTATATCCTTCTGGCAAATATTCAGGCTTTAATATATTAAACTTAGCCTTTTTCTGTGCTTCCTTAAAAGTTGCTGATTTTTCTATTGTATCTCCATTTCCTGATAAATCCATAGGTTTTTCTTCATCACTCTTACTAGAAAACTTCAAAGTTCTATCATTATCCTTAACTTCTTCAAATAATTTCATCATATTAAATTTAAATGCCCTCACCTCAGATACTTCACTTAATATAGTAGAGACAAATAATAATACTAGAAAACTAGCAGCTATAGCTACATTTCTTTTTATATTAAATTTCTTAGAAGTTTGATTTTTTTCTGTATTTTTTTCCTCTAAATTCTTTTCAAATCTATCCATTACCTTATCAAAATCAGGTACATGTATATCACCTATACATTTTATGTTATCTGAATTAACTTTAAAGGTATACTCAAGCATTTTATCTATTTTATCTTCTTTCATTATTTTATCATCCTTTCTAAAGTATCTACATAATCTTCATTTTGAAAATAATTCTGCTGCATATACTTTAATATATCTTTTTTAGCTCTCATATGATGTACTCTTACAGTATTTACATTAATATTTAATATCTGTGCTATCTTTACAAAAGATAACTCTGAATAATATTTTAATATAATAATTTCTCTATATTGAGGTTTTAATTGATTTATAGCCATTGTTACATGTTTTGATAACTCCCTATTTATAATTATACTTTCAGGTAAACATTCCTCTTTTATATGTATTAAATCCAAAATTGTATCTTCATTAGGTATTTCTCTTTTGCTTTTTTTAATAAATGTCACTGCCTCTCTTTTAGCAATAGTAAAAATCCATGCTTTGAATTTACTATGTTCTCTTAAAGAATCAAAATTTTCATAAGCCAACATTAAAGTATCCTGGAGAATATCTTCTGCTGAGATTTGGTTTCTTACTATACAAAATATAAATTTATAAAAGTCCGTATATATTAGAGAAATTAATTCCTTAAAATGTTTCATGTTGTCTTGTTTTTTTCTTTTAAAGTTTATCATTTTAAATGCTCCTCTTGTATAATTGATTTTAATACATTTTATAGTAATTGTACCAAAATTATAAAATATATGTAATATTTAAGTAAATATTTTTGTAAAAAATGAAACGTTTTTGTAATACTATGCTCTTATATGTATAAGCAAATTGATGAATTGCTTTATATTTAAAGTTTTAGTAAGCCTTGAAACTTCATGTGGTATTGAGTTAACTGCCGAAGCATTAGTTGGTGTAATAGCAGGATTATTTATAGGTATTTTAGCTTATTAGCTATGTATTCACAGAGAAGAAATAAATGTTTTAATCTTAAAACACTATCATATTTTGCAAGGTAAACAAAGAATATTAAAATCACATTCATTTTTTCCATATTAAATCTGGGGGTGATATGAAAATATGTTAACTATTACTAAAGAACCAAAGAATTATACATATTATTTATTACTAGACTTAGCAATGGATGTATGTTCTGAATTTATTATCGTAGTAAGAAATGATTTGAAATTTAATATTGGAGGAAAAAATGTTCTAAAAACTTTAGAGCCATATTTAATAAAAATTGAAAAATCCAATAAGCTTCCTTCAACTTTCATTGAAAGTAATAAGATAATTGGAACTATGTATTATTACAAATGTTGTAATGATGTATTACCTATATTAAAAAGTGCTGTTAATGGATTATATCAGTGGAAACAACCTAATTTTCCAGAAGATATTTGCTTTTTAAAAGAAGACACAAAGTGGCTAGTAACTTCAGCTCATGAAGAAGAATCCTATATTTATTGTAATGATAAGGAAGAAGTTTTAATAAATAATATAAATGGATTACAAATACACAAAAATAATGTGAATATTAGTAATATACTAGAACAATTAAGTTTAAGAGAAAATATTATTAGCCAAAAAAATTATACTCTAAAAAAACAAAATAAAAAAATACAATTAGAATTTGAACTACCTAAAAAATTATTTGTAAATGACATTGTAGAAAATGATATTATCATTGATAAATTGCTATTAAATAAATACAATACCAAGGTTTATTTATCAAGTGTTAGCTACGAAAAAGATACTATATACATTGATATAAGTTTTAAAAATAAATTTTTAGATAAAGGTATAGGACAATTTTTAGATAATTGTATTATTAATGATGCAGGTGAAATTCAATATGCTAATGAAAATTTTGTTTTTTGTGATAAAAATTATAATAAGATAAATATAGTTTATGATTATACAATGAGTTTACAATCTATTTCTTTAATATTAAATAGAAAAAATTTAATAAATATTCAACAAGATTTAATTGTTAATTTTGATGGTTTATATATATATAATTATGAAAAAAACATTTGTTAAAGCAGGTAATTTTATAAAATAACTTCCTACTTATATACTTCAAGAAGCATTAAAATAAGCTCTTTCATGGGGCTTATTTTAATGCTTTTATAATTTATTTCTATAATTTTTATCTATCTACAGTAAAACTTCATATATACAGTTAGAAATAAAAACTCTTAAATTGGAGGTGTTACTATGGAAAATGAACTTTGGAAGATGGCTTCATCACAAGGCATATGGGCGGCTCTATCAGTTGCACTTATTTTTTACATATTAAAAGCACAAGAAAAAAGAGATGTAAAACAGGAAGAAAGAGAGAAGAACTATCAAACAATAATAGGAAAACTAACTGAAAAATTGAACATAGTTGAGGATGTGAAAAAAGACGTGGAGGAAATAAAGGAACAATTAATAGTTAAGAATTAAGAAAACTTGCATTTCGCATTTTAAATTTTAAATTAGTTAACTGTAATCCCTCAATTTTCAATGCTAAATCATATATATATTTGAAAACAAAAAAGAAAGGAGCTGTTATTATGGCTACATCTGCAAATATTAAAAGTACCTTAAACCTAAAATATGTTGCTGGAACTGATGACAAAGGTAAAGAGATCATTAAAAATCAAAGGTTAAACAAGGTTAAACCTGATGCTAGTGATGACAACATATATGCAGTAGGTGGTGCTTTATCAGGATTACTACCTGATGATGCTGTTTTAGAAATTTTAAGAGAAGATGCTCATTTATTAACTGCATAATATGAAAGGAGGTAATGTAAATGAATAAAGTCTTAGTTATGAATTTTTTAACTTCTAATGGTACCAAGGCATCAGTAAGATTTAAAGGAATAAAAGATGACCTTGATGCTTCAGCTGTTAATAATGCTATGGAGGCACTCATAGAAAAGAATATACTCATGACAAGTGGTGGAGATTTGGCCCTTAAAGACTCAGCTTGCATATTAACAACTACATCAAAAGAGCTTGCAATATAATTTTAATAATGCTGCACAATTATGCAGCATTATTCTTAGTTTATAGGAGGAGAATATGAATACAATTTTTTTTAACAATAAAGGAATAAAAAAAGATAAAAACTCTTTACATTGCAGCGAAATATGTGATAGTGAAGAAGAGATTGATAAGCAAAACGCGGACTACTTCGACGGAGATATTGAAGTACTCATAGGAGAAGATATTGATCTTAAAAATACAAAAGTGGAGAAAGTGTTTAATGTTTCATAATAAAATTAGGTTGAATTTTTACTTATAGTAGATTAATATGTATATTATTAAAAATAAGTATAATTATTACTATATAAAATGGCTGGTGATAATATTGAGTTACATACTGTTAATTATTCTTATTTATATGTTATATAGTTTTTTTAAAGATAAATGTATAGGTAGTTTATTAGGTGCACTTTTTATTGTGTTGTATTTTCTATTATATAAAACAAATATTTTTTACTTTGAAGAAAAAATAAAAAATATAGTTCTGATAATTGTATTTATAATAATTATACTAATTATTATATTAATGGCGTTGAAAGATTTGTAACTATCAACACAGGTTTGTACACCTGTGTTTTTTATTGCTCTTAAAATTTTTCTAATTAAAGCTTGTCCGCCCTTTCTATTGCATTAATACATCACATGTTAAGAGTCAACCATAGGTTTTAAGCCATTTCTAAAATCTATTAAACACCTAAATCCTTGTATTTCCAATAGGAATTCATTGCACATATAAGTTAATTTTTGTATAATTATCAAGAATACATATATTTCACTCAATTAATGAGATTCTAAGAGATAAAGAGTAATTAATAAAAGCATATAAGAAGGGGAAAATATCATGAAAAGTAGGTTAATAGCACTATTACTTACAGTTACTGCAACTATAAGTATATTAAAAGTAAACTCTGTAAATTGTTTTGCACAAACTGTCAAAGATATAAATAGTAAATATACTAAAACAGATCTAGATAAAAATCCTCAATGTATTTTATATTTAAGCTATCATTAATAATTTTATAATTACCTGATTTTCGAGCATCTCTTGCATAAATGTAAATAAATTTCCTATTTTCTATAGTAGTGCCAATTATATTATTATTACCATAAATACTAATCCAATAAATATCATCCATTTCACAAGGTACTGTCTTTTTATACTCAACAAGCTGAAATTGACCTAGGTGTTCTAAAAACTCATCAATTTTATCAATGTCTTTACAGATTTTACGGGTATCACCTTTTGTTATTTCAATTTCATTAAATTGCTCTCCTGAATATTTACTTAATATCAACTCATTGAATGAACCACTTCTAGGGTATTCATTATATACTACAATAATTGTAACTATAACAAGTATTATAATAAGGACTTTTTTCATTTTTTAAGTTTCATCTTCTTTCAATTATTATATTTTTATTTATGTAATCTTAACATATTAAAACTAATTAACCAAATAAAAACAATTACCATTACTAAAGATATACGCTAAATACTTAGACTTATATTCAGAAATTGAATATAAAAAGAAGAAATGTACTTGAATAATTTTACATATATTATAATATATCTGTATAATGTTAAATAAAAGGGGTTTTTATCACTGAAAAAACATTCATAAAAGGAAGGTTGTATATGAAAAAGAAAATAAATACTATTCTATTAGTAAGTATGCTTATTATTATAATTATTGAGAGCTATACTATAATTTTATCAAAACAAAATATATCAAAACTTTCTTTTAATAAAAGAGGTTTTTTGACTTTATCAGGTAACTTTAGTGCTAATGAAAAACCCACTCAAAAACGCATAACATATATTAATAATGATTCAAATTGTATTGTTAATTTCAACATAATTTATTTAAACAAACCTTTGGAAAATGATCTCATTTTTTGGAGAGATTCAGGTGCTAAAAATAAAAATATAAAAGAAATATTTAACAATTATAAAGAAATGATTTTTTCTTATAAAAATTCTTTAATAAAAATTGATATACACTGTAAAGATGGATATGACATACCTCTAAGTCTTATGAATAAAATTGGTAAAGCTACTATTAAAATTTTACAAAAAAATGAAAAGTAATATATATCAAGATACATCTCCTCGCAAAACGCTTGTACTAAAAAAATAGATAGCAAAGAAGAAACCATAAATAGTTTCTTTTTGCTATAAAATTTCTTCCATTTTATAATATAAATTCCAATAATAGTGATAAACAAAATATAGTAATAAATCCACCTATCATTATTCCAAGTGTTTTAGAATAGCCCAAAGGTGTAATTTGACCTTTTTTATCTAATTCTCTAATAATAGGGAATAATCTCCAATAAAAAGAAGCTATAGAAAGTATTAAGGCAATTACACTTAGTAACTTTGTTGTTTCACTTGCCGTTAGTAAAATTACTATTAATAAAGCAATAAATATTAACTTTGTTCCTGCTACCCAATATACCAAATATTTAACAAACTCGTGCATTTCTGTATCCTTCTTAGATGTCTCCCAAGCATTAAATACTGCAACACCATTTCCTAATTTAGAATCAGGTTTAAAGTATAAAATAATTACATTAGATGCTTCTAATAAAATAAATAGAATAATGGCTACTGATAATATGTTCATCATTCATCTCTCCTTTTAAAATCAATAAGTTAATACCGAAAAATTACAACTATTCATTTAAAATATAACCTTCCATAAAAACTCCTTTAGTATTCTAAAATACTACAAAATATATATATTGATATTGTACTGTTCATTACTATATCTTTACCTGCTAGTGACATAATATTTAAAAGCACATATTATATACTGAGGTGATGAAATGAATGTAGATTCACAGTATATAAAGCCCTCAACTCTTATAATTAACGCTAATACAAATCACAAACAAATTGCATTTACTTATGATTCTGGTTTTGAAGATAATGAAACCTATCAAATATTAGATGTTTTAAAAAAACACAAAGTAAAAGCCACTTTTTTTTTAACAGGTATTTGGGTAGAAAAATTTCCTGAAGTAGCAAAACGCATTGCTTACGAAGGACATGAGATAGGAAATCATTCCTATGACCATCCTGATATGGTAAATATCTCCCATGATGAAATTGTTAAAAATATCTTAAAGGGAGAAGATGCAATAAAAAAAATTATAGGAGTAACCCCTTGTCCATTATTTAGAGAACCGTTTGGCTCATGGAATAAAAAAGTATTTAAAGCTGTTGGTGCAGCTGGATATAAATACAGTATTTATTGGAGTATAGATACTATAGATTGGCAGCACCCTACTACTAGAGTTATAGTTAATAGAATATTAAGAAAAGCTCAAGGCGGAGATATTGTGCTTATGCATATTTCTGGAAATCATACTGCTGAAGCAACAGACATTGCCATAAGAAACCTTAAAGCTTTTGGTTTCAAGTTTGTAACAGTTGGTGAATTATTAAAACATTAACACAAAACGCTTACCATAAGTCAGTAAGCGTTTTATTATTATACTTTTATTATTTTTTCTTTTCTTAATACATCAATCATATATTCAGCTCTATCTTTATAACTGTTTCCTTCTGTAGATAAAGCACCATGTTTAGCTATTCTTTTACATTCATCAGGGTTATTTAAATAATATTTCACAAGATTTAAAGTATTTTGTGGAGATGATGAAACAACTAAATCCTTATCAGGATTAAATAACTTTCTCACTCCAATAGTATCATCAGTTAACAGAAAACCTTCTGAAGCTAAAACTTCGTAAGTACGTTGAGTAACTTGAGTAGTATAATCCTGAATACCAATTATAATATTAGCTGAACTATAAACCTTATTTGCATCTTTATAAGGTAAATATCCATGAATCCATTCCTTAGGTATATTACCTCCTAAAACTTTTTGAACCTCCTCCCATTCCTTCCCCCATATATCAATTCTTATATTTTCTTTTAATAATGGAATTACCAGTGTTTTTAAAGATTGATGTCTGTAATGGTTTGGATAGTGTTTGAGTACATAAGGATACGCATTTGCAACTAAAGCTATTGAACTTTTATATTTATTTTGTGTTCCAATATAATGATGAATTTTAGGAGCAAATCCAAAATCCATATAAGCAGCTTTAATTCCCATTTTATTATAATAATCTACTGTTTTAGGACAGATACTAAATACAAAATCAGGTTGAACTCTTTGTATAATAGGCATGGAAAGTGTTCGAGTAAAAGCAGGGTCTTCAAGCGACCAATAAACATGTGGTATTTTAAAAGATTTACAATATCTTCTTATAATTAATTGTCTTTGTTGGGTCTGATCAGGTCCTACTCCCATACTCATAATCAAATTAGGCTTGAATTCTGAAATAAGTTTAGGAACATTATTTCTAGTTATAGGTCCAGAAATTTTAACTTCATGTCCTGCATCAATAAAACCTTCAGGTAGAGTATGCATCCAAATAGAACTACTTAGAAAAAAAAGAATACGCATTTATTTACAACTCTCCTAACTTATACTATATTACTAACTTATTTAATATTTTGAGGTATTATACCTTCTTTCTTTAAAGTATCAATAATATATTTTGCACGGTGTTTGTAGCTGTGTTTTGCAACAGTTTTTTTCCCATTTATTCGAATTTTATCTCGTTCCTCTGGTCTTTCTAAATAATAACGTACTAATTTTATAGTATCTTCAGGTGATGAAGAGACTATAAGATCCTGTCCAGGTTTAAACAAATGTTTAACAGCAGGAGTATCAGATGTTAGAAGAAACCCTTCAGAACCAAGAACTTCATAGGTTCTTTGACAAAGTTGGGGATGATTATACTGATTTTGTATACCAATAATTATATCAGCAGAACTATATACTTTATTTGTTTCTGTATACGGTATATATCCTCGTATACATTCTTTAGGAATATCATATTCCAAAATTGAATTCATTTTATCCCAATCATTTCCCCAAAAGTCAATGTGAATTTTTTCTTTTAATATAGGCTCTATAAGTGTTTTTATTGATTTTAATCTGAAATGGTCAGGGTGTTTTTTTAAAAAATTAGGATAGGCATTTGCAACAACTGCAATGCTGCTTTTATACATACTTTCACATTTAAGCGGACAATGTATACTTTCATGATAACCAAAATCCAAATGACCTGCTTTTATTCCTAATTTTTTATAATATTTTATTCTTTCATGACAAATGGTGAATACAAACTCTGGTTGAGTCCTCTGAATAAAAGGTAATGTAAACATATGAGTGTAACCGGGGTCTTCAGTAGCCCAATAAATATATGGTATATTTAACGTTTTAATATATCTTCTTATGACTTGAAATTTTTTATCATTATTTTGAGGAGTCCATCCCATAGATACTACTAAATTCGGATTAAATTCAGAAAGTATCTTTGGAATATTTTTTTTAGCTAGGGAATTCAAAAACTTAACTTCATGTCCAGCATCTAAAAATCCATTGGGTAATCCATATATCCACCTAGGATGACTTTCAAGAAATAGTATTCGCATATATATTCTCCTTTGATTGTATTTCAATATATTATATGAAGAATAAAACCAATCTGAATACAATATCTCTTAATAAAATTCTATTACTACACATATAATCATTTCTGTGAATATACTAAAAGTGCGAAAAAGTTAGTTATTTTTAAATTTTAGGAGGTTTTTTAATTGAATAATAAGTCATCAAGATATGATATACAAATTACTAAAGATTATGAACAATTAAATTTAGATTTTATTTTACCTAAATGTGATGAAAAAGCAATTCATGGAACTGTATGGGATGACAGTGATGACCCTAAAAAGGTACCTGATGCATTAATTATGTTATTTATTCCTGGACCTACTTATTATGATAGTGACCCTAATGACCTAAAATCTATTGGATATGTTACAGCTGATCATAATGGTGAATTTGCAATTGGTCCCTTCAAAATAGGATCAACAATAATAATTAAAATATTCAATCCTATAATGAACGTTTCTTTACTTAATGAAGCACCTGAAGAATTTGAATATATTAATGATGAATCAGACAAAATCAGCTATTCGGATGATAATTCTGAAGAAGTTGAAGATACCACTAAAATAAGTGAATAATAAAGAAAATTTTATTAATTAATAGAGGATGTTTAATTATGCGTATACTCTTTTGGGAAGATAATCCTATGTGGATTTTTGGTCTTCCAAATGGTTTTCGTGATTTAGGACATGAGGTTATGCTTTGTAGTTCATTAAAAGAAAAAGAGCTTATTCAAACTATAAAAACTTTCAAACCACAGCTAATTATCACAATGGGATGGACTACTGCAACTACTGGTAGAAGAGTTATTTGGATAAGTAAGTATGCTAAGCAAGCTAAAATACCTCTTGTATATTGGGCTACTGAAGACCCAACTCATACGTTCAGTTTCACTTTACCTTTAATACAAAAGATGCACCCAGATTTTATCTTTACTATATGTCCATCTAGATTTAGTTATTATGAAAAATTAGGTGTTAAAGCAGCTCATATGGATTTTGGGTTTCATCCAAATGTAAATCATTATACAGCTCCTGAGGCTAAATATAGTCATTCTATAGCCGTAGTTGCTAATGGTTATTTAAACAATCTTAAATTATATCCAAATCACTATAGGATAAAATCTATCAAAACTCTTATATCTCCACTTTTAAAGCAAAACATAAGAGTTGATTTTTGGGGATGGGGATGGAAAGAAATGGAGGAGCTTGTTGGTACAAATATACCTGATGAGTGGATTCATGGTAAATTACCATTTACAGAAACAAGCAAAGTTTATAGTTCATCTAAGATTATTCTAGGTCTTCAAAATCATCTTACTCAAATGACACAAAGAACCTATGAAATCCTTGCTTCAAAGGGATTTTTACTCACTTCAGATACACCTGAGCTCAGACGATTATTTGAACCTAATAAAGATTTAGTACTTTCTTCTTCACCAAAAGAAACTTTAGCATTAGTAGAGTATTATTTGAAAAATGATGAAGAACGTGACCTGATTCGTAATCAAGGAGAAATTTCAGTTAGAATTCATTCATATTCAAATAGAGCTAAATATATGCTTAAGGTATTAAAGATACAAAAAATTTTATAATTAAACAAAAACAAGAGGTAATTCCTCTTGTTTTTTAAATTCTAAATTGACCTAAAATAGGAGTATACGATATATTCATGTCTATAGCGTAGATACCATGAGCAGAAATGTTAAGTATATATTGCATGAAGTCAGCTTTATCAGATATTTTTGTTTCACTCCAAGCTGCTGTTTGCCAATAATTTACGATTCCACATCGATTGTGCATATATTCAATAACATAATAACTTCCGTAGATTCCTAAATTCCAGCCTTCATTATCACTTGTGTTTTTGTAAAGTTTCATTTGTTCATTTATTCCCTCAAAATAATTACTTATACATTCTATTCCATAATTTAATTTTACTCCTGAATCAACAGCAAAGTATATTGTAGTATTGCTAGGTTGACCTATTTTTTCTGCACACCTAATTGCATTAATACAATCTTTTTTTCCTGTTTCTTTAGAGTAAGTTTTATTACCTCTTCCTCCTAATTCATATATAGCAATTATATCTAAACCAGCTTTTGAGATCATTATTGCCTCGTCTTTTGAAATTAATTTCCACATCTGTTTTGGGTCTGAATAATCAGTATAGTATCTACAAACAAATCTGTATCCTACATCTTTTAATGTTTTACATTGAGCAAAAGTTAATGGTACAGCAACATCAACACCTTCAAATAAAATAGGTCTATTCATAATTTAAATCCTTTCAACTTTAAATTTTACATATAAATCACTATCTTTCCAATAGGTTTCATCTTTTACAAATACCTTCCAAAACTATTGCTGCTTAGACTATTCCTTTATTTTCTTTTAACAGGTACTTGAATTTCAGTTATATAATCTTCAATATTGTCAGTTGACCACTCACCTTCAATATATAATTCTCTATTTTCTCCTGCTATCTCATAATTATTTTCTTCAATCCACTTTAAAAGTGCGTGATATGCACTACTTAAATTCTCATAAGCTCCTTTATGGATAGTACATGCCATTTCCTTTACAGCATCAATCTCTATATTCTTTATTCTTTCAGTTTCAGGAAAATCCTGTGATATAGTCTTACATATCTGAATATCAACATCACTTTCTTTAAAACCATTATCATGGTAAATTACAAAACAAGGTCCTGTTGTCTTAATATTATTATTTTGTAAATGTTCATTTAATTCCTGCCATAAATGACATTGTGCACTGTATTCTGGTATAATGTCCCTTAATGATGCTGCTTTTATAGCTGCTGATTCTTTTATTACAATATTATATTCCATATTTTTCTCTCCATTCTCAATTGAATTTATTATAGATTTGATTCTTAGATGTTTTTCATTTTCAAGTCTTATATTCTCAATTATCTCTTCCTCTTTTAACTTAAATATTCTAACCATTTCTCCCTTTGATAAGTTCGTCTCAATTAGAATTGCTATTTCACTTAAAGAGAAACCTATACATTTCAATGCAATAATATTATTAAGCCTATCAATCTGTCCTGCTGAATAGTACCTATATCCTGAATACTGATCTACATATATAGGCATGAGAAGTCCAACTTTTTCATAATGTCTTAATGTCTTTACTGTTACCTTATTAAACCTTGCAAAATCTCCTATTTTGAACATGTTCTTTCCTCCTTTTGTGCAC
>NZ_JAPQER010000006.1 GCF_026735135.1 Clostridium aestuarii | reverse complement strand
ATGTGTTAGGCACGCCGCCAGCGTTCGTCCTGAGCCAGGATCAAACTCTCAATTTAAAAGTTTAATCTTTTACTCATTACAATTGACTGACATTATTTCTTAACTTCTGTTTAATTTTCAAAGACCAATTTATTACTTGTCGCTCTTGACGACAAAAACTATTTTATACTGAATTGGATCTTTTGTCAACACTTTTTTACAATCTTTTTAAATTTTTTTTATAAAATGTTTCTTTTTTATAAAACACCTGAAAATAAAAGGATATACCCATTTGTATATCCTTTTATTTTTATATCTTCCTAATATTTAATGTTACTACTTTATATTACTATTCTTTTATTTCTATTGTTTGTTCATTTTTTATATCATCACTATCATCACTATCATCACTATCATCACTATCATCAATAACATCATTATTCTCACTACTAACATTTACTTTTGCTAATGTTACTACTTTTTCATTATCAGTTGTCTTCATTAACGTAACACCCATAGTATTTCTACTAGTAGTAGATATATCTGATGCATTTATTCTTATAGCTATTCCATTAGTATTTATAAGCATTATTTCATCATCATCAGTAACTAATCTAGCACCTATAACCTTTCCTGTTTTCTCAGAAACTTTATAAGTTATAACTCCTTTTCCACCTCTTCTTTGAAGTGAATATTCATCTACTGGAGTTCTCTTACCAAATCCATTTTCACTTACAACCAACAATTCTTCATTTGATTTTACTACTTCCATACCTACAACTTCATCGTCATTTCTTAATGTAATTGCTTTAACTCCAGATGTGTTTCTTCCCATAGATCTTACATCTTTTTCGTTAAATCTTATTGCATATCCTTTTTTAGTAACGAATGTTATTTCGCTATCACCATTTGTAGGCCTTACACTTATAAGCTCATCATTATCTTTTAAGTTTATCGCATTTAATCCATTCTTTCTTATAGACGAATATTCATCAAGAGATGTTTTCTTTATTAAACCATTTTTAGTTCCCATGATTAAATAATTATCTTCTTTAAATTCTTTAAGATATAAAACAGTTTGAATTCTTTCCCCAGCATTTAAAGGAATCAAATTAATTAAGTTTACACCTTTAGCAGTTCTTGAAGCTTCGGCAATTTGATAAGCTTTTAATCTATATACTCTTCCAGTATTTGTGAAGAATAAAAGGTTATTATGCGTTGTAGTTGTAAATATATGTTCAACAAAATCATCTTCTTTTGTTGTCATTGCCTGTATACCTCTTCCTCCACGTCGTTGTGCACTATATGTCTCTACTGGAAGTCTTTTTATATATCCAGTATGAGTTAATGTTATAACAACATCCTTTTCTTGTATTAAATCTTCTATATCTATTTCATTGCCTTCACCATTAATAATTTCTGTTCTTCTCTCATCACCATATTTAGCTTTAATCTCATTTAATTCATCTTTTATTATTTTTAAAACTAGTGATTCACTGCTTAAAATTTCTTTAAGATATTTTATATTTTCCACTAATTTTGAATATTCATCTTCAATCTTTTCTCTTTCAAGTCCTGTAAGTCTTTGTAATCTCATATCTAAAATTGCCTGTGATTGCTTTTCTGATAATCCAAATTTATTCCTAAGTCCTTCTTTAGCTTCATTTGCAGTTTTAGAAGCTCTTATAAGGGTTATAACTTCATCTATGTGATCTAATGCTATTCTTAATCCCTCTAAGATATGTGCTCTTGCTTCTGCCTTATCTAAATCAAATTTAGTTCTTCTTCTGATAACCTCTTGTTGGAAGGTTATATAGTGTTGTAAAACTTGTTTTAAATTTAAAACTTCAGGCTGCCCACCTACAAGTGCAAGCATTATAATACCAAATGTATCCTGCATTTTTGTATGTTTATATAGTTGATTTAGTATGATATTAGGAGTTGCATCTCTTTTCAATTCTATTACAATTCTCATACCGTCTCTATCTGATTCATCTCTAAGGTCTGATATCCCATTTATTTTCTTATCTTTAACTAAGTTTGCTATACTTTCAATAAGTTTAGCTTTATTTACTTGATACGGTATTTCCGTAACTATTATTCTCTGTCTTCCTTTAACTTCTTCAATATCTGTCTTAGCTCTAATAATTACTTTACCTCTACCAGTTTCATATGCTCTCTTTATTCCTAATCTTCCTACTATAGTTCCAGCAGTAGGAAAATCTGGTCCTTTTATTTCAGACATTAACTCTAATACCGAAACCTCTGGATTATCTATAAGCATATCTATACCATTTATAACTTCTGTTAAATTATGCGGCGGTATATTAGTTGCCATTCCAACTGCTATTCCCGCAGAACCATTTACAAGTAAATTCGGAAATCTTGCAGGAATTACTGACGGTTCTTCTTCTTCTCCATCAAAGTTTGGAATAAAATCAACAGTGTTCTTGTTAATATCTCTTAATAACTCTAAAGTTATTTTTTGCATTTTTGCTTCTGTATATCTCATAGCTGCTGCACGATCTCCATCTACAGAACCAAAGTTACCATGACCATTTACAAGTGTGTATCTTATTGAAAAATCCTGTGCCATTCTAACTAAAGCATCATAAACAGCTGTATCTCCATGAGGATGATATTTACCTAAAACATCACCGACGATTCTAGCACATTTTCTGTAACCTTTTTCTGGTGTTAAACCAAGTTCATGCATAGAATAAAGGATTCTTCTATGTACAGGTTTTAATCCATCTCTTACATCAGGAAGTGCACGGCCAACAATAACACTCATGGCATAATCTATATAGCTCTTTTTCATTTCATTACTTATATCTACTTGTAAAACATTCCCTGTGTTGTTCATCTATCACACCTCTTTACTAAGCTTATATATCTAAGTTAACAACTTTCTTAGCATTTTCTTCTATAAATTCTCTTCGAGGTTCAACTTTATCACCCATGAGAATTGTAAATATTTCATCTGCAGCCATAGCATCTTCTACAGTAACTTGAAGTAATGTTCTATTCTCTGGATTCATAGTAGTTTCCCATAGTTGATTTGCATCCATTTCTCCAAGACCTTTATACCGTTGAATATTAGTATTTTTATCCTTGCCACCTAATTCAGTTAATATTTTTTGAAGTTCACTATCTGAATAAGCATATTTTAGAAATTTGCCTCGTTGTATCTTATATAGAGGTGGCTGTGCAATAAACACATGTCCTTTATCAACTAGATCCTTCATATATCTATAGAAAAAAGTTAATAAAAGTGTTCTAATATGAGCACCATCTACATCAGCATCAGTCATGATAATTATTCTATTATATCTTATTTTTTCTAAATTGAAATCTTTACCTATACCAGCTCCAAAAGCTGTAATCATTGCTCTTATCTCTTGATATCCAAGTATTTTATCCAATCTTTGTTTTTCAACATTCATTATCTTACCTCTTAAAGGTAAAATAGCTTGAAAATTCCTGTTTCTTCCTTGTTTTGCTGAACCACCAGCTGAATCTCCCTCGACAAGATAAACTTCACATTCTGATGGATCTTTAGAAGCACAGTCAGCAAGCTTTCCTGGAAGAGAAGTACTTTCTAATACTGTTTTTCTTCTTGTAAGTTCTCTTGCTTTTCTAGCAGCTTCTCTAGCTCTAGATGCGGTTAGAGCTTTTTCTATAACTATTTTACCAACATCTGGATTCTCTTCTAAAAATGTACTTACGCTTTGATTTACTATTGCATCAACAATACCACGTACTTCTGTATTTCCAAGCTTAGTTTTAGTTTGACCTTCAAATTGAGGTTCTGTAAGTTTTACAGATATTACTGCTGTTAATCCTTCTCTAGTATCATCACCAGATAAATTTTTATCACTTTCTTTTAAATAACCGTATCTTCTCGCATAATCATTCAATACCCTAGTTAAAGCGGACTTAAATCCGGATAAATGAGTTCCCCCTTCAACAGTATCTATGTTATTTGCAAAAGAAAATATATTTTCGCTATAAGTGTCATTATATTGGAGCGCTAACTCAACTATGTAATCTTCCTTAGCTCCTTCAACATAAATGGGTTCAGGATGAAGTTTTTGTTTATTTCTATTTAAGTAAGATACAAATGATTTAATACCACCTTCATAATGGAAATCATCCTTTTTTTCTTTTCCTTCTCTTTCATCTTTTAAAATTATTCTAGTTCCTTTATTTAAAAAAGCTAATTCTCTTAATCTTTGAGCTAGTGTATCATAATCAAATTCCGTTTCTTCAAAAATTTCCTTATCTGGTTCAAATACAGTTTTTGTTCCATGTTCATCTGTATCTCCAACAACCTCTAGGTCACTGATAACTTTTCCTCTTTGATATTTTTGTCTCCAAATATGACCTTCTCTTTTAACTTCAACTTCACAATATTCTGATAGTGCATTAACTACAGAAGCACCAACACCATGAAGCCCACCAGATACTTTATAGCCGCCGCCGCCGAACTTACCACCAGCATGAAGTACAGTCATTATTACCTCTACCGTTGGCTTTTTCATTTTTGGATGTATACCAACAGGCATCCCTCTACCATCATCTACTACAGAAATATAATTGCCTTCATGTATAGTTACTTCTATATTTTCACAATAACCAGCTAAAGCTTCATCGATACTATTATCTACTATCTCATAAACTAAATGATGAAGTCCTCTACTTCCTGTAGTTCCAATATACATACCTGGTCTTTTTCTAACCGCTTCTAATCCTTCAAGTACTTGTATCTGAGATTCATCATAAACTTGCTTATTTTCCATGAATATCCTCCTAACTTACTATTTAGGCTCGTAGAACACCGTTTTTGTTCTTTTAGTTAACGTAGCAGAAGAAATAGGTGATAGAAATATTTTGCTTTTCTTATTCACCTCCGCGACTACAAACGACTTTGGATTATCTTTAGTTATTCGTTCAACAAATCCATCTTCTTCAGCCATTCTTAAAAACTGAATAGTATCTGTACTATACATAGTAGTTTCCATATCAAATATCCCTATTATATCCTTTAAGGGAACTACTACATTTTCTCCTAAATGCAAAAACATATATTCTCCTCCTTAAGAACCATTTAGACAGACAACTTTTCCACTTTCGACTTCGTATAATTTTGTACTATCGCTTAGGTAATCTTTTATATCTACTATCCCCGTACAAGTTATTATAGTCTGAACTTTATTTACTGAATTTAATATATACTTCTGTCTTTTTACGTCTAATTCTGATAAAACATCATCTAACAAAAGAACAGGATATTCTCCGCTCTGATTCTTTATTAGCTCTAAAGAGGCAAATTTAAGAGATAGAACTGATGTTCTTTGCTGACCTTGCGAACCATATTTTCTTGTATCAATTCCATTTATATTTATTAAAAAATCATCTCTATGTGGCCCAATTGACGTCATTCTCTTTTCTGCATCTTTTTTTCTATTATGAGTTAATATATCTAGAAGTTCTCTCTCAACATGGTTAAAATCTTTTATTGGAGTAATATATTTAAACTCTATATTTTCAGTATCTGAAGTTATCTCTTTATGGATTTTATTTCCTTCTTCATTTAAGTTTTGTATGTATTTTAATCTTTCTTTTATAATAAAACTTCCAAACTTACTTAACTGCTTATCATATATTTCAATAATACTCATATTACTATTCCAATTTTTTAAAACAGCATTTCTCTCACTTAAAACTTTATTGTACTGCACTAAATTATAATAATACTTTTTATTAAGTTTACATAATTCAATATCTAAAAACTTTCTTCTGTTAGCAGGAGATTCTTTTACAATTTTTAGATCTTCTGGAGAAAAAATCACAACATTAAAAACACCAATAAGCTCAGAGATATTATTTAGTTTTATAGAATTAATTTTTACTCCTTTTTTACCTTCTTTAAAAATTTTAATGTCTATTTTTTTATCAAGTCTTTCTTTGCATACATATACACTGATATATGAATCTTTAGCATCCCATTGTATAAGTTCTTTATCTTTATTAGTTCTATGAGATTTTCCAATACTGCAATAATATATACTTTCTAAAATATTGGTTTTTCCTTGAGCATTATCACCTATAAAAATATTTATTCCTTTGGTTAAAGTTAAAAATAAATTTTCATAACTTCTAAAATTCTTTAATTGCAAGCTTCTAATATACATAAAAACACCTATCTTTAATTATACCACAATAATTATAAACTAAAGTTATTTTCAAACTATTTTATAACTTTCCCCATCAAATTTTATTATATCTCCTTTAGTTAATTTTTTTCCTCTTCTTGTTTCTATTTCTCCATTAACTTTAACATCTTCATTTTTTATATAAAATTTTGCTTCTGAACCTGCCACTACTACTCCAGCCCATTTTAAAAATGCATCTAATTTTATAATTTCTGTTTCTAATTTTATTTCCTGCATTTTAATTCCTCCGTTATATTGTAGGATTATTCAAAATTCAATAATCTTACAGGTAATATTAAGTATGTATAACTAGTGTTTTCTGTGTTCTTTATTACACATGGACTTACACTACTAGCAAACTGCATAATAATTTCGTCATCTTCTATAATTTTCAATACATCAATTAAATATTTTGAGTTAAATGCAATTTGAAGTTCGCTCCCTTGCAAAACAATATTCAATTCTTCTCTCACTTTTCCCAATTGAGAATTGGATGTGATTATAAGGTTATCTTCTTTAATGTCAAATTTTATCAAATTAGTATTCCCATCTTTAGCCATAAGAGAAGCTCTTTCAATACAATTTAAAAGTTCTCCTTTTTTTGCAGTAACTTTTAAATCATATTCGTCTGGAATTATTGAATTATATTTAATAAATTCACCTTCTAGCAATCTTGAAATGATTTTAGTCTGACCTAAATTAAATAAAATATGATTAGGAGTGAACGTTATATTAACATTTTCATCATCATCACTTAATATTTTTCCAACCTCACTTAAAGTCTTTCCTGGAATAACAGCATTTATAGTATTTTCATTATCTATGTTATTACTTTTCAATGCTAACCGATAGCCATCTAAAGCAACTAAATTAAGTTTTTTATCATTAACTTCAAATAAAATTCCAGTGAGTATAGGTCTTGTTTCATCCTGAGCTATTGCAAAGATGGTTCCTTTGATCATATTTTTTAGTGTTTTTTGAGACATATTAAAAATCATATTTTCATTTATGCTTGGTAAACTAGGAAATTCATCCGCATTCATATGAATCAAGGTAAATCTTGATTTTTCGCAAATAATTTGTATTGCATTATTATCTACAGTATTTATTTGTATAGCACTATTAGGTAATTTTCTAATTATATCCCCAAATATCTTTGAGTCAACAACAATAGTTCCTTCTTCTTCAATTTGTGCTTGAATTTTTGTTTCTATACTTAAATCTATATCAGAGCCTATAAGTGTTAATTGATTTTCTTTTGCTGAAATATAGATTCCTTGTAATATGGGCATAGGTGATTTTCCTGTTACTGCTTTTTGAGAAATTGATATAGCCTCTTGAAGTTTATTTTTAGCACATGTGAATTTCATAAAAGATACCTCCTTTATCCACAATAATATTTGTTTATAATAGATAAGATAATAGTAATAAAAATATAGTAGTAATAGTAGTAGGGGCTGTGTATATGTGGATAACCCTACAAAAGCAAGTAAATACTTAAGAATAAGAGCAAAAATTATTGTGGATAAGTAAACAAACATTTATTACTCTTATCCACAATTACCAAGTGAAAATTGTATGATCTATTTTATCCACAATAAATTATAAAGATATTATAAACAGATGTTATTAAAATACAAAATAGATTATTTATTATTTATTTTTTTAGTTAAATCATTTATAACATTATTTAAAGATTCATCTTTTTTTAAATTAGTAGAAATTTTTTCATAAGCATGAATTACCGTAGTATGATCGCGACCACCAAATTCTTCACCAATCTTAGGTAATGACATATCAGTGAGTTTTCTACTTAAATACATAGCAATTTGTCTAGGAAAAGTAATATTTCTAGTTCTTCTAGAGGATTTAAGCTCTTGAATTTTTAAATTAAAATAATTGGCAACAATATCTTGAATAAGTTCGATTGTTATTTTCCTATTTTGTTCATTTGAGATAATATCTTTTAAAGCTTCTTCTGCAAGTTCAACTGTTATCTCTTTATTAGTTAAAGATGAAAAAGCTACTACTCTAATTAGTGCACCTTCTAATTCTCTAATATTAGATTTAATATTAGTTGCAATATAAACCATAACTTCGTTAGGAATATTTAAGAGTTCAACATCGGCTTTCTTTTTAAGAATAGCTATTCTAGTTTCAAAATCTGGAGCTTGAATATCAGCGATTAAGCCCCATTCAAATCTAGAACGTAATCTATCTTCTAAAGTAGGTATTTCTTTAGGTGGTCTATCACTAGAAAGAATTATTTGTTTATCTGCTTCATAAAGTGCATTAAAAGTATGGAAAAATTCTTCTTGAGTTCTTTCCTTACCAGCTATAAATTGAATATCATCTATTAGTAGAACATCAACATTTCTATATTTATTTCTAAAATCAGTATTTTTATCGTCTTTTATTGAATTAATAAGTTCATTTGTAAATTTTTCAGAAGAAACATAAACAACTTTGGTTTTCGGTTTGTTTTGTAATATATAATGGCCTATAGCATGCATTAAATGAGTTTTACCAAGACCAACGCCTCCATATATAAATAATGGGTTATAAGCTTTAGCTGGAGCTTCTGCAACAGCAAGAGATGCAGCATGAGCAAATCTATTACTATTACCTATAACAAATGAGTTAAAGGTGTATTTAGGGTTTAAATTACAAGACATTTCCTCAGTATTTATAATAGAAGAAGTATCTTTAGTTGTTTTTTTAGATCGTTTTTCTATTTCAAAAGCTTCTTCTGATAATATTAAAAATTCAATTTTATACTTTTTGGAAGAAATAAGTTTTATCGCGTTGATTATTAAATCCTTATACCTACTTTCAAGAATGCCTCTTGTAAAATCATTAGGAACTTCTAATTTGATTATTTCGTCTTCAATACACATAGGGTCAATACTTTTGATCCAAGTATTAAAACTTACTTCAGTAAGTTCGCCTTTAATTATATTTAGAGTTTTTGTCCATAATTGTTGTAGTTGGGCATTCATCTTTTGGCCTCCAGTCAAAATTTATAAAAATAATAAAAAATTTTTGCAAGTAAATTTTTTATCAAATCACAAGAAATAAACAACTTATTAACAAAAACATATATTCATATTATAGGTTGTTGACAAATAGGAATAAAAATATTCACATGTATATAACTTTGTTAATAAAAAAATATAAAAGTAACTTACTAACAAATAAAAAAATCATATATGCACAATTAATATTATGAATAAAAATAAGAAAAATAGTCAAAAATACAAAAATAAAATGCTGAGTATTAAAAGAATTGAACAAGTTATACACAAATTTGTCCACAGCCTGTGAATAAGTATGTTTTTTATAAATTATCAACAGTTCAAAGTTAATAATAACAAAAGAATAACAAGGATTCAAGGAATTATCCACAAAAAAATTTTTGGAAATAAAAAATTATCAACAACTTAGCATAATCTTGACATTAGAAGAGTGTATATATATAATTTAATAGTAAAACTACTTTTTTGTGATAATACGTATTTGCTTAACTATAAATGTAAGCGCAAATGAAGGGGGTGTACAGGTATGAAAATGACTTATCAGCCAAAGAAAAGACAAAGAAAAAAAGAACATGGTTTCAGAAAGAGAATGAGAACATCATCAGGAAGAAATGTTATTAGAAGAAGAAGACAAAAAGGAAGAAAGAAATTGACAGCATAAGAAGGGCCGCTTTAGTGGCCTTTTTCTGCAATTGCAGAAAAAAAAGGAGAAACTATTCAATGGAAAAAAAAGAAAAAATAAGAAAGAATATAGAATTTCGTAGAGTATATAGAAGAGGTAAATCATATTCAAATCACTTGTTAGTTTTATATATATATGCAAATAACAAAAATATAGACTTAAATAGGATTGGAATTTCAGTTAGCAAAAAAGTTGGAAATAGTGTAGTCCGAAGTAGAGTTAAGAGATTGGTTAGTGAAGGTTATAGATTAAATTGTAATAATTTAAAAAAAGGGTATGATTTAGTTTTTATTGCAAGAAATGCTTCGAGGGATAAGAGCTATAAAGAAATAGAAAAATCAATTATTAATTTATTTAAAAAGGTAGGTTTATGTAATTAATTAATGATGAAAAAAATACTTATTAATATAATAAAATTTTATAGAAAGTACGTGTCACCTTTAAAATCACCATGTTGTAGATTTTATCCTACGTGTTCTCAATATGCTATTGAAGCAATAGATAAATATGGAGCTGTAAAGGGTGGATTTATGGCTATAAAAAGAATATTAAGATGTAATCCTTTTAATGAAGGAGGATACGACCCTGTTAAATAAAGGGTCTTTAAAAATAAGGAGGTTTTTAGTTGGATTTGCTTTTAGTGAATTATGCAATGATTTTTAGAATTGAATGGTTGAATAATGCTTTAATTAAGTTTTTTGGTATTATTCATAACGGAATACATAATGTACTTCCTAATCCTAATGTTTCATATGGTTTAACTATAATTGTGGTTACAATAATAATAAGAGGATTATTGTTTCCTTTAAACTATAAACAAATAAAATCAACATTAAAAATGAATGAAATTCAACCTGAAATGAAAAAATTACAAGAGAGATATAAAAATAATCCTCAGCAACAACAGAAGGAAATGATGAAGCTTTATAAGGAAAAGGGAGTAAATCCTATGGCAGGTTGTTTACCACTTTTGCTTCAATGGCCTATTTTAATTGCTCTATACTATGTATTTATGAATTTAAATACAATTGATCCTAATATAGGTAATGTAACTTTCTTAGGGCTTAAATTAATGGCAACACCAACATCGAATCCTCTTAGTTGGATTTTACCGATAGCTTCAGGATTAACTACTTATTTATCATCATCTTTAATGATGTCTAAAAGTAGTCAAGGATCACAAGCTAAGCAGACAAATACTATGAATATAGGAATGTCTTTACTTATTACGTATATGGGATTTAAATTTACAACTGCATTAGTAATATATTGGGTAACAAATAATCTATTCCAAATATTCCAAACTGTAATCATGCAAAAAATAGGAACTAAAAAAGTATCAAAAGAAGCATTAGAATAAAAAAGAATAGAATATTTGCCTTGCTGTTAGCAGGTTTAGAAGGGCGGGTGTCTTTTAGATGTTATCTATTGAAATGACTGGAAAAACAGTTGAAGAAGCTATTAAAAAGTCATTAAATGAACTTAACGTTACAAGAGATAAAGTAGAAATAACAGTAATAGAAGAAGGAAGTAAAGGGCTATTTAAGATATTTAAAGTAAAAGAAGCAAAAGTTCAAGTTAAAGTAAAAAAAGATTACAAGGAAGAAGCTAAGACTTTTTTAAGACAGGTTTTAGATTCCATGGGTATACTTGCGGAAATTATAATTAAAGAAGAAAATGATATATTGAAAGTTAATCTTATAGGTCCTAATATGGGTTTGATTATAGGATATAGAGGAGAAACATTAGATGCTCTTCAATATTTAGTTAATTTATCTGTTAACAAGGATAATGAAGGTAAATATAAAAAGATTACTTTAGATACTGAAAATTATAGGGCTAAGAGAGAGGAAACTTTGAAAAGGCTTGCTGAAAAAATAGCTTATAAGGTAAGAAAAAATCATAAGTATATAAAATTGGAGCCAATGAATCCTTATGAAAGAAGAATTATTCATTCAGTTCTTCAGAATAATTCAGCTGTAGTTACATATAGTGAAGGAGAAGAGCCTTATAGAAGAGTTGTTGTTGATTTAAAGAAGAAAGCCTAAAGGGCTTTCTTTTACTTTTATCTTTTTACTAAGAGTTATAGATTAATAAGGAGTGGAAAATATGAAGGAATTTGATACTATAGCAGCTATTGCAACAAATTTAGGGGAAAGTGGAGTATCTATTATAAGAGTATCGGGTGATAAAGCATTAAGTATAGTAAGTTCAATATTTACGGGCAAAAGCGGAAGAAAACTAGATGATATAAAAACTTATACTATGAGATACGGTCATATTATAAATAAGGGAACAGGCGAAAGATTGGATGAAGTTATTGTAAGTTATATGAAAGGTCCAAGAAGTTTTACAGCTGAGGATACATTGGAGATAAATTGTCATGGTGGTGTTGTGGTTACTAGAAGAATACTAGAAGAAGTACTAAAAGCTGGAGCTAGACATGCAGAACCAGGTGAATTTACAAAAAGAGCTTTTTTAAATGGAAGAATAGATTTAAGTCAAGCGGAAGCTGTTATAGATATAATTAATGCTAAAACTGAATTAAGTATTAAATCAGCACTAGAACAATCAGCAGGGAAAATTTCCAAGGAAATAATGATACTTAGAGATAAGTTGCTGGTAAATATTGCAAATATAGAGGCTACTGTTGATTATCCAGAAGAGGATTTAGAAGAAGTAACTGCTGAAAAAGGTAGGAAAGAGATTGAAAATATATTAGAACAAATTGAAAAGTTACTAATTAGTGCAGATGAAGGAAAGATATTAAGAGAAGGATTAAATACAGTAATTGTCGGAAAACCTAATGTTGGTAAATCGTCAATTTTAAATGCACTTTTAATGGAAAAAAGAGCAATAGTTACAGATATACCAGGAACTACTAGAGATGTTATTGAAGAATATATGAATATTGATGGTATACCTGTTAAAGTAGTAGATACAGCAGGAATTAGAGAAACAGAAGATGTAGTTGAAAAAATAGGTGTAGAAAAATCAAGAGAAAAAATAAGATTAGCAGATCTTATAGTGTTAGTTTTGGATATAAGTGAAGAATTAAATAATGAAGATAAAGAAATAATTGATTTTATAAAAGATAAAAAATATATTGTACTATTAAATAAAATTGATTTAGATGGTAAAATAGATAAGGATGGCATTAAGGAGTTAAATCCTGAATATATCATTGAAATTTCTGCTAAAAAAGGAGAAGGATTAGATAAATTTAAAAAGGCAGTAAAAGAATTATTTTTCAGTGGTAAGGTGCAAGTAAATGATGTTATTATAACTAATACAAGACATAAGGAAGCTTTAATTAGAGCTAAAGAAAGTTTGAAAGCTGCAAAGGAAGTACTTAATAATACTTTTGCTATTGATTTAGCTTCTATTGATCTTAGAAATGCATGGAAAAATTTAGGTGAAATAACAGGTGATACAGTTGAAGAAGATATTATAGATAAAATCTTTTCAAAGTTTTGTTTAGGAAAGTAATGGGAGGGATAAAATGAGTTATTTTGCAGGTGAATTTGATGTTGTTGTTATTGGAGCGGGTCATGCGGGATGTGAAGCAGGGCTTGCTAGTGCAAGATTAGGAGCTAAAACTTTAATTTGTGCTACAGATTTAGCAAGTGTTGCTATGATGCCGTGTAACCCTAATATTGGAGGAACGGCCAAAGGGCATTTAGTAAGAGAAATTGATGCATTAGGTGGAGAGATGGGTATAAATATAGATCATACCTATATTCAATCTAGAATGTTAAATACTTCTAAAGGACCAGCAGTTCATTCATTACGTGCACAAGCTGATAAAAAGAAATATGCAAATAGAATGAAACAAATTTTAGAAAATTATGAAAATTTAAGTCTAAGACAGGCGGAAATTGTAAAAATAGATATAGAAAATGGAAAAGTAAAAGGTGTTATTACAAAAAATGGAGCTTATTATAATACTAAAGCAGTTATTCTTGCTACAGGAACATATTTAAGAGCTAAAATTATTATAGGTGAGTTAAGGTTTGAAGAAGGACCGAGTGGTTTAGCAGCAGCAAAAGGTGGATTAACAGAGAATCTAACAGAACATGGTGTTGAAATCAGAAGATTTAAAACAGGTACACCAGCTAGAATTAATAAAAGATCTGTGGATTTTTCAAAAATGTCAGAACAAAAGGGTGATGAAGAAATAGTTCCTTTTTCATTTATGAGTGATAATGTAGAGAGAGAGCAAATTTCATGTTATTTAACTTATACTAATGATGAAACAAAAAAAGTAATACTTGATAATATACATAGATCTCCTTTATATAATGGTTCAATTAAAAGTGTAGGACCAAGATATTGTCCTTCTTTTGAGGATAAGATTATGAGATTCCCAGATAAACAGCAGCACCAGATATTTATTGAACCAGAAGGGGAAGATACTCAGGAAATGTATGTAGGAGGAATGTCAAGTTCGCTACCAGAAGATGTACAGATTAAGATGATGAGAACTGTTCCTGGACTTGAAAATGTAGAAATGATGAGAACAGCATATGCTATAGAATATGATTGTATAGATCCTACTCAATTAAAGCTTTCACTAGAATTTAAAAATATAGAAGGATTATTTTCAGCTGGGCAGGTAAATGGAAGTTCAGGTTATGAAGAAGCAGCTGGGCAAGGGTTAATAGCTGGAATTAATGCAGCACTTAAAATTCAAAATAAAGAATCTTTTATTTTAAAACGCTCGGATGCTTATATTGGAGTATTGATAGATGATTTAGTAACAAAAGGAACTAATGAACCATATAGAATGATGACATCACGTTCTGAATATAGATTATTATTAAGACAGGATAATGCAGATTTAAGACTTACTGATATGGGAAGAAAAGTAGGACTTATTACTGATGAAAGATATGAAAAATTTTTAAAAAGAAAGACTGCAATACAAGAAGAAATAAAAAGAATTAAAAACATACAAATAACTAATAAGAAAGAAGTAAATGAATTCTTGATAAAAATGGATTCAGTACCGCTAAAAAAACCTATAACTTTATATGAACTTATAAAAAGACCAGAATTAAATTATTTTAATATTGGAGAATTAGATAAAAATAGACCTGATTTACCAAAAGATGTTAAACAACAAGTGAATATAATTTCAAAATATGAGGGATATATACAAAAACAAATAGAACAGATAACACAATTTAAAAAGATGGAAAATAAATTGATTCCAAAAAAATTTGATTATAAAGCAGCTAAAGGGCTTAGAAAAGAAGCTATTCAAAAATTAGATAACATGAGACCAGTAAATGTTGGTCAGGCATCTAGAATTTCAGGAGTATCTCCAGCTGATATATCTGTTCTTTTAGTAACACTTGAACAATATAATAGAAAACATGGAAATAAGGAGGCTTAAATTTAATTGAGTGAATGTAGGAAGTATTACGATATTTTAGAGAATGCAGTAGAAAGTTGTGGATTAAGTTTTAGTGATAAAAAATATGAACAATTTATCAAATATAAAGATTTATTAAAAGAATGGAATGAAAAAGTTAATCTTACTGCTATAAAAGAAGATGAAGAAATTATTAAAAAGCATTTTATAGATTCTCTTAAGGTGTTTAAATTTGAGAAATTAAAAGAGGCAAAAAAAATTATTGATATAGGAACAGGCGGAGGATTTCCTGGAATACCTATGAAAATAATAAAACCAGAAATAGAAATGGTTCTTTTAGATTCTTTGAGAAAAAGAATAAATGTATTAGAGGATATAGCAAATAAAATAGAAATAACTGATATAAGTACAATACATGGTAGAGCAGAGGAATTTGCAAAGCAAGCTAAATATAGAGAAAAATTCGATGCTGTAGTTTCGAGAGCTGTTGCTAATTTGACTGTTTTAAGTGAGTTTTGTATTCCTTATGTAAAAGTAGGGGGATATTTTGTTGCTTTAAAAGGACCTTCAGTAGAAGAGGAAATTAAAGAAGCAAAAAATGCTATTTCAATTTTAGGTGCAAAATTAGAAAATATTTTAGAGATCGAAATTGAAGATAGTGATTTAAAACATAATTTAGTTATTAT
This sequence comes from Clostridium aestuarii, assembly GCF_026735135.1. Taxonomy (GTDB): domain Bacteria; phylum Bacillota; class Clostridia; order Clostridiales; family Clostridiaceae; genus Clostridium_H; species Clostridium_H aestuarii. The sequence continues at coordinate 170,370 of NZ_JAPQER010000006.1, read as the reverse complement.
AAAAAAGATAAAAAACACACCTAAGCAGTATCCTAGAAAAGCAGGAAGTGCTACTAAAAAGCCTTTAAAATAATTCACTTATATATCAAGAGGAGGAAATGAGGGTTATTATGAAAAAGGATATTAAATATATACAGGTTGACTCAATAGTTCCTAATGAATATCAACCTAGAAAATATTTTAACGAGGATACTATAGATCAATTAGCTCAATCTATAGATACATATGGTATAATTCAGCCACTTTCTGTTAGAAAAATAGGAGAAAAATATGAAATTATTGCAGGAGAAAGAAGATGGAGAGCTGCTAAAAAATTAGAATTAAAAGAAGTACCAGCTATAGTTACGAATATTACAAATAGAGATTCAGCAGCAATCGCGTTATTAGAAAATTTACAAAGAGAAGATTTGAATTTTTTAGAAGAGGCAGAAGCGTATCATGATCTTATGGAAAAACATAATTATACTCAAAGTGAATTGGCTAAGATTATAGGAAAAAAACAATCTACTATTGCTAATAAAATGAGAATTTTAAAATTAGATGATAAAATAAAAAAAATAATATTAGAAAATAAATTAACAGAAAGACATGCTAGAGCATTGTTAAAATTACCAAGTATGGAATTACAAAGGAAAGTACTTGGTAAGATTATAAAAAATTTACTTAACGTAAAAAATACAGAAGAATTAATTAATAAAGAATTATTAAAGCTTAGTGGAAAAGAAGTTGGAAAAGATAATAAGAAAAAGATAAAAGGAATTTTTAGTCCAAGAATATATATGAATACGGTTAAACAAGTTTTTGATAAGTATGGTGTTAAAGCTTCTTATAGAACGAAAGAATTAGAAGATAAAATTCAAGTTACAATAACTATACCTAAAAAATAAAAACAGAAAAATTTATAGAATGTTTCACGTGAAACAAAAGCGCCTAAAATTTTTTAAAATTTAAACAAAATCTTTTAAATTTTAAAAAATTTTAGGCGCTTTTTATAAAATATATTTATTAATATGTTTTATAATATTATAATGTAATATATAGGAAAGTATTTTTGTGCCCAAAATAAATGGAAAGAAGGGATATGGTATGAAAGTTATATGTGTTTTTAATCAAAAGGGCGGAGTTGGGAAAACTACTACTAATATAAATTTATGTGCTAATTTAGCTATGAATGGGCATAAGGTGTTATCTATAGATATGGATCCACAAGGTAATACAACTAGTGGGCTTGGAATTGATAAGAATAAAATCGAATATTCAGGTTATGATATTTTATCATCAGAAGTTTCTGTAAAGAAAGCTATGATTGAAAGTGAACTTATAAATAATTTGTATATAGTTCCATCTAATGTGGAATTAGTAGGAGCAGAAGTAGAATTAATTGATAAAAGGAATAGAGAAAGTATACTTAAACATAAAATTAAAGAAGTAAGTGATGAGTTTGAATATATATTTATAGATTGTCCACCTTCATTAGGATTTTTAACTGTCAATGCGTTAAGTGCAGCTGACAGTGTTTTGATACCAATTCAATGTGAGTTTTATGCTTTAGAAGGTGTTGGACAACTTATCAATACAGTTCAACTTGTAAAAAAATCTTTAAACAAAGGTTTGAAAATTGAAGGTGTAGTAATGAACATGTATGATAGTAGAACAAGATTATGTAATGAAGTTGCTGAAGAGGTTAATAAATATTTTAAAGATAAGGTGTATCAAACTACTATACCTAGAAATGTTAGATTAGCAGAAGCACCAAGTTTTGGTCTTCCAATAATACTTTATGATGATAAGTGTAGAGGTGCAAAAGCTTATAAAAATCTAGCAAATGAGTTTTTAAAAAGGCAAGGGAGTGATAAGTGTTGAGTAAAAAATTTGGATTAGGAAAAGGATTAGGTGCCTTAATTCCAGAAGAAAGTAGTAAAAAAGATGATTCAATACTGAAGATATCTATAAATTTCATAAAAGCTAACAGTGATCAGCCCAGAAAGAACTTTGATGAGGAAAAGATAATGCAGTTAGCAGAATCAATTAAAGAACATGGGATTATTCAGCCTTTAGTTTTAAGAAAAAAAGGTGATTTTTATACAATTATTGCAGGAGAAAGAAGATGGAGAGCTGCAAAAAGCATAGGAATTAAAGAAGTTCCAGCGGTTATTCTTGATTTAAGTGAAAAAGAAGTGCTTGAAGTTTCATTAATAGAGAATATTCAAAGAGAAGATTTAAATCCTATTGAAGAAGCATTAGCTTATAAAAAATTAATTGATGAATTTAAATTAACTCAAGAAAAATTAAGTAAAAGAATAGGGAAATCAAGAACTGCGATAGCAAATTGTATGAGATTATTAAATCTAGATAAAAGAGTTCAAGAATATTTAATTGACGGTGTTATTAGTGAAGGACACGGAAGAGCATTACTTGCAATTGAAGATAAAAATATTCAATATAAATTAGCTCAAACTATAATTGATGAATCTTTAAGTGTTAGACAAATTGAAACTTTAATCAAAAATATAAATAAAAAAGAGAGAACAAAAAAACAAAATGAAAATAAAAATAAACTTAATCCATATTATCAAGATATAAAATATAGATTAGAAAACTTGTTTAATACTAAGGTATTATTAAGTTGCGATTCAAACAACAAAGGTAAAATTCAGATTGAATACTATTCAGAAGAGGAGCTAGAAAGAATTCTTAATATATTTAAAATTTGATGTTTCACGTGAAACAAACACTTTGAAAGGATGTACATAAATGAAAGGTATAATTGGATTTTTTAGTGATTTACAACCTTATATTTTAATGGGGTTTGTGATCATTATAATTATTTTAATAATCACATTATTGGTTGTTTTAAAGTCAATCAATAGACTTGAAACTAGATACAGAAAATTAACTCGAGGAATTAATAATGAAAATTTAGAAAAAATTATAATGAGTTATTTAGATAATATAGACAAAGTAAAAGAAGATACAGAAAAAATAAAGAATCAACAACAAGAAATTAATAATAACTTGAAACAATGCATTCAAAAAGTTTCCATTTTAAGGTATAAAGCTTTTGAAGACATAGGAAGTGATTTAAGCTTTTCAATAGTATTATTGGATAATAGTAATGATGGAGTTGTTCTTACGGGAATATATGGAAGAAGTGATAGTACTGTTTATGCCAAACCTATTGATAAAGGAATATCAAGATATGATTTATCTGAAGAAGAAGAAGAAGTTTTATATAATGCTATAAAAAAACAATAAATTAAGTAACCATATAGTTCCAAAATAATATAGCTACATATAAGTTTAATTATTGACTACTTGAAAAAAATATATTTTAAAAGCTAGAATTTAGTAAAATAGAAATTTCAAGGTACTACTTACAGTAAAATTTACATTTTACAATTGAAGTTTTTAAGTATATGATTTCCTCAATTAATTTGTTGAATAAAATGAATTAATAGATGTATATAAATTTTTAATTAAAGATATTGTAGATTTTGATTTAATATAAAAATCACAATATCTTTAATTTTTTAGATAAAAATATATTATTAAAAAATAATATATTACATTCAAATGTTTTTATATTTTACTTGTTGATTTTTTAATGGAACTATTTAGTACAATATCAAAATCAGAATTTATTTTAGAACCAAGAGTTTTTAAAATGCAGTGATATATTCCTCTTGATATAACATTAGCTAAATGCATTACGGTATATAATCTCGTGTTTTGAAGTACCATAAATTCTAAGCTTCCAGAAATATTTACAATACCAGTTATACTTAAATTACCTACTTTAGGTAGATTTTTATTCATAGCAGCACCTGGACTAAGAGGTTTTTCTTCTATAATAATATGTCCAATGTTTTGTAGTTTACCAAGACTAGCATCTATAGCTATTATATATGGATTGTTATATTTATTTTTAATTTCTCTTAATATAGTACATAAATTTTTAGCATGAACAGGAGATTCTAGAGTGCCATATATTATCAACTCATTTTTTAATAATGAATTTAGCTTCTCACCTATTAAAGGACCTAAACTATCACCAGTAGATCTATCAGTACCTATACATAATATGATAATAGGTCGGTGAGATTTTATTATATAATTTAGTTTTTCACATAATATATCTCTTAATTTATAAACTGAAATATTTTCCATAGAATCTATGATTATTTTTTTACTATTCATGGTAAAAACCTCCTTTTTTAAAAGTATGTACGAAAAAGAAGGTTTTTATACTTAATTCATATATAATTGTAAAAATTATCTATAATTTAAAATTATTTAAATTATAGATATAAAATGAAAGAATATATGGTAAGATGGTAATACAAGTATTAATGTAGAAAATACATAATCTATCATACTATAATAAAAATTAAATATAATTTTATTATAGTATGATAATATAAATTTTTTATTGTATAGGAATTATAGAAATTTTAATTTGGGAATAATTTTAATTATAAGAATATATATTATATTCTATAGTTTTTTAAATTTAGAATTGTTTAACTAAGTAAAATATATCTCTAGCAGTATATATCTTTTAATTTTTTATAATGCAAGTATAAGTTTAACTATACCGAATAATATAAAAAATATACCTAAAATTAAAATAATCCATTTAGTAAAAGAAGATATTTTTTTAGAGGAATTATTTTTAAAAATTTTAAGACCTTTAAGAGCAAGAAAATTTAAAACTCCGAACCAAGTTATCATTCCTGCTAAAAGAGAAATTAGAAAAACATAATAGTACATATTTCCGGCATGATGCCATAACTTTAGTGCAGTACTACTTAATCCTAACCATAAGGCTGGAGTCATTGGATTAGAAAAGGTTATTATAAAACCTGACCAAAAGGAAAGTGAATCAGTTTCATCATATTTATTTTTATTCTGGTTCTTGAGTTTCTTTATGGAATTATATTCCATAAATGTTAAAACTGTTCCTGAAATAATCCAGAATAATGCTTCTGTTATTTTATTAGTTTTTAAAAGCTTAGAAAGTCCACAGTTTATTAATATAAGATAAGCCATATCAGCGGTAATAGCACCAAGTGATATCACAAATCCTTTTTTAAAGCCTTTAGATATAGTTTGATCTACGGATTTAATAGCAGCAGGACCTAGTGGAATAGAAATAGCTAGTCCAGTAGAAAATCCTGTTATTATAGCTTTTGTAAATTTCATTAAATATATCATTACTATACTCCTTGATTAAGTTGTAATATAAAAATATTCATATATTAAAATTATATTATATCTATTATATTATATCTATTATATTATATCTTGATTTGTTATATAATTGAATATATAATTCATAAAAAAAGAAAAAAGGGGTTATAAAAATGGCTAAAGAATTTTATTTGGGAGATATTGTTGAAATGAAAAAAGTCCATCCTTGTGGAAGTAAAGAATGGGAAATCGTAAGAGTAGGGGCTGATATAAAAATAAAATGTTTAAAATGTGAAAGAATAGTTATGATTCCAAGAAGTAAATTTGAGAAAAGAGTGAAAAAAATAATTAAACAAAATATACCTGAATAATAATTTATATACTTCTTGATTTTTCTATAGTGAAATGATAGAATAAAGAAATGTGGTCCCTGCTGTGATATTTTGCAGCCGTTAGTCCAAAGGGAGGAGGTGAAAGTGATGAGAAATTACGAAACATTATTCATCTTACATCCATCACTAGATGAAGAAGCTATAAAAGCTAACATCGAAAAGTTTAAGGGTGTAATTGAAAATAATGGTGGAGTAGTTGATAACGTTGATGAATGGGGTAGAAGAAAACTTGCTTATCCTATACAAAAAGTTAACGAAGGATACTACACATTAGTAAACTTTAAATCTAGTCCAGAATTACCTAAAGAATTAGAAAGAGTATTCAGAATAACTGATGGAGTTCTTAGATTTATGGTAATTAATCCTGAAAAATAGGTGGTGCTTATTAAGTGAATAGAGTTGTTTTAATTGGAAGATTAACTAAGGACCCGGAGTTAAGATTCACTCCTGGTGCAGGAAAAGCAGTTACATCTCTTACATTAGCTGTGGACAGAAGATTTAAAAGTCCTGGTCAGCCAGAAGCTGATTTCATACCTATAGTAGTATGGGGAAAGCAGGCTGAAACTACAGCTAACTATATGAGTAAAGGTAGACTAATGGGCGTTAGTGGTAGGATTCAAACTAGATCCTATGAAGCTAAGGATGGCAGTAGAAGATATGTAACAGAAGTAGTTGCTGATGAAGTCCAATTTTTAGAATGGGGAAACTCAAACAATAGAACTCAAACACCATTTAATAATTCAGGCTTTAATACGCAAGAGAATTCATCAACAGGATTTTCTGAAGATTTTAATCAAAAGGAGTATGAAGAAGAAATTACTCCGATTGATGATGGAGATATTCCATTTTAATTAAATTAGGTAAGGAGGGAAAATGATGGCTTATAATAATAATAATAGAAGAGGCGGCGGAAGAAGAAGAAGAAAGAAAGTTTGTTCTTTTTGCGTAGAAAAATCTACTTACATAGATTATAAAGATGTAAATAAATTAAGAAAGTTTGTTACAGAAAGAGGAAAAATACTTCCAAGAAGAATTTCTGGTAACTGTGCTAAACATCAAAGAAGTTTGACTTTAGCAATAAAAAGAGCTAGAAATATGGCTTTACTACCATTTACAACTGACTAATGAGATATAAAGCAGTGTCTAATATGGACACTGCTTTTTTAAACAGATAATATATATCAAAATAAAACTAAAGTTGCATATGTAGGTAAAAAAAACTAAAATATAAATATATAGGACTACATAAGGGGATGATATTATATGAAAAATAATGAATTTAATATTATGTCAAATATAAGAATCATAGAAAAATTGAAAGCAGAACTTTTATGTATCATAGGTGATTTTTTTAAATTACTAGCAAGAGGAAGTAATGTTGCACAAGATGCTATTTTGGAATGTATTTCCGGGGCAATAATAGTTCTATATTTACTAGGTGAAAGACTAGGATATTCCTATATTTCTGTAGATGAAAATATGAAGAAAAAATTAAAATTAGGTATAACTGAAGACGATGTTTTAGAAAAACAAGGTAAAGATTTAAGCAAATTATATTCTCATATAAAAGGGAGAAATTAGCGGAGGAGACTATGCAAAGTAATGGAATTAAAGTAAAAGCTTTAGTAGAAATAGCAATAATGGTTGCAATAATATCTGTAGTTATATTATATACTGCATATGTGCCTTTCTTAGCTGGAATTGGTATGTTTATTTTACCTATACCAATTACATTACTTTATGTTAGACATGATTATAAAAGTGCATTATCTGCTATTTTTGTAGGTACGATTTTAACAGCTTTTATATATAGTCCTATATTAGCAATAACTTCAGCTATTATGTATGGAATTACAGGAATAAGTTTGGGGTATTGTATTAGAAATAGAAAGAAAAGTTCAAGTACAATAGTAGGCGTGGCTATAGCAATTGTTATAGGCAATATAATTCAATTCCTTGTATATGCGTTATTTATAAATAAACAAGGTATAGTAGGTTCAATAAATAATATAGTAGATACTACAAGTGAAGCTTTTAAAATGGCACTTGATACCTATTTATCTATGGGAATTACTGAAGAACAAATTGCTCCTATTAAAGAAGGAATGAAACTCATAACGGCAAAAAATGTAATAAGCATTATACCAACTATTATTTTAGTAAGCAGTTTAATACAAGCATATATACAATACATTATTACAGAAAAAGTTTTTATCAAATTAAAATATAGTGTAGATAAGGTTACACCTTTTAGTAGACTATATATTCCCAATTTAGTAGCAGCAGTACTTATAGGTATTTTATGTTCAGGAATATTATTAGATACAAGAGGAATAGAAATAGGAAGTTATATTACTGAAACTACTAAATATATATTGTTATTTGTTTTTGAATTAGATGGTATAGCATTTTTCATTTTTGTTCTTAGAAATAAATTGAAATTTTCAAAAGGTGTAGCAATGTTTATTATTATCATAGGATTTGCTTTACCTATTTTGTCAGGAATGTATTCTATAGCAGGAGCTATGGATATAATATTAAATTTGAGAAGGCTTGACCCTAATCCAATAAGAAAGATAAAATAGAGGGAATTATATGGATAATTATTTTATTCAAAACAATAAATTATATATAGTAATAATAGCAGTATTAATTTCTATAATATTCATCTTTGGACACTTTTACGTAGGTGGTATAGCTTTAGTTGTGTATGGTGTGATTATTGTTTATAATGTAAAAATATTTAAAAAGAAAAAAGATGAATGGGAAAAAATAATAGAGAAATTTGAAGCTAATATGAATATTTCCACAAGAAATATTTTAGTAAATACTCCAGTACCTTTAACTATAGTTGGAAGTAAAGGAAATATACTGTGGTATAATGAAAAATTTATTGATATCTTTTCCAAAAAAGATATTTTAGGAAAAGATATAAAAGAGATTGCAGAGAAAATAAATATAGATGAGATATTAAATTATAATATAAAGGTTCTTAAATTTATAAGAATAGATAAGAAATATTATAGTGTATTTATTAATTCAGAATTTAGTACTAATAAAAATAAAATCATGTTTTTGTATTTTTATGACGTTACAGAAGAGATGAGATTAAGAACAGAAAATGAAGAAAATAAGGATGCAGTTATTCTTATAGAAGTAGATAATTTAAATGATGTACTTAAAACTACAGAAGAAGATAAAGCAGTTATTCTATCAGCAGAAATAGAAAGAACGATAAAAAATTATGCGCAAAACTTACATGGAATGATTGTAAAATACTCTAATAGTAAATATATTGTAGTAGTTCATAATAAAATTATAAAAAGTGAAATGGATAAAAAATTTGATATATTAGATGAAATACGAGAAATAAATTTTGGTAACAAACTTACAGTTACATTAAGCGTAGGGGTTGGAGTTGGAGGAGAAACGCCTTTGCAAAATAATGAATTTGCAACTTCAGCTAAAGATTTGGCTCTAAGTAGAGGTGGAGACCAGGTTGTTATAAAAAATAAAGAAAAATTACAATTTTATGGAGGAAAAACAAAGGAAATTGCGAAAAGAACTAAAGTAAGAGCAAGAGTTGTAGCTCACGCTTTAGCTAATATAATAAATGAAAGCAGTAAAGTTTATATAATGGGTCATATAAATCCAGATATTGATAGTATTGGAGCTGCAATAGGTATTAGTAGTGTAGTTAAGGCTTTAGGAAAAGAGTCGTATATAATACTTGATAGTATTAATAATGGAATAGAAAATGCAATTAAAAAAATGAAAAAAGAAGGTTTATATGATGAAATTTTTATTAGTAAGCAAGAGTGTATAAATTATTATGATAAAGATAGTTTACTTATACTTTTAGATGTAAATAGTAGAAGTTATGTACAAAATATAGAAATAGTAGATGAAATAAATAGAATTGTTATAATAGACCATCACAGAAAATCTACAGATGCTGTAGAAGGAAGTCTTCTAGATTATATTGAAGCTTATGCATCATCTACTTGTGAATTGGTAACTGAAATGCTTCAATATATGCTTGAAAGTCCTAAAAAAAGTATAACTCCTATAGTTGCTGAAATGCTTTTAGCTGGAATTTATGTTGATACTAAAAATTTTTATTTTAAAACAGGAGTTAGAACTTTTGAAGCAGCAGCGTATTTAAGACAAATGGGAGCAGATATAATAGATGTAAAAAAAATGTTTGCAAGTGATTTAGAAACATATTTGAAAAAAGCTAAGATTATAAGTTTAGCTGAAGTGGAAAAAAATATATCTATTGCAGTTTGTCCACCAGAGATTGATGATACTGTATTAGCTGCACAAGTTTCAGATGAGTTGCTAAATATTACAGGTGTTCAAGCATCATTTGTTCTTGTTAAAATAAAAGATGAAATATCTATAAGTGGTAGATCATTTGGAGATATAAATGTACAATTGATACTGGAAGAATTAGGTGGCGGTGGACATATGACTATTGCAGGTACAAAGCTAAGCAATGTTTCAATATATGCTGCAAAAGAAAAATTGCAACAAGCTATAGATAAATATTTAAAGGAAGGTGAAGAATAATGAAACTTATATTATTAAAAAATGTAAAAGGACAGGGAAAAAAAGGAGAGGTAATAAATGCTTCAGATGGATATGCAAGAAACTTTTTAATACCAAAAGGATTAGGCAAAGAAGCAACAGATTCAAATATGCATATTTTAAATAAACAAAAAGAAACTGAAAGAAAAAAGAAATTAGAAGAAACAGAAGCTGCTCAAAAAATAGCAGATGAATTAAGAAATAAGGAAATAAAAATTTATACTAAAGCTGGAGAAAGTGGAAGATTATTTGGAGCTATAACAAGTAAAGATGTAGCAGTTCAATTAAAGAAGCAATATAATGTTGAAGTTGATAAGAAAAAAATAGCTGCAGGTACAATAAAGCAACTTGGAACATATGATGTGGAAATAAAACTATATCCTGAAATTTCTACTAAAGTAAAGGTTGTTATTTGCGAAAAGCAGTAAATGGGAGGAAGAGATATTGAAATCTTCATTAATAAATGATAAATCAAAAGATATTATAGATATTATTAGTGATGGAATGTCTTTAGATGTACAAATAGATGCACTAGATGAAATAATGAGAAAAGTTATTAGTGAAAAGACTATTAGATCAAAAATTATTAAATATAAATTAAACAAGTATATACACAATAATGATGTTTATAAAAGAATTTATGCAATAAATAAAATTGTAAGTGAAGGTAAAGGAATAGATATTATACCAAATGAGAAGAATGTAAATGAAGCAATAGATAATACTAAGCAGTGTCTTTCAGCTCTTATAGCTAAAAGGTACATTGAAAACAGTATTGAAAAAGAAGTTGAACAGGTAGTAATTGAAAAACAAGAAAAATATATGGATGAGATAAAGCTCAATATTATAAAGAAAAAAAAGGGAGTTGAAAATGCTAAAACTTTAAAAAAATATGCTAAACTTGAAGTTTTAGATTCTGTAAAGCTTTCTAATAATATTCAAAATCTTTTAAGACCTGGAATTTTTTCAGAAATTGTTGGACAAGAAAGAGCGATAAAATCTCTTTTATCTAAACTGGCATCTCCATATCCACAGCATATAATTTTGTATGGACCGCCAGGAATTGGTAAAACTACTGCAGCTAGACTTGCATTAGAAGAAGCTAAGAAACTTAAGTATACACCATTTAGTAAAGCAGGTAAGTTTGTAGAAGTAGATGGAACAACTTTGAGATGGGATCCAAGAGAAATAACTAATCCACTTTTAGGATCTGTACATGATCCTATTTATCAAGGTAGTAAAAGAGATTTAGCAGAAATTGGTGTGCCAGAGCCAAAACCGGGTTTGGTTACAGATGCACATGGTGGAGTTTTATTTATAGATGAAATTGGAGAGCTTGATACAATTCTTCAAAATAAACTTTTGAAGGTTTTAGAGGATAAGAGAGTAGAATTTTCATCTTCTTATTATGATCCAGATGATGAAAATATACCTAAATATATAAAGTATCTTTTTGAAAATGGAGCACCAGCAGATTTTGCTCTTATTGGTGCTACAACAAGAGAGCCTAAGGATATAAATCCTGCATTAAGATCAAGATGTACGGAGGTATATTTTGAACCATTATCATCAAAGGATATAGAAAAAATAGTAGAAAATGCAGCTAAAAAGTTAAATATTAAATTAGAAGAAGGAGCTGCAGAACTGATAAGTAGATATACTATAGAAGGTAGAAAAGCAGTAAATATATTAGCAGATGCTTATGGATATACACTTTATAATAATAATGCAAGTCCTGAAGACGATATTAAAATTACGATAAAAGATATAGAAGAAATCATATCAATAAGCAGATTTACTCCTTTTGAAGAAGTTTGTAAAGAAAAAGAATATGAAACAGGACATGTGTATGGCTTAGGAGTTAGTGGATATATAGGGTCTACTATTGAAATAGAAACAGCTGTATTTGAAGCTAAAGATAAGGGAAAAGGTAATATAAGATTTAATGAAACAGCCGGAAGTATGGCAAAAGACTCTGTGTTTAATGCTGCATCGGTTATAAGAAAAATAACGGGTAAAGAACCTAGAGATTATGATATTCATGTAAATGTTATAGGGGGAGGACGTATAGATGGTCCTTCAGCAGGAACAGCTATAACTATATGCATTATAAGTGCACTTTTAAATAAACCTATAAGACAGGACATTGCTTTAACGGGAGAAATTTCATTAAGAGGTAAGGTAAAACCTGTTGGTGGTATTTTTGAAAAGGTATATGGTGCTAGAAGAAAGGGAATAAAACAAATAATAGTACCTAAAGATAATTCAAAAGAAGTACCTGTTGGACTTGATGATATTGAAGTTACACCAGTAGATACTATTGAAGAAGTAATAAATATAGTATTTAAAGAAAATTAGGAGAGATAATTAATGGAAGCACCACTAAGAAGTTTACCTCATAATATGCAAGCAGAACAAACAGTACTTGGGTGTATGCTTAAAGATGAAAACTCAATAGCCCAAGCTTCAGAAAAGTTAAATGGAGATGACTTTTATAGAGAAGGACATAAGATCATATTTGAAGCTATATTAGAATTATATATGAAGAATATTCCAGTTGATATGATTACATTAATAGAACACTTGAAATCTACAGATAAATTGCAAGTTGTTGGTGGCATTACCTATATAACTGAACTTAGTAATTCAGTAGAATCTACTATTAATCTTAGTTCATATGTAAAGATTGTTGAGGATAAGGCTATTCTAAGAAGATTAATAAAAGCTTCTGCTGATATAACGGAAAAGAGTTATACAAGTCAGGAAGAGGTTTCAGGTGTATTGGAACTAGCAGAAAAGAAGATATTTGATATAGCCCAAAAGAGATCAACAAGTGATTTTGAGCCTATAAGTACTGTACTTGAAAGAGGCTTTGAGCAAATAGAGAGAATATTTAATAATAAAGGGGAAACTACAGGAGTTCCTACAGGATTCCCAGAATTAGATGCTAAAACATCAGGGTTTCAATCAGGAGAGATGATACTTGTTGCAGCAAGACCATCTATGGGAAAAACTACGTTTGCTCTAAATATTGCCGAATATGCGGCGCTTAGAGAAGACAAAAGTGTAGTAGTTTTTTCATTAGAAATGTCTAAGGAACAATTAGCATATAAACTACTTTGTTCAGAAGCTAATATAGATATGCTAAGGCTTAGAACTGGAGAGTTAGAGGATGATGATTGGGAAAGAATAGCAAAGGCATCTGGACCAATTGCTAACTCTAAGATATATATAGATGATACTGCAGGTGTTTCTGTTATGGAGATGCGTTCTAAATGTAGAAAGTTGAAAGTAAAATACGGAATAGATTTAATAGTAATAGATTATCTTCAGCTTATGAGTGGAAGTAACGGATCTGAAAGTAGACAACAAGAAGTATCAGAGATTTCAAGATCTATAAAGGCAATTGCAAAGGAAATGGAATGCCCTGTTATAGCTCTTTCACAGTTATCGCGTGCACCAGAGCAGAGAGCAGATCATAGACCTATGCTTTCTGATCTTAGGGAATCAGGATCAATAGAGCAGGATGCTGACCTTGTTATGTTTTTATATAGAGATGAGTATTATAACAAAGAAACAGAAGATAAAAATGTAGCTGAATGTATAATTGCAAAGCAAAGGAATGGTCCAACAGGTACAGTTAAACTAGCTTGGCTTGGACAATATAGTAAATTTGGAAGATTGGATGTTATACATCAAGAATAAAACACTATCGTTAAATTTAACGATAGTGTTTTTTTGAGAAAAAAAACAAGTAATAGACATATAAAGGATACGAAAAAGACACATGAAAGTTATATATTTAATTTGCAAGAATAAATTTTATATCTATATATCTATAATATGAACAAGATAATAGTCATGAAAAAAATCCTTTATAAGGTTCAAATGAGTTTAGAAATGATATTAATAATAATTGATAATAATAAAAAACTTGTTAAAGCCACAGCAAATACACAGAAAGTACACATCACCATTATATACTTAAGTTGTAAAGATGATAAAAAACAAGTAAGTTTTGGGGGGATAAAAATGATATCTAAAAAAGTTAAAAGTTTAATTATGACAGCAGTAGTAACAATAATGGCTTCTTCAGCAATAATAACAAGTGTACATGCAAAGGAAATTAACAAAGTTTCTTTAGAAGAAAAAAGTGGAGTTATAGAATATGTATATGAGAGCACAGATGGAGAATGTAATGATAGCATAGATTGTGAAGTAATGGAATACCCAACATATAAAGAGATTATGAAGGATATAAAAATTGATATAAGAAAGGAAGAGTCTACAAAATTAGAAAGTTTATATAATGAGGCAGTATTATTAGACAAGGAAAATAAATTTGAAGAAGCAGATAAAGTTTGGAATGAATTTGATAGTATTTTAGATAAATATATTGAAGTATCACAGCTGTGTATAGATTGTGCTGAACAAAATGAAGAGTTTGAAGCGAGTAAATTAATAGCCTCTTATGAAGTAAAAGGTAATAGAATACAGATTAAATCTACAGAAGAAAATAATAATAAATTATCAAAAAAAGATAAAGACAAACACAAGTTAATATGGGAGAGAGCAAAACAAATAATTCCTAAAACATATATTAATAAAATCATAAGATATGATGTAATCACAGATGGTAAAGATCAGATATTAGCTTATGTTGATTCTCCTAATATGGATAATAAAACTTGGATATTATCAGTAGATATAAAGGATGCTTTTAACGAGAATGGAAAATTACTTGGAAAAACATTAAATAATACTCTTATTCATGAATTTGGACATGTTTTAACATTAAATGATAGACAAATCGTACCACAATATAAAGAACAAAAGGGAATTTATGTTACAGATGAGGGGACTACCAAGAAAAATTCTTATTTGAATCTTTTTTATAAAAAATTCTGGAAAGATATTTATGATGAATATAAGAAAGTTAATATGAGACAAGAGTTAGAAGGGGATGAAGTAAATTTAGAGTTTTATGAAAAATATAAAAATCGTTTTGTTTCAGAATATGCTTCAACTAATCCAGAAGAGGATATTGCAGAATCATTTATGCGATTTGTTGTAGAGAATAAACCAAAGGGAAAAACAATAGCTGAAAAGAAAATATTATTCTTTTATGATTTTTCTGAATTAGTTAATATAAGAAAAGAGATTAGACAAAACTTAAGATATAAATAATAGTAAATTTAAATGAATCATTTCAAAACATAGAAAACATTTATATAATTAACATATAGATGTTTTCTATGTTTTATTATATAATTTTAAAAACTATTAGGAGTTGAATATATGTATAAAAAAGTTTTAGTTGTTGAAGATGAAGAAAGAATGAGAGAAATTGTTTCAGATTATCTTAGAGTTAGTGGATTTGAAGTATTTGAAGCTGGAGATGGAAAAATGGCTATGGAAATTTTTGAGGAAAATCAATTTGATATAGTGATTCTAGATATTATGATACCTGAGTTAGATGGATGGTCTGTTTGTAAGCGGATTAGAAAACAATCAGATATACCAATTATTATGCTTACTGCACGATCAGATGAAGATGACAAGCTTATGGGGTTTGAGCTAGGTGCAGATGAATATGTAACCAAGCCATTTAGTCCAAAGGTTTTAGTTGCAAGAGTAAAAACTTTACTTAAAAGAATAGATGGAACTATTAGAAGTGAAGAACAAGCAGTGAATATAGAAGGGATAGAAGTAAATAAAAAGTCCCATATTGTTAAAGTTGACAATAAAGTAGTAGAATTATCACCTAAAGAATATCAGCTGCTTTGCTATATGATGGAAAACAAAGGAGTGGTATTATCAAGAGAAAATATTTTAAATAAAGTTTGGGGATATGATTATTTTGCGGATTCCAGGGTGGTTGATACTCATATTAAGAAGTTAAGAAAAAAATTAGGACATAAATCACAGTATATTCGTACTCTTATAAGAGTAGGATATAAATTTGAGGTGAATTAATGAAAAATAAAAGCATTGTATATAAACTATTTTTTATTACTGTAATTGTATTTACTATGTTCATATTTATCCAAATGAGTTTTCAAAGCTTGTTTTTTAGTAGGTTTTATTTAAAAGAAAAGATAAAAATTACAAAAAACAATATAGACAGCTTTAGTAAAAAATATATAAACTCTAATTGGTCATTAGAGCAAGAGATAAAGGGAATCAATCGTTTTATTGAAGAAAACAATTCTATATTGATTATTACAAATGATAAAGGTGTACCTGAGTATTCATATATGTATGATATTTATAGTTCAGTTATGCTTATTGAAGATAAGGATGAAAACTATTATAAGATTCCTATAGATTATATTGAAGATGAAACTGATTTTGAAATTAAAAAGGGAGAAGAAGTTTATATAGAAGGAATAAAAAGTGAGTATGATGAAACAATAATAGAACCTTTTAAGATTGAAATTAATGGTAAAGAATACTCTAATAAAAGTATTTCATTAGATATTTATTATGATGAAGATGCTAGTGAGAAAGACGAATATTATGATATAAAACATCAGATTGACAAAATAAAAGGAACAATTGCATATATAGAAAAGCCAAAGAAATTTAGTAAAGATATAATGTATAAGCAAAATTTATTGATAGAACAAGTAGATTATTGGTTTTATAATAAAAATGAAATTAATAATTTATCTAACTCTGATATAATCAGTTATAATTATGATGAACCTGAATTAAAGACACAGAATAGAGTTTTTATAAAGCCAGTTATGAATAAGAATGGAAGCAAAAAATATATTTTTGTTTTAACATCTCTTCAACCAGTAGATGAAGCTATTGGAATTATGAAAAATTATTATTTTTATATGTTTTTATTAGCAATAGTATTTATAATTATATTGTCTTTTACATATTCTAAAATGATTTCAAAACCTCTTATTCAAATGAATAAAGTTGCTAAAAATATGGCAGAATTAGATTTTTCAACTTATTGTCAAGTAAAATCGGATGATGAATTAGGAAGCTTATCAAAAAGCTTAAACATATTATCCAAAAGTTTAGATTACAATATGAAAGAATTAAAAAAAGCAAATAAAAAACTAGCAGAGGATATAGAGAGGGAAAGAAAGCAGGAAAAGGTAAGGAAAGAATTTGTAGCAAGTGTTTCACATGAATTGAAAACTCCTCTTGGAATTATGAAAGGTTTTGCAGAGGGAATCAAAGATGGTATATATGAAAATAAAAAAGATTATTATTTAGAGGTTATAATAGATGAAATAGAAAAAATGAACGAACTTGTATTGGACATGCTTGAGCTTTCTAAATTAGAAGCTAGAGCATATAAATTGAATAAAAGTGATTTTAGTATTAAAGAAATAATTATAAACACAGATAATAAATTTACAAATATTTCCCAGGAAAAGAATTTAAAAATTAATTTATGTATGGATAATTGTAATGTATATGGAGATAAAAGAAAGATAGAACAGGTTATTGTAAATCTCTTTAGTAATGCAATAAGATATTCTAAAAGAGATGGATTTATTAAAATAAAAACGGAAAGTAGAGATAATGAGGTATACTTTTATATTGAAAATAGTGGAACACATATACCAGATGAACAACTTGATAAGATTTGGAATAGATTTTACAGAGTAGAAAAATCAAGAAGTAAAGCATTAGGTGGAACTGGGTTAGGCCTTGCTATAATTAAAAATATTTTAGAAATGCACGAAAGTACATTTGGTGTAAAAAATACAAATTTAGGAGTACAGTTTTTCTTTAGTTTATGTAAAGCTAAAAATAATGCAATACCTTAAGGTACTGTCTTGTTTTAATGAATATCAATTATTCTCTTATTCCCTTTTCTTTTTTCTAGTTTTGGAAGAACAATTTTTAAAACTCCATTATTGAAAGAAGCATTAATTTTTTCATCTATAGTATCATTACGTTTTGCAGTAATTGTAAAATAATTATATTTTGCTTCATATTTTAGTTTAAATAAAAAATTTAATAATAAATAAGATATTTTAAGATAATTTTAAATATTCGGTAAATTATGAAATAAAAAAGTAAGTTAATGTATTTAATGAAATAAAAATATGTTAATATTATATTTTTTTATTGACATATACCCAAAAAGGTTTATTATAAAAGTATAAAGAGCATATACCCAAAATTAAAAAGGAGGAATTTAAATGCCAAGATTTGATGGAACTGGTCCCAATGGTTATGGTTCAAAAACAGGAAGAGGTTTAGGACAGTGTAATACAAATGAGGATAAAAAAACATATTTTGGAGTAGGAAGAAGCCTAAGAAGAGGTTGCGAAATAGCAAGAAGATATGGAAATGGAAGAGGTTATAGGCTAGGTAGAGGTTTTGGTATATTTACTCCAAATAATAACTATAATGATGTTGACGATAAAAATTTATTACAAGAAGAAAAACAAACATTACAAGAACGACTTAAATATATAGAAGATAGAATAAATAAACTTGGCGAAGAATAATTTAAGAGGTAAAATATAAGAAAAGCACTTTGTGCTTTTCTTATATTTTAGGTATTGGGTTATGTAGAATGGAATATTTTATATCTTATTATAATATTCCATTATTTATAATAGTATTCTCATTATCTAAAAAACACTTTATAAGTTTCTTCTATTATTTATTAATTTGGAAGGGAGTTTTAAAATGCCAAGACCCAGAAAATTCAGAAGAATAATGTATATGCCTAAATTTAATAGTTTTGGACCATTAGATACTGAAGTCAAAGATGAAGATGTTGTAATAATGAATGTGGAAGAAGTTGAAAGCATAAGACTTATGGATTTAGAAGGTTTAGATCAAGTAAAGTGTGCTGAAATAATGAATATTGCACGTTCTACTTTTCAGAGAATATATTCAGAAGCAAAAAGAAAGATGGCAGATAGTTTGGTTAATGGAAAAAAACTTTTGATACAAGGTGGAGATTATACTTTAAACAAATGTGAAATTGTTTGTAATAGCTGTGGTAATACATGGGAAGAAAGCAGTGAAATATTAAATAATGAAACAGTAAAATGTCCTAAATGTGGTTCTGATGTGGATTTAAGATGCAATAATGAAAATGATGTTTGTAGACATTGCAGCCGTGGAAGAAATGGTAATGGTAGAGGATATGGAAGAAGATGGAGCGAATAATGGTAAATTACAATTATTAATTTTAAAAACATATGTTGCTAAAATTCACATTTTGGAGTAAAATGTTTTTGAAACAAAATATTGTAAATAAGCTCCTGTGGCTCAGTTGGTAGAGCAACTGATTCGTAATCAGTAGGTCGGGTGTTCGAATCACCTCAGGAGCACCAGGTTAAAGCTAGTAATACCAAGGCTTTTATAGCCTTGGTATTTTTGTGTATTTATAAAGATAATACGAATTGCAAACATTTTGCAAACACACAAAAAAAGGTAGGTAAATTTATACCTACTTTGCTAACAAGTCATTTAATTTTTCAGCAGCTTCCTTTTGCATATCTGGGAGAACATGAGAATAGGTATCTAACGTTAAGCTTACTTGACTATGGCCGAGTCGCTCTGATACTACTTTGGGGTTTATTCCTTGCTTAAGAAGAAGAGTTGCATGTGTGTGTCTAAGGTCATGAAAACGTATTTTAGGAATATTTAATTCTTTACTCAATTTACTAATATGTCTAGCAAAGTTTCCAGTGATATAATCTGGATTATAAGGATTACCATTAGTTTGACAAATCACAAAGTTATTATCAGTATATTCATTTCCTAAGAGTAATTTATTTTGTAGTTGATGTTTTCTATGTTGTTTAAGTATTGGAAGTGTAAAATCTAATAAAATAATTTTTCTTTTACTTCCAGCTGTTTTAGTTGGAACAAGTTCAAGAATACCATTATTACTCTGTAATTGTTCTTTCACATAAAGAGTTTTATTTTCTAAGTCAATATCAGACCATTTTAAACCACATATTTCTCCACGTCTTAACCCGGTAGTTAATGCTAATAATACAGGCATATATAAAGTAGTTTCCTTTAATCTATTAAGTAATTTTTCAACATGGTTAGTATTTAATACTTGTAATTGTTTTTTAGATTTTTTAGGCTTTTCTACAGCATCAGCAGGATTAGAATTAAGCATTTGCCATAATACAGCTTGCTTTAATGCTTTATGAAGTATTCTATGACAATAAAGTGTAGTTGTACCACTTAAATTAAATTCATTTATACATTTTTTATAAAAGTTTTGAATATTAAGAGGTTTAAGTTTATTTAGTGGTATATTACCTATGTTAGGGATTATGTACCAATCTATCATTTCTTTATAACTTTTAATAGTTTTAGTTGATAAAGTTAATTCTACATAATCTTCTAACCATTTTCTTAAATAATTTTTAAGTGAAATATTTTCTGAAATAAAATATTCTCCTTTTTCAATTTTATTTAAGGTGTCATTTAATGCTTTTTCAGCTTCTTTTTTAGTTTTATACCCACTATACCATTTTTGTTTTCGCTTATTATTTTCATCTCTACCAATATCTACTACAAAACTATAAGTTTTACCTCGTTTTCGTACATGACCTCTCATATATATCACCTTCACAGATTAAATTTAATATGTATAACTTTACCTACTATTTCTATGTCTTTAGATTTAAGTTCTTTTTTGCTGATGATTATAGGCTCATAATTTGAATTCTCAGGGTTTAAAACTACAGTAGTGTTATTTTCAAAATATCTTCTAAATATTAGCTTATTATTTATTAAAACAGTAACAATGTCTCCATTATTAACTTTTGCTTTATATTCTATATATGCAAGATCATTTTTGTGAATTCTAGCATTTATCATACTATCATCTATAACATATACAAAAAAATATGAACCATTTTTAGTTTCTGAAAAATTAACGTATTGTTTCGATAATATATTTTCTTTGTTTAAAATGTTTGTAGTTAGTTCAGTGTTTTTTAATACAGGAATTTCTACTGCTGATTCTGTGATTTTATATATCGTAGGTGAGGAAGAAGAATATTTTAAATTCCCTCTGGGTTGCAGTAAAAATGAAGACTCAGGAACTTTCATCTTTAAGTTTTTTGATAAATATATGTAAAGTGAATTATATAAATCTTCATCAAAGTATCCAGCAGCATCCATTAATGTTCTTAAATCTATATTATTTTCAGCAGTACTAGCTAATTTCTTTAAGATATCTACTGAAGGAGCAGTATCTAGATTCATATTAAGATACTTAGAAATATAGGTTCTATTTACGTTACTTTGTTCAGCAAATTCAGTAATAGTTCTATTACCAATAGCCTTTTCTAATATTATTTTGAAGTTTTCTTTATCAAACATTTAACCAACTCCTTTTATAGTATTATACATATAATCGTGAAAATATTCAACGAGAAATGAATTCGTGAAAAAGGTTGACAATCAGTGTTAATATATATAAAATAAAGTCAATGGAGTGTGAAAATAATTTACAAATGTGTTAAAATGTGAATTATATTAACAATGATTGGGGAGGGGTAATAATGAGTAAAGTATTAACAGTTTATGAAGTTGCTGATTTATTAAATGTACATCGCAACACTATTTATGAATTGGTTAGACAAAATAAAATTAAACATATTAAGATAGGAAGACAAATAAGAATTCCAGAAGAATATTTAGATAAGTTTATTGAAGATAAAGTAATAAATTAATATAACACTTATATTTTACTATAATTATTTGGGTTAGATGCAGTATATTTTTTTATCAATAGAATTAAAGTATATTTAATAAATTTGATTAGTAGTCTTATATTTTTATAAACAAAAAAACTATTATAGAGAAGAGTTATAGCAGGAAGACATAGATTTAAAACTTTAGTATATAAGAGAAATAAAATTGCCCATAAATATTAAGAGTAAATACGTTTTTATAATAAAAAATAATTATTTAAGTTGTTAAGTATGACGCAAATTGCGTCATACTTTAAAATAATACAAATGGTGGTTTGAAGTTGTTTATTATGTACTTTAAGTTTGTAAGAGCTTAAAGTATTTGCTAATTTTAATATACCTTGAAGATCATAGAGTTGCATATTAACTTTTTTAGCATACTTTTTAGCACCTTCAGAAAAATAAGATGTAGTTATGAAAATAGTATTATACATAGGAATACCATCTGCTACTGCGGCACCTACAAGTTTTTGTAATTTAGGTCTACCTATACAGTTACTAGGAGCATATCTTTTACATTCTACATAATAAGTTTGGTGGTGTTTTTTTAATATTACATCTTTACCACCATCATTTGAAGCTTGTGTTACCTTAGCTCTATAGCCTAGTTTTGTAAAAAGTTTAGTTGTAAATAATTCAAATTGTCGGGGATCCATTTGTAAAAGTTGCCGCTTTAATTGAGAAGTATCTCTAATGATTAAATTATTCTTTTTATAATGTTTATATATAAAAAATCCAATTATTAAAAGAATTAGAAAATCCACTATTATTCCTCCTTATAAGTTTAAAATATATACTTTTAGTCTGTTTTATAATTAGAGTTATTATGTATAGCTTATTATAATAATGTCTATTTATATGGAAGCTGGTATAGCTGTAACGAAGCTATACCAGTGCTTACAATAGTTTTAAAAAGGAGGTGGAACTATGGCAATAGATTCTATAACTATATCCATCGATAACATTAATAAAGATATATTGAAATACTACTGCTATAACAATAAACAACATACTAATCCACTACTTAATACGTTTCCATTTATTGATACCAAGAAGTTAAAATACTTCACTAATAAGAAGAATAATTATAAGGATAAGTTTGAAGGTACATTTAATGGAATTCATATTACATACATGCCGTATTTAAATAGAGGTTATATATCGATTAAGTTTAATATTCCTAAGCTGTTATATGGGTATAATATATATTCTGTTTATCAATATAATTCAAGGATAATATGGAAAAGACTTTGTTATGAATTAAGAGACGTAATCAACCTCATTAAATACCCATATATTGATTTTTGGAGAATTACGGAATATGAAAATAATATTGATATAATAGATGATATTAATATTAATGTTGCTAGATACAATGTTATAAGAAAAATTTATACACAAAACATATATATGGATTCTACATATGCCGATAATGGAACTATATACTTTTATCCTAGCAAAAGTAGCAAAAGCAATCCATCTTACAAGATAGTTGTTTATGATAAATTAAAAGAATTTAAAGATAAGGCTACTGGAATTAATACTAGCAACGTATTAAATAATAAGGAATTAATTCATCTTAATTCAAACCAAAACATACTAAGAATTGAGATAAAGAATTATAGAAGTAAAATAACAAAGGATTTTTCTTATACTAAGGTTCTATCATCCAAATCTGAAGCAAAGACAGAATATTTAGCTTCTCCTATGTCATCATATATAGGGAGTTTTGCTGAGGGTTTTAATTATCAACATCAGATAGGTGAGATTAAATATTATCTGAAGCGTCTGCACTTGGATAAAATCATTACTAAAAGATATAGGCTGTTTGAAGTAATAGAAAAGGATAATACTCTAAAAGCTTCAACTAAAAAGAAGATTAAGAATTTGATAAGATATTTAAATGGCGAAGTTAAAAAATGCTCAGTTAGCGATAAAACAGCTAGAGAGTATAGAGATTTCATATTAAGTAAAGGGTATCATTATATATATTCTGATAACCAGTTAGATCCTATTACTATTGATGGTATCATAAAAAAATTACCTGAAACACAAATAAATAATATAAATCGGTATAAGGACAGTAATATCTTTAAAAACTTTTTTTATTAAAGTTCTGGGATTAATTAATGAAACTTAATAAGATAGGAGATTAACTTAGAATTAGGATAAGCTTAGGGTGGATTATTAAATAATAGTTATAAATAAATATACGCCCCCTTATAAAGTATCCCCCACAGCTTTTGCTGTGGGGGATTAGTTACAAATTGTGAGAATATAGTATATATAAGAGTAAAGATTAATATTAGAATGGGTTGATTATATTTTTTAGAATTCAACAACAATATATGTAACATAGTGCTACAAACAACAACAATATAAGTTAGAACAGAGAGATAGACAAGATAAAATATTTAAATTATAACCAGCTTTAGAAATACTTCAACAAAAGCGTGATAAAGTTTGTATCTAATGGTTATATGAGGTTATGTGAAAACTAATCTCTAAATAATAATGGCGACAGCATGTGGATATCCTAGAGTATTTTTATATAATTATATTAGAAAAACCTAAGTAACTTTACTTAGGTTTCTTTGTTGTAAAATTAACATTAAATTTTGTTATATTATTTTCTTTAACCTTATACCAATATTCTTTAATTAGAGAATCATTTTTTCTCTTTTTATAGGAATATTCAAAATAATACCATCTATCTTCTGTAGATGGTTGTTTTATATCATATAATAAAAATTCAACATCAGTACCATCTATGTTTTTGTGCCAACTTTTCCAGGTGGATTTTAAGTTTCCACTAGAGTCTAAAAAATGTGACCAACTCTTATCACACACTGATTCTGGTTCAGCATAACGTTCACCATCGCTATATAATTTCATATTTACCCCTCCTTTTAATATTACAATATATGCATATTGTAAACATATAATGTTTTAATAGTTATACAAATAGGTGATATATTTGTCAGACAAGATACATATAACAGACGTAGACTAGAGAGTTATGTGTCATACAACTTATAAAAACACACCAATAACAACAGTTAAACTTGGTATCACAACCCAAATTGGAGGGGATGAAACAAGAGATAAACAAACTACTGTAATAGTTCCTGCTATAGCTATAGAGTTTAAATATGTTCAGTATATACCAAAATGGTAAATTACATCAATAGAATTATCCTCAAAATGAGGAGACTTGATAAAATATGTTATGTGTTTGTAATCTGACAAGATACACCTTGTGAAAGGGGGTGGGGTTTGGAAAGATTACACTTTTCGTATATATATAGTCCTGGTACTGCTAGAAATTCTCACTAATTTTTTGTCAACATAAGTATTTTTAGAATACTCGAATTTAAGAAGGCGACCACATCTTTCACACAGAGAAGAGGATTAAAATATATTATATATAGTTTTTTGAGAATAGTTGATATGAATATTGTTGTAGTAGCTATAGCTTTGTAGAATAGCTTTATAGGTTGCAATTATTTAATAAATTACATTTTTAGTTAATAAATATATTGGAACGAGTGATGTTTATAATTATATATTTAAAAATTAAGTTATAGACTATACTTATTTATACATAATACTTTCAAAATGAGGATTAATCAAAGTGAGCAGCCCTGAATGTAATAACATGCATGATTGTGAAAATTAGAATAATAAGTCAGCGTTATTTTGCTAATAAAAGTATTTTAATAAAGAATACATTAATTCTTAGAAAAAAGAATAGAATTATAAATATAAATATAAATATAAATAAAGTATAGATGGTGAACATATGGGAAATTATACAATAATGTTAACATTTAAAACAGAAAAATGGCAAGAAGATATAATAAATAAAAGACTAGAAATAGGAAGAAAAATTTATAATGCATGTTTAAATGAATTATTTAAAAGATATAGAACTATGGAACAAAGTAAAGTATATAGAAAAGAATGGAAAAACCTTAGGGAAATTAATAAAGATATTGATAATTGTAAAAAAGATGATAAAAAGAAAGTAAAACTTGAAAAGAAGAAATTATTGATCAATAAGGATTTAAGAGATATAAAGAAAAAGTTTAAATTATATACACCTAAAAGTTCTAAATTTAAAGAAGCGCTATTAAGAAGTGTATATGTTCCAATGCAGCATTATTTTAAGAAGCATATTCAACAGGAGATTACAGATAAAATAGCTGATAGGGCAGTAGAAACTTTTTATAAGTATATGTATGATGGATATGGTAAGCCGCAGTTTAAAAAGTTTGGAGAGTTTAATAGTATAGAAAATAGGAGAAACAGCTGCGGTATTATATTTAAAGGCAATATTATTAAGTGGGGTAAATTAAAAATACCTATTGTATGTAGGAAAAACGATATATATGTTCAAACTGCATTAGGAAAAGACAAGGTTAAGTATTCAAGGATAGTAAGAAAGTTTGTACGTGGAAAATATAAGTATTATGTTCAGCTCATACTAGAAGGAGTACCACCGTCAAAATTAAATAAAGATACTATAAGCAAGGGGAGCGTTGGAATAGATATTGGAACTCAAACAATAGCTATTTGTAGCAAGAAAGTGGTTAAACTTCTAGAATTATCTCCAGAAATACAAAACATAGATAAAGAAAGAAAAAGACTATTAATGAAACTAAAAAGAAGTCGTAGAGCTACTAATGCTAGTAAATATAATAAGGATGGTACATTAAATGAAAATAACAAAGACAACTGGATTAAATCTAATCACTATATTAAAACTCAACTACAATTAAGAGAAATGTATAGGAGACAGGCTGACATAAGAAGACAATCTCACAATAAACTTGCAAAGTATATATTAAGTTTAGGAGATACTGTATATGTGGAAACTATGAATTATAAAGCATTGCAAAGAAAAGCAAAGAAAACTATTATTAATAAAAAAACGGGTAAATGTAATAGGAGAAAGCGATTTGGAAAATCGATAGGTAATAAGGCACCATCAATGTTATTAGATATATTAGACAATAAATTAAAATATCAAAATAAAGAATTAATAAAAATAAATACATGGAAAGTAAAAGCAAGTCAATATAATCATATTAATCAGAAATGTGTAAAAAAGGCTATAAATGAAAGATGGAAAGTTCTCAACTATAAAGGTAAAGAAATAAAGATTCAAAGAGATTTATATTCAGCATTTTTAATAATGAATGTAAATGATGATTTAGAATCAGTAAATAATGAATTATGTGATAAGCTATTTGATGATTTTATTATATTTCATGACCAGGAAATAGAGAGAATTAGAATAAGTAATAATAAAAGAATATCAAGTATGGGAATTTAATTTTATTTAATGAATAGGTCTTCAGACGGGCCTGATGCTAGCGGTAATAATCTATTAAGATTATTGGTAGTGAAAGTTTTAATGAAACAAGTACTTGCTTATATCAAGTGCTTCCTTATATGTTGTAACTTAATATATTATATTAGGCGAGAGTATAAGGGTAACTTGTTAGTAATTAAAACCGTCGCTTTATTGAAGTATAATAAAGTGATAGTCTGAGCTTTCGCGGGTTTTTGAAATTTTAATAAAAAGAATTGAAATTTAATAAATTTTAGAGATATATTTTAAGTAAAATAATTATATTAGAGGTATTAGATATAAAAGAGTGTCGGTGGTTGTAATAGTTCATATAAACCACCGATTATTTATGTAATATCAATTGTTAATATAAATAAGAATTTTGAAATATGAAATTTTTATTTATATGAATTACAAGTATTATATGTTATATTTTATATGAAGTTTTGTGATTGTGTGAGGTTACAAAGTAATACTATTGTTAAAGAAAATTACCATTAGTTATGGTCGTTTTTAGTTTACATAAATAATAAAGAGTTAACTAGATTAAGTTAGTTTCAAAAATTTTAGGGCGGTAAGGTTATAAGGAATATAAATAAAAAATCATATTAAACTTATATAATGAAACTTGATTGAAAATGTATTTAGTAGGATATAATACAAATAAAATAAGACACAGAAGAGTTACAATAATTAGAAAATATTCTTGTGTAAATAATGGTAAAACAAGTATTATATAGTTTAATATACATAATTCTTGTATTATAATATGAATGTATAAATATTATAATATAAGGAGGTTAATAAAAATGAAATTTTATATTCAAGACCCAATATTTCCAGGAACATATTCATTACATGAAGCATTATTAGAAGCTTGCAATGGAGTGAAATATGGTGCGGGTGTTTTTGCGTTTGTTACTAAGGGTGGAGTTAATTTATTTTTAGGTGACCAGATTTTTCAGGATTTTATTAAGTACAAAGGTAAATTTAAATTAATCATAGGAATTGATGAAATTACTAATACTAGAACATTAAAAAAATTAGATGAAATGCTTTTGAAATATGGAAATTCATTAGAGGTTTTAGTTTTCATGCATAATCATAAAAGTACTACTTTTCATCCTAAATTTACATGGTTTAGAAAAGAGACTGGTGGAGTTTTAATTGTAGGGTCTAATAACCTAACAGAAAAAGGGTTAAGAAGAAATATAGAGGCATTTAACTATGTAGAGCTAAATGATACTCAAATTAATGAAATAGAAATTTATTTTAATAATTGGTTAGTACATAATGAAAAATACTTATTTGATATTCATGATGAGGATGTAATAGAAAGAGCTAAACAGAATGAAAGAATAGTCATAAGAAACAAAAAAACAACGGATAAGATTAATGATATTGATGAGGGTGAAGAAATTTTTAATGATGAAAGTGAAGACATAGATGATATAATAATAGAGACTTCTGAGCAAAATAAAGAAAATATAATAGATGATGATGATTTTGAAGCTTGGGATTTTTTAGAGAATAATGAAGTGCTTGTTGCACAAATACCTAAAAGTGGAAGTAGATGGAGTCAAGCTAATTTTGATAAAAATACATTTCAAACTTTTTTTGGAGCACAAGCTGGTCAAAATGGAGTTTATAGAATAATATTAAGAAGTGTCAATTCAAGTGGAAAATTAGGTGAAATAGAAATAAGACCAAGTGTTAGCGTAGCAAGTCAAAACTATAGATTTGAATTAGACGCAGCAATAGGACTAGCATATCCAACGCCTCAAAGACCCATAGCTGTCTTTATAAAGGTTGCAGTAAGAATGTATTTATATGTGTTAGCTATGCCAACAGATACTTTTTATAATGAGCTAGATAATTATATAGATCATTTCAAAGGAACTAAAATGGTTAGGTATATAGTGGATGTTAATGATATTAAATCTAAATGTCCAAACCTACCTTTATGGAATATAAAAAAATAGAATTTGTTAAGCTAATATGAAAAAGAAATTAATATTTCGTAGAATTACTCGTTTTTTCAAAATTATATAAGTTTGATTATTTTATTGTATGGTAAACAAACCTGTAATAAAGTGGAGGTTTGAATGTTAATGAAGAATATTAATAAAGACTATGTAGCTACAAACTGACGTTTACATTTTTGAGATGAATATTTTTGATTAGCCTGTTTATTTAATCCAAACTTATATAGTTTATCTGAATGACAATGAGGGAATTTTACATTTGTTTTGTTCATTGTTCTTCTTTATTTTTTATTGTGAATATTTGTGTGTTATCAAACTTAGTATATTTCCTAGGAGTGAGAAGAGAAATGTTCATATAACTTAACAGATTGACAAAATAAGTTAGGAGTTTTATATGAAAGAAACGTTGAATAAAGAAACTTATTTAGGTAAAGAACTAAATAAAAATAGTAATAATCTGCAGCTAAATTTGTTTGAAGATAGTGATAAGAATACACCAATAAGACCTATTCATTATCTTGGAAGTAAATTAAGGTTACTTGAAATAATAAATGATGTTATAGATGAAGTTGATGATACAAAAGGAACGGTATGTGATTTGTTTGCAGGATCAGGTACAGTTTCAAAGTATTTATCATTTTATAGACCAGTGA
Organism: Clostridium aestuarii; assembly: GCF_026735135.1. Taxonomy (GTDB): domain Bacteria; phylum Bacillota; class Clostridia; order Clostridiales; family Clostridiaceae; genus Clostridium_H; species Clostridium_H aestuarii. Next base: position 140,484 of record NZ_JAPQER010000006.1, on the reverse strand, counting down.
TATCAGTTGATATACAGGAATATTCAAGAGTATTATGTTCAGCACTATTAAATCCTAATCAAAGTAAGTATTCAGTTTCTGAGTTTATGGAAATGTGTAAAAGTTCAAATCATAGTATTAGATTAAAAAAGTGTTTTGATGACTTAGAACAATATGAAAAAAGTTGTATAAAAAGAGGAGAATTAGGAGATTTAGAACCAATCTGTGATTTGTTAGATAATGGTTCAATAATTTCATATGAGTATGGATATAAAGATAATATATCTATGAAATTAAGTAGTATAATGGATAAATGTATAAATAAGATGAAAGAACTAAATTTTAATAAAGGTTCACAAGCTTTAGTTGTAAGATATTTTGGAGGACTATACTTTTCATATAAGCAAGCCGTTGAAATCGACTGTATTTTAGAGCAAATTTTCAATTTAGAAGATATATATATTGATACGTATTTAGCAGCTTTATTAAGCACTGTAAGTGATGTGGTAAATACTGTGGGTAAACAATTTGCTCAACCAATAAAGGCTAGAAATGCAGATGGAACACCCAAAAAAAATATATTAAAAAGAGTAAAAAAAGATAGAACAATCGAGGTTTTTCAATGTTATGAAAAATGGTTAAACATATATTTAAGTCAAGAAAAAATGTTTAAAAATCATAAAGTATTTAAAGGGGATTACGCTGATATTTTAGAGAAGTTAGATGATAATGTAAAAGTAGTATACGCAGATCCTCCATATACAAGATATCATTATAGTCGATATTATCATGTTCTTGAAACTATATGTTTAAGAGATAATCCAAAGTTATCAATGAATGTAGTAAAAGGACACAAAAAAATAAGTAGAGGAATGTATAGGGAAGATAGACATCAGTCTCCATTTTCAATTAAAAGCAAATCATATGATGCTTTTAATAGTATGTTTCAAAAAGTAAGTAAGATAAATGCAACACTAATATTATCTTATTCACCATTTGATGAGTCAAAAAAAAGCACGCCTAGAGTATTGTCTATAAATCAAATTGAGCAAATAGCGAAGCAATACTTTAGCAGTATAGAAATAGTTTCGGTTGGAGAGTTTTCGCATAGTAAATTAAATAAGAATGATAAAAATTTTGAAATTAACTATAATGCAGAACTGTTAATAGTATGCAAAGATTCTATTAATAAAGGAGTAAAAAATGACTAGTACAAAAGAAATGTATAAATTTAAATACTGTAAAGAAAATTCTTATGGAGAAGAAAATACTGAAAATATAATAATCCATGGCGATAATAGGATAGCATTAGAATTATTAGAAGATAATTATGAAAATAAGATTAAATGTATATATATAGATCCTCCATATAATAATGGAGAAACATATAATCATTATGATGATGACCAGGAACATGAGAAGTGGATTAATGACATAGTTAGCGTTCTAATAAAACTAGAAAAATTATTGAGTAATGATGGGAGTATATGGATTTCCATAGATGATAAAGAAGTACATTATCTAAAGGTTATAGCAGATAAAGTATTTGGAAGAAAAAATTTCATTACTACAATAATATGGCAACATAGAACAACACGCGAAAATAGAAACACATTTTCAAATAATCATGAGTATATACTTGTATATGCAAAAAATCCTCAAGAATTTAAGAATACACGTAATCTATTACCGATTACTGAAGAAGTATTAAAAAGATACAAAAATCCAGATAATGATGTTCGAGGTCCATGGCAATCAGTATCAGCACATGTACAATCAGGACACGCTGTTGCAAGTCAATTTTATGAAGTGACTGCTCCTAATGGAAAAGTACATAAGTTACCCAAAGGAAGATGTTGGGCTTATAATAAAGAAAAAATGGAGAAGGAAATTAATAATAATAATATATGGTTTGGAAAAAATGGAAATGGTGTTCCTAGAATTAAAAAGTTTTTAAGTGATAGAAAAGATGGAATTACTCCAGAAACTCTTTGGTTTGGAAATGAAGTTGGAACAACTAAATGTGCAAAAAAACATATATTAAGTTTATTCCCAAAAGAAAAAGTATTTGATACACCAAAGCCTGAGGAATTAATAAAAAGAATCCTAGAAATTGCATCAAATGAAGGTGATTTGATATTAGACAGTTTTTTAGGTTCAGGGACAACTGCTGCAGTAGCACATAAGATGAAAAGAAGTTATATTGGAATTGAAAGAGGAAATCAAGTATTTGATTTAGTAGTACCTAGATTAAAACAAGTTATTAATGGTGAGCAAAAAGGTATATCAGTATTAGTAAATTGGCAAGGTGGCAATGGCTATAAATATTTTGAAACTATAAAAATAGATTAATGTATAAAAATTCAAATAATAATGTAACATAAGAATTAGTGCATATTGTAAGTAATTCACAAAATAATGAATAATACTTGAAAAAGAGTAAAAATACCCTTAACTGTATAAGTATATAGATTTAAAGGGTTTTTTATTTGTAATAAGACAACTTTAAAACATATTTTATATAAGTTATATAATAAGTTTTAAAGTTAACTGAACAATATATAGACCAGAAAAAACTAAATTAGAATAAATATGAATTTATGTAGGTGGAACATATGATTGGATATACATTTTTTGATTTAATAAATGATATATTTGAAGAAGTAAAAAAACCATTGTCTGAAAAGGAAATTTGGGAGTATGCAGTTAAACAAAGGTTAGACAAAAAAGTTAATAGTAAAGGCAAAACTCCTTGGAAGACTATAGCAGCAAGAATTTATGTAGATATAAGAGATAATAGTAATTCTCAATATGTAAAAGTAGGTAAAAGACCTACTAGATTTTACTTAAAAAAATATTTTAATAAAGAAAATAGACAAATATTAGAACAAAAGCTGGAAAAAGTTGAAAAAGAATCAGAAAATATAAGAGGTAGATTTAAAGAAAGAGATTTACATCCCTTACTAGTTAAATTTGTAAATGAAGATTTGCACTTTAAAGCTTATTCAAGAACTATATATCATGAAATTTCTAGTAAAGGAAAGAAAGGTAAAAATGAGTGGTTACATCCTGATATAGTTAGTGTGTATTTTCCATTTCAAGATTTTGATAACCTAACAACAGAAGTTCAAAGAGCTTTATCTGTTAACTCAATAAAGATTTATTCGTTTGAAATGAAAATAAAAATAGGCTTTTCAAACCTTAGACAATATTATTTTCAAGCAGTTTCAAATTCAAGTTGGGCTAATGAAGGATATTTGGTATGTTTAGATTTGGAAGATGATTCAGATTTTGCGAATGAATTACAAAGATTAAATAATGCATTTGGAATAGGTTTAATAAGACTAAATCATGAAGATATTTCCCAAAGTGAAATAGTCTTACCTGCGAAAGAAAAGAATGAATTGGATTGGACAACAATTGATAGATTAATAGAAGAAAATCATGATTTTGAAAGGTTTTTTAAAGATATAACGGAAGACTTTAAAATAGGAAAAGTAAAAAGTAAATATGATGAAGTTAAGAAAGATGACAAAATGATAGGATATATACAAGAAAAAGGAATAGAGATATAGTTTATTTTGAAAACCGTATTTTAATAAGATGAGCTGTATAATAAATAGAAAATCTTATACTATAAAAAAGTGAGAGTTATTACATCTTCTTACTTTTTTTATATTTAAAATAAAATGTTCTTATAGATTCATTAATAAGATCATTATAATGTGTATTGGGGTTATAATATACAAAATATTTATAGAAATAGATATATTAATAGCAATTGTAATAATGAAGTAGGAGTTAGTTATATTTAAATAGCTAATAAATAATTTATATGGTAAAGTATTGTCAGTACAATATATTATTCATGCTAACATTTTGCTAACATAACAATCCAAAATCAATATGAATATATGTTAATAGAAATTAAATTGATATCCTCTTAACTGTTGTAAATACTAGCTTTTATATAAATAGGAGTTAACAAAGATTAATAGAAATTAAGTCATAGAACTGATTCGTAATCAGTAGGTCGGGTGTTCGAGTCACCTCAGGAGCACCAAAAATTAATTAAAAATTGAAAGTTGAGAATTGAAAGTTTTAGCTGATTTGTTGTGTAAAGCTATATTTTAATTTTTAGCTATGTTTTAAAATGATGATATTTTATTAATATCATCATTTTTTTAAACATATTTTATTTTAGGATTATCTAAAATATATACTATTGTTGAGAATGGTTGAAGTTAGAAAAATATTAAAATAAGAAGTATATAATAGGAAAGAAAAGAAGGTACTAAAAGATAATTAATGATTGACTAGGGAGAAGAAAAATGAGAAAAATAAATTTATTATTAGTAATTATATTAAGCTTTATGCTTGTTGGATGTAATCAATCAAAAAAAGGTCGTTTAGTGAAAGTAGAAAAGAAATTAGAAGCAAGCAATGAACTGAAAGAAGAATATGTTTTATATCCTATTTCTAGAGTAGAAGCAGATGGTAAGGTTAAGGATGGATACATTAATAAAGAAGGAAAGATTATAGTGGAGCCGCAATTTGATATAGCATGGGATTTTTCAGAAGGAGTTGCTTTAGTTATTTTGAATAAAAAGTGGGGTATGATTGATAATAAAGGAAAGTATATAGTAAAACCTCAGTATGAACAATTTTATGGCGGCTTTGAAGAAGGACTAATTGCAATATTGCAGGATAATCATTGGGGATTTATGAATAATAAGGGGCGAGTTGTTATTAAGCCTCAATTTAATAATATTGGATACTTTTCAGAGGGATTAGCTTCAGTTAAAATAGATAATAAATGGGGATTTATTGATAAAACTGGTGAAATAATAATAAAACCGAAATTTGAAAGCGTTGGTGCTTTTTCAGAAGGATTAGCTTCGGTTATCGTAAATGGTAAGGGTGGGTATATTGATACTAAAGGAGATATGGTAATCTCCCCCCAATTTGATTCGATTATTATGGGTGATTTTTCAAAGGGGTTAGCATTTATTAAAAGAAATAAAAAGGGTGGATATATTGATAAAAAGGGAAATTTTGCAATAGCACCTGAATTTGATTGTGTTCGTATGTGTGACTTTTCGCAAGGGATAGAAGAATTTAAGATAGATCACAAATGGGGTTTGATAGATAGTAATGGAAAAATCATTATAGAACCTAAATTTGATGGTATGAGAGGTTTTTCAGAAGATTTAGCAGCAGTTAAAATAAATAATAAATGGGGTTTTACTGATAAAAGTGGAAATATAGTAATAAAACCTAAATTTTATAGTGTTAAAAGTTTTTCAGAAGGATTAGTTGCAATTGAAATAAATAGTAAATGGGGTTTTATTGATAAAGATGGTAATATAATAATAAAACCGCAGTTTGATTATGTATATAAGTTTTCCTACGGATTATGTAAATTTGAATTAAATGATGAAATAGGATATGTAAATAAAGAAGGAAAAATTATTTTCAGTGGTAAGAAGGAAATTAGGATTAAAAACGAAAGATAAATACTAAGATAAAATTGAGTTTTTGATTAAATAATAAGGGGGAATAACTTTGAAAAAGATTATTATTTCACCGGATTCTTTTAAAGGAACAATGAGTTCAATTGAAGTAAGCGGTATTATTGAGCAAGGTATTAAAAATATTTTTCCAGAGATACAAGTAATAAAAATTCCTATAGCAGACGGCGGAGAAGGAACTGTGGATGCATTTCTAACAGCTATTGGAGGAGAAAAAATAAGAGTTAAAGTAAAAGGGCCTTTATTTCAAGAAATAGAAGCTTTTTATGGAATTTTACCAGACAAGCAAACAGTTGTTATAGAGAGGGCCGCAGCTTCAGGGCTTACTCTTGTAGAAGATAAAAAGAACCCATTACTTACTACTACCTATGGAACAGGACAGCTGATTTTAGATGCATTAGACAAAGGTTGTACAAATATTATTGTAGGATTAGGTGGTAGTGCTACTAATGATGGCGGCGTTGGTATGGCAGCGGCGTTAGGGGCGAAGTTTTTAGATGAGGGAAATAAAGAGATTTATTTAAATGGTGGAGGTCTGGAAAAGCTAGAACGTATTGATATATCAGGTATTGATAAGAGAATTAAGAATTGTACAATAGTTGCTGCATGTGATGTAGATAACTCATTATTTGGTACATCTGGAGCAGCATATATTTTTGCACCACAAAAAGGTGCTGATGAAAGAATGGTAAAAATATTAGACGAAAATCTAAAGAATTTTGCTGGAATAGTAGGAAGAGATTTAGGTGTAGATGTTCAAAATATACCTGGAGCTGGTGCAGCAGGAGGTCTTGGAGCAGGTCTTGTGGCTTTCACAGGAGCAAAGATTCAACCAGGAATAAAAATTGTATTAGATATTGTAAAATATGATGAAATAATTTCTAATGCAGATTTAATTATAACAGGTGAAGGTAAAATAGATGGTCAAAGTTTGAGAGGAAAAGTGCCAGTTGGAATTGCAGAAAAAGCATCAAAATATGATATTCCAGTAATAGCTATAGTTGGAGCAGTTGGTGATGAGGCTCAAAAAGTATATGAAAGAGGTATTACTTCAATATTCACAACAAATCTTCAACCTATACCTTTTGAGGAAGCAAAGATATACTGCAAAGAAAATCTTTTAAAAACAACTGAATCAGTAATGCGGTTGATAAAAGGAATTCATAAATAAATGCTATAGTTAATTATTTAGATAGAGATTATACAAATGTTTGTTTTCAAAAGGAATTAAAGATAACTATTTTTATTAAGATAATATATAGATAATATGGAAAATTAGAATATTTACATTATTGTGAACTTATGATATACTAGGTCTAATAAATTTTAGAGGTGAGAAAAAGTGATTACAATGTTTTTATCTGATGTTATATTAACACAAACCTATACCATTATTGCAGGGACCACAGGTTCAATGCAAGTCCTAGGGAAAAGTGTATCTAAAATTAAATATAACATCAATAAAAGTAAGTGAATCCATCTTTTAAATATATAGGTGAAAAATATCCGTTTAGGTGCTTGCTTAAACGGATTTTGTTTTTTGAAAATTTGTTTAACAAGATAAAATTTAGTTAATGCTTATATATTCAATAGCTCAGGCAATTTGCTTTGCCGGGGCTTTTTTATTTCAGTATTTATATACACTTTAGAAATTATAATTAAGGAAAAAACATTAATGTATATAAGTGATGAAAATCGGTGTATTATATTAGGAATCATAGCAACTATAGCTTTCGCTTGTATGGATATGCTTGAAAAATATGATAGCAAGACATATAAAAGAAAAGTTATAGAAGAAGCTAAGATATAAATATAAAAAATAATTTAAGGGGGGCTTAATATGAAAAATGTAAAAATTGCTTTACTGGGGCTTGGAAATGTAGGCAGAGGGGTTTGGAAAATACTGAATACTAACAAAGAGGAAATAAGACAGAGAGCTGGTTATGATATTGAGGTTTCAAAAATATTAGTAAGAGATGTAAACAAAGACAGGGGTATAAATGTTCCAAAAGGAATTTTAACTACAAATCCAGATGATATTTTTGAAGATGACAGTATTCAAATTGTTGTGGAAATAATGGGAGGAATTGAACCTGCAAAAGACTATATGATAAAGGCAATGGAAAAGAAGAAACATGTAGTTACTGCAAATAAATTTGCTATTGCAACTTGTGCAGAAGAATTGTTTAGTGTTGTAAAAAAAGAAGGGGTAATGTTTAAATATGAAGCAAGTGTTGCAGGCGGAATACCAATAATAAATCAAATAAATGATAGCTTAACTGCAAATAAGATTAAAGAAATGATAGGAATAATAAATGGAACAACAAATTATATTTTAACAAAAATGCATTTAGAGGGTACGAGTTTTGATGATGCATTAAAGGAAGCACAAGAAAAAGGATATGCGGAAGCTGATCCTACTTCAGATGTAGAAGGATATGATGTTGCATATAAATTAGCAATACTTACTTCCTTAGCTTTTGAAACTAAAATAGATGTAAATCAGATATATAGAGAAGGAATTAGAAATATAACTTCAATGGATATAAAATATGCTAAGGAACTTGGATATGTGATTAAGTTATTAGCATTTGTTAAAGATATAGATGGAAATTTAGAGCTTAGAGTACATCCAACAATGATACCAGAAAGACATCCTCTTGCTAATGTAAATGATTCATTTAATGCTATATTAGTTAGAGGAAATGCAGTTGGTGATTTGATGATGTATGGTAGAGGAGCTGGAGATCTACCAACAGGAAGTGCTGTTGTTGGAGATATTATAGCGATTTTAAGAAATGGATTATCAGTAAATCCACAAGAAAACAGAGATGAAAATGTTATTGTTAGAGACATTAATGATATGGAAAATACTAAGTCAAGATATTATATAAGAGCTACTGTTAAAGATGTTCCAGGTGTTTTAGCAGAAATGGCATCTATATTAGGAAAAAATGACATAAGTGTTTTATCTGTTATTCAAAAAGGAAAAGGTAAAGAAAATGTTGGATTAGTATTTATAACACATGAAACATTAGAAGGAAATATTAACAGAGCTATTGAAGAAATGAAAAAATCACCTACTGTTGAAGAAATAGATAATATTATAAGAGTTGAAAAAATAAAAAACCAATAATATGAAATAGGAAGTGAGTGGAATGAAAAGTGTTTTTTATAGAAGTACGCGAGGCGGAGTACAAAATGTAAAGGCTTCAAAGGCTATTTTAACAGGAATAGCAGAGGATGGAGGGCTTTTTGTTCCAAATTGTATACCTAAAATTAATTTGAATCTAGAAGAATTATTAAATATGGATTACAAAGAACTTGCGTATTTTGTTATGAGTAAATATTTTACAGATTTTACTGAGAGTGAGCTTAAAAATTGTATAGATAAGGCTTATAATGATAAGTTCGATACAGAAGGAATAGCAGCAATTAAAAAAGTAGGAGATGCATTTGTTTTGGAACTGTATCACGGACCTACTCTAGCTTTTAAAGATATGGCGCTGTCTATACTTCCACATTTATTAGTAACTGCTGCTAAAAAGCAAAATATTAGTAAAGACATTGTTATACTTACTGCTACATCAGGAGATACTGGGAAAGCTGCTTTAGAAGGATTTACTGATATAGAAGGGATTAAAATCATAGTGTTTTTTCCACAAGAAGGTGTAAGTGCGGTACAAAAGATGCAGATGGTTACCCATAAGGGAAATAATACGTATGTAGTTGGTATTAAAGGAAATTTTGATGATGCTCAAAGTGGTGTTAAAGAAATTTTTGGGGATAAGGCATTTGTAAAGTTTTTAGATCAGAATAATTATATGTTTTCATCTGCTAACTCCATCAATATAGGTAGGCTTGTACCACAAATAGTATATTATTTTTATGCATACCTAAAACTTTATAAAGATGGAGAAATAAAAAAAGGCGAAAAGATAAATATTACAGTTCCTACAGGTAACTTTGGAAATATTTTAGCGGCATATTATGCAAAAGAGATGGGGCTTCCTATAAATAAATTGATATGTGCGTCTAATGATAATAAAGTGTTATATGACTTTTTTAATACAGGAATTTATGATAAACAAAGAGAGTTTGTTACAACAATTTCTCCATCAATGGATATTTTGATTTCAAGTAACTTAGAACGTTTATTATATTTGTTAAGTGGTCAAGATTCAAATAAAGTAAAAGAATTAATGAACAAATTAAATACTGAAGGTAGATATGAAGTAGATAAAGATATGAAAGAAGCTGCTAAGAACTTTTATGGAAATTTTGCTGATCAACAGCAAACTAAAGAGGCTATAAAAAAAGTCTATGATGATTACAGTTATTTGATGGATACTCATACAGCAGTAGCATATAGTGTTTATGATAGGTATAAGCAAAAAAGTGAAGATTTAACTAAAACAGTTATTGCATCTACAGCAAGCCCATATAAATTTGCATATTCTGTAATGAATTCTTTAGATGACAAATATTCTAATTATAGCGATTTTCGTCTTTGTATGGAAATGAGTAAAATTTTAAGTGAAAATGAACCAACAGCTATAAAGGATATAGAAAATAGAGATGTATTGCATAAAACCATTTGTGATAAGGGTGAAATAAAAAAACAAGTTAAGAAGATTCTTATAAATTTGAAAAGTTAAAGCTGAAAATTTTAAGTAAAAGAGCATATTGTGTAAGTATATATATACTTACACAGTATGCTCTTATTTTTATTATTTATTTTCTTTATCTTTTTCAAGAAAATGTAATAAAAGTTCTGTTCTTTTCTTAGTTATGTCATCAATTGATTCAGGAGCCCAATCGTAGTTTCCTGCACCAGTTTTAGTACCTAGTTTTCCTGCTTCTACTTTTTCTTTTAAATATTGAGAAGCTTCAGTTGAGTTACAAAGGTCTTTGAAAAGGTATGAAGATATATTATAGAATATATCAAGACCACCAAGGTCTGCACTTCTTAAAGGTCCTGTAACTGGAAGACGACGTCCAAGTCCATATTCTACAGCTTTATCAACTTCTTCAGGATCTGCCCATCCTTGTTCAACTATATATATAGCTTCTCTTAAAAGAGCAAGTTGAAGACGATTTCCGATAAATCCAAGACATTCTTTATTCATTCTTACTGCTTTCTTTCCAATAGCTTCAACCCATCCCATAGTTTTTTCAACTACTTCTGAAGATGTTTTTTCACCAGGAACTACTTCAACTAATGGAATTAATTCAGGTGGGCACCAGAAGTGAGCTACAACTACTCTTTCAGGGTGTTTTAAATTTTGAGATATAGCAGTTGGACTTAATCCAGATGTATTTGTAGCAAGTATAACACTTGGATCGCATAATGACTCAAGTTCAGCATATACTTTTTGTTTTACAGCTAAGTTTTCTACAATACATTCTATTACTAGTTGAATATCATCCACTGCTTCTTCTAATGATTTAGATAAATTGATTTTTGATAATACAGTATCTTTTTCTTGTTGAGTTATTTTATTGTTGCTCATAAGTAAAGAAAGACTCTTTTCGATGCTTTCATATCCTTTATTTAAGTTTTCACTAGATACATCGAACATATTTACTTCTAACCCTGCTTCTGCACAAAGCTGAGCAATTCCATGTCCCATTGTACCAGCACCTAAAACCATGACTTTTTTTATATCCATATTTTCTCTGGTTTTTAGAAAGTATGATATTAAAATTTTACACACCATAAACTTCCAAACCAGATTACACCTCCTTAAAAAAAATATCGTTAAATATATAACCAAATGAATTGTTAAACATATGACTACTTCCATGCTAATTATAGTATAAATGATAATTTTAGTAAACAATATTTGTGAATTTTTTGTTCATATTTAAAAGAAATATATGTATACCTACAATATATATTTGATATAAATTTAATTTTGTAATAAAATTATATAAAAGAACTAGATTTTAGGAAAGATGTGTTATATAATCTATGGTGGACAGACAATCTTACATATTAATAAGTTAAAAAAGTAATAATTTATAATGTAACAGATTGTTAATATTTTATTGTGTAAAAGTCAAAAGCATCAAAATAATAATTGATAAACAATAAAATAGTAAAATTTTGTCTAAACTTGTTAAAAAAATAACCAACAATAATTAATCCTAAAGGGTAGTAATTAAAAATTAATATAAAGGAGTGAATTCATATGAAAAAAATGTCTAAGTTTTTTGTAAGTCTTGTACAAAAATACTTACCAGATCCATTTATTTTTGCAGTTATTTTGACATTTGTAGTATTTCTTATAGGAATGCCTATTACTCATCAAGGCCCAATGGCTATGATAGTTCATTGGAGTGATGGATTTTGGAAGTTACTTGCTTTCTCAATGCAGATGGCATTAGTACTTGTTACTGGTCATACTCTTGCTAGCGCACCATCTTTTAAAAGAGGTCTTAAAAAATTAGCAAAAATACCTAAAGGTCCTACTCAAGCAATTATGTTTGTTACTTTTATTTCTACAATTGCGTGCTGGTTAAACTGGGGATTTGGTCTTGTAATTGGTGCTATCTTTGCAAAAGAACTTGCAAAAGAAGTTAAAGGTGTTGATTACAGATTGTTAATCGCTTCAGCATATTCTGGATTCTTAGTATGGCATGCTGGTCTTTCAGCTTCAGTTCCATTAAAACTTGCTACTGGTGGAAAAGACTTAGCTACTGCAACTGCAGGTGCTGTTACTAGTCCAGTACCAACAAGCCAAACTATATTTTCAACATATAACTTAATAATTTTATTAGTTTTATTAATTCTTCTTCCTATTGTAAATAAAGCAATGCATCCTAGTAAAGAAGAAACTATATGTATTGATCCTAAACTGTTAGTTGAAGAAGATGAAGTTGTAGTTTCTAAAGCAGAAATGACTCCTGCTGATAAGATTGAAAATAGTTCTGTTGTTTCTATACTTGTTGGAGCTATGGGTATAGCATATATTATTTATTATTTTGCTACTAAAGGGTTTAAATTAAATCTTAACATAGTTAATTTTATTTTCTTATTTGTAGCAATAATTCTTCATGGAACACCAAGAAGATTCTTAAATGCTATTTCAGAAGCAACAAAAGGAACATCTGGAATTATACTTCAATTCCCATTCTATGCTGGAATAATGGGTATGATGGTTGGACAGGGATCTACAGGAGTTTCACTTGCTGGAGCAATGTCAAATGGATTCGTTGCAATTTCTAACCAAACTACATTCCCATTCTTTACATTCTTAAGTGCTGGTGTTGTTAACTTCTTTGTACCATCAGGTGGTGGACAATGGGCTGTACAAGCTCCAATAATGATGCCTGCGGGTGCTACATTAGGAGTAGCAGCTCACAAAACAGCAATGGCTATTGCATGGGGAGATGCATGGACAAATATGATTCAACCATTCTGGGCATTACCTGCACTTGGTATAGCAGGACTTAGTGCTAAAGATATCATGGGCTTCTGTATAATTGACTTACTATGCTCAGGAGTTGTAATTGCACTAGGATTAATGTTCTTATAAAGAATTTAATGAAAAATTTAATATAAAAGTAAATTAAGGATGAAACCTAAGTTTCATCCTTAATTTTATTTTGCAAAAATTATTAGAACTGATTTACATCTACACCAAAAAAAACTGTTAACTGCACAAGAGCACAACCCTCTATTGCAGTAATACCATTGTTCTTGCAGTAATCTAATATCTCTTCACTTTCTGCACCAGGTTGAATCAATACCTTATCAATATTTAATTCTTTTGCTTCTTTAATCATATTTATTCCTAAGGATGGATTTATGCATAAGTCAATTACGTCAATTGTATATGGAACTTCTTTTAAAGATTTATATATTTCGTCAGTATTATCATTGGGATATACACCTGTGGTATTAAAATCTCCAGCTTCCAATGATTTTAATATTTTATATGGATATTTTGAAGTATCGGAAACTTTTCCAACTACTACCCAATTTTTATAGTTAAATAGTTCTTTAATATTCATAAAAACACCCCTTTCATATTAGATAGTGTCTGCTAACTATAGTAAAATTGTAGCATACTTTTGTTATAAATATTATTATCATATTGAAGATATAATATTTAATAAAAAATTAATGATATAATATATAGAAATATGAAAGTTCAAATAAGGAGGAAGGATAATTGAAGCGAAAAATAATAGATTTATTAAAAAAGAATGAAAATAATTTTATATCTGGTCAGAAAATTAGTGATGAATTAGGAGTCAGTCGTGCGGCTATTTGGAAATATATAAATGCTATAAAAGAAGATGGATATGAGATAGAATCTGTATCTCGAAAGGGATATAAGCTTATCGCTACTCCAGATTTACTTACTTACGAAGAAATAAAAGATAATTTAAGTACAAAATACATAGGTAGAAAGATAATATACTTAGATACTGTAGGTTCTACAAACAATAAGGCTAAAGAACTTGCGGTAGAAGGGGCACCTGAAGGAACTATAATTATAAGTGAAGAACAAACAACAGGAAGAGGAAGACTTGGACGTAATTGGGTATCACCAAAATATAAAGGAATATGGATGTCTATTATATTAAGACCGGATATAAATCCAATAAATGTACCTAAAATCACACAAATAGCGGCTGCCGCGGTAACGAAAGCTTCTGAGGATATTGGAATAGAAGTAAAAATCAAATGGCCTAATGATATAGTACTAAACAATAAAAAAGTGTGTGGAATTTTAACGGAAATGAGTGGAGAATTAATTAGAGTTAATCATGTTATTGTTGGCATGGGCATAAATGTTAATATAGATAGTGATGATTTCATTGATGAAGTAAAAGATAAAGCAACCTCTCTTAAAATAGAAACTGGAAGATATATTGAGAGAAAAGTGTTAGCAGCAAAAATTATGAATTGTTTTGAGGAATTATATGAGGAATTTATAAATGAAGAAAGCATAGAAAAATCTATAAAAATTTGTAGAGAAAAGTCTGTTTTAATAGGGAAAGAAATTAGGATAATAGAACGCCAAAAAGAAATAACAGCTGAGGCAATAGATTTAAGTGAAGATGGAAAATTAATTGTCAAATATGAAGATGGAAAGATTCAAGAAATTATTTCAAGTGAAGTATCTGTGAGAGGGTTATATGGATACGTATAAAAATTTAAAGTTTAAATAAATAATCATCTAGTTAGCATGATGTAAAATAAAGGATATAGTAAAAGCAGGGAATATTAATTGTCATTCTCTGCTTTTACTATATCCTTAAATGTTCTGAAGTAATTTCTTTTTTGCAGTTATTGAGTAAATTTCAAAGCTATAAAACAAATTCTATAAAAAATATATAAAAAACATATAAAGTAATATTATATAAAAAAAGGAATATACTGATAAATGGAGAATTATTAATTAACATCCAACCATTATGGAGGGAGTGTATTTATGTCAATTTGGTGGAGTAATATTCCTAATTTTGAAAAGTTTTTTTGGTCACTTGCAATTCCTTTTACAGCCTTGTTTATAATTCAAATGGTTATGATTATCATGGGTATAGATAATGACATAGATGTACCTAATATGAATGATAACATAGATATACCCGATATGAATGATGGCATAGATGTTAATTTTGAAAATGTTCCTCTAAAGTTAGTTTCTTTTAGAAATTTAGTTATATTTTTTACTATCTTTTCATGGGCAGGAATAACAGGGTCAAGACATGGTTATAGTAAGGCACTAACAATTCTTTTAGCAATAGCTTTAGGTATTGCGGTTATAGTCATATTAAGTAGCGTATATAAATTAATATTTAAGCTTACTGAAAGTGGAAATATGGACTTGAAAAATGCAGTAGGTTCAGTAGGTCAAGTATACCTTACTATACCAGCTAATAGGGGAGGAAGTGGTAAGATACAGGTTATTTTTCAAAGTGCATTAAGAGAAATGCCAGCAATTACTTATGGACAAAAGCTAAAAACAGGAACTAAGGTAGTTGTTGTTGGTGTTGAGAAAGAATTACTAGTAGTAGATGTAGTAGATGACAATGAGAAGGGGGATATAAAAAATGCCTAGTTTACCATCTTTAATTTTAACAGCTATTATAGTAGTAGCTATTTTTGTAGTTGTAGTAGCATTGTTTGCCAGATATAAAAGATGTCCATCTGATAAAATCCTTGTAATATACGGTAGAACAGGAAAGGATATTGATGGAAGTAACCGTTCAGCTAAGTGTATTCACGGAGGAGCAGCTTTTGTATGGCCTGTAATTCAAAGTTATGAATTTTTAGATTTACGACCAATATCTATAGATGTTAATTTGACAAAAGCATTAAGTAAACAGAATATTAGGGTAGATGTACCATCAACTTTTACTGTTGGTATATCTACTAATCCAGGTATAATGAATAATGCTGCAGAAAGACTTCTAGGTCTTACTAGAAACGATGTACAGGATCTTGCAAAAGATATTATTTTTGGACAGTTAAGACTTGTAATTGCAACAATGGATATAGAAGAAATAAACTCAGATAGAGATAAATTTTTGGAAAATGTATCTCAAAATGTTGAAGCAGAGCTTAAAAAAATAGGTCTTAAGCTTATAAATGTAAATGTAACAGATATTAAGGATGAATCTGGATATATACAGGCACTAGGTAAGGAAGCAGCAGCAAAAGCTATAAATGATGCTAAGAAGAGTGTTGCTGAGAAAAATAGGGACGGTGCTATAGGTGAAGCTGAAGCTAAGAGAGAAGAAAGAATACGAGTTGCTAAGGCTGATTCAGAGGCTATAGAGGGAGAAAACCAAGCTAGAGTTACTGTTGCAAATTCAGAAGCTGAAAGACGTGAAAAACAAGCTGAAGCTAATAAAATTGCAACGGCAGCTGAAAAGGTCCAGACAGCAAAAGCTCTTCAGGAAGCATATTTAGCAGAACAAGATGCAGAAAAAGCTCGTGCAAATAAAGAAAGAGCAACTAATATTGCAGATGTAATAGTTAAAGCCGAAATAGATAAACAGAAAGTGGAATTAGATGCAGAGGCAGAGGCAGAAAAAATAAGAAGACAAGCAAAAGGTGAAGCCGATGCTACATTATTTAAGATGCAAGCACAAGCACAAGGTACTAAAGAAATTTTAAGTAAACAAGCGGAAGGTTTCCAAAAAATTGTGGAAGCATCAGGGAATAATTCTAAAGATGCAGTTATGCTTCTGATTGCAGATAAGCTACCTGAAATTGTTAAACTTCAAGTTGAAGCAATTAAAAATATAAAAATTGATAAGATTACTGTATGGGATACTATGGGCGGAAAGGGCCAAGGAACATCAACTACAGCTAATTTTATTTCGGGAATGTTAAAATCAATTCCACCTTTTGAAGATGTATTTAATGCAGCAGGTATGGAATTACCAAATTATTTAAAAGGAACTTCGCAGCAGAAGAGTAGTGACAATGATTTAGAAATAGAAGATATTCAAAAAAAGGAAGATGTGAAAGAAAATGAGATTCAGAAAAATATGTATGAAGATGATGAAACAGTTGTAATAAGATAAATTAAAAAACACTTAAAATAAAACTTCAATTTTGTAATAAAAGTATTTGATTATCCAATCTATTTGATTTGAAGAATATTTTTAGTTTTTGTTATATAATAAAAGCATGTGGGAATTATTAATTATTTTATAAGTTATATTCCTACATGTTTATTTTATACAAAATATGAAAAATAGGATTTATTAATTGGGGAGGGGTATTATATGGCATTTTATTCAAGAAAAGAAAAGCAAACTAAAGTAGTAGAGAGTACAGCTATTGATACAACAATAGGTGTAGAAACAAGTATGGAAGGTAACATAAATTCTAATGGAATAATAAAAGTTGAGGGAAGATATACAGGTAATATACTTGCTAAAACAGATGTGATTATTGGAGAAACAGGATTTGTTAAAGGAGATATAAAAGCTTCTAATACAAGTATATCTGGTACGGTAGAAGGTAATATAAGATGTAGTGAATTGTTAGAGATATTACCTACAGGAAAGCTTGTAGGAGATATTGAAGTTAATAGTATAGCAATATCAGAAGGAGCTATATTTAGAGGAAAAAGCACTATGTTAAGAGAACAAGAGGAAGAAAATGAAATAATAGATGAAACAAAAATAGATGAAACTCAAACTGAAATTGAAGAAATAGAAATTGATAATATAGAAGAAAATATTGAGGAAGTTAATTCTTAAGAAAAATAAAAGGAGAAATAATACATGTTAGGTATAATTGATAGATTTGAAGAGGAATTTGTAGTAATTGAATTACATGATGGTACAATGCTTAACATGAAAAAGAAAATGATACCTAAAGAAGCTAAAGAAGGATATGTTCTTAGTATTACAAATACTGTAACTATTAATTATGAAGAAACAGACAAAAGAAGAAGGTATATAGAGAATATAACTAAAAACATTTGGAAGAAATAAGAAAGAGGGAAGCTTTATGCATATCAACAAAACAACAATAAAAGTAAGATACGTAGAGACAGATAAAATGGGAATTGTCCACCATTCTAACTATTATGCATGGTTTGAGTTAGGAAGAGGAGAGTTTATAACTGAATCAGGAATTACTTATAGAGATATTGAAGAAAAAGGGGTTATGCTTCCTGTGTTAGAAAGTTCTTGCAAGTACATAATGGGAGCAAAATATGAAGATGAGGTTATAATTGAAACATGGATAGAAGAAATGAATGGTGCTAAAATAATTTTTAATTATAATGTTGTTAGAAAAGAAGACAAAAAGCTTTTAGCTAAAGGAAGTACTACTCACGCATTTGTAGGTGAAAATTTCAAAATCATAAATATAAAAAAGAAGAAACCAGAAATGTGGGAAAAATTACAAAAATTATATACTGATAAATATTATAGTATATAAATCTACTATAATAGATAAAAACTAAAAGAAAGGGAGTTATAGTTTTAACTAGAACTCCCTTTAAAAGTGGAATTTAAGTGATGCCATATTTTATAACAAATAAATTTTTTGTACAGATAAAAACTTTAATTTGCTATAACAATAATTTTTTTAGCAGAGCTTATAGGGGGAATGCTTCTTGTAACTAAAGGACTATAATAAGCTTCAAGTTGTATACCTGGTTTTAGAGAATTAACTGTAAGCTTTGAACCATCTTTGGAGCGTATAATTTCAGTGTTTTTAGTTATTATGACGTTAATATCATCATAACCATTTTCAGAGAGTTTTTTTCCTTGAATAACTGCCATTTTACCATTTTTGACATCACGTAGTTCTTTTATTGTTCCCTTTGTTCCTAGTGAAGTATCTTTAACATCATTTTCTATAACTACTTTTTCAGGTGTAACAATAATATTAGAGTTATTATCTAAAATTGTTATATTGTTATTATTAAAATATATAGTAATTTTTACATCTTTATTTAAATCATTCATAGTAAATTTTCTACCAGTGTTATCAGTTATTTTTGTATCTTTAGATATAAAAACTAAAACTTTTCTTTTATCTGTATTAACATAGGCTATAATATTGTTATCAAATTTAAATGTATCAATAATAGAACAGTGTAAATTTGATAAAGGGTTATTTGCTTTTTTACTTACTATGATTTTTTGTGCATGACTAATTGGTGGAAGACTGAATGTAGCCTGAAGACCATAATAAGCTGTTATGTTTACTCCTTCTTTTAAATCATTCATAGTCAATTTATTTCCTGTAGTTTTGTCAATAATTTCAGTGTTGTCATCTATAATAAGGTTAATTTGACCTTCAAATGGATTAGCTGTCTTGATAATATTAATGTAATTATCTTTATTTTTACGTACTTCTATTATGTTACCTTGTGTTACAGGAAGATTTATATTTTCTTTTTTACTAGTTACTACTATTTTAGTTGCAGTACTCATTGGAGGTAAACTGCTAGTAACTACTGGACTGTAGAATGCTTTTACAATCATACCGTCTTTTAATTGTGTAAAAGGGACTTTTTTACCAGTATCTTCATTAATTATTTCTGTCTTATTAGTAGCTGTTAGTTTGATTTCAGTGTAACCATCTTTAGTGTTTCCATTTGCGTTAACAAGAAAAGATACAGTGTTTTTTACTTTTTTTACATCTGAAATAGAACCTTCTATTGCAGGCATATCTTTAAATTCCTTAGAATAAATATGGTTTGTTTTTGTCTTAGTAGTTACTGATATTGGAGTAATTTGTTTTGGTTTACCAAAAACTTGAGAAACAGGTATTGCTAGAGTAAATAGTGTTAACATAAATGCTATTTTTCTTTTTATCATTATAAATATCCTCCTTAATTAGGAAATTGCATGTTCCAAAGTTGCTGAATTGTATGTATTTAGAGTTTTTTACTATGCAATCCCCGCTTATAACAAATTATGGTTTATAAATTAGTAAATATTTCTTTTCATATGATACTACGTGGATAATGATAGAAAAGTTCATTTTTTTATTAATTTTTATAAGAAAAATAAATTTATAAAAATAAAACATATTTTATATAAGAATATTTACATATATTTTACTTTTAAACAATATATTGTATAATGAAAATATGGCTAAAAGTTCTATGGTAGATGATAATTTGTAAGAGGGGAGTAGATATTTTGAAAAATACGGTTTGTATACAACATGATGGTAAAGATATAACTGATAAGCAGTTGGTAAGTACATTTAGAGAACTGTGGAAGGAATCAGGAAGAAGAATTAAAGATATTAAAAATGTAAATTTATATTTTGTGCCATCATCTGAAAAATGTTATTGGACAGCTGACACAGTAGAAGGGGAAGAAACAGGAGAATTTCAAATATAAAATAAAAAAGATCATAAAAGTACTATTGTACTTTTATGATCTAATTTGTCCTTCGCCATAAATTATATATTTAGTAGTAGTAAGTTCTTTTAATCCCATAGGACCTCTTGCATGAAGTTTTTGAGTACTTATTCCTATTTCAGCACCAAATCCAAATTCTCCTCCATCTGTGAAACGCGTTGAAGCATTAACGTATACAGCTGCAGCATCAACTTCTTTTAAGAATCTTTGAGAGTTAAGGTAATTATTTGTAAGTATACATTCAGAATGCTTAGTTCCGTATTTATAAATATGCTCTAAGGCTTCATCTATAGATCCTACTACTTTAATTGCTAGAATTAAATCTAAGTATTCAGTAGACCAATCTTCTTCAACGGCAGGTTTAACATTTTTAATTATATTTTGAGTTGAATGGCATCCATGCATTTCAACACCTATAGAATTTAATTTTTTAGCTAGTTTAGGTAAAAATTCTTGAGCTACATCTTTGTGTACAAGTAAAGTTTCCATGGCGTTACATACAGCAGGTCTTTGTGTTTTAGAATTTATTACTATATCTACTGCATTATCAAAATCGGCAGAAGTATCTACAAATATGTGGCAATTACCTACTCCAGTTTCAATAACAGGAACTGTAGCATTCTTTACCACTGTATTTATAAGTCCAGCACCACCTCTTGGAATAAGTACATCTATATAACCATTCAATTTCATCATTATATTTACAGCATCTCTATCTGTAGTTTCAATGAAATTTATACAACCTTGAGGTAAACCGGCGTTTTCAGCAGCAGCAGATATAATTTTAGATATAGTAGTATTAGAATTGATAGCTTCTGATCCGCCTCTTAAAATTACTGCATTACCAGATTTTATACATAATGCAGCAGCATCTACAGTAACATTAGGACGAGCTTCATATATAATTCCTATAACACCTAAAGGTACACGAATTTGACCTATTTGAAGGTTATTAGGTCTTTTCCACATTTTAATTGTTTCACCAATAGGATCATCAGCACCGGCAACTTGTCTTAATCCCTCTGCCATAGAGTGTATTCTTTTTTCATCTAATAAAAGTCTATCAAGAAGAGCATTAGATAATCCTTTGTTTTTACCGTTTTCCATATCTTTTGAATTAGCATCTAGTATAATATCTTTTTTTTCAATTAAAGCATCTGCCATTGCAATTAAAGCTTTGTTTTTAATAACTGTATCTGTAATTGCCATTTTTCTAGAAGCTTCTTTTGCAAGGGTAGCTTTTCCAATTACATATTGTTCTTGATTCATTTTGATTTCCCCTTTATATAAATTTTATTTAAATAATGCCATATTATTTGCATGAATGACTACATCATAAGTTTTATAACCTAAATTTTCTTCTATAAGAGAAGAATCTAATCCCTTTATTGATTTTATTTCTTCAGAATCATAATTTGAAATACCGTGAGCTATTATTTGATTGCTGGTATTTATAATAGATACTACATCGCCTTTGTTAAAACTACCATTTGCAAATAAAATTCCCTTAGGTAGAAGACTTTTATGATTTTTCATTAAAGCTTTTTCTGCACCGTCATCAATTATTATATGTCCATTTGGAGTTGCACTAAAAGCCATCCAATGTTTTCTAGCTTGAAGTGGATGAGTTTTTCCTTTAAATAAAGTTCCAACATCTTCACCGTCTAATATATGATTTAATATATTGTCAGTACTGCCGTTTATAATAATCATAGATGAACCTGAATAAGTAGCTATTTTAGCAGCATTAATTTTAGTTATCATTCCACCAGTACCTAGATTGCTTCCAGCGCCACCAGCAGAGTCTTCTATTTCTTGTGTTATTTCATCTACATATTGAATAAGTTTAGCATCTGGGTTTGTCTTAGGATTTGAATCATATAAACCATCTATATCACTAAGAATTATCAATAAATCAGCTTCAGCTACACTGGCTACCATAGCTGATAGTGTATCGTTATCACCAAATTTTATTTCATCTACAGATATAGCATCATTTTCATTTACTATAGGTATAACTCCTTGTTCTAATAGAGCAAAAAATGTATTACGTGCGTTTAAAAATCTAGCTCTATGAGAAATATCCTCTCTTGTTAAAAGAATTTGTCCAACGATTTTTCCGTATTCTGAGAATAACTTTTCGTACATATGAAGTAAGGCACCTTGACCAACAGCAGCTGCTGCTTGTTTTTCAGGAAGAGTTGAGGGCTTTTGTTTAAGACCTAATTTTCCAATTCCTGCTCCAATAGCACCAGAAGAAACTAAAATAACTTCTATACCACGATTATGTATGTTTGAAAGTTGTCTTGCAAGACTTTCAATACGGTTTAAATTAAGTAAGCCTGTAGAATG
Source organism: Clostridium aestuarii (assembly GCF_026735135.1). GTDB lineage: Bacteria > Bacillota > Clostridia > Clostridiales > Clostridiaceae > Clostridium_H > Clostridium_H aestuarii. Next base: position 117,751 of record NZ_JAPQER010000006.1, on the reverse strand, counting down.
AGTCAATGTTGAAGTACCAACCTTTACAACTATTCTTTTTATATTCTTTACGTATTCTTTTCTATTCATTACAAATACGACCTTTCTTATAGTATAATAAAAACATCATCGATTTAAGAAATTATATCATAAAAGTGTTTACTTATTCAATTTTTAGGGAGGGAAAATAATGAATAAAACAATAGGATTTATAGGTGCTGGTAATATGGCTAGTGCTATGATTAAAGGGATAGTTAAGTCTAATTTAATAAGTCCTGAATATATAATGACAAGTGATTTAGATAATCAAAAATTAAATAAAATAAAAGAAGAGAATGGAATTAGAATTACTAATGATAATATTGAGATTGCAAAATTTTCAGATATATTATATTTATCAGTAAAACCTAATAAATATAAAGATGTGATAGAACAAATTAGATCAGAAATAAAAGAAGATGCTATTATTGTAACAATTGCTGCAGGAATGACTATAGAAAAAATAGAAGAATATTTTGAAAAAGATATAAAAATAGTTAGAACTATGCCTAATACACCTGCACTAGTAGGAGAAGGAATGACTGCTTTATGTCCTAATAAACTTGTTACAGAAGAAGAAGCAGAGATGATTGAAGATATATTTGTACGTTTTAGTAAGGTTGAAAGAGTAAAGGAATCAGATATAGATGCAGTTACGGCGGTTACAGGTTCATCACCAGCTTATGTATATATGTTTATAGAAGCATTAGCTGATGCAGCAGTGCTTAATGGACTTCCAAGACAACAAGCTTACAGAATGGCTGCTCAGGCAGTATATGGTTCAGCAAAAATGGTGTTAGAAACGGGAAAACATCCTGGTCAGCTAAAGGATGAGGTATGTTCGCCAGGGGGAACAACTATTGAAGCTGTTTATTCTTTAGAGAAAAATGGTTTCAGAGCTGGAGTAATAGAAGCTGTAGAAGAATGTGTTAAAAAAGCAAAAAATATGGGAAAATAGAAATAAAGTTGAGAGTTGAAAGTTGTACTCTCAACTTTATTTTTGATTTTACAAGCTATATGATTTTATATTTAATTCTTAATTATTCTAAGTCCTGCTTTATTTAGTGCTGGTATTATTTTGTATGAAGCAGTTACTACAATTCCACTTAATACTAAATCTTTTATTATGAACGGAATAAATCCTGCTTGTATTGCTTTGATTATGCTCATAGGTTTTGCTATATAAAAGTTAACTATTACATATAAATAAGCAACTCCAAAAATATATATAATAGCTAAGCCTATAAGAACTCCAAGAGATAGATTTTTTATACTAGCTTTTCTTGTTTCTGTAATTTGACCTATAACATAAGCAGATATAACAAAACCTATAAGATATCCAAAGGTAGTTGAGACTATAACAGATGGACCAGCTTTACCACCTTGAAAGACAGGTACTCCGCATAGACCTATCAAGATATATACTATTTGTGAAAGAGCTCCTAGCCTTGAGCCTAATAAAACACCTGCAAAACAGCAAAAGAAAGGTTGAAAGGTTAAAGGAACCCAGGGGGTTGGTATTGAAACATAAGCACCAACAACCATTAATGCTGCAAATAATGATACTAATGTTAATTCTTTTGTTTTCATTTTTATGAACGTCCTCCTAAAAATAGATTATATATGCATCAAATTTCGATGCAATTTAAAATTAATATTGTAAAGTTAAAAAATTAAATTAAGTTCTATTACACAACATTGTAAACCTAAAAAATAAAAATGGTTTACAATATAATATTACATAAAGAAATTTATATTGTCAATTGAGTAAATTACATAATTTTAAATTTTAGATGTGAAATGTAGGCTAGAATAAGATTGAAACTATTTTGTAATTATTTGTGTGGAATTATAATGTAGAATATATTTGTAATATAAAAATATATTAGAAGGAGAAATTAATATGATAAAGTCAATTGTTAAAAAGATAGTTTGTTTTATGGCTATATTAGTTTTGTCTATATCTGTAGTTGGATGCTCCCCAAAAGTTAAATCTGGAGATGGTACAGATTCAAAAGAATACAGTGAGGAATTAGCAAAATATTTTCCTTTAGAAAAAGGAATTAAATTGTACTATTGCGGTACATTAGAATATGCACATGCTTTAACATTAAGTGAAATTGAAGATAAAAAAGAAAAATTGATATTAAAGTTTAAAGGTAAAATAGTAGATGTAAGTGAAGGAGAAGGAGGAGCAACAGAAGAAGATTTGCTTATTGATATAGATTATATAATTGGTAAAGACTCTATTATTGAAAAAAATAAAAAGATAAAAGAAGGTCAATTAACTGATAGTGAGAAGACTATATTAAAAGAACCTATTGTTGTAGGAACAGCATGGAATCAAAAAATCACTTTAGAGGGAAAGGAATATGAAGCGGAAACTAAAATTGTAGATGTATCAAAAGATAAGGAGAATAAGGATACAATTAAAACTGAAACAATTATAAAAGGAATAGATAATTATCCTGAAAGTACGTATAAGGAAATTTTAACATATAAAGAAGGTAAGGGATTAGTGGAATTTACAAAGACTCTTCCTCTATATGAAACAGAACAGGGAAAGCAATCGTATGGTTTTGATTTTGAATATCATTTATTTAAAATGGAATTACCAAATAGTGAAAATAACAAAGAAAAGTAACATAAGCCTATACCTTAATTTAAAAGGTATAGGCTTATGTTAACCAAATTTTTTCTTATATCCTCTAAAGTAATTTATAAATGCACCTATAGAAATTGCAACAGCTCCATATATAAAATAATTGCTTATAGTTGAATTAAAAGGTAAGTATAGAATTGCTATATAAAAAACTAAAGTTGCAATTTTACCATATCCATTAGCAGGTATTACTATATTTTTTTTATATAAAGAGATACCTGCACTTATCATCAAAAATTCTTTTATTGAAATTACAACCAATATCCAAATAGGTATATAATTTTTAACAACTAAGCAAGATAATACTGTAACTAACATAAGTTTATCAGCTAAAGGATCTAATACTATTCCCCATTTAGTTATAAGATTATACTTTCTAGCGATAAAACCATCTAAAACATCGGTAATTCCTGCTAGTAAAAAAATGAATGTAGAATTTAATAAACTTTGAGGACTTTGAGAAAAAAAGGATAATATAAAAACTGGTATTAAAAATAATCTAAATAAAGTTAATATATTAGGTATATTCAATAAAATCTACCGCCTTTTAAATATCTTAATATAAAAAGTATTCCCTCTTATAGAGAAAAATATAATATTTAAAAGATAGGGAAACAATAGAAGTAGAGAAGAATATTATAAAAAAAGGCAATACGAATTTTATTGTTGATTTTATGCAAAATATTCGCATTTCGTATTGACTAAAGAATATAGCTCTGTTACTATAAATAAGGGGTGATAAGTTGTGAAAAATAATTATGATGTTATTATTATTGGTGCAGGACCAGCAGGTATTTTTACAGCTTTAGAAGTTACCAAGTTAAATGAAAATGTTGAAGTATTAATAATAGATAAAGGTAGAAATATAGAAAAAAGAAAATGTCCAGCAAGAAATACTGGAAAGTGTGTAAACTGCAATCCATGTGGAATAACGTTCGGATGGTCAGGAGCAGGGGCTTTTTCAGATGGTAAGCTTTCATTAAGCCCTGAAGTTGGAGGAAGGTTGCTTGAATATTTTTCAGAAGATGAATCTAAGAAGTTAATAAACTATTGTGATAATATATATTTAAAATTTGGAGCTAATGAAACTGTTCATGGTTTAAATGATGAGAAAGTAGATGAAATAAAATATGAAGCAAGTAAGCATAATATCCGTTTAATTGAATGTCCTGTAAGACATTTAGGAACTGAACTTGCGTATGATGTTTTAAAAGGAATGTATCATCATTTAATAGAAAATACAAAAACAGAATTTAGTGAGTTAAGTGAAGCAGAAGAATTGATAATTGAAAATAACAAGATTACTGGAGTTATTATAAAGACTAAAGATGGAGAAAAAGAAGTAAGAGGCAAATATGTTGTTGTTGCACCAGGTCGTGGTGGGGCAGAATGGCTTTCAAAAGAAGCTAAAAAGCATAATATGAAAACTGTCAATAATGCAGTAGATATAGGAGTTAGAGTAGAAGTGCCTAATTCCATAATGGATCATTTAACAGAGTATTTATATGAAGCTAAACTTGTTTATTATTCTGATACATTTGATAATAAAGTAAGAACTTTTTGTATGAATCCAGGAGGCGTGGTTTCAGAAGAACATTATGATGATCAAATTGCTGTTGTTAATGGTCACAGTTATTCTCAAAAGAAACTTAGAACAGGAAATACTAACTTTGCAATGCTTGTTTCTACAACATTTACAGAACCATTTGATCAACCTATAGACTATGGTAAATATATTGCTAAGCTTGGTAATATGTTAACAGGTGGACCTATAATGGTTCAAAGACTTGGAGATTTACTTAAAGGTAGAAGAACAAATTGGTCAAGAATTAAAAAATCTACTACAATACCTACACTTAAATCAGCAGTACCAGGAGATTTGAGCTTTGTTCTTCCTCAAAGACACTTAACATCTATTGTAGAAGCGCTTAAAGCTTTTGATAAAGTAGCGCCAGGACTTTACAGTAAAAATACTCTTTTATATGGAGTAGAAGTAAAGTTTTATTCAAGTAAATTTGAAACTAATAATAAATTTGAAACAGAAATAGAAAACCTTTATACAATAGGAGATGGCGCTGGAATAACAAGAGGACTCATGCAGGCTTCTGCCACTGGTGTTGTTGTAGCAAGGGATATTATCAAAAAACAAGTTTAGTTACTATGGATTAGACGTTTGCGTTGAGTCTAGGAAGTGAAAATTACTGTTTTGTGATATTTTGTAGAGTTATTTATAAATTGAAAACAAAAATTTTAGTTAGTAGTAAAATAGAGTTTAAAATGTTAAAATATATTTGATTATAATTTAATGTATGAATTTATATATGAAAGAGAGGAACGTTTTATGTCAGCACTTGTTGTATTAGGAGCTCAATGGGGAGATGAAGGAAAAGGTAAGATGACTGATTATCTTGCTGAAACAGCAGATGTAGTTGTTAGATTTCAAGGAGGAAATAATGCAGGTCATACTGTAGAAGTTGGAGATAAACAATACAAATTGCATTTAATACCTTCAGGTATATTATATGATGATAAATTAAATATAATTGGTAATGGAGTTGTTCTTGATCCTAAAGCTTTATTTGAAGAAGCAAATTATTTAAAAGGATTAGGAGTTAAATTTACTCCAGAGAAACTTTTAATAAGTGATAGAGCTCAGCTTATAATGCCTTATCATAGAGTTCTTGATGGATTAAAAGAAAAAGCAAGAGGGAAAGCAGATATAGGAACTACAGGAAAAGGAATAGGACCTTGCTATACAGATAAAGCAGAAAGAAGCGGAATCAGAGTTTGTGATTTAATGAATAAGGAAGTTTTTGAAAAAAAACTTAGAAGAAATATAGAAGATAAAAATGCAATAATTGAACTTTATGGTGGAGAAACTTTAGATTTTGATACTATATATAAGGAATACTTAGATTATGCAGAAAGAATGAGAGAACATGTTACAGATATATCTGTAAGAATTTATGATGATATAAAAAATAATAAAAAAGTATTATTTGAAGGTGCTCAAGGTTCATTACTTGACATAGATTACGGAACATATCCATATGTAACCTCTTCAAATACTATAGCTGGTGGAGTATGTACTGGTGCAGGAGTAGGTCCTACAATGATAACAAATGCTGTAGGTATTGCAAAAGCATATACAACAAGAGTAGGTAAAGGTCCTTTCCCAACAGAGTTAAATGATGAAACAGGGGATTGGATAAGAGAAAAAGGTCATGAATATGGAGTAACTACAGGTAGATCAAGAAGATGTGGATGGCTTGACCTTGTAATATTAAAGAGTACAGCAAGAATTTCAGGACTTACTAGCTTTGCTGTAACTAAGATAGATACTTTGGCTGGATTAGAAAAAATAAAGGTTTGTATTGGATATAAGTTTGAAGGTAAAGTTATAGATTATTTCCCAGCAAGTCTAGAAGACTTAGCAAAATGTGAACCTATATATGAAGAATTTGATGGATGGGATGAAAGCGTAGCAGCTGCTACAAGTTACGAAGAATTGCCAGAAAATGCTAAAAAATACTTAAAGAGAATAGAAGAGTTTACAGATACAAGAGTATCAAGTGTAGGAGTAGGTCCAAAAAGAAGTCAAACAATTAATATAGCAGAACTATAATTGGTTAAATTGTTATAATATGTAGATGTGTTACTGTTAAATCAGGCATGAGTTTATTTAAAACTCATGCTTTTTTTGTTTGCAAAATTTAGTGGATTTAATCATATACTTACATAGGGGGGAATAAAATATGTTTGGTTTTTTTAAGAAAAAGTTTAATATTGTAGCGCCAGTAGATGGAAAAGTTATAGAGTTATCAAAGGTTCCAGATGAGGTTTTTGCACAAAAGCTTGCAGGAGATGGAGTTGGAATAGATTCAATAAGTGATATAATAACAGCTCCGGCAGATGGAAAACTAACTCTGATATTTAATACAAATCATGCTTTTGCTATGACTTTAGATAATGGAGTAGAAATTTTAGTTCATATTGGAATTGATACTGTAGAACTTAAAGGAGAAGGTTTTGAAAGGTTAGTGGAAACTGGTAGTAGAGTTAATTCAGGTGAACCAATTATAAAAATAAATAGACAATTAATTAAAAAGAGAGGATATTCTTTAGTCACATTAGTTTTAATTGCTAATATGGATGTTATAGATAAAATAGACTATAACTTAGATACACAGGTTAAATCAGGTAAGAATATTGTGTTTAATTACAAAATAAAATAACTGTAAGTTTTATTGTTTACCATTTAAAAAATTCTTAAATGTTGTATGAAAACAAAATTAAATATGTAATTATTATATATTATACATCATATAATATATTATCTGGAATCATGAATGCTTTTATACAAAAGTAAAATATTTCAGTGGCGTGTTGCTGCTTATGCAGGCATGAGCTTAGAAATGAGGTTATTCTTATTTTCTGAGCTCTTTTTTATTCCATTAAAAGGGGGGATTATTTATGCCTAATTCGTTGAATCCTAGGGAAATTGCAGAAAATATTTTAAGTGTTGTTGGAGGTAAAGAGAATGTAACACAAGTTGCTTACTGCATGACTCGTTTAAGATTAGCTATTGTGGATGTTAGTAAAGTGGATAAGGATGTGTTAAAAAACGTTGAAGGTGTTATGGGGGTAGTTGAACAAGCAGGACAGTTTCAAATAGTGCTTGGACCAGGTAAAGTAACTAAGGTTGCAAATGAGTTTGGAACTATAACAGGTATGAAAGTTGGAGAGTTAGATGAAGCAAAAATACTCCATGATGAGATTAAAGTAAAAAATGCTACACCATTTAAGTTAATGCTTAGAAAAATAGCAAGTATATTCATACCATTGATACCAGCCTTTATTGGATGTGGTCTTGTAATGGGAATAAATAATATTGCTATTAAAGCAACAAATGGAGCTTTTGCTCAAACTACTGTTGGTGGAATTTTAGTTGTTTTAGGTGGAGCAGTATTCTATGGACTTAATTTATTTGTTGGTGTAAATGCAGCTAAAGAGTTTGGTGGTTCACCAATGCTTGGTGGTACAATGGCAGCTGTTATTACATCACCAGCTCTTGCGAAGGTAATGATAGGTGGGAAACCATTATTGCCAGGTAGAGGTGGAATTATAGCTGTTTTATTAGTTGTAGCATTCTCGAGCTGGTTTGAAAAGAAGGTAAGAAAAGTTGTGCCAGAAATTTTGGAATTATTTTTAACTCCATTAATAGTAGTATTAGTTTCAGGGTTTGCAGCTATTTTTATACTTCAACCATTAGGAGGTATTATTTCAACATCTATAGGTTCAGCTGTTAAAACTGCTATTGCAGGTGGAGGTGCAGTAACAGGGTTTATTCTTGGAGGAACATTCTTGCCACTTGTTATGACAGGACTTCATCAAGGATTAACACCAATTCATGCAGATTTATTAAAAACAACAGGAGAAAATTTATTGCTTCCTATATTAGCTATGGCTGGTGCGGGACAGATAGGAGCTTCAATTGCTGTTCTTGTTAAAACTAAAAATAAGAGATTGAAAAAAACAATAGCTTCAGCTCTTCCAGTAGGCATAATGGGTATAGGAGAACCTTTAATATATGGTGTAACATTACCACTTGGAAAACCATTTCTAGGAGCATGTATAGGTGGAGCTTTTGGTGGAGCGGCTCAGGCAGTTTTAAAAGTAGCGTCAACCAGTATGGGCTTATCAGGACTTCCACTAACAGTAATTACAAACAAACCATTATCTTATTTAATAGGAGTTATAGTAGCATATATAGCAGGATTTATAGCTACTAAGATTTTGGGCTTTGAGGACCCAGAATAAAAATGGCTAAGGGTATATCTATATTTGTAGGAATGGATTATTCTTTAAGAGATAATTTAAAATATATGAAATTAGCTAAACAAAATGGTTTTGAAAAAATATTTACCTCTCTTCATATTCCAGAAGCAGACTATCAGTTTGCATTAGAAGAATTTAAAGAAATTACAATGTTTGCAGATAGTTTAGGAATGAAAGTAACCGCAGATATTTCACCTAGAGCTTTTAGTTATATAAATGCGGATATGAATAATTTAAAGGTATTATCAGAGTTGAAGATTGATGGAATAAGGGTAGATTTTGGGTTTACACCACAAGATATCGCAGTTTTTACTAGGAATTCTTATGGATTGAAAATTGAAATAAATGCTAGTACTGTTACTGAAAATTTTCTAAAAGAATTTGAAAAATATAAGCCAAACTATAAAATGCTTCAAGCCAGTCATAATTATTATCCAAGACTTAATACAGGAATATCAGTTGAAACAATGATAAAGAAAAATAATATGTTAAAGAAATATAATATTGAAGTTTCAGCTTTTATACCATCACTAGTAAGTAAAAGAGGGCCTATTTATGAAGGGCTTCCAACTCTTGAAATGCATAGATTTATGAAACCAGATGTTGCAGCAAAGCATTTATATATTCTTGGTATTGATAATGTGTTTTTAGGAGATAGTATTGCATCTATAGAAGAATTAAAAACTGTAGGCATATTAAATGAGAAAATATTAGAGTTTAATATAGAACTTTTATCAGATTGTGAAACTGAAAAGAAAATTATTTTTAATGAGTTTCATATAAATAGACTAGATAGTGCTCAAGATGTAGTAAGATCTATGAATTCAAGGATGTTGTTAAATAAAGATAGTATTATAAATCCTAATAATAATACTGAGAGAAAGTTGGGATATATAACTATTGATAATAAGGATTATTTAAGATATTGTGGAGAATTACAAATTTGTAAAAAGGATTTACCGAAAGATAGTAGGGTTAATGTAGTTGGAAAGATATTTGAAGAAGAACGGTTTTTAATAAACTATATAGATGAAGAAACTAAGTTTGGATTTAAAACTTAAGGTATAGGAGTGATGGTGGTGGATTTAGATAGCTTATCTAAAATATCTACTGAACAGAGAAATTCAAATACATTAAATATAGATAGTATGAGTACAATTAAAATAGTTGAAGTTATCAACAATGAGGATAAAAAAGTAGCCATTGCTGTGGAAAAAATAAAGGAAAGTATAGCAAAAGCTATTGATATTATTGAAAATAGTTTTTTAAAAGGTGGAAGATTGATATATGTAGGGGCTGGAACCAGCGGTAGACTTGGTATTATTGATGCATCAGAGTGTCCACCAACTTTTGGAGTGAATTTTGAAATGGTTCAGGGAATAATAGCTGGTGGAAATGGTGCTATGTTTAAAGCTGTTGAAGGTGCGGAGGATATCAAAGAAAATGGTGAAAAGGATTTAAAAGAAAAAAATATAACAAAAGAAGATGTGATTTGCGGTATTGCAGCTTCTGGAAGAACTCCTTATGTTATAGGAGCAATGGAATATGCAAAAAGTATTGGTGCTGTTGTTTTGTGTATAACTATGAATCCAGAAGGTATTATGAATAAAATTGCGGATATTCCTATGTCTGTTAAAGTTGGTCCAGAAGTAATAATGGGCTCTACTAGAATGAAAGCAGGAACAGCACAAAAATTAATATTAAATATGCTTACAACAGGGGCTATGATTAAATATGGAAAAGTATATGGAAACTTAATGGTAGATGTTCAAGCTACAAATGAAAAACTCACAGCAAGAGCTAAAAGAATTGTTATGCTTGCAGTAGAAGTTGAAGAGGAAAAGGCTATAAAAATACTTGAATATACAAATTATGATGTTAAATTAGCCATAATGATACTTAAAACTGGACTGGATAAAGAAAAATCAAGAAGATTATTGGAGAAAAACAAGGGATATATTCAAAAAGCAATAGAAGAGGCTGAATGTGAAAAAGCTTAAATAAGGTTTTATTTAAAGTTTAATATATAAGCTGTTTTTAATTTTTACTATAATTATTAAATTTATGTATAGGAGGTTTCTTTTATGTCTAAATCCAATAATACGTTTTTAGCTAAGCTTCAGAGGCTTGGAAAAGCACTTATGACTCCAGTTGCAGTTTTACCAGCAGCAGCATTATTATTAAGACTTGGTCAGCCAGATATATGGCATAGAATTGCTCCAAATGCATTACCTAAAGGAATACCTTGGATGGCACAAGCGGGTAATGCTGTATTTGAAAATTTACCACTTATATTTGCGATAGGTATAGCAATAGGTTTATCAGAAGAAAATAATGGAGTTTCTGCATTAGCAGCAGCAGTTGGATATTTTGTTTTAACTAGAGTTGCTTTAACTTTTGATGAAACTATATATATGGGTGTGCTTGCAGGTATCATAGTTGGTATTTTAGCAGCGTATTTGTATAATAAATATAAAGCAATTAAGGTTCCAGATTTCTTAGGTTTTTTTGGAGGTAAGCGTTTTGTTCCAATAATTACATCATTCTATAGTTTAATAATTGGTGTAATATGTGGATATATATGGCCATATATTCAAGGAGTAATTAATACTTTTGGTAATGCTGTTTCAGGCTCAGGTTCAATTGGTGCTTTCTTCTTTGGATTTCTTAATAGATTGTTGCTTCCATTTGGATTACATCATGTTGTAAATTCTTTATTCTGGTTTCAGTTTGGTACATTTACAAACCCAGCAGGAAAAGTAATTAACGGTGATCTTAATAGATTCTTTGCTGGAGATCCTACTGCAGGAACATTTATGACAGGGTTCTTCCCAATAATGATGTTTGCTCTTCCAGCAGCATGTTTTGCTATGATTACTGCTGCTAAAAAAGAAAATAAAAAAGCAGTAACTGGTATGCTTTTAGGTATGGCTTTTACTTCTTTCTTAACAGGTGTAACTGAACCTATAGAATTTGCATTTATGTTTTTAGCACCAGTATTATATTTAATTCATGCTTTATTAACAGGAATTTCTCTTGCGTTAACTGCATCATTAGGAATGAAGTGTGGATTTGGTTTTTCAGCAGGATTAATAGATTATCTTCTTAATTTTACTATTTCATCAAATCCTGTTGGGTTAATTTTAGTAGGATTAGTTTTTGCAGGCATTTACTATGTTGTATTCTTATTTTTTATAAAAAAATTCAACCTTCCGACTCCAGGTAGAGCTGAGGAAGAAGAATCAGCAAGATTAACCGGATTGAACAATAATGAACTTCAAATTAAAGCTTTTGAAATTCTTGAGGCAATTGGAGGCAAAAATAATATTGAAAATATAGATGCATGTATAACAAGAATTAGATTAACTGTTAAAGATAATTCAAAAATTGATGAAGTAAGATTGAAAGAAATTGGAGTAGCTGGAGTTATGAAACTTAATGAAAAAAATTATCAGATAATTGTTGGTACTGTAGCAGATCCGCTAGTAACACATATTAAAGCATTGATCAATACCTAACTGTTGTTAAGCGAATGGATAACTTTAAATGATTTTTAGACGAAATACAAATTTCACCTGAAGCTAAGTTTAAGGTGATAAAATAATAATTCAGTAAAGCATATGGGATTAATTTTATTTAAATAGGCAAAAATATATTAACATATAATATAAATTATTTTATAATAATCTTTTATGATAAATTAAAATTTGATATAATCATATGAGAAAAGAAATTTGTAGGTAATAAATATTATCTACTATACTAAAATACAAAATGAAGGAGTGTATGTACATGAAAATAACTAAGGACATGTTAATAGGAGATATAGTAAGACAATATCCTGAAAGCATTGAAGTTTTAATGAGTTTTGGTATGGGATGCGTTGGATGCCCATCTGCACAAGGAGAAAGCCTTGAAGAAGCAGCTATGGTTCATGGAATGGATATAGAAAAGTTAATAGAAGCTTTAAATAAATAATTTAAGATTTTTATTGTAAAAAAACGTACTGAAGTGATTCAGTACGTTTTTTTAATTTAATCAAAACCATGTAATATGTAATTTTCTTAGTATATATATTTTTTTACTTTTACAAATTCAAAGTTATTACAAAATAGTTACAAATTTGGTAAAAGTATTAACTTATTGGATGAAAAGGGTTAAAATGAATTTAGTTAAATATTACAGAAAGAAGGGGTTGTTATGAAATCTAAATTTTTATCAGGGTTATTATGTACAGCATTTTTATTATCATTTAAAGTAGGAGTTGCTAATGCTAAGGTAGATGGGTATTTAGTAAAAGATACCGCTACAAATACCTTATATGAGTATAATGAACAAAAGTTACAAAAGAATAAGGTCCTTCATAATGATTTTAATTCTAAAGTTAGCAAATTTGGTATCTATGCTGTTCATGATACTTCAGGAAAATATATAGATTATAAATGCTTACAAGAGGAAAAATTAAAGGATGAAACAAGTTTTAATTATAATGAATTTATAAAGTCAAATAAAGGAATAGAAATTAAAAATCTAAATATAAAAAAGATAAATATTAGTGATATTATAAAAAAAATTTCAGTTAATTCGGGGTTAACTATTTTTGATAGATATGTAAAAGTTGAATTGAATACTAAACATCCAGATAACTATAAAGTAACAGCAGTGGGAAATAAATTAAAATATGACAAGAAAAAACATGTATTTAAAGGAATAATATATTCAATGGATGAAGATAAAATAAAATCTTCAATTAAAGTTGAATGTATTAATCCAGATAAAGAAGAGGTAGATAAGAAATTAATAAAAGAAAAAAAGAAAGTAGAAAATAAGAATGTTGATTTTCCAGTTATTAAGGCGTGTAAAGTTATCAATGATTATGAAGTTAAATTAATATTTGATAAAAACATAAGATTACATGACAATGTTAAGAAACCTACTGCCAATGATTTAAAAAAGGTATTCCATACAAATTCTAAAAATAATGCTAAAGATATAAAAATAAATGGTAATGAATTAACAATTTATTTTAAGAGTGCTAATGAATTACCAGAAGGGGTAGCTTATGTATTTATTGATGCAGATGTTTTAGAAGATTTAAATGGTAATAAAAATGATGATTTGAATTATAAAATAAGTATAAAAAAATCAGAACATTAAAGAATTTAAATATCATAATTTTTTATAAAAGAGTTGTAATATGGTTTTAAAATAATAAAAGTGTTACTTATTGTTACAAATATAACAATAAGTAACACTTTTATTATTTTAGAAGTTATTAAATGCTAGAAAATAGTTGAAAGCATTAATGATTAAAATATGGCATGAATTTTGCGATTTAAAATAGTATAAGAATTATACGAAAAAATTCAGGAGGTCATTCTAATGAAAAATGTTGAAGAAATTTATAAAAGAAAAGTAATGAGTATTCCAGACGCTTTAAAATTAATCAAATCAAATGATATTTTATTTGCAGCACAAGCAGCCGCAGAACCAGTATCTATATTACAACAGTTACATACAATTAAAGAAAATGGAGTGAAAGGAGTTGAACTTCAAAATTGTTTACCTGTAGGAAAGTATGAATTTATAAATGATCCTCAATATAAAGATATTATATTGACTCACGGATGGTATTTTACACCAATATTGAGAACAGCTCAGAGAAGAGGAAATGCTACATTTACTCCACAACATGCACATATAGCGGTTTGGAAAAAATTGTCTGCTATAAAAAACAGAAAAAAAATATTGCTATGTACATGTTCTCCTATGGATAAACATGGATATTTATCACTTTCAATAAGTAATATATATGAGAAAGAACTTATAGATAATGATGCAGCTATAATCTGTGAGGTTAATCCTAATTATCCAAGAACCTTTGGAGATAATATTATTCATATTAGTGAGGTTGAAGCAGTAGTAGAAACTGATAGATCAATACCAGAAATTCAACTAGTACCATATACAGAGATAGATGAAAAAATAGGAAAAACAATAGCAGGTTTAGTTGAAGATGGTTCTACTATTCAATTAGGAGTAGGAAATATACCGAATGCAGTGGCAAAAGAATTAAGAGAAAAACATCATTTAGGAATTCATACAGAAATGTTTACGGAATCTATGGTGGATTTAATAAAATGTGGGGCTGTAGATAATTCAAATAAGGGATTTTATAATGAAAGATCAATATGTGCTTTTGCTTTTGGAAATAAGAAACTTTATGAGTTTTTAGATGATAATCCAACTGTATTATTTAAAAAAGGATCATGGGTAAATGATCCATATGTTATTGGAAAAAACAATAAATTTGTATCCATAAATGCTACTTTAGAAATTGATTTAACAGGACAATGTGCATCAGAATCAATAGGAAGTATGCAATATACAGGTACAGGTGGTCAAGCTGATACAGTTATAGGTTCTCAAAAGTCTAATGGAGGAAAATCTATAATAGCTATGCATTCTACTACAACAATTACAAATAAAGAAGGTAAAAAAGAAAGAGTTTCAAAGATAGTTCCATTCTTAAAATTAGGTTCAGTAGTAAGTCTCTCAAGAAATGATGTTGATTATGTTGTAACTGAGAATGGTGTAGCATGGCTTAGAGGACTATCAGTAAAAGATAGAGTAGAAGAACTTATAAAAATAGCACATCCTGATTTCAGAGAAAGCTTAAGATATGAGGCTAAAAAACATATGATTTGGTAAGTGTAGTAAGTAATTCAAATAACAATATTTAACAACATAGAAGGGGGAATAATAATGAATTCAAATGATTCATGGGTAAAAGCAATACTTGTAGGATGTATTATCATGTTAATTGCAATGATTGTTAAAAGTACTAAATTATTAATAATAGGTTTTCCAATTGTATGTTTTAGTTGGATGTGGCTTGGTGCATTAAAACAAGGCAGAGTCAGAGGTGTATTGAAATATGGGTTAATTTCATTACTTATTATTTGGTGGGGCGGCTTTTTTGCAATGACAGCTTTTGATATGTCAAAATTAAATGGATTTGTGTTAGGTTTTCCTAAAGCAACTGCAATTATGATTTATGTTGTATGGTTATTGCCTTTATTTACAGGAACCTGGTTATTTGGAAAAAGATTTAAGCAAGATTATCTAAGTGATAAGGATATAGAAGAATTTAATAAAAAAACAGGATGTTATGTAAAAACAGAAACTGAAAATTTAGTATCTAAAGGTTCAAATACAAGTTTAAAACAATAAAAAGATAGATAGGGGGAAAGATTAATGGGAACTATTAGAATAGTAATTGCATTATACATGATAATTGTTCTTTTAATAGGTTTTTACGCTATGAAAAGAACAAAAGATTCTTCAGATTTTTATGCAGCGGGCAAGAGCTTAGGTATTTTGTCTGTAGCAATGGCTTCATTTTCAGCAGCTATATCAGGCTATGTTTTTGTTGGAGGACCAGGACTTTTTTATAATTTAGGAATGGGAACATTATGGATGACATTTCCAACGTCTATTTCTTTTGCTATGTGCTGGATTATTATGAGTAAAAGAATGAGGCTTTTAGCAGAAACACATAATTGTATAACAACGCCAGATGCTATATATGCAAGATATAAGTCTAATAGAACAAGATTAATTTCAGCGATTGCTACTATGGTTGGGTTATTGTTGTATCTAGCAACTCAAATTAGTGCTTTGGGATTTATTATATCGCCGATTTTCGGTATAAGTTTTAAAACATCAGTAATAGTTGGAATGATTATAGTTATTATTTACTCGGCAGCAGGTGGAATGCTTGCAGGCGTATATACAGATGTTTTTCAAGGAGGTATGATGGCAGTAGCATCTATATTTATATTAATTTTTGCAGTAAAAGCAGGTAATGGTATGCCTAACATGTCTACTGTAATTGCAGGAGCTGTTAAAGGCGGAGCTAAAATTTCAAATCCATGGGGAGTTATACCAGCAGCATTAGCTATTGGTTGGTTTTTCTGCCTATCAATTGGAATTGTAGGTCAACCTCATATAGTTCATAAATTTTATATGATTAAAGATATAAATAAATTAAAATGGGGACCATTTATAGGAGCTATTCCAGCAATGCTTGGAGGTTTGTTTTGGATAACTATTGGTATGTGTATTAAATATCTATCTGTAAGTGGTAAATTATCGCCAGAATCAGCAGCACTTTTAGCATCAAATAAAGATAATGCAGTAGTTGTGTTCTTGAATAATTATGCCCCTAAAGTTATTGCAGGTATGGTTTATGCAGGCATAGTATCAGCTGTTATGTCTACAGCAGATTCATTTATAAACATAGTATCAGCGTGTATTGTTAAAGATATACCAGCTGCACAAGGAAAACAACTTACTCCAAAGCAAGAACTTTTTTATGGAAGAATATCAGTCGTTATACTTGCAATATTAACTATTATAATTTCTTTTACAGTTGGACAAAGTGGAGTTGCAGTACTTGGAGCTTTTGGTTGGGGAACTTTTGCAGCTGCATTAGCACCAGCACTTGGAATTGGACTTAACTGGAAGAGAGCTACTGAAAAAGCAGCTTATTGGTCTATAGTTGTGGGACTTGTAGGAAATGTTACTCTTGAAATTGGAAATAAACTTCATATGGCTTGGTATGCTAATAGTTTAGGGAAATTAGGTATATACAATGGTACATTTATGATGGTAATATCAACAATAGTGTTTATAATAGTTTCATATGCTACTTCTCAACAAGTGATTGATAAAGGTGTAGAAGCTGCTATGGAAGCATAATTATATATTGAATATATTAAAAATCAATAAGGTCAATAAAAATTCGTATCTTTATATAAAGATACGAATTTTTATTGTATTCAATTATATATATTTGTATTTTAAAGAAATTTGAAAATATAATGGTAAAATTATATAATGATTTTAGGAAAAACTTGTTATTTTTGTAAAATTCAAAAATAAATACTTTAGGGGGTTGATATGTCTAATTTTATAGATACAGTAGAGTTTATAGAGTTTTGTCATAGAGCTTTTGATAATATTCCTATTCCTATTGATTTTTTAACTGAAGAAGGAAGAATGGCGTATATAAACAAGGCATTTGCTGATTTTCTTCAAAAACCTATTGATGAAATGATTGATGTGTTAGTTACTGATATTAATCCAACCTCGAAATTTTTACAAACACTTCAAAATAAGAAAGCTGATATAGCTGTACGACATACATTCCCTAATGGAAGAGATGCTATATGTCATAGGGTACCTATATTAGACAATACAGGTGAGCTAATAGGTGGACTTGGAATGTTATTGTTTGAGCAAGTACAGGATATGAAAGAGTTAATAGATAAATGTGATACGTTAGATAAACAGTTAAAACTTTATAAAAATGAAGTAGCAAGACACAATAGAGTTAAATATAATTTAAATACTATAATAGGAGAATCTTCAGCTATATTAAAATGTAAAAAAGAAGTTGAAAAAGTATCAAAAATTAATTTAAGTGTTCTTATAACAGGAGAAAGTGGAGTAGGAAAAGAACTTTTTGCGCAATCAATACATAATGAAAGCGATAGAAAAAATGGACCTTTTGTAAGTGTAAATTGTTCTGCAATACCAGAAAATCTTCTAGAATCTGAATTCTTTGGATATGAAGAAGGTGCTTTTACAGGAGCTAAGAAAGGTGGTCGCATTGGTAAATTTGAATTAGCTAATGGTGGAACACTATTCTTAGATGAAATTGGAGATATGCCATATTATATGCAGGCAAAAATTCTAAGAGCAATTCAAGAAAAAGAAATTGTACGAATTGGATCAGAAAAAACTATTCCTCTTGATATTAGAATAGTCTCAGCAACTCATAAGAAACTTGAAAATATGATAGTAGAAAATAAATTTAGGGAAGATTTATATTATAGGTTAAATGTAATTACATTAGAAATACCTCCCTTAAGAGAAAGAAAAGAAGATATAACGCTTTTAATAGATGCGTTTTTATGTGAGTTTTATAAAGAAACTGGTATCTATAGAAAAGTGCCTAAAAATGTTATAGAAATATTAAAAAATTATGATTGGAGAGGTAATATAAGAGAGCTTAAAAATGTAATAAAGAAAATATGTGTAAATTCAGAAGACGTAAATATAAGCATAAGTAATGTACCTAAATTCATTATTAATAATTCTATAAAGAATAAATATAATTTAGAAAATGAGGGACTAAATTCCTTAATGCAATCTATAGAAAAAGAAATTATAATCAATGTGTTAAAAGAATGTAATTATAATAAAAGTAAAACAGCAAGAAAACTTAATATTCCAAGAGTAACACTCTACAGGAAAATAAAAGAAAATAATATTGCATTGAAGTAAGGTTAAGTCAAAGATTTTAAACAATATGTTAATATATATGGATAAAAAGTAAATTTAAGGATTTGTATGATATAATTTGCATAAAAGGTATGGAGTAAAGCTAGTTTGTTTTGTATCATTGACTTGTTGTTTTTTCAGATGTCTAATTTTAAAGTGGTGGGGAGAGAGACGGGATGGCCGGTATATTAACAGAAAAAGAATATGAGATACATTATTATGAAGTGGATTATAAAAACAGAGCATTAATTACAAGCCTAATTGATTACTTTGGAGATATTGCAATACATCAAAGTGAAACACTGAATATTGGTATGGATTATTTAAAAGAAAATAATATTGCATGGATATTATATAAGTGGGATATAAAGGTTAAAAGATATCCTAAATTCAGAGAAAAAATAAAAATTGGAACCCAGCCATACGGCATTAAAAAGTTTTATGCTTATAGAAATTTTTATATATTATCTGAGGATGGAGAAAAAATTGTTACAGCAGATTCAGTTTGGATGTTAATTGATACAGTAAAGCGAAAACCAATAAAAATTAATGGATTTTTAAAAAATACTTTTGGATTAACTGATGATGATAATAAAATTTTAAAAATACACAAGCTAAATAAAATAGACAAGATTGATAATGAAGTTGATTTTAGAATCAGATACAGTGATATTGATACTAATGGACATGTAAATAATGAAAAATATGCAGCATGGTTAATAGAAAGTGTACCTTTGGATATAGTTTTAAATCATACTCTTGAAAATATTAAAATTACTTATAGAAAAGAAACCAAGTATGGAGAAACAATAAAAGTACTTACAAAGATTAATCATGAAGATGATAAAATAGTTTGCATACATAAAATTGTAAATGTAGATAAAGAACTTACTTTAGGTGAAACAATATGGAGAAAAAGTTAAAAAATACACAGGTATGACCAGTTGTTGATTTTTTAACAATATTATTGTTATTTGAACGAAATTAAGGGGTTTAAGGTATATTTTTATATTAAATTAATTTATAATAACTAAAAAATAATAGATCTAGATTTAAGTATATATAGCATTAATACCAGTAAATATGGGGTGCATAATATTTTTAAAAGATATAGTATTGTGCATTCTTATGGTATAAATATACAAGAAAACAATAATATAGGTTAAAGTTAATGTTGTATTATTTTTAACTAATATGATAATAACTGTAAGGTATGATATACTGTTTACATAGAATATAGAATTATTAAGGAGGAAGGATTTATGAGTACAAAAGTAACAATAAATGTATCGGATAATATTTATTCATATTGGAAAAGACAAGCTCATAAATATTTCAATGGAGAAGTAAGTGGTTATTTAGCTGATATAACTGAAAAAGACAAAGAAAAAAATCAAGGAAGAAGCGTTAGTGTATATGATGGTAACGTTCTCGGATATATAGATGCAACATTAGTTAAAAAGCTAAAAGAAAAAGATGATCGAGAATATTGGTTAGTTGATACTGGAATAGGATATCAATTAAAACGCTGGATATCTAAATAAGAAAAGTGTAATACACTTTTCTTATTTAATTGCAGCGTTTCTAGCTGCAATTGATCCACAAGCCCATGCCCACTGTAAATTAAAGCCCCCGCAGTCTCCATCTACATCTAGTATTTCACCAGCAAAATATAGATTAGGTATTATTTTAGATTCTAGAGTATTAGGGTTTATCTCTTTAGTATTTATCCCGCCAGCAGTTACCTGAGAGTTATTAAATCCGTTTGTGCCAATAACTTCAAAGCTCCAATTCTTTAATAAGTTATAAATGTTTTTCTTTTCAAGGTATGTTAGTTCCCAACAAGATTTATGCATGTTGTCTATTCCACTTTCTTTTAAAAGAATTGGTATTATCTTTTTGTTTATTATTCCTACCAAAGAATCATGTACACTTCTATATCCAAATATACCCCAGTGATTTTCCAAAAAATTTTCTAGCTCATTTAAGGATAAATTATTAATCATATCTAATTTTAAGGTTACTTTTTTACTTTGATAAATAGCATAAGCTGCATTTCTGCTTAGCTGAAGTATAGGTGGTCCAGAAATGCCGTAGTTGGTAAATAATATTTCGCCATCTTCTTTTTTTATACTTTTATTATCTACGAAAATTTCAGCAGTACCTTCAAATTTTACGCCAGATAAAGCTTTTAGCTTAGAATGATTTAATTTTAGCTGTACAAGGGCAGGAAGAGGTTCTATAATACTATGCCCTAATTTTTTTGCTAGATTAAATCCTGAACCATCTGAACCGGTTTTTGAAGCTGATTTACCACCACAGCAGAGAATTAGTTTAGTACATTCATAAGTTGTATCACTATTAGTTACTAGTTTAAAATTATTTTTAGAATAATTTATATTACTAACGTTAGTATCTAAATAAACAGGGATTTGTCTTTCTTCTAGAGCACTTCTTAAGATGTCTAATACAGAAGAGGCTTGAAGAGACATAGGATACATTTTACCATCATCTAAAGTTATTAAGGGTAACCCTAGCATTTTAAAAAGATTTATAGTATCCAAATTTGTAAAATAAGTTAAAACAGGTTCAAAAAAATTAGTATTTTTGCTATGATATTTTTCTAATGTTATATTCTCATTAGTAATATTACATCTTCCGTTACCAGTAGATAATATTTTCTTACCTATTCTGCTATTACTTTCTATTATTGCTGTATCTATTCCCATATCCTTTGCAGTAATTGCTGCTGTAATTCCTGCAGCGCCACCGCCAATTATTATAAGTTCGTGTTTCAAAGTAAACACCCCTTTAATTACAAAATATTTATTTCTTATTGTACCACACATTTTTAATACTACTATAATAAAATGTTATATAGATATTAATATTTTGGGAGAGATTATAATGAATCAAATATATTATAGAAATTTAATATCTGGTATTAATGTTAAAGTTCCTCTTATGGACGGAAGTTATTGTACAGCTATAAATTTTGATAATGCGGCTACAACTCCTCCTTTTCATTCAGTAATACAACAAATTATAAAATTTATTCCTTTTTATGCATCAGTTCATAGAGGGGCTGGGTACAAATGCCAATTTTGTACAAGTATGTATGAAAAAACTAGAAAGGTAGTTGCTAAATTTGTAAATGCAGATTTAGATAAAAGTACGGTTATTTTTGTATCAAATACAACAGAAGGGCTAAATAGACTTTCTAATATTTTTTATGAAAAATATAAAAAATATGTTGTTTTATCTACAGATATGGAACATCATTCAAATGATTTACCATGGAGAAAATATGAGCTGGATTATGTTCCAGTGGATAAATATGGTAGAATAACCTTGGAAAATTTAGAGAAAAAGTTAAAAGAATATAAGGGAAAGGTAAAGATAGTAACGATTTCGGGAGCATCTAATGTTACAGGATATAGGAATGATATATATAAAGCTGCAGAAATAGTTCACAAATATGGTGCTAAGATAATAGTTGATGGAGCACAACTTGTTCCTCATGCTGAAGTTAATATGCGAAAAGGAGAAAATAATTATATAGATTATCTAGTGTTTTCAGCGCATAAAATGTATGCTCCATTTGGTGGGGGAGCTTTAATAGGACCTAAAGAAGAACTTGAGAAACTAGAGCCAGATTATAAGGGTGGAGGTACAGTTGATTTTGTAACTCATGATTTTGTTATGTGGGCAGATGATCCATTAAAGGATGAACCAGGTACTCCAAATGCCATAGGAGCAATAGCATTAGGAACAGCAATAAAAACGTTACAAATGCTAGGCATGAAGAATATTGAGAAACATGAAAATAGTTTAGTGAAATATGCTCTTTATAGTTTAAGAAACATCCCAGATTTAAAGTTATATTGTGATAAAGACAATGAAGCAGGACATATAAGTGTTATTTCTTTTAATATAGAAGGTGTGCATCATGAAATAGTAGCTAAAATTCTTTCATATGAATTTGGTATTGCTGTTAGAACTGGATGTTTTTGTGCAGAACCTTATGTTCAAAAATTAGTAGGAATAACTCCAGAACAAATGTCTGATATAATAAATGAAAAAGTAGACCCGCCAGGAATGGTTAGAGTAAGTTTGGGCTTGTATAATAATCAGAGAGAAATTGATATTTTAGTTTATGCGCTTAATAAAATTGTAAGAAATAAACAAGCATATATTGATAAATATAAGTCTATAGATAATAGTTTGTTTTTTTAAATTCAGAGTTGATATACTTAGCTAGCTTGCTGGCTAGCATATCAACTTCTAATTTATTTAAGCTTAGTGTTAGCATTTAAACTACAAAAATAAGTTCTATATAAGCGTAAATTATTTAGTGATTTTTAGAATTGAAATATATTAAATATTAATAAAATTTAGAATATAACAGTTGATTATGTTAAAATATAATAGAAATAGAAATATTCTTATAGAATAAGATATAGCTTGATATATTATCTAGTATTTTCAGAAGAAGGGAGTAGCTTATATGCTTACTATATATGCAGTATCAGACTCAATAGGAGAAACAGCGGTGCTAGTAGCTAAAGCTTCAGCTAATCAATTTGGAGCAAATATACAAGTGAATAGGACACCTTATATTAATAGTATAGAAGAGGCTAATAAATTTATTAGTAGCATAGAAGAACCTGAAAATTCAGCAATAATTTCGACAATAGTTTTAGTTGATGTTAGAGAATTTTTAGTGCAAAGATGTGTAGAAAAAGGAATAAACATAATAAATGTTTTAGGACCTTGTATAAGTACATTATCACGAATGATAGGAAAAGAACCAGATTATAGACCAGGTGCTGTTTGGAAAATAGATGATGATTATTATAAAAAAATTGAGGCTATGGAATTTGCGGTACAGTATGATGATAGTAAAAACCACAGCGGAATAAAACATGCTGATGTTATTTTAGTAGGACTTTCAAGAACATCTAAAACTCCTTTATGCTTGTATTTAGCTAATAAAGGAATAAAAGCATTAAATGTTCCATTAATGCCTGAAACACCTATACCAGAAGAATTATATGAATTGGACAGAAAAAAAATAATAGGCCTTACTATAGATCCGATACATCTTATGGAAATAAGAAAGCATAGATTAAGTAAAATGAAAGCAAATTATAGAGAAATTGAGTATGCAAATGGTGAAAGAATATTGGATGAGCTAGAACATGCTGATAGAGTTATGAGAAGATTGGGTTGCAAAAAGATAGATGTAACCAAAAGAGCTATAGAAGATACAGCTTTAATTATTATGGATAGTATAGGGTATAATTCAGACAAAAAATAGCAATTTTTATCAAGAATTTATTAGCAATAAAAAAAAATGCAAAAAAAGTGTTGACACTTTTATAAAATTCATGTATCATATTCTTCGTCGGGTAACGCAGGCAGAACAAGTTAAATCTGAAGAAAAATATGATATGGCTCCTTGGTCAAGCGGTCAAGACACCACCCTTTCACGGTGGTAACAGGGGTTCAATTCCCCTAGGAGTCACCATTAAAGTTTTATGGGCGCATAGCTCAGCTGGGAGAGCACCTGCCTTACAAGCAGGGGGTCACAGGTTCGAGCCCTGTTGTGCCCACCATAAAACAAAAAGCAAATGTGGCCTAGTGGCTCAGTTGGTTAGAGTACCGGCCTGTCACGCCGGGGGTCGAGGGTTCGAGTCCCTTCTAGGTCGCCACTTAAGCTGGCATGGCTCAACTGGTAGAGCAACTGACTTGTAATCAGTAGGTTCCGGGTTCAAGTCCTGGTGCCAGCACCATTAAAAGTGTAAGATGAAAAATATGATATGGCTCCTTGGTCAAGCGGTCAAGACACCACCCTTTCACGGTGGTAACAGGGGTTCAATTCCCCTAGGAGTCACCATTAAAGTTTTATGGGCGCATAGCTCAGCTGGGAGAGCACCTGCCTTACAAGCAGGGGGTCACAGGTTCGAGCCCTGTTGTGCCCACCATAAAACAAAAAGCAAATGTGGCCTAGTGGCTCAGTTGGTTAGAGTACCGGCCTGTCACGCCGGGGGTCGAGGGTTCGAGTCCCTTCTAGGTCGCCACATGCTGGCATGGCTCAACTGGTAGAGCAACTGACTTGTAATCAGTAGGTTCCGGGTTCAAGTCCTGGTGCCAGCACCAAAAACCTTAAGCGTAAGCTTAAGGTTTTTTGTTTATAAAATATTAGTTTTAATGATGATATAATTAAAAATTTTAAATGCGAAATTAAAATAGCTGCTGATAATTAATTATCAGCAGCTATTTTATTAGAGAGATTTCATTTTATTTAGATTCATTTTAATTCGTATATCTTCACCATAAAAATGATATAAATTAAAGTTTCCAAGCAATCTAGATGTAATTCTATCGGTATAAGTTTTTAAAAGTTCATCTAAAGAATAATTAGTAGAAACCAGCATTTTGTTTTTGTTTAATAATTTCTTATTAATTAAATTGAATAATTCGGTTTTAGAAAAATTATTTATTTGTTCAGTTCCTAAATCATCTATAATTAATAAGTCACAATCAAAGAGTAAATTTTCTAGTTCATAGTCATGTTCCAAACGTATTTTTCTTAAATCTTTAATTAAATCTTCAGCGGTTCTATATATAACTAGATATCCTCTATCTAGAAGTTCTTTAGCTATGCAGTGAGTTAGAAAAGTTTTTCCACTGCCTGGATCACCGTAAAATAATATATTATCATTATTAGAAGAAAAAGTTTCAATAAAGTATAAACAATGTTTTACTATAGATTCAATGTTTTTTCTTGGACTTTTTGGATATCTTTCTGATGTTTTTGTAGAAAAACATTCATAACTAAAATTATTAAAGTTATCTTCTTCTAAAATTGTGTTTAGCTCAGAATTTTTATAGTATAGATAAACCAGCTTTTTTTTGTAGCAAGTACAACGGTTATTTCCAATAAATCCTGTATCTTTACATTTTTGACATCTATAGTGTAAAGATAAATAATCCATAGCATATCCATTAGATACTAAAAGCTCAGATTTAGTTACTCTAAGATCGGTGATTTTTTCTCTAAGCTTTTTTAAATATTCATCTCTATTTTTTATAGATTTAAAGGAAGATATAGCTAGCTCAATAGAAAATTTACTTATTTCTTTCTCTATATTCAGTACATTAGGGAGTTTTCCTTTGATTTCATTCTTCCTTTCTTTTAGAGCGTTTTGTTCTTGTTCTCTAATTGTTTCATAAATTTTTAATATTTGACTTTGATAGCCTTTAATCATTATTATCCCATCCTAATAATTTTTTCTCTATTTCATCAAGATCATAAGAACGCTGTTTACGATTACTAAAAGTATCTTTTGGTGAAGGCATATTATAATTTTTGTTATAATAATTATTCTTTTTAAAAGTTGTTTTATGGGTATCTTTTTTTTCAATATCTTCAAGAGTTTTTATATTGCTTTTAAACCAATTATTTAGAATCGCATCAATATATTTAAAATCAGCTTTATTTATTCTTTCAAAACAAATATCGGAAGCTTTATATATTACGTCTAGAGGAAACTTATATACATTAATCCATTTATCCAATATTTGTTCCTGAGGCTTCATAACTTCATTAGTGTTTATACCCATATATTTCAATATTTTTTTTATGCTTAGCCATTTATCTTCGTGTTTTTTTATGAAAAGTTGAGCATCATCTATAGTTCTAATTTTTGCATCATGCCAAGATATGGCTATTTTTTCCATGTACCTATAGTCTGTTTTACCTTTAGATATGCTATATTGTATTAAAAGTAATATTATTTCTGGCGAATAGTTAAAATCTTTTTGCCAGCTTAAATACATGGTCATTTCTTTATTAGAAAGAGGTCTACCAAGAAGTTTTTCAATATCTGTCATCATATCTCTAAAAGAGTTATTATCTAATTCTTTTAATAGATTTGAGTTATTATCATTTTTTATGTGAGAATTACTTAAATCTAAAAATTCTATGGAAAAATTGCCCATAGAGTCTATTTCGGTTAAGCTTATTACGCCTTCATCATTCCAATATTTCCAAGCATCCATAATATCTTCTTCAGATAAACTAAGTGTATTTGATATACTTTCAGAATTTACTCCTAGTTCTCCGGATAGAGAATATCTTAGACTAAGCAGATATATCTTAATATATTTACCACTTGATTTTGGCATAAATTCATCTATAAATATGTTGCTTATAGGGGTATATTCAAGAGCTTTATGTTTAAACATGAATGTACTCATGTAATCGCTACCTTTCTTTAATTTATGGTTGTGTTTAATAGTACAAATTAATATTTAAAATACAACTATTCTTATACAATATATAGTGTATACAACAATTAATTATAACAAAATATAGAGTTTTACACAATTAACATAATATAAACAAATATAGTATAGATACTATTATATAAGATAATATAGATTAATCAAATAATAATCTTATAAAAAATATACATAATTTAAGTGAATATGGGTATATTAGAAAAATGTGAAAGGAGCGTTTAATTTGAGTACGATAGATAAATATACCCGAGAGTTTAGTGTTATAGTTATAATACTAACTTTCATTATATGTTTTATGTTGTATTATCAATGTAAACCTAATGTATATGAAGTTAAGCTAGGAGATGAACATATAGCGTATGTAAAGGATAAAAGTGACTTTGAAAATATTTTAACCAAAATAAAGAAAGATATGAACCAAAAATTTGAAAGTTTTAAATTAAAAGATGATTTTAGTTTAAAAAAAATAAAAGTAAAGAAAGAAATTTTGGAGAATGAGAATGAAGACGAGATAAAAAAAGCTATTTGTCAAAATAGCAGTATAAAAGTTGAGGCTGTAATGATTAAGTCGGATGGTAAAGAATTGGGAATAGTAGCTAATAAAGATGAAGGTATACAGACTTTAACTGTAATAAGAAATTATTATGCAAATAAAAACAATTTAAACAATATAATAGATAGTAAAGTAAAAAATTCTATAGATTTTATTAAAGTTAATTCGTATATATCTAGAGTTAAGACTCCAGATGAAATAGGAGAATATATTATTACTAATAATATATTTAAAGATAAAAAGCCTTTGGTTAGTTTTGAAATAAAGGGTTATAAAAAAGAAGAAGTGAAGATAATTCCAACAACGATCATTAAATGGTCTAAAGATTTATCGGATGGATCTGTCAAAGTTTTAAGTGATGGAAAAGAAGGAGTTAAGGTTGTTGATGAGGAGATTACATTAGAAAATGATATAATCGTAAGCAAAAAACCAATTTCTGAAAAAGTACTTGAGACTTCTATACAGAGGGTAGTGTTAAAAGGTAATAAAATAGGAGTAAATAAAAGTAAGAATAGTAAAAGTGTAAGCACATATTCTTTAGCACTTTTACGTCCCTGTAGAGGCAGTATAAGTTCACCTTTTGGAAGACGATGGGGAAGGATACATAAAGGAATTGATATTGCAGCGAATAAGGGAACTCCAATTAAAGCTGCATATGATGGAACTATTTCTTATGCAGGATGGATAGAAGGTTATGGGAAAGTAGTAAAAATAAATCATGGAAATGGATTAGAAACTCTTTATGCACATTGTAGTGCCATTAAAGTAAAGAAAGGACAAAATGTAAAGAAAGGAGAACTTATAGGTAATGTAGGAAGTACTGGTCACAGTACAGGTCCTCATGTACATTTTGAGGTTAGAATCAATGGAATAGCTCAAAATCCTGTAAGTTATATAAAAAATTCAGCCTAAGTAGGCTGAATTTTTTATATAACTTAACTATTCTATTTTTAAACAATTAAATAACGATATAATATAATAAGTTTATAATATATTATATTTTTAGGGGTGAGAAGGTGTGAAAGATTCTAAACTATTATTAAGGGAGTTAGAACAAATAGATGGTAAAGGATATAAAGCATATAAAGATATAGAAGGTAAGTATAAATTTGATAAGTATATACTTTCTATAGAGCATGTTCAAGGAGATCCTTTTGCTGCTCCATCTAGAATAAGAATAATTATAGAACAAAAATATGCTAAATTTCCGCTACAATATTTTAATGAAAACCATAAAAGAATAGCAGTAGTAGATTTTTTAACTAGACTTGTTTATAAAAATATAAATAAATACTATGATAAAGTTAATGGCTCGGGAAAAAGTGGTGTCTTAGCAATTGATAATTGTGATCAAGAGATACTGGACAGAACCTCTATATATATTAATAATGATAGAGTAGAAGCAAGACTTGAAGTAGGGCTTCCAGCTGCTGGTAGACGTATACTTGCAAAACAGACAAAAACTATATTCTTTGATGTTATGCCCATAATTGTTGAACAAAGCTTATTTTTTAAAAATACAGATAAGAAAGCTTTAATAAACCACATAAAGCTTGTAGAAGACCAAAATTACATAAGAAAACAATTAAAGAGAAAAAATATATGTTCATTTATTGCAAATGGTTCTATTTTACCAAGAGAAAGTGGTATTTCAACAAAACCATTAAAAAAACAAGCAGTTCCATTTAAAAGTCCTAAAAGCTTAGAAATAGAATTAAATTTACCAAATGAAGGAATTATAAAAGGTATGGCAATACCAAATGGAATAACTTTAATTGTTGGAGGAGGATATCATGGTAAATCTACTATTTTAAAAGCATTAGAATTAGGAGTGTATAACCATATTAAAGGTGACGGAAGAGAATTTGTTATAACGAATGATAGCGCTGTAAAAGTTAGAGCGGAAGATGGGAGGAAAATTGAAAAGGTTGATATTTCGTTATTTATAAATAATCTTCCTAATGGTAAATCGACAAAGAAGTTTTCAAGTGAAAATGCCAGTGGAAGTACGTCTGAAGCTGCAAATATAGTAGAGGCTTTAGAAGGAAAAACAAAATTACTTTTAATTGATGAGGATACAAGTGCTACTAATTTTATGATTAGAGATAAGAAAATGCAAAAACTAGTGAGTGTAGATAAAGAACCTATAACTCCTTTTATTAATAGGGTTAGAAGTCTATATATAAATAAAGATGTTTCTACAATTTTAGTGGTAGGAAGTTCAGGTGATTACTTTAATGTAGCTGATACTGTTATAATGATGGATGAATATAAACCTATTGATGTAACAAAAGTAGCAAAACAAATAGCAGATAATAAAGTGTTGCCAGAAGTAGATTTAGATAGCGGTGAAATTAATATGTATTGTAATAGAGTTGTTTTAAATAGAAGTTTCCCTGAAAATTATAAGGGTGTAAAAGTAAAAATAAATGGGATGCATACAATTTTATATAATAAAATTACTGTCGATTTGAAAAGTGTAGAGCAAATTGTTGATATTAGTCAGACTAATGCTATTGGAGAAATATTTAAATATATAAAAAATAATGTAAAAGATGAAGAAATGACATTAACTGAAATTGTAGATAAAGTTTATAAAGTCATTAATGAAAAAGGACTTGATTACATTTCATCTAAAAAGGGTCATCCAGGAAGGCTTGCATTACCAAGAAAACACGAAATAGCATCAGCTTTAAATAGATTTAGGGAACTTAGAATTAAATAAAAAAACCAATAATTGTAAAACAAATTGATGAAAATATTACAATTCTGTTAAGAAATTAGAGGCTAGTTGACACGGATTTATTTTTAATATATACTTTGATTATCAAAATATTTGAAAGTCGAAACAATTTTGAAATGGTGATCTAATGAATAAATCTATAAAAAATGTTTTAAATGAGTTATTAGTAGATACATTTAATGAAATACTAACAATTGAGCAAATGGCACTTAAGTCTGGAAGATTAAATGATTTATCGGCAACAGAAATTCATACAATTGAAGCAATAGGAATGTATATACCAAGAGCTATGTCGGAAGTAGCAAATGATTTAGGAATTACAGTAGGAACCTTATCAACTGCTATAAATAATTTGGTAAAAAAAGGTTATGTTGAAAGAAAAAGAGATGAAAAAGATAGAAGAGTAGTAAAGATTACGCTTACTAAAAAGGGCAAGTTAGCTTATAGAGTTCATGAAAAATTTCATTCAGATATGATAAAAGAAACCATTAAAGGGTTATCAGAAGAAGAAGAAAAAGTATTAGCAGGAGCTTTAGGTAAGTTAAATGAATTTTTCAAAATTAAATATAATATAAAAAAAAGATGAGAAGGAAAGGTACATTAATATGTATGAAGTTAAGATAGTAGGTACAGGGAGTTATGCTCCATCAAATATTATAAGTAATGAAGATATGTCTAAGGTTGTAGATACCAATGATGAATGGATAAAAAGTAGAACAGGTATAAGAGAAAGAAGAATATCTAAAGAAGAGAACACATCTCAACTTTCAATTGAAGCTGCAAAAAGAGCTTTAGACAGTGCAAATTTAAAGCCAGAAGATGTGGATTTAATAGTACTTGCAACTCTAACACCAGATTGTTTTATTCCATCAACAGCTTGTTTGGTACAAAAAGAAATTAAAGCGGTTAATGCTACATGTTTCGATATATCAGCAGCTTGTACTGGATTTATTTATGCACTTAATATTGCTTCTCAATTTATAAAAACAGGACAACATAAAACAGCTTTAGTTATTGGAGCAGAAGTATTATCAAAAGTAGTTGATTGGAAAGATAGAAATACTTGTGTTCTTTTTGGAGATGGAGCAGGAGCTGCTATTCTTCAAAGAAGTAATGAAAAGGGAATTATATCAGAATATACAGGTTCAGATGGAAGTAAAGGAGAGCATTTAGAATGTGATGCTATTCCACTTAGAAGCTTTTTGGTTGAAGAGGAAGAAGTAACCAGCAATTTTGTATCTATGAATGGAAGAGAGATATTCAAATTTGCTACACATGTAATGGTAGAATGTATAAACAAAGTTTTACAAGACGCTGAGTGTAGTTTGGATGATATAAAATATATAATCCCTCACCAAGCAAATATGAGGATTATTGAGTATGTTTGTAAAAAATTAAAAATAGATAAAGAAAAATTCTTTATCAATTTAGATAGATATGGGAACACGTCTGGAGCGAGTATAGCAATTGCTTTAGATGAGGCCGCTCAACAAGGTTTGTTTAACAAAGGAGATAAGATAATTCTTGTTGGATTTGGTGGCGGTCTAACATATGGAGCACAGCTAATTCAATGGTAGGTTCAATAAGCTTAGAGTTTATAAAAATAGAAAATAAATTATAAAAAATTATATATATATTAGGAGGAGTTTATTATGACATTTGAAAGAATTAGAAAAGTTATAGCAGAACACTTAGATATGAATGAAGAGGAAATAAAATTAGAATCTACATTTGAAGATGATTTAGGAATTGATTCACTAGATATTTTTGAAATTGTTATGGAATTAGAAGATGAATTCAAAATGGAAATTCCTAGTGAAGATCTTGAGGAAATGGAAAAAGTTAAAGATTTTGTTACATATATAAATTCAAAAGCTAAATAATAATTCAAAAGAATTAATAATAGACTGCTTATAATGTCAGCAGTCTTATTTTATAGGAGAGTATATATATGGCTAAGATTGATTTGTTTAAAAAATTAGGAATAAAACATCCCATAATTCAAGGTGGAATGGCATGGATAGCAGATAGTTCATTAGCTGCAGCTGTATCAAATGCAGGTGGAATTGGGATTATAGCAGGAGCTAATGCGCCTGTAGATTATATTAGACAGGAAATAAGAAAGACAAAGGAACTTACAGATAAACCATTTGGAGTAAATATAATGCTTCTAAGTGATAACTCTAAGGAATTAGCAGAACTTGTTTGTGAAGAAGGAGTAAAAGTAGTAACAACTGGTGCAGGAAATCCGGGTAAATATATGGAGATGTGGAAGAAACATAATATTACAGTAATACCTGTAGTTGCTTCAGTAGCATTAGCAAGAAGGATGGAAAGAAGTGGAGCAGATGCAGTTATTGCAGAAGGAACTGAAGCAGGAGGTCATATTGGTGAACTTACAACTATGGCGCTTGTTCCACAGGTAGTTGATGCTATAAATATTCCTGTAATTGCAGCTGGTGGTATTGGTGATGGTAGAGGAGTAGCAGCAGCATTTATGCTTGGAGCGTCTGGTATTCAAATTGGCACACGATTTTTAGTTGCTAAAGAATGTACTGTACATCAGAATTATAAGGATAAAGTAATAAAAGCAAAGGATATTGATTCTGTTGTTACTGGAAGAATAACTGGGCATCCAGTGAGAGTTATACGAAACAAATTAGCTAGAAAATTTAAGGAGTTAGATAAAAATTCAGAGCTTTTAAAAGAATATGAAGAACTAGGCAAAGGGGCTCTTCCAAGAGCAGCAAGAGACGGCGATATTGAAATGGGATCGGTTATGGCTGGACAGATAGCTGGATTAATAAAGAAAGAACAAAGCTGTAAGGAAATAATTGAAGAAATGTTTCAAGAAGCAACAAAATTAGGAGGTTACCATGAGTAAGATTGCATTTTTATTTTCAGGTCAAGGTGCTCAATATGTAGGTATGGGTAAAGAAGTTTATGATAGCATACCTAAATGTAAAGAAATCTATGAAAAAGCAGATGAAGCTTTAGGATTCTCAATAAGTAAGCTATGTTTTGAAGGAAGTAAAGAGGAGCTGGATAGAACAGAAAACACTCAACCAGCTATTGTTACTACAAGTATAGCATTACTTAAAGCATTAGAGCAGAATAATATAAAAGCTGATGCAGCAGCAGGCTTAAGTCTTGGAGAATATTCAGCTTTAGTATATAGTGGCGCTTTGAATTTTGAGGATGCGGTTAGACTTGTTAAAAAGAGAGGTAAATATATGCAAGAAGCGGTACCACAAGGTGTTGGTACTATGGCAGCCGTTTTAGGGCTGGATAATGATAAAGTAAAAGAAGCATGTGAAGCTTGCAAGGAGATAGGTATAGTTGAAGTTGCTAATTTCAACTGTCCTGGTCAAATAGTTATTGCTGGGGAAATTAAAGCTGTTGAAGTTGCTAGTGAAAAGGCTAAAGAATTAGGAGCAAAAAGAGTAATACCACTTACCGTTAGTGCACCTTTTCATACTTCTATGTTAGAGCCAGCAGCAGAAAAGCTTTATGAAGAACTTAAAAACGTAAATATTGATGACATGCAGGTTAAAGTTATGACTAATGTTACAGGAGACTATGTTAAAGATAAATCACAGATAAAAGAATTGTTAAGAAAACAGGTTATGAGTTCAGTAATGTGGGAAGATATAATAAGGAATATGATGAATGAAGGAATAGATGTTTTTATTGAAATAGGTCCAGGAAAAGCATTAAGTGGATTTGTAAAGAAAATAAACAGAAAAGCTACTATATTAAATATAGAAGACTTAAAATCACTTAATAAAACAATAGAAAAGCTTAAAGAAATTTAAAGAATTTAGGGTAAAAAAGTCTAAACTAAAATAAATTACTAAACTCAAAAAATTGGGAGGAGTAGTATGGAAAAGTTAATGCTAAAAGGGAAGACAGCGATAGTTACAGGAGCTAGTAGAGGGATAGGAAAAGCTATTGCTTTGAAATTTGCTGAACTTGGAGCTAATGTAGTTTTGAATTATAGAAGTAGTATAAATGCAGCAGAAGAAGTGGCAAAAGCAATAGAGGCAAAAGGAGTAAAAGCATTATTAGTTCAAGCGGATGTAAGTAAGTTTGAAGATGGTGAAAAGATAATAAATGCAGCTCAAGAAGCATTTGGTTCAGTAGATATACTAGTTAATAATGCAGGAATAACTAAGGATACACTACTTATAAGAATGAAAGAAGAAGAATTCGATAATGTTATAGAAGTTAATCTTAAAGGAGTATTTAATTGCACAAAACATGCAGCACGTGTAATGATGAAGCAAAGAAGTGGAAAAATTATAAATATATCATCAGTTGTGGGTCTTGCAGGAAATGCAGGTCAGGTGAATTACGCAGCTGCTAAGGCAGGAATATTAGGAATTACAAAATCAGTAGCAAAAGAATTAGCAGCAAGAGGAATAACTGTAAATGCTATAGCACCAGGATTTATTGCAACTGATATGACAGAAGCTTTATCAGATAAAATTAAAGAAAGTATAAAAAGTAATATTCCGTTAAGAAAATTAGGAACACCAGAAGATATTGCGGATACTGCAGCATTTTTAGTATCAGATATGGCAAACTATATTACAGGTCAAGTTATTAGTGTTGATGGTGGAATGCATATGTAAAAATAGTACTAGAAAATGAAATTTTCTATAAAAAAACAACTATAATATGTTTTATAGGTTTTTACTACATAGAACCTAACAAAAAAAGGGAGTGACAATATGGCAAATAGAAGAGTTGTAGTTACTGGGATAGGAGCTATTACTCCAGTTGGAAATAATGCAAATGATTTTTGGAATAGTATTAAAGAAGGAAAATGTGGAATAGATGAAATAAAGAACTTTGATACATCAGATTTTAAAGTTAAGTTAGCTGCTGAGGTTAAGAATTTTAATGCTTTAGATTACCTAGATAGAAAAGAATCAAGAAGAATGGATAAGTTTTGTCAATTTGCTATGATAGCTGCTAATGAAGCTGTTAAAGATTCAAAGATTGATGAAGCAGATATAGATACAGAACGATTTGGAGTTATTGTAGGTTCTGGAATTGGTGGAATAACAACTATAGAAGAACAACACAAGAAATTAATGGAAAAAGGACCGGGCAGAATATCACCATTTTTTATTCCAATGATTATAAGCAACATGGCAGCAGGAAATATTGCTATTAAGCATGGAGCAAAAGGAATTTGTAGTACAGTAGTTACAGCTTGTGCTACAGGAACGCATGCTGTTGGAGAAGCTTTTCATAATATTAGAAATGGTTTATCAGATGTAATAATAGCAGGGGGAACTGAAGCATCAATTACACCATTAGCGGTAGCTGGATTTACATCACTTACAGCATTAAGTACAAATAGTGATCCTAACAGAGCATCTATCCCTTTTGATAAGGAGAGAGATGGATTTGTTATGGGTGAGGGTGCAGGAATACTAATTCTTGAATCTCTTGAACACGCACAAGAAAGAAATGCAAAGATATATGCAGAGATAGTAGGATATGGTGCTACAGGAGATGCTTATCATATGACTTCACCAGCTCCAGGTGGAGAAGGTGCAGCAAGAGCTATAAAGATTGCAATGCAAGATGCAGATATAAAACCAGAAGAAATTTCATATATAAATGCTCACGGAACTAGTACACCGTATAATGATAAATTTGAAACTGCAGCAATTAAGAGTGTATTTGGAGATAA
This sequence comes from Clostridium aestuarii, assembly GCF_026735135.1. GTDB lineage: Bacteria > Bacillota > Clostridia > Clostridiales > Clostridiaceae > Clostridium_H > Clostridium_H aestuarii. The sequence goes on along the minus strand of NZ_JAPQER010000006.1, from coordinate 81,570 downwards.
AGCATATGATATTCCAGTAAGCTCAACAAAATCAATGACAGGACATTTACTTGGAGCAGCTGGTGCAATTGAAGCTATAATTTGTGCTAAATCATTACAAGAAAGTTATATACCAGCAACTATAGGATATAAAGTATCAGATGAAGAATGTAATTTGGACTATGTTCCAAATGAAGGAAGAGAACAAAAATTGCAATATGCAATGTCTAACTCTTTAGGTTTTGGTGGACATAATGCAACAATAGTATTGAAAAAATGGGATGCGAGGTAAAAAAATATGGATTACACAAGTATTCAAGAATTAATAAAAACTGTGAGTAATTCTAAACTTTCTTCTTTAGAAATTGAAACTGAAGGTATACGTATAGTAATGAAAAAAGGAGAAGAAGTTTCTTCTAAAGTAGTTGTGGAACAAAAAGAGATAAAAGAAGAAAAAATAGAAGAACCTCAAATTATAAAAAAGATTCAAGAGGAAGTAAGCTTAGAAAGTGAAGAAACACATGAAAACTTAGAAACTATAAGTTCACCTATAGTAGGAACTTTTTACTATGCGTCTGCACCTGATGCAGAACCTTTTGTAAAGATAGGAAGCAAAGTAAAAAAAGGAGAGGTGCTTTGTATAGTAGAAGCAATGAAATTAATGAATGAAATAGAAGCTGAAGAAAATTATGAAATAGTAGAAATGTTAGTTGAAAATGAAGAAATGGTAGAGTATGGTCAACCATTATTTAAAGCAAGAAAGATATAATTGATGTATTAAATAATAAAATATCCATCCATATGCAGTATTTTACTGCTTGGATGGCTTTAGACCGTCAGGGGTAAAGGTTAAAACAATAAGTTAATTCAGAAGAATTAATTAAGGAGGAACGGATAATGGCATTAGGAATAAAGGAAATACAAGAAATTATACCTCATAGATATCCCTTTTTGCTTGTAGATAGAATAGAGGAAATTGAAGAAGGAAAAAGAGCGGTTGGATATAAAAATGTAACTATAAATGAATACTTTTTTCAGGGCCATTTTCCACAAGAGCCTGTTATGCCAGGTGTTTTAATAATAGAAGCACTTGCGCAGGTTGGGGCAGTAGCTCTTTTAAGCATGGAAGAATATAAAGGGAAAATCGCTTACTTTGGGGGAATAAATAAAGCTAAGTTTAGACGTAAGGTTGTTCCAGGAGATGTGATTAGATTAGAAGTAGAAATGACAAAAATGAGAGGTCCAGCAGGATTTGCAAAAGCAATTGCTACAGTGGACGGAAAAAAAGCAGCTGAAGCAGAGTTAATGTTTATGGTAGGAGATGCAGAATAAATAGGTATAATAGCAATTTTATATGTGTGGCGATGATATTATATTAGTGAATTGCTAGAAAGAGGGTGAAGGAATGTTTAATAAGATACTAATTGCTAATCGTGGGGAGATTGCAGTTAGAGTAATTAGAGCTTGTAGAGAAATGGGAATACAGACAGTAGCTGTATATTCAGATATAGATAAAAATGCATTGCATGTACAACTTGCAGATGAGGCTGTTTGTATAGGACCTGCTAAGGCTAGTGGTAGTTATTTAAATATGGAAAATATAATTAGTGCAACGGTTTTGACTGGTGCAGAAGCAATACATCCTGGTTTTGGATTTTTATCTGAAAATAGTAAGTTTGCACAAATGTGTAAGGAATGCAACATTACTTTTATTGGACCAGATTTTGAGACCATCGAAAAGATGGGGAATAAATCAAAAGCAAGAGAAATAATGATGGAATCAAAAGTACCTGTAATACCAGGAACAGAAGGTAGTGTAGATACTGTACAAGAAGCCTTACAAGAAGCAGATGAAATTGGTTATCCAGTGATGGTTAAGGCTTCTGCTGGTGGTGGTGGAAGAGGAATAAGAATTGTAAGAGCAAAAGATGAATTGAAAACTGCATTTGAAACAGCAAAGGCAGAGGCTAAAGGTGCTTTTGGAGACGATACTATGTATATAGAAAAATTTATTGAAAAGCCTCGTCATATAGAATTTCAAATTTTAGGAGATAATTACGGAAATATAATTCATCTTAATGAAAGGGACTGTTCTATTCAAAGAAGAAACCAAAAAGTATTAGAAGAAGCACCTTGTCCTATTATGAATGAAGAATTAAGAATAAAAATGGGAGAAACAGCGGTTAAAGCGGCTAAAGCTGTTAATTATAAAGGAGCAGGAACTATAGAATTTTTGGTGGATAATAAGTTTAATTTTTATTTCATGGAAATGAATACAAGAATTCAAGTAGAACATCCAATTACAGAGATGATAACAGGTGTAGATTTAGTAAAAGAACAAATAAAAATAGCAGCAGATGAAAAACTAGAATTATCTCAAGAAGATATTAAAATAGAAGGTCATTCAATAGAGTGTAGAGTAAATGCTGAAAATCCTGCAAAAGGATTTATGCCATCACCTGGAAAAATTACTATGGTTCATTTACCAGGTGGAAATGGAATAAGAATTGATAGTGCTATTTATCAAGAATATAAATTGCCTCCTACATATGATTCTATGGTAGCAAAGCTTATAGTTCATGGAAAAAATAGAGCAGAGGCTGTGGAGAAGATGAAGAGAGCGCTCGAGGAATTTGTTATAGAAGGTATAGATACTAATATAGACTTTCAGCTTAAGGTATTACAAAATGGGACTTTTCAAGAAGGAAGCTATGATACTGCATTTATTCAAAGCAACGAAAATACGTTGTTTTAAGGTAGGTGAATTTTATGTTTAAATTTAAGCCAGTTTTTAAGAAAACAAAATATATAACAGTTAAAAATACTATAGAAAATTTACCGAAGGAAGAAGAGAAAAAGCCTAATATTCCAGATGGTATGTGGATTAAATGTGATAAATGTGGCAAGATTTTATATAAAAAAGATTTAGACGCAAATTTTAAAATATGTAATCATTGTGGAAAACACTATAGAATGAGTGCAAAAGAGAGAATAGATTTAATTATAGATACAGGAACATTTAGAGAAATTGATACGGAGATTAAAACAATAAATCCTTTAGTTTTTGAAGGATATGAGGAAAAAGTAAATAAAGCTAAGAGTGTATCAAAACTTGAAGAAGCTGTGGTTACAGGAATTGGTAAATTGTATGGAAAAGATATTGTTATAGGTGTTATGGATGGCAATTTTATGATGGGAAGTATGGGATCAGTAGTAGGTGAAAAGATAACTCGTGCTATAGAAAAAGCTACTAAAAAAAATCTTCCTGTAATCTTGTTTACTGCATCTGGTGGAGCGAGAATGCAAGAAGGTGTTATTTCACTTATGCAAATGGCAAAAACTAGTGCTGCGATTGCAAGACATAATGAAGCTGGGCTTTTATATATACCAATACTTACAGATCCAACGACTGGAGGAGTTACTGCAAGCTTTGCAATGCTTGGAGATTTAATATTATCTGAACCACAAGCACTTATAGGATTTGCAGGACAAAGAGTTATAGAACAAACTATAAAGCAAAAACTTCCAGAAGGATTCCAAAGAGCAGAATTCTTACTAGAACATGGATTTTTAGATAAGATAGTGAATAGAAAAAAACTAAAAAAAACATTATATAAAATTTTAGAAATGCACTAATAATAGTTTAGAGTATGGAGTTTAGAATAAATTGAGAATTATTTCTTACGTTAATTTTAAACTGAATAAGAGAGGTGTTTAAATGCTAGAGTTTGAAAAAAAGATTAGTGAACTTACAAAAAAAATAGAAGACTTAAAGACCTTTTCTAAAGAAAAAGAAGTTGATTTATCATTTGAAATAAATAGACTAGAAAAAAAACTTAAAGAATTTAAGAAAAAGGCTTATGCAAACTTGTCATCTGTAGATAAACTTACAATAGCAAGAATGTTAGAACGTCCAACGTCTTTTGATTATATTGAAAGAATTTTTGATTCATTTATAGAACTCCATGGAGATAGATATTTTAAAGATGATCCTTCTATTATAGGGGGAATTGCTAAGTTTAATGGAATGCCTGTTACTGTTATAGGACAACAAAAAGGAAGAAATATAAAAGAAAACATAAAAAGAAACTTTGGAATGCCTAGTCCAGAAGGATATAGAAAGGCATTAAGGTTAATGAAACAGGCAGAAAAATTTAAGAGACCTGTAATTTGTTTTGTAGATACTCCAGGAGCTTTTCCAGGAATAGGTGGAGAAGAAAGAGGTCAAGGAGAAGCTATTGCAAAAAATCTTATGGAAATGTCTAATTTAAGAACGCCTGTGATATCTATTGTTATAGGTGAAGGCGGAAGTGGAGGTGCTCTTGCACTATCTGTAAGTGATGAAATATGGATGCTTGAGAATTCTGTATACTCAGTTGTTTCACCAGAAGGTTGTGCAAGTATTTTATGGAAAGATGCCTCTCAAGTTAAAAAAGCAGCTGATGCTATGAAAATTACAGCTCAGGATTTAAAAGGTTATAAAATAATAGATAAAATTGTAAAAGAACCTGAAGGTGGAGCACATAAAGATATAGAACAGATGGCAAGCAATATAAAAACGGAATTATTAAAAATAGATTTTAATAAATTATTAGATAATATAGATCAAACTATTGAAAACAGATATCAAAAGTTTAGAAACATTGGAGAATTTATAGAATAAAAAAGTACCTATAGTCTAAACACTTTTTTCAAAGTGTCCATTCTATAGGTACCATTTTATTGCACTTTTTTTATTGTATTAGAAAGTCATAAGATTTTTATGCAGCAGCGTGTGTATGAACATATCTTTCGCTGTAGACTAATTTTAGTAGTATGGGTGTTATAAGAGTAGTAACAATAACTACAAGTATTATTGGAGGAAATAAGTTAGGGGATAAAAGACCTATAGAAGCACCTTTATTTGCAACAATAAGTGCAACTTCACCTCTTGAAACCATACCCACACCAATCTGAAGAGACTCTTCTTTAGTATAGCCGCATATTCTAGCCCCTAGACCACAACCTATTATTTTAGTTAATATAGATACAAATATCAATAATAAAGTAAATATAAGCATACTCAAACCACTATTTTGTAAAGTCATTTCTAGTCCGATACTTGCAAAAAATATTGGAGATAATAATAGAAAAGATATATTGTGGAATTTTTCTTCAATGTAATGTGAATGAGTTGTATTTGAAACAAAAACTCCTGCTATATAAGCACCTGTTATATCAGCTACACCAAAATACTCTTCTGCTATAAAAGCTAAAATTAAGCAAAAACTAAATGCGAATATTGCAAGTCTTTTTTTTTCACCATATTCTTTACTAATAATATTAAATAAATATTTAAATCCAATACCCATGATTATAGCCAATAAAAAGAAAACTGCTATTTTTAATAGTACTGTACTTATATGTACAGATGGATCAGTTGAACTAGTTATAATTGTCAAAATTATAATTCCTAGGATATCATCAAGAATTGCTGCACCTAATATAGCAGTTCCTGAATTAGTTTTTAATTTACCAAGCTCTTGAAGAGTTTCTACAGTAATACTTACAGAAGTAGCTGTTAAAATTACTCCAATAAATATATTTTCAAGAAAGCTTTTATTAGTAATATTTAAAGACGTATTACCTTTATTGAAAAAGCTTGCTATTATGAATCCGCCTATTAAAGGTAAGATAACTCCAATAAGTGCAATAACAAAAGAGGCTTTTCCACATTTTTTTAATTCTTTTAAGTCAGTTTCTAGACCGGCACCAAACATTAGAATAATTACTCCAAGTTCAGCCATTTGTTTAATAAAAGCTGTTCCATGAACTATATTAAGAACAGATGGTCCAATTATAATGCCAGCAAGAAGTGCTCCAACAACTTGAGGCATTTTAAGTTTACTAGCGAATAATCCTAATAATTTTGTGCTTAGTAAAATTATTGCTAAATCCAATAAAAAATGAGCTGAAGACATGATGAAAGTTCCCCCTTAAATGTATGATATTAAAAAAGCATAATATGATTTATAACACAACGTTAATAACATATTATACCATATTAGAAATTTGAAAACAATTATATAAAAAATTTGAAATAAATAGTTATAAAAAAGTATTGCATAAATATAAATTAAGCTGTATAATAATTATAAAAGAAATGTATAAATATAAAGTTGAATGTATAATAATACATGAGCGTAATTAAGGGGGAATATACATGTTTAAAAGTAAAAAAATAAAAGCGGTTATATGTGCAGTGGTTTTATGTATGAGTGTTGCATTTGTAGGATGTGGTCAAAAATCTGATAATGCAAAAGAAAATTTATCAAAAATTGATAAAATAAAAAAGGATGGTAAATTAGTATTAGGAACTTGTGCTGATTATCCGCCATATGAATTTCATAAAATGAATGATGGAAAAGATGAAATAATAGGGTTTGATATTGAAATAGCGAAAGAAATGGCAAAGGATCTTGGTGTTGAACTTGAAATTAAAGATATGGACTTTGATGGACTTATACCATCATTAAAAACAGCAAAAGTGGACATAATAATATCAGGAATGACGCCTACTCCAGAAAGAGCAAAAGAAGTTGATTTTTCAAAAATATATTATAAGGCTGTTCAAAATGTAATGATTAGGAATGAAGATAAAGAGGCATATAAGAGTTTAGAAGATTTAACTGGTAAGAAATTAGGAGCACAAACATCTTCAATTCAAGAAAAAATTGCTAAAGAACAAATAAAAGATTCTAACGTTACTTCATTAGGAAAAGTTACAGAATTAGTACTTTCTTTAAAAACTAAAAAAGTTGATGCTATAGTTGTTGAAGGACCAGTTGCACAAGCTTATGCAGAAAAAAATGATGATATAATGGTATCAGATATGCCTGTTGGAAATCCAGCTGATGGTTCAGCAATAGCTATTCAAAAGGGAAATGAAGATTTAGTTGAAGTAGTAAATAAGACTATAGATAGATTAGTATCAGAAAATAAAATAAATGAATTTGTAGCAAAAGCAAATGAATTAGCAGAATAATATAATTAGTTTAGTATAAAAGATAATGAGCATTTTGCCATTATCTTTTGTTAGGTTATTTGAAGGGATATATATTAATAGGAGGAAAATTAGATGGGTTTTTCAGATTTCTTATCTACATATTTTAATTTCTTTTTAAAGGGAGCAGGTATAACTGTTCTTATATCATTTTTTACAGTTATTTTAGGTGTAGTATTTGGGATACTTTTAGCGTTAATGAAATTGTCTAAAAACAAAATATTAAAAGGATTAGCTACAGCATATATAGAATTAATAAGAGGAACACCTTTATTAGTTCAGGTATACATAATTTTTTATGGATTGCCGACTGTTTTATTAAATTATGGAATGGAATTACCAAATATAAGTATACTTGGGATAGATTTTATAGCATTTGTATCGGTTATATTATCGTTAAGCATCAATAGTACAGCTTATGTAGCAGAAATTATAAGAGGTGGTATTGAATCAATAGATAAAGGTCAAATGGAAGCAGCTAGATCTCTTGGATTGCCTCATGGTGTATCTATGAAAGAGATAGTTATTCCGCAAGCATTGAAAAATATATTACCAGCATTAGGGAATGAATTCATTACAGTAATTAAGGAATCAGCAATTGTTTCTGTTGTTGGAATACAAGAGCTTATGTTTAATGCTAGAGTATCAGCAGGAGCTACATACAAAATATTTACACCATATCTTGTTGCAGCAGCAATGTATTTCGTATTGACATTTGGACTTTCAAAATTATTAGGTGTTGCTGAGAGGAGGATGAAAGCTAGTGATTAAAGTAACAAATTTACATAAAAAATTTGGAGATATACATGTGTTAAAAGGAGTAAATGCTCATATTAAAAAAGGTGAAGTTGTGGTTGTTATAGGGCCTTCAGGCTCAGGCAAAAGTACATTTTTAAGATGTCTTAATCGTTTAGAAGAACCAACCGATGGAGAAATAATATTTGAAGAACAATCAATAATGTCTAAAGCAAATGATATAAATAAATTAAGAGAAAAGATGGGTATGGTTTTCCAGCAATTTAATCTTTTTCCACATCTAAGTGTAATGCAAAATATAACTTTAGCACCTATGAGATTAAAGAAAATTTCAAAAGAAGAAGCAGATAAGATTGCATTGAATTTATTAGATAGAGTAGGTTTAAAGGATAAAGCTAATTCATATCCAAAACAGCTTTCAGGTGGACAAAAACAGAGAATAGCAATAGCAAGAGCTCTTGCTATGTCACCAGATGTTATGCTTTTTGATGAACCTACTTCTGCATTAGATCCAGAAATGGTTGGAGAAGTTTTAGAGGTTATGAAGGAGCTTGCAAAAGAAGGAATGACTATGGTTATTGTAACGCATGAAATGGGATTTGCAAAAGAAGTTGCGGATAGAGTTTTCTTTATGGATGAAGGAGTTATTTTAGAAGAAGGAATTCCAGAAGAGGTATTTGGCTCTCCTAAAAATGAAAGAACTAAAGATTTTTTAGGGAAAATTTTATAATATAGCTCAAAAGAGTATGTTTTATTTATAAATCAAACATTTAAAGTTAAAAGATAATAATGTTTTTATAAAGTATAGATTTTTATAATCTATACTTTAATTTATATAATAGCTTTATTTAAAAAATTTATATACTTAAAAGGTTTGTCCTCTGACATAAAATATGTATAAATTTTATATTATATAGTAACATCAATTATTTTAGAGGATAGTATGGTAAGTTTTGATACTGAAAATTTTACAAGAGATTTGAATTTACACTATAATAGACAAGCAGCTAAAAGATATGCAGAGAAATATGCATTAATTCCAAATACAAAAGAATATCCTTATTTTGAACAGGATGATTGTACTAATTTTGTGTCTCAGGTATTAAAAGCAGGTGGCATGCAAGAATTAGGGAAAAAATGGGATGCGTTTGAAGAATGGTTTTGTAATACTAAAAATTGTGATGATTTAACTCAAATTTCAATAACATGGAGAGTTGCTAGGTATTTTAGAAAGCATTGGGCAAATGAAAACGGTATAGGTGTAAATAGAGCTGCTATAACAGTTAAAATCACAGTACAGCAAGCTTTAAATAATTTTAATAGATTATATGTATTCCTAAAAGAAGGAGATATAATTCAATATGGAGATCCGAATAATAATTTACCATATCATACACAGATTATACATGATAAAGGATTTAATTGGATGATATATAGATACGATATATTTATGGCTCAGCATACTTCAAATAGCTTATATGTATCATTATATGGGTATTTAAGCAAATTTAACAATAAAGATACAACCTATATATATATTTATAAAATAAAAGATGATTAATTAGAATTTAATTATAAATAAAAGATATAAAACCTCATGCAAATGCATGAGGTTTTTGAATAATCCAGATTATAACTAAGCTATAATTTAGTAACATATCTTAAACTTCATTTTGAAATTTGAAAATCCATTTTAGTACGTTTTTTTAGAAATGAACCACCTTCTAAAATCAAATCTTTAATCCAAAGTGTATAGGTTTTTCCTTTATCATAATTATCTATAGGAAGAAGAGATATTGTATTAGGTGTTTTAGGGTCAGTATAATAAAGCATTGGAACTATTTCACCATATTTATCAGTAACATAAATATTCTTTTGTATTATTGTATTTATATTGATTGCTTTTGATGCAGTAATATCCCATATCTTATTAGAAGGAATACCTGTTTGCTTATCTTTTATAGTAAAAGTATCTTTAGAAAAATCTCCATAGAGTATCACTTTGTAAGGAATATTAGTTAATCTAGAGTTAGAACTCTTTATACGTATATAATAAGTTCCTCTAGCTAGACCTATAGATAAAGAATCACTAATATCGTCACTAAAAGATACCATAGATTTACGCTCGGTTCCTTCTTTACTAATAATACTTATTGTCCAATAAGTAGAGGAAGAATTTATACTTAATTCTTCATGAGTAAAACAAACTGTTAGTTGTCTATTATCAGTTAGTATAAACTTATAATAATCTAAATCATTAACTGATTGTAAAGTACCTGTATATTCTTTGTTTGCTACTATAGTATTTGAAGTGCTTATACTGTTATTAAATTCCTGTTCACAAAAATTAGTTTTCTTAAAGTGTAATGTGAAGTTATAAGGTATGTTAATGAATTTAAAAGGTTTTATACTAATGTAATAAGTACCTTTAGGAAGACCTACAGATAAGGAGTTTTTTATATCAGTTCCTTTAGAGACTAAAGAAGTGTATGTTTTTTTGTTTTCATCAACGATACTTACTCGCCAATATATACCATTATAACTATTTTCTAATTCTTCATGAGAAAATTCTAGATTTATATTACCATCAAAGGGTAAATTAAATTTATAGTAATCTATGTCACTTATATTTTGTAAAGTTCCAGTAATTTGTTTGTTTATGTTAATAAGGTTTGATGTGCTTAAGGTGTTATTAAATTCTTTTTCGAAAAAGTCACTTTGTGTGAATTTTAGTATAAAATTATAAGGAATACTAATAAAATTAACAGGTTTTATCCGTATATAATAAGAGCCTTTAGGAAGACCTATAGACATATAATTTTTAATGTCTATGCCCTCAGAACTTAAATTTGAATATTCTTTTCCATCTTCATTAATAATGTCTACTTTCCAACATGTAGAAGTATTATTTAATTCTTTATGAGTGAATTTGAAGCCTATTTCTCCGTCAAAAGATAAAGTGAATTTATAATAGTTAATATCATTTTTATCTTTTAGGCTGTCAGTATATTGTTTGTTTATATTAATAATATTTGCAGTACTTATAGTATTATTTGATTCTTTAGTAACAGCTTTGGTAAGAATAGTATTAAAACATTGAATTAAAAAAAATATGAATACAAACATAAAAGTTGTAATAAATGTTTTGGTTAACTTATTTCGTAATAAATGCAACTTGTTTACCTCCTTTTAGGAAAATAATAGATTATATTAAATATATTAACACATAAAATTGATAATACTCAACTGCATCAGTTTATAATATATAATTTAAATTTTATACTTTTAAATGTTAAAATATAATCTAAGAACAATGTTAAGATTATATTTAGCGGATAGTATAACTAAATTAATAAAGTGCATAAGGGGATTATTATGAAGGATATAGAAACTATTAAAATTTCTGTTAGAGGTTTAGTAGAGTTTGTACTACGCTCAGGGGATTTAGTATCTGAGTTTATGGGAAGTACTAGAAATGTAGATGCAATAAAAGCTCATCAGAAAATACAAAAATCTTCGCCTAAGGAATATAAGAGTGAAGTGACGCTTTCGCATTCTGTAGAAAAGAAAGGGATAAAATTAGAAATAAGTGGTCGTGCAGATGGAATAATAGAAAATGAAGATAAAATTACAATAGACGAAATAAAAACTACTACAATTCCTTTAGAATTGCTTGAAGAAGACTATAATGAGCTCCATTGGGCGCAGGCTAAATGTTATGCTTATATTTATTCTATACAGAATAAAATTGAAAATATAGATGTTCAACTTACTTATTATCAAATGGATACAAAAGGTATAAAAAGATTTGTTAAAACCTTTAATTTAAACGAATTGGAGATTTTTTTTGATAATGTAGCAGAAAAATACTTAGAGTGGGCAAGAATGTTAAATAATATATATAAACTGAGAGATGAATCTATTAAAGAGCTATCATTTCCTTTTTCAAGTTATAGAGAAGGACAGAGAAAATTAGCTGTTGCAGTATATAAAACAATAGAAGAGAGTAAAAAAATATTTGCACAGGCACCAACAGGGATTGGAAAAACTGCTGCTGTACTTTTTCCAAGCATAAAAGCAATGAGAGAAGGTCATGTATCAAAAATATTTTATTTAACAGCTAAAACTATAACGAGGACTGCTGCTGAAAAAACTTTGAAAAATATGCGTTTAAAGGGATTAAAATTAAAAAATGTTACAATTACAGCTAAAGATAAAATATGTTTTAACTCAGAAAAAGGGTGTAATGCAGAAGAGTGCAAATTTGCAAAAGGATATTTTGATAGAATAAATGAAGCTATTAAGGATATTTTTAAAGAAGAAGAATTTTCTAGAGGAATTATAGAAAAGTATGCACAAAAACATAAAATATGCCCTTTTGAGTTTTCATTGGAACTTGCAAATTATGCCGATTGTATAATTTGTGATTATAACTATGCTTTTGATCCTAGAGTGCATTTGAAAAGATTTTTTGCAGAGAACAATACAAATTCTGTTTTATTAGTTGATGAGGCACATAATCTTGTGGATAGAGCCAGGGAGATGTTTTCAGCAGAAATTAATAAAACAGAAGTGTTAAAATTGAAAAAGGAGACAAAAAACCAAGCAAAAGAACTCTCAAGTAAATTAAATAAAATTAATTCATATATGATTAAAACCCGTAAAAAATGTGAAATAGGTAATAATCAATATTTAGATAAAGAACCACCACATGAAATATTTCCTGTTATTATAGAATTTATATACTATGCAGAAAAATGGATGTTAGAAAATAAAAATAATGAATTCAGTTTTAAAGACCAGCTTATGGAGTTTTATTTTAAAGCTTTAGATTTTATAAGAACATCAGAGGGGTATGATGAAAGGTACATAACTTATGCAGAAAAAACTTATGATGATGTAAGATTGAAGTTATTTTGTTTAGATCCTTCTTATCTTTTGAAAGAAGCTATGAAGAGAGGTAAAGCAGCAATCTTGTTTTCTGCCACTCTAATGCCTATGAATTATTTTGTTGATATTTTAGGAGGAGATGAAAATTCTTATAGAGTTAGATTAAATTCACCTTTTGACAGAAAAAATTTATGTTTGATGGTAGATGATAAAATTTCTACAAAATATAAGATGAGAGAATTTACTTATGATAAAGTAGTAGAAGATATAGAGATTGTGGTTAAAGAGAAAACAGGAAACTATATTGTGTTTTTCCCATCTTATAAATATATGAATGAAGTTTATATGAGATTTTGTGATAAAAACCCAGAAATAAATACAATGTGTCAGGAAGTTGCTATGAAAGAAGAAGAAAGAGAGAATTTTTTACATAAGTTTTCGGAATGTAATACTGAAATTTTAGTAGGGTTTGCTGTTATGGGAGGAATTTTTTCAGAAGGTATTGATTTAACAGGAGATAGATTAATAGGAACTATAATTGTAGGGGTAGGGTTACCACAAATATGTTTAGAAAGAAATATTATAATGAATTATTTTAAAGAAAAAAATAATAAAGGATTTGAATATGCCTATACGTATCCAGGTATGAATAAAGTAATGCAATCAGCAGGTAGAGTTATTCGTACAGAGGAGGATAAAGGAGTGGTGTTACTTATAGATGAGAGGTTCACATATTTTTCTTATAAAAAGTTGTTTCCAAAGGAATGGAATTCAGTTATAAAGATTATTAATACAAAGCATATACGACAGAGTATAAATAATTTTTGGGAAAAGTTTAGAGTATAGAGCGATGTTCTGCGCTATACTTTAAACTTTTTAAACTTCATACGCTATATCTTTAATTACCACATCTAATTCTTCTGTCAGTTCCAAAATAGTATTTATTTTATTTTTATCCGTACTCTTTATTATTTTAAGTTTAGGACGTAATGGAAAATTAGGATATATATCTTCAACTAAAGCAATATCTCCAGTACTTAATTCTACTAAACTTCCTTTAGGATAAGGAATTACCGCAGAAGCAAAAGCCTTAACTATTTCGTAATCAAACTGAGTTTGAGCGCTACCTAAGATATATTCAACAGCTTCATTAGGACTTAGAGCTCTTCTATAGCATCTATCTGAAGTTAGAGCATCATATACATCGGCTACAGCAACTACCTTGGAGAGTTTACTTATACGATTACCTTTTCTACCTTCAGGATAACCACTTCCATCTACCTTTTCGTGATGCTGAAGCACTATAACTCTGGCTGGAGCAGGTATATTTATATTTCCGGTTAAGTACTTGTAACCTTTTGAAGTATGTTGTTTTATTAGTTCAAATTCTTCAGAATTTAAAGGACCTTCTTTATTTAAAATCTCTTTAGGTACCATAACTTTACCAATATCATGTAGTAAAGCGCCTATAGATAAATTGAGTAATTCTGATTTTTTTAACTGAAGCTGAATTCCAAGTATAAGAGAGAGTACAGCAACATTTACGCAGTGCTGATATGTATAATTATCCATACTTTTTATGTCAACTAAATTTATCATTATATTTTCTTGAAAAAGTATTTGTTCAAGTATTTCTTCTGCTATTTTATTTATAGAATTAAAATAGTCTTGTCTTTCCTTTAACATCTTATTGCTATAGCTAGTTGTATTAAGGTTAAACATATATTTATCGGTATTAGAGAAGCTTTCTTTTAAAACTTTAATAGATTTTTGACGTATTTCAGGTTTAATTATATCTTCAAGTTCAATAGTACTATATTCATCGTGTATATATATACTAAAAATGCCAATACTCTTAATTCTATTTAAAATAGTTTTATTAAGTTGTACACCTTCTCTTAATAAAATTCTTCCATCGCTATCAAAAATTGTTTTAGCCAGGAAACAACCTTCTTTAGCACATTCAATTGGTACAATTCTCATATTATATACTCCTCTACATTTAATGACAAAATAATTACTTAATATTAAGTATATAACATTTTATATGCTTGGTGTATTACTTTTAAGAAATATTTTCTAATAAATTATGAATAATATACAAAAATGATATATATTGACGAGCGAACATTTGTTCGATATAATTAAAACATAAATTAGAAATATAGTTTTTCTAAGTGGAGGTATATTTGATGAATAATAATAGTAATTTATTTATAAGGGTTAATTATTTTATTGATAGAAATAATCTAAAAGAAAAATCAACTAATAAAGCTTACATAAGAAAGACGGATAACAAGGGAAAAGCTAAGTATTTAATAGGTGGAGGATACTTTAATAAAAATGGAGGATCTTTCATTTTTAAAGCAAAGGATTTAAAAGAAGCAAATTTAATTGCTGAGAATAATATATTTGTCAAAAACAGATCGTATAAATATGAGCTTATTATTTTAGATGAAAAAATTCAAATTATACAAACTAAGAATATTGTAAAACAATATTCTTAGTTTGTGCTGCTATTTTTTGTTATAATAATGTATGTAAGTAAGTATTGAAAGAGGGGTAAATATGAAAGCGGAAATATTAGCAGTGGGCACAGAAATATTATTAGGAAATATAGTTAATACAAATGCACAGTATATAGCAAAACGGCTAGCTGATTTAGGAATAGATGTATATCATCAATCAGTGATTGGTGATAATCCTGAAAGATTAAAGGAAGCTTATAAGCTTGCTTTTAATAGAGCAGATTTGGTAATTACAACTGGAGGGCTTGGACCTACAAAAGATGATTTAACAAAAGAAATAGCTTTTGAGTATTTTCAGATGGAATCTGTTTTATATGAAGATATACTAGAAAAAATTGAAGAATATTTTAATAAGATGAATAGAAAAATGGTTCAAAGTAATAAAAAGCAAGCCTATTTTCCCAAAGAAGCACATATATTACCTAACGATAAAGGAACCGCGCCAGGGTGCATAATAGAAAAGGATAACAAGATTTTAATAGTGTTGCCAGGGCCACCAAAGGAAATGAAACCTATGTTTGAAAAAAGCGTTATCCCATATTTAAGTAAATATCAAGATGGTATATTATTTTCTAAGATACTTAGAGTTATTGGAATAGGAGAAAGTGCTGCTTCAGAGCAAATAGGAGATATTATAGATAATTCATATAATCCAACAGTAGCACCTTATGCAAAGGAAAACGAAGTTATATTTAGAATTACAGCAAAAGCAAAAACACAAAAAGAAGCAGAAGATTTAATTGTACCTGTTGAAAATCAAATAAGGGAAAAAATTGGTATTGCAGTATATGGGGAAGGAGAAACCTCTATTGAAGAAGTAATTGGAAATATTCTTGTAAACAATAAATTAACTATAGCTACGGCTGAATCATGCACAGGTGGTCTTTTAGCAGGAAAAATAATAAATTATCCAGGAATTTCAGAGGTTTTTAAAGAAGGTATTATTACATATTCAAATGAAGCAAAAATGAAAAGATTAAATGTAAAAAAAGAGACTCTTGATAAATATGGAGCTGTAAGCAGTCAAACAGCTGCGGAAATGGCAGAAGGAATTGCAAAAACAGCAAATACTGATATTGGAATTTCAACAACAGGGATTGCAGGACCAGGTGGTGGAAGTAGTGAAAAACCAATTGGGCTTGTATATGTAGGATTATATATAAAAGGAAAAATGAAAACAAAAGAATTACGCTTGGTAGGAGACAGACAGAGAGTAAGAAATAGCACTGTAATTAGAGTATTAGAATGGCTTAGAAGAGAAATACTAAAAGGAGTTCTAAAGGAATAGTATAAAAAAATATTTTATACTAAGTAAGTATATATTTTTGATAAAGCTATGGAAAATATGCTTCAAAAAACAAATCTTTCTCTGCCTAAAAGTGCAGAAATTTATAATATATCTAAAAATTATTATGGATATTCATAAGCGTAAAGAGTTGATTTTAGATAGAATGGTTGGCAAAATTTGTATAAGATATATTAGTAATAATAAAGGGGATTTAAAATATGAATACTGTAATTATTGTAGATTCAAGTTGTGATTTACCATTAGAATTTATTGAAAATAACGATATACCGTCATTAGGGCTTATATGTCATTTAGATGAAGAAGAATACATAGATGATTTTGGTAAAACATTAACTTATGAATATTTCTATAAAAAGATAAGAGAAGGTTCTATGCCTACTACATCACAAATAAATGTATACAGATTTCAGGAGTTGTTTGAGAAATATGTAAAACAAGAAAAAGCTATAATTTATTTAGCTATGTCTTCAAAAATGAGTGGATGCTTTAGCAGTGCTAATATAGCGAAACAGTTAGTTGAAGAAGAATTTCAGAATGCGGATATAACGGTAATAGATACTAAAAGTGCATGTATAGGAGAAGGTCTTATTGTTTATAATGTATATAATATGTTAAAAAATGGAGCATCAAAAGAAGAAATAGTTAATTGGGTAGAAGAAAATAAGTTTAATGTACATCATTGGTTTATTGTAGAAGATTTAATTCATTTAAAAAAAGGAGGAAGACTTTCAGCTGTAAAAGCTAACATAGGGACATTACTTAAAATTAAACCTGTGATATATATTGATAAAGAGGGTGGACTTAAAAATGTAAATAATATAAGAGGCAGAAAAAAAGCCCTTAAATCCCTTATAGATAAATTTGAAGAAAATATGATAGATGATGAAAATCAGGTTATTGGAATAAGTCATGGAGATTGTATTAAAGATGCATTATATTTAAAAGAAATGGTACAGGAAAGATTTAAGGTTAAAGAAATTATAATTAATCATGTAGGACCTGTAATTGCATCTCATACTGGAGTAGGAATGCTTTCATTATGCTTCATTGGTAAAGAAAGAGTAATGTAGTTAGCGTATAGACTATAATGGATGTTAAAAAGGTTTAGTAATAATAATTAAAGATTATTACTAAACCTTTTTTATTTTGAACAATCATCAAATTTGTATCAAAGAAAAGAATATATTTTGCTGTTGACAGTGTATACAAAAGATGGTAGTATGATTACTGTGTTTACAATAAAAACAAATGTATACCACATAGAAACAGATGGGGCGAATAATGTGAAGTGAAATTATGTAAAAATTTTTAGTTATACTATTTTGTTTTTACCAAATAAAAAGGGGGCTTTAAAATAATGAAAAAGGTTGGACTTTTACCTAGATTGATTATAGGTATAGTTTTAGGTATTATAATTGGAATGGTATCAAAATCTACAGAAATATATTTTGTTTCTAGAATATTTATTACTTTTTCTAGTATATTTGGAAATTTGTTAAGTTTTATTATTCCATGTATAATAGTAGGATTTGTTGCACCAGGAATAGCTGATTTAGGAAAAGGATCGGGTAAATTATTGGGGATAACAGCAGCATTTGCATATGTATCTGCGGTAGCAGCAGGTACTTTAGCATATATGTTTGGAGCATCAATACTTCCTAAAGTAATAAAAGCTGGAGAATTAGCTGAAAAATCTGCGGTTAATTTAGAACCATATTTTACAATTACTATACCGCCAATTATGGGTGTTATGACAGCTCTTGTTGCAGCATTTATGTTAGGACTTGGAATGGCTCATATTAAAGGAAAGACTTTATTAGGTGCAATGAAGGATTTTCAAAGAATTGTAACACTTGTAGTAAAAAATGTAATTATACCTTGTGTGCCAATACATATAACAGGTATATTTGTAAAATTAACAGTTGCAGGAGAGATATTTAAAACATTAAAGGCATTCTCATCTGTATATGCTATTATTTTAGTGCTTCATATCGGTTATTTAGTAGTTCAATATGGAATATCATGGATTGTGAGTGGTAAGAATCCAATTAAGTCTATAAGAAATATGATTCCAGCATATTTCACAGCACTTGGGACACAATCGTCAGCCGCAACTATTCCAGTAACATTACAATGTGCTAGAAAAAATGAAGTAGATGATGATATTGTTGATTTTGTTATTCCATTATGTGCAACAATACATCTTGCTGGAGATACAATTACTATAGTACTAGCATCTATGGGAGTTATGTTGATAAGTGGACAAACTCCTACATTTGGAGCTATGTTTCCATTTATACTTATGTTGGGAGTAACTATGGTAGCTGCACCGGGAATACCGGGTGGCGGCATAATGGCATCGCTCGGACTTCTTCAAGATATGCTATTATTTAATCCAGCACAGCAGGGACTAATGATAGCACTACATGCAGCACAAGATAGTTTTGGAACAGCGACAAATGTAACAGGAGATGGAGCTATAGCAATAATAATGAATGTAATTTCAAAGAAGCGTAAAATTGTTCAAGAAGCTCAGGTAGTAAAAGAATTTCCTAAAACAACTTTTTAATAATGTGAATAAAACCATATATGATTATATTCAATCATATATGGTTTTTAGTTTTAAAAAAACCTTATGTAAAAAACATAAGGAGTTTAAGGTTACAATAACTCTTAAATAAGTTTTCTAAGTATTATACTAAAACAGTAATTAATAAAAATAGTATAGTTAGTGCTTCAAATAAATTTAATTTATTTTTTAAGCTTTGCATATCATATGATAAATTTTTTCTTCCAATGTTAATATCTTTTATAAGCATATTACCACCCCTTAAAGGAAACTATTTCTATAATATATTTTACAGTTTATAACTTTTAATAAAGTAACAAAACAGTTACAATTTATTATTAAATATAGTTACAATAACAGTATTTTAAATTTTGAACTAAAAAATGATGCTGCAAATTAATTGCAGCATCATTTTTTATACCTCATTAGGCGGAGTGAAGGATCTTTGAGCAAATTCTTTATCTAACATATAAAGGACATTACTATCATCCTTAATTCTTTCTAATTTTTTAATAATGGAACTAAATGTAGATTCTTCTTCAACTTGTTCATCAATATACCATTTTAACATACTTATAGTTGCATGTTCTCTTTCTTCCATAGCTATATCTGATAAAAAATATATTCTGCTAGTAACAAATTTTTCATGTTCATATGCTGACTTAAAAACATCTAAAATAGTAGGGTATTCATTTTGAGGTATATCTAGACCATCGAGTTTTACAGTACCATCCATTTCATTTACGTAATCAAAGAGTTTCATTGCATGAAATTTTTCCTCTTCTGCTTGAACTTTAAAAAAATTAGTAAATCCATCTAAATCTTGTGAAGCACAGTATGCTGCCATGGCAAGGTAAAGATGTGCAGAATATAATTCATAGTTTATCTGTTTATTTAATTCTTCAAAAAGTTTTTGACTTATCATTGTTATCCTCCTGTTACTTATGTTATTTTATTAAAAAGATGTTATAGGTTGATTTTAGAATTTAAGGAAGTAATTTATTAAAATTTATCATTCCTGAACCTTGAATTCCTCTAGGGATTTGTAAAATATCACAAGATATATTTAATAATGAAAGTATATCTTTATATGTTAAATCTGGATTGTTTTCATACAGCAAAGCGCAAAGACCACTTATATAAGCAGTTGCGCAAGATGTTCCACTATAACATGTATAAGGTGTTTCAATAGGATGAGGATATAATTTATGACCATTTCTTTCCGATATATAAGATAAATCAGAATTTAGAGAACAAATATCTACACAAGCAGCCGATAAATTTGGTTTTTTTAGTTTTCCACAAGGTCCAAAAGAAGAACCTGTATAGGCCTTTTTATTAGATGTTGTATCTATTCCTCCTATTGTTATACAGTTTTTCAATAATGAAATTCCACGCATAGAATTTTCTACATTACTATTATGTCCACTAGGTACTAATATAATCATGTTTTTTTCTATAGCTTTTTCAAATAAATTTGAGAATAAAGTTAATGTATGTTCATCATAGTCAACGGTTTCAAAGGGAAGACAAAGTATCTTAATATTATATTTTTTACTTTCATTTATTAAAATTTCTATAGCTGATAAAATATCAGATATATATCCTCTACCTAAGTGGTTGAAAGCTTTAATCATATAAATATTACTATTCTCAGCTATACCTTTATATAATCCTTCAGAACAATATCCGCTTGAACAGATAAGTCCACTTATAAATGTACCATGACCATTATCGTCATAGGAATAAGATAAGTTATTTACAATATCTAGAAAATTAGAAATTTTGTTAAAAGGTTTTTTTAAATCAGGATGAGGATATACACCTGTATCTACGATACCAATACATATACCTTTACCAGTTAATTTATATTTACTACTAAAGGTTATTCCATTAGCTTTTTCTATACTCTTTCCACATAATAAGGCATAGTTATCAAAGGTAATATAATCTACTTCTGGATATTCTATTATTCTTTCTATTATATTTGGTGAAAGATTAGATGATATACAACCTATAGATGGTATTGAACGTATAATTTGGCATCCGTAAGAGTTTAATTTTTTTTCTATTTTATTTTGAAGAGACTTACAGTGAACTATTACTCTATAATTTTTATATAATTTGTTTTTTATACAGTTTTTTAAATTAATATCTAGTTTGGATTTTAAAGAAAACATTGATATCCTCCTAATACAATGCTCTATTATATAATATAGTAGTAATGGTAAAGAAATGTTAATATATACTTATGATTTTAAATTTTATATGTTAGGTGGGTTGAGTTTTGAAAAAAATTTATAATATGAATGAAAAATTTAAGTGTATTTTTTATAGGTTAATAGGAAGTATTTATATTCCTAATTATATAAGGAATATAAATGAACCTTTAGTTCTTCATATTTCAGATACTCCACAGGATTTTTTTCAATGTTTAAAAAAAATAATAAAGATTTTAAAACCTGATTATATAATTCATACTGGAGATTTAGTAGATGATATAAAATTAGAAAATTATCCTCAATCTATTAATAGGTATGAAAAGAAAATTAAGATATTAATTGATATTTTAGAAAATTCTCATGCAAAAGATATATACTTGTGTATGGGAAATCACGATAATGAGAATATAGTTAGAAAATTTATTAAAAAGAGTTCTATAGTAAGAAATGTAGAAAAAATTATTATACAGAATATAGATTTTACAATAAGTCATTTTTCGGAAAAAGTTTTAAATGAGCCTTCAAAATACAATTTGTTTGGGCATGATTTAAGTATAAGAAATAAGGTGGATTATGACAATACGTATTTGAATGGAATTATAAATATTAATATTATAACTTTGAAAACGGGTAAGGTATTTAATTTACCATATCCGTATTGGATAGATGATAAAAGATTAGGAAGAGGAAGAGCAGGCTTTTAATTAAGGAGGGTTAGTTATGTTTTCATTAGTAAGAGAGGGACCTAAAATATTATTGATAGAAAGCAAAAAAATTGATGAACTAGTATTATACGTAAAACAAAAATTTGATGCTAAAGAATGTAATTTTAATTTTGCCTATGAAAATTCAGAAGAAGACTACACTATTTTGTGTTTAACAGATAAACTGCAAGAGGTAGTTAAAGAAAAACATATAAAACATATCTTTTTAATAAAATACCAGCCTGATAAACTATTTTGTGATGTTCTGAATGATAATAAAATTAATCTTATAAGTGGATCAAGATTAGCACCTAGAATAATTGTTATGAGAGCTTTTGGAGATTTTGAAAAAATTATAGATGAGATACAAAAAGATTATATGGGAAATAATGGTAAATTACATAGTATTTTAAATGAGCATAATAATAAAGGAAATATAATACTTTTTTCTAAAAAGCCTCTTAGTAATAAAATTAGTCTTTTGGATATTTATGAAAAAGCTATATATGTAGAACAAGAGTACTATTATTTATTAAAAAGTCTTAGAAAACATGGGTTGAGGTATTTAAATCAAGGACTTGGAGAGAGAGACTGGTATGATTTGGATATAAAAATATATGATAGATTTGAAGCATATAAACTCCAATATGATAAGTTAATAAGAGTAATTGATAACTTAGAATTAGGAGTGGTAATGGGAGAGTCTTGGGGTATAGATAGTCCTAGATTTCTTATGAAAGTAGAAATATATAGGCTTAGGCTTTTTACACTTCTTGAACCAGAGTATATAAAAAAGATATTACTTGCATTAGAATATTCAGAAGCTGGTACAAGAATAGTTGATTATGATTTATATTATAATAGAAGAAAAATAGGTTGGACAGATATTGAACAAGGAGAAATTAAAGCAAGAAATTTATTGGGTCAAAAATATAGAAATTTAGTATTTTCAAAAATTTCTTCTAAAGAATCGTTAAAAATACTAGATATAGAAAATAAAATTTTACAAACGAGAAAATAACCAGTATATTTTACTGGTTATTTATGATTTCCATTTAAAAATTACTATTCCTATTATCATGATTATAATTCCTAAAAATTGACTTATTCCAAATTGAAGCTTTTTAGTTTCAAATAAGCCCAAAGCTTCTATAATTCCAGACGCAATAAGTTGGGAAATCAATATAATAGCTGTAGCATATGCAGGATTAAGGTTTGATATACCAACCATTACAGTGAAAATAATTATAACACCTAAAGGTCCTCCAAGTAAGTATAATTTATTTGAGGAACCAAGGTTTTTCCAATTTCCATTACCCAAAAATAACGTTATTAACAATGTGAGTATAAATCCAATTCCTTGAACTAAGGTGTTTGTTTCCCAAAGCCCAATTTTTTGACTCATTCTAGTATTAAAAACACCTTGAAGACTCATAGAAATACCAGCAATAATAGAAAAAATTAGTCCTAGCATAAAAATCACCTTCCCATAGTAGTATAACCTATAATGTAATGTTATATTACATTTGGAAAATGTATTTATATTACATATTAAGTGTTTAATATCCAGAAGCTTGTCTTTTGTGATTAATAGTATTCTTTTTATAATAAGCATTTTCTATATCTTCTGAACTAAATCTTAAGTTTACACCTAATGATAAGAAATCTTCAAATAAAGTTTTATAATTGTCTTTAGAAGTACAGACCACAAAATCATTAATATCTATATACATATTTACAAATTTTTCTGTCAAATCAGTATAATCATTAGATACACAGACTTCTATATCCTGATAGTTTTTTTCTAAGCCTAAGCTTAAAATAAAATGAAGGCAATCAACATACTCTTCTAGTATTGCTTCTTTGGCTGAAGGGCCTTTATTACTCCAAAATTTAAAACAGCGGGTTTCATTAGCAAGTTCACTAATTTCTACTTGAAGAGCTAAAACTTTTTTAGAAAATAATGATTGTTGGTGTAAAGCATGTTCTTCTATAATTCTTTTGTCTAATTTACTTTGTAATTGGAATAAATCAGGTAAATTCATTTAATAATTCCGCCTTTCTGAAACTTGGTATAGGTATAAATATATTTTATATTATTTTCAGAAATATTAAAAGATTAACAAAACGTTTACATGAAAATTAAAGTAAAAAAATAAGTAAATAGTATTAAAAAAGGTTTATATACTATCTACTTAAAATATTAATAATCTCGTAGAGAATAAGTTTTTATTAATACTTCTTTTTTATTATTTAACAATTTCCAAAGTTCAAGTTTGTTTACTTTGGCGAAATAAAAGTCTATATTATTATTTTTTGTAGTTAATGCAACAGATGATAAATTATTTAATGATTTACGAAGAGCATAATTTGAATTTGCTAAATATATATGTAAATCGTTATAATTATTTTTTATATTAAATCCACTTAAAATTAGAGTATCAGAGATGTTTCTAGCTATTCGGTTTATATAGCCTTTATTTTGAACTCTTAAATTAACATATTTCGAAAATTTATCTAAATATATGTCTTTTTTTATTTGTACTTTGAATTTTTTATATGGACCTAGTGTATCAGTAATTATTTTATCAAATTTTTCTATATCAGGGTCTATCACTGTTTGTATAGGTATATGCAGTTGTTGATTCGACTTATAAATTCTATACCTTTTACATAAATTTCTTTGAGTTGTTTGAAGATGTTTACTAGATTCATCATCAAATAAAGCAACTAAACGGTATTTCATATTAATCCCCCATACGTAGTAATTTTTACTGATATTATACCATATTTATTATAATTGTACATTTTTAAGCTATAAATACTATTTATTAAAAATAACAGCTTAATCTTATAGTATGCATTTTGAATAAAAATTTATTCAAAACTAATACTATATATGTAAGTAAATTTAAAGGGGAGGTAATGCTATGCAACATAATAATAGTATACATTGTACAGTAACAGAATGTAAGTTCCATTGCAATAGTGATAATTACTGTGTTTTATCAGAAATAAATGTTGTAAAGAATATTAATATAGCAAGTTCAATAGAATGTACTGATTGTGGAAGCTTTCAAAAAAAATAAAAGATAATATAATACAATATTAAAAGGATATAATGTAATTTATCTAGCATTATATCCTTTTAAAGATTTTAGATCTATTATATATAAAAAGTATATAATGAATATACTGGATAAAATATACTTACACTAATAGGTAGATTTATTTTTTAAAATTTATAAAAACAAAATTATACATATTATTACAATAAAAACAATACTATGCTATATAAAATTAAGTGCCAAAAATATACGGGATTATGTTATAATTAGGGTTGTGGCAAATATAACAAAAAATCTAAAAATTAAGTTTTAATAACTATCATTATATAAAAAATAAATAGTAAGGATGGATAATCATATGAAAAAACTAATTATTGAAGGAGGAAATCCTCTAAATGGTGATATTGAAATTAGTGGTGCTAAGAATGCAGCAGTAGCTATATTGCCATCAGCTATTATGGCAACCAAAGGCACTTGTGTTATTGATAATATTCCTCAAATTAGTGATATAGAATGTATAAAAAAAATAATTGAAAGCTTAGGTGCAAAAGTAGTTTCAGATAATAATTTAGTTACAATAGATAGTACATGTATAAATAGTTATGATGCTAATATTGAAGAAGTTCAAAAAATGAGAGCTTCATACTACTTAATAGGGGCTTTACTTGGAAGATTTAAAAAAGCTAGAGTAGAAATGCCAGGAGGATGTGCTATAGGGGTAAGACCTATAGATCAGCACATAAAAGGATTTGAAGCGCTAGGAGCAAAAGTGACAATTGAACATGGAGCTGTAATTGCTGAGGCAGATAAATTAGTAGGGACAAATATATATTTTGATGTTGTTAGTGTAGGAGCTACAATAAATGTTATGTTGGCAGCTGTATTTGCTGAAGGTAAAACTATACTTGAAAACTGTGCTAAAGAGCCTCATATTGTTGATGTAGCTAATTTCTTGAATTCAATGGGTGCGAATATAAAGGGTGCAGGAACAGATGTAATTAGAATAAATGGGGTTAATGAACTAAAAGGATGTAACTATAGTGTTATTCCAGATCAAATAGAAGCAGGAACATATATGATGGCAGCGGCTGCTTGTGGGGGAAAGGTTAATATAAATAATGTTATACCAAAACATTTAGAATCAATTTCAGCAAAACTTATTGAAATGGGTGTTGATATAACTGAAAATGGAGATAGCATAACAATAGAAAGTTCAAGAAAATTAAAGGGGGTAAATGTAAAAACCCTTCCTTACCCAGGATTTCCAACAGATCTACAACAGCCTATGACAACGCTTCTAAGTACTGCAAAAGGAAGAAGTATAGTTAATGAAAGCATATGGGAAAGTCGATTTAAGCATGTGGATGAATTGAAAAAAATGGGTGCTAAGGTGAAAGTAGAAAGTAATTTAGCAGTTATTGAAGGTGTAGAATGTCTTACTGGTGCTAAAATTGTAGCAACAGATTTAAGAGCAGGAGCGGCAATGGTTATTGCAGGACTTATTGCAAAAGGGACTACTGAAGTTACTAATCTTGAACATATTGATAGAGGATATCCAAACATTGAAAATAAGTTAAATTCTTTAGGTGCTAAAATAACAAGAATTGAAAAATAGAAACTTATATATGAATGGAGAATAACATAATGATATTTTGTCCTTTGTATAGTGGAAGTAGTGGAAATAGCATATTTATTTCTTCAAAACGCGGAAATATCTTAATAGATGCAGGTCTATCAGGTAAGAGTATCGAAAAAGCCTTAAAAGATATTAATAAAGACCCAAATGATGTAGATGGAATATTTATTACACATGAACATATAGACCATGTTAAAGGGGTAGGTGTAATGTCGCGAAGATATAATATACCTATTTATGCAAATGAATTAACATGGAAAGGAATGGCTAAAAACATAGGAAAAATAAAAGAAGAAAATATAAAAATAGCAGAAAAAAATAAAAATATAAATGTTAAAGACATGAATATATGTAGCTATAGAATACCACATGATGCAGCTGATCCTGTAGGATATACAGTATCTTATGGTAATAAAAAAGTAAGTATTGCTACTGATTTGGGATATTTTTCAAAAGAAGTAAAAGAAGCCATTAAAGACTCAAATGTTGTTTTACTTGAGAGTAATCATGATGTGGAAATGGTGAAGTTTGGACCTTATCCGTATACTTTAAAAAGAAGAATATTAAGTGATATAGGTCATTTATCTAATGATGATTGTGGAAAGGCTATACTCGATATGATAAAATACAATTGTAAAAGAGTTATATTGGGTCATCTAAGTAAAACTAATAATTATCCAGAACTTGCATATCAAACAGTAATTAATATTCTTAGAGAAAATGGAATAAAAATAAATGAAGATATAATATTAGGTTTAGCTAAGAGGGACATGCCTAGTGATTATATTGAATTTTAGGAGGATGCGCATGATATGAGGAAAATATTTAATGTGTTTTTATTAGTATTAGTAATATTAGGCGTCATAAGTTTTGTAGGTTGTACTAAGAAGAATAAGGCTGTAGCAAATAGTAATGAAAAAATAATGAAGAAATTGAGTTTAGATGATACTAATGAAGCGTATCTTAATTTAAATTTATATTTTGATGGTTCAGAAAACGATAGTAAGGCTGAGGTTGGAAAAGAAGAAAGAATAATTCTAAAGGAAGAGTTAATAGGTGAAATTATTATGCAAGAGCTTATAAAAGGGCCTTCAATGGAAAGTCAGTTAAAACCTATTTTCCCTAAAGATGTGAGACTTATTAGTGTTTCAATTAAAGATAAAATTGTTTATGTGAATTTAAGTGCAGAAGCTAAAAATTTAATGGAAATTACTAGAGAAGAGGCTTGCTTAAAAAGTTTAACTTTATCTTTAACCCAATTAGAGTCTGTTGATAAAGTTAAAATATTAATAGATAATAAAAATGTAGATGTACTAGGTGGAAATTTTGACATATCAAAGCCTTTTAGTGTAGAGGATATTACAAATATGAAAAAATAACACAGGTAATTATAATATCATATATACCTATAAAAAGTGAGAATATAATGTTGAAAAAAGGTAATATGTTTATTATAATGTTATAGTGTGTCGTAGTCTAATTAAATTGATAAAAGGAGAATGAAGTATGAGTTTGTATAAAGGTTGGACAGATATGGTTGTTGATTACGTAAAGCATAAAGGTGAAGCTGCTTTTTGGAAAGAATATGGCCAAGTAGAAAAAGATGTATATAGTAAAATGTTAGCTAATCATAAAGATGTTATTAAAGGAAAAATTGAAGATTTAGCAAAAGAATACGATGCAGACATAAAGTTTTTTATGGGATTTTTAGACGGAATAAATGAAAGTCTTAAAAATGACTTAGATATAGAAGCGGTTGAAGCAGATACAGAAATTGAATTAAATATTGATTTTGAAAAATTATATTTTAACATGTTAGATGCTAAAGCAGATTATTTGTATAGTCTTCCACAATGGAATGGAATATTATCAGAAGAAAAAAGAAAAGAAATAACTAAAGAGTGGAGAGCATCTAAAACAGTAGTTAAACCAATGAAAATAGGAAGAAATGATTTATGTCCATGCGGAAGTGGAAAGAAATATAAAAAATGTTGTGGAAAAAACGCATAATTCATAGTACATAATAAAAGCCTTACATGAAAATGTAAGGCTTTTATTATAGGCATAGGTTGACACTAGTAAATGAGCTTAACTATGAAAAATATAATAGAAAGAGTGATAAGTGTATGAATATAACAGTTATATCTGTAGGAAAATTAAAAGAAAAATATTTAAAGGCAGCAGTTGATGAATATAGTAAAAGATTAAGTAGGTATTGCAAATTTAGAATAATCGAACTTAATGATGAAAAAACTCCAGATAATGCATCAGAAAAGGAAGAACTTCAGATAAAACAAAAAGAGGGACAAAAAATTTTAAATAATATAAAAGACAACACATATGTAATCGCATTAGACTTGAAGGGTAATATGGTTTCATCAGAAGAAATGGCTGATATGATAAATGATTTAGGGGTTAGAGGTAATAGTAATATAGTATTTATAATTGGTGGTTCGTTAGGGTTAGCAGAAGAAGTTTTAAAACGAGCAAATTATAAGCTTTGTTTTTCTAAGATGACTTTTCCACATCAACTTTTTAGAGTTATGTTGTTGGAACAAATTTATAGAAGTTATAGGATAAATAATGGTGAACCGTACCATAAATAAGTGAGGTTTTTCCTGAAATAAAGTGAGAACAATATATTTAAGTGTATATTATAAGAATAAATCTTATATAAAGAAATGAAAATGAGAGAAGCACCAGAGGATAATAACTTCATATGGTGTCTTTTGTTATTAATAAAAAATACTAAAATTACCTCAATAAATAATTTTTAATTGCTTATTAGATATATTATACTGTGATATAGATAGAGAGGGTGATGAATGCATGGAAGAAAAAATATTAGTAGTAGATGATGAAAAAAGTATTGCGGACTTAATTGCATATGCTTTTAAAAGAGAAGGTTACAGTGTTGAAACGGCTTATAATGGAGAAGAAGCATTAAATAAAATAAAAAACTTTAACCCACATATATTGATTATAGATGTGATGATGCCTAAAATGAATGGATTTGAAGTATGTAGGAAATTAGATAATAGAGAAAATTTAGGGATTGTCATGCTTACTGCAAAAAATGATATTGTAGACAAAGTATTAGGTTTAGAGTTAGGAGCTGATGATTATATAACAAAGCCCTTTGATATAAGAGAAGTGATAGCAAGGGTTAAATCATTACTTAGAAGGTTAAATAAAAATACAAATGAATCTGAAGATACAGATATACAAATTAAAGATTTGAAGGTTATGTTAAAACAAAGGAAAGTTCTTATAAAAGGAGAAGAATTGCAATTGACGCCTAAAGAATTTGATTTGCTAGTTCTTTTATTATCAAATTTAGATAGAGTATATACAAGAGATGAACTTTTAGATTTAATTTGGGGAATGGAATACATTGGGGGAACCCGCACTGTAGATATTCACATTCAAAGACTTAGAAAAAAATTAGGAAAATTATATGAAAATATAATACAAACAGTATATAGAGTGGGATATAAAGCTGTAGGTGAAATCTATGAAGGTTAGTATAAAGATAAAATTTAGTGTATTTTTAGCAATTCTTTTACTTTTAACAATGAGTATACTGAGTAAACTAGTACTAAGTGGAATAACAAACAATCAAAAGAAAGATTATGAAACGTATTTAGCACAGCAGGTTAAAATTGCAAACACATATATCAGACAGATGTATCTTACAAAATCAATAGAAGATAGAAAACAATTTTTACAAGAAAGTGCACAAGAACTTGTAGCACAGTTAAATTCAATAAATGGAATGTATACTGCAATTTATGATATGAATGGAAAAGAAATAACAAATTCTATGCCATATAATAATAGAACAGATGTTAAAGAGTTGCTTTCTCACGCCCTGAAGGATCAAATAGCGTATCAAATTGTAGGAGATTATGCAGAATATATCGCGCCTCTTTATAATGTAGATCAAATAGGAGTGATTAAATTTCATTATTCACTTAAAAAAAATATTGATTTTTATAATGATATAAAAGCTCTTTTTATGAAGATAGGAGCAGTTGTATTTGTATTTAGTTTTATTGGTGCATATTTTTATTTTAATACATTTTCTAAAAGTATTGTTAAACTCAAAAAAGATACACTAGACATTAAGAGTGGCTTATATAATGATATTGTTCCTCTTAGAAGAAACGATGAACTTGGAGAATTGAGTGAAGGAATTTATTATATGAGCAGTCAAATTGAAAAAAATATAAAAAAAATGGAAGAAGAACAGCAAAAACTTAGACTAGCAGTACAAAAACTAAAAGCATTAGAAAAGCAGCAGAAAACTTTTATTGGGAATATAACACATGAATTTAAAACACCTCTTACAGTTATAAAAACATATATGGATCTATTGAATATCTATTCAGACGATCCTAATTTGCTGAAAGATGCAAAAGTAAATATTGTAAAAGAGACACAAAGACTTTATGAGATGGTGGAGAAAATTTTACATTTATCTTCATTGCAAAAATATGATTTTGAATTTCAATATGAAAAAATAGATGTGAAAGAGATACTAGAAGAAATTTGTAGCCGTATGCAAGGGAAAGCTCAGAAGTTTAATATTAGCTTAATAAAAAACTTACAATCTGTATTTATTCTAGGCGATAAAGAAAATTTAATGCATATTTTTATTAATTTAATAGACAATGCTATAAAATATAATAAGGTTAATGGAGAAATATTTATTAATAGCTATACGAAGGATAAAAAGGTATTTATAGAAGTAGCAGATACAGGAATTGGGATTCCAAAAGAAGCAAGAGAGAAGATATTTGAACCTTTTTATACGGTTAATAAAGATCGATCCAAAAATCATGGCGGAACAGGATTAGGCCTTTCTCTTGTAAAAGAATTAATAGAAAAACAAAAAGGAACCATTTTGTTATTAGATACAAAAGAAAAAGGAACTACATTTTTAATTTCTTTTCCATCTTTATAAAATTTTACAGTTTTGAAACAATTAGATATACTTTTGAAAAATCAATTAGGTATAGTATTATTATAGAAAATAAGGAGGAATTGAAAAATGATAAAAAGAAAATTATTAATAGGTGTGTTGGCGTTTAGTACTTTAGTAGGAACTTTTGGATATACACAATACAAAGCAGAAGGAAAAGAAAATAATAAAAACATAACGATTATAAAGGATACAAAAGATATTTTAGCAACTGAGTTGGTTGCATCTAAAATTGATACTTATGAAGGGATAATAGGGTATGATTGGGTAGATGAAAACAAAATAGCAATCACAAAGGAAAACAAAGGATTAGAACCAATAAAAATTGATAATGATAAACTTAAGGCTGATTTTAAAGTAAAAAATATTTATTTATATGATCTAAATTCTAAAGAAGAAAAAGGAATTGGTGATCAATTAAAATTTCAAGATGGGGCAATTGCTTCGCCAAGTAATAAATATATATTTTATAGAAATGAATTTGAAGAAAAGGCTGCGGGCTATATTGCAGATGTGCAAGGAAATACAATAGTTAAAATTTCAGATAATGCTATAGATGAATATGATTTGAGTGAAGCTAAATGGATTAATGATGAAGAGCTAATTGCTCCTTGCCACAGTATTAGGGGTTTTGCTATTATAAATGTTGATGGAAATATAAAAAAAATAAAAGATGTAGAAAAGGGAACAATGGGAATAAAAGACCCATTAAATGGACTTAGCATTACAAACCCAATAAAAGTTGGAGATAAAATATATTATGTAACAATACATCGTGGAGCAGATGATGATGACAAAATAAAAGTTTATGATATGAATAAAAAAGAAAAGAAAGAATTAGTTAAAGATGATGTTCAAGAGTTTAGTTTATCTCCTGATCAAGAACAACTTCTTATGCTTACATCAAATCTTGAGAAAGATGTAAATGAATTGGTATTGACAGATATAGAAGGAAAACAAAGAGATGTTTTAGCTAAAGGATATATATATGGTGTAAGGTGGTCTTCAGATGGAACAAAGGTAGCTTATATATCAAATGAAGAAGGACATGAAGGGCTTTATGTAGTAGATGTAAAAACAAAGAAAGCATCATTGATTTGTGCAGGAGAATATTATATGCCTATTGCATGGAGTCCATCTGGTGAAAAAATAATGATGCATAGTAAAAAGCAAAAAAATAATGGAAGACCATTTGATGAAATTGATGTTACGAATGTAATTACTTTAAAGTAATGAAAGGGATATTAAAAAAATAATTTTTAAACAAGAACAAGGGATAGATAAAAAAGAAAAGAATTATAGTGTGTCAAGGATTAGGTCATTCTAAATAGGATTTACATAAATCTTTTAAGAGAAAATAAATTTCTTAAGAGGTTTGTTTATTTACGAATAATCTACTCCTTAAGTGAATAAAAACCGCAGTTAAAGCAAATGCTGAACTGTATTATAAATAGAAAATAGGTATATTTTTTATTATAGCTTTAATATAACCTATAAAAATAGGCTAAAATGATTATTGTATAATAAATTTTAAAAAGTTGCTATACAATTTTTATATAGAAATATTTAAAGAATTTGATTTAATATGGTACATAAAAGTGAGATAAATATTTATATGATAACATAAAGGTAACTTTAAGTAGAGCAAGAAAAAATATAGTTTCTAGTAATTCTTAAGTTTTATTTATATAGTAGTATATATTTTAAAATATAAGTAATATATTGACAAAGAAAAAATAATTGCTAAAATAAAGTTAGCACTCATTTATTGAGAGTGCTAACAAAAAGTTTTAAATAGATCTTTTTTATAACATAACTATGAAGTAAGTGTTATCATAAAATTAAAGATTTTGTATATCTACTTACATTAAATATTATGATGAGAGGAAATGATAATATGGCTAAAAAACAATTTAAAGCAGAATCTAAAAGATTACTTGATTTAATGATTAACTCAATTTATACAAATAAGGAAATATTTTTGAGAGAAATTATATCAAATGCAAGTGATGCAATTGATAAAAGTTATTACAGATCACTTGTTGATGAAAATGTAAGTTTCGTAAAAGATGATTTTTATATCAGAATTACTCCAGATAAAGAAAAGAGAACACTTACAATTAGTGATACAGGGATTGGTATGACAAAAGATGAGCTTGAAAATAATCTAGGTACTATTGCTAAAAGTGGTTCTCTTGCATTTAAAAATGAAAATGAAGTAAAAGATGGAGTGGATATCATAGGGCAATTTGGAGTTGGGTTTTATTCTTCTTTTATGGTATCTGATTTGGTTACTGTAAAGAGTCGTGCGGTTGATTCAAATGAGGCATATGAATGGAAATCAAATGGGGCAGAAGGATATGATATTGAAGCTTGCGAAAAAGAAACAATGGGAACTGAGATTATATTAAAGATTAAAGAAAATACTGATGATGAAAATTATGATGATTTTTTAGAAGAATATAAACTAAAATCTTTAATTAAAAAGTATTCTGATTTCATAAAATATCCAATTAAGATGATGATGAAGAAAAGCAAATTAAAAGAAGGTACCGAGAATGAACATGAAGACTATTTTGAAGATGAAACTTTAAATAGTATGGTGCCAATTTGGCGAAGAAATAAAAATGAATTGAAGTCTGAGGATTATGATCAATTTTATATGGATAAGCATTTTGGATATGAAAAACCTATTAAAACAATTCATTCAAGTGTTGAAGGGCGAGTAAGTTATACTACATTACTTTTTATTCCTAAGAAAGCACCTTATGATTTTTACACAAAAGAATTCCAAAAAGGATTAGAACTTTATTCAAATGGTGTATTAATAATGGAAAAATGTGCGGATCTATTGCCAGATTATTTTAGTTTTGCTCAAGGGCTAGTTGATTCAGCAGATCTTTCGCTTAATATTTCAAGAGAACTTTTACAACATGATAGACAACTTAAATTTATTGGGAAAAAAATAAAAGATAAAATCAAAAATGAGCTTTTATTAATGCTTAAAAACAATCGTGAAGATTATGAAGAGTTCTATAATAGTTTTGGAAGACAACTTAAATACGGTGTTTATTCTGGTTTTGGTATGAATAAAGAGGAATTACAAGACTTATTAATTTTCCATTCTTCTACAGAAAATAAGCTTGTAAGTCTGGATGAATATATTTCTCGAATGAAAGATGATCAAAAGTACATATACTATGCTACAGGAGAGAATATAGATAAAATCGAAAAATTACCACAAACTGAAGTAATCAAAGACAAAGGTTTTGAAATATTATATTTTACTGATGAGGTTGACGAGTTTGCAATCAAAATGCTTGCTAAATATAAGGAAAAAGAATTTAGATCTGTTTCAAGTAAAGATTTAGGATTTGAATCCGATGAAAAGGAAAATGAAAAAGAAACAGAAGAAAATAAAGAACTATTTGGTTTTATGAAGGATGCTTTAAATGGAAAAGTTAAAGAAGTGAGAGTATCAAAAAGGTTAAAAACACACCCTGTTTGTCTTGCTAATGAAGGTGAAGTATCTATTGAAATGGAGAAAGTACTTAATATGATGCCAGATGGTCAAAATGTTAAGGCTGATAAAATTTTGGAGATAAATACAAATCATGAAATGTTTAGTTCTATTAAAAAAGCATTTGTAGATGATAAAGATAAATTAAAAATGTATGCAAACCTATTATATAATCAGGCGTTGTTAATTGAAGGACTTCCAATAGAGGATCCTGTACAATTTGCAAATGATGTGTGCTGTTTAATTAAATAAATTTATGAGGTGCATTTGTAAAAGTATAATAAAAAATTATATTATTTATGGATGCACCTCATAAATAATATAAGGTTTTTAATAACGTTATATTAAAAACCTTATATATTTTATATAGGTAGAATCATCCAATCAATAAAAAGGATAGTAAAAATATATAATAAAACAATGATAAAAAACATAGGAATTTAATTATATATAAAGGAGTACCTATGAAATTTATTGGTTATCGAACATTAAAAACAGGAATTGGAGCTTCAATTGCAATGATTATTGCAAAACAGCTAGGATTAGAATATGCTGTATCTGCTGGGATTATTACAATTTTAAGTATTCAAAATACAAAAAAACAGTCTTTTAAAATAGCACTTAATCGAATAGGTGCATGTATTTTAGCATTATTTATTTCTTCTGTTTTTTTTAGAATATTTGGTTATAATGAAATAAGTTTTGGTATCTTTTTAGTGGTTTTTATTCCCGCAGCAGTAAAATTTAATATAGGAGAAGGGATAGTTGTAAGCTCTGTACTTGTAACACATCTATTAGTTAAACAATCAGTGAATATATTTTTAATCGGAAACGAGTTAGCACTTATGATAATTGGTATTGGTGTGGCATTAATATTAAATCTTTATATCCCAAGTATAGAAGAAGATATTAAGCAAGATCAAATTTATATTGAAGAAACTATGAAAGAAATTTTATTTCGTATGGCAATAGCATTGAGAGAGCATAAAGTATCATTAAAAGAAGATAATTTGTTTAATAATCTTGAAATTAGGTTAAACAAGGCGTTAAGTCGGTCATATATTAATTTTAACAATTATTTTCTTTTAGATGCAAGTTACTATGTATACTATATGGAAATGAGAAGGCAGCAGTATGAAGCTATCAAACGAATGAAAGAACATTTT
The DNA here is from genome assembly GCF_026735135.1 of Clostridium aestuarii. Taxonomy (GTDB): domain Bacteria; phylum Bacillota; class Clostridia; order Clostridiales; family Clostridiaceae; genus Clostridium_H; species Clostridium_H aestuarii. The sequence continues at coordinate 45,197 of NZ_JAPQER010000006.1, read as the reverse complement.
CAACGGTTTTTTATGACTTATGATCAGACGATTATGATAGCTAATTTTACAGAGAAAGTTGCTCATTCATTGTATGAAGAAAATACAGCAGAGCAATTAATTGATTGTTTATATATATTAAAAGATGATTTTAGAAAAATGTCTCTTCCTTTAACAAGAGAAGAATTCGAGAATCGAGCAATGCTTTTTCAATTTTTAAATGACATGGAACAGTTTTTAAAAATTAAGTATGAATTTAAGAGAAACTTAATAATAAAAGAATCCTAATAAACTATAAAAACACATCGGGTAAGCTGATGTGTTTTTATAGTTTTAATAAATATATAACAAGCAAATTGTAATATTTTATAATAAATCACAATAATTACAATTGTTGTAAAATAATATACTTAGTGATAATATAAATATGAAACTTATAAATATGAAGCTTATAAATATGAAGCTTATAAATATAGGAGGGGGATTATGAAAAAGTTTTTAATATTTATTTTAGGATTGAGTATGGTGTTTGCAACAACTACAACGGCTTTTGCAGTAGAAGGTAATCAAGAAGCTATTAAAAAAGAAGTGGTGCAGAGTGAAAAGAAGAAAAATGTACCTGAAGTAATTGATGAAGTGAATCAATCTGTAGTTGCAGTTATAGGTAAGAACACAAAAGTTAAAGAAAGAGAACATATATTTGCAAAATTTCCTAAAAATCTTCAACATGGATCAGGTGTTATAGTAAGCAAAGAAGGAAGAATAATTACTAATAACCATGTGGTAGATGGATTAAAGAATATTTATGTAGTAATGTACGATGGAAAAGTATATAAAGCTCAACTTTTATATACAGATAAGGAAATTGATCTTGCACTTCTAAAAATAAACAAAGATAATTTAAAACCTATGAAAATGGCAGATGAACAAAAAATAAAGGTTGGCAATGAAGTAATAGCAATTGGTACACCTTTATCTTTTGGATATAGAAATAGTGCAACCAAGGGGATTGTAAGTGGATTAAATAGACCTGTAGACCGTATGTATACTTATCTTCAAACAGATGCGGCAATAAATCCAGGAAACAGTGGAGGACCTCTTGTTAATATGAAGGGGGAACTTGTAGGTATAAATACTTTAGGAACTATGTTTTTTCAGGGAATGAATTTTTCAATTCCAATAGATCATGTTAAGTATTTTATAGAACAATTTGATAAATATGGAAAAATAAGAAGATGCTATACAGGAATAGATTTTGAAGAAAACTGGGCAGCAATGCTTGGAATTCCAACGAATCAAGGATTAAAGGTGGTAGCACTTGAAAAGGGTGCAGTAGTAAATTTAAACCAAGTAAAAGAAGGTGACATGCTTGAAGCAATAGATGGAAAAGCTATTACTTCTATAGCTCAATACAACGAAATATTAAAAGAACATGTACCAGAAGACAAAGTGAAATTTACTTTTAGTAGAAAAGATAAAAAAATTGATGTTGAAGTTATGCTAAAAGAAAAACAAGACAAATCAAAAGAAGCAGGAAAGGAGGATTAATATGAAAAAGAAAAAGATAGCTGCAATCATAATGAGTGCATTTTTGACTGTAGGGATAATAGCACCTGTAGCATATGCAAAAACTGATAGTGGAAATATAGATTTATATGAAGTGTTTTCAGATAAAAATGATAGAATGAAAACAGAGGTCGGAAGTAGAATATATAAATGGTCTATGCATCTTCCAGATGATGCTATTGTTTATAAATCAGATAGAGCAAATGAATTTAATATGTCTACTAAAAGCTATAATTCTTCTGTTGATCTAAGCGTTACTAAAAATAAAGATGATTTAACATTAGAAGAGCTTCTTTATAAAATGCAGAATAGTTCAAGACATCGCCGTTCATGGAGACGTCGTGAAAATAAAGAATTTACTATAGATATTGCTAAAGATAGTTATGGGAAAAAATATATTAAAATAATAAAAACAAATAGAGATTATGGTTTCTTTATGATGGAGGAACCAGAACAAGAAGATGAATTTAAAGATTATATTGAAAACAGAATGTATGTAGTAAATGGATATATATATAACTTAGAAATAGATATGGATGGAGAATTTTATAGAGGGCATGAAGAAATGTTTGATAAGTTAGTATCTTCTTTTAAACTTTCATTTGATGAAAAAAATCCATATATCAAAGAGTTATCAGATTCAGTAAGTACTACTAGAGAGTACAAAAATAAAAACTATGGATGGAAAATAGTAATGAGTCCTTATTGGAAGGTAGAAGGATCTCCGAATACTCGTTGCCAAACTTTCTGTCCTGTATATAGTGATGAAGAACTTAATAATAAAAAAGATGAAGAAGATGATGAGTTTAAAATACCTGAAGGAATTACTGTTAAATTAGTAAGTTCTGCTGAAAGTTATAAAAAAGCTTCAATTTGGGCACAGAATGAGATAGAAATATTAAAAAATAACTATAATAAAAATGTTTATAAGATATTAAAAAATGAATCTAAAAAGCAAGGAGATACAAGTGTTCAACATGTAGTTATTCGTTATAATACAGTTACTAAAACTCCATATATTGTTCATAATTTATATGCTGTAGGAAATGGATATCAGTATCTTGTATCTGCTACGATGATGGAAGATAAATATAAAGATGCTGAAAAAAGAAAAAGCTTTGAAGATATGTTAAATTCATTTACATTGGATAAAAAATGTTTAAGTAAATATTTAGGAAGAATAATTACAGCAAAATCTGTAATGAATTTAAGTGCTTCAAAAGAATTAAAAATGAAAAAATATAATTTCAAGACAAAGATAACAAAGAACTGGAATATTTCTTATAATAGATATGGTTTCTATTATGATGATTTTGATGATTATTTTTATGAGGATGATGGATATAGACGGGATATAAGCAATAATGAATATGCAGGTGCTTTTGAACCTAAAAGTAATATTCGTGTAGAAATGTCTGCTGGACTTGATACAGAGGAAATAGATAAAATCATCGAAAATAGAGCTGAGTTCTATTTAAAAGATGATGAAATTCGTATGGGATTATCAAAGATTAATATTAAATCTGGTGAATGTGATGGAGCTAAAATATATTATATTGCACAAGAGTATGATTTAGATGCTATTAATAAGTTTGTAAAAGAAGATAAGACAAAGAAATATGATTTAGAAGAACTTGAAAATCAATATTTATATATTATAAAGATAGGAAAAGACTTATATAGAGAAACAATAACTGTTCCTGTTGCTAATATGACATCTAAAAATAAACTTAAAGCAAATAATGTATGGAAAAATACTTATACTAAGAATGTAAATTATAGTACAAAGGATATTAAATGGAAGCAACATAAGCTTGAAGAGTTTGATAAGGACAAAAAGGAAGCTAAAAACAAGTAAGTTAATAATAAAAAGCCTAGAGAAAAATCTAGGCTTTTTAATTTAGTTAACACTATCTTCTATATAAGATTTTACTTTGGAAACATTGTCTTCACTGCATATAAAGTTTATAATATCTTCTGCTGTAAATGTAAAATATGGACCGGGAGATATATACATCTTTTCTCCTCTTTTTACAGAAATTATAGTAGCATTAGTGAATTTCCAAAATTGTGTATCTGCTATAGTCTTATCAATTATATTAGAATTTTCAGCTACTTTTATTTCATATGAATCTTTTAAACTTTCTGTATCAAATTGAATGGAGTATTCTAAAAGCATATCTAAATTTTTATTAAGTTCTTTTTCAATGCTTAATTTTTCTTTTTGAAGTTCTTTGATTTTTTGTCTTATCTGTTTTACGTTATTTTTTGCATTAAACCTTTGTATAAACAAATAAGCATTTTCAGCAGATTTTACATAGATTCCGCTTTTTTCGGAAACTTCTACTGCATCCATATCTTGAAGTAGAGAAACAGATCTTCTTATAGTTTCTGGAGACACATTATATTTACTAGAAAGAGTAGATCGTCCTCTCAGTTTTTCGCCCACTTTGAATTCATTATTGTAAATTCGATGAGCTATATCTATTGCTATTTTTATGTATCTTGGAGTTCCTTTCTTTTCCATTCGTATTCTCCTTATTATATTATTTTATCTGATATATAGAGTTATGTTGTTCACATATTATATGAAATTCTTTTTCTCATTTTCAGAGAATTAAGCAATCTATACCAAATTATAAATAGGGATTTTTGCTTAAGTTTCAGATGGAGTAAACATTTTACTTGAAACAAAGAATTTTGTTTATGAATCAGCAACAATATTATAACAAAAAAATCTATTAATAGCACAAAATATTGTAATAAATAAAATGTTATTTTACAACTAACAACTCATATGCTATAATTGAGTTGGCTAAAGTGACATATTTACATTTATTGAAAGTTGTTACAATGCCAATAAGGAGGATGTAGATGTTAAATAAGTTAAAAAAAGATAGAGTGTTTTTTATTTCTATAATAAGTTTGATAAGTGTTTTAATTTGGTCAATTTTCAATATTAAAGATTTTGAAAAAACATGTAATAATACTCTTAATTTCTTGTTAAACAAGTTTTCATGGTTTTACATACTAGTTATGATATCTTTTTTTATTTTTTGTGTAATAATAGGATTTGGTAAATATGGAAATGTAAAGTTAGGAAAAGATGATGAAAAACCTGAATATGGTTTATTATCATGGTTTTCAATGTTGTTTAGTGCAGGAATGGGGATAGGGTTAATTTTTTGGGGGATTGCAGAACCATTAAATCATTATATAAAGCCTCTTAATGGGCAAGGGTTTACACAAGAAGCTAAAATTTTTGCTATGAAAAAGTCATTTTTACATTGGGGAGTATCACCATGGGCTTGTTATGCGGTATTAGCATTAGCTTTAGCATATATGCAATTTAGAAAAAACAAACCAGCTTTAATAAGCAGTTTATTAATTCCATTAATAGGAGAAGAAAAAGCAACAGGATGGCTTGGAAATATAGTAGATATATTTACTTTGTTTGCAACAGTTGCTGGTGTAGTTACTTCTCTTGGGTTAGGTGCTCTTCAGATTAATTCAGGTTTAAATTATTTATTTAATATTCCTGAAAATATAAAGGTACAATTAGTTATAATAGGTTTAGTTACAATTTGTTATATGCTTTCAGCTTCTACTGGGTTAGATAAAGGAATTCAAACTTTATCCAATATAAACATGTCTATTGCTGGGATTTTGATATTAGTAGCTATAATAATAGGACCCACTTTCAGTATGTTTCAGAATTTATTTCAAGGATTTTCAGCGTATACAAAAGAATTATTAATAGATAATAATAATATATTTGTAAAAGGACAGTGGTATAAGGACTGGACTATTTTTTACTGGGGATGGTGGATAGCGTGGGCACCTCCAGTAGGAATATTTATTGCCAGAATTTCTAGAGGAAGAACTATAAGGGAGTTTTTACTAGGAGTCTTATTAGTACCATCAATGGTATGTTTTATATGGTTTGCTGTATTTGGAACAATAGGATTTAATGTAGATAGTACTGTAGCATTAGAGGCTGTAAAAAGAACAGAAACGGCGTTCTTTGTTGTTATGAATAATTATCCTTATGGAGCAATTATTTCTACAGTGGCTATAGTATTATTGGCAACGTTCTTTGTAACTTCTGCAGATTCTGCAACCTTTGTATTAGGTATGCTATCATCTAATGGGAGCTTAAACCCCAAAAATTCAAAAAAATTTGTTTGGGGAGTAATGCAAGCTGCTTTAACTATAATGTTTTTGTTAGCAGGTGGATTAGAAATGATACAAAAGGTATCAATAATAGCAGCATTTCCTTTTTCGTTTATAATCATACTTTCCATGATTTCGCTTAGGAAAAGCTTAAAAGATGAATGTGTAAATGTAGAAACTAGCAGGTTAAAACAGAAATTTAGAGAGATGTATAATTGATGTCAAATAAATAGATGAAATTTTAAAGTTAAATTTTGTTGACATATTTGGTTGTTTTATATTATCATTTTAGTAAAATAAAAAATAATATTTGTGATTGTGAAGGATTTAGTAGCACTTTTGTTTTAATATAGAGAGCATACTGGGTGGTGAAAAGTATGTGTAGCAAAAGGTTGTGAATTACACTCTGGAGTCTCAATGCGAAAGTATTGCGGTTGAAACCCGATATAGTGATATAGAGGCATAGTATTTATGTAAATAAAGGTGGTACCACGGGTTTTCTCGTCCTTTGAGGCGAGGAACCCTTTTTATATTTATTTAATGTTTTTATATGAGGGGGAAGGTAGTATGGTAGAAAGAGAGAGCTTTTCAAGTAAATTAGGATTTATTTTATCGTGTTTGGGTTCAGCAATAGGATTAGGTAATATTTGGATGTTCCCATGGAGACTTGGTCAATATGGTGGAGCAGCGTTTCTTATTCCATATTTTATTTGTGTATTTACTTTAGGAGTAACTGGATTAGTAGGAGAATTTGGGTTCGGAAGATCTAGAGGAAGTGGATCTTTAAAAGGTATTCAAGAAGTATTTAAGGAAAAAAGATTGAAATTTGGTAAAGCATTTAGTATAATACCTACTCTTGCAGTTTCGGGTATACTTGTATTTTATGCTATAGTTGCAGGATGGGTTTTCAGGTATTTTTATGCTGCATTAAAAGGTTCTTTTAATAATGTAGATATTCCTGAATATTTTAATAGCTTTGCAGGAACACAAGCCAGCATTTTATGGCATTTTATAGCACTACTATTTACAGTATGTATTGTTATAGTAGGTGTAACTAAGGGAATAGAGAGAATAAATAAAATTATTATGCCATCACTTTTTATAATATTTATTATTTTATTAATAAGATCACTTACATTACCAGGTGCTATTGAAGGAGTTAAATACTTATTGATACCAGATTGGTCGTATTTATTAAAACCTATAACTTGGATTATGGCATTAGGGCAAGCGTTTTTCACAGTATCCCTTAATGGAGCTGGAATGGTTGTATATGGAAGTTATTTGAAGAAAGATGTGGATATACCAGCTTCTGCAATGCATGTCGCTGTTTTTGATACAATTTCAGCTTTACTTGCAGCATTTATTATTATGCCAGCAGTATTCTCTTTTGGATTAGATCCTACAGCAGGTCCTTCACTATTATTTATTACTATGCCATTTATATTTAAAGCTATGCCTTTAGGATACATTTTTAGTGTACTGTTTTTCTTAAGTATTATATTTGCAGCTATTTCTTCAGCAATTAATATGCTTGAAGCTAGTTCAGAAGCCATTATGAGCGAGTTTAACCTAACAAGAATTAAGGCAGTTTTAATTATAGCAATAACAGCGTTTCTAATAGCAATTCCAATGGATTTAAGTATGGAGAAGTTTGGGGCATGGGCTGATTTTATTACTATTTACCTTGCACCTTTAGGTTCCATTATTGCATCGGTAGCTTTCTTTTGGATTTATGGCTCAAATAAAGCTAGAAACGACATAAATATAGGTTCAAATAAGCCTTTAGGAGCATGGTTTGAACCAGTGGGAAAATATTTATTTACAGCGGCTAGTATTGTAGTTTTAATACTTGGAGTTATTTATAATGGAATTGGATAATTTTAAAATAGTAATAATTTATATTGATTAAAATTAAATTTTTAAGCTGTGCTTTAAAAGAAAAACTTATTTAAAGCACAGCTTTTATTTTGAAGTTTTTTAAATTTTTTATCTTATAGTAATGATTTTATATCAATTGTAGGGTGATTAGGATAATCTATTACTTCGCCTTCCCAAGTTCTAATTTTCACAGAATCTTTTGCTCTAGATAATAAGTATTGAGGTAATATAGGAGTTTTACCCTTACCATTTGGAGCATTGACTATGTAAGTTGGTATAGCAAGTCCAGAAGTATATCCTCTTAAGTATTCCATAATTTCAATTCCATCATCTATTGAAGTATTAAAGTGTGTTGTGCCAATCACGTGTTTAGCGTGGAAGATATAATAAGGTCTAACTCTACATTTTAATAATTCATGATTTAATAATCTCATTACGTATTTATCATTATTTATTCCATTTAGTAAAACAGCTTGATTTCCAAGAGGTATTCCTGCATTTGCAAGTTTTTCACAAGCAGCTTTAGATTCCTCAGTTATTTCTAATGGATGGTTAAAGTGAGTATTAATGAAAAGTGGGTGATACTTCTTTAATATATTAACTAAATCATCAGTTATTCTTTGAGGCATTGTGACTAATGTTCTTGTACCAAGTCTTATTATTTCAACACTTGGAATAGAACGTAATTCTGAAAGAAGCCAATCAATCATATTATCTGATAAAGCTAATGTATCTCCACCGGTGATTAATACATCTCTAATTTCAGGATTATTTCTAATATATTCTAAAGATTCTTTTAAAATTTCTTTAGATTTATGAGAGTCTACACTACCTATGTTTCTTCTTCTTTGACAGTGTCTGCAATACATAGGACATTCATTTGTAACATTTATTATAAGTCTATCTGGATATCTTCTTGTGATTGAGCCAGCTGGATTAGTAAATTCTTCTGCCATAGGATCCTTTTCACCTTCACCATCAAGTTCTAAACCCGTTGGTATTGATTGAAGTCTTACAGGATTAAACTTATCCTTATCTATTAAGGAAAGATAATAAGGTGAAACAGCCCATCTATAATTTTCACCTACTTTTTTTATGTTTTCAATTTCTTTTTCATCTAAATCTAGTAATTTAGAGAGAGTATCGACATCACTTATTCTATTTTTTAATTGCCATTTCCAATCTTGCCAATCATCTTCGGTAGCTTTGAAAAATTCTAGTATTGTTTCTTTCATTTTAGCAATGTTTTCTTTTTGCTGCACACTAGTTCCTTTTTTGATTAAATCTTTTATGTTAAGATAGTCATCAATTCTGGATTTTAATTCAGCAGCTCTTTTCAATGAAATATCCCTTTTGTTAATGTTATTCAATATATCAGCCTCTTTCTTTATTAGAATTTTTAAAATTTCATATGACTTTATATGGTATATTTACGATGTTTTGATTTGTTATTGATGATAAGTATATATTTGTAGTATAACTAATGGAATTAACCAATATACTTAATCAATATTGAACTGAAACCGTGATACTAAATATGCAAAAAAATAGAAGCATACAAGTATAGAAACAAAAGTGCGAAATCGGAAAGTATAACTTCATATATATATATAGTACAACAAAAAAATGAATAATTCAATGCATTTATCTGAAAGCATTACAAGAATAGATACGCAGGCAAATTCTTGCATAAGATGAAGTTGTATGAGTTTAATAAAAAATTTATGTAGACTTTAGAAAAACTTTAGAAATGCTTTATTTAAAATTTACAATTATGATATAAAATAAAAATATAAAATAATTAGTGTTTTTGGAAATTAGGAATTAAGGAGGTAATAATATGAAAGAAAATAGATTAGTTTGCTATTGGGCTATTACTTTAATTATTATGGGTAGTTTTTTAATGTTTAGCTGGTATAAAGGGATTAATGTGATATAAAATGTAAATAGTTAGTTATTTATAGGAGGAGAAAGAATGAAAAAGAGAGTTTTACTAATAGTTATGACAGTAGTTTTAGCAATGGGTTTAGCTACGGGATGTGGAAAAAGTGAGCCTAAGGCAGGTCAAAATGTTCAACAGGAAAATTATATTCCAGTTAACACAGAGGCAGCTAAGATAGGAATGATATCTAATTCATTTGTAATTAGTGGGAAAATTGTAGCAGATAAAGATACAGTGATTGTACCTAAAATGCCAGGAAAAGTAGAGAATGTAAGTGTAAAAGTAGGAGACAAGGTAAGCATGGGAAATGTTTTGTTTACTTTAGAAAAAACAGATTCTCAAAATAGAGTAGAACAAGCAAAAGTTGGATTGGATTCAGCTTCAGCACAAATAGAGCAGTCTAAATTAGGTGTACAACAATCAGAAATAGGTTTAGATTCAGCAAAAGCAAGTTATGAGGCTTCAAAAGCAAACTATGATTTGAATTATGAAAAAATTCAAAATGCAAAGTTAAATTTAGAAAGAAATAAAAAATTATATGAAGAAGGAATTATTTCAAAAGCACAATATGAACAAGCTGAACTTGCAGCATCAGATAGTTCATTAGATGCATTAAAAGCACAGCTATCTCAGGCACAACAAGGACTTAAACAAGCTGAAAGTTCAATGGCTAATGCGCAAATTGGAATTAAACAAGCTCAAGCAGGATATGATCAAGCACAGGTTGGTCATAATCAAGCAGTACAGGCTTTAAATGATATGACAGTTACATCACCTATACAAGGAATAGTAGCAAGTATAAATATTGAAAAAGGTGAAATAGCTTCAAGTGCACAGCCAGCTGTGACTATTGTTAATATGGACAAAGTATATCTTGAAGTTAATGTAACAGAAAAGTTAATTAATAAATTACAAAAAGGTAGCGAAGTTAAACTAGAGATACCTTCAGCAGGTGAAAGTGAATTTATAGGAAAAATATATACAGTAAGTCCATCAGCAGATTCTAGAACAAATTTATATACTATAAAAGTTGAAATTACTAACAAAGATCATAAAATTAAACCAGGAATGTTTGCAAAGGTTCAATTTAATGCTGATGCTAAAAAAGATGTATTATTAATTAAAAGTGAAGCAGTTACGGTAAATAATGAAAAAAAAGTTATTTATGTTATAAACAATGGAAAGGCTGAAGAAAAAGAAGTAGAAGTAGGATTAGATAATGGTCAATATGTAGAGATAAAAAGTGGAATACAAGCTGGAGATGTGATAATTGTAAAAGGTCAAAACTATGTAGAAAACAATTCAAAAATAAAAGTTATTAAGGATGATAATGAAGAAATTAAACAAGAAAATGATAAAAAAGAAGATGTGAAACAATCCTCAGAGGCAAAAAAGGCTGGAGGCGATAAATAATGAAAATATCTAAGCTTTCAGTTAAAAGACCTGTAACAACAATTATGATGATACTTATTATTATAGTGTTGGGAACAGTATCTTTAAGTAGGTTATCTATTGATTTGCTACCTAAAATAGAAGTACCGGTAGCGGTTGTATCTACAAGTTATCCAAATGTAGGACCAGAAGAAGTAGAAAAACTCGTAACCAAACCAATAGAGCAGGCAGTGGCAACTGTTGAAGGAATTAAAAATGTAAGTTCAATGAATTCAGAAGGAAATTCTGTTGTTATAGCAGAATTTAATTTTGGAACAGATATGGAATTTGCCACACTGCATATGAGAGAAAAAATAGACATGATAAAAGGATATCTTCCAGAAGATACAAATGATCCTATGGTTTTAAAGATAGATCCTAATGCACAAGCTGTTATGATTTTAAGTGTAACCGGATATAAAGAATTATCACAACTTCAAGCTTTTGTAGAAGATAATATTGAGAATAAGCTTGAAAGGTCCGAAGGTGTTGCCTCAGTTAATATAAATGGAGGCGTTGAAGAACAAATAGAGATAAAGATTAATGAAGAAAAATTGCATGGATATGGTATTAGTATAGAGTACATTTCTCAAATACTACGTGGAGAAAACTTGAATTTACCAAGTGGAGAAGTAGATAAAGGGAATCAAGAACTGTTAATAAGAACAGTAGGAGAATTCAAATCAATAGATGATATAAAAGAAGTTCCTATACCACTTAAAACAGGTGGAGTAGTATATTTAAAAGATATATCTACTATAACACGTAATACCAAAGAAATAACTGAAATAGCAACAACTAATGGTAAAAATTGTTTAAGTTTGAGTATAAAAAAACAATCTGATGCCAATACAGTAGAAGTTTCAAAAAACTTAATAAAAGAAATAGAGAAATTAAAAAAAGTTTATCCGAATGTAAAAATAAATATATTAGTTGATCAAGCAGAATATATAAATAAATCAATATCTAATGTTAGCAATACTGCTATACAAGGTGGTATACTTGCAGTTATAGTTTTATTAATATTTTTAAGAAATATAAGAAGTACATTAATAATAGGTACAGCTATACCGGTTTCTATAATAGGAACGTTTGCATTGCTATATTCAAATGATATAACGTTGAATTTAATGACACTTGGTGGATTGGCATTGGGAATTGGTATGTTAGTTGATAACTCTATAGTTGTGCTTGAAAATATTTATAGATTTATACAAGAAGGATATCCAGTAAAACAAGCAGCAATAGAAGGTGCATCCGAGGTTACTATGTCAGTTGTAGCATCTACTCTTACAACTGTAGCAGTATTTCTTCCAATTGCATTTACAAATGGTATTACTGGAATGATGTTTAAAGAATTAGCTATGACAGTTGTATTTTCAATAGTAGCATCATTAGTAGTAGCGCTTACACTTATACCTATGCTTTCGTCAAAGCTTTTAAAAGAAGAACAAATAGTAGAGGGTGTAGACGTAGTAAGGAAAAAAGGACCTTTTGGAAAGATTGCAGATATATTTGAAAGAGGATTCCTTGCTGTAGAGATGAGATATAAAAAGATATTGAACTGGTCATTAGGGCATAGAAAATCTACAGTAATCATAGGAATACTTGTTTTTGTCATAAGTATGGCATCTTTAACTAAAGTGGGTGCTGAATTTTTCCCATCAAATGACATGGGTGAATTTACAATTAATATAAATCTTCCAAATGGAGCAAGTTTAGCTGATACTAATAAAATTGTAGATAAAGTAGAAAAAACATTAAGAAAAGCAGATGAAGTTGATACCATATTTACACAAATAGGTGGAAGTTCAAATGGAATAACAAAGGCTGGTACAAATAAAGCATCTTTAGATGTTAAATTAGTATCGATAAAATCAAGAGACAGAAGTGTAAAAGATATTATGGATCAGACAAGAAAAGAAACAAAAGACATACCAGGAGCAGAAATAAAATTTAGCTCAAATAGTGGAATGGGAATGGGAGCGAGTTCTGCACCAGTTTCTATAGAAATAAAAGGTGATAATTTAGAAACGCTTAGGAAATTAGGTGAACAATTTAAAAAAGTAGTAGCTTCAGTTGAAGGAACAAGACAAGTTGAATCAAGTTTTGGAGATGGAAATCCTGAAGTAAGAATAAAAATAAATAGAAAAAATGCTTCACAATATGGACTTACAGCAGGACAAATAGCAAATCAGGTAAATTCAATAATTTCAGGTAAGAAAGCTACAACATATAAATTAGATAATGGTGATGAAATAGATGTTGTGGTAAAAGGTGATGATATATATAGACAAAGTATATCAAACCTTGAAAATGTTAATGTTGAAACACAAACAGGCATTAATATTCCTTTGAATTTAGTTGCAGATTTGGAAATTAAAAGAGGACCTTCAAGTATAAATAGGGATAGTCAAACAAGATTAGTTACTGTAACATCACAATTATATGGAAGAGATTTAAAAAGTGTTATGAAGGATGTAAATGCTAATATAAGTAAAATTAATATGCCAGAAGGCTATAGCTATAAAATTGGTGGAGAAAATGAAGATATGATGGAAGCTTTTAATGATTTGTTGCTAGCATTAATACTAGCTGTAGTACTAGTATATATGATATTGGCTTCACAATTTGAATCTTTATTAAATCCATTTGTTATTATGTTCTCAGTACCACTAGCAGTAGCAGGAGGAGCATTAGGATTATTTATAACAAGAAGACCTTTATCAGTACCAGCTTTTATAGGAGTTATAGTTCTTGCTGGTATAGTAGTTAATAATGCTATAGTTTTAATAGACTATATAAATATTAGGAGAAGTAAAGGAGAAGGTAGAAAAGAAGCTATTCTTGCTGCAGGGCCAACAAGACTTAGACCTATACTTATGACTGCATCAACAACTATTTTGGGTCTTCTACCTATGGCCTTGGGACTTGGAGAAGGAGGAGAAACTCAAGCACCAATGGCAACAGTAGTAATAGGAGGGCTGTTATTCTCCACCGTATTAACGCTTATATTTATACCTGTAATTTATACTTTGTTTGATGATTTAAGAAATAAAGTAGGAAAGAAAAAAGTAGATAAAAGTTTGGCGGTTTAATTCAAATTGAGTTGACAATTGATAGATGACAGATGAAAGTTAAAGATATTTTGCTAGTGCAAAACTAGAAATCATATAGTAGAAAAACTATTCTTACTTTCAATTGTTATCTGTCAACTGTTATCTATAAAAAAGGGGTAGGTGGTGATTTGATGGCAAAAGATAAACTGATAAAAAAAATAATATCGAGAGTGCTACTCATAGCATTAATAGGGTTACCTGTAATTTCAGGTTATGCATCTACACAGCAAAATAATAAAAAAGTAGTATTAACAAAACAAAAATCTGTTGATATGGCTTTAAATGATAATCATAAAATTTCCAAACTAGATTTTATGATGAATAGTATAGTAAGACAATTTAATAATTCTAAAAAGCTTAGTGATAATATGGATGATATATTAGATGCTATTGACGATTATGAAGAACTTTACAAAAAAAACAAGAAAAATTTAGACAAGATTAAAGAAATAGAAAAAGAACTTGATCAAATTCAAGTGTTAGAGCAAAAACAAAATGAAGGACAAACATTAACACAAGAAGAACAGGAAAAAATAGCTAAAAAATCAGAATTACAGGCAGAAAAGGATAAATTAGAACTTTCACCTAAAGAAGAAGTAGAGCTTGAAACATATCAGAAAATGTTTGGATCAGAACCACCAGATTATACAGAAGAAGAAAAATTTCAAAGATTTATTAAACCAAGAGATTTTACATGGTATGCTCTTCAAGGGGCAATCACACAATTAAAAATGGCGAAAACTTGTACGGAAGAAGCAATAAAATCAGGAGTAGAACAGATTTATGATGGGCTACTTGCTATGGAGGATGGACTTAAGTTTCAGCAAGAACTATATGATACTCAAAATAAAGAATACCACCAGCTTTTAATTAAATTTGAGAACGGACAAGTATCTAAACTTGAAAGAGATGTAGCAGAAATAGAATTGAAAAAATTAGAACTTAGTATAAGTAGTTTTGAAAAACAAGTAGATAACATGAAAATGATATTAAAACAACAATTAGGTTTACAAGCATCGCAAGACGTAGAAATAAAAGAAGAAAGCAAATTTCAGAAAAAACCTTTAAAATATGATTTCTATTTAAATAAAGCACTTAAAGAAAGAGCGGAAATAGAGTCAGCTAAAATAGATTTGGATACAAAACAAAGAGAATTGGATATTACGGATGATTATATAGATGATGATGAAATTGAATGGAAAGAAGTGCATAAAAACCTTACAGAAGCACAGATGAATTTAGATACGGCAATAAAAAGTGTAACGAAGGATACTAGGAAAAAATATATGCATATGTTAGATGCTAAAGAAAATATAGATTTAAAATATAAGAACTTAAAAAATATGGAAAAAATGTGTAAGGATATAAAAGTATATTATGAGCAAGGCATGGCACCTATATCTAAATTATGGGATACAGAAGTTGGATATAATAATGCAAAAGTTGATTATATCAAGGCTATAAGAGATTATAAAAGTGCATTAAATCAGCTGGAAACTGCAAGTGGAATAGGAAGTTCATATTTACCTAAAGGAGGTTCAAGTCGTGAATAAGAAGATTGCATTAATTGTAACAGGGTTTGTATTAACTGGTATGTTAGCTTTAAAGTTTATACCAGCATCAGGAACATCGAATACATCTAATACAGTGGACTTGACAGATATGATTTTATCTACTACAGGAAGAAATTCAGAATTAAATTTAATTAATGAAAAAATTCGTCTTGCAGAAAAAAAATATAGTAGATCTTTAGATGAAAAGAATGAAGATGGAGCTAATGATGTTGAAACAGCTAAAAGAGAAGAAGTTTATCCGATGCAAAAAGAACTAGAAGTAAATAATGTTAAATGGGAAAGAAATAATAAACAAGATGAATTAGTAGCAGATGTAAAAAAGCTATATTACGAAATATTAGTAAAAAATGAAGTTATTAATGTTCAAAAAAGTAAAATAACGAGGGTAAGTAAACAGCTAAAGGATGTAAAAAGACAGATAGAATTAGGCACTATGTCTAAGAATATATTAATAAACTATGAATTAGATTTAGATAAGGCTCAAAATGAATTAAAAAAGATTCAACATGAACAAGAAAGTTTGATGATGGATTTAAATATGAAATCTGGAAATGATGTTAATAATAAACTTGTGTTAAAAGAAGAAGAAATTCCTGAAGTAAAACTAAATGTTAACTTACCAAATATAATAAAAGATTTACAGAAAAATAGTTATGAAGTAAAATCTTTAGAAAAGCAAATAAGGATAAAAGTTCAAGAAAAAAATATAGTAGACTTAAATGCTGATGATGATGTTCCAATAGAAGGAATAAAATATAAAGATGATGTAGTAGAAGATTTAAAAGATGAAATAATTCAGCTAGAATATGACATTGAAGATAAAAAAACAGACTTAGAATTTAAAGCAAGAAATGATTATAATAATATATTGAAAATAAAAGATGATATGGAAAGTAAAAAACTTGATTATGATAAAAATTTAAAATTATTAGATGCAGCTAAAACAAAATATCAAATTGGGCTTACCACAGATAAAGAATATAAAGCTGCAGAGGAAGAGTGCAAAAAAGCTTTATGTGCATATAAACAATCCGAAATAGATTATTATATAGCAGCTGAAAAATTTAAGGATTTTATTCAATAATAAAATCCGTCCCTTCTTTTACTATTAAATATATTAATAAATAGGAGGAACAAATGTCTATAAAAAAACGATTAGGACAATCATATATTGCTATGCTTATAATACCTGTTATTTTAACTTTAATAGTAAATTATATTATGGTTTTTCATTATTTAGGTAGAAGGCCTATGAGATATGAGTCATCAATAAAGGATGTGATGGCGGCAAAAATTTTAATGCAATATATGAATATAGCACGGGAAGTAGATATACAGTTATTAGACAATGCTAAACGCTTGGAAAATATTAACTATCTTCAAAATTTAGATGAAAAATTAAAAGAAATAAATGCAAATGTAGTTATACAAAAAGGTAATGATATTATATATTGTTCTGAAAAACTAAAAAATATTGAGATACAAAAGTATTTACCTGAATTTGGAGCTACCTTTACAGATCAAAAACATTATATAAGCACTCCTAAACGATTTGTTCTTTTACAACAAAAAGATTTTTATTTCAAACAAAATATTAAGGGAAGTTTGTTTGTTATAATGGATTTATCAAGTAATATTAGTATTGTTAAAAAATACGATACTATTTTACATATATCTATGATTATTATATTAGCATTAACTAATGGTATATTAACATTTATAGTATCTAAAAGTATTATAAGACCTATAGAAAAACTAAAAAATGCAGCAAATGATATTAAAAAAGGGACGTTTAATGAAAAAATTAAGTATAATTCAAATGATGAAATAGGGGAATTGTGTATGTCATTTGAAGAAATGCGAAAAAAATTAATGGAAGTATCACAATGCCATATACAATATGAAAAAAATAGAAAAGAACTTATTTCAAATATATCTCATGATTTAAAAACACCTATTACAGCTGTTAAGGGATATGTTGAAGGAATTAAAGATGGAATAGCGGATACTCCAGATAAAATGGATAAATATATAAATACAATATATAATAAAGCTGTTTATATGGATAACCTAATTGATGAATTATTCCTTTTCTCTAAACTTGACTTAAAGAAGGTACCTTTTAAATTTGAAATAATAGATATTAAAGCTTATCTTGAGGATATAATAGATGAGACGAAATTTGAATTGGAAAAGAAAAATATACAGATTCATTTTTATTGTGTTAGCACTAATCTTTTAGAGGTTAGAGGGGATAGAGAAAAACTTAAAAGAGTTATTGTGAATATATTAGGAAATTGTATTAAATATATGAATAAAGAAATACCTCAGATAAATGTAAAGCTTACGGAAGAAAATGAAGATGTTATGGTTCAAATAGAAGATAATGGTCAAGGTATTTCTAAAGAAGCACTTACATTTATATTTGACAGGTTCTATAGAGCTGATCCATCAAGAAATACATCTATTGGTGGAAATGGGCTAGGTCTTGCTATTGCTAAGCAGATAATAGAAGAACATGGAGGACAAATGTGGGCACAGAGTGAAATGAATAAAGGAACTAGTGTATTCTTTAAACTAAAAAAGTATAGTAAAAGAGGCGATGGTGGTGAAAAAAATCTTAATTATTGAGGATGATGTCAGTATTGCTGAACTTGAGAGAGACTATCTGGAAATCAATGGTTTTTTTGTAGATATAGATAACAATGGAAGTTCTGGATTGATTGCTGCAAAAAATAAAGATTACAATTTAATTATTCTTGATTTAATGCTTCCTGGAGTTGATGGTTTTGAGATATGCAGACAAATTCGTGCAGAAAAAGAAGTCCCTATTCTTATGGTTTCGGCAAAAAAAGAAGAGATAGATAAAATTAGAGGATTAGGATTAGGTGCAGATGATTATATTACAAAACCTTTTAGTCCGAGTGAATTAGTTGCAAGAGTTAAAGCACATCTTGTTAGGTATGAGCGTTTGTTGGGAAGTGAAAAACCAAATAAAAACATGATAGAAATTACAGGGTTATGTATAGATAAAACTTCAAGACGAATTTATGTAAATGATAAGGAAGTTGCTTTTACTACAAAAGAATTTGATGTTTTAACACTTTTAGCAAGTAATCCCAATAGAGTATTTACTAAAGAAGAAATATTTGAAAGAATATGGGGCACAGACTCCTTAGGGGGAATTGCTACTGTAACTGTTCATATAAGGAACATAAGAGAAAAAATAGAGTTTGATGCATCAAACCCACAATATA
The DNA here is from genome assembly GCF_026735135.1 of Clostridium aestuarii. GTDB lineage: Bacteria > Bacillota > Clostridia > Clostridiales > Clostridiaceae > Clostridium_H > Clostridium_H aestuarii. The sequence continues at coordinate 26,275 of NZ_JAPQER010000006.1, read as the reverse complement.
TACATACTATTTGGGGAGTAGGGTATAGGTTTGAAAAATTTTAAATAATGTTTGTTTTTAACTTAAAAAAAGTGCGTTGCACTTTTTTTATTATGCATATAAAAATATAAATAAGGTGTATAATTAATGTATAGATATTTTTTAATTAGGGGGCTTTCATATGGGTAAATTAGAATGGGATTTTACCTCAAAGAAAATATCACAGGAAACTATAAATAGAGTACAGGAAAAATTAGGAGTGAAATTTCCAGAAGATTATTTAAAATGTGTAAAGGAGAACAATGGAGGATATCCATCTTTAAACTTATTTGATTTTACAAAAAAAGAAGGAGCGGTTATAAAAGTATTACTTAGTTTTGATTTAAATGAATATGAAAACATACTAGAAGTTTATAAATGGGTTAAAGATAGCTTGCCATCAAAGGTATATCCTTTTGCAGCCGATCCATTTGGTAATTATATTTGCTTTGATTATAGAACAAATAAAGAAGAACCAATAATAGTGTTTTGGGATAATAAAGAAGCTAATAGTGAAAATTGTATAGTGTATATTTGTGATACCTTTACAAAATTTTTATTAAAGCTTTATTAATATTTAAAAGTGTATATATTTTTCACTAAAAATATAATAGTTTAATATTAAAAAATCTTATTATAACCTGATGTTATATTAGAAGAGGTGAGATGAGTGAAATTATTTATTTGGTTGCTAATAATAATTTCAGTAATTATTGTGTTTGTAGTTATTACTAAAAATCCTATGGATGATTCTGGTGAAGAGTTTAATGCTAATATTTTTCCTTTTGAAATAAAGGATCCAAAAGATTGGTATAAATCTAAAGAAAATGAAAAAGAAAAAGATAAAGAGTAAAATAGTATGATTGGAGGAAATTTTTTGCCTGTACAAAAGCTACTTAGTAAAAATCAGAATATTATTAATAAGTGGAAATTGTTCATAAAAGATAAAGAGTTTGATAAAAATGGGATTAGAGATGTTATTGCAGAATCATGGAAAAGAAGTAAAACTTATGGAATAGATCCGTTTGTTAAAAAACTGCCTAATAGACTTTTAAAAAAAGAATTTAAAAAAAGATATGAAGAATTTAAACCTTTATTAGATACTGCAAAGCCTTTTATGGATAGTCTATATAAGTTAGTTAAGGATACACATTTTATAATAAGATTAACGGATAGAGATGGATATGTTTTAGAGCATATAGGTGATGAAAAAGTTGTAAATATGTACTATATGTCAGGATTATATGATGGATATAATGTAAAAGAGGAGATTAATGGAACGAATGCTATAGGTATTGCACTGATTACGGGAAAACCCATACAGGTTTTAGGTGGAGAACATTATATTAAAGAATATCATAATCTAACATCTTCTGCGTGCCCTATAAAAGATAAAAATAGAAGTATTATGGGGGTTTTAAGCATAACAGGAAATTGTGAGCTTGTTCATCCTCATACATTAGGCATGATAGTAGCAGCGGCAGAAGCTATAGAAAAAGAAATGAAACTAGAAGAAAGAAACAAAGAATTAACTATTACCAATGAGAGGATTTTTCAGATTACAGAATCTATTTCAGAAGGTATTATAAGGATTGATAGAATAGGTAATATTATAAGCATGAATAGGTTTGGACGTAAAATACTTGGGTATACTCAGAAAAACATTATTAATAAAAATTTCAGTGAAATTTTATCTCATAATAATCGTAATGAAATTATTGAAGGTATAAGTAAAAGGAAAAAATATACAGAGGAAGAGCTTTATTTTAAAACGAGAAGTGGTAGAAAAAAGACAGTTATTGCGAGTATAATTCCTATTAAATCTGTATACAAAAAAACTTCGGATGATGTAGTTATTACTTTTGTAGAAGCTAAATCGATACATAGTTTGGTAAATAAAATAGTTGGTGCAAATGCTAAGTTTACTTTTGATGATATTCTAGGAAATAGTAAAAGTATTGAAAATGCTGTAAAGCTAGCTCGGATTTCAGCTAATACAGATACTACTATACTTTTACAAGGTGAAAGTGGTACAGGCAAGGAAATGTTTGCACAGGCAATTCATAATGAGAGTGATAGAAAAGACTATCCATTTGTATTTTTAAATTGTGGGGCTATACCTAGAGAATTGGTTTCAAGTGAGCTTTTTGGTTATATAGAGGGGGCCTTTACAGGAGCAAAAAGAGGTGGACATCCAGGAAAGTTTGAATTAGCAGATGGAGGTACCATTTTTCTTGATGAAATTGGAGATATGCCTCTTGACGCTCAAGTTAGTTTGCTTAGAGTACTTGAAGATAGAAAAATAGTTAGAGTTGGAGGACATGAGGTTATTCCAATCGATGTAAGTGTTATTGCAGCTACCAACAAGGATTTAAGTAAAGAAGTAGAATTGGGTAATTTTAGAAGAGATTTATTTTATAGAATAAATGTTATGCAAATATATACACCTTCTTTAAGAGAAAGAAAAGAAGATATAAAAATATTTATTGACCATTTTGTGGAAAAATTTAGCAGAGAAACAGGAAGAAATATAAAAAATATTGAACCAAGTTTTTATAATGGTATGGGTAACTATAATTGGCCTGGTAATGTTAGAGAATTACAGAATGTTATGCAAACTGTAGTAAATATGGCTGTTGATAGTATGGTATTAACTGATAAAAATATACCTAGTTATATAAAACCAACTATAAGTATAGAGGATATTAAGCAAGAAAAAAAATTGTTTACTTTAGATGAACTAGAAAAAATTGCTATTGAAAGAACAATAAGAGAATCTAATAAAAATATAGCGGCAGCTGCTAAAATATTGGGAATTGGCAGAAGTACAATGTATAGGAAAATGAAAAAATATGGCATAGAATATGATTAAATCAGTCTATATGTGCCATAATGAAACGCACGTTTCATTATGGCACATGAAACTTGTCAAAAGTCAGACCAGTGTTTCAAAATGAAACACTAAAAAAGATTACAAAAAAAATTTGTAATCTTTTTTTTGTTTCATAAAAAAAAGATGTTTTGTACATGGCTAAAATAAAGAGATAGGGGAAACATACTTATATTTAAATTATTTTTGGCATAAACTTTGCTATATAAGGTTGTGATAACAAGAAAAGGAGGTATTATATATGATATTTAAAGTTATTATATTATATGTATTATTTTGGACTGTTTTATCAGGAAATGTAAATATAGAAACAGTAACAATAGGAGTATTATTAAGCTTAATGATAGCTATTTTTAATACAGAATTAATACATTCTAGTGATATAAAAGGGAAGTTTTCCATTAGTAAATTGAAATATTGGATTGTTTATATTGGAGTATTGATAAAAGAAATTTTTATAGCGAACTTTAAGGTTGCCAAGATTGTGTTAAGTACAAAAATGGAAATATCTCCACAAATAGTTAAATTTAAAACTAAATTAAAATCTGAGTTTTGTAGAACGATTCTTGCTAATTCTATTACACTGACACCAGGAACAATTACTGTTTTGATGGAAAATGATGAACTTGTTGTTCATTGTTTAAAATCAGAATATAAAGAAGACTTACTAGATTCTAAATTTGAAAAAATTTTATTGAAAGTAGAGGGATAAAGGTATTATGACAAAATTATTAGTTTTTGCCACCTTGTTTTTGGCAGTAACTATCATATTATGTTTGTTTAGAGCTATTAAAGGACCGGGTGCTGCCAACCGTCTTGTAGCTATAAATGTTATAGGAACTAAAACAATAATTCTAATTCTCATTGTATCATTTTTAATACATGAAACGTATTTCATTGATGTGGCAATAGTATATGCGTTAATTAGTTTTATTGCTTCCATTGTTATATCTAACTTTATCATGAAGTCAGGAGGGAAAAATAAGTGAAAACGATTATAACAGGAATTTTCCTTTGTGGTGGATTATTCTTTTTCATGGTTGGAACAATAGGAATATTAAGATTTCCGGATTTGTTCACAAGATCACATGGTGCAGCAAAATGTGATACTTTAGGTGCAATTTTATCTTTAATAGCATTAATTATATATAATGGGTTTAATATTGTCAGTTTAAAAATGTTAATTATTATAGTTTTTTTATGGACTACTAATCCTACAGCTACTCATTTAATTACTAAAGCAGAATATAAAATTAAGAATTTAGAAAAATCTGATGTTGGAGTGAGTAAAGATGAAGTTATTTAGTATTATTATGCTTTTGATTTTGATAGGGGCTTCTATAGCAGTGTCTTTTATAAGAAACTTATTAGGAGCAGTAATTGTATTTATGGTATATAGCTTGATAATGGCCATTTTATGGCAGCAGCTAAATGCTCCTGATGTTGCAATTACAGAGGCAGCTGTGGGAGCAGGAATTACCACGGTTTTATTCATACTTACATTAAAAAGAATTAAAGGGGTAAAAAAATGAGAAAAATAGTTGCTTTTTTAGTTACATTAAGTTTAATTTTAATTTTACTTCTAGGAGTTAATGAACTTCCTAAGTTTGGTAGTCCAGATACACCAGCAAATAATGAGGTAGCGCAATATTATATAGAAAATACAGTAAAAGATACTGGAGCTACTAATATTATAACAGGTGTTATATTAGACTATCGTGCCTTTGATACTTTTGTTGAAGCAAGTGTTTTATTCACCTCAGCGGTTACAGTGCTGATTGTCTTAAAAAAGGATAAAGAGAAAGTTAAATAAATACTAATAGGAGTGATTTTATGAAAGATACTCTTTTAAAAGAGATAAGCAAAATAGTTATTCCTTTTACACAGATATTTGGTATATATGTTATTTTCCATGGACATTTAAGTCCAGGAGGTGGTTTTGCAGGAGGAACTATTATCGGAGCTAGTTTAATACTGTATAGAATTGCATATGGAAAAGATAAGGCTCAGGAAAAATTTGAATATAGAAAATTAATAATATTTATTTGTAGTTCAATAATGTTATATGGAATGCTTAAAGGTTATAGTTTTGTTTCAGGGGGAAGTCACTTGCACTGGCCGCAACCTCCACTAGGTACACCAGGAAAAATATTAAGTGGTGGATTTTTGTTGCCATTAAATATTTTGGTAGGTGCTATTGTAGCAATAACAATGTATGTTTTTTACAGCTTATTTAATGAAGGGGAAGTATAGATATGGAAGGATTAATAACAAATTATTATGAAGTAGCTTCAGTTATTCTGTTTGGAATAGGATTTGCTATGTTGCTGTTACATAATAATTTGATTAAAAAGATTATTGGCATGAATATTATGGATACAGCAGTATTTTTGTTTTTCATTGCAAAAGGATATATAGAAGGAAGAGAAGCACCCATTATCGTCAATGGCTATAAAGGTGTTGAAGGATATATAAATCCAATTCCTACATCGCTTATGTTAACAGGTATTGTAGTTGCAGTTAGTACAACAGCTTTTGCGCTTGCATTAACAATTAAGATAAACGAAGCATATGGAACTATTGAATTGGATGAAATTATTAAAATGATGAAGGAGAGGTAGAGTGTTGATTATTAAGAGTTTTCCGTTATTGGTAATCTTGATTTTGTTTGTAACTTCTTTTGTTATGCCAATAATAAATAAAAAAAGCACTGTAAAAGCAATAAGCTTTGTTTCTATAATATGTTCGATGATTCTTTCAATCATAAACATGAATTATGTTATAAATAATGGAAGCTATATATATAGAGTAGGTCATTTCGATGCGCCATGGGGAATTGAATTTCATATAGGTATAATTGAAGTTATAATGGGAGTTTTATTTACTTTTGTAGCAGCGATGATTATTTGGTATTCAATTTACAGTATTGATAAAGAAATAAAAGAAGATAAAATTCCGTTATATTATTTAATGATTAATATTATAATGGGATCTTTATTAGGCATTACTTATACAAATGATATATTTAATAGTTATGTGTTTATAGAAATAAGTACTCTTGCTTCTTGTGGAATTGTAGTAATTAAGACTAAAAGAGATAATTTAAAAGCAGCTTTAAAATATTTAATTATGAGTTGTTTGGGTTCAGGACTTGTTCTTATGGGAATAGCTTTCTTATATTCAATGACAGGACATTTAAACATGAGATTTATTCATGGGGAATTAATGAAAAGTTATAGTAATTATCCTAATGCTATATTAATTACGTTGGGGTTATTCACGGTAGGATTAGGAGTAAAAAGTGCAATGTTTCCCCTACATACATGGCTTCCAGATGCGCATGCAAGTGCTCCAGCTCCATCAAGTGCGATATTATCATCTTTAGTTTTAAAAGCATTTATTTTACTTTTAATTAAGGTGTTATATAGAGTTTTTGGAATTGATATCATAAGGCAATTTCACATACTAGATATTATAATGATATTAGGTAGTATAGGTATGATTATGGGTTCTGTATATGCTATATTCCAAAAGAATATAAAAAAAGTAATAGCTTATTCAAGTGTGGCACAGGTAGGATATATTTTTTTAGGGATAGGAATGGGAACAAAATTGGGACTTACAATGGCAATCTTTCATATGGTAGGTCATGCAGTTACTAAATCAGCATTGTTCTTATCAGCTGGCTCTATGATTGAAAAAACAGGTTACAAAAAGCTAAAAGAATTAAAAGGAATTGGTAAAGAAATGCCAGTTACATTAGGGCTTTTTGCATTAGGAGCATTATCTATGGTTGGGATACCTATATTACCAGGGTTTATAAGTAAATGGTATTTAGCACTAGCAAGCATAGAAATTAATAGAATGGGCTTAATTGTAATTATACTAGCAAGTAGTTTGTTAAATGTAGCATATTACTTTCCTATTATTATAAATGGATTTTTTGGTGAAGAAAATCTTAAAGATAAAGTTTATAAGTCAAAAAGTAAGCCGTTGAGAGAAGAAATTCCAGTTATTGCTTTGATAGCGGCAATGATTTATGTAGGTGCTGCGTCAAAATGGATAATATCATTAATAAAATTAGGCTTAGGATAGGGGAGAGTTTATGTTGAATAATGTAATGATTGTACTTCCAATTGTATTTCCGTTTGTTTTAGCGGCAATAATAGCTATAACAAAATTTGAGAAAGATAAAGAAAGAAATTTGTTTGTTGGTACTGGAGTTATTTTCAATTTTATTTTAACAGTATATGTTTTTCATTCTGTTAAATATGGAGAAATTCATTTATTGAAGTTCAATAACTTTTTAGATATTTACTTAAAAATAGATAAATTAGGAGTATTGTTTTCTTTATTAGTATCGATATTATGGATATTTACTGCTTTCTATTCAATGGAATATATGAAACATGAAGGTGGAGAAAATAGATTTTTTGCATTTTTTACTTTTACTTTAGGTATAACGTTGGGAATAGGGTTTTCAGGAAATCTTATTACACTATATGTTTTTTATGAATTTCTTACTTTAGCAACTTTTCCTTTAGTTATTCATAGTGGAACTAAGCAGGCACTTCAAAGTGGGAAAAAATATCTTATTTATTCCTTTGGTGGAGCAACTCTTGTTTTATTAGGTATGCTGTTATTATTTAGTATTACCAATAATCTTAATTTTGTTCCTCGTGGAATATTATCAGGAATTTATCAAGATAATATAAAGCTATGTTTGGGTATTTATATAGCTATGTTTATAGGGTTTGGAGTGAAGGCTGCATTGGTTCCATTTCATTCATGGTTACCAGCAGCTATGGTTGCGCCTACTCCTGTTAGCTCACTTCTGCATGCTGTAGCAGTTGTGAAATCTGGTGTATTTGCACTTATTAGAATGAACTTCTTTGTATTTGGAGCTGACGCTGTAAAAGCAACAAAAGGAAATGTTTATATGAGCATTTTGGTTGGAATCACTATATTACTAGGATCACTTTTAGCATTAAATCAACAAAATTTGAAAAAGAGATTAGCTTATTCAACAATTAGCCAATTAGGATATATAATGTTAGGAATAATACTTTTAAATGAAGAGGCTTTGGTTGGCGGTCTTTTGCACTTAATTAATCATGCAGTCATAAAAATAACGCTGTTTTTCTGTGTAGGGACTATTATGTACACCACACATAAAACAGAAATTAGTCAGATAAAGGGAATTGGTAAAAAAATGCCAGTTACAATGTGGTGCTTTGCAATTGCATCTGTATCGCTTATAGGTATTCCACCAACAAATGGATTTGTAAGTAAGTGGTATTTAGCATTAGGGGGATTAGCAGAAGGAAAAGCACTTTTTGTAGCAATATTACTTTTAAGTGCATTATTAACAGCTTTGTATCTATTACCAATTGTAGCAGTTGCATTTTTTAAAAAAGAAGAAGGGGAAGAAGTGGTTAAAATAGAGGAAGCACCAATGAAGATGCTTGTTCCCATAGTTTCAATAACTGTGATAACGGTTTTATTAGGATTATTTCCAAATCCAGTTCTTGAGTTTATACAAGAAATTGTTGCAGATTTGTTATAAAGGAGGGGGAGTTACTGTGATCAATCCTAAGAATTTATTATTATTTATTTTAGTTTTCCCGTTGATAGGAGCTTTTATAGGATTTGTTTTAGGAATAAAGAATGAAAAACATAGAAATATTTTTAATATTATAATGACTGGAATTATTTTTGGAATTGTAACATTCTTATATAAATATGTTACAGTACAAACAATACAGATATGGATTCCTGATATTATGGGAATAGGACTTCATTTAAAATTAGATATGTTCAGATACATTTTCGTTTGGATTACTGCGTTTATATGGTTTTTAACAACAATTTATTCTACTCAATATTTAATAAATTATAAAAACAGAAATAGATATTACTTGTTTTTTATGCTTACTTTAGCAAGTACAATAGGTATTTTTATATCAGAAAACTTATTAAACTTATTTACGTTCTTTGAAATAATGTCGTTAGCATCATATGTGTTGATTATTAATGATGAGGATGATTATTCCCAACAAGCTGGGCAAACATATATATCAATGGCGGTTGCTGGTGGGTTGATTCTTCTTATGGGATTATTCCTTCTATATGATTATACTAAGACATTAGAAATTTCAGAATTACAAGTAGCAGTACAGGGGATAGGAAATATAAAATATGTAATAAGTGCGCTTATTATAGCAGGCTTTGGAGTGAAAGCGGGGATGGTACCACTCCATACTTGGTTGCCAAAAGCGTATCCAGCTGCCCCTACTCCAGCCACTATTATTTTGTCTGCAATACTTGCTAAGACAGGTATATTTGGAATTTTAATTACAACAGAAGTAATAATGGGCGGAGATTTAATTGTTTCTACTGTAATTATAGTTCTTGGATTTATGAACATGTTTATAGGCGGATTATTGGCTATATGTCAAAGAAATATAAAACGAATTCTTGCTTACAGTAGTATGAGCCAGATTGGATATATTATTGTTGGTATAGGGCTTGCTGGAATGTTAAAAGAGCATAAAGCAATAGCTATTTACGGAACCTTATATCATGTAGTAAACCATGCTATTTTTAAAGGATTGCTATTTATGGGAGCAGGAGTTATTTATACGGTTTTACATGAACTTAGTATAAATAAAATCGGCGGTTTTGGAAGACATAAAAAAATATTAAAGGTTATGATGTTTATTGGTTTGTGTTCAATAATTGGAATGCCAGGATTTAATGGCTTTGCAAGTAAAACGTTATTACATGAAGCCTTAAGTGAAGCACATCATATATATGGTGGTATATGGTTTTCTATTGCAGAAATAGTATTTACTATCAGTAGCAGTTTTACGGTTGCTTATTTGTTAAAGATATTCTTTGCTGTTTTTGTAGAAAAAAGTAATCACAATATTAAAAATGAAAAAGTAAAAATTACTAAAAGAGCAATTCTACCAATGGCAATATTATCGTTAACTACAATTTATATTGGCATTAAACCAGATGCATTTTTGCATATATTTGATGGAGCATTAAAACCTTTTGGAGAATTTCATTATATAGAATCAAATTTTTATTCAGTTGGACATATCAAATCGTCAATACTCATAATTTTACTTGGAGTTTTAGTATACATTTTTGCTGTTAGAAGATATTTAAGAAAAGGAAGTGGAATAAACTGGTGGTATGAAAATCCTGCATTAAATTGGTTGGGATTAGAAAAAAACATATATGTACCAGTAGGAAAAGCAATATTTTATATTAGTTCAGTTATATTAAATGTTATTGATGTAGGGTTAGTTAAAATATTTGAATCCTTTAATAATGCATTGAGAGAATTAAGTAGAGTTGAAGTGGATTGCCAAAAATCTATTGTAGGTAAATTTACAGATGTGTTAGCTGTGATAGCTAAATTTGATGAGAAAAATTATGATGAAGATGTATCCGAAAACAGTAGTGAAGAAATGAGAAGTATAAAGGATGAAGTTGGTCAATTAAGTCAAATGGCGAATAGTATAACTTATTCTATATTTACTTTTGGAATTGTTCTTGTAATATGTTTGTTTGTTATGATTAACTAAAATATGTAAAATTAAATTATTTATAAGTTAAAGTAATAAAGTACCATATATGATGGGATTATAATGTTAGAAATAATACTTTTAAATAAAAACGCTTTGGTTGGAGGATTTCTGCATTTAATTAACCATGCAGTTATAAAAATAACCCTATACTTCTGTGTAGGAACTATTATGTACACCACACATAAAACAGAAATTAGTGAGATAAAAGAAATTGCTGTAGATTTATTATAAAAGAAGGGGGCGTTATTGTGATGAATCCAAAAAATTTATTATTATTTATTTTAGTTTTTCCGCTGATAGGAGCTTTTATAGGATTTGTTTTGGGGATAAAGAGTGAAAAATATAGAGATATTTTTAATATTATAATGACTGGAAGTGTTCTGGGAATTGTAACGCTTTTATATAAGTATGTTGCAGTGCAAACAATTCAGATATGGATTCCAGATATTATGGGAGTAGGACTTTATTTAAAATTAGATATTTTTAGATATATTTTTGTTTGGGTTACTACGTTTGTATGGTTTTTGACAACGATTTATTCTACTCAGTATTTAACAAGTTATAAGAATAGAAATAGATACTACTTGTTCTTTATGATTACATTATCAAGTACAATTGGTATTTTTATATCAGAAAACTTATTAAATCTATTTACTTTCTTTGAAATTATGTCTTTAGCATCATATGTGTTGGTTATTCATGATGAGGATGATTATTCTCATGAAGCTGGGCAAACATATATATCAATGGCAGTTGGCGGAAGTTTAATTCTTCTTATGGGATTGTTTCTTTTATATGAATATACTAATACATTAGAAATTTCAAAATTACAAGTAGCTGTACAGAATATAGGAAATATAAAATATTTAATAAGCATGTTTATTATAGCGGGGTTTGGAGTAAAAGCAGGTATGGTTCCTTTTCATATATGGTTACCTAAAGCACATCCGGCTGCTCCTGCTCCTGCAAGTGCAATTTTATCTGGTATACTCGTAAAAACAGGTATATTTGGAATTTTGATTACAGCACAAATGATAATGAACGGAGATTTAATTGTTTCTACTGCAATTATGATTTTAGGATTTATCAATATGTTTATAGGTGGATTATTAGCTATATATCAAAGGAATATAAAACGAATTCTTGCTTATAGCAGTATGAGTCAGGTTGGATATATTCTTGTTGGTATAGGTCTTATGGGAATACTAAAAGGACACAAAGCAATAGCTATTTATGGAACATTGTATCATATAGCTAATCATGCAATTTTCAAAACATTGTTATTTATGGTAGCAGGAGTTATTTATATGGTATTGCATGAACTTAGTATAAATAAAATTGGGGGCTTTGGAAGAAATAAAAAGGCATTAAAGCTTGTGTTTTTTATAGGCTTATGTGCAATAATTGGAATGCCAGGATTTAATGGGTTTGCAAGTAAAACATTATTACATGAAGCGTTGAGTGAAGCACATCATATATATGGGGGCATATGGTTTACTATTGCAGAAGTTATATTTACTGTAAGTAGCAGTTTTACAATTGCTTATCTATTGAAAATATTCTTTGCTGTTTTCATAGAAGAAAGTAATCATGATATTAAAAATGAAAAAATGAAAATTACTAAAAAAGCGATTTTACCAATGGCGATATTATCTTTAGCTATAATTTATATTGGTATTAAACCAAATATGTTTTTGAATATATTTGATGGAGCATTGAAACCTTTTGGAGAATTTCATCATATAGAAACTGATTTTTATTCGTTTAAAAATATTAAATCTTCATTATTTACAATTTCGCTTGGGGTTTTAATGTATATTGGAGTTGTAAGAAGATATTTAAGAAAAGGAAGTGGAATGAACTGGTGGTATGAAAATTCTGCATTAAATTGGTTTAGTTTAGAAAAAAGAATATATATACCAGTAGGTAAATCAGTATTTTATATTAGTTCGGTGATATTAAACATTATTGATGTAGGTTTAGTTAAAACAGTTGAATTCTTTAATAATGCATTGAGAGAATTAAGCAGAGTTGAAGTAGATTGCCAAAAATCTATTGTAGGTAAATTTACAGATGTATTAGCTGTGGTAGCTAAATTTGATAAGAAAAATTATGATGAAAATGTATCCGAAAGCAGTAGCCAAGGAATGAGAAGTATAAAGGATCAAGTTGGTCAACTAATTGAAATGGCTAGTAGTATAACATATTCTATATTTATTTTTGGAATTGTTCTTGTAATATGTTTGTTTGTTATGATTAACTAAAAAATATATATTATTAGATAAGGGTCTCCTATTAAAGGAGGCCCTTTATATATAATCTAAGCTATTGGAAATAAAATTCTGGAAATATAAACTACAAAAACTAAGGTGATTGTACTGAATAGTGTAGAAGTCATAACTGCTTGAGATGCGAAATCAGGTTTGTTGTTGAATTCTACAGCAATTAAAGCAGTATTAACAGCTGTAGGAACAGAAGCTGAAATTAATAGTGCTTGAGCCATTATTCCATTAATATTTAGAAGGCTAATTAAAATATATGCAAGAATTGGACCTCCTACTAATCTTAACATGTTAGAAAGATATACATGTGAATTTTTAAAGTTAAATTGAGTTTTAGATAATTGAATACCTAGTGTTAAAAGTGCAATAGGAACCATTCCATCTTTAATGTAAGTTAAAGCAGGCCATATAGGATTTTCTTGCATATTATATGGGAAAGTTTTTAAAATAATTGCAAGTGGAATAGCATATATGGTAGGCATTTTAAAGATACTTTTAATTGAATCTATCCAATGCATTGTTCCTTGTCCAGCGTTAAAAAAACCTACAGTGTTTGTAAAAATACTTTGCGTTACTAAAATTACTATTTGAGTGGTTAAAGCTAAGTTAAGGTAGGGAGTTTCACCGTTTATAATAAATGGAGTGCTGCTGAAGACTAAAGTTATAAGAGGAATTCCGATATTACCAGAATTATAAAACATAATTGAGTTTTTAAAAGCATTTTTCAAACTAATATCATATTTTAGTAAATTAGCAATTAATGTGCTGATTATATAATTTATTAATATTAGTAAAAGTGCAAATACAGTAACTTTTAACATTTCCCCAGGAATTTTAGTTGTATAAAGCTGCATAAAAGCAAATACAGGTACAAAAATATAGAAATTTAGTTTGCTTAGTGTAAAAATATTTAAAGCAAATTTTTTATCTATTAAATATCCTAAAATTATTAGGAAAAATATAGGTACTATATTATGAATTAAAATATAAGAAAATATTTGCATATAACTCAATCCTCCTAGTTTATAATACATGGTATTCATTCTATATTATCAAGTATTTTTAAGGTTGTCTATTTAAAAGATATATAATAAATTTTAAAAATTAATCACAAAATAACATAGTACACAGGTCTAATATTTTAAATTTACAGATGTTAGGAGGTAACAATGAATATGGAATACAAGAAACAGTTGTTTTATGAGTTTAATGAACATTTGATGAAAGATAAAAATCCATCAGAGTATTTTAATAAGCTAATAAAAGAAGACCAATTTCCTAAAATATACCCTTTTAATTTGTTAAGTGATTTAATAGATACTCCTCAATCAACAAAACATCATCCAGAAGGAAATGTTTGGAATCATACAATGATGGTTGTAGATATTGCTTCTGAAAAAAAAGTTTTAAGTGAACAACCACGAGTATTTATGTGGGCTGCATTATTACATGATTTAGGGAAAGCACCTACTACGAAGATTAGAAAAGGCAGAATAACATCTTATGATCATGATAAGAAAGGAAAAATTTTATCTGTGAATTTTTTAAAAGAACTTACTGATGAAGATGAGTTTATAAATAAAGTATCATTCTTAGTAAGGTGGCATATGCAAATTTTGTTTGTTGTAAAAGACTTACCTTTTGCTAATATAGGTGAAATGGTAAAAGAGGTTTCAGTTAGTGAAGTTGCGCTTTTGTCTTTATGTGATAGATTGGGACGTGGAAATATGACAATGGATAAATATGTTGAGGAACAAAATAACATAAAGGAGTTTTTACATAAATGTGAAGAATATGTGAGTAGAAATAATAGAGAATATGTTGATGAAAAGTATTGAGAAGATTTAGGCCCAGATTATAGGCAAATAATGCATTAAATGGATATGTGCATAATATAAGATGTGTTGTATCATATTTTGCAGTCATATATTTTTAAGAAAAGGTGGTTAATGATGATAGTTAATCAAAATAGAACTCCATTATTTGATGCTTTAAAAGAATATAATAAGAAAAATATTGTTCCTTTTGATGTACCAGGACATAAGCACGGAGTAGGAATACCAGAACTTACAGAATTTATTGGAAGTAAAGCTTTAGAAATAGATGTTAACTCTATGAAGTGTCTTGATAATATAAGTAATCCTATTGGTGTGATAAAAGAATCAGAGGAATTAATGGCTGGAGCTTATTCATCAGACTATGCTTTTTTTTTAGTAAATGGAACATCATCAGGTGTTCAGGCTATGATTATGAGTGCGTGCAGTACAGGCGATAAAATCATAATGCCTAGGAATGCTCATAAATCAGCTATAAATGGACTTATATTAAGTGGAGCTGTACCTGTTTATGTGCAGCCTGAAATTAACGATAGGCTTGGAATAGCTATGGGAGTATCTGTAGAGAATATGAAAAAAGCTATAGCCGAAAATACAGATGCCAAAGCCGTATTTTTAATTAATCCAACATATTATGGTGCTGTATCCAATATAAAAGAAATAATTAAATTAGCTCATAGATATGGAATAACTGTTTTGGTTGATGAAGCACATGGGGCACATTTTAGCTTTCATAATGAATTTCCACAAGAAGCGATGGAATTAGGAGCTGATATGGCGGCAGTCAGTTTACATAAGACTGGAGGCTCATTAACTCAAAGTTCAGTTTTGTTGTTGAATGAAGGATTAATTGATAGAAATACAGTTAAAACAGTATTAAATCTAACACAAACAACTAGTGCATCATATCTATTAATGGGAAGTTTGGATATAGCCAGAAAAATGTTAGCTACTAAAGGCTATAAAATGTTTTCTAAAATATTAGATACTACAAGAGAGGCTAGATGTGAAATAAACAAAATTAATGGATTATATGCTTTTGGAAAAGAATTAGTTGGAAATCCAGGTGTCTTCGATTTTGATGAAACTAAATTAGGAGTTAATGTAACAGGTCTTGGAATTACTGGATTTAAAGCATATGATATTCTTAGGGATGAATATCATATTCAAGTTGAACTTGGAGATGTATATAATATACTTGCTATTGTAAGTGTAGGAGATAGTGAGAAATCTCTTAGTGTACTTATAGATGCACTAAAGGATATTAGCCTAAAATATAGAGGTAGTAAAATGAATTTTGGTAATGTAACTTTAGAAAATCCAGAAATTATTGTATCTCCAAGAAATGCATTTTATGCAAGAAAGAGAATTATAGATTTAGATGAGTCAGTAGGAGAAATAAGTGGAGAATCTATAATGGCATATCCACCAGGCATTCCAATAGTTACTCCAGGGGAAAAAATAAGTAAGGAAATTATAAATTATATAAAATTTTTGAAAAGTCAGCATAGTATGCTGACTGACACAGAGGATCCATATGTAGAGCATATTAAAGTTTTAGGAGTGTAATTATTAAAGAGAATTAATATGGTTTGATTTTCAATAAGAATGGAGGAATAAACATGGAATTATGGTATACAGAAGAGCATACAGAAAATGTTAGATTTTCAATGAAAGTAAAGGAACATCTTTTTTCTGAAAAAAGTTCTTTTCAGCAAGTAGATGTACTTGACACATATGAATTTGGAAAAGTGTTAACAATAGATGGGCTTGTTATGGTGACAGAAAAAGATGAGTTTATTTATCATGACATGATTACTCATGTGGCTATGGCAACTAACCCTGATATAAAAAATGTTTTAGTTATTGGAGCTGGGGATGGAGGAACTGTAAGAGAGCTTACAAGATACAGTACTATTGAGCATATAGATATGGTTGAAATAGATGAATTAGTAGTTAAAGCTTCTAAGCAGTTTCTACCTATAACTGCAAGTAAATTAGATGATAAAAGAGTTTATTTATATTTTGAAGATGGTATAAAATTTGTAGAAGGAAAAGAAAATAAATATGATTTAATTATAGTTGATTCAACAGACCCTATAGGACCAGGAGAAGGTCTATTTACAAGAGAATTTTATAAAAACTGTTATGATGCATTAACTGAAAATGGAATATTAATAAATCAAAACGAAAGTCCATATTATGATAGAGATGCTAGAGAAATGAAGAGAGCTCATACTAAAATAAAAGAAATATTCCCAATAGCTAAAGCTTATCAATATCATATGCCAACTTATCCATCAGGACATTGGCTATTTGGTTTTGCATCAAAGAAATTAGACCCAATAAAAGATTTAGATACAGATAGATGGAATAGTCTAGGAATTAAAACTAAGTATTACAATACAGATATTCATGTAGGAGCATTTGCATTACCAACTTATGTTAAGGGGATGCTTGAAGATGCAACTTGCTAAAAATGTTTCTACATTTATAGGGTTTGATAATGAATATGACGAGTCTAAAATAGTTGTGTTTGGTAGTCCGTTTGATGGAACGACTTCTTTTAGACCAGGTACTAGATTTGCTCCTAATGTAATGCGAAATGAATCTTATGGACTCGAGACGTATAGTCCATATTTAGATAAAGACTTAGAGGATATTAATATATTTGATGCAGGAGATTTAGAATTTCCATTTGGTAATACAGAAAAAGTATTGACTGATATTAAAGAATTTACAGCAGATATAGTTAAAGATAATAAAATTCCAGTTATGATAGGTGGAGAACATTTGGTCACATTACCAGCTGTAGAAGCAGTATATAATAAATATAAAGAGCTGTATATTTTACATTTTGATGCTCATACAGATCTTAGAGATGATTATATGGGAGAAAAATTATCTCATGCATCGGTTATAAAAAGAATATGGGAGTTCGTTGGTGATAATAGAATATATCAATTTGGTATAAGATCAGGAGAAAAACAAGAATTTGAATGGGCAAAACAACATACAAGGCTTACTAAATTTTGTTGTGATGGGCTTAAAGAAGCGGTTAAAGAAATTGGAGATAAACCTGTGTATGTAACTATTGATTTAGACATTTTAGATCCATCTATTTTCTCGGGAACAGGTACTCCTGAACCAGGGGGAATATTCTTTAATGACATGATGGAAGCAATAAAAACAATAAAAGACTTAAATATAGTAGGGACTGATGTCGTTGAACTTTCACCACATTATGATAATAGTGGGGTTTCAAATGCAGTTGCCTGCAAGGTGCTTAGAGAATTAGTGCTGGCTACGGCTAAATAATAAAAATAACGCAAGTATAGGTTTTCTATATCTGCGTTATTTTTATTATGAATTTATTTTAATAAAAACTAAATTATAAAATTTTGTTAAATTCTAATTAAAGCACTACTATTTTATAGGAAAAAATATTATAATTTAATTAGTAAAACTTTATATATTTTAAAGGGGGTCCCTGACATGTTAAATGGTAAGAAAATCAGAGAATTTAGGGTGGATTTAGGGTATACGACTCGAGATATAGAGAAACTTACTAAAAGCACTAAGTATGAAACGTCTATTTCTAAGTCATACTTAGAGGAATTAGAAAGAGGGGATAAAACAAATCCAAGCTTTAATAAAATAGTAGTACTTGCAGATATATTAAGATGCAAAATAGATGAACTAGTAGTAAACTAAAAATGTTAATGACTAAGGAAAAAATATATATAATATATAAATTAGATCAGGTCATGAATTTTATATGACCTGATTTTTATTTTATTGAAAATTCAAGGTGTTGTTCATAATAAAACAGGTATTTTAAATTTTTAATTATGTGATTTTTAAAAATAAAAGGATATTATAAGTAAAAAGAATAGGAGGCAAAAAATGAATAGAAAGATTCGAATAATTTTATTAACAACTTATGCTTTAGTTGGAATGTTCTTTTTCATAACTAAAATAAATACAGGAGGAATGTGGCTAATAGTAGCAGCGACACTTATTATTTTAGCAGATATAAAGTATGCTTCTATTAGTGCAGCTTTTAGAAGCATGAAAAAAAACGATATAAATAAAACCAAAAAACTATTAAATGAAACATATAAAGTTGAATGGTTAAGTAAATCTTTTAGAGGTTATTACTATATGATTTTAGCTTATGTACAAACAGGTGAAGGTGAGTTGTCTGAAGCAGTAAAAAGCTATAATAATGCTTTAAAAAATGGGCTAAGAACAGCTAATGATGAAGCAATTATTTATTTTCAGTTAGCTGTTATTTGTATGGCGATTAATGATACTGAATTAGTAAAACAACATCTACAAAAGGCCAAAGAACTAAAACCTAAGAAATTATTAGTGGAAAAGATAGAAGAAGCAGAAAAAATGCTTAAAAAATTTGAATTAGGAAATGAAAATATGTTAGTACAATATTTAAAAAATCAAGGATTTAAGTTATAAGAGTAAATGTATAGAAATTTTGAATTAACGGAAAATTTAAAAAGTTATATAGAAATATATGCTATAATTAGGTACACGTTATGGAATTATAGGAACAATAAGGGAGTGTTAGGTGTGGGGAGGATAAAAGTTAAAAAGAAAACAACAATGAGAAAAGAATGGACAAAGAACATTATGATTTTAGTTAGTTGTATTTTACTGACTATAGGTATTGGACAGTTGTTAGTTATTCATGATCTAATGGAACAAATGGCGAAAAAATCAATACCAGCTATTACTGAGGCTATAGTGGATGAACTTAAAAGCAAAGATTATGCAGAGATTATAAAAAATAAAGATAATAAAGAAATATATAATCAAATAGATAAAGTATTTACAAAGGTTTATTCACAATCAAGAGATATGATTGATAATATGTACATAATAGTGTCAACAGATAATAAAAATTGGACATATGTAATACAAAAAAAAGAAGGAAGTGGTGCACAATTTGGTGATACGTTTAACAATAAAGAAGAAGTAGATACAATAAACAAAGTGCTTAAAAATGAAAAAATATTAGTTAAGAATAATAAAAGAAGTATAAAGAGTAGATTAACTTCAAAAAGTGTGTATATTCCTGTAAGACTTAAAGATAATATAAATGCAGTGTTATGTATTAATTTAAAAGGTGAAACTATGGTAAGAGCTGAGTCCATATTTGCAGGGATATTCTTAGTAAGTTTTATATTAATTTTAATTATAGTAAGAATTATTATTGGTAGAATGACTAAGAGGCAAACAAAATCCGTTGAATTGTTAGTGGAGAAGATGAGAGATATAGCTAATTTAGAAGGAGATTTAACTCAAAGAATTGAAATCCAAAGTAATGATGAAATAGGTGAATTGGCGGATTATACAAATAAAATGCTAGATACTTTTCAAGATATGTTTTTGAAATTTAGAAATGCATCACAAAATTTTCATAAAAGCGCTGAGAAATTGAATAATGTATTTAGCAATACAGTATTGGAATTTCAACAAATGAATATGGCTACTAATGATATGACAACAAGGATTACTGAGCAAACGGAAAAAATTTCAAATGCTTCAGATAAAGTTCACCAGGTAAATGATGCAGTAGCACAAGTTGCTGAAAATTCTCAATTAGTAACTGAACAATCTGTAAAAACTAATGAAAATACTGTTAAAGGAAATAAAGTAATGAATGAGTTGGAATCTCATTCAAATGAAATTATATCAGTTGTAGATAAAACATCAAAGTTAGTTGATAATTTAGTTGAAAAATCAAATGAAATAAATAGTATTATTGATGCTATATCTTCAATAGCTTCTCAGACAAACTTATTAGCATTAAATGCATCCATTGAAGCTGCAAGAGCTGGGGAACAAGGGAAAGGGTTTGCTGTAGTTGCAGAAGAAGTAAGAAAACTTGCAGAAGAATCTGCTAAATCAACAAAAGAAATTTCTATACTTATTCAAGAAGTACAAAATGGAATTGAAAATGCAGGGGATTCTATGGAACATGTAGCACAAAAAACTTTAGAGCAAAATAAATTTGTAGGTGAAGTTACAGAAAAATTTGAGGAAATAGCTAAGTCTGTAAATCATGTTTCAAATAGAATTGAAGAAGTATCTTCTGCTACCGAAGAAATGTCAGCTAATACTGAAATGATTACTGAAGAAATAGAAAGTTTAGCTAGTATTTCTGAAGAAAATACTTCTTCTATAGAAGAAGTAGCAGCAAGCATTGATGGCCAAGTACAAACTATTGAAAATTTAAAAGAAATGTCAAATGAACTTAATGATATTTCAACAAACTTAATAGAAAAGCTTTCAAAATTAAAATTAAGTTAAAAGGTTTAAAAATTCAATTAAAAAGTTAGAATTTAATTTTAAAATATAATATTGCATAATGTATGTAATACATATATAATGGTTAAGTTAAGGATATGAAGAATAAATATTTAAATATATAAAAAAAATTAAGATTTGGAATGTATGAAAAATCAAGATTTGGAAGGAAGGAACTATGGAAAAAATAAGATTTGAAGATTTGCCAATATCAGAAGAAATAAAAAAAGCAATTAAGGATATGGGATTTGAAGAACCATCTCCAATTCAACAACAAGCTATTCCCTTTGTATTAGAAGGAAAAGACATAGTAGGTCAGGCACAAACAGGAACAGGAAAAACAGCAGCTTTTGGTATTCCAGCGTTAGAAATGATAGACTATTCAAGTAAAGAACTACAGGTTTTAGTTTTATGCCCAACAAGAGAACTAGCAATTCAAGCAGCAGAGGAAGTAAATAAAATTTCAAAATATAAAGAAGATACAAAAGTTTTGGCAGTTTATGGAGGACAATCGATTGATCGTCAAATTAAGGCGCTAAAAAGAGGAGTACAAATGGTTATAGGAACTCCTGGACGTGTTTTAGATCATATACGCCGTAAAACTTTAAAAATAGAAAATGTTAAAATGGTAACTTTAGATGAAGCTGATGAAATGCTTGATATGGGATTTAGAGAGGATATTGAAACTATAATTAAAGATATGCCTAAAGATAGACAGACTCTTTTATTTTCAGCTACAATGCCTAAAGCAATTTTAGATTTAACAAAGAAATATCAGAAAAATCCTAAAATAGTTAAGATAGGTCATAAACAATTAACAGTTCCTAATATTGAACAAAAATACTTAGAAGTAAAAGAAAAGGATAAACTTGAGGTATTATCAAGATTAATAGATATACGTAATCCAAAGCTATCAATAATATTTTGTAATACTAAAAGACGTGTTGATGAGATAACAGCACAACTTCAATCTAGAGGGTATTTTGCAGATGCACTTCATGGAGATTTAAAGCAACATCAAAGAGATAGAGTTATGGGCAAATTTAGAAGTGGTATTGTAGAAATCTTAGTAGCCACAGATGTAGCTGCAAGAGGAATAGATGTAGAAGATGTTGAAGTTGTATTTAATTATGATGTGCCTCAAGATGAGGAATATTATGTTCATAGAATTGGTAGAACAGGTAGAGCAGGTAGAACAGGAACTTCTTATACATTTATATGGGGAAGAGAAAGTCGTAAATTAAAAGATATAGAAAGATATGCAAAAACAAAAATTAGAAGAGCGGAGATTCCTTCAGCTAGTGATGTGGAAGCAATTAAGATAAATGTATTTCTTGAAAAAATAAAGAATGTTATAGAAGAAGGACACTTAGGTAAATATATAGATTTTGTAGAAAATTTACTTGATGAAGATTTTACTTCTGTAGATATAGCAGCAGCACTATTAAAAATGTCTATGGGGGAACAAAAAAAAGAAGAAGTAGTAGATTTAAGAGATGATTTTAGTGAATTTGATACAGGAACAACTGGTGCGGAAACAGGTATGGTTAGATTGTTTATAAATGCAGGTCGTATTAACAAAATACGAGCTAAAGATGTTATTGGAGCTATAGCTGGTGAAACGGGTATTGCAGGTAAGGTTATTGGAAAAATTGATATTTATGATAAATATACTTTTGTAGAAGTTCCTAAGGAAAATGCAAGAGAAGTATTAAATATAATGAAAAATAATACTATAAAAGGTAAAAAAATCAATATAGAGCCAGCTAATTCAAAATAATATAATCATAAAATTTAAAAGTGAAGTTCTATATTACTGACAATAAAGGATGTTTTGGCAAAACTTAAAATATATTAACTTTTATCCTTCTGTAATTATAATCATATAATTTTAGACAACTTATATATAAGAAATCATTATCCAAACTTAATTTTACTATTTGAAGTATACATAAAAAACATATGTATAAATATCAAATATATTAATAATATAATAGTATATTAGATTATTAGGAGTGGTGAATTATGATTGTCGGAACTGCAAAAATTTATTTATATGCAAATTGGGTTCATTCACTCAAAGAAAAAAGGATGGTTGTAAAAAGTATTATAGCTAAGGTTAAACATAGATTTAATGTATCTATTGCAGAAGTTGAAAATCAAGATTATCATCAATCAATTGTAATAGGAGTTGGTTGTGTAAGTAATTCTACTAGACAAGCTAATAGTATTATACAAAATGTAATAGAATATGTTGAAACAAATACAGAAGCATTTGTAGAAAAAGTTGATATAGAAATCTTATGAAAAAGTTCAAATGATATATATAAGATTTAATTTAAAATAATGAAAGTCTAAATACAGTTTTGTATTTAGACTTTCATTATTTTAATATTCGTTATAATTTCTAATTGTATCAATAGAAAAGTATATACTATAATATTTTTAGTTCCTAATTTTATTTAAAACTTTAAGTAAAATTTCAGCCATTAGTGTATGACCCACAGAAGTTGGATGGATTCCATCTACATAAAGATCTGCTGTATTTTCACTATATATAAATGCACTATAAAAATCTATATATTGTATATTGTTTTCTTTTGAAAAATTTATTACCCAGGCTCTGTACTCTTTAAGTTTTTCATTTATTAATGAATAATTAATATTGGAAACCCAAAGTTGTTTTGCTATGTCTGGCTTGATAGGTATTTGTATACCTATAATAGGTTGTATATTATAGGTAGTTGCTTCTTTAATCATTAATTTAATGTTTTCCTTTACATTATTTAAACAAGAGTTTATAAGAAAATCATTAGTTCCTCCCATTATAATAACATTAGATGGAGCGTTTAAAACAACCTCAGTATGAAATCTCATAAGCATTCCAGCAGTAGAATCACCATTTGCCCCTTTGTTTATTAGCTCTACATTATTTAAACTGTTATTTATTAATGTAGTCCAACGATAATTTTTATTAACTCCATATCCAAAAGTTAAACTATCTCCTATACATACAATTTTCATTAAAAAAATCCTCCAATTTTAATATATAGTTTTGTTATATTAAAAATTAACTTAATTAAAGCTTTGTGTTAGTAAAATGTTTTTTTAATTATAGTTATATGAAACTTTAAAGTCTGAAAATTTATGATTATATATTATTTTAAAATTTGATTGGTGTTAATGTAGGATAATAAGTCTTTACTTGATATAATATGTTTTTTAGAGTAGCATATAAATAAGTAAATAACATAATTATATGGTTAATGTCAAATTTTCAGTTAAGCTATTTCAAATTAAATTATTATTATAAGTGAGGGAAAGTATGAAAGAATGGATTAGGTTTGAAGTAACTACAATAAATAAAGTAGGTATGGCATTACAGATATTAAATGAAATTTGTAAGTATAAGATAGATATTGACTCATTGGAAGTATTTTTTGCAAAAACAATAGTTAAAATTGAACAAGTAGATAATGATAAAAAGGAACAATTAATAGCGAATATAAAACGGTTAGATGGTGTTATTGATATTAGAGAAGTTGGACTTTTAGAATATGAAAAAAATGAAAGAAAAACTCTTGCTTTTATTGATTCTGTAGATGAGGGAATATTAGCTGTAAATAAAAATCTAGAAATAGAAATATTTAATAGTTACTGTGAGGAAATGTTTCATTGTAAACGAGAAGAAGTATTAGGTGAAAATGTGAAAAAACTTTTAAAATCAGATTCACCAATGATTACTTTGATGAAAACTGGGGAAAAATACGACAACATTGAAGTATACTTAAAAAATAGTAGAGGAGAAAGTCATTATTTAACTACTGGAAGACCGATAAATGATGATAATGGTCATACTATTGGAGCAGTTGCTTCAATAAGAGATATTAAAAAGGCTATAGAACTTGCAAATGTTGTTTCTTCTACTGAAGAAGGTGCTTTTAGTGGAATTATTGGTAATAGTCCTGCTATAGAAAAAGTAAAAAAAATGTCTACGGCTGTTGCTAAAAGTAATTCAACAATACTTTTAAGAGGAGATAGTGGTACTGGTAAAGAAGTGTTTGCAAGAGCTATTCAAAGTTTAAGCAATAGAAAGAATAAAAAGTTTGTTACTATAAACTGTGCAGCTCTTCCGGATAATTTAATTGAGAGTGAGCTATTTGGTTATGAAAAAGGAAGTTTTACTGGGGCTAGTAATACCGGAAAGGATGGACTTTTTAAAGAGGCTAATGAAGGAACTCTATTTTTAGATGAAATAGGGGAACTTTCTATAGTTTTGCAGGCAAAACTTTTAAGAGTTTTGCAAGAAGGGGTTATTAGAAAAATTGGTAGTACAAAAGAAGAAAAAGTTGATGTTAGAATAATAGCTGCTACAAATAGAAATTTAGAAAAAATGATTAGAGACGGTGAATTTAGAGAAGATTTATATTACAGATTAAATGTAATACCTATATATATTCCACCATTAAAAGAACGATTAGAAGATATTACTGCTTTGGTATCATTTTTTATAAATAAGTTAAATAAAACAACTAACAAAAATATCTCTGGTGCAAATTTACAGTTTATTAAGGAACTTATGAACTATGATTGGCCAGGGAATATTAGAGAACTTCAGAATGTTGTAGAGAGAGCTATGAATTTATGTGAAGGGCGTATTTTAATACTAGATAATTTAATTATAAATTTTGAACATAAATCTAAAGTTAAGAGTAACAATTATGAACCTCCAAAAGAGCTAAAATTAAAAGAAATTGTTGAAATACATGAAAAAGAAGCGATAATAAATGGTTTGGAAAAGTATAAAAGTTGTAGAAAGGTAGCTAAAGCACTAGGAGTTTCTCATACTACTATAATAAATAAAATTAAGAAATACAATATAAAGTGGAAAGAATAATTTACAGGTGTAAAAAAAAGTTTACATAAATCGTCAAAATGTGGTTGAAAACATTTAAAAAATTCATATAAAGACATATATTGTGTAATTATCAAATTAATTTATCAGTAAAATTAATAGTTTTATTAGCTATACATAAAGATTAAAAAATAATATTGAATTTTTTTGTTTTACGAACGAATATATATAAAAAAATTGGCATATTACTTGCTACCTAATATAGTGATGAATTATATTATGAATAAATTTTAAGGAGGCAATATAAATGAATAAAGAACATATGGCAAAAATGGGTGTTGCAACACAAGCTATACACGGAGGACATGCAGGAGACAAGCAATTTGGATCATTAGCTACTCCAATATTCCAAACATCTACATTTATATTTGATTCAGCAGAACAAGGTGGAAGAAGATTTGCAG
>NZ_JAPQER010000005.1 GCF_026735135.1 Clostridium aestuarii | reverse complement strand
ATGTGTTAGGCACGCCGCCAGCGTTCGTCCTGAGCCAGGATCAAACTCTCAATTTAAAAGTTTAATCTTTTACTCATTACAATTGACTGACATTATTTCTTAACTTCTGTTTAATTTTCAAAGACCACATTAGATGCTGTTTTTCTACAACAACAACTATCTTACATTATATTGTCTTTTTTGTCAACAGATTTCTGCATTAATTTTATAATTAATCTTCAAAACACTCTGTTGTTCAACAACAATTGGCATTATATCAAATTATTTTTTATCATTTTTTTAATTTTTGTATCATAAAATTAAATTACATTCATATTATTAAATTATATTCCTTTTTCTTCATTATTGCTTATATTGATACTCTAGGTAAAGTTGTTTTTACTTTTTAAAGAAGTATACCTCTTTTTATAAAATTGTTACACTACCACTGATCATAAATTTATTTTCTATAACAAGTTATAAATTAAAATGCTCTGCTATTTCTTCTGAAACCCTTTTATCATAATTACTCATATATCTTTCTATTCCTTCATGTGGCTCTACATAAAATCCTTCTTCTTCAGATATCATATTCATTTCCTTCAAATCTCCAATTGCATTGCCTTTAAATAGAATTTTCCATTCTTCGGAAGTTATAAATTTAGAATAATTGTCATATTCACTTTCTTCCAATACATAATCATATTGACTATCATAAAACAATACAAGCTCACTACCAGTCACAATTACTTTTTCTACCCTTGCACAAGCTGGACCTTCAAGTTCATCAGCTACAATAAATACCATAAGTTCATCTTCATCATTTACCAATTTACAGCATTGTATCTTCCATAATCCATTATCATTTGCTATCCATTTTTTATTATTAATAATATCTTCTATTTTTTGATTCCATTCCATAATTAACCTCTCCTTAAAATATTATTTTTTAATATAATTTTCTTGTTCTTATTATTACCAAATTCCAAAAAAAAATTAAAAACTGAGACATAACTTCTCAGTTTTTAATTTAAATTATTTTTGTAATTATCAATATACTTAAAATAATACCTATAAGTATCCTATACATAGCGAAAATTCTCATAGGCTTTTTCTTTAAAAATGAAATAAAACCATCAACAACAATCAATGCTACAACAAATGAAACTATAAAACCAATAGTAAGTGCTATAACTTGAATTAAATTAAAATTAATTATATCTGCTTTTAATAGTGAGATTCCTGATGCACCTACCATTGCAGGTAAAGCTAAGAAAAAAGAAAATTCAGCTGCAGCAACAGTAGATAATCCACATATCCATGCACCTATAATCGTTGATGCTGATCTTGACATTCCTGGCCATAATGCTAAACATTGAAAGCACCCTATCAAAAATGCTTGTTTTAAATTAACATCCTCTATATATCTAGTTTTATATTTTTTCCTATATTTTTTTTCTGCATATAACATCCAAAATGCTCCTACTAACAAAGCTGCAGTTACTGTTATTGGATTAAATAATTTCTCTTTGATTTTGTCATGAAAAAGTATTCCAAGTACTCCTGCTGGTATAGATCCTATAAATATATTGAACCAAAATCTAAACCCAGACTTAGGTTTTTTAGGAGAAAAGTTTTTTAATGAATTTTTTATTTTATCCCAATATAAAACAACAATTGCTAAAATAGCACCTAATTGAATAACCACTTCAAAAGTATCTATATATTCTTTTGTATACAAGTAGGATGGTATAACACCGTCCTTAAACCCTATAAGATTTCCTATTATAATCATATGACCGGTTGAAGATACTGGTATGAATTCTGTAATTCCCTCAACTATCCCTATAAGAATTGCTTTAATAATAAATATTAAGTTAATCAAACTTTATACTCACTCGCTTCCTTATGTAATTTATTTTTAATTCATTCAAATTATACTGCGTTAAATACCTATTGTCCACCTTTTTTGCTAATTTATTCTTTAATATTATATTGAAAAACAACTTGTCTAACAATGTTTTTTCCATCACTAGATAATTTAATATCATTAATTCCTGGTTTTAATTCAAATTGAAAATAATTATTAACTTCCTTAAATAAAGAACCATTTATACTTACATAAAATTTTTCAACCATAATACTATTTTTAAATACAGCTCCATAATATTCTATATTTTTATTATCCTTAGAAGTTTTCTTTGAAAAAATAAGCGTTGGTATTTTATCACTTTTATCATCTATATATTTATTTCTAGGTGATAGTGTGAATAATCTCTCTTTATCTGTAAATATAAAAGGATGATTAAATACTATTTCAATTGGAACATTAAAACTATCTTTATTTTTCACAAAACAAATATAGGTATTACTTTTACTTATTCCATATATATTATTATCAATACCCACAGCATATGAACAAAAATATTTTTTCATATTTTTTTTATATTTTTCTGGTTTATTAGTACCTACAACTTTTAATCCTTCTATCCCCTTTTTAATAATTTCAACAGCACTAACAGGTATATCCTTGTCCAATAAATAACATCCATTAGATGGATCTATCATTATCCATTTATTATATTTGTCACTCCATATTTCGCAAACCTTAAAACTTCTGTATTTTTCATTTTTCTCATCAGAAATCATAAATTCTCCTATACGCGAAATAACACCTATAGCATTTGAAACTTCATTATATACTATTGAACATTCATCATCTGAAACTAAATTATTTTTATTTGATTCTTCTGATTTTTTTAATATTTGCTCTGCTCCATCATATGATGAAAAACCATTTTTTTTATTGCTATAATTTAGTTTTTGATTAACCCACTTTAATAGTTCTACACTTTTTTCAAAATCACTATTTCCCTTTGAAATTATATCCTCCAATTTATATTCTCTTTTTAATTTTTCAAAAATTGTTTTATCATCATTAACATAGTAAAAATTAATATTCTTACCATCATAAAAATTATCCCATTTTACAACTTTAAGACCAGTATCATCTTTATAATTCCTAATTTTTATTCCAATAACAAATCCTAAGGCAATGAGAATCCATATTAATATAATTGTACTTTTTTTTCTCTTCATATTTACCACCTTATCTCATATTTTTATTAAATTTTTATTATTGTATGTAACTTATTTATTATTTCATCTCATAATAAATAAAAAACTACTTACTTAATTAGTATCGTAGTTTTTTTTAAAGAGTTAATAAGGATTTACATGCACCATACAGTGTTTAACCTTTTTAATATTATCTTCTACCTTATAATGCACTTCTTCAGCAATAGTATGAGCTTGTATAACTGATAAGTTTTTATTAACAGCTATTTCTACATCTACATATAGTCGACTTGCATGTATTCTAGTTTTAAGATCATCTATTTTAATAACACCCTTAACCCCTAATATATCTTTCTTTATAACTTCAATAGTACCTTTATCTGCTGCTCGATCCATCAACTGATTTGCTGCTTTTATATAAATTTCAACTGCTACTTTTATAATAATCAAACATATAATTATAGACGCTATTGGTTCTAAAACTGCCACGCCCATTCTTGCTCCAACGATTCCAACCAATGTTCCAAGGGACGAAAGTGCATCAGATCTATGGTGCCAAGCATCTGTAATCAAAATAGCACTATTTATTTTCTTTGCTCCTTTTATAGTATACCTATACATCCATTCCTTTAATACTATTGATAGTATTGCTGCATAAACAGCAATTTTGCCTGGAGTAGTATAGTTTTTAGCTAAAATTATATTAACAGCTTTATTTCCAATCATAAGAGCTGTAATTACTAATACAAAAGCCAATAATTTTGATATAATAGGTTCAATTTTTTCATGTCCATATTGATGTTCACTATCTTCTGGCTTATTTGCTAATTTAAGTCCTATTATAACACACACTGTACTTAGCACATCAGATATAGAATGTATACCGTCCAATATTATAGCATTACTTTTTCCAATTATACCTGCAAATATCTTTACAATTGACAATAACAAATTAAGTATAATAGTTACTTTAGATATCCTGTTTCCTATTTTTAATCTTTCTTTTTCATACATAATACTACCTCATTATTTTTAAATGATAATATTTTTTTATAATTAATATATAATATATGAGGTATATATTATATATGTCACTATTTTAGCATTCAATGGTCATTATCAATTGAAAATAATAATTACTAAATTTTAACTTTATGTTGTTCCTCTAATAATTAATTTAGTTTTTAAGTATATTTGTCTATTATAAACCTTCTTATTTATTACATTTACAAGCAATTCACAGGCTATTTTTCCTATTTCATATATAGGCTGCCCTATAGTAGTAAGCTCTGGTTCCATAAAATCAGATATTTTTATATTATCAAATCCTATAATACTTATATCTTCAGGTATATTATATCCTTTTCTTATAAGCACTTTTATACCTCCAAAAGCCATTATGTCATTACTATAAAAAATTGCTTGGATATCATTTCTTGAATTTATAATTTTCTCTGTAGATTGCATTCCTCCTTCAATAGTAAAATCACTTTCAAAAATTAATCCCTCATCATAAATATTATTTTCAAGCATTATTTTTTTATAACCTTCAATCCTTTGTCTTGAAATTCTAAGTTCTTTTGCTCCTGTTACAAACGCTATTTTCTTTTTTCCTTTTCTTAATAAATAGTTTACACCATCTATAACTCCTTGTTCATTCAAAGTATAAACTCCACAATAGTTTTTCTTTTTTTCTATATCTCTATCAACTAAAACTAGTGGAATATTATTATTATCCAATATATCTAAACTTTCATCATTACCACTACCAGTTATAAAAATCACTCCATCTACTAATTTACTTATTAGCAATTTCACATATTTTTTTTCTTTTTCATTGTCATTATCTGTATTGCAAAATATAACATTATAATTTAGCTTACTGGCAGTATCTTCTATAGCTCTTGCTATTTCTGAAAAAAATGGATTTGTTATATCAGGAATTATAATTCCTATTGTCTCAGATTTATTTGTACTCAAACTTCTAGCTACATTATTAGGTATATAGTTTAATTCCTCTGCAATTTTTAATATTTTATTTTTAGTTGTTTCACTTACATTAATATTTTTTTTATTCAAAACCATTGATACTGTAGTTTTTGAAACACCTGCAAGATTAGCAATATCTTTCATTGTCACTTTAGTCATATTTGTATGTTTCCTCCATAAATATTATGAATTTGCAAATATATTATATCAAAGTTATCAATCATATAAAACATTTAGAACAAAATTCACTTTGTGAACTATATGTAAAAGTTATCCATAATTTCAAAGTATTATGATTTTCTATAGCGTAAAATAGATAACATAGAAGAAAACGTCGATACAATCGGCGTTTTCTTCTATGTTATCTATTTCTTCTGTATTATTTAGTGACAATTTCAAGTTCAACTGGAATTTCTTTTTCTACTGTTTCTCCTTTTGCAACTTTAATAGCATTTTCTATAGCTGTACTTCCCATTTGTTTTGGTTGTTGAGCTATGGTTGCTGACATATCTCCTTTTTGTATAGCATCTTTAGCATCTGCATTTCCATCAAATCCTACAACTATTATATTTTTATTAGCAGTTTTTAAAGCTTTTACTGCTCCAAGAGCCATTTCATCATTGTGAGCAAATACTGCATCAAAATCAGATTGTGCTTGAATAATATTCTCCATTACAGTTAGTCCTTTTGTTCTATCAAAATCTGCTGCTTGACTTGCAACTACTTTAATGTTAGTTTTTCCATCAACAACATTATGGAATCCTTTTCCTCTTTCTCTTGTAGCTGATGCTCCTGGAAGCCCTTGAATTTCTATTACTTTTATTTCTTTTTTATCTTTTAACTGTTCTAATATGAAATTTCCAGCCATTTCTCCACCTTTGATATTATCTGAAGCTATGTGAGAAATAACCTCTCCACCATTTGATTTTCTATCAACTGTTATAACTGGTATTTTAGCATCATTTGCAACATTTACTGAATTGGCTACTGCATCACTATCTGTAGGATTTATTATTAGAACCTTAATTCCTTGTTGAACTAAATCTTCCACATTAGATCTTTCTTTTGCAGCATCATTTTGTGAATCTAACACTACTAATTCATATCCTAATTCTTTAGCTTTTGCTTCTGCTCCTTCTTTCATTGAAACAAAAAATGGATTGTTAAGTGTAGATAATACCACTCCTATTTTGTCGCCTTTTACAGTTTCTTCACCTTTTTCCTTAACATCACCTTTTTGAGCACATCCAATAAGTCCTCCAAGTAAAAATACTAAAGTCAATACTGATAAAATTCTCTTAATACTTCTCTTCATAATTCTTCCTCCTTAAGTTTTTTATTTATTTTTCTTATCTACCATAACAGCTAATAGTATTACTACTCCTTTAACTATTAACTGATAATATGGTGATACATTCATGAGATTTAAACCATTGTTTAATACCCCAATAATAAGCGCACCTATTATCGTTCCAGCAATACTCCCTTCACCACCTGCTAAACTCGTTCCTCCTAGTACAACCGCTGCAATTGCATCAAGCTCATATCCCCCTCCAGCTGTTGCTGAAGCTGATCCTATTCTACTTGTAACTATTATTCCGCTTATAGCCGCTGTTATACCTGATATAACATATACCATTGTTTTTATTTTATCAGTATTAATTCCTGAAAGTCTTGCTGAATCTTCATTACCACCCAAAGCATATAAGTATCTTCCAAATTTTGTTTGACTTAGAAAATAAAAAGCAATTAAGAACACTATTAAAGTAATAATAACAGGTATAGGAATTCCGGCTAAATTATTATTTCCTATAACTCCAAATTTCTTTCCTAACCCTGATACTGGAGTACCGTTTGTATATACTTGAGTTACTCCTCTAAATACGGTCATAGTAGCTAATGTAACTATGAAAGCTTGAACTTTACCTTTTGAAACAAATATTCCATTAATAAGACCAACACCTGCACCTATTACAATAGCAGCTGCAACAGCTAAGAATACATTTCCATTGGTTTTAACTATTGTAGCAGCAACAGCACCACTTATTGCTAACGTTGAACCTACGGACAAATCTATTCCTCCTGTTAAAATTACAAAAGTCATTCCAACTGCAATAGTTGCATTTACTGAAACTTGTGTAAGTACATTTTTAATATTTGATATACCTGAAAATCTGGGTGAACTAATTGACATAATAATGCACAATAGCAGAAAAGCAAACAATGATTTATATTTTATTAATGCTTTTTTAAATTTATTTTCCATATTAATTCTCCTTTAAGTCTTTATATTATTCATTAGTTGCAACAGCGCACTTCATTATAAGCTCTTGATTTGCTTCTTCATGCTTTATCATACCTGTAACTTTACCCTCATGCATAACCATTATCCTATCACTAATTCCAAGCACTTCTGCCATATCTGAAGATATCATAATAATAGCTTTTCCACTTTCTTTCAATTGGTTTAATATATCATAAATTTCTTTTTTAGCACCTACATCTATTCCTCTAGTAGGTTCATCAATTATAAGTACTTTTGGGGATAACATTATCCACTTAGCAAGTATAGCTTTCTGTTGATTTCCTCCACTTAAATTCTTCATAAGCTGTTTTGAACTCGGTGTTTTTACTGAAAGCTTATTTATATATTTCTCAATATCATTTTGCTCTTTATTTTTATCTATTTTTTTTAAAGCATTTTCGTAATTTTTCAAATTTGAAATAGTCATGTTATGTCCTACAGACATTCCAAGAATTAAGCCTTCTGTCTTTCTATCCTCAGAAAGATAACATATTCCATTTTGTATAGCATCTTTTGGTGAATTTATTTTTACTTTTTTACCTTCAATCAATATTTCACCATTGTCTTTTTTATATTCTCCAAATATAACTTTTGCAGTTTCTGTTCTTCCTGAACCCATAAGACCTGCTACACCTAGTATTTCTCCACTTTTAACTTCAAAGCTAACACCATTAACTTTATTTTTGTATTTAAGATTCTCTACCTTTAACAAAGTATTTTTACTCTTAGCTTTTTTATACGGGAATTGTTCTTTTAGTTTTCTTCCTACCATCATAGCTATTAGATCATCCTCTGTAGCATCTTTAGTTATAGCCTCTCCAACATATTTTCCATCTCTCAAAACCGTAACTTTATCACATATTGTAAAAATCTCTTCCATTCTATGAGATATATAAATAATGGCAATCCCCTTTTTTTTAAGCTTTTTAATAACCTCAAATAATTTTTTAGTTTCTACTTCTGTAAGTGCTGTAGTAGGTTCATCCATTATTATTATTTTAGAATTTTTAGTTAACGCCTTTGCAATTTCAATCATTTGTTGGTCTCCAACACTTATATCTTTAACTAAAATTTCTGGATTTACCTTACAACCTATTTGTTCTAAAAATCTTTGACTCCTATCTTTAAGCAATTTTTTATTTATTTTTCTAGTATATTTATTGACTTTTTCATTACCTAAAAAAATATTTTCTGCTACTGTTAAATTAGGAAGCACACTTAATTCTTGATGAATAATAGCAACTCCTAACTCTTCTGCTTCTTTAATACTTTTAAGTTCTACTTCTTCCCCATCTATTGTAATTTTTCCTGAATTTTTTTTATATACTCCACTTAATATCTTCATTAATGTTGATTTTCCCGCTCCATTTTCTCCAAGTAAAGCTAGAACTTCTCCACCATAAGCTGACAGCTTTACACCATCTAGTGCCTTCACCCCTGGAAAAGATTTTACGATACCTTCCATTTGGAGTATAGGCTTACATTCTCTCATTCTACCCCTCCTTTTAAAATACAACTCCTGATTTTAATATTATATTTGCATAAGGCGTTTGTTCTCCAGTTCTTATAACTGCTTTACACTTTTCCAATTGTTTTTTAAGTTCTTCATGAGTAATAAACGTAATTTGAACATTTCCTATTTCGCCCTTTATTTCTTCATAAATTTTAGGACTCACTTTTTTAGTTTCTTCTGCTACAATTACTTCTTGTACTTCTTGTTCTAAAAGAATAGCTTTTAAAGTATCCTTAAAACTTGGAATACCTTTTACTAATGCTAAGTCAATTCTCTTTGTTCCATCTGGAATTGGAAGTCCACAGTCTCCAATTGCTATAGTATCATTATGTCCAAGTTTAGATATTATCTCTGATATGCTACTATTTAATAATGGTGTTTTCTTCATTTGTATTCCTCCCCATAAATTTCTTCAATTTCTTTTAAATAAGGAATTGATGGTTGAGCTCCTTCTCTTTGAACTGCAATAGCTGATACTTTATTTCCAAATTTTATTGCTTCTTTCATATTCTCAAAATTCAATTTTTTTGAATCAATTTTACTAGAAAATGCGCCTATAAAACTGTCACCTGCAGCTGTTGTATCAACTGCATTAACTTTATAAGCAGGTATAACCTCAGCATTGTTCTCTGTAATTAATGCAGCTCCTTTGGAACCAAGCGTTATAATTACACATCTTACTCCCTTTTCAAAAAACTTATTTCCAGCTTTTTTAGCATCTTCTAGATTATTAACTTCAACTTTAGTAAGCTCGTATGTTTCAGTTTCATTTGGAATTATTATATCTGTATATTTTAATAATTCTTCACTGATTTCTTTTGCAGGAGCTGGATTTAAAATTGTTACTTTATCATTTTCTTTAGCTATTTTAAACGCTTCTATAGCTACTTCAATTGGTGTTTCAAATTGAGATAAAATTATATCACTTTTCTTAATTACCTCAGAAGCTTTTAAAATCTCAGCTTTATTTATAGCCGTATTTGCTCCTGCTGCTACAATAATACAATTATTTGCTTCATCATCAACTGTTATTATAGCTGTACCAGTTGGTTTATTCTCATCTTTGAATATATAATCAACATTTATATTATCCTTAACTAGTTCATTAATTAACGCTTCGCCATTCCCATCTAGTCCAACTTTAGATATCATGTATACGTTTGCGCCTTGTCTAGCACAAGTTACAGCTTGATTTGCTCCTTTACCACCTGATATATTTTTTAAGTTTGAAGCAAATATAGTTTCTCCTACTTTAGGCATTCTATTAACTTTTAAAACTACATCCATGTTAATACTGCCTAAAACACAAATAGTATTCAATTTAGTACCTCCTCTTTACCAACTCCACTTTAGTTTATCGGTTTAGTTAATCGGTTAACTAAATAATAATTTATATTTTACTTTATGTCAATAGCAAATCCAGTATTAATATGCTGAATATTTTGATAATTTAAAATATATTTTGTACAAATACTAATTTTCAATTCATAATAATAAGAATATTGCTATGCAATATTCTTATTATCCCCATTTATTCTAATATAATATATTAAAAGTTCATCTAATTTTTGACTTAACTTAACCACTTCTGAATCCATAATATTTTGATTTTTTTCAGCAACTAATTTATTTAACTTGTATCTTATGTTTTCTATTTTTTTACCTATACTATTTGTTTTTTTTTCACCTTTGTACAAAACCATTTTATTGCCTCCTCGCACATATTATTACAATAATTAACATATTGTTTGAAACTATATATTATGTATATACCTTCACTATTTTTATCCCAATATATTTATACCATATTTTACAAGTTCTTTCAACTTTTTTCATTTTATATATAATTTAGTACTTTTTTTGTATTTCTAAGCATTCTTACAACAACATATCTAATAAATTGATTAGTTATATAATTTTTAGACTATACTTCATAAACTAATTCTATATTCCTTGTTTTTATTTTTAAAATTTTATACTATTTATAAATTACTATCTCACAGTTTTCTATAATCACCCACCTATAATCGATGTAATTAATTTCTCAATAAAAACAGCTGGACTAGGAATTTTTATTCCTCTACTTAATAGAACACTTAATACCAAAGCTATTACCATCATATTAATATATAAAATCATTTCTTTTTTTTGTTGATTTTTAAATAGGGGAATTACTTCTAATAAGGTAATTACTATATATGCAACTATTATGATTATAGTCATCTCTTATTCTCCTATCTTTATAGGTTTTGAAATCAATGCACTATTTCTTATATTAACTTTTACTTGTACATTTGTATCTAATTTTTTAAATTCTTCTTCCCAATTTTTCTTATTTTTTTTCCATTCTTTAGGCATTTCTCTATTTATAATACTAGAAAACCCAAATATATCGCTTTCAAACTCTATCTGTGCTTTATCTATAACTCTCTCAATATCTCTTTTTATAAGCTTTTCAGCATCCATTTTTAGAATTTCTCTTTTCTTTTTATCAATAAAATTCTTTTCACTGTCTAATTCAACTATCCCTGAATCCAACTCTATATTAATCTCCAATGCAATTTTTCCATTTTTCTTAATAGGCTTAATTTGGGTTTTGTTGTTGAAAATTTCCAAAGTATTTTTATATGTTTCTCCATCAATGTCACTTTGAACTACTATAGCTCCACTTTTTATGTCATCTCTTAACCATAAAGCACTTTTTGTTTCACGACCATCTAAGCATCCAACTGATTTATCTCTCTTAAATGCATAACTACCATCTACTTTAAAACCTGGTATACCATCTTTTACTTCATTTTGAATACCAGGCACTATAGGTGCCATACCATCTGCCATCAATTCTTCTACAAATCCCCATACATCTATTTCAGGATATTTTGATAAAGATTTTCTAGCTGTAAATGCCTTATCAATATCATATGAAATTATATTAGTCTCTTTTTTATAGAGATTATTAAGTATTTCTCCAGCTGTATCCTCTTTAGAAATAAGTATCTTCATATCTCCTCTTAATTCAGCATCTCTATTGATAATATCTATAATTGGCAATATTTCAGTTTGTGCTATTTTTTTACTTATTATAACCACTTTTGTATGACTAAAATAAAGCCTTTTACTAGTTTTAGATATAGTATTTCTTATACTATCAAATAAAGATTTTCCTTCTATCTGAATAACCTTTGATAATAATTGATTTTCCCTTGCTCCTAATATGGGCTCTAAAACCTCTGTTGTCAAAATATATTCATTGGTATTTTCATTTTTATCTATAGCTATCCCAGCAACAATTTCTAATTTGTCTATTTGTGTATAATCCCAGCACCCTGAAAAAATAAATACATTTAATATAATCACAGTTACCAATAAAATTTCTTTTATTTTTTTCAATTCATCTACTTCCTTTATATTTATTAACAAGTTTGCTAAAAACAAATTTAGGATTATTTTCTGTAAACCACCACGGTGCTCTTATAGCAGTATCTTTTAAATCCAATTTATTTATAGAACCTATTTTTAACATATAGTCCACTCCAAAAGATTTCAAAGAAAACAAATAAAAAGATATTCCAATTACTGCAAATATATAACCATATAGTCCTAATATAGAAGCTAAAATTAAACATATAATTCTTATTATTACTACAGGTCCTAACATTTTGGGTATAAGAAAACTACTAATTCCTGTAATTCCAACCACAATTACCATAGGGGCACTAACTATGTTAGCAGATGCCGCCGCTTCTCCTAAAACTAATGCACCAACTATACTAACTGCCTGACCTATATTTTTGGGTAACCTAGTACCAGCTTCTCTTAATATTTCAAATGTAGTCAGCATCATCACTGCTTCAATTGCAGGCGGAAATGGTACCCCCTCAACAGCTGCTGCAATGCTTAACATTAATTGGGTAGGAATCATTTCCTGATGAAATGTTGTTAAAGCTACATATATAGCTGGAACACTCGTAGTTAGCATAAACCCTAATATTCTTAATAACCTATTAAATGAACCATATATAAAATTATTATAATAATCTTCACTATTTTGAAAATATTCTTGAAACACAAAAGGTATAGTAAGTACAAAAGGTGTACCATCACATATTAATGCAATTTTTCCTTCTAATAACATTCCAGCTACTGCATCTGGTCTTTCACTATTTCCTATAGTTTTAAACGTCGAAGCTGGATGATCTTTAATAAGCTCTTCTATATAACCTGACTCTAAAATTCCATCTATTTTTATTTTATCTAATCTTTTATATAATTCATTAAGTATTTGTTTTGATACTAAATCATCTATATAACATATACATATTTTCGTTTTAGTGACAGTTCCTAATTCTCTAAATTTAAACTTCAATTTGTTAGAATTTATCTTTCTTCTTATTAATGAAACATTGACACTCATGCATTCAGTAAAACCTTCTCTTGGTCCTCTTATTACAGTTTCTGATAGAGGCTCTGATATAGCCCTAGTTTCCCATCCTTTTGCATCAATACATATTATTTCATCTATCCCATCTATTAGTAATAATGCATCTCCATATAATATAAAATCTATTGCTGTAGTAATGTCATATATCTTTTTTATTTCATCAGTTATCAAAACATTTTGCATAATATAATCTAATATTTCATTATATTCTAAGTTTTCTTTCATTGAAGTATATATTATTGGTTTTAATATATTATCATTAATTATTTTCCCATCAGCCATACCGTCCACAAATATTAAACAAAATTGCATATCTTTTTCTTTATTTCTAAAATATCTATATATAACAGTCTCATCATCTTTAAATATCTCTTGCTTAAATAAATTAATGTTTTCTTGAAGTGATTTTGAAAATTCACTCTTTTTTACATTGTTACTAATTTTACTATAATGATTCATTTTAAATTTATCATACATTAAAATCACTTCCTTTTATTTACTTAACACATTTAAATTTATTAATAATATTTTTCACTAAAAATTGAGTAATATTCCTATATAAAAAAATAGATACCATTTTAATTCGGTATCTACTCTCTTCTACATATTTAACATCCAAATTGAATAATTTAATACTGATGCAAAAACAGTCCATATGAAATAAGGTATTAAAAGATATCCTGCTTTTTTATCTGCTTTAAAAAATTCAACCATAGTAATTATTATAAACCCCATTAATACTAATAATTCAAAGAATGCTACTGATTTTAAATCAAATCTAAAAAAAATTATTGGCCAAATAAAATTTAATATCAATTGTATACCATAAAAAATCAAAGCACATTTTATATTTTGTCCACTTTTACCAACTAAGTATATTCTATAAACAGCAAGTCCCATTAATAAATATAATATAGTCCAAACTATAGGAAAAATCCAACCTGGAGGCGCAAAAAAAGGTTTATTAAAGCTTTGATACATGATTCTTGGAACGCCTGCAAATACACTTGCTAAAATTCCAGTTCCTACACTTATAATTATACTTATTATAAATGCACCTATATCTCGTTCACCATCAACCATTAAAATACCTTTCATAATTTCAACTCCTAATAACGTATTAATCTCTTAATATATTATTATTTAAAATTATATATTTTATGAATTAAAGAAAGAGTAATTATCAACTTTTTCTTTGATAATTACTCTAAATTTATACATTAACTTAACAAACAAATTATTATCTTGACTTCTTATAAACAAAAATTAAAATAATAATTAAAATCAAAGTTGGAAGTGAAAATACCAGCTTAAAGATTCCTAAAACCAGTCCTAAAATCGCCATAATAAATGCAATTATTAACGCTATTCCTGCAATAGGAAGTACAACTACTCCAATTATAGAAAAAACAGCTATAATAATTGCTATTGCAAGAATTAGGCTAAATAATGTCATCATTTTATCTCCCCCTCGTATAATAATATGAATATATTACATTATATAATAAATTTTAAAAATAATATTTGTTATTTAAAAATTAATTATATACATATTAAAGTTGTATACTCATACCCTTATATTATAAATCTTAAAAAGACAATTCCTATTATTATAATTAAGAATTGTCTTTTTTTATTTTATGTTTCTAATATATATACTTCATTAAAATTCCTAAATTAATATCCTTTATAGTTGTTTTTGGAAAACCCATCTTTCTCTGTTCTATAAAATCGCCATGGAAATCTGATCCCGCAGTTGAAATAACCCCATTTTCTCTACACCATTGGATACATCTATCAGTTATTTCATCACTATGGTTGGGATGAAAACATTCAATACCTTCTATACCTAATTTCAAGAATTTATCTAGTTTCTGTCGAACTGGTATATCATACCCTTCATAATAAGGATGGGCTAAAACTGGAATACCATTTGCTCTTTTTATTATATCTATAACCTCTTTTGTATGGTTAAATTCAGGAAATTGAATTCCATTCTTTTCACAAAACAATGTTGAAAAATAATCCCCTACATCTTTGCATAAACCTTCATCAATCAAAAAATTTAATGCTTTCCATCCACCTCTTTTTTTATCATATTCATATTTTTCATATTCTAAGTAATCAATATTATATCCTTTTTCAATTAAGTATCTTATTGAATCATCATCCTTCTTTTGAAGTAAATATTTATTATGTTCTAATAATTGAATAAGTTCTTTATTTGTGTTATCAGTACCATAAGCTAATATATGAAATAATTCTCCTTCAAGTGTACTTGAAACTTCAATTCCTGGAAGATAAGCTATATCATATTTTTTAGCAATACTTTTTGTTAGCTCCACATTCGCTACTTCATCATGATCAGTTATAGCTATTAATTGTATATCTTTTTTCTTTGCTTCCTTAATTATTCTTTCAGGTTCATAACTTCCATCAGATGCCGTAGTATGAATATGTAAATCCACTCTAGAATCTTCATTTAACATCATTTATCTACACCTCATATTATTTTTTAGTTAATTTCATTATTACTATATAAGTAAAGCCTAATTTTTTTTTCTAACATAACAACATTGCAGCTTGTTGAAATTTGGAATTTACAATTAAGCTCTGTTAATTATCTCTTTCAATCTGTCAATTGTTATCTATAAGAAAAGTGCGTTGCACTTTTCTTATAGATAGTTTCCCCACATTTTTATACTATATAATAAAAGAATGGCATAAATATCAGCCATTCTTTTATTATATTTATTTGTTAATTTCTTCATATTCAACATCTATTATACTAGATTGAACTATATCATCCATATTAAATTCAGCATTCCATTCAACTTTTTCATTCATCACACTTTGAACTTTATCTTTTTTAATACCTTGTTTTACTATTCTCATCTGTACAAATTTAACAACTTTATAAACTGCCCATCCAGCAATTCCTAACGGAATTAAAAGAAAAATCCCTTTTAACACTATTACCAAAATCACTGCAAATACACACCACTTTAATACCGATTTTAACGAATTGCCAATATTAAAACTCTTATTATAATATTCCATATTTTATCCCTCTTTTCAAAATAAAAAATTAATTTTCTCACATATAAATGATTTATATATAAATTATATCATACGGAATATATATATGGTACTAAATATCATTTAAAAAAGTATTAATAATTTGTTAACTATTTATTAATTATTTAAAATCTTCTAAATACCTCACCTTTAAATTCGCAATCTTCTTCTATTAAATTATCTAATTGATTAAGAAGGCTTTTCTTTTCTTTATTTAAATTTGCTGCAAGCGGTGCATAATTAGAGGCATGGTTACTTCTAAACACACAATTTGTTACCTCTAAATTTTTAATAAGTTCTCTAGTTTCTACCATAACTTCCTTTGGAGATAATAATTCCATTTCACCATCTTTAAACTTTTCATACATTTCTGTATTAGGATTAACCATAAGAGTAAGTAACCCTAAATAGTGTGGGTCTATTTCACTTATTACTCTTGCAGATTCAACAGCGTGCTGCTTCCATTTTTCTTTTCCTCCTAACCCAGAAATTAAAGTTACAGACAGCTTTATTCCACTCTGAACAATCTTTTTTCCTGCTTGAATCATTTCTTGAGAAGTCACTCCCTTTTTTACATCCTTTAATATTTCATCACTTCCTGACTCTACTCCCATATACATAATTGTAATTCCTAAATCTCTAAGCTTTATTAAATCTTCTTCGCTTTTTCTTATGACATCTTTAGGTGTTGCATATACAGAAACTCTTTCACATTCTGGAAATAATTCTTTTATTTTTATTAACACAGCTTCTAAATATTCATTTTTTAAAACTAACGCATCTCCATCTGCTAAAAATATTTTTTTCACTACACCGTAATATTTTCTTGCATTTTCCAAATCTTCATACACTTCTTCAATTTTTCTCACTCTAAATTTTTTATCCTTATACATGTCACAAAACGTACACTCGTTATGAGCACATCCTATAGTAACTTGAATAATTAAGCTATACGCCTCACTTGGTGGTCTATATACAGTTCCTTCATATCTCATTTATTTATTAAACATCCCTTCTTTTTTATTTTTTATAATAACTATACCTAGTGCTAGTACACTTAGGATATATGTTAGTATTCCAAATGTGATCTTGTGATATTTTGCCATCTGTTAAATTAAAGTAATTATATGTTAATATATTCTTTCCATTATAGGTTATAGGATCATCAAAAGTAATATCAAGATGATAGTACTCTCCTTCTATCTTTACAATATTCCATGCATGCGGTATTCTTCCTGTTCCATCATCTGCCTCTCCAGTAACATATATGCATTCTATTCCTGCACCTTTCATTAACCTATATATCGCCTTTGCATATCCCGAACAAACCCCTACACCATTTACCAATATTCCATAATCAGTATAAGATTCATTAGGCATGTTATTTGTAAACAACCTTTTATCGTATTTTGAATTATTAACTATATAATCATGTAGTACTAATTCTTTTTCATATTCTGTCATATCAGGTTTAATAATTTTATTTATTATCTCCTTAACCTTTTCCTCAGAATCTGCTTTCATTTTCTTCATATAATCTCTTGAAAACTGATACTCTATATTCATTGTCATTTTTGCATTACCATTACTATCTAACACTATATTTGCATTAGCACCATTATAACCATAATCCATCTCAGGATAAGTTTCTATAATATTATTTAAAATGTCTATTTTATATTTATCTGAATCATAATTTTTTATATTAATAATAACTTTTGTTTCAAAATTCTCTAATGTTTCTTTAATGGCTTTATAAAACTCATCATAACTATTTATGTCTTTTTCTGTCCAAACTTTTTCAATTTCATTTTCATTTTTAATTGTGAAATCAAATTTTATAGGCTTATCTATTTTTTTGCCTTCTTTGGTTTTTAAACCTTTTTCTATTAATAAGGTATATGTCTCCATGTTTTCATATTTTTTTAACGGAACTACTTTTAAAGACTTTCCATTCTCATTACAACTTACTTTTATATCTTTACTTTTTTTTGTTTCTTTTTCTACAACTTTAACATTACTTTCAATTGTATGTATATCTATTGGGTAATTAAACTTTATAGTCCATACCTTATTACTTTCAATATTATTCTTAGTTTCCCAAATTTTATAGTTTGTCTCTTCTGCAAAAACTTTAATATTCATAAAAAACAGTGCTGCTAATACCACT
Source organism: Clostridium aestuarii (assembly GCF_026735135.1). Taxonomy (GTDB): domain Bacteria; phylum Bacillota; class Clostridia; order Clostridiales; family Clostridiaceae; genus Clostridium_H; species Clostridium_H aestuarii. The sequence goes on along the minus strand of NZ_JAPQER010000005.1, from coordinate 175,154 downwards.
GCAAAAAATACTTTTAAATCTCTATTTATTTTTTTCATTTTATCCCTCTTTTACATCCTTTTTATTAAAACATTAATTTTATCATTTAAAACCTTTATTAAATATTTATTATTCATTTTTAATTGAAAATTCACAAATTTTGCTGCATGAATTAATGAATAAAAATCTATTACCTTTCTTTGAAAATCTGTTACATTCCAAAATTTACATAATTCTTCTACATAATACATACATTTGTCATTTAAATGAACCATAGTTCCTGTTTGAACTAAAGCTATGGTGTAAAGAGGGTCCCCATAACATACCCAATCGAAGTCTATAAGCCCTTCAAGTTTGCCTTCCTTTATAATAACATTTTTAAGAGTTATATCATCAAGAAAACATGTTGGACTAACACTATCAAAATAAACTTTAAATTCATACATGATTGTTATAATTTTGTTATAAATTTCTAAGTCAATACTTTCTTTAACTTTATTAACTTCATCCTTTATAAATTCTGTCCATGATTCATATTTACCTTTTTCACCTATATTACATCTTCCAAATCCTTTTCCTAAACAAAGTTTTCCAACTTTGTTTTGATAAAATATAATTTTATCTGCAATATTTGTCATTTGTTCCTTAGACATGTTTTCTATTTCATATCTTAAATCTCGCCCAGGAATTTTTTCCATAATCATATAAGCAACATCATATTTCTTCTTACTTAAGTCGATATACAATATATTAGATACCGGAAGTCCTAATTCTTTTAATTTTTCTATATTTTGTTCTACTCCTATAAAATTATTTTTATCATGGTTAATTCTAATAATAATTTCTTTTCCAGGAAATTCTACATCATAAACCATATTTATAAATCCTAAATTCATCTTTTTCATACTTATAGGTGTTTGTTTTATATTTTCTTCAATTAAAGCAGTAATTAGCCTTTGTTCATCCATTTTTAACTTCCTTTATTTTTTTATTCTTATTATAAAGTGTTTATATAAAATTCTCAACTAAAATCGTTAATTTATTCGATTACAAAGCAACCCTTGTAATTAGCTTTACACATTTATGTAAAAAAGGTATTATTAGTGTATATAAACTTGGAATTAGGAGTTGATTATATTTGAAAATCACAACATTAATCGAAAATACATTGGGTGAAAATAAATCTTTAATTAATGAACATGGTTTATCTTTTTTTATAGAAACCTCAGAAGGAAATATACTATTTGATACTGGTCAAAGTGGAGATTTTATAAAAAATGCAAAAGCTTTAAATATAGATCTTAATAAAACAGATTATTTACTTTTGAGCCATGCACATTATGATCATTGCGGAGGAGTTAAAAAATACTTAGATTCAGTAGATATTAAACCAGATTTGTATATAAGTAAGTATTTTTTTGATAATAGTGATAAATACCATATTTTCGAAGATTCTAAAGATGAGAATGCCTTAAAAAACGGTTTTACTAAGTATATTGGAATAAACTTTAGTAAAGATTATATAATGAAAAAACAGGTGGATATAAACTACATAACTGGAGATTTTGTTAAACTTACTTCCAAAATATCAGTTCATACAAATTTTAAAAGAGAATGTAATTTTGAGTATCTTAATGAAAATCTGAAAATGAAAATCAACAATACATTATTGACTGATAACTTTAAAGATGAAATTGCTATTAGTATAACTACAGAAAAAGGACTTTTAATTCTAGTTGGATGCTCTCATCCTGGAATTGTAAATATAATAAACACTATTCAAAAAAGAACTGGTGAAAAAATATATGGAGTAATAGGCGGAACTCATCTTATTGAAGCAGATAATTCTCGTATTGAAAAGACTATACAATATTTTAATAAACTGAATATTAAATTAATAGGAGTTTCTCATTGTACTGGTGAAAATGCTATTAACAAATTTAAAAATAGCTGTGATAACTTTTTTATAAACTGTACTGGTAAAATAATTGTTCTTTAAATAAACAGGATTACCATATTTTTATAGATTGTATTAAACATTAATATTATAAATTATAATTAAACTATATAACAAATTAAATATTACTATTCAATAGTATAGTATATATAATGTTTTTTATTAATTTATTCTTATGTTTGTTGCATTTTATTCTTTATTAATATATCATAATATAAAACAATTATACTGAGGAGGAATTACTATGAAAGCTATTATTACTGTGTTAGGCAAAGATAAGGTAGGTATTATTGCTAATGTAAGCCACATTTTATCTAATGCCGATGTAAATATTTTAGACATAAGTCAAACTATACTTCAAGAATATTTTACTATGATAATGTTAGTTGATCTTTCCAAATCTACTAAACCATTTAATGATTTGAAAACTCTTTTAGAAGAAGCAGGAAAAGAACTAGAATTATCTATAAAAATACAACATGAAGATATATTTAACTCAATGCATAACGTTTAAGAGAAAGGGGTGACACTATGATAAACCAAAATAAAATCATGGAAACTATTGGAATGATTGAAAAAGAAAAATTAGATATTCGTACTATTACAATGGGAATTTCACTCAGAGATTGTTGTAGTTTTAGTGGCGAAAAGTCAAGACAAAAAATATACGATAAAATAACAAAATATGCAGAAAATCTAGTTAAAGTTGGTAAAGATATTGAAATGGAATTTGGTATTCCTATAATTCATAAAAGAATATCAGTAACCCCTATTTCCTTAATTGCAGAAGCCTGCGATGATGATAATTATGTTGAATTTGCTAAAACTATGGATAAAGCAGCAAAAGCTGTAGGAGTTAACTTTATTGGTGGTTTTTCTGCTTTAGTACATAGTGGTTATTCTAAAGGTGATAAAAAACTTATTGCTTCACTTCCTGAAGCCCTAAGTGTAACCGATCTAGTATGTTCTTCTGTTAATGTTGGTACAAGTAAAGTAGGGATAAATATGAATGCTGTACGTGAAATGGGTCAAATCATAAAACAAACAGCAGAATTAACTAAAGATTCAAATGGTATTGGCTGCGCTAAACTCGTTGTCTTTGCTAATGCCGTAGAAGATAATCCTTTCATGGCTGGTGCTTTTCATGGTATAGGTCAGGGTGAATGTGTTATAAATGTTGGAGTAAGCGGACCGGGTACTGTTAAATCAGCTCTTGAATCAGTTAGAGGTGAAAGTTTTGATGTTGTTGCAGAAACAATAAAGAAAACTGCTTTTAAAATCACCAGAATGGGTCAACTAGTAGCTAACGAAGCTTCTAAACGTCTTAATGTTCCATTTGGAATAATTGATTTATCTCTTGCACCAACTCCTGCTGTAGGTGATAGCATAGCTCATGTTTTAGAAGAAATGGGTATTGAAAGCTGCGGTGCACCTGGAACTACAGCAGCTCTTGCACTTTTAAATGACGCTGTAAAAAAAGGTGGTATCATGGCAGCTACAAAAGTTGGCGGGCTTAGTGGTGCTTTTATTCCAGTATCTGAAGATGCTGGTATGATAGATGCTGTATTAAAAGGCTCAATTAATATAGAGAAGTTAGAAGCAATGACTTGTGTATGTTCTGTTGGCCTTGACATGATTGGTATACCTGGAGATACACCAGCTGAAACAATTTCAGCTATAATAGCAGATGAAGCTGCTATAGGTATGATTAATAACAAAACAACAGCTGTTAGAATTATTCCTGTACCTGGTAAAAATGTTGGTGACATGGTTGAATTTGGAGGTTTACTTGGAACTGCCCCTATAATGAATGTAAGTAAATTTAGTAGTGCTGCATTTGCTCAAAGAGGCGGACAAATTCCAGCTCCAATACACAGTTTTAAAAACTAATAAGGAAAGTGATTATCACTTTCCTTATTTTATCCAGGGTTTTTAAGCTTCAGATGGAATAAAAACTTCACCTGAAGCTTAAAATTCTCTTTATGCAAATCCTATCTTTTTGAATAAATACGGCGCACCTGATGTCATCCATATTCCTATAATACAATATCTTATAAAGTCAAACAGCAAATATTTGGGGAATACTAATTTTAATCCTTTCATTATAATTAATACTATACTCACTCCAACCAAAAATTTAAATATATTAATTATCATAGACGTTTTTTCGTTAAATTTTATGTATTGACTTTCAATATTATATCCTACAAAAAATCCTAAGGTCACACCAGATATTGTATAATAATCATGCGTCTTAAACATAAATAACCCTATTAACATAGGAACTATTATACTAAACAATATAAGCTTATTGCCTCCATTATCTAAATAATTAAAAATAATATTACATACAAGTACCCATATTAAAGATATTACAATTCCGCCTATCACGTCTATGGGTCTGTGAACCCCCAGATATATTCTGGATACTGCTACTAAAATTACAATTATACTTCCCAAAAAATATATGTATTTTTTTTTAACATTGCTTATTATCGACATCCAAAATGTGGCAACGCCTTGAGTATGTCCACTTGGAAAAGAATAACCAGTAGCTGTGTTAATCCTTAGAGATCTTATCCCTTCTGTTCCAAAAATACGAGGAACTTTTAATATTTCTTTTATAGCTCCATTAATAACCATACTTGAAATAAGTGTAAATCCCAATCTATATCCAAACTTTTTGTCAACACACCAAAATATGATAGCTATAATCATTATAAAAAAATATTGTTCTCCCATCATTGTTATACCCTCTGCAAATTTATCTAAGAAAGAATTAGAAAACGTTTGAATATACTTTATAATTTCTATATTGATATCGTTTGTTAAAAAATCATTCATTATCATCTTCTCCTATTTTTATTATATTTTTTTGATATATACCAATAATTTTTCCTTTTTTACTATTATACTCTATTACTATGATAGAATATATATTTATATATTTTCTATCATAAAAAAAACTATACTATAAATACATATTAAAATTATCAAAAAACAAAGAAAAGTTAATCTGTAATAATCAAGATATCATTACAAATTAACTTTTCTTTTGCTATATAATTAAGCTAATTTTAAAATCTTATTTTTCATTAATTGTTTTCCTGATATTCCTGGAACCGTCATACCATATACATCAAGTATTGTGTCAATTTCTTCTTTATTTAAAACGCCCTCTTCTAATGCAATTTCCGTTACTGCCTTATCTGTTTTAATAGCTTTTTTAGCAATTTCAGCAGCTTTCTTATATCCAACATGTGGACATATAGCCGTAATTATTCCAACACTATTATAAACTAACTCTTTGCAGCGTTTATCGTTAGCAGTTATACCTTTAATACAATTTTTAACAAAAGTATCTACACCATTTTTAATGGTATCTATAGATTGAAATAATTTATAAAATACTACTGGTTCAAACGCATTTAATTCTAATTGACCTGCTTCAGCTGCCATAGTTATTGTCATATCATTTCCTATAACATTAAATGCAACTTGACTAACTACTTCTGGTATAACAGGATTAACTTTTCCAGGCATTATTGATGATCCATTTTGTTTTGATGGAAGATTAATTTCACCAAAACCACATCTTGGTCCAGAAGATAATAACCTAAAATCATTTGCCATTTTTGATAAATTAACAGCACAAGTTTTTAATGCAGCAGAAACCTCAACATAACAATCTAAGTTTTGAGTTCCATCTACAAGATCTTCTGCTTGAGTTATGTCTAAGCCAGTAACTTCTCTTAATTCAAGAGCAATATTTTCAACGTATCTCTCATCAGCATTAATTCCAGTTCCTACAGCTGTTCCACCCATATTTACACTTAATAAATTTGGCAATGTCGTTTTAATACGACATATATCTCTTTTAATAGCTCTTGAATAAGCATTAAATTCCTGACCTAATCTTATTGGAACGGCATCCTGCATTTGGGTTCTACCCATTTTTACAACACAATCAAATTCTTTAGCCTTGCTTTGTAAAGCCTCATACAATTGTTCTAATTTTTCAAGTGCAGTATTCAGAAGTTTTCCTGTTGTTATTTTACCACTAGTTGGAATAACATCATTAGTAGATTGCCCCATATTTACATGGTCATTTGGATGTACTATATAATCGCCTTTTTCTCCTCCTAAAATTTCTGTAGCTCTATTAGCTATAACCTCATTAGCATTCATATTCATCGAAGTTCCAGCTCCACCTTGAATTGGATCAGTAATAAAATATTCATGTAAATTTCCTGCTATTATTTCATCACAAGCTTCAATAATAGCATTTCCTATTCTTTCTTCTAAAACTCTAGCACTCATATTAGTTATTGCAGCAGCTTTTTTCACTTCTGCCAATGCTATTATAAACTGTGGATGTATAGTTAAACCCGTAATTTTAAAATTTTCTGCAGCTCTTAATGTTTGAACTCCATAATAAGCAGATTTTGGTACTTGTTTTTCTCCTATTGAATCACTTTCCAATCTAAATAACATTTTAATTCCTCCTTAATATTTTTAAATTAATAATCAATTATTTTTATTTATTATTTAATTTCATATTCTTTTCTTCCTTGTTCATATAAGTCATTTCCATACATATCATTCACAACAATAGCTGGCAAACCTTCTACTTTAAGTTTTCTTACAGCCTCTGTTCCAAGATCTGGATACGCTATCAATTCTGCACTTTTTATAGAAGTTGCTATTAATGCTCCTGCTCCCCCAACTGCTGAACAGTAAACTGCTTTGTTTTTTACAATAGAATTCTTAACCTCTTTACTCCTAGGTCCTTTCCCAATCATACCTTTTAATCCATTATCTAATAAAATTGGTGCAAATTCATCCATGCGATAACTTGTAGTTGGCCCTGCTGAACCTAGTGGTTCTCCTGGTTTAGCTGGTGCAGGTCCAACATAGAAAATCACTTGGTCTTGTAGTTCTATTGGTAATTCTTCGCCTTTTTTTATTAAATCAACTAATCTAGAATGAGCTACATCTCTAGCAGTATAAATTGTGCCGTAAAACTCTACATTATCACCAATTTTTAGCTTCTTTGTAATTTCTTCTGTTAATGGCAAATCTACCCTCATGTTTTCATCTCCTCTTAATCTTATAAAATAATTGTTTCATGTCTTGCTGCATGACAATTAATATTAATTGCTACTGGTAAAGAAGCTATGTGACATGGATGTGTTTCTACTTTTACACTTAAAGCAGTTGTCCTACCTCCTAATCCCATAGGACCTATTCCTAATTTATTAACAGCTTTCAAAATTTCATCTTCTAATTTTGCTATTCTTGAATCTGGATTATGATCATCAAGTTGTCTCAATAGAGCTTCTTTAGACATTAACGCTGCTTTTTCAAATGTTCCACCAATACCTATACCAATTACAATAGGTGGACATGGATTTCCTCCTGCTTCACTTATAGTTTGTAATACAAAACTTTTAACTCCTTCCTCTCCTTCTAAAGGCTTTAGCATCTTAATTCTACTCATATTTTCACTTCCACCTCCTTTAGGAGCAATAGTTAACTTAATTTTATCTCCTGGCACAACTTTTATATGAATAACTGCTGGAGTATTATCATTAGTATTTTTTCTATATAAAGGATTTTCAACAATGGATTTTCTCAAATATCCCTCTTTATATCCTTGTCTTACGCCTTCATGAATTGCTTCATTAATATCTCCATTAACATGTACTTCCTGACCTAACTCCACAAATACAACAGCTACTCCAGTGTCCTGGCAAATAGGCATTTTTCTTTCAGCAGCTATTCTATCATTTTCTAGTATTTGTGATAAAATTTTTTTTCCAACAGGTGATTCTTCTTTCTCATATCTTTCATTTAATACATTCATTACATCATCGCCTAAAAAATAATTAGATTTTATTGCTATATTTTTAACGGTAGATATTATCTCTTGAGCATTGATTTCTCTCATCACCATAGTTCTCCTTTCAAATATATTAATTTACATCCTTATCAACTGCTGCTTGCGAACTAATTTCAGGATTACTTAATTCTCCTTCTGAAGCAGCTACAACAATAGATGCAGCTGCATTTCCTGTTACATTGACAGCAGTTCTTCCCATATCTAGAATTCTATCAATACCTGCTATTAAAGCTGCTCCTTCCAATGGTAATCCTACTGAAGATAATACCATCATAAGCATCATAAATCCTGCTCCTGGTACACCAGCTGTTCCAATTGATGCTAAAAGCGCTGTAAGAAGTATTGTTAATTGTTGTCCTATACCTAAATTTATACCATACGCTTGAGCAATAAACATTGCACAAACTCCTTGATATATTGCAGTTCCATCCATATTTATTGTTGTTCCAAGAGGTAGCACAAAACTGGCTATTCCATCTGACACTCCAAAAGTTTTTCTCACTACTTTGATTGTCAATGGAAGCGTTCCTGCGCTGCTGCTAGTACTAAATGCAAGTACCGTTGCTGGAGCTGTTCCTTTAAAAAAGCTTAATGGTGTTCTTTTTGAAAAAGCCGTAACTGAAAAAGAATATGCAATAATTGAATGTATAATAAATCCTAAATATACAACTAATATGACTTTCATAAGTGGTAACAGCACTTCTGGTCCATTTTGAGCAATAACTGGTACAATAAGTGCAAAAACTCCATAAGGTGCTAATTCCATTATCATTTCAGTTAATTTATACATTATTTCTGCTAAACTATTGAAAAACTTTAAAAAAGACTTACCTTTTTCTCCTATTTTAGTAGCTCCTACACCAAGTACCAGTGCAAAGAAAATAATCTGCAACATATTTCCTTTTCCCAATCCTAGCAACGGATTTGATGGAACAATATTAAGCAGTGTTTCACCTAATGATGGTGCTTTAGTAACCACTTGTGTAGAATCAATAGCAGCCGTCAATCCTAATCCTTCTCCTGGTTTTAAAATATTAGCCAAAACTAATCCTACAACTATTGCTATACCTGTTGTTGTAAAGAAAAAGATCATTGTTTTACCACCAATTCTTCCAAGTTTTTTAGTATCCCCTATACTAGACGCTCCAACTATCAATGAAGAAAATACTAATGGAACTATCGTCATTTTAATAAGATTTAAAAATAGAGTTCCTATGGGTTTTATATACTTTACAGCTATTATTGGATTTTTAGTAAATAACAGTCCTACCAAGATTCCCCCTATCATTCCTATCATTATCTTGGTTACAAGCTTCATATCATATCCCCCTTGTATAATTATTAATTATAGAAATATATTTAATTTGATAAAATATATCTCTATAACTACGTCCTACTATTCCCTTGAAATTCCAGTCTTTCTTGCTACTTTTTCTACTTCACTTGATACTACTGAAACCACTTTTTTATTAAATGCTTCAGGTATTATATAATCTTCATTTAATTCCTCATCTGTAACTATACTTGATATTGCCTTTGCCGCTGCTATTTTCATTTCTTCTGTTATATCTGATGCTCTAGCATCTAGTGCCCCTCTAAATATCCCGGGAAATACTAAAACATTATTTATTTGATTTGGAAAATCTGATCTTCCTGTAGCAACAACTCTTGCTCCTCCACGTTTTGCTTCATTCGGCATTATTTCCGGGGATGGATTAGCCATAGCAAATACAATGGAATCATTATTCATAGTTGATACCATTTCTGTATTTAATACATTTGGTCCTGAAACTCCTATAAATACATCTTTTTCTTTTATTATGTCTTTTATGGTTCCTTCTTCAAAATTCCTATTAGTGACTTTAGCTATTCTCTTTTGTGCTTCATTCATCCATTCAGCGTCTTCTACTAAAGCTCCCTTTTTATCACACATAACTATATTTTTACCACCAGCTAAAAGTAACAGTTTACAAATAGAAATTCCTGCTGAACCGGCTCCATTTATAACAATTTTAGCTTTTTCTAAGTTCTTATTAACCACTTTTAATGCATTTAGAAGACCTGCTAAAACTACTATTGCAGTACCATGTTGGTCATCATGAAACACTGGAATGTTTAATTCTTCCTTTAGTCTTTTTTCAATTTCGAAACATCTAGGCGCTGAAATATCTTCTAAATTTATTCCTCCAAAAGTTGGTGCTAGATATTTTACAGTCTTTATAATTTCATCTGTATCTTTTGTATCAAGACAAATAGGGAAAGCATCTATTCCTGCAAATTCTTTAAATAAAATTGCCTTACCTTCCATAACTGGCATTGCTGCCTCTGGTCCTATATCACCAAGTCCTAATACTGCTGTCCCATCTGAAACCACTGCTACTAAATTTCCTTTTGAAGTATATCTGTAAACGTTGTCAGTATTTTCATAAATTTTTTTACAAGGTTCAGCCACACCTGGAGTGTACGCAATACTTAAATCATCTCTGTTTTTAACAGCGATTTTTGAAATCACTTCTACTTTCCCTTTATTTTGCTCATGCATCTTTAAACTTTTTTCATTATAGTTCATACATTATCCCTCCATGTGATATCATTAATTAATTTATTGTCTATATCTAACATACTCCAATTATTGTAATAAATAAACATTTTGTAATTATTTTTATATTTTTGTAAATATATTTCTTTATGTTATATTATTAACAATTATATTATAATTTTGAATTTTCTGACTTTAGTACAATACATACAAGCTTTAAAAATACTTTTTACTATTCATTTCTTCTAAAGCAAAAATAACAAATGTAAAATATAAGTTTATAATTATAAATTTTTTCAAATACAAAAGACGAGTAAAAAATCACTCGCCTTTCACATATATATTTTTAGGTCGCCCTATTGGTCCATACTCTATTTCACTTTTAAGTTCCTGTATAGATACCATATATTCCATATATCTTCTTATAGTAATTCTTGAAAGCTTCAATTTTTCCGCTATATCATCATTTGTAAAACTAGTTTGTTTATAACATTCAATACAACTTCTAATTCTATTCAAAGTTCTTATATTCAATCCTTTTTTAAGTTGTGTTTTTGAATTTTTATTTTTTATATTTGTTATTTTATCAAGATCTTTTTGTTCTACTATAGTTTTTTCATGTAATAGTTTATATTTCAACATAAATTTATCAAGAGCTTCTTTAAACCTCTTATATTCAAATGGTTTAATTAAATAATCTACAACTCCATATTTAAAAACTTGATCTACTTTTTCTACATTTTGTGCTGCTGTAACAGCTATTACATCTGTTAAAATTTGATTCTTTCTCATTTTTTTTAGTAAATCCACACCATTAAGCTTTGGCATATAAATATCTAATATAACAAGATCTACATTATTTTCTTTTATGTAACTAAAAGCTTCTTTTCCATCTTTACAGATTTTTATTACTGTAAAATTTTCTATACTCTCACTGTATTTTTTATTAATTTGTGCTACCATTGGATCATCTTCTACTATTAATACCTTAATCAATACTGCTCCTCCTTTTTAGGAATACTAACTATAAATTTTGTACCAATTCCAACCTCTGATGAAACTTTAATTTCTCCATGCAGATTTTTAACAATATTATTTATTCTAGCTAACCCTCTTCCTCTGTTATTTCCTTTAGTTGAAAATCCTTTTTCAAAAATTTTATATATATTGTCTTTTAAAATTCCTCCACCAGTATCCTCTACTTTTATAACTATTTTATATTCCTCTTCCTTTATTAATATATTTATATATCTTTCATCCTTATCACATACATTTATAGAATCAATAGCATTATCAATTAAGTTTCCGATTATAGTAACTAATAAATTATTTTCTATTGTTTCATTTTCTTTCTTTAGTACACTATTATTATTCAAGCATAAGTTAATTGCATTTTCTTTAGCATTACTCATTTTTCCAAGTAACAAGCCAGCAATTGTGGGGTTTTTTATACTATTCATAACTAGACTTATTTTTTCTTGCTGCTGTTTTGTTTCATTTATAATAAATTTTTCTGCTTCTTGACTTTCGCCAATTTGTATTAACCCTAATATTACATGCATTTTATTCATAAATTCGTGAGTATTAGCTCTTAATGATTCAACTATCTGATTTACTCCTGTAACTTCTTCTGCTAACCTCGTAACTTCAGTTTTATCTCTAAAAATATAAACTACACCTACTATATCATCCTTAACTTTTATTGGTATTATATTGCACAATATTTTAATATTATTTACAATCATTTTTACATCATATTCAGCTTGTCCAGTTTCCATAATCCTATTTAAATATGAGTTTGATATAATATTATATATATTATTATTATTTACATTTTCATTTTTAATTTTTAAAATTTTTATAGCTACAGTATTAAAAAATGTAACTTTAAATTTCTCATCAACAACAATTATTCCTTCATATAGTGCATCTAACACTTCATTCTTTTGAAGATATAATTTTGATATTTGTTCTGGTTCATATCCCAAAAGAGTTCTCTTTATACTTTTAGATGATACAAATATCCCTAAAAACCCCAAACAAAATCCTATTACTTCAATAAATATTAATTTGACTATACCTTTATATTCAACATCTTCTATATTCTTAACAATACTTTTAACTATAACGAAACCTATTTTTACTCCTTTTTCATTTCTAACATGTAAAAATGCTATAATTTGATTTCCAAAGCTTTCTGCTCCTTCAGGTATATAATCATTTTGTGTTTTGGTAATATTTATATCACTATTTATTTCATTATTAATCATTTCTGATGATTTTATTGAATCAACTTTTATATTGATATACTTTTTTCCACGAATATCTGTTATTACAACAGCATTAATATCTTCCACACAACTTAATATACCACTTATATAATTTCTAATAATTTCTGGTGATTTATTAGCTTCCAAAGTTTTAATTGTTATCTTAGAATTGGCAATAATTTTAGCTATATTCATTGTATTTTTTTTTATCTCATTTTTTATACCAATCATTCTTAAATCTGAAATAAATAAAGTAGTAATTATTAAAGGTATAAATACAATAACTATATTGATAATTGCTATTTTTGTCTGAAGTCTTAAACTTATTTTTAATTTTTTCATACAAATTTCCTCTATAATTAGTATTTTAGATTTAAATATTATTAATCAATTCAATTTTACTATCATTCACTAGCAATATTCAATAACCATATTTTATATTATATTCTATTTTTACATTATTTTTCATTAAATAGCATAAATTATATCTATATAGCTTAAAAACATATACTTTTTTTAAACAAAAAACTAAAAATAATCTGTGTAACTCTATCATTGTAATACGTTATAATCATATTACTTATTTAGAATTTACACAGATTATTTTTTACTTTTTAGCTAATACTAATTATTTTAAAATTTAATGGATTTTAAATCACAAGAAAATTCTTAACAATGTGCTGGCGAGAATCAATATGAATGCTCCCCCAATACGAGATGATATTTGAGCAAATGGCATAAGTTCCATCCTATCTGATGCTGATAGAACTGCTACATCTCCAGTACCTCCCATGTTAGCCATACATAATCCTGCTGTAATAGCTGATTCTATTGGATAGAAACCTACTAATTTTCCTCCAATTCCACCACCTATTGTTGCTCCTATAATTACAACCATTACAAGTATAATATACTGCCAGCTAAAAGCTGCTATAACTTGTGAAAGATTTGTATATGCAATTCCTATTCCCATAAGAAGTGCTCCTGTTAAATTACTCATTACAAATTGGAACCATTGTTTTGCTGCAAGTTCATATTTTCTTGGAATAACTCCTGACATTTTCATTGCTGCAACCGTTATAATCATCCATGCATATGTGTGAATTGTTGGTAAAAACTTATTTACTATGCTACCAAAAGTATAAAATGTTACTGCCATTAATAATCCTATGCCCATCATCTTTAAATCTATTTTATTATCTTCTTCTTCTTCAATAACAACTTCACTTTCAGTTTTCATAAGTTTTCCATTTCCAGTCAAACTAGGCTTTATTTTTCCTAATTTATTTAATAACCCTCCTGTTACTATTGCCATTGCATTACCAAGCGCTACTGCTGGCACCATAATTGATAACATTTGTGCTGGATCTGCTGCCAATGCTTCTCCAAAAATTTTTGATAATGGAACTGCACCTGCTCCCATTCCTCCACCTATAATCGGAATACCTATATAAAATATTGCTTTTTGTGCACCATATCCGATAAGTGCTCCAACTATTCCTACAAATGCAAGTGCTACCGCTACTGAGCATATAATTGCTGGTAAATATCTAACCGACGCCTTTATAAGAAGCTTTCTCTTCATCCCTAAAATACTACCTGTTATAAGTGCTGCAATATAAAAATTTAAAAATCCCCCAGCTTTCATAAAGGTTGTAACATTTTCAACTGCTGTTTTAGGAAGTACATTATATGTTACAAGTGCTGCAGAAGCAAAAATAATTACAATTGGTCCTCCACCTAAGAAAGTATTAACTATAGGCGTTTTATTGCCTATTTCATTAAATATTGCTCCGACTACCATCATTAGTGCAAGTGCACCAATCATTCCTTTAGGTAATTTACCTAAAACTGTTGCCACAAAAATTACTGCTGCTATAATACCAAAAGCCGCAATAGGAAGTCCCATTATTTTATATCCTTCGTTTTTGCTCATACTTTTTCCTCCTTATTTTTTTATAATAATATCAGCATGAAAAATGCAAATATGCTGATATTAAATTCTTTTGTTAAATGTTCGCTATGCTCTAGCTATTCCTGATTCTCTAGCTACTCTAGCTACTTCATTTGCAACGGTTTCTGCTACCTTTTCATTAAATGCACCTGGTATTATATAGTCCTCATTCAATTCTTCATCTGTAACTATTTGGGCTACTGCTTTTGCTGCTGCTATCTTCATTTCTTCAGTAATATCTGTTGCTCTAACAGATAATGCGCCTTTGAAAATTCCTGGAAATACCAAAACATTATTTATTTGATTTGGAAAATCAGATCTTCCTGTTGCAACTACTCTTGCTCCTCCACGTTTAGCTTCATCTGGCATTATCTCTGGAGTTGGATTAGCCATAGCAAATATTATAGAATCATCATTCATAGTTGATACCATTTCTTCATTTAATACATTTGGTCCTGAAACACCTATAAATACATCTTTTCCTTTTATTATGTCTTTTATGGTTCCTTCTTCAAAATTCCTATTAGTAACTTTAGCTATTATTTTTTGTGCTTCATTCATCCATTCAGCACCTTCTACTAAAGCTCCCTTTTTGTCACACATAACTATATTTTTAGCACCAGCTAAAAGCAGTAGCTTACAAATAGAAATTCCTGCTGAACCAGCTCCATTTATAACAATCTTAGCTTCTTCTAAATTTTTATTAACTACTTTTAATGCATTTAAAAGTCCTGCTAAAACTACTATTGCAGTACCATGTTGGTCATCATGAAACACTGGAATATCTAATTCTTCCTTTAGTCTTCTTTCAATTTCAAAGCATCTTGGTGCTGAAATATCTTCTAAATTTATTCCTCCAAAAGTTGGCGCTAAATATTTTACAGTTTTGACTATTTCATCTACATCTTTTGTATCTAAACAAATTGGGAAAGCATCTATTCCTCCAAATTCTTTAAATAAAATTGCTTTACCTTCCATAACTGGCATTGCGGCTTCTGGTCCTATATCACCAAGTCCCAATACTGCTGTTCCATCTGAAACTACTGCTACTAAATTTCCTTTTGACGTATATTTGTAAACGTTATCGAGTTTTTCATGGATTTTTTTACAAGGTTCAGCCACACCTGGAGTATAAGCAATACTTAGATCGTCTCTGTTTTTAACAGAGATTTTTGAAACCACTTCTATTTTCCCTTTATTCTTTTCATGCATTTTTAAACTTAATTCTTTGTAATCCATTTCAAGTACCTCCTAAAAATTTTTCTTCTTGTCTATATTTTAATTTACAACACTAAAAAAAAATACATTTAGAAATTAATCTAAATGTTTTGTAAATAAAGTTATTATCGTTATCTTATTAACGTTATTTTTTTGACATTTCAGAATATTTTGTAGTCATTCAAACTTAGACTTAAAACTTAATATTCTATATTACACCTTATATATATATCTGCTACTTGGTCTTCCTATTGCTCCATACTCAATATCACACATTATTTCCCCACTCGATTCCATATATTCCATGTATCTTCTTATTGTTACTCTACTTAGCTTTAAATTCTTTGCAATCTCTTCATTTGTATAATATTTATCAACATGATCTTTCATAAAACTTCTTATTCTTTCTAACGTTCTTCTATTTAATCCCTTTGGAAGCTCTATTTGTAAATTTAATTTACTTTGATTTGTAATTTTATCAATGTCATTTTGACTCATAATATTTTTTTTATTAAGCAATTCATATCTCATGCGTACTCTTTCAAGTGCTTCTTTAAATCTTTCATATTCAAAAGGCTTAATAAGATAATCCACTGCACCAAGAGTTAAAACTTCATTTAATTTATCCGTATCCTGAGCAGCAGTAACCATTATTACATTAATCATACTAGTTTGTATTCTCATTTTTTTTAAAAGCTCTATACCATCAAGTTTAGGCATATAAATATCTAAAATAATTAAATCTATCTCATCATTCTTTATTTTTTCCAGTGCCTCTTCCCCATTTGTACAAACTCCTATAACTTTAAATTCTCCCACACTTTCAGTATACTTTTTATTTATTTGTGCTACCATAGGATCATCTTCCACTATTAGTACTTTAATCATTTTATTCCTCCTTTGGAATCGTAATTGTAAACTTTGTTCCACTTCCTATTTGAGAAGACATCTCTATTTTTCCATTTAAATTTTCTACAGTCTCAGCTACAATTGAAAGTCCTCTTCCCCTATTTCCCTCTTTTGTTGAAAAACCTCTTACATATATTTGAGATAAATTTTCTTGCTTAATTCCTATGCCTGTGTCACTTACACAAATAACTATTTTGTTTTTCATTTCTTTTATCAGTACATTTATAATTTTATTGTCATTATTACTTAAATTTAATGCTTCTATAGAATTTTCTATTAAGTTCCCTATTATGGTAATAAATGCACTACTTGAAATTTTCCCACCTCTCTTTTTCAAAACACTTTCTGCATCTAAATACAAGTCTATTCCTCGTTCTTTAGCTCTGCTTATTTTTCCCAGCATAAGTGCTGCAATAGTAGGTTCTTCAATTTTTTTCACAACTCTACTTATTTTTTGCTGCTGTTCTCTACTTTGATTAATTATATATTTTTTTGCTTCTTCAATTTCATTTATTTGAATTAAACCTAAAACAACATGCAGTTTATTCATGAACTCATGAGTATTAGCCCTTAATGCTTCAACTACCTGCTTCACCCCTGTTATTTCTTCTGCAAGCCTTGTAACTTCAGTTTTATCTCTAAATATAGCTACAGCACCTAATATTTTTTTTCCTTCTTTTATAGGAATCCTACTTCCCACTATAATAGCTTCCTCTATAGACATTTCCTTATTATATTCTGCCTCACCTTTTTCCATTACCATAGGAAGCCTAGAATTAGGGATTACATTTAGTATGTTATTTCCTATTACATTTTCATTTTTTATATCCAACATTTCTATAGCTTTATTATTAAGGTGAGTTACTTTTAAATTTTCGTCCACCGCAATTATCCCTTCTGACATTGCATTTAAAACCTCTTTTTTTTGAATATATAATTTTGTTATTTGTTCTGGTTCAAATCCTAAAAGAGTATTTTTTATACTTTGGGATAATAAAACAGCACCTATAATACCTATGATAAATCCTAATAATGAAATAAATATTACTGTAGATATAGCTTCAACTTTTTCTTTTTCTATACTTTTTGTTAAGGTACTTGCCATAACAAACCCCAATTGATTCCCATTATTATCCACAACTGGTACAAACGCTCTTAGTTGTCTTCCTAATGTACCTACTGCCTCTGATATATAGTTTTCTCCTTTTTTTATAACTCTTTTTTCATCTCCACCAACAAAATACAACCCTACTTTATGAAAATCAGGATGAGCATAACGTTTACCATTAATGTCAGCAACTACAAGTATATCTATCTTTTCAGTATTCTTTAATATGGTTTCTATATACTTCTGAACATCTTCTGCTGTTCTTTTATTTAATAAAGAATTTATTACTATTGGAGAATGAGCAGTAATTTGAGCAGTATTCATAATACTAACTTCAATCTCTTTTTTTATACTGGAAATTCTAAATCTTGCAATAACCGCAGTAGTTATTATTAATGAAACAAATATTACCGCTATATTCATAAGAGTTATTTTAGTTTGAAGCTTTAGTTTTTTCATACTTCCACACCTTTTTCTATATTTTTAAAATATATTATAATTTATCATTGCACAAGCTTTTTTTTATATTATACTTTATTTACATAAATTTCGTTTGTTTTTATCAGTAAATTTATAAATTTTAATTGGATAAATTGCATAATTAAAAATTATATATATACATAAGATTTGTTGTAAAAAATTTATTAAATTTAGATATAAACTTGTTTAACATTTTTGTATTTTCACTCTTTATATATTCTTCCTCTATATTATCCTGTGATGCTAATATATTTAATATCTCCATCTATAGTTTTATTTAAGCTAGTTTCATATCTATTTTTAATTTTTTTTCGTATTTCATAATTATAGTTATTATTTATAACAAAAGTAACATAAATCTTAAAATTACTTTTAAATAATAAATATTCAATATAAACAAATTAATTTTCTCTATCTAAAAAATAAATCAAAATTAAAATATACAGCAAAAAAATACAGTTAAATTTTAATTTAACTGTATTTTTTTTATATAGCTGTATAAATAAGTTCATCATATTAGTTATACTGAATAATTTTATCATATATTGGAAAAACTTTATGTTATAAAGAGGATTCTTTGCTTTAAGTGGAATTTTGAAGTTTTTACTCCATCTGAAACTTAGAAACCTTTATGTAAGATCATAGAATCGATTAACTCACGCCTATATAGACGAGAGTCGACGGTAGACATCAGATAAATAAAGCGAATTCAGTCGGTGTATGGGATACTACACTAGATATAAATGAAAGGTGAGAATTGTATGAGAATTCCAAAACACATAGGTATTATACCAGATGGAAATAGACGTTGGTCTATAAATAACGGATTATCTAAAGAAACAGGATATACATATGGGCTAGATCCTGGTTTGATTTTATTTAACTTATGTAGAAAAATAGGCATTAAAGAAATAACATACTATGGTTTTACTACAGATAATGCTAAAAGACCTAAAACACAAAGAAAAGCTTTTACACAAGCTTGCATTAAAGCAGTTAAGATTTTAAGTAAAGAAGATGCAGATTTGCTAGTATTAGGAAACTATAACTCTCCTATGTTTCCAAGCGAACTGTTACCTTATACGAAACGTCAAACCTTTGGTAAAGGTGGTACTAAGGTGAATTTTCTAGTTAACTATGGTTGGGAATGGGATCTAAGTAATTTAAATCATAACAATAGCAGTAATAGAAAAAAAATAACTAATTTATTAAAATCTAATGATATATCTAGAGTCGATCTTATAATTAGGTGGGGTGGTAGAAGACGTCTAAGTGGATTTTTACCTGTTCAATCTATATACTCAGATTTTTATGTAGTTGATGAATATTGGCCAGATTTTAAACAAGAACATTTCTATAAAGCGCTTAATTGGTATAATACTCAAGATATAACACTTGGAGGATAACTTAATATAAGAATATTGTACAACAATATTCTTATATTTAATAGTGAATAGTGAAGGAAAGAATTAAGCAGAGCTTAATTCTGAATCCGCAATTGAAATTTGTTACAATGTGCATAGTCAACTTTGCTGCTATAATTGTAGTTTTGCATTAGCAAAATATCCTTCACTTTCCACTTTCAATTCTCAATTTTTAACTAAAAAGTGCGTCGCACTTTTCTTATATTATGTATAATATTAAAAGCTCATTGTTTTAACATCATCTGGTATGATTAAGTCTGCTTCAGTTTTTAAAACAACTTCTTCAACAGTAGTTTCTGGTGCTATTTCTTTTAAAACTAGTCCCTTTTCAGTCACTTCAATAACTGCTAATTCAGTAATAATTAAATCAACTGCATTTTTAGCTGATAAATTCATTGTACATTTTTTTAAAATCTTAGGAGCTCCATTTTTTGCATTATGAGTAATAGTAACTACTATTTTTTTAGCTCCAACCAATAAATCCATTGCTCCTCCTGGTCCTGGACCATAAGCATTTTCGGTATAAGGTAATGCCCAATTTGCAATATTGCCTTCTTGATCTACTTCCAAAGCTCCTAATACAGTCATATCTAAATGACCACCTCTTATCATAGAAAAAGATGTTTGAAGATCAAATATGGATGTATCTAAAACACGAGTTATTGGATCACCTGCTGCATTACAAAAACATTGTTCTACTTCATTTACTTCTGGATTAGGTCCAAATCCTAAAATTCCATTTTCTGATTGAAGAGTTACATCAACTTCTTCTGCTATATAATTAGCTGCTAAAACAGGTATACCGATACCTAAATTTACAAACATTCCATCTTTAAATTCTTGTGCCGCTCTTCTAGCTATTCGTTCTCTTGCATTCATATTAATTCCTCCTCTATTTTATGATTTTTTAATAAATTCCTTTAGTTTTACACATTTCTATAGTATTTTTTTTATATTCTTCATCTTTATATCCTAAACAAATTACATCTACAAAAATACCTGGAGTACCTATTTCCTCTCCTACTAATTCTCCTACCTCAACTATTTCCTCAACCTCAGCAATAGTAATATCTGCAGCCATTGCCATAATTGGATTGGCATTTGGAGTTCCTTTATATACTATATTACCTTTTTTATCTGCTTTAAATCCTTTTATTATAGCCACATCTGCTCTAATTGGAGTTTCTAATAAATATTCTTTTCCATTTACTGTGATTTTTTGTTTTCCTTTTTCTAATACCGTACCAATACCAGTTGGTGTTAAAACTCCTCCTAATCCTGAACCTCCACATCTTATTTTTTCAATAAACGATCCCATAGGATAATATTCTACTTCTACATCTCCGTTTTTATACTGCTCAACAGCTCTAGGATTTGTCCCATAATGAGATACAATAGCCTTCTTAACTAATTTTTTTTCAAAAAGCGCACCTAAATCATAATCAAAAAAAGAATTTGCTGTTGCAATAAGAGTTAAATCTTTTTTTTCTTGATTTGCAACTTCCCTAAGCGCACATATAGGCGCATTGCACCCAAAAAAGCCTCCCACCATTATACTTGAATTGTCTTTAACATACTTTTCTATAGCTTCCTGCATTTTTAAAATTTCTGTCATTTTTCTTCCTCCTTTTATAAATTTATGTATTTTAATCTTTAAAAGCATCACTAACATTTAAAACATATAACTAATATTCCATTTAATTGTTAAGTTATTTTAATATAATTGATATTTGAAAATATGTTAATATTATAACATTGTTTATGTCATTTTTCCACATTAATCATTTTTTTTTAAAATTTTACACATCATATCCTATGTATGAAAATGCTTCTAAAAAATTTTTTTGCACCTGATTAAATCACATAATTAATTTATGTATATTAATACCCCTTGTTTTTCAGTATTTCGCTATACTTTTTTTAAGTTTTCATTATATAGTATATCACAATTTTGTTTTTTATGCTTATATAATCTTCAAATATCATAAATAGCCTATTTAAAAAATAAATAAATAAACAATGTTAATTTTATAACATTGTTTAACTAACGTAGTAATTCATATTGTAAAAGAATAAAAGAATCTTAGCTTTCCAAACTAAGATTCTTTTATTCTCTCTAAATAACTTTTAAGTTTCTTAAAAGCACTCCCTTTATATGTTAAAATACCTTTTCAAATATTTTCTCTACATACTAAAACAATAAATTAAAAAATATTAAAAGGCTGCCACTTAAAATAAAGAAATCTGCTATATTAAAAACAGGAAAATTTTTCACCTTAAAATATATAAAATCTATTACATATCCATGTATTATTCTATCAATTAAATTCGATATTCCACCGCCTATCATAAAAGCAAGACCTATTTTAAGACTTATACCACCAACATTTTCTAATAAAACTATTAAATAGATTAATGCAGCAAGTAGAAGAATAATACTGATTCTAATTATAAATTCTATATGTCCTGTTAAAATGCTAAAAGCTGCTCCACTATTTTTAGTTATAGATAATTCTATTTTATTGTTTACTATTTCTAATTTTCTATCATCTTGTAATCCTTTACACACCGCAGCCTTACTCATTCTATCTAAGGCTATTATAATAATCATACCTATCCAACAAAACATCATTTTATTATCCTCCTTCTGTTTTAATACATATAAATTTTATATTATAATTAAATAAATTAATTTAATTATATATTTACTTTTATTAAACTTATATTAGTTAAATTTTTAACTTTGAATTTCACATGCCATACATTGACTTTAATAAACATTATTACAATCAGTAATTTTATGTAGTATTTGTATGATATATTTTAATTTGTTTGAATTTATTCTCAATAATATTATTTTAATAATATTATTATACCTTTTATTCTTTGCATTTTCTGAATATTTCAATCTTTCTATTTCTTTCTGTAAATATAATATATCATATCGGTTGTTTGTTTGTCAACTATTTAACAATCATTTTTGCATAAAATGGATATTGATTCTAAAAATCAACATCCATTCACTTTTATATTATTTTTTAAGAAAATAACGCTCTATCACTAATTAAATCCTCTTCTTTATTGTTTTCAAAGCATTTCAGCAACTTGTTTATAGTAAATTGTCTTTTTTCTTCACCACTAACATCCAAAATAATTTCTCCCTGGTGAAACATTATAAGCCTGTTTCCCAATTTTATAGCATGATTTAAATTATGAGTTACCATAAGCGTTGTTATACCCTTTTCATGCACTATATTCTTTGTAATCTCAATTATTTTTTCCGAAGTTTTAGGATCCAATGCTGCCGTATGCTCATCCAATAATAAAAGCTTAGGATTTGCCATAGCAGTCATTATAAGAGAAAGTGCCTGTCTTTGTCCCCCTGATAGAAGCCCAACCTGTGTATACAGTTTATCTTCAAGACCAAGTTCAAGACTTGAAAGTATTTTTTTAAAATATGGAATGTTTTTCTTGTCAACACCAAAACCAAGTCCAAATTTTTTACCTTTATTATAAGCCATAGACATATTTTCAAGAATATTCATAGACGGTGACGTACCTTTTGAAGGATCTTGAAATACTCTGCCTATAAATTTATTACATTTATATTCAGCAAGCTTTGTAATTTCATTATCTTGCAATACTATACTACCATCATCTGCTGGTATTGTTCCAGCTATCATATTTAATAGTGTAGATTTTCCTGCACCGTTACTGCCTATTATTGTTATAAACTCTCCTTCATTTACACTTAAATTAAGTCCACTAAAAATTTTATTTTCGTTTACTGTATTTTTATTGAAGACTTTGTACAGATTTTGTATTTGCAACAACAGTCTTCACCTCACTTTTCTCTCTTTTTGCTCTATTAAAATTAAAGTTTACATTATTAGTTCCTAATACAATAATAACTATAACCGCAGTCATAAATTTTAAATCTGAAGGTGGAAGTCCAATTCTAAGTGATCCTCCAATAGCAATCTTATACAAAATTGCTCCCATTAGTGCCATAGTTGTTGCTTTAACAAATTTCAAATTTTTAAGTATAGCTTCACCTAATATTACAGCTGCAAGTCCTATTACTACTGTACCTGTGCCCATTCCTACTGCTGCATAGCCTTGATGCTGCGCCATTATAGAACCTCCTAATGCTACTAACCCATTTGAAACCATAAGTCCTACAATCTTAACAGTATCTTTATTAACCCCCAACGAAGTAACAAGCTGCTCATTATCTCCAACTGCCTTTAACATAAATCCTAATTTTGTTTTTAAAAATAAATCTAGAACTACCTTTACTCCAATTGCAAATAATCCTACGAGCACTACAGGGCTTATAATTGATACCTTTGTAAAAATCGTCTCAAATTTGAAAAAAGATATATTAGATTTACCCATTATTCTTAAATTAATAGAATACAATCCTATCATTACAAGAATTCCTGAAAGTAAATTTGTTATTTTTAATTTTACATGTAATAATCCGGTTATAGCTCCTCCCAACATACCTACTAAAATAGAATAAATGCATGTTTGAAATGGATTCACCCCTTTTGATAAACACACAGCTGTAACTGCTGCTCCTAGCGGAAACGTTCCATCTACTGATAAATCTGGGAAGTCCAATATTTTATACGTAATATAAACCCCTAATGAAACTATAGCAAAAATAAATCCCTGCTCTAATATATTTACTAAAAATCCAAGCATTATTCTACGCCCCCTGTTACCATTTCTGCTTTTAAAACCAACTCTTCTAGAATCTGTATTTTAAGCTTTTTAGCTGCATCTTCATTTATAACTACCGATGTTTCTTTTTGAGTTTCAACTGGTATTTCTGATGGTTTTGTTCCTTTTAATATTTTGACAGCTTTAAGCCCTGTTTCATATCCAAGTTGATGATAACTTATGCCTTCCGTTGCTAGTGCTCCTGCTTTTACATGAGCACTTTCAGCACCTATAACAGGTATGTTTTTCTTAAAACATTCTTTAGTGATAATCGGCATAGCTGATGCAATCATATTATCTTTTAATGTATACATTACATCTACTTTGCTTAATATAGATTCTAAAGCTTGCGGAATCTCATTTTCACTTGTAATACCTTGAGTTATTATTTTGAAATTAAAATCAGACGCAAATTTTTCAGCTTCTTCCACCTGAATCTCTGAATTCACTTCACTTGTATTATATATGATTCCTATTTTTTTAGCAGTAGGCACTAACTTATTTATAATCTTAAACTGTGCATCTATCGGCGCTGCATCTGAAGTCCCTGTTACATTTGTACCTGAATTTTCTAGTGAATTTACAAGACCTGCTTCTACTGGATCAGTAACTGCCGTTATTGCGATTGGAATATTACACTTAGCTTTTAATGTAGCATTATATGCAGCTTGAGCTGATGGAGTTGATATTGCTAAAATCAAATCAACTTTATCATTAACAAACTTATCAGCAATAGTTTGAGTTGTTGGCATATCACCTTGAGCATTTTGAAAATCTATTTTTACATTTTTACCTTCTTCATAATTATTTTCTTTTAAAGCTTGAATAAATCCTTCTCTTGCAGAATCTAAAGCTGGATGCTCAACTATTTGAGTAATTCCTATTTTTATAATATTTTCTTTTGCTTCCTCTTTGCCCTTAGATGCTTTCGTATTGCCACACCCACCTAAAACACTTACTAATAATAACCCTGAAACTAGAATTGAAATTTTTTTACCTACCATACTACCATCCCCCTTAAATATAAAAAAATAAAAACTCTTCGTAGAAGAGTTTTTTGTATGCTTATTAAAGTAATGTATTTTTAAACATACATTACTTAATAATCTCTAATATCTCCTACCAAACTTCTATACTACTATTTTTTAACGAAAATCTTTTAAATAATTAATTTTCCAAACTACTATCCTTCTTTAAATCTCTTCCTACCATTCTACTAATTTCAGTATGTAAATTTCTTATATTTTACATTACATTTATACATTTGTCAACTGTTTATTATTTCTCAGGTATTGAACGGTGTCCAAGACCAATAACCACCTCATTTAAATGAAGAAGCCCTATACTCATAAAAATACATACACTTATGTGTTCACCAGCTCTTGCTATACCTATCTTTCCTCCTACATTAAGTCCATTAGCTTTAGCAGAAACCTGCATAATAGCTTCTCTTGCTGCTCCAACTACAGCACCGTCATGGACATGGCAATCTTTTATAATGCCCGTACGTTTTGAAGCTACTAATGCTCTTTCCATTATTTTCGGTATAGATTCGTTAAGATTTCCACCAATATCTACTGCAGCCGTTAAAATATTCTCATTTTTAAAACATTCTTCCAATCTTTTCTCTTCATTTCTTTCAGAGGTAGCCATTCTTATTGCCGCTTTTGCTACTTCCATACTCTTAGCTTTCATTTTGTCACCTCAAATATTTATTTTATCTATATAGTTTATTATATAATTATATTTAATTACCCACATTAATGTTACACTATTTTAAATTAAATTTTATTTTAATCTCAAACCTTTTTCTACTTGTTCAATTTTCCCTTCCTTTAATAATCTTCCTACAGCTCTTTTAAAAGCTGCCTTGCTCATTTTTAATCTATCTTTAATTTCTTCTGGCTTACTTTTATCATTAAGTGGAAGAATTCCATCATATTTTTTTATCTTCTCTAAAATCATATCAGCATCAATATCCATTTGCTTATAAGCTTCTTCTCTAGTTGATAAATCAAGTTTCCCATCACTTCTAACTCTTACAACCCTACATTCTAACTCTTCACCAACTTTAATTTCACGAAAACATTCAATTTTAGGTATAAGCCCTCTATATTTATTATCTATAGCTACTAACACACCAATCTCTTGACTTACTGAATATACAGTCCCTTTTACAGTATCATTCTTTTTATATGGGCTATCTGTTCTTAAAAACTTACCTATATAAGTTGTAGCTGTTAATCTATTACTTTTATCAATATACATAACCACTAGATACTTTTTTCCTGGATAAACCTTATATTTTTGTTCTTTAAAAGGCAATAATAAATCTTTTTCTAATCCCATATCTAAAAAAGCACCTATTTCTGTAGTTTGCTTAACCTCTAAAGCAGCCACCTCATCTACCTGAATTAAAGGCTTTTTCTTTGTTGCAATAAGTCTATCTTCTGAATCTCTGTATATAAATACCTCTACTTCGTCTCCCTCTTTCATACCATCTTCTAATTGACTATTAGGAAGTAATATATTGTCATTAGTATCCTCTGTGCCTGCATCTAAATATGCTCCTATTTTAGCTAAATTGGAAATTTTTAAATTTTGCACTTTACCTATTTCTATCATCATTAAATTCCACCTTTTTTCATATTGTAATTAATTATTTTTATTTTAATCAGCAAATCACACAATTTCTTCTAATATAAATATTTAGGCATACTAGTAAAATATGCTTCTTTATTTTAATCTATATTACTATTCATAGTCAACTTGTATACAATATATTTTTTCAATAGATTCAATTAATATTTATGTTATTTATATTATTTACATTTATTCTATATATAATTTAACAATATCATTCACAATATCACCATTTCTTTGAATCCTAATATATTTCTTGTATATAAGTACTTAGTCTTATTTGCAAATCCCTTATTTTATATAAAAAACATCTAAAATACTCAAATAATTAAATTTAAATTCATATATATAAGTAAAACCTAATTTTTTCATAATGTAAGGAAGTGTTTATTGTGAACATGAAAATAAATCATACTATTCCAATTTCATACAAAAACCATACTGCATCAAAAAATATTTCTCACTCAAACAAAAAAAATCAAATTAAAAATTCTTGTATGAAAATTACTCATAAAAACGTAGCAATTCCAAAATATAAAATAAAAGATATAAATACCGCAAAGCAAACATTGGAATTCACTAAAAATCAAATCTTAATACAAGCTCAAATGGCACTAATGGTTCAATCTAACCTCATTCCTCAAAGAATACTAAAAATTTTAAATGATAATGATGATACAACATACAAAGTACATTCAACTAAAAAAACATTACTTCATTTTACAAAATAGCTATATCTTAAATATTAAATTTATTGTATAATAAATATTAAAAAATTTACTATTATCTTTATACAATAATGAGAGGATGATAAACATGAGCAAAACTATAGGAGCATTTTTTGATATAGACGGAACTCTATATAGAGAAGGTCTAATAACTGAAATTTTTAAGAAATTAATCAAATCAGAAATAATAGCACCTGAACGTTGGTATAACGATTTAATTAATGATTATGTTAAATGGGATAAAAGAATAGGTAATTACGATGATTATCTTTTAAAAATGGCAAAAATATATATCGATGCGGTAAAAGGACTTCATAAAACTCAAGTAGAATTTATTGCAAAAAAAGTTATCGATCAAAAAGGTGACAGGGTATATACTTATACTAGAGATATGATAGCTTGGCACAAGTCACAAGGACATAAGGTTATAACTATATCTGGAAGTCCTGAGGAATTAGTTCGAGAAATGGCTTTAAAACACGATTTTGATAATTATATTGGCACAAAATACAAAACAGATGCTGCAAATTATTATACTGGCGAAATAACTCCTATGTGGGACAGCATAAACAAGAAAAAAGCAATACAATATTTTATTGATCAATATAATATTGATTTAGATCAAAGCTATGCATATGGTGATACTACTGGAGATTTTACTATGCTTAAATCAGTTAAATATCCAACCGCAATTAATCCTACACGCGAATTATTATCCAAACTTTTAGATGATCCAAGCACTAGAGAAAAAGTAAAAATAATTGTAGAAAGAAAAGATGTTGTATACAAATTAGATGCTGAGTCTATACATCTATAAGAAAAGTGCAATGCACTTTTCTTATAGATGACAATTAATATTTGAGAATATTGCTTCTCAATATTCTACTTAAATAAACTTTGTAATAACTAAAAATGTAGTTGTTGAGCTAATTAAGAACAGTACACATCCTATAATTAAAGCCTTAATACCTTTGTTCTTAATACTTTGAAAATCTACTGAAAGTCCCATTCCTACCATAGACATAAGTATAAACAATGAACTAATTTTTATCAATATATCAAGTATTGCTTTAGGAACCATTCCAGTAGAATTTATAACTCCTGCAATAACAAAATATAATACATACATAGGAAATTTAATTTTTTTACCACTCTCACTATCTTTGTTATATATATAACCTAAAATCACCGATACTGGTACTAACATAACTACCCTTGCCATTTTGACAAAAGTACCGACTATTTTTGCTTCCTCTCCTTTTGCTCCAGCAGCTGCAATAGCATGCGCAACTCCATGAAGAGATATTCCCGACCAAACTCCATATTGAGTATTTGTCATACTGTTTCCTAACGCTACAGCCGAATACACCAAAACTCCTATAGCTCCTAAAAAACTAACTATAGACACTGCTACTACCGAATCATCATCTTCAGCATTTATGCTTGGAGCTAATGCTACAACTGCTGATGCACCACATATACATGATCCTACACCTATTAATGTGCTTAGTTTATCGTTACATTTAAATACTTTACCTAGTATAGTCGCTAATATTAAAATACTTGGTACAAAAATTAAAACCATAATCAAAACCTTTGGTCCTAATTTTAAAAGTGAATTAAAATTAAGCTTAAATCCTAAAAGAACAATTCCGAATTTTAATAGTTTTTTTAATGAAAACTGTACTCCATTTTTAAATACTTGTTGAGTTTTTATAGTATTATTATAAATAATACCTATTATTATACCAATAGTTAAAGCTTCTAAGTTTATAACGTTTTTTAATGAATTATTTAAACCCATTGATAAAATAGAAATTAAAAACACAAAAATAACTCCTGGTATCATCTTTTTTATTCTTTCCATATCAATCACCTCTGAAAGAATTATAACAAATCTTTTACATAATTAAAAATTATGATTTATTATAGTTTCATAAATATTTATTATACTTTAGGAGATTGTATTTGAACAAAATTTCATAAATTCTTTTAACGAATCATTTATGCTTCTTTCTAAATATACAAAATTAAATTCTCTATAAAAACAAATTCTATCTAATTTTTTATTCTTCATAGGTATTATTTTTATAGTTTCATTGTTACATTCTCTCTGTATGGCTGTTTTTGAAATAATTGTATATCCTAAATTAGCTTCAACTAGTGCTTTAATTGCATCAATACTTCCAATTTCCATATATATGTTTAAATCTTTAGGGGTGTACCCCTCTTCAACCAGAGTATTTTCAAAGTATTTTCTTGTTCCAGAACCTTCCTCTCTTAAAATAAGTTTTCCTTTAAAGATTTCCTCAATTTCAACGTATTTTTTTTGAGCAAATTCATGTTTAGGCGAAACCGCTAAAACTAATTCGTCCTCTTTTAATTTTTTGTATTTAAATTTATTTCTATCAAAAGGTCCTTCAACCACTCCTAAATCTATTTCTTCTCTTAATATTTTTTTTAAAATTTCTTGTGTATTATTTACAGTCAAAATCACTTCAATATTAGGATATTTTTCTTTGTACTTACCTAAAATATATGGAAGCACATATCCTCCTATTGTTAAAGTCGCTCCTATATTATATTTTTTTTCTATAGCCGTTTTATTTCTTAGTTTTTTATATATACCTCTTTCTTTTAATTCTATTTCTTTAACATATTTTAAAAATTCTTCACCCTCTTCTGTCAGTTCTATACTTCTCCCTTTCTTCTCTATAAATTTAACTCTATAGTATTCTTCTAAAAATTTTATATGTTGAGATACAGCTGGCTGAGTTAAATTTAATATTTGAGCAGCTCTCGTATAGTTCTTAATTTTAGCTACAGTAAGAAAAGTTATTAATCTGGTATCTAGCATAATTTTCTCCTCTATTCATAAATTAGCATTTTCACAAAACATAAATTTAAAGACCATAAATATATTTTATGGTATATTTATGGTCTTATATACTATTTTAAATTTCACACTCTAAGGTCTTAATATACTGGAGTACAAAAATGACTATATTTAGGATCTTTCCCTGTTGTAATACTAAAAAATAATTCTTTAATTTTTTTAGAAATATAACCCGGTTTTCCATCGCCTATCACTCTATTATCAACTTCCACAACTGGAGTTACTTCCATTGCTGTACCACTAAAGAACACTTCATCAGCAGCATAAAGTTCTGTTCTTGATATACTTCTTTCAACAACCTCTATACCTAACTCCTTCTCCGCAAGTGTCATTACAGTATCTCTTGTTATACCTTCTAATATATTATCTGAAATAGATGGTGTTATGATTTTGCCACGTCTTACTATAAAAATATTTTCTCCTGGTCCTTCACAAACATGCCCACTCTTAGTTAAAAATATAGCTTCATCATATCCATTTTTAGTTACTTCCAAAGACGCTAAAGCTGAATTCAAATAAGCAGCTGTTGCTTTTGTTCTAGGTGGAAGCATATTATCCTCTAATCTAGTCCAAGAAGTCACTGCAACTTTAAGTCTATCTTTCCCTGTATAACTTCCTAGTGGCTGACAATAAATAAGTATTCTATCATCGTCATCATTAAGTGTAGGTCCTATAGAATCCGCGCCTTTATAAGCCATAGGTCTTATATAAGTTATAGTTTTAAAATTATTTTTTCTTAATAATTTAATTGTTGCATCTATAAGTTGTTCTATTGTGTAAGGAATGTTGATATTTAATGTTTTACAAGATTGAAGAAGTCTTTCATAATGTTCTTTTAACCTAAAAACATAAAGCTGTTGAGTTTCTTCATCCCAGTAAGCTCTTATACCCTCAAAACACGCAAGCCCATAATTGAACGCTTTGCATCTT
The DNA here is from genome assembly GCF_026735135.1 of Clostridium aestuarii. Classification (GTDB taxonomy): domain Bacteria; phylum Bacillota; class Clostridia; order Clostridiales; family Clostridiaceae; genus Clostridium_H; species Clostridium_H aestuarii. The sequence goes on along the minus strand of NZ_JAPQER010000005.1, from coordinate 143,489 downwards.
ATACTTATATTAACCTCACTTTCTTTAACTATTTCTCCTTGATAAAATACATAAGATTGATTCATAATTAAAAGCCCCTTTCTTTTCTTAACCCTATTTAAGTATTTTTTTAAATTTAAATAACACCTCATTTTATATTGATAGATTTAATTACCCCTAATTAAATCTATCAATTGAAACTTAGTTTCAAATATAGTTTGTACTGCGTATGAATCTAAATTTAATTTATCTATAAGTTTAATAGCACTTATCTCCTTTAGCATAATTAAAAATCTTATAAATAGTTAGCTAACAAATAAAAATGTTTAATAAAAAAAGACTCTTCCCATGAGGCGAAAAGTCTTTTATCGCGTTACCACTCAATTTTATTGTTCTTTTTATAACGGCATTGCCGGCACAGCTTACTACCATTTCAGCTTGCAATTCCAGGGTGATTTTCAACAATTTGTTATCTATGGGTTCTCAGCTTATCCCACTCTCTTTAAGACACTTACTGCCTACTCGTCCCTATCACTATTTTTAATAAAATATAATTTTATTGAGATGTATTTTATCATTTATTCGCTTATATGTCAATATATTTTTCTTTTATTTATTTCATAACAACCGCACCTCTAGGGCAAGCCGAAATACATTTTGTACATCCAATACATTTATCCTTATTCACAACTGCAGTTCCAAATGAAAATAAACCTTTTTTATCCTGTACCACTGCTTTTACAGGACAAACTTTTTTTACTGGACAAAACGGTGATCTATCACATTGATTTGGATTTATATAAGCTTTTTTCATTATTAATCCCTCCAATAATCTTAATATACCCCTAATAGGTATATTAAGATTATACTACCTTCTCAAATTATTTTCAATTAATTTTCTACTGTTTTATCCTATAAAACATATTTTAATTTTGTTCTAAATTTTAAAATAAACGTATTATTATTTTACCCTTTGGCAATACTGCTAAATAAGGAGTGATTTAATATGTCTAATATGCCTAAAAATCCAAATTACTCATTCAATAATGATGTACTAAAGCTAAATTTGATAACAACTATAAACAATAGTTCTTCTCCACTAAATAAATTAATTGAGAACGGTTCTTTACAAATTAATAGCATAGATTTTTTCCCAGAAGAAAATGAATTAAAAATTGATTTAGAAAGCAATAATAAAAATAATACAAACATCGTAAATGAATTTAAAACCCTCATATCTGATACACTATATAGCAATTTAAATCCATTTTCTGATAAAAAACATATCAAAAGACCATAAAGATGGAATGTTTTTCATTTATGGTCTTTTTTATCAATTTCCTATCATATTATTTATCACTTCTCCTGGTGGTACTATTGGTAAGACTCTTTCAATAGCATCTATTTGGCATTCGATAAGCACAGGTTCATTAAGATTCAAAGCAGTATTAAGTATATCTTTTACTTCTTCATTTTTTGTAATTCTCATGGACTTTATTCCATAAGCCTCTCCAAGTTTTACAAAATCTACTTCATTTTCAAATATAGTATGTGAAAATCTTTGTTTATAAAACATATCCTGCCATTGTCTAACCATTCCTAGACAATTATTATTCAAAACCAACTGAATTAATGGTATTTTAGTTCTAGCTATTGTAGCTAATTCAACTGAATTCATTTTAAAACTTCCATCTCCTGCTACATTTATAACTTTTTTATCAGGCTGTCCTACTGCTGCTCCTATTGCTGATCCAAGTCCAAATCCCATAGTTCCAAGTCCCCCAGAAGAAATAAATGTTCTCGCCTTTAAATATTTAAAATATTGTGCAGCCCATATTTGATTTTGACCTACTTCTGTGCAAATAATACAATCACCTTTTGTAAGTTCGTAAAGCTGTTCTATAACATATTCAGGATTTAGCCCTTCTGTCTTATTATACTTTAATGGATGTTTCTCTTTCCATTTCTGTATTTGTAAATTCCATTCCCCTTCTTTTTTTTCTTCTACAGCTTCAATAAGCATATTCAAAACATCTTTTACATCACCATTTAAAGGAACATCTGTATTTACATTTTTGCCTAACTCCACTTTATCTATGTCTATATGAATAATTTTAGCTTCTGGTGCAAATCCTTCTACTTTACTAGTAACTCGATCACTAAAACGTGCACCTACTGCAATCAACAAATCACAATTTGTTATAGCATGATTTGAGCAATAAGTTCCATGCATCCCACTCATACCAGTATAATATTTGTGATTTCCTGGAAAACATCCCAACGCCATTAATGTGCATGTAACAGGCGCTTTTATTTTTTCTGAAAAATCAGTCAATTCTTTGCAGGCAGCAGAAGCATTTACGCCTCCGCCTGCATAAATAATAGGCTTTTTTGATGAATTTATCAAATTTACTGCTTCTTTAATTTTCAAATATAATTCCTTACTATTTACAGAATAATTTCTATCTTCTTTGTTTTCTTTAAAAGCTTCTTTTTCGCAATAAACTTCTGCTATTTGGATATCTTTAGGAATATCTACGAGTACTGGTCCTGGTCTACCTTCCTTAGCTATTTTAAAAGCTTCTTTAATTATTGAAGGTAAGCTATTTACATCTTCAACTATATAATTTTTTTTAGTTATTGGTTTTGTAATTCCTGTTATATCTACCTCTTGAAAAGCCGCCTTACCTATATATGCAGTTGGTACCTGCCCTGTAAAAACCACCATAGGTACTGAATCTGCATATGCAGTTGCTATACCAGTAACTGTATTTGTAGCTCCAGGTCCAGAAGTTGCAAGCACCACCCCAACTTTTCCAGTTGCCCTTGCATATCCATCAGCGGCATGAGCAGCCCCTTGCTCATGTGCTGTTAGAATATGCTTTATTTTATTTTCATCATATAATGCATCATAAATTGGAAGTACCGCCCCACCCGGATATCCAAAAATTATTTCCACCCCTAATTGTTTTAAACATTTTAATAATAACTTAGCCCCATTCATTTTATAGCCCCCATTGCAAACTTTATTTATTGCCTAACCACGGCATCATACCTCTAAGGTTTTTACCTACTTCTTCTATTTGATGCTCTTTTTCATTTCTTCTTACTGCTGTAAAGCTAGGTCTATTGATTTTATTTTCCATAAGCCAATCTCTTGCAAAAGTTCCATCTTGAATTTCTTCTAATACTTTTTTCATTTCTTTTTTTGTTTCTTCTGTTATAATTCTTTTTCCTATTCTATAATCACCATATTCAGCAGTATCACTTATAGAATATCTCATTTTTTCAAATCCACCTTCGTAAATTAAATCTACTATAAGCTTCATTTCATGTACACATTCAAAATAAGCATTTTCTGGTGCATATCCTGCTTCTACTAATGTTTCAAATCCAGCCTTCATAAGTGCTGTTACTCCTCCACAAAGAACTGCCTGTTCACCGAAAAGATCTGTTTCTGTTTCAACTCTAAATGTAGTTTCTAAAACTCCACCTCTAGTTCCACCTATTCCTTTTGCATATGCAAGAGCATATTCTTTAGCCTTTCCTGTATAATCTTGATATACAGCAATAAGAGCTGGAACTCCGCTTCCTTCTTCATATTGTCTTCTTACTATATGTCCTGGTCCTTTTGGTGCAGCCATGAAAACATCAACATATGCTGGTGGAACTATTTGACCATAATGAATATTAAATCCATGTGCAAAAACTAATGCATTTCCTTCTTTTAAGTTTGGCTCTACCTTAGTTTTGTATAATTCTGCCTGTTTTTCATCTGGTATTAATATCATTACTATATCAGCTTGTTTTACTGCTTCAGCAGTTTCTAAAACCTTTAATCCGGCTTCTTCTGCAAGTTCTTTAGATTTACTTCCTTCATAAAGACCAACAACCACATCTACTCCACTTTCTTTTAGATTCAATGCATGTGCATGACCTTGACTTCCATAACCAATTACTGCAACCTTTTTTCCTTTTAATAATTCTAAATTTGCATCAACATCATAATAAACTTTTGACATTTTTATAGCCTCCTCTTTATAAATTACCCCTATTAATTTGTTTTTATTTATTTATAAAATTAAAATTTATAAATCTATTTAATAAAAAAAAGACTTTTCATCCATGAGGCGAAAAATCTATAATACCCGCGGTACCACTCACATTTATAACTCAATTTTTAACGACAATTTGCCGGCACAGCTTACTATAAGTTCAGCTTGCAACTCCAGGGTGATCTTCAATAAAATGTTGTCTATAGGCTCTCAGCTTTGCCTACTCTCTGTAAGACTAATTTTTATCTACACGTCCCATTCTCAGCTTTTATATATTTTCACCTTTATTATGAAAATTCGGAATAATATAATTATATAAAATCATTAGTACCTGTAATCTAAACGTAGTTATTTTTTAATAATAAAAAAAGACCTTCCGTCCATGAGGCGAAAAATCCATAATACTCGCGGTACCACTCACATTTTTAACTTTAATTAATAACGACATCTCGTCGGCACAGCTTACTATAAATTCAGCCTGCAGCTCTAGGGTGATATTCAATAAAAACTCATCTATGGGCTTTCACCTAATCCCACTCTCTTTAAGTTTAATTTTTATTTACTCGTCCCCGTCTCAGCATTTTTCAAAACAATATTTTGTATTTGAAATGTAGTATACTATGACATTTATCCTCTGTCAAGCAAAATTTTAAAACTTTTTAACTAAAATCGAAGTTGACACTTATAAATATTTACTGTATATTAAAATGCAAATATATAGAGGGGGCTTTAATATGATTAGTAATGAAGTAACAAAAGGAGCTGCAAGAGCACCTCATAGATCTTTATTCTATGCTATGGGCTATTTACCTGAAGATTTAGAAAAACCATTAATTGGTGTAGTTAATGCACATAGTGAAATAATTCCTGGTCACTTTCATCTAAACGAAATAGTTCAATCTGTAAAACTTGGAATATCTGCTGCTGGTGGAACTCCAATAGAATTTCCATCAATAGGAATATGTGATGGTATTTCCATGAATCATAGTGGAATGAAATATCCACTTGCTAGTCGTGAACTTATTGCAGATTCTATAGAAGCTGTAACAATGGGGCATAAATTTGACGGTTTAGTATTGGTAGGAAATTGCGATAAAATTGTACCTGGTATGTTAATGGCAGCTGCAAGACTTAATATTCCTTCGATATATGTTAGTGGTGGACCTATGCTTCCTGGAAATCATAGAGGTAGAACAACAGACCTTGTTTCAGCATTTGAAGGAGTTGGTTCTCATGCTGAAGGAAAAATTTCAGATGAAGAACTAAAAGAAATAGAACACAGTTCTTGTCCTACTTGTGGAAGTTGTGCTGGATTATTTACAGCAAACAGTATGAACAGCTTAGCTGAAGCTTTAGGAATGGCACTTCCTGGAAACGGAACAATTCCTGCTCCATATGGACGAAGACGTCAACTTGCAAAACGTACTGGTATGCAAATTATGCATTTAGTAAAAGAAAATATACTTCCTAGACATATACTAACAGAAAAAACTTTTAAAAATGCTATTGCCTTGGATATGGCTATAGGTGGTTCAAGTAATACAACACTTCACTTATTAGCTATAGCTAGAGAAGCAAAGGTAGCTTTAACCCTTGATGAATTTGATGTAATAAGTAAAAAAGTTCCACATATAACCAAATTAAGTCCTGCTGGTAAACATCATATGGTAGATTTAGATGAGGCTGGAGGTATTTCAGCAGTTTTAAATATTTTGAAAAAAGCAAATCTAATTTCTCCTAATGAAATAACAGTTACAGGAAAAACATTAGGTGAAAATATACAAAATGCAACAGTCTTAGATGATACTGTAATAAGATCTTTAGATAATCCTTACTCAAAAGAAGGTGGAATTGCAATACTTAAAGGAAATCTTGCAGAAGAGGGTTCGGTTGTAAAGCAATCTGCTGTAGAACCTGAAATGATGCATCACAAGGGTCCTGCAAAAGTATTTGAATCAGAAGAAAGCGCATTTGATGCAATTATGAACAAGAAAATTATAGCTGGAGATGTAGTAGTAATAAGATATGAAGGTCCTAAAGGCTGTCCTGGAATGCGTGAAATGTTAAGCCCAACAGCAGCTATTATTGGATTAGGTCTTGAAAAGAGCACCGCTCTTATAACTGATGGACGTTTTTCTGGTGGTACTAGAGGACCCTGCATAGGTCACATTGCTCCTGAAGCCGCTGAAGGAGGACCTATTGCAATAATTGAAGATGGAGATATGATAGAAATTGATATTCCTAATAGAAGAATAACCTTAGATTTACCTGATAAAGAAATTAAGAAAAGACTTTCTACTTGGGAATGTCCTGAATCCAAAGCACAAGAAGGTACTTACCTTCGTAGATACAGCAAACTAGTTACTTCTGCAAGTAAAGGCGCAGTACTTGAATAAAAGGAAATTGCTTAGCAATTTCCTTTTATTCGTTCATATTAATATTTTTAAAATACATTATATATAGCATTTATTGCTTTCTCAAAATCCTCTGCTTGTACTCCTATTATGATATTCATTTCACTTGATCCTTGATCAATCATTCTAATATTAACCTTATTTTTAGCAAGAGCTGTAAAAATTTTTTGAGAGACACCTACCGTTCTAGCCATTCCTCTTCCTACTGTTGCTATAAGTGCCATATTAGGAATAACATGAATAGTGTCTGGATTACACTGTCTCTTTATTCCATCAAGAATTTTGTCCAATTTATTGTCTAACTGAGAATCATTAACTACAACAGACATAGTATCTATACCTGAAGGCATATGTTCAAAAGATACTCCATAAGCTTCCAAAACAGAAAGAAGTCTTCTGCCAAATCCTATTTCTGCATTCATGAATGCCTTTTCTACCGCAATAACTGTAAAATCTTTTCGTCCTGCTATACCAGTAATAGTATATAGATTTTCCTCAGCATTTTCATCATTTATTATAATAGTACCCTTATCTTGTGGCGAATTTGTATTCTTAATATTTATTGGAATTTTCCCTTCTCTTGCTGGGAAAATAGCTTCTTCATGAAGGACTGTAGCTCCCATATAAGCAAGCTCTCTGAGTTCCTTATACGTAATGTTCTCTATAGGCTTAGGATTTTCAACTATTCTTGGATCTGCCATTAAAAATCCAGAAACATCTGTCCAATTTTCATATAAACTAGCCTGTACATCACGAGCAATTATTGATCCTGTAATATCCGAACCTCCACGTGAAAAAGTTTTGATTTCTTTATTTGGCATTACTCCATAAAATCCTGGAATTACAGCTTTTTCTGTATTATTCAATTTTTTTTCAATAGCACACTTAGTAGCTTCTGAATCAAAGCATCCATATTTATCAAATAATATTAAGTCAGCTGCATCAATAAAATTAAATCCCAAAAAATCTGCAAGTATTAATCCATTTAAATATTCCCCTCTGCTAGCTGTATAATCAGCACTAGCTCCATTTTTAATTTTATTTTTAACTTCTTGTAAATAAAATTCTATATTAAAATCAATAGAAAGTTCAGTTACTATTTCTTTATACCTGTCAGATATAATTCCAAAAACATAATCAAAAGAAATTCCTTGCTGCACATGTGCATGGCACAAATAAAAGAGATCTGTTATTTTATAATCCTTATCATACCTTTTCCCTGGTGCAGATGGAACTATAAATTGTCTTCTTTCATCACTTAAAACTATTGATTTCACTTTTCTAAATTGCTTAGCATTAGCAAGTGAACTGCCCCCAAATTTAGCAACTATAATATCATTCATTACTTTACCCCCTATATTCTACATAATCTCCCTAGTGTTTTTAATTATACATCTTATCATAATTTTAAAATTTTTCAAGTGTTTTTTGTTTTTTACAAATAAATTTAAAATTTTTCTCCTATAATAAACTATTAAAAATTAAAGAGTATAGCCTATTTAAAATCTATACTCTTAATTTTCCTCATCACTATTTAATTTTAATGATTTTTAAATATCATAATGCCTTAAACCCTAGTCTTCAATTCATCTTTTGTATAATATGCTATTCCAAAAGCTCCAGGTCCTACATGTATTCCTATAACAGGACTTATATCACATATCTTTACTTTCATTCCAAAACGTTTCTTAACCATATCCAACATTTTTTTTGCTGTTTCTTGGCAATTTATATGTAGAATAGTGACTTCTCCGAATCCATATTTTTTAACATCTTCAAATAAAATATTTAACATAGTCTGTATTGCTCTTTTTTTTGCTCTAACCTTATGTAGTACTTCTACTTTACCTTCTACTACTGTTAATATAGGTTTTATCTGAAGCAGTGATCCTATTAATGCACTAGCTCCTCCTATTCTTCCACCCTTTTTTAAATATTTAAGAGTATCTGGCGCAAATAATATCCTACTTCTTTCTTGATTTTTCTGCACTGCTTGTACCACTTCTCCTAAAGCATTACCATCATATGCAACTTTTGCAGCAGTAATAACTGCAAAAGCAAGTTGCATAGATGCAGATTTTGAATCTAAAATTTCAATTTTCGATTCTGGATAATTCTCTAAAATCATATTTTTCACAAGGCATGCAGTTGAAAAAGTACCACTCATTTTAGATGAAATAAAAATTCCAACAATATCATTATTTTCTTTCACATGCTTTTCAAATACTTTATAAATTTCATCTACAGATGGTTGTGATGATATTGGAATCGTATCACTTTTATCCATTTTTTTATAAAATTCTTCATTATTCATGTCAACTTCTCTAAAAGTATCATTTTCAATAGCTATACTTAAAGAAATCACTGAAATATCATATTTTTCTATTAGTTCCTTTGGTATATAAGAAGTACTATCTGTAATTATTTTAACGCCCATTGTTCTTCCTCCTTATTTATCAAATAGACCTCCACCATTATGGCTTTTAATACCTTTTCTTTGATTACCTATAACCTTAGTAGGTCTTAAACCATTCTTTTGATTAGCGCTATTTTTCTTTTTTTCTTCGATTAATTTTTTCATCATTTCAATATTCTTTTGTGACATAGTTTACCTCCTCCTATTTAATCCGTTAAAATTTCAACTCCATCTTCTGTAACTAATATAGTATGTTCCCACTGAGCACTACGCTTACTATCAGCAGTAATAGCTGTCCAACCATCGTCAAGTATTTTACATCTATATATTCCCTCATTAATCATGGGTTCAATTGTAAAAGTCATTCCAGGTACTAATATCATACCTGTAGTTCTATGTCCACAGTGATCAACAAATGGTTCTTCATGAAAATTTACTCCTATTCCATGTCCACCATATTCACGAACAACTGAATATCCATTACTCTCTGCATGCTTTTGAATAGCAAAACCAATATCACCAATAGTAGCAAAAGGTTTAACTTGTTCAATACCTATATATAAACATTCCTTTGCAATTCTCACTAATTTTTTAGCTTCTTCAGAGCCTTCTCCAATTATAAACATCCTACTAGCATCTCCATAATATCCATCTAGTATGCTTGTAACATCAACATTTACAATATCTCCATTTTTTAAAACTCTATCGCTAGGTATCCCATGACATACCACTTCATTTATAGAAATACAAACACTCTTAGGATATCCCATATAATTTAAAGGCGCTGGAATCGCCCCTAACTCTAAGGTATATTCATGAACCCAAGTATTTATTTCATCAGTAGTTATACCTTCTTTTATTCTTTCAGCTACCATATCTAATACCTTTTTAGTAACCTGAGAACTTTTTCTAATACCTTCTATTTGTTCTGGAGTTTTAATAATTTCTCTAGGAGGGGCTATTAATCCTTCCATTTCCATAATACTTAGTTTTTCATCTTGTTTTAGATGACAGTTTTTATATTTTTTACCACTTCCACACCAACACAAATCATTTCTTGATAATTTTCCCATTTCTTCACCTTCTAAAAATAATAATAATTCTCTTTATATATTATATTGATTTTAAACTTTTCAGTTATTACTATATCACATTTTACTCAATATTACATTTACAAAATAAATAAACTTAAAAATGAAAATATATGTTAACAAATCATTCATAAAGATTTTTAAACATATATTGCTAAAAACAAATTTTACTAGGGTATAAAAGCAAACTGAATGCCACCTAGCACTCAGCTTGTTTTTATACCCTATCTTGTAATGGTTCTTTTTATTACTTTTTTGACCTATTTTTTTGACAGTGCATTCATTAACGCATTCATTAACACTCCTACTATTGCTGCAAAGCTTAAGCCTTGAATACTAACAGTAGCTGTTACAGGAATTCCTATATTTATTCCTGTGTAAGTTGGTAATAATCCTAACACTAATATTGTTAACATTATTATTATATTTTTAATATTAAATTCTACTTTACTACTCTTTATTGTTTTAACACCTACGAATGCTATCATACAGTAAAGCATTAAGCTTATTCCACCCATTACTGGTACTGGTATTGTCTTTAAGAATCCACCTACTTTTCCTACAAACCCTAATACTACTGCAAACACTGCTGCTAATCTAAGTATTGAAGGATCATAGTTCTTAGTTATTGCAAGCACACTTGTATTTTCACCATAAGTTGTATTAGCAGGTCCTCCTACAAATCCAGCAAATAATGTTGCAAGCCCATCTCCCAATAATGTTCTATTTAAACCTGGATTTTCTATAAAGTTTTGTCCTACAACCTCTCCATTAGTTGTTATATCCCCTATATGTTCCATAAATACTGCAAGTACAACAGGTGCAATTATTGCTATTGCTCCGATATCAAACTTTGGAAGAGTAAAATTTGGTAATGCAAACATTGCTGAACTTTGCATTACTGTTGTATTAACTAATCCCATGCTTAATGATACTAAGTATCCAACTAGTACTCCTATTAATATTGAAAGCTGCTTTATAAGTCCTTTACCAAAGAATGTAATTCCAACTGCTGTTCCAAGTGTAATTGCCGCTACTAAATAATTAGCTTTTGCATTTCCTAATGCTACTGGAATAAGATTTAATCCTATTACCATTATCATTGGACCAACAACCTGTGACGGTAATAATTTTCTTACTTTATCAACACCAATTTTTTTGATTAAAAACGAAACTAAAATATAAATTAAACCAGCAACTACTATACCACCTTGAGCATAAGTTAAATCTCCATTAAACTGTTTGCTTACTGTCTGTATACCTGCTATAAATGCAAAAGATGACCCTAAGAAAACAGGTATTTTCCCTTTTGTTACACGATGGAATAAAAGAGTTCCTACACCTGCTGAGAACAGTGCAACCGAAGGATTAAATCCTGTAAGAATTGGCACTAACACAGTAGCACCAAACATTGCTATTAAATGTTGAAGAGCCAAAATCACCTTTTTGGATGCTTCTAATACTTTCGAACTTTCTTTTAATTCTACATTTGATTTTTTTAATACATTTTCTGACATAAAAAAAACCTCCTTATATTTAATCTAAGGAGAAACTATTCTTCTCCTTTTTTCAGTCTCACAGGACTGAATTAAAAAGTATTTTAAATTTATATATAATTTGATAAATAAAAAAACTTCTTACCTGCTGGCAAGAAGTTGTACTCTTAATCGTAAAAATACATACGTAGCTATACTTCTAATCTTGCCAGCCTCACTGGACTGCTTTTAAAGATTATCTTTATCTTTACTTATGATATCACTTTTTTATTATATTTTCAATAGAAAAAATAATTTATATTTATTTTTATTGATATAGTAATCATTTGCTTTGTAATACAGCTAATACACACCTCCTATGCCTTTATGTGTCAAAGTATTTTTTAAATCTGTTTTTAATTTATTATCTATATATTTGCTATTATTAATCATATTATATGCATCTATAATTATATTTTTACACATAATTTTATTAGGTACATTTATTTTTTCAATAAATTCTATATAGTCTCTAACTTTTTTATCATTTAAGTTATCTTCAAGTCTAACTGTATTTTTTATTAATTTCTGTATATTCTTCTTTTGCTCTTCTTCAGCTTTTATAGTTTTTATCCTCTCTTTAATTACTAATGTTGGTATGGATAATAATCCTACAATCGCTAAAATTCCTGTAATTGCATCATTTTTATTATATTTAATTTTAATTCCACCCCTTATAATAATTGTTCCTATTATATATTTATATTCAATTATTTATATTTTAAAATAAAAAAATTTTAAATTTATTAACTATAGCCTATATTAATTCTTTCATATTAAATATAGCAACTATTTCCTCATAAATATAAGTAAAACTATACATATAATATGTAAGTATCATAAATAATATAAGTGTTATAAACTTTATTTAGCGAGGTGATACTATGTTTACTTTACCTAATTTACCTTATGCATATAATGCACTAGAACCTTATTATGATGAACAGACGTTAAAAATTCACCATGATAAACATCATAAATCTTATGTAGATGGACTTAACAAAGCAGAAACAAAGCTTGAAGAAGCACGAAACAGTGGTGATTTTTCTCTTATAAAACATTGGGAACGTGAACTTGCTTTTCATGGTTCTGGGCACATATTGCATACTATGTTCTGGGAAAACATGATACCTGGAGGTTCTACACTTTCTGGAGAATTAGTTGGAAGAATAGATCAAGATTTTGGAAACTTTGAAAACTTCAAAAAACAATTTGAAGAAGCTGCAATAACCGTGGAAGGATCTGGATGGTGTACTCTTGTATGGATTCCTAAATTGCAAAAACTTGAAATACTTCAAATAGAAAAGCATCAAGACCTAACCTTATGGGGATGCAAACCTCTTTTAATTATTGATGTATGGGAACATTCTTATTATTTAAAACATCAAAATAACAGAGCAAATTACTTAAAAGATTGGTGGAATATAATAAATTGGGATGATGTTAATAGAAGATATGTTGAAGTTCTTAAATAATAATAACTAAAACTAAGTTAATTAACAAAGCAAAAGACCATAAATATAATTTAATATTTATGGTCTTTTCTGCAAATATATATAATTTACTTATTTCTTATTATCTAATTGAATTAACACTACCGAAAATAGTATGAAACCCATTCCTATCAATTGTGGAATCTGTAATATTTCTCTGAATATAACAAATCCTAATATAGCTGCAACTATAGGTTCAATACTACATATAATACTGGCCTTTCCAGATTCTACATACTGTAGTGCTTTTACAAAAACTCCATTAGGAATAACTGTAGCTACTATACCTATACTAATAACATAAAACAATGATGTGGAATTATTAATTTTTGATAATATAGTCCACGGTGACCTAAAAATCCATAAAAATAATGCAGCAAATAAAAATGAATATATTAGATGAGTTTTTGGGGAATATTTGTTTGCTCCAATTTTACCTAAAACATTTTGTAGTGCAACAGTAAATCCTGATATTACGCCAAATACTATCCCAATAAAATTCACTTTAAAGGCTTGGATATCATAAGCTTTTACAATTAAAATACACCCTACTATTGATAAAACTAGTGCTATAATCTTTTTCTTTGTAAATTTTTCTCCAAATAAAAAATATGACATAACCATTACAAAAATAGGATTTGTAAATAGTAAAACCGATGCAATTCCAATACTTGTATACTTTACTGCATATGTAAAGGAAAGAAACATTCCATCTAACGCAACTACACCATATAGAATAAAAAACATTATTCCCTTGAAATCAGTCTTAAAACATTTAGTGTCTCTAACTAAATTATATATAACATAAAAAATAACTGCCACAGTAGGTCTCAGTGCAGATACTGATAATTCATCAAATCCTAAAATATCTAATTTTTTTGTTAAAATACCCATTAGTCCCCAACAAACTCCAGCTAATGCAACAAGCATATAACCTTCATTAACTTTTTTTGTATTCTCCATTGTGAATTCCTCCTTTAATACAAAAAAATTCATAAGCCAAAACCTTATATATTTTAACACAAAAATTAGATTAAGTACATCTTATAACAATATTATCATTTGAGTAAATTGCATAATTAAAAATTTGCATATAACTATATAATTTCCTTATTTAATTAATTTAACTTCTACCCATAATTTAAATATTGGAGATACCATCATTCTTTTTACTCTCATTTGATATTGTTTTCCATCAGTTTTCATTATTCTTTTGTCAATAACCTCTAATAATATTTCCCCATCTATCTTTTCTACTTCTTTTCCAATCAACCTTTTAAATTTTTCTTTTATATTTTTCTCTAAAGTTATTCTTACCATCTCATCATCTTGTTCTTCATTCTCAAATTCTAACTCCACTTCTATACTATTAATTAGAAGTCTTTTTTTATCAATTATTTCACTCAGTTTTTCAAGACGCATTTCTTTATCTTCTACTGTTGCTTGAAGATATTGAACTTTCTTCATATAATTATCTATCTTGTATCCAACTAAAAGGTTCACTGCTACAACTCCAAATATTCCCCCAATAAACAAACCAGTTATAAAAAATAAAGCGTATTTATTTTTTATTTCATCCATATTTGACCACACCTATGAATTAATTTTATAAATTTAAGTCCTAAATTAGCTCCAATAAGAGCTGCTAAAATATATACTATTTGTTTTGCAAGTGAAGTAACTTCTCCTCTAAATATTCCTTCTTCAATTACTTGAAACGAAGAGAATGTTCCACCTAATGCAGTAGCTATTGCCCATATTTTTATAGAATTTGCTAAATTAATCATAGTTTTTAATGGAGGGTCATTATTCATCAATGCTCCAATTCCTGCAAAAGTACTTCCACCTACTATAACTCCAAAAGAAATAAAAAAACTATATATAACATTAGATATAAAAACAGACACTAGCATCACCTTTTCATATGAAAATTGTATTTCCATATAATTTATGATACTAGTATCCTCATTATTACCCTTCATTACTATAGAATAATATAATTCTACCTTTCATTCTTACTATAAAAAAACATTTTATAGATATCCAATATTTTATTATGTTTATATTTTAATCTTCTCTGTAACCATATTTCTCTTTCATATTCTCTATTTCACCATTACGCTCTTTTAAATTATGATTATACCCATAAACTAAATTTTTCATTTCTGCTTCTTTATCTATTTCTACTTCTTTTGCCTTAGTATTTTTTTCAAATCCTGTTTTATAACCATGTTTTCCCATATAAGCATCACGTCTCAAGTCACTTATAATATTATCTAATTTATCATTCATTTTAACTGCTCCTTATAAAGTTAGCATTCAACTGATTTGTTTTTTCTTTATCTATATTTTCATCACCCTTATTGCTTATTTATATCATGCCTTATTATTTTTACTTTTATATTCTTATTTAATACCATTTAATAACTTTTAATTATCTGAAAATAAGCCTCTGCATAAAACCCAAAGACTTATTTTTATAGAGAATTATTATTCTAATTAGTGTATCTTTATTATGCTTGATTTAATTGTGATTTAACCTGCTGTCTTTCCTGTTGAGTTACTTGTGCTGCTGGATTATAGTATCCTTTTTGCTTCGCTATATTATATAAATCATATTGAAATTTTTCGCCTTCATCTCTCAATTGCTGAATAGTCTTTCTTAATTCTTGATTATCACATTGAGTTACAACATTAGCATAGCCTGTCATGCTATTATTAACCATTGACAATATATCATTAACCATCTCTTTTTCTTGCATACTGTATCCCTCTCTTTTATTTGAATTTTATAGTAATCCCATCAAATTTTGTGCAGTTTGTTGTGCAGATGCAGCTGCTTGTTGGAACATTTGCTTAATTTGTTGATCCTGGCATTGATTTGCATAATCATTTAATTTACAATTCATAGTCTGATGACTCCCTATAAGGTGTCTTAAGTTTTGCAATTCCATTTGATTTAATTGTTCCATACTATTTCCTCCTTTTAATTTTTATTTCCGATAGTATTGTGTGTTAAATTAAGTAATAATATGTGCTATAATTTTTCACTTTCTACTTTCTTCATATTTATCAATACATACAATTTCATCTAATTTTTTCAAAGTATTTTTATAGCCTATTTTTATAAACTCATTATTATATAACTCCTTATAACTTAACTTATCTATATCATAATTTAATATTCTAGGATAATTCTCTCCATAAAGTTTTTTTAGAAATAATTCACAATCTTTTTTAATTAAATTACACCCATCTTTATCACCATAAGATAGGTCTTTAATATGCTCATTCAAAACTTCTATAATTCCATACAGTTGATATATATAACTCATTTCCTTTAAATCAAATTCACTTGAAAGCGCAGCTACCATCTTAGAATATTCTTTATTTATTGGTATAGGATATTTATTAATAATTTTTTTTTGATCAAAACATTTTAAAGTTCTTATACTTTGAAACATAGCTGTACATATATCTAAACGAATAATATTTACATTTTCATAAAATTTATTTATCTTATCTTCTTTTTCATATTTTCTATTATCCTCTACAATTTTATTTTCTACTTCTATATTTTTATAAGTACAATACTTTGTAGTAAGCCAGCTGCATAATGCTCCTATTAAAGAGCCTAATATGATTGCTGAAGCCGAAATTATTGGAATTATAAATTGTTCAGAAATTAGCATTGGGAAAACTTTCACACCTAATTCAAACTCCTTTCATAAAAAACAAATTATACTACTATATTTTCCACCTAAAGTTGTTTTATTCTAAATAATTTACTTTTAAATTTTAGTGTTTTATGTAGCCTTTTACAAAAAAACATGTTATAATTATTGGCTAGTATCTTAACTAAGAAAGGAAATAAAATATGGACAAATCAAAAGAACTCGGTACTGGAAAAATTTCAAGTCTACTTTGGAAGTTTTCTATTCCTGCAATTATAGGAATGATGGTTAATGCTTTATATAATATAATAGATAGAATTTTTATAGGACAAGGCGTTGGTTCAGATGCTATAGCTGGACTTGCAATAACTCTTCCAATATCCACAATTATAATGGCTTTTGGTATGCTAGTTGGAATTGGTGCTTGTACTCTAGTTTCAATTAAATTAGGAGAGAAGAAACATAAGGAAGCTGAACAAATTTTAGGTGCAGCTGTACTTTTGGATATAATAATATCTGGAGCTGTTGGTATTTTAGGTGTTATATTTATAAAACCTATATTAATAACCTTTGGCGCAAGTAATGTAACTTTTCCCTATGCAAAAGAATATATAATAATTATTCTTGCTGGAGCTGTAGTCCAAAATATAGGCTTTGGTATAAATAACATTATACGTTCCGAGGGTAATCCAAAAATTGCCATGAGAACAATGTTAGTAGGTGGTTTTTTAAATATAATTTTAGATCCTCTATTTATATTTGATTTTGGATTAGGATTAGGTATTAAAGGAGCAGCTATTGCTACAGTAATTTCTGAAACAGTTAATACTATATTAGTAATGTATTATTTTATAAACAAAAATAGCGGAAGCATACTTAAACTTAAAAAATCAACAGTTAAATTAAACATTCAAATATCAGCTAAAATATTTGCTATAGGTCTTTCTCCTTTTTCAATGCAAATTGCGTCCAGTGCTGTAACAGCTTTATATAACAGAGGTTTATATAAATATGGTGGAGATATTGCAGTTGCAGCTATGGGTATAATAGTAAGTATTTCCCTATTTGTTTTTATGCCTATTTTTGGAATCAATCAAGGTGTGCAACCTATTTTAGGATATAATTATGGTGCAAAATCTTATGCAAGAGTTAAAGATGCTTTAAAGCTTGCTATATATGCCGGAGTTGGAATCGGAACTATAGGATTTATAGCAGTAGAGTTTTTTCCCGAAATTTTAATATCATTATTTAGTAGAAATAACCCTGAACTCATAAATCTAGGTGCTCGTGGTCTAAAAATAGATTTAATGTTTCTTCCTATAATAGGCTATCAAATTGTAGCTTCTAACTACTTCCAAGCTATAGGTAAAGCTAAAATATCTATTTTTCTTAGTTTTTTAAGACAAGTAATTGTCTTAATTCCTATTATAATTATTCTACCTAGATATTTACACTTAGACGGACTTTGGTTTTCACAGCCTATTGCAGATATAATTGCGGTTTTTATAACAGGATATTTCTTATATAAGGATATTAAACAGTTAAATAACTTACAAATGTCTCAAGAAACTAAAAAAGAATTGATATAAATTAAAATTCTATATCAATTCTTTTTTTATTTAATTTTTATACAATAGCAACTCTTACAATTCCTTCGTAAGAACTCAGATCCTGTATAATCCTTGATGAATTTAAATTTTTAGGAGTCAATACAGTATATTGAGTTGTCTTTAAAAGAGATCCATAATCTTCATCTATATAAAATTCTATATTTTTAATTTTAATATTTCTATTTTCGAAATACTCAGATACACAATCAGATAAATCTTTCTTGTTTAAATATTCTATTTCAAGTTTTATAATATTAGCTTTTTCAATAATCCTAGTTTCAATTTTTTTCAAACTTACCAAAACTCCATACATTCCTATTGTAGATACCCCAGTTAAAAAATAATATCCCATTCCTATAGCAAGTCCTATACATCCAACTACCCATATGCTAGCTGCCGTTGTCAATCCTTTAACCGAGCCCTTTTCATGTATTATTGTTCCAGCACCTAAAAAACCTATTCCTGAAACAACTTGAGCACCAACCCTTCCAATATCAGCTTTTAATGCGTTTGTAAGTTGAGGGTTCTTCGCTATAATTTGAATAGTATCATCTATCATGTGTACTTGTATCATAGATATAACTGTCGCTCCAACGCAAACTAATATATTTGTTCTAAATCCAGCTGGTCTATTTCTATATTCTCTTTCATACCCTATGATTCCACCAACCAATATAGCTATAACCAATCTTAATACGACTTCATAATTTTCCACTTTTCTACCCCTTTTTTTTCATTGTTTCAAATCATTTTAACATTATATTAGAGCTAAGTACATTATAGTTTATATCAATAGTTTTATACAAATTTATCATTTAAATTTCTTTAAAAAACTTATGGTATTTGTAATTACCAATATTTACAATAACAAGGTTCTTTCTAGCTCTAGTTATTCCTGTATAAATTAATTCTTCTGATACATTTTCAATATTATCTATTATAAAAACTAAAGAGTCTATTTCCCATCCCTTAAAATTATCAATTATAGCCAAGTTTATTTTTCCACTCTTTGCTTTAAAATTATATTTCCTGCTATATCTTATCTTGCCTATTTGATTTTTTAAAATACTTTTATAATAATTATCCCTATCCCTATATTGTTTTTTTAGTTTTTGTTGCAATTTAATATACTCTTCTTCCGTTTCAAACATAATTTCTGTTTTATATTCTGTTTGTTTTGTTATAATACTATTTAGTTTTTTGAGTTTATCTATAGATGTAGAAACAATACAAATATTTTTTATTTTAATATCTTGTTTTTTTATTATATTGTAATAAACAGTTTCAGCATCAAAATTATTATAGAATTTATAATCTATCTTTCCCTGTTCATCCCACATAGTTTTTTGTATACTAAAACAATAAATATTATCTAAATTGTACTTACTGCTAAGAAACTTTTTTTGAAATTTTATTGCAAGAGTAGCTAGATTTGTAGGCAATCTAAAAGATTGTTCTAATACATTCCACGATCCCAAAATATTAGTTTTAGTAGTTTTATTATTCTCAAGCTCTCTAATATACGCATTTTGCTTTTCATCTCCAAAAAGAACATATTCTCCATTCTTTTTTAAAAAATATTTTTTAATAATCCTAAGCCAATCTAATTTATAATCCTGTACTTCATCAATAAAAATAGAATCATATTTTTCAACTGTTTCCTTATATGATTCTAAATGTTTTACAATCTCATCACTTTCAAAATCACTATCCCATTGAAAAGGAATACCTATATTGTTTAACTGAAATTTTATAAATACATGATAGTTATTTATCTCGAAGTCTTTCCAATAAAATTCTTCTCTTATACAATTGATTTTGTTATAAATATAATTTCTTAAAGCTATATTATGAGTTAATATAAGTACCTTATTTTTTGTTCTTATATTGGCATTTACTGCTCTTTGTGCAAGAAGTAATGTCTTGCCTGATCCTACTGTCCCCTTAATTTTTTTATTTTCCTTTTTACTTTTTATAATAGTTATCTGCTTATTACTATAATTTATACTCTTGCCTTGACTACATTTATGAATAGGACAATTTAAGTATTTTTTTAATTCATCATAAACATTATCATCAAAAAATTTTGATTCACTATTTATGTTATCAAACATTTCAAAAAAACTTTTAGTATTAAGAGAATCCCTACCAAAAACTTCACATTTATTTTTTAGCTTTTTATCATTTTCTATTATGAATTTTTTTATATTTTTATTAGTTTCATTATGGAAATACACTGCACATCTAACCAAATTAAATGCATAACTATCCTCTATACTTTTTTTCAAAAGGCTTTTACTATGTAAATTATACATATTGTTTTTATGCTCCTGTACCTGACTAAATGGAGATCTGAAAACTTTAAAGTCTTTTTTCTTTCTAAAATCACCTTTATTATCACAATAATAGCTATCCAATTTCCATTCCTTAATTCCTATAATTATAATACCTCTATTTTTACTAATAACAACAATTTGAGGCTTATCTCCATTAATATTTGGCTTAAAATAAATTTCATAACTAGAATTTAATTGTGTATTTAAAAAATTTAATAAATATTTTTCTCCCTCTGTTGTATTTATATTGTTTTCTTCTATACTTTCCATATCAGGAAACATATCAGCCAAAATATCACCTCAAAACATAATAAAATTTATTAAGTAATATTTTACCATATAATTACTTTTTTTGAAATGGCTTATATATCCTATTTTACTTAAAAACTTCAAAGTATATATTAATATAAATTTTTATTTAGTATTTGGTAAAACCTAGAAGTATTATTCTTCTAGGTTTTATCTACAACTTAAATTAATATATTTTGAATTTCCATTAATATTTTTATATGCAGGTCTTATAATTTTAGGTTCACTTACAACTTGTTCTATTCTATGAGCACACCATCCCGGAACTCTAGCTGTTGCAAACAATGGTGTATATAATTCACATGGGATGTTTAACATTTCATATACAAAACCTGAGTAAAAGTCTACATTTGCACATATATTCCTATTTCCTCTTAATTCTTCAAATATCTCAATGGCCGTTTCTTCTACATTTTTATATAAATTAAATTCATTTATTCTATCTTTTTCCTCAGCTAATTCTAAAGCCTTTTTCTTAAGCATAACAGCTCTTGGATCAGAAAGAGTATAAATAGCATGCCCTATACCATATATTAAACCTGATTTATCAAAAACTTGACCTTTAACAATTTTTAAAAGATAATTTTTTATCTCATCATTGTCTTCCCAATCTTTAATATTTTCTTTTATTTCTTTCATCATATTAATGACTTTAATATTGGCCCCTCCATGTTTAGGTCCTTTTAAAGAGCCTACTGCTGAAGCTATTGCCGAATAAGTATCCGTTCCCGTAGAAGATACAACGTGAGTTGCAAATGCTGAATTATTACCGCCTCCATGTTCAGCATGTAATACTAATGCTAAATCTAAAACCTCCGCTTCGGTTTTAGTATATTTATTATCCGGTCTTATCATATAAAGAATATTTTCTGCAGTTCCAAGTTCAGCTTTAGGTGAATGTAAGTAAAGACTTTTATCATTATAGTAATGGGCTTTTGCTTGATATCCATAAGCTATCATCGTAGGAAATCTTGCTATAAGTTCTATACTTTGTCTTAATATGTTTTTTACACTAACAGCATCAGGATTATCATCAAAAGAATAAGCTGCTAATATACTTCTCTGTAGCTTATTCATAATATTCCTACTAGGGAATTTTAATATCATATCCTCAGTAAATCCATCAGGTAATGTTCTACACTCTCCTAAAACATGCTTGAATTTAACTAATTTATCTTTATTTGGAAGTTCTCCAAAAAGTAGCAAATAGCATACTTCTTCAAATCCAAATCTTTTTTCCGATTGAAATCCGTCAACAATTTCTCTTAAATTTATTCCCCTATAAGTTAATTTTCCTTCAACAGGAATCTTATTTTCTTTATTATCCATAACATATCCATGAACATTTCCAATCTTAGTCAATCCGACTAAAACTCCTGTTCCATTTTCATTTCTTAAACCTCTTTTAACATCATATTTTGTATAATATTTAGAATTAATAACATTATTGCTTTCTGCAGCAACAGTTAACTCTCCTAATATATTTTCATTAAATATATTTTCATTAAATATATTTTCTGTAAAATTATTAATCAATGTTTGCCCCCCTAAACTAAATCGTTGACTTAATATAAGTCTATCACATAATCACTCTTTAATAAATAGTAATTTGCACAAAATTGCATAATTTAATATGAAATATTTCATATTAAATATTTCATATTAAATATTTTCTATATTCTTACAATTTTGTTTTGTTTTTTTCTATTCAAACCTCTAATATCCGTGTTTTATTTATAGATGCCTTTCCCTAAATTCACATTTAATTTTGCATTTCTAAAAACATTGCAATTATATTTTTTTAAATTTCATTTGTTCTTAACACGAAATTATATTTTTATAATAAAAATACAATTTTTGTTTCCATTTATTTGTTGAAAAATCTTAAACATAACCCCCGCTACTATAAACTATAGTGGTTACATTTAAGATTTTTTGTTAAATAGTTTTATTCACGATTTACACATATTCTATCTATTTATAGATCTTGCCATTCTAATATACGTATGCCTTTTTCCCCTTATTGCAATACTATAATACATAATATTTTCTGGTACTGCAATTCCAGTATATCCAGCATCTCCTATGTGATGTATATCCGTTCCTGCCATTTTACACATAAGTGCAATTCTCTTAATAGTTTCACAATCAGCTCCTTCTTGAGATGTTCCGAGAGCTGTTAATGCCAATATTCCTAAACTATGAGCATACGATATAAGATCTTTAATATACTTAACTGTTATTCCTGGTACAGTACCGGGTGCAGGCATAAGTATTATATCTGCTCCAGCACCTACAAATTCTTTTATATCTTTCTTGGTTATAATACTCTCTCCACTTTCCTTTAATGAACCTGATGAATGCATTTTTCCAGCACAAAGAATCACTTTATCGCCTAATTCCTCATTAATATTCTTTAGCGATGATATAATTGCTTTGTTTGAAACTCCACTTCCAGGGTTTCCTGTTAAAACTATTATATTTGCTCCCATTTCATAAGCCTTAACAGCCGTTTTTCTAGTAGCTAGTCTTCCTTTTGAAATTTCGCACATATCTCCTATAGATTCTATTTCACTATCTACTGGCTCTAAGTTTATTCCTATTACTCTACCTGTAAGTCTTTTTATTTCTTTTATTATATTATTATTATCTACTTTAGAAATACCATTAAAAATTGGATTATACACATCAAACATATTAAGTAATATAATATCAGTTCCAAAAGCTGACGCAAGCTCTGCATTACTTATATTAAAGTATAAAGGCATAGCATTACCTATAACTTCTGAAACCAAAACCCGTCCTTCACTAGCAGCAATAGCTTCAAGTAATTCTTTTTTACTTATATTTTTGAAATCTGAAGAACTACAATCTAATAATCTCTTCATAGCTTAACCTCCATAAAAATCAAGTACAAAACTATTAACATATTTTTGTACTTGACTAAATTTATACTATTTTATTATTTCAAAATTAAATCTATGAATAATTCAGTTTAATTTTACTTATTTTCTATATACTATATATTAGACTTAATATAATACTAGACATTGGATAATTCACAATGTACAATTGATAACAAAGAACATTTATTAACCAAAATTTAAGCTAATTGGTTTTTTGTTCTGTATGGATATATACTTTTTTAATTATAAAATTTTATAATTAAAGAACTTCCATAATAAATTGGAATCGTTCAATTCTAAAAACATCTTAAAATTTAAGGGAGGTTTTATTATGACAGAAACTATAAATTTTGATTCTTTATTAATACTTTCTATTTTTGCATTTTTAACTCCTATTTTTATTAATTTTATAAAAAAATTTAGAGTTCCCTTTGTTGTAGGTGAAATATTTGTAGGAATTATAATAGGCAAAAGCTTTTTGAATCTAGTACATGAAGATGTATGGATAAGTTTTCTATCTCATTTAGGTCTTGCTTATCTTATGTTTTTAAGCGGACTTGAAATAGATGTAGATAGAATACGCATAGGTAGAGAAAAGACAAAAGCATTTCTTAGAATTTTAATGTCTTTTGGAATGTTTATTATATCTCTTTTAATTTCATATTTTATTTCAGAAGTTTTATATAATATGAACATTATAAAAGATATCTCATTCATGACCTTACTCTTTACCGCTTCAGCTCCAGGGCTTATAGTTCCTTTTTTAAAAGAACGAAAAATATTAAACACAGAGTACGGTCAAGCTATACTTATCTATTCATTAATTTGTGAATTTGTATGTTTAATAGCCTTAACTTTTATATCTTCTACTATAATGTACGGGTTAACATATAAAAATTTTCTATTTATAATTTTATTTGTTACAGCCTTTTTATTGTTTAAAGCTATAAAAGGTTTTTCTCTTTTTTTAGATTTATCAACAGCTTCCTTTAGAGGATTACACATTGGAGTTAGAGCAGCTTTTGCACTTATCCTTGTTCTCGTAACAATTTCAGATAAAATAGGTACTGAAATAATTTTGGGTTCCTTCTTGGCAGGTGTAATATTCACCTTAATACTTGATAAAGAAAAAGAGGATTTAAAACATGAATTAGATATACTTGGGTATGGTTTCTTAATTCCAATTTATTTTATTATGGTAGGTGTTAACTTAGATTTATCTGCTATTTTTCATAATCCAAGTTCTTTAGCAAACATTCCAATATTCATCATCATAATATTTGTAGTAAAATTAGTTCCTTCTTTGATTATGTCTTTATATTTTGGAATCAATAAAGCAATTTCTGCATCATTTATACTATCAGCACAACTTAGCTTATTAATAGTTGGAGCTCAAATGGCATTTAATCTAAATATAATAAGTTCCTCAGATTATTCTGCATTTATTTTAACAACAGTTATATCATGTATATTATTTCCTCTTTGCTTTGATAAAATATTAAAAAAAGATCATATAACTGAGTTGCCTCCCTCTTTGGTACATAAAATCTCAATAATGGAGATTATTCCACTGAATGAAGAGTTATTTGATAAACCACTAAAAGAAATACGCTTTCCACATAACTTTAGAGTTTTCATTATAATTAGAGATGGTTTGGAAATACTTCCTACAGCTGATACTAAAATATTAAAAGGTGATAGATTAATAATTGCAGGTTTATCTGACAAATCACAAGATATACTAAATTTCTTAAATAGCTAAAAACTACACATATAATTTTAAAAACTGGACATTATAATTAGTGTCAAAGAGTTTTAAAATATTGAGTTGAAATTAAGTATAATCTATCCAGCATGACTAATCACAAAAGTATTAACGAATTGAAAATCAATTCAAATATACTGGAGGTGTTTGTCTTGGAAATATTTAAGATTTAGAAACTTCATATAATACAAAAGTTCCTAAATCTAAAGATAAAATTAGCATTATATTCTATAAAACAAAATATTTTAAACTTTTGATTTTAAAAGGTAGATATATATATATCTACCTTTTATTTTTTTATTATTAAATAATACTTTTTTATTTATATATATTTTTTTGTAAATTGACTTTGAATTATTAATATGCTATTATGTACCTGTGTTTAACTTATTTTTACATTTAATTAAATTTTTTACATAACATCACATCCACATAGTTACTATCTTTATATTATTTTTTTAAATGTATTTGCTTCTATTTATTAAAGAGGGTGATAAATACTTTATGTAAAAGTACTTTTATTCAAGACAAGTAAGCTAATTGTTTTAAAGGAGGAAATTAGCATGAACAATACCCCTTCAGTAACAACTGAAAAAAAAGCATTTTCTCACCTAAGGCAACTCAACATTAAATGGATTATAATTCTGCTGGCAATTTTAGTTTTAGTTATATTCGAAGTTATTCCAATGATATACTTAGTAATTAAAAGTTTTATAGTAAATGAAAGTTCAAGTTTAGCTAATTACAGTAATGTATATTCAAAATCTGTAAACTGGAGTGCATTTATAAACACATTTAAAATTTCCCTCTTAGTTATGTTATTAAGTTTAGTTATAACTTTTCCATTAGCCTGGCTAATTGGAAGAACAGATTTACCTGGGAAAAAATTTTTTAGAACATTTTTTATAACTACATACATGATTCCACCATACGTTGGAGGTATAGCCTGGACTCAATTACTAAATCCCAATGTTGGATACTTAAATAAATTTTTCATGAAAGTTTTTCATTTATCTTCTGCTCCCTTTAATATTTATTCAACTGGTGGTCTTGTGTGGGTATTAACATTATTTTATTCTCCTTTTGCTTTTATAACTATTTCTCGTGCTTTAGAGAAAATGGATCCAACATTAGAAGAAGGCGCAAGAATATCTGGTGCTTCACCTCTTCGTACAATGTTTAATATCACTTTGCCACTTACCCTACCAAGTATACTAGCAGGTGGACTTTTAGTTTTTGTTTCCGCAGCATCAGCTTTTGGTATCCCTTCTATAGTAGGAATGCCTGCTGGAATAGAGGTTCTTACTACTAGAATAGTAT
Organism: Clostridium aestuarii; assembly: GCF_026735135.1. Taxonomy (GTDB): domain Bacteria; phylum Bacillota; class Clostridia; order Clostridiales; family Clostridiaceae; genus Clostridium_H; species Clostridium_H aestuarii. The sequence goes on along the minus strand of NZ_JAPQER010000005.1, from coordinate 116,586 downwards.
CTTATGTGTACCTAGGTAGTTCTAAAGGCGTTTCTGAAGCAACTGCTCTTGCAGTTTCATTAATGGTTGTTGCTAATTTTATCTTGTTTTTATCAACAACGGTAATCGCTGCAAAAGAATACGTTACTATTTCAGGAAAAAGTACAAGACCTACTTTGGTAGAATTGGGCAAATGGAAAAAATTAATTACAGCTATCGTTAGTATTTATGGATTTATTGCAGTTGTTTTACCTATAGGTTCCATTGTAATAACTTCTTTATTAAAAACTTTGTCAAAACCAATTTCTCTATCTAATTTAACCTTTAAAAATTGGTATATAGCTATCTCAAACCCTCAATATATAGTACCTATAAAGAACAGCTTTATATATGCAATAATTACAGCTATAGTTGGTACTCTTGTTTCACTATTAATATCCTATCTTGTGGTTAAAACTAATGTAAAAGGACGTAAAATTCCTGACTTTTTAGTAACTTTAGGTTCTGCTACACCTAGTGTTGTAATTGCTCTAGCAATGATTATAACTTTTTCAGGTAAATTTGGTTTAAATTTATATTCCACTGCTTCAATACTTATAATATCGTATCTAATTAAATATTTGATGATGGGAGTTCGAACAATTTCAGCTTCACTTTCACAAGTACATGAATCATTAGAAGAAGCAGCTTTAAACTCAGGAGCTTCTTGGCTCAGAACTTTAAAAGATATTATTTTTCCACTTATAGCACCTTCTATTATCGCTTCATGGTTTTTGATTTTCATGCCATCTTTTTATGAATTATCAATGTCCATATTGCTATATGGATCAAAAACGAAGACCATAGGAGTATTGCTATACGAATTGCAAACTTATGCTGACCCTCAAAGTGCTTCGATACTTTCAGTATTAATATTACTTATAGTCCTCATAGGAAATTTAGTTATGAGAAAATTCTCAAAAGGAAATATAGGAATTTAGTATTGAATAAATTTATATAAATTAAAGGAGAGATAATATGTCAGAAGTAAAATTAACAAACATCATTAAACAATTCGGACAAGTTAAGGCAGTAGATAATTTTAACGCTGTGATTAAAGATGGGGAATTCGTTTCTATACTAGGTCCTTCTGGCTGTGGCAAAACCACTACTCTTAGAATGATAGCTGGATTTGAAAAAGCTACCAGTGGAGAAATTTGTATAGGAAATGTCGTTGTTAGTTCCTCTGATAGTAAAATGTTTGTTCCTCCTGAAAAAAGAGATATCGGAATGGTTTTTCAATCATATGCCGTTTGGCCTCACATGACCGTTTTTGATAATGTTGCATACCCTCTTAAAATAAAAAAGATGGATAAAAATACAATAAAAGAAAAAACAATAAAAGCTTTGGAATCTGTTGACCTTGACAAATATGAAGAAAGATATCCTAACCAATTATCTGGTGGACAGCAACAAAGAGTAGCTTTAGCCAGAGCTTTAGTTGCAGAACCCGAACTTTTGCTTTTAGATGAGCCTCTTAGTAATCTCGATGCAAAATTAAGAGAAAGTATGCGTTTTGAAATAAAAGAATTACAAAAAAAATTAAAAATCACCGTTGTTTACGTTACACATGATCAAGCTGAAGCTATGGCAATGTCCGATAGAATCATAGTAATGAATAAAGGAGTTATTCAACAAGTAGATGTTCCAATGAATATATATGACAATCCTATTAACCAGTTTGTAGCAGATTTTATAGGGCTTGTAAACTTTATTAAAGCAGATATAGATAAAAATAAGGTAACAATCCCTAAACTAGATTATAGTTTTGAAACACAAACTACTTTTATTGGAAAAGGCATTGTAGCTATAAGACCCGAAAACATTTCTATAAGCAAAGTAGGACCTGGAATTAAAGGAATTTTACTTAGGAAACTATATTTAGGTGATTCAGCCGATTGCAGAATAAATATAAGTGGTCAAACTATTCGTGTAACAGATGAATCATCTGCATATGCAAATTATAAAGATGGTGATGAAGTTTATTTACATTTTAATAAGCTTATGGTATTTCCTGATAAAAGCAACTCTCAAACACTACAAAAAGCTATATAGTTAATTTACTATATATAATTTTCAATAAAATATAAGGAGGTCAAAAATGAAAAGACATTTTAAATTTCTAGTTATGGTTGCTATGATTTTCTGCTTGTCTTTAACTTTAATTACTGGCTGCGGAAATAAAAAAGCTGCTTCTACTAATGCAAAAAAAGTGGAGGGACCTAGTGGCAAACTTATGATTTACACTTCTATCTATCCAGATATTATTGAAAGTGTAAAACCTGCACTCCAAGAAGCTTTTCCTAATCTTGAAATTGAATGGTTCCAAGGTGGAACAGAAAAAGTTGTAACTAAACTCACTGGAGAAATCGAAGCCAATAAAGTAAGTGCAGATTTACTTATGGTTGCAGATCCTTCCTATTACTTAACACTACAAGATCAAGACCTTTTACTTAAATACGATGCCCCTAACAGAAAAGATGTTCAATATAAAGATGAAGAAGGATATTGGACAGGCGTTAGAATTTCTAACATGATAATAGCTTATAACACTGACAAAGTTAAAGATGAAGAAGCTCCAAAATCTTTTAAAGATTTATTAAATCCTAAATGGAAAGATAAACTAGCTATGCCGAACCCACTACTTTCTGGTACTGCTTTCGTAACTGCTGGTGCAATATCTGATGCTTTTGGTTGGGATTACTTTGAAAAATTAAAAACTAACGGTTTAAAAGTAGAAGATGGTAATTCCAAGGTTCAAAACAAATTAATCACTGGAGAATATGATGTTGGTATCATATTAGAAGAAAACATCTTAAAAATGGCTGATAAAGGCGAGCCTTTAAAGGTTGTATATCCTGAAGACGGTGTTGTTGTTGTTCCAAGTCCAATAGCTATATTTAAAACTTGTGAAAATCCTGAAGCAGCTAAAGCTGTTGAAAATTGGTGGCTATCTAAGGAAGGACAAGAAGCTATCGTTAAAGGTTGGATGCATTCAGTACGAAATGATGTAGTTCCTCCAAAAGGTGCTCCTGAATTCAAAACATTCGGAGACAGAGCATTTAAAGTTGACTGGGCTAAACTTGCTAAAGACAATGAACAAATGAAAGAAACATTTAGAAGCAAAGTTATGGAATAAAAACACAGTATAAGAATATTGCTAACCAATATTCTTATACTGTGTTTATTTATAGTATTTTTTTAAATATTTTTCAAATTCTTCTGAACAAACAGGCTTACTAGAATAATACCCTTGTGCTTCATCACAATTAATTTGTTTTAATGCTTCAAGCTGTTCTTTAGTTTCTATTCCTTCTGCAATAACTTTCAAATTCAGTGAATGAGCTAGAAATATTATTGCTTTTATAATTCTGTTTTGGGTAATATTTATAGTTATTTCATCTATAAAAGATTTATCTATTTTTAAATTATTCAAAGGAAATTTTCTTAGATGATTTAACGAAGAGTATCCTGTTCCGAAATCGTCTAAAGATATGCTTATATTCATGTTTTTTAATATTTTTAAAAGTTTAATAGTCTTTTCCATATCTTTCATTGCATTGCTTTCTGTTATTTCAAGTTCAAGATATTTAGATTCGAGTTTAGTTTCATTTAAAATATGCAATATAATATAAATTAATTTTTTGCTTTCCAACTGTCTTCCTGATAAGTTTACAGAAATTTTTAAATCATCATACCCCATATCATGCCATGTTTTTGTTTGCTTGCATGCAGTTTTTAATATATATTCTCCTATAGGTATTATAGCACCTATTTCTTCAGCGCAAGGGATGAATTCTGCTGGTGAAATTAATTTGCCTTTAGGTGTGATCCATCTTGCTAGAGCTTCCATTCCTATAACCTTTCCTGTTTGAATTTCTATTTGAGGTTGATAAAATACTGTGAATTCGTTATTTTTAACAGCAAGTCTCAAAGCTTTTTCAAACTTAATTTTTTTTAAATTATTTATATATAATTCTTTATTATAGATTTTATAATTGTTCTTAAAAGAATTTTTCCCCCCATTCTTAGCAGAATACATTGCTATATCGGCATTTTTTATCAGTTCTTCTGGAATAGCTCCATGCTCTGGAAAAATACTTATTCCAAGACTTGATGTAATAAACATCTCCTTATTCTTCACTATAATACTGTTTCCTAAAACATGGTCTATATCACATAAAAGAGTTTTCACTTCTGATGGACTTGTATTAATTTTTAATATTAATACAAATTCATCCCCGCCCCACCTGTAAGCCTTATAATCATATCCAACTAAATTATTAAGAACACTAGTAAACTCCTTTAAAAGCAAATCGCCAAAAGAATGCCCAAAAGTATCATTAATTTCTTTAAATTTATCTATATCTATAAAAATCAAAGAAAATCTATCCTTTGCTTCACATAATTTTACTAAATCTTTGTATAAATAACTTCTATTTGGTAGTCCAGTCACTAAATCAATAAACGCCAAATTATAAATTTTTTTCTCTCTTTTCTTTCTTTCTGTTATATCCGTATGTGAACCTGATAAACGTATAGCTTTCCCCTTACTATTTCTTAAAATATAGCCATGATTTTGAACCCAAATATAAGAACCATCTTTTTTTGTAAAACGATATTCTAAAGTATATATATTTTCTTTTCCAATTAAATAATTTTCCAATTTAGCTACTATATTACCTCTTTCATATGGATGAATATTATCTTTCCAACTCTCATATGTGTTAGATAATTCATTATCCTCGTAACCAATCATATTTTTCCATTGTTTAGAATAAAAAAAGTTATTAGTTAATAATTTCCAATCATAGATCCCATCTTTAGATCCTAAAAGAACTAATTTATATCTCTCATCACTTTCTTTCAAAAGCTTTTCATTAATTTGCAATTCATTAAACTGCTGTCTAAACTCTTCTTCTGCTACTATTAATTTTTCGTGTACAACTTGTAACTCATTATAGCTCTTATTAGATTTTTTTTCTGCGTAAATAGAATCTAATCTTTCTGAACACAAGGAACAAATTAAATTTGCCATATTTCTAAAAAATTTTATAAATTTATTTTTCATACAAACATTAACATTATGACAAATTATCGCCAGAATTTCTCCATTTATTGATATAGGTATAACTATATTACAAAATCCATTTTCACAGTTAACTTCAAAATAATCCGCTCCATTTTTTATAGTATTAATTATATCTTTAAATTCATCTATGCATATTTTATTTTTATCACCAACCACAACCATATCTTTTTCATCTTTTTCTATTATTATTGATGAAACTCCTGTATATTCATATAAACTCTGTAAAAATTCTCTTAATTCCAAAATATCTATGAGGTCATTTAATTTGTACTTCATATTATCACCTCTTTATAATATAATATTTATCTTATATATATTTTGTACACAATATTATTATAAAGCGTATCAAATATTACTATAGGGTAATACTAATTTTGAATTAATAAGAAAAATATATTCGAGGTGAAGATAACTATGGCTAAAAAAGGTATGAAAAGACCTTCACCAACTGAAAATCAAAAAGGTGAAATAAAAAAGAAAACCAAAAGAGATGACCCAAGACAAGTTTCTGAAGTAAAATAATTACAAAGATAATAACCAGCAATTAACTATTTACAGTATATAGTCAATTGCTGGTTATTAAAATTTCTAAAATATATTTAATGTATTTTATTTTTTAAAATAAAGACTAAACATGCAAATAAGTCTTAAAGGGTCTTTAACATACTTATAATTTAGCTTTGCTCTTTTTTTTGCAAGTTTATTTTTTATATTGTTCAAATAATTTTGCTGCTCTTTTTTAGTTAACTTTTTATAATAATCATGTTCTTTAGTAATTTTATCTACATTATCTAATTTGGAATAGTCTCCATAAAAAATACTTTCTTTTAATGCATAAGTCCATAAATATACATATATGCACATAATACTCCACGAATCAAAATCTAATTTTATTCCTATATGGTATTGTATATAATTATTTTGAAAATCTAAAAATCTTTTTGAATAACCTGTAAAATTATCTCTTAAATCATAGAGTGATAAATAATAGAGTTCCTGTAATATATCATTAAAAATCACTTCCATTCCTATAGGTTTTAATTTTTTTATATAAAATTCTTCTTTTATATTGTGTTGAATATATTTAACTACTTTTTTTAAATCATTCTCGCTATTATATATATGAAGCATATAAAATAAATCATATATATTTTTATATAGCTTATCCTTCTTAAATTTTTCAATTCCTATAGAATTCACTGCAAAAATTATAACTTTAGAAGATATTATATAATATGGATCAACACAAACAGGAACATACTTTAAGTCTAACCCCAAAGCATTTCCATTTTTGATTTCCTTAGTCCTTATATTATTAATATCAACATGTAAAAAATCTATTTTAATCTTTGATTTATCTCCTTTTTTATTTTTTTTAAAAATTAAAGGAAGTTTAAACATAAAAGTTGTAATAGGTAGTGTTTTTCCTGTTTTAATTATGCTTTCAGGAATATACTCACTAATTTTTATATGTATTTTATTAGTATTAAACTCTCTCTCAATAGATTTCATTATCTTTCTTAATTGTTTAATTGTTAAATCTGTATATAAATCTAAGTCTTCAGTACCCCTCTGCATATCAATAGGAAGATATAATTGAATACAAGCTCCACCTTTTAGAATAACTTTACCTTTAAGCCTTTTTTGAATTTGAGAATGTATTTCGTATATCCATATCTGTCTTTCTAATACATTCTTAGGTATACCATAATAATTAGCTTTACTCGCAATATATTCCTCTGTAAATTTAGAATAGTCATGTGTAAAAATCTTTTTATTTAGAGTTTTCATATACTTCCCCTTTTCAATTAACATAGTCCTATATTATATATTAACCACTTTTCATCTTAGCATTTCAATTTATTAAAAATAATTTTTAAATTAAGTATGATATAAACAAAGGGAAAGTGCATTGCACTTTCCCTTTGTTTATATCATACATTAAATCAATATCCTTCTAAAATTTTATTTTACCACACAAATAACATCTAAATAAACAGCTTTGGAATTTGTTTTATAAGAGTACTAACTCCTAAGTATGACATTATTACAACAACTAAAACTCCAAAAATAGTCATCCACGTAGGGTGCTTATAATTACCAACTATATTTTTTCTATATGCCGCTATAAGCATTGTTCCTAAAGTTATTGGAAGAATAAGACCATTAAGTGCTCCAACTAGAATTAAAGTTTTAATTGGTTTTCCAATAAATACAAATACAATCGTAGATATGATAATAAAAGCAATAATTAATTTCTTTTCATTTCTTTCCAATTTATTGCTAAAAGTTTTAATAAAAGACACAGATGTATATGCTGCTCCTATAACTGAAGTTATTGCTGCAGACCACATTACCATTCCAAACATCTTATATCCTGCATTTCCTGCTGCTAATTTAAATACTGAAGCTGGAGGATTAGCTGGATCTAAAGTAAGCCCTCTTGATACAACTCCTAGCGTAGCTAAAAATAAGAAAACTCTCATAATTGATGCAATACCTATACCCGACATACAGCTTTTTGTCATTTTAGGAATATCTTTCTCGCCCTTTACTCCCGCATCTAAAAGTCTGTGACCTCCTGCAAAAGTTATATAACCTCCAACAGTACCTCCCACTAAAGTTACAATTGACATCATATCTATAGTATCTGGCATAAAGCTTTTAGCTACAGCAGTACCTACAGGAGGATTTGATATTGCAACTACATATATAGTAAGTATTATCATAATGAATCCCATAGTTTGTGCAAATTTGTCCATAGCCTTTCCTGCTTCTTTTATAAGAAAAATTCCAATAGCTACAACAGCACTAATAGCAGCACCGGTTTTAGGATCTATATTGAATAAAACATTTAATCCAAGTCCTGCACCAGCTATATTACCTATATTAAAAGCAAGTCCTCCCATCACCACAAGTAAAGCTACAAAATATCCAAGTCCAGGCAAAACCATATTAGCAATATCTTGTCCTCTCTTTTTAGCAACAATAATTATTCTCCAGATATTAAGCTGAGCTCCAATATCTAAAATTATTGATATTAAAATTACAAATCCAAAACTTGCTCCAAGTTGTCCTGTAAATACAGTACTCTGTGTTAAAAAACCTGGTCCTATGGCAGATGTTGCCATTAAGAACGCAGCCCCTAAGATTACATTCCAATTCAATTTATCAGTATTATTTTCTACAACTTTATTATTATTATTATTTTGCATATATAATTCCGCCCCCTTTATGTTTTTGATAATATTCTAAATTGCTTCAATTTTTATTCCTTGCTTTTGAATATCTTGTTTAATTTTTTTTGCAAATTCCAATGCCTTAGTACCATCTCCATGAATACATATAGTATCTGCTTTTATATCTATATCATTTCCATCAATAGATGTTACTTTACATTTCTTTATCATTCTTATTACCTGGGTACTTGCTTTGTCTGCATCTTTAATTAATGCATTTTTTTGTTTCCGTGATGTTAAAGTACCTTCATCTGTATAGGTCCTATCTGCAAAAACCTCATTAGCAACTCTAAGACCTATCTTTTCTCCTTCTTCTATTATTTTACTACCTGAAAGTCCAAATAAAATAAGTTCTGGATCTACTTTATAAACGGCTTCTGCAATAGCCTTAGATAGTGCTGAATCTTTCGCTGCCATATTATAAAGTGCACCATGTGGTTTTACATGTTTCATAATTCCCCCTTCTGCTTTAACAAAACCATATAAGGCTCCTATCTGATAAACCGTCATATTATAAGCTTCCTTTGAAGATATATCCATAACTCTCCTACCAAAGCCAACCAAATCAGGCAACCCTACATGTGCTCCTATTGCAATTTTTCTTTCCAATGCAAGCTTTACAGTTCTATTCATCACAGAAGGGTCTCCAGCATGAAATCCACAAGCAATATTAGCTGATGTTATAAATTTCAAAATTTCTTCATCATTTCCTATTTTATAGGCTCCAAAACTCTCTCCCATATCACAGTTTAAATCAACTTTATGCATAAAATCACCTTACTCCATTTTAATTTTTATCCCTCTTTTTAAATCTTCTATGTACATTTCTCTTAATATATATAACGATTGTGCTTCTTCTAAGGAAATTTTTTGAAATCCTAATCTATCTCCAGGTTTTAATTGTGCTATAATAGGAATATCCACACTTATAACTTGTGCAATCTTAGGATACCCTCCAGTAGTTTGTCTATCTGCAAGAAGTATAATTGGATTACCATCTGCTGGGACTTGTACAGTTCCAAGCGATACTGCTTCAGATATCATTTCCAAAGGTTCTTTCAAACTCAAATTATTTCCTTTAAGTCTATATCCCATCCTATCTGATTGAGAAGTTATCATGAATTTATTTTGGAAAAAATTTTTCTTACTTTCATCATCAAAACAATCATATTGTCCATCAGCAATTACTCTAACTATTGGACTTGCATCATATTTAGGAAGAACCTCTCCTCCAATAAACCATTTAGTAGCTGCAAACCCATAACAATTAACATCTTTCAAAAGATTATTTGCTATCCTGTTTCCAATATGAGAAATATCATTTAACTTTAAAACATCTCCCTTTTTTAAAGCTCTTCCTTCATACCCTCCAATTTCAGCACGCATATACGTACTTTTGCTTTCCATTATTTTCTCGATATTAAAAGAACCTGCAAAAGCCACATAAGTTCTACTTCCTACTACACATTTAGAAAAACTTAAAATACTTCCTCCTTTAACATAAACAGGTCTCCACATAGGAACATCACAATTATTAATCTGTGGAGATAAATCTCCTCCACAGATAGAAATTAATGTGTCCTCTTTTATTAAAATTTTCGGTCCTATCAATGTTGCCTCTAGAACCGCATCCTTCTCTTCATTTCCAACCAATATATTTGCAATCCTATGTGCAAATCCATCCATAGCTCCACTTACAATTATTCCATACTTTCTAAAACCATATCTTCCTGAATCTTGAATAGTAGTTAACAATCCAGCACTTTTTATCTCTATGCCCATTTTAAGCTTCCTTCTGCTTCATACTTAATCTCATAGTATTGAGCTCTAGATATAGCTTTAAATTTAACTATATCTCCAGCTTGAAGCAAACTAGGTATATCACTTTCTGGCTTAAAGAGTTCTAATGGAGTTCTACCAATAAGCTGCCATCCGCCTGGTGTTTCAATAGGATATACCCCTGTTTGACTTCCTGCTATTCCAACAGAACCAGCTGGAATAGCTAATCTAGGTGTTTTTCTCCTTGGTGCAGCAATTTTTTCCGACATACCTGCAAGATATGGAAATCCTGGTGCAAACCCTATCATATAAACTCTATTTTCACATTCCGAATGAATTTTAATTACTTCCTCTACAGTAAGATTGTTATGCTCTGCTACAAATTTTAAATCCGATCCAAATTCCTCTCCGTAGCATACTGGTATTTCTACCACTCTAGGCTTATCATTAATTTTATTTTCAATCTTTAATAAAATATTCTCAATAATCATTTTTACTATATTAAAAGGTGTTTTGTTTTCTAAACCCTTTATATTTTTTGAACTTTTTATTATCTCTAGCGGATTATAAAAAACCGTTAAGGTAACAAAAGCAGGAACATACTCAATCATTCCTTTAAAAGGATTGTTATCAAGATACTCTGATAAAGCTTTTATTGTTAAATGAGTATTTACATTAATCTTTTCACTAAACTTTATAATAATGGCAGAATCTCCCATAGTATTTATTTGAACAGATTTAATATCCACGGTATAACCCCTTCTCTTTCCAAATCTTATTTTTATGAAAATTAATGTATTGAACACATTATTTCCTAAAAAATCATTATATATATATTAACATTTTTTAGCATGTTTTTGCAAGTTTTTTTTTCGTAAATTTCATTTTTTATTCAGTTTCTCATTATACTGAATTTAATTATTAAATCTTTGCGTATTTTCTTTATTTTCACATTATCTTATCCGCATAAATGCTGTCATCTTCCAACTTTGCTTTTTCGGATTGTGAATTTATTAATTCATTTTATGCATTTTCTTGTAAAGAAATTTTTGTTTTGAAATATTTCATTTTTATTGTTTCAATCTTCTTTAAAAGTTGTATAATTAAAGCCCCCTCAATTTCATAATTCTTTAAAAATCAAAGAGCTTGTTATTCAAACTTCAAATAACAAGCTCCTTCTTTATAATATACGAATTTTTATTTGTAAATTCATATATACATTTAACCATGTCCAGTTAAATACATACAATTGTTAAAATTGTATAATCAAAAATTTCAAATGCGCAATGAAACTATGCAATTTCCTCAATTACTTACTTATTAAATACTTTTTTTAAATTTTCTTCATAAGGTGGATAAACTATTCCTCTTTCAGTAACTATAGCTGTTATATTTTCATTTGGAGTCACATCAAAAGCTGGATTATACGTTTTTACACCTTTAGGGGCTGTCCACACTCCAAATCTACATGTAATCTCTTTTGAATCTCTCTCTTCAATTGGAATTTCTTTTCCTGTTGGAGTATCCATATCTATAGTTGGTGTTGGTGCTGCTATATACATAGGAATTTCAAAATATTTTGCAAGTATTGATAGATTAAACGTTCCTATTTTATTCGCAGTATCTCCATTAGCTGCTATTCTATCACATCCAACTATAATTGCATCAATTTTTCCCTGTGACATAACCATAGCTGCCATATTATCTGTAATCGTTGTCACATCTATTCCTGCCTGGTAAAGTTCTAAAGCAGTAAGCCTTGATCCTTGTAATCTCGGTCTTGTTTCATCAGAATAAACCTTTATGTGCCATCCTTTTTCATAAGCAAGGTATATAGGCGCGGTTGCTGTCCCATATTTTGAAGTTGCTAACTGTCCTGCATTACAGTGAGTTAAAATTGTCATATTATCCTTTAATAAACACATGAAATGTTCTCCAATTTTTCTACAAATATCAATATCCTCTTCATGTATTCTTATTGCTTCTTCTCTTAGTATTTTTTTAATCTCTAATACAGACTTACTCTTTGATTCTCGTGCCTTTTGCTGCATTACCTTAAGTGCCCAAGAAAGATTAACTGCTGTTGGTCTACTTGTATTCAAATAATCTGATTTTCTCTTAAGCACCTTAAAAAATGATTCATAGCTATCTTCTGAAGCATCCTTAATTCCTAAATATAATCCATACGCTGCAGTTACCCCAATAGCAGGAGCTCCCCTTACAATCATATTTTTAATAGCTCCCCAAACATCTTCTGCTGTATCATATTCTATATATTCGATTTGATTAGGCAATTTAGTTTGGTTCAATAATATAAGCTTCTCCCTTTCATTATCCCATTTAAGTGCAAGTAATCCTTCCATATTATTTTCTCCTCCTCTTTATTATTTTATTTCACAGGTACCAAATCCAACTTCTACAAATATCCTTAATAATATTTTATGGTAATTTTATACATTTTGCAATATTTCCCACCGAATTGCCCTATACTTTTTTATTTATACACTACCTTTTATTCATTTTATATTAATTCTAATTTTGTTATAACATTATTAACTAATAGCAAACATGAATTTTGCACATATTTTTTTACAAGTTACCAATAATATAGTAATGTAGAAAATATGTACTTAAAATTTATATTAATTAAACTTAAGGAGTGACTTAAATGGAAAAAACTCTTGTACTTATAAAACCCGATGCTGTAGAAAAGAACTTAATAGGTCAAATTTTAACCTTTTATGAAAAAGAAAACTTGAAAATAATTGCTTTAAAAATGTTGAAAGCTGATGAAGTTACTGCATGCCTTCATTACAAGATTCACGAAGGTAAACCTTATTATGATGAACTTATTAAATATATAACAAGAAGTCCTATTTGTACACTTATACTGGAAGGAGACAACGCTATTGAAAAGGTTAGAAAAATAAACGGAAACACAGATCCATCAAAAGCAGATAGCAACTCAATAAGAGGAAATTTTGGAGTTTCAAAAACCGAAAATTCAGTCCACGCTTCTGACAGTGCTGAAAATGCCCAAAAAGAAATAAGCATTTGGTTTTAATCAAATGCTTATTTTCCTTTTTAAATCTGTAATTTATTCAACTCTTTAAAAGTAGAACTTATCTTTTCAACTATGTTTTCTAGTGCTGTAATCATGCTATTATCTTTAAGCTTTCCTAATTCTAAAGCAGTATCAGCTGTGTTTACTATACTATTTAAATATCCACAATACTTATCATGAAAAAAATTTAGTTTATCTGAATGTTTTAACACTTCAGCTTCTGTCTTATATTTATGAAGATTTTCATTTTCTGTTTTAATGGTACTAAATGCATTTTCATCAAATTTTTTTTCATCTACTACCTTCTTTAAATTATCCAATGATGTTTTTATTTTTGAAGAATAATCCTTAATATTTTTTCCATATTGTATATCAGTTTTGTAGCTCTTAATTTCCTCTAAAGGAGAAACCCCTTTTACAAAAACATTATAAAGAGAAACGCCTAAAAGTATCACTAATAAAAAGATTATCAATTTAAAAAGCTTTTTTACTATAGAAACAATTAGAAAAATTGCTATCAACGCAATAACTCCATAAATTAAATATGTGGAACTCATAAACTTCATCTCCTTCTACCTAAAACACTCTTAATCTATAAATCAAATATATTTGTATAAATAATATTATAGGTATACCATAAACGAACTTAAAATGCTTTGTTTTATGCCTGAATAATCTCATACCAAGCATAATTCCTACACTTCCAAAAATCAATGCTGTTTTAAACAACTTTGCTTCTGGAATCCTCCAATCTCCTCGTTTTGCTTTTCTCTTATCACTATACATAATAATCACTCCATATAAATTGATTATTATAAGATATATATAAAAACCATAAAGTAAATTCATCTATAACTCTCCTAAAAATCAAAAATTACATATCTATATTATCTATTATAACTTTGTCTTCTACAACATCAACAACTGCTGTCCCACCCATTGATAATTTTCCAAACAATACTGCATCAACAAAATAAGGCTTAATTTCTTGCTGCACTACACGCAGTATCTCTCTAGCTCCATAAGTAGAGTGAAATCCTTTTTCAGCAAGCCATTTATAACAATTATCTGTAACTTTAAGCTTAATATTTTTCTTTAAAAGTTTTTCTTCAAACTCTTTTATAGCTTTTTTAGCTATTAAAAGAGCCATATCTTCATTAATGTTGTTAAATACAATAATATCATCAAGTCTATTTCTAAACTCTGGTGAAAATATTTTTTCAACTTCTTTTGTTATTGCATCATTCTCAACAGCTCTTTCTCCAAATCCCAACATTATTTTACCTACATTTCTAGCTCCTGCATTAGATGTCATTATTAAAATAACATTTCTGAAATCTGCTTTTTTTCCATTGTTATCTGTTAATGTACCATAGTCCATTAATTGCAATAATACATTTAGAATATCTTGATGGGCTTTTTCAATCTCATCTAATAGGAGTACACAATATGGCGTTTTCCTAATAGCATCAGTTAAAAGTCCGCCTTCCTCATATCCTACATATCCTGGAGGAGCTCCAATCAACCTCGCAACTGTATGCTTTTCTTGATATTCACTCATATCAAATCTAATTAAAGGCACATCTAAATTATTTGCTAACTGCTTAGAAATTTCCGTTTTACCAACTCCAGTTGGTCCTACAAACAATAAGCTTGCCACTGGTTTTTCTTCTTCATTAAAACCTGCTCTGGATCTTTTAATAGCTGTAACAATAGTACCAATTGCCTTATCTTGTCCAAAAATCTTTTTCTTTAAAATTCCTGCAAGGTTTTTAAGTTTTTCAATTTCATTTGCAGATACATTCTGCTCAGGAATTTTTGCTATAGAAGATACTACCTTTTCAATATCCTTCTGTGTGATTACAATATTTTGTTCATCATTTTTTGAATTAAGTCTTGCATATGCTCCAGCTTCGTCAATTACATCTATAGCTTTATCTGGGAGATATCTATCCCTTATATATTTTGCTGCTAATTCAGAAGCACATTTCAATGCTTCATCGGTATATGTGATTTTATGAAACTTTTCATAAGTATCCTTAAGTCCTTGAAGAATCTCATAAGTGTCTTCTACCGAAGGCTCAGTTACCTCAATTTTTTGAAATCTTCTTGATAACGCTCTATCCTTTTCAAAATATTTTTTGTATTCCTCATAAGTTGTAGAACCAATAAACTTTAATTTTCCTTCAGTTAAAAAAGGCTTTAGAATATTTGATGCATCCATAGAACCTCCAGATACGGAACCCGCACCTACTATTGTATGAATTTCATCAATATATACAATTGCTTTACCTTCATTTTCAATTTTTTTAAGTACCTTCTTAATTCTCTCCTCAAAATCTCCTCTATACTTTGTTCCTGCAAGTAGTGATGCCATATCCAAGGAATATACCTTGTTTTCCTTTAATATATTAGGTACTTTATCTTCTACAATTAATCTAGCAAGACCTTCCGTAATTGCAGTTTTCCCTACTCCTGGATCTCCAACATGAACAGGATTATTTTTTAATCTTCTAGATAAAACTTGAATAGTTCTATTTAATATATTTTTTCTTCCTATAAGAGGATCAATTTGTCCTCTTTTAGCTTTTTCAGTTAACTCAACAGTATATTTGCTAAGGAAATTTTTACTTTCTGTACTTTTGTTACTTTCATCTTCTCTTAGTTTTTCATCCATATCTTCTATACTTTCGTATTCATATTCATCTTCTTCGTCATATTCATATTCTTCATCATCTAATGCAATTTCTAATTTTGAATCCTCTAATCCTAAAGTATTGTGAGTAATATAATTAAGAATATCCAATCTAGTTATTCCCTGCTTTTTTAAAAAATACCCAGCAAAAGTTTCTTCTTCATCATACATTGAAACAAGTATATCTCCAAATTTAATAATATTCTTTCCTGATGCCAATACATGTTCTGCTGCAGAAGAAACTATATTCTGTACTCCAATTGTTTGTATTGGCTCTCTTTCTTCTATAGTATTCATATTTTCTCTTAAGTACTTATCTAATTCACCCTCAAGTTTTTGTATATCGCCACCACTGTTTTTTATAATATCTTTAGACTCATCAAAAAATAGGGCAGCATATAAAATATGTTCAGGAGTAAGATACTCATGCTTTTCCATTTTTGCTTTACTATATGCAGCTGTAAATATTTCATTTAATAAACTATCTAATCTCATAATTACTCCTCTTCCATAGTCAATTTTAATGGGAATCCGATTTCTTTACTCATCTGAGCTGCTTGAACTATTTTTGTAGCAGCTATATCATATGAATACACTCCAGCAATCCCTGTACCTTTTTTATGTACATCATACATAATTTTAGTAGCTTCTACAGGCTTTTTTCTAAAAACCCCAACCAAAATCTCAATCACAAAATCCATAGTTGTATAATCATCGTTATGTAGAATAACCTTATACATTTTAGGCTTTGTCACCTTTATTTCTTCTTTAAACATAACTTTTTCTGCCATAAATATCAACCCCAATAAAAATTTATAATTCGCAACAACTTTTATTTACTATAAAATAAACATTTTTCTTTTTTGCATTCATTATTAAGCTTACTGTATTCACATCGAATTTTTCCATTTATTTTTAATTCTACTCCCATATTTTCTTTTATAAACCTAACTGCCTCAAGAACTGAAATATATGAATTTCTCTTACAACATCTTGGTCCTCCATTTTCTGCAATAACTCTTAAGGATTTTGACGTCATTAAATTGCTAAGTCCCCACTCTTTGCCAGACAAAGGAGTAGCCCCTGTAATTAAGCTAATGAAAATACCGGTGCCAACTCCAGCACCACAGTTACCATAAAATCCACAAAAGCCACCTAATATTTGAGCACTTCTTTTTTCTGCTTCAATTATTTTGCATTCTTTATTAATTTTATCACCAATTTTATTATAGTAAGCAGCCAAAAGAACTGCTGGCACTAAAAAATGATGCTCTGGTCCATGCATTTTTATACTTGGATGTCTAAGAAGCTTTAACATAATTTCAATAGGTTCTTCTGAATCAGTTTCCAAACAATATTTTTTTATTATTTCCCTTGCTGTCATCGAATGACACTTATCACATACATAATGTCCTTCTTCACATTTTACATTTGATTCATATATATCATTACAATAAAAACATTTCATTTTTTCTGATGTATTTAAATAAACAAGTTCTTCTCCACAAATCAAACAATTATTCTTATGTTCCATAGCTTTCACCTTATCCTCTTCTTTTTCTTTAAAATTATAAATAGCACTATAATTATATTACATTTTGCCATTATATCAAAATTATTATAAAATTTTATACTTTCTAAAAAAACGAACCATTGAGTTATCAATGATTCGTTTTAATAAAGCTACTTCAAGAAAGAATTGTTATTAAAATCTAAATGCAAACTAAAGTTATCATTATTATCATAAATTACCGATACATCCATACCACCTTGTTGATTATCCTCTTGTAAATAATCTTCTACCTTTCTTTTTAAACCGTTTTGATCTTTCAAAGCATACTCTACTCTATCAGTATCAAATAATTCATTTAACATTTTTCTTGTAATGTGTACGAATTTTTTGGAATCATGCTCCGCTTTATCCGCTACCATTTGCCATTGTATTGCATCATTGACTCTTTTCTCTGTAAAATCCACTTCTAATGAACCAAATTCTCCGTTGTATTTATTAAATAATTTTAGCAAAAATATTCACTCCCAACAATAATTATTTCTACACTAATTATTGTATCTACATTTTAAAATATAATACTAACTATACTTTTATATCATATACACTTAAACAATACTAAATAATATTTTGTACTGTTTCTTTATTATGTACATTAGCAACTTTAAATGTAATCACTGCTCCTATTATTCCTATAACACCAATGACAAAAAATCCAACCTTCAATCCAAACACATCACTTAAAAATCCTGCTAGCCACGGGCCAACAAACATTCCGAGACTACTGATTATTGATAAAATTATACCTAAAATAATAAAGATTTTCCTATTATTAAGAAAATCTGAATATATACCCAAGGGAATCCTCAATATCATTTGAGTAAATCCATATGATCCAATTATAAGTCCTACTATTTTAAGTTCAGCACCTAAGTCTCGTGCAAAATTAGGAAGGATAGGCACATAACTATAAAGCGAAAACCAAAACAAGGTAGTAACTATATAAAAAATAGAAATTTTATGCTTTTTAATCATTAGTCTTCCTTTCATCTACATTAATTTATATCAGTATTTGTATACGAAACAATTATCAGCTACTGTTATATTTAATTTTTCACCTTTTAATATTTTCTTGTAATCACATAATAATTCATTTAATTCTTTATCGTCTATATTAACTTTTTTTTGACTAACTATAGTAACTTCATCTTTACTTAATATCACTTTTCCTTCATTAATATTATTATTTAATTTGTATGTAGCAAAATACTCATCAATTTGATTAACATACAATTTACTCTTATACTTTTCTTGAAACGTATTTATTTCCATAGTTTCATTAATATCAAACTCTAAACCTAATTGTTTTAAATCTATTCCTAATTGATTTAAATCTAATCCTAGTTCATCTGAATATCTTTCCATTAGCTTTTCTTGTATAGCTTTAAATTTTTCCTCTGATATATTGTTGTTTTGAAGCCATTCTTTAATTTTCTCAGGTGCTTCATTTATGTTTATTTTCCCTTCCATAACTCCATAAAACACATTCTGCATATATTGCTCAAATTTTTCTATATCTTTTTCTGTGGCATTATTTTTAAAACTGTTGAAATCTATAATATCACTCATTTTCACGCCCCCTGATAACATTATATCTTAATTTAAAATTAATATTAAAATTGTACTTTGCTATTTTATTATATTATTAATTATAGTATGATTAAGAACCCTCCATTGACTATTAATATTAGTTAGAGGGTTCTTATAAATTCAAAGCGCTTCTTCACCAAAAACAAATTTCCCAAATCTATTAAATGGATATACAATAACTCTTGCTTTACCTTTTATATCTTTTCCTTCTATATACGGATTGTTCCACTTTCTTGCATCATAAGATCTAGCTCTATTATCGCCTAAAAAGAAATAGTAATCTTTTGGTACTTTAAATTCTCCTTTTCTTTTTTCTGGGAAAACCACATAAGGTTCTTCTGTTTTATCTCCATTTATGTATATCTGTCCATTTTCATCTATTTTAATTTCATCTCCTGGAAGCGCTATTAACCTTTTTATTAGAGTCTCTTGTAATTCTTTAGAATAAAAAACTACTATATCGCCTCTCTTCAACTTATCCCTGTTATATACTTTAGTCACAATAATTCTATCTCCTATTTTTATAGTAGGATACATTGATTCTGATGGTACTCGCACCTGAAAAAATAGAAATTGATTTATTAATATCGCAAATACTACAGCTGCTCCTATTGGTATTATCCATTCCTTAAAAAATTTCTTATAATCCATTTTCATACCTCTTCTCAAGTTGATTTTATATATTATGAATAATTTATTTTTTAATCAATCTATCTAATTTTTACCTATTTTAATAACACTTTTCATAAGATTATTCCTTCTTCCTTGTTTATAATCTTGATTTAACCCTTTACATATAAATAATACCATTTTATATAAAATATAACCATATCTTTATAAAAGTTTTCTCATCATAAAAAATGTTCTGAACAGTCCACACTAAACCTTACATGTAACTATATAAGATTCAATTTAAAATATTTATAAAAATAGCTTATGATACTTGATTATCATAAGCTATAATGTTTCTACATTTTATTTTACTTCTTCAATTATTTGTTTTATATCAATAGTTTTTGTTAACATATCGTTTTGCTTTAAAAATTCTTGTGTCTTTTCCAACTCTTTTATATCATTTTTTGTAATTTGAGAATTAAAATCATACCATTTATACATTGTTTTAACTTCATCTATTGGAATATTAGTTTCTTCTGCTGTTATCTTATAAGTATCTTCTAGATTTTCTTTCATATATTTAAGACTTTCATGATGAACCTTCATATAATTTTTAACTAACTCAGGATATTTTCTTAAAAATTCTCCTCTTACAGCTATCACTATAGTCGCATCTAATATTCCTTCTCCTGTTGTAATTATATGAGCACCATTTGCTAACGCTTTGCTAACTGCTGGTCCTGCAACTAATGCTGCATCAACCTTTTCAGACATCATAGCCGAAACACCTTCTGGTATTCCCATATTTATAAACCCTATGTCTTCTGCTTCAAAATTTCCTTTTTGAGCAGCTCCTAGAAGCAATTGATGAAGTATAGTTCCTTTTGGACCTGCTATCTTCTTACTTTTTAAATCTTCAACAGTTTTTATAGACGCATCTTTTGCCATTATTGTAAAAGCTTTAGGTGCTCTACTGTATATTCCTATAATCTTTAAATCTACTCCATTTGCTGCCGCAAGTATTGCTGATGTTCCTCCTAATGCATTACAAAAATCTAAAGAGCCTGCTGCTAGTGCTTCAGTCATTTTAGAACCTTGAGTAATTTCAGGAAAAGTAATCTTTATATCATCTTCCCCAAACTCTTTTTCAAATAACTTTTCCTTCTTTTCAATGATTGAAGGAACATTTAAAGGTAATTTCACATAAGAAATATTTATTTCATTAACACTTTGTTTTGAAGAAGATATCTCCTTTTCTGTTCCACTAGTTTTAGTAGAACCACATCCCATAAAAATAGTTCCACACATCAAAACTGAAACTATAATTGATATAATTTTTTTCATTTTAATTTCCCCCATTTATTTTATTTATTACATAAATTGCATGCAACTAAGTATTTGTGGATTTATTTAATTTTCTTAATTAAACAAGTAATTTAAAATTTCTTCTCTAATATTAAAGATTTCTCTTGAACTTATTTCACGAGGATAAGATAATTTTACAGGAATTTCTTTTATTACTTTACCTTTATCCATCATAACAACTTTTTGCCCCAAATAAACAGCTTCATCAACATCATGAGTAACAAAAATTATAGTCTTTTTATGTTTAAGAAAAATATCTATAATTTCATTTTGAAGTTTTCGTCTATTAAAAGCATCTAAAGCTCCTAATGGCTCATCCATAAGAATTACATCTGGATTATAACACAGTGTTCTTCCTAAAGCAGTTCTTTGTGCCATTCCTCCAGAAATTTGTGACGGATATGCATTTTTAAATTTAGTTAATCCTAGCATTTCTAGATATCCATTAACCTTTTCTTCTATTTGATCCTTATTTAAATTCTTTATTAATGGAAAAGCCATATTTTCTTTTACTGTAAGCCAAGGCATAAGCCTTGCTTCTTGAAAAACAATACTAACTTTCAGAGAATCTAATTTTTCCTTATCATAATCATCAAAAATTATTTCTCCCTCTGTTTTTTCTTCTAGTCCACATAGAATTCTAAGCAAAGTAGTTTTACCACATCCACTTTTACCAACTATGGTTACAAAACTTCCATCCTCAATATCTAAATCAACAGAAGATAACGCCTTTACTCGCCTTGATTCAATATTAAATACTTTAAATAAATTCCTTATTTTCACTCCCGCCATAGTTCGCCTTCCTTCTATCTATATGAATGAATATATTAGTTATCTTAATAAAAATATAGTCAACACAACATCCTACAATACCTATTGTGAAAATCCCAACTATTATGATATCTGGTCTTGATAATTGTTCTGCATCATTTATCATATACCCAATACCTGTAGAAGCTGCAATAAGTTCCGCTGCTACTAAAGACCTCCAACTATATCCAAGCCCTAGTTGCATTCCAACTATTATAGAAGGCATTGCCTGCGGTAAAATTATTTTAAAAAATTCCTGTTTCTTATTAAAATCAAAAACTTTTCCTACTTCAATAAGCTTTCCATCACAATTCATAACACCGTTTAAAGTATTCAAAAACACAGGAAAAAAAGTTGCCAAAACTATAACTGATATTTTTGATATTTCCCCTATTCCAAACCAAAGTATAAGCATAGGAATAAGTGCAATAGGCGGAATATGTCTTATAAATTCCAATATAGGTTCTAAATATTCATACACTTTTTTCTTCATTCCAACTATAATAGCAAGAGGAAATGCTATTACAAAAGTTATGCAAAATCCTATAAAAACTCTATATAAGCTCACACCTAAGTGCTTAATAAGCAATCCTTTTTTTATTAAATTCCAAGCAGTTTGCACCACTCTTTCTGGTGCTGGAATTATATAAGAATTAAACATATTAAATTTAGAACCACTCCACCATAGTATCAAAATTAAAATAGGTACAATGCTACCTTTTAATTTCTTCATTTTCTTTCTCCATTGATGCAATATTCTTAAAAAGTGCTCCAATAGCATTTTTTTCATAGTCAGAAACATTATTAAAATTTTGCATTACTAAAACATACCTCTCATTAATCCTTATTATTTCAGAAGGTTTAAAAAGTTCTTTGCCAGCACCTAATATATAAGATATTCTTTTTCCAATATTTTCTGCAAAAGATATCTGCGTACCAGGATAGTAATCTACTATAGAATTACATACAATTTGTAGAGCACTTTTTAAACTTTCATTTTCAATAGCTCTTTTTGATGTATTTTCTATAAATCTATAAAACTCCTGTTTTTTACACATAAATATCCCTCTTACCTTGTTCAATACTCTTAAGCTTTTCTTCTACTAATTTTTTTCTATCAGGCTCCAAATCCTCAAGATGTTTTTTGATTGATTCTTCCCCAGCTGTTTTGGTTTCTGGTGAAGCATAATCTAATAAATATTCTTTAAAGGTCAATATTGCATTAGGCATACAATAGTTATGAACAAGTCCTGGTTTACAAAGCCCCATGAATTTTTTACCAGTTCGTGCTGTTCTATATCCTGCTGTACAAAAGGAAGGAATACAGCCTTCTATACAAACATCTCTTATAGTTTCATCTAAAGATCTCATGTCTCCTAATTGGAACTGCTCTTTCTCAGGTACATAACCTTTCTCAAATTCCTTATATCCGCCTACACCAATTCTTGAACCAGCATCTACCTGCGAAACACCTAATGGAATTACTTCTTTTCTAACTTCTGGTCTTTCTCTAGCTGTTAAAATCATACCTGTATATGGTACTGCTAGTCTTATTATAGCTACTATTTTCTTAAAATTTTCATCAGAAACCTTATATTTAGGGTTTTGAGTAAATGGTGTATCTAAAGCAGACTCTATTCTTGGAAATGAAATAGTATGTGGTCCTACTCCACCAAAAGTTTCTTCTAAATGAATTGTATGATATAAAAGTCCCATTACTTCAAATTTCCAATCATATAATCCAAATAAAGCTCCTATTCCAACATCATCAATTCCTGCTTTCATTGCTCTATCCAAGCCATAGATTCTCCACTTATAATTACTTTTTCTATCTCCTTTTGGATGAAGTTTTGCATATGTTTCATGATGATATGTTTCTTGGAAAATTTGGAAAGTTCCTATGCCCGCATCATGAAGTTTCTTGTATCCTTCAATCTCTAATGGAGCAGCATTAATATTTACTCTTCTAATTTCTCCCTTATCTTTTTTCACATCATAGACAGTTTTTATGGTTTCAACCATAAAATCAGCATCATAATCAGAATGTTCTCCATATACTAATATCGATCTTTTATGTCCTGCTTTTTCTATTATTTCAACTTCTTTTCTTAATTCATCCATAGTTAAGGTTTTTCTAACAATAGATTTGTTATCTTTTCTAAACCCACAATACAAGCAATTGTTTTCACATTTATTTCCTATATATAGTGGTGCAAAAAATACTATTCTTTTGCCATAAACATCTTCTTTTATTTTTCTAGCAAGTTTAAACATATCTTGTAATAATTCTTCATCCTCTACTTGTAAAAGCTTTGCTACTTCTTCAGGTTCAAGTCTAATTTTTTTTTCAGATTTTTTTAAAATTCTTCTTATTTCTGATGGATTAGGATTTTTAGAATTATTAAGCTGTTTCCATATTTTTTCATCATCAATAAAATCTTTTCCTTCTAAATACTCCTCTTTAATTTTACCTAACATAATCTCCTCATATCCTTCCTCAAAATTTATTTTTTATAAAATAAAAAAACTTTCCTCAAATGGAAAGTTAGGCTTACATAAAATACAATTAATAATTAGAAATCAATAGTTTTAAATATATAGGTGTAAAAATTAGTTAAAGTTTCCCAAAGCAAGGTTAACTTCAAGATTAATTAAACACTACAAAGCTCTCAACCATTAATTCTTGATTATTAATTTTTAACTCTTTATAACCTAATCCCTCTGCAAATCAGATTTCTCTTTTATGTAAGGTATTATTTTTTTAATGAACAAATTCCTTAAGGATTTCCTCAAAAAATTTGAACTCATATACAATTTAATATTATTATATCATAAATATGGAAATACTTCATGTTAACTACTATATCAAACTGAATAAATAATATTATTTATATGTTATCCATTATATTGCTTTTATTTGAATACATGTAAGATTTTAAAATCAGAAAATTAAAGAATATGCTAAAAAACTACCTACCCCAAAAGACTTTTATTATGTTTATAATTTGGAGAATATTAAAAAGCCTATAGTAATATGTAAAAAGCACTAAATATGCCACCATTATAAAATTTATTTAACAAACTATATAAATATTTCAAGAAATGTAGTAAAATATGTGTGAATTTATTTTAATTAGGCGGTGGCTTTATATGATAACAACTTCTCTGATTACAAAAATGTTTTTTCTATGCGTAGCAGGATTTTTAGCTTCTTTTGTAGATTCTATTGCTGGAGGCGGTGGAATAATTAGCGTACCTGCTTTTCTTGCTGCAGGAGTTCCTGCACATTTAGCACTTGGAACAAATAAATTTTGTTCCACTACAGCTTCATTTACAAGTTCTTTAAAGTTTGCTAAATCAAAAAAAGTTAACTTTAATTTACTTAAATATCTGATTCCTTTTACATTTTTAGGTGCTGTATTAGGTGTAAACACTGTTTTAAAAGTTGATGAAAGTTTTCTTCAAACTTTAGTATTAATTTTGGTTTTGTCAGTAGGTGTATACAGTGTCTTTTCTAAATCACTAGGAATGGAAAACAAGTTTAAAAAAGCAACTAAATTAAATGTATGTTTAGGAATCATTCTTGCATTTTCCTTAGGATTTTATGATGGTTTTTTTGGACCTGGAACTGGATCATTTCTAATTTTTGGTCTTATAAAAATCTTTGGATTTGATTTTGTTCAAGCAGCTGGCAATGCAAAATTTTTAAATTTCATAAGCAATATTGCTTCCCTAATTCTTTTTGCAATACATGGTGAAATTTATTATGCTCTTGGCATTCCAATGATAATATTTATGATATTAGGAGCAAGATTAGGAACTTCACTTGCTATTAATAAGGGTTCAAAACTTATCAAACCTATATTTATAACAATGTCATTATTAGTTGCTGGTAAATTGGTAATAACTAATTTTATATAGTAACTAGTAAAGGAAATAATTAGCTTATACTCATATATAATAAAATGTTGATACAATATATTGTAAGGAGGATAACAAATGCAGGTAGATATATATTTAAAAAGTTCTAGAGATCCTTTAATAATAAAAAGTGATAGAATAGATATAAAAGACTTTGAAAATGAAGGTGTGAAATATAAACAAATTAGATATTTCAAAAACTATACAAGTAAAAGCATTTACATCAAAGAATCGGATATAAAAACAATAAAAAAGCGCTCTTAAAAAGATTTTTTTCACTTATTGCAAAATTTTATAAATTATATTGACAATATATTAAAATACTATTATAATGATGACTAACCTATTATAAAATTTAAATACAAAGCTATGACAGAGAGAAAAATATCTTTATTTAACTACAGCGAGCTAATATTTGGTGAAAATTAGCGTTAAAGGGATATATACTAGTAGCTCTAGAGCTGCCAATTCGAAAGATTTTTCTAATAAATTTAGTAGATGCGGACGGTTGCCGCCGATATACGGATATGGTTCGATTGTAATATTTATTTTAAATGTCTAAAACTTTAAATTACATCCGACCTGAATAATAAGACAGTTACTACAACTGTGAATTAGGGTGGTACCACGAATGTTAATCTTTCGTCCCTAAGAATATGAAGATATATTCTTAGGGATGGAAGATTTTTTTATTTAATTTATAAAAACCTAAAAAAAACATAATATAATACAAAGGGAGGCTAAAAAAATGAAAAAAAGGAATAATGATATTTTAGTATTAGGCGTAGCTTTATTTGCTATGTTTTTTGGGGCTGGGAATTTAATTTTCCCTCCATCTTTAGGACTTTTCGCAGGTAAAAATTGGGTGATTTGTGGTGTAGGTTTTTTCATAACCGCTATAGGTATGCCACTTCTAGGTATAATTGCAGCTTCTAAAGCTGGGGGTACAATTTATGATGTAGGTAACAAAGTTGGACCTATTTTTAGTAAAATTTTTGCTACTATAATAATACTTGCTATAGGACCTCTACTTGCAATCCCAAGAACAGGTGCTACAACTTATGAATTAGGTATAAAACCTATTTTCCCTGGAATTAGTCCTGTAGTTGCATCTATAATATTCTTTGGACTTACACTTTATTTTGTTATTAAACCTTCTCAAATTGTAGATAAAATAGCTAAAATACTTACTCCTCTACTACTGATAATGGTATTTATTATAATAATTAAAGGTATTATATCACCTATTGGAGCACCAACTAATCCTATTTCTGTATCTCCATTATCTAAAGGATTTACTGAAGGTTATCAAACAATGGATGCTTTAGCTTCTTTAGTATTTGCCAGTGTAATATTAAACTCTGTTATAAACAAAGGATATAAAGAACAAAAAGAACAAATAAGCTTAACTATAAAAGCTGGAATAATAGCGGCCATAGGTCTTGCTCTTGTATATGGTGGTTTAATATATTTGGGAGCTTCAACTAATAGTATTTTTCCCGTTGACAAAAACAAATCAGATTTACTAATCTCAATAACAAATACTTTATTAGGTGACTTTGGTAAAATAGCTCTTGGAATAGTTGTTTCACTTGCATGTCTTACTACTTCAATAGGACTTACAGCAACTGTAGGAGACTTTTTTAACAAATTAAGTAATAACAAACTAAGTTATTCCTCTATTGTAATTTCAACTGTTGTTTTTAGTGCAGTTTTTGCAAATGTAGGAGTTGAAAAAATTGTTATACTTGCTGTACCTCTATTAGTGGCAGTATATCCTTTAGCCGTTGTACTTATTTTAATGAATATTTTTGATGATTATATACCAAAAACTGCTTATATTGGTGCTGTTATTGGTGCATTAGTTATAAGTTTATATGATGGAATTTCAGCTGCTGGTATTGATATAACTTTTGTTGGAAATATAATAAGTAAACTACCTTTTGCAAGTGAAGGCTTTGCTTGGATTATACCTACAGTTATAGGCGCTTTAATTTCAACATTACTATTAAAAAATACGCAAACTACTTAAAATAAAAAGAACACCTTAATTTGGTGTTCTTTTTATTTTGGAGCGGGTAAGGGGAATCGAACCCCTATGTTCAGCTTGGGAAGCTGACGTTCTACCATTGAACCATACCCACACGTTGGTGGGTCTAAATGGACTCGAACCATCGACCTCACGCTTATCAGGCGTGCGCTCTAACCAGCTGAGCTATAGACCCATATATTATTAAATTTATTGATTTTTCAATTTCTAACAACGAAGGTTATTTTATCATAAATCTTATCCTAATGCGTTTTTATAACTTCATTTATACCAAATCATTTATAATATGCTTTATTTTCCTTTATATATTAAAAAAATACATATAATGATACACTTGGATATGTTTTAACATTTTTACTTACTGGATATTTTCATTTCCGCGAAATATTCTCTGTTTTTCAATTGTATAAAATGATCGTTATAATCTATTTCAAAGTTAGCTATAGTTGAATATAAATCTGAACCACTTAAAAAATGAATAGTACCTATATTGTTATCTTCTAAAATACAAAACCTGATGAGTACACTTGTTACTAAAGGAAATTGTAATCTAGAATTTAAACATTTAGGAGAATTATCTAAATATACATTAATACATCTACCTTCTAAATGAATTAATATATCTATATTATACCTATCTTTTTTTATTTCTTTCATATTAAAGTCACTGACAATACAAAATTGACCATTTTCATAAATCATAATATACCTCCATTTATATCAACAATAGTTCTTCTCTTTTATTGTAAATATACTTCCAACTACTATACACAGATAATAAGTAATAAATCTCCAGATTAATATTGCAACTACTATAGTATGACCTTTAAAGAACATACCAAACAACAAATAAAACCCTCCCTCTGAGCCTCCTGAAGCACCTGGAAGAGGAATAATAGTAACGACCATATTTAAAAAAGTAGCAGCTGCAACCATATTCCAAAAATGTGCTAAATTCATATTAAAACTCCTATAAATAAAATAAGGTATAATAAAATATGAAGTTAGCTGAATTGCAGTAACTAAACTAACTATGATTAGTATTTTAAAATTTTGAGTTATTAATAATGCATTTTTATTAAAATTGTTCAATTCCTCTTCTATTCTTTCTAATATTTTCTGTGTATTCTTAACTACACGAATTTTATTTAAAATCAAAAATACAAATCTAAGTATAACTCTAGTAGTTTTTTTATTGATAGAAGCTAAAACTAAAAACAAAATAACTACGGCATTTAAAGAAAACCCCAAGATAGCTAAATAAAAGAAATTAGTTAGCTTAACTTTAAAAAAAGTACATTTTAGTATGATTATAATCAAAGAATATAGAGCTAAAACACATTGATATACAATTAATTTCATAGCTAAAATTGAACTTGCTGTACCACATTGAATCTTTTTTTTCATCATAAAATATACTTGAGCTGGTTGCCCTCCTGAATAAAAAGGCGTAATAGAATTAAAAAACTGCCCAATCATTGTCATTCTAAAAGATTCCATTATTTTTTGTTTTATGTGTAGCGATTTTGCAAGTATATTTAAAATAATACTGTCTAATAACCAATATATAAACATACACAATATAGCTAATATAATCCATAAACAGTTTACGTTCTTCAGCTGATAAATTAAATTTTCTAATCCATTTGTGGATATAACCAAAAACATAAAAATAACAGCCGTTATAATTATTATTGCTATATTAAAAATTCTATTCTTCATTTAGATTATCTCCTTTAAATTTATTTTTAATAATTATATGACATATAATATGTGATTTATCTGCATAATAAATTATATATTATATGTTCATCTTTTTTCAACATTATAGTTATTATATTTTAATATTGAATAAGTATAATTTTTAGAGTATACTTATTATCATATTAAAATTATTATGGGGGCCTTTGTATGAAAATATCGAACAGAGTTTTAGACATGAATTTTTCTCCTATACGAAAACTTGTTCCTTTAGCACACAACGCTGAAAAAAAAGGAATAAAAGTGTATTCTCTCAATATTGGACAACCAAATGTAGTTACACCTGATGCATTTTTCGAAGGTCTGGCCAAATATGATGAAAAAATTGTAAAATACTCTGATTCTCAGGGTATAGATATTTTAATAGATAGCTTTATAAAATCTTATAAAAAATGGGATATTGAATTGTCAAAAGATGAAATACTCATAACTCATGGTGGTAGTGAGGCAATTTTATTTGCTTTAATGGCTATATGTGATCCTGGTGATGAAGTTCTAATTCCTGAACCTTTCTATTCAAATTACAATAGCTTTGCTAAAATTGCTTGTGCAAAAGTTGTTCCATTTTTAACTACAATAGAGAATGGATTTCATCTTCCACCTAAAGAAGAAATAGTAAAAAAAATAACCGATAAAACTAGATGTATTTTAATTTCAAATCCTGTAAATCCAACAGGTACTATATACACATATGATGAATTAAAAATGTTAGCTGAAATCGCACAGGAATATGATTTATATATTATTTCAGATGAAGTATATAGACAGTTTGTATACGATAATATTGCATATACATCATTTATGTACATGCATGATATGCTAGACAGAATAATTTTAGTAGACAGTATCTCCAAGCATTATAGTGCTTGTGGTGCAAGAATAGGTTTAGTAGCTTCTAAAAATACCAAACTAATAAAACATATATTAAAATTATGTCAATCAAGACTTTGTGTATCTACAATTGAACAATGTGCTGCTGCAAATTTAATAAATACATTAGATAGCTATATAGAAGATGTAAACACCAAATATAAATCAAGAAGAAATTTAATGTACGACTATCTAAAAAGAATCCCTGGTGTTGTTTGTGATAAGCCTGGTGGAGCATTTTATATGCTAGTTAAACTTCCAGTAGATAATACAGAAAAATTTGCAGAGTGGCTTCTAACAGATTATAGCTATGACAACATGACAATAATGATTGCTCCAGCATCAGGTTTCTATGCTACAGAAGACCTTGGCAAAAATGAAGTTAGATTATCATTCTGTACAAATATTGAAGATATTGAGAATGGTATGATTGTATTAACTCATGCAATTGAAGCTTATAACTCTTTAGAAAAATAGTATAATATACAACTTAATATTAAATTTAAACATAATTAAAAACCATTAGAATATAAAAAATTATATTCTAATGGTTTTATTTTTTATCCTAATAAATTATATATTTAAACAAATTCAACACTTAAAATATCAATATTAAGATAATGTTTTTAAAAAATTTATCTATAAAAAGAGGATTATTACATTTTTTGTTGAATTAACTTTAATATTGAAATTTTGTGTATTTAAACAAAATACACTGTTTATTTCAAATAAAGTAACTATAGGAGGATACCAATGGGAAAATTGAAAAATCTACCACTAAAGTTTAAAATCACATTACTATCACTATTATTACTTCTACTATCTACAATTGTGCTAACAATTTCGATAGTTAATATAGTGGAAAATAAAATGGAATCACAGCTTTCTTCTAGTGGAATAGGTTTAGCAACAGAAATGGCTAACGAAATTCAAAACAGCTATGCAGTAGACAACACTATTCTGGAATTATTGGATGAAAAAATATTAGCATCTGCATATGCAATAGGAGATATGGATATCAATACAATGTCAAATGAAAAGTTAACTAAACTATCAAAACAAATGAACTTAGCAATAATAAACATTGCAAATTCAGATGCAGTAGTTATCTTTTCTAATACGTCACGTAATATTGGACAAAAATATCCAGATAAAAATCCAATGCAGCAATTATTCAAAGGTCAAAAAAAAGTTTTAACCGAAGCTATAAGACAAAGCACTAACGGTGATGGTAAACATTACAAGTTTGGCGCTGTTAATATAGGCAATGGATATTTTATTCAAATAGCAATAAGTGCTGATAAAATTGCTAACCTTCAGCAAAGTATAGGACAACAAAGTATTGTTGAAAAAGCTTCTAAAGCTGATAATGTAAATTTTGCAGTTGTAGTAGATAAAAATCTAACTGCAGTAGCTCATAATGATAAAAATATGATAGGTTCATCTTGTGATGGTGAAGGAAGCAGAACAGCTTCAATAGATGGAAATGTTTATTCAAAAAAACATTATGTTAATAATAAATTAGTTTATGACATTCTTGTTCCAATTAACAACAACGGACAGAATACTGGTTCTATAAATATAGGATTATCCTTAAAAGAACTTAATGAATCTAAACATTCTATAATACTTAGCTCAATATTTTTAGTTACAATAACCATTATCATAACTGCAATATTATTAATATTAGCAATCAAAGCTTCACTAAAACCACTAACTATTTGTGCTGACCATATTCATTTATTATCTGAAGGAAATTTCACTTCAAAAATTCCTGAAAAATTTAAAAATTTTAAAGATGAAATTGGAAACATAGCTAACTCACTTGATAAAATGCAGAGTAATTTAAAAAGATTATTATTAAATATAAAGAATTCATCTAATACTGTATCTGAATCATCAGATAACTTATTTAATATAACCGAAGAATACAATAAAACTACTAATGAAGTATCAAATGCAATAAATCAAGTTGCGTCTAGTGCAGCTACACAAGCAGAAGATACACAAACTGTAGCTGAAAAAACAGACTATTTAGGGGATGTAATCAAAAACACAACTGGATTAGTAGAAGATGTATTTGTTATTTCTCAAGAAACAAACACTTTAAGTGAAAAAGGAAAAGAAATACTGAAAATTTTAAATGACAAAACAACATTAAATAATAATAATATAGTAGGAATTCACAAAATAGTATCAGATGTAGATAAATATGCTAAAGATGCCGAAGCAATAACTGATTTAATTGATAGTATATCAAGCCAAACAAACCTATTAGCATTAAATGCTTCAATAGAAGCAGCTAGAGCTGGTGAAGCTGGTAAGGGCTTTGCTGTAGTAGCTGATGAAATAAGAAAACTAGCAGAAAACACTGTAGATGCAACTAATGATATAAAAAACCTAATAATAAATATACAACAAAAAGCAAATAGTGCTGTTAACGAAATGAATTTTGTAAGTGAAACAGTAAAAGAACAAACTTCATCAATAGACGATACTGAAAATATATTCAATAATACTTCCTCAGCATTAAAAAATCTAGTAAATAAAATGAAGGAACTTAAAGAATATGCAGAAAATATGGAAAACAGTAAAAATGAAATAATCTCAGCAATACAAAACATATCAGCAATCACAGAAGAAACATCAGCAAGTACCGAAGAAGTATCTGCTTCTGCACAGGAACAATTAGCTGGTATAGAAAATTTAGTATCTACTGCTGAATCATCAAAAACTCTTGCAGAAACTCTTCAAAATGAAATAGACAAATTTAAATTTGAATAAAAATACATTATTAAATTAAATTTGTATACATAAAATTAGAGATATAAAAAGCAACATTTTATATCTCTAATTTTTTTTGATTTTTTCACTAAAATTTAATATAATTGCAATATATAAAACAGGAGGCTATAGATATGAAATTTGACATTAGTATGTTTTGGAAATCAACAACTAACAATTCTCAATTTGAAAGTTTTTCAAATGGACATGTGTTATCTTTAACAATCATTATATCAATTATTTTATTAATATACTTTAATAAAGAAAAACTAAAAAACAAACATTCAAGAAAAATTATAGGTTCCTCTTTAGCAGTAATTTTACTTTTACAGCAAATTCTATTGTATTTATGGTATATAGATAGTGGTAATTTTACACTAAAAGAATCTCTTCCTTTATATACATGTAGAATATGTGAAATACTATGTATATTTATGGTTATAAAAGGAAATCGCAAACTCTTTGACATAGTTTATTTTTGGGGAGTTAGCGGAGCTTCTATAGCCCTATTAACCCCTGATACTTCTGGATTTAAATTTCCTCACATAATGTACGTTCAATTTTTTATTGGACATGGCTGTATTTTAATTTCTATAGCATTTATGTTTTTTGTATATAACTATATACCAACTATAAATTCCTTAAAAAGGACCTTTAAGTGGTCGTTTATATACATATTTATTGTTGGAGGATTTAATTACTTAGTTAATGGAAATTACTCTTATTTGAGACAGAAACCATTAACATCATCTCCTCTAGATTATTTACCTCCTTATCCTTATTACATTCCTATTTTTGTTGGATTTATATTTACGTTATTTATAATTTTATATTTACCTTTTCATTTTCATTCCATAAAATCTAGTTTACCAAAGCAGCAAGAAGTTACCTAATTCTTCTTGCTACTTTCATCATAAAGTTGTTTCATATATTGATTTAAGATTTTTAATCTACCTTTAATACTTTTAATTTCTTTTTCTTTATGTATGCAATCTTTATTCAGCTTTCCTATAATCTTGTTACTCTTATTTATTTTATTATCCACTCTCTTCTTTTGACTAAACAAATCATATATTTCATTAACCAAATCCTCCCTTTTCAAACTATGATCATATATTTGATTTTGTATGTTTTTTATATCACCATATTTTTTAATGATTTTTATATACTTAGGTATAACAATCATTTTTAACTTATCTACTTTCTTTCTAGACATTAATATTCTTAATATATTTTTAAGTTCTCTTATTTTATTTTTTTCCATATTCAATTTACATTCTGTATCCCTAACAGATTTTTTTATATAATCTAATTTTTCTTTATTTAATTCAATACTTTCCTTTAAATTTATATTTTCTTGTTTATTAATTTTAATGGTATTTTCTTTAATCTTAATTTCATTTAATGCATTATTAGTATAATTATCTACTTTATCATAGCTAAATTCATCCACTTTTATAAATGCACAAATTTTCCTCATAATAAATTCTATATCCGTTAAATTTGAATTTTCATCTTTCATAATTTCTCCCCTCTATATTTTGAAATAATAATACCGTTAAAATTTTTATATAAATTTTTTATTTTAAAATAGGTTTATATATATTAAAATAATACATTTAATTAATCCAAACAACAAAATTGATGAAATTGCATAATTATGAGAGAAAAACAATAAACATTTATTATAAAACACAAACAGCACCTACATTTTTTATGTGGATGCTGTTTTAACATATCTAAACTCATTTTACTCCAACAATTCATAACTACTTACAATAACAGGCATTTTTAAATTTCCAAGTACTCTCTCCAATAAAACGCCTTCTCTTTGAGGATATTGGAAGCCGTAGCTAGCCTTAATTGATGCCGTTATAAATTGCACTCCTCTATCTAATGCAATTGGTAAACTATCTCCTTGTAATAAGCTTCCAACAATTACACTAGTAAATATATCTCCTGTTCCAGGAAAATGAGCAGGAATATATCTACAACTAACTTTCCAAAATTTTTTATATTCGCTGTCATAAGCAATAACACTTGTATTTTTTTGTAATTTATTATCAGGAACACTAGTAATAATCACTATTTTAGGTCCCATATCAGATAATTCAACTAGCCACTCTTTTATTTCTTCATCTGTAATATTATTTGTATAATCTTTACCCAAAAGATATGCCGCTTCTGTAAAATTAGGAGTTATAATATCTGCTTTTCCAACTAGTTTCTTCATATTTTCTACCATTTCTATACCCATAGTACTATATAACTCACCGTTGTCAGCCATAACTGGATCTATTACTACTAGATTATCTTTATTTTCAAACATATCTATAAATTTTAAAACTATTTCTATTTGTTTAGTTGATCCTAAAAAGCCACTATAAATACAATCAAATTCTATATCTAATTTTCTCCAATGTTCAATATACTTTTCCATTGAATCTGTTAAATCAACAAAACTAAAATCTTCAAACCCTCCAGTATGAGTTGATAAAATAGCCGTTGGTAACGGACAAACTTGCGCCCCCATCATTGATAAAACCGGTATAATAACTGATAATGATGACCTTCCGAAACCAGATAAATCATGAATTGCAGCGACTCTTTTAACAGTTCTTATCATATGCTTTTACCACCTTTCATATGTTTAATCTATAAGTATTATATCCTTTATATTCTACTGTTTGTACATTATTATCATTTTTCAATCTTGTAAAAATTTCTTCTATATTACTACATTTTCTAGATTCCAAGAATTTTCTAATTTCATATTGATTCATAGGATGTCTTCTTATAATGCTTAATATCGCTTCATAATCATCCTCTACTTCACTAAAAAAGCCTTCTGAATCAAGCATATCTATAGATATGCCACCTAATATATTAA
Source organism: Clostridium aestuarii (assembly GCF_026735135.1). Taxonomy (GTDB): domain Bacteria; phylum Bacillota; class Clostridia; order Clostridiales; family Clostridiaceae; genus Clostridium_H; species Clostridium_H aestuarii. The sequence goes on along the minus strand of NZ_JAPQER010000005.1, from coordinate 80,473 downwards.
CAGCTAATTCTATTGATTGCTTTGATGCTTGTTTGACCCATTCTTCTGCTGGTGGTCTAACAGGAGTGTTTATATACAATCTACTATATTTTATATTATTTAACACTTCCTTGATTTCTATTAAAGATTTTTCATCATCATTTAAATCTTTAATAATCATTACTTCTAACCATAATTCACCCTTATATTCTTTTGAAAACTCTACTAATCCTTGATAAACTTCTTCATATTTAATTTTTCCATAAGGTCTATTTACCTTTTTAAAAATATTTTCATTATGAGCATCTAAAGATGGAAGAACTATATCTGCATTCATTAACTCTTTTCTTACTTCTTTATCATATAAAAGCGCACTATTTGTAATAACTGCAATAGGTTTAGAAGTCAGTTTTTTTAACTCTAATATAAGTTCACCTAATTTTGAATACAATGTAGGCTCTCCTTCTCCTACTATTGTTACTACATCAAACTTAAATTGTTCTTTTAAGTACTCTTTAAACTCATCTAATATATCCGAAAGTTTAAAAAATTCACTGCGCTGATTTGTCATTCTGTCAGTTCTTCCAAGCTGACAATAGGCACAAGAATAATTGCATGCTTTTCTTGGAATAGGACTTACCCCAACAGAAAGGCCCATTCTTCTTGAAGGTACTGGTCCAAAAATGTACTTAAATTCTTTCATATTAAAAACTCCTTTGTATATCTAGTATAGTACATCCTACACTGACTAAATTTATTACTTTTTACTTATACTATATATAATTAACATAGTCTATAGTATACTACTTATTTATGATATATATCTAAACTTTAAAAACTATAACACTCGGAAATTTAAGTTTCAAATTTCCAAGTCTATAGTTTAATACCAGTTTTTTTTAATGCAGCAGCTGCTGGTAATCCAAAAATCATTGCAGCAACAATTTGTACAATCATTCCTGGTATAGATGTTATTGGTGAAAACCAGTTCCCATAAATAAAAACCTCAGCCATATAGTAACCAGCAATCATCCACACGCCACCAAACAATACACCTATGAAATTCCATAAGATACTGTTACCATTTCTCCCTTTGGCATATGCCATAGTTCCTATAATATATGCCATGTAACCTTTAATTACAAAGGTGAATGGAGCCCACTGTGCTCCTCCTGTGATTAAATCGAATAAGCTCATACCAAATGCTGCAGCTATAGTGCCTTTCTTCTTTCCAAAGATAATTGATATAACTACCACCATCGCACTTCCTAAATGAATCAATCCTCCATGTATAGAAATAGGCAAACGAATATTTATAAACATTGTAGCTACAAATACCAAACTAATTAATAATCCTGATAAAACAATATCCTTTGCTTTACTATTAGTATTAATATCTTTTGAACAACTATTATTCATATTATACCCTCCCATAATATCTCAGTATTTAATTTTTGTATATTATCTCACCCATGGGTATAATTGAATTATTTCACAATAATTACAAATAGTCAATTGTATCGATACTTTACTTGGTTTTGTATTTAAAAATCTAAAATATATTTTTTTGCAAACTTTATTGGACGATAAGACATCTTTGACTTTCTAAGTCCAGCAAGTCCCATGTCTTCTTCTCTATTAATTAAACTTATATCATTAAAATATCTTTTTATAAATGTTCTACTTATAAAACTATATATTCCTCTTATATCAGCGTTAGCTTTTTCTATATGGATAATCGCCATTTTATCATTAACTTTTTCTCCAATACTAAAGGCTTGTACACTATTATCTACATAAACTACTAAACCTTTTAATTCTAATTCATCCATATACTTTAAAATTTCCTTTATAGCATTTAATTCATGTATAAGAATTTTATTTTTCTCCTCTTTTCTTTCATACCATATTTCAGCAGCTCTTATACAATCAAAAATAACTTGCTTGTCTAAAATATCTTCTATCCTATAATCATATTTCTTTACAAATGCATTGTAATGATTCTTCTTCTTATGATATTTTTTTCCAGATAACTCAATAAGATTTTTAGCATCATATATATAATCAAAATTATCCTTGCTTTCTTTTTTACAAACCTTAAAATCTTTTCTTGTTTTTTTATATAAATCTTTTACTTTTTTAACAAATTGCCTTTCTAAATCACTGAACAAATAATCCATATTATTTTTTTCTTTATAATCTCTTAAAACTTCTACTAAATTCATCAATTCATTATCGTTATATCCTATTGGCTGTATAAAATAATATTTACCTTCAAAATCTTTCTTTTTTATTATTAAAGTGTCCTTATATATACTATATTGAATGTCACAAGCATCTTTCCACATAAATAATGTTGCAAAGGAATACTCACAGCTTAGAAATTTATACGGTTTTAGATACCTATTAAGAACAGCTCTATCATCAATATCTAATGTTTTAAATTGAAGCATATTATCCCTTCTTTACTTAATAGTTTTTGTTACAATCATTATATGAAGAATACTTGTATTGTTTTACTAACATACTCTATCTTTTTAGTTAAATATATTAATTTTTATCTTGCATAATACAAATTTTCATTTTGGGTATAATTGTACATAATTATTGCTATACATAATATAGTAATAATTATGAAAGGACTTTTAAATTTGAGAAATATAAGAAAATTTGAATTTTGGGGAGTTATTGTTATTTTTATACTAATGAGCATACTTCATTTTCTTTATGAATTTACTGATATTAAATTTTTCACCCCATTCAGTGCAGTAAATGAAAGTGTTTGGGAACACCTAAAAATAGGATTTTTTGCAGCATTTTTTTATGCAATTTTTGAGTATTTTATAGGATTTAAAAATTATCCAAATTTCATTTTTGCTAAAGCAATATCTTTACTTAGCTTACCAATACTAATAACAATAATGTTCTATAGTTATACATGTGTATTGGGAAAAAACGTACTTTGGGTTGATATATTAATTGCATTTTTGTCCATAATAATTAGTCAATGGATAAGCTTTTCTCTCATAACTTCTTCCAAAGATTTTAGCAGTTATACCTTAGTAGCTAATCTATTGATTGTCTTTTTAGTTTTTATTTTTATATTGTTCACATATTATCCACCAAATTGTAGTATTTTCATAGATTCAAGCAAACAAACTTCATATACATTATTATAAATATTACTAATAGTTAATATATAAAAAACTAGGTACTAGTAAACAAAACTTTGCCTTAAACAGCACCTTCATTCCTAGTACCTTTAGTATTTATTTAACTCACAATAATTTTATCAAGTTTCAAGATTTTTCAAATACCTTTGCTATTTCCATCAATTTCTCTATAATAGGAATATTTTGAGGACAAGCTACTTCACATTTTCCGCATGAAATACATTTTGAAGCTCTTTCTTCTTCTTTTAATAGAGCATTATAACTGGCTTTACTAGATTTGAAATCACCAAAAATAGATAAATTATTATATTCATTAAAACATTCAGGTATGTTTACTCCATTAGGACAAGGCATACAATATCTACAATTTGTACAATTAATCTTTATTTTACTCTTATAAATTGCTTTAACCTCATTAACCAACTCTATTTCTTCATCTTTTAGTGAATTCTCATGTGCATATTGTGATGATGCTAAACATATATTTTCCTTAACCTGATGCATATTTGACATGCCACTTAAAACTATAGTCACTTCTGGATGATTCCAAATCCATTGTAACGCCCACTCTGCAGGAGTTCTCTTAATATCCGATTTGTTCCATATTTTCTCAACTTCCTTTGGAATATTGTTAGTAAGTTTTCCGCCTCTAAGAGGCTCCATAACAATTACCCCTATTCCTTTTTTAGCTGCATATTTAAGCCCTTCTTTTCCTGCTTGATATTCTTCATCCAAATAATTATACTGAATTTGACAAAATGTCCATTCATAAGAATCCACAACTTCTTTAAATAACTCTATATCATCATGGAAAGAAAATCCTGCATATCTTATTTTTCCACTTTTTAATGATATATCCAAAAATTCTAACACACCCAATTGTTTTAATTTTTTCCAATCCGTTTTATTTAATGCATGAAGTAAATAATAATCTATATAATCTGTTTCTAATCTTTTTAACTGTTCATTTAAATATTTATCCATATCAGCTCTTGTTTGAATAAGCCAACTTGGAAGTTTTGTAGCAAGCTTAACCTTTTCTCTATACCCATCTTTTAAAGCTTTTGCAACTAGTAGTTCACTATACCCATTATGATAAGGATACGCTGTATCTATATAATTAACTCCATTATCTATTGCATAATGAAGCATTTTTATTGCTTTTTTCTCATCAATCTTATCTCCATCTATAGTTGGAAATCTCATACACCCAAACCCCAATATAGATAATTTATCTTCTGCTCTACTCATAGTTCTATATAACATAATTCTCCCTCCTCTCTTCTTTATTCTTATTTAAAGTAGCTCCTTAATATTCTTATTTACATATTTCCATCCTTGTATACTTTAATTCAAATAAAAATGCAGCATTAATTTTTCTGCTGCATTTCTAATACTTTCATAAATTTACTTGTTAGAAAAATTATATATTATTTATTTAAATAGCAATCCACTATTTCTCCATAATACATAACATGCTTATCATCTTTTGGATAACAAGCTTTTTTAATGTCTTTATCTAATAAATTCAAGTCCATATCCTGTTTATATATGATTCTACATTCATATACAAGTCCACAATTTTCTATAGATGGTGAAGATATTTTTCTACTCTTTTCCATACTTAAATTACACTCTTTAAATTTATCTAAATTTCTTCCTGATTTACTTCCACAGAAAGCCAATGCTTCTTTCATATCATTATCTAATGGAACACTTACTGTGAAATTTTTAGCTTTTTCCATAAGTCCGTATGTATATCTAGACTGCCTTACAAGAACTGTAAAAATAGGTTTTTTCCATTGGAACCCTATATTTCCCCATCCAATTGTCATAGTATTTACTTTATCATTAACCTTAACTGTTAAAAATGCTCCTTGCTTATATAAATATTCTATTCCTTTTTCAATATTTCTAGTAAAATTAACCACTAATCATACCCCCTAATATCAAGTTTCTTCTTTATTTTAAATTATAACTCACTCTTTTAAAATTGCAAATCTAAGTTAAATTTCATTTTTTTACAATATTCTTATAAATGCCAATAGTATCTATTTGATTTTTTGTAGATTTATGTGAAAATAAAATGTAATTAACGAAAACGAATCTAATTATGAGGTACTAGAAATGAAATTATATGTGAAATTTTTTTAAAATACGAAAATGTTTAAAATATATACTTGTAAATATTTTCACTTCACGTTAATCATCTAAATCATCCTTTAAACAGGATATAGGACCTATTGTTTAAACAATATATCTATGCTAAAATACATCGATATACAACAAAGGAGGGAGATATTATGATTAAACTGTACGTTACATTATTTTTATTAAAATTATTGGATGGTTCACTAAAAACTTTTAAGCAAAAGGCATTAATACACAATCAGGATCTTATAGCGAGTGTGTTAAATTCCTTATCTTTTATAACTTATATGATGATTATAAATAAAATAATCCATCAAAATGATATGACATCAATTATTATAACTTCATCAGCAGTATTTTTTAGCACCTATATACCTTCAAAAATATTTAATAGAGTACAAAGAGATAAAGTTTTTCTATTTGAAATATTGCCTAATGAAAATATCCTTGGAAAAGAAATTGCAGATTTACTTCGTGAAAACAATATAGCAATAACAACTTACAAGGGTTATAACAAGCAAAAAGAACTTGTGTTATGCTGCAAAGCCTTTGCAGAAACTAAAAGTGAAAGTAAGTTTATAACAGGTTTGATAGAAAACAAAGATACAATTTACAATATTATAGAAGTTAAAAACCTAGTCGCGAGTTAAGATAAATTACAAATTTCATCTTAACTCGCTTTGTTTTTCTATAAACTAATCAACCGACAGATAACAACTATCTATCGGTTAATTTAATCTTTAATAATTTATTTTTCATTTAAAAAATCAAAAACATATTGAACATGAAGAGCTGTTCCTATTTCTAATGCCTCTTCATCTACATTATAGTTAGGATGGTGTTGTGCATAGCACGCTCCTTTATCTTTATTTTTTACACCAACCACAGCAAATACTCCTGGTACTTTATTCATATATTGTGCTACATCTTCTGCTGCTGATATCTTTTGAAACTGTACAGATTCAGCTCCTATTTTTTGTACTGCTTTATCTGCTATTTTTGAGCAATCTGCATCATTTACAACCACTGGTGGTCCCTGTATATATTCAAGCTCAGCTTCTGCTCTATATGTACTAGCTGTTTGTTTAGCTATTCTTTCAATTAATTCAGGAAATTTTTTGCGTATTTCCTCATTATAGCATCTAGTTGTTCCTCTTAATACTGCTTCACTGGCAATAACATTATATTCAGATCCAGCTTTAAGGTACCCTACACTAACAACTGCTGGCTCAAAAGGACTTAACTCCCTACTTACAATAGATTGTAAATTCATAACTATTGCAGAAGATGCAAGTACGGCATCAATTCCTTGATGTGGTGCAGAACCATGTCCACCTTTTCCTTTAACACGTATAGTAAACACATCTGCTGCAGCCCAACCCGGACCTTCTTTTACACATACTTTTCCACATTCCAAGTCACTCCATACATGCATACCAAACACACCATCTACACCTTGTAATGCTCCTTGTTTTATCATTTCTTTAGCTCCAACACCTATTTCTTCTGCTGGTTGAAATACTATTTTTACAGTTCCACTTAATTCACCTTTTACTTCGTTTAATATTCTTGCAGCTCCTAGGAGCATAGCTATATGACAGTCATGTCCACATGCATGCATAAATCCTTCATGTTTTGATTTATACTCAAGATCATTAGCTTCTGTAACAGCCAATCCATCTATATCTGCTCTTAAAGCTATAGTTTTTCCTTTACCTTTTCCTTTTATTTCAGCAATTATCCCTGTTTCCGCAACTGAAATATAAGTAATACCTATATTATCTAATTCTTCTTTTATAAGCTGAGAAGTTTTAAATTCTTTAAGACTTAATTCTGGGTACATATGAAATTTTCTTCTTAATTCTATTACATATTGTTTATATTCTTTTGCTAGTTTTCTAACATCCATTTCAAGTCACCTCTATTAAAAAATTTAATTAAGAAATACATACTTTTAAAATCGTATATCTACATACAATTTTCTTATATCTAGTTGTTATTATAGGCAAACATCTTTATATTAATTTTTATATAAAATTAATATAAATTTAGCTTTACGTTAATTTTCAATCATTCGTTGTTAATTGCATATATATTTAACTTTCCATACCTATGTAAGTTAAAATGGTCCATAACCTATCTTAACTGCAATTACTAAGAATATACATGACGCAACAAATACTTTCCATATAACAGGCCAAACAAATTTCATCCAACGATTATATGGTACTTTTCCAGAAGTTAATAAGAACATTAATCCTCCATAAGTAAACCACATTATATTAGAGAAACCATCACCTAATTGGAAAGCCAAAATAGTAGTCTGTCTTGTAATTCCTAGCAAATCACCCAAAGGTATCATTATAGGCATAGTAACCATTGCTTGTCCACTTCCAGACGGAATAAAGAAATTAAGAACCATCTGAACAACAAACATTCCTATAGCACAAATAACTGTTGGTAATTTTGATAAAGGTAATGAAGCTGTATAAATAATTGTATCAACTATATGTCCCTGTAAAAGAATCCATTGAATTCCTCTAGCAAGTCCAACAATTAATGCACCAAAAACTATTTTTTCTGATCCTTTTACAAAATGTTCTGCTATTTTATTTGGTGTCATGCTACATGCTAGCCCTGCTATTATACCACCTATTACAAACACAGCAGACATGTCATTTATATTCCATTTTAATTTAGTCATACCTATAACTACCATTATAAATGTACCTAAAAGAATTAGCAATGAAAGTGTATGTTTACCTGTAAATTCTACTTTTTTAGATAAATCTAAATTATAGTCTAAATCACTGGTATCGATTCCATTCATTAAACTCAAAGAAGGATCTGCTTTTGTTTTTTTAGCATATCTATATACATGAGTAATAGAAATTGTTACTAAAGTAATATATACAATCATCCTATATCCCATTCCTGAGAATAAAGGTAATTCTGCAACTGATTGCGCAATTCCTACTGAGTAAACATTGGTAGGTCCCCCTGTAAATCCTAAAATCATTGAAAGAGTACACACACCAACTCCAACTAAAGTATCATATCCTAATCCACATATAACAGCCATTGCCAGTGGAACAAAAGGGAATGCTGCTTCAATCCATCCTAAAAAGCCTCCTAAAACTGCAAAGAACGTCATTAGTATTACAATTACTATTGGACCGCCTTTATCTCCATATTTTCTTATTATCTTAGAAAGGCCTGCATTTATTGCTCCTGTTTGACTAAAAACTTCTATTGATCCACCAACAAGAAGTATTAAAAACATAATACTACTAGCTTTTATCATACCATTTGGTATAGCCCTAAAAATATCCAAAAAGCTAACTGGGGTGTTTTTAACATAGTGAAAACTTCCAGCATCAACTACTGTTCTACCATTAACTTGAATTCTTTCGAATTCACCTGCTGGTACAAAATAAGATAAAATAGCGCATACCACAATAACCATAAATAATAGTAGAAATGCATGTGGAAAGCTTTTGTACCAAGGTTTTTTTGGAACTGTAGGTTTGTTTGTTACTACCTTATTGTCTTGGCTCATATTTTTCTCTCCTTCTTATGTTAAATTTTATATTAAACTTGAATTCAATAAAGTACACTGAATATTTTGAAATATAATTTTATTAAAGATGTTTGCCTATTTTTTATAAAATTCAAGTTTTGAACATAATAAGAAATACATATAATTTATAGTCTTCTTTTACATGATACCATATTTTTGTTAACATTTGAATATTTTTGTAATAAAGTGATGTATTGTGTCATTTGTAAAAAAACAGTGAAGCTTGAAATTAAATAGCTTGACTAGCTTTATTTCTTAATCTAAAAATAATTTAAAATTCAAATATTAAATCTTAAAATAAGTAAAACTTTAATTTTAAGCTTCCATTTATAATGATATTTCTTGTGATACTTTATTTTTCTCTATTAAACTTAATGCATTATTATCTTTTTAGTATTATGAATCTAAATTCATTTTATAATAAATTTAGATTCATAATACTTATACAAAATAATTATATCAAGTAAAAAAATTTTTAATTAACAATGTATTAAAACATTTGTCTTTTATTATTTCAAATGCTATATTTATATGTAGTATAAATGAGCTACTTAAAAGTTTAAATGACAATCACACTCATCTATAACTCAATCAATTTTAAACAAAAATACAGAAAACAGGAGAGAAAATTCATGGCAAAATACGAATTAATTGCTACTTCAGCCTTTGGTATAGAATCTCTAGTATCAAAGGAAGTAAAAAGATTAGGCTATAAAAATCCAATGGTTGAAAATGGTAAAGTTACTTATACTGCAGATGAAGAAGGTATTTGTAAATCAAATTTATGGCTTAGATGTGCTGATAGAGTTTATATAAAACTTGGGGAATTTGAAGCTACATCTTTTGAAGAATTATTTGAACAAACTAAAGCTCTTCCTTGGGAAAATTATCTACCTGAGGACGCTAATTTTATTGTAAATGCTAAATCAGTAAAATCTCAATTATTCAGCCTTTCTGATATTCAATCCATATGTAAAAAGGCTATTGTAGAAAAACTAAAAGAAAATTATTTTACAGAGTGGTTTGAAGAAAGTGGAAGTAAATATCCTATCGTAATTTCTATTTTAAAGGATAAAGTAACTGTTTTATTAGATACAAGTGGTACTGCTCTACATAAAAGAGGTTATCGTGAAGTTGGGAGTGAAGCACCTCTTAAAGAAACTTTAGCTGCTGCTCTAGTTACATTAAGTCAGTGGAGATATGATAGAATCTTTGTAGATCCTTTTTGCGGTTCTGGAACTATTCCTATAGAAGCTGCCTTAATTGCTAGGAATATAGCACCTGGACTAAACAGAAACTTTGTTTCAGAAGAATGGGACATAATTCCTACGGAGCTTTGGAAAAAAGTTAGGAAAAAAGCCTATGAAGCTATAATGTATGATAAAGATTATAATATACAAGGTTTTGATATCGACAATAGAGTAATTGGAATAGCACGTCAAAATGCAATTAAAGCTGGAGTAGATGATATAATACATTTTCAAACTGCTCCTGTAAGTGAGCTTTCATCTAATAAAAACTATGGAACTATTGTATGTAATCCTCCTTATGGTGAACGTTTAAGCGAAAAAGAAGAAGTAGAAAAATTATATAAAGATATGGGAAAGGTTTTTAAAACCCTTGATACTTGGTCTGATTTTATAATAACTTCATATCCTGAATTTGAAAAATGTTTTGGTGAAAAATCTACTAAAAATAGAAAGCTTTTTAACGGACGTATTGAATGTTACTATTATCAATACATTGGACCAAAACCACCAAAAAGAATTTAAGAATATTGCTTAGCAATATTCTTAAATTCTTATTTTTCTATACCCTCTCTAGCCTCAACGCCTTTTGTATAATAATGCTTTATTTCATTCATTTCAGTAACTAAATCTGATTTATCTATAAGTTGTTGAGGCGCATATCTTCCTGTAATTACCACTTCCACATTTTCTTTTCTTTTATTTAAAATCTCTATTACCTGTTCTACTGTAAATAATTTATAAAAAAGTGCTATATTTAGTTCATCCATTACTACTAAATCATATTTACCCTCTACTAATATACTTTCAATTTCTAAAAGAGCATCTCTTGCTGAGTTTATATCTTCCTGCTCAGGATTATTATAAATAAAACAATTACGTCCATATTGTTTCATTTCAAAATTAGGTAAATATTTTACTGCACCAAGTTCACTATATTTCATTCCTTTAGCAAATTGTCCAAAGAAAACTTTTTTTCCAGCACAAACTGCTCTTAATGAAAGTCCAAGAGCAGCTGTAGTTTTCCCTTTACCATTTCCAGTGTAAATGTGAATATATCCCTTATAGCTTTCCATGAATTTCTCTCCTTAACTTAACTTGTTTTACTTTAATAATTTATTTTTTTAGTTAAAAATTTATAAATTAAATTTATATTTTTTACTTAACTTATTATATATAACTACAAATATAATCATTGTTAAATAAATATATAGTATATTTATTTTTTACTAATAGTTTAAGTCCTCAGTAACTTTATGTCAATGCAGTATAATTGTTGTTTTTTACTATATTATCTCTTTTAAATCAAATGAATTATAAGTTCAAAAATGCACATCCTAAAAATATATTATAAGTATTTCTATATATTACATTTGTAAAGGAGGTTAACCTTAATGTGCTCAAATCCTTTATCAGAACAAAAATTTGGAGAATTAGAAAATTTTATAAATAAACTTCCAGCTAATCGTAGTTCCCTAATAGAAGTCTTACATAAAGCTCAACATATTTTTGGATATCTTCCAGAAGACGTACAAAGCTTTATAGCAGACAAACTTCATCTCTCTGTAGCTACAGTATATGGTGTTGTCACCTTCTATTCTTACTTTACAACTATACCAAGAGGTAAGTATGTAATAAATATTTGTATGGGAACAGCTTGCTTCGTTAAAGGCGCTGGAGATATTTTAAAAGAATTTGAAACAAAATTAAATATTAAAGCAGGTCAAACTACAGCAGATAGTAAATTTACACTTGAAGTACTGCGTTGCGTAGGAGCTTGTGGTCTTGCACCTGTTGTAACAGTAAATGATAAGGTTTATGGACATTTTACTGTAGCTCAAGTAGATGATTTGCTACATGAATATGCAGAAAAGGAGGTATCAGTCGTTGAATAAAATTAATTCTTTTGAAGAGCTTAAAAATTATCATAATCAATTTAAAGAATTACTTGAACTTCGAAAACCTACTTATAAAGAAGAACTAATGGTTGAAAATAAAAAATGTAAAAGAGAAATATTAGTTTGTGGAGGAACAGGATGTCAATCTGCCGAAAGCCAAAAAATACTTGAAAATTTAAGAGAACAAATTGTTAAAGCAGGAATCTCTAATGAAGTAAAAGCATCTATAACTGGCTGCTTTGGTTTTTGTGAAAAAGGACCTATTGTAAAAGTGGATCCGGACAATGTATTTTATGTTAAAGTAAAACCTGATGATGTGGAAGATATAGTTAATGAACATTTATTAAATGGAAAAATTGTTGAAAGATTATTATATGAAGAGCCTACCCTTAAAAAGAAAGTAAAAAGACAAGATGAGATGTCTTTTTATAAAAAACAATACAGAATTGCACTTCGGAACTGTGGTCTTATAAATCCTGAGGATATACGTGAATCTATTGCTGAAAGAGGATACATGGCATTAGGAAAAGTGTTAACTGAAATGACTCCTGATGATATTATTAAATTAATCTCAGATTCTGGATTAAGAGGAAGAGGTGGTGGTGGCTTCCCTACTGGTAAAAAATGGAGTTTAGCTAGACAATTTCAAGCTGACCAAAAATATATTATATGTAATGCAGATGAAGGTGATCCTGGTGCTTTTATGGATCGTTCTATTCTAGAAGGAGACCCGCACAGCGTTCTTGAAGCCATGGCTATAGCTGGATATGCTCTAGATGCTTCTCATGGTTTTATTTACATAAGAGCAGAATATCCACTTGCCATAGATAGACTTAAAATAGCTATAAAACAATCAAGAGAATACGGTCTTCTTGGTAAAAATATATTAGGAACAAATTTTAATTTTGATGTTGAATTAAAATTTGGTGCAGGTGCCTTTGTATGTGGTGAAGAAACAGCTTTGATAAATTCGATTGAAGGTTATCGCGGTGAGCCTAGAAACAAACCCCCTTACCCTGCTGAGAGTGGACTTTGGGATAAACCAACTAGTGTAAATAATGTTGAAACCTTTGCTAATATACCAGCTATAATAAATAATGGTGTAGATTGGTTTACTTCAATAGGTACAAAAACTTCCAAAGGAACAAAGGTTTTTGCCTTAGCTGGAAAAATTAATAACGTTGGTCTTGTAGAAGTTCCAATGGGAACAACTTTAAGAGAAATAATATATGATATCGGTGGCGGCATATCTGGTGGAAAAAAATTCAAAGCAGTTCAAACCGGTGGTCCTTCTGGTGGATGTATACCAACTTCCCTTTTAGATACACCTATAGACTATGAATCATTAAATGCTATAGGCTCTATGATGGGGTCTGGCGGTATGATTGTTATGGATGAAGATAACTGTATGGTAGATATTGCAAAATTTTATCTTGAATTCACACTTGAAGAATCCTGTGGAAAATGTACTCCATGTAGGATTGGAAATAAACGACTTTATGAATTGCTTGATAAAATCACCAAAGGCAAAGCAGAAGAACAAGATCTAATTAATCTAAAAGAACTTGCACAGATTGTAAAAGATACCTCTCTCTGTGGTCTTGGTCAAACTTCTCCTAATCCAATTTTAAGTAATATGAGGTATTTTAGGGATGAGTTTGATGCTCATGTAAATGGTAAATCCTGTCCTGCTGGTGTATGCAAAGACTTATTGAACTATCAAATCACAGATAAATGTATAGGCTGCACTAGATGCGCTAAGAAATGTCCAGTATCATGTATTAGCGGAAATGTTAAAGAAAAACACGTTATAGATCAAGATAAATGTATAAAATGTAATACATGTTATGAAATATGTCCAGTGGATGCAATAATAAGAAAATAGCAAAAAAGAGGTGAGAATATTGAATTTAGTTAGTTTAACTATAAATGGTAGAAAAGTTGAAGTTGAAGAAGGAACATCTATTTTAAAAGCTGCCGAAAAACTTAATATCCATATACCTACATTATGCCACTTTAAACTTCATGATGATAGAACAATAAATGAACCTGGTTCTTGTAGAGTATGCGTAGTTGAAGTAGAAGGACGACATAATTTAGCACCTTCATGTTCTACTAAAGTAAGAGAAGGCATGGTTGTTAAAACCAATTCTATAAGAGCTATAAAAGCCCGACGAGCTATTGTTGAATTGCTTCTTTCAGACCATCCTCAAGAATGTTTATTGTGTGAAAAAAATATGCATTGCGAACTTCAATCATTAGCAGCAGAACTAGGTATTCGCGAAATAAGGTACGAAGGAGAAATGTCTACTTTTCCAACAGATAATTCAAGTTATTCTATAATTAGAGATATGGATAAATGCATTCTATGCAGAAGATGTGAAACTATGTGTAATGAAGTTCAAGCCTGTGGTGTATTATCTGGAATTAATAGAGGATTTCATACTAATATAGCCCCAGCTTTTAATCTTCCAATGGCTGAAACAAACTGTACATTCTGTGGTCAATGTGTAGCTGTTTGCCCTACTGGTGCTTTAACAGAAGTAAATTTCATTCCAAACGTATGGGATGCTATAAACGATGAAGGAAAAATAGTTATTGTAGAAACAGCACCTGCAATTAGAGCTGCACTTGGAGAAGAGTTTGGACTAGAACCAGGAACTTTAGTAACTGGTAAAATGGTAGCTGCTCTTCGCACTTTAGGTTTTGATTATGTATTTGATACAGATTTTGGTGCAGATTTAACTATAATGGAAGAAGCATCTGAATTCATTCATAGGTTAGAACATGGTGGAAGACTTCCTATGCTTACAAGCTGCTGCCCTGCTTGGATAAATCTATTAGAACATAGCTTTACAGATTTATTAGATATCCCTTCTACCTGCAAATCACCACATCAAATGTTCGGTACAATAGCTAAAACATATTTTGCAGAAAAAATGAATATACCTCCTGAAAAAATAGTAGTAGTATCCGTTATGCCTTGTCTAGCTAAAAAATATGAAGCTGCAAGACCTGAAATGCAGCGAAATGGAATACGCGATGTAGATATTGTCATAACCACAAGAGAACTTGGAAAAATGATTAGAGAAGCAGGAATTGATTTTATTTCTTTGCCAGATGAAAAGTTTGATGCACCACTTGGAGAATCTACAAGTGCAGGTGATATTTTTGGTGCATCTGGTGGAGTTATGGAAGCAGCTGTTCGTACAGCTTATGAATGGCTCACTGGCGAAAGTGGTCCAGCATTAGAATTTCATTCAGTAAGAGGTCTTAAAGGAGTAAAAGAAGCTACTGTTAAAATAAAAGATATGGATGTACATGTAGCTGTAACAAATGGTCTTGGAAATGCTCGAAGATTACTTGAATCAATAAGAGCAGGTGAAGTAAATTATCATTTAATTGAAATCATGGCGTGTCCAGGTGGATGTATTGGAGGCGGCGGTCAACCATATATATATGGAGATACTAAAATATTAGAAAAAAGAATAGAAGCCCTTTATCAAGAAGATAAGAACAAAGCACTTAGAAAATCTCATGAAAATCCTTATATACAGCAACTATATAAAGAATTTTTAGGGGAACCTTATGGAGAAAAAGCACACGAACTTCTTCATACACACTACGTTAATAAATAAAAATCATTAAAAAACCTCATACATTTGCATGAGGTTTTTTATAAGTATCCAAAATTACTAAGCACTTCCTTTAGTTTTTACCTTTTTGTTACTAAAGCTTTTGCAAAAACTTCTGCTGAACCTAAATTACTTGCAAGTGGGATATCATGTACATCACATATTCTTAAAAGAGCTGAAACATCTGGTTCATGAGGTTGTGCAGTTAAAGGATCTCTGAAGAATATAACCATATCCATCTCTCCCGTTACAACTTTTGCCCCAATTTGCTGATCTCCACCTAACGGCCCAGATAAAAATCTATATACATCTAATTCTAATTTTTCATTTATAAGTTTTCCAGTAGTACCTGTAGCAAATAATTCATGTTCCCCAAAAACATCTCTATACCTACATACAAAGTCAATTAGCTCTTCTTTTTTGTTGTCATGAGCTACTAACGCTATTTTCATCTTTAATTCCCCCTAAAAATTAATTTTTTTCTTTCTCATACCTATATTTAAAACTAACCCTATAGACATAAAATTAGATAGTATGGAACTTCCCCCATAACTCATAAGTGGTAATGTAATTCCTGTTATAGGCATAAGTCCTATAGTCATACCTATATTTTGTAATATTGAAAATAAGAATGTTGATATAACTCCTATAGTTACAATAGAACCAAAAATATCTTTTGAATTTTTAGCTATCTTTATAAATTTATATATCATAAATCCATAAAGTACTAATAAAAATATAGCACCAACAAGTCCCCATTCTTCTCCTACTACAGAAAAAATAAAATCTGTATGAGCCTCTGGCACATTATTACCTGCTATTTGCAATCCTTTGGTAAAGCCCTCTCCTAATATTTTACCTGATCCAATCCCCATTATAGATTGATTAAGTTGAAATGATAAGCTTCTGCTATATGCTTCTGGATTTAAAAAAGCAACTAATCTTCCCTTCCAATAAGGTTTCATAAGTGGTGAATTCCATATTCCAACAACAAGTACTACAAGACTTGCTAATCCACCTAATATAACTCTTAAGTCAAGACCTGCTATAAAAAATATTCCCAGCACTATAGAAAATGTAACCATTGTCATACCCATATCTGGTTGAATAACAATAAGAATCATAGGAAGCAGCGCATAAAACACTAATTTTAAAAAGTTTTTAGGCTTATTTATATTACCTTCCATATCATTAAGAAGCTTAGCGAGCATTACCATCATACCTAACTTAGCAAATTCTGACGGTTGAATAGCACGTGATCCTATACTAATCCAAGCATTAGATCCTTTATGAATACTTCCTAAAACAAAATCATTTAACACAAGTAACACAATACCAAACCAATATATAATACTTGCATAATTTCCTATAATAGTATAATCAATCAATAAAATTATGTATATTACAAATAACCCCAAACAAAGCCATATTAATTGAAGCTTTGTATAGTAAACTCCAACATTTCTAAAGGTAGCACTGTATATATTCAAGCAACTATATAATACTATCATTATTGCTATAATTACTATACTGTAGTCTAATTCTCTTAACAACTTTTTACTAATCTTCAGTTTTTCGAGCACTTTTATATCCCTCCATATAAATAAGATTATATCACATAAATAAAAAAAAGCCATGTATAACCTATAAATTACACATAGCATTTTTATCAATTTTATTTCATATATTTTATTGGAATACTTGCAACAAGCGCTGGTGAACTACCTTCAACTTCCTGTGTATGGGTTAATCTTACTTCTACTTCACTATCATCTATTACTACATATTTTGAAATTACTTGTAAAATATCCTCTCTCATATTTTCTAAAAGCTCTGGTGATATATTGGCTCTATCATGAATTAGTATTAGTTTTAATCTATCCTTAGCCACAACTTTAGAGGATTGCTTGTTAGAAAATAGCTTTGAAAAATCCATTTAATTTCCTCCTAATTCATTTTAAATATTCTCTTTAACGATTCAAATAAACCTACACGACTATTGTTTGGTACCTGTATAAGAGGTACGTCTTCTCCTAATATCCTTTTTGCAATATTATTAAATGCTTGTCCAGCTAATGCTCTATTATTAAGAACTACTGGTTCTCCTTTATTAGTAGCTACTGTTATTTCTTCATCCACAGGAACAACTCCTAATAATTTTATAGCTAAACTATCAAGGATATCATTTACATCAAGCATATCTCCTCTTTTTACCATTTCATGATCTATTCTATTTACAATTAGTTGATGATTATCAACGCCTTTAGCATCTAATTTTCCAATTACCCTATCAGCATCTCTTACAGAAGTTACTTCTGGATTAACAACAACAATAGCTCTATCTGCTCCTATAACAGCATTTTCAAACCCTTGTTCGATTCCTGCTGGACAATCAATTATCACATAATCAAATTCTTTCTTTAACTCCTGTATTAAGTTAAACATTTGCTCTGGACTAATATCATTTTTATCTCTTGTTTGTGCTGTAGGAAGTAAATATAAATTTGACAACCTTTTATCTTTTATAAGAGCTTGTTTTAGTCTACACCTTTCCTCAATAACATCAAGTAACGTGAATACTATTCTATTCTCAAGTCCCATAAGTACATCTAAATTTCTAAGACCTGTATCTCCATCAACTACAACTACTTTTTTATTTAACCCGGCAAGTGCAGTTCCAACATTGGCAGTAGTTGTTGTTTTACCTACTCCACCTTTACCTGATGTTATTACTATAGCTTCACTCATATGTTCTTCCTCCATTATATAAATTTATTAGGTAAATAAGGTTCAACTATTATAGTATCGTCTTTTATTTTTGCAACTTCAGGATAATTTGCTTTTTCATCATCCTCTGGAGCTCTGGTCATAATATTTGCAATTTGGAGTATCTTCGGTTGAAGTTTAAATGCAGCAATAATTGCTTTTTTATTTCCCGTATTACCGGCATGAACATTTCCTTTTAAATTTCCTAAAACTATTATATTGCCAGCTGCATAAACCTCTGACCCTGGATTCACATCCCCAATAATAACTATATTTCCTGCATACCTTATAATTTGACCACTTCGCAAGGTTCTTCTATAAAATTTTGTACGTCCTTCATATATTCCTGAAAACACTCTAACTTTTGTTTCTTCTTTATCTTCAAAAATACAATCTTTTATGAAAAACTCATCAAATAATATATTTTTTATTATTATTATTTGTCTTTCATTTAATTCTTTAAGTTGAGTTGTTATCTTTATAGTAGCTCCCTTATAGAATCTTTTTCCCTTAGTTAACTTTTCTACAAAGGCTTCTATCATTTCATCAAAATCACCATATTTGTTCATATCAATTACTGCATTTAATCCCTCTTTATTACCTTTCATCATTACTCCATCGTTAACCATACCAAACCTCCATTACTACACTACCTCTATATTTCAACATTTTTATGCTATTTCCTTCTATATAATATAAATAAATTTCAAAAACCAGATAAATAATTATCTGGTTTTGTCTTATTAGTCTACATTTATTTCTATTTGTGATTCTGTTTTTTCTTCATACACGTTATCAGGAATTTTATAATTATATTTTGGAACATAGTTTGGATATTCCTTACTTAATTTTTCTTTAAAATAAGATTCATAAATGGCTCTTCCAACTCCTGCTATACTTCCACCATGACCTCCGTCAAAAACTATCACACAAACTGCAATCTCTGGATTATCATAAGGAGCAAATCCTACAAATACACCATAAGAAGTTCTTCCCATTTCCTCTTGAAGCTTAGAAAATGTAGCTGAACCTGTTTTTCCTCCATTAACTATAGGAAATCCTGAAAATGCGCCTATAGCTGTACCATGACTTCCATTAATAACATCATACATTCCTTTTTTCACAGCATTTATTGTTGAAGACTTAAGTCCTACCTTTTCAATAATTTCTGGTTTAAATTCCTTCACTACTTTACCATCTTGGTCTAATATTTTGTCTACTAAATGAACTTTATATCTGTTTCCACCATTAACAAGCGTTGCAATATAGTTTGAAAGCTGAACTGGTGTAAACTGATTAGTACCTTGACCTATAGAAGCATCATAAACATTATTTTGGTTATTTATGTTATAATTTGAATCATCAATAGAATATACAGCAGTAAGCCATGCTGCTTCTATTTGTTTTGCAGCAAAAGCTTCATATGTAAGCTTTTTATCTTCACTACCAGAATAACTATTAGAATATATATTGTAATTATCCATATAGTTTTTCTTAATAACAGAGTCTATATTTGAAAGTTCAAAAATCATTTCCTTTATATCTGCTGTACCTTTAGCTTTATATTTCATCTCTTCAACAATTCTTTTTCTAATTTTTTCTTTTAGACTTCTAACATTTTCGTTGTCACTTTCATTATCTGTAATATTTATCCCTACGTAGTGATTTCTATAATTAGGAGTTCTTGTATCTGTTCCTCTTTTCAAAAGTGACTCTAATGTATTCATATAAAGTGCTGCAAAAATTCTTCTACCAGATTCCAAATTATATACTTGCCCAAATCTTTCTGGAATTTCTATACCACTAGCAGGCTTAGCATCTTTTGGTGCACCTAAACCAAATTTCCAAGCATAATGAGCTATTGCATCAAATCCATTGTTATATTTACCTGTTTGATACAATCTATCTCCAACTTCAAAGAAAAAATAGTTACAAGATCTTTCAATGGCTTCAGCTACAGCTATATGTCCAAAACTATAGCTATTCCAATCTTTACCCTTGTATCCATGTTTAGTGAATATTAACCCATCATAAATTGTTTCATTTGGTTGCAGTACTCCTTCTTCCATTCCTGCAACTCCCACTAACGGTTTAAAAGTAGATCCTGGTGGTATAAGACTCTTTGTTGCATAATTATATAACGGTTTAGGATATATATCATATCTATCTTGTCTTATAGTAGTATTGTTTTTTATATTTTTATCTAGAGGAAATAGTCTATCTACTATATCCTCTATAGATTTGTCTTTATAAGCTTCTCTTGCTATACCATTTCTTTTAAGCAAATCCTGAACATGTTTTTCTCCAAACTCCTTCAAATCAGGGTTAAAATACTGCTTTTGTAGTTCTGGGGTTAATCGTCCTGGTACTGCAAATAAATTCGGATCATATCCAGGTTTACTTACAAGAGCAAGTACTTTACCTGTTTTTA
This sequence comes from Clostridium aestuarii, assembly GCF_026735135.1. GTDB lineage: Bacteria > Bacillota > Clostridia > Clostridiales > Clostridiaceae > Clostridium_H > Clostridium_H aestuarii. The sequence continues at coordinate 59,613 of NZ_JAPQER010000005.1, read as the reverse complement.
CATCAATTGCTACAGCAGCTCCTCTAGTAGCATTTGTTGTATCAACATCACCAACTCTTCCTCTACCTTGTAACTCTTTCATACTTTCTTCAAGAGATTTTTCTGCAGCATATTGTATATCCTTATCAACTGTAAGCTGAACAGTTTTACCGGGATAAGGTTCTTTTCTTCCTAGCTCTCTTATTATTCTTCCATGCTTATTTATCTGAACAAGTTTTGTTCCTTTGGAGCCTCTTAATATACTTTCAAAAATTTTTTCTATTCCATCTGAACCTATATAATCAGTGCTAATATCATAGCCTTTTTCTTCATACTTTTCCTTCTGATTTGAACTTATTTTTGATAAATATCCTAGAAAAGCTGATCCCAATTCACCATTAGGATATACTCTTATTGGATCAACAGTAACTTCTATACCTGATAATTCTTCATACTTCTGCATAAGTGTAAATGCTGTATTTTTATTAATATTAGATGCTATAACAACTGGTTTAAACCCATAATAACTTTGGAGCTTTATTGCATCTTTTATGAGCACAAATTTTCTTTCTAATTCAATAGAATATACTTTTGTATTTACACCATAAAGTTTCACTAAATATTCAAAAGTTTCCTTAGATATTTCCTTATATAGTTTTACATATTGTTTTTTAATATTTTTTTCTTTTATTTTATACTCTTTTAAATATTTTTCTAAAGTTTCATTTTGTTTTATATCCTCGCCTTTCATTTTATCAAAAAGTTCAGTATATATTATCTTATCTTCTTGAGACTTAATTCCATAAAATTTTAATAAATATTCAAAAGTTTCTGCAGGTGTTTTCTTCAAAAGCTCTTCGTCTATCTTTTCCTTTTCTTGATTTGTTAATTCTTCTCTTTTTTTCCCTGGAAATAATTCTTTTCTTGCACTATCATCCATTCCTCTATCTTTTTTAAACCTAAGTTCCATCCACCTTCTAGTTTTAGGATTACTACTTCTAAACTCAAATCTAAATGGATTGACCTTTAAGTCAAAGTCATCTATTTGACGTTCATTATTGTCATCTAAAATTTCAAAAACTTTAATCATTGTATCAAAAAACTTAGTTTTACTCTCTTCTGTTTGGGTAAACACTAAAGTATATCCCTGTCTGCTTTCTGCTAGTATCTTACCTTTACTGTCAATAACATTTCCTCTTGGAGGAGTAATTGGAACACTTCTAACAGCTTTTCTGCTAGTCATTTCTCTATATTCATCAGCTTTAACTACTTGTAAATAAACCAACTTAGAAATAATCAAAGTAAATATTAATACCATAATTATTGTAAGTGCTGTGTATCTAGTGAACTTTTTATTTTTTTTAGATTTTTTTCGTTTTTGTGATAAATTAACCTTTTTCATTGAATCAGATTTTTTCATTATACTAAATCACCACTTTTAAAATTTCCAATTTTTAACCATAAATTTTCTTTGACAAAGCTTATAAATTCTTTTATACATAAAAACAGCAACTACTGCATTATATATACTGTTTAAAAATATAATTTTTACATTAAAATGAATTTTTAATATGTATAATATGACAAACATTAAGACTCCCTTTAACAAACTAAGTACAAAACAAGTTATAATAGGTATACTTGATTTGTCTTTAAATATAGCCTCACCTATTTTGCTAGCTATTAAGCACATAAGCATATTTAACAACATATTAATTCCAAATGCCCCTATAAGATAAACATCCTGTAACGCCCCAGAAAATATTCCAATTGCAATACCACTCCAACTTCCATTAATAATAGAATAGCACATTGCAAATACTAGTAATAGACTGGGATACACACCTTTTATATTTAAAAAAGGCATTAATGTATTATCCAATATTAAAAATAAAATCGACAAAAATCCTACAATTATCATTTTTTTCATATTATGCCACCCTAATATTTTACTTCTCTTTGCTCTTTAGGAATTACCACAAAAAGTTCTTGTAGCTTATTAAAATCTACACTTGGCTGTATTAACGCATTTTTTACTAATTTACCTTTATCCTCTTCAATATCAATAACTGTTCCTATACTTATTCCTTTTGGATATAATCCACCTAATCCAGAAGTTAAAATTGTATCTTCATTTTTAATTTTAGAATCCAAAGGTAAATAATAAAGCTTAGCCAGTAACTTATCATTGCTATCTCTATATCCTTTTACAATACCATCATTTTCATCAGTACTATTGACAAGACCAGCTACTGCAATATTTTCATTTACTAATGACTGAACTATAGCCCAATTACTTCCTACTGAAGTCACTTGTCCTACTAACCCTTCTCCAGTTATAACTACCATTCTTTTCTTTATTCCATCATTAGAACCTCTATTAATTACAAAGCCTTCCAACCAATCATTACCACTTTTTCCTATAATATCGCAACCTAAATATTCATATTCAGATTTTTGATCCTTAAAATTTAGCATTTTACGTAATCGCTTATTTTCTTTTTGTAATGCATCAAACTTAATTGCTTTATCCTTTAGCTGTATATTGTCAGTTCTCAGCTTTTCATTTTCTTTCTTTACATCCGAATAATTAACAAAAAAATTTATACTATTTTTTATTTTACTGTTAAAATTATACACAACGCCTTGTACTGAATTTAAAGTAACACCTACACCATTTTCTGCAGCACCTATTTTTTCTTTTTTAAAATTATACCCGATCAAAATTAAAAAGCTAACTGACAGCACAATAATAATTACTGTCAGTTTATTCTTAAAAAATGTCATTTTTCATTATTTCCTATTTAATTTGTCAAGATTTTCTAAAAATTTCCCCGCACCAACCGCGACACAGTCAAGAGGTGCTTCTGCTATATGTACTGGCATATGTGTTTCTATATTTATTAATTTATCAAGACCTTTAAGCATTGCGCCTCCACCTGTAAGCATTATACCTTTATCCATTATATCGGAAGCAAGTTCTGGTGGAGTCTTTTCTAAATTTGTTTTTATTGCATCTATTATAGCTGATACCGGTTCCTTCAAAGCTTCTCTTATCTCATTTTCTCCTACTTCTATTACTTTCGGAAGTCCAGTTATAAGATCTCTACCTCTAATTTCCATTCTTCTTTCCGTTAATATTGATTCATCATTTTTTTCTAAATCTATTATATTATCCATTTTTTCTTCTGATTCATCTTCTACTGCTGCTTCTTCTACTGCTAACTCTTCTTCCGTTAGCTTAGTTGGATAAGCTGAACCTATATTTACCTTTAGATTTTCTGCTGTTCTCTCACCTATCATTAAACTATATTCTTTCTTAATATAAGCTATAATGGCATGATCTAACTCGTCTCCAGCAACCCTCAAAGATTGACTTGTAACTATTCCACCTAATGAAATTACAGCAACTTCGGTAGTACCACCACCAATATCAACAACCATGCTTCCAGTTGGTTCATCTACAGGTAACCCTGCTCCAATAGCAGCTGCCATTGGTTCTTCCATTAAATGGACATATCTAGCTCCAGCTCTTTTAGAAGCTTCTTCTATCGCTCTTTTTTCAACAGCTGTAACTCCTGATGGGAAACAAACAACTACCCTTGGACTTGTAAAAGCTGATTTTGTACAAACCTTTGTAATAAAGCTTCTTAACATTTCTTCTGTAACATCAAAGTCTGCAATAACACCATCTCTCATAGGTCTAATGGCTATTATATTACCAGGAGTTCTTCCTATCATTTGTTTTGCTTCTTGACCTACAGCTAAAACTCTATTTGTGTTAGTATTTATTGCTACAACTGAAGGTTCTCTCAAAACTATTCCTTTTCCTTTAGAATATACTAATGTATTTGCTGTTCCTAAATCTATTCCCATATCTTTTGTAATTCCAAAAAATCTCACGATTATTTCTCCTTTCACCTTTTAGACTACAATATGCATTTTTCTTTTAAACTCACATAAATTCCATTACCAATTATCAAATGATCCAACAAACCAATTCCTAAAAGTTCACTGCATTCCTTTAATCTATAAGTTACGTTTATATCCTCACTACTTGGAGTTGGATCTCCCGAGGGATGATTGTGGCATATTATAATAGCTGCACTATTCTTTTTTATTGCTTCACTAAATATTTCTCTTGGGTGAACAATTGATGAATTTAAAGTTCCTATTGAAACATCTTTAATACAAGTAACCCGATTTTTTGTATTAAGCATTATAACTCTCAAATGTTCTTCTTTTAAATAGCGCATTTCTTCCATAACTAAATTAACTGCATCTTTAGGTTGTTTTATAGCATAAAACTCTCCTGATTTGAAAGCTTTAAATCTCTTGAACAACTCCGAAACAGCTAATAATTGTGCAGCCTTTGCAGGTCCAATACCATTTAAACTCATAAATTCCTCTGCATTGGAACTTAAAAGTTCATTCAATCCTCCACTTTCTTTTAATATTCTTGTACTTAAATTCAAGACATTTTCTTTTGACGTACCAGTTCTAAGTATTATAGCCAAAAGTTCACTATTAGATAAATTATCTCCACCATATCTTAAAAGTCTTTCTCTTGGTCTTTCATTTTTAGGTAAATCCATAATTCTAAAAGTAGTTTGCATAGTCATTATTACTCCTTTTATAGATTTACCCCCATCTCCTTGAACATACAATTTAATTTATTTAAAGAAAGTCCCACTACATTATAATAGCACCCGTGTATTTCTTCTACAAATACTCCACCAAATCCTTGGATTCCATACGCTCCTGCCTTATCCATAGGTTCTCCAGTATCTATGTATTTCTTTATCTGTTCATCAGTAATAGTTGAAAACTTAACATTAGTACACACATAATCAATTTTTATGTTTTTAGAAACTTTATCAACCAAAGCAATCCCAGAATATACCTGATGAGTATCTCCACTTAAAAGCTTTAACATATTAAAGGCATCCAATTCATTTTTAGGTTTTCCAAGTACATTATTTTTAAATGAAACTATAGTATCACTACCAATCACCACTGCATCTGTATTAAGCCTATTAGCTACTTCCATAGCTTTTCCTTTTGCTAGCTCCATTACATAATTTCCGCAATCACCTTTAAACGCAATTTTATCTTCATTAAAATTGCTAACAATAATCTCGAAATTATCTGTTAATCTATGTAAAAGGTTTTGTCTTCTTTCAGAAGCTGATGCTAAAACCAACCTCATAATATCACTCCTAATACTTTCTATATAAATACATAGCTAAAATCACTCCAACTATAGTCATTATATTTATATCAAAGTTAATCCCAAAAGTTAACTTCATAATTTTTAGATTTACTATAAAAGGTGCTGAAGTTCCTATATGATATACAGTTTTAAAAAAACTTAGTACTTTTATATTATTTGATAAAATATCTCCAGCAAAAGTTCCACCCAAAGCCCCTAATAATATTACAAAAACTAGAGAACTTTTTCCACTACCATTTCTCACTATATATTCTCCCCTTAACCCCTTTATCTTATATAGTTTAACACTTAATAAAAACTTAAACAAGTGGCAGTATATATTATTTTTATTAATTTTTATTTAACAATAAAATAAATAAAAAAGCATTCAAAATTTAAGAATGCTTATAAAAATTATTCATTTCATTTCCTTTAATATATTGTATATATAAATATTTTGCTTACTTAGTTGTTCTTTAGATATCTTCTCTGGCAATTTATTTGAATTATCTTTAACATTTTGAAGTTTATTATAATTTTCACTTGTTTTATCTATTTTTTTCATTTTTGAAATCCATTCCTTTAGCTGCTTAGTTTCAACTGCTTTAACTTTTTTATCAGAAAATTTATTAATTATTTGTAAATTTCCATTGATAATTTCATAAATTTGAGCATCACATAAATTATTTGTATCAAATACAAATTTTATTCTAGTATAATCTTTACCATTATCCTTTAATATCTTTATTTGTTCTTCAGCTTCCTTTTCAGTATATATTCCTAAAATAACTCTATTTTTACCTTCTTCTTCTATTATAAATGGATTGCCCAAATCAGATAATTCCACTTTTAATATATCAGCATTTTCTTTACTTCCAAACACGCCACATTGAATAGCAATAAAACTACCTCCTGTATTTTTATATATCTTTTCACCTGATTTTTTTTCTTTACTATTTTTTATATCACCAGGATTCATCTCAATATTTTCAACAGGGTTTTTATTACTTTTGCTTTCATTTATATCTTTTATAATAAAATTTGATATAATAGTCCCCAAAATTAAAGCTAATACTAATATCCCACATATTATAATGATAAAAAATATACCATTACTTTTTTTCTTTTTTAAATTATATCTAGTGTATTTCATTTTTATTCCTCCCTACCTAAGTTAAAATAAAAAAACAAAAATTCATTTATATTTTAATATTATTTGACTATAAGCATATTTATACTAAAAAAATCCCAATCTAATGATTGAGATTTTTAATATGTATTATTCTATTTTACACTTTATTTTATTATCCTTCGCCCAGTTGAATATCTAGAATTATAGTAAGATTGACTTAAGCTGCTTACTATAATTTTCTTTTTACCTGATGATGCATGAATAAAATTCCCGTTTCCTATGTATATGCCTACATGGCTATTAGATCCTGATGTATTGAAAAAAACTAAATCTCCAGTTTTAAGGTTACTCCTTGATACTCCATTACCTAAGCTTACTTGGTAACCAGTATAATGAGGTAGATTATATCCAAACTTGCGATAAACATACGATGTAAATCCCGAACAATCAAATGCTCTTGGACCTGAAGCTGCCCAAACATATGGTCTACCTAAAAACTTATAAGCATATTCTATTATGCTCGTATTAGAACTACTACTTCCTCTAGATAACCTTTCTCTTTCTGCTTTTTCTTTAGGCACCTTTATAATTCTATTACTTTCTATTTTCTTCGAACGAACATTTATACTTTTAGTTGTCTGAACACTTACATCTGCCTTTACTTCGTAGCTATTTACAGTTGTTATTATACCTAAGACCATAAAAAACATCGCTGGAATAATAAACTTATGTGTAAAACATTTCATTTTTCTACCTCCTAGCAACTTTAAAGATAACGTTTTCACACCTCAACATCATAACAAAATTTATCATTAAACCATTTTATATGGCATAATCCTTTTTTTAATATTCTCAATTTTCTACACCTGTTTACCATTATATTATATATTATAAATATTTGTCAATAATCCGTGCATCATTTTATCATATTATCATTTATTTTATAATATCGTAGTATTTTTTCATTATATCATTTTTTTAAAATCATTACTTTATCTTGGTACTGATTTTTTTCATTAGAAAATCCTATTAATTTAAAATCATTTTTTTTAAAAAATTGCAAAATATTAATATAACACTTTGGTACTTTAATATAAAAATCATTTATCCTACATTCTCTATAAAAATAATTAATTATCTTTTTTAATATTTCAGTTCCTACTCCTTCATTTCTAAACTGTTCATTTATAAAAAACCACTTTAACCAAACTTGATTTGGATTTTTAAATTCTATTGCACCTTTAACTATTCCTATAGTCTCTTTTTTTCTCTCTACCTTTAAAAAAAATTCACATTCACTTAAATAATATGCTAAAAACATCTCATAGAATTGTTTTTGGGTTAATGGTTTTTGTTTTTTATCAAAATTACAATTCAAACCATTTATAAACCATTTATAAACACTATCTAAATCTTCTTTTTCTACACTTGAAATTTCTACATTTTTGAAATTCAATCTAATATCAAACATATTTCACACCTCTTTTGTTTTAAATTCTACAAAAGCTTGAAAATTCCTTCAAAAAAAAGACAGCCTCTAAACTAACGTTTAAAGACTGATTTTTTCTTTAATCATCATAATACATAAGAGTTAATCTTATGATTCTTCTGCAAATCTTTTTAGCTGTTGGATAAGGTATTCCAAACATCATCATCTGTTTAAATATGCCCGGATTATATCTTTCAATATTTCTAAGTATTCTATTTACTTGATTAGGTCTATAATTATCTTTTTTTCTTGTATCATCAATTTTGTCTTCATCAAAATATCCACTTGTTTCAATATTGTCTGTTCTTAACATATCATTTCTTCCATACATCATTTGATTCATCATCATTCCACTCATTGGATTAGGAATACAATTCATATTCATTGGCATACCATATGGCATAGTTTGCATTGGCATCATACTCATTTCCTGCATTTCCATAGGCATGCACATCCCCATAGGTATCATTTCATATTCTTCATCTATGTCCTTTTTTCTTTTATTGTCAACATTTGAATCCATACACATCCCTCCATAATAGTGTAACTTTATTAATAAGTTATGCATAAGATTCAAATTTGAGTACAATTTTTATTTATGTATCTTTCATTTTACCCCATGGCAAGAAGCTTTACTTCTATAACATTATCCATACTTTTTATTTCCTCTAAAAGAGAATTCAATTCAATATTCATATTTGAAACATCAAAAGTTATTCTTATATTTGCAATGTTACTTACTGGTATATCCTGATTTATTGTTAATATATTACCATTAACATAAGCTATTCTATCCAATACATTAGATAATTTTCCAGCCTGATGAGCAACTGAAAAACTAATTGTAGCTTTTTTTGCATGTGAGCCTTCAGAAACAGAAAAAACATAATCTTTATATTTGTAATATGAACTTCTACTTATTTCGCAAGCCTTTACCGCCTCTGTTATATCTTTTGCTTTTCCCATTCTTAAAAGTTCTTTAGCTCTGAGAACCTTTTCATAAATTTCGGGTAAAATCTGGGTACTTATTATTAAATATTTACTCATATTAAAACACCTCCGTACATTTTGCAAATAAGCTCAACATAATTTTATCTTTTATTGCTTATATTTTTATTTTAGTTTTTTTTTTGAAATTATTCAATAAAAAATATATAAAATTTTATACTTTACCAGTAAATAAGAGTGTCAATTGGTTTAATCCAATTGACACTCTTGATTTTTGGTGCAGGAAACGGGACTTGAACCCGTACACCTCACGGTACACGCCCCTTAAACGTGCGCGTCTGCCGATTCCGCCACTCCTGCAAAAGTAAATATTATCTTTTATTCAATTAACATTATACTCTAATAATGTATGCTGTCAATACTTATATTAAAATAACATTAATATTTACTCTTATTTATTTTTATTATCTTCATATAAAAAACTATAAATATTATAACTAACCTGTACCTTTTTAATATATTTATCAGTCTCTTTAAACGGAATATATTGAAGTGTCTCTCCATCCTTTGAATGCTCGCTACTGTTTAACCATTTTTTAACGTTTCCTCTTCCTCCGTTATATGCTGCAAGTATAAGTTCCATATTAGCTCCAAATTCTTTTCTTAAGTCACTTAAATACCAACATCCCATGTTTATATTCAGTTCTGGATCATAAAGCATATCAACTTCAAAATCTTTAATTTTTATCTTCTGTGAAATTTCTTTAGCGGTAGAAGGTGTTATCTGCATAAGTCCACAAGCATTTTTTTTAGATGTTGCATCCTTATTAAACTTACTCTCTGTCTTTATAACTGCTGCAACAACATAAGGATTAAGATTATACTGTTTAGAATATTTATATATATATTCTTCGTATTTAATAGGATATATAACCCTTCCTATAAGTTTAATATTTATTAAAACTAATGCAAGTATTATTATTACTATAAATCTACTTTTTCTTTTCCTTCTGCCTTTCATTACAGCCTCCTACACTCATAGTTTTTTTCAATATTTCTTTGAGCTGTTTTTTAGTATAGTCTAAATCAAAACTATTATCTATTACATAATCTACTTCTTTCTTTTTATCTTGAAGCAACATCTGAGAATTTATTCTATGTAAAACCTGTTCCTTTTTAAAAAAATCTCTTTTCATTACACGCTCAATTTGAATATCCCTATTGACCCAAACTAAGATATTTGTATCCATTTCCTTATGTATACAATGTTCTATTAATGTTGGCGCATCCACTATACATAAGTTTTCTCCTAATTTATTGTATTTATCTATTCTTTCAAATATTTCTTTTTTTATATAAGGAATCATTATATCTTCAAGCTTTCCTCTTAATTCTTTACTTTTAAATATATAGTTTCCAAGTTCTCTTCTATTTAACTTTCCGTCCTCATTAATAAATTTTTCTCCAAAAACATTCTTTATTTCTTCTAAGATTTCAGAATATATTTCTAAAACATCTCTTGCTATAATATCAGCATCTACTACAGGTATATTTTTTTCTCTAATCATATTTGAAACTGTACTCTTACCACTACCTATTCCACCAGTTAAACCAACCTTTATCATATCAATCTCCCCCAATTGTTATTCTACTTGGCTTCGTACCACGTTTCTCCTATATTAACATCTACCTCTAATGGAACCGAAATGTCTATCACCTTTTCCATCTCATTCCTAACAATATTCTCAACCTCTTCAAGTTCGTCCTTATATACATTTAATATAAGTTCATCATGTACTTGAAGTATAAGTGATGTTTTTAAATTTCTCTTTATTATTTCTTTATATACATTAATCATAGCAAGTTTAATTATATCCGCTGCACTTCCTTGTATTGGAGTATTCATAGCAAGCCTTTCTCCAAAGGACCTTATCATTTTATTTCTAGATTGAATTTCTGGTATAAACCTTCTTCTATTCATAATAGTAGTTACATACCCAGTTTTCTCTGCTTGGCTAATTATGTTATCTATATACTCTCTTACAGAAGGATATCTTTCAAAATAAGTATCAATATATTCCTTTGCTTCTTTTCTTGATACATTTATATCCTTTGCAAGACTAAATGCACCAATTCCATAAACAATACCAAAATTTACAGCCTTAGCATTGCTTCTCATCGTAGAAGTAACCTCATCAACAGGTACCTTAAATACTTCCGAAGCTGTCTTAGTATGTATATCACTATGATGTTTAAAAGCATCTATTAGATTTTCATCACCTGCAATATGTGCAAGTACTCTAAGTTCAATTTGAGAATAATCTGCAGAAAGTATCACTGAATCTTCATTATTAGCTACAAAAACCCTTCTTATTTCTCTTCCCATTTCATATTTTATAGGTATGTTTTGAAGATTTGGTTCTGTGCTTGATAATCTTCCAGTAGTTGTTACAGTCTGATTAAAACTAGAATGTATTTTTCCATCTTCATCAATAACCTTTTTTAATCCTGTAACATAAGTAGAATCAAGCTTAGTGATTTGTCTATATTCTATTATTTTGGGAATAATAGTACTCTTATCTTTGAGTTTTTCTAAAACTTCCGCATTTGTAGAATATCCTGTTTTTGTTTTTTTCACAACAGGCAAATCCATTTTTTCAAACAAAATCTTACCTAATTGTTTTGGAGATTTTATATTGAATTCCTCATCAGCAAGTTCAAAAATCTCTTTTTCAAGGGATTCTATTTTAATCTTAAATTCCTTTCCTAATTCAACAAGTTTTTGTTTATCAATCTTAAAACCTTCACACTCCATCGCAGCTAGCGCTCCTACAAGTGGTAATTCAATTTCATATAAAAGTTTTTCCATATCCAAGTTCTTAATTTTCTCTTCAAGTTCTTCATATATTTCTTTGATATAAAAAGCTTCTTTTATTTTTATTTCATCGTCGTTTCCTGAAAGATTAGCTTTAAATTTAGCTGCAATCATATCCTTTAAAATATAGTCTTTGCTTGAAGGTTCTATCAAATAAGCTGCTATTTTAGTATCAAACTTAACACCTTTAAAATCTATATTATGTTTATTACAAACTATATAAGCCATTTTTGCATCATGACATACTTTTTTTATTTTTTCATCTTCAAAAATTATTTTTAAAATATTTACTACCCTTGAAGCATCTTCTTCATTCATTTTTTCTATATCTAATACATATACCTTATCATTAGAATTAATATATATTTTACTAAACTCAACTTTAGAATATATATTTCCATCATTAAACTCAAACTTTATATATATTGTTTTATCTAATTTGTTAGTCAAATCAGATAAATCCTTTGAATTTTCTATGTATTCATAATCTACATCTATATCCTCATTCACTTCTTCTTTTTTGTCTTCATCTTGATTATTAACTTCTTCAGAATTTTCTACTATCTTATCAAAAAGAGACTTAAATTCAAGCTTTTTAAATAATTCTCTAACACCTTCACTATTGTAATCTTTCTTAGATTTTATCTCATCTAAATCAATGTCTATAGGAACCTCTGTCATTATAGTAGCCAATCTTTTGCTAAAAACAGCTTGTTCTCTATATTCCGTTAAATTTTCTTTCATCTTCTTTCCGCTTATGTTTTCTATATTTTCAAGTACACTTTCAACACTTCCATATTCCTTAATAAGCTTGTATGCAGTTTTTTGTCCTATACCTGGTACTCCTGGTATGTTATCAGATTTATCTCCCATAAGACCCTTTACATCTATAAACTGCGTTGGCGTAACTCCATATTCCTCTATCATTTTATTTTTATCATATATTTCTACTTCGCTCATACCCTTTTTATTTATAACAACTTTTACATTATCTGTTGCTAATTGAAGAGCATCTCTATCTCCTGTAACTATAAAAACCTCTATATCCTTTTCATCCGCAAACTTAGATAAAGTACCTATTAAATCATCTGCTTCAAAACCATCTATTTCAAAGATATTTATAGCAAGCATTTGTAACAGTTCTTTTACAATAGGAAATTGTTCATTAAGCTCTGAGGGCATTTTTGCTCTACCTGCTTTATAATCTTCATATTCCTTATGTCTAAATGTAGGTGCTTTTTTATCAAAAGCAATTACTATATAATCTGGTTTTATCTCCTCTTTCATTTTTAATAACATTTTTATAAATCCGTATACAGCATTTGTATGGATGCCCTCAGAATTTGTAAATTGAGGAAGTGCAAAAAAAGCTCTATACATCAAACTGTGACCATCTAATATCAATAATTTTTCTTTTCCCATAATCTCCTGTTATTACCTCCGTTTTTAAATTGGATACTTAAAACCATTTTTTCGTATTCTTACTATATCTAGTTTACTCATTTTTATTATTTATATCAACAAATTTAAGCATAATAGTAATAAGGAATTTTTCAAACCGAACAATATTTTTTCTTACAATTTGCAAATTATAGAGCATACTTAATAAAATTTAACTATAAAATATATTTAATGGAGGGGATTATTATGAATGCACATGAAATCGATTATACACTATATGGAGATGATATGCAGTTTGTTGAAATTGAATTAGATCCAAATGAAAGCGTTATTGCAGAAGCTGGAGCAATGATGATGATGTCATCAGGTATTGATATGGATACAATTTTCGGAGATGGTTCTCACAAAAGTAATAAGAGTGGATTTATGAATAAGCTTTTTGGTGCTGGTAAAAGAATACTTACTGGAGAAAGTTTATTCATGACATTATTTACAAATAAAGCTTATGGTAAACAGCAAGTAAGTTTTGCATCTCCTTACCCTGGTAAAATCATACCTATGGATTTAAGTGAATTAGGAGGAAAACTCATCTGTCAAAAGGACGCTTTCCTTTGTGCTGCAAAAGGAGTATCTATTGGAATAGATTTTAGAAAAAAACTTGGTGTAGGATTCTTTGGAGGTGAAGGATTTATACTACAAAAACTAGAAGGAGATGGTTTAGCTTTTGTTCATGCTGGAGGAACAATCATAAAAAAAGATCTTCTGCCAGAAGAAACCCTTAAAATTGATACTGGATGTCTTGTTGCTATGACAAAAGATGTACATTATAATATTGAGTTTGTCGGTGGAATAAAATCTGCATTCTTTGGTGGTGAAGGTTTATTCTTTGCAACAGTAAAAGGTCCTGGTTCAGTTTGGGTACAATCACTTCCATTCAGTAGATTAGCTGATAGAATTTTTGCATCAGCACCTAAAACTGGTGGGAAACGCACTGGCGAAGGCAGCGCATTAGGTATGCTTGGTGACCTTTTTGATGGAGAATAACCATACTTTTAGTTTAGTAACCATTTTGCCAGTTAATGGTAAATTAAGCAACGCTTAAGGATACTGTAATATTTCCTCAAATATAAAAGTAGATTGGTGATAAATATAAATCATGAACAATCTGCTTTTATTTAGGTATTCAAAACTTATTTTTCATCTGATCATCAACTGCTAGATTTCCAACCTTCTCCTAGCTTTTCTATTTCTGAGTATTCCCGACACAAAAATAGTTATTGGTATCGAGGATATAAGACCAATGCTTCCTGATAATGCTCTTACAATTTCAGTAGCTATTACATTCTGATTTATTATTTCAATAAAAGAAATATTATATGCCATGAGAAGTATAACGAATTGTAGTGATGCTCCTATATACGCTAATATTAAAGTATTGGACATAGTTCCCATAATATCTTTACCAACACTCATTCCTGCTTTCATAAGTGATGCTGTACTAATATTAGGATTACTATCATCTATTTCATTCATAGATGATGCAATAGACATGCTAACATCCATTATAGCACCTAAAGCTCCCATTAATATTGCAGCAAATAAAAGACCTTTATAATTAAAATTTATATTTTGAGGAATATACATAAGCATTTGACTTTCTTCTGTTCCATAGCCTGTAAGTTTAGTTAAATTGCCCATTAACAATGCTATTAATCCCGCCATTGCAACTCCACAGCTTGTACCAATAATTGCTGATACAGTTTTTCTATTTATCCCACTTACAATTAATAATGTAAATACAATTATTCCTATACAAATTAAAACCGAAGTCGTCACTGGATCATATCCTTTAAGTAACAATGTAGGAAGTACCTTTAGAATAATAATGATAGTAAGAGCTAAAGTAAAAACTGATTTAATACCCTTAATACCTCCTATTAAAATCATTAAAATAACAAATCCTAAAGTTAAATACAATAAATATTTTCCTCTATCAAACTGATACATATAAGCTTTTGTTATTTTTCCGTTTTTTTCTTCAATTGAAATGAGTATGTTATCTCCTTTACTCAATGAAAAATTTTCAGACATAGAAGTATCTATTGTATTATCTATTATCAACTTTTCTCCCTTATGACTTCCACTAGTAATTAATATTTGAACCTTTTGATTTTTAATTCCGTGTGATTGTTCTAATTCAGCATTATCTATTGTTAATGTATCTAAAACAGTTGCTTTAATACCTTCTGTAGATTTACTGCTATTGGTTTCATCTGCAAATGCTAAATTCATATTGAATATAAGCATAAATACAAATATGGAAAAAGAAAAAATGGTAACTTTAGTTTTTTGAAACATATATATATATCCTCCTCTCATAATAAATAAAGGAACTGCATAATTTTAAAAACATTTCATAGTTAATTTTAGCGCATAAAACATTTAATGTAAATATTTTACATTAAATGTTTTAAAATATAATATATTGTTATAAAAATTACCATTTTTCTTTTTTGCTATTGACTTAATTTTAATACTGTGATATTATAATATTCGTCGAGTGAGCCGAAGTGGTGGAATTGGCAGACGCAACGGACTCAAAATCCGTCGGTAGTGATATCGTGCGGGTTCAAGTCCCGCCTTCGGCACCAAATGTATCAATGGGTTAAGGACTTTGGATGAAAATTCCAAAGTCCTTTTTTATTGTATTTGTCCGTTTTTTGTCCGTTTATAAAATAAAACATATTAATACTGCTTAAACTAAAATAAACTTTTTATTTTATATTTCTTTAATTTTACATAAAAAACATAACTTCCTAAATTCTAAAATTCTTAAGAAGTTATATTATTAAATTCTTTAATTTTTGCATTTTAAAATTCTATAAGACATCACCTTATAATTTTTTCTGTAATTTTCTTATATAGTATTTGTTTTATATAAACCTCTTATTGTAGTCTATAATTTTCCACCCTTTAGACTAACATCATTTAACAAATTTCTTGTTCATTTAGTTATTAATGTTTAAAATATAAAAATTAATTTACAAAGATTAAATTGTATTATTGCTCTTAAGAATTTTCAAGTATTCTTCATATGTTTTTATTCCAACTTGTCTTGCCGAATTCACCTTTAAAAAATTTTTCAACATTTCAACTTCTCTTATTGGCTTTTGATAAGTAATTGAAATATTCTTATCTTTAACTATAATTGACAAAGTCTTTTCAACACTATCTATCATATATTTCCTCATTTTTTTATAGACATCGGAATTTATATCAATTCCATCTTTTGTAGTATTAAATGGTAACAAATATGGATTTTTACATTCTACATCTAAATAACCCCTAAATGTATAAAATCTTTCATCAAACTTTGGTGTCTCAATCTCATCATATAATTTATTATATCCCCATCCACTCAACTTACTTTTATCTAAATATACTATTGTTCTTCTATTAAAGGAAATATTCCACCCGCTTTCTTCTAGTGAATACTCTCCTTTCTTCACTATTATTCTCATCATAATACTATTAACTTTATATGAAGTTCTAAATATTTCTTTTTCTATTTCTCTATTAACAGTTAAGATATCTCTATTAACTATTATTTGTATATGTTGCTTTAGTATTTGTCTATATGTTCTATTTATTTCTTTCTTTAATTTATTAACAAATTTTTCAGAACTAAAATCTTTTGATATGTTTTCATATAATTCACTAATTATTATTTTTGTACCTTTAACTCCCTTTTTTGAATCTCCTTCTTTTTTTAAGTATATATTCCAATTATCTGTTCTTTTCCATTTTTTAATATTTAAATCAATACAAAAATAACTGTTTTCACTATTAGATTCTACAATTATCTTATTTCCCATTTTAAAAAATGCTCTTTTCATTCCTATTCCAAATCCACTAGCTGAAAATTCCTTCAAATTACTATTATTTTCATGTCCGAATCTAAAAGCATAATTGCAGATATCTTCTTTAGATATACCTCCACAATTATCTTCAATAATAAATTTATTCTTAGTAATAGTTATTTTTATATAATATCTAGAAAAATAACTATCTTTTACAAATCTTTTAGCTCCCTCTATAGAATTATCTATCAAATCTAGTATAGCTTTGTTTAAGTTTATATCTCTTATTAATGAAAATATAAAAAATTCTTTTGTTGGAGTCATATTTACAGTAGAATCTTTTTTCATAATAATCAACATTCCTTATTTTACTGATTATAATAAAATTATATTATACATTCTTATAACTTATACATAACTTTTCCATATCTCAAGCTTTAAAATATCTTCTGAAAAATATAATAATTTAATAATACTATTAGTTATACATTAAAATATTTTTTATAAAAGAATAAAATTCCTAAGTTGTAGGCTTCTTAGGAATTTTTATTTCTCAATTCTTATATTATTTATACTAAAAATATCAAATTTCGTTATCTATGTTCAGGTATGTCTAAAGGTCTGACTTATTCTTGATTTAATTTTTTATTCTTCTTTCCACTCTCTTCTTATTTGTTCTGCTCTAGAAATTATTATTTCTTTTAAATCATATGTTTCATTTTCTTCACTAGCATAATTTGAAGTATCCGTATATATCTCCATATCAGTTAACTTTTCATATATCATTTCCATTGTTCCTATTTCATTTTTGAAGAATTCACTTCCTCTAATTCTTATAAATCTCCAACCAAGTCTTTCTAAAATTGCCTGTCTAAGCATATCTTCTTCTAATTTATCTTCTCCATGCCATTTTTCACCATCACATTCTATTGCTACTTTATTTTCCTTATATACAGCTACCATATCTATTCTATATGATCCTACTTCCCATTGAGGAACTATTTTATAGCCTTTATTTGTTAAATATTTCATTACTCTTTTTTCAAACTCTGACTCAGCTTTATTAACATTTAAATTATAAGCATTTTCTCTTGACTTAGGATTTTTAATGTAATCTATAAGTTCCTTTCTAATATCTCCAGGTTTTAAATCATTTTCTGAGTCTATAGAATGTACTAGCCATATTTGATCTTTGGCACGACTTACAGCAACATTATATCTTTTTTTATAAAGATTATCTGTTCCATATCCATTAAGCCTTATAGGTCCTTCTCCTTCATTTGTGTCAACCATAGATAAGAAAATAATATCTCTTTCATCACCTTGAAAATTTGCAGGATTTCCACAAAGTATGTTTCTATTTCTATATTTCGCTGGTTCCATCTTGCTTTGAAGCATTTTATCTATAATAGCTGCTTGTTTATCTCCTCTTAAAGTAATAACTCCAAAAGTTTTATCATTGTATTCTTCCATTTCACAACATGCTAAAATAAGTGAAACTACAGCATCGGCTTCTTTTTCATTAGTTTTATTTACACTTATAGCATTATCTACTTTATAACTAATCGTAGCTGGGCGTGTTTTTACATTACTTGTTTCTCTAAGTGGCTTTATCTGTCCATTATACGAAAGCATATTAGAATATTGTATTATATCTGGAACACACCTAAAATGTTCTCTCAACCTAACTGGTTGATAACCAGCTGTTTGTGCTAAATCGTATATAGAAAATTTTCCAGAATATAAAAAATGATTTGGAACTTCATATAAAAATTCTTTAGATAATCTTTCTATATCTTCTGTCTTTTCACCTATTGCAAGTGGACTTACCTGCTCATTGTCTCCTACAATAATTACCTTTTTACCAAGATAAAGTGCTACAAGTGCCATAATGTCTGCTTGACTTGCCTCATCTATTATTACAACATCAAATTTATTTTTACTTGGATTGAAGTTTTCAACTACTTTATTTAAAGGCATAATCCAAACTGGTACAGCTGTTTGACAAAGTGGCATCAGTTTTCTAGCTTCTGCTTTTAAAGCTTCTGCTCTTTTTCCCTTTCCTGAACCTATTTTTCTAATTAATTGTCTCCATCCTTCTATCGCTTGAACCTGCTGCTTATTATTTTCAAAATCTAATAGCTTTGAACTCCAAGCCTTTTTAAAAGCTAGTTCTGCTGTATTTTCTTTCAAATATTTTTCACTTTCCAATATTTCACCTTGAATATTTTCTATAGATAAACTATTTCTAACTTCTATTTGCCCACATAGTTGTCTATATATCCATGCTTCTTTTATATTTTCAAGCGGTTTACCTTCTCCATGTATTCCATTTCTATCTTCTATCTTCTCAGCCCAAGCATTGGCTGTCTTTTTAAGTTTATCAATTAATTTTTTTCTTCTTTCAATAGTTTTACCTAAAGTTTTTATGTGAACTAGAGTTTCATAAGTATCTTGATATAGTTCTACATCTTCATTTGTTAGTGAATCTTGTAATCCCTTTAAAATAACACTAGTCTGCTTATTAGGATACTTATTTATAACTCCCTCTAAACTCTCGTATTGTGCTTTGTATTTTTCGTAGTCTATTCTATATATTTCCGATTCCATAGTTTCTATTAATTTTGGAGATAAGTTTGTCTTTATATATCTAATTCTACTAAACCTATCAGCACTTAAGTCCACTTCATTATCTATGCTTTCTACGTCAAGACCATAACATTTTAATTTCTCTATGATTGGTTGCCATATTTTTTTATACCATTCAATATTACTATGTATAGTATTACAATACTTTTTACAAATCTGTTCAAAATTTTCACCCATTTTTTCTGATGAATCTGCTCCTAAAACAGCAACTTGTCTATCCCATCTATTTTTAAGCTTTTTTCTGTTACAAAGCAGCTCATAGTAACTTCGCAAAGCTTCAAACTCTCTTAAATTCTTAGGATAATTCGTGTTTACTCTACATGAGTTAATAGTCTTTTTCCATCTAGAATTTAACATTAGACTAAATCGTCCTATTTTACCTCCACTTTCTAATCTAGCTATTATATCATCTAAACACTTTTTTGTGTCTATATTTTCTTGTAAACTAATAAACTCTGGATTAAATTCAATCCTTATCTCTGATGTATTAACTGCTGTTTCATATACTTCATCAATTTCTTTAATTAGATTTTCCCATTGCTGTTTAAGTACTTCTTCCTTTCCGTCCTCAATACTTGCAAGAGTCCATTCTTTTTCAAGATTTATATAATCTAAAGCTTTATTTATATCATTTACTATATTTTTTAAATCTTCTCTTGAATACTCTGATGTATTATTCCCCCATAATTCAAAATTCTTCTTTAACTCAGTTTGCGAAAAACTTTGCTTGTTTTTTATTAGTTTTTTAAATTCTGCAGGAGTTAAAAGATTATCAATATTAGGTAAATCAAAATCATACTCTCTCTCTTCCTCTACAGATATGCTTTTATTTGTTTTATATAATTCTAATATCTCGTCATTAGAGAGTGAAGGAAGCACTCCTAACTCCACAGGTACAGGTATCCAGCTAGCTTCTTCTTTATGCATTTTAATGAATTTAGCTGCATCCACAGGCTTATATTCTTCTCCACCTATAACTATAGGTCTATACTCATTTAGCCTAGCATTTTTAAGATCATTTCTTAATTTGTGCAATTTATCAATATTATATTTTCTAGTTCTTTCTAATTCATCTATTTCTTTTTTTAAAATAACGGGATCTAATCTTGATCTATTTTCATTTATCTTATCTAATGTTTTCTCCATTTCCTGTCTGCTTTCTGTGGTGGATAGCAGACTTAAGCAAAGAGATTGTAAATTTTTCACAACTTTTTCTTTTAAAACCGAAAGTGCCTTTTCACTATAACTTGTAACCAATATACTTTTACCTTGTGCTAAAATATGTCCTATCATATTTGCTATCGTATGAGTCTTTCCTGTGCCTGGAGGTCCTTGAACTAAAACTGCCCCTTTTCTTTCAAGATGCTTTGCAACTGCAAGCTGTTCAGAATTTGCTGGTTTTGTAAGTAATATATTCTTATCTAAACCATTAGGATCTAAATTTGCAACAACTGATTTTGGGCTGTTTTTACAGTTATCTTCTTCACTGCATCCTACTATATCTTTTAAAAATCCTGGTATTGTATCATTTATATTCATATCTTCAATTATAGAATCTATAGCAACTCCAAACCCCAAATTTCGCTTTCTTAAAAAAAGAACTGGTCTTCTATATATTTGGGGAAACCCCACACCTTTTTCAATTTCATCATTAGAATTAACAAGTTTTCCTTTAGAAGATAATGATAAGGCAACCCTATTCAAAAATAAATTTGATTTATCTACTTCAATAGGACTATATTCATTTTCCTGTAAATCATTTGAAACATCTTTTAAAAGCTCCAAATTTATATCATCTATATTATAAAAAAGTGAATTATATATCTCTGGTTCCTTATCAGAAGGTATAATTACAAACTCTGGAATATCAGCATTAAACTGCATTTTTACACTTTGAAGTAATACAGGATGTTCTATAAATTTTTTATTACTATAAAAAAGAATTCCATCTCCGATCATCAATTCAACCGATTCTGATTGTTTTTGTATATCAGAATAAAGTGAATACATCTTATTAAAGAATTCTGCTGACTCTCTTGCTGGCTTTTCATTTTTAATCCATTCATCTCTTTCTATTTTCCAATTTTCTAACTCTTTCACTCTATTTTCATCATCTTCAAATTTTGTAAACACATATTTTTCTTTATCATCTTGTCCTACTTCATATAAAGGATTTAATACTTTTAATTCTTTTAAAACTTGTATATCATCATCTACATTTCTCCATCCTTTTTTTACCCATTCAACTAATATCGCTGGAATAGGAGGACATTGTTTTAGTTCTGGTCTTCTAACACTTAGAATAATATCTTCATCTATTTTATCTGAGTATATATTATTTACTATAGAATCATGTACTGGAATACTATCCATCCAACTTTTCCAAACTTGATTATCTATATCTACAACTACAGGATTTTTAATATCATTATATTGCTTTAAAAACGTAAACAATTTAATAAGTTTATCTTTAGAATTATTATCTTCCATTTTATCACCTTCAATTTTAATTAATAGTTTATTGATATTTTTCAACATTTACCCAGCTATAAACATAATAAAACAATTTTGTATAAAATTCCACGAAAAATATTAGAAATTTCAATTTTACTCTAAAATAAATGTTCTACCATAAATAACATTATGTTGTATTTACAATTTATATTACTTTATCTATCTATTAAAATTTAATAAATACTTATACTTTCTATTTTTATGTAACTATAAATAACAGGGCTTGGTGGGTGGGATATGAATTTAATTATTATAGTTCTACAGCTCCTGGTACAAAACTAACATGCCCTATACTTACTGGAGCTTGTTATGGTTTGTACCAGGAATGTACAACTATAATTTCCCAATTGATAGACCACAGAGGATTACTGCTAGGGTTTGGGGCTATGCCCCATTTTAAATTATTCTATCCCAATTTAGCTAAATAACAGTTTTGCGAAGTAGTCACATGTCCCTTTAGGGCTTGTTTATTTCGCAAAACGAGCGGGTTATTTGGCGAAGTTGGGCAAACCCTAGAGGAATCCCCAAGAGAAAAAGACCTGTAAGGAATGCAGTAAAAAGGGTGGACTTGCCTTGCAGCACAAAAGTACGGACATGACTTTTTAATGCTTGTACGTGATATTTGGAGCTGGAAGCATGTCAACCCTTGCCCTTGCGCTCTGTCGGGTAGCTATAAGCAGAGAGCCAAAATCCATAATTTTGTGCGAATCGCTTACTCATTTGAGAAACGAAAATGAGTTTCCTTATAATTTTACAGATACTTAAGCTATAGAAAGCTTGAAGACGTGAAAGACTTATAGAGGTTTAGTATCTCTTAGCAAAACAATGAAGTTCGTTGGGTGACAGGGTTTAGCGCCATAAAAATTATATGTATTAAGTATATATACACCTATAATAACTATACTATTATCTACTATTCTATTAATTTCTAATTTAATTATTTTTATATTTATTTAAACTTTTATCTTTATAAATAATAAAGCTGCTTTACTATAATTATGTATGTTAAAAAAATTAAGATTTTAAAATATACACCTTCGTGGTATAAGCTTGACAAGCTCTAATTCTCTAAGAGCTTGTTTTGCTTGTTCCACGCCCTATTTTAAAACAAGGCAGTGCAAGCTTGGCATGCCCACTTTGGTGGACTTGTTTTGCTTGTACTGCCTTATCAAAGAATTTTTTTGAAGTTGATTCAGTAGCTATAGGGGAATACATTCATGAATGAACTTCGAAAAAATTCATCCTTATTATTCTCTTAAGTAGAAGTGAAAAGCTAGTTTGTTTTTGAAGGGTTTTTCGGAAAAAATGAACTAGGTTCCGACTTCTACATCATATACAATACATAACTATTATAGATTAAAAAACCCTCACACATATACTAAATTTTTATATAAACCTATATATTAATACTTATATTCATTTGTTGCACAATATTGTGCTGTTACGACTTAAGTACTTCCTTTACCATTAGTTCTTCACGCTACTATTTAAGAATTATATTCCCTTAAAAACCATGTTCCATAATTTTAACTACTTCTTTTTTATTATATAACTGATACTCAACATCTTCCCAATACCATTGAGAATCAAATGAACTTTTTCGTGTATAATCATTATCTAATCTAACAACTATTTGTTCCTTTACATTTAATATGCTTCGATTGCCATAAGTTCTATAGTGTTTTTCAAATTCATAAAAATCTTTTCCTACATAATCACTTAAAGATTTTGGTAAATACACCCTAATTTTAAATTCATTTTGACTTCTACTATAATCTATTAATTCTAATTTAAAATTTATAGTTAATTCTTCATTAGAACCATTTAAATTAATATCTGTATCTACTATGTCTACAGCATTTAATCCATCTCTCTTTAACCAATGATAATTTGTTCTAGTAAAATCTAATGACCAATTCATTATTGGTATTATAATCGTTACTATTAATAGAAAAATTAGTATTCTGCGCTTATCTGCAAATCTTTCTAAACTTAAAATACCTTTTATACCAATAATGAATACCGCCAATGGTATTATCCCCGAAAGATAAATCACACTATTTTTATATCTTATTGGTCTTATAATATATTGAATTATAGAATATGAATCATGAGGAAGTTTATATGTTAGTAATACTGCTATGAATACAATTCCTAGATATTTAAACAACTTTTTATTATCCTCACTCAATGTAATCATCTCCTAATCTCTACTTTACATAATTATACTATTTTCCTGTAATCATTATGTTTCCTTTACGACGCACTTTCTTTAAATTCTGCAACACCACTCCATATGAAGTGATATCACTCCAACCCTTATTATAACAATATAACATATTTTACCCAATAAAAAATAACCCTAAACACCTAGTATTTAGAGTTATAAAGCTTTTATCATTTGCCCGTAAGACACCCATCCTCTATAGGTGGTTGATGTAAGGGTGATGTTAATAATTACAAGTATAAATTTAGCCATATTGGGTATACCATATGTGTTAAGGGGTGAAGTTATGAAACTAGCTTTTAAGTATAGAATATATCCAAATAAAGAACAAACTATAATGCTTAATAAAACCTTTGGTTGTAATAGATATATTTTTAACCATTATCTTAATTATAAAAATGAACAGTACAAAGAAACTAAAAAATCAGTTTCCTATAAAGAATGTTCAAGCTTATTAACTAGCTTAAAATATAATTTAGAATGGCTCAAAGAAATTGATAGTATATCTCTGCAACAAACATTAAGGGATTTAGATAAAGCATTTAAAAATTTCTTTAAAGGTTATGGATTTCCTAAATTTAAAAGTAAACATAATCACTTTCATAGCTATAGAACCCAAATGGTTAATAATAATATTGTTATAGAAAATAATAAAATCAAACTTCCCAAAATAGGTTTTGTAAAACTTAAATATCATAGGCAACATAAAGGTAAAATTTTAAATGCTACTGTATCTAAAACTAATACAAATAAATTCTATGTTTCCCTATGTTGTGAGGTTGATAATATAGAAAAATTCCCAAGACTTAATACTACTATTGGAATAGATGTAGGTATCAAGTCTTTTTGTGTTACTTCTAATGATGAAATTATTGATAATCCTAAATTCCTTAAAAAGTATTATAAAAAACTATTGAAGGCTCAGAGGAGATTATCAAGTAAAACTAAAGGAAGTAACAATTTTCACAAAGCTAGAATTAAACTAGCTAAGATCCATGAGAAAATAACTAACTGTAGGTTTGATTTTCTCCATAAGTTAAGTTCAAGACTAATTAATGAAAACCAAGTTATTTGTCTTGAAAATCTTAAAGTAGAAAATATGATTAAAAACAGTAAACTGTCAAAACTCATTAGTGATGTAAGTTGGTCTAAATTTAGACAACTCCTAGAATATAAAGCTAAATGGTATGGTAGAACTATAGCTTTAGTTGATACCTATTACCCTTCGAGCCAAATATGTTCTAACTGTGGTTTTCAAAATAAAGATGTTAAAAATCTTAATGTTAGAGCATGGGAATGTCCAAATTGCCACTACATACATAAAAATAGAGATTACAATGCAGCACTAAATATATTAAAAGTAGGATTGGAACAATCCGATTTTAAGCCTGTGGAGATAGTAGGTTACGAAGTCTTTGAAACAGGAAGCTCCCACTTCAACCGTTAGGTAAGTGGGGGTAGTTCACTGCTATACCTTACTTACATTACGAAGTCTTCCTTTAATTGTTGTATTCTGTAACGCTTGAAAAACCAGCTCACCTTTATTGTTTAATATCTCTACAAAAGTAGACACATCAAGTATATTTATAATACCTATATCTGCTGCTGTCATACCTTTAATATTACAAAGTGTACCTACAATATCTACAGCTCTCATCTTTGTTTTCTTACCTGCATTAATATGTAATTTCATAATTTCCTTGTTTAACTTTTCACCTTTTGTTTTTTTAACTTTAGGTTTACTGTTCATCTTTGTAATAAATTCTTCTTTAGCATTATTCACAGTTTCTTTATCAGGTTTTTCCTTCAAAAGAATTTCTTTACCTATATACTCATGTATATCATCTAAAAATTTATTTTCATTTTTTGCTACAAAAGTAATTGCTCTGCCCTCATTTTTTATACGACCAGTTCTTCCTATTCTATGAACATAGCTTTCTCTATCTTGCGGTATATCATAATTTATAACAAGAGAAATATTATCTATATCTATTCCTCTAGCTGCAACATCTGTAGCTATAAGATACCTAAACTTTCCTTCTCTAAAACCATTCATCACACTCAATCTATCCCGTTGTTCCATTCCACCATGAATCTTATCACAATTATATTTAAGATTTGAAAGCTCATAACACACATCTTCAACCTTTTGCTTTGTATTACAAAATATCATACAGCTATCTGGATTTTCTAGTATTGTAACGTCTCTTAAAAGTTCCATCTTATCTTTTCTATCTACTGTATATCTTTCTTGGACTATTCTATCTGTTGCTGAATTTTCATCTTCTATTTCAATTGATATAGGTGCTTTCATATATTTATTACATAAAGTTTTTATATCTTTAGGCATTGTAGCTGACAACAACATAGTTACACGATCTTTTGGCAATTCCTTTATTATAGTTTCTATTTGTTCCACAAATCCCATATTAAGCATTTCATCAGCTTCATCTACTATAAGATATTTTATTTTTGATGTGTCAAATGTTCCTCTTTCCATATGATCTATAACACGACCTGGTGTACCAACTACAATATGAGTTTTTTGCTTAAGTTCTTTTTCTTGTCTAGAAAAAGGAGCCTTACCATAAATTGCAGATGCTTTAATTCTTTTAAACCTACCTACATTAAAGACATCTTCTTTCACCTGAATTGCAAGTTCTCTTGTTGGTGTAAGTATTAATGCTTGAGGTTTATTTTCGTCCCAATCCACTAATTCACAAATAGGTATAGCAAATGATGCAGTCTTTCCACTCCCTGTTTGAGATTTTACTACTACATCATTTCCATCTAGCACAGCTGGTATAACCTGTTTTTGAACTTTTGTAGGACTCTTAAAGTTCAGCATACTAATTGCTTTTAATAATTCACTACTTAGTTTGTAATCATTGAAATTTTCTATTATCATATTATCATCTCTTTCTTTAGTTTCATTCGATTTACCATTATAACATATCTGATGTAGTATTCCGCATTTAATTCTTATTCTGCAACCATTTTATATTCCCAATTTTTAAAACAGATCAGATATCCTACAACGATTAATCATAAAATAAAAAACACCTACCATTCACCGATAGATGCTAGTTATACTTCCACTGCTGCATAAGCAGCAATATGCTTTAAACATACCTATAACTATAAATACAAACATCCTGTAATTATATAATTATTCCGCAAAATAAGAATACTAGTATTTATATTATTAATCAACAAAAAATAAAAACATCCTAAGATTCTTCTTAGGGTATAATTAAGGGATTTAGGTCCAAAACACACTTTAAATTTAAACATTTTATTTGTTTTGAAGTCTGTTACTATACTATTCCCAATTTTTTATTTACCATTTTATTTGATCTAGTTGAAGCATCTAGTATTTTTTCATAAAGAGAATTATTATTGTATCCCTGATTTAAATATTTATTCTCATAATATTCAAACGGCAAATTATAATTATTAATATCTAAATGCTTTGCAAGCTTTCTATCTCTCATTAATTTTCTAGCTTGCATTCTATACTTATTTCTTAAAGAATGAGCTTGTATAGCCTGTTCTTTTATTGACAATGATTTATCTATCTTATTGATAATATTTTTGTCATGATGATTATACCATATTCTCACTTCTACATTACTTAATTTTCCAATCAAATTTCTGTGTTCTATAAAATCATTAGCTGTTAAAACCTTTTTAACCTTTCTTTATCTTATTTCTATTATTAATATAGTATACTTTATATATTAAACTTTATCAAATCGAATTAGCCACTTTCCCTTGAAATTACTAAATTCAACTTATACCTTTATGTCATCGCTAACACTTTTCTTCTCACCTTTGCGTAAAAATAAAAAATAATTATAATACAAAGATATTCTGATAATATAAAAAAATTATTCTTATTTAAAAATTACAGATGATAACCTTTTTAAACTCATATAAACTACAAAATATATACTACCCCATAATACTATGTCAATTGCAAGTTTGAAATTAAATATACCTTCACCAAAATTATAATAAAATCCTGTTAATTTATATACTATATGCACAATTACATATGTTATTAAAACTGTAATAACTGTTCTATTGCCATTTTTCATATACGCTCCCCCTTTTAAATTCTATAATAACACCCTACATCAAATTATATCATACCATCCTTATTATAACAAAGTATCATATTTTAACCAACATAAATAGCCATTTGCTAAAATTTTATATACTTCTAAAATATAAATACATAAATAATTCATAACATTATATATTTTCCAGTATCATTCTAAAATAACCTTATTATTCCTAATATATACTATGTGCTTTAAAGATATAACACATGGTTCAATTCTTAAACACTTTACTTTCTATATTAAGCTTTATGAACTGTTTGACCATATTTGCTTATACAACTATGCTATACTATTTCAAGCGCGCACTAAATAAGGAGTGTATAAAATGGATGAAAAAAACAAGAAAAGAATGTTAAATGGAGAAATATACAACGCTTACGAGGAAGGTTTAATACTTTTAAGAAATAAAGCTAGACATCTCACAAAAGCATACAATAATACAGACCCCGAAGCAACAGAACAAAGAATAAATATTCTTAAAAATCTATTTGGTAAAATAGGAGATAATTTTGAAATAGAGCCTCCTTTTCATTGTGATTATGGCACTAATATGGAAATTGGAGAAAATTTTTATGCAAATTTTAATTTTTTAGTTTTAGATGATGGACTTGTAAAAATTGGAGACGATGTATTAATTGCACCTAATGTAAGCATACTTACCGCAACTCATCTAATCAATCCTAAATTAAGGCCTAAAAATGCTGATTATACAAAAGCTGTAACTATTGGAAATAATGTATGGATTGGTGCTTGTTCTATAATAAATCCAGGTGTAACTATTGGTGATAATAGCGTAATTGGTTCAGGTAGCGTGGTTACAAAAAATATTCCAGCTAATGTTGTTGCCGTTGGAAACCCTTGTAGAATAATAAAATACATTGATAAAGAATAATAATATTTTTTTAAAAGTTTAAAATACTGCAAACTAAATTAAAAATATGTAACTTTTGAACTTTGTTATTAAACAAAGTTTCTTCTATATATGAAAGGAAAGATTAATATTGAAAAATATAGCCAGTTTAACATTAGAAAGAGATTTGCATTATGCTAAAAATGGTATAGCTAATTGTTTAATTTCAGGTGTAACTTGGGGAATAGATGCTGTTGTTCTTGGTTATTTATTAACTCAATATCCCTTTAACGATCCTAATACTGCTATACAAGCACCCCTTATAGCAGCCTGTATACACACAGGATTTTCATCTTTTTTGATTTTACTTTACACTTTTTTTAATGGTAAAATCAAAGAATTTGGTAGATGCTTATTTAGTAAAGTGGGTGTACTTATTGTTATTTGTGCATTTTGTAGTGGTCCATTAGCAATGTCAGGATATTTACTTTCTATTAATATGGCAGGTCCTGCATACGCAGCAGTTATAACCTCTAGTTATCCTGCAATAGGAACGGCTTTAGCTATAATATTTCTTAAAGAAAGACTAAACAAAAGAACTTTAATAGGAATTTTATTATGCATTGTTGGATCAATAGCTACAGGATATATATCCCCAACTACTGCATTATATCCTAATTTTTATTTAGGAATAATATTTGCTTTTATCGCTGCACTAGGCTGGGGCTTAGAAGGTGTTTTTGGTGCTTATGCTATGGATATTGTAGATCCCGAAATAGCTATTTTAGTTAGACAAACAACGTCCTTCTTAATGTATGTATTTTGTGTTATTCCATTTATAAAAGGATTTAAAATATTCTTTAACGCATTTACAACTTCTAATATAATACTTTTTTTATTAGTAGGTCTATTATGTAGCACATCTTATATAAGTTGGTATCGTGGCTTAAGTATGACTGGAGTAGGTAGAGCTATGGCTCTTAATATTACTTATCCTATCTGGGTTATAATATTAGAATGGTTGATCAAAGGTGTACCTCCTTCTCCAAATTTGATAATTGGGTGTTCAATAATTGTTTTTGGAGCAATTTTGGTTTCAGGAAATCCAAAAGAAATGTTAAAACTAAGAGAATATAAGGAGTAGTAATTATGAAAATGAAACTGCCAATGAAATTTAGAATTCTTCAATTAATTTGCGAAAAAAGTATTCAACTTAAAATAATAGATACAAACGAAATTATAAACCTAATTAATTTAGAATATGGTAATGAAAAACAATGCTGTACTAAAACCATAAAAACACATATTCTAGCACTAAAATCAGTAGGATTAATTTCTGAAATTAATGTTTATGAAAATAAACATCAATTAATATCTGAATATAAATCAACTCGTGAAGGCTTTAACAGAATGAAACTCATCCCTAATACTGCTGAAAGTTATAAAGAATGGCTGCCTTTCAAAAGACAAGCTAGTGCTTTAATAAATCATAGCAACTAAGATTTTTTATTATATTATTACTAACATATATTTATAAATAATGAATTTTTTACTATATTATAAATATTTGTATAAAAACAATTCTAAATATCTACTATCTAGAATTATTTTTATACAAATATTTTTTTATTACTTTCATTACGATATCTTCTTTACCCTCTTAACATGACTTCTTCTTGCTTTATTACTCTTTATATCAGATTTTTTTATAGTTTTATACATATGTCTAACTTCTTTTCTTGAGAGCACTGGCTTATTATATTTCTTAATAGTTTTTAACAACTCTTTATTATTTACTACATTATAAATTTTATTTTTTAATACTGCTTCATCACTAAACACAATTATAGACCTAAAATTTATTCTACGTTTTAATAAATATTTCAAAGCATCTATATGTGCTTCATTCTGTTTTATAGGACTATAGAATTTATACTGTGATGTTCTAAAAGATTGAATCCATTTTTCATCATTTTTATTTCCATAAACCCATCCTTTATAATTTTTAGTTTCTATTACAAAAATTCCGTATCGCGAAATAACTACATGGTCAATTTGTGTAGTGTAGCCTGTCCTTTTTTTTAAAAGTACATCATTTATGATTTTATACTTAAGAGGATTCAATTTTAAAAGAAGAAGTCTAATCTTTATCTCTCCTATATGTCCTTTTATCTTTGACTTATTTAGTTTACAAAGCAATACTATTATTATGATAATTAATGATATTATTATATAAATCATGTCTTCACCCTTTTGATATATTTTTACAAAATATTATTATATATTATTTTTCTATACATATATTATATAATAAAAGTATATCTATTGATGAAAAATGTCAAATAATAATAGTACTATTTTCTTTGTTTGATTCAAAAATATCTATTTTTTAGGGAACAATTTTTTATTGTAATATCCTTCTGACAAATATAAAGCTTGAACAGGATTATGTCCTAATACTCTATCCTTAGCTACTAATACTGTAACTGGTGCATCAGAATACTTTATAAATAATGAATCGTGTCCCACACACAATCCAACTAATACATTTAAATCTGTTTTCATTTCATTTAATAAAAGAGCTTGTCCTATAGGATTGCACATAGGTTCATGTTCACACTCTAAACTAACCTGTTGTTCTCTTTCAATACCTATCTCCGCTTTAGATATTGAGCCGTTTTTACAAATAATTGAATTAACATTAAAACCATTAGCCTTTAATATTTTATGTAATGCTTTCACTTCTTTTTTTAATCCTGAGCAAAAGGCTATTCCAATATTTTTATACCCACATTTATTTGCAAAATCCATTGTTTCTTCTAATCTAGTTTTTTTACAATATCCTTCTGCTTCAACTAAAGCAGAATTATGAGCTATTTTTGCATTTTCTTCTTCTTTGTATAATTCTTTACTTTTTTCAATATTTTCTGATAAACAGGGGCAATTTTTAGGCATTCTTTCTTTTTCTCCGGTACTACAAACATGACTTTCACATACTGCACAAGTATACATATTAAATCTTCCTTTCTTATTAAGAAATTTTATTAAATTGCTCTTCTCTTTATTAATCTAATTCTATACTACTAATGGTATCATTTCTTTCTATTTTTTACAAAGTAAGAAATTAGTTCTAATAAATTTGCTTTATATTAAATCAAATTTCCAATTCTATGTTGTATTCCGAAAAAATGTTAATAATAATACTACATATACATGTTATTACATTTAACAATATGATATAATTTACTAAGTAAAAATATATAAAACTCTATTTACAAACATATTCACGCTTAACATAAATTTTGATTGGAGGTATATTATGATTAAATATGATGAAAGCACATACAAGACTGTAAAAAATGCTGGTACTACTAATATTGCAATAGGAGCTGTATCTATAGTTTTAGGAGTAACTTTAGGTGTTCTATCTATAGTATCTGGCAGTAAGCTTCTTGCAAAAAAGAAAAATTTAATAGACTAGGAAGAAATTACTTTAGGAGATGATATAGTGTCAGTTTCAGAACTACTATCCTATATATTAGATAAATTATTCAGTAAAAGAGCTTTAAGATATATAAAAAGTACTTGGGCTCACGAAATAAAAAGAAAGAGAAACTATAAAACAATAAAAGAATTCTTTAATGAATCATCTAAAACTGACTTTTATATTGATGATATAACCTGGCAAGATTTAAACATGAATAAGGTATATGAAAAACTTGATCGAACCTTATCTACATGTGGTGAACATATTTTATACAATATTTTAAGGAATCCTTTATTTGATATAAATAAGCTACATTCAAGAAATAACATTATAAAGACTTTTCAAAAAAATGAACCTATAAGAGAAAAAATTCAACTATTGCTATATAAGCTTGGGAGAACAAATAGTGATATTACTTCAGTACTATATAATGACCTTGAAGAAAAACCTTCTTCAAAACTTTTATGTAATATATTTGCACTATTATTTACTGGTTTAATTTTAGTATCCATTGTAACAAGAAATGGTGGTTTTGTTTTTTTCTTAATACTATTAGGATTTGTAAATATGTTTCTTCACTATAAAATGAGTTCATTTATAAAAGAACAGATTGAATCTGTAAAATATCTAGGTTGCCTTGTTAATGTAAGTAATAAAATTTCAAAAATTAATGCTGAAGAAATTGCTGAATATACAAACAAACTTAAAGCTTTAAGTGAACAATGCATAAAGATAGGTAAAAAATCATCTATAGTTGGCAGAGTTGAAGGTCTTGATGTATTTGGTGATTATATAAGTATAATGTTTTTAATTCAAGAACGAAACTATTTTTCTATGATAAACGAAATAGAAAAACATAAGCAGGAACTAATAGAACTCTATTCCACACTTGGAGAAATAGACGCAACACTCTCAATAGCTTCTTATAGAGAAAATTTAGATTATTACGTTGAACCTTCATTAATTAATAATGGAAAAATATTAGAAGTTGAAGATATAATTCATCCTTTACTTGAAAAACCCGTTTCAAATTCAATTAAAATGCACAATAGTGGTATAATACTAACCGGATCAAACATGGCAGGTAAATCAACATTTTTAAGAACCTTAGGAGTTAACGCTCTTTTCGCTCAAACAATTTATACCTGTCTTGCTAAATCATATGCTGGTAGC
Organism: Clostridium aestuarii; assembly: GCF_026735135.1. Lineage (GTDB taxonomy): Bacteria > Bacillota > Clostridia > Clostridiales > Clostridiaceae > Clostridium_H > Clostridium_H aestuarii. The sequence continues at coordinate 25,690 of NZ_JAPQER010000005.1, read as the reverse complement.
TTTTTTAACATAGTAACCTCTATTGAACCTCAAGATAACATTATTAAAGGCAAAAGTTATTATCTTGGAGAAGCAGAAGCTTTATTACGAGTTGTAAAAGCTAGTAATAATAATATTCCTTGTCTTACTATGGTAGATGAAATATTCAGAGGAACAAATCCTACTGAAAGAATAAATGCAGCAGCTGAAATAATGGACTATCTAAATAAACACAATACTCTTGCTGCTATAGCCACACATGACTTGATTTTAACTAAAATAGTAAAAGGTTATGACTGCTATTACTTTAGAGAACATGTTAATGAAGATGGTTTAACTTTTGATTACTTAATTAAAGAAGGAATTTCTCCTACAAGGAATGCAGTAAGATTGTTAAAACTTGTAGGTTATCCTGATGAAATCATTGAAAGAATTGAAAATAGAATCGCACAAGGAACTTAATACTAAATCAGAGAAGCAATAAGAATTATTCGCTTCTCTTTTAGTTTTTTGTTAAAACATTATATTTAATTTTTACTATTTATTTCATAACATACTATTTTCTATTAGCTTTAATTCCAAAATAATTAGTTCCCCAAACTCCTGATAAAATCATAATCGCTCCAACAATCTGGTACCAATAAAATGGCTCATGTCTTATTACAATCCCAGCAATAATAGATACTATGCTTGAAATGTTTGCAAAAACAGCAGAACGAGAAGCTTCGATTTTAGATAACGTATAGTTTGCTAAAAAGAAAGCTATAATTGAGGATAATATTCCCAAATAAAGTACTGCTGAAATTACTTTTAAATTTAATAAAGGCACAAAATAATTTGATAGTTCTCCTTTAATAATATGTTGTATTACTGCAATTGTATTAAATGTTATTGCCCCAACACACATCATTGCATAAGTAATTTCTACAGGATTAAAGTCCATTGAGTATTTTCGTGATAATATATTAAATATTGAACCACATGATACAGCCATTAAAAGTATAATTATCCCAGTCATATTTGAACCTATTTCACTACTCTTCATAATAATGGTAAAAATCGCACCTGTAACAGATAATCCCACAAACATTACTTGTATCCTACTTGGAAACTCCTTTAAAAATATTACTGCTAATATTGTTACCATAGCAGGTATTAAAGCTATCATCATTCCAGCTTCTGAAGAACTAGCTAGTTGTATACCAAAAACTTCAAAAATGAAATAAGCTACAGGTTGTACCAATGCAATTGTTGCAAGTTTACGAAGCTCTTTTCCTTTGTATTCAATTTTAATCACTTTAGTTATCTTTAAAATTGATAATACTATCGCTGCTATACCAAATCTAAAGCCTAGTAAATGAATAGGTTCAACTTGTGATAACGCTTCCTTTGTAAATAAAAAGGATAATCCAAATATTAAAGCCATTCCCCCAGCGGCTAAATAAGGTAAGTATCTTTCTTTTTCTATCATAAGTCTACCAGCCCCCTATATATCTCTCTACTAAATAATTCTATAGTAAAAGATTGTAATAAACAATTGATTTAAAATAGAGCTTAAATATTAAATTTTTGTACTACCAAATTCAGCTCATTAACAACCTCTTCAAGTTGTTCTGCATTTTCAGATATACTTTCCATTGCACTTGATTGTTCTTCCATAGAGGCAGAAACTTCTTCAGTAGCAGCAGCAGATTCCTCTGATATAGCAGCTATTCCTTGAATAGAATTTATTACTGAATTTTTATCTTCATTTACTTTATTAATGTTAAGAACAAGACTATCTGATTGTTCAATCATATTTTCAACAGAGCTGTCTATAATTTTAAATGCTTTTTCAGCTTGAACCATCGATGTATTTCCCTCATTAAGAAGAGTTTGTCCTTTATCCATATTAATCTTAGCATTATTTATTTCACTTTGAATTTGTTCAATCATATCTTTAATTTCATCAGTAGAATGAGCAGTTTGTTCTGAAAGTTTTCTTATTTCATCAGCAACAACTGCAAAACCCTTGCCAAACTCACCAGCTCTTGCAGCTTCTATGGCAGCATTTAATGCTAATAGATTTGTTTGTTCTGCTATAGACTGTATAGTCGTTACAATTTCATCAATAGAACTAGATTTATTAGAAAGTATATTTATATTTTGTGCAATTTGTAAAATTGATTTGTTATTCTCTTTAATATTTTCACTTAAAATTTTGATATCATGTATTCCTTGTTTATTAACTGATTTTGTGTTGTTTGAATATTCTTTAAGTAAATCAGCATTATTGTTAACAATGTCGATTTCATCAGCGAGACTTGAAAGTTTTTCTGTTCCATTTTGAGAATCAATTGCTTGTTCTGTAGCACCTTTTGCAAGCTCTTCTACAGTTTTTGTTACAGCTTCTATAGACTGAACAGTTTCCTTTACAGAAGATGCAAATTTTTCTGAGTGCTCTTTAATATTATTTGAGTTTTTGTCAATATTTGCAATAATATTTCTTAATTCACTTCTTAAATTCATTACAGATTTTCCAATAATTCCAGTTTCATCTTTATAACTTAATATTACTTCAAAATTTTTATTATATTTCAAATCTAACTTGGATGTATTATCTATAAGCTTAGTAATTATTAGAATAGGATTGCTTATTCTTTTACTGAAATATAGTGCTGAAATAATAGAAAGCACCATAGATATAATTATAAAAATGCTTATAGTAAATATGTTTTTATGTAATTGTTCTTCTAAAACAACCTTTTTTCCAAGAACTACTTTATCAATATCATCTACATAATTTCCTGTTCCAACAACCCAATCAAAAGGTTCAAAGTAAAGAGAATACGCTCTTTTAGGAAGTGGTTCAATCTGACCTTGTTTAGGAAACCAATAATTTGTGTAATCACCTTCTTCTTTCATACCATTATTAATTAAATCTTGAATCATATACTTTCCTCTTTTATCTTGAGTATTATATCTATTTTTACCTTCTATATCTTTTCCAAGCAGAACTACATTTACACCTTTGCTTGTATCAGCCCAAAAATAACCTTCTTTACTATATCGAGCATTTCTAAGTATATTAGCTCCTAATTTTTTAGATTGTTCAAGTGTTATCTCTCCATTTTTATACTTGTGGTAACAGGTTTGCAGTATGCTAAGCATAGTTTGCACTTCATTTTTTATGGTTTCATCGTAATCGTTCCTTAAATTACTTTCTAGTTCTTGAATGTTTTTTAAATTATTTTGTTTCATATTATAAATACTAAAAATTCCGATACCAGAACCCACAACAAAACAGGTTATAATTACTAACATTATTATTTTGCTACTTATTTTTTTCATACTATCACCCCATCCAATATAAATTATATTATCCATTATTATACCATATTAAACCTTAATTTAATAAATTATGACAATATCAAAACACTTTACCAAGTGTATTTAAAGCTAATATGTTTCATTAAATACTACTAGTTATATAGAACTAACTTTGTTATAATAACCTTAATAATAAGCTGTATTTCAAATAATTATTTATAGCTTATATAAATAAACAGTTTTTTAATGACCTATAACACTAAAGAAGGAGCGATTAATTATGAATAAATTTACTTTATTTAAAGAAGACTCTCTTTTGTTGATCATTGACATTCAAGAAAAATTAGTTTCAGCTATGAAAGATGGAAACCAAGTTATAAAAAACACAAATATTTTAATTTCAGCAGCTAAAGAAATGAATTTACCAATATTTTTTACAGAACAATATCCAAAAGGTCTTGGTGGAACATCTCCTGAAATAAATGATCACTTAGAAAATGCAATTAAATTTGAAAAAAATTCTTTTTCAGCTTGTTCTGATAATTTTATCTTTAACCTTAAAGAAACTGGAAAGAAAAAAATAATCCTTACAGGTACAGAAACTCATATTTGCGTTTTCCAAACTGCTAGAGATTTGATTTCTTTAGGTTATGAGGTTTTTGTAGTGAGTGATGGAGTAATTTCAAGAACAAAAGAAAATTATATGAATGGTTTAGATTTAATGAAAAATATGGGTGCTATTATTACAAATACAGAAACTGTATTGTTTGATTTATTGAAAAAATCCGGAACACCAGAATTCAAACTTCTTTCAAAACTTATTAAATAGTCGCTCAGTTGTTATAATTCCTAACAAAAATGCTATTATGTTTTTACATAATAGCATTTTCCTATTAAATATTTTCCTATAGTTTCTTAAAATTTTTTCTAAAATCATTAGATATCTCATCTTATTCTTTAACTATAATTTTATTATATTAGATTAATATTCTAATACTAATCCTATCCCTACTTCTTTTAAGTTACTAACTTTAGATAACTCTATTTTTGATCTTAAATCTGTACAATGGCATGCATGGAGCTCATTTATATTATTCTGTTTTATATATTCGCAAGTATATTTAAGCGTTTCTTCTGTTGGATTAAGTAAATGAAATCCTCCTATTACATCAACTATTCTATCATCTTTACAAATCTTTTTTGAGTATTCTATAATATTACAAATACCTGAATGAGAACACCCAGTAATAATCACCAAACCTTTTGAGGTTTTATAAACTAATGCAGAATCATCTAATACATAATCATCTATTTCATTGCCATTATATTGAACCTTTCCAATTGGTATTTTGTTTTCAAATTCATTTTGTCTTTCTATTTCACCAAGAAAAACTAGTTTATCTGTTATCCAGATTGGCTCTTTACTTAAAACCACCTCAAAATGTTTGTTTAATTTATCCGCTACAATTAGGGAACCTATTTCCTCATTTTCAGACAATTGTTTGTTTGAAAATGCTAAAGGATGAGCAATAAGTTTTGGTTTATTATACTTTATTTTTTCCATAGCTGCTTCTGTATACAGTTTAATTAAGTCAAATAGTCCCCCAGTATGATCATTATGTCCATGAGAAATAACTATTAAATCTATATTTTTTAAATTTATTTGCATTTTATGTGCATTTTTAATAAATGCTCCTGTATATCCTACATCAAATAAAATATTAATATTATCATCTTGAATAAAATAAGATACCCCTGGTTCACCATAAAAATAACGATCTATAAGTGTATTGTTATCTATAAGAACTGTTAACTTCATTTTTCTCATTTCCTTTCAGTAACATATTTTTTAAACAACCATTAAAAATACACGTTTTTAATGGTTGTTATCTACTTCTTAAGTTGCAAACTTCTTAAGAAGTTCTACTCTTTAATTCTTCAATTTTCAACTTCCAATATTTGTTGCAATTTTTTTAGCCAGTTAGTATTATCAACTTCTCTATTTTTATTGACTAATAGCATCTTAATATTTCCTATATTTTGAACTTTAAGTTTATCTGCTATAGCATTTATACGTTGTTGTATTGGAATTCCTTTTTCTATATCAACCACAACCATTTTCTTATTATTTCCATCAATTAATGTTCTAAGTATTCCATTAATATGTTCATCATCTAGATTAAACCCAAAACCCACCACACAAATAGCATCAGATTTTTTAAAATTTTTGTACATATTAACATATTGCATAGACATCTCAATTGATGTCATAGGTTTTGTCCCACTTTGGGTAAATAACAGTGGTACTAAAAAATGTTTTTCATCATTTTCCAAGTCACTTTTTTTACCAATACGATTCAAATATGGATCATACCAAATTTCTGTGGAACCATTTAAAAAATATATTTTCTCTCCTAAGACATCGCTAATAAATGTATTGTAATTAGTTGTAGCAATTGAGCTTACTACATTTTTTTTATCTATGGCTTGCTTTAAATCGTGATAATACCCATTTTTTATTTTCTTTTTTATCATATAACTGTGGTTTAACATATACTGACGAACTGTAATTAAGAAAATGTTAATTTTACAAAATTTTGCCCATTCATCTTTAGGACAATAAAGATAATGCCAATTTGAATCAATTAATGATTTATAGTCAAGAGCAGACGAATAAATAGTTTCTATAATTTTCTTACAAAAATATAGTATAACATTGTCATCACTATTCAAATCTATTTTTTTGTTCTCTATAACATATTCAAGTCCAGATAATCCTGTTGATTGATAATTTAGCTGAATAATATCACCAATATCATCTAACAAATCTATAGAATCATCTTTAGTTGCAAAAATACCATCATTTATACGACGAGTAAGATTTTGACTAAGTGAGCCAATTTGCAACTGAAATATTGATATAATAATTTTTCTAAGTTCATTACGAACATTTTCACTTAACAAATTTTTATCTTTATATAATAATAACATTGCAGGGAAATAGTTACTATTGAATATTTTATTTCCCTCTTTAAAAATGTCAACAAAAGATATTACCTGAGCCATTTTCAACTTTGCAATATCTTGTCCTAATTTTTCTTCTATAATTTTTGTTACACTTTTATTATATTTTTTCACTAATTTCTTTTCTTCTTTTTTAGCAATATTATCAAAATCATTAAACTTGGCAATAATTTTACCTCGATTATGCTCTATTGTATCGCGAATAATGGTTTCGAAAGCTGATTTTCCGTATGAACTAACAGATTTAGTAGCATAATCATTAGGCAACCAATAAGTTGCATAATGAGTTGAATAGTCAATACTATCTCTTATTTGTTTAAATTTTTCTTTACTTTTATTTGTATCTTGTCTAAATATATCTAAGGCAAATTCACCACCTGAAGGTAAGCCATAATCAATCTCTGCACCAGCCCCAAACAGTATACCAAGTTTCATATACTCTCCCTCTTTCAATCAATAATACATAACTAAATTATACTACATGTATACATTAATTACAGAAAAACGTTTCATTATAAATATCGCCTTAAAATTTGTTTTTTTATATATTTGAAATTTATTCTAACCTTAAAAAAAGAAGTCATTATATATTTTTTTATATAAATAATTTATTTTTATATATTTTTTTATATATATCTTTTTACTAATAATATTAATTACCAAAGTTTTATCGAGTATTCACAGCTTACAAACTTAGTCATAGTATACTTTCTAATTAACAAACACTAGTGATATATTCTATTTAAAAAATATTGACTTTATATAAAAAATTATATAATATATAAATAAAAAATATAGGAAGGAGTTTATTATGAAATACTTATGTAAAAAATGCGGAAATCTCTACGATGCTAATGATAAAATAATAAAATGTAAATGTGGAGGTGCATTATGGCTTGATTTTACAGGTAAATTAAAAAAATCAGATATTAAACAAAATGATTTTACTATGTGGAGATATGCTAAAGCTTACCCTGTTAAAAGAGAAAATGTTAAAATCTCATTTGGTGAAGGATTAACACCGCTTTCTTCTATTAACTACAAAGGGCATAAAATCTTAGTTAAACAAGATAACCTTATGCCTACAGGTTCATTTAAAGATAGAGGAGTAGTAATGGTCACTAACTATCTTAATAATCTTGGTGTAACTAAATTTGCAGAAGATTCAAGTGGTAATGGCGGTTCTTCATTTGCAGGTTACTGTGCTCTAGGAGGTATTGACTGTAAAATATTTATTCCTGCTGGAACTTCTCAAGGGAAAATAGCACAGATGAAAGTTTACGGAGCAGATTTAATCGAAGTAGAAGGAACACGAGCAGATGTGGCAAATGAAGCAATGAAAAATATTGGTGGAAGTGTTTACGTTGGACATAATTGGCATCCCCTTTTTGTCCATGGAGTTAAATCTCTTGCTTATGAACTTTGGGAACAGAACGAGTTCAAGGAACCTGATAATATAGTGTGTGTTGCAGGAAATGGTAGTATTGTAACAGGTATTTATATAGGTTTTAAAGAATTATTGAACATTGGAGAAATAGATAAAATGCCAAAAATATATGCTATTCAAACTGATAATTGCAATACATTATATCGTGAATTTGTAGGAGATACCATTAATTTCAAACCACTCCCAACAATTGCTGAAGGTATATCAATTTATAGACCAACTAAACTAAAAGAAGTTGTAGATTTAGTAAGAGAAACAAATGGTAAATTTATAAGTGTAACAGAAGACGAGATAAAAAACGAACTTCTAAAAGTTGGGAAAAAAGGTTTTTATATCGAACCAACATCAGCAACAGGATTTGCAGGTCTTAGCAAATTAATTAATGACAATGTCATTAATAAAAAAGAACAAACAGCTATTATAATATCCGGAAACGGCTTAAAAGCAACCGATAAAATATTGAATTTATTATAATGCTATTAAAAGATAATCTTATATAAAAATTTATACATTTGGTGGTGTTCTTATTGTTTTTTACTAATAAAGAATTAGAAAAATACATTCCTATAGCAAATTTAATAGCCAAAACATTTGGTAAAAATTGCGAAGTTGTAATTCACGACTTATCAATTCCTCAAAACTCTGTTGTTTACGCTGTTAATAATCATGTAACAGGAAGACAAGTTGGTCAACCCTTTGATCATTTAGTTAAACAAGTTTTGTTATCTAAAAATTTTGATGGAGATTATACAGCAAATTATAAAATTGTTACTGAAGACAATAGAGAAATAAAATCCTCAACAGCTCTTATTAGGAATTCTAAGGGTGAAGTAATCGGAGCCTTGTGTATAAATTATGACCTAGACCCTATGAAAAATATAAAAGAATTTCTAGATGAGTTTATGCATGTAGAACAAGAAAAAATAGAAAATGTAAAACCTTTCGATAATGTAATACAAATAGTTGATGATTTAATAGATAAAATTGTATCTAATACAAATATAGACAATTTAAAAAGAAAGGATAAAGTTTCACTAATTAAATTCATGGATGAAAAAGGAATTTTCCTAATAAAAGGAGCTATCGAAAAGGTAGCTGATAAACTAAATATTTCTAAAGTAACTGTATATAGTTACTTAGATGATATAAAGAAAAATAAAAACTGTTAAATTTAAAGATATAGTTATAATTTAAAAATAAGGAGGAAATTTTAATGAAATTTATATCTACAAATAATGCTTTAAAGCCTTCTGGACATTATTCTCAAGCAATAGTACATAATGATTTAGTATTTATCTCAGGGCAATTATCCATAGATCCTGAAACAGGTGAAAAAAAATTTGGCACTATTGAAGATGAAACAGACAGAATTCTAAAAAACATAGAATTAATTCTTAAGGAAGCTGGAAGTGATAAAAATCATATTTTAAAGACAACTATATATATTCCAGATATATCTTTATGGGATAAAGTAAATAAAGTTTATAGTGATTTTTTCGAAAATCATAAACCAACAAGATCTGTTGTTCCTACAAAAGATTTGCATTTTGGTTTTAAAGTTGAAATTGAAGTTATTGCAACAATTATAGAAAAATAGGAGGAAATTATATGAAACGTATCAAAAGAGAAAATTCTATATTTACTATGTCTGCATCTCATAAACCCGTTGAAAAAATAAATTCAGGAGAAACTATTATTTTTCAAACATATGATTGCTATAATAACCAGATAAAAAATGAAAATCAATTATTTAGTACTATAAAAAAAGAATTAACTAATCCTGCCACTGGACCATTGTATATAGAAGAAGCAGAAGTTAATGATATTTTAAAAATTGAAATTATCGATATTAAAATTAATAATAGCGGAGTTATGTCTGTCTGCCCTAATAACGGAGTATTAGGCAAATCCTTTGATACACCAAAATCAAAAATCATACCTATAAAAGACAACAATGCTATTTTCAATGAAAAAATTCATATTCCCATAAACCCTATGATTGGAGTAATTGGAACAGCACCAAAAACGAAGAAATTGAAACAGTTGTTCCTGATATGCACGGTGGAAACTTAGATTGTAAAAGAATAGTAAAAGGATCTACAGTATTTTTACCTGTAAATGTTAAAGGGGGACTTTTATCCATAGGAGATTTACATGCTGTTATGGGCGATGGTGAAGTAGTTATATGTGGATTAGAAGTGGACGGAGAAGTTATAATTAAAGTTGATGTAATAAAAGATAAAAATTTTCCATTACCAATGGTAGTTGAAGGAGAACATATTATTACTATATCATCTAAAAAAACCTTAGATGAAGCTGCTAAACAAGTTACAATAAACATGCATAAATTTTTAATCAATGAACTTAAATTTGATGTTCATGAAGCAGCAATGCTTCTATCTTTAGTAGGAGAAGTAAAAGTATGCCAGATTGTTGATCCGTTAATGACTGCTCGTATGGAGTTTCCTATATATATTTTAGATAAATACAACTATAAAATAGTTTAAAAGATAACTATTCGTGGCTCAGGATTAAAAACAAATTAGAATTTAAAAAATCATTGATAAAATAAAAAATCCACTGCAGATACAACATAATCTGCAGTGGATTTTTATATGTAAATTATACAAGATTTGCTATAGTTTTACCAATAGCAATCATTCCTTATATAATTAAATTTTATTGTACATTAGCATTTTCAAAAGCTTTATTATGCTCTGATTTTTCCTTTACAAGCTTAACTACCACTCCTAAAAACATTCCAAATATTGCTGGAACTACCCAACCTAAACCTTTTGCATAAAGAGGTAATCCACTACATAAATTTGTAACAAATCCTAACTTTATTCCCACCTGACCTAATGAATCAACTATACTTACAACTCCAGTAAACAGTATTGTTAATCCATAAACCATGGAACTTTGTTTAAACAGATTATCTAACATTGCAAGTACTATAAGCATTATTGCTATTGGATAAATTGCATTTAATACTGGTACTGATATTGCAAGGATTTTTGTTAATCCCATATTAGCAAGCGTCATACTAGAAAGTGCTAATATTCTAACCCAACCTTTGTATGCTATCTTATTAGTTAATGTTGAAAAATATTGACTACATGAAGTTATAAGTCCAACACTAGTTGTTAAACAAGCTAAAGTGAATATAACTGCTAGTAATACAGCACCTGGCTTTCCAAATATATAAGTTGTAACATTTGTTAATGTTTGCGCTCCATTTTGAGTACCACCAAATCTTCCACCACTAGTTGCTCCTAAATGTGCAAGTATTGAATATATAAGTACTAGTAAAGCTCCCGCTATCATTCCAGCTTTTATTGTTGTTGAAACTACTACTTTTTCATCCTTAACCCCTTTAGATTTTATTGCTAATGCGATAACTATTCCAAAATTTAAAGCTGCTATTGTATCCATTGTTAGATACCCTTCTAAAAATCCTTTAACAAATGGAGACGTTACATATGCTTCTGTTGGTGCACCATAACCCCCTAATGGTTTAACTAAAGCTCCAACAAACATAACTAAAATTAAAAGTAACAAACTAGGTGTCAATACCTTACCCATACGGTTTACTAACTTAGTTGGTGATAATGAAAGCCAATAAGCTACCGTAAAAAATACTAATGTAAATCCTAGCAATGCTAAAGTTTTTGATATAGTTTCAGGCAAATATGGTGCTACCATCATTTCAAAAGGTAAACTTCCTGCTCTTGGAATACCTAAACAAGGTCCTATTGATAAATATATTAAAACCGTGAAAACCCCTGCAAATATTGGATTTACCCTTTTTGCTAACTTAGCTAATCCACCAGATTTAGCAACTGCAACTACTCCTAAAATTGGAAATCCAACTGCTGTTATAAAGAACGATGCCATTGCTACCCAAGTTTGTGAACCTGCTGCTTGACCTAAAAATGGAGGAAATATTAAATTTCCTGCTCCAAAGAATAATGAAAAAAGCATTAATCCTATAAGTAATAAATCTTTTTTTGATAAATTTTTCATTGTGAATGTCCCCCTTATATTTAAACGTAATCTCTTTTTTGATAATTAATAATACCATCCTCAATGTCCATATAATCGCCACCTTTACATAAATAAAAAACCCGCCCCTTGAAAAACAAGGGACGGGATAAACCGCGTTACCACCCTAATTCTATAAAACAAGTTTACAACGAATAAACCTTTTATAGCTCTTAGTTACATATCTAACAATACGCTTATCTTTTAACGGTGAAAGATTCCGTCAAAGCTTACTAAAATTAACTTCAGCTTTGCTTCTCAGAGATGATTTTCAATCATACTTTGAACATTGGCTTACAGCAAAACACCAACTCTCTGTAGAACAAAATATTACTTACTTTTTCTCTTCATAGAATTTATTTTAATTGTTGTTTATATGATATACTCATATTTATTCTCTGTCAATACCTATTTTAATATTTTTTTACAATATCCCAATATATTAACTTAAAAGTTAGTTTATTAATTAGTTACATAAAAAATAGCTTTTCTAAAAGACAGTGACCTGTAAACGATTTTTCACTAATTATAAATGCTATTTTACTATTTTTAATGTAATTTGAACTTTTACTAGTTTAATGTTTTAGTATTATAATTGTCTACGGTAAAAATAAATACTCACTCAAAAATAATAAATTATTAAATAGATAAATATATATATGGAGGATTTCACATGATGTATCAAATGGTATTTTTAATAATAGGATTAGCTAATCTATTAGGAATTGCATTAGTTTGTTTGGCTAATAACAATACAGAAACAACTACTTCTGTAAAAGATGATGTAAAACCAAACTTCAATCCAGTTCACTAAAAAACAAGCTAATTAAAATAAATAGAATGTAAAAATTCATCATTATTAATATTAAAAGAGCAGCGATAATATACGCTGCTCTTAATTATATCTAATTTCTATATAAATTATTTTTAAAAGTCTTGACATCTATTTCTAAAAATGCTAATATTAAAAAATAAATTTTAAAAAGGAGGTTGTTTATATGATATCAAATACAGAACTAGCATTAACCATGGTAATAAATACTCGATACCATCAAAAAAAATTATGTATAAACGACCTGTGTGAAAATTTTTAAAGGATATTTCTATAATTAGACATATTATGCCGCAGGTAGTTTATCTGCGGCTTTTTAGTATACTAAACTTATATGTCTATGTTAAGTAGTTTTTGAGATTTGATGAGATTTGCTTATCAGAAGTAATTTCTCACTCTCAAGCTTATAAGGATTATATACAAAAAGCCAAATTATACTTATTTTTTATATAAGGTATAGTGGGGCTTTTTTTATTTATTAAAAATATCCATATTGAATTTCACACAGGAACATGAAAGGAAAAAAACTTATGAAGAAATTAATTGAAAAAATTGAAAAATTATTAAATCCCTATAAAGGATTACCAAAGGAAATATATATTTTATTTATAGCAAGAATTATTAATGCTGCTGGTGCCTTTATTTTTCCTCTTTTAACTTTAATTTTCACAAAAAAACTTGGAATGTCAAATGCTCAAGCAGGGATATTTGTAACAATATGCGGAAGTTTATTTTTACCAAGCAGTATTATAGGTGGAAAATTAACTGATACTTTTGGAAGAAAAAAAGTTATTGTAACTTTGGATACATTAGCAGCTTTAAGTTATATAACTGCTGCGCTAGTGGGAACATCTACAAAAATGATACCTTTTATAATGCTTGCTAGTATTTTTATGGGAATGTCAGATCCTGCTCATTCAGCTATTATAGCCGACTTAACTACTCCTAAAAATAGAGATGGAGCATATTCTCTTTCATATATGGGGTTTAACTTAGGATTTTCAATAGGTCCTATATTAGGCGGATTATTGTTTGAAAATCATTTGAAACTTTTATTTATAGGAGATGCTATTACAGCTCTTATAGCAACAATATTAATATTTCTTTTTATTAAAGAAACACTACATAAAACTCATGAAAATATTGGAGATGATAGAAATTTAGAAAAAAGAGTGGAAGGCTCTATATTTAAAGTTTTATTATCAAGACCTATATTAATTTGGTTTTCATTAATAATGTTTGGATATAGTTTTGTTTATTCTCAGTGGAGTTTTATGTATCCAATGTATGTTGAACAAAGTTTTGTAAATGAGGGTGCAAAGCTTTATGGTAAATTAGCAAGCTTTAATGGGATTATAGTAATTACAATGACACCTGCCATTACACTATTTTTATCAAAGGTAAAAAACATAAGAAGGATATTTTATGGTGGTATTTTTTATGCAGTAGGTTTTGGGATGCTTGGTTTTGCAAATACGAAATTAGCCTTCTTCTGTTCAGTATTTATATTTACTATTGGTGAAATAACAATAGTAATAAGTTCTACCCCTTTTATTATAAATAATACACCAGCCTCTCACCGAGGAAGAATGAACGCTATACTTCCATTAATTATGGGCTTTGGACATACTATAGGTCCATTAATTATGGGCTTTGTATTAAAAAGTTCGTCTACTGCATTTGGCTGGAAAATAGTAGGACTTGTTATGATAATTTTTACACTTTTTATGTTCATTTTAGAAAAATATGATAAAAAACCACTCCAACATATTAATAAAATTAAAACAAGTACCAACTTGAAATAAAAAACTAGGATAAAATTTATAATTTTAGCAAAGCATTTCATTGTAAATCTATATACTTAATTTAAATAGCTTTACAATGAAATCTTAAACTATTCTTCTAATTCAACATATATTCTTTTATTAATTTTTACCTTACTTTTATATTTTATTTAATGCATTTGAAATATCATCGATTAAATCATCTGGATTTTCAATTCCTATTGAAACTCTTATTAATTCTGAAGTAACTCCTGCTTGTTTTTGCTCCTCTTTACTAAGCTGCTGATGTGTTGTAGATGCTGGATGTATTACAAGCGACTTAACATCTCCTATATTGGCTAAATGCGAAAACACCTGTAAAGATTTTATAAATTGTTTGGCATTTTCATATCCACCTTTTATTCCAAAAGTAAATACAGCACTAGCTCCCTTAGGTAAATATTTTTCGCATAAAACATTATATTTATTATCTTCAATTCCAGGATAGTTTACCCATTCAACCTTTGAATGTTGACTTAAATATTTAGCAATTTTCTTTGCATTTTCTACATGTTTTTCCATTCTAAGAGATAAAGTTTCAATTCCACTTAAAATAAGAAATGCATTAAAAGGCGAAATGCATGCTCCTATGTCTCTTAAAAGCACAACTCTTAGTCTTGCAATATACGCAGCATCCTTAAATGCATCATAATAAGAAAGTCCATGATAGCTTTTATCTGGTTCTACAAGATGAGGAAACTTACCATTGTTCCAGTTGAATTTACCTGAATCTATAACTATTCCACCAATTGCGGTACCATTACCACCTATATATTTTGTAGCAGAATATACAACAATATCTGCCCCAAACTCAAAAGGTCTGCATAAATATGGAGTGGCAAAAGTATTATCTACTATTAGCGGTATATTATTTTTATGTGCTATTTTTGCTACTTCTTCTATATCACATATATTAATACTTGGATTTCCAATAGTTTCTATATAAACTGCTTTTGTCTTTTCATTTATTGCAATTTCAAAACTTTTAGGATCATCTGAATTTACAAAATTAACTTTAATTCCATAGTCCTTTAAAGTACTTGAAAACAGCGTATATGTTCCTCCGTATAAGGTAGATGCTGCAACTACCTCATCTCCCGATTTTGTAATGTTTAATATAGCATAAGTTATAGCAGCCATACCAGAAGATGTTGCTACAGCTCCTATTCCTCCTTCAAGCAATGCCATTCTTTTTTCAAAGACATCTACAGTTGGATTGTTAATACGTGTATAAATATTACCAGATTTTTTTAGTGCAAATAAATCTGCCGCTTCCTCTGGTGTATCAAATACATAAGATGTTGTCTGATAAATAGGAACCGCTCTTGATTTTGTACTTGAGTCTGGTTCATATCCTCCATGTAACTGAATTGTTTCAAAACGTAATTTTTTCCCCATTTTTTAGCCCCCTATTATATCATTAAACAAAAGACTTCTTGTAGACAAGCTACAAGAAGTCTTTATTTCTTCTAGTATCTTATCTTTCAGGTAATTTACCTGCTGGAATTAGCACCTTGAATAATAATTATTCAGGTTGCTGGACGTCATAGGGCCAGTCCCTCAGTCTCTCGTGATAAGAAATTCATATTACTATTTTTTATTATTATCGATTGTATCAATATCAGTTATTATTGTCAATAAGAAAATATTACTAAATATTTTTTGCTATTCATTAAAAATTTTTCTTGCTATTTCTACCGATTTTCTAGCATCCTTAGCATAATAGTCTGCACCTATCATATCTGCATATTCTTGATTTAAAACAGCACCACCAACAAAAGTAATACAATCTATATTGTTATCTTTAAGTGCTTTTATAGTATCCTCCATACTTTTTACTGTAGTAGTCATAAGCGCACTAAGACCTATAAGTTTTATATTTTGCTCTTTTGCTGTTTCTACTACATTTTCAATAGGAACATCCTTACCTAAGTCTACAACTTCAAACCCATAATTTTCAAGAAGAATTTTAACAATATTTTTCCCTATATCATGTATATCTCCTTTTACTGTGGCTAAAATAATTTTGCCCTTTGAAATATTATTTGAACCTTCTTTTGTCATCTTTGCTTTTATAACATTAAATGCTTTTTTTACAGTTTCTGCTGATTGTATAAGCTGAGGAAGGAATAATTCTCCTTTCTCATATTTTTCTCCCACAATATCAAGAGCAGGAATTAAATATTCATTTACAACGTTCATTGAGCTCATTGTATTCAAATATTCCTTTGTCTTTATTGCTGCTTCATCCTTCATACCATTTATTACTATTTCCTTCAAATCTCTATCTGCTTTTACTTTAACAGCTTCCTTTTTCGCTTCAACATTAGAGTATATTTTCACAAATTCCTGTGAATCTTTATCTACATTAGAAAGTACTCTAAAAGCATATATTGTATCCATTATTCCTTCTGCCATAGGATTTAATATTGGTGCATCAAGCCCTTGAGCTAGTGCCATTGATAAAAATGTCTTATTTAAAATTTCTCTCTGCGGAAGTCCAAAAGACACATTGCTTACTCCAAGAAGTGTTTTAACTCCAAATTTTTCTTTAACCATTCTTACAGCTTTTATTGTTTCCATAACCTCTTCTTGCTGAGCTGAGGCAGTTAAAACCAAGCAATCAATAAGTATATTTTCCTTTGGTATTCCATAGCTTTCAGCTTTTTTTATAATTCTTTCAGCTATTTTAACTCTATCTTCTGCTTTAGCAGGAATACCCTTCTCATCTAAAGTAAGTCCCACAACACAAGTTCCATACTTTTTAACTATTGGAAATATTTCATTCATAGTCTGTTCTTTACCATTTATAGAATTTATAATAGGCTTTCCGTTATAAATTCTTACCGCTGCTTCTATAACTTCTCCACTTGTACTATCTATTTGAAGCGGAAGATTAATAATTGATTGAATTTGTTTAACAGTTTCTATCATAACTTTTTTCTCATCTATCTCGGGCAGTCCTACATTAACATCTAAAATATCTGCTCCAGCTTCTTTTTGATTTACAGCCTCTGTTAATATATAATCTATATTATTTTCTCTTAGAGCTTCTTTAAACTTCTTCTTTCCTGTTGGGTTTATTCTCTCACCTATAACCTTTACTCCATTACCTAATATAACAGTTTTTGATGAAGAACAAGCTCCTGTAATCCCCTTATACTTTACCTTTTTAGGCGCAAGTCCCTTTAATTCTTTCTTAACTTCTTTTATAAACTCTGGTGTTGTACCACAACATCCGCCAAGTACAACTGCTCCTTTTTCTGCTAAAACTTTTATGTAATAAGCAAATTCTGAAGGCTCTATATCATAAACAGTATTTCCATTTTCTACTCTTGGAAGCCCAGCATTAGGCTGTATCATAACAGGTATAGATGAATATTCTAGTATATGTTCTACTGTAGGTAACATTTCTTTAGGTCCAAGAGAACAGTTAACACCTAAAGCATCTACTCCTAATCCTTCTAGTACCATAGTCATAATAAGCGGATCTGTACCTGTTAATGTTCTTCCATCCTCTCCAAAAGTCATCGTACAAAATACAGGCAAATCACAGTTTTCCTTTACTGCAAGTACTGCTGCTTTTGCTTCATATATGTCAGATATAGTTTCTATTAAGATAAGATTACATCCAGCTTCTGCACCTGCCTTAACCTGTCTTTTAAATATTTCATAAGCTCTTTCAAAAGTTAACGTACCCATTGGCTCCATAAGTTGTCCTATAGGTCCTATATCTAATGCTACATACTTTTCACCTTTAGCTTTTTTTGCAATTTTCACAGCATTATTTATAACTTGTTCAACAGAATATCCAGTTTCTTTAAGTTTTAACTCATTAGCTCCAAATGTATTTGTAGTTACAACATTTGCTCCTGAACCTATATATTCTTCATGAATCTCTGTTATTATTTCTGGATGAATCATATTATAGACTTCTGGAATTTCTCCTGCTCTAAGCCCTTTTTTCTGAAGCATTGTTCCCATAGCTCCATCAAAAAATATAATTCTTTTCCCTAATATATCCTTAATTAACACAATAATCTCCCCCTCTTCTGTATTCACATGTTTCATAATTACTACACACCGTGCAGCCTGGATGTTCACTTGTAATACTTTTATCTTGAAATCCAATTACCGCAGTTACAGACTTTCTAGGTATCAATATACTATTTTCTGTAGCTGTAAGACCTATATTTTTCTGTGCTTGTAAAGTATTTAATATTTTTTCTTGAATATCTATTGGAAAATCTCCATACCCAGGACTATACCTATAAGTAATACCTAAATCTATATTTTTAGCTATTTTTCTTATTTCACACTCTGCTTCATCACATATTTTTTCTATCAATACTGATGCACAGGAATCCCAAATAACAGCTTTTGTTAAATTAAACTTCTCATAGTATCTTATTTTGCTGTCCACTAAACTCCCAAGAGTTACAGCCATAACAGCACACATATCTGAATTTTTAAGATGCTCCTTTATATCTTTCCCCTTAAATATCAAATTACTTTCTAAAAGTTCTACTCCCTCATCATTTTTCTTAATATCAAACACCCCAAATGTATACTTAGGTTTTGTATACTGCTTTACTTCTTCTATGCACTGATCTATTAATAAATTTAATTGTTCTTGAATAATCTGATTTTTATGCCCCAAATATCTTAAAACCTCTTTTTTATCAATATACAAATAATCGCCCCCTATTTGTTAAACTTTATTTTAAATATATTCTTTTAATTATTCAACATTTTTTTTCTATATTAAAATATTGAACAAATTTCCTCTTGACATCTGCATATAAAAATATTAAAATAGGTTAAAATAAAATTTAATAGCATATACGAAAAATTTCTTATCAAGAGTGGTGGAGGGACTGGCCCTTTGAAACCCGACAACCGGTATCTTTATGATACAACGGTGTCAAATCCTGCAGAATTTTTTATTTTGGTAGATGAGAAGATTAGCATAAATTTTATATATAAACATATAAAATTAAGAGTTCAAAGCTGCTTTTCTTATCGAAAAGTAGCTTTTTTTTATTAAAACTATGAACTTTACGTAAAATCTCAAATACTTATTATAATTGGGGCATAATTAAGTATTTGAGCCATATTAACTAGAACAAGAAAAGGGGGCTATCTTTTATGAACATAAAAGATATATTTAAACAAAAGAAACCTGTAATTTCCTTTGAGATATTTCCACCTAGAAAAGACTCTTCAATCAATACTATATACAAAACTATTGATAATTTAGCTTATTTAAAACCTGATTATATAAGCGTTACTTATGGTGCCAGTGGAAATAAAAACAAAAACAAAACTACTGAAATAGCTTCTATTGTTAAAAACAAATATAATATCGAAGCTTTAGCTCACTTAACGTGTTTAACATCTTCTAAAGATGAAATAAACAAAATATTACAGCAGTTAAAAAATAATAATATTGAAAATCTCCTTGCTCTTAGAGGAGATTTACCTGAAGAGCCTGATTTTAAAATTTCAGATTCCAATCCTTTCAATTATGCTGTGGATTTAATAAAACATATAAAAGAAACAGAGGATTTTTGCATAGGTGGAGCTTGTTATCCAGAGGGGCATACTGAATGTAACAGCATAGAATCTGATTTATATAACCTTAAAAACAAAGTAAATTCTGGTACAGATTTTCTAATTTCTCAATTATTTTTTGATAACAAATTTTTTTACGATTTTAAATCTAAAGTAGATACTCTAGACATAAACGTTCCACTTCAAGCAGGTATTATGCCTGTGATAAATAAAAAACAAATAGAAAGAATAGTTTCTCTATGTGGAACTTCTATTCCAAAAAAATTTATTACAATCATGAACAAATACGAAAATAATACTGAAGCTTTAAAAGACGCAGGTATTGCTTATGCTACAGATCAAATAATTGATTTATTATCTAATGGAATTGATGGTATTCATATTTACACTATGAACAATCCTGATGTAGCACGAAAAATAGTATCAAATATATCTTCTGTAGTAAATGCATTAAATACCGATATTGCAATTTAATTTTATAAAAATCATTTTTTAATTAAATTAAATATTTATTGACAAATATATAAAAACAGGTTAAAATCTATAAACAAATGATAATTATACATAGTAAATAGCAACGAAGGAGACAGCTGTTTTGTCAAAATCAGTTACAGAAAGTCGACATTTGTTGAAAGTCGATACTGATGGATAAAATAGGAATCACTCCCGAGCTGTGTGTCTGAACAATAGTAAGATACACCGTCTAGCTCCGATAAAAAGCTTAGGTTTAATTGAACTGAAAAAGTGGCATTTTTATATAATTAAAAATGCAATTAAGGTGGTACCGCGAATTAATTCGTCCTTGAAATATTCAAGGGCGTTTTTTATATATTATTACAATTTTAAGGGGGCACATTTATGAAAAATTCATTTTTAAACTTTGCAGATATTGAAACAGCTGTAAACAACCTCAAAGGAACAGCTAAAAGAACTCAGCTTATCTATAGTTCTTTTTTCAGTAATGAATCTAAAAATAAGGTTTATATAAAACCAGAAAATCTGCAAGTAACTGGGGCTTTTAAAATACGTGGAGCTTATAATAAGATTATTAAGTTATCCGAAGAAGAAAAGAAAAGAGGGGTTATAGCATCATCTGCTGGAAACCACTCTCAAGGAGTAGCTTATGCAGCTCAAAAGCTTGGGGTTAAAGCAACAATTGTAATGCCTAAAACTACTCCACTTATAAAAGTATCAGCCACTAAAAATTATGGTGCAAATGTAGTTCTACATGGGGATTTCTACGATGAAGCATATACTAAAGCTAAAGAACTTCAAGAAGAAAATAATTATGTTTTTGTTCATCCTTTTGATGATTTAGATGTTATTGCAGGGCAAGGAACAATAGCTGTAGAAATATTAGAAGATTTAAAAGATATTGATTATATTCTTGCCCCTGTCGGCGGAGGCGGACTTATAAGTGGAATTGCTTTTGCTGCAAAATCTATCAATCCAAATATAAAAGTCATAGGGGTCGAACCTGAAGGTGCTAAAGCAATGAAAAAATCTTTGGAAGAAAATGCTGTTGTAAATCTTGATACAGTAAAAACTATAGCCGAAGGAGTAGCTGTAAAAAGACCTGGAGATACACCTTTTGAAATTATAAAAAATTATGTAGATGAAATCATAACTGTTTCAGATTTCGAAATAATGGAGGCTTTTCTAATGCTTCTTGAAAAAGAAAAGTTAATTGCTGAAACTTCTGGAGCACTATCCCTAGCTGCATTAAAGAAAATAAATGATAAAGATAAAAAAATAGCTTGTGTTGTAAGTGGTGGTAACATAGATGTTGTAACAGTTTCTTCTATGATAAATAGAGGACTTGTTTCTAGAGGAAGATTATTCTGCTTCACAGTAGAACTTCCTGATACTCCAGGAGAATTATTAAAAATCTCAGAAATACTCTCTGATTTAAGTGCTAATGTTATAAAACTTGATCACAACCAGTTCAAAACATTTGATAGATTTATGCAAGTTCAACTAGAAGTAACTGTTGAAACCAATGGTGATGAACACGTTAATCAAATAATCAACAGCTTAAATAAAGCTGGATATAAAATTATTAGAGTATATTAAAATTTACTAAGCATTCTATATAATAATTAACACTTCTACACATTAACACGTAGGAGTGTTAAAAATATAACTCCAATCTATTGTTAATCTTCATTAAAATATCTATTTATATATTACTTTTAGTATCTACCAATTTATACTATAATGATTCTAGAAGTAATATAACAAAAGTTACTATTCACCACAATAATGATATTTGGATTAATAATATATAAAAATGTATCATAGGAGGCTTATTATGGATAAAAAAATTAATGCAATATACTTTAGTGCAACAGGTACAACAAAAAAAATAGTCTTTGGAATATCACAACAAATTTCAAAGAATAATGACAATGAAACACCTATACATAATATTGATTTTACGTTACCAGAAGCTAGAAAAACTCCTGTATCTTTTACAAAAGAAGATATTGTCATTGTAGGCGTTCCAGTCTACGCAGGAAGAGTTCCTAATATATTACTAAAATATTTAACTTCTATTAAAGGTAATGGAACATTGGCAATTCCTGTAGTTGTTTATGGAAACAGAAATTATGATGATGCTTTAATAGAATTGAAAGATATTCTTGAATTAAATGATTTTAAAGTTATGGCAGGAGGTGCATTTATAGGAGAACACTCATTTTCTAAAACTCTTGCTCAAAACAGACCTGATGAAAAAGATATGACTATAGTAAGTGATTTTGGTAATCAGATATATACAAAAATAAAAACTCAAGATCAAATTGAAGATATAGTTGTAAAAGGAAATAAACCTTATAGAAAATATTATATGCCCAAAAATAAAAATGGGGCTCCTGCAGATATTAGAAAAGTCATTCCAAAAACAAATAGCAATTGTATTGATTGCAAACTTTGTGTAGATGTCTGTCCTATGGGTTCTATTGATTCTAATGACGTATCTAAATTAAATGGAATTTGTATTAAATGTGGTGCTTGCATTAAAAAATGTCCTACTCATGCAAAGTATTATGATGATGCAAATTATTTAAAACATAAACACGAATTAGAAATTGATTTTGCTTCTAGAAGAGAACCAGAATTATTTATTTAAAAATTAAGGGCCAAAAATTTGGTCCTTATATAAAACTTTAATTGATAATTAAAATATAGTTAAAAATAATTTTGTAATATGTTATATATAAATCATCACACCCTTCTACCACTCCAAACTACTTTGTCTTTATATAAAATATAATCATACCAACAAACGCCATCATACAAATTATGTAAAATCCATTTAAACCCAAATAACCAAATTTATCTTGAAATATACTTAACTTTGGAATCTTTAGAATTATAATAAGTATTCCTGCACCAATAAAAAAATTTTTATTTGCAGCAACATACCTGTTTATATTCTTTATTTTACTTTTTTGTTTACTCTCCAAATGTTTTTCGTTAAGAATAACTCCATTAATTATTAAGATTATTCCAAAAACAACATCTCCTAATATAGAATCCCAATGTAAAAACAAACCATTAATTATCAGCATACTAATTAGTATAATATTGCCTATTTTAAACCAGTTCAAATTAATCTCCCCCACATTTCATATGTAATATATCTATAACAGTCCATTCAGACTATATTTTTCTTTAATATACCATTTAATTTTACTTTTTAATATTCATTCTCCATTCTATATATTATCTAAATCCTTCATCATCAATGTCATTGTGCTAGATAATTTATAACCATTATTTTTATAAAAATTTTCTATTCTTCCTCCTTTAAGTGTCCAAAAATGAATAAAATTCACATCTACTGCTTTTAATTCTTCTTCTAAATATTTTAGCATCTTGCTTCCAATGCCTTTTTTTTGAATAGCTGAATCCACAAAAAAATCCTTCATGTAATAGTGAAAACCTTCATACCACTGTTCACAATTACCCATAATGACACTTACAATCTTATCATCTTTTTTATAAACTATCCCCTTAAAGTTAGGGCTTTTACATGTTTCTTCTAATCTTTTACGAGCAGTTTCAAAACTCCACTTCTCATTCCAAGGCTCACTATTAAAAACTGATACTAATAAATTAGTACATTCATCTAAATAATCATTTTGAAAGATTTCAATTGTTTCCATATATATTCCTCCAATATTTTAGTAATTTATTTCATATATTATATAGCAATATTAACTTTTTTAACATTTAGAAAAATTATACAATCAATGATACTATAACTGCAAAAATAGCTGTCCCTATATTTTGAACAAAAATATGCACCAGCCCCCATTATATAACAGTACTCTCCAACTTTTCTTTTCTTCCTTGCCAATCGGGCATAACTAAATCCATAAGCCCATAAAATTGCTTACTGTGATTTGGATGTTTCACATGACAAAGTTCATGCACAATAACATGTTCAATGCAATAACTAGACGCTCTTATAAGTTCTAAATTCAAAAGCACATGATTTTTTTTAGGATGATAACTTCCCCATCTAGCTTTCATTTTTCTTATAGACCACGTAGGTTTTTTTATTCCATATTTTCTTAATTTTTCAAAACACTCTTCAAATAATTCTCCAAATTTCTTTTCAGCCTGATTTCTATACCACTTGTAAAGCAATTTTTCATTGTACTCTCTGTTATGTTTATGAATTGTATATATATAAATATATCTTTCTTTTAACTCTACATGATTTTTCTTAGCAGCTATTACCTTGAGCATATACTGTCTACCTAAATACATATGACTTTCTCCACTTTCATAATATCTTGGAGTGAATCCAGGTAAAATTTTCTCAAAATGCTCCTTTTGTTTTAATATCCACGTAGCTCTTTTTAGTATGATTTCTTTAATCACCTCATCTTTAGTTCTTAAAGGAGCTGAAACCTCCACTGCAAGATTTGGTTTTATAGAAATCTTTAAAGTTTTACGTTTTTTATACTTAACTTGAAATTCTATCTCTTTTTCTCCGTAGTTAACTTTCATGTTTATTCTCATCACCTTTAAATTTACTATAAACTTATCCTATTTATCGTTTGTCTTAATTTGACCTTGATAGTGAACATTTATATTTTAAAATACAAAAGAACTTAGACTAGCCAATTAACCAGTCTAAGATTTAAACATTTATATTTACATACTTTTTAAGTTTTTTCATAAGCCACAGTTTTATTTCTAATTTAAAATTTCTGTATAAAAAAAACAGCCTTATATAAGACTGTTTTAATGGTGGAGGAAGATGGATTCGAACCATCGAAGCGAAACGCAACAGATTTACAGTCTGCCCCCTTTGGCCACTCGGGAACTCCTCCGTATTATATTATTGGCGACCTAGAAGGGACTCGAACCCTCGACCCCCGGCGTGACAGGCCGGTACTCTAACCAACTGAGCCACTAGGCCACATTTTATGGTGGGCACAACAGGGCTCGAACCTGTGACCCCCTGCTTGTAAGGCAGGTGCTCTCCCAGCTGAGCTATGCGCCCATAAAATTAATTGGTGATCCACCGGGGAATCGAACCCCGGACAACTTGATTAAAAGTCAAGTGCTCTACCGACTGAGCTAGTGAATCAAATTACCTGGCAGCGACCTACTCTTCCACATCGTCTCCAATGCAGTACC
>NZ_JAPQER010000004.1 GCF_026735135.1 Clostridium aestuarii | reverse complement strand
TCCCCATATACCTACTGGAAGAAATCCTGCTGCATGAATCATTTCTTCTGGAGCATAAACAGGCATAACACCTACTGCACCTTTTCCTGTTTCTTTTTTGTAGTCTTCCATAGCTTTTTTAGGGTTATTTGAAATTACTGCTAATTCATTTATAATACTTTCAATTCTACTCATTATTCTTCCTCCTTATCTTGCTTCATCATTTCGTCTAACGCCTGTACACGTGTATCAAATTGTGCAGGAGCAAAATTACGAGGATCAGTTTGGTCTCCATCAAAACTTACATATGGTAATCCATTTTCTTTTTGTAGTGCTTCAGCAGTTTCTACATTTAGTAAACTCATTAACTTACAACTTCTGTTTTGATGATAAAGGATACCGTCACATTTCCCACCCTCGATTACATCGCTAAGAACCTTAACTTTGTTATCAAGACAAGTGTTTATATAAATTCTTGTATAAGCTTCTGCCATTGAACTCATATCTCCTGGTGTATAAGTAAGGTTCCAAAGACCTGGATATGCTGAACCGGTCATTATATCTCCAAGATTTTTTAATCCTTTAAATGTATGTCCAAGGTGTGGCCAAACAGCTATGCCTTCCCAAGTAACACGTTTTTGTTCATTTCCTTTAAAGGCATAAATTCCATTTTTAAGCTTTTCTTCAGTTTCATCAGCAAACTTTTTAAATGTAATTTCAGAATAATCTTTACTTCTTGCACAAACAATAAGTGCCATGAAGTTGAAAAGATCAAAACCATTTAAAGGTGATGGTTTGTGTGTTAACATTGATGCTAATCTATTCCATTGAGCAACTGAACGTTGTGTTTGTTCTTGAACTTCTAAGAATTTATCATAGTCAAATTTTCTTCCACAAACTTCTTCAAGTTGAGCTATCGCTTCTTTAAATTGGTCAGCAATATAGTCTTTAGCATATTGTGGAATTGGCATTGTGTGGTTAAATGGTACATCTATTACGATACAAGGAATATTTAATTCAACTGCAAGGTTTTCATACCACTTAAGTAATGTGTTACAAATATTGTTACATGTTATTATAAGATCAGGAAGTGGTACATCTGCAGCTGGAGAATTTTCAAGTTTTTCAGGTGTTTTTCCTGTTAAAGCTTTTTCTTTTAAAAGTTCCATATAACCAAGATTTACTCTTGCATAAGAACAAATATCTAGTGAGTAACCTTTTCTATCTGCAACTTCAAGCATATCCATTGCACCTTTTCTTGCGCCTATTCCAGCAGCATGTGTTTCAGGATATACCATAGCAATATCCATTGCTACGCAAAATTCTGGTGGAGCAACTGATGCGGACCAACAAACAAGCTTTCCTTCTTTTTTTGCTTGTCTTGCTTCTTCATCTAGTTTTTCTTGATAATAACCTAACAATTGTTTTGCACTCATACTTGATGTATCAGTCATTTTCATCCCTCTTTCCTCATATTTTATTATTCTATTTATTTATTAATTTTTTAGCTTTCTTTTTTAGCTTCTTGATAAGCAAATAATGCTGCTCCAAGTGCTCCTGTTATTTGTGGATTTGGTGCTACAATTACTGGTCTTTTAAGTTCTTTACTTATTGCCCTAACAACACCTTCATTTTGAGCAACACCGCCGCACATAACAACATCATCTTCGATTCCACCTCTGTAGGCAAGCCCACATGCTTTACTAGCAACCGATTGGTGAACACCAGCGATAATATTCTCTTTAGCAACTCCTTTTGAAAGCTGCGATATTACCTCAGATTCTGCAAAAACTGTGCATGTACTGCTAACAGTAGCTGGTTCTGTTGCACGAGAATCATATTCTGCCATTTCACTAAGTTCAACTTCAAGTACTCGTGACATAACATCAAGAAAACGACCTGTTCCAGCAGCACATTTATCATTCATGAAGAACTGCTTAACTCCACCTCTATTGTCGAGTCTGATTGCCTTAGCATCCTGACCTCCAATATCAATAATCGTTCTTGCTGTAGGCACTAAAAAGAAGATTCCTTTAGCATGGCAGCTTATTTCACTGATTTGTTTATCTGCTTCTTCTGACGCAAATCTTCCATAACCTGTAGCAACTATTTTAGCCATATCTTCTAATTCAAGACCTGATTTTGAAAGAGCTTGTTCTAAAGCACGCTTAGGTCCTGTAGAACCTGTTCCAACCTGAATTACTTCTGCAGCGACAATCTCTTTTCCATCTTCAAGTATTACAACTTTTGAGGATGCAGAACCAACGTCAATACCCATTGTATACATCGCATTTTCTCCTTACTTATGAATAATTTTTCTTACGTCTTCATTGTTATTAGAAAACTAATTATCAAACTTTTAAAATTAATAATTAGTTTTCTATAAAAACTTTTGTAACTAGTTTCTCCTGAAACTTTAATTTTTATAGGATACGTTGGTCTTACCTTGTGAAAATAACATCCTTTTATACCTATAGGTAAGATGGTCTTACCTATTTTTTAAAAGAAATAACATCATCATGCATAAGCAATGTGATAATATCATTTTTTCATCTGTTCAATCTTATCTTTAGTTTTTATAAACTCATTTAATTATTTATTATTTTTTAATCCCACATTTTCTTCTCTGAACAATCTTTCATCCATAATCTTTACTTCTCCATCAATCTTAGGAGCAAATTCCATTAAGTCAACAATTTGTGTTTGAATATCAATTCCAGGTGCAACTTCTATTAAATAAAGTCCATCTTGTCTTAATTCAAATACACATCTTTCTGTTATATATAGTACAGGTTGTCCATTTTTATTTGCATACCCTCCACTAAATGTAACCTGTTCAACTTTTTTTATAAACTTAGTCTTCTTACCTTCTTCTACTATTATTACCTTACTATCTTGAATTTTTACTTTTAAACCTTTTGCTGTAAAAGTACCACAGAAGAATACTTTTTTAGCATTTTGTGTTATATTAATGAAACCACCACAACCTGGTAATTTAGGACCAAATCTACTTACATTAATGTTACCATTCTCATCACATTCCGCTAATCCTAAAAATGCCATATCAAGGCCACCACCATCATAGAAATCGAATTGATATGGTTGATCAATAATAGCATCAGGATTTAAAGCTGACCCAAATCTAGGTCCTCCTTGAGGAATACCTCCTATTGCACCTGACTCAACAGTTAAAGTCATATAATCTCCAATTTCTTCTTCGTTTGCAACTTGAGCAATATACTCAGGTGCTCCTACTCCTAAATTAACAGCTGTATCTTCTCTTAATTCCATAGCAGCTCTTCTTGCTATAACTTTTTTAGCAGTTAGTGGACTAATCTCTATTTCTCCACCTACTGATTCTCTTGCTATTCCACAAAGTGCTGGATTAAACTCTCTTCCCAGAGTTTGTTCATGATTTTCTGGATCAGCAACTACAACAGCATGAACATAAATTCCTGGTATTTTTACTAATCTAGGATCTAATGTACCACTTTTGACAACCTTTTCAACTTGAACAATTACTTTACCACCATTATTTTTAACAGCCTGTGCTATAGATGTAACTTCAGTAGTAGCTACTTCTTTTTCAAGAGTTATATTTCCATATTCATCTGCATAAGTTCCTCTAATGAAAGCAACATTTACAGTGAATGCTTTGTAGAAAAGTTTTTCTTCACCATTCACTTCTATAACTTCTACTAAATCCTCTGTTGTTTTCTCGTTTATTTTACCTCCACCATTTCTTGGATCAACGAAAGTATCTAAACCAACATGAGTAATTGTACCCGGTCTATGACCAGCGATATCTCTAAGTAAATACACTAAAGCCCCTTGTGGTAAATTATATGCTTCACATTTATTTGCAAGACAGAGTTCCCCTAATTTTGGAGCGGTAGCATAATGACCTGCTATTACTCTTTTAACCAAACCTTCATGAGCATAATGGTCTCCACCTGTTTTACCACTTCTGTCCCCTTGAGATGCTGGATAGAAAAATGTTAAATTTTTAGGATAACCAGTCTCTAAAAATTTCTTTTCTATAGCTTTACTTAATGCTTCTGGATTACAATTACCAACAAATCCACTTGTAACAAGGGTGTCATCATTTTCAACTAAATTAGCGGCTTCTTCTGCTGTTATTATCTTAACTTTCTTCACTCTTCTTCCCCCTTAAATAAAATTTATTTTTTAAATTTTAAAAATCACATTAAAATCTGTGTAAATTTTTAATGTTTAAAGCGAATGTGGATATGATCAATTTAAGCTCATCATAATAAAAGCCATCCAAACATCTAGAATATTTTTATTTAAGTTTTAATTAGCAAAATATTTAATATATAGAACAAAATATAGTTTAAATATTTCAAATATTAAACCATGACACTATTATAGCAAAACATTGTCGAAATTTCTAGAATATTTTTAATTAAATTGTATTGAATTTAATTTTTTTAAATATTTTTAAGTAAACTTTCCATTGATTATGTTTTATTTTTCATTAAAATTCACCTATTCCCAAAATAAAAAAGTGTAGATATTTATTACTCTCTACACTCTAATTCTAACTTTTTTAATTTTTCATCTTGTAAGCTTATTTTTTTCATTTCATTTATCATAAAAATTGCAGTAACCACAGTTGCACCAAAATCCGCTATAGGAAAAGCTCTCCAAATTCCTGGAAGCCCCATAAAACGTGGTAATATAATTACTAAAGGTATAAATAATATAACCTGTCTAAGCAATGATAATATTAATGATGGCATTGCCTTACCTAATGCCTGAAACAGTGATGCTCCTACAATTTGAATCCCTACTACCGGAACCATTAGTACAACAACTCTCAACACCTCTGCTCCATTTATTATAAAATCATTATCGCTACTAAATGCACCCATTATAGGAACAGATAAAGTTTGTGAAACTATAAATCCTATTCCAGCTAAAGTAGTAGCTGCTATAAGAGATAGCTTAACAGTTTCTTTAACTCTTTTCATCTTTTTAGCTCCATAGTTAAAACCAACTATTGGCTGCATTCCCTGTACTATACCAAATAAAGGCATATACAAGAACATAATAACTTTATTAACTGTTCCTAAAATAGCTATATCCAACTCAGTACCATAAAATTTCAAAGAATTATTTATTACTATTGCAACAATACTTCCTGCCACCTGTCTTCCAAAAGCAGCTGATCCAATAGCAAATATTTCTTTCAAAATGCTAATATCAGGTTTTAAATTATGGAATTTTATTTTTAATATACTTTTTCCACTACGTAAATAGCTAATAACAAAAATAAAAGATGCAAATTGGGATATAATTGTTGCTATAGCAGCACCTTTGATTCCTAATTTAAATATATAAATAAAAATAGGATCTAAAATAATGTTTAACCCTGTACCTATAAGCATAGAAAACATCGCTACTTTAGCATTTCCTTCTGCCCTAATAAGATTATTACCAGACATTGAAACGGATAAAAATATACTGCCTAAAAATATTACTGAAATATAATCCTTTGCATAAGGCAAAATATTTTTTGTAGCCCCAAAAATTTCAAGCAGTGGTTCTAAAAACACAAGCCCTATAATCATAATTAATGTACTTAATAAAACGACTGCAAAAAATGAATTTCCTGCTACATTATCTGCTTTTTCCACATCACCTTTTCCTAAATTTATTGACACAGAAGCAGCCGCCCCTATACCTATCATTTGACCAAAAGCCATTATTATCATTTGAATTGGAAAAGCTATTGCAAGCGCTCCTATTGCTATAGTTCCAACACCATTACCAATAAACATAGTATCGACTATATTATATAAAGCATTTACTATCATACCTATCATTGCAGGTAAAGATAAGTCTATTAAAAGTTTTTTTACATCTTCATTTCCAAGTTTTACACTTCTATTATTCATTTAATTTCCCCTTTTAGTATTAATCATTCTCTTTGGTATATAAAATCACATTTTCAGTCATTTTCTCTAAAATTTGAACTGTTTTCTTTTTTTCATCTTCATTAAAATTTTTCATAAGTACATCTCTCCAAGCTTCTAATGCCTTAAACAAGCTCTTTTTTACATCTTGTGCCTTTTCTGTAACATAAACCTTATAAACTCTTTTATCTTCTTCGTCTACTATTCTATATACATATCCTTGTTCTTCCAGCTTTTTTATAGCTCTAGCTGTAGTTCCTTTGTCTATATGAAGCATATGACTTACTTCTTCTTGACTTATTCCATCATTTTTTAATAATGTAATTAAAAAAGGATATTGACCACTTCCAATATTATATTCTCTAAGTTTTCTTACAATATAAGCTTGAGAAAATCTATGTAAAATAGAAATATTCTTGCCAATTGACTTGTTAGAATAATTCAAACCAATATCTCCTCCTATCTTATTTATATTTGTTGCACATGCAACTATATTGTATTATATGCTATTTTAGTTGTTAATGCAACTAATTTTTACTATAAAAATACGCATGTAAAATATTACATGCGTATTTTTAGCAAACTCTTATTTATTTTTGCTTTCTATACAAACTTGTGAAAACTCTTTTTTAATTTCTTCATTTGGTTCGTTATCTAATAAACTGAAAATAAATATTGCAATCAAAGAAACTATAATTCCTGGAACTATTTCATAAAGTTCAAATATTCCTCCAGTTAATTGTTTCCAAATTATAACTGTTAATCCACCTGAAACCATTCCTGCAAAAGCACCTTTTTTAGTCATTCTACCCCAAAATAAAGATAATATTATTGTTGGTCCAAAAGTTGCTCCAAAACCAGCCCATGCATAAGCAACGATTCCTAAAACCGAACTATTTTCGTTTAATGCCAATGTATATGCAATAACTGCAACAATTGCAACAGCTATTCTACTTACCCACACGAGCTCTTTGTCACTTGCATTTTTTCTAAATAATACTTTATAAAAATCTTCTGTAATTGAAGATGCTGTAACTAAAAGCTGAGAATCTGCTGTACTCATAACTGCGGCTAAAACTGCTGCCAATAAAAACCCTCCAATTATAGGATTAAACATTTGATTTACCATTATCATAAACACCTTTTCACTATCATTTCCTACTAAAGGCGTTTTCAAATATATAATTCCCAACATTCCAATTATAACTGCTGCTGATAAAGATATTACAACCCATGTCATTGCAATTACTCTAGCTTTCTTTACTTCTTGTGAAGATTTTATAGCCATGAATCGTGCTAATATATGAGGTTGTCCAAAATACCCCAACCCCCAAGCAAGTGACGATATAATTCCCACAACCGAAATCGTACTACCATCTAAATTATTAATCGCATTTAAAAGATTAGGATTGACATTTTTAATTGCATCTATAGTAGTATTAACTCCACCTAAATTATTAATTACTATAACAGGAACTGCTACAACTGCAATAAACATCATTATTCCTTGAAAAAAATCAGTCCAACAAACTGCCATAAATCCTCCAAGGAAAGTATATACTACAATAACAATTGCACCTATTGTTAAAGCTTTTATGTATGATATTCCAAAAACTGTACTAAATAGTTTTCCACCTGCTACAAATCCCGATGAAGTATAAAATAAAAAGAATATAAGAATAAATACTGCTGAAATTATTCTTAATATTTTAGATTTATCCTTAAATCTGTTTTCAAAATAATCCGGAAGAGTCAATGCATCTCCAGATAACTTAGTATAAATTCTAAGACGTTTAGCTACTACTTTCCAATTAAGGTAGGTTCCAATTGCAAGTCCAATTGCAATCCATATAGCTCCCATTCCAGATAGATATGCTGCTCCAGGTAATCCCATTAAAAGCCATCCACTCATATCAGATGCTTGAGCACTCATAGAAGTAACCCATCCATTTAATTGTCTTCCACCTAATACATAATCTGATAAATTTTTAGTTCTAAAATAAAATACTAATCCTATAGCCATCATAGCTAATAAATAGATTATAAACATAATAATAATAATAATATTGACTTTAACCAAAACGCTTCCCCCTCTTTGCTTAGGCACAACATATAGCTTTGCCTATTATGCAATAATTATAAATTCACCCTGCATTTTTGTCAATAAATATTAACAAATTGTAGCATATTCATATAAATAAACTGTATATTTATTATAAATATTCATTTATAGAATTATTATCATTTTAAAATTTCACAATGCATTTCCCATAAAAATTGATATTGTTTTTTGCAAACAAAAAAGTGATACTCGACTTGAATATCACTTCATAAACTCATCTATATTCGAAATAATCTACTTGAATATGGATTATAGTTTAACTACATTAGCTGCTTGAGGTCCTCTTTCTCCAGTTGTAATTTCGAATTCAACTTTTTGACCTTCTTCTAATGTTTTGAATCCATCCCCTTGTATAGCTGAGAAATGTACAAATATGTCTTCTCCTCCGTCTACTGATATGAATCCAAATCCTCTTTCTGAATTGAACCATTTAACTGTTCCTTGTTTCATCTAAAATTCCTCCTAAAACATTTTTAGTTGTGTTAAGTTTTAAAATTACTTACTCCTAATTACTTAACATAACTGACTTCCAATATAACACATTAATGTTATCACAACTGTTAATTCATGTCAATAATACTAAAAACTCCATATGCGTTTGTTATATATATTTAAACTTGATACATTCCCGTTCGTTATTATAACCATAATTGTTTTTATTATTCATAATTAACAAATTATCTTTGTTATGTGGAATATATTTCTGATTTATACAAATACTAAAGTTAGAGGTGATAAAAATGGTTCAAATAAACAATTCTAAAAATAAATTAAATAACTTAGAAGATTACTTATGCAAAAACGGATATACTCTTGAAAATTTTTATAACAACATAAATACAGATGTTCTTGGAACTAGAACTCCACATTCATCTATTTCAGCTATTAATACTGGTTTACTAAATGAAAATGAAATAGATGAAAAAGAACCCAAATAAATATTTAATCAGAAAAAGTGAGTGAATGAATTTAATAAAAATAATTCTTTCACTCTAATTATTTTTAGCTTTTTCTCTTGCATATATATCACAGAGACTATTTTCAAAATGTCCACTATGTCCTTTTACCCATTCAAATTCAATATATTTGTTTTTAGTAAGTTCATCAAATTCATTCCAGTATTCAATATTTTTCGCCTTTTCTCCATTTGCTGTATTCCAATTGTTTATTTTCCAATTTACAATCCATTCTGTAAGTCCTTTTCTAACATATTGACTGTCAGTTATAATTCTTACCTTTTCTATAGATTTTAAAACTTTTAATCCCCTAATTGCAGCCATAAGTTCAATTAAACTACTACTTTTCGCTTCGGTCTTTTGTGAATAAATTTTATATTTTCCTTCTAAATCCTCAACTAATACAGCGTAAGCCCCTATATCTAATTTTTCCATAAAACTTCCATCAGTATATATTTTGTGTATTATTTCTTCACCTTTATCAACTACATAACTTTCATTGCTTCCATTTCTTTTATCCAACACAACAATCTTACTTCTATCATTAAAAGCTGCTACATCTTTTTCATCTCTAAGGGCAAATTTAAGTTTAAATCCTTTATAAAAAGTATTTTTTCTTTTATTATGTAGTATTTTTCTTAATTGGTATTCGTTTTGCTTTAAATATGTTTCTAGCTTATCCTCTGACAAAAATCTTAATTCCTTTTTATTTGGATTAAACACAATTTCAGTATATAACCCTTGTTTTTTGTCTTCTGTAATTCTTATTCTAAAATCATTATTTATTTCATCAACTATTTCCATGAAGAATACAAACATTTTCATAAGTACGCTCCTAACTTTTAAGAAAATTGTTTTTCATGATTCAATAACCATTCTTTTCTCCATATCCCTCCTGCATATCCCGTTAACTTACCATTTGAACCAATTACTCTATGACAAGGTAGTATTATCCAAAACTTATTTTTACCATTTGCACTTCCTACAGCTCTACAAGCCTTACCATCTCCTATAGCTTCAGCAATATATTTATATGATACAGTTTTAGCATAAGAAATTTTAGCAAGTTCATTCCAAACTTTTTTTTGGAACTCTGTACCTTCCATTAATAAATTAAGTGAAAATTCTTTTCGCTTACCTTTAAAGTATTCATCAAGCTGAGCATATGCTTCTTTTAATGGCAACGGAACATCTCCAAAGCTCTCAATTTTTTCGCTGCAAATCACTGAGAGAATTCCTTTTTCTGTTCCCTTTATTTCTATAACCCCAATAGGTGATTTGTAATAAGCTTTATATACCTTATCCATATTAATTGCCTCCATATTTATAATTAAGTTTATTATATACTTTACTTCTCTTTAGGTAAACTTTAATTAATACTAACAAAAGAACCTTTTCTACTCTGAGAAAAGATTCTTTATTTTAAACTTTTATTCTTTTAAACTTAAAAACTCATCTTTTACTTTATCTTTAAATTGAGAAAGTGAAATTTTAAATTCTGGAATTCCTGATGAATATGGTGCAATTTCATATAGTCCAAAATATATTACGATACTACCTTGTTGAATATAGAACGATTGTTTTTCTGAAATACCCTTAAATTGAAAATATAGAGCATTCTCTTCTGAATATTCTTCACCATTTTTTTCCACATCTTCTTTTAGTTGTTTTGCAGCAGCAGCTCTTTGTTTTTTTATTTCTTTATTTATAATATCTTTATAATTCGTTCCATCTTTAAATATATCCTTTAAAGCTATTTCTTTTCCAGTTTCAAGATCTACATTGTATGTTTTCATCTCACAATATCCATGTGCTCCACCAGTATATTCACCAAAAGTAACAGAAATACTTAAAATATTATTTTCCTTATAAAAAACTTGATAATATGTTGAAGCATCATATGGTCTAATTTTCCAACCTTCTTTTTTTGCATCTTTTGAATACTCTTTTGCCATATCTTCAATATCTTTTTTAAAGTTCATAACATCATTTTCAATTTTTTTGTTTATTTCTTCTACTTTTTTATTGTTAATCCCACATAGTACAGGAATTTCAAATCTACCAATAAAAGCTTCATTTTTAGTGCTTATTTTTTTTGTTTCTACTTTTATAGGACTTTGTTTTACATCTATATTAGTTTTTACACCTTTTTTAAATAGTGAAAATGGAATCTTAAACTCTGGAATTCCTGCTGCAAATGGTGCAATTTCATATTGTCCATAATACACTACTATTTTTCCATCTTCAATATAAAAATCTTGTGAATCAGAAAGAGTATCTATTACTTCATCATATCCTTTAAAATATCTGTCTTCATCTAATTTTATTTGTCTTTTAATTTCATTACGAATAATTTGTTTATAATTCTCTCCATCACAGAAAAAATTTTTTAAAGTAGCTTCATTTCCAGTATTAAGATCAATATTATAAGACTTTTTATAACTCATTCCATGAGCTCCACCAGTATATTGACCATATGTTATACAAATACTTAATATATTATTTTTATTATATGATACTTTATATTCTACCTTAGCAACATAGGGATGAAATGTACAACCTTCCTTTTTAAAATCTTCTAGATCGCTTTTGGCTCCTTTTTCTAATTCATTTTTAAACTTCATAATTTCATTATTAAAAAGCTTATTTAACTTATCTTGTATTTTTTTATCTTTTAATCCACTAATTATTGGAATCTTTAAATCATATTCTATAGCTTCATTTTTATCTTTTAATGCCTTTGTTGCAATCTTTACATTATTCTTCTTTACTAGTGATAAATTACTCTGTGTAATTTTTGCTGATGGAATAACTCCCTGTGCAGATGCATAAGAAACATTTCCTAAACCTAAAAGTCCAATTAATCCTAAACACATTATTCTCTTCATTTATTACATTCCTTTCCTTTATTGTCATTATTATTTCCTATATTTATAATATATACCTTATAAAGTTTTTATTGGTTACAATAAAGATACATAAAGGTTACAAAGTAATGACACCATATAATAATATTGCGTCGCACTTTTCTTAAAATATTCACATACTGTATTCAATAAACTTTAGTTTTATTGTAAAATATGAATATATATATGAACTACCTATAAAATAAAGGAGAATATACTATGAGCAATAATGAAATAAAAGTAGCTTTACTTAAAGAAGAATTAGCTGAATTTAAAGAATCTATGAAATATCAATATGGTGAAAATTACTTAGACTATGAAGAAGTTAGAGCAAGAATAGAAGTATTAGAAAATATGATTAAGTTTTTAAGTGAGTAAAAAACTAAAAATTTTATAATTTTCTACAACAAAAAAGCTAGTAAAAAATCCTACTAGCTTTTTGCTATATTTTATTATTCTTTTTCATATCAATTAGTCCTTTCATAGCCATTACATATCCATAAATACCAAATCCACAAATCTGTCCAATACATGCTGATGCTGTAACAGATTTATGTCTAAATTCTTCTCTTGAATGAATGTTGCTTATATGTACCTCTATTGTTGGAATGCTTACAGCCATTAAAGCATCATAAATCGCTATACTGTAGTGAGTATATGCTCCTGGATTTATTATAATTGAATCATATTTATTATATGCCCCCTGTATATACTCTATTATTTCTCCTTCTATATTACTTTGAACTATATCGATTTCCTGATTTAGCTCTGCACCTTTTTCTTTCAAATGTTCACACATCTCTTCATAAGTGTTGCTTCCATATATATGTTTTTCTCTTATACCCAGCATATTAATATTAGGACCATTTACTATTAATATTCTCAAGATTCCATCCCTTTCTTACAAATTATATTTTTTATATTTTAAAATTCTTTTAAATGTGATATAATTTTTTCCTTGGCGTCTTTAACACTTCCATCATTTATTACTTCATAATCACAATACTTTTCATATAAATGATATCTTTCATCATAAAGTTTATATAACTTTTCTTTTCCACTTATCAACAATGGACGGCTAAAGATATCCACATCTGTGAATATCTTTTGGATAGATCTGTTGATAAAAATAATAATTCCATTATATTGTAACACTTTTATATTTTCAGAATTTTTAACCACACCACCACCAGTGGCTATAATTTGAGGATATCTTTTGCTCACTTCATTGACAGCTTCACTTTCAATTTGTCTAAATTGTGCCTCTCCATTTTTAAAAATCTCAGGAATACTTTCCCCTGTTTTTTCAACTATATACTCATCTATATCACAAAAATTCATATTAAATTCTTTAGCTAGCTCTTTTCCTATAGTACTTTTTCCACATCCAGGCATTCCTATTAATACTATGTTTTTATTTAACTTCATTTACCTTTTTCAACCCCTTGATAAATTTTATCCACAATCTTAGCATCTATTTTTAAATCATTCCACAACTCTTGTGCTTTTACCGCTTGACCAACAAGCATATATAATCCATTTATAGCTTTTAATCCTTGATCTCTTGCCTGTTTTAAAAACAATGTTTCTTGAGGATTATAAATTAAATCCACAGCCGTCTTAAACTTTGATATCATCTCTTTATCCATAGGAGAATTTTCAACTTGTGGATACATTCCTACTGGCGTACAATTTATAACAATATCCTGTTCACTTAAATATTTTATTTGATCATATTGTATTATTTTAAATTTATTAAATTGCTTTGTTACTTTATTTATATCTCTGCTTACAAATATGATATTTCTTGCTCCATTATCCAAAATATATTGAACAACTGCTTTTGCAGCACCTCCAGTTCCTAATATAACTACATTTTTATTTTTAACATCCACATTAAATTTCTCAAGCATCATTCCAAATCCGTAATAATCAGTATTATACCCAATTATCTTGTCTTGTTTAAAGCATAATGTATTTACAGCACCAATAGCTTTTGCTTCCCTTGAAGTTTCATCTAAATATTTAATTATCTTAACTTTATAAGGTATAGTAACATTTACCCCTTTTACATTAAGAGCTTTAAATCCATCAACTGCTTCTTTTAACTTTTTATTTTTCACTTCAAACAAATGATAATAACCTTCCAAATTTAACTTTTCAAATATAGAAAAATGTATCTTAGGAGAAAAACTATGACCAAGCTTTTCTCCTAATAATCCATACAGCTCTTTCAAATAATTCACCTTCTTTTTTATTAAACATAACTATTCTTCTATTAAATAAGCTTTATAATTTCCAAGCAATTTAAACTCATGGCTATTATTATTTATTAATTTAATTGCTTCTTTTACACCTTTTTCACTTAAGTTACCTTTAAAATCTATATAAAAGAAATACTCCCAAGGTTTGTTTAAAATAGGTCGTGATTCTATTTTTAACATACTTAAATTATTTTCAGCAAAAACACTTAAAATATTATATAATTCTCCTGCTTTGTGTGGAAGAGAAAGCGTAATACTAATTTTATTATGATTTTCTTGAAACTCTAAATTTTTACCTATTATTATAAATCTAGTATAATTATTAGTATTGTAATTTATATCACTTTCAATTATTTCTAAATCATATAATTCTGCAGCTTTTTTACTTCCTATAGCCCCCATACTTTTGCACGCTTTATCTTTTACATATTTAGCACTTATTGCTGTATTATAATGAGGTATAAGTTTCCACTGTGAATATTGGTGCAAAAATTCCTTAGACTGTTCAAATGCTTGGGGATGTGAATAAACTTCCATTATATCCTCACATTTAGCTCCCTTTACACCTAATAAATTATGATTAACCTCTACACAGGTTTCACCAACAATAAAAAAACCATATTTTCGCAAGAAATCATATATTTCTGATATTCCCCCTGTTGAAGAGTTCTCTATAGGAAGAATACCATAATCGATTTCACTATTTTGCAAAGCTTTAAACACATCTTCAAATTCAGCTACATTATATGTACTTACTTTATCTCCAAAATACTTCTGTAAAGCTTGTTCACTGAAAGAACCATTAACCCCTTGAAACCCAACCTTTACATTATCTTTTTTAGGAAGACTATATAACTTTTTATATAATTCATATTCTAAATTAGAATTATTATTTTCCTCATAATTAAATTCATATAAATTTTTTGCCTGAAGTCTTCTACTAATGCTCATAACATCTTTAAAAAACTCAGCTGTAGCTGTTTCAAAATCTTTGTTTTCTAAATATGAATTGTTTCTATTTATAACCTGTTCTTCTCTATTTTTATTTAGTATAGGAATATTGTTTTCTTTTTTATACTGAGCAACCTTTAATACTGTATTCATTCTTTTCTCAAACAGCTCTGTTAACTGTTTATCTATTTGATTTATTTCTTCTCTTAATTTTTCTAGTTCATTCATACTTTGCCCTCCTAATTACAGTTAACAATGAAGATTTAACAATTAACAATTGAAAAAATGAATTAAGCAAAGCTTAATTCTTAACTCTCAATACATTCTAAAATCCCTATTGCTGCTACTGCTTCAACAACTGGTACAGCTCTTTGAACAATACAAGGATCGTGTCTACCCTCTACTTCAATTGTAGTATTTTCATTTGTTTCAACGTTTATTGTTCTTTGAGATTTTCCAATAGATGGTGTTGGCTTAAATGCTGCCCTAAAAATTAAAGGCATTCCATTTGTTATTCCGCCTAAAATTCCTCCATTATTATTGGTATAAGTTTTTACATTATTATTCTCTATGTAAAATTCATCATTAGCTTCTGAACCTTTCATTTGCGCAATATTAAAACCTGCTCCAAATTCCACACCTTTTACAGCTGGTACTGAAAATAAAAGATGCGATAGCACACTTTCTATTGAATAAAAAAACGGTGATCCTATCCCTTGGGGCAAATCTAAAACAGCACATTCAATCACGCCTCCAACAGAATCCATGTTCTCCTTAGCTCTTAATATTTTTTTTTGCATTTCTAATCCTTTTTTATCATCCATAACAGCAAATTCTTTATTTTTAAGTTCTTCTAATATTTGTTGATTTATATTAACTTCATCAAAATACCCTTCTTCTATATTTCCTATGCTCTTTATATGACTCCCAATTATAATACCTTTCTTCTTTAAAATCTGTTTTGCTACAGCACCAGCAAAAACAAGAGGAGCAGTAAGTCTACCTGAAAAATGTCCTCCTCCTCTATAATCATTAAAACCATCGTATCTAATTTTACCAGTATAATCCGCATGCCCTGGACGCATAAAATTCTTTGTTTTTTCGTAATCTTTTGAGTGTTGATTACTATTCTTAATAAATGCACATAGTGGAGTACCAGTAGTTTTATTATTAAAATATCCACTTAAAATTTCAAACTCATCCTTTTCTTTTCTTGGAGTGGACAATTTATTTTTTCCTGGTGCCCTTCTTTTCATTTCCTTATTTATATCTTCTAGATTTATTTCTATACCTGGTTTCAAACCATCTATAGTTATTCCTATACCCTTGCCATGAGATTCACCAAAAATGGATAGTTTTATATTATTGCCCCATACTCCACTCATCTATCTTTCCTCCTAACATTGAAAAATCATTCCAAAACTGTGGATAAGATTTTTTAACAGCATTGCTATTAGTTATTGTAAGAGGTTCTTTACATTTTACTGAAGCTACAGCCATCGCCATTGCTATTCTATGATCATTCCAGCTATCAACTGTTCCACCTCTCAAACTTTCTTTACCTTTAATTATTAAGCTGTCCTCTAACTCTTTTACGTCTGCTCCTATCTTATTTAATTCTTCAGCTATAGCTTTTAATCTATCACACTCTTTTATACGAAGCCTTTCAGCATTAATTACTTTTGTAGTACCTTCACTTACCGCTGCAAGTACTGTAAGTACTGGAATAATATCAGGACATTCCGAAGCATCAATAACAATTCCTTTTGTTTTTGAATTTTTAACTTCAATATGTTCATCAGTTATTGAAATATTCGCTCCCATTTTCTTTACTATATCCAATATAGCCTTATCTCCTTGAAGGGAGTCAATACTTAAATCTTCACATTTTATATTAGACCCTAATATACCAGCTACGATCCAAAAAGCAGCTTGAGAAAAATCCCCCTCAACTCTATAATTTCTATTTTCATATTTTTGATTTCCTTTAATATAAAACTGTTTATAATCTTTATTTTCTATTTCCACTCCAAATTTATATAACATATCTATTGTTAAATCAACGTATCCTTTTGATTCCAACTCTGTT
The DNA here is from genome assembly GCF_026735135.1 of Clostridium aestuarii. Lineage (GTDB taxonomy): Bacteria > Bacillota > Clostridia > Clostridiales > Clostridiaceae > Clostridium_H > Clostridium_H aestuarii. The sequence continues at coordinate 273,047 of NZ_JAPQER010000004.1, read as the reverse complement.
GTCATTATTATTTTAGAATCGTTATCTAAAAGTGGAAGTACAAATAAAAGACCACTTATAAATTGAGAACTAACATTACCCTTTAATTCAAAAACATCAGGCTTAAGCTTGCCTTTTGCCTTCAATGGAAGCTCTCCATTATTATTTTTATATCTTATATCCTGCTTTTGAAATATTTCATAATATATATCTAAAGGACGAGATACAAGTTTTCCTCTTCCTTTAAATGTTACTTCTTCTTCTGTTAACAAAGCTATAGGAATTAAAAATCTTAAAGTAGACCCTGATTCTATACAATCAATACTATCTTTTAATAGTTTCAAGTCTTTTCTTCCTTTAACTTTTAAGGTTTCTCTATTATCTTCGTTCTTATCTATTTCCATTAAATTTTGTCTATTTACAATAACCCCTAAATTTTTCATAGCATTAGTAGTAGCAGTAATATCATCTGAAAATACAATATTGTCTATAATACTTTCTCCTTCAGCCAACCCAGCACAAATCACCGCTCTATGTGCTAAACTTTTTGAAGGTGGTATTTTTACTGTACCTTCTAAATTTGAAGGTGTTATCTTCACACAATCCATGTTATTAGCTACCTCCCCAGTATTTTTTAATTAATTCAACTTTCGCAATTTAAAATTAAGCTTAAGCGAAGATAAATAATTTATCCCAGCTTTTACTTTTCAAATGCGAAAGTTGAGTTATTAAATAAAGTTAATCATTTCTTCTCTTTTTATCTCTTTAATAAATCCTTCTCCTATTTTTTTAAGAAGAACTACATTCATAAATTCTCCTTTATTTTTCTTATCTAAAGATATAGCTTCTAATATTTTTTCCTTATTCTCTAAATTAATTTCATATTCTAATTGGTATTGAACAAGTATTTTCTTTAAAAGCTGTAGTGCTCCTTTATCTGTTATACCCATTTTTTCGCTTTTTTTAGTTATCTCATACATTCCAAGAGCTACCGCTTCTCCATGAGTATATTTTTCAAAATTAAAATACTTCTCTATAGCATGGCCTATGGTATGTCCAAAATTTAAAATCATTCTCTCTCCAGTATCTTTTTCATCCTTTTCAACAATTTCTTTTTTTATACTACAGCAAGTATATATTATGTCTTCTAAGTTATTAAACAATTCTTCTTCTGAATTGTATTTCAATAAATCATTAAACAACTTTTTATCCCTTATACATCCATACTTTATTACTTCTGCCATTCCATCGTATAAAAATCTTTTTTCCAATGTTTTTAGCATATTAGGGTCTATAAATACAGCCTTGGGATGATAAAAACTTCCTACTAAATTTTTACCTCTTGGTAAATCTACTGCAACTTTACCACCTATACTGCTATCTATTTGAGCTAAAAGTGAAGTTGGTACTTGCACAAAATGAATTCCTCTAAAGAGTGTAGCTGCTGCAAATCCGCCCAAGTCTCCAATTACTCCTCCACCAAGAGTAATTATTAAATCTTCTCTTGTAACCCCGAAATCTAATAATTTATCATAAATTTTTAATAGTTCATCTACCGACTTAGTTTTTTCACCTGGTTTAAGCACTATTTTATACACATTAAAATCATTTTTTTCCAAGTTACTCTTTATTATTTTTCCATAAAATTTATCCACATTTTCATCTGTTATTATAACTACTTTTTTGTTATTATATATTTTTTTTATTTCTTCACCTATATAATTAAATAATCCTTTTTTTATATAAATGGCATAGCTATTTTCACAAAGATTTACTCTAAGTTCCTTCAAATTAGGACATCCCCTTTCTTTTCACGCTTGCCTTTTCTAAAAGTGTCATAAGTAAGTCGTTATCCTGATTTATTATAGCATTTTTCACAGCATTAATATTTTTCTCAAAAATTTCAATCTCTTTAACCAAATTTTCACTATTATCCATAAAAAGTTCTGTCCACAACTGAGAATTTATCTGAGCAATTCTTGTAAGTTCTCTATAACTGTCTCCTGTAAATTTTCCTGTATTTAAATTTAAATTATCGCTATTAACCAAAGAAACAGCTATAACATGAGGCAGTTGACTTGTAAATCCTATAATCTTATCATGCTGTTCAGGAGTAATTTTTGTTATATTCTTAAAGCCTATACCATATACTACATCTTCTATAAATTTTACATTTTTCTCTTGATTTCTTTCAGTTGGTGTTATTATATAATTTGCTCCTTTAAATACCTGTTTTGAAGAATATTCAAGTCCCTTCTGTTCACGTCCTGCCATTGGGTGCCCAAATACAAAATCCAAGTCCTTTCTTAGCGTTTCATTTATTTCATATATCATCACTTTTTTAATTCCTGTAACATCTGTAATGATAGCTTTATGTTTAAAATTTTCAATATTATCTTTAATGAACTTTTTAACTAACTTAGGATACAAGCATATTATTACTAAGTCAGAACACTTTAATGGAATTTCTGCATTCGTATAGCCTTTATCTATAATTTTCATATTTTCTGCTTTGCATAAAGCAGCTTCATCTATATCCACAGCATATATATTTTTAGGATTTAATTCCTTTAGTGCCATGGCGAAAGACCCTCCAATTAGTCCTAATCCAACAATAGTAATATTAATATTTAAGTTTTCCACATGCATCCCTCCATTAGAGTTCTTTATCCACAGCTTCTGCAACCCCTCTTAAAGTTTCCATTAATGAATCAAATCTTTCTGGCTTTAAAGATTGAGCTCCATCACTTTTTGCATTTACAGGATCATTATGAACTTCTATCATAAGCCCATCTGCTCCAACTGCAATTGCAGCTTTAGCTAAAGGTTCTACAAGCCACCACATTCCTCCAGCATGACTTGGATCAATGATTACCGGTAAATGACTTAATTTTTTTATTACAGGAACAGCACTTAAATCCAATGTATTTCTTGTATATGTTTCAAAGGTTCTAATTCCTCTTTCACAAAGAATTACATTTTCATTTCCTCCAGCCATTATGTATTCTGCTGACATTAAAAGTTCCTCAATAGTTGCTGATAAACCTCTTTTCAACAAAATAGGCTTTTTAGTTTTTCCAAGCTCTTTTAAAAGATCAAAATTTTGCATATTTCTTGCTCCTACTTGTATTACATCAACATCCTCAACAAATCTTTCTACTAAGTTTGGTGACATAATTTCAGTAACTATAGGTAATCCTGTTTTTTCTCTTGCTGCCTTCAATATTTCTAATCCTTCTTCTTTTAATCCTTGGAAACTATATGGAGATGTTCTTGGTTTAAAAGCTCCTCCTCTTAGAAAATTAGCTCCTGATTTTTTAATTTTTTCTGCAATTCCTATTATTTGTTCCTCACTTTCAACCGAACACGGTCCAGCTATTATAGCAAGTTTATCTCCTCCAATAAGTCTATCTCTAACAGATACTATAGTTTCCTCAGGATGGAAAAGCCTATTTGCTTTTTTATATGGTTCTTGTACATGTAATACTTTTTCTACCTCTTGGTTTGCTTCTATTTGACTTGGATTAATTGAACTTGTATCACCAAGCAATCCAAGTACACAGTATTTATGCCCCTCCCAAACATTAACAATAATACCTTTTTGTTTTAATTGTTCTCTTAATTTTTTAACACTTTCCTTTGATGCTTCTGTTTTCATAACAATTATCATAAAATAGCCCCCTAATTTATTATTTTTTTATAAAAAAAGAAGACTCATAATGAGTCTTTTTTAATATTTTTATCAATATATAAAATTTATATTCACTAAAAATTAATATATTAATTTTATATAGTACATAACTCATTAGAAACAGAATTTTTTATTTTTTTGTATGTCAAAAAGCTAGCGCTAAAATAAAAGCTCAAGCTAAAATAAAAATAAAATTGTTCTGCCATTCCCTTTCCAACAAGTTTTCCCATTTATTTTTCCTCCAAATCAATATATATAAACATTAATATCAAATAATTCTGATTAATTTATTACGTTCGATTATACCATATATTCTTACTATGTCAATATAAAATAAATATATTATATTAACAATTTTATGTTTTAATTAATATAATATATTAAATCCACCCTCCCTTTTTCATCAGACAAGCTTTATTTCTTTATTCATGGAGGTGATTTTAGTATGGGAAGAGCCGCTGTAATACTTTTACTATTTTTTATAAAATGTGGCTGTGGTCGTGGACGTAGTTATGGATATGGTTGTGGAAATAGTTGCGGAAATAGTTGCGGATTCTTAAATAATTGTTGTGGTTTTCTAAATAATTGCGGTTGTAATAAATGCTGTGACTGTTGTGATTGCTGTGATTGCAAAAAACATCCTAAGCACCACAAACATCATAAACATCATAAATCTTGTGATTGCTGTTGCAATAATTGCTGTGATGATTGTTGTGATGATTGCTGTTGTAACGATTGTTGTAACAATTGCTGTGATGACTGCTGTTGTGATGATTGTTGTTGTAATCCTTGTTCATTCATTGACTGGTTTTGTTGTTAGAAAAAATCTAGTTTAAAAGTTTAGCCCTAAAATTATATTTATAATTTTAGGGCTTTTGTAATTTATCTTTTTAATTTAGAAGATTAAACAATTGAGAAAATCACATAATTAAGAACTCCAAATCTAAAATGCAAATTTTATTGCAAACAAAACATTAATTTTTATTCTTTATTTTATAAGCCCTTTATCTTTTAAAAATTCTCTTGCAACATCTTCTGGTCTTTTATCTTCTTTATCTACTTTATAATTAAGCTTTCTCATTTCTTCATCATTTAGTGTTCCTTCTAATTTATTTAACAACTCCTTTAATTCAGGATGAAGTTTAAGCGTATCATTTCTAACTAAAGGTACTGCATAATACGGCGGGAAAAAGTTTTTATCATCTTTTAAAACTTGTAGGTTAAAAGCATTTAAAAGTCCATCTGTTGAAAAAGCATCCACCACATCACATTCTTTATTATTTATGGCTTGATATCTTAGTCCACCATCTATTCCCTTTACATCTTTAAAGTTCATGTTATACGCATGCTGTAATCCTTTATAGCCATCATCTCTCTCACTAAATTCCATAGTACATCCTAGCAATAGTTTATCACTTACTTTAGCAATATCTGAAAAAGTCTCTATATTATATTTTTCAACTGTATCCTTTCTCACTGCCAAAGCATACGTATTGTTAAAACCTAATGGTTTTAACCATGATACATCATATTCCTTATTAAAGTAATCTTTTACAATTTCATATACCTTTTCAGCATCATTTATAGAATCTCTTTTCATAATACTTACAAATCCTGTTCCCGTATAATCAATATACATATCAAGATCTCCTGATTTTAAAGCTTCCCATGTAACACTTGAACCACCTAAATTTAATTTTTTCTCTACTTTTAAATCTGTATTTTCTTCTATTAACACCGCTAAAACATTACCTAATATTAATTGTTCGTTATAATTTTTAGAACCAATTACAATTGTATCTTTACTGCTTATATTTTCAGTTGCTGCTATTCCAGTAAACATAACAATACATAAAATCACTGATGTAGCTATTGCTGTTTTTTTGAATCCATTACCTCTTCTTCTAAAACTTCTTCTTTTTATTTTTGTACTATTTACTCTTGCACTCTTTGATTTTATACCTTCTGGAACAACCGCATTCTCTATTTTCCCAATAATAAAATCCATTATTAATGCAAGAATACATGCAGGTATTGCTCCTGCTAAAACCATATTATTATTAACTGTTTGAACTCCAGTAAATACCATATATCCAAGTCCACCTGCTCCTATAAAAGCTGCTATGGTCATAAGACCAACAGCTGTAACAGCTGCTATTCTTATACCAGCCATTATAACTGGTAAAGCTAATGGTATTTGTACCATTCTAAGAGTTTGACCTGATGTAAGTCCCATACCTTTTGATGCTTCAATCATATCTGGATTTATATTTTTAAGTCCTATATATGTGTTCTTTACTATAGGTAATAACGAGTATAAGAACACCATAATTACGGCCGGAGCACTTCCTATTCCAAGAAATGGAATTAAGAATCCTAATAGTGCTAAACTAGGAACAGCTTGTATTATATTAGTTGCTCCAATTATAGGACCCGATAATCTTTTCTTTTTAGTTATCAATATTCCAAGAGGTACTCCTACCAATGCTGCTACTAAAACTGCAACTAATGTAAGTCCTATATGCTGTATTAATAAATGTCCTACCTGGTCACTTCTACTCATAAAATATTCAAAGAATCCTTTCATAACTATACCGCCACCTCCTCTTCTTCTAAGAACTGTTCGCTTAATACACTAATAAGGCTACTTCTAGTTATAAGCCCAATTAATTTTTGACTATTATCAACAACTGGTATATATCCAACCTGTTTTTCATTCATAACTTTAAGAACATCTACAATAGAGTCATCTTTATTTACTGAAACAACATCCTTTTCCATTATGTCATTAAGCGTTACTTTTTTATCTCTATTTTTTCTTATGTCCTTCAATGTAGCTATACCATCTAGTTTATTATCTCTATCTACAATCAATATACTATCTACGTGTCTTTGCTGCATTATCTCAGTAGCTTGCAATATTGTTCTATTTCCTATTGTTTTAACTGGATTTTCTATTACTATATCTTCAGCTTTTATAAACTCTGGCTGATTCCAAATTCTATTTTTACCTATAAACTCTTCTACAAATCCATGTGCAGGATTTTTGAGAAGTTCTTCAGGAGTATCATACTGAAGAATCACACCATCCTTCATAATGCATATTCTATCTCCTAATTTTAAAGCTTCATCCATGTCATGAGTAACAAAAACTATTGTCTTTTTTAATTTCTGCTGTAAATTAAATAATTCATCTTGAAGTTGATTTCTTGTTATAGGATCTAGTGCACTGAAAGGTTCATCCATTAATATGATTTCAGGATTTGTAGCAAAGGCTCTTGCAACACCTATTCTTTGTTGTTGACCACCACTTAATTCATTTGGATATCTATCTATATATTCTTCTGGATTCATACCTACTAACTCTAATAATTCAAAAGTTCTTGTTTTTATTTTATCTTCTGTCCATTTTTTTAAAAAAGGTATTAAACCTATATTATCTCCTACAGTCATATGTGGAAATAAACCTGTTTGTTGTATTACATAGCCTATATTTCTTCTAAGATCAATGGTATCTTTTTTCCCTATGTCCTCACCATTTATTAAAATTTTACCTGATGTTGGTTTTATTAACTTATTGAGCATTTTTAGTGTAGTTGTTTTTCCACATCCACTAGGACCAATTAATACAACTAATTCACCTTTATTTATCTCTAAATCAACACCTTTTAATACTTTATTATTTTTAAAATATTTCTTTACATTTTGTAACTTTATCATAGAATTCCTCCCTTATTTATGTATTACCCTCATTTTACTATCATGTAGTTTTTATGTGATTTTGACACTAGCATAATATATCAAACTATTTAATTTTTATTGTTATTTTTTTACAAACAACTCGTATTTATTATATAAGTTGTTTTTGCAAGCAACTTTAGTTTATCACATAAGTTGCTTGTCGTCAAATGTATTTGTTATTTTTTACTTTTATTTCATTTATACGACACTTAAAGCTTATAATATTAAAAAGAACCATAAATATAGAATTGGTACCTCTATATTTATGGTTCTTTTTAATATTATGTATTTACTTATAAATAATTTTCAATTCTCTGCATTACCCCTTCATCCCCAACAATTAAAATCTTATCACCTTCTCTAAATTCTAGATAAGGTCCTGGGGAAACAAGGATTTTTTCTTCTCTCTTAACGCCTATTATCGTGGCTCCAGTATTGTGCCAAAATTGACACTCACCTATGGTCTTACCTAAAATATGACATTCACTAGGAATTTGAAGTTCTATAGGTTCAATTAAGTCTAAACTCTTAAACTTGTATGAATACTCTATTATTTTTTCATTTATTTCTTGTATTTGTTTTTCTATTTTTTTTCTTTCTTCAAATAATTTTCTTATATTATTTCTTAATATACCTATATTTTCTTTGTCTTTAAAACTTTCTATAAATTCATAAGAATTTTTTGTAGATTGTACTAAAATACCACTACCCTTATTTACTTCTACTACATATTTGTCTTCAAGCAATTTCATTGCTTTCCTTATAGTTTCAGGAGAAACATTATACTCACTTGCTAAAATTGATCGTCCCCTGAGTTTATCTCCCTCCTGCAAATCCCCTTTGTATATTCTAGATGCTACATCAACAGCTATCTTAACATATCTGGGCATTTGTGCACGTTCACTCATGCTGCAACCCTCCAAAACTCTCTGTTATAATAATACATTCAAATATGATTATAGCATAAAGTAAACGTAATTGAAAAACATTACTAAATAATCATTTTTTCACTCCATTTGCCACATCTATCGCCAAAGCATCCTACTACGGAGGATCCATCTTTTATATTTACAACCTCGCATCTATTAGGACATCCTTTACATTCAAAGCTCTGTGACACAAATTCTCTATCTGCAATATCAAATCCTTTAAAACTAGTTTTTCCTCTTTTTTTAACACCTTCTGCTGCTATAATAGCTGATCCTATAGCACCCATAACATCGTAATTTTCTGGAATATAAACTTTAAAGCCTAATGAATCTTCAAAAGCTTTTCTGATACCTGTATTAGCAGCAACTCCTCCTTGAAAAAATACTTTTTGTTGAATTTCTTTTCCTTTTCCTACATTGCTAAGATAATTTCTTACAAGTGCTTCACATAGCCCCATAATTATATCAGATTCATTATATCCTAGCTGCTGTTTATGTATCATATCAGATTCAGCAAAAACAGCACATCTTCCAGCAATTCTAACCGGAACAGTAGATTTTAAAGCATACTCTCCAAATTTTTCTATTGGAATTTCCAGTCTTTCAGCTTGCCTATCAAGAAAAGATCCAGTTCCTGCTGCACATACTGTATTCATAGCAAAATCTGTTACTACTCCACCTTTTAAGGTTATTATTTTTGAATCCTGACCCCCAATCTCTATTATAGTTTTCACATCTTTATCTACAGTAAGAGCAGCAACTGCATGAGCTGTAATTTCGTTTTTCACTGCATCTGCCCCTACTAAAGCTGCAGCAATATGTCTTCCACTTCCTGTAGTTCCTACAGCTTCTATTTGTTTTGTATCATACTTATCTTTAAACATCCTTAATCCATTTTGTACTGCTTTTATAGGTCTTCCTTTTGTTCTCAAATATATTTTATCTACAATTTTCATTGAATTATCTATAAGAACTATATCTGTGCTTACAGATCCTACATCAACTCCCATATAATACATGTTCTTTTCTCCTTTCTAATAAATCTAAAAAAGCTTCAATTCTTGTAACATAGCCGCCTTCTCCTGTCATCTCATCCACAACAAGGCTCATTATAGGAAAATTCTTATCTTTTGATATAGAAGGCAATATTGATTTTGTTATAATTTCAGGCATACATCCCATAGGAAATATTTGAATAGCTCCATCTAAATTTTCTCTATGAGCTATAATTGCTTCTCCTATACATTCTCTAGCATGCCCACCAATATAGTAAGGTAAATATTCTTTTGATGCTAATCTTAAATCAATAGAATTTGCTTTTAAAATTTTCATTGTTGCATCTCTAAGCCACCAGGTTGGTGTAAGCCTTCTCTTAGAAACCACCCCATAATCCATAAGCTTTTCTTCTATGTTTAAATTTGGGAATTCATCTATTACTGTATATATCTCTCCTATTATAGCTACTTTTAATGGATCTTTTTCCTTATTAATTTTTACATTTTCTATTTTCTTTTTATACTTTTCTAAAAGTTTAACTGCTTTAATAGGCTTATTTGTGTTAAACACTTCTCTTTTACATTCATTAAGTAACTTTTTGCATTCCCCTCTATTTATCTCATATCCAGCAAGATAATGTGCTCTTTCTTCTATTTTATCTATTAAATTCATAGCTTTAAGTGCTCTTAATCCAGCTATTGTTTTTTCTGATTTACTCTTTGAACTTCCCGATATTAAATAACTTCCTCTTTTCATCAATTCTTTTATACCTATATCCTTTGGATAATCCATTACTATGAATTTTAAGTTATGGCCCATTTTTTTTAAAATATTGATTTGTAATTCACAGTACTCTCCAAACCTACAAGGACCACAACTTCCCACCAAAAGTATAGTATCGGCACCTTGTTCTATACTTTGCAGATAATTTCCCATCATAATTTTGAAAGGTAAACATATTTCTTCTGGAGAGCAAGCAACCCCTATTTCAAGAGCTGTTTTATTGTTAATTGGTGGAATAACATAATCTATTCCAATTTCATCAAAAAATATTTTAGCTGCAAGATATATATTCCCCATGTGTGGAAACGTTACTTTCAAATAATTGCCTCCTCTCCAACATATCTATAAAAGCTTCTATTCTAGTATTAAATCCAGCTTCTCCAGTCTGCTCATCTATCTTTAAAACAAGATATGGAAAATCATTAACCCTGTTTTTTATAAGTTCTATAACTACAGAATCTATACCACATGCAAAAGAAGAAATATAAATAATTCCATCCACCTTTTGGTTTAATGCAAGATAAGCTCCTGCTCCATATGAATTCCTTGCAAAACTCCAAAATGGTCTTTTAAAAAGCTTTTTCACTTCAGAATCTACCAACTCTTCTTCTACAAATTCTTCTGTTATAACCCCTATTCCAAATTCATGAAGCTTATCTACTATATTCATATTTACATATTTATCATATATATTATAAGGATGACCCAATAAAGCAATTTTCATTTTATAATCGCTATCATTTATTCCACTTTGAAAATTTTGTTGAATCTTTATTGCTTTTTGATATGCTGTGTTAATTAAATTTGTATTTTTAGTTACCTTATGACCTATTTTTTTTACCCATCTGTCTACACTTTTTCGAGAATTTATATATAACGGTATTTCTGTAATTTCCGGCATATTATCTATACTATTTTTTATCATCTCAGGCAATCCACAGAACTTAGGACAAATATATTCTTTATCCCTAATACGCATAATTCTAGGTACAACCATTAAATCACACTTATCTTTAATACTTGCTACATGTCCATGAAAAATTTTAACAGGTAAACAAGCTTCATCTACACAATGTTTGACCCCTTCATTAAGTATTGTTTTGTTTGTATCATCAGAAACAACAATTTCAGCACCAATTTCTTGCAAAAAAGTTTCTATAAAAGGATGATATTTATAGTATAAAAGCCCTTTTGGTATTCCTACTTTCATATAATTCCTCCCTTATAACATATATCTACATTTATGTATTATTGAGCAATTAATACTTTTTTATTCATACTCTGAGAAAAGTGCGACGTACTTTTCTTATATGACGAGACAATAAAAGGTGTAGATAATCAAATATCTACACCTTTTATTAATACATTATTCTATTTCAATGCCTCTTTATATATTATTTTATTTTGTGTTCTATTATAAATAAATACAACAACAGCCACAAGGATTACAATACTTCCGCCAATTATGCTTAAAACATCTGGCATTTCTTTAAAAATAAAGAATCCTATTATAGCTGAAAATACTATATTGGTATAATTATATATTGCTATTTCAGAAGCTGGTGCATATTTATATGCAATAGTAAGTGCAAATTGTGCTATAGCTGCAAATACTCCTGTAAGAATTAAACAAATAAGTTCAGCTCTATTTGGAATTTTGTAATTCATAATTACAAATGGCAAAGTACCTATTACTGAAACAAACGAAAAATAAAACACTATAACTGAAGGATTTTCTTTATCCTTTAAAACCCTTACTAAAGTATATGCCCCCCCTGCAATTATGGCAGAAATAAATCCTACTACTGCCGGAAGTATACTTAAATCAAATTTAGGTTTTATAATTAAAAGTGCGGCAATAAACACTACTATCATAGCGGGAATTTGAATTTTTGATAATTTTTCTTTCAAAAACATACACGCAAATATTGTTACAAAAAATGGTGATAATTTATTAAGCATAGCTGAATCTGCAAGATTCAATTTATTTATAGAATAAAAATATGTTATCATCCCTGCGAGTCCACATAATGATCTTGCCATTAAATATTTTTGATTTTTCATTTTACCAAATAAATTTCCCTGTGTGTTTTTCACAGCTCCAAATGCAATAAATAAACTTACTAAGTTTCTACAAAACACTTTTTCAAATATTGGAATATCATTTCCTGCTAACTTTACCATTGCTGCCATTAAAGCAAAACAAAATGCTGATATAATCATATATACTACTGCTTTTGATTTATTGTTCATTATTTACCTCCTAATAAAAAGTAATTTATATATTAATTGTTCTTCTCCCATAATAATAATTTATAGTTCCAGCTGCTATTATTAAAGTTCCTCCCATAAAACTTAATATATCAGGATATTCTTTTAAAACTACAAATCCTAAAACTGTGGAAAATACTATAGTAGCATAACTATATATAGATATTTCTCCTGCTGGAGCAAACTTATATGCAAGAGTCATATAGCTTTGTCCACCTATCCAAACTAAACCTATAGCTATAAGTGTAATAGCTTGTATTAAAGTTGGAACTTTAAAATTCATTGCCATTATAGGTAGTGTTCCTACCAATGATACCAGCGAAAAATAAAAAAGTATAGTTAAAAGATCTTCTTTGTTTCCTAAAAACCTTAATAGAGTATAGGCCGCTCCTCCAAAAACTGCTGACAAAACCCCTGAAAAAGCTGGTAACATCTCTAAGCTAAATTGAGGTTTTACTACTAACACCGCACCTAAAAATACTAATATTAAGATAGGTATCTGCTGTTTTTTAAGTTTTTCCTTTAAAAATATAAAGGCAAATATTATTACAAAAAATGGTGATAATTTATTCAATATAGATGAATCAGCCAATAATAATTTTGATATAGAATAAAAATTTGTTATTAATCCTAAATATCCAAATAAAGCTCTAATAACTAAATACTTACGACTTTGTTTTTGTCCAAACAAGCTTCTTTTATTTTTTCTAGCTGCAATACATACAAATATAATCGTTGCTGCATTCATAAAAAATATTCTTTCAAACATAGGAATACTTCCTGAAATTTTTATGATTACATTCATAAATGAAAAACATAGTGATGATAGCAGCATATATATTACCGCCTTTGATTTATTCTCCATACTTATCCTCCATACAATAAACATACTTTCTATTTTAACACAAAAAAATAAAAGTGCATCGCACTTTTATTAGTAAATTTTATTATTAATATTCTTCCATTTCATTCTATAAGCTTGTTCTATTATTTTTTTCTTAATATCTTTTTCACTTATATCATCATAATTCACCCAATCCAATATATCCTGAATACTAATTTGTACTAACTCATTTTTTAATCTTGGTTCATAGGTTATAAAAAGTTCTTCTTCTATACGAACTTGATTCTTAGTAATATTACCATCAATTATATGTTCTATATCAATTCCTTTCTTATTTAACATATAACCTATAGCTATACTCCTGTGACAATTAAATGGATTTCTTTCAGAACACATAATCGCTATATTATACCCTTTTTTAATTTTATCTAAAACATTGTGTATACCTTTCTTAAATAAATCACATTCTATAACCTTATCAAACTCTTTATATTCTTTTGGATACATTCCTAGTTCTTTACCCATATATTCATATTTAACATCTTTATCCTTAAGCTTATCTTTTAGAATATCTCTATTAAAAATTTCTGTGAATTTATTACTACAATAAGATATATTTCTTACATCTATAACGTAATTGATATTATACTTTTTAATAATCCTGATAAATTCTTTTATTTTTCTTGTAGAATGTCCTATAGTATAACAAACCATCTTACTGCCTCCATATAATATACATTTTAATTTTACGCAATTCCCTTGTCTATATCTTCACTTTCAATTCTTTTACAAAGCTTATTTATAGTTTCTTCTGGATTTCTATAAAATTCACTTCCCTTTATCCTTAAAAATTTCCATCCAACTCTATGAAGGCATATTTGTTTATCATATTCTTCTTCCCATCTTTCTATTTTCTCAGTTTTATCCCCATCACATTCAATTGCTATTTTTTTATTATATCCTTCTATTACAAAATCAATTTTATGCTTACCTATAACCACTTGAGGTTTTACTTCATAGTCTTTTTCTTTCAACATTCTATAAACATCCTTTTGAAGCTGTGACTGAAAAATATTTTTCAAATCTATCTTTTTACTACTCATTTTATTAGAATTAATACAGTATTCTAGGAATTGTGTTCTTACACACTTAGGATTTAAATCTTGTAAATTAACAGAATGGAAAACCCACATTTGATTTCTAGCTCTACTTGCAGCTACATTAAATCTTCGTATATCATTTTCCTTTGTTAAAGCTATAAAATTAACATTTGGTGCAATAACCATTGATAAAAACATTATCTCTCTTTCAGCACCTTGAAATGAATATGAATTACCGCAAATTATTTTTCGCTCTATCATTTCCTCATCACCTATTTTCTCTCTTAGCATATTCTCTATAATCTCTGATTGAACATCCCCCAAAAGAGAAATCACCCCCATGCTCATACCTTTATATTTAGGATTTTTGCAGCATTCAACTACCTTTTGAACCAAGGCTTCAGCTTCTTTAATATTTATAGGCTTTGTTTTGTCTCTTTTTCCATCTACTTTTACAGTTTTAATAGGTAATCCTAATTTTTCATTACTATTAAATCTTCTTAAAGGCATTATCTCATTTGAATAACATAGCCTATTGCTGAATTCTATTATTTCAGGTACACATCTAAAATGTTCTTTCAACATAATCCTATCAGGAAATACTCTAAGTGCAGTATTATAAAGACTTGTTTGCATATCAAACCATTCAGAGTGAGGTATATCCTTTAAATATCTATCAATAAGATATTGAATTTTATCCATATTAATTCCTACTGCTTCAGGATTTATTTGTTTATCATCTCCAACTATAACAGCTTTTTTAGCTCTAAGTAATGCTGATATTCCAAAAATATTACATTGACTACTTTCGTCAATAATCACTACATCAAACATATCACTAGATAAACTGAAATTTTCTATTACTTTATTTATAGGCATAATCCAAGCTGGAATTATATCTTTACATTTTTCCATTTCTCTTTGTGCAAGCTTTCTAAACATAACAGAATGTTTACCTGTTCCTTTTCCTATTCTTTTAACAGCATCTAACCATGCGTATAAACTTCTTCTTTCAGTTTCTCCAATCCTCTTTATTTGGTTATACCATGCTTTTTTATATACTATTTTACAAACCAAAGAATTTTCTCTAGCTTTTTCTTTTTCTATATCATTCTCTAAATCATCAAATTCATATTTATGTGCTTTTCTTAAAATGCACTCTAACTGTTTCCACCTCCATGCCATACTTAAATTCTTATATTTATTTAACATATTTAATCTATCTTCATCTTCAATTATATTTTTAGCCAATAAAGGGCACTCTTTGTTTACTTTGGATATCAATAAAGCTATTTCTTTAATTTTAGGTGTCATTTGTTTAAACTTATCTACTTTTTTATAAGCTATCTTTAAACTCACAGCACTATTTAAACGAATAGCTTGTACAATTTCTTCAAACCCTTCCATATTAGAAATAACCTTTTGTAAACTTAACATATAAGTATTAATATTTTCATATTCATTTATATACTTAATACTTAAAAATCCATTTCTTAAATATTGATATGTTTCTATATCATACCAATTTATGTCACTTAAAAAAGCTATATTTCTCATAGCCACAATTATTCTATTTTTAATAGCTTTATCCCAATTAATTATTATATCTATTTTATTCATTTCATCTTCTAATTGAGCAATAATTGCTAAATTAACTTCTTTAATTTTAGGTGCTTCATATTCCTTCATAGCTCTATTCCATAAATTTTTAAGATTTTTTTCTACATAGCACTGCTCAATATATTTCTTTACTATTTTTGCTTGTTCCTTATTTGTTATAGGTTTACAATCGACCTTACATTCTTCAATAATATTTTTATAATCTGAGTGTATCACCTTAAATAGTTTACTTACTTTTCCTTTATGTTCATATTGCTTATATACTATATCAAAATTTTGTGCCAACATAACAATATCTATATCTTTAGGTATTTCAACTTCATGTCCGTTAATTTCCTTCTTAATACTACAAATTTTCTTAATATAGAAATTACATCTCATCAGTATATTCTTAAGAACAATTCTGACTGTTTCGCTTTTTTTAGAAGGCTTTAAAATATTTTCAAACCATGTACCTTCAATTTCCACTAAAAACTTTTCTGCATTTTCTAAAAGCCTAAATATATGTTCATAATCATAATCTACATTATAAGATACACACCACTCCTTAAGCATACTCTTATAATATTTATAATTACTTTTTAATTCTGATAATCTAGCTATCTTATCAACAATTTCATCACAGGATGGTATATTATAAAGTAAGTTTTCTACTTTTTTAAATTCAATTATCTCTTTTTTTCTAATATTACTTAATAAATAAATTAGCCTAGAAAATTTAGCATCAGTTATTGGACATTTTTGTTTAGGTTCTACATCATCATCTATCCAAGAATATTGATCTTCATTTTCTTTAACCCACTTTGCTATATTTAATAATTTATACTTTTTTCCGTAATAATTTATATCTCCATTTTCAATTTCCTCGGATATTTTTAACTTGTTATATAGATCTTTTTGTTTTTTCCTACTTTCTTTTAATTCATTTTCTAACTTATCACTTTCTTTCTTTACGTTTTCTACATTACAATTTAAATTATCTGTTAATTTTTTTATTGAATAATCAAGTTCTTTTAAAGCATTCATATCATTTCCAATCATATTTATACATAGTGGTCGTATTTCATCAGGTATCTTATCTGCTAAAACTCTAAGTGCTTTACCCGTTTCACTTGTTACTAAAACTCTTTTTCCATGAGCTAAAAGATGACAAATTAAATTTACTATAGTATGACTTTTTCCAGTTCCTGGAGGTCCTTGAACCACAACTCCAAAATTAGCACTTAAGCTTTTAACAATTTTACTCTGTTCTTTATTATAAGGTAAAGGAAATAATAGCTCTTTACTAATATTTTCCCATTCTTCTATAGTTTTAGAATTTTGAATAGGTTTTTTATCATTAACTAAAGCCTTAATCGCATCAGGTATAAAACAGCCTTCATTTATTTTGCACATCATATTTTTTAATTCCGTATCCCATATTCTATTATCGTTTTTTCTAACTATTATTGAGGATGCATTATAAACTACTGGATATTTAGTTATTTTTATATCTTTTAATATCACTCTATTTTTTTGAATTTCACCACTAGGATTAATATTGGGACTTAAATAATGTATAATAGAATTTAATATATCTTCCAGTTCTTTAAAATTTTTAAGGCTAATATGATTTTTTATTTTTATTATTTTATCTAAATTAGGAATATCTAACCCTTCAAGAATGTCTATTTCTAAGTTTATATTGTTACTACATGGCTTTAATATAAACTTTGCATTTTTAGCATCAAATTCTAATTCCATTCTAATTGTAAATAGAGGATGGGCTATTTTTTTATTATGTATTGACCATGCAAGGAACCCCTGTCCCCATACTATTTCTAAATTATCACTTCTTTTTTGAAGTTTTAAATATAATTTGAAAAAATCATCATATACTAATTTATTATTTTTATCTATCTCAATCCACCAATCATCATCTATTTTACCTTTTATAGTATAGCCCTCATCATTTAACTCTTTTTCCCAAAATATCTTTTGATATTCCGATACGTGCCGAATACTTTTCTTATTTAAATTTTTTACACTGATTAAATAAGCAGCTACTTCCTGAAGCTTGTCCCTAGTACACATAGGCAATTCCTCCTAACACATAAACAATCAATATCTTTTTACATTTTTTACCTTATATATGTATTATATTATACCATATTATTCCAATTAATGTTTAAAAAAAATACATGTCTTTTCGACATGTATTTCTTATTTACACGAATCTCTCTCTACAATTTCATAAGGTAAAACAAATATTTCTTCTTCTAAAGGTTCATTATTTATTTTCTTTATAAGCATCCTGGTTGCTACAGACCCCATATCATATAACGGTTGTGCTATAGTTGTAAGTTTAGGATAAAAATTTGCAGCTCCATAGGTATTGTTAAATCCCATAACATCTATCTCTTCTGGAACTTTAATATTTTTATCTCTTAAAGCATTAATTGCTCCCATTGCAATTTCATCATCAACACAAAATACAGCATCTATATCTTTTGTCTTTTCTAAAATTGAATTCATAGCTTCATATCCATCTTCTACTTTACGTGAAATCTTACAAAATGAAACTATCTCTTCATTGTATTCTATATGATTTTCTTTTAGAGCATCTAAGTAGCCAGCATATCTAAGAGCACTTGCATTCACAGCTTCCTTATCTGTACTTATGCATGCAATTCTCTTGTTTTTCTTTTTAATCAGATACTTAACTGCATCATTAGCTGCCTGCTTATTATCTATAATTACGCTTGGGAAATCTTTATCCTTACCATTAGTTTCAATTAAAACTAATGGCATTTTTATGTTTTTTATAGTTTTAACTATGTTTTCTTCTAAAGAATTACTTATATATATAACTCCATCTACCATTTTTTCTGAAAGAACTCTTAAATATTCCATTTCTTTTTGAGGATCTAAATCTGTATTACAAAGTATTATGTTATATTCATAAATATTAGCAACATCTTCAGCTCCTCTAACTACTTCTGGATAGATTTGGTTAGATATATCTGGTATGATTATACCTATTGTTTTAGTCTTTTGAGTTTTTAAACTTCTGGCTACTATATTAGGTCTATAATCCAATTTTTTTATTGCTTCTAAAACCTTCTTTTTAGTATCTTCATTAACTACATCTACATTGTTTAAAACCCTTGACACTGTAGCAATGGATACGTTTGCTTCTCTTGCGACATCTTTTATTGAAGTTGCCATCTTACCGACTCCTATTTAATTTATTTTACTTTATTTTTTATTATACAATATAAAGTATTAAAAACACAAGTTACGACTTCTTACTATTTTAATTTTTGGTATAAAAAACGAGGTATCCCAAAGAGATAGCCTCGTTATAAAGCATTCTATATTAAATCATTATTTAATTACTTCAACAGCCATTTTAATTTGTTCACCATTTATCTTGAAGTCATCATATTCTCTGTCTAAGTCATAAGCTACTTCAAGAGATAATGTTTCTTTCTTAATATGTTCTTCGAATTTTTTAATTACATCTTTAAGTATTTCATTACCTGCAACGTAAAGTTTTATATTATCTGCAACTTCAAATCCACTTTCTTTTCTTAGATTTTGAATTTTGCTTAAAATTTCACGTACATATCCTTCTTCTTTTAGTTTTTCTGTTATATGAGTATCTAAAACAACTCCAACTTCACCTTCTCCTGCAAATGCAAACCCTTCAAGCCCTTGCATTGTTACAAGTAGATTATCTTTATTAAGTTCTATTTCTGTATCTTGAACATTTATAGTTACAGCTTCTCCATTATTTACAGTTTGAGCTAATTCCATTTGATTCATTTCATTTATAGCTTTTCTTATTGCTGGAATAAGCTTTCCATAAGCTCTACCTAATACAGGTAAATTTGGTTTTATTTCAAAGTTAACATACTTTGAGAGGTCAGCACCAAATTCAACTTTTTTAATATTAAGTTCATCTCTTATTATATCTCCATAATATTCTGGAAGAGATTTTGTACTAATAAGCATTTCTAAAAGAGGCTGTCTGTTCTTTATGTTAGCTGAGTTTCTAGCGCTACGTCCTAATTTAACTATTTTATATGCTAAATCCATTTCTCTTTCAAGCTCAGAATCTATAGCTGAAGCATCATATTGAGGCCACATACATAAATGAATACTTTCAATAGCATTTTTATCTAAGTTCACTACTAAGTTTTTATATATTTCTTCTGTCATAAATGGTACAAATGGTGCTGCAACTTTAACAACTGTTGTAAGTACTCTGTAAAGCGTTGTATATGAACCAATCTTGTCATTTGTAAGTTCTGCTGACCAAAATCTTGATCTATTACGTCTTACATACCAGTTTGAAAGTTCATCAACAAAGTCTTGTAATTCAAGCGCTGCTTGAGTTATTCTGTAATTGTCTAAATGTTCTTCTACATCTTTAATCAATGTATTAAGCTTAGACATTATCCATTTATCCATTACATTTTCAGATACAAAGTCCTTATATTCTAGTGGATTAAATTTATCTAAATCAGCATATAAAACATAGAATGAATATACATTCCATAATGTACTTAAGAATTTTCTTTGAGTATCTCTTACATCATCTTCTGAAAATCTTGTTGGAAGCCATGGTGCACTAGCAGTGTAGAAGTGCCATCTTGTAGCATCTGCTCCCTCATTTTCAAGAACCTCAAATGGATCTACTACATTTCCTTTTGATTTTGACATTTTAAGTCCATGTTTATCAAGAACATGACCTAAAACTATGCAGTTTTCATATGAACTTCTACCAAATAATGATGTAGATACTGCAAGTAATGTATAGAACCATCCTCTTGTTTGGTCTACCGCTTCTGATATAAACTGTGCTGGGAAAGTTTTATCAAAAACTTCTTTATTTTCAAATGGGTAATGATGTTGCGCAAATGGCATTGAACCCGAATCAAACCAGCAGTCTATAACTTCCCTTGTTCTAGTCATTTCTTTTCCACAATGTGGACAAGTTAAATTCACATTATCTATATATGGTTTATGAAGTTCTATTCCATCTGGAACATTTATTCCTTTTTCTTTAAGTTCTTGAATACTTCCTATACACTCTCTGTGCCCACATTCACATTCCCATATTGGAAGTGGTGTTCCCCAATATCTATCTCTTGATATACCCCAATCAATAACATTTTCAACAAATTTACCAAATCTTCCTGTTCTTATGTTATCTGGATACCAATTTATACTATTATTATTTGCAACAAGTTGATCTCTAAGTGATGTCATTCTTACAAACCAGCTATCCTTTGGATAGTAAAGAAGTGGTGTATTACATCTCCAGCAATGTGGATATGAATGAGTAAACTTCTCTGATTTATAAAGCATTCCTTTTTCTTTCATATATTCAAGTATTTTAGGATCTGCTTTTTTAACAAACATTCCTTTCCATGGTTCAACTGAATCTACAAATTTACCTTCCAAATCAACTAAATTAATAAGAGGTAAGTTATTTTTCTTTCCTGTTTGAGCATCATCTTCACCATAAGCTGGTGCTGTATGTACAATTCCTGTACCATCAGTAAGAGTTACATAATCTCCATGTACTACATAGAATGCTTTTTGCTCAGGAACTTCAAATTTAAATAACTGTTCGTATTCAGTTCCAAGAAGATCTTCTCCTTTGAACTCTCTTACTACTTCATATTCGCCTTCTAATACCTTGTCAACAAGTTCCTTTGCAAGTATTAAGTATTCTCCATTATTTAATACTTCTACATAATCATATGCTTTGTTAATTGTTAGACATACGTTACTTGGTAATGTCCAAGGAGTTGTCGTCCATGCAAGTATATATTTATTCTCTTCGCCTTTTACTTTAAACTTAACAAAAGCAGTTGCTTCTTTTACATCTTTGTATCCTTGTGCAACCTCATGTGAAGATAAAGCAGTTCCACATCTTGGACAATAAGGTGTTACTCTGTGTCCTTTGTATAAAAGGTCTTTTTCCCACATTTGTTTTAATGCCCACCAAACTGATTCTATATAATTATTTTCGTAAGTTATATATGGATTATCCATATCAACCCAGAAACCTAACTGTTCAGACATTTGTTTCCAAAGACTAGTATATTTAAATACACTTTCCTTACATTCTTTTACAAATTTTTCCACACCATATTCTTCAATTTGAGGTTTACCTGAGATTCCAAGTTTCTTTTCAATTTCAAGTTCTACAGGAAGTCCATGAGTATCCCAACCTGCTTTTCTTAAAACTTTATATCCCTTCATAACCTTATATCTTGGAATAAGATCCTTCATAACTCTAGTAAGAATGTGTCCTACATGAGGTTTACCATTTGCTGTTGGAGGTCCATCATAAAAAGTAAAGTATTCACCATCTTGATTTCTATCAAAGCTTTTTTGAATAACATTTTCTTCATTCCAAAATTTAGCAATATTTTTTTCCATATCTACAAAACTTGTAGATGCTTCTACTTTTTTATACATATTTTTATCTCCTTTGCTATAAAATAAAATTTAAAAGTTGAAAGTTAATCAAACTTACAAACTAAATCTCTATTTGGTGTATTTATTATTGACTTTAATTAGCATTATTAACATTTATACTGTTTTTTATAATTTTTGCATATAATTTTTGCATATAATTTTTGCATATAATTTTTGCATATAATTTTTAATTATAAGCTTTTACCATTGTATTAATACTAAAAAAGCTCCGTCCATAAGGACGCAGCTACCTAAACCACCTATGTGAAACTTCAAGTACTATTATACTCTATTCCTTAACGCGAAATCACGGATAAGCTTACTTGTATAAAAGACCTTTCAGCTTTCAGCTCCCAGGGGATTTTCTTCTAATCTTAGCTATGGATTCCCAGCATTCTCCACTCTCTTTAAACATACAATTAAAATACTTTTCCTGTTCTTAGCTTTTTAATTCACTTTTAAAATTCAACTTATTATCGATTTTTATGCAAACAAATATTTTTAATTAATATTTAGCTACAAAGTTTGTTTAATAATTTCTATTATATTATAACAAATTTTTATTGTCAATTTATGTTTGTAAAATTTACTCATATATTACTATAAAAAAAAGACTGGCTATAACCAATCTTTTCATTATATTATACTATGCTATATAATCTCCCAGCCTATGCTAGGTATGTTAATAATCATAACTTTATAATATGAAATATAATCTCCTAATCTAAATTAGGTATGTATAACTAACAACATTTAGATTTTATCATTAATCTTTAATTAAATCAATATATTTTCGTTTATTTTTTACTTAATTCTATTTAATTTTTATATCTTATTACAATTTCAATGAAATTTTGAGTTTATTATCTAAAAGCTTCATAAATTTATCATCTACTGTTGCAATATGTCTACCTAATCTTGCCTTTGAAACAACTTTTATTTGTTCACCTAAAATTGTTCCCTTAATTTGATTTACTTCTCCTTCTTCTAGTTTATAATCGTTTTCTCTAAGTTCTATGTGTACCGCTATTTTCTTGGGTCTATTTGATATAGGTGCAATAATTGTTGTAGGTGATTTTCTATTTCCTGTATCATTTTGAATTACTATAACTGGTCTTATTTTATTTTCTTCTGACCCTACATTTTGTCCTAATTCACACGTCCAAATTTCTCCCCTTCTAGGAATAATATTGGTTCTGCTTTTTACGTTATTATTCATTTTCATCTGATCATTCACCCAAGTTACATAATTATAAATTCGTCTAATATTATATGCTTTTTTCTGTACCTCTTTAGTTTCATCATTTTCTTTTAGTTTTTCAACAATAATATTATTATACTGCTCTACTAACCCCTGTATATCTTTCTTACTATTATTAATATATTTTTCAAGTTCTTTATAAGTCATATTATTAATTTTGCCTTTCATATAATATCCCCCTCTACATAACATACCACCATTTTTTCTATAATAACTTTTTATATATTTTTATTTTCTTGTTTATTTCCCACATATACCTAAATATATTCATTTAAAATATTATACGCATAATTTACAATTTCCTTGCATGAAACCCCTTTCCTTTTTAATTCTTTACATTCAAGAGTTCCATATTTTTCTTTAATATTTTTTAATATTTCCTTTGAAGAGCTTCTTGCTTCATTAGGTTCCATATAAGTTTCTCTCCCTTTTATAGCCCCTAAAGCTATTATTGCTCCTGCAATAGCTCCACAAGTACTTCCCACAGACATACCACTACCAAAAGGTGTACCTACACTTACTGGTATATTTAACTTTTTCTCTTCATTAACTGCTTTTATTACTGCTTCTGCACAATTATATCCTTCTTCAAAAAATTTTACAGCATCAGACATAATAAAATTCCTCCTTTGTTTATTTTTTATATATTTGCATCAGTTGTCCTACTATAATAAAAACATATAGAACAATAGTTATATATGCTGGTGCATTCATAACTTTTACACTTTTTCTTTCTTGTGATACTTTTATTCCTTTAATTCCATGTATTTTAACAAGTTTCTGTATCAAAAGTATTATAATCCCCATACATATTATTGCTAAAATTAAATAAATAGATATAACATTTATTTTTTCAATCATAGTAAAAGAATCTAATCCTGCTTTTTGTGCTGCCTTAATCTCTTCATTTGAACCTTTGCTTGCCAATTTAATTAATTCTGGCAACAGTAATTGTGTACCATTAATAGTAAGATGACATACCATTGATGAAAAAATCGAATCTGTTATTCTAACTAAATATGCAAATATTATTCCCAAAGCAAAAGCATATAAAAATTGATTCCCATCCATATGGAGTATACCAAAAAACAATCCAGTCATCACAGCAGCCGTTTTTATATTGACATTATCGTATCCTGCTAAAACAACTCCTCTCATTGTTATTTCCTCACAAATAGCAGGAGTAACTGCAATTATTCCCACTCTAATAATAAAAGGTATATTATTTAATGCAGCAACCACTTCACTTATTCTATTAGGAAAAACAAACTGGGTTATTAACGATAAAAATGCTGCCACAGGCATCCCTAAAAGTCCTATTAAAACAACTATCAATATAGTTTTCATTCCTATTTTTTTCAATCTAAGAGTTTGTACAACCGAACGTTTAGTTATGATAAAATAAATTATTGTAGGTAACAATAATAAAATAAATTGAGGTAATACAATCCTATATGGAAGTGATAAATTTAACTTATTAAAAATAGGCATAAGAAGTCTCCCCCCTAATGCGTATAAAATCAATAAGACCATTGCAAATGAATTGGATTGAAAAATTCTTTTGCTAGTATTCATAAATCCACCTCTTTCTTATAGTTAACATATACTAATTTCCAGGTATAAGTAATTATAGTTTTTTCATAGTAATAATCATTTAATTACAACTTATATTATAAAAGTAATTTCATTGATAACTATATATTGTTATTTGTATAAAACTTAAAATTAAGTTAATTTATGTATATAAAATATACGTAATCATTAAAATTATATACTATTTAAAATAATAAAGGAAGAGATAGAATATTACAATACTTTTGTAACACTCTTATCTCTTCCACTTATCTTTATTTTTCTACAGTTTTTAAAATTCCTCTTGCAATTGCCTCAGCACATTTTTGTTGGTAACTTGAAGTGTTTAACATTTTTTCCTTTTCAGGATTACTTATAAATTCTAATTCAACAAGAGCTGACGGTGCGTTTGTATATTTAGTTACATATATCCCTCTGGGTTTTAATCCTCTATCATTATTTCCTGTTGCAGTTATCATTTCATCTTGTATGTTTCTAGCCAATGGTATTCCATCTGTTTTATCTCTATAATACAGTACTTCCGTTCCTGTAATTTGTCTATTATTTGTACTATTAGCATGAATAGATACAAAATAATCTACATTTGAAGTGTTCGCTATAGAACATCGCTTTTTTAACTCAGCGCTCTTATCAGCTGGCCAAGGAGTATTATCACTAGTTCTAGTAAACACAACATCCAATCCATTCTTAACAAGAATATCTCCAAGTTTTAAACTTACCCCTAAAGCTACATCTTTTTCCTTAATTCCCGTTGTTCCTACAGCTCCTGAATCATATCCACCATGCCCAGGATCAATACATATTTTATATTTTTTATTTGAACTATTAGAACCAACTATTGCAACTAATGTTACTGTCTTATTATAACCTTTAACTCTTCCTGGAATAACATAAGTTCCTAACTTACTGGTATCTATATTATTCACTGCCCAAACAACATCTGTTTTAACATTTCTATTTCCACTAGTTAAAGCATCAACCTTTTTAGGTAATAAATATTCTTGTCCCTTAAGCAAATTAACCGTAATATCTTGTACCGAATTAATAGATACATCTGTACTGGTAGAAGAATTAAGATTATTTATTATACCATCAGCTATAGCTTTAGCACACTTATCTTGGTATGATTCACTATTAAGAAGTTTTTCTTCCTGTGAATTTGTTAAAAATCCTAGGTATATAAACATTCCTGTTCCTTCAAGATTTTTTAATGTTCTTAAGTCCCTTCCTTGTATACCTCTATCTCTTGCTCCAGTATTTTTAATAAGTTCACTTTGTATATCATTTGCAAGTTGTTTACTTATATTATCGTTGTTTAAATAATAAGCTTGTACTCCTGTAGCAGAAGGATTTTGGGTAGATTGCAAACAATGTATGCTTATGAACAAATCAGCATCTCCATCATTTGCTATTTTATCTCTCATTTCTATATCTCTATCTTTAGACCATGGCATAGAATCACTTTTTCTTGTATAAATAACCTTGTAACCTTTTTCTTCTAATATTTTTCCAGCCTTAAGCCCAACCTTCAAATTAATATCTTTTTCCTTTACACCAGTTACTCCTGTTACACCTATATAGCTACCTCCTCGTGCAGAATCAATACAAATTACTTTTTGTTTTGGATCAATAGGCTTTTGTGCACTACTATCATCTGATACTATTATCGTTAAACTAACTTTATCATCATATCCGTTTATAGTTCCTTTATATGTATAAGTACCTGCCTTGGAAGTATTTATATAATTTTTGTCCCATTTTACACTTACATTTTTATTTGTATTATCATTCATCACAGCAGTCACTGCATGTGGAAAATTATATTTTTCACCTTTAAATAATAAAACGGTTTTATCTTTTATATCTTTTATGTACCTCTCTCTTTTTACATCTAAATATTTTAGTACTAAATTTGCTATAGCCTCTGCACTATTCTTTTTAAACTCTTCACTATTTAAAACTTTTTCTTCAGTTGGATTAGTTATAAACCCTAAATCTAAATAAACTGCTGTAGCATTTACTTTACTTAGTGTTTTAAATCTGCTGCTCATTATCCCTCTGTTTCTAAGCCCAGTTTTACTCACTAAGTCATTTTGGATATAAGAAGCTAGTTTCTTGGATTCCGAATCATTTTCTAAATAATAAGTTTCTATTCCATTTGCATCTTTAGAATTTGAGGAATTACAATGAATACTTACTAACACATCAGCATTAGCATCATTAACTATCTTACTTCTAGCTTCAATACTATCATCCTTACTCCATGAAACATAATCCGTTTTTCTAGTATAAACAACTTTAACACCATTACTTTCCAATATTTTTCCTGCTTTAATTGCAACATCCAAATTAATATCCTTACCTTTTATTCCAGAAGGTCCAACTTCAGCTCCAATATCATTTCCAGCACGTCCTGCATCTAATACAACTACATTTTCTTTAGATGATACTGGTTTTTCAACCTTAGATTTTATGGTAAATTTCATTTTAACGGGTTTTAACATTGTTTTACCCTTTTTAGATTTAATGTCTTGTCTTATTATCAACATATAAGTTTTGCCATACTCATAATGATATACAGGTGAAACAGATATTGTTCTACTGTCCTTATAACCAACTTTGATTTTAACATTATTATTTTCATCATCTAATACTATAATATTATCTTGTCCTAATACAGAATTTCTATCTATATCTTCATTAAATTCTATATCCCATACCTTATCTATATCTATATTAAATTTACTTTGCATTTGATTATATGTAATCCCAAATGCCTTTAAATTAGACATTCCTCCAATAAACAACATCATAACCATAAATATTACAATTCTTTTTACACACCTCAAAGTATCTCCCCCTAAACTCACTATCCATATCTTTATTTTATTTTACATGGATAAACATTGCAATAATTTTAGTATTATTTTTTAATATTATTAAACTTTGCCTTTAATCTATATTATTTCCTCATATATTAATACGACAAAAATACATAAACGTTCTATTTATTTAAAAATTTCATTCTATTTTTTAACATTTATTATTGTAAATATATGTTTATATACATATTTATATATTTTTATTAATATTTTTCATATTATTATATCACACTATATACATAATAATGTTTACAATAAAGTTAATTTTTGATTATCTATAATAAAAGTTTCTACTGTTTATAATAATGATATAATATTTATAAAAAAGGAGTGAATTATATGGAAATAACGTGGCTTGGTCATGCATCTTTTTTAATTGAAGATTCAAAAGGAAGAAAAATTTTAACTGATCCATATGACAATTCTATTGGATATAAAATTTTTGAAGGCAAAGCTGATGTAGTAACTATAAGTCATCATCATTTTGATCATGATTATATAAAAAATATTAAAGGTAATCCAGAAATTTTAGATAAAGTTGGTCTGTTTTATGCATGTGATATACCTATTGAAGGTATTCCTTCTTATCACGACCATTCAAAAGGTACTAAACGAGGAGAAAATATAATTTTTGTATTAGAAATTGACGGATATAAGATTTGTCATTTGGGTGATTTAGGACATGAACTTTCCGTTGAAGATATAAACAAAATAGGCGATATAGATGTGCTACTTATTCCTATAGGAGGAATTTATACAATAGATGCAAAAGAAGCCTCTATTGTATCAAACGCTATTAATAGTCATATAATCATACCAATGCATTATAAAGTCCCTTCTCTATCTTTTGATTTAAATAAAATTGAAGATTTTATAGAAACCATGGAAAATACTGAAAGACTGAACAGTAGTACCTTAAAAATCGAAGGAAAACTTAAAGATAGAAATAAAGTTAAGATTTTAGAACCTCAAAATGCAATCTAATAAAAATATTTTTAATATCAACATATGAATAGGCATGTGAAATTGCTTTTGAATAACACATAATTAATTATGTGTTATTCAAAAGCAATTTCACATGCCATCTTATAATCCTTATTATTCATTAAATTCAATAATTTTTCCAGATTTCAAGCTTTTTTGTACATTTATAACTCTTTGGTTGCTAGATCCTGCATATTTAGGTGCGTTTTCTGTTAAATTTTTTTCAAATCTTCCGTCCACAATTACATCTACATATTTTAATAATTCTAACTTATCGTTATCTTTACTTCCTAACATTTTATCGAAGGTATAACCTGTATAACACCAGAGGCTTAGTCCTTGTTCTTTTATATTTTGTGCAAGAAATATAAGTGCTTTTGCTTGTTCAAATGGTTCTCCTCCAGAAAACGTTACTCCTTTTATTAAAGGTATATTATGCTTTATTCTATCCATTATTTCATTTATTTCTACTTTATCACCATAATCAAAAGCTTGCATCTCTTTATTATGACATCCTTCACAATTATGATTACAACCTGAAACAAAAATAACACTCCTAAGACCTTTTCCATTTACCATAGAGTTATCTAAAAAACCTGCAACTTGTAATTTCATAATTTCACCTCCACTACTATATCTTTTAAACGATTAAGATTTAAAAATTTTTTCTATAGAATTTAAAAACTTATATTTTATCTATAAAAAATTATTGAACAACAAAAATATTTTTATTGTTCAATAATTTAGCTTACTTAATTAATATTCTTATTCACTGTCTACCTCATATATATTAATATGTTTTTCATCATTATGAGATGTTCTATCTGAACGTTCCGCAACTTTTCCTGCACCAAATCTTTCATCTAATGAAAGATATCCTGTAACTCTAGAAATCCCTTGAATATTAACACTTCCACACTTAGGACATTTTAGGTCTGATACTTCTATTGTTTCTCCACATTCTTTACAATATTTCATGTGAAAATTAACACCTATATAACTTATATTTGTATTCTTATATGCATAATCTATTATAGCTTTAACAGATTCTTGTTCTGGATATCCATCCATTTCTATATAAGTTATATGTCCTCCATTACATATCTTATGAAAAGGTGCTTCTATATCTATTTTATCTTTAATAGATATTTTATAACATACAGGTACATGATAACTATTAGTATAATAGTCTTTATCTGTAACTCCTTTTATTTTTCCAAATACTTTTTGATCTTGAAGAACAAACTTACCTGAAAGTCCTTCTGCTGGAGTTGCATAACAGCTCCAATTTAATTTATCTATTTCTTTATACTTATCACAAAACTCTCGTATATGAGATACTATTTTTATACCTAATTCATAAGCCTCTTTACTTTCTCCATGGTGTTTGCCTACCAATGCAGTTAATGTTTCTGCAACACCAATGAATCCAATTGCCCAAGTTCCTTGTCTTAAAATAGGTTCTATAGAATCATTTAAACCTAAATTTTCAGCACCACGCATTAATTTTTCTCCTGCTACAAAAGGTAAATCCTTAACCTTTAATCTTTTAAGAACTTGATATCTATGTAGTAAAGCTTCGCGTGTTAAATCTAATCTACTATTTAGTAATGAAAAGAATTTATCTATATTTCCTTTAGCTAATATTCCTAGACGAGGTAAATTAATTGTAGTAGGTGCTATATTCCCACGTCCGCCTGGACCTGCTTCACCATTTACATTTGACATTGTATATGTTCTACATCCCATAGTTGCCCCAATAATCCCTTTGTCATAGTATTCTTTATTAAAGTCTGCATCTAAGTTCATAAACATAGGATTCATTCTTTTACTCGCAACTCTACAAGCAAGTTCATATAAATAATAATACGGATCTTTTTCTTCTCTATTTACTCCATTTTTAACTCTAAATATAATATTAGGGAATATAGGCTGTTCTCCTTTTCCAAGACCTTTTCTATACTCTTCCAGGAATATCCTACATACCATAGCAGCATCTTCACTTCTTGGAATTCCTAAATTAATCGAACTAAAAGGCACCTGACTTCCTGCTCTAGAATGCATAGTATTTAAATTATATACTATTCCCTGCATTGATTGATGAACTATTTTTTCCAGTTTATTCTCAACTAATTTTTCAATTTCTTTATTAGTACCACTTAAAATCTCTTCGTATTCTTTTCTTATTTCAACTCTTGTCATGCTTACAAATTCAGCCATATCGTTATCAAAATCTACATGAGATTGACCACCGAACATATCATTTTGAGTACTTTGAAGTAATATACAGGATAATTCTGCAGCAGATTCTATTCTCTTTGCTGGAAGAATTGTTCCATATCCAGTATTAAATCCTTTTTTTAGTATTTTACCTGTTTCTATGTTCAAACAGTTAGTAGTTAAATTATATGAATCTAAATCATGATAATACAAATCTCCATTTTCATGAAGCTTAGCTAGCTTTTTAGGCATCATAGATAAATTATGCCACTTATTAGATTCACTAGCGATTCTAAGAAGCTTAGCACTAAAATTATTACCTACATTAGCATTATCTCTATCCGTTTCAACGCCTATGTTTTCTATAGCTTTCATTAAACCTGATTTTTTCTCTCTAATCTTAGTTCTTTCATTTCTATAATTAGAATATGTTCTTCCTATAGTTTCATATCCAGTATTCATCAAAGTATTTTCTACAATGTTTTGTATTTCTTCTACTGTTATTTTTTCATATCTTTCATTTTCAATTTGTTCTATTACTCTTTGAGTAAGTTCAATAGCTTCGCTTTCTTTTAAATTAAAAGCTATTTCATCCGCTGCTCCCTTAATAGCATTGGTAATCTTAATAGAATCAATTTGCACTTCACGGCCATCTCTTTTTACAACATATAGCATTTATTTATACCTCCACCCACAACATATTGTACTGACATATTATACCCCAGAAAAAATTTTATATCAATTTTTAAATTACCTATATAAAATTACTAATCCTTATTTGATTTATCATACTTCTTTTTATTACGTTTTTTATACTAATAGCAATGTTGACATGAATATTTGTTTTATTGCATTTTATTGAATTTGTGTTAAAATTATTAATTTTCGAATAAATTATTACTATAAACATATTTAAACGGAGGTGTATATATGAGTTATACAACTGAAGGACAGCCTCAAGGTTATTCTTACTTCTATACAAATAAAATAAGAGAAGCTATGATAAGTGAAATTATAGCAATAAATGGTTATGCTTATCATATTGCTCACTCAAACATAAAAGACATTAATGAAGTATGGCATCATATTATGGAAGATGAAAAAAGACATTATGGTATGTTTTTAGAACTACTTAGAAAATATGATCCTGTTCAATTTAAAAAATTTTTAGGAGCTTCAGACCATGTAAAATTCAGTAAGAAAGCAGAACCGCTAAATGTATATGGAAAATATTCTGAAGGACTTACATTAAACTTCATAAGAAATGATATAAAAGGTGAACTTGAAGCTGTGATTTTATATGAGCAAAACGCTTTAGAGGCACCATATAAGGATATAAAACAAACTTATTATGAAATTATAGCCGATGAAAAAGAACATGCTGAAGAATTAACATTAGTACTTATGCACTATGATAAAGATAGCTATGGACCTATTGAAAATAAATAAAAGTGCATTGCACTTTTATTTATTTTAGTTTAGTCATTTCATTAACCGTCTCTTTATCAGTCTCGAGGATATTTTATTATAGGCACACACATATTAGGATATGGTGGAGGTGGTACAAAAGTTCCTGTTTTTTTCACTTTTTCTATTTTTTCTTTTCCCCTTTCTATTATTGTGCGTTTAAGTTCTTCTCCTCTAAGTTCTGCTATTCCAGTTACCCCTACATATACATCAGAAATTTTATACCATGTAGTATAATTCACAGCACCTGTTGGAGCTAGATAAAATATTTTTTGGAATTGAGTTACTGATTTTTTAGTTTGTTCTCCATATATTCCATCTACAATAGCTTTAGAAATTGCTGGATAATTATCTGCAATTCTATTCAAATATCTTTGTACTGTTCTGACCGGCTGTCCACTAGAACCTAGTTTTAAAACGTATCCTGGATATGACATAGGAATTCCAGATACTTTTTTAGCAGTTGTTAATTCTAAATTTGGTCCATAAAAATTAGTTAGTATTCCATATGGCACTTCACCCTTATCACCTAAATATTTACTTCCCCATTGCGTAAGCCATCCTGGACACTGAACTTGTACTCCATCACAATATTGGGCAAGTAATGGTTGTTTTCTCCCTGGTCTTTTCATATATGTTGAGAATATATTATCTACTATTCTACTTATATTTGAATAAATATTTCTTCCATAAGAAAAAGCATGGTCAAATGCTGTGGAATTAGTTATATCGAAATTTTTACCTTTTCCTCTATACCATTCTGTATATATCCTGTTTAATGTAAATGAAATAATACAATATACATTTGCTCTAATTGTAGTTTCTGGCCATGTAGCAAAGATTTCTGAACTAGCCACATTTTTGATATAATCATTATATTTTACAGTATAATTAGGTGCTGATGGGTCATTTGGTCCTCCTGCATGAACTACAATAAATTCCGGCACTACCGGTTCTGCCAAAACTACTCCCCCTGTTGGCTCTGGCAAAGGTTTATTTGGATCTTCTGGTATCTTTGCGGGATAATCTCCTACAAGCCTATTCGGTGCAACAACTATTATTTCTTTTTCAGTAACCTGCCTTTCAGGCATTATTGGAGCTAATCTACATTCCTGAACAGCTAAAGAATCAGGATATATTTGACAACCTTTTACAATTATATCTCTATATCCTTTAACTTTTACATCTATATCGCAAAAACTATATGGAAGTTGTTCTGATGGTTTCATTGAATTGTCTATAGGCGGTGCTTCTAATTCTATTTCTTCTGTAGCACCTGAAGAATCAGTACTAACCAACTGCCTTACTTGTCTACTGCTATCTTTCTTTTCTTGTTTAACTATTATCTCAGCACCTTCAATTGGAACGTACGTATCCTCACTAAAAGCTTTAATTTGTACTCTGCCTTTAGCCATTTTCATTCTCCTTAATAAAATTGCTTCACTAATAATAATATGAAATAAAAATATAAAAAGTGATTATTAAACAAAGCCTTTATATTAAAAATATAACATTTATTTTAAACTTAGCTTTATATATTGTAAAAAACATCATTTATTTAGAGATTATAAAATAAAATTCAGTAAATTCATTAACATAACTCTCAACACCATATTTAAAATTATGTAGTTCCAATATTTCTTTACATATAGGTAATCCTAGTCCCATACCTCCACTTTTTGAATTTTTATAGTATCTATCCCAGATATCATTAATCATATCCTTTTCTATACCTATTCCGTAATCTTTAACAGAAATTTTTACACCGTCAGATACATTTAAAGATATTATTTCTACTTTTCCGTTTTCATTACTAAATTTTATAGCATTGTCTATAAGATTATGTAAAACTCTAAAGAGCATGTTAGAATCAGCAGTTACATCTAAATTTATTGAATTTAAAACTAATTTAACATTTTTCTTCTCTGCTAAAGATGTAAAATTATTCTTACATTTCTCTAAAAAATCTTTTAAATTAAAAGTTAATAAATCAGGTTTTAGTTTTCCATCTTGAAGTTTAGAAAGCTTTAAAATATCTATTACTATTAAATTTAATTTATCAGTCTGTTTAATTATGTCATCAGAGTATTCTACTGATTTTTGTTCATCAACTAATCCATCCCTTATTACTTCAGCCAAGTTTCTTATTATACTTAGAGGCGTTTTAAAATCATGAGAAACATTAGCTATGAATTCTCTTTGAAGAGTAGATTTTTTTTCTAATTTCTGTGACATATCATTAAGGCTTAAAGAAAGTTCCTCTATTTCATCTTTGGTATTTACGTTTAAGTCCACTTTGAAATTACCATCAGCTATTTTTTTAGAAGCTGATTGCAGTTTTAATATAGGTTTTGTAATCTTACTACCAAAATAAGAAATTAAAGGTACAGATACTATTACAGATAATAAAAATACAAAAATTAATGTTAAATATATTGCTTTTAAATATTCAGATGAATCTTTGTTATCCTTAAAAACCACAATATTTCCCATATCTGTTTTTAGTCTATAATATATATACTTATCTCCTCTAGGATTGCTAATTATACCTTTTTCTTTTAAATCACTTAAGTAATGTTTTCCAATATTACTCAACATTCCTCTTTTTCCCTTAGTTAAAGGAACTACTGAGTTATTTGTAACTAATACAGCGTTTATTTCCATATTTTCATAAAAAGAATCATTTTTAATTGAATCATATATTTGTTCAGAAGCTACTTTCAAATTTCTATACTGCTGATTCATATAAAATCTAGATAAAAAAATATTATTTACAATAAAACTTACAGAAACTACACTCATCATTATAACTAAAAAATATTTTATAAGTTTTGCTGTTATTTTGCTTTTCTTTTTTATTAACATACTCTTTTATCTCCCTGTTTTTTTACTCTTTAATTCTAGTTTATAACCAACACCCCAAACAGTTTTTAAGTTTTTACTGGAAAACTTAATTTTTTCTCTTAATTTTTTAACATGCGTATCTACCGTTCTAGTATCTCCTATAAAATCATAACCCCAAACCTTATCCAAAAGCTGATCTCTTTTAAATACCTGATTTGCATTCTTCAATAAAAAAATAAAAAGATCAAATTCTTTAGGGGTTAAATTTATTACCTTATTATCTTCTGTAATAGTTCTATTTTCTTCTTCTATAATAAGATTATCCATAATTACTTTATTTTCATTTTTTGTCACCTTACTATTAAGCCTTAAATTAACTCTAAGAACAAGTTCTCTCATACTCAAAGGCTTAACCATATAATCATCTGCTCCTAATTCCAGTCCAAATATTCTATCATCTTCTTCTCCTCTTGCAGTAGTTAAGATAACAGATATATCTGCATGGTTAGCTTTTATACTTCTCAAAAGAGACCAGCCATCCTTTTTAGGCATCATAACATCCAATATAACCAAATCATAAAAATCACTTTCTATTTTGTCTTCTCCTTCTTCTCCATCATAAGCAAAATCGAGTTCATATCCTTCTTTTGTCAAGTAAAGAGCCATAACTTCTGATAATTGTCTTTCGTCCTCTATGATTAATATTTTCCCTTTCATATTGCTTTTCTCCCCTTTTAAATTATAAGCTTCACTGTATAAGAATATTGAGGCGCAATATTCTATTAATATAATATTATCATAAATTATTATGGACATAATAGAGATAAACATATACCACTTGTCTTTAATTAGTATATGTTTATCTCTATTTATCTTATTTCTTTAAATACCCCTTCTAAATCCAGAAGTCCATATCCCCAATTTCTATTAGGATACATATCTCCTTTTCGCTGTCTAGCTCCTCTTATAAGGTAAGTTTTTACCTTTGTAGAATAAAGTGTAGGATCATTTCCATCTACTATTCCCCATTGTAATATCAAAGCAACCGCTCCTGCCGTTACTGCTGCAGACGCGCTACTTCCAGATACTATGGTAGTGCCTCCACCTACTGCAGTTGTTAAAACATTCACCCCACCTGCTGCAATATCAGGCTTTATTCTTTTATCTCTGGTAAATCCTCTTCCTGATCTACTAACAACTGCATCTGTACTTTGATTATAATATGCACAGGATATAGCCCCTTTACTTGTAGAAGGTATAGTTAATGTTATATTCTGAGAAGGAGCTAAAAATTTAGTACCCTCCTTTAACAGTTGTCTTTGCGGAATCCATGCATCATATCTTCCATCCACTATAAAATCACCTATCAATTTAAATTTCCAAATTCCTCCTCTAATATTAGTTATTGATATTTTTATTAGTTCATCTCCTGTAATTTCTTCTGGTAAAAAATATCTAATAATTATAATACTACCTTCAAAAACAAGCTTTATTATTTCTTCTTCTCCAAGTTTCGCTGGAATCTTATCTATAACTTCTCCAGATGGTGATATTATTCCAATTGAAACTTTATCAGGTTTGCTGCACCATATTTCAAAATTTAAATTTCTTTGCATCGGATCAACTTGCATTTCTATTATTTTTTCTTCTCCTATTCTCTGAAATTCCCCTGACGCATGGATATCTGCATCTCCTTCATTACCACAGCATGTAACTACTACAACTCCTCTAGTTCTTGATATTTCATCTATATATCTTTCTAATATAGAACTTCCATCATGAGCTCCTTTATTAGTTCCAAGTGGTATATAAATAACCATAGGCTTTCTTAAGCTTCTTGCTATATTATATAAATACTTAACTGCTAAAGTAATTTCAGAACTACAATATGTCGGCACCTTTGCTTCATTCATTCCTTCACTTAATAAAGCATTTTTCTTAGCTTCTTTTAATTTTACAACGGCAAATTCACAATCTGGAGCAGCTCCTATAATGTCAGGGTTTATTCCTCTAGCACCTATTATTCCCGTCATACTAGTTCCATGCCCATTTTCATCTTTACTGTTTACTATTAAATAAGGATTTTCTCCTTTTTTATTAGCCTTAATAGCTTTATTTATCTCCTGTCTTGAGTATTCCTTTCCAAAACCAAAGCCTTCAGGGCCCGTTTCTTCTTTAATAGTTTGATCCCATATATTCACTATTCTAGTAGTATCATCTTCATACATAAACTCTTTATTCAAATAATCTATTCCTGTATCAACTATTCCAACCAATACTCCCTGTCCTCTTAAAGTAAGAATAGGATTATCTTGAAATTTTGATATATTAGCCGCATCTATAGGTGATACCTGATTTAATGTATATATTGTTGGTTCTTCTACATAAACTATTTCTTTTGTTCTCTGAAAAAATTCAATTGCTTTATCATTTTCAATGGTAACAACAGCATATCTTTCATCTAATATTAAAATACACCCCGCCATACCAGTTACAGTTGAAAGTATATCTCCTTCATACTCTATTATATAGCTTCCATATCCTTCATTTTGAAAATACTTACTGCACTCTTGTCTCATATATTTTTTCATACCCTGAATATGTCTATTTCTAGTAGCCAACTCAATTCCCCCTCTCACACATAACTTCCCATATCCCCATATTGGACCTGGATACAAAACATCTTCTCTTTCTCTTTTTGCACCCTTTAGCATAAAATATTTTAATCTATCTCCATACATGTATGGATCATTACTTAAAACCATTCCCCATTCCATCAATAAAGCAGCTGCTCCTGCTCCCTGTGGAGCAGCCATTGAAGTTCCAGATAGTCTGTCATATCTACCTCCAGGTATACTTGATTCTATATTTTCTCCTGGAGCCATTACATCAGGTTTATCTCCATTTCTTTTTCCTCTACCAGAAAAGCTTGATACTGAGTTTGTTTGGTAATTATAACTTCCAACAGATATGGCATTTTTAACTGTAGCTGGAATTCCTAATGTATTAAAAGGATCTGGATTTAAAAATTTTGTCTCCTTATTTAATCCCTCTGATATAGGCATCCACATATCATATCTTCCCTGCGTCTCCCCTGTTGAATACAGCACTATGGTCCATGTTCCAGCAGTTAAAAAACCTGTATCTACATTTAAACTCACTATAATTTCTCCATTAATATCAAATGGCTTAGGTCCACTATTATAAATAAAATATCTATTTAATCCTATTTTTCCTTCATAGTATTTACCTATTTTTAAAGGTATCACTCCACTTGTAAATCCTTCAGGACTTTTTATTTCTATACTTATATCAGTTAAAAAATCTTTATATATCTGCAACACCAAACTATCTTCATCACTTGCCATATTCATTGTAATTTTTTGTTTTTGTTTTAGAAAATCGCTTGCATGATGAGCAACTGCACCTTCATTTCCCGCTGCAATTACAAAGCTTATTCTTTCTAAACTACATATAGTTTGTATATATTGTTCAAGTAAACTGCTCCCATTATGAGCACCATTGTTTGTACTGAAGCTTAAGCTTATAACTAAAAATTGATTTAATTCTTTACTTTTATTTATTAAAAAGCGTATTCCCCTCATAAGCTGTGTACTTTTAGCATAATTAACTTTTCCTGTTCCTGTCATCTTAACCATGGCAATACTAGATTTATAAGCAGTTCCATAGTACTTTTTGTTTATATTTCCTCCAGCGCAAGCAATTCCAGCAACATGGGTTCCATGTCCTAAAAAATCTCTTTGAGGTACTATGCTATAAGGATTGTTGGATTTCAACGCCCTGTTTATATCGTTTTTATCCCATACCTGTCCTCCTAAAGAAAGATCGTATATATATTCTATTCTTGTATTTCCTTCTTCATCTTTAAAAGCAGGATGAAGATAATCTATACCTGAGTCAATAAATCCCACCAATACCCCTTTGCCTGTAATCCCATATAAATTCCATACTTCAGCTGCACAAATTTCCTTATTGCTACTTAAATCCGAAGTATACAACGTCTTTGGAAGTTCTATATATTGTATTTCATCAATAGCTGCAATCTTAGATATATTGTCTGCATCAACAGTAACTATTCCATATCCAAACCCTAAGTTTTCAAAAACCCCTCCAATATCCTCTACTTTCTTTTTAACAATAATATCTCTATCACCAAATAAAATAATTAATTCTATTTTACCCTTGAAAACATCTTCATTTTGAGAAAATTGTGATATTTTTGATTTAATATTACTAGGCACATTGAAAAGTAAATTTAATAGTCCATCCCTATTTTCCGTAATATAACCTCCTAAAATTAATCCATTATTAATATTTATGATTAAACTTATATAAATATAAAAAACTCAAAACTTTTTTCAAAGTTTTGAGCTTTTTACTTTTTGGTTGAATCATAAATTTCATTATTTTCTTTAATTATTGATAAAAACACATCTACTACATCAGCATCAAACTGAGTCCCTTTATTATTTTCCAGCTGTTCTAATGCCTTATTTAGCGACATTCCCTTTCTATAAGGTCTATCAGATACCATAGCATCAAAAGAATCTGCAACCGCTATTATTCTTGCTCCAAGTGGTATTTCCTTTCCTTTTAATCCATCTGGATAACCACATCCATCATATCTTTCATGATGATGCTTAACCATTTCTCTTTCTTCCTTTAAATTTTCTATATCTTTTAATGCATAATATCCTTTTTCTGTATGTGTCTTTATTATTTCAAATTCTTCATCTGTAAGTTTACCTGGCTTATTTAATAAATTCTCATTTATACTTATTTTACCAATATCATGAAGCATTGCTCCATCATCTACTTTATCCACATCTATTTGATAATTATGTTCTAAATTCATTCTTTCAGCTATTTTTTTAGTATAATATGTAACATTTTTAGAATGTCCTGCTGTATATTTATCCTTTATTTCAATAAGATTAAGTAACGTCCACATAATCTGTTTATATTGATCTTTTTTCATTTTTTCATTTTTGCTTATAGTACTAAGCATTGAATTTATTTCATCATTTGCAGCCCTTAGTTCTTCATTATAAGCTTGAAGTTCTTGTTCTCTTTCATTTATCTTATTCGCCATATTAGACAAACTTTCTATAATATCATTTGTTTCTTTATAATTATATTTTTCTAAACAATTAATATAATAGTCTCCTGAGGCTATTCTTCCTACTACATTAGAGAAAATACTTATTTCATTTGAAATATTATTAGAAGCTTTTGCAGAATGTATAAACGTAATAATAATAATAAGTAATGCATAAAATATTAATGTTCCTAGTAAAGCTACCCAAAAATCTTTATTACCAAATATATCATACTCAACTATGATATAAATATCCGCTATATCAATTTTCATAATTGTACTAACCATATATTTATTTTTTATATGATTTTTATATAATATAATACTTACATCTTTTTTCTTCAATCGTTCTATTGTATGCATATCTATACTACTCTCTATATACTTATCATCATTCAAGCTCTTAAAGATAATATTTCCATTACCTTTAGTAATATAATATTCTATATCTTTTAATTTTTTATTTTGAATTATTTCAGGATTTACTAGAATAACATTCATTCCTTCAATATTATTATTTTTAATTATAGGACTTACAATATTTAAAGATAGTTTCCCCGTTAAATATTGTACATACGGCTTTGTAATATATATTTTTTTAGTTTTTATTACTTGCTTATAATATTCTTTGCCACTAAAATCTATACCTATAAAATCTGAACTTTTAAAATTTATATCTTTAAATTCAGAATAACTGTTTTTCAACTCCCTAGAAAAAGCATTTGTTACTATACCTTTCTTATCAAGTATCAACACTCCTAATATATCATTTTCCATAGTAATTGTATTTTGAATTAAACTATTTTTTTCCTCATAACTATATTTCTTGCTCTCAATATCCAAAATAAAATTTGAAACACTAATAATCCTTTCAATTTTTTGATGTACATCATTTATCATAACATTTGATATATTTTTTTCACTATCCTCTATAAAAAGGTAACTTACACTAAATACAAATATTATTAGTATCGTAAAAATCATAATACCAAGCATTAATCCATTTTTAATTATAGTCCTAAAAACAGTGCTTTTAACATCTTTCAACTGTTTATTTTCCATCTATTCCATCCTCTACTTTACTAAAGCTACCGCCTTTAACTTTAAATACAAACTCCTTATCAACGCAATCGCCAAAATCATTAAATTCTATAATCTGATTATGAATTATAAATCTTTTTTGTTTATCCACTTCTTTTTTAAAAGTATCATTATGTACATTACAATAAACTTTTTTTATAAGCATATAAGCTTCATATGCTCCAATGGTAATAATGCTTGTATCCTTACCATATTTTTCAAGATTATAATTAAGATTTTTATAAATATTACTTGATGTACTAATATCTTTAGGACTTATAAAAGTAAAGCCTTCAATAGCCTGTCCACCATAACTCAACAGATTACTATCCACATTACAAGATAACCCAAAACATTTCTTATCAATATCTTGTTTCCTCAAATTTTGAATAATTAAGGCCGTATCTCTTCCTGAAGCTAAAATAAGGATTAAATCACATTTGTTTATTAGTTGTTTATTATAAATCTTAAAATTTAAACTTTTCCCATATACAATTTGTTTTGATGATATTTGTCCACCTATTTTTTTTATTTGATCTTCAACAGATTTTTGGTAATTCAAATTAATATCATCATATATAACGGCAACCTTATTGCCAATATTATTTTTATTTAAGTAATTGAATAAAGTATCAATTTCTATTCTATCATCAGGCATAAGTCTGTATATATTGTCCTTTTTATTGCTTAGACTAACAGCTGTTGCATTAACAGCTATACAAGGTATATTGTATTTTTCTAAATAAGGTTCTAATTTGGTCAAATTCTCAGAGTTAGCGGCACTTATTATAACATCATCATTTTTTAAGTCTAATTTTTTAA
This sequence comes from Clostridium aestuarii, assembly GCF_026735135.1. Lineage (GTDB taxonomy): Bacteria > Bacillota > Clostridia > Clostridiales > Clostridiaceae > Clostridium_H > Clostridium_H aestuarii. The sequence continues at coordinate 230,344 of NZ_JAPQER010000004.1, read as the reverse complement.
AAGTTTCGTCTAAATTCTTAAAATTAGTATCTTCTACTATCAGCTTAATTTTTCTTTCTAATATTCCATCTGATTTATTTATTTCTTCCTCTGCTATTTTTGCTGGAATAGTGGTAACAGTTGCGTGTACTCTTGTTTCTATAGTAAAATCATTTAAAAGCACTACCTTTATGGGCTGTTGTAGTTTTAAATAAACAGCAGATAATATAATAACTATAAAAACCACTTTAAAATTCAAACACTTTTTCTTCATTTGTTTTCTATCACACCTTCATTTGTTTAAAACTTATAATTTTATCTCTATTTTATCAATCCTAACTAATACTTTTATATCTTTAATTCCAACAGTTTCAGTTCTTAAGCTTCCTCTATTACTTATAAGTAATAATTTACTATTATCCAATCTTTTTACTTGTCTTATGACTCTTTCTCCTTTGCTTTCAATAAGACAAATTGCATTATTTTCAACTTCGTGGGTTATATGACCAAATGCTATATCCCCTTTTGACATTCTAAATCCTATCATCTCATCGTCTTGTATTTGTAAAAACAAAACTTTTTCTTTTCCATAGCCTTCTACTTTATTATCTATAATAGGCATTTTTCTTGTACTTAAAGTTTTACTCATATCATACCCATAAATAGGCACTGTTTTTAAAATAGCTCCAAAAGCATCGTTCCAAACATCTTTAACCTTTTCAATTGTTTGTTTCTTTTGTGATTTGTTCTGCTTTTCTTCTTCAAATATTTGTTCTTCAAAAGACATAGTTATATCATTTAGATCTTTACCTAAAATCTTTGAAATTTTTTTAATTAAATTTTCATTTATAACTTTTCTTCCCATCTCAACATCTTTTACAAATCTTTCAGAAACACCTATTTTTTTAGCTAACTGTTTTTCATTCATTTTAGAACTTAATCTAGCTTGCTTTATTTTATCTCCAATTCTACTCATTTCTATCTTCCTCCAATAAATAGTTTTTAATTTCTTTAATATACTATTTTAATATAAAACTGATATTTTTTCTATGACTTTCATTAACAAAAAAAGATGCTGACTATCAGCATCTTTTTTTATACTCTTTCTGGATCAGCATATTCTACTCCAAAAGTGTCAATAGTTACGCTTTCCATAACCTGATCTTCATATGGTCTATCACTATAGTCTTTCTTTTGGTTAACTATCTTGTCAACAGCTTCCATTCCTTCTGTAACTTTTCCAAAAGAAGCATATTGTCCATCTAAATGAGGAGAGTTTTCTGTCATAATAAAAATCTGACTTCCAGCAGAATTAGGATTCATAGTTCTTGCCATGGATAATACTCCTCTATCATGCTTTAAATCATTTTTAAAACCATTTGCAGTAAATTCACCTTTTATCGAATAACCTGGACCACCCATACCAGTACCTTGAGGATCTCCTCCTTGAATCATAAAACCTGGAATTACTCTGTGAAATATAACCCCATCATAAAAACCTTTTTTTATAAGATTAATAAAATTGTTTACTGTATTAGGTGCTATTTCTGGATACAATTCAGCTTTTATAACATCACCATTTTGCATTTTAATAGTAACTATTGGATTCATAAAACGTTCTCCTTTCATATCTAGATAAATCCTATGTTTAGATTATTTATCATATTACTCTAAATTATACCATAATTTAAGAATATTGCGTCGCAATATTCTTAAATCATGCAATTTCCTCGCTAGTCCAATTTATTTTTATATTAAAATCACACACTTCTTCATCCAATTTAATATATATACATCCTTTAGGAAGTATTATTAACTCTAAGTCATTTAAAACATTACATTTTTGATTTCTTAGTAAAGTATTTCTTGTAAGTTCAATATTTCTATTATTATTATAAATCTGTAATTCACTTTTAACATTAAAAATTCCTATTTTATATTCTTTACTGCTTTCAATTTCACCTCTATAAAATTCATCTTCACCTTGTATTAATCGTAATTTATTGTCTTTTTCTTCACTTGTTATTTCCATACCTCTTAACATACAGATAGTATTACTATCCTCAGGATTTTTTATAGTTATACAATTAAACTTTTCATTTTTACAAATTTTAATAAAATCTACTTTTTCCACTAGTTCATTTTTAACTTCATCCGTGTCTTTTCTTTTTGTAACAAACACCTTCACATTATCACCTTATTTCTATTGTTTTGTATGCCTTTATGTTTGTGTATCCTATATTATTAGTCTATTCAATAGCTTGTCTAAGGTGATAAAAAATGCTTTGCACTTTTCTTAATTAGCTATTTAACAATCTAAAAGATAAATCAATAATATTGTTATCTTTTAAAGAATTAAATATTTTGATCTCTCCTTTTTTTGTTTTAGAGCTAATAAACTTATTGCTTATAAGCTTTCTCTTTAGTTGTACTGCTGTACCTCTACTTCCATCTATGATACTAATATCTTGACCTAATATTTTTGATAACTCCTTTTTTACAAAAGGATAATGTGTACAGCCTAAAACTATTGATGCTATCTTTTCATCTTTTAAACTAAAAAATCTTTTTTCCAAAAACCCATCTATTTCTTCACCTTCTAATGTACCCTCTTCTATAAATTCTACAAGTCCTGGACAAGGAAGTGGTATTATATCTGATATAGATTTATATTTATTCATAAGCTTAAAAAATTTTTTTTCACATAAAGTCGTTGGCGTTGCCATAATAATAATTTTACCTTCTTTATTTAATTCAACAGCTGGTTTCAATGCTGGCTCTATTCCTATAATAGGTATATTGATATATGTTTTTCTCAGATCTATAATAGCTGCACTTGTTGCTGTATTGCAAGCAATTACAATAGCCTTTACATTATGTCTTACTAAAAACTCTACAGCGTCAAAAGTTAATTTTTTTATTTCATCAACATTTTTAACACCATAAGGAGCATTTTTAGAATCTCCAAAATAAATAAAATCTTCATTTGGAAGCACTTTTACAGCCTCTTTTAAAACACTTAATCCTCCTACTCCTGAATCAAAAAAACCTATTGGTTTATCTTTAATATTCATATTACGCTGATTTATAGTATATTTACTATAAATCAGTTTCACCTCCAATCTTATACAGTATCATAATTATTTAACCGGTATATAATAATACAAAATAATTTTTACTATTTATCATTATAAATTGGATTTTTTATCAATATAAATTATACTTCACAACCTTTTTTTATTCCACCTGTAAAAATATCTTAATTAAATTGTTATTTAAACCTTTTCATTTATATTTTTTATATTATTCAAATTATTTAATTGACAATTTATTAATTTTATAATAGAATTTTTATATAATTCTCAAAACGATGCGGTTCAAAATGACAAATACAAAAAAATAATAACTTTAATACTATTTTATTAACTAGGAGGAATAATATGTTGAAAAATTTAGTTTATACAATTCCTAAAAATCATCACTCTGAGGAATGCCTTAAAGAACTACTAACTTCACACACTGAGATTAAATTTGTATCTCTTGTTGGTATTGATTTATCTGGAAATGATACAGATGAAAAAATACCTATTAAAATATTTTTAGATGATATAAATGGTTTTTTAAAAGGTGCTGTTCAAACTGATGGTTCATCTGTAGTTTTTCCTGGAATAGCTACATTAAACAATGCAAAAGTAGATATGCTTGCAGATACTGAAGTTAATTGGTTTATTGATTACAATTATGAAAATATTGATGAAAAAACTGGAAAACCTATCGGAACACTTAGAATTCCTTGTTTTCTAATTTACGAAGGTAAAGCTATTGATTCAAGACATATACTTAAAGCATCAATAGATTATATGAAAGAAAGTTTATTAAAATTCTTCAAGAACTATCCTGAATTATTAGCTCCTTATAAAATAACAGTAGATGACATAGATGATATAGAAGCCACTTCTGCAACAGAACTTGAATTTTGGGTAAAAACCCCTCAAGAAAAAGCTCACACAGAAGAACTTTCAACTTCTCAAGTACTTCAAGAACAATACTGGACAAGAACTAAAGGTTGTGTGAGAACTGCACTTGAAGAATTAATGGTTCTAATGGATAAGTACGGATTAGAACCTGAAATGGGTCATAAAGAAGTTGGTGGAGTAAAAGCTACTCTTAGTAAAGATGGTAATTTAACTCATATAATGGAACAGCTTGAAATAGATTGGAAGTATGCAGATGCAATACAAGCTGGTGATAATGAAATTTTTGCTAGAATATTAACAAGAGAAACTTTCAGGAGACATGGATTAGATGTTAACTTTCTCGCTAAACCTATTGATGGAGTAGCCGGAAGTGGAGAACATACTCATTTAAGCATAGCTCTAAAATTAAAGAATGGAAAAAGAATTAATCTATTTGCACCTACAAAAGAACATTTCTTAAGCGTATTTGGATATGCTTCAGTAATGGGGGTATTGAAAAATTATGAAGTTATAAACCCATTTGTATCTGCAACTAATGATTCGTTTAGAAGATTAAAACCTGGTTTCGAAGCTCCTATATGTATAGTTACCTCTATAGGTCATTCTGTAGATATTCCTTCAAGAAATAGAACTATATTATTAGGTGTTATACGTGATAATGAAGCACCTTTAGCTACAAGATTTGAACTTAGAGCGCCAAATCCTCATACAAACACTTATCTTGTATTAGCTACATTATTCATGGCATCTATGGATGGTATATCTTATGCAATAACTAACAATAAAACGGAAGATAATTTACTAGCTGAACTTTCAAAGGATTCTGGTATTGAAACTGATTATCTTGAAAAAGATAGATCATATAGAAGTGAAGAAGATGTATTTGAAGATTATACTGAAGAAGAAAGAAATAAATTATTTGGGAAAGCACCTGCAACAGTATACGAAAATCTTACTTCAATAAATAACTACCCTGAAAAACTTAAAGCTCTTAAAGCTGGGAATATATTTACAGATAAAATAATATCTAGTTATGCAACTGGAGTTGAACGAAGATGGATAACAGAAATTATTGCTAGAATAATTCCTAATTATTGTGAAGAAATAAGAAGTTATAAAATGCTTCACAGCATTGAAAAATCTTTTGATGTTGATGTTACTAGATGGGAACATGTAAATAAATTAAGATATTATTTAATGAAGGATTCTTATTCAAATAAATCCTTATTCACAAAAATACATGAAGCTGTAGATATCAAAGATTATGAAACTGTTTCTAGACTTCAAGTTGAAATGGATACTAAAATGAATGAATTAAGAGAACTATATATAAATTACAAGAAAAATTTACTAGACATTTAATAAATTACCGAAATATTGTAGTAACTTTAGAACACACTATAGATGAAATCTATATATGTGTTCTTTTGTTCTATAATTTAAGTCCATAATTAAATTGCCTAAAACTAGCTGTGAATATCTTTAAATTATATGTAAACAATTTCACATAAGTTTTTTGACTTTTGCAAGTTTAGCGTTCAAAAAATTCAATTGAAATAATCTTTCAACTCAGATATAATAGTATTATTATTGTTTTTGAATATTGAACTTTTAAATTATTGCAACATATTATATAATATATTTTCCATATAATAAAAAGGGGTGGAACAATTGATTAAAAAATTCAAAAGAATTTTAGTAGCAAATCGAGGAGAAATTGCAATAAGAATATTTAGAGCTTGTAATGAATTAGGTATTAGAACGGTTGCCATATATTCTGAAGAAGATAAATGCTCTTTATTCAGAACTAAAGCAGACGAAGCTTATCTAATAGGTAAAAATCAAGGTCCTATACAAGCCTATTTAAATATTGACCAAATAATAAGCCTAGCTTTAAAGAAAGGTGTAGATGCAATTCACCCTGGATACGGTTTTTTATCTGAAAACCCTGAATTTGCTAGAAAATGTGCTGAAGCTGGTATAGAATTTATAGGACCTACTTCAGATATGATGGAAAAAATGGGTGATAAAATAAAATCAAAACTTGTTGCCCAAAGCGTTAATGTGCCAACTATTCCTGGAGTTGAAAAACCTGTTAATTCTGAAGAAGAAGCAATAACATTTGCAGATATGTGTGGATATCCTATTATGTTAAAAGCCGCTGCCGGAGGCGGTGGACGTGGAATGAGAATAGTTAGAACAAAAGATGAATTACTACCAGCCTTTAGAAGCGCTAAAAGTGAAGCTAAGAAAGCCTTTGGAATAGATGATATTTTTGTAGAGAAATATTTGGAAAAGCCTAAACACATAGAAGTACAAATTCTTGGTGATAAACACAATAATATAGTTCATCTTCACGAAAGAGATTGTTCTGTACAAAGACGTCATCAAAAGGTAATAGAATTCACTCCTGCACTTGCATTACCAACGGAAAAAAGAGAGCAAATTTGTGCTGATGCGTTAAAACTTGCTAAATCTGTAAATTATCGAAGTGCAGGTACTCTAGAGTTTTTAGTGGATGCACATGGAAATCACTACTTTATAGAAATGAATCCTAGAATTCAAGTTGAACATACAGTAACTGAAATGATTACTGGTGTAGATATTGTTCAAAGTCAAATTCTAGTTGCTCAAGGATACCCGTTAAATTCTGATGAAATAGGTATATCATCTCAAGATGATATTAAGCCAAGAGGATATTCTATTCAATGCAGAGTAACAACTGAAGATCCTTCAAATAATTTTGCTCCTGATACAGGAAAAATTGATTTATACAGAACAGGTTCTGGATACGGAATAAGACTTGATGGTGGTAATGGATTTACAGGTGCTGAAATCACGCCTTATTATGATAGCTTATTATTTAAAACTACTTCATGGTCAAGAACATTTAAAGATGCTATTAGAAAATCTTTACGTTCTTTAAAAGAATTACAACTTTCTGGTGTTAAAACTAATGTTGACTTTTTAATAAACGTATTAAATAATCCAATTTTTGCAAAAGGTGAATGTACTACAGGTTTTATTAATGAACACACTGAGTTATTTAATATAACTTCAAAAGCAGATACAGAATATAGTGTTCTTAAATTTATTGGGGAAAAAGTAATAAACGAAACTAGAGGAATCAAGAAAGATTTTGATGTTCCTGTTGTTCCAAAAGCAAATATCACTAAAGATTTAAGCGGAACAAAACAAATATTAGATGAACATGGTCCCGAAGGTTTAGTTAAATGGATAAACTCCCAAGAAAAATTACTTCTTACAGATACTACAATGCGAGATGCTCATCAATCTCTAATGGCAACAAGAATGAGAACTATAGATATGGTTAAAATCGCCAAAAGCACATCTGCACTTGGGAAAGATTTATTCTCACTTGAAATGTGGGGTGGAGCAACTTTTGATGTAGCTTATAGATTTTTAAAAGAATCTCCTTGGGTTCGTCTTAAAGAACTTAGGAAAAGAATTCCTAATGTATTATTCCAAATGCTAATAAGAGGTTCTAATGGTGTTGGATATAAGAATTATCCTGATAATGTGATAAGAGAATTAATCAATGAAGCTTCTGCATCTGGTATTGACGTATTTAGAATATTCGACTCCCTTAACTGGATAAAAGGTATGGAAGTAGCAATTGATCAGGTTCTTAAAAATAACAAGATAGCAGAAGCTTGTATTTGTTACACTGGTGATATATTAAATGAAGGAAAAGATAAGTACTCTTTAGATTATTATGTACGTAAAGCAAAAGACTTAGAAAAAGCAGGTGCCCATATATTAGGTATAAAAGATATGTCAGCTCTATTAAAACCTTATGCTGCATATAAGCTTATTAAAGCACTAAAACAAGAAATATCTATTCCAATACATTTACACACTCATGATACAACTGGTAATGGAGTAGCTACTGTTATAATGGCAGCAGAAGCTGGAGTTGATATCGTAGATACAGCACTTAACAGTATGTCTGGACTAACAAGTCAACCTGCTTTAAACTCTGTAGTTGCAGCACTTGAACATACTAAACGTGCTACTGGTGTTCATGTTAAAGGCATTCAAAAGCTTTCAGATTATTGGTCTGCAGTAAGACCTGTTTATGAACAATTTGAGTCTGGGTTAAAATCTGGTTCTACTGAAATCTACAGATACGAAATACCCGGAGGACAGTACTCCAACTTAAAACCTCAAGTTGAAAGCTTTGGACTTGGGCACAGATTTGATGATGTTAAAGAAACGTATAAAAAAGTTAATAAAATGGTAGGCGATATTGTAAAGGTAACTCCTTCATCTAAAATGGTTGGTGACCTTGCAATATTTATGGTTCAAAATAATTTAACACCAGAAAACATTCTAGAAAAAGGTAAGGATATGGCTTTCCCTGATTCTTCAGTAGCATATTTTAAAGGTATGATGGGTCAACCTGAAGGTGGTTTCCCTGAAGATCTTCAAAAAATTGTTTTAAAAGGCGAAGCCCCTATCACTTGCAGACCTGGTGAACTCCTTCCATCAGAAAATTTTGATGCTATAGCAAAACAACTTAAAGATAAATTTGATATAGAACCTACTAAACAAGATATACTAAGCTATGTTTTATATCCTGATGTATTTGAAGATTACCTAAAATATATTAAAGAAAATGGTGATCTTAGCAGAATAGGTAGTGATATATACTTCCACGGACTAAGTGAAGGAGAAACATGCGAAATTGAAATTTTCGAAGGAAAAACTTTGATTATAAAACTGCTTAGAATAACCAAGTTAGATAATGAAGGTTTTAGAACATTGATTTTTGAAGTCGATGGTAATAGACGTGAAATTAAAATTCAAGATAAAGGAGCTTCATCAGCTATTCAAAGCTCAGCTATACAAATAGCTGACCCAGATGATCCACTTGAAGTTGGTTCGAGTATACCTGGCACAGTACTAAAAATTCTTGTAAAAGAAGGCTCTGAAGTTAAAGAAAATGATAGCTTAATGATAATTGAAGCAATGAAGATGGAAACAAACATTACTGCTTCAGCTAGTGGAACAGTTGATTCTATAATTGTAAAGGAAGGTCAACAAGTTAAGTCTGGTGAATTATTGATTAAACTTAAATAAACTAACCTTATAATTTAATTCTATATTTAAAAGAGCTATTAACCTTTGAAAAGTTAGTAGCTCTTTTTATTCATATTAGCTTTTATGTTGAAAAATCTATTCTTAGATTTTTTTATAAATCTAAAGCTTATAAGTGCTGTTACAAACATAAACCCTTCTGTTGCAAATATGTTAAAATTATATGCTGCACAAAAATCTACTAAAGCATGTATCAAAACTGCATATAATAAATACTTGTTTTGTTTTTTCATTACCCCTTCTAATACAATGATTGACAATGCTATATGAAAAGCAATAGTAAATACTCTCTCCATTCCACCTAATAAAAACATGTATGAATGGGTATCCATCAGCGTATTCTTTAAAGCTGCAGCTTGCGGTAATTTTGTACCTACTAAAACATCAAATGTTCCTAAATTAATCAGCAAACTAAATATAAGATTAGACACATATGTCATTCCTACCAATAATACTGATTCTATTCCTCCATGTCCAATTCCATAAGCTATTCCATTTTTCCACTGAAGTTTATTTTTTAATAAATATCTAAATCCAACACACCTACCCACTTCTTCAAATACTCCTGCTGTAACAGATAAAAATAATACATAAACCATTGTATTTGACTTAATATTCTTTATAAACCATCCTTGACTATTCAGAAAGTTAATTAAAGGTAATCTCATAAACAATTGAAAAATAATAAATATTACTGAACCTATCATTACAGCTGAAATTGATATTTTTTCTTTTTTGTAAAAGTAAACTATAAGACCAATTGGGAGTCCGAAACAAATTATCGTACTTATAATCATAAAAACAACTGATACTTTATCCACCATAATATACTCACTCCTAATAAAATCATATGATTACTTCATCCAATTCAAAACTAAAATAATAATAAAAACTCTTATTATATTTATAATTTCTATAAAAATCTTTTATTCTATTTTATCATATTTTTTTCATTCTTCTTTAATTATCTTTGTTTTTTAATCTTTTCGTCAATAATTCCTGTTCCATACCCCATAGGACATACTTGACACCAACTTCTTGGCTTAAATATTATTCCCATAATAACACCTAACGCTAAAGAAGACATCATTAATCTAAATATAGCAAATCCTATTCTTTTAATATTGGTTCCTGCATGTATCAATCCAATAGTAAACATAATAATCATTAATCCCAATAAAATATTTTTAACTGTTTTAGATTTTAGGTTTTTAGGTATATTGTATTCTAAACTTATATGTTTTAAAAATGTTCCCAATATAGAACCTCTTGGACAATAATGAGAGCAATGTATTTTCCCTCTTCCCCTAATTGCATGATATATAGGTGCTGATATACAAACAATTCCTAATAATCCAAAACGAATATCTATTACTGATAATAATATAAACATCACCATAAAAATCCAAGACCATTTTTGATGAGATTTTCTTCTTTTTTTAGCCATATATTTTTTCTCCCTTCTTTTATACATTTAATTTCACACTGATTGTATTATACCCCCTAAGGGTATAATGTGTCAAGATTTATTACTTCAATATTTAAAGAAACTGCATAATTAAAAATTTCATAAGAACAAAATATTTTATCCTTTTTTATTTTAAAATAAAGACAATATAACTATATGAATTTCTTCATTAAGTCTTAATATACAAAAAAATTTGAGAGTTGACATACGTATCCAAAGTATATCAACTCTCAAATAATTTCCTAATTCTAAATTATATATTATTTTATTTCCTTCAATACATTCAACAAATATTCAAAAGTTCTTTTAGTAGATAAAATACTTAAGCTCTCTTCTGGAGTATGAACATCATACATATTAGGTCCAAAAGAAACCATATCTATATCACCTAAAATATCCTTTAACAATCCACATTCAAGTCCAGCATGAATCGCTGTAATTTTTGGCTCTTTACCATACATATCTTTATGTATCTTTACAAAAATATCTCTAATACGTGAATTAGCTTTATATTGCCATTCAGGATATTCTGATTCTAAAGTCATTTCTGCTCCTACAAGATTAGCAGCTATTTCAATTCTTTTAACTATTTCATATTTTAAACTTCTAACAGAACTTCTTATAGCACTTTCAAAACTGACTTTATTTTCTGTAGTAGTAACTACTCCTAAATTAGTGGAACTTTGTACGAGTCCTTCAATATCCATACTCATAGATTGAACACCTTGAGGTATTAGCATAAGTAAAGATATAATTTTATTGCTTAATTCTTTCGTAAATGATTTATTATCTTTTTTGTTTTCTGCTTTTTCTAGCTTAATCGTAATTTCTGAATCTGAAATTCTAAACTCATTTTTGAAGATTTTCTGCCACTTAGATGTTAATTTTTCTAATAAAGTTTCTTCTTCACTTTTTATTAAAATAACTGTTTCTGCTTCTCTTGGTATAGCATTCATTTTAGCTCCACCACTAATTTCAGCTATATACAAATCCACATTGCACTTCAAATCATTCAGCACACGTCCAATAAGTTTATTAGCATTTGCTCTTCCTTTATCTATTTCCATCCCTGAATGACCGCCTTTTAAGCCCTTAACTTTAAGAGTATATGCGGTAAATCCGTCTTTTACCTTTTCGTATTCTGTAAAAAGTTTAACTCTATTTCTAACTCCACCTGCACAACTTGATAAAAGTTCTCCTTCTTCTTCTGAATCTATATTTATTAAAATCTTTCCTGAAAGATTTTCATTTTTAACATTAGCAGCTCCACTCATTCCAGTTTCTTCTTCAGTAGTAAATAATGCCTCTAAAGTTGGATGTTCAATACCATTACTAGCTAAAATAGCTAAACAATATGCTACAGCGATTCCATTATCAGCACCTAAAGTAGTACCCGAAGCTTTTATTAGCTCCCCTTCTATTCTTAATTTAATTGGATCTTTTGCAAAATCATGTTCAACATCAGCTCTCTTTTCACAAACCATATCCATGTGTCCTTGTAAAATTACAGTAGGTGAATTTTCATAACCTTTACTCGCTTGTTTTTTGATTATTATATTCATTGCTTCATCTTGAATTACTTGTAATTTATGTTCCCTTGCAAAATTTACCAAATAATCACTTACAGCCTTTTCATTTCCCGATTCTCTTGGTATTCTTGTAATTTCTTCAAAATACTTAAAAACTAAACTTGGTGACAACTCCTTTAATACTCTATCCAAATCATTCATCTCCTTGAATTTAATCATTTATCTCTATAACTAATCATAATAATAATTTTATCACATATTGTAATTTAGATACAAAATATTCTAATAATAAATTAACTTGCTATATTAGTTAATTATTTTTTATAATTTAAAATAATTTTACCTAACACAACAAGTTAACTTTATTTTTGCTATATTTTATTATTTATCTTTCCAACATAGTATCTAAAATAACATTATCAGTTTCTATCATACCTGGTGAAGCTACTTTGCCTATATTTTTCATAGTATCTTCTACAGTATTACCAACAATTCCACTATTATTAGGAATATAAACATCTTTTATAGAAATCAACGCTGACATTATTGCTGCATTTGCTGCTGTTACTGCTTTTAAAGAACAACCTAAATTACCGCCATCACAAATCATCCCAGTTATGTTTGCTGCCATATTATTAATTGTATATTCTATTTGTTTATTACTTCCACCTAATAAATAAACTGTTCCTGCACTTACTCCAGTTCCAGCTGCTACTGCACAACCACAAAATGCAGATAATCTTCCTGAATACTCTTTTATATAAATAGTAACTAAATAACTTAATGCAATAGCTCTAGCTAATCTTTCTTCTTCTATATTCATTTTTTCAGCTACTGCAGCAAGAGGGATAGTAGCAATAATTCCATGATCTCCACTACCGCAAATTGTCATAGCTGGTTTTGAGCATCCTCCCATTCTTGCATCAACCGCATAGCCAGTTAACATTTGAGCATAACTTATAATATCACCAGATATTTTTTGTTCTTTCTCAAGCTCATATATTGCCTTACCTAATCCCATTCCTGCTCCATTAATTCCTTTTTCAGCAAGTTTCTTATTTACCTTAATAGCTTCTAAAGTAAATTTAATATCTTCAAATTCAATTTCATTAATAAAATTAATAAAATCAGCTAATTTCAAATCAATAATTGAAAATTTGTCTTTATTACTCTCTATTTTATTATCTTCTTCTGATTTATATTTTATCTTTCCATCAGCCTCTACTAAAACAATGTTTGTGTGTTTATCTTTAATTACCGCTCTTCCAACACCTTTATCTGTAATAACAACGGCATCTATTAATATTTTTGTAAGCCCCTTTTTCACATCCACTTGCACTATTTTATCTTCTCGAAGTTTTTTAGCCTTAATTATCTCTTCTTCTTTAATGTTTTCCAAAACCTTTAATTCAAATTTAGAATTGCCTGATAACACGCCAAGTATAGCTGCAATTTCATTTCCCATCTCGTCTGTACCAGGTATTCCACATGAAAATCCATTTTTAAACACTCCAGGATCTGTAGTTACTTTAATCTTTTTCAACTTTCCGCCTACAGCTTCATATGCTTTACATGAAGCTAAAGCTATAGCAGCTGGTTCAGTAACTCCTAATGCTTGTCCCATTTCACTTTTTAGTAATGATAATATTTTTTCTTTATACATTGAGTACTCTCCTTTTAATAATATTAATCATTTATACACTTATAATACTTGTCATAACTTCATCAGCTTTATAAAATCCTTCTCTACAAAGTGTTCCAAGGTTTTTTATTGTTTCTTCTACAGTTTGTCCAAGTATTCCTGTTTTATTAGGAACAATAACATCGTCACATGCAATAGCCGCCGCAATTATTGATTCTGCTGAAGAAGTTGATAATTTAAGAGCACAACTTTCTTTTGCTCCATCACATACCATTCCAGTAAGATTTGCTAACATATTTTGAACCGCACCTTCAATTTGTTTATCATTTCCACCTAAAAGCCATGCTATAGCAGCACTTGCACCTATTCCTGCAGCTATGGCACATCCACATATTGCAGAAAGCTTTCCTGTATATTTTTTTACAAAATTATTTATTGCATGTCCAAAAAATATTGCTCTTTGAAGTCTTTCAATTGGAGCCTCTATTTCTTCTGCCATGACTGAAATTGGAATTACTACACCAAGTCCTTGATTCCCACTACCTCCGCTTGTCATAATAGGACAGTTTCCACCACTCATTCTCAAATCACAGCCTGCAGCTGTTAAAATTCTAGCTTTTATAGACACATCATTACCTATGACGCCTTTCTTTTGAAGTTTTAACAATGAAGCTCCCCATCTTACGCCTTTTTCTTTTTTAAGTCCTTCTTCAGCAGCGTTTCTATTCATTTTAACACCATCAATTACAAAATCAAGTTCTTTTATATCTATAGTTTCTGCAATCTCTCTAATTTGCTTAAATGTCATTTTCTTTAAAATCTCCGAAGAATCTTTAGCTGTTTTTTTTACATTTTCTTCAAATACAATCTCTTCATTAACTTTAATCTTTTGAATATGAGTATGTCCTCCACTTAATACTACACTAACTTGATTATCTTCACCTTCAATATCTATTTCAACAAAAACATCTTCGGAATTTGAAACCGTGGTTACTGTAACCATACTATCTTTTAGCATATTTTTAGCATCCTCTACATATTTGGGCGTAACGTTTTTAAACACAAATAATCCCTCTTCAGCATCACCACATAAAACTCCCAATGCAGCTGACATACTCATTCCACATTCTTCTGTATTAGGTATAATAACTGACTTACCATTTTTAAATATATTATTACTTACTTTTACATTAATTTTTTTTATTTCACCCTTTAAATACTTTTTAGCAGTAGCTGCTGTAAACGCCACTGCTACTGGTTCAGTACACCCTATAGCTGGTTTAGTCTCTCTTTTTACAATCTCTAATAATGCTTTTTCCATTTGTTTATTTTCTTTCATCTTTATTTCTCCCTTCGTTCTAATAACATCGTTATCTATTTATAAACAGCAAAATTCATACCAAAATCTCAAACCTGTTAATAACTATATTTTAAATAAATAATTTAATTTTAATTTTGCAAAAATAAAAGTCTTATACCTATAAATAATATTTTATAAGTACAAAACCTTTAATAAGCTAAAACCTTAAATTATTTTGTTTTTTGCATTTTTGCAAATACTTTTCTCATTTTTACAAATTAATCTTTTATATTTTATTTGCTTAAATTATATTCTTACACTATTTTTTCAAAGATATATTTTGCACACAAAAATAAGCCACTCTATTGAATGGCTTATCCCAAAATTAAGTTCTATATTCCCCATTAATTTTTACATACTTATATGTGAGGTCACATCCCCAAGCTTTTGCAGCATATTCTCCTTCATTTAAATTAACGTAAATTACTATTTTCTCTTGTTCTAAAATCTTTGATGCTTTCTCTTCATTAAAGTATATATTCATACCGTTCTCAAAAACCTTTATTTCTCCTACTAAACTTTTAAACTGCACATCTACTTTATTAGGATCAAAATCTGCTCCTGAATACCCAACAGCACATACAATTCTTCCCCAATTTGGATCACTTCCAAATAAAGCTGCTTTAACAAGATTTGAAGAAACAACAGACATAGCACACATCTTTGCACTTTCCAAATCTTTTGCATTTACAACCTCCACCTCTATAAGCTTTGTAGCCCCTTCACCATCTCTGGCCATTTTCTTTGCAAGTTCCTTGTTTACAAAATCTAGCGCTTCTTTAAAAATTATAAATTCTTCATTTTCACTGTCAATAAGTTCATTTTGTGCTGCTCCATTGGCAATGCAAATCATCATATCATTTGTGCTTGTATCTCCATCTACTGAAATCATATTATAGGAATCTTTAACACTAGCCTTTACAACCTTATTAAGCATAGCTTTACTTATATTTGCATCTGTTACTACAAAGCTAAGCATAGTTGCCATATTAGGCTTTATCATTCCAGAACCTTTCGCTATTCCGCTTATCAATACTTTTTTACCACCTAGGAGAATTTCTACTGTTATCTCTTTAGTTTTTGTATCTGTTGTCATTATAGCTTCTACAGTATTTTTTCCCCCTTCATTAGATTTTAAAGCACAAACATTTTTAATTCCATTCTTCATGATGTCCATAGGTATAGATACTCCAATTACTCCCGTTGATGCTTGAAGCACTTCCTTTTCATTAAGCCCTAATTCATCGGCAGTTATTTTTGATATAACTTTAGCATCCTCAAATCCTGCTTCACCTGTACAAGCGTTAGCCTGACCACTATTAACAATAATAGCTTGAGTATTTTCATTTTTTATATATTCCATATTTAAAATTACTGGTGCTGCTTTAACCTTATTTGTAGTAAAAGTTCCAGCTGATACTGCTTTCTTTTCACTATATATAAGTGCTAAATCTTTTTTACCACTCTTTTTAAATCCCGCTGCAATTCCAGCCGTTTTAAATCCTTGTACATCAGATATAGATTTATCTTTTAATATTTTCATATTTATTCTCCTTTCTTATTAAATTGCCATTGAAAGAATATTTATTCCTTCATTTTCTTCTAAACCAAACATCAAATTCATATTTTGGACTGCTTGCCCAGCCGCTCCTTTTATCAAATTATCTATAGCTGATACTACAATAACCCTTTTTGTTCTTTCGTCAACTCTTATACCTATATCACAAAAATTACTTCCTCTAACATTTCTAGTTTCTGGCAATTCATCTGCAATTCTTATAAAATACTCGTCCTTATAAAATTCTTTATAAATTTTATATATTTCCTCTTGTGATATATTGTTTTTAAGTTTTCCATAACAGGTAGCTAAAATACCTCTATTCATAGGCACTAAATGTGGTGTAAAGTTTAGTATAATTTTTTCACCCGCCGCTTTTGATAATTCCTGTTCTATTTCAGGAGTATGTCTATGTCCAGTAACTCCATAAGCTTTTATCGATTCATTACACTCTCCATATAGAGATGTAACTTTTAATCCTCTACCTGCTCCAGATACTGCAGATTTTGCATCAATTATTATAGAATCTATTTCTATTATTCCCTTATTTAATAATGGATATAATGCTAATATACTGGCAGTTGTATAACATCCAGGATTTGCAACAAATTCAGCCTTTTTAATCTTATCTCTATAAATTTCTACAAGTCCATATACCGCATCTTTTAATAATTCAGGAAACCTCTGCTCTAATCCATACCACTCTTCATAACATGCAGATTCATTCAATCTAAAATCAGCTCCTAAATCTATAACCTTAACGCCTTTATCCAAAGCTTTTTTTACTATATTAAAAGATTTACCATGAGGTAATGCTATAAACAATACATCTATTTCTTCTAATTTTTCTTCCATTTGATGTATACTTATACATTTATTTTGTATAATCTCCGTATAATTATTATATATTTTCGAAAATTTTTCTTCTGCATAAGTATGAGAAACCAAAAATTCTATTTTTACATGTTTATGATTATGCAAAAACCACACAAGTTGTTGACCTGCGTAACCTGTAGATCCAACTACAGCCCCTTTTATCATAGAATCACCCCTTAAAATATATAAACTAATTATACACGTTAACGAATATTTATGCAATATTTTTCGTTGTTTTCTTTAATTATCTTTAAATTTCCTTGACTTTCTTATTGCATATTTATAATTTTTGAAGTATAATTATTCAAAAGTTATTTTAAACAATCAAGGATCGATATTATATATGATTAATAAAAAACACTTATATCTGTTGAACTGTAAAAATGATGTTCGCTCTCTTCTTACTTAATAAGAATTTTAATAACTTTGGAAGCACCATAAATTTAAAAGGATGTGATAAAAATGTCAAAAACCAATATAATGAATACTTATGGAAGATTTGATGTTAGCTTCGAAAAAGGTATAGGAACAAAATTATATGATGACAACGGAAAAGAATACTTAGACTTTGTTTCCGGAATTGCAGTTAATTGTCTTGGACATTCAAACCCTGTTGTAGTTAATACTATTAAAGAACAAAGTTCAAAACTCATGCATATTTCAAACTATTATTGGAACTCAAATAACATAAAACTTGCACAAAAACTATGTGAAAATAGTGACCATGATCAAGTATTCTTCTGTAATAGTGGAACAGAAGCAATTGAAGCTGCTTTAAAGCTTGCACGAAAACATGGAAAAATAATTGGAGAAAACAAATATAAAATCATATATATGGATAACTCCTTTCACGGTAGAACTATGGGAGCACTCTCTGTAACAGGACAAAAAAAGTATCAAAAAAATTTCGCTCCTTTAATTGGAGGAGTTGAAAGTGTTCCTTTTAATAATATAGAAGCCATAAAAGAAATCATGGATGATACTGTTTGTGGAGTGATTTTAGAACCTATTCAGGGTGAAGGCGGCATTATATCCGCTAATGTAGAATACTTAATGGAAGTAAAACAACTTTGTGAACAATTCAATGCTATCCTTATTTTTGACGAAGTACAATGTGGTATTGGAAGATGTGGAAGTCTTTTTGCATATGAAAAATTTGGTGTAATCCCAGATGTTGTATGTATGGCAAAAGCTTTAGGTTGCGGCTTCCCTATAGGAGCTATTCTTGCAAATAAGAAAGCTTCTTCAGCATTCGTACCTGGTGATCACGGTACTACCTTTGGTGGAAACCCATTAGCATGTGCAGTATCATACGCTGTTCTTACTGAACTAATAGATGGTGGAATTATATCCTCTATTAATGAAAAAAGTAACTATATATTTAACAAACTTAATAAATTCAAAGAAAAATATCCAATAATTAACGAAATAAGAGGAATAGGTCTACTAATAGGTGTATGTATTTCTAGCGATACTAAGAAATTTGTTAATGAATGTTTTGCTGAAGGTCTACTCCTTGTAAGTGCTGGTAAAGATGTCATTCGTTTTCTACCACCTTTGAATGTATCATTTGAAGAAATAGATTCAGCATTAGCTATTTTCGAAAAAGTTTTATCTAAATCATAATAAAAGAAAAGTGCAACGCACTTTTCTTTTATTATGCTAACTTTCACTTAATAAATTTCATTGTGAATAGCATCTTAAAATTTCTCTTTAACTATATTTTAAGCTTATTCTCACCCTTAAAAGAAAATTTTTCAAAGCAATGAATAATGAAATTTACATGTAGCTATCTAATCTTGTAATTATACCAATTTTTTAGTTTTATAAATTATATTTTTTTAGTTTTCTATATAATGTAGAAAGTTCTATTCCTAATTCTTCTACAATTTTACTCTTACCCTTAACATCATTCCCATACTTCTCGATCATAGCTATCAGTAGGTTTGCTTCATAACTTTCTACTCTGCTCTTAAGACTCAGTTTACTTTGCGATTCATATTCATAAAGTCTTTGCTGCACTGTAACAGGTAAATTTTGTGGTGTTATTATTTCTTCTTCTGTTATATTAACCAAATATTCTATAACGTTTTCAAGTTCCCGTATATTCCCTGGCCAATTATATGTCACAAATATATCCTTAAGTTCATTAGAAAATCTTTTGTTTTCTTTTTCAAGCCTATCACAAAATTTTCCAAGTAAATATTCACTTAAAAGAAGGACATCTTGTGATCTTTCTTTTAAACTTGGTAAGAAAATAGGTATTACATTCAATCTATAATATAAATCTTCTCTAAACTGTCCATTTTTAACCATATCTTCGAGATTCCTATTAGTTGCAGCTATAATCCTAACACTTACAGAGATTTCTTTTTTTCCACCAATTCTTCTGAATCTTTGTTCCTGAAGAACTCTTAAAATTTTAGGTTGAAGATGAATTGGCATATCTCCAATTTCATCTAAAAATATAGTACCGCCATTTGCTAATTCAAATTTTCCCATCTGCCCTTCCCGTCTAGCACCAGAAAATGCTCCTCCTTCATAACCAAACAACTCACTTTCAAGAAGATTATCTGGAATTGATGCACAATTTATTGCAATAAAAGGCGCTCTACGTCTATTACTTTTATAATGTATAGCTCTTGCAAAAAGCTCTTTTCCCGTTCCACTTTCTCCCCTTAAGATAATAGTAGAATTACTTTTAGCTATATTTTTTGAAATATTTTTTACATTTTTTATACTTTTACTTTCACCTATTATATCTTCAAATTTTACTATTTTTTCTCCTTCAATAAGCTTATATGCATCACGAACTTCATCGCTAGTCTTGTTAACCTCAATTATATTACTAACTTTTTTCCCTTGAAAAATAACAGGATTACTTTTAATTGTTAAACTAATTTTTTTTCCATTTACATTAATTTTCTCAGTATTATACTTAACTCCAGTTAATTCTAAATCTATATTAGGTATAATTTCTTTTACAGGATGATTAATTATATTTTCTTTAATAGTCTCAAAAATTTTCTCAGCTTTTTTATTCGTATACTTTATCATACCTTTACTATCAACACATAAAATCCCATCACTTAAACTATCTATTATTTTATTAGTCTCTTCTGTTTGAATTTTAAGCTGTTTTATCGTTTGACTATAGATTATATTTCCAAGTAAAATAACACTCAGTTTTTCAAGAAAAATCATTAAAGAATCATAGTTTTCTCTAATTATCTTTTCCTGTTCTTCTCTAAAAGAATTTATTCCTATTACCCCTATTACCTCATTACCTTTAAATATTGGATATCCTATAGTGGAAAATTCATTACAGGTAGATTTTGCAGAACACTTTTCACAAATATGATTAGAGCGAAATTTATCTGCATAATTGGGTTTCTTTTCATTTAACACAAATTCGAACAAACATTTTTTAGGTATTTTTTCGCCTATACAATTTTTATATTCACCAGTAGCAGCTACTCTCATTAAATCTTCATCAACAATAGTAACATCTACATGTAGTACTGCAGCTATAGCTTCTGCTACTTCTTGTACAGATGTTCTTATTTCTTTCAAAGACATCCTATTTCCCCCTAAACAAACCTTAGATTATATAGCATTTGCTATTTACTTACTTAAATTATATTCTTACACTATTTTTTTGTCAAAAACATATGTTACTGCGATTGTATTCAATTACTATCGTTAAAAAAATATAGACTTCACCTTATATATCTCTAACTACATTTCTTTAATTATATTTTTTACATCTTTAATAAATTGTTAGGTTAAACTATAAATATCTTTAATTGAATTATTAATTAGATATAAGACTGGAGAAACAAATAATGAATAAAGAAGTTATTTCTAACTTAAATGACCTTAAAATCTTATAATAACTTTACGCTAACCCTACTTTTTATATTTATACATTCCTTTGCACATTTTTTATATGATTATTGTATATTTTGATAAATTACTTATTTATATTTATTTTTTTGAATTATAATTATTTTTTCATTTCACTTCTTGAATATTTATTAAATTTATGGTATAATTATTCAAAAGTACTTGCTAATCACTATGAACTATAATAATATGAAAAATCGTTTATTTAATACTTAACGTATCAAAAGTAAATACTATATAAAAATCTTTATTAAAATCATGCTAATTTTCTTTTTATTATATATATTCCCCAAAAGGAAGCTTCTAAAACAGTTAGAAGCTTCCTTTTATAGTTTTGTTTAAATACCTGAAAAAATAACAATAAAAAAATCTACAGCTAAATTTTATCTAACTGTAGACTTTCTTTATATTAATTTAAAATTTCACCTTAATTTCATTAACTGGTTAATAAAATAATGTTACCTCTGAATATATTATTATTTTGATGGTATAAACTGTCTTACCCATTGTCCAAATCCTTGAGGGTTTCTTGTTTGGATGTATACTCTACCAGGTCCTTTAAATCTACATACAAGTCCTTCTCCTGAAGTAAATGATGATACCCAACCTTTTGAAGCTTTATCTATTGAATATTCCATTGTTTCTGGCCATGCAACAAGATGCTGATTATCTATAATCACTTCTTGACCCGCTTCTATATCTAATGGATGTATTGATCCATAAGAACTTACAAATAAAGTTCCTTTACCACTCACCTTAATTACAAAAAATCCTTCCCCTGAGAAAATTCCTTTTGCAAGATTCTGCATTTTTGTTGAAACATTAAGGCTATCTGAGCCTGCAAAAAAACCATCTTTTTGAACTACATAAGATGTCATTCCATCCATTTCTAAAGCAGTAACATCTCCTATACTTGCTGGTGAAAGTAATACCTCTCCCATTCCACGAGAAGCTTTTAAAGTTTGAAAGAAAAACTTTTCTCCAGACAAAAGTCTTCCAAATCCGCCTTTCAATCCACCTTCTAATTTTCCATCTACATCAATAGTATTGCTCATTGCTACCATTGCACCTGATTCTGCTTTAATAGATTCTCCTTGTCCAAGTTTTATCTTTAGCATTGTATTTGCTCCTCTATAAAGAAGCTCATAATTTATCATCATTGTACTCTCCCCCTACTTTCATTATCTTTTGTTTTTTTACTTTGTTTTTTATTTTCTTATTTATGTATATTTTAACATATCTATCTTAAGTATAGTTAATGTAAATATTTAATTTAAGCTATATTTAAGATATATTAGCTTTATTAAATATAAATACTTATTAAAAACTAATTTTTGTAACAATATTAAAACATATAAAAAATCAAAGCACCTTCATAGTTGACAGCAACTTGATTTTTTCTTTATACTTTTATAAGATTATAAATTATAATATACATAAAAGAGGATGATAAAATGAAAATAAATTATCAAAAGATTTTAGATGAAAAACTAAAAGAAATAGGTACTCTAAGAGAAACACCTTCTCTTTTTTTACACAGCTGTTGTGCACCATGCAGCAGTTATGTTTTAGAATATCTTACAGAATTTTTTAACATTACAGTGTTTTATTATAATCCTAATATTCATCCTGAATATGAATATAGGAAAAGAGTTGAAGAACAAAAGGAATTCATAAAAAATTTTCCTGCTGTAAAAAAAATTGATTTTATTGAAGGTGACTACATTCCTGAAGAATTCTTTAACTTAACAAAAGGATTAGAAAAGGAAAAAGAAGGTGGTATTCGCTGTTTTAAATGTTACGAATTCAGATTAAAAGAAACTGCAAAACAAGCAAAGAAATTGGGCTTTGATTATTTTACTACAACTTTATCTATAAGTCCTCATAAAAATGCTGAAAAACTAAACAAAATTGGCGAAAGAATCAGTGAAAAATTTGAAGTGAAATTTCTTAACTCAGATTTTAAAAAACGTAACGGATACAAACGTTCTATTGAATTAAGCAGCGAATATAATTTATACAGACAAAATTACTGCGGATGTATTTATTCACAAACAAATATAACTTAATTGAGAAATTTATATAGTGAAATTTTTAATTATACACTTTTCTTAACTAACTGATTGTGAAAACTGTGGATAACTTTCTATAAATTCATTAAGTATGTGTAAAAAACAATTAAAAATTGAAAGGAGTGTAATTATGCACTGGTTTGATAAACTTGAGAGGAAATTTGGTAATATTGCTATAAGAAATCTTATGATGTACATTGTTGCCTTAAACGGTCTGGTATTTCTTTTAACTTATGTTAATCCAACATATATTAATACGCTAACACTAGTACCTGACTTAATTATGAAAGGTGAAGTTTGGAGACTTATAACTTATATATTCATACCACCAGCTTTTTCTCCTATTTGGATTATATTTGTGTTGCATTTTTACTATATGGTAGGAATGTCATTAGAGCATGAATGGGGAAGTTTCAAATTTAACCTTTATTATTTTTTAGGCATGCTTGGAACAACCATTCTTGCATTTGCATTTGGAACTACAGGTACACCTTTTTACATAAATTTATCTCTATTCCTAGCATTTGCACGTATATATCCAGATTATCAATTATTATTATTCTTTATTTTACCTGTAAAAGTAAAATATTTAGCTATAATTGATTGGATTTTTATAATACTTACAATAGTATTTGGATCTTTTTCAAGTAAACTTGCTGCAATAATTTCCATAATTAATTACTTTATATTTTTTGGAAAAGATATTATTAAAAGAACTAAAACTAATAGACAAGTTTATTATAATCGCAAAAACTTTAGAGATAAACTACCAAAAGAAACTACAAAACATAAATGTACAATATGCGGTATAACAGAAAAAGATGACCCTAACATGGAATTTAGATACTGTTCAAAATGTAATGGATACTATGAATACTGTATGGAACATTTGCATAATCACGAACACATAAAAAACATATAATGCATTTTACACATTATATGTTTTTTAACCGATTAAAAGTTAGAAATCATAATAAAACAAGTTTTATTTTGTATATATATAATTATATTTTAACTAAAAAAGCTATTAATAAAATATTTATGAAGTAATTGATTATCAGTTAACTCTGGATGGAAAGAAGTTACTAGCATATTTCTCTCTCTTGCAGCAACTATTTTTCCATCAACTTTTTTTATAACCTTAACTCCATTTCCTATTGTCTCTATATATGGTGCTCTAATAAAGACTAATGGAATAGGCTCATTGCAAATTTCTGGTATACTTTCTTCTACCACAAAACTACCTAATTGACTTCCATAAGCATTTCTTTTTACGTCTATATTCATAAGTTTAAGATGGGCATCTTCCTCACCGTCTATTTCCTTTGCTATTAAAATCATTCCGGCACAAGTTCCCCATACCGGCATTCCTTTTTCTATCCTATCTTTTAATATAGAATCCATTTTAAAAGCTTTTAGAAGTTTTCCTATAGTTGTGCTCTCTCCACCCGGAATAATTAATCCATCTATTTCATCTATTTGGTGACCATATTTAACTCTAACTGGTTGTACTCCTTCAATTTTGTCCAACATTTCTATATGTTCTATAACAGAACCTTGTAAATCCAAAACCCCAACCTTAATCATTTTTACCATCCTCTTTTAGCAAACTCTGTATCTAATTTACTAATCTCCAATCCAGCCATTGGCTCTCCTAAATCTTCTGAAACCTGAGCTATAACTCTAGGATCATTATAATATGTAGTAGCTTGTACTATAGCTCTTGCTCTTTTTTCTGGATTTGAAGATTTAAATATTCCTGAACCTACAAACACCCCATCACAACCTAACTGCATCATAAGCGCTGCATCCGCAGGAGTAGCAATTCCTCCAGCTGCAAAATTCACAACAGGTAATTTACCATTTTCAGCTACATATTCAACTAAATCAAATGGTGCTCCCATTTCTTTAGCTGCTGTCATCAACTCTTCTTTTGGCATAAGTTGAAGCTTTCTAATTTCTGAACTTACTGTTCTCATGTGTCTTACAGCTTCAACAACATTACCTGTACCAGCTTCCCCTTTAGTTCTTATCATAGAAGCACCTTCTCCAATTCTTCTTAATGCTTCTCCTAAATTTCTAGCCCCACAAACAAAAGGTATCTTAAAATCTTTTTTATTTATATGAAATAAATCATCAGCAGGTGTTAAAACTTCACTTTCATCTATATAATCTACACCTAGCGCTTCAAGAATTTGTGCCTCTACTAAGTGACCTATTCTTACTTTTGCCATTACTGGTATAGAAACAGCTTCTTGAATTCCCTTTATCATCTTAGGATCAGACATTCTAGCAACTCCGCCTTGCTTTCTAATATCAGATGGAACTCTTTCTAACGCCATAACTGCTACCGCTCCAGCTTCCTCAGCTATTTTAGCCTCTTCCGGATTAACAACATCCATGATAACTCCACCCTTAAACATTTGTGCTAAATTCTTATTTAATTCATATCTATTTTCCACTTTAAATTCCTCCCCTAATAATATAATCAGATACATTGTACGTACAAACTTTAATCCCCATGAGTTAATTCAATTATTTAACAAATTAGGCTTTTCGTCAAATGTACCGATACATTACCTTATGCTAAGAATGCTACGTCGCAATATTCTTAATCTTTGAATCAAAGTTATCCACAATTTTAAAAATTTATAAACTCCTATAGAATAAAAGGCTGTTGGTAAATTTCATTAACCAACAGCCTAAAGTTATGCTAATACTATTATTTTTTAGTCATTAGATTCATAATTTGTTATTTCATTTATAGTATTATCTTCATTTACAAAAACAACTACTGGCTTATGCTTTCTTGCTTCTTTTTCATCCATCTGACAATAAGTCATTATTATTATTTTATCTCCTGGCTGAACACATCTTGCAGCAGCACCATTTAGACACATCACTCCACTATTAGGCTTTCCACTTATAGCATAAGTTTCAAATCTGCTTCCATTATTTATATCTACAATTTGAACCTTCTCATTTTCCAATATATTTGCTTTTTCCATTAAATTTTTATCTATTGTTATACTTCCTACATAATTTAAATCAGCTTGTGTTACAACTGCTCTATGAATTTTACTTTTCAACATATTAATCATCATACTACTTTTCCTCCATTTCGAATGTAAAATTATCTATTAGCCTTGTTTTTCCAATAAATACTGCTATAGCTATTAATACTGTTTTTTCTATTTTTTCAACAGGTTTTAAATCTTCACTATTTATAATTTCTATATAATCTATTTTTGATAATGTTTCTTTATTAATTTCTTCTTCTATAGCTTTCTTAATTATATTTGTATCTCTTTCTCCATCTTTAAGACGTTTTTTTGCTCGTCTTAAGCTTCTGTTTAGTGAAAGAGCCTCTTGCCTTTCTTCCTTTGACAGATAAATATTTCTTGAACTTTTAGCCAGTCCATCTTTTTCTCTAACAATTGGACATCCTACTATTTCTATATCAAAGCTTAAATCTCTAACCATTCTTTTAATTACAGCTAATTGCTGAGCATCTTTTTCACCAAAATAAGCCCTATCTGGAGTTACTATATTAAATAACTTTGAAACTACCGTGCATACACCACTGAAATGACCTGGTCTTTTTGCCCCACATAATCCATTTGTTAATCCTTCTACTTCTACATTAGTACATCTATCATCAAAATACATTTCAGATGGTTCAGGATTAAAAATCAAACTTGCTCCTGCACTTTCACAGACCTTTTTATCATGTTCCAAATCTCTTGGATAAGTATCTAAATCTTCATTTGGTCCAAATTGTGTTGGATTAACAAAAATACTAACAATAACTCTATGATTTTCTTTTGATGCTCTTTCAACAAGACTTTTATGTCCATCATGAAGGTACCCCATCGTTGGTACAAGTGCTACTGATAGTCCTTGTCTTCTCCATTGTTTTATATATTCTCTAACTTCTTTTATTGTCTTTACAGTATCCATATTAATCAGTGCTTACGCACCTGCCCCCTTTTTAATATAGTTTTTTTAATGTTTCTTCATCTATCTTAAAGCAGTGCTCTTTTGATGGGAACACACCTTCTTGAACTTCTTTTATATATTCTTTAAAAGCCACTTTCATCACATCTCCAATATTTGCATATCTTTTAATAAATTTAGGTGTAAAATCAGAAAACATGCCAAGCATATCTTGATAAACAAGTATTTGCCCATCGCAGCCTGCACCAGCTCCTATACCAATTGTAGGAATAAAAATTTCTTTAGTAATTAATTCTGCAACCTTTGCTGGAACACATTCAAATACAATAGCAAACGCTCCTGCCTTTTCTATTTTCTTAGCATCTTCTATAAGCTGTTTTGCTGCATCTTGTGTTTTGCCTTGCACCTTAAATCCGCCAAATATGTTTACAGATTGAGGAGTAAGTCCAACATGTCCCATTACAGGTATTTGAGCTTTAACGATAGCTTCTATTTGTTCACACACAGCAGCTCCTCCTTCTAATTTCACCGCTTGTGCTTCTCCTTCTTTTATAAGTCTTCCTGCATTTTTAACTGCATCATAAACAGAGGTTTGATATGACATAAAAGGCATATCTGCTACTACAAGAGCATTCTTTGCTCCTCTCGAAACAGCTCTTGTATGATGAATCATATCTTCCATAGTTACACTTAATGTATCTTTATAGCCAAGACAAACCATTCCAACAGAATCTCCAACTAAAATTCCATTTATACCTGATTCATCTACTAATTTTGCAGTAGAATAATCATAAGCTGTAAGCATGGTAAGCTTTTCCCCATTTAATTTGGCAGTTTTAAATGTAGCTGTACTATTCTTCATCCTAAATTCCTCCTAAATAGTCTTGTAATCTTTTGTAATCCCTGTCTGAATTCTTCTTTTTAGAAATCTCTAAAAGATTTTTTGATAAGATCTTATACATTTGCAGATCCTCTTTTGGAATAGCCTCAATATGCTGTTTAACTGTTCCACTATCGCCTCTTTCTATTGGGCCTGTTAAAGCGTTTACAAATCCCTTGCTTTTTAAATTGCTTATATTACTTTCTATTAAAGGAAAGAGTGCTTCTAGTGCATCCTCTTCTCTAACACCACACTGTTGAAGATATGTGCAGCCTAGATTTAGTAAAGACAACACTAAATTTGAAACAGTAACATTAGCAAGATGATAAAGTGAATCTTTATTTTCATCACGTACAATAAACTTATTACCTAAAGATTGAATAAGTTTTTTAATATCATCTAACTTTTCTCTACTTCCTTCAATTGAAAAATAAGCATCTTTTAAATTTTTATATGTTGTATATTTATTTGGAAATGGAAACATAGGATGAATAGAATATCCGAACACACCTAAGAGATTTAAATTTGAAAAGATATTTGAAGATAACGAACCACTGGTGTGGCATATAATTTTTTCTCTTAAATCAAAGCTGATTATTTTCTCACATATGCTAAGAATTGCATCATCAGGAGTTGTAATAAATATTGTATCACTATCTTTAATTAAACTTTCTAGATTGTTATATGCTTTTGTTTCTGTAAATTCTGCAGCTTTCAATGCAGACCTATAGGTTCTGCTATAATAGCCCGTTAATTTAACATTATTTAGTGAAAAATATTTTCCTAGGGAAAAACCTACTTTTCCCGCCCCAATAAATCCGATCTTCAATGCATCACTCCTTTGCTTACTTGAATAAGAAGTGATACAAAAATCAACCCTTTTGTTTGTCTACTACTTGACTGTCTCATTCTTTTGATATGAGCAGAAATAATCACTTATAAAATTATAATTCGGTGTAGTTCCTTATTGATACTACCCATCCATTTTAAATTATAATATAAAATATTATCTTATAAAATATTTTATATAAAATTAATAATAATTATATCAAACCGTTGTCGATTTTGTCAAATTATTGTCGATTAATTGTAAATTAAAAGATGGTGCAACAATGCACCACCTTACTAAACTTTATATCAATAAACCATTCTATAATTTTACTTTCATAAAATTATTCTAACCTTCTATACATTTTCCATTTTATCATTATACTAAGCTTGCCCTGTGATAACTCTACCCAAATTGTGTGTCCCATTTGTTCTACTAATTCTTTTGTTATAGCAAGTCCAAGCCCAGTACTTTTACCAGTCCTTGCATGATCAGCTGTGAAAAATCGTTCAAATAAATGTTTTGCATCTTCCTCATTTAAATTAGGTGCATCATTTGTAAAAGTTGTAATAAGACAATCACTTCTCTGTTTCAATGATATAGATACAAATTCCTTACCATATTTTATCATATTTTGTATTAAATTTGAAATTATTCTTTTTACTGCATTTTCATCAACAATAACTAAGAATACCTTCTCATCAATATCAATAATAGGTTCTACTCCTCTACTCACAAAATCATTGTAAAATGAAACTATTATCTCACTCATTATATTGTATAAATTTAGTGATTTAAGTTCAAATTCATACTCATTTGCCTCCAGCCTCGATAAATCGTAAAAGCTAGTTATTAAACTTTTTAATGATTTTGTTCTATTTTTCACTATGTCTATATATTGTTTTTTTTCATCTTGGGATATATCATTCTCTTCCATAAGTTGCATATATCCCATTATTGATGTAAGTGGAGTACGCAAATCATGAGATATGTTTGCAATCGCCTGCCTCAATTCTAAATCCATACGTTTATATTTAGCTTGATTTTTCTGTTTTTCTTCTAAAGTTTTATTTATTTCTAAAGATAACTTTTCTAATTGTTTTCTACTTGAACCTAGCAGTATTTTTGAATTAGTCTTATTCTCATTAATTTTATTTAACTCATTGGTTACATTTTTAATCTCCATATTCAATAAAATATAGCGTGTACCAAATATACCTATACCAATAATAAGAAAAATTATAATTAAATACTGCATAAAAACTCTCCTTTTATTTTACTTCCATCTTTTTAACATATAACATAGTTAAAATTGTAAAAATTATAATATATATCAGTCCCACTACACTTGCAAAAATTAAAGTATCATTTGTTACTGATTGTACTGATAAATTTCTAAATTGAGTTGTAATAAGAATATCCTTTACACATTTGAATTTATCAGAAACTAATAGTTCAAGTAAACTAATAATACTCCTTATCATAAAAAACACACCTGCATAAACGAATGCAAATACTGTGCTATTCTTAAAAAAGAATGCTAAAAATGTACCTACTGATATAGCTGCAATCCATAATATTATTGACACTAATAATCTTAATATAAAATCATTTAATATATTTATTGAAAATTGTTCTCCAATCCCTAATAGAATCGCTCCGCTTCCTAAAAATACAGTTAGTATAATACAAACTGATATAATACCAAGAATAACTGCTGTAACTATTTTTGATAAAACCAACTTGTTTCTTGAAATACCAAAAGAAACAACATTTTTTAATGTTTGATTCTTTTGTTCTTCAGCAGTAGTCATATCAATCATTGGTAGTACTAAAAACAAACCTGTAGTTAAAAAATTATTTAAAGCTTCAAATAACATAGTTAATTCTACATTTGTACCATAATTAAATAAAAGTATATTAAGTATTAGCGATAATATGGCTATTCCTACTGTATAAACCCAAAAATATTTCCTATTAAAATTTCTATAAAGTTCTGCTTTTATATAATTAAGCATGATGAGCACCTCCAATTAATTTAATAAAGTAGTTTTCTAAATTTACCCCAACATTATTAATTGAAGATACTATAACTCCATTATCTATAAGAGTCTTATTTACTATTCCTGGAGCATCTATTCTCTCATATAATCTTATTTCATTTCCATTTAGAACTTCATATTCACTACATCCAAGCTGTTTTTCAATTATAACAGAAGCTTTTTCTGTATTATCTACTTTCATTGCTATACAACTCTTGCATTTCTCTTCTAATTGTTTTGCTGATATTTGTTCTAGAAACTTACCGTTGTTGATAAATCCATAGGTAGTTGCAAGCTGTGAAAGTTCTCCTAATATATGACTAGATATAATTATTGTAACATTTTTTTCTCTGTTCATTTTTAATAATATTTCTCTAAATTCTACGATTCCTTCAGGATCTAATCCATTGATAGGTTCATCTAAAATAAGTAAATCTGGACTTGCCATTAAAGTAAGTGCTAAACCTAAACGCTGCTTCATTCCAAGTGAAAAGTTTTTAAATTTTTTAGTTCTAACGTCCTGAAGCCCTACAAATTCAAGAACCTCATCTACACATTTTTTTTCTAAAATTCCTCTTTGTATTCTATAATACTCAAGATTTTTCTTTGCAGACAAATATGGAAAAAAACTTGGTGTTTCAATTATACATCCCGTTCTCATTCTTGATTTATTTAATCCACCGTTTGATGTTTCACCAAACATTTCAATTTCTCCACTTGATGGTATTGTAAGTCCACTTATCATTTTAAGTAATGTAGTTTTACCAGCTCCATTTCTACCAACGAGACCATATATTTCACCTTGTTTTATCTCTATATTTACATTGTTTACAGCTAGATGCCTACTATATTTTTTAGTAAGATTTCTAGTTTTAAGTACTGTTATTGACATTTAAGTTTCCCTCCTCATTTCTTGCATGATTATATATTAAAATATAATCTACAAGATAACCTAAAGAAAAACTTAAGAAAGTCTTAAGTTTAATCACTCATTTTAAATCCAATTCCCCACACAGTGTGAATATATTCTGCATCAGAATCAATTTTAGCTAATTTTGAACGAAGATTGCTTATATGAACATTTACTGTATTGTCATCTCCTAAAAATTCATCATGCCAAACCTCTTCAAATAAATTAGCTTTTGTAAATACTTTATTAGGGTAAGACATTAAAAGTTCCAATATAGTAAATTCTCTTGCTGTAAGCAAAACATGCTTACCTTTAAGTTTGACTTCTACAGTTTCACGATTCAAAATTAAATTTTTATGTTTTAAAATAATTTGCTTCTCATTTACATTTGAAAACACCATATACCTTCTTAACTGTGCTTCAACTCTTGCTAAAACCTCTTTAATATCAAAAGGCTTTGAAATAAAATCATCTGCACCAAGCTTTAACACTTCTATTTTTATATCCTGTCCAGGTTTTGCAGAAATAACTATAATAGGTATAGTTTTTATTTTTCTTATGTGTGAAATAAGTTCTTCTCCACTTACACCAGGCAGCATTAAATCAAGTAAAACAAGTTGAAAGTCATATTGTTCAACACACATTTTGGCTTCCGAACCTGAATAAGCTCCTCTTACGTTATATCCTTGTTTACTTAACATTTTACACAGAAGATTATTTATATCAGTATCATCTTCAACTACCAATATATTTATATTATTATTCATACCTAATTCACCTCTTTATTTACACGTTAAATAAATTGAACCTCAGCGTTTATATGCATCCTCAGGCTTTCATTTTTTCAATAACACAAAATAAGAATATTGCAAAGCAATATTCTTTATTGTTACACAATATTCTTATTATTTATATCTATTAATCATTTCTCCTATACTCTTTGAACTATCTCCTTCACCTGTTGCTGCAAACTTCCATTCATTTCCGTGTCTATAAATTTCGCCTACATATAATGATGTTTTGTTTGCATAATCATCAGTTAAATTATATCTAAGCATCTCTTGATTATTTGAACTATTTACAATTCTTATGAAAGCATTTTTTATCATTCCAAAATGCTGTTTGCGTTTTACACAATCATAAATATTTACTACAAAAACTAATTTATTTATATCTTGTGGAATTCTTTTTAGCTCTACTTGAATTTGCTCATCGTCTCCATCTCCATCACCTGTAAGGTTATCACCCATATGAAGAACACTTCCACTTTTATGTTTTAAGTTACCAAAATAAATTATTTGTTCTTTTGATCTTATTCTATCATTTTCATCTAACATAAATACAGATGCATCACAATCTACATTTGGAGAAGTACTTCCGCCAAATATACCACCTAATAATCCTTTACTTTTTTGCTCTACAGGATCCCATCCGAGCCCAACCATTATTTTTGATAAACTATCATTATCCTTTGTTAAGCTAATTCTTTGACCCTTTTGTAAATTAATAGCCATACTTTACCTCCCATTTATTAGGTACTAGGTGCTATGGTAAATTCCTAGTACCTAACTAACTCCTATTTCCTAACACCTTTTTTTCTAGTACCAAATCCTAGTACCTTGTTTTAAGCGTCTAATCCGTAATTTTTACAAAGTGCAGAAAGTCCACCTTGAAATCCGCTTCCCACAGCACTAAATTTCCATTCTCCATTATGACGATATATTTCACAGAATACTAAAGCAGTTTCTATTGAAAAATCTTCTGATAAATCATAACGTAAAACTTCTTCTCCAGTTTCTTTATTGACTAATCTTACAAAAGCATTTGAAACTTGCCCAAAACTTTGGCTTCTATTTTCAGCATCATATATAGTTACTGTAATTGCTATTTTACCAATATCTTCAGGTATTTTAGAGAAATCAATTATAATTTCCTCATCATCGCCTTCTCCTTCACCTGTTCTGTTATCTCCAGTATGTGTAACAGCACCACTTGGATCTTTTAAATTATTATAAAATACAAAGTTTAAATCCTTACTTACCCTTCCATCATTTCCAACTAAAAATGCAGAAGCATCTAAATCAAAATCCTGTCCACCATCATATTTATTTGTATCCCATCCTAACCCAATTATAGCCTCTTTTAATCCTGGAACTTCTTTTGATAAATTAATTTTTTGACCTTTTGATAAATTAATTCCCATTTTAACTCCTCCTTTAGAACCACTCAACTAAATTGCTTCTAAACTTTAAACTAATTTAAATTATCCAATATTTATTCCAAAATTGCCGCAAAGTGCACCAAGTCCACCTTCAAATCCACTTCCTACAGCACTAAATTTCCATTCTCCATTATGACGATATAATTCACCAACTACTGTTGCTGTTTCTATACTATAATCTTCACTTAAGTCATATCTTATTAATTCTTCATTAGTTTCTTCATTAAAGATTCTTATAAAAGCATTCGAAACCTGCCCAAAATTTTGACTTCTAGCCTCAGCATCATGAATAGTTACTGTAAATGATATTTTTTGAATTTCTGCAGGAACCTTATCTAATTCTATTTTTATTTGCTCATCATCGCCTTCTCCTGCTCCTGTACGATTATCACCAAGATGTTCTACTGATCCTGAAGTATTTTTTAAATTATTATAAAAAACAAAGTCAGTATCTGCTGTTACTTTTCCATCTGCTCCAGTTAGGAAAGCAGCTGTATCTAAGTCAAAATCATTTCCACCATCATATTTATTTGTGTCCCAACCTAATCCTGCTATAACTTTTTTTAAACCTGGATTTGTTTTAGTTAAATCTACCTTTTGTCCTTTTTTTAAACTAACAGCCATATTATTACCTTCTTTCTTTTATTTTCTACATATTTATTCTATTTTAAAATTATGAAATTTTTTACACTGTAATATTATTATAATAATTCTGAATTTAAAAATCAAATATTGTAGGTTATTGTAGAATCTTTATTATACTAGGTTTTCTACAATAGATATTATTTCCTCTGATGCATTAATTCCAATTCTTTCAGTCATAGTAATATGTTTCTGCTTTACGTCATTTTTCTCTATTAACTCTTTTAATTCACCATGAGCTGCACATATGGAATAATCTGCATTAATCAATAATGGATAGTCCAAAAAAGAATCTCCTGCTGATATTATTTTTTTCTTTTTTTCCTTATTTTTTATATATATAAGTGCTGACCACTTATTCACTGGTTCAGGAACTAAATATAATTTTCTTGTTTGAAGAGATACTTTCCAATGATTTTTTTCAGCCCATTGTTTAAAATTTTCTAATTCTTCAATATCAATTAAATTCTTATCCTTAAAATGAATACTAAAAAACAAACCATCTCTAAATATCATTTTGTTAATCCACGATGTATCCTTAAAATTTTGAAGAAATCTCTTTTCTATAAATCTATAATTTATTATTTTATCTACATCTGTTTTTATTTTATTTCTCCATTCAGTGTCAATTTGACCATCTATTAATATATTTCCTCCATTACTCACAATAGCATATTTAGGTTTAATTTCATCTTTAATTCCAAAAATCCTATTATACTGATCAATAGTACGAGTAGTAACAGGAATAAATAAAACCTTGTTTCTTAGTTTTTTTAGTTTATTTATTACACTTTCTTTCATAAAACTAAGTTCTTCTCCTAAATATCGTTCAACTAATACACTATTTTTATCATTTTCTTCTATTAATCTTCTACTATAAATCAGTGTACGATCTAAATCAGATGCAAAAATCACTGTACGCTCCCCTTTACTTTTGATTTTATCAATCCACAACAAGAGTAAGTCATATTCTTATACTCTTCTACTGGAACTTTTTTATTCTCTGCAAGAATCAAAATATGCTTAAGATTAGGGTTATTTATATCATTGACAAGTATTTTCCAAGGTATTCTCCTCAAAAGCACTCTTGTAGTTTCCCCTACCCCTGGTTTTACTAAATTAATATTTTTTATTTTATACTTATCCTTTATCTCGTTTACTTCTTTAATTCCTTTATTATAAATTTTCATATCCAATTTATTGAGTTCATCCTCAATATCAGTCTCTTTAAAACATTTTGTTATTGTATCTATAAAAAATCTTGAAACATCCTTATCTATCCATTTTCTATAGTATTTTGCTCCATGGAAATCATCTTTTCCTATAATATCATCTCTTAAAACAGTTCTGCTAACCAACCCAGATACAGTTGAATTTAAACAAGCTGATGGAATTAAAAAGTCCTCTCGTGTTCCATATAGCGATACACACTGAGCTGGATCTGCTAAAACCGCTAGTTCATCACTTATTTTCATGCCATACTTCTCATAGAAATCTTTCATAGCCTCATTTAATACTCTATTAATTGCTCCTTTACCTGTCCATCCATCCACAAATTGTATATCTTCTGGATTATGATAATTAAGTATATACTTTATTCCATTTTCGTCTATTCCTTTTCCTCTTATTATGGATATACTATAATGAGGAAACTTCTTCTTATATTTTATTTCCAAATATCTTTTTATTAAAATCCCAATAGGTGTTCCTGCTCTGGCTAAAGATACAATAACTACATTATCTCCTTTTTCCTTATATATTAATTCTCCTACCACTGCTGCCGCCCTTGCGACTTTATATTTTGTATGCTCCAGTGTTTTATAAAATATATTCATATATTCTTCTGTTGGAAAATATTCTATAGGAAGCATTTCGGAATAATGACCACCATTTTGCATAATCATTTCTCTTTCTTCATTGCTCTGTTCCTTTATCATTCCAGAAATATCTTTTAAAAGGAATTTAACATCTTCAGCTAAATAGCTTCCCATAGGAGCAGGTTCTTTTATACCTTCAAATCTCATTAAAGTACTCCTCCTCACTAATTCTTTAGGAAATATACAAAATTTATCTTTAGAATTCCTACATTTTGAAACAAATTAACCAATTCTCTTTTACTGCTATCATCTATCTGTCTTTCCGTTACAAATATAACTTCACTATACATTTCTTGTTGTACATTATACAAATAATTCATAACATCTTTATCAAAAGGATTTTTAAATATTGCTGCACTTTTTACTGCATAATTTTCTTCTATACTAGAGTATATAGGACTTCTAGTAGTGGATTGATATCTTGCCCCATCTATTTTCGAAGCCATAACCATTGGTGTATACATAAACTCTTCTGTACCCAATACAAGAATATTATCCTCTAAAGGTCTCATTACATTAACTATTTTATCTAATTTACCCTCAATGACATTTAGTTGCTTAACATTCATTCCAAATCTTCCACTAAAATTTAAATAATCATATATTTTTCCTTCTCCACCACATAATTTTCTAGTAAATGTCTTATACTTATCTGTTTTAAATAGATAATTTCTTACTGTAGTAATTTCTTCTGAATTTTTAGCTTTGAATAAACAGTTCCTATTAAATTCAGCATATAAGACACCATCTTCATAATAACTTTCATAAAACTCATTTATTTCCATATCCTCACTATTTTGATATTCTACTTTCATATCTTCTATAGAAGGACTATCACATTCAACTTCTCCCTTTAACAATGAAATAACATCTATTTTTATTTCTAACTCATTCTCAGCAATTTTATACTGATTCATATATTCTTCTGTTCTC
Organism: Clostridium aestuarii; assembly: GCF_026735135.1. GTDB lineage: Bacteria > Bacillota > Clostridia > Clostridiales > Clostridiaceae > Clostridium_H > Clostridium_H aestuarii. The sequence goes on along the minus strand of NZ_JAPQER010000004.1, from coordinate 192,565 downwards.
CAATCTAATATGGAAACTACAACGTATTCTTTATTAGGATATTTTTTATTTATTGCTCTTATTAAATTTAAAGCTGTTTTACCTGTTGTAATCTCATCATCTACTAAAACAACTCTTTTAAATTTTGATAAAAATTCTTCTTTTAAAGGATAACAAAAATGACTTGTTGCATGTGAATGTTCTTCTTCAAAATCAAAAGCAGAATTACATTCTAAAAGTTCATCTCTAGTTGTATGAATATAAAAAACATTCTCACCTTGAAATTGTGAAAACACAGTATTACCAAGAGCTGTAGCAGTTTCAGCAAATCCTATAAAAAGAGTGCTTTCTTGCATGAAAATTAAATTGTTATTTGTGTAACCAATTGCTCTATCTAAATTTATTTCGTCTTTTAAAGCTTGAACTATTAATTTAGTATCAAAATCTTGTCTATAAGTATTTTGTATTTTTTTTGATAACATAATTCCTAATAATTTTCCTGTTAACATAGCTTTTTTAGGGTTTAGAGGAATATGTTTTCCTAAAAGTGTACTAACAAATAAGAAAGCTCTTTTAGGATTTTTTCTTGCAGCCATTAAAAATAAATCTTTCAATTCAAAATCGAATGGGTTTTCTGAAATTTTAATATCCACATTAATTTTATTCAAAATATTTAATCTATTTTTCATATTATCCCCCTAGAATAAATCAACATAGTTCTGAGTTTCGTTCAAAACTCCATACACATACGCTCTTCTCAAAATTTTATTTGCCCAATTTAAATGAGGATTAACTTCATTCATCTTATTGTTATATGTGCTTTTATATGCCCCTTTTTTTTGAGCTTCTGAAATTGCAACAGCATCCTCATACTCTTCCTTTGTAACAACATATAAAGCATTTACAACTGAAATATGACTTGGATGAATTATAGTTTTACCAATAATTCCATTAGCCTTGTCTAAAACTACTTCTTTTATAAGTCCATCTATACATCTCTCTACATAATACTTTCTTTTTTCAATACCATCCTGTCCTAAATGTTCACGGAAAGGACTTCGTCTTAATTGAGGCTTTAGCATTCTATTGTCTGGATTAGAGTTAAAATATTCCCATACCGCTCCTGATATAGTATGCTCATTATCTGCTCTTGAAAATATATTAATTATATCTGTAATACAATCACGTATCACACATATATCATATATACTATTGTCCATATTTCTTCTAATTGAATAAAGACCTAAAAAATCAGTACCACCAATACGAATATTCAATATATATTGTTCGAATTTAGATATCATATTTTTTATTTTTATCAATTCTTCTATTCTAGTTTCTTTGTATATTACATTTTTAGATTCTAAAATAGGCATACAATACATTTCACGAGACATTCCTTCATTAAACTTTTTTAGAATATCCAAGTATTCTTCTCCATTGTTAGAATCAAACTTTGGGAAACAGAAACCAGTTATAGGCTCAAAAACCTCTTTTTGATTTAACAATCTACTAAATTGCTCTGTATTTCTTACTCTAATAAAAATCAAAGGAAGATCTTCTTCTTTGCATATATTTTCTTTTAACGCCTTTGTGATTTCAATACAAACTCTTATTACATTTTTCTCTGCTTCTTCTACTCTCTCTTCTGGAATAGAATCTTCTAAACACAATACTAAAGAAGTTAATCTTTCATATTTATTCTTTAAAATAACATCTACAATATCATCTTTTATAGCTGGCATATATAATGTTGCTCCTAGTGCTAACGATAAGTACTCTTTAGGTATGTCTTTCGTAAATTCTGCAGGCTTTTTATAAAAAACTTTTTCTTTTTCAGTTTCACTTAAATCACTAAAAAATCTCAAATTTATCACCACCCAATTAATTCAGTTGAGAATTGAAAGTTATAGATATTTTTTCACTCTAACCTCTGAATTTTCAACTTTTAAATATATATACTTCACTGTCTATATAATAATCGACGATTTACCTTTTACATTTAAAGTTAAAGATAAATCGTCGATTATGATTATTTTACTTAAGTATTATACAAATACTCCTATTCCTACACCTACTACATATATTAAAAAAACGACATAAACAGCTAACATAATAAATGCATCTTTTTTAGTAACACCATCTTTTTTAAGTAAAAGTAGTGCTGTTGTAAGCATAGATATTATTAAGAAAATTAATACTCCTATGTTTTGTGAAAAATTAGCTGGTAGAGTGTTACCTGCTATAAACATTGGAAATCCTAAACAAACACATATATCAAATATATTTGAACCTACTGCATTAGAAACAGCACCCTCTGCATCTCCTTCTTTTGCAGATTTAACAGATAAAAGAGTATCTGGTATAGATGTACAAGCTGCTATTATAATTACAGATACAATGTATTTTGGTATATGTAATGCAGTTGAAACAACTGTTGCTGATTGAATAACAGCATCTATACTTACCCAAATTATTGCTATACTTATCGCTATCCATAATAATATTGCACCATAACTCATGTCCTCTTCTTCATCTTCTTCTGCTTCTGCTAATGTAACTGCTTCTGCTTCTTCTACTGCGGCTTCTTTTTCTGATAAAGAAGCTCTATAATCCTTAGTTTGCTTATAAAGAACATAAATATATGCAAAATATATACTTACTAGCACAGCTCCTGAAATCATATTGTAACTACCTAAATATGTAAAAACGCCTAAAGTAACTACTGATAATGTATAGAAAATCATATCACGATAAACAACTTTTCTATCTACCTTTATCAATAAATTTTTTCCTTTAAAGGCTAAAATACTTGCCATAGGAATAAGAAGCACGTTAAAAATCCCAGAACCTGCAATTGTAGGAACCCCTACATTTGTAAAGTCCTTATAAACCAAGACTGCAATCATAGCTGTTGAAAACTCTGGGAAAGATGAACTAATAGCATCAAAAGTTGCTCCTCTAACCGATGTTGGTATTCTTAATTTAATACCAAGTATATGAAGCACATCTCCCAATTTATCCGAAGCTTTACTTATAACCCATGACATAATTACAAGCATTACTGCTGCAATTCCTAAACTATTAATCCAACTAAACAAAATACCCTCTCCTTTTTGGTACAATATGCTTATTTTATAACAATACACTTATGGCATTTCTTTTTCAAATATTTTGAAAAAGAAATGCCATACACCTTTTATACCAATAATAATAGCTATTGTCAAGTTTATTAATATTGTGTTAACTTTGTTTTCAGCTATTAATTCTATAAATTTTACGTCACTTTTTAAAAATAAAAATATTCTAATATATCTTTAATATTACTATATATATCTTTGCGCAAATTTAATAGTTTTTTCTCAAGCTTCTCATCTTAATTGAATCTTCGTAAAATAAAAAAGCAGGTTATATTATAGAGAACATATAACCTACCTAATTTATAATAAACTTTATATTATTTTGTTACATTTCATATAACTAACCAGTTGATAAAATTATATAATTAAATTTACATACAGCTAAGTAATTTTAGCATTATACTATTTTTCAATTGCTTATTTTATATGAAGAACTTCAATATAAACAATATTCCTACTACATATGTAGGTACTGTAACCTCTTTTGCTCTTCCTGTTAAAACTTTCAAGAATATGTATGTTATTATTCCAAATACTATACCATCTGAAATACTATATGCAAGTGGCATCATTATTATAGTAAAGAATGCAGGTATAGCTTCTGTAAAATCTACTAAATCTATTTCTTTAATAGGTTCCATCATAAACAATCCAACTAATATCAATGCTGGTGTAGTAGCTGGCGATGGTATTATTGTAAATAATGGTGCAAAGAATAATGCTATTGCAAACATTACCGCTGTTGATAAAGCAGTTAATCCCGTTCTTCCACCTTCAGCAACTCCTGATGCACTTTCTACAAAAGTACTTACTGTACTTGTTCCAAGACAAGCTCCTAAAGTAGTTCCTATGGCATCTGCAAATAATGCTCTTTTTACTCTTGGTACCTTTCCATTTTTATCTAGCATTTTAGCCTTAGTAGCAACTCCTACTAAAGTTCCTACTGTATCAAACATATCCATAAATAGTAATGTAAATAATACAATAAACATATCAAAAGTAAATATGTTATGAAATTCCATTTTAAATAATATAGGTTTTAAAGATGGCGGTGCACTTATAATTCCATTTGGTAATTGAGTTATTTCCATAGGAATACCAATTATTGTTGTAGCAACAATACCTATAAGCAATGCTCCTCTTACATTCTTAGCTAATAATACTCCAGTAATCAATATTCCGATAATAGCAAGAAGTGCTGTTCCACTTGTTACATTACCAAGTTGAAGAATTGTACTATGCTCTTGATGTAAAATAACCTTAGCATTATCTAAACCTATAAAAGCAATAAAAAGTCCAATTCCTACTGAAATAGCTCTTTTAATATTCATTGGAATAGAATCTACTATTGCTTCACGTACATTAAAAGCTGTTAATAAAATAAAAATAATTCCTTCTAAAAACACTGCTGTCAATGCAAATCCAAAACTATATCCCATTTGCTTAACTATTGTAAATGCAAAGAAAGCATTAAGTCCCATACCTGGTGCTTGAGCAAAAGGCAACTTTGCATATAATCCCATTATTGCAGTTGCAATAACAGCTGATAGTGCTGTAGCTGTAAACACAGCTCCCGAATCCATTCCTGCTGCTGACAAAATATTAGGATTTATAATAAGTATGTACGCCATAGTCATAAATGTCGTTATTCCAGCTAAAACTTCAGTTTTTACATCTGTACCATTTTCTTTTAATTTAAAATAAGTTTCCATTGTCTTTTCCCTTCTTCATCTGCCCTGTTTTTTAACACTTGTACATATTAACAAATACATATTTTAAAGTCAAGATTTTTCACGAACGTTTTATTTCATTTTTAATTCATTTTTTTGTTTTTTACATAATAAATCAATACATTTATAATTAAAACTTTTAAATGTTCGTATTTAATTATCCTAAATAAGGTTTTATAAATGATAAATTATATGATTTAAAATTAAAATTTTTTAAACTTAATGTAAACATTATATTGTTTTAATATTTTTCTTTTTTGGTAATGTTATACTTATATTGAAATATAAAGTCACAATATTCTTAGTTGACGTGCTGTGCCAGCAAGCTGGCAGACGCAGTTGACAAGTTAATGATGTTTTGCTAATGCAAAACTACAATTTTTAACTGCTGGCGCAGTCTGCACGTCAACTAAAAAAGTGCTGCGCACTTTTCTTAAAATACAAAGGAGATGTAAAAATGGACAAACTATTTTTAAAAACATTTTTGAGTAAAATGATGGAGGAAACTTTAGCTGTTCAGTATTGGGATGGAACTATAGAAAAATATGGACAAGGTGAGCCAGTGTTTAAAATAATATTTCATCAACCTTTATCTAAAAAGGAAATTCTAGATGACCCTTATCTTACTTTTGGTGAAGCATATATGGATGGAATAATCGACATAGAAGGTGGACTTCAACAAATAATTGAAGCTATATCTAGAAATACCCAAAGTTTTCTACATAAAAACAAGCTCTTAAGTAAAATAGTAAAAATGAAACCTACTTCAATAAAGAAAGCAAAAGAAGACATTCAATATCATTATGATTTAGGAAATGATTTTTACAAATTATGGCTTGATAAGACAATGACTTATTCCTGTGGATATTTTTCTAATCCAAACGATACATTATATGACGCTCAAATGAACAAAGTAAAATATACCTTAAAAAAATTAAATTTGAAAAAAGGCGATAAGCTTTTAGATATAGGAAGTGGCTGGGGAACACTCATTATTGAAGCTGCTAAAACCTATGGTACTAAAGCTTTAGGTATAACTTTAAGCAAAGAACAATATGCTAAAACCAAGGAAAAAATTAAAGAAGAAAATCTTGAAGCACTTGTAGATGTAAAGTTAATTGACTATAGAGACCTTGCAAAAACTAATGAAAAATTTGATAGAATTGTAAGTATCGGAATGCTCGAACACGTAGGTAGAGCTAACTATCCAGTATATATGGAAACAATAAATAAACTCTTAAACCAAGGGGGAGTATCTGTACTTCATTGTATTACAGCACAAAATGAAAGAAAAGTTAACTCATGGAGCACAAAATATATTTTCCCTGGTGGTCATCTTCCTTCCATAAGAGAATTAATTTATCTTATGCCTGAATATGATTTTCATCTTCTAACAATTGAAAGTTTAAGACGACACTATGCAAAAACACTTGAGCATTGGGCAGCTAATTTCGAAACTCAATTAGATAAAATCAGTGAAACCAAAGATGAGCGATTTATACGAATGTGGAGATTATATTTACAAGGATGTGCAGCTTCATTTAATTATGGAACAATAGACATACATCAATTTGTATTTACTAAAGGTCTTAACAATGACTTTCCTATGGCTAGAGTACACCTATAGATATATAACCACAACTTTGATAATATACAATTACATTTTGTTATCTATAAATTATCCTGTAAATTAACAAATTGGATAATTAAAATTTTTTTGAAGCAGTAAACAATTAAACTTGCATACAGTTATGCAAGTTTAATTTTATGTAAATTTTTTCAGTTAGAAATGCTCTCCATTTTCATAATATTTATCTTTTTTAAGAGCATAGAATATAATATCCATATCATTACATCCTTGTTTTCTCATTATCCTTGTTATTTTCTTTGCAACTTCATCTTGAACTTCCTGTCCTCTATCAAACCATAATACTTCTATAAATGGATATCCATCTACAACATTACCATCCATAACAAAAGTAGAAGGTATATGTTCTACTGTAAAATAATCTCTTGGACATTTAATGATATTTTCCAAGCTATCAATCATTTCTTTACTAGCATTCTTTACTTGTTCTAACTTTATTCCTCGCATCTTTATTTGGGGCATAATTTATTCCTCCTTGGTTAATTATAAATATATAGCTGATAACATTTACACTAATCTTTTATAGTATTTCATAAAAGATTTAAACTTATCTTTAGATATACTTTAAACATGTAATAATTTTTGTTAAAATTCCTAATCAAAACACTACTATTTCTTTCGCGTAATCATATGTCTTTCAGGTTGAAGAGTAATATCTGTAACTACAGTGCCCTGTCTTTGAGATAAAACCATTTTTACTGCATCAGCAATACATTGAGGTGTTATATAGCTCTCAGGTATATCACCTTCTCTAAAATTCAAGTTATCATAAAAAGCTGTTTTTGTCATATCTGGATGAATAGTTATAACCTTAGCACCCGTTTTTCGTATTTCGTCAAATAAACTTTTTGAAAAGTGAGTTAATCCTGCTTTTGTTGCAGCATAAGCACATCCATAGGTACTGGATTTTTTAGCAGTAATTGAAGAAATATTAATAATATATCCTTTATTCTTTTTTAAATCTCTTAAAAGCAATTGAGTTAAAATAATAGGCACCTCTAAATTTGTAGCTACCATACTATGAATTTTTTTAGGATTAAGTTCTTCATGTGGTCCAAAATATCCTACCCCTGCATTATTAACGAGCATATATATTTTTTCTTTTTTTCTGATTTCTTTTATCTTTTCACACAAATCACCAGTCTTAGTAATATCACAAGCAATCTTTATAAAATTAGTATCTTCTAAATTTACTTTTGAAAAATCTCTGCCAAAACCATAAATTTTATAACCCATCTTTAAAAGTTTTTTGCTAATCTCAAACCCAATACCTGAAGATGCTCCTGTTACAATTGCTGTTTTCATATTATTCTTCCTCTCAAATATAAATCTTTTCTTTAGGTATAAATTTACAAACTTCTTTATATACAAAATCTATCATTTGTTCTGCATGTTTTTTAGAATAGCTACAAACTCCATTAGTACATTCAAAAGGATAAGCTAATATCGGTGAATATATCCTTTCTTTCTCCATTTTTTTTAAATAATCCTTAGCAACTCTAAAAACTCCAATACTCACATCCAATATCTTATCATATGGTAGCTCCTTAAATGTATGCTCAACACAAAGAGAATATTGTTTTTTCCAATCTCTTATATATAATAGAGGATCAAAGCAAATCCTTACATTCCAACCTTTTTGTATTGCTTGTTTAATACTTTTGAGTCTTAATTCTAGTGAAGGTGTTTTCCATTCATATTTACTAATAACATTATCTGGTGATATTGTCCAAGCTAAAATAGTATTATCTAAACATTTTATATCTTTTATTGCATCAAAATTTGCACTTTTAGTCCTAAGTTCAAGCTTTAGATTAGGATGATTTTTAGCAAATTCCATCCATAAAGTAGTAAAAAGAGTAACACCTTCAAAGGCAAGTAAATCTGTATCATATGAAATACATAGATATACCGGATGCTTTTTAAGTAACTTTTCTACTTCATTAAAAATATCTTCTATATTTACAAAAACAACAATATTCGCAGAAGGATACATTCCTTGTAAATAGCAATATTCACAATCATAAATACAATTCATCATAGACGAAGTATAATAAAAATGCTCATTACCGAAATCTTCACAAACCTCTGCCCCTTCATAAATTAACCCATCTTTTTTAATAGCTAAAATTAATTTTCTACTTTGCTTCTGTGATCTAAAACTTTGATTACTTCTTGAAAACATTTCTTTGTAATAATCAATTTTAACTACAGTTGAATTTTTAAAATGTTCTAAAATTTTTATTGTGTTAGGGTGGTTTATTGCATTTTTTTCTATATATATATGTGAAAAATCAGAGTTCCATAAATTGCTCTTTAAGTTTTGCAAAATATCTCTTCCCCTCATTTTTAGATTTGCACTCAATTGTACACAATGGTTTCATAACATCAACTAAATTTTTCGAACGAATCTTATACTGTTTTGCCAAACGTTTTAGTTTATAATCCATTGATGTAGTTAACTTAAAATTTTCTCTTATTTTATTAAGTAATATCTCTTCTTCTTCATTTAATACTTTAATATCTGGACACCATGCATCTTTCCTTATCTTTATCCATGCATAAATATCTTCAACACTCCCTTGTATCACTTCAGAAACCTTACTTTGTGTTAAATTTTCTCCATCCAATAAATCCGAAACAATTTTTATACAATGAATCTGATGAGGCTGTAAAAACATACACGCTGCCTGATATGCTCCTGCACCTTCCATATCCACTAAATCACCTTCAATCTCTTGTTTCATTTCGTTGTTTACTACTGTAGAAAAAGTTTCTAGTACACCTTCGTTAAAATGATGTCTAAACAATATGTCTGGATAAAAATTTCTTTTTGTATCATGACAAATAATTTTATGACACAAAAATATGCTACCTGTTTTTATATTTTCATCTTTAACTCCGCAAATACCTATATTAAAAAACAGATTACAAACTTCATCTTTATATTTAGTAAGTAGATGTGAAACAGCAACAGCAGATGATACTATTCCTACACCACTAATAATTAACACTACTTCATCATTTTTAAAAACTTGAAATTTGGTACTTTTCATATCTTTTTTTAACCCTAGATATGAAATAAATGGTTTCGCTTCACAATACATTGCTGTTGTTATATAAATCATTGGCTTTACCCTTTCCTATTTCTTTTATATTGAAATTATTCCAAAAAAGTGAAATTATATCCTGCTTTTATAATACTACTTTTATATAACATCCGCAATTTAGCCATCTTCACCAATTGTAAATTTAGTATATATATATTAATATTAAAAGTAACTATTTCAAACAAAATAAGAAGAGGTTAAAATTTATGAACATTAAATCTAAATTAATAATCAGTTATTTAATACTAATTGTTTTTTCAGTAAGTGTTTTAGGATTTCTAGTCAGTAACAAATCACAAAATGCAGTTTTTAATGAAGTAAAAGAAAAAAACCAACGTATAATACAGCTTCTGAATAATACAGTTAGTGTAAGAAATAATTTGCTTTCAGAAAAATTATGGAGTGATTTACATTTCGCTGAGAAACTATTAAATAACGCTGGCGAAATAAGAATAGATAATAAACAACAAATTACAATTGACAATTACAAATTACCTTCATTATATGCTGGAAATACTAACTTAACTTTAGATACAACTCTTGTTGATGACATAAAATACTCAGTAGGTGCAATGGTTTCAATCTTCTTAATAGAGGATGAAAATTTAATAAGAATCTCTACTAATTTCACTATTGATAATAAAAGAGCTATTGGTACTCATATAACTAGCAATTCTCCAATTTATAATAATATAATAAATAATAAACCTTATTACGGAAGAAATCTTCTAAAAGGGACTTGGCTTATAACAGGATACAAACCCCTATTAGATAAAAATCAAAAAGTTGTAGGTGCACTAGCATTAGGCTATAATCAACTCAATTCTCATTTAGAAAAAACATTTAGTGATATACAAATTGGTGAAACTGGATATGTTTATATAATGAATTCAAAAGGAAATGTTATTGTACACCCAAACATAAAAGGACAGAATTTAAGTAGCTTTAATTTTTGTAAAGAAATAGTAAAAAATAAAAATGGGACACTTGAATATGAGTTTAATGGAGTCTATAAACTAGCAACTTATAGTTACTTTGAGCCATGGGATTGGTATATTGTTGCTACTGCCAACTATGATGATTTAAAATCATCTTCCAACGCAATTTTAAATACAATATTATTAACAGGATTTATTATTTTCTTAATAGGTTCCATTATAGCTTTAGTTTTAGCAAACACTCTAGTTAAGCCTATTAATAAGCTTAAAAATTATATGGAAATAGCGGCAGCAGGAGATTTATCAGTTCAATCTGATATCAATAGTAAAGATGAAATTGGTATTCTTTCAAATAGTTTTAATAACATGGTAAAAGAAAATAAAAGATTATTCGAAAAAACCGTAAAGTATGATAAATTGAAAACTGAATTTTTTGCTAATTTATCTCACGAATTAAAAACCCCTTTAAACATAATATTTTCGACTGCTCAATTATTCTCTTTATATGTAAATGATGATACTAAAGAAGTTAATACTGTAAAACTAAATAAATACACAGACATTTTGAAACAAAATTGTTACCGACTTCTAAGATTAGTTAACAACTTAATTGATGTTACAAAAATTGATTCAGGATATATGCAGTTAAATGCACAAAATGAAAATATTGTGGAAGTTATTGAAACCATAACTTTATCAACTGCTGAATATGTTCAAGGTAAATGTAGAACTATCATATTTGATACTGATACAGAAGAAAAAATCATGGCTATAGATGCAGAAAAGCTGGAAAGGATAATGTTAAATCTTATTTCTAATGCAATCAAATTCACAAAACCTGGAGATGAAATAAATATAAATATTTTCGACAAAAATGATTATGTTTTAGTTTCCGTAAAAGATACCGGAATTGGAATTCCAGAGGATAAACAGGAAAAAATATTTGAGAGATTTAAACAAGTAGATCCCTTATTAAATAGAAACCATGAAGGAAGCGGAATAGGTTTGTCTATAGTTAAATCCTTAGTTGAAATGCATGATGGTAAAATTTCTGTAAAAAGTGAATATGGTAAAGGGACTGAATTTATTATAGAATTACCTGTTAAAATCATCAGCGATGACAATGCAGACTTAACAAATAAATTCACTTCTCAAACAAATGTACAAAAAACTGAAATTGAATTTTCAGATATATACAACTAAAAAAGAAAAGTGTTACACACTTTTCTTTTTTATTCAATATCTATTCCGTAATTGTTACATAACGCCTCAAGTCCGCCGTTAAACCCACTGCCTATAGGATTTATTTTCCATTCATTTTTGTATCTATATATTTCAGCAACCACAACAGCCGTTTCAGATTTCAATCCATTATTAAAATTGTATCTTAAAATTTCATTTTTTGTTTCCGTATCTATAAGCTTTAAATAAGCATTAGAAACTTGTGCAAAATTTTGATTACGTATATCAGCTTCATATATAGTTGCAGTAATTGCTAGCTTTTCAATATTGTTTGGAATCACATTTAAATTTAGTTGTAATACTTTATCAAATGCTTTTTTTAGTGAAGTATTATAATCCTTATTTATAACTACTCCTTCATTTTTGCTTATAGGATTACCATAAAATATAAAATTCTCTTCTGATGTATTATTATTACCGTCTACCATAAATATTGATGTATCTAAATCAAATTCAGAACTTCCATTAAATTTTATATCCCATTCCATACCAATCATTAATTTAGACAAATTTTGAGTTTTGGAATTTATGCTTAATTTCTGTCCTCTAAGAAGATTGGTTGTTTTATCTATATTAATACTGTTCAATAGTAATTTGTTTTTTACTTGTTTATGTGTTGTACTATTTGCATTAGACAATACTTCTGCAGAACTTGTACTTGTTGTAGTTTCTAAATTTTTATGATTATTATTTTCAATATTCCTATTTTGTTGAATTAAATTTATAGGCTGATTTAAATCAATACTCCCTTTTTCTTCTCTTATACTTGTTTCAATTGTTAAATTTCCATGTCTTTTATTATAAGACCTACATATATTTCTATTTGGATTATCTATATTTAACTGCATATACTGGCCTCCAAACTTATTTAGTTTCTAGTCTATTGCTATTTCAAGTCCTGAAATTCTTTCTGATGGCTGTACTATTACAACTTCACCTGGATTATTAAATTCAAGAAAGTATGATTCTCCAGAAGATTGTCCAATAAATGTTTTCCAATTTACATCTGCTCTAAAACTAGGATCAGCTCCTGTCCAACAAATTACTGCATCTGGATCTACTACACATGGTGTTTCTAATATAATAGGATTACCATTTGTAGTTATAGCTACTTGTGGATCATTTCCAGTTGCTGTAAGCTTAGATGTAAACATTCCCTTCTGTGATATAACTCCACTTCCTATAAATCTAACACCATATTTACATCCGTCAGTAAAAGCAAGTAAATTTTCTCCTTCAACTCCTACACTCTGACCTGGCTGTAATTTTATTATACTAATATGATGTGCTTTATTAGCCATATAATATGTACCCTTACCACTAACCTTCATTATCGGTATATTTTCTCCTGTAAGTTTTCTAGCTGCTAAACTCATTACAGACCCTAATAGACTTCTATTTTGATTTGTGTCCAACAATACTTTTTCTGCTGTAAAGCTTCCTTTGTTGGCAACCATAGCTCCTACTCTAGCAAAAAAATGTCCATCACCTTCTGCCACACAAGTTAGCTCCTGATGTACTTTAAAGTTAAACATTTAAATCCCTACCTCTTCATCTTATTCTTATATCAAGTAACATAAGTATACCATATATTCTATTTAAATCTAACATAAGCATTATTTAAACCCGTCTTTCTCTTATTAAATTATTCTTAACTGTTGATACTATTTACTATATTTTTGTATAATATAATTAATAACATTTAATCGAAAGTAGGCATGATATAATGATTAATACCCGTAAATTTATAAATTCTTCACTTAAAACTTCAAATACTATTTTTAAAGATATATTAAGTCCTTTGAATAAAAGAATTGGATTTATAAACGGAACCACTCCTACTATTCCCATTTATTTTTATAGATGTATCGGACTTAAAAAAAATGAACAGGACTATTATTCCCAATTATATAGATTGGATAATGAACTATCAAAACTAAATAATTTATATATAAAATTTATATCTAATATTCCTTTTAAAAATGATTCTAAAATAATAGATAAAATTCAGCTTATATGGAATACAAGTACTCTAAATAACTTTAATGCTAACAAAATAAATATACTTATTACACTTTTAAAGAATAGTAACTTATTGCCTTCTATTGATAATTCTCTACTGAATGCTTCAATTGAAGAAAGTTTTAGCTGTATATTAGATTTATATCTAAAAAAAGAGCCAAATATAAATCTAACTAAAGTTAAAAACTTTAATTTAAAACTAATTACATGGATAAATGATTTTATTCCAAACCTAATGAAAGATTTTAATATAAGCTCTTCTTCCAATAAAGAAATACTTAATCCTAAAATTACGTATTTCGGTAACATAAAAAAGCATGAAGTATATTTTTTAATTTTTCTATCATGTTTAGGATGTGATGTTATATATATAAATTCACCTTCTGATTGTGATTTCTCATTGATTGATAAAGAAGCAACTTATTCAAAAATATTAGATTTACCTAATAAATCAGAATTTAAAATTAATAAATTAAAAAATATCGTAGTAAAGTCTAATGTAAGTTTAAATGTCAACTCAGCTTTTAATATATCTAACTACAACAGCTTTATAACTTCTTCACTTAAAACCTCAAATAATATATTAAAGGATTTTTATATTCCATTAGATAAAAGAGGTAACTTTGTTGGTAAACCTCTACCTATAATACCAGTATATTTCTATAGATATATTGGCATTAAAGAAAATAAAGATGAATATTACAATGATTTGTATACATTAGATAAGAAACTTTCTACTTACGGTGATTTATACACAAAATTTACAAATCAACTTTCTGTTGAAAACAATTCAGAATTAATCAATAAAACTTCAAAAATTTGGCGTAACATAACTGGGTTTGATAAAACTCAGAAATCTATGATGATGGAATTACTTATTGAATCTGAAGTTTTCCCTAATTTTAGAGAGAAAATCTTAACTTGCTCAGTAATAAAAAGCTTTAATTCTGTATTAGAATTATATTTACATACAGAATCGAACACAAATATTGCTAAAATTAAAAACTTCGTCTTAAAATTACTTATGTGGACACATAAATTTATACCTAATTTATTTAAGAAATTTGATTATCTAAAAAACTCTAATAGCAATATATATAATCCTAAAATTATTTACTATGGAAATATAAAAAAACATGAAGCCTATTTTTTAATTTTTCTATCAAAAATAGGCTGCGACGTATTATATATTAATTCCTATGAAGATAATATCTTTACCGCAATAGATAAAAACCAAGAACACACAAAGCTTTTAAAATTAAATACAATCTCTCAGTTAAAAGAGTTTCCTTCAGAAGAAATAATTATACGTCAGGAAACAACAGCCTTTAAGGCTTCTCAAGAAATTTCCAATGTAATTTTTAATGAGGAAGATGGTTTATACAAACCTTGGCAATTCGAGAATTATAAAACCTCTCCTTTAACTTTAAAGACAACCTATGATGAATTAAGATTACTATGGAAAGAAGAAGCAAGAATGCGCCCTGGCTTTAAAATAGAAAATCAAACTGTTTATATACCAAATTTATTTGCAAAAGTTAGTGGAGTTCACTCAGATTTAAATATATATTGGAATGAATTTTCAGAATTAAAAACTTCTGAAAATGTAATTTTTGTACCTAAAATACCTTATACTAAAACTAATTATTCTAAACAAGATTTATATAGACTACAATATTGCATTGATAAAGATGGTTTAATTATAAAAGAAAATTTATTTAAAAATAATCTTTATAAATTTTCTTATTTAAAAACTTCTCTTCAAAATGCTATAATAGATAAAACCAATCAATTATTAAAATTATCAATATTTAAAAACTCTACTGATAATCAATTTACTCTTAAAACATTAATGACAATATTGACTATAGATAAAGAAATACTTGAATTAATTCAAAAATTTGATTTTCCATTTAAAATACCTAAGATAATTATATATGACAATGATGAAAATATATTTAGTGATGAAGATTCTATTATTTTAGCATTTTTAAATTTAATAGGTTTTGACATAATAATATTTACGCCTACAGGGTATAACAACATTGAGGCAAAAATATTAGAGAAGTATTATGACATTCATAAATTAGAGAACATTAAATTTGATTTGCAAATTCCAAATTTAAATGGTAATCACAAAAATAAATCAAAATCATTTTGGTCTAATCTTTTTGGATAAATAGGTTTCTAACTTTAAGATATCATAAAGTTTTCACTTCGTCTAAAATTTAGAAAATATTATTCCAAAAATAATAGCCATTCAAATAAAGGAGGATAACTATGGAAGTTGTTAATTTAGAAAAACAAACTAACGAAATTGCTTTAAAAGTAAAAAATTCACCTGAAGTACTAGCCCTTGAAAAGCAGCTTGATGTAAATAATGCTGACAGTATAATGACTTTTGGAAAAGATGCAGCTGTTGAAATCTCAAGATTTGCTGATCAAATACTTCATTCAATTGAAATTACATCTGTAGAGGATTCTGGCGAGTTATTAAGGCAACTTAATAAAATAATGGACAAGTTTGATATAAAGGATTTTGAAGATAAAAAACCTGGATTCTTTGGAAAGCTTTTTAATAAAGCAAAAAATTCTATAGATGCTCTACTACAAAAATATCACACAATGGGTGGAGAAGTTGATAAAGTTTATGTTGAACTAAAAAAATATGAAGCTGAAATAAACACATCAAATAATAATCTAGAAGAAATGTTTAATAAAAATATGGATTACTATGAAACGCTTGAAAAATATATTTATGCAGGTAATTCATCTATTGAAAATTTCAAAACCAATCTATTACCTGAACTTGAAAGAAAATCTCAATCATCAACAGAACAAATAGATCAAATCAACTTATCTAATGGTATGCAAATACTACAAATGCTTGAACAACGAATATATGATTTAGAATTAGCTAAAAACGTATCACTTCAAACAATGCCTCAAATAAAATTAATACAACAAGGTAACTATAACTTAGTTAGAAAAATAAACTCTGCTTTTATAGTTACAATTCCTATATTCAAACAAAGCTTAACTCAAGCTATAACTTTAAAAAGACAGGCAGTTCAAGCTAAAGCAATGGCTGCTTTAGATGAAAAAACTAATGAATTATTACTTAGAAATGCTCAAAACACAGCAATGCAATCTAAACTTACAGCACAGCTTGCATCTGGAAGTTCAATTCAGATAGAAACTTTAGAAAAAACATGGCAAACTATTATGCAGGGTATAGAAGAAACAAAACAAATTCAAACTGAAGCAAAACAAAAGCGCATAGATGGAACAAAACGACTACAAACTATCCAAAATGAATTTCAAAGTAAATTTTTAAAATAACCCTATTCAATTGCAGTGGGGAAGATTACTTTTGATTAACTTGTATACTTGTTAACCAACGTATTCTTCCCCACCATGCTTAACTTTATATGTTAATATTCTTACATTTTGTTTTTTTATTCTTATACATATTCTTATCTGCAATCTCAAGTATTTCATCTATAGATAGCATCTTTTCATTAGTTATTTCACATACTCCATAACTAAAATTTACTTTTATATCCTTAAGTTTTTCTTGTGCAAGTAATTTTTTCATATTGCTTAATATTTCTTTAGCTTCACTCTCTGAACAACCTTTAAACAAAACAACAAATTCATCTCCAGATATTCTAGCATAGGTACCCATATCCTTAACTTGTCTTTTTAATACATGCGTAAAATGCTTAAGAGCTTCATCACCAATGTTATGCCCATACTTATCATTTATGCTTTTAAAATCATCAATATCAATTAAAGCCAAACATAATCTAGTATTATTTTTTCTTGTATAACTTAATTGATTATTAAAAATATATCTAAAACGTCTTCTATTATATATACCTGTTAAGTCATCATAATTTGCCATATGTCTCAATTCTTCTTGAATTATAAAGTTCTTTAATATTAATTCAAACTCATTTCTGATATAATTCATAGTTTCCATATCAACTTTTGTAAACATTTTATTTGGATTTATGCTATCTAAATTTATTACTCCTATTAGATTTTTATCAACATAAATAGGCGAACTCAAAGTACATTTAATATTTAGAGCATTAAAATTTTCGAATATATATTTTTTTTCTGTATTCATATATCTTTCATCAAAATTAGAAGGATTATTTATTATTACTGTATCACGGAAGTTACTAGTTTCATGCAAAAACACTTCTTCTCTATCTAAAGAAATGTTCTTTAGCTCCTTAGAAAATCCTCTTATAGCTTTGAAATGAAATTTATCATCATCCTCTAATATAAGCATGCTTCCTTTTTCAGCATATGGAATCAAATCTATTGCAATACTCAACATAACATCACACAATCCACTCATACTGGATTCATTTTCTATTGAATAAAGTGTTTCATTCCCTTTTTTTAGTAATAATAATTTTTTATTTAATTTTTTTATACTATAATATTGATTAACGATAATAATTATTAAAACTATCATTATTAGACATAAAATAATATTGCTATTCAAAATTAACACCTCTTAAAATAAATACCTCTAAATTGTAAAACTCATTTTATATAAGAATATTTAAAATTAAATTACTCAAAATATATATGTATAATAATTTAAAGGAGACCTCTTATGTTAGGAAAAATATTAGATATGAATAAAACAGATGCTTTTATAATTTTTGAAAATGGAACAACTATGGATTTGTGCACATCTCACCTTCCACCTAATTGCAAAGTTGGAGACACAATAAACATTGATCTATCATTTTCCAATATTGTTACCAATGATAAATTAAATAACTTTTTCATCTAAATTATATCATAATTCATTAAATTATTTGAGTAAATTCATCCTATCAATCATAAAAAACAGATAGTTTATTTTTAATAATTAATTTATAAATAAACTATCCATTTTGTTATAATTTCATTTCAGTTTTATATTATACATTTTGTAGTCATTTTGTTAATTATATCTCCTGTGTATGATGCTTTATCTTCATCAGCTAATACAATAATATAATCTCCTGCATAAATCCTAGTATTTCCTTTAGGTATAAGCTCTTTTTGTCCTCTTCTAATCCCTACTAATAAACATCTATCTGGCCATCTTAAATCTTTTATTTGCTTTCCTTCTATTATGGATCCTAATGTTACAACATATTCCATAATAATTTTTTGCTTACTGTCTCCTATAAACTCATCTTTTCCCTTGTTTTTTATAAATCGTTCCAATAAACTTTCATAAATAGGTTCCGATTTTAATATATCTGTTATCACATAAGCTGTTATAGAAACAATTGTTAATGGTAGCAAATGATGAAAAGATCCTGTCATTTCAGTAATTAAGATACTTCCTGTAATAGGCGCTTTAACAATAGCAGTAAGGTAACCAGCCATAGCTAAAATCATGAAATTCATAATATACTGTGAATCAATATTAAATACTTTTACTAATGCCATTCCATATATATCTCCAGTAAGTGCCCCTATAACTAACAAAGGTAAAAATATTCCTCCTGGAACTCCTGATCCATAACTTATCATAGTAAAGAAAAATTTAATTATCAAAAAAATCAATAATACCTTTATGGAAAATTTCGCATGTACCAATTCCATAATTAATTCATGTCCGCCACCTAATAACATAGGAGCAGTTACCCATAAAACCCCTGCTATTATAAATGGTATAACAGGTCTAAACTCCACCGGTAGCCATGCTTGGCATTGAAAAATATCTTGAGTTTTTATCAACGTTCTATTAAAAGCGACTCCAAAAATTCCTATAATAATTCCTAACAGTATTAAATATATATAATATTTAAGTGGTAAAACAGGTGGATTGTAAAAATCGAAGACTGGTTTTAATCCAAAAAATTGCTTTGATACAAAATCTGCTGTAAGAGATGCAGACATAGCAGAAAGTAAAATCAGAGGGGAAAAATTCTTATGAATCTCTTCTAATGCAAAAATAACTCCCGCTAAAGGTGCATTGAAAGCTGCTGCTAACCCTGCACTTGCTCCACTTGTTATAAGAAACTTTTCTTCTATCTTTACTCTTTTAAAAATTCTACTAAACCCTTGTCCTATAGCCGCTCCCATTTGTATAGACGGACCTTCTCTTCCTAAAGATAAGCCTGCTGTTAAACATAGGACCCCGCCAATAAATTTGTTAACTATTACCTTAAACCAATTCATATCTAGTTTTCTAAGAAGCATACCTTCTACTTGAGGTATTCCACTTCCTTTAATCATGGACTCTTTTTTTATCATTTTGCCCACTATATATCCAGCTACTATCAATAATGTAAACAAAACATAAATACTCCATACTTTATTATGAATCACAGAATAACCATATTTCATTGCATCACTTATTTTTTCTACTGAAAATCTATACAGTACTACTAGTAATCCTGACATTAAACCAACTATAATACCTTCTGCAATTAGATGCATTCGGAAATTTTGCCAATGAAATAAAGTATTATGGATTCCATTTTTATTTTTTTTATTCACGATCATCCCCCTTTATACTATATTAATTGTAAGCATACGTTAATTATAACCCCTTAATCAGATATATTCAACTTTAGTCTTGAATCAGCATATTATTTGCCTGAAATTGACTTAATATCCTATTTAAAATAAAAAAACATAAAAATATGCAGTTCATTTACAAATATTTATAAATAAACTGCATATTTTTATGTTTTCACTAATTTTACTTTAAATGATTATTAATAAACTTTTTCATAGGTTTATATTTAGCATTAAACTTAATTTTCCTTATCTTATTTATCTCACAATCTGTAGCTAAATCAATCGAAGGACTTTTAACTGTAGATATAACCTGTGTTGGATATATACTTCTATGTCCCACAATTAAATAACTAATGACAGTCACAATTGCTGCATAAGTTCCAACTTGAGCGCCAAAAAGTTCAGTAGCTATTATTATTCCTGCAAGTGGAGTATTCGCACAAGCAGCTAAAAATGTTACCATTCCAACGGCTGCATAAAAAGATGCACTAGCATGAATAAGTGAACTCCATGCACTTCCCGCTGTCGCTCCTATATATAACATTGGGGTAAGTATACCTCCACTTCCGCCACTTCCTAGCGTAAAAGAAGTAGTAAACATTTTAGCTAAAAAAGCAATTCCACTTACATTATCTCCTGCAATTGACTTTTCTATAAATGACTCTCCTATTCCTAAATAATCTGTAGACTTAGTTATAAACGTAATTAATAATACCATGCATCCTCCAATTATTGGTTTTAATAACCTAGGTGCTTTTAAATTTTTAAAGAACTCTTCAATCCAATTTACTACTGCAATGAATATATTAGCAATTATTCCTATAAAAATTCCAAATATAATCATTTTCAAGAACATAGTTGTTGGAGCTTTTTTTGTAAAATACACAGAATACATAAGGGGTTTTGTTCCTAAATATTGTCCTATATAATAACTTACAAATGAAGCTAAAAAAGAAGGTAATAATGATATATATGAAAATCTTCCTATATATAAAACTTCTGAAGCAAAGGCAGCTGCTCCTATTGGAGCACCAAAAACTCCTACGAACCCAGCACTTATACCGCAGACTGCAAATCTTTTTCTGTCCATATCATCCATTTTTAAAATACCCGCAAAAAAAGATGCTATCCCTGCACCTATTTGTGTAGCTGGTCCTTCTTCTCCAACTGAACCACCAAAAATAATAGTTATAAATGTTGTTATTAATTTTACTGGAATTACTTTTATGTCCATTCTTCCAGCTTTTTTGTGTATAGCTTCTATTGCCTTTTCTGTACCATGTCCTTCTGCATCTGGTGCTAATTTAAAAACTAAGAAACTACTTAACATAAAAGCTAACGGTATTAACAAGTAATAATTCGTCCATTTTGAAGTATAACTTACTCCTATATTAACAACTTTAATAAATAGTGCTGTAGCAGTTCCTACAGTAACTCCTACAAATATAGATAATATAATCCATTTAATTGCACTGCCTAATAAGACATATTCTTCTAGCCAATCCAATTCACTATTTTTTTTCATAAATCCCACCTTGCCTTCTAATAATATTAGTTTAAAATATATGCATTAAAAAATCGCTTCTTGAATTTAAAAAGCGATTTTTTATATGTTATTGTAATGTATTAATAAAATTATTTAATAATTCTTCATATTCCTTTGATTCTTTTATAAAGCTTTCCATTTTACCGTTTTCTAAACTTTCAACCATATCTAAATTTATAGGCATTTCTGCAAGTAGTGGTATTCCTAAGTATTCTGCATGTTCCTTACCGGATTTCTTACTAAATATTCTTAGTTTATCACCACATTTTTCACATTTTACATAAGACATGTTTTCTACTACACCTAATAAATTAACATTCATTTTTTCTATCATAATAACTACTTTTTTAACTATCATTGAAACCATATCTTGAGGAGTAGAAACTACGACCATTCCTGTTAATGGTACAGTCTGCATTATTGTTAATGCAACGTCTCCTGTTCCTGGAGGCATATCTATTAAAAGATAATCTAATTCTCCCCATTCAGTATCAGCATACATCTGATTTAAGACTCCTGTAATCAAAGGACCTCTCCATATAACTGGTTGTTCTTCCTGTTCAGTTAATAAATTCAATGAAATTACCTTTATTCCGCCTTCAGTTTCAACAGGAATAAATTTTACTTGTTCTTCATTATCTTCCATTTTAAGAATCTGAGCTCTTTTTTCATTTATTCCTAGAACTCTAGGCATTGAAGGACCTGTTATATCTCCATCTAAAACTCCAACTTTATATCCAGCTTTAGCAAGTTGAGCAGCAAGTATACCTGTAACTGTTGATTTACCAACTCCACCTTTTCCGCTTATAACACCTATAATTTTATTTATATTCCCATATTTAGGGAACGCTTTTGAACAGTTTTGTTCGTTACATGTTCCATTACTTGGGCAAGTATCACAATTACTCATTTTAATTCCTCCTAAATCCAAAATTCATATTACACCCTTAACATTATATCACTATAATTATTTTTATCAAATGCCAAAAACAATTTTAAAAATTTTCCGGTTTTTTATCTACACTTAATGTAAACTGCCATGCCCCTATATCTTCATCATATTTATTAGTAAAATAATACTTTGTCTCTTTTTTGTCTTGCTTATAGTAAAAAGTAATTATACATTTATAAATCTCTGACTTATATCCTTCAGTAGTTATATTCATAATAACATCATATTTATTTGTATTATCATCCCTTATTATTTCTTCATTACTACTTAAACCTTCTTTAAATTCTTCTAAATCCATAGTTAAAATAAATTTTGACGCATATTGGTCGTCCATATCTATACCTATTTTTTCATTTCCGTTTAAGCTTTTTCTATATTCTTTTAGTGCCATAATAATAGATTTATAATAAACATCTTTAAATTCCTTAGGTCTTCTTATATTCCAAAAATTCTTCATAATATCATCATCAAGTCTTTTAGAAACAATATATATTTTATCATCACCATAAAGATTTCCAGCATCAGTTTTATCAAGCCCTGCAATATAATTAAATTTATGGACTTCATGATGACTCTCTTGAAATTCTAAAACGTAATCTGATTCTAATGTAATTTTATTTTCAACCTCTTTAGCTTCTGATAAAATATCATATAACTCCTTAATTGAACTTTTATCTGTAACTATAAATGTAAATCCTTTATCTCTTACATTTTGTATAATTACCTTATTTATCTTTCCTTCTTTTATGTACTCAAAATCTTTGTTTTTCATACCTAGTTTCACTTTAATATTATCTAATTTACTACATCCAGTTAATAAATTACTAAATATAAACATAAATACTATAAATAATATTTTAAATTTTTTACTCACGCCCTTACCCCCTAGGCTTATAACTCTTATTGAACACCTTTTTTATTTTACACTCTTAAACTTTCTTATATTATAAAGCATGATTCCAATAACTAATGTAAATATAGCAATAAATTGAGATGTCGAAAATATTCCTACATTTCCTCTAGGATCATTTCTAAAAACTTCTACTAAAAATCTTCCTATACTATAAATTATAATATACATAGAAAAGAGCTTTCCATCTTCTTTTTCCTTTTTACCATACCATAATAAAAATAATGCTAAACCAAAATCAAACACAGATGAATACAGTTGAGTTGGGTGCAACTTTACTCCACAAGGAGCAAATAATGAATTGGTAAATTCAACTCCAATAGGCAGTGTAGTTTCTTTTCCATAACAACATCCTGCTAAAAAGCATCCTATTCTTCCAAAGCCTTGTGCAAGAGGTACACTTGGTATTGCTAAGTCAAATACCCTTAACACATTCCATCTTTTTATCCTACAATACGTAATGACTGCTAAGATTCCACCTATTATACCGCCGTATATTACAAATCCACTTCCAAAATCCTTCAATATTAAAGGATTCTTTATTATGATTTTTATATCCGTTATTATGTATAAAAGTTTTGCTCCTAAAATTCCGGATATTATTGTAATCACTGTCATATTTAATATGCTTTCATCATCATATCCTCTTTTTTTACTTCTAGCATTCAAAAGTAGAAAAGCACATATAATACCAATAGCTATCATTGTCCCATACCCATAAATTTTCATTCCAAATAATTCAAACAGAACAGGTTTCATATATTTTACCTCCATAAAAAAAGAAGCACTAGGCTTCTTTTTTATATACTCTGTATAAAATTATAATACTTTAAAAGACCTAAATCAATATATACAAACAACATACTTTAAATCTTTAATTTAAAGTTATTGTTTTAACTATACTTTCAAACATAGCTGTCATATTCTCTTTAAAATTTTTACTTTTAACAAAAAAGGAAAATCTAATAAATTGACCATTATTTTTTATAAAATATTCATAGCTTGTATAATCTACTTTGTTTGAAGTAATAACATATTTAACTAAATACCCATCTTTGTTATTAATTTTAATATTATTCATCTTATAATCTTTGATTTTATTTTGTTTTTGTGATACTTCTTTACTATTTACTAAAAACTCTTTTAAATCTCTATTAAAATTCCAAATTTGAACAAAACCATTTATGACTAAATCTTCAGATTGAAAATCATTATGATATATTATTTCCTTTCCAGGAAATTTTTGCTGTTTTGTAACCCATTCAGATGGCATCTTATATTTTAGTACTCCATCTAAAGCTTCGTATTCAGTTAAAGCTTTTACATTGTTTTGAACAAAACTCACAGATTTTAAATGATCTTTTAATGTTTGTCCTATTCCAAATAGCACTATCATTAATACAAAAACTATAAAAATAACTTGGAGTTTTCTTTTATTTATTATTACAATATTCATAAATCCCCTCCATATTCTTTTATGATACTATATGAACATAAATCAAAAATATTAAAACTAACTGCTAGAATAGCAGTTAGTTTTTCTTTATCGGAATCATAATCCTTGAGTTTTTGAAGTCATAAAACATTAACCAATATCCTAAACTATTTTTTTCATCATCCTCTTCTTCTGCACAAGCCCATGTTACAAATCCTGTCATACCCCTAAATGGTTGATCCTCAATAGATTTTGTTCCAGGTACTCCGTATACTAAATACTTCATTTTTCCATCAGTATCATATTTATAACCTACAATATAATGTCCATGTCTCATAATATATGGATAATAGCATGCCATAGGATAATAAATTATTGTATACTTATTCTTATCTGAAACACAGTTCATATTTTGTAAATCTCTTAGATGTACTTTATACCATTTGCAACTTCCTACTTCAGGACATATATCTTCAACTTCTTCAAGTCCTTCTGCTATTTTTTTGAAGAACTTTCCTTCTGTTCCTGTTGGATAATTTCTATTTATTGGAGTATAATCCACACTTCTATTATAAGATTCATTATCCGTGTCAGATACAAAAGTATCATCCTCTAAAATATGATTTGTATTATCCAAGGATTCAGCTTCATTATTTATGTTCTTAATCTCTTCTATGTTCTTTTCATATTCTTCAAATATTCTATTTTCTTCTTTTTTACCATTTACATCATTATCATTACTATTTTTTACATCATTATCATTACTATTTTTTACATCATTATTATTACTATTTTTTACGTTTTTACTATTATTTGTTTCACTTTCTCTCGTTTTATTTTTTATATCATCTTTATTTTTAATTTCTTCTATTTTTGTTTCTTTATCTTTTACTATATTATTATTTTCTATGTTGTAATCCTTCTGAATTTTTATATCATCTCTAACTTTAGATTTTATGTTTTCTCTGTTTTTAACTTCTTCATCTTTTTCAACTTTAAGTTTACTTGTATTTACAATAGATTCTTTCTTTTCATCTACTTCTTCATTTTCATCTGTATTTCTCTGCTGCTTACCTTCAATTAATGGATATTTTGCCCAATTATCAATTTTAACTCCACTTACAAACCCAACTAATACAGAATGCACAGTTGATTCTTTAACTTTAACAACACAAGCCCCTTTTATTTTATCAACAGATATACCAATATTAGCTATATTGTTTATTTGATATTCATATGATATTTCTGTCCTTCCATATTCGTCTATATTCATTTCTCCTAATTTTATTAATTTCTTTTCGCTCTTCTTACTGCATATTAATACCATATAGTAAGGTTCCTTATCTTTTTTCAA
This sequence comes from Clostridium aestuarii, assembly GCF_026735135.1. Classification (GTDB taxonomy): domain Bacteria; phylum Bacillota; class Clostridia; order Clostridiales; family Clostridiaceae; genus Clostridium_H; species Clostridium_H aestuarii. The sequence goes on along the minus strand of NZ_JAPQER010000004.1, from coordinate 166,010 downwards.
GTTTTGAACATAATAAGACACCTTACATTTGTTACTTTTCTTTTCAATTTTCGCATATCCTGTTGGAAACCTATTACTATCTATTGAATATCCTTTTTCATCTTCTTGTAATATAATAAAGTACCTACTATAGTCTCTTTTAGATGCCACTATTTCTCCCTCCAAGTAAACTTATTCCTCATTCTAATATATGCTATATTTTCGAAAAATGACCTATTTTTTTACAGATATAAATTTAAAGTCAATAATTATAAAATTTATATATATATAAATACACTAAATAATTAAAGCCTATGTCTTTAAAAATTCAAAGACATAGGCTAATTCCTATATAAACTTATAAATACTATCTGTTAAATTTGCAAATTCCTGAAGTGATAAAGTTTCCCCTCTTCTTCTAGGATCTATGCCAGCATCATTAAAAGCTTTTTCCATTGTTTCCAAATCCATAACTTTCAAACTTTTTATTGCATTTCTTAAAGTTTTCCTTCTCATATTAAAAGACTGTCTTACTATCTTAAAAAATAATTGTTTATCCTTTACTTCAACTCTAGGTTTATCTAGTTTATCTAGTCTTATAACTATAGAATTAACCTTAGGTTGAGGTATAAATGCAGAAGGTGGAACATTCATTATTATTTTGGTGTCACAATAGTATTGTACAAGTACAGAAAGCGCACCATATTCTTTACAGTCAGGTTCTGAATCTATTCTTTCTGCAACTTCCTTTTGAATCATTATTGTTAAAGAATCAAAATTATAACCTTCATTAAGTATTTTTGCAATTATTGGAGTAGTAACATAATAAGGTAAATTTGCTATTACTTTAATATGTTTTTCATCTCCAATTATTTCATTAAAATCAATTTTTAAAGCATCTTTATGTATAAGCTGAAAATTATCAAATTCCTTTAATTCATTTTGCAGAATAGGTATAAGTTCTGAATCTAATTCAACAGCACATACTTTTTTCGCTTTATTTAATAATTCCCTTGTAAGCGTACCTACCCCTGGTCCAATTTCTATTACAAAGTCATCCTTTGAAACTTCTGAACCTTCAATTATATTATCTAACACATTATTATCTATTAAAAAATTTTGACCTAAGTTTTTATTGAATTTAAAATTATATTTTTTTACAAGTTCTTTAGTTATCAGTTTTTCCATCTTCTATCTCCTTATTGACCTTATTGATCGCTTTCATAAACTCTTCTTTACTAATTCCATAATTATTTAGTCTAGTTATAAATTGTGCAGAATTACAATAACCTATTCTTAATTCTTTTCCTAATGCTTCTCTTCTTATTTTAGCTTCTTCGTTCACTGTAAGCTTAAAAAAATATAAATCCTGAACATTGAATACGTTTCTTTTTTCTTTAACTTCACATTTGGCATTCTTTAATGCTTTTTTTATAGTTTCTGGAGAAGCATTTTCAACACCTATATCATCATCCTTAAGTCCTTCTTGCTTACTTATATACGCATGTTTTATCCCCTTGACTCTTTTAGAAATAATTCTTCTTATCTTTTCGCCTGCAAAATCAGGATCAGTAAAAACAATTACTCCTTGTCTTTTTTGAGCTTCTTTTATCCTATCTATTACCTTTTTATTAATTCCAAATCCTCCAACAGCAATAATTTCAGCATCCACTGCTCTCTTAACAGCTGTTATATCGTCTCTTCCTTCTACTACAATAACTTCTTTTATCATCATATCAATAAAAGCCTCCAATAATATCTTTATTTCAACTCTCAACTGAAAAGTGCTACGCACTTTTCTTATATTCTCTTTCTATTTTTAACTAAGTAAGTTATCCTGTCAAGATTACTTTTGTACTTCAAACAAAAAAAATAAGAGCGTTAACCGCTCTTTTACTTAGTTACATATACATTTAAATATCTTACTCCGAATTTATCAACGTCTCTATCCGTATTAAAATATAAATCTATTCGGTTTCCTTTAATAGCTCCACCTGTATCCTCCGCAATCGCATAGCCATAACCTTCAACATATACTTTTGTTCCAAGTGGAATAACTCTAGGATCAACAGCAACAGTGCTGTAACCATTAGGATTTCTTTTAACCTTAGTACCAGAAGCAGTGATTGCAAAATATTTATCTCCAGGTCTTTTACCTGTATCCTTAAAACTAGCTGTATACGCAGTAGCTCTCATTCTTATTTTCTTTGTATAATTTATACTACCACGAGAGAGATTTAAAGTATTTAAGGTTCCCATAGCAACTACTTTATTAGTAGGCTGCTTTGTTATTTTTTCTTCCACTACTTCTCTTGTCACTTCTTTTCCATTTTCATATACTATTTTTTCTATAATCTCTTTTTGTCCTTCTGTTCCTTCTTTTATAATTTTTTTAACACCTTGGTTTAAATTACCATCTTTTTTTATCTCTGTAGAGAATTCAATAGACTGTACTTTCTTTTCCATTGTTGTATTTACTCTAGTAACCATTATTTTAAGTCCATCTTTTATTTCTTCTTCTCTTAATGGTTGTACCCTGTCTTCTTGTCCTAACGTAATTCCTTCTGCTTTTAACATTTCTCCAACGTTATCTGCAGTAGTTGCAACTGTCTGTGTTTTTCCATCCATTTGCAGTTCAATATCAATAGCTTTCTCTATTTTTATCGTATCTCCTGATTTTATCCTACTCTTTAAGCTTGGCTCTACTACATCCTTGGGACCTAACGCTATATTACTATTTTTTAATATGTCATTTACTGTACTCCTGTATGTTATTACACACATTTCCTTTCCATCAATAACAATATTAATATTTTTTTCCATACCATATATACCTGTTATAATACACATAACTAACAGCATGGCTATGAAAAATACTTTCGGTCCGTTCGAAAAGTAGTCATTTATGTCGTCTTTACTTTTAAAAAACATAAAAAAACCTCCTCGACAAAAGTGACTCAATCATTATACACTGTATGAGTTTTTTCGTCAAATTACTCGCTTTTGTCCTTTTTAAGTGTGTAAATTAAATGCACATTTTGCATAATTATCCTTCGAATAAATAGCATTCTAATCTTCAGGTAAAGTTTTTACTCCAACTGAAGCTAAGAAGCCTTTATCTAAGGTCATCCCACTACTTAACCCACTGCTGGCAATATCTAAAGTATTCGACACAGTAGACATCAGATAAAACTTACAATAAATATTTTATGATTATAAATTTTAACTTATGTAGTATTTTTACCAGGAGATATAAATTTTATTCATCTATAACAAAATAAGTTATTCGTTTTCCTTATTTTGTAAATAGATTTATAGTTATTTTACACCTTAACTATATTTTTAGCAAGTTTTTAATATTTTGAACAGTTTTACACTCCACTTCTTCCTCTGAAATTTCTTTTATTTCAGATATTCTTTGTATTATATATTTTATATATTCTGATCTATTTCTTTTTCCTCTATGTGGTGTTGGTGCCATATATGGACAATCTGTTTCTACTAATATTCTATCTATGGGAACTTCCTTTGCTACTTCTACTATTTTTTTAGAATTTTTGAAAGTTATAACTCCTGTAATACCTATATAATATCCTAGCTTCAAACATTCTGTCGCAAACTCAACACTTCCTGAAAAGCAATGAACTACTCCACTAACCTCTGGAAATTCTTTCATTATTTCCAATGTTTCTCCATGTGCTTCTCTATCATGTATAACAACTGGTAAATCAAGTTCTTTAGCAAGTTTCATTTGCCTTCTAAATACAGCTTTTTGAACTTCCTTTGGTGGATTTTCTTTCCAATAATAATCAAGTCCAATTTCCCCTACTGCTCTAACCTTATCATTTTTAACTAGTTCTTCTATTTCCTTTAAAGCCTCATCAGTAAATTCATATGCATTTTCAGGATGTATTCCTACTGCTGCATAGAAGAAATCATTTTTCTCTGCAAATTTTACCGAATCTCTCGCTCCTTGAAGTGAAGATCCACAATTTAAAACTCCCACTATCCCATTTTTCTTAAGTTCTTTTATAACCTGTTCTCTATCTTCATTGAAACTTTCATCATCATAATGTGCATGTGAATCAAAAATCATTTTATTACCTCCATAACTTTACTTTAACAAATTAAAGACTTCCCAAAATTGGAGACAAAAGTCCTATTATAGAACCTAGCAGTGCTCCAAGCCATGTTATTGCACTTAATTCCTTACTTGCAATTTCAATTATTAATTCTTCTGCAAATGCAACCTCAAAGGAATTTATCTTCTCCTCTACTATTTTATTAATTTCTAAAGCTTCTATAACTTCTCCCGCATTATTATCTATAAATCTTTCAAACATATTTTCTGATATATCTGATACAAATTTTGATATTTTATTTTCATTTTCCTTTGAAATTCTTTCTATTTTTATATTAGCAATCTTATCTACATAGAAATCAACGTATTCTTCTGTCTTCGCTTCTATTTCTTTACTTCCAATAAAATATTCTATTTTATTTCTTACAAAATTGCCTATTAACTTTTCAGAATTTATATTCATTGCTAAAAGAATATTTTCTATAGATTCATTATTTGCAATTTTGTCCTCTAATGTACAAACTAAATCATTTATAAGTTTATCACCTATTATTTTGTTAACTATTGCATCACTTAATACTTTTATATTTCTTTTCTTTCCTTCTTCTGAAACATTTGATAAAACATCTGAAACTTTATTTTTAAGAAGTTTATCTATAATTCCATTTATAAAAAGTGCAATCTCTCTTTGATTGTCTTCTTTATCTAAATATTCTCCTAATATTTCTGAAATCTTATCGTAAATAGTATCTGCGTTTAAAAACATTGCTATCATAGGACTAATATTAGTACTTATTGCATTTGTAATTATTTCTTTAATCTTTTGTTTACCATTTTCATCTTGAAGCATATCTTTTATAGCCATAGCAATATAATAATTCTTATTATATACATAAACTTTAACCGTACTTATGAAGCTGATTGGTATTACATCTTCTAAATTTTTATCTATATTTTCTATTTCTGAAAGCTTATTTTTAATAATTTTTTGTATTGCAATATTAAATTCTTCTGAATTTTTATATGCATTAGCTTGTTCTATTAAATTTTGCTTTATTTCTTTATAAAAATCACTTTGTAAAATACTATTTGGATTTTTTGAAAGCTCCTTTTTCAATGTATCTATTACTATATTTTCTACTTCTTCTTTAAATTTTTCTTTTCTTATATGCAATATAATTAATTTTGTTAATTTTATTTTTATGAAACTTATAAAATCTTCATATTTTTGTCCTAATATATTTTTTATACCTTCTCCTATTGAAATTCCACTTTGAATTATTTCTATAACTTTGTTCTGCGACCAACTTTTAAATTTTTCATTCATACCATTGTCACTCAAGTATTTAACCATAGTTTCTTTTGTTAAAAGATGATTTCCTATAGCCGCTCCTACACTTTTAGCCATTCTATCTTTTTCTTTTGGAATAAGTCCTGGTGTAAAAGGTACTTTTATACCTAAAATCCTTTTTTCTGTATAAGGACGAAATAACATTTTAATAGCTAGCCAATTTGTTACATAACCTATACATGCACCTATGATTGATGCAAATAAAAACTTCATATTTCCACCCTTTCCTTTTTTTAATTTATTTAAACTGTTAGTTTAATTTCAATACTAATAATTTTACTATACAAAATACAACACTTCAAATAAAAAAACGTTGGTCACCCAACGTTTTTTTATTAATATGAAAGTTCTTTTCCATTAACATCATATTGCCATAAATTATATTTGTTGATTATTTTACATATATCACCCACATAACTTGATCCAGAACAGTATCCACCTTTTTGAATTGCCTTTATTTGTTGTACATAGTTAGAAGCCTTAAATACTCCTGCATTCACGTATCTATCCTTTAGCAAAACCGTTGCATGATCATTAATAGACTGTTTCCAACTTGAATACACTCTCCATTTAGAAGATTTAATTTTAACACTTTTCCCTGTCCATGTTTTACCAGCTTTAATTCCAAATAAGTTATTATATTTTGTAGCTTTTTCACTTCTACCCCATCCTGATTCCCAAATAGCTTGTGCAATTGTTACAGATGGTAATATTTTATGTTTTTCGTAATTTTCCGAAGCTCCTTTTAGAACCTTTCCTATAAATTTATCCTGAAATCTACTACTTTTACTAAGTATAGATATTTTCTCTGATAGCTTGTCATTTTTGTTAGGTTGTTTTTTATTTTCAGTTGTCTTTTTTTCTGTGGAATCTTTTTTATTATCAACTGTTTTTTTATCAATTTTTTTCTTACTTTTATCACTTATTTTTAAATCTCCATCTAAATCCACCTGAAAGTCATGTTGTAATTTTTTTTCAGATTCCATATTTACTACTATCAAAACACCCTTTTTATATAGCTTTTTATCTTCAGTTTGTACAGGTTTATTAACTATTAAATAATAAGTTTTGTCCTTATTAAGCTTCTTAGGAATAACCTTTACATTTTTATCGTCTAAAGCCTCAAAACTTAAGCTTACTTTTTTTCCACTTGAAGTTTCTATAAGTTCTATATAACGATTTTCTAAAACCTTTTCATCAATTTTTTCGTCAAAAGTTAATGTGAATTCTTTTTTAACACTTACATCATTTAATGTAGATATTTGCTTATATTCAACTATGTCTAATGTACTTTCCGCTTTTGCTGTAACAAAATAGCTACATGATAATCCTAACACTAACAATAAACTAATAACCCCTCTTTTAATACATACTTTATCCAAACCATCCACACCTTTTCTAATTTTTTGTAATTATCCTTACAATCATATATTTTAACATATTACTATCATTTTCTTCAAAACAAAATTTTCATATAATAAGAATATTGTGAAAGTATACTCTTATACAGCACAAAAAAAATACACGGATAATCCGTGCATTTTTTTGTTATTTGACTCTACTTCCAGTTACCAATTCACCTGGATTCACTGCTACTAATTTATCCTTGTCATCTGATGCTGCAAGTATCATTCCTTGTGATAATTCTCCCATTAATTTTACAGGTTTTAAATTAGCTACAAGAACAATATATTTCCCTACCATTTCTTCAGGTTTATAATATTTAGCTATTCCTGATACTACCTGTCTTACTTCTCCACCTAAATCTACTTTTAATTTAAGAAGTTTCTTTGCTTTTTTAACTGGTTCACATTCTAATACTTTTGCTACTCTTAAATCTATTTTATCAAAATCTTCTATAGTAATTTCTTGTTTTATAGGTTCCATTTCAGGAACTTTTTGGTCTTCTGTTGATTTCATTTGTTGTTCTTGCAAATTTGCAAGCTCTTCTAATTTCTTTTCAACATCTATTCTTGGGAATATGGCTTCTCCCTTTTCTATTACCTTTGTTCCAGCTTTTGTTCCATCAAAAGACGCTATGCTATCCCATGATGTAAGCTCTACTTTTATTTGTTTGTTTATATTTTCACTTGTTTCTGGTAAGAATGCAGAAATCATTACAGAAACTATTCTTAAACTTTCAACTAAATTATATAGCACTGTTCCAAGTCTTTCCTTTTTGCTTTCATCCTTAGCAAGTACCCAAGGCATAGTTTCATCTATATATTTATTGCTTCTTCTAACTAAAGTGAATATTTCATCTAATGCTTCTGGAATTTTCAAATCATTCATTTTAGCTTCTACTTTTATTGGAGCTTCAACAGCAACCTTAATCAAGTCATCATCTATAGTTTCTTTTACAGTTGGAGCTTGAATTACTCCTTCAAAATACTTATTAATCATAGCAATTGTTCTGTTTACTAAATTACCAAGATCATTTGCAAGATCAGAATTTGTCTTCTTTATAAATGTTTCACTTGTATACATTCCATCTTGACCAAAAGGTATTTCATGTAAAAGATAGTATCTTACTGAATCTGTTCCAAAATGCTCAACTAAGGTTACAGGATCTACCACATTACCTTTTGATTTAGACATCTTACCTCCATCAACTAAAAGCCAACCATGACCAAATACTTGCTTTGGAAGAGGTATATCTAATGCCATAAGCATAATTGGCCAATAAATTGTATGGAATCTTAATATATCTTTTCCTACTAAATGTACATTTGCAGGCCAATATTTATTATACAATTGATCATTTTCTTGATCATATCCAAGAGCTGTTATATAGTTTGTAAGTGCATCTATCCACACATATATAACATGCTTTTCATCAAAGCTTACAGGTACTCCCCAATCAAAAGATGTTCTTGATATACATAAATCTTGAAGTCCTGGTTTTAAAAAATTATTAATCATTTCATTTTTTCTTGTTGTTGGCTGAATAAACTCTGGATGAGCTTCAATATATTCTATAAGTTTATCTGCATATTTAGACATTTTGAAAAAATATGCTTCTTCTTTAGTCTTTTCCACAGGTCTTCCGCAATCTGGACATTTTCCATCTACAAGCTGAGTTTCTGTCCAGAAGGATTCACATGGTGTACAATATAAGCCTTCATATTCACCTTTATATATGTCACCTTTATCATATAATTTTTTAAATATTCTTTGAACAGTTTCAACGTGGTATTCATCTGTAGTTCTTATAAACTTATCATATCTGATATTCATTATCTTCCATAGATTTTTTATTCCATCTACAATTTCATCAACATATTCTTTTGGAGCAACTCCCTTTGCTTCAGCAAGTCTTTGAATCTTTTGACCATGCTCATCAGTTCCTGTTAAGAAAAATGTATCATATCCAGTAAGCTTTTTAAATCTAGCAATAGCATCTGCTGCAACTGTAGTATAAGTATTACCAATATGCAAATTAGCAGATGGATAATAAATAGGTGTTGTTATGTAATATGTTCCTTTACTCATTAAAATTCCTCCCTTTTATTTTAGTATATATCTATAATCTATATAAATATTCTGATACAAAAAACAAAAGTCTCTAAACAGGTTTGCCCTGTTTAGAGACGTATATTACGCGTTACCACTCTAATTTATTTTAGCTTCACAGCAAAAATCTTAATAAGTGACTCCTTAACCCTACGTTAATTTTATCACCTTGCAGTATAACGGCTGCTTCCGTACTGTCCTACTATATTTCAGACAACATGCTCCAAGACCATCTTCATAAACTTACATATCGCCAGTTTTCACCTAACCTAGCTCTCTTTTAGATACTTCTACTCACTACTCTTCTTTTCAATGCATTTATTTGATATTTTTTATTCATTATTTTTATATTAATCTTATGATATATAAATTAATATGTCAACATTATATAACTATTTATCTACTTATCTTGCCATGTTTTTAATAAAATATACAACATTTATTTTTTTAATTAAACCAGTAATGAGATATAATAATATTATATTGTCATATTTTTTTAACCATTATGTGATATAATTTTGGGACAATAGTTTAGAGGTGATAATATGCATAATAAAGTATTGATAATAGAAGATGAAGATTCTATAAGAAAGTTTGTAAATCTTGTCCTTCAAAAACAAGGCTTTGAAGTAATTCAAGCAGCTTCTGGTGAAGAAGGCTTGGAAAAAGTAAATTTAGAAAATCCCGATGTTATAATTCTAGATATAATGCTTCCTGGAATAGATGGTTTTAAAGTATGTGAGATAATACGTGAAGAATATTCTAACATAGGTATAATAATGCTGACAGCAAGAGGTCAGGATCTAGATAAAATTGGTGGCTTAGAATCTGGTGCTGATGATTATATGGTAAAACCTTTTAATCCTTTAGAGCTTTCCGCTAGAATAAATTCTTTATTAAGACGTATAAAAGCTTCTGATAAAGATCCTTCAAACTTACTAATATCTGGACCTTTTAAAATAGATCTTAATTGTAAAATAGCTTATAAAAACAATGCAGAATTGACTCTAACTCCTAAAGAATTTTTGCTCATGAAGATATTTATACAAAATATAAATAAAGCTCTAAGCAGAAATAAACTTTTAGACTTAGTATGGGGCTACAATTTTGTAGGTGATCCTAAAATAGTTGATGTAAATGTTCGTAGACTTAGAAATAAACTTGAGGATAATCCATCCTCTCCTAATTACATTGAAACAGTATGGGGAGTAGGTTATAGGTGGAAGGAGAGTTAAGTTGAAATCAATAAAGCAAAAATTAACCTCTAGCTACTTCTTTGTAATATTCTTAACTGTAGCTATTTCTGAAATTTTCTTAATAACTTCAGTTAAAAAATATTATTATGACGCTACTAGAGAACTTCTATCTAATCAAATAAAATTATCTGCTGATTTTTATAGTACGCACCTTTCTTCTTCGGGTTTAAAATATGCTATTTCAAACGATGTAGATATATTTTGGAAAAATACTAATGCAGAAGTACAAATTCTAGACTTATCCGGAAATATTTTAATGGACTCTATAGGCTATTTTCAATCTGATCCTATAAATTCAACAGATTTTAAAACTGCATTATCAGATACTTTGGGAAGTATAATATATAAATCTTCTAATGGAAAAGAAACTCTAATGTCAGTAGCTTATCCATTAAAAAAAGGCGATAGTATTGAAGGGATAATCAGATTCATTACTTCTTTAACCACTGTAAATAAAGGTATATATCAAATATCCTTATACTTTCTCTTAATAGGATTTTCTGTAATAATACTCTCAAGTATAATAAGTATTTTTGTATCTAAAAAAATAACTACTCCTTTAAAAGAAATTACAGTAGGTGCTGAAAAAATGGCAGCTGGTAATTTTAATCAAAAAATTCAAAAAACTTCTGATGATGAATTAGGTAGGCTCGTGGATACATTAAATTACATGTCAGAAGAAATATTAAAAAATGAAAAATTAAAAAATGAATTTATTGCTTCTGTTTCTCATGAACTTAGAACTCCTTTAACTTCTATTAAAGGTTGGGCAGTGGCTTTAAGCCTTTGTGATCCTGAAAACAAAAATGAGTTTACAGATGGATTAAAAATAATAGAAGAAGAGTCCGATAGATTAACTTTATTAGTAGAGGAATTACTCGATTTTTCAAAGCTTGTTTCTGATAAAATCACACTACAAAAATATTGGATTGATTTAACAAACATAATTGACTATATGGTAAAACAGTCCTCTCAGCGAGCTCATAGAGAAAATATAGAGCTATCTGTAACACATGCAAATCAGTTACCTAATGTATATGCTGATAAGAATAGGTTTAAGCAACTGCTTATGAATATCTTAGACAATGCTTTTAAATTTACTCCTAGCGGCGGCAAAGTAGCTATTACTACGTGTTTAGATAATAATGTCATACTAATAAAAATTAAAGATACTGGCTACGGTATATCAAAAGAAGATCTTCCTAAAGTAAAAGAAAAATTTTACAAAGGAAAGAACAGTAAATCTAAAAATGGCATTGGGCTTTCTATATGCAATGAAATAGTTAAACTTCACAATGGTAAACTAAAAATACTCAGTAAAGAAAACGAAGGTACAGAAGTACAAATTATACTTCCTTTAAATACTCATTCAGAAAACTAATTATTAATAAACATTGTACTCTACTACTATAGGAGGCAGCAGTATATGTCAAATTTAAAAAGATTATTATTTTTTCTTTTGGTATGTATTTTTGCTATAAGCTTAACTGGCTGTAGTGAAAAACACATATCAAACTCAGCAAAAATATCACGTCCAATAAATGATAATATTCCTTTATCTGGGACATGGGTAGTTGATAAGTATTTCAATGGTGACATTTATTCATCATCTAATACAAAAATAAAAGCTTGGATAGGCAAGACAGTATCTTTTAGTAAAAATAAGGTTGTTTTTTCTGAACAGATTTGTGACTATCCTCAATATAAAATAAAAACTGTAAATACTAAAGATTATTTAACAGATAAGTATTCAATAAACCCAAAAATATTAAATATAAATGAAGAAAATTTACAAGTTATAACTATTTCTCATGATCAAAATTACTTTGCATCTTTTATTAAGGCAACTGATGATAAGATATTTACTACAATCGATGGTGTGTTTTTCTCTTTATCACACAATACTAAAATTGATTCTGATACAGCTTCTAACGAAAAAGTCCCTAAGGATGTTTCTGATAATAATATAAAATTGGGTGAAGATGTATCTGAAGCTCATGTAAAAGTATTGCGTAATGATAAAACATTTTCTTCTGAAGAAATTTTAAAACAATTTAATTCTGGAGTTTTACTTGGATTAAAATCATATAAACCTGTTTCATACAAACTACCCTATACTTATAAAAACAAACCTGCTGAAGAGCCAGTATATAGAACTCTTTGGATTAACTTTTTCGGTGATTCAATTGTATCAATAAAAGAATTGCCTTATATCCTACTTCCCCGTCAAAATGGCTTTTGGAAAGTAGAAAGTAAAAGATTGATTTATGATGGTTGGGTAAGAGATCAGATACTGGCCTCTCCTCTTGAGAAAAATATTCAATTTGATAAATTTGAAGAAAATATAGTGTATGATGGCAATTTTGAAGATTTAGCTAGTATCCTTTTTATTGGAAATGATTATATTTCTATGGAACTAAATGGTGGTGGATATTATAAAGACATTAATAGTTCATATCAATATAATTTACTCCAAGTTAGAGCAGTAGATACCTTAAACGGTAAAATAGATTCTCCTATTTATATATCTAATTTGTTAGACGAAGAAGGTGAAAAAGCCTTAAAAGAAGGTGCCGCAGCTTATTTAAATTCATTAGATGATAATATTAAAAATAGTCTTGAACAAGTTCCAAAATATTATAACTATGGACTTGTAAGAGAAAACGGTAAATGGATTTTAATAGGTCGGCTAAATTCTTCTAATAAAACTTTATCAGGAAACTTTAAAAATTTTGATATTCCTATAATACCACCAAAGAAACTTATTAGATATGATTCTCTTTATCCTTCTTGGGATGTAATAAAGCAAAAAGTTCCTGATATAGTAGATGCTTATACTGCTCCAAATAAAAATTTTATTCTAATATTAACTAAAACTAAATTAATGATATATAGTATAAGTAATGATAAATTAAGCGATAAACCTTTAAAAACACTATCCTTAAATCCAAATGAATCTGCTATCATGGCTCAATGGTCGTTAGGTCGTTATGTAGATAAATGGGATAAACAGGTTACTAACCTTATTAAATAATCACAAAAAAAGGTAAAGGAATCTTATATACTTCCTTTACCTTTCTTTATATCATCACTCATGCTTTCTACAACATCACTAAATTTATTAAATTCATCATTTAAAAATTTTTGTTCCGTTTTAAATTGTTTATTTTGTTCTTCTTCATATTTTTTAATCATTTCATCTATAAATTTTTCATATTGTTTTAAAGTTTCTTTTATTTTATCAGCAGAACCTATTAATTCTCCATTCTTATTGATGCTGCTTTCTATTAATGCCAATAATACACCATTTAATTCATCTAAAATTTCTAAATGATAGTTCTTTTCTATTAGCCCTTCTATCTTTTTCACTAATATAATTAATCTTTTATTCAATTCTACATCTAAAATTTTTCCGTCATTATAAATCAGCTGCTGTAACTTTTCTTTTGTATACGCTAAACTTTGTTCTGGTATAGTTTTCTTTCTTTTTTTTAATATGTTAATTATTTTCTTTAACATTTTACCCCTCTTTTTTTATCTCAAATTTCCTCTAAAATCTGTTCAATTTCCACCAAACATTCATAAAATTTTTCTTTTCTCTCCTCTGATAGTTTATCTATTCTTTCTGATAATTTATTTATTCTTTTATCTATTTCTACTTCCACAAGCTCATATCCTTTAGAAGACAATTCATAGAACGTATTTCTTCTATCTTCAGTATCAATTTGTCTTTCAACATATCCTTCATCTACCATTTTGTTCATCATTATACAAAGACTTGACTTTGAAACCTTTATTTCTTTACTAAGTTCTTTTAAACTTGTTTTACTTAACTGTTTTATCGTCATTAAAGTAGCAAATTGCTGATGAGTAACATCAGATTTTTTATCATGATTTGTATGATCTTTAAAAAAATTTCTTATACTAATTAAAAATTTTATAAATTGTTTAGATACTTCTCTACTTTCCATTTTAGTTTTCTCCTTTTAATATCTAGTGTAGTACACCATATATCTATTATTTTATTTCCTAAAGTCCCTTTTTTGAATCATCTATATATTCATTATTATTTTGAGACTTTTCTCTATTAATTGCAATCTTATTTTTCCATTTACCACTCATATAATAAATAATTGTTAGTAAAAGCCCAACTGTCCATGCAACTGGAGCAGCCCACCAAATTCCATTTGGAGAATTCCATCTAGTAGAAAGGACTTTTGCTACAGGCACTCTAATAATCCATAATGATAGTATGGAAACAATCATAGGAATCATAGTATCTCCCACACCTCTTAATACTCCATTAATTACAAACATAACGGCAAGAACAACATAGAAAGTTGATATTATTCTTAAATAATCTAATCCTATCGCAATAACCTGAGGATTTGTATTAAATAATTTCACCAACATATCTCCAAATAGAAACATAACAAGAGTAATAAATAAAGAAAATACTGCTGACATAATTACTGTTACTTTAAATCCATTTTTAACTCTTCCTATCTTATTTGCTCCTATATTCTGTCCTACAAAGGTTGAAATTGCAGTACCAAAGGTCATAATAGGCATAGTAGCAAATGAATCTATTCTACTTGCTGCAGTAAAAGCTGCCATTGTATTCTCCCCAAACCCATTAACAAGCGCTTGAAGTGCTCCAATACCAATTGCAAAAAGCATCTGCTGAATTCCTGTTGGTAATCCTATTTTCAAGCTTAACTTAAATATTTGTTTATCAAAGGTCATTTTTCTTACATTTAATTTAAATATTCTATGATTTTTGTTTAGATAATAAACTCCAAACACAAAAGAACATCCTTGAGCAATAACGGTTGCCCACGCTGCCCCATTAACTCCTAATCTAAAAATATAAATAAATAATAAATCTAACACAATATTTATTCCAGTAGATAATATTAAAAAATATAACGGAGTCTTTGAATCTCCTAATCCTCTAAGTACTGCGCTAATAGAATTATAACCAAACATAGCTATTAAACCAATAAACATTATATTTAAATAACTTTTAGCCTGAGGTAAAATATCTGCTGGCGTATTCATTAATTTTAAAATACTCTCGCTAAAAACGATTCCTATTATACTCATTACTAAAGATGCCACAAACATAAATATATATGCAGTATCTATTGTACTTTTAACCTTTTTTATATTTTTTGCCCCATAATATTGAGCAATAAGCACAGTAGATCCCATAGTTACTCCAATAATTAATGATACAAGTAAAAATATAATAGGAAAACTTGTTCCTACTGCCGCAAGAGCGCTTTTTCCTACTACCCTTCCAACTATAATACTATCTACAGTATTATAAAACTGCTGAAATACATTGCCTATAAGCATAGGTAATGCAAAATAAAATATAATCTTTGCTTCATTTCCTTTAGTTAAATCCTTCACAGTTTATTTGTCTCCCTTCAGCATTATAGTTATAGGCAAAACTTTATACTTTAAAATTTCATGCCTATAGCCATGAATAATTAGCACCTAACAACTAAGATTGCTTTACTAATGTAAAACCACCATTAAAACAATTTAACACTAAAATTATTTTAATTTCAAACTATTTTATCATCAAATAAATTTCATGTCAACTTGTACAATTCATTCAGTATTTTACAAAAAAACATTTAAACTATGAGCATAGAAACCTAAATTTTTCATTAAATATTTATAAACTACTAATACATTTATTGAAATAATATAAAATCTTAAAAAAATATATATAAAAAACAGCTATTGAAATTTCTCTCCAACAGCTGTTTTTATATTACTGGAAAATATTTTAAAGTTACTTTAGTGTAAATTATAAAATAATATAAAGTACTAATATATACACATCAATAATATTGCTAAATATATATTCAAACAAATTTTAAACTTCATCATATTTTCTTTTAATATTTTTTAAATCTTCCCAAAAACTTACCTTTTTATTTTCATCACGTAAAACTGCAGAAGGATGAAAAGTACATGTTAGATAAAACCCATTTCTTTCCACCCATTTCCCTCTGTTTCTCGTAATTCTCCAATCAGGACTTATTATATATTTCATAGCTGTTGCACCAAGACAAACTATTATTTTGGGTTTTATAAGTGCTACTTGATTTCTAAGATAAGTAATACATGCCATTGCCTCGTCCTCATCAGGCGTTCTATTTCTTTCTGGTCTACATTTACATATATTAGCTATATAGAAATCTTTTTCTCTTGTTAATCCTAAAGCTTGAACTCCCTTTTCGAATAGCTTTCCTGCTCTACCAACAAAAGGTCTTCCCGTTCTATCTTCATCAGCTCCTGGAGCTTCTCCTATAAACAATAGTTTTGCTTTTGGGTTTCCTTCTCCAAAAACCATATTTGTTCTGCCAGATCCTAAGTTACATTTAGTACACTCATTACATTCCTGATATAATTCTTTCCATTGAAGCAATCAAACCACCTCTTATTATAGATGACAGTTGATAGAGACCAATTGACAGTAACAGAAAAAATTAATCAAAGCTTAATTCTTGAATCCGCAATTGCAGCTTTGTTGCTATATAAATTATAGTTTTGCATTAGTAAAGCATTATTAACTGTCCACTGTTATCTTTCAATTATCAACTAAAAATATTTTTCTTATATTGTATATAATACCACAATAGTAGACTATTTCATCGTATTTTTATATCACAGTTATTTACTTAATCAAACATCCTTATTTCAATAAAATAATATGCAATGCCAAATATAAGAGCAGGTATTGTCGTAATTATAGTTGCCCATAAAGATGATCTTTTGTCCATTGCAATTAATGGAAATAGTGCATCCCCATCCTGTGATATAGCATTAGTAAGTAACGCTGCAAAGGGAATAAACCCTTTTGTAAATAATGTTACAAATATTATTTGTGGTCCACATCCTGGAATTAATCCTATACACGCTCCAATAATTACAGAAATCATGCCTGTTGACATAAGCCATTTTGTAACTATTACCTCCCCACCTACTAAATAAACTGATATTTCATAAATAATATACGCTGCAAAAACCCATGTATTTACAAATGCAGTTTCTTCTGCATTATGAATAAATGTCTCCTTTAATGATAGCATCTTACTTTCTACTTCATCATGCTTATCATCTCTTATAATTTTTTTAGATATAATCATATATATAATTGAAAATACTGTACCTAAAATTCCAATCACACTTCCTAAATTTGGAATACCTGATTGAATATTTATGTTAACTTGAAATAAAAGTACTATTCCCAATATCAAACCAATTGTAGTTAATATCCAAAATATTTTATACCCAATTTCATGTGTGAATTTATACGATATATCACCAATTGTATTATTACAATTGTGGTGAAGTGCAATATCTATTTCATCTCCTTCTTCATGTCCTATATGAATTTTTTTATTTTGATTTGAACCTTTGTTAGAATATAATCGCTCATACTCCGTTGGAATCTCTTTAAACTTTTCGTGTACATTCTTTAATTGTTCTATGGATTTCAATTTATGAGGTTTTATAAAATTTTTTCCTATCTTAAAGTAATCTACTATATACCCAGTAACTATTGCTATAATAAAGCTTAAAATACTCACCTGTAAATATTTCAAAGGCATTGAAACTATCATAACAAAAGCTGAATCACCCATAGTGGCTATTAATGTAGCTATAACTGTACCAAAACTTATTGAACCTTTAATAAATAATGGCATTACAAGTATTGCTCCTCCACATCCAGGACTTAATCCTAATAACGCTCCAATTATAGGCTGTATATTCTTTGATTTTTCAATACCTTCTATAAGTTTTCCGTTCTTCTTATAATTTATATATCCAAAAATCAAAAGCACAGCTCCTACAAATACTCCTACTTGTAGAAAAGCTCCTTCAGCACAATTTAATATAATTTCTAAAATATCTTTAAATACGCTCATTATCTCCCCCCTCAATTCTTTATATGCATCATCACCTTTTATTGATAATAATAATTATTATCAATAAAATAATTTTATGTATTTTTTATCAAATAAATATACTTTTTAAGACAAAAGAAAAGTTCAATTTACTTTGTAAAAATTAAAAGAGTCAGAAACAATTCCTGACTCTAACATTATTATTCTACTTTAAACTTATTAACTTTTTCTACAAGTTCATTAATTTCTTCTTCTATTCTTACTGCAAAGTTTGCAACATCTTCACTAGAAGCATTCATTTGTTCAGATGAAGCTGCTATTTCTTCAGATGATGCAGATACTTCTTCTGATACAGCAGATACACTTTGTATTTTATTGGTAATAACATTCTTTGATTCTATTACTTCATCTACTGTTTCATTTGTTTCTTTTACAAGTGGTTCCATATCTTTTACAGCTTCAAGAATATTATCAAAAGAAACATTTGTATTATTAGCCATAGATACCTGCTCACGTACAAGAACATCTACATCATTAGAATCCACCTGAACTTCCTTCATTTCTTTTACTACTTCTTTTACCAATTCTAAAATTTCTTGAGATGAATTTTGAGTTTGTTCTGCTAACTTTCTAACTTCTTCACCAACTACCGCAAACCCTTTACCATGTTCCCCTGCTCTTGCTGCTTCAATATTTGCATTTAATGCTAATAGATTTGTTTGTTCTGATATTTTATTTATTACATCTGTTATATTCCCTATTTTAGAAATAGACTGTGAAAGATTATTTATCTTTTCTATCGTTTTTGTAACAGATGTTTGTACATTTTTAATATATACCATAAGGGAATCTATTTGTTTTTTACCATAAATCGCTTTTTCCTTAGTATTTTCAGCTCCACTATTTACATTCTTAATCTTATTTCTTATATTTTCTAGTTCTTCGTTAAATTTATCAAATAAATTCACAACTTCCATAAGATTATTTGCTTGAGATGATGCTCCTCTTGCCACCTCTTGTACTGCTGTTGCCACTTCACTTGATGCTGATGTCATTTCTTCTGAAGTTGAAGCTAGTGATTTAGCTATTTCATTTACTGAAGATGAAGAATTTTTTATACCTGATATAGCATTTCTAAGTTGTGCCAAAGTACTATTAAGCTTTTGTGCCATTACTGCTGCTTCATCTTTTCCTTTGATTTCAATTTTATTTGTAAAATCTCCTTCAGCAATTTTATCCATATTTTCAGAAGCTTTTACTATAGGTTTAGATATATTTCTAGATATTAATACAGAAATTACTACCGCCGCAATTAAGCTAAGCACCATAATTATTAATAAAATATGAATTATAGCCTTATTTACTTTCATAAATTCATTTACAGGTACATTAGCTATATATTTCCATCCAAATTCTTCATCTGTATCATATGATATTAATTTTTCAGTTCCACTATATCTATATATTTCAGTACCATTTTTAGTGTCTATTATTTTTTGTCCGATATCAATTTTAAGCAGATTTTTTTTCATTAACTCTTCTTGTTTAGGATGGATTATCATAGTTCCATCTTTATCAGTTACATATATGTATCCAGTATCCCCTATTTTTATATTACTCAAATATTCATCTGCTAATAATTTCAAATTAACAACTTGAATTATATAGCCTTTAACCTCATCATTATTTAATACAGGCTCCAACGTTAAAATAATAGGCACATCTGAGGTGAAACTTTTCATTGGAGATGTTATATACGGTTTATTTATTTTTTTCACCTTTTTAAAGTAATCCATTTCACTTAAATCTAATCCTGTAAGTTTACCAGATGCATCTACTAATATTGTTCCTTTTTCATCTACTAACTCTATATTATCTAGAATAATATAATTTTCCATAATATCATTAAACTGATTTTTTACTGTTTTAAGTTTACCTTTATCTTGTTGATTCGTTTCATTAATGAGTAAATAATCTTTTATTAACTTTTCCTGTGATACTTGTATTCCTGATTTTTTAATAAATCCTATTGTATTTTTCACTGATTCTTTACATGATATTGTTTGATTCTCTAAATTTTTATAGGCTACTTTAACACTAGTATTTTTAGATGTAAAATATATTAGCACTCCTGCTATAGTAATGGGAATTAATGCAAATGCAATAAACATAGCAATAAACTTACTTTTTAATTTCATGTCATTCCTCCTAGGTAGTTGTATAAATATGTGTTCCATAAATAATTTCTATTGTTTTTGTTACTTTTCATACATTTTCAACCTTTTTTGTATAATCAAAGTCATTGATTAAATTTAAGATAATTATATTTTAACCTTATACTATTTGCAAGGTATGAATAATCAAAATCAATCGATAGTTCTTAATAATTCCTTATATTAATCATAAATCAACCTTTAACCTCTAACTTACATTATAAATTTAGTACGCTAAAAAAGGAAAGTGTAATTCACTTTCCTTTCCCTCCCATTTTATTTGATTTTTATAAATATAACAATTATATTTTTTCATAAGTAAGAAACTCTAATAATCAAAAATCTTAAATACCAAATTCATATTTTGTTGTGAATAGAATCTTAAAATTTTTCTTTTAATATGTTTTAAGCTTATTTTAACTTTTGAAAGAATAATTTTAGAAGTAGTTAATAATAAAACTTTCATACCTTTATATAATTTTGGAATTATATACTTTCCTCATTTGCAAATTATTTCATGAGATTTAAAAAATCCTTCTATTTTTTTATCTGAATTTATGGTATTTTCTAAGACTTCCTTCTCCCATAATTTAATATTCTCAACATATTTTCTTAAATCTTTTCCATAAAACTCTTCAAGTTCTTTTCTTGAAATACTAAATGAACATTTGTTTTTTGCATCCAAATTAAACTTAACTCTATCCACATTTTTAACCAATATAAATAATGTAGTAGCATTATTTAAAAATACCTTTTTAGTGTTTTCATCCGTCCAATACTCATTTAATTCTTTTTTTCTTTTTTCTAGGTAAGCTTTTTCTTCATCATTTAGTTCATTTTTTTCTTTATCATTTAATCCATAATTTACTTCTATGCCATAAGGTTCATTTTTAGTTTGTAATAAAATTCCTTTTTTAAATCTATCCCCTGGCAAATTCCATAAAATATTAGATACTTCATTAATATTTCCTACATAAGTGTTTTTACTATCTAGCAATCGGCTAATATTTATTTCTTGTCCTTGTATACTTTCACTATCACTTTTATTTATTTTATTAGATTTAGCATTAACATAAAATGAAAATATTAAAATTAAAACTGCTGCTAACGCAAATATTTTCTTCATTTTTATTCCTCCTACTTGCTATTATTACAGATTTTAATAGCTTTATTAGATACAAAATACCCAACTATAATTCCTAATACTAGAAAAATATCCATTACCATAATACTATCTGTATATCCCATTCCAAACACAGCACTTAGTAGAAGTCCTAAACAAATAGATACTCCCCATTTAAATACTGGTTCTAATTTAGAAAACAGAATTAAATTTCCATTATTCTCTAAAGCATTTCTTTTATATGCATACATCGCTAATAGATAAAATATTACTGTAAATACTACAGTTATTACAATCTTCAAAAAATATGAGTTATACATATATGGCTGATAACTCCCATAATAATCATAACTAAAATGAAATCCTGTACTGTTTGTTATATCAATAAGTGCATCATTAGTTTTAATAATTCTAAATATATCTAACTTTGATGATAATTTTTCAAAACCTTCAATTAAAGGATTACCATACTCTAAATTAAACTGATTACTAATGATTTGACCCACAATCATAACTGCTCCCATAGGTGCTACTAATACAAGACTTCCTACTACTCCACCTACAATATTTTTCCCTATTAGCGTTTGTATAAATAAAAGAAAACTAAATATAGCGATGCACAGCATCATATTAATTATAGTCCATTCAGGTATTATAATATATGGATTATAAGGAGTTTGAATCCATTCAATATTAGTTATATAAAATATAGAAAGAAATATAAATGTAATAAAAAAACTTATAGCTATACTTAACACTCCTATGCTCCACTTTACATCTATCATTTCTTCTCTTTTAAAAGGCATAGATGCTAAAAATCCATAAGTTGCATTTTCTCTTTCACTTTTAAAAAGAAAAATCACAAGCAAAATAATACAAATACACATACCTATAAAATATAAAATACCATCATCCCATTGACGCAATAATATACTATTAAACCAATACTTTGTTTGCTCATTAAATACTTGTTGGTCATACATATTATCCAACCTACGCTCTTTTATATAACTCAATCTAGATGTAATTTGTAATACTTTAAATAAAAGTAAATTTAGTGTCATAAGAAGTGTTATCCATCTTACACTTTTCCATTCTTTATAAACTAAAGGATTACGCCAAAATTTTCTCATTGTCCTTTCTCCCTTCCATAGAATAAATAAACATATCTTCTAAACTTAAATTTATTTCTTCTGCAAACATAACACCATGATTATATAACTTCTGCTTCAAATCTTTTGAATAGTCTTTTGTAATAATATAATAAACCCTGCCTATTTTTTCTACTGTCATAATTTCTTTCCAAGAACCAATATCTGCTGATATTCCTTCTTTAAATACTACTTGAAGTTTTTTAATGTTTTCTTTCATATTTTCAATATTATTTACATATTTAATTTCTCCATCACTTATGATAGCAATACTATCACAAATTCGCTCTAAATCATTTAAATGATGCGATGAAATAAAAATAGTTGTTTTTCTTTCTGCTACTTCTTCCATTAAAATACTCATTACCTTTTTCTTAATAATAGGATCAAGCCCTGAAGTTGGCTCATCTAAAATCAAAACCTTTGGATGAATACTTAAATTTAACATCAACGCTGCTCTCATTTTCATTCCTTTAGACAATTCTTTTATCCTTTTTTCCTCTGGAATATCAAAGATTTTATTTAATTCTTTAAATCTCTCTGTAGAAAAACTAGGATAAGTCATTTTGTAAAACTCAATTAATTCTTTAATTTTAAAGTAAGGGAAATATTGATTTTGATCTGCTACATACCCTATTTTTTCTTTTACAGCTGGATTTTCAAAAACCTCCTGACCATCCATCTTGATTTCTCCTTCATCAACTTTGAAAATGCCAGTCAAGCATTTGATTAAAGTTGTTTTTCCTGCTCCATTTTCTCCAATTATTCCAAAGATACTTCCCTTATTCACTTTTAAATTTATATCCTTTAAAACATGTTTGTCTCCTAAATTTTTGCATGCTCCATTTATCTCAATCATTTTCTCACTCCTTTAAATCTTTATAAATTTTTTCTAATAACCTTATGACTTCTTCTTTACCCATCCCCATATAATGTGCTTCTATTGCTACATTTTTTATTTGTTTTTCTAATTCATCCAATTTGTCCTCATCAATTTTCGGTTTATAATTGCTAGCAACATATGTTCCTTTTCCTCTTATAGTTTCAATAGCTTTTTGCCGTTCCAACTCCTTATAAGCTTTACTAACAGTATTAGGATTAGTTGTAAGAATACCAGATAATTCTCTAACAGAAGGTAATTTATCTCCTGATTGTAAAATTCCCTTCATAATATTTTCTTTTATTCCGTCGATAATCTGCTCATAAATCGGTTTGCTACTTCTACTATCTATATTAATCAAATCTGCACCTCCTAACTGTATTAAGTGTACTATATCAAATAGTACACTTGTATTATAATTCTACTTCTATTATTTGTCAACTATTAGCTTGTTTTAAATTCAATATAAGCAACTAGTCTTAACGAAGTAGATAAGTTTATTACACCAATACTAATAACCCTCAACAAAGTGACTAAACTAAAAGAAAAGCGCAATGCGCTTTTCTTTAGTAGTATTGTTATAATTTAAATACATTAATAGCTTCAGACAATCCTTCTACCATCGAATTAAGACTTCTAACAGAATTAGCTAGTTCCTGCATTGAAGCGGACTGCTCTTCTGTTGATGCTGAAACTTCTTCTGATGATGCTGCAGTTTCCTCTGAAACTGCTGAAACACTCTGTATATCATTAATAACTTCATCTTTGTCTTTGTTCATTTGTGTTAAAGAGTTACTTGCATTTTCTATTTTCGCTGCTATATTTTCTATATTACCTGATATGTCTTTAAATATTTGTCCTGTTTTATCCACAGCTCCATTTTGCTCATTAACAGCTTTTTTTACATTAGAAACAATTCCTACTGCATCGTTAGTTTTTTCCTGTATATCCTTTATTATTGCTTCTATTTCTTTTGCTGAATCTGCAGATTGTTCTGCTAATTTTCTTACTTCCTCTGCTACTACTGCAAATCCTTTTCCTGCCTCACCAGCTCTTGCTGCTTCTATTGCTGCATTTAATGCAAGTAGATTTGTTTGTTCTGCTATACTGCTTATTGCTTCTATAATTGCTCCAACATTAAATGAACTTTGCTTAAGCTTATCCATAATTTGTGATACCTTTTCAACTTCCACATCATTTTCATGTGTCTTTTCAAAAAGAGTTTCAACTATTTTCTCTGAATTTTTATTAATATTAACTATGACTTCTGAATTTTTTCTCATATCTTGTGAATAGCCATTTACCTTTTCTATCTCTTGTCCTACGTTGGATAGCTTATATACTACCCCTTCAACACTCTCTGATTGGTGTGAAGATCCTTCTGCAATTTGCTGTACAGTTTTTGATACCTCATCAATAGATGCAGTAGTATTTTCCGCTGTTTCAACCAATATATCTGCAGTAGATGATACTGTTTCCACAGAACTATCTATCTTTTCAACAAGCTTTCTTATATTCTCTACCATCGTATTAAAGCTATTTGATAAGTGACCAAGTTCATCTTTAGAATTTATTTCTGATTTTACTGTTAAATCTCCGTCTGCTGCTTTTCCCATACATAAAACTAGATTATTAATTGGATTTGTTATACTTCTAGAAATTATAATTCCAATAAATGTTGAAATTATAATGGCTAAAATAGTGACTAATAATATACTTCTCGACATCTTTACTATTGGAGCTTTTATTTCGTCTACACTAGAAGTTGTTGATAAAATCCAATTAACTGCAGGAACAATAGCATATGCACCTATTTTTCTATTTCCTTCATATTGATATTCTTCTATAAAGGAATCCACTTTTTCTCCTTTTTGTATCAAAGTAACAATATTCTGAATAACTATATTTTTTGTAGGCTTTGTAATTTTATCTTTATTTGTATGTGATAATATTGTTCCTTCTGAATCCACCAAGTACATATATCCTGATTTCCCTATTTTATGATTTTTTAAATACTTACTAAAATAATCAACGTATACAGAATTGACCATAACACCAATAACTTTTCCATTTTCATCTTTAACAGGTGCTGCAAATAGAACTATAGCTCGTCCATCTACTTTAGATATTATAGTATTACTTATATTAAATTCTCCTTTAATCGCTTTTTTAAAATACTTTCTATCTTTTATATTAATTTTTAAAGTCTTTTCATTACTATCAGTAAAAATAATTCCATTTTCATCTGCAACAAATAAGTGTTCATGTAGTTCTATATTATCATATCTTTCTTTCAAAACCTTATTAGATTCCTTCATAATCAGATTATCTTCTAAAAAAAATTTTCCTCCAGATTTTTGCTGTCTTAATTTAGCTGTATCTATAATTTCTTTTCTTGTTGCCATAAGCTGAGCTTCTCTTTTCTCACCTATTATCAAAGAATAAATAGTTTCCGTACCTTGATTACTAATATGCATTAAAGTTTCTCTACTTTGATTAATAATTGTTTTTGAACTTACCGAATTTGCTATTATACTTGTAACAATTAATGATACCATCACTAATAAAACAATCATAATGGGTAATTTTTTCTTAATGTTCATAATATTCCTCCTAATCATATAAAATATATTATATACTACCAAACATTAATATATTTTGTAATAATTCCATAATAAAAATCATATTTTATTTAACAATAATCTTAATTGTATTATATATCTCCTTTCATAAAATAAAAAAGCATATAGATTTCATTGCACAAAGCCTTATTATGAAATTTATATGCTTGATTTTTATTAAATTCTAAAATTAAATAGTATTTAATTTTTACAACTTAAATACATTAATAGCTTCAGATAAATCTTCTACCATTGAATTAAGATTTCTAACAGAATTAGCTAGTTCCTGCATTGAAGCCGACTGCTCTTCTGTTGATGCAGAAACTTCTTCTGATGATGCCGCAGTTTCCTCTGAAACTGCTGAAACATTCTGTATATCATTAATAACTTCATCTTTATCTTTGTTCATTTGTGTTAAAGAGTTACTTGCATTTTCTATTTTCACTGCTATATCTTCTATATTACCTGATATGTCTTTAAATATTTGTCCTGTTTTATCCACAGCTCCATTTTGCTCATTAACAGCTTTTTTTACATTAGAAACAATTCCTACTGCATCATTAGTTTTTTCCTGTATATCCTTTATTATTCCTTCTATTTCTTTTGTTGAATCTGCAGACTGTTCCGCTAACTTCCTTACTTCTTCTGCTACTACTGCAAATCCTTTTCCTGCTTCACCAGCTCTTGCTGCTTCTATTGCTGCATTTAATGCAAGTAAATTTGTTTGTTCTGCTATGCTGCTTATTGCTTCTATAATTGCTCCAACATTAAATGAACTTTGCTTAAGCTTATCCATAATTTGTGATACTTTCTCAACTTCCACATCATTTTCATGTGTCTTCTCAAAAAGAGTTTCAACTATTTTCTCAGAATTTTTATTAATATTAACTATCACTTCTGAATTTTTTCTCATATCTTGTGAATAGCCATTTACCTTTTCTATCTCTTGTCCTACCTTAGATAGCTTATATACTACACCTTCAACACTCTCTGATTGGTGTGAAGATCCTTCTGCGATTTGCTGTACAGTTTTTGATACCTCATCAATAGATGCAGTGGTATTTTCCGCTGTTTCAACCAACATATCTGCAGTAGATGATACTGTTCCTACAGAACTATCTATCTTTTCAACAAGTTTTCTTATATTCTCTACCATCGTATTAAAGCTATTTGATAAGTGACCAAGTTCATCTTTAGAATCTATTTCTGATTTTACTGTTAAATCTCCATCTGCGGCTTTTCCCATACATAAAACTAGATTATTAATTGGGTTTGTAATTCCTCTAGAAATAAAAGCTCCAATAAATATTGAAATTATAATAACTAAAACAGCTACAGCAATACAAATTTTAATTACATTATTTGTTATTTTTTTCATTTCTGTAATTTCTCGATTAATAAACAGTGTCCATTTTGCTTCTGGAATACTGATATATGATTGTACTTTGTCTTTTCCTTCATATTTATATTTTAAAAATTCAGCTTGAATATTTTCACCTTTATTAGTCTCTTCTATTTGTTTTTTAATTTGTTCGTCCTCAACAATTGTTGTTATTTTTTCTGTATTTGGATGAGATAATATCATACCTTGAGAATCAATTAAATAAGCATATCCTGTTTCTCCTATTTTTACTTCTTGGAGATTTTCAGTAAAATAATCAGAATATACAGAATCAACCATAACCCCGATAACTTTTCCATTTTCATCTTTTATAGGTGTAGAAAACACAGTAACTCCTCTATTAGTAACCCTTGATACTAGAGTATTGCTTATATATGTACCTTTTAAACCATTGATTACATATTTTCTATCCTTAACATGAAGATTTTGTAAATGTTTTTCTGTACTATCACCTATATCTTCTCCAATTGTATCTACAATAAATAAATGTTCGTGTTCATCTAGTTCGTTCATTCTTTCTTTTAGCATAGTATTAACTTTATTTATTTGTTCTTTATATATTACATAAAAATCCTTTTGTAACTTTAATTGCCTCATTTTACAAATGTCTACAATTTCCTTTTTACTAGCCATAAGCTCTACTTCTTTTTTTTCTCCTCCTATTAGAGCTTCAATAGTTTGTTTTTCCTGCCTTGCAGTATCAATCAAACTATCATAATTTTGCTGCATAATAGTTTTAGAACTAAATATAATTCCTACAGTACTCGTGACTATAACAGCCACAGCTACTAAAACCGCAAATGTAATAGGTAATTTCTTCTTAAGAATCATTTCCACTGTCCCCCTTAATTACTTTTTATATGGTTTTTTCTATAATATTTACACTAATGTTATTATCGTCACAATATATGTACATATTAACCATTTTGCATTATTTTGTAAAGAATTATATGGAAATAATACATATTATAAATAAATAGATAGATATATATATTTTTTTGTAACCTTTATTAAATATATTTAAATTTTTATGTCTAAAAACTTTAAGTACCAAATATAAATTTTATTTTTAACAATCGTTTAAAATTTATATTGTCTTATTTTACTTAATCACATAATATAGATATTGATTACTTTATTATCAGAGGAGATTACTATACATGTTAAATATAAATAAAAACACTATCAAAGATGTTATTTCACTTGCATTACCCGCTGTTGGTGAAATGTTCTTATATATGACAATATGGGTTTTAGATACAGTTATGGTAGGACAATATGGAGGTAAAATTGCAGTAAGTACAGTTGGACTTAGTTCTCAAGTTCTTTATACTTTTGTTAATGTATTTATTTCCATGGGAATTTCCATTGCTATCACTTCTTTAGTAGCACGTCATTACGGTGCAAAGAAATATGACTCTGCAGAAGAATATGCTGCACTTGGTTTTTTTATAGGTTTAATTATAGCTTTAACTATAACACTAAATATGTTTGTTTTTTCTCGCCAAATACTTACTTTTGGTGGTGCTGAAAATGACATTGTATCTTTAGGTGTAGTTTATATGAAAATTGTATCCATTGGTTTATTTTTTAATATGATAATGAATATGTTTAATGGACTCTTAAGAGGCTACGGCAATACCAAAACTCCATTAATAGCATCTATTATCATTAACGTTATAAACCTCAGTTTAGATTATGTTTTAATCTTTGGATATTTAGGCTTTCCTGAACTTGGAGTTAAAGGAGCAGCCTTTGCTACTGCAATTGCTCAAACATGTGGCTTTATTTTTATTACAACTTACAGTATCAAAAACTCTAAGATTAAATTAAGGATAAAATACATAAAACATATCAGTATAAAAAAATTAAAAGAACTTTTAAATCTTTCAATTCCTTCATCAATGCATGAAGGCGCAATGGAAATGAGTAGGCTTTTATGTGTATTTATGATAATGCATATAGGTAAAACTGCTTTTGCATCTAATCAGATAACTACTACAATTGAAGCATTATCTTTTATGCCTGGATGGGGATTTTGTGTGGCAGCAACTACTTTGGTAGGACATAAAATAGGTGAAAAAAATTATGAAAAAGCTAGAGAATACGCTTATACCTGTATGGTTATAGGTTCAATCTTTATGGCTTTATGTGCAATATTATTTTTAATTTGCCCAAATTTCCTAATAAAATTATTTATAAAATCAACAGAAAAAGAAGTAATCTCTTTAGGTAGTCGTTGTCTTATGGTAGCCTCAGTAGAACAAATTCCTATGGGCATTTCAATGATACTAGGGGGCGCACTAAAAGGTTGTGGGGATACTAAAACACCATTTATAGTTTCACTTATTTCAAGTTGGGTGATACGTCTTCCACTTATATACTATTTAATTTATATATTAAACTTATCAGTGATATATGTATGGTGGATTACAGCTATACAATGGTTATTTGAAGGTATAGTGATTTTAATATTATTCAGAAAAAAGTTTAAACATATAATAATAACAGCCACTAACAACTGAAAATAGACTTATTGTAAACAGCTCTACCTTTAAATTTTTATAAATAATAAACCTTACATATATCTATGTAAGGTTTGTTATTTGTTACTTATAAAACGACTACTCCTTCTAAATCCGCTTCTAGTAAGTGTGTTTCCCAATTATACTGTAGAGTATTTAAAAACTTAGTCATATTTTCTTTAAACTCTTTGTTGTTCTCATCTACTAAAGCCATAAGGGTTGAACCTGAGCCACTTATAAACTCTGCTAACGATCCATTTTTTTCTGCTTCTTTAAATATTTTATCTGCATCTGGTATAAGTTCTTTTCTATATTCTTGATGTATTTTATCTTGTGTACTTACTCGAAGCTTATCCAATTCACCTTTATTCATAGCATTAACCAACATTGCTGCTCTTGAAACATTAAATATGCAATCTTGTTTTGTATATTTTTCTGGTAGTACTGTTCTAGCCTCTTCTGTACTCAATTTAAAATTAGGAATCATAACAAACATTCTTAAATTTTGAGGAATATTAACTTTTGAATATACAATATTTTCACCGTTTATTAATGAAATAACCATTCCTCCAATTACGGCTGGGACTATATTATCAGGATGCCCTTCTATTTCTACTGCTTCCTTTATAATATCGTCAACAGATAGGACATTCCCAATTAAAATATTAGCTGCACAAATCCCTCCAACTATACATGCCGCACTACTTCCAAGCCCTCTTGAAACAGGTATACTACACTTTGGTATATTAATTCTAAATCCTTTATATTTATATCCATACTTATTTAAAATCTTTATAAAACTTGTATATATTAAGTTTTCTTCCAAAGGTATTGGCGATACTTTTCCCTCTTGGATTACCTCAACCCCATTTTCAATTTCCTCTACGTATATTTCGTTATAAAATTTCAATGCCATTCCAAAGCTGTCAAATCCAGGTCCCATGTTTGCTGTAGTAGCTGGTATTCTTATTTTTATCATATGAACCCCCCATGTTTTTCACGTACACACAAATGTATTCGTATAGAATATATTAAAAAACATTATACCCTACCCTATATAAATTTTCAATATAATAATTGTTTTCAATTCACTCTAAATTACTAAGCTTTAAACATAATTCTTGCTACAATAACAGCTACAATCACAGCTGTTAAATCCGCCATAACAGCAGCCCATAGTGTATGTCTTATTTTTTTTATGTTTACAGCACCAAAATAAACCGTAAGTGTGTAAAAAATAGTTTCTGTAGAACCTATTATTATTGAAGCCACTAATCCTATATATGTATCTGCTCCATATTGATTTAATATATCCATGTATATGCCTTGAGCTCCACTACCTGATAAAGGCTTTACCATAACAAGAGGTACAACCTCTGGCGGAAGCCCTATAAACTTAACTATCGGTCTAATAATATTTATAAAATACGCTAATGCACCAGATTCTCTAAATACACCTACTGCAAGAAGCATAGCCAAAAGATAGGGATAAATGTTAAAGCAAAGTGTTAACCCCTCTTTAGCTCCCTCTATAAAACATTCATAAACTTTTACTTTCTTAATCATTCCATAAATAACTATTATTCCAATAAGTATAGGAATGATTGAAATTATTATATATTTCAATATTAATCCCTCCACATTTTAAAAAAATTTTTGAAGTATCTTACAATAAACGACTCCCATAATAGCAGCAATTCCTGTTGTTAAAATGGCGGGGATTATTATCATACCTGGATTTTTAGAACCACAAGCCGCTCTCATAGAAATAACTGAAGTTGGTATAAGTTGAATACACGCAGCATTAATCACTAAAAAAAGAGCCATATCATCTGTTGCAGTATCTTTTTTGGGATTAACCTTTTGTAATTCTTCCATAGCCTTAATACCAAAAGGTGTAGCTGCATTAGAGAGTCCTAACATATTAGATGTTAAATTTAATAATATACTCCCCATAGCATTTTTATTCTTAGACACATCTTTAAATAAAAACTTCAATACAGGTGTCAATACTTTAGCTAGTTTTTCTGTTATACCACTTTTTTGAGCAATCTTCATTATTCCACTCCACAAACACATCATTCCAATAAGCCCTATGATAAGCTCTACAGATTTTTCTGTAGAACTCATTATTGCCTGTGATATTAGTTCTCCCTTACCAGTAGCAAGTCCAAATATTATTCCAAAACTCAATAAAAAAAACCATATAATATTTATCATATATATTCACTCCTATTAACCTAAAATTTCACTTTTAAAAACTTCAAACACTTTAATAATACTTTGCTAATCAATTTAATTTTACATTTTCTATATTACATATACTTTTTTCAGCTATTAATTTGATATTTTATATATATGATAAACATAGCTTTTGTATGGCAAAAATTAAAATCAAAATATATATTTATAAAATCTTTAAATTGAAGAACTCTCATAATTAAAGATTTCAAATACAAAATTAAAATTTTATAAATTTATTGATAGATACTGTAACATAAAAAGGTCCTTGGGTATTTGAATTTAAGACTAATGGAAATGAATTAGCTTTAGATACTGATGAGATTTTAGTTAAAAAAACTTTTACACTTGAAAATGGTCAAAATATTATTTTAGGAAAATACACTAGTAATAACTTAGGACAAAAAATTTATTATACTAAGGCTCCTAAAGGTACTGATTATGATATGGTATTAAGAGGACATGATGACTTAGAAAATAAAATTGAATTTTACTCTTCTAGAGAAACTGCTAATACTGGACTATTTCAATTAACTAATATTGATGGAAATCTTAATGAAAATGCAAAAACATTATTTCTTACCCCTTATGCTGTTAAGTTTCCTGAGAAAAGCGGCAGATTGAGCAATGATTTCAAAAAAGTTGGTGAAGAATTCACAATAGATTTATCCCATATTTTAGTTGAGAATTGAGAATTGAGAATTTAGAATTAAGCTTTGCTTAATTCTTTCCTTCACTTTCAACTATCCACTCTCAATTCTTAACTATAAAAATATTGCTTAACAGTATTATTTGATTACTATTTTATTTTAACTGCTGTACCATATACCATAACTTCTGCTGCCCCCTGCATGATAGCACTTGTAGTGTATCTTATATTTATAACTCCATCTGCTCCTAAAGCTTCTGCTTCTTCTACCATACGTTTAGTAGCAATAGCTCTTGCTTCATTCATCATATCTGTATATGCTTTAATTTCTCCACCTACTATAGTTTTAAGCCCACTCATAAAGTCTTTTCCAAGATGTTTAGATTGAATAGTAGAACCTTTGACAACACCTAATGTGTCAATTTCTTTTCCTGAAATAAAATTAGTATTTACTAATATCATCTTCATCTTCCTCCTTTATTTCCTTTATTCTTTCAATTAAAGTATAGATTACAGATCCTAGTACTGCTAAAACTATACCTATAATTAATAGCAAAGTCATATGGCTTATACCTGATTCTAGAATTCCTAATATAATCGCTCCTGCATACAACAAAATTATAGCTGACATTATTATTGTTATGATTATTACAGTTATTATTTTTCCTTTCACTTAGTTATCCTCCAAAAATAATACTACGGTTATTACAATTATACTTAACAATATACTAAATTAAATACTTTTGTTTTTAATTTAAGCAACATTTAAAACTTATAAGTAATATACTTATACTTAATTAATAGTATCCCCTTTTCATGCAAAATTTACTTAATTCCATTCTATTCTTTCATGGAATTAACCTAAATTCATGAATTAAAACAAAGGATTCTATTAAGCATTACAAGCCTTATAAATACAACTAAGACAATACTCTCCATTAGCTAAAATTGCACAGTAAATATATAAGAAAATTGAGTCATTGAAGTATCTTAGTATGAAATGTATAATAATAAAGTAATAAGTTTATATACATTTAGGGGGAGATTTTTGATTGCTAAATATTAAAAAAAATCCATATATTGATTTGATTATTGCAGGTACTATATTATTTATAGTTATAAGGCTTATAGATAATTATACTTCTGTTCTATCATCTATAAATAGTTTTATTGCTATTTTTCATCCATTTATTTTTGCTTTTATAATAGCTTATATTCTAAATCCACTATTGTCATTTTTCGAAGAAAAATTAAAATTCAAACGCGCTTTAAGTATATCACTAACTTATGTTTTGATAATTGGTTTAATTACAATATTTATAACTTCTCTATTGCCTAAAATAGCAGATAATGTTGTTGAGTTATTTAATAATTCTCCTAAGTTTGCTAATCAAGCAAAGATTTGGATAAATAATAATATAGAATTCTTAAACAGAGTAGATTCCAAGCGATTTTTTATAAATAATTTAAAATCAGGAATTTTAAATTTTAAAGATATGTTCCTTCAATCAATGAATATAGTTTTTATAAAAACTCTATCATTCACAAGTTTTTTTGCTAAAATAATATTTGGTTTTATAATATCTATATATGTTCTTTATGATAAAGAAAAATTTATTAAAAATGCTAAAAAAATTATTTATATTATTTTAAAGAAAAAAAATGGAGATAACTTTTTAAACTTATTAAAAAATATTCATTATATGCTATCTACATACATAGGGATAAAGGCTATTGATTCATTTATTATAGCTGTAATTTGTTTTATTGGAATTTCCATACTTAAATCTCCTTATACATTATTAATAGCAGTAATAGTTGGTTTTACAAATATGATACCTTATTTTGGTCCATTTATAGGTATGATAGTAGGTTTTATAATAAATATTTTCTTTAATCCAATGATAGCTGTAAAAATTTTAATATTTTTATTTTTTCTTCAACAATTTGATGCATGGTATTTAGATCCTAAATTAATAGGAAGTAAAGTCGGTCTTAGTCCATTTTTAGTTATTTTTGCAGTAACTATAGGTGGCAGCCTATTTGGAATTATTGGGATGCTTTTAGGTGTTCCAACAATGGCTGTACTAAAAATATATATTGATAATTTTTTTCAAAATCATACTAAAATCAAATCATAGTAAAGAAATTTATAGCTAGTAGTGCTAGTAATGTATACTCTTATATTTATCTCAAACTATGTGTTTTTATAAAAAAACCTATGCATTTTATTTTTGCACAGGTTTTTATTATTATTTTAATCAAAAGTATTCTTTTAATTCTCTTATATCTTTTATAATTAAATCTGCTTCATCCAGTTCTCCATCTAAAGCAAATCCATAACTACAACCTATTGTATATATATTATTCATTTTTCCTGCTTTCATATCGTGTTTTCTATCGCCTACCATTACCATTTCATCGGGATACTCTTTCATAACCTTTCCTAGCACTTCATATTTTGGAATAAAATCATGTTCTTCAGCGCAAACCAATTTTTCAAAATACTTATCCAAAGAAAATACTTCATTATGAGTATCCTTATAGTAATTGCTGCAATTACTTATAAACACTAAATGATATCCCTTGTCTTTTAAGTACTGTAAAGTTTCTTCAGCTCCATCATATAAAATTGCTTTTTTAGATTCAATCAGGGACTTCATCTCATACCCAACTGTTTTTCTAGCTTTTTCTTTTATTTCATCAGATAACTCAGGCAGGAACTCTTTCCACATCTCCACACTAGTAAATCCTAACCAGTACTGAATCTCTTCATCTTTCCACTCTCTTTGTTCTGCAAAACCACCCTCAACTAAGTAATTATAAGCCTTTCTAAATGCTGGTCCATAGATTTCCATACTGTTATGAATTGTTCCATCATAATCGAAAAAAATGGTTTTTATCTTTCGAAAAGGTATCATTTTTATCTTCTCCCAACATTAACTTCTTTTTTATATTTGTTTAAGTAGGTTTGCCATCTCAATCGCAGTCATAGCTGCATCATATCCTTTGTTTCCAGCTTTAGTTCCTGCTCTTTCAATTGCTTGTTCTATAGAATCTGTTGTAAGCACTCCAAATATAATAGGAAGTTCTGTTTCTAATCCTACATTTGCAACTCCTTTTGAAACTTCACTAGATACATAATCAAAATGTGGAGTAGCTCCTTTTATAACAGCTCCTAAACATATAACTGCATCATATCTGTTTGTCTTAGCCATTTTTTTAGCAACTAAAGGTATTTCAAAAGCTCCTGGAACCCATGTAATTTCTAAATCTTCCTCATTAACTCCATGTCTTTTTAATGCATCTAAAGCTCCATCTAATAATTTGCTACCTATAAACTCATTAAATCTTCCAACTATTATTCCAACTTTTAAACCTTGTGCAATTAATTTTCCTTCATAAACTTTCATCTTATTTCTCCTCCTCGTCTTTATCAAAACATAACATATGTTCCATTTTTTCTTTTTTAGTTTTTAAATAAAATTCATTTATTTCATTACATTCTATTTGTATAGGAACCCTCTCAATAATTTCTATTCCATAACCAGATATTCCTGATATTTTTTTAGGATTATTAGTCATAAGTCTTGCTTGTTTTACACCTAAATCCCTAAGTATTTGAGCTCCTATTCCATAATCTCTTAAATCTGGGTCAAACCCTAAAGCTATATTTGCCTCTACTGTATCCATACCTTCTTCTTGAAGCTTATAAGCTTTTATTTTATTTATGAGACCTATTCCTCTTCCTTCCTGTCTCATATATAGCAGAATTCCTCTTCCTTCTTTATTAATTGCTTTTAAAGCTGCTGCTAATTGGTCTCCACAATCACATCTTAATGAACCAAAAACATCACCTGTTAAACATTCTGAATGTACTCTGATTAATACTGGTTCTCCATTTGCCACATCACCTTTAACTAATGCTACATGATGTTCTCCATTTAATCTATTTTGATACCCAACCATTTTAAACTCCCCATATTTGGTAGGCATTTTTGCTTCTGCAGCTCTTTCTACTAAGCTTTCTTTCTCTCTTCTATAAGCAATTAAATCAGCAATAGTTATCATTTTTAAATTATGTTCTTTTACATATTCCATAAGGTGTGGAACTCTTGACATTGTTCCATCTTCATTCATGATTTCACATATAACTCCCGCTGGTTTAAGTCCTGCTAATTTTGCAAGATCTACAGCAGCCTCAGTATGCCCTGCTCTTTTTAATACTCCACCATCTTTAGCTCTAAGAGGAAATATATGTCCAGGTCTTTGGAAATCTTCTGGCTTTGCATTAGGCTCCACAGCTTTTAAAACTGTCATTGCTCTTTCATGAGCAGAAATTCCTGTAGTTGTTCCTACAGCATCTATTGATACAGTAAAAGCAGTTTCTTTTATATCTGTATTATTAGATACCATCTGATTTAGTTCTAACTCATCTAATCTTTTAGCTGTCATAGGCATGCATATAAGTCCTCGGCCATATTTAGCCATAAAATTTATAGCTTCAGGAGTAGCTTTTTCTGCTGCCATTAATAAATCTCCTTCATTTTCTCTATCTTCATCATCAACAACTACAACTATTTTTCCATTTTTTATATCTTCTATAGCTTCTTCAATAGTATTAAATTTATATTCGCTCATTAATATCCTCCCCTTCGATAATCAGTTTTTATAAAAATCCGTTTTTTTCTAAAAAATTCATATCAATTTTACTTTTTTCAGATACTTTCTGTTCTTTAAAACTTAAAAATCTTTCTACATATTTACCAATCATATCGCATTCAAGATTAACTTTGTCTCCTATGTTTTTCTTAACTAGTATAGTTTCATCTTGAGTATGAGGAATTATAGAAACTTTAAAACTTCCATCATCTACATAAGCTACAGTTAAACTAACTCCATCTATAGATATGGATCCTTTTAAAACTATATATTTTAAAATATTAGAAGGTGCTTCTATAGTTATCCATATGGCATTATCTTCTTTTTTAAAATCTTTTACAGAACCAACTCCATCAATATGACCACTTACCAAATGTCCGCCTAATCTATCACCAACTCTTAATGCTCTTTCTAAATTAACCTTATTTCCCTTTTTTAAACTATCGAGACTACTTTTCCTCATAGTTTCTGCCATAACATCCACTACAAAACTGTTTTTATTAAATTCCGTTACAGTAAGACACACACCATTAGTACTTATACTATCTCCTAGTTTTACATCTTCCAAAACCTTATTTGCTTTGATTTTTATCTTAGCAGATTCTGTCCCTCTACTAACTGATTCAATACTTCCTATTTCCTCTACTATCCCTGTAAACACCTACTCACCATCCTTTGATCAATTAACAGTTAACAATTGTAGTAGCAAAGCTTCCTACGCACATTACAACTTGTTATAATTGCGGATTTAGAATTAAGCTTTACTTAATTTTTTTCTTCATTGTTAATTATTAGTCATCTTTCCTTCTATCATAATGTCTTCTTCAAATCTTAATATTTTTATATTTTCAAGTGTTATAGCATCTTTCATATAATCTATTCCATTTCCACCAACCGGTGTCTTTGCTTGTTCCCCTCCAAT
Organism: Clostridium aestuarii; assembly: GCF_026735135.1. Taxonomy (GTDB): domain Bacteria; phylum Bacillota; class Clostridia; order Clostridiales; family Clostridiaceae; genus Clostridium_H; species Clostridium_H aestuarii. The sequence continues at coordinate 127,510 of NZ_JAPQER010000004.1, read as the reverse complement.
TATCTTAGGTGCTATAAAAGAAATTACTTTATCCACAATATTTTCCTTCAAGGCTGAGTAATTAAGAGTACTTCCACCTTCTAATAAAACACTATCTATATCTCTTTTACCCAATTCTTTCATCAAATATGCTAAATTTACTCTATTATCCTTTGAAGGTGTTATTATTACATCTGCTCCTTTTTCTTTAATAGAATTTATCTTATCTTTATCAGCAAGTTCTGTTACTACAACAATAGTTTGTGCTTCTGAATCAACATTTAGTACATTACAATCTAAAGGAATTCTTCCTCTACTATCTACAATTACTCTTGTTGGATCTGATGACTCTTTTTCTTCTAATCTTGTAGTTAGTTTTGGATTATCCTGCAAAACTGTTCCTATGCCTACCATTATTGCCGATACTCTATTTCTTATTTGGTGTACATATTTTCTGGATTTTTCATTTGTAATCCACTTTGAATCTCCATTATGCGTGGCTATTTTGCCATCTAACGTCATAGCCGTTTTTAAAAGACAAAATGGAGTTTTAGTAGTTATATATTTTATAAAAATTTCATTAATTTCCTTAACTTCATTTTCAAGAACACCACTTATTACCTCAATACCGCTTTCCTCTAGTATTTTGATACCTCTTCCTGCTACTATTGGATTAGGATCTTTCATGCCAACTACTACTTTTTTTATTCCAGTTTTAGCAATAGTATTTGCACAAGGTGGTGTTTTCCCATAGTGAGAACACGGTTCTAAAGTAACATACATTACTGCTCCATCAATATCTTCTACTGCATTATTAAGCGCATTTACTTCTGCATGAGGTCCACCATAAAATTGATGATAACCTTCTGCAATTATTTTGTCATCTTTAACGATAACAGCACCAACTAAAGGATTAGGACTAGTATATCCCGCACCTTTTTTAGCTAGTTCAATGGCTTTTTTCATATACTTTACATCCACTTAACTATCACCTTCTAAAATTCAGTTTTAAACTAAAAATATTATAAATAACATTTTATACAGGGATTTTTCTTTGATGAAAGATTTACTTGATTATTAGATAGGGTACCCATTTGAAAATAGAAAGATGTGTGCACACAAACTCTTCTAAATCACTTATTATTTTTATCTCTAAAAATAACGTTTATAATCCTAAAACAAAAAACCCTGAAAATATAATTTTCAGGGTTTATTATACGCAAAATATAATATGCAATAACGCATATAAATAATCAATAGTATAATCTCTTCTTTCATCCAGACTTTACTGTCGGTCCTGGAATTACACCAGATCTGCAATAGCTTGTACTACCGCTCGCGGACTATAACCGCCGATTGGGAATTTCACCCTACCCCGAAGGATTAATTAAAATCACTTTTTATTAAGTTGTTTACGTGTAAAGGATAACACCTTTTAATAATATTGTCAACACACAATATGAGAATATTGCGTATATTTAGTTTATAAATACAAATTCTAAGCATAAGAGGAGGTATCTTTTATGTTAAGCATAGATAGAGCAAAATCTATAATGGAATCTAATTCAAACCTAGAAGTAATATACAACAACGTTCCTGTATGGCTTGAAGATATAAACGATAAAAGAAGTTTAGTGCAAATTAGAAATTTACGTGATAATAATTGCATGGTAGTTCCAGCTTGTGATTTAACTGAAACAGGAAGAATACTTTAAATACACGCAGCTAAACGCTAAGGAAAGTGTTCCATACTTTCCTTAGAATACTGCTTTCTCTGTTTCCTTATTAAACATGTGTATTTTATTTGCATCAAAAGCAAACTTTATATTGTTTCCTATTTCTACTTTTGTACTTGAATCAACTCTTGCTATTATATTGTTTCCATTCATATCTAAATATAAATATGATTCAGAACCCAGCATTTCTGTAACTTCGACTCTAGCTTTAATGCCGTTTTGAGCTTTACTATCCTTAACATATATTTCTTCCGGTCTTATACCAAGAATAACTTCTTTATTAATGCAATCGTTTTCTTTCAAAAGCTTAGCTTTGTCCTCAGGAATTTCTATCTTATTATCCATAAACTCAGCATAAATACTATCATTTTCTTCTTTTATATCACAATTAATAAAATTCATTTGAGGTGAACCTATGAAAGAAGCAACAAACAGATTAGTTGGATGCTGATATATAGTTTGAGGATCAGATATTTGCTGTACTACTCCATCTTTCATAATAACTATTCTTGTTCCCATAGTCATAGCTTCTGTCTGATCATGGGTTACATAAATGAAAGTAGTTTGCAATCTTTTATGAAGCTTACTTATTTCAGTTCTCATTTGCACTCTTAATTTAGCATCTAAGTTTGAAAGTGGCTCATCCATTAAGAACACCTTAGGTTCTCTTACAATAGCACGTCCCAATGCAACTCTCTGTCTTTGTCCACCTGAAAGTTGTTTTGGTTTTCTATCTAGTAAATTCTCTATACCTAATATTTTTGCAGCTTGTGAAACTTTTTCTTTAATTTCTTCTTTAGGTTTTTTTCTAAGCTTTAATCCAAAAGCCATATTATCAAAAACCGTCATGTGTGGATATAACGCATAGTTCTGAAATACCATGGCAATGTCTCTATCCTTTGGGGGTATATCATTTACAAGCTTATCGCCTATATAAAGTTCTCCTGAAGAAATTTCTTCAAGTCCAGCAATCATTCTAAGACTTGTGGATTTTCCACATCCTGATGGGCCAACCAAAACTACAAATTCCTTATCTTCAATATCTATACATAGATTTTTTACTGCATAAAATCCATTTGGATAAACTTTCTCGATATTCTTAAGATTTAACCCTGCCATCAATAACCACCCCTTAATTCACTCTTTACCAATATTATACATTTAATTTATATAAATGTAAATTTTTACATAGAAATTAACTCAGATAATTATGATAAATAACAAAAAACTAATTTAATATTTACAAATTAAGTCATATAGCCATTTATCAGCGTAATCCCCGCATCTTTGTCACTAATTACCACCTAAACACAGTTAAGCGCATTAAACCTTGTTGAATTCTAAGCTGATATCATATATTATTAAACATGTTGCTTTTTTGCACACTAATTCCTTGTAAATTAAATTTAACAAATAGAGGAATAACAAAATTTTAGGAGGCTAATTGTGAAATTAAAAAAACAGCTTGACTGGTCAGTATTACTAATAAGTGGGGGACTTCTTATATTGTTTATATTGGCTTCATTTATTAATCCTCAACTCGTCAATAAACTTGTAAACTCTTCTTTTAACTCTTCAGTAAAATATTTCGGGGCACTTTGGCAAATATTGATGCTTGTAACCTTTGTTGTTGCAATAGGGCTGTCTGTATCAAAACTTGGTCAAGTACGTCTAGGAAATCTAAAACATCCTGAAATGTCAACTTTTAGATGGATAGCTATTATAATGTGTACATTACTTGCTGGCGGCGGCGTATTTTGGGCAGCAGCTGAACCAATATATCATTTTATATCTACTCCACCAGTATTTAATGCTATTAATTCAAAAACACCACAAGCAGTTATTCCAGCATTATCACAATCTTTTATGCATTGGGGATTTCTAGCTTGGTCTATCTTAGGAACATTAAGTTCTATTGTTTTAATGTATGGACATTATACTAAAGGAATGCCATTAAAACCTCGTACGTTATTTTATCCAATTTTCGGCGAAAAAATCATGACCAAAAGTATACTTGGAACACTTGTTGACGTATTCTCAGTAATCGCAGTTGCTGCTGGTACAATTGGACCAATCGGTTTTCTTGGATTACAAGCATCTTACGGATTAGAAAGTATTTTTGGTATTCCAGATGTTTATACAACGCAATTATTTATTGTTTTCGGTCTTGTAACAGTTGCAGCTATTTCTGCTGCCTCTGGAATTGATAAAGGAATTCAAATTTTAAGTAGATTTAATATTATACTTACGTTAATTTTAGTTATATTAATGCTACTTTTAGGACCTGCTGGATTTATTTTCGATTCATTTCTAGGTTCAATCGCAGTATATTTTCAGGACTTTTTAAAACTTAGTCTTTATCGTGGAAATACTACTTGGCTATCATCTTGGACAGTATTCTTCTGGGGATGGTTTATTGGATATGGACCAATGATGGCAATTTTCATTAGTCGTATTTCACGAGGACGAACAATAAGAGAATTAGTTATTGCAGTCTCAGTTATTTCTCCTTTAATAACAAACTTTTGGTTCACCGTTATAGGTGGTTCAGGTATTTTTTATGAACTCCAAAAACCCGGTTGTATTTCTGAAGCTTTAAACACATCAGGAATGCCAGCAGCAATGATTGCAATTACTAAACAATTACCTATGGGAACACTAATGGCAGCCGCATTTCTTTTTGTAACAATTTCTTTTGTAGCTACAACTGGAGACTCTATGGCTTACACTATTTCCATAGCTATTACTGGAGATGGAAATCCTCCAGCTGGTCTTCGTGTATTTTGGGCTATTGTAATGGGATTTGTTGCTGCAGTACTTCTTTCCATTGGCGAAGAGAGTATTTCTTCATTACAATCTTTCATTGTTGTAACAGCTGTTCCAGTTTCTATTATTCTTTTGCCAACCGTCTTTTTAGCACCAAAAGTTGCAAGATACATGGCTAAAGATCAAAATATTTTACATGAATATGAAAAAGAAACTTCAGAACAAACCTTACAAGGAAACGCTAGTTAATTAAAAATAATATCGTACTGAAAAATTCAGTACGATATTTTCACTGTATGACTTGTTTCTCTATATTTTTCTCAACACTTTTAAGCCCAACTCATTAACATTTCTTGTAATTTAGATATTAATCTATTGCCTTACCTTACATAAATAAAAATAGCCTGTACCTCATTTATGTTCAAATTACTATAATTCTCTAAAAAAGTTTTCTCGTTAAATTCTGCAAATAGTTGGTAGGTTTCCATTAATTTTTTTAACATTAATTCGTCTTTCATATTTCTACCCCTTATTTATATTACATCAACTAAAACTCTAGTAGCTAATCCAGTTGCAAATGGATTTTCTATCCACATAGTATAAACAATTTAGAGAATCATATTATTCATAATTCCTATTAGCTATACTTCTTTATATTTTTCAATTTCTATTTGAAACCATACACCGTTTTCTACATTTCTAGCATATATTTTTCCATCATATATTTTCAAAATCCTATTTACTATATACAGCCCTATACCACTTTGTCCTTTTTTCCCTTTTTTAAACAACTTAAATATATCTTCTATTTTTTCAATAGATTCACCATCATTAAAAAAGTTTAAATAAATTTTTTCAATATCTTCTGTTAAAGATATTTTTATTAAGGTTTTTGCATATCTTATTTGATTGTCTAAAATATTTTCTACTATAACCTTTAATTGATTATAATTTGAATATATAACTACATCATCAAGATTTAATTTTATGTCTAATTGTTTTAATTGAAGTGAATAATTTTTTATAACTCCTTGTACTATTTCTTTTAAATTTACTTTTTCTCTATTCTTTATTTCACTATCTAAATAGTCTAACCTTTGCATATACAATAGATTATAAACCAATTTTTCCAGTCTATTACATTCTTCATCTATTACCTCCAAAGAAGCATCTAAAGTTCCCTTTGGATACAATCCTCTCTTTGCAGCATCTAAATAACTTTTTATTACCATAATAGGTGTTTTTAATTCATGGGATACAGCATGCAATTTGAATTTTTGATCTTCATCATACTTTAATAACTCTTTTCTCATTTTTTCAATTGAATTTGCCAAAAATCCTATTTCATCCTCTCTTCTCATTTTTATAGGTATATTTAATTCTCTATTAGATATATTTGCAACATGATTCTCAAGTTCTACCAAAGGTCTTGTTAAATATCTAGATAAATAAAATGCAACTAAAAACATCATTCCTATACCCCAAATGAATGAAATGCCTATTTGTATAAACAATCTTTTTTCAAGAGTATCATCTTCTACCTTCCATTTAAAAGATACTTTATAATAACAAGGACTATCTAAAGCTTTAATATTTGAAGATGATTTTTCATAAGACTTTTTTTTACTATATCCAAATGTATCTTTGTATTTTGTTATAACATAGAACAATTCTCTGTTATCTACATCCATAACATATCTTTTACTATCTTCCTTTTGTTTTTTTATATCCTCTTCAACCTTTAATAATATTTCTTCCGTTAAATAACTAAGATTATCGTTGAACTTTCTCACAATAATATTTTCTTCATTTTTAAGCCATACTTTTTCTTCTATTTTCCTTATATCTTGGTCTTTATTTTTAACAAAATCATTAATATTAGTAGTCTTAATAACAGTTTCATTTTCTTCCAAAGTTCTATAAATATCTTCATAATAATAGCTATTAAAAGCTTTTATAGAAAACAAAAATATTATTGCTGAAAAAATACAAATAATCACCCCAAAGGATATTATCAAACGAAAATTTAGTGATTTAATATTCACTTTCACACCACCTATAACCGTATCCATATATAGTTTCTATCCTCAATTCAGGCAGTTTTTTTCTTATTCTTCTCACTAAATCATCAATAGTTCTATCACTTCCAAAATAATCTTTATCGTAAATTTTAGTTATGATATCTTCTCTCGACAAAGCATTATTTTTATTATTAATCATGATAGCTAAAAAATCAAATTCCTTTGAAGTAATATCAATCCTTTCATTCTCTTGAAAAACCATCCTCTTATTAAAATCAATAGTATATGTATTATTTATTAGTAGATTTATAGTCTTAGAAATCTTCTTATTTTCATAAATTCTTGTTAAAAGCTTTCTTGTTCTTATAACTAACTCCATAGGCAGAAAGGGTTTTGCTATGTAGTCGTCACTTCCCATTTGCAGTCCTATTACCCTATCTAGCTCTTCATCTCGGGCAGATATAAAAATCACAGGAGTATCATCATTTTGTTTTTTTATCCTTTTAATAAGTTCATATCCATCCATATCTGGAAGCATAATATCTAATATCCATAAATGAGGTTCTTCTTGTACATATTTTTCTGCATCTAATCCACATATAAAACTTTTAACATTAAACCCTTCATTCTGCAAATAAAAAACTAATATATCATTTAAATTTTTTTCATCTTCCACAAGAAAAATATTATACATTTTCATCTCTTTCCTTTCAGGTTTAAATTATATCCAATTAAATAAAATATAAGTATGGATATTCTATTAATAATACCATACTTATATTTTAACATAATATTTATTTATACTCTTTATGTATTTCTATTATAGCTATTTATTCTTTGGATGATTTTTCATAAATTCCCACATTGACTGCGCAATAGTATTCCAAGAGATTCCATGTCCCTCATCTTGTATTGAATACATTTCTAAATCTGACAATCCTTTATCCCATTTTTTAACATCAACATTGTAGTCACCTATATTCATATAACTCTTTTCAATATTAAAAGAACTACCTTTATTTTCTTTTTCTGACCAAACACACATATTATTATAGGCTCCTTGGTGATTCACAATTTCATCCTTTGTTCCATTATAAGCTCTAATAGGAACAGACACATCATTACCTATAAAGGTACTCTTTTCTAGAGTCTTAGTTAGGTTGTATTGTCCTGAAACTGGAACTGCTGCTGCAATTTTGTCTTCTCTAAATCCCGCTAAAGTAAATGAAAATATTGCTCCACTAGAATGACCACATGTATATATCCTATTAGAATCTATATTATCAAATGTTTTTTCAAAAATTTTTACCATTTCATCAAAAAAAGCTAAGTTTTTTTCAGTATCAGTCCAATTAAACGTTGTTTCTTGTATATTTCCTACTGGATATACTGCTATAATATTTTCATTATTTGCAATCTGATTTAGTATATAATTTTTAGTTATTGAACCAATAGGATCTTGTGAAGTAGACACTGAACCATGAAATCTGAATAGTAAGGAAACACCCTCATTTGGTAAATTTTCAGGGACATAAAACTTAAATCTTCTGTTTTCACCATTCACATTAATTGAAGCTACATTCATACCAACTTTATAGCTGTTGAGATTATCCGCTGTAATTTCATTCAGTTCACATATATTTGAAAGTTGGTCATCAAAATTTGCTCTTTTTTCCTCATATATTTCCTTTGATATTAATCCTGCTTTATATTTTTCTTCTAATTTTCTTATATTTTGTTTTAACTGATTTATTATCTCTTCTTTAGTAACTTGTTCAGTTTCATTGTTTTGATTTTTTGAATTGTCTACTTTAGATAATTTATTTTTTCTATTTTTTACTTTTTCAAGCCTTTTATTAAAATTTGATTTCTTTTCATCGTATTTTTCTTTTGATATTAAACCTTCTTTATATTCTTTCTCTAACTTTTTTATACTTTCTTCTATTTTTTTTATTCTTTTTTCCTTAATAAGTTGTTTAATTTCATATTTTTGTTTTCTTAAATTATCTAGTTTAGATAATCTATCTTTTCTATTTTTCACATTTTCAAGCATTTCATTATATTTCTCTTTTGATATTAAACCTTTTTTATATTCTTTTTCCAATTTCTTTATACTTTCTTCTAACTCTTTTATTTTCTCTTCCTTAGTAAATTGTTTAAATTCAACTTTTTCTTTCTTTAACTTATTTCCTGCATCTGTTTTTGAAGCTGGATTTGCAAAACTTATTGTTGTTAAAGTCGATATTATAACTGCTGAAAGAACTATAACTTTTAAACTTTTTTTCATTTTTATTTCCTCCGATATTCTGATTAAATTATCTTTCCTAACTGTTGTTTATATTTTATAAAATAAATATCATAGAATTATCATAAGAATATGTGAAATTGTGAAAAATATTACTTTGAAAGTTAAACTTAGTTTATTTCTTCCTAAACAAAAGATAAGCAGCTATATTAATCGCTACTTATCTTAAATCCGTAATTGCAATTATCTGCAGTATACGCAGGCATATTATTTTATATACTTTATTTTAAAGTCTTCTTTCTTATTCAATCCCTTATGAATTAATTCAATTGCAATTTCATTTTTACTATCTTTATCATCATTAACAGCACTTATCTCATATAAATTATACATATCTCTTTTATAATCAAAGCTTATTCCATCATCTTCATAGCAATGTATTTTCCCTTTACCTTTGAATATTTCTAAAGTAACTGGCTGCTCTTTTTCTCCTATATAATTATAGTTATCTTCATAAACAGGTATTATAGAACCCTCTTTAACAAACACTGCTATTTGTTCTAGTGAAACTTTTATACTATAAAATCGTCCACCTTCATATAAAACTGGTGCAATAAGCATACTGTACCCAAATATAAACCACTACATTCTTTTGGTTCACCGTTATAGGTGGTTCAGGCATTTTTTATGAACTCCAAAAACCCGGTTGTATTTCTGAAGCTTTAAACACCTCAGGAATGCCAGCAGCAATGATTGCAATTACTAAACAATTACCTATGGGAACACTAATGGCAGCAGCATTTCTTTTTGTAACAATTTCTTTTGTAGCTACAACTGGAGACTCTATGGCTTATACTATTTCCATAGCTATTACTGGAGATGGAAATCCTCCAGCTGGTCTTCGTGTATTTTGGGCTATTGTAATGGGATTTGTTGCTGCAGTACTTCTTTCCATTGGCGAAGAGAGTATTTCTTCATTACAATCTTTCATTGTTGTAACAGCTGTTCCAGTTTCTATTATTCTTTTGCCAACCGTCTTTTTAGCACCAAAAGTTGCAAGATACATGGCTAAAGATCAAAATATTTTACATGAATATGAAAAAGAAACGTCAGAACAAACCCTACAAGGAAACGCTAGTTAATTAAAAATATCGTACTGAAAAGTTCAGTACGATATTTTATATTTAAGTTTTATTATAATATTTTTACATACTTAGTTAATCAATAATATATTTCCTTGTTTTATGTAACGATTTTATATATTTTAAACTTTATATTAAACAAACTAACCTAAAGTTTGAATTTGTTCATTTCTAATTCTAATTTATCCGCTATATTCCTTAAATCTGCAGCTGTTTCAGCCATGTTTGCAATGGTTACTGCTTGTTCCTCTACTGCAGCAGAAACTTCCTCTGTTGCAGCTGCCGAAGATTGAGCAATAGTTGCTATGCTTTCCATATTACTAATAATCAGTTGCTTTTCAGTATCAACATTATTAATACTATTAGATAATTTATCAATTTCCTTAACTACTTTTTCTAATTTCATAACAATTTTATCAAAAGCACTGGCAGTTTTCTTAAACGATCTTGTGCTTTCCTCAAAAATTGAATTATTCTGCTCTACATTATTCTTTGTGTTTGAAATTTCTTTTTGAATATCATTGATAATAGTTTCTATTTCTTGGGTTGAATCTGTAGTTTGTTCGGCAAGTTTTCGTATTTCTTCTGCTACAACAGCAAACCCCTTTCCTGCATCTCCTGCTCTAGCTGCTTCTATCGCTGCATTAAGTGCTAAAAGATTAGTTTGATCTGCTACTGTTTTGATAGCGTTCGTTATTATATTAACTGAAGTTGACTTAGTATCTAAGCTTTCTACACTGTCGTTTAATAACTGTGTAATTTCATTATTTTGATTAAACTTGATACTTAAATCATTAATATCATCTAATCCTTCTTTACCTACTTTTTGTACATCACCTGTAAATGCCTTTATTAAATTTGCAGCTTGAGTAACTGTAGTAATTTCATTTCCAAATTTCACTATTTTTTCAGAACTATTATTAGCTTCCTGTGCTTGATCTGTAGCACTGCTAGCCAACTCTTCAATTGTTTTAGCTACATCATTAATAGAAGCGTTTGTTTCCTCTGTTGCTTTCGCTATAGACTTAGCATTTTCTGTTGTAATATTTGCACTTTCTTTTACATTTGCAATTATATCATACAATTTTTCTATAAAATTGTTAAATTGACACGCTAGTCCCCCCACTTCATCATTAGACAGAATTTCAAGCCTTTTTGTTAAATCACCTTCTCCTTCAGCAATATCTTTTAACATTGTTGAAGTTTGATTAATTGGGTATACAATACTTTTAGTAATTAGTATAGAAATTATTACAGCTAATATAGCTGCAACGAGTGTTCCAACTACTATAATTATGTTTGTATTATCTTTTAGTGTTTCTGATTTGCTTCCTCTTTGTATCAAAAGATTTGTTTCTATTTCTTTACTTTCTGAAATATATTCACGTATTTTGTCCATGTACTTTTTACCTTCAGCAAGCTTCTCTTCTTTTACAATATCTTCTATAGACAACATCCCATTTTCAACTTTTCCTCGATTGTTAATATGTGACTCTGCTATAGCAAGCCATTTTCCCTGACTTGTTTTTATTGTATCTAATATTTCTTGTTGTTTAGGATTATCTGATGTTAATTCTTTTACACTTGTCCAGCTATCACTGAAATCAGATTTTCCTTTATTAAAAGGTTCTAAGAAGCTTTCATCTCCTGTAATTGCAAAACCACGTTGTCCTGTTTCCATATCTATCATGCTAGTCTGCATATTCTGTAAACTCATTATTACTTCATAAGTATGTTTATTCCAATCATTTGCTTGATAAAAACTAGAAAGATTAATATAAAATGTTGTAGATAAAATTAATAAAATTGCTACTATTACACCAAATCCTGTATACAATTTACTGCCAATATTTAAATTTTTAAATATTCTAAGCATTCCTATTTCTCCTTTTCTTTAGTGATTTTTTAATTTGTTCTTATGTTTATTTTTATAATATTTTTTTACATACCCCCTCCTCTTTATATGGAACAATCAATTTTTTCAAAAAATAAAAATGACTTATGAATCACAGCCATTTTTACCTAACATCATTTATATTATTATATATTAAACAACCTAATTTAATATTTATTAATATATGTTTTGGCAAACTGGCAATCATAGTACTTTATGTACCTTAGACCCATGTCTTTGCGTCTTTATTTTTCAATAAATTTGCTATTATCATCATATATAATTTTTATTCTTATTTTAAATCAAATTCATCCTTATATTAAAATACGCTAGTAACTAATGTTCCATAATTTAAATATATTTCTGCCACCTAGCCCCTAATAATCTTATGTATATTAATTAGGAACAACTTTATAATATATTTTCGATATATTTTGTCATATTCCTTCTTTTTTCTTACTTTTTCTTATAATTCTATGATATGTAAAACTAATTATACATACTGCATAATATAACTTTGACTACTTAACCTTAATTAACCAGTTGTCTACAATCACCATTTTTAATATAAAAAAAGAACAGTTCAATTTTAACTGTTCCATCTTATTTTAATATGAAATTTTAATTTTTTAATTGTTTAATAACTTTGGCTGGATTACCGCCAACTATAACATTATCTGGAATATCTTTAGTTACAACACTTCCCGCTCCTACTACAACATTATCACCTATAGTTATTCCAGGACAAATAATAGCGCCTCCACCAACCCAAACATTATGTCCAATCTTAATTGGATATCCCATTTCTTTTCCAGAATTTCTTTGTTGAGAATTAATTGGATGAGTGGCAGTATAAACTTGTACGTTAGGACCAAACATTACATTGTCACCAATTGTAACTGTATTTACATCTAATATTACACAATTATGATTTGCGTAAAATTTTTCACCCAATTTTATGTTGTATCCATAATCACAATAAAAGCTAGGTTCTATATAACATTCTTTTTCTGTTTGAAACAATTTTTTTAATAAAGATACTCTTTTATCATATTCATCAGGTTCCATATCATTAAACTGTTTACACATTTTCTTTGCTCTTTCTCTATCCTCAAATAACTCTTTGTCTGATGGACTATATAACTCTCCTGCAACCATTTTTTCTTTCTCTGTCATGCTTAATTTCTCTCCTTAATTCAGCGTAAGCAACTAAATTTCAAAACACATTTATTTTATATATTTTATTTTAAAATCTTCTTTCTTATTCAATCCCTTATGAATTAATTCAATTGCAATTTCATTTTTACTATCTTCATCATCATTAACAGCAGTTATTTCATATAAATTATACATATCTCTTTTATAATCAAAGCTTATTCCATCATCTTCATAGAAATGTATTTTCCCTTTACCTTTGAATATTTCTAAAGTAACTGGCTGCTCTTTTTCTCCTATATAATTATAGTTATCTTCATAAACAGGTATTATAGAACCCTCTTTAACAAACACTGCTATTTGTTCTAGTGAAACTTTTATACTATAAAATCTTCCACCTTCAAATTCTTTATGTGTAAAGTAATCGTACCATTTACCTTTTGGAAGATATACTAATTTTTCTCTATTTCCTTCATATAAAACTGGTGCAATAAGCATATCATCTCCAAACATAAACTGCGAATACATATCTACTACATTTATATCCTTAGGATATTCCATTATCATAGGTCTTAGTATAGGCTGCCCTTCTTTATGTGCCTTATAATATTGATTATAAATATAAGGCATAAGTCTATATCTTAATTTAATAGCTTTTTTAGCTATTGCTTCTGCTCTCGTTCCAAAACTCCATGGTTCCTGTCTTCTTGTAAAATCAGCAGAATGATTTCTGAAAATAGGTAAAAACGTTCCTAATTCCATCCATCTAATAAACAGTTCTTCCGTACAATCTCCTATAAACCCTCCCACATCATTGCCTACAAAAGCAAATCCTGATAAACCTAAATTACAATTCATTTCTATGGACATTCTCATATCTTCCCATTTACTATGATTATCTCCTGTCCATATAGATGAATATCTTTGTCCTCCTGCAAAAGTAGCCCTTGTCATAGAAAAAGATCTAGTATTTTCTCTTAGCTCTTCTTGCGCTTCTTTTGCACATTTATTCATAAACATACCGTATAAATTATGGAACTGAGCATGTTCCATAACTCCATAGTCAGAATCATGAATACACGTATCCGGTATTGTCTTATAGTCATTATCAAATAAAGCTGGCTCATTCATATCATTCCACAACCCTCTTATTCCTGTAGATATGAATTTTTTAAGCTCCCTCTTCCACCATTCTCTTGCTTGAACATTCGAAAAATCAGGGAAAGCACTTATTCCAGGCCAAACTTCTCCTTCAAAAACCTCTCCATCTGCTTTTTTAACATAGTGGTTTCCCTTTAATCCATTTTCATATACATCATAATCCGCATCTACCTTAACACCAGGATCTACTATAGTAACAATATTAAATCCATTATCATCTAATTTCTCAATCATCTTTTTAGGATTGCTAAATTTTTCTGGATTAAATGTCATCACTTTATATTTATCCATATAATCAATATCTAAATATATAGTATCGCATGGAATTTCTTTTTTTCTAAAAGTATCTGCTAATTCTTCAACTTCTTGCTGTGAATAATAACTATACCTACACTGCTGATATCCTAATGACCACATAGGAGGCATATCCATTGTACCTGTAAGCATAGTGTAATTTTTAACTACTTCTTTAATATCTTCACCTGGTACAAAATAATACTGAAGTTGACCATCTACAGCACCAAAAAACATTCTTTCTTTATTACTTTTTCCCATATCAAAATAACTTCTAAAACTATTATCGAAGTATATTCCATAAACAGAGTTTTCCCTTGTTCCAATATAAAATGGTATTGTCTTATAAAAAAACACAGCGTCATCACTAGTTTCTGAATTGTCTGTATTATAATTCTCTAAATAACACCCTTTTTTATTTAAGCTTCCACCTTTTTCACCAAATCCGTAATAAGCTATGCAATCGTTTGCTTTTGAAACAAAAATATTATTATCTCTTCTTCCTGCTGAACGGTAATCCTGACAAATCACGTTATTCTTCTTATCAATAAAAGATATCTTTAAATTTTCTTTATTTACAATAGTATCAATCTTATCCCCTATAATACGAATTATTTTTTCATCTTCACTACATTCTACTTCTTTTTCATCTAATGACTTAGTTACAGCTGCAGTACCTTTGCTCTCTTCAAAAGTTTCTCCTATAAAAATTTTAACTATATCATTTTCAAAATAAGTGACTTCAATTTTTCCATCTTCAAAATAAATTCTAATTAAGTTCGCTTCTTTTTCTAATCCCTTATAGTTTTTTATAAAATCAATATTTTCAAACTTTGCGTTAAATGATTTTTTGTGTATTAGCATATTGTGTCCTCCTATTTAGAATATAGCTTTTTCCGTTTCCTTATCAAATAAGTGTATTTTATCACTACTAAATGCAAGGTTTATAGTGTTTCCAATTGATACTTTCACACTTGGATCTACTACTGCTGTTATATTGTTTCCATACATATTTAAATATAAATATGTTTCAGAACCCAGCATTTCTGTAACCTCAACCTCAGCTTTAATACTATCTGCAGTATCTTCATTTTTCACATAAATTCCTTCTGGCCTTATGCCAAGAACAACATTTTTGTTTATATAATTATTTTCTTTCAAAACCCCAGCCTTTTCTTTAGGTATTTCTACCTTGCGCTCATTAAACTGTGCATATAAATTACCGTCTTCTTCTTTTATTTCACAATCAACAAAATTCATTTGTGGAGAACCTATAAAAGAAGCAACAAATAAATTAGATGGATGCTGATATATAGTTTGTGGATCATCTATTTGCTGTACTATTCCATCCTTCATAACAACTATTCTTGTTCCCATAGTCATAGCTTCTGTTTGATCATGTGTTACATAAATAAAAGTAGTTTGTAATTTTTGATGAAGCTTACTTATTTCTGCTCTCATTTGAACTCTTAATTTAGCATCTAAGTTTGAAAGAGGTTCATCCATTAAGAATACCTTAGGTTCCCTTACTATAGCGCGTCCTAAAGCCACTCTCTGTCTTTGTCCCCCTGAAAGCTGTTTAGGTTTTCTTTCTAACAAATTTTCTATACCTAATATTTTTGCAGCTTCTGAAACTTTTTCTTTAATTTCTGCTTTAGGTTTTTTTCTAAGAGCTAATCCAAAAGCCATATTATCAAAGACAGTCATGTGAGGATATAAAGCATAGTTTTGAAACACCATAGCAATATCTCTATCTTTTGGCGCCATATCATTTACAAGCTTATCTCCTATATACATCTCACCAGAAGAAATTTCTTCTAGTCCTGCAATCATCCTAAGACTTGTAGATTTTCCACAACCTGATGGACCAACTAAAACTATAAATTCCTTATCTTCAATATCTATAGATAAATCCTTTACTGCATGAAATCCATTTGAATACATCTTTTGAATATTCTTTAATTTTAATTCAGCCATTATCTTCACTCCTTAATTTCTTTACTTAGAACGCTTCTATCAAGTTATCCTTTAACACTTCCAACAGTTAAACCACCGACAAGATATTTAGAAAGAGCTACAAATAATATCATAACTGGAATAGCTGTAATTAATGCTGCTGCCGAATAAATTCCCCAGTCTGTAGAAAATTGACCCTGCATATTTACAAGTCCTACAGGAAGCGTTAATTTACCTGAATCATTAATAATAACTCTCGCAACTATATATTCAGACCATCCTGCCATAAATGAAAATAATGCAGTTAATGCTACAGATGGTTTAGCTAACGGTAAGATTATCTTATAAAAAGCAGTCATAATAGATGCACCATCAACATAAGCACTTTCTTCTAAAGATTTAGGTATTGTATCAAAATACCCCTTTAACATCCAAATGTTAAATGGAATTGATGTAGAAACATATACTATTATTAATCCTATATATCTATTCGTAAGTCCTAATTTTATTAACATTATATATAAAGGCAATAACATCATTGTAGCTGGAAACATTTGTGTAACAAGTAAAAGTGACATACCCATTTTCCTGCCTCTAAATTCAAATCTTGAAAAAGCATATGCTGCTGTAATAGAAACTATAACACTAAACAACGCTGCACAACCTGAAACTATAAGACTATGAATTAGCCATTCAAGTAAATCATATTTTATAAAAGCTTGTTTGAAATTTTCAAAAGTAGCACCATCAGGAATTATTTTAAGAGAACTTGAAAATATACTATTTCCCGGTCTTAAAGCTATTGATAGTATATTTAAAACTGGATAAAGACTTAATATACATCCAATAATTAAAATAACATATATAAGTGTTATCTTCCCAACAGAATCATTTCTTTCAAAATAATCATTTTTTCTCATATTTCCACCTCTAATCCTCTAATTTTTGTGCTCTAATAAAGAATGAACTAAATGATAATAATATTAGGAAAATAATTACTGAAAATGCAGCTGCATATCCATATCTATAATACTCAAAAGCTTTTTTGTAAACTAATGTTACAAGTATTTGTGCTTCTTCTGAAGCTGCTCCACTGGTTATAATATAAATTACATTTACCATATTAAAAGTCCAAACTGTACCTAATACAATTGCAGGTGTTAAAACTGGTTTTAATAAAGGTAACGTTATATTCTTAAATTTCTGCCAAGAAGTTGCACCATCAATATCTGCTGCTTCATAAAGTTCATTTGGTATGCTTTGTAAACCACCTAACGAAATCATCATCATAAATGGTATCCCAAGCCATATATTACATATAATACATGCAATAAATGACCAATGTGGATCTGATAACCATGAAACTGCTGCATTATTTCCAAATAGATGTATTAAAATATTATTTACCGCACCATATTCTACATTAAACATACCCTTCCATGTAAGCGCAGCAATGTACTGTGGAATAGCCCATGGTAATATTAAAATAATTCTTAAAAGTCCTTTTCCTGGAAGTTTTCTATTAAGTAAAATAGCTAGAAACAACCCAAAACTCACATGAAAAAATACATTTACAACTGTCCAAATTACAGTTCTAAGTAAAGTTGTATAAAATAATTTATCCGTAAAAATCTGAATATAGTTATCAAAACCAACTGTTGGATATTTTCCACTTGTTAAGTTCATTAAAGTTACATTTTGAAAAGACAACTTAATTTCATAAAACAAAGGATATAGTATTATTATTGCCATTATTAGAATTGCCGGTAATAAAAACCATAGAGGTGTCCATTTAGTTTGTGCTAAATTATAGTTACCGGCTTTAGTTTTTTTCTTTAATGCCTTAGGATTTACTTGCATCATCTATTACCTCCTTTTTTTTAGAAAAAGGAGGAAATTAATTCCTCCTTAAGTTTGTATTTATTTAAAATCCTAACGCTTTTATTCCTTCTTCAGCTTTTTTCTGCATTTTTGCTGGAACATCCTCAGGTTTTATCTTTCCTGCAAGTATTTCTTGTTGTGCAGGCTTCATTGCATCCCATATAGCTCTCATCTGAGGAATTATTGGCATTGGAATACATTTATCCAATACTGGTTTTTGTTGAGCAATCATAGGGTCATCAGTAATTTTAGGATCCTTAATTGCTTCTAAGTTAGTAGGTAACTGTTTGTGTCCATCAACCATTACTAATTGATTTTCTTTGTTATTCATAAACATTATAAACTTTTTAACAGCCTCTTTCTTTTCATCATTTATCTCTTTTGATACTGTATATCCTTTAACTGCTGAATATGCTGCACAATCTTTTCCATTTATACTTGGTATAGGTAGAATACCATACTCAATGTTAGCCTTATCTAAATCACCAAAACACCATGGTCCATTAATAAGGAATGGAGCCTTGCCTTCTTTAAATAAATTCAATGCCACATCATAATCAGCTTCTTTAGGGATAACTTTTTCTTCATGTATTCTATTTAAAAATTGTGACCACTGTTTAATAGCTTCTGTATTCAAAGTTGGCTTTGGAGATTCTGCATTTGTATCATCAAACACTTCACCACCAAATGCTTTTAAAAATGGTACTGTGAAGAATGGTTCAACTTCATTAAATGCAACTACATATTGTGCTTTTCCATCCTTTTGAATCTTCTTTCCTACTTGTTCTAGCTCTTCCCAAGTTTTTGGTGCTTCAGATACAAATTTTTTATTATATATTAGTAACAATTCATTACCATTTCTGTCTGGAAGCATATATTGCGCTCCTTGATATTTTGCTGCTGCTAATGCTTTAGAATCAAATTCTTTCATAAAATCTTCACCTAAAAACTTATCAATAGGTTGAATTAATCCTGCTGTTACAAAAACACCTAAGTTATCATTTGGACCAAAAACAATTTCAGGTCCTTTTCCAGACATCGCAGCATTAGTATAATTCTTTCTTAAATCTTCAGTTTCATAATGACTTCTATTAATCTTTATGTTTGGATTCTCTTGGGTAAACTTAGCTATAACTTTATCCATAGCCTTCTGTCCTTCAGCATTATCCTGCTCCCAAAATGCGAGTTCTACTTTCTTTTCTGTTTTAGCTCCTTCTTTTTTGTTATCGCCTGCAGTATTAGTTTTACTACCGCATCCTACAAATAAACTAGTTGCTAAAATCGTAGTACATGCTAATGAAACAACTTTTTTTAAATTTTTACTCATATTAATCCCCCCTACTTTTATACGTTTATGCAAACGTTGGAATAACATTTTTAAAGAAATTAATGAATATTTTGAAAATACTGCTTAAAAAAATAATTATCCGTGCAATCGTTTGCAATAATAATTGTTAACTTTATTGTAAACCTATTCATTCTTTGTGTCAAGACTTCATTATTTTTCAAAATAGTTAAATTTATACATGACTTTCACATACTGATTCTCTATAGATTATTTTTGTGTCTATAATTTCTTTGCCTACTTTTCTTTCTCCTTTAATATCTTCAAGTAAAATTTTAGTAGCTGAAAACCCTAGCTCATAAGGATTAATCTCCGTAGATGTTAAAGGTGGAATACAAAATTCACAAAGAGGTTGCGTATTATTAAAACTTATTATAGATATATCCTTAGGAATCCTATATCCTAATTCACTAACAGCCCTCATTGCTCCAAAAGCCATTACATCATCTGTAACCATAACTGCAGTAGGTCTTTGAGAAGACTTAAGTATTGTTTTCATACTTTCATATCCGCCTTCTTGTACAAATTCATTGGATATTATGATTTCTTTATCCATAACCAAATTATTCTCTTCAAGAGCCTTTTTATATCCTTCATATCTATCAGCAGAAACTGTGAGGTTTAACACTCCTAGAATAAGTCCAATTTTTCTATGTCCCTTATCTATAAGATATTTAACTGCATTATATCCTGCTTTCACATTATCATTATCTACATAATTTATATTTTCTGTTTTTACTGGTCTTCCAATCATAGAAAAAGGTACTTTCATTTTCTTTAGTTCCTCTATAATAGGGTCATTTTCCTTGGAGTATGTTATTACTACACCATCAACTCTACTACCTCTAACAAGTGAATTAATAGAATCTATTTGTTCTTTTTCTGTATCCCCACTTGATAGTAATAAGAAATATCCATAACTATTTGCAGCTTTTGCAATTCCCCTCAACACCTCAGGAAAAAAAGGATTAGTAAATGCTTTTTCTGTAGAATATGGCATTATAACCCCTATAGTTTTTGTAGCTTTAGAAACCAAACTCCTAGCTATAACATTAGGGTGATAGTCCATTTCTTTCATAATTTTTCTAACTTTTTTCTTAGTTTCTTCACTAATTCTAGAATCATCTGATATTACTCTAGAAACCGTTGACGGTGATACCCCAGCTTCTTTAGCAATTTCTTTAATAGTTACCATAATAAATCACCCTACCATATTTTTTATTTTATAATTTTTCATTAGTAAAATATTTTACTGTTATTTTTCAATACTTACTTAGTATATAATTTTTTATAGTATTCTTCAATCATTCTTTCCGTACCAAAGAAATTTCTAGTAGTTTCTATACTTTTCTTCATCATATTTTCCCATTTGTCTTTAGCATTATAATACGTCGGAATAACTTTGTTTATAAGCACATCATATAGTGCTTTAAGATCATGCTCATCTACAGATTTTACATCATCACTTTCAAATCCATCACCGAACTGCCATCCATTAACACCATCTATGCAAGCTTCTGGCCACCATCCATCTAAAATTGAACAATTTAGTACTCCATTCATAGCCGCCTTCATTCCAGATGTACCACTAGCTTCTAAAGGTCTTCTTGGATTATTAAGCCATATATCAGCACCTCTTGTAAGCATTCTTCCAATATTCATATCATAGCTTTCTAGGAATACAACACTATTTGGATATTTTTTCATCATATTTACTAAATGTGATACTATTCCTTTTCCAGTATCATCTAAGGGGTGTGCTTTCCCTGAAAATACAACTTGCACATCTCCACTTTTAAGTAATGGCTCAATTATATTCAAATCTCTAAAAATGAAATCACTTCTCTTATAAGGTGCTGCTCTTCTTGAAAACCCTATTAGAAGCTTATCTGCATTAAGCCTAGTTCCTACTCTTTTTTCAATAAAACCGATTAGTTCTTTCTTAATTTCATTATGGACGTTCAACAATTCGTCCCCTTTTTCAAAGGCATTTGTAACTCGACTATCTATCCATGTAGGTACATGAA
This sequence comes from Clostridium aestuarii, assembly GCF_026735135.1. Lineage (GTDB taxonomy): Bacteria > Bacillota > Clostridia > Clostridiales > Clostridiaceae > Clostridium_H > Clostridium_H aestuarii. The sequence continues at coordinate 105,908 of NZ_JAPQER010000004.1, read as the reverse complement.
TTGCATTTGTTATACCAACTATTTCACTTCTATTTGATGTTGTTTTCCACATTTCATTTGCAGTTTTAGCATGCAATTGTGCTACTGCATTAGATTTTCTAGAAAGTCTTAATGCAGCTACAGTCATATTAAATGGATTCCCACCAAGTCTAATCATTTGTTCTTTATTTAATCCATTAAAAGCTCCCATATACTCTAAGGCTTCTAAATCATGTGCTTCATTTCCTTGAACTATAGGTGTATGTGTTGTAAATACAACTTCCTCACGAGTTTTTTTCCAGGCATCTTCAAAAGAATATTTGTTTTGCATCTTTTCTTTTATTAATTCTAATGCAGCCAATACTGCATGACCTTCATTAAAATGGTAAACATCTACTTCAAGTCCTAATTTTCTTAAAAGTTTAACTCCACCAATTCCAAGTACTATTTCTTGAGCTATTCTTTCTTCTTTAAACCACCCATACAATTGTCCAGTAATCCATCTATCTTCCCCATTATTTTCCTCTATATCTGTATCTAAAAGATATAATGGATTATTCCCAAATTTTTCAGTCTTCCAAACCTTACACACAACATATCTATTTCTTATTTTAACAGTAACCTTAATTCCCGTATCTTCAAGAAAATCATATTCATAATTGTGATATGAGTCATATGGTTTTCCATCTTCACCTATAACTTGATCAGTATATCCTTGTTTCCACTTAAGTCCTATTCCTGTAATTGGTACATTCATATCTTTTGCACCCTTTAAATAATCCCCAGCAAGAATTCCTAATCCACCAGCATAAATTTTGAAATCAGATTCAAGTCCATATTCCATACAAAAATATGCAACTGAAGGATACTTTTTATTACTCATATTATCACTCCCTTTAAATTCAGTTGAGAGTTAAGAAAGGACAGTAGATATTGAAGGTTGTTTTGGTAATACAAAACTACAATTTGGAACATCAACGCTACCTATTTAACTCTCCACTTTTAATTCTCAACTATAATAGTCTTTGCAAACGTTTGCCTAATAAAAATTTTAACATTTACCCTTCACAAAATCAATGTAAAGCAGATATATTTTTTGAATATTTGAACATTTTATACACATCAAAGCTATTTACGCACATTGCAGCTATCTGCAATTACAAATTTAACAATCAAGCTATGCTTAATTGTTTCCCTAACTGTCAATTATCCACTCTCAATTCTCAACTGAACTTATATTCTATCTAGCATAGCTGCTCCTATAATGCCTGCATCATTTCCTAGTACTGTCTTTTTAATTTCACATAATGGCATACTTTTAAATAATTTATTATTCATAATTTCTTCTTTTAATTTTGGCAAAAACATTTCTTCAGCAGCACTTACTCCACCACCAATAGCAATTGAATCTACATCTAAAAAATTAATAATACTATTTATACCTTTAGCTAAATACTTAACAAACCTGTCTATAACCTTATTTGCAACTAAATCATCTTCTCTAGCAGCATCAAAAACTACTTTAGCATCAATTTTATCTACATCATTATTTACCATTTCCATGATTATGCTTTTGTTACCTTCTTTAATAAGCTTCTGAGCGTATTTAATTATAGCTGTAGCTGATGCAAAAGTTTCAAAGCATCCATTGTTACCACAGGAACAATTATAGAAATTTTCTCCTATGATAATATGCCCAATTTCTAGTGCAGCTCCATTCGAACCTCTAAATAATTTGTTATTTAATATTAATCCTCCACCAACTCCAGTACCAAGAGTAATTAAAATTGAATTTACTGCACCTTTCATGCTTCCACACAAATATTCACCAACAGCAGCTGCATTAGCATCATTTTCTAATAAAACACTTTTATTTATTTTGTTTTTAATTAACTCTCTTAAATTAACTTCCTTCCAATTCAAATTAACACATTCCTTAACTATCCCATTATCATAATCTACAACTCCTGGAACACCAATTCCTATAGATTTAATTTGATCTAATGTTAAAGAATTATTCTCTAATATTTCATTTATAGCAGAAACCATCTTTTCTACAATATTTTTTTCTCCCTTATATACTTCAGTCTTTACTTGTTTTTTGTAAATAATACGCCCTTCTTCATTCACCAATCCAAATGCTATATTTGTACCTCCTAAATCAATGCCTATTCGCACTATAATTCCTCCTTTTAAAAAATATAATTTTAATTTTACAATAACAAAAAATTAATTGTCAACTATCCATTCCAAATTGCATTAAAGTTTAATGCTTATAGTTTATACTAAGCAACATAAACTTACAATTTTATATTTTTTCAATCATGCATTTTTTCAATTAAATTTAAAAATTTTGTGCAAACGTATTCACAACTTTATAAAAATATATTATTATAGAATTAATAGATAGTTAGAGGGGGAGTTTTATGACTAAAATAAAAGCGTGCATATTCGATTTAGATGGAGTTTTAGTAGATACTGCTAAATATCATTTTTTAGCTTGGAAAAAACTCGCTGATGAATTGAATATTGAATTCACTAAGAAACACAATGAAAGATTAAAAGGTGTAAGTAGAATGCGTTCTCTTGAAATAATATTAGAAATTGGTGGAATAAAGCTTGATGATGAAACTAAACTTCAATTAGCAGAGAAAAAAAATTCTTGGTATGTAGCATATATTTCAAAATTAACTGCTGATGAAATTTTACCTGGTGTAGAAGAATTTTTAAAATTAGCTAAGTCTAATAATTTAAAATTAGCCCTTGGTTCTGCTAGTAAAAATTCTATGCTTATTTTAAACAATTTAAAACTTGTTGATTATTTTGATTCCATAATCGATGGAACAAAAGTAAGCAAGGCAAAGCCAAATCCTGAAGTTTTCTTAAAGGGTGCAGCAGAACTTAAAATTAAACCTGAACACTGTGTAGTTTTTGAAGATGCTGAAGCAGGAATTGAAGCTGCTGTAAACGCAGGTATGCACAGTATTGGAATAGGTTCTCCTGAAATACTAAGTAAAGCAGATTTAGTTATATCAGGCTTACATGAAATGAATTTAGATAAATTATGTGTACTTTAGTTAGTTTAAAACTAGCTTTAAATTTATTTAGCTCGTGCAAACGTTTGAACAATTAAGGGAGGTTTTTATTTAATGAAAAAATATTTTAAATTAGATGAATGGAACATACTTGAAGAAGGTTTTGATCCAGAATATAACGAAGTATCTGAAAGTATTTTTAGTATAGGAAACGGGTGTATGGGACAAAGAGCTAATTTTGAAGAAAAATTCAGTGGTTCTTCTCTTCAAGGTAGCTATATTGCTGGAGTTTATTATCCTGATAAAACAAGAGTTGGGTGGTGGAAAAACGGCTATCCTGAGTATTTTGCTAAAGTATTAAATTCAACAAACTGGATTGGAATTGATATAAAAATTAATGATGAAATTCTAGATCTTGCTAAATGCACAGTAAAAGATTTTAAAAGAATTTTAAACATGAAGGAAGGATATCTTGAGCGAATTTTCACTGCTATTTTAAGTAATAAAAATGAAATTAAAGTTCATTCTAAAAGATTTTTAAGTATGACTCGCGGAGAAATTGGAGCTATAAAATATTCTGTAACGCCTTTAAACTTCAATGGCAAACTAGAAATAACTCCTTATTTAGATGGCGATATAATAAATTCTGATTCTAACTATGATGAAAAATTTTGGGATGAAGTTTCTAAAACTGTTAAACCTTATGAAGGACATGTTATGTTAAAAACTAAAAAATTAGATTTTAATATATGCACATATATGTCATATGAATTAACTAAAAACAGTGAAAACATAACTGCTGAACCTTCAATATTTGAAAATGAAAAATACATTTCAAACACTGTTACTGTAGATTGTAATAAAAATGATGAAATAATACTTTATAAATACGTAGCTAATACTTCATCAAGATATTATGCAATAGATAAGCTAGTAGAAAAAACTCAAAAACTTTGTACTAAAGCTAAAAAGGATGGTTTTGATGTATTATTAAAGGAACAAGCTGAAGCTTGGGATGAAAAATGGAAGGAAAGTGACATTATTATTGAAGGTGATGTTGCTGCTCAACAAGCTATAAGATTTAACATATTCCAATTAAATCAAACTTATACTGGAGAAGATGAAAGACTTAATATAGGTCCTAAAGGCTTTACAGGAGAAAAATATGGTGGAAGTACTTATTGGGATACTGAAGCTTACTGTCTTCCATTCTATTTAAGTACAGCTGATGAAAAAGTAGCTAAAAACCTTTTGCTATATAGATATAAACAGTTGGATAAAGCTATTCAAAATGCTGAAAAGCTTGGTTTTAATAATGGTGCTGCTTTATATCCTATGGTAACTATGAACGGTGAAGAATGTCATAATGAATGGGAAATAACCTTTGAAGAGATCCATAGAAATGGTGCTATAGCATATGCTATATACAATTATATAAATTATACAGGCGATAAATCTTATCTTGGAGAATACGGATTAGATGTACTTGTTGCCATATCAAGATTTTGGAGTCAAAGAGTTAACTTCTCAAAGGCTAAAAATAAATATGTAATGCTTGGTGTAACAGGTCCTAATGAATACGATAACAACATAAACAATAACTGGTATACAAATAGAATAGCCTCTTGGACTTTAGAATACACTATTCAAGTTATAAACTATTTAAATGAAAATGAACCTAATATATTAGCTGAACTTAAAGAAAAACTTAACTTTAAAGATGATGAAATAACTAAATGGCAAGATATTATTAATAATATGTACTATCCATTTGATGAAGAATTAGGAATTTTCCTTCAACAAGATGGATATTTAGACAAAGAACAGATATTAGTTAAAGATTTAGATAAAAAACATCTTCCAATAAATCAAAACTGGTCGTGGGATAGAATTCTTCGTTCTTGCTTCATAAAACAAGCTGATGTACTACAAGGGCTATATTTGTTAGAGCATGAATATAATTTAGATACTATAAAAAGGAATTTCGAATTCTATGAACCTAGAACAGTTCATGAGTCTTCTTTGTCTCCTTGCATTCATGCTATATTAGCAGCGGAAATAGGAAACTACGATAAAGCATATGAAATGTATTTAAGAACATCAAGACTTGACCTTGATAATTATAACAATGATACGTGTGATGGTTGTCATACAACAAGTATGGCTGGAACATGGATGTCAGTAATATATGGATTTGGTGGATTACGTGTTAGAAATAATAAACTTATTTTAAATCCGTTTATCCCTGAACATTGGACTTCATATTCATTTAAAGTAATGTTTAGAGGTGCATTGTTAAAAGTTAACGTTACTAAAGCTGGTATTAAAATATTTAATGAGAGTAATACGGAAGTAGCTTTTTTAATTTACGATAAGGACTATACTCTAAAAAATAAAGGACAATTAAATATACCTAGATAAAATATCTATAAATGAGGGAATTGCATAATTGCAAAATCATATAACTGCTTGCAATTTCCTCAAATATATAATATAAGCATTATTTATTTCACTCGAATTATATTTGTATCACTTGAAAAAGTTGTAACATTATATAAAAATAAAACCTCTTTTATTTTATGCTCTTGAATATACTCATAAACATTCAATTTATAATATCTTAAGTCTATCACATGAATTTCTTCATAATGATTTGCTAAAAAAGGTATAAAACAATGAGCATAGGAATCTTTGAAAATTACTATTTTCTTATTATTTTTCACATTTGTTTTAATAGTCATTAATGAGTGGTTACCATCTAAAAACAAAGAATATTTGTCCTTACCTAATAAATGCTTGAATTCATATAAGTTACTCATAGACTTATTCTCATATGGATAATCCACTGTATATGCTGTATCAAACTTAGGCTGAAAAATTTCAATAGCGTCCGAAGAAATATGGCTGTTATTTGCTCTTGAATAAAATGTACCATAAAATTCATCACTAACTGTTTTAGAATCAAACTCACTAATATCATATGGTTTGAATCCTAGCTTTTCTGCTAACATTTGATATGCATAATAAGCACCTTTCATTGTCCAATGATGATCTGTTCTAAAATAAATATACTCGTCCTTATTATTATATAATTTATCATATACATCTATGAATTTCACATCTTTATTTAAGTTTTTCTTTACATTTTCAATAGTTTTTAATTGATCATAGGGACTAGCAAACAGGGGAAGTTTATCTTCATATACTTTAACTGAATTTGGCACTAATAATAAATAAGTTGATAAATCAGACATATTGTCCCCAAAGACATTGATGCTATGTATATTATCTTCTAATTGTTTATCTGGTTTTTTATAGTTTTCTAATAGATATCCAGCTTTTCCAAAAAAAATTCCGTTATTTTCACTTTTTAATCTTAATCTATCAGCATCTGACTTCAATGCCACCCAAAAATCTTTAAAAACAAACTGATCCGTAATGTATTTTTCAAATTTGCTTGAAAATCTGCCTGATACTAGGTTATTCCATGTTAATTTAGGTAACTGCTGCAGTAGACGATTCTCCGATTGTGAAAAAGTTTTATCAGCTACTACTATATTTAAAATATTTATACTAAATAAAAACGTAATAAACATTATTACTAGAATTTTATTAGCTCGCTTATTCATGTAAAAGTCACTTCCTTAAAATCTGAAATATAAAAATGGATTATATACTTCATCTACTAAATAAGCAGTAGATATAAAAAGGATTATAAAATAAATACTTGGATTTAAAATATATTGATAAAATATTTTTATCTTTCCTTTTAACTTTACTGATATTGATATATTTATATTTCTTATTAAAGGTGTAGAACCTATAATTAATGCTATTAGTAAAATTATATTGGTATATAAATAATAAATAAACTTAGTATCATATAAATTTGCATGATTTATCCCAAACATAACTCTCAAATAATCAACACCTGTGGAAAACTTATCGAATAAAAACAACACCCATCCTATAATTAATAAAAACATGGTATATATATACCTTATTAAAGCTGGCAGCTGTTTCAACACTTTCAACAAACCTGCTTTTTCAATTCCAATTATTACTCCAAAATATAATCCCCAAACAACAAAATTCCAGCTTGCTCCATGCCAGAGTCCTGTTAAAAACCATACTATAAATAAATTTCGATATATATTAGTCTTACTTACTTTATTTCCGCCAAGCGGAATATATACATAATCTTTAAACCAAGCTCCAAGGGATATATGCCACCTCCTCCAAAATTCAGAAATACTTTGAGATATATATGGATAATTAAAATTTTCTAAAAAACTAAATCCAAACATTCTTCCAAGTCCAATAGCCATATCTGAATATCCACTGAAATCAAAGTAAATTTGAAATGCAAAAGCAATTATTCCTAACCATGAAGTTAATACAGTCAAATCACTGATATTCGTGTTTTGTATTTCATTCCAAAGCATCCCTATATTATTAGCCAATAAAACTTTTTTGCCCAAACCAATGATAAATCTTCTTATACCACTAGCAAACTGTTCTATATTCTCTTTTCGGTTATCTATCTGTTCTGCAATTGTTTGATATCGTACAATAGGACCTGCAATTAACTGCGGAAATAATGTAACATAAGTTGCTAAACCAATAAGACTTTTTTGTACTGGTGCATCTCCTCTATATACATCAATAGTGTATGACATTGTTTGAAATGTATAAAATGAAATTCCAATTGGAAGAGGTAATTTCATTGATATAAAACTTGTTTCAAATAAATGATTGATATTTGCTATAATAAAATCTCCATATTTAAAAAACGATAATAAACTTAAATTTATAATTACTGATGATAAAACAATAAGCTTTGCTTTTTTGTCCTGTTCTCTATATTTTTCTATTAATAATCCATGTATATAATCAACAATAGATGAAAAAATCATTAAAAAAATATAAACTGGCTCACCCCAAGCATAAAAAATCAAGCTTGCGGTTAATAAAATTATATTTCTCATTTTTGGTGGAAACAAATAATAAAATAATAATACTAATGGTAAAAATACAAATAAAAATACTAAACTACTAAATACCATAAATTCACTTCCTAAAATCTAATACTTCTAAAGTATAAAGATATATACTATTGCACTTAAAGGTATCCTAACTTAAAATTTTTATAATTTACTTAAAAAACAACAAAAGGCACCTTTTAGTGCCTTCTATTGTTTATTTTAAAGCGTTGTCAAACACAGCTTCTATACTTTCTGGGTTACTATAAGTAATGTATATTACATATTTCCCTTTAGATTTTATTATGTTGTTTTTAACTTTCTCATATTGATCTGGTAGATACTGTGACCAAACATTATCCTGTTGTTCTTTTACTTTTTCTAATGAAGCTTTTAAGCTCTCTACTTTTGATTCATCCTTTGCCTTTAACACTATTATTAAGTCTGAATTTACATTGATCATTACTTGTAATATACTACTTTGTTCGATATCTTCTTCATTAAATAGTTCTGCTATTGGCTTTGTCTCTTCCGCAGTTAAATCTGTTTCCATATACATGCCTAATTTTCCATCCTTAAACATATCTTCTGGAGCCCCCGCAGCTTTCATATCTTCAGCGATTTGACTTTTAATTCCACCTACTATATCTTTTACTTGAACATCAGGTACTTTTTGACCGCACCCTACAACTAAAAATATTGATAAAATCACCATTATTAAACTTAAAATTTTCTTCATTATTTTCCTCCTCTAAGGTTTAAATTTATTCTACATATATTCATACGAATAAAATTTTTAAAAGTTCTATAAGAATAAAAAATAGTAATTTAAATTTCAAATGTAGTTTTATCTATCCATTTCCACTCCTTTTTGATGTTCTTAATATCATCTATCAATTTATATAAAGCCAAGTCTTTTTTCTTAGCTTCAAGCATAACATCTAAATCTTTGTTAACATCTTTACACTTCTCAATAAACTCTATAAAATCATAGGCATTAATATAATCTGAATGTTTTCTATCTTTTTCTCCATCTCTAGGACTTGAAAAATGAACCTTAGGCGGCATCATTTCCTCACTCCATGTATTAAAAATGCCTTCAAGCATATTTTCTAACAATTCACCATTATTATTACAAATATGATGATGAGCATCTAAAACCATAGGTATATTAAGTTCTTTGCAAATCCCTAATACGTCTTTGACTTTAAAAACCTTATCATCGTTTTCTAGAATTAGTTTTTCCCTTATCTCTTGTGGAAATTTTCTAAAGTTATTTATAAATCTATCAATAGCTTTATCCTTTCCCCCTTGGCTTCCCCCTACATGAATTATCATTTTACCTAACTTATAATTTATATCATTAAACAAATTAACATGAAACCATAAATTTCGCTCCGTACTCTTTACTACTTCTTCTCTTGTGCTATTTATAACATTAAATTGATCTGGATGAGTATCTACTCTAAGATTATACTTTCTTATTAATTCACCTATTATTTCAAAATCTCTTTTAAATATATTTCTATAATTCCAATCATCCACTTCTGGATGAGTTGCTAATGGAACTAGTTTAGATGTGATTCTATAAAAATGTATTTCATTTTCTATGTTATACTGTAATATCTTATACAAATCATTCATATTTGATAAAGTAACCTTTTTTAACTTATCCAGTCTTTCCTGTTTTGAACATAATTTTGAATAAGTTTTAAACGTTACACTACTTGAAGATGTTATTTTAGGAAGATTCAACGCAATCGCAACATATCCAATCCTTACCCTCATACCACTCACCCTACCTTCATATTTAATATTCTTTATTTATTATCTGTAATATAAACATAAAATATTATTATGTGACGTATCATATAAGCAAGCTGATATGAGCAGTTAAGAATTATGAATTTAATATAAAAAACATCTTCTCATTAAACAAGAAGATGTTTTTTTATTTCTATTCTGTTTTTATTGCTTCTAATGCACTCAGTTTCATTGCCTTTCTTGCAGGAAGGTATCCTGATAAAAGTCCTATTAATGCTGTAAATCCAAGTGCTGCACCCATAAGCCACAGTGGAATATATGATAACATCTGTTCTGGTGGTGCATTCTTTAGTACAGTCGTTCTACCTATATGATTGATTAGCTTAGATAAAAGGATACTTGCAGTTGATCCAAAGATCCCACCTAGAAGTCCAATTAATGAAGATTCAATTAAAAATAATTTTTTTATATCACCTATAGATGATCCTATAACCTTCATTACTCCTATTTCTTTTCTTCTTTCATAAATAGCCATAACCATTGTATTGGTTATTCCTATAGCAGCTACTAATAAAGAAATTGCTCCAATACCTCCAAGAATCATCTGAATTACATTCATTTCTTTTTCTGCTTGTTCTATCCACTGCATATCACTCCATGCATCACATCCCAAGCCTCTTATTTCTTCTGTTATACCTTTTATCTTTTTTACATCTGATACCTTTACTAAAACTTCTTGGTAACCCTTACCTTTACGTTCTTTCTTTAATCTTTCTTTTCTTTCTTCTGATGTTTCTACTTTTCTTAAATAACTTCCTTTAATCTTTTCAAGATAGTCCATAGATATATAAACAGCTCTTCTTGTTTGCCAATTTCCTTGTTTTAATAATCCTACACAAGTTATATCCTGAGGACGAACCTTTTTTTTCTTAGGTTTACTGCTACCATTTACATTTCTACGTTTAACACCATAATCCATATCAAAAGTTAAAGATATCTTATCCTTCATAACATCTACTTTTGGATCTGGTCTTTTTCCTTCTCTATCCATCATCCTATATTGATTAGCCATCTTATCTTCTTTAGCATTTTTATCACGGAACTGATAAGGAATATCACTTCCTAATACCATACTTGATGTATCACCTTTTTGAAGAAGTCGTCCCTTTTCAACATTAGCTCCAAGTTCCTTTACAAATTCAGGCCAAACAGCTTTTACTTGAACGCTAGCTATATATTTTCCTGATACAAGCTTAATACGTTCTTCTCTTATAGGAGTAACAGCATCCACGCCTTTAACCTTGATAATTTTTTCAAGCTGTTCTTGAGTTATTGTAGGTTCTTCATCATTACGTCTTGCCATTACCATCTTACGTTGATCATATCCAGGATTTACAGTAATAATATTCATACTTCCCATATTTTTCATTTGATCTTCAAAGCTTTTTTTCATAGCCATACCTAGAGATATTGTAACAACAATTGAAATTGTACCTATTATTATTCCTAGAGTAGTTAAAAATGTCCTAAGTTTTCTTCTAAAAAGGTTTTTAAAGGCCATTTTAAAAATATCAACTCTATTCATCTAAAGTCATTTCCTCTCTTTTTTTTGCTCTTCTTTTTTTTATCACTACTCCTAATATTATAATTGCTGCTACAGCTACACCAATTCCCACTTTCTTTTTAGTGCTCATTTTATTTCCACCTTCTGCTGGCGGCATTCCATCTGGACCCATTCCTTCACCCATTTCATCTGGTCCCATTTCAGGTTCAGGCATGTCTTGAGCATTTATAGTAATTTCTTTTATAACTTCTTTATGTTCTCCATTTGGTTCATCATATGAAAAAATTATCTTTCCTTTTGCTTCACCTGTCTTAGAAGGAATTATTTCTGGATAAAATTCATCACTATTTCCAGTCTCAAAATTTCCTATAAAATAATTTCCGTTTTGAACATCAAACTCTCCTTGTGCTTTAACCATGAAATTAGACATTATAACTTTACCAGTATTATAAAATTGTATAGGTTCTGCTAAATCAATTGGTTGTCCAACAAAGGCTTCTTTAGGCATTTTAATTTCTGCAACTTGAAGTTTAGCTGGTTGTTCTACATGAATACCTATATTTTCTGTAGCCTTAAGCTCTTTTCCTTCATTATCTTCATATTCTAAATTTGCTATCACATTATATGTTTTTGCTTTCGCATTAGGTATTGTATATAAAGTAAGTTCCTTAGTAACTTCTTTTCCTGGTGCAATTTCGTTGATATAAAAAGTATTACTGCTCTCTACTGGTACAAATACACTACCTACATCATCTACATTTTTATCATTAACTTCTTCTACTGTAAGATTTACTTTTATGTTTCTTACAGTTTTATATTGGTTTGTATTTAAAAATGCTACACTTAAATCAAAATTACTTCCTGCACTTACTATACGTGGATTGGATTCATATCCACTAATTATAATTTTAGGTGTACTTTTTTTACTATCTTGTTTAATATATACACTTGCATACTGTTTTATAGGTTTTGCATCTTTTTCATCAGTTTTAACTTCTATTGAAATAGGATAACTTTTAGTTTCTGCATCTTCTGATGCTTGAAATGTAAAAGTTAATTTCTTAACTTGATTAGTTTTTAATTCATTAATTACTTGTAAACTTTGAGATGTAGGAAGTATTTTTTCACCACCATCTACAGTTACTGTTACATTTTTAGCAGTTCCTTGTCCGTTATTTTTTAAATCAAAGCTTACAGTAAAATTTTTAGATGGTAACATCTGTTGTGTAGGGTAAACTACATTTTCTATAATTAAGTTACTGTCTTCACTAGAATTAACCTTTAAGAAAATTTCATGTTCCTCTGTTTTATTGTTACCCTTTCCATCCTCATATTCAACTTTTGCTTTTAATGCATAACTTCCTGTTTCCATATCTTTATTTGAATGTATGCTAAAACTTAAACTTTTCTTTGTTAATGCACCTTTTAACTCTTTCATTGTTATAAGATTAGTACTCTTATTAAGAGTAAATGCATCTTTATTTAATCCTTCTAAAGATATTTTAACATTTTTTGCATCATATAATCCTTTATTTTTCAAATCAAACGAAAAATTAAAATCACTTCCAGCATCGATAACTTCTGGATTTGTTTTTATATTTTCTATTACTATTGATGCTGCTGTATAGCCTTTTACTATTTTAACGTAAATAGTTTTATTTTCTACAAATTCTTCTTTACGTAGATTTTTGAAAATATACTTTATTACAATAGGATATGTTTTTAATTCTACATCATCTCTAACCTTTAAAGAATAAGTTACACTCTTAGATTTGTTAGGACTCAATAAATCAATAGTTTTAGATACAGTTAAATTATCTAACTGAAATGGACTATTTTCATCAAATTGTGGTATTACCTCTATGTCTTCAGCTGTATACTCACCATCGTTTTTAAACTTTAATTCTAAATTTAATGTTTCTCCTGTTTTAGCTTTAGGTATTTCAGTATTTTCGATAATCAATTTAGGCTTGTACTCAGATGTTTCTGCTACAGCCGATTCAACTCCTAATGTTGCAACCATAGTAAATGACATAATAAAAGTCATTAAAAAACTCATTATTTTTTTCATTATAGTTCTTCCCCCTGTTTATGTTTATTATTGTTAACTTCAATTTTTTCTACATGTCCATCTCTAAAATATATAACCCTATCAGCATATACTGCTGTTTCAACATCATGAGTTACCATAATTAATGTTTGATTATGCTTTTGTGTCATACCACTCATAAGATCCATAACTTCCTCAGTAGTTTTTGTATCCAAATTACCTGTAGGCTCATCTGCAAATACAATTTGAGGTCTGGAAACAAAGGCTCTTGCAATACTCACTCTTTGTTGCTGACCACCACTCATTTGAGATGGTCTATGATGTAACCTGTCCCCAAGCCCAACTGCACTAAGCATTTCTTTTGCAATATTGTTACGTTTTTTATTAGCCATTCCACTAAAAACTAAAGGCATAGCAACATTTTCAAGGGCAGTTAAATTTGGAAGTAGATTATATGATTGAAACACAAATCCTACATAATCTTGTCTAAATTTTGTAACCTGCTTTTCATTCATTTTTTCTAAATGATGTTTTTTTATTATTATTTGACCTTTAGATGGCTTTTCAAGTCCAGCAATCATATTCAGTAATGTAGACTTACCAGAACCTGATGTTCCTAAAATACAGCAAAACTCTCCTTTTTTGATACATAAACTAACATTTTCTAGAGCTGTAACTTTTTCCTTACCCATTCTATAAATTTTTGTAAGATTTTTGATTTCAATAATATTTTCCATTCTCACAATCCTCTCTTACAATAAGTTAAATTATACTAATATTACATATATTATCATATTATATAATTAATATTGTTACAAAATGTTTACACAAGAATATTATATTATAAAAACTATTTATTTACACCTATTCTTACAGTATTGTAAGATATATTTAAGATAATTTTAAGATACCTTTAAGATTTTATTTGATAATTTTTATGTATAAAATTGAAGATAAATATTCTTTGTATTGAAAATACTATTCCTTGGTGATACCATTAGTTATATTAAATTTTTTTTTTATTAATCGGAGGTCAAAAATGACATTATATGATATTATGAAATACATCGAAAGTGAATATGACATAATCAACTCCACTCCATGTGAAGTTTGTGGTAGCTCATATATTACGGAGGATTTACAAATTGCCCTAATAGGTGATGTTCCTTACGATATATGTACATGTGTCTGCCCCAAATGCGGGAATGAGAAATTTTTTCAGTTCTGTGCTCCATTTATAGATGATGAATCTCTTAAAGCTGCAAAAAAAATAATGCAATAAAAAAATAAAAGTGCGATGCACTTTTATTTTTTAAGCTTTTGTATAAAGTTCTATTATTTTAAGTATCACATCTACAGCTTTTTCCATAGCAAATGTAGGTATAAATTCATATCTTCCATGAAAATTATATCCACCAGTAAATAAATTTGGTGTTGGAAGTCCCATGTATGAAAGTCTTGCTCCATCTGTACCCCCTCTTATAGGAACTACCTTTGGAACTACTTCACATTCTTCCATTGCTCTAAATGCAGTATCTACTATATGTTTTACAGGTTGAATCTTTTCTTTCATATTATAATATTGATCTTTTATCTCAACTGAAACCGTATCTTCACCGTATTTTTTGTTCAAGCTTTGTACTATAGCAGACATTATATATTTTCTCTCTTCGAATTTTTGTTTATCAAAATCTCTTATTATGTAATGAATCTTAGTTTCTTCAACATCTCCTTTTAATGATGTAATGTGATAGAAACCTTCATATCCTTCTGTATGACTTGGTGTTTCTGTATCTGGCAACATAAAAATAAACTCATTTGCAATTAACATTGAGTTTATCATCTTGTCTTTTGCACTACCTGGATGTACATTTCTTCCTTTTATACTTACTACCGCTCCTGCTGCATTAAAGTTTTCACACTCAAGTTCTCCTACACTTCCTCCATCTATAGTATAGGCAAAATCTGCATTGAATTTTTCAACATCAAAGTGATCAGCA
Source organism: Clostridium aestuarii (assembly GCF_026735135.1). GTDB lineage: Bacteria > Bacillota > Clostridia > Clostridiales > Clostridiaceae > Clostridium_H > Clostridium_H aestuarii. Next base: position 90,534 of record NZ_JAPQER010000004.1, on the reverse strand, counting down.
CCACACCCTATTTCTTCATCTGGAGTAAATGCTATCTTAACAGTTCCGTGTTCTATTGAAGGATTTTTAATTAAATAATCTACTGCTGTAATAATCTCAGCTACTCCAGCCTTATCATCTGCTCCTAAAAGAGTAGTACCATCTGTAGTTATTATAGTCTTTCCAACACACTCTTTTATTTCCGGGAAATCTTTAACTTTTAAAACTATGTTTTGATCTTTATTAAGTACAATATCATTACCATCATAATTTTCCACAATCTTAGGATTAACATTTTTTCCTGACATATCTGGAGCAGTATCCATATGAGCTATAAACCCTATCACAGGTACATTTTTATCCGTATTTGATGGTACTTCTGCCATTACATATCCATTTTCATCTAAAGATACATTACTCATTCCTATATTTTTTAATTCTTCAGCCAATTTCTTTGCAAACTCCATTTGTCCAGGTGTACTTGGAGTAACACCTGTTTCTTCATCTGATTTAGTATCACATTTTATATATTTCAAAAACCTCTCTACTACTGCTTCCATTCCCATCGCTCCCTTTCTTATCTCTTCTTAACTGCTAGTATAAGCTTGCTTATACTACGTGTCAACTTTCACCTTTTTTTCCACCTTCCCATGCACTTAACTTAAACGAATTAGCTAAATTCATCATTAGTAACTAAACTAAACAAAGTATATAAACTTAACATAGTAACTACGCCTAAAATATGTTAATTCTTTGTAACCACAATTCTTGATTTTCCCTCTACATTTATAGGAAATGTTTGTGCTCCTATATTAGGATCTTGTGAAGCCAGTTTCATTTCACCACCATATTTATGTTCCATTTCTATATGTTTAGGAATTCCTGTTTCTTCATCTATATTTATTACACCTTTTTTATGCCCTGTAAGATCATAATTAATTTTTATATTTCCTACAATCATTGGTTCTGCATGTTTTTTGGTTTTAACCTTAGCATCAACATTAACTTCTGCTGTTTTATCTTTTCTCTCTTTTAATGTATATTTGTTTTCTGATTCTAAAGCAAATTCTCCTTTTATTTCATCTTTTTGTACCCACTCTTCTCCTACTTTTACTGGTTCTTCAGGATAAACTGAAGTAATATCTTCTGTTTTTTTTGTTATAGCATCTTCACTAAATTGTTCTAAAATAATTGCCTGAATTTCATCTTTTTCTTTTGAATCTTTTATATTTAATTGTTTAAATACATTTCCAATAATATTATCTATGTCCATTATTTCTTTTACCTTTCCGTCTTCACCAATTTTCATAGTAAAACTTTCTCCTATTATAGCTGCATAAATTTTACTTACCTTATCCATATTTTCATTATTTATTATTTGAGTTTCAGAATTATATTCTATTGTCTTCCCATTGTTTGACATATTTTTTAAATTAATCATATCTAAAGTCATTCTAATTTCACTATTTTTATTTTCATCAACATTCATTACATAACAAGAATACACACTTTTCATTTTTGAATTTACTTCAGTTTTTTGTCCTTTTATTGTTTGAGTAATTTTTTCATCCGTATTCATTTCTATTTTATACATATCCCCTTTTTTTAATTTAAGAGAAAATTGAACCTTTTCTTCAATACATCCAGTAAACATAAATATAACAACAATAAGTATTAAAGCACAATATCTACTTATTTTATTTTTCAAAATTATTACCTCCCAGTCTATTGATACCTATATATATTATTGTTCCATTAACTTATATTTTTATATATGATTTCATATTGTTTTATATTAAATACAGTGATAAAATGTAATATATTGCAAATAAATCTATGAATTTGAATTAGTTCTATATTTTTAACTTATATAGGAGAGAATACAAACCATGTTTAATAATAAACTTTTTAAAAAATATACATATATAGCTGTACTAACTTGCTTATTTTTATCTTTTAACACTATAACTTCATTTGCTGAAGTACCTTCACAAAAGCATATACTTATTTTAAACTCTTACCATAATGGGTATATATGGAGTGATGATTTGATAAAAGGAATACATTCAGTATTAGGTAAAAACAAAACACATATAGATATATCCATTGAATATATGGATTCTAAAAAATTTGACAGTACATGCTATTTTAAAAAATTATATGAGTTATATAAATTCAAATATAATGATCAAAAATTCGATGCAGTAATTGCTACCGATAATGCTGCTTTTGAATTTCTATTAAAATATGATAACTCCCTTTTTCATAATACTCCTGTAGTTTTCTGTGGAGTTAATAATTTTAAGGATTCTATGTTGAAAAATCATAATAATTTTACAGGTATAGCAGAAAATCCTGATATTAAAGAAACCCTTGATGCAGCTTTAAAGCTTCATCATAACATTGAAAATATAGTTATAATTAACGACTCTTCATTAACAGGAATTGCTAACAAAGAAGTTATTTACAAATTATCTTATTCTTACACAAATAAATTAAATTTTATATTTTTCAATAATTTAGATTTTTTAAATGAAAAAGAAATTTTAAATCAATTATCCAATAATAGCATCATATATATATGTGATTTTTCAAAAAATAATAATAATAATTATGTTTTATCACAGGATGCAGTAAATTCTATATCCCAAAACTGCTCTATTCCTATATATAGTACATACGATATTTACTTAAATCATGGTGTAATTGGCGGTAAAATGATATCTGGATATTCTCACGGACAAAATGCTGGTAAATTAGCACTTAAAGTATTAAATGGTGAAAAGCCATCAGATATTGCTGTTATCAAAAAATGTGCTACAAAATATATGTTTGATTATAAACAGCTCAATCGTTTTAATATTATGATAAATTTTCTTCCAGATAATAGTATAATTATAAATATTAAATCTAAATCATATACTATTCCCAAAGAATTAATATGGTTATTCACTTTATTTTTTATAGCTATTCTTTCATTTTTAATAGTTAATATCTCTAAACGTAGAGAAACTAAACGTGCATTAATTGAAAGTGAAAAGAGATTACGTATTTTAATAAATGCCTCTCCAAATTTAATTTGCTTTAAAAATATCAAAGGTAACTGGCTTGATGCTAATAAAGCTTGTTTAGATTTTTTTAATTTAAAAAATCATAATTGGAAAGACAAAACTATTAATGAACTTTGTAATCTTAAAGGAATATCTAAAAATGATCTTATAGAATTTGAACAATTTAACGAAACAGATTGGTATAAAGAACCTATTTTAAAATACAAGCAAAAACTTAATACTATAGATGGAGATGAAAAGATTTATGACATCATGAAAATACCAGTATTTTCATCTAATAATACCCGTCAAGCATTAGTAATTATCGCTAAAGATATAACATCTGATATAAAGGCTGAAGAAAACAAAAGGTTATTAGACAAGCTGCTAGAATATGATAAAATCAGGACAAAATTTTTTGCTAATATTTCTCATGAACTTAGAACCCCTATTAATGTTATATTAAGTGCATTGCAGTGTATTGAATTAGTGCAGTCAAACGGTATTACTAAAGAATCTAAAAACAAACTCATGAATTATAATAATACAATGAAACAAAATTGCTACAGGTTAACAAGGATTATAAATAACCTCATAGATATAACCAAAATTGATTCTGGATATTTTCAATTACAACTAGATAATTACAATATAGTTGATGTAGTTGAAGAAATATCTTTATCTGTAGCATCCTATATAGAAAGCAAAGATATTGACTTCATCTTTGATACAAATGTGGAAGAAAAAATTATGCTCTGCGACCCTGATATAATTGAGAGAATAGTTCTAAACCTTCTATCTAATGCTATTAAATTCACAAAACCTGGAGGGAAAATTTCAGTAAATGTATATGATAGAAATGATTATGTAGATATAGTTGTAAAAGATACAGGTATCGGAATACCAAAATCGAAACAAAAAATCATATTTGAACGATTTATCCAAATAGATAAATCTCTCTCAAGAAATAGAGAAGGGAGTGGACTAGGACTTTCTCTTGTAACAGCTCTTATTTCTTTATGCAAAGGAGATATTAAACTTAATAGTTGTCCAAATAGAGGAAGTGAATTTATTATTTCTTTACCTGTTTCCATACTATCAGCTAAAAAAATTGTACCAAATTCAAATCCATTTATTACTCATGAAAGCTATAAAGAAAGAATTAACATTGAGTTTTCTGACATATACAACTAAACAAAGAACTTTAAAGCTTTAAAGTTCTTTGCCTAGAAAACTACTATTTCATCTGTATTCTTTTTAAAAATGGTAATAGATATTTTGAAGTTAATCCTACAAAAAATCCTGTACCTATACCAGCTACTAATAGTATTGGTAAATATGTAAACATCATAGCATTCTCAACTACTAATGCAGCAATTATCACTTGCCCTATGTTATGAAATATAGCCCCAGCAATACTTACTCCAATAACACTTATGTCTTTTTCACCTAATCTTTTCATTAAATACATTGCAATAAAACTTAAAATTCCTCCAGCTATGCTGTACAAAAATCCAGATAGAGTTCCTCCAAGTAATGTAGCTAAAATTATTCTTAAAATTATAATTAAAAATACATCTTTAAAATTAAACATATATAAAGCTAATACTGTAATAATATTAGTTAATCCAAGCTTAGCTCCTGGTGCAATAAACGGTACTGGCAGCATTCTCTCAAACACATGCAAAACCAATCCTTGAGCCACAAGCAAAGAAATAAAAGTTAGTTTTTGAGTTTTTTTCATTAAATTCACCTCAATAAGACACTTCATCTACTTCAGACTGTTCTTCACCTTTAATTTCTATTATAACCTTATGCGGAAGACATACTAATACCTCTCCAGGTTTATCTTTAAATCCATCTTCAACACAAATTTTATCTCTACAGTCTGATTCTATAATTCTTATACCGCCATTTTCTATTTCCACTATATTTTCACCTAAATCAGTTTCTATATTTATTGTTTCCTTAGAGCTATTTTTGTCTAAAATAACTTTTTTATAAAAATCTCCCTTTACATATATCTCAGCGTATTTAATATTGTATTCCTTATTTAAGCTTAATTTAAATACCACTAATGAAATTAAAGCTACAAAAACAGCAATAATAATTATTATTTTGTCGAACTTTTTCATAATCCCTCCATTTTTTTATTGTAGTTATACTTTATCCATCTTGTATCCAATTCCTCTTATAGTTTTTATATAATTAGGTGTTTTGGGGTCCTGTTCTACTTTTTCTCTAATATGGCTTATATGTACCATTATAGTATTGTCATCTCCATAATACGGTTCTTCCCATACAGCTTCATACAACTGTTTTTTGGTGTATACTTTTCCTGGATTTTCCATTAGAAATTCTAAAATTTTATATTCCTTTGGATTTAATTCTAAAACCACATCATTTTTATATACTACACAGCTCTCTTTATCAAGCATTAAGTCGCCAACTTCTAATTTACTTTTCATATTTCCATTTGTATATTTATAATATCTTCTAAGTTGTGCTTGAACTCTTGCTATAACTTCTATAGGACTAAAAGGTTTAACGATATAATCATCTGCGCCTAAACCTAGTCCTAATATTTTATCAGTATCTTCTCCTTTAGCTGTTAAAAATATTACAGGTATTTCACTACTTTCTCTTATCCTTCTAACAACCTTAAATCCGTCTATTTTAGGCATCATTACATCTAAAATAGCTAAGTCTATTTCATTTTTCTCAAATATCTTTACTGCTTGAAACCCATCTTCTGCTTGAAATACATTATATCCTTCTTTGTTTAAATGTAGTTCTAAAAGTTCTCTTATATCTTGTTCATCTTCAGCAATAAGAATATTCATAGCTTTCCCCCCATTACCTTATTACTTTATTTTAACTTTAGTATAACACCTTATTCAAGTCTATAAACTATATTTCTCTTAAATTTTATTCTAAACTTAGCGTATCATCTAAACTTCTAAATAAGTTTGACTTTTACACATGTAAATAGTACATTAATTAAAGAATTAAAATTAGTTTTTAATATGTGGAGGTTACTTATGTTAAAGCAGAAAAAATTCTTTTCTATAATCACATGTGTATTATTAATCTTTGTTTTTACTAGCTGTAAGAAAACTAACGTAGAACCTGTAGCCAAATCAAATATTGTTCTAGGAACTTTTTGTACTGTTACTGTGTATGATAAAGTTTCTACAGATGTTTTGGAAAAAGTTTTTGATGAGTTATCTACAATTGAAGATAAAATGAGCATAAATAAAGATACTAGTGAGGTTATAAACATAAACTCAAAATCCGGATTAGATTATGTGAATGTATCTGATGATACTTTTTACGTTATCCAAAAAGGTACATATTACTCTCAGCTTTCAAATGGTAAATTCGATATTTCAATAGGACCAATTGTTAAGCTTTGGAATATTGGTACAGATAAAGCTCGATTACCTAGTACTGAAGAAATCAAGAACAAGCTACCTTTAGTAAATCATAAAAATATTTTAATCAATCAAGCTGAAAAAAAAGTAATGTTAAATAAAAAAGATATGCGTTTAGACCTTGGTGGCATAGCCAAAGGTTATGCTGCAGATGAAGCAAAAAAAATATTAAAAGAAAATGGGGTAAATCATGCCATTATAAATCTAGGAGGAAATATTTTAACTTTAGGTAATAAACCTAATAAAAGCAATTGGAAGCTTGGCGTACAAAATCCTTTTGAACCAAGAGGTAAATATTTAGGAACTTTAAAAGTAGCTGATAAATCTGTTGTAACTTCTGGAGTTTATGAAAGATATTTTGAAAAAGATGGCAAACGCTATCATCACATTTTAAATCCTAAGGATGGATATCCTGTTACCAATTCTCTTGTAAGTGTATCTATAATATCAGATAATTCAATAGACGGAGATGCTCTATCAACTACCGCCTTTGCTCTTGGCTTAAATGATGGATTAAAGTTAATAGAATCTCTAGACAATATAGATGCTATCTTTGTTACTAAAGATTCTGATATATATATATCATCAGGATTGAAAAATATTTTTGAAATTAAAAATGATAAATTCAAACTCAAAAACTAACTTAAGTTAATTGCATAAACCTTTAAGTTTTAAAAGCTTATACTTAATATTGAAATTATGTGGCACCTGAATAAGGTGCTTTTTTGACCTTGTTTTTTATTACTTAATTTACAATTAATACATTTTTTACAAATATCTTGTTGAACATTTACTGAAACTATTGTAAAATATAACCATCCGTTACCTAATATATGGAAATATGATACACATAATTATGGATGGTGGTGAATTAAATGCTAAAAAAAGAACTTGTTGCTATGATTTTAGCAGGTGGACAAGGAACTCGTCTTAAAGAATTAACGGAAAAAAATGCTAAGCCAGCGGTACCTTTTGGAGGAAAATATAGAATTATTGATTTTACCTTAAGTAATTGCTCTAATTCTGGAATAGATACTATAGGAATCCTAACTCAATATCAACCTCATGCATTAAATGCACATATAGGTATAGGTTCTCCTTGGGATTTAGACAGAAATAAAGGTGGAGTAACAATTTTACCTCCTCATACTAAAAATGATGGTGGTAACTGGTATATGGGTACTGCAGATGCTATTTATCAAAATATATCCTTTATAGATAGATATGATCCTGAATATATTCTTTTATTATCTGGAGATCATATTTACAAAATGGATTATTCTAAAATGTTAAAATTTCACAAAGAAAAAAAAGCTGATGTCACAATAGGAGTTATTAATGTCTCTTTAGAAGAAGCAAGTAGATTCGGTATTATGAATACTACACCTGATAATAAGGTATATGAATTTGAAGAAAAGCCTCAAATTCCTAAGAGCAATAAAGCCTCTATGGGAATTTATATTTTTAACTGGAAATTACTAAAACAATTTCTTATAGAAGACAATAACGACAATACTTCAAATCATGATTTTGGTAAAAATATAATACCTAAATTAATGGATAATGGATATAACCTATATGCTTATTCCTTCCACGACTATTGGAAAGATGTAGGTACAATTCAAAGCCTATGGGAAGCAAATATGGATTTATTAAATGATAATAACGAATTTAATATTCATGATGATGATTGGAAAATATATTCTGTAAATTACTCAACTCCATCTCAATATATAGGAAATACTGCTAAAATAAAAAATTCTCTGGTTAGCGAAGGTTGTACTGTCTTTGGTAATATTAATAACTCAGTAATCTTTAATGGAGTACATGTAGGCAAAAATACAATAATTGAAGACTCAGTAGTAATGTGTAATTGTAAAATCGGTGATAATGTAATTATTAGGAAAAGTATAGTTGGAATAGATTCAATTATTCGTAGAAATAGTATAATAGGTAATTCTGAAGATATAACAGTTATAGGTGATCATCAAGAAATAAAATCTAGTTCTATAGTTAAATAAATTTAGGGGGATTATGCATATGAATAAGGATTATATGGGGATTATTAGCTTAAATGAAGATGACGAACACATAAAGTGTCTTACAAATAATAGACCACTTGCCTCAGTTCCTATTGGGGGTAAATATAGACTAATAGATTTTACCCTTTCAAATATGGTAAACGCAGGTTTGACTAACATAGGTATATATACTCAAAGTGAATCAAGATCGCTAATAGATCACTTAGATTCAGGTAAAGCTTGGGATTTAGATAGAAAAATAAATGGTTTATTTGTATTTAATTTTAACCATTTTACTTCTAAGACAAATGACATAGAAGCCATAAAAAACAATATAGAATATATTTATAGAAGCAAACAAAACAATGTTATATTTGCTTCTTCAAATATGCTTTGTAATCTTGATTATGAAAAAGCTATAGAATTTCATGAAAAATCTGGAGCTGATGTAACTGTAATTTATAAAAAAGTCTCAAATTCCAATACAAGCTTTTTAAATTGCAACGTATTGAATATTGGCTTAAATAATTCAGTGGTTAGTGTAGGAAAGAACATAGGAACCAAAGCAATAAACAATATATCAATGGATATGTTTATATTTAAAAGATCAACACTTTTGCAAATTCTAAATAAGTGCATATCCACAGGATACTATAATTCAATAAAAAATTGTATATATATGAATACTGATAAATTAAGTATCAAAGCTTATGAATTTAAAGGATATTTAGAATGTATAAATTCTATTGACACTTACTATAAAACAAATATGGATATGTTAAAACCTAAAATTAATAAAGAATTATTTTTTGGTAAAGGTCACATATATACTAAAGTAATGGATACAGCACCTACTAAGTATTCTTCTTATTCAAATGTAACTAATTCATTAATTGCTAATGGATGTATAATCGAAGGCTCTATTAAAGATAGCATTATATCGAGAAGTGTTAAAGTTCATAAAGGTGCACAACTAGAAAACTGTATAATATTCCATGGATGTGAAATTAAAGAAAATGCAAAATTAAAAAATGTTATTATTGATAAAAATGTTATTGTCGAAAAAAATAAAGAATTAAAAGGTGATTGCCAATACCCCGTGGTAATAGAAAAGCATCACTATTCTAATCCTTTAGTTAATGAAATAAATTTTGCTGATTATCCTAGCTTAAAATCAATAGTTTAAAAAAGGAGCAGAAATGCTCCTTTTTTACTGTACTTTTTCACTCATATACTTTATTTGGTCTTTTATCATCTCTTCAACAGTATCTATAAGTTTTACAACTCTCTCATCCTTAATGCTGTACATTATTTTTAGTCCTTCTTTTTCAGCATTCAATATTCCTGCATCTTTTAATATCTTTAAATGTTGTGATAAATTAGATTGACTAAAATCCACATTTCCATTTAATTCACATACACATAAAGCACCTGGTACAAGCATTCTTACAATTTTAATTCTTATAGGATGTGCTAAAGCTTTAAAAATTTTCACATACATATCTTCAATTAACATATAAACACCCCTGTTATCTATAATTTAATCCTTCATTGAGTTTAGCCGTTAAGACTAAGCATGTCAACTAACAAAAATAGGATGTACTTTAAAAGCCCACCCTATTTTTATTATTATATTATAAAATTAAATAAATATCCTGTAAACACTATTCCTATTCCAACTATAGCAATAAATATAGCTAATAATTTAGGTTTTAGTACTTGCTTCAATAAAATCATTTCAGGTATGCTTAGAGCTGTTACCGCCATCATGAACGAAAGAGCTGTTCCTATAGCAACACCTGCTCTTGTAAGTTCACTAACAAGAGGTATAACCCCTGCAGCATTTGAGTATAGTGGAATTCCAAAAGCAACTCCAATGAACACAGCAAAAGGATTTCCCTTTCCTGCATATTTAGCAAGTGCACCAGTTGGTATCCAACCATGCATTATTCCACCAATTCCTATACCGATTATTACATATATCCAAATCTTTCTTATCAAATCTCTTGTAAATATCCATGAATCTTTCAATCTTTCCTGCATTGTAGCATCAGGAATATCAATATCTGCATTTCCTATTTGCATTTCGTAAACATAGGATTCAACATACTTCTCTAGTTTAAGCTTGCCTATAATCATACCACTTACTATAGCTATTATTTCACCTGAAACTATATATATAAGAGCTATTCTCCATCCAAATAAACCATATAAAAGACCTAAGGCTACTTCATTTACCATAGGTGCAGCTATTAAATATGAAAAAGTAACTCCTAGTGGAACTCCAGCTTCAACAAATCCTATAAAAAGAGGTACTGCTGAACATGAGCAAAATGGTGTTACAATTCCAAGTAAAGCTGCTAAAATATGTCCTACAAAAGTGTTACCTTTATTTTTAGCAAGTATCTTTCTTGTCTTTTCTGGTGGAAAGAAACTTCTAATAAAGGTAATAACATATATTATTAATAGTAGTAATATAAATATCTTTATTGTGTCAAAGAAAAAGAAATTCAAGGCATTGCCTAACTTTGATGCCTTATCTATACCCATAATATTATAAACTAACCAATCTGCAAACCATTGAACTGGCGTAAACATCTAATCACATCCTCTTGAAATCTAATTTTCACAGCAACAGCCACAGCTGCATCCACCATTTTCTTGTCCATTATCTCCAACATACTCAATAGCTCCTTCTGGACACTGTTTTGAACATCCTTTGCATCCATGTACACACTCTTCAGGGTTTACTACAACCGGATGATTTTCTCTTTTCTCATAAACTCCATGACTGCAAAAATCAGCACAGATTCCACACTCAATACATTTTGTAATATCTATTACTGGATACCATGTTTTTGACATTATTATTCCCCCTAAACTATATAAGTATTTTCTAATATAATTATATGCTTACATTAGAAAAGTGTCAACAAAAATAAGAATGAAATCCATATTTTTCACATTGATATTAAATATTTATACAAATTATTATTATATTTCTCCTCAACACAATAACAGCTCTCTGTGTTTTTACACAGAGAGCTGTTTAAAATATCAATAGAACTAAAATATCCTATTTTTCATCCTCTATAAGCTTTTTAACGTCTTCTACAGTACATACTTTTCCAAATGCTTTAACTTTTTCATTTATAACTACAGCTGGTGTTCTCATAACTCCATATGCCATTATGTCTTTCATGTTTTCTACCTTTATAACTTCTGCATCTACATTCATTTCCTTTACTGCCTGTTTAACATTTTTTTCAAGCTTTTTACAATTTGTACACCCCATACCTAATATTTTAATTTGCATAATAATACCTCCATAAATTTATTCATTAATTATATTATAATATTCTAATATAATTAATTCAATCCCTATTTTTTATTTATTTCCCAGTGTTTTCCCTTTAACGTTTTTAAGCTCTTCCCGTTCTTATAATCTCAGCAAATTCTTTTGGAAGCCCTGCTTCTTCTATAGCTTTTGCAGTTTTCTCAAAGTCATATGAAACATCTACAGTTTCTACTGTAACTTCGTCCTCACTAATATCCATGATTACATAATTAGCATTTGGGTTACCTGTCTTAGATTTTCCAACACTACCTGCATTAACAATCATTTTATCTCCATACATTTTGTAATATGGTTTATGAGTATGACCACATACTAAAATATCTTCTATGAAATATTCCATAACTTCTTTTGCTTCTTCTGAATTTTCTTTTAAATATTCATTAATTCTTCTTGGACTTCCATGAACAAAAGCAACCTCTTTTTCTCCAAAAGTTAATTTCATTTCCTTTGGAAGCTCTCTTAAATATTTTCTGTTTTCTTCACTGGTATTTTCTATACTCCAGCTTAAAGAAATTGCTGCATTTTCTGCATCTCTAGGATCTGGATAGTCACATCCACATGCGATTCTTATATTTCCTACTGCATCATCATAGTTACCCATAATTGTAAGTATGTTCTTTTTTCTAATTAAGTTAATTACTTCATTTGGAAAAGGACAGTATCCTACTAAATCTCCAACACATACTGTTAAATCAATACTTCTATTGTTTATATCTTTTATAACCTCTTCTAAAGCATAAACATTACTATGTATATCTGATATTACTGCTAATTTCATATATATCTCCTCCATAAATCCATATCTTTTATTGATATATTTTCACTACTCACTAATAATATCCATAATATATCACATTACTATATTAGTATATACTTATATATGTTTATATAATAACATAAAACAACTAAAAATCTACTGCTTTTATGTTAAATATACATTAAAAAATACCACAAGATATACTCGTAGTATTTTTATAATGTTTGCAAAATTTATATATATTTGAGTAACTTTCATAATTAAAATTTTCAAGTACGAAATGCAAATTTTATTGTATGTAGCTACATAATCCTTCATTTAATTATTTCTTTTTACTTTTGCTATCCTTAGATTTTTTGTTATATTTACTACTTTTTTTAGAATCATTTTTCTTTTCCTTGATTTTTCCTTTAGCTTTATCCGCCCTTTCTTTAACTTCTTTTTCTTTCTTTCTAACTACTTCTTTAATCTTATTTTTTTGTTTTTCAATATTATCCCTATCTTCTCTATCTTCTTTGATTTTCTTCTTTGATCTTTCATCTTTTACTTTATTTTTAATTTTCACAGGTATTTTTTCCATTCTTTTTTCTACATTTTTAACTTTTTCAGCTTCTTCTTTTGTAATATTACCTTCTTTAACTTCTTCTTTTATTTCTTCTTTTAGTTCTTCTCTTATTTTCTTTGATCCTTTAACTACATTTTTATGTTCTTCAAATGCTGTTCTAAACTCTTCTTCTATATTCATATATAGTTCTGTTTGTTGTTCAATAGCCTCTTTTGCAACTTCAATTGCTTCTTCATCACCAGATTTATTAGCTTTTTTCAATCGAATCATTGCTTTTTTATAATTTTTTCTACTTTCATTTAAAGCATGTCTCTTTTCTACCATATCAATTACGGCTTCTTTTTTCGCAGTTTGCATTTCTATTACTTTTGCTATAGTTTCTTTTGCATCTTCTCCTACCTTCTCCTGTATAGCTTTTAATACTTCTATTGACTTCATTTGGCTGGCCAATATTTTTTCTTCAAGCTTCTTCAATTTTTCATTTTTACCTTCATCAGCATCTTCATCTTTATCTTCATCTTTATCTTCATCTTGTTCCTCAGTTTCATCTTCTATTTCTTCTGTGTTTTCATACTTAGTTTCGTCAGTTTCATTTTCTATTTCTTCTTTAGTTTCATCTGTTGTTTCTTCTACATTTTCTTTTAACTCTTCTTCAACTGTTTCATCTTTTTCTTCTATTTGCTGTTCATCTTCTTCAACTGTAGTATCTTCATCTACTATATCTTGGTTATTTTTCACTTCTGTATTTTCTTCTACTACCTCTTCAGTTTCATCCACAGCTTCTTGAAGAAGTTCATCTATTTTTTCCATAGCTTCCTGATACTCATCTATAGACTCTTCTACCATTTCTTCTTTACCTTCTTCAGCCATAACCTGACCTTCTTGAAGTCTTTCTTCTGCTATATCAGAAATAACTTCTACCTTTTTTTCTTCATCAAGAGTTAAACTTACTTTTAGGTTATCTACAGCTTTATCAACAGGATACAGAATACTATCTGGAGTAACTCCAGCTGAATTTTCTGAAGTAATATTTCCTTCTGCAAAAGCCCTTCCACTAATTCCGCTCATTACAATTATAGTTGCTATAAATAATGATAATTTTTTTTTCATGTATTTCCCTCCTAAACTTTTTTCGCCTTTTTTATACATATATACGAAATATAATTAAGTTTTTAGGGGGGTGATATAGTATTTTCTTTAATTTTTTTTAATTTTAATATAGTACCCATTAAAATCAACGATAATTTACGTATATAATATAAGAATAAAGAGGTGATATGATTGGACCCTAAGCTTCTGTCAAAAGAAAATAGAAATTCTTTTATAGAAAGCAATAAGAATTTCATATATAAAATAGCTTATAAAATATGTAAGAGGAACTTAACTTGGCAAAACGATGACGAATTAAGCATAGCTCTAATTGCTTTTAATAAAGCTTGCAATACCTATAATGAAAAAAAAGGTAATTTTTTTAGTTACACAGCTATGCTAATTAAAAACTCACTTATTGATTTTTTTAGGAAAAATCAAAATACTCCTTATCTAATATTTGATAATACTAAAATCGCTGAAGATGATGATAATTCTAACTATATAGATTTCAAATCATCTATAAATAAATATGAAATTGACTGTGAAAACCAAAATAGAGCCCAAGAAATAGCTCTTTTTTCTCAAGAATTAAAAAAATATAAATTAAACTTTTCTGAACTTATAAAATCTTCACCATCGCATATAGATACAAGAAATAATTTACTAAATTTAGCATTAAGTTGTTTAAAGAACGAAAATATTTTAAAATATATTAAAGATAAACGTTTGCTTCCTATAAGTCAAATAAGTTTGCTTACCAATACTAATAAAAAGCACCTAGAAAAATGGCGTAGATACTTAATTGTATTAATACTTATTCTTTCAAGTGATGAATATCCTTATATAAAATCTTACTTAAATATAAAAGTAGGTGAAAAATTTGAATAAAACTGGAATTGTAATGGAAATCAAGGGGAAAACAGCATCTATACTAACTTGTGATGGTCAATTTATAAATGTTAAAATAACAGAAGGAACTCCTTCTATTGGAAGCAATTATTGTGGTCCAATTTTAAGCAAACTACCCTTATATAAATATGCTACAGCAGTTGCTTGTTTTGTTTTATTTCTTTGCTTTGGTGGAGTCGCTTATGCTTACTACACACCAATAACATCAGTAATAGTAAAAATCAATCCAGAAATAGAACTTATAATCAATAGATGGGATAAAATAATAAAAACTATACCTTTAAATGATGATGGTAAAAGTATACTTAATTCAATACAACTAAAAAACAAGCCTATAAATGAAGGTTTAACCATAATTCTAAATGCATCTGATAAGGGGAATTTTATTAATAAAACAAATGGTGAAAACCAAATAAGTCTAAATATTATTAGTACTAAAAATGTATCTTTAAATATAAATGACTTTAAAAATAATGTAAAAAGTAAAAATTTAAAATTAGATGTTAAATACAATAATGGTAAGAATAACTCTCAATCTGGTAAAATAAAACATGAAACTAATACTAAAAATAATATTCAACCCCCAAACCAAAAGACTAATACTAAAAACACCACTAAACCTAATAATATTAATTTTAAAAAACCAGGAAAACAAAATAATAATAAAAAAGAAACAAAACAATTAAATTCCAATAACAATATTCAAAAGAATATAGAACATAAGATAAAAAAATCTTCTACAACTAATAAAAAAACAAATGCTAATAGTAATAAGGATACACTAAAAAAAAGAAAATACTAATAAGACCATCAATAAATCAAATTCTAATTCTAAGAGTAGGTGACATATATGAAAAAGAAAACAGGAGTAGTTGTTAAGGTTGAAAAAAACTATATTTGTATAAGAAGTGTACATGGTCAATTTATAAATTTAAAAATTAAAAATTATACTCCTAATATTGGAGATATATATACTGGCACCCCATATAAACCTAAATCAGTTACTATAGCAAGAGTTGTTTTTATACTATTTTTAATAGGTTTAATAGTATTAGGCAGAAATATATATTATTATTTTGTACCTTCCGCTACAATCATAATAAAGATTTCTCCTACTGTACAAATTAAAACCAATAAATGGGATAAAATAATAAGTGTTAACGGAGTAAAAAGATCTGGAAAAGCTTTATTAGAAAACATAAAAATCAAAAACAAAAATATAAATGAAGGTCTAGAACTAATTATCAATGAAGCTAAAAGCAAGAAAATTATTGATGAAAAATATATAAAAAATAAAAATATAATTACTATATATATTTCTAGTGATAACAATAAATTTGTTGATCTATCCTCATTTGAAAAATTCACACATAATTCTAAATTAAAATATCAAATAAATAATAATGGAGTAGCAACATTTGTTAAATAAGTTTATTTTTTATGAGTAAGCACTAAATTTAGTAACATTATCCCACATATAATAAACTAGAAAATTTCTATTTGATTTAAAAAGCACCTACCAAATATTTAAATTTAGTAGGTGCTATATAACATATTTTAATTAGCGGATTTAATAATTAATGCTTAATTATCTCCTTCACTCTCAACTCTCAATTATTTTTAAGTTTTTCCCATCTATATCACAGATATTAATTTTTACACTATCATTTTCATATGTAAAAAACATAACCTTTTCTATTTTTTTACTCCCTACATAATATTGTATTAATCTTACAGGACTCAATAACTTTGGATTATTTACTATAACTTTAGATGCTTGAGCATTTCCATTAACTATTATCTTACCATTATGTTTTTCATCAAAACTTGTATAAACTGCAGTATACTCTTTATTATATGTAATAATATCCACATCAGGTACTTGTCCTAATATATCTGTATTTTTATCAAGTTTATCTAAAACCATTGTTATATCATTTCTTCTTTTACAAAATACTTCAAATTTATTTTGATTATCTCTTATACCTATTATTCCATAATCATTCTTAAGTCCTTTTGCATGTACTACATTTTTTATTTCAAGAGATGTTTTACCCTCATCATTAAATTTTATATAATACAAATTCAATCCACTTTTTTCAAGTTTAGTATAACTTAAAATTTCATCAATACAATTAAAATTCACAACCTCATAAGGTCTTTTATAATATGTTACATACTCTGGAATTTTTTTATTTTTCATAAAATGAAAAACGTCAGAATTTCTAGAATTTCCTATATTTCTAGAGTAAATCAATTTATCACCTTTTAGTGTATAGTAAAGTTTTTCTTTAACATCCATACTAGTAGCATTTTCAAAGTTTTGGATTGGAATTTTACTATTTTTCTCCAAATTCTTATTCTCTTCAAATATTGTGTTTCCATTTTCATCTTCTCTATTATCAATTTGAATCTTACATATACCTTTATCATATGCAGTAATTATACTGTTATCTACAAATCCATCATTAAACAATAATACATTTTTTAGATTAGGATGTGTTTCATATGATTTTATTTTTTGTACTTTACCATTTTCAACATTTAAACAATAAAGAGAAGTTTCCTTATCTTTTACTCCTAAAAACAATATCCAACTTTTTAAACTCTCTTTTCGATGATATGCTATATTAGTTATTGTTCCATATTTTTCACTTTTTATATTAATTGATGGTCTTTTATAATCTAAGTTTGGCAATCCACTAGTCTCATATTTATATACACAGAAAGTAGTTATAAATAATATTAGCGAAAATATAATCATTCCAATCCTACGCATGCAGTTCACTCCCTTTTTTGTAAAGTCATGTTATAATTAAATTATATCTTAATAACATATGTAAATAAAGGAGATAAAAACCATGAGTTCTGATTATTTTACTAAATGGACAGAAAACAATGAAGAAATTACTTCACAAGATAATATAGAATTTGATTCACAAAGTAATACAGAAACTGATTTGCACAAAAATGAGGTTAATTCAAAAAATCACTCAACTAAAATAAGCTTAAAGTTAAAACCATCATTCAGTGCTGTCACTAGAAGTCTTTGGCTTATTCTTGTACCTGTAATTCTTAATCTATTAAATTTATATATATACAAAAATGTTTTAAAAAGAGTCTATGTACCTAATGCACCAATATTCACTTTAAAACTAGGAATAATTTCAGCGCCACCCGGACTTGAATACATACTAAAAGACTTTCCAACTCCATTATTAAAATATACAAGCAATATAGGACATACAGGAATTATAAGCGAACTGAATCTGCTTTCAATACTTATTTTGCTTTGTACAACAGTAGTATCATCATTTTTAACCTCAGGTTATCTAGGATGTCTTGAAAAAACTGGTAGAAAAAAAGTAAGAGTTAGAGATTTTTTTAAACTTGGTAATAAGTTTTGGTTTAAATTTTTTGTATTAGATTTGATTTCCTTGATTCCTACTTTATTTGTATTTATAAATACCTATTTATTATTTACTGCTTTCATATTAGTATTCTTATACTATGTTAAATATTCTATCGTGGTAGATAAATCACCATTATCAACCTCATTTAAAAACGGCATAAATGTCTTTTTCAATAATATTATAACTACAATAAAAATATCAATCTGCTATGGACTTATAATGTCCCCCTTCACTATTGTAGTTTTTGGATTAAGTAAATTTAATATACCAGGAATAATAATTTCCATTATTATAACGTGTTATTTAGGAATGACTATAAACAAATCTGTTTTAGAAGTGTACAGAACTTTACGAAAAAGCATGTAAATTACTGCAAAACTCAATAAGCCCATATGCTTGGAAGCATATAGGCTTATTAAATTTACATAAATTTCTCTTTAAACTCTATAACTACTGGTTTAAAATCTTCCACATGTATCCCTTTTCCGTACAATTTCAAACTATTCATATTCAAATTATTATCGACCTCAATCTCAACTGCTAAAGCTTTAGGTTCAATATCTTTCATTGAAATATCTAATTTTTTAAATTCTTTTATCGTATCCAAAATCTCTGAGGTACTGCTGCCACTAGCAAGCATATCTGTCATATAGTTAAACTTATTCTTTATACCCTTACTGTTTTCCATGTAATCCTTAATTATTTCATTTGCTTCCTCAGTAAGTTCATCAAAATCCTTTATTTTTAATGAAATAAGTTTTCTTGATGAACCTTCTTTAATAATAATTCTATTAATTATATCAATAAACATCATTACATATGCAATTCTACTTTTTCTAACTTTACTTCGCTTATTAACATTTTTACCATCTATCTTATCGCCGTCAATGTTAATTATAAATTTTCTATCAAAAATCTTATTATTGTGGTTTATCTTCACTTCCACCTTTGTTTTTACCTTTTTCATCTTTCTAGCTTTATCTAAAACATTATAAAGAAGCATAAGTTTATCCATAAAAAATCCACCTTATATTAAGACTTTTCTTTATAAACCTATGCTTCCTTATTTAATAATATTATGATTTTTAGAAAGTTATTGCGTACTTTTCATATATTGAGGGATTTCATAAACTGGTTTTGCACTTTTACATTGTTCCATTAGTTTTTTTATGTTTTTAACTTGTTTCTTTGCCCAAGCTATATCCGTACTATATTGATGCCACATCACCTGAATATTCCATCTCATTTTATATAAAGTATTTTGTTTATATTTATCACTATTTATATAACCATTAGTTATAAACTTAGCCCCTCCTATGATTGCTTCATCCACACTAAACCATTCTTCTTTATATGCATATTCTGAACCACCTTTTAATGGATCATCATCATACGCACGTATTCCAAATACATTATATGTCTTTTTAGGCTCTACTTTCTTTCCATCTACAGTTTCTACAAGAACCCCTGTTGCTAATTTTGATTTTCCGTTTCCAGTCTCTAGTAATGCATGGGATATAAGATAAATAGGATTAACATCACTCTCTTTAGCTGCTTTTAAAAACACTTCTCCTTTACCTTCTAAAACTCCCTTATCTTTTAATATCTCATTCAATTCTTCTACTTTAACACCTTCCATATAATTCAAGTTTAAAAACTGGTATTTACCTTCATCATCTAAGAAATTAGCTGCATCTAAATAATATTTTATTAAGCTTTCGCTTCCTCTTGCCCATCTAGCAGTTTCACTATACATAGGCTTCCCATTTGTAAACTGTTGTTTAGCAAACTCATCAATTGTTTTATCATATTTGTTATATATAATAGTATCATTAATACCTATATTTTGATTTGAAACTACATCATCTGTTTCAGCTTGTGAATCCTCATCCGGACCTGCTTCACTCACACCTGCTTTAGGTTGAATAACAGCAACAGTATTTGCATTTTCAGTTACATCATTTTCAAGCACTTTAAAATATGAAGTATAATAATTGTCAAAGTCCGTATTACCATCTTTATGTTTTCCATGTAAATTACTTCTTTTTACATAAATCATAAACTTATATTTACCACTTTCGAATCCCTTATCTACTGATAAATTAAAGGGATTATATGTACTTAAGGAACTTGTGTACCCATCAGTTAATTCCACATATTCCTCATTAGGGTAAACATTTGAATTATCATACATATCATTAGGATACTTAAATGCATATACTCTGTATTGAACTTTACTAGAATAATCAGCTAAAATCTTAAAATTAACTTTTTCATTTTTTAAAACTGGTTTTTCTAATATCTCTACATTTTTTATACTTGGCAATGAAGGATAGTTTGTACAATCTTCATATTGTATTGCCGTTGTGAACTTCATTCTTACAGATTTAGATAATTTTGAACCCGATTTCCCTTTAACATTTGTACTTAAATTAAGATAATATGTATCTCCTGGTATGTATCCTCCTGTTGGTGGATATATAACTATAGACTTACTATCTTTACCTGGAACTATTGTAACCTTTAACTCTCTCTCTCTACTATCCACCACTGTAATATTATCACTATTAACAGTATTCTTTTCTAAATCCATATTAAACTTTACCGTCCAAGGCTTGTTCACATTTACTTCTGATTTAGAAGGCATTGTAATAGAACTTTCAGCAAAAGCTGTTGTAGATATAATTGATAATAACATCACTATCAAATTTATTTTTATTAATTTTGATATTATTTTCACTTTTACACCCCCTCTTCTTTAATTACTTACGGTATATTATCGTCAACTGTCCACTTTATTTTAACAGATTTTTATAACCAAAACAGTAGTTTCATGTTATTATTAGTATTAAGTGGTACATACGATACTTTTATGTTGAAAGGAGTTTATAAATGTTCAATTTACAAGAACCCCTAATGATAATAATGGGTTTTGGAATTTTATTTTTTTCATATCTAATAGGTATAAAGAAAAAAATATATTTAATATCAGGTTATAATAAATCAATAAAAAATGTAGATAAACTCTGTAAATCTCTTGGTTTATCTTTATTTATCATAGGTTTAATAAATATACTAACACCACTATTAACTGATTATGTTGGAGAATTTATTTGGTGGATATATTCTATAATAGTATTAATATCAGTAATTTATGCTATTAGTAATTACATAAAAGAAACTTAACTATATTTCTATAATTCCATTTCGCTACTCACAACAAAAAATCCTGCCTTATTATTACTCGGCAGGATTCTGTTTTTAACACAAAGAAAGATCTTTGATAAATCAGTCTCTCTTTTTGAATTTTTCTAAGACCTTTGGCATTTCGTCTTTTTCCCATTTTTTCATTTTCTTTGTATAATCATCTAATTTATCTTTTAAATCTTCTAACATGTCAGATAATTTAAGTTGGCTTAATGCCCTTTCCAAATCAACATCATCAAATTTATCTCCTATAGTACGATTAAGTAATGGAGCAATAAACTCTATAACATCTTTCTTATCAATTTTATCAAATTCAAAGTTTGTTCTAGGCATTTTTTTATCATAGTTTATTGTATAAATATAATTATATTTTGAACTATGCTTCAATTCATCTGTAATTATTTCAAACAACATATCTCTATAATATCTACCAGGTAACCCTTGTCTAATAATTCTATACTTTTCTACTGCTTTTAATTCTCCAAACAAAGCCTTTTTAATTCCATCCAAATATGATTTAGGTTTTTCAAATTCAACATCATCTTCTATCTTAATTTCTTTACCTGTAAAATCCATATAAATTTTCCTAAACATTTTATTATGTTTTATTTCATCATCTCTTATAGAAGCTATGATTTTCTTTTCTTCTCTTGTAGGTGCTTTACTTATTAAATAATCATAAAATAATTCATCCCTTTTTTCATCCTCAACAGCTTCTTCAATTAATTTAAGTGATCTTTGTAAAGCTGCCATATCACACATCATTCCATAGTTCATATTCATGGGCTGATACATTTTGTTCCTCCTAAAATCTTATTACAATATCATAATATAAATATTTAGATTTAAATGTGCTATTTATTTTTAAGTTTTGGTATTTCACAAACTACAATAGTTGAACTTTTAATTGCTTTATTATAAAATAAACAAAATAATAATATTAGGAAACAATATTATTATGAAAGGAGATCTGATTATGATTAGAAAAGCAACGATGTCTGATTTAGATGAAATTATGGATGTAACAAAAAATATTGTTAAAGAAATGAACTCCTACAATAACTATCAGTGGAACAATAATTACCCTAAGAAAGAAGATTTCATAAGTGATATTGCTAAGGAAAGTTTATTTATCTTAGAAAAAAACAATGAACTAGCTGGCTTTACATGTATTAATAAAATACAGCCTCTAGAATATAACGATTTGAATTGGTCATTAGATACAGAAGCTTATGTTGTTCACCGTCTAGCTGTAAATTCTAAATACAGAAAAGAAGGTATTGCCTATAAACTCCTGAACTTAGCAGAAAAACTAGCAATTGCTGACAAAGTAAAACATTTAAGAACAGATACATATTCTCTTAATACAAAGGCTCAAAGCTTATTTGAAAAATTTGGATATAACTTTGTAGATGAAATAAACTTTTGTGGAAACGAAAAATCTTTTTATTGTTATGAAAAACTAATTTTTTAATTCTTGAATATTTTTTATTTATTGGGGAATAATTTTTGATATACCCTGTAAAATTAAATCTTATTTTTTTCATTTTAACATATTTCTTCCCCAAAAGGACTGTTTGAAAATGATTTTTAAATCATTTTCAAACAGCCCTTTATTTATTATAATCACTATCTACTTCATATTGATTACCCAGTCTCCATTTATCGTAAATTCAGGATATGATATTTCAATATTAGCATTATCAATATTTTTATCAAATTCTAAATTTATTACTGCTTTATCGCCATTAAATTCAGCATTTATTTTTTTCACATCTCGACTATAAAAATCAAATGATCTTATATCTATATTTTTATCTCCATCAGTATTTAGTTCAAATTCCACTTTTGCAGATGTTGATGATACTCTTGTAATCTTTTTAAGAACAGCTTTTTGAATATTAAAATCAATTTTTTTATTTAGAATTTTTTCCCCTTTACTTGGAATATCTAATGAAAATGTATCTATTGTTTTTTCATAGCAAGCAACTAATGCAGGTAATTTTACTACTAGATTTTTATTCTTTGGTGCCTTTGTTTCAAATGTTGTTACAGGACGCCCTTTTGAATTTTCAGGAATACTAAGTTTATATTTATTATTCATTTCATCAAATACATAAATATCTTCTGGCTTACTACTTGTAGATGATGAACTTATACCATTTTTCCCATTCTCTAACATACATTCCACTTTTCTCGCAATAGGTTTACCAAGTGTATTTAATTTCAAATCTTTATCTTCAAATGATGTAATCAATTGAAGATAAAATTTATTATTATTTTTATCCACTGTTTTAGTAACTCCAACATTTACACCTTTAATATTATTTACTTTAGCTTCAGCAGTATATATTTTCTTATTTAAATCTAAGCTTTTAGCTTTTTCTAACGAAACATCATAAGACTTCCCTGCAATTACAAGTTTAAAATCCTTAAAAGCTTTAATATCATAATTATTTTTTGTCTCATTCATAAAAGAGAAAAAGTATTCATTTTCTCCCTCAGAATAACCCCCTGGACTATAAACAGTATCAGAATTATTTTTTGATATAATATTAATATCTTTCAGCTCATCTTTACTTAAATTTGTAGTTAATTTCATTTCTAATTTTCCTTTTGAGGACATTACGCTGTTTATTGTAATATCTTTATTTAACTCATACTTCTCATTTAAGCAATAGGCATCTCCATCAACCATAGTTGAATACACAGGTGTTTTGTTCATAAATGACTTGATTGCTTGTGAAATATCTTCAGCATATGCAGAAGTCAAACTTAAAGAACATATGCAAACAGCAGCAGCAATATAAGGTAATCTTTTTTTACGTCTAACCTTTTTATTGCTATTATTCAATTTTTGATACGCTTTTTTCTTTATAGAATCCATGTTTATTTCAACTCCTTCTAATAATTTATCAATTTCTTTTTCAATTAAATCATCATCACAATTATTTAATAATTCATTTAATCTATCTTCATTCATAACTCAATACCTCCTTTATAGCTTTTCTTCCTCTTAAAAGCCTATTGTCTACAGCCGACCTTGATAGTTTAAAAGCTTTTGCTAGCTCATTTATCTTTTCACCAAAAAAATATCTTCTGAAAAATATTTCTTTATCTAGTTTGTTAAATGTATTTATTGTGCTTATAACCTTTTCTTGATCTTGTCTTAAAATAAATTCTTTTTCTAGATTATAGCTATCTTTTATTTCAAATTCTTCAATATCTACTACTTTTTGTGACCTCTTTTTTCGTTTGTATGTAAGTGCTTTATATTTTGTTAAAATCAAAAGCCACGTTCTAAAATTTCCTTTTTTGTCCTTAAAATCATTAATCTTATTCCAAGCATCCAAAAAAACATCTGATACACATTCTTCAATATCCTCTTTTTGAAGTGATTGAAATAAGATATTATAAGCTAAGCAATAAATTGTTTTTGTATATTTATTTATCATATACTCATAAGCATTTACCTCTTTATCTTTTATTGCTTTTACAAGTTCACTTTGCGAATATTCCAAACTATTCACCCCCTCACCTCATACATTGCTTTCATATATTACTATGCACTAAATGCTATTTTTCTCTTGAAAATTATTATATAAATTTCACAATAGTGAATAAATAGCACAATTCTCAAATTACATAGATATATGAAAATTTCATTGTTGATTACCCTTAAAATTTATAAATAATATAAAAAAAATCACAAATAAATCAATAAAAAAATTCACTATAAGATACGTGAATCTTTTTTTACTAACTATTCTTTTTTATTGCCCTCTGCATTCTTCAGTATTTCTTCTCTCCACTCATGATATGCTTCTATTTTTATATAAAATGATACACCATTTTCTTCATTTACAGCCCAAATCTCACCCTTATGAAACTGAACTATTTGTTTGACAATAGCAAGTCCTAAACCAAACTTGCCTTTCTTACCTTTTTGAAATTGATTAAATAAATTAGGAAGTATTTTTTCGTCAATAGCCTCACCATCATTATGAAAACAAATCACCACATGGTTTCGATTTTTTTTCAAAACTATTGATATCTTTTCTCTAGCATATCTAATATTGTTATCAAGTAAATTTTCTATTACCACTTTCCACTGATCTATTTTACCTAAAATTTTTGCATCATCTAAATATATGTGCCAAGATATTTTAGAACTATTATATTTAAATCTTTCTACTACACTTTCAATTAATTTTTTAATATCGATTACTTCATCAGGTTCTTGATGTTTTGACATATATTCAAACTTAGTTAAATACAATAAATCTTTTATGCGTTTTTGTAATCTTTCTGCTTCACTATCAATAACATGCATAGTGCTATTTAAATCTCCTTTAGGATATATCCTATCTTCTACTGCTTGTGCATAACTTCTAATAACCATAACTGGTGTTTTTAATTCATGCGAGATATTTTGAAGCATCCATTGTTGATTTTCATCTCTCTTTACTAGTTGTTTTCTCATATTTTCTATAGAATATGATAATTTTCCAATTTCATCCTGACGTTCTGAAATAATAGGTTCATACCAATCTCTTTTAGCAATCTTACTGACATTCTTTTCTAATTTTTTTAATGGTTGAGTCAAATATTTGGATATTTTTAATGCTGCAACTAATGAAATGATAACTGCTATAACAATTATAATTAAAAATTTAGAAAACACAGCTGTTATTAAACTATTTCTGTAAGTATCCCACATATATGATAGTAAAAATCCTTCTTTCCCATAAGCATTGAACTTGTATATAACATAAAATATTTTCTTTCCATTTATATTTTTTTCATATCTTTTTGTTTTTGATTTTTGATTTTTAACCTGCTTTATTATTTCATTTAGAAATTTCTCTGTCTCTTGTTTATTATTATATAATTTATGTAATTTTAATTGTTCTACAATCTTCGTTGACGGATATTTAATATGTGAAACACTTCTTATATTCTGTATTGCCTCGACTTCATTCATTAATTGCATATATTTTTTTTTATTAATTTTTTCTCCTGAAAGTCTAGCTGTGTATTTCATTTGAGCTGCTTCAATAGTATTATAAACTTCATTAGTGAAAAAACTTCTTAAAGTAAAAGCAAATAAAACAGCTAATATTAATAATATAGCTAAAATAATTCCACATATAACTACCCATATTTGAAAAGCTAAAGGCTTATTCTTCAAATTATCACCAACTTTAATTTAATAATTTTCTATGATTAAATAACCTATATTTAAAATTTTTACAAATAAAGCATATTATTTTCTTTTTACTGAATTTATTCTATATCCAAAACCATATATTGTTTCAATATTCAATTCTGGCATTTTTTTTCTTAACCTTCTTAATAAATCATCTACAACTCTATCATTTCCAAAATAGTCATCGCCCCATACAGTATTTAATATATTCTCTCTTGAAAACGCACTACCTTGATTTTTCACAAATAATAATAATAAATCAAATTCCTTAGATGTTAAATTTATAAGCTCATCGTTTAGATAAACCATTCGTTTTATCTCATCAATAGAATATGGGAACATCTCCACTCTTTCAGCTTTATAAACTGCTTTGCTACTTTTATAAACTCGTTCTAAAAGTTTTTTTGTTCTTATCACCAACTCCCTTGGTAAAAATGGTTTTGCTAAATAAT
Source organism: Clostridium aestuarii (assembly GCF_026735135.1). Taxonomy (GTDB): domain Bacteria; phylum Bacillota; class Clostridia; order Clostridiales; family Clostridiaceae; genus Clostridium_H; species Clostridium_H aestuarii. The sequence goes on along the minus strand of NZ_JAPQER010000004.1, from coordinate 63,088 downwards.
CATCACTTCCCATTTCAAGCCCTATTACCTTGTCTAAATCTGCATCTCTTGCTGAAATAAAAATTACAGGTATGTCTGCATTATCAGATTTTATATCCTTTATTAACTGATATCCATCAATACCAGGAAGCATTATATCTAAAACCCATAAGTCAGGATGATCTTTTATTGCCATTTGAGCCTTTTCTCCATTCAAAAAAGAAGTTACATTCCATCCCTCTTTCTCAAAATAAGAAGTTAAAATACTATTTAAGTTTTCCTCATCTTCAACTAAATAAATTTTATACTCCATTTTATTCACTCCTATATTTATTATTTATATAATCTATTATAATATAAATAAAACAAACGTGGATATACCCACGTTTGTACTAATTTCATTTTCATTTTCTATTGATTGCTACCTATAGTTTTTCATTTAAATATTGCGTTGCTTCTTCTTTTGTCATTTTTCCACTTTTTATTTTTTCTTTAACTTCTTGAAATATTTTCTTTTGATCTTCTGTTAACTTAGTACCATTTTTTTCAACTTTGCTTTTTCCAGTTCTTCTTAACTGCATTATCCCATTATCTTTTAAAAATTGTACATATTCATCTTTTGTCATTTCACCATTTTTCACTTTTTCTTTAGCTTCTCCAATTAATTTCTTTTGTTCTTCTGTTAGCTTAATTCCTTTTCTTTTAATTGTTTTTATACCATTATCACTTAAATATTGTTTTGCTTCTTCTCTTGTCATTTCTCCGCTCTTTACTTTTGCTTTAACTTCTTCAATTATTTTCTTTTGTTCTTCTGTTAACTTAGCTCTTCCTTTTTTTGTTATATCTATACCATTATCCTTTAAGTATTGTACGGCTTCTTCTTTTGTCATTTCGCCACTACTTACTTTTTCTTTAACTTCTTGCATTATTTTCTTTTGTTCTTCTGTTAACTTAATTCTTTCTTTTTTAATTGACTTTATACCATTATCTTTTAAAAATTGTACATATTCATCTTTTGTCATTTCACCATTCTTTACTTTTTCTTTAACTTCTTTCATCATTTCCTTCTGTGCATCAGTTAATTTAACTCTTTGAATAACTGATTTTTTCACATTTTTAGTTGGTTTTGCAGTATTTGTTCCTGCAGCAAATGCAGCACTTGGTACAACTACTGACGCAGCCAAGATAGAAGATAAAACGATTTTTTTCCAATTTAACATATAAACCACTCCTTAATTATTTAATTTTTTTGTGTAATTTCTTTTGTTGAATACATTATAATAATTAATATTGGAATAATTATCTTAAAAATATGTGAAATTGTGTGAATATCCTTTCTAGTTCCATTCTTATATTTTTTCTCATATATCTTTCACTTATTCATATTGATATTTTGCCAATATTTTGCGTAACTGTAAACCGAAAAAGGAACATAAAAAAAGCGTAAAGTCTTATTTTTCAAGACTTGACGCCTATTAATTGCTATATTTAGTCACAAGACAAGATTGTTGTTATCTGAATCTCATTTTTATCTTGATCATACATTTTTATCGCCATTTTGCTATCGGTAATGGGTATCGTAATAGCAAATGGCTTACCTGGCTCTACCGTATAAATCTCCCCTTGTTTTTGATTGTTTTCAGACACACATTCTATTCTCACCACATTTACCTTATTAATCGAAATTAGAGCAATGGAATTACCATAATCAAAAGCTTGAACACCCTCAAGAATATCGTTGCTACTACCGCCTGAACGGAAGAAGTATCCAAATGAAAAGCCTTCTCTGTTTAAATAAATGGAGTATGTGAAATCAGTTAAATCTTCGTCATAAAACAGCAATGTTCCAAGGTTATCGTTCACAGATTTTGAGACCTTCCAACTATCATCTATTTTTTGGGATTTACGAGCATCACGTTCAAGATTCTCTCTGTTCACTCCTATAATAGAAAAACTGAAGCGAACAAAAATGACAAGTAGCAATAAACATATAGCAGAAATAATATAAGATTTTTTCATATCTTCACCCCCTCAATTATATAAATAATCTTTATGTTATAAAACATCAATTTATATATACAAATTCATAGTAGCTTGTTTCATTAAAATAATCTAATATCTATTCTCTCTTCTCTCTTAGCTTATTTATAAAAAAAGCCACTAAAGTAAATAACAAATATACTAACACTACATCTATGAAAAAAATCATTATGTCCATATGGATTCTCATTAAAAGTATTTGTTTTCGGTTTATAGGTGGTAAATTGAAAGTAGTAAAATAAGCAAGTGGATATCCAAACTTAAATTTAAATCCATCACTATAAGAATACGGTAATAAAGGTACTGTCAATAACACTATAGTAATTGAAGATATTAATAAATTCTTTTTTATTTTCATATAATTTCTCCTATTATTCAATTAAAATATAACATCTTGAGATTATGTTTTAATATATTTTTGTTTGTTAATACACATTTTCTATAAATTATATTACAATTAATTGTATCCAATTATACCATATAATTCCGACAATTAATTGTTCCTATATTTTTCAAATAAGAACAACTACTTGTTAATAAAATAGAATAATTATATAATTAATTTATTATGTTAATATAAGTATATGGAGGTATAATAATGAAAAACAAATTAAGAGCTTTTTTAGTTGGTGCTGTAACTACAACCTTGTTATCAACAACTTTTTTAACTGCTTATGCAGCTCCCGTTAAAAAAACTATACCAGCAATCTTTAATAACATTAAAATCTATGTGGATGGTAACTTAGTTAAATCAAAAAAATCAACTAATGATAGTATACAATCATTGGTATACAATGATACTAGATATATTCCACTAAATACACTTTCTGAAATTCTAAAAAAAGAAATAACGTGGAACAAAGATAAAAATAGTATATACATTGGAAAAGTTCCACATGAAAATTCAAAAGAAAATACAAAAAAAGATATAAAAGAAGTTACTGTTTCAACAGCACAAGAATTTGTCGATGCTATTGGTTCTAATAAAAGAATTTTACTAAAACCTGGAGTATATAATTTATCAAAAATTAAGCAAATTGACAGAGCAGACAAATCTGTAACATGGGAAGAAGTATATGATGGTAAAGAATTAAATATTAAAAATGTTACTAATTTAACTATAGAAGGTACAAACAGTGGTAAAACAAAGATAATAGTTTCACCTAGATATGCACAAATAATGAATTTTAATAATGTTAGTAATATCACTATTAAAAACATTATTGCTGGACATGCTCCTCAGCCATATGAATGTGATGCTGGAGTATTAGGATTCCAAAACAGCAGTAATATTTATTTAAGTGGTTGTACCCTATATGGATGTGGAAGTGTTGGCTTACACTTATTTCAAGTAAAAGAGTTTGATCTTATTGATTCTACTGTAACTGACTGTTCATTAAGAGCTATTGATATTAATGAGTCACAATCTATAAGATTTAAAAGAAGTAAGTTCACAAAACACAGAGCATATAGCAACATCTTCTTTATCATGGACTCAAATTTTATAACATTTGACGATTGCACAATATCCGATAATAATAACTGGCAATGGAATTTCATGGAAACAAGAAACACTCCGGTAATTCTAATTGATAACTGTACTATAAAAAATAATTCAAAACCTAAAGATAATAAAGATTGGTATACAGAGGAAAAGGTTTGCTTCTTCGATACTGATAGAAGTAATATACTCATTAGAAATTCTATAATCAATAATAATAGTTGTGATAGTTTTGTTAAAAATAAAAATGAAGTTACGTTTGAAAACTGTACTATAGAAAATAATAATTTTAACAAAGAAGAAAGCCATTAAAGGCTTTTTTTTATTTTCATTCTATCACTTCCTATTGTTGTACTATTTCCTATAGTGAATTTACGTATTTATGAAGAACATTGTACACTCCATCCTCATCATTGCTTTTTGCAATAAAATTAGCACTTTTTTTCACATCTTCAGGAGCATTTTCCATAGCATAACTATGTTGTGCTACTTTAAACATCGATAAATCATTATAATAATCTCCGAAAACCATTGTATTTTTAGGGTTTATTTTAAATTTTTCTTGAAGTATTTTTACAGCATTTCCTTTATTTATACCTTTATTCATTATATCTATCCAATTATATCCTGATACAACAAACTCAAGATTACTATTTAAATTTTTCTTTAAATATTCTAATATAGCTGGTTTTACACCATCAGCTACATAATAAGTTATTTTATATATTGGTCTTTTTATTTCGATAAAGGATTTTAGCATCACTACAGGGATTTCATAAAAATTAAATTTATTCATCAAATCTTCTGATGGATTCACTGTATATGCTTCATTCTCTCCTGCTAAAAATAACATTTCACCTGCTCCAAAATTAAAGTTCATTACATTCTTTATGTCTTCTTTATCAATACTATTTGAATAAAGAGTTTTTCCGTTATTTTTATACTTAATAAGAGCTCCATTATGAGCAATGAGTATCATATCCGTTTTAACTTTTTTAAAGTTGTTATTTAGTTGAGAATAAAATCTTCCACTAGCTGCTACAAATTTTATATGCTTTTCATTAAGAGCATGTATTATATCAAAGATTTTTTCATTTATACTACCTTTATTATTTACTAAAGTACCATCCATATCACTTGCTATAAGTTTTAACATTAGTGATTCCCCCCTTTTGCATCTAAAATTAATGTTTACTAATTTTAATCTTTACATTTTTCTCATTAGCAATTATTTCAGCTTCACCACCTATTGGAAAAGTTATTTGTGGAGTTGTATGTCCAAAATTCACTTCAGCAATTACTGGTATATTATTGCATACTGGTTTTGTTTTAATTATTTTATATAGTTGTTCTTTTGTAATTTTCATATCTAATTGAAATTTACCAAGTATTATTCCTTTTACTTTATCAAAATTGGGTTGATGAATTAAAGATTGTAAATTTCTATCAAAAGTTTCTGGTGAACTCAAATCATCATCTTCTATGAATAAAATTGTATCTTCTAAATCAGGCATATATTTTGTCCCTTGTAAAAGATTAAATGTACATAGATTGCCACCAATTATTTTCCCTTTAGCAGTTCCTTCATTAATTACTTCATATCCTTCATTTTCAAAAAAGGCTCTATTTTCTTGGTCTAAATACCAAGGGTCATCACTCCATTGATTTGATGATTGTACTTCAAACTCATTTTCTTCTATTAAACACTTTTTAAAATATTTTTTTGTATATTCTATACCTTTTTTCATTCCAAAACTTGAAAAATGTGGTCCAGAGTATGTAATTAAATTTGTCATTTTATAAATCGCATTGCTTAAAATAGTTATATCTGAATAACCACATATTATTTTGGGGTTCTTTTTTATGATTTCAAAATCTATATAGTCTAATAATTGATTAGAATTATACCCGCCAATAACTGATAATATAGCTTTAACGTTTTTATCTAAAAAGGCTTCATACAAGTCATCAATTCTAGATTTTATTGATGAAGAACAAAACTCATCCGTCTCTTCACAGTTCTTAGAAAAAGTCACTTTAAACCCCATGTCCTCTAAGGTTTTAACAGCTACTTTTTTTGATTCATCATTCATTATGCTTAAACTTCTTGCTGGCGCAATAACTCTTATTTCATCACCGAACTTTAATTTATCAGGTACCATTTTAACTCCCCTTTCAAAAATATTTTTTCATTGCCTCAATTATATATTAATTTATATTGGAGAACAATAAATCACTTCAGTTGATTTAGTTAATTTCAATCTAAAATTTCATGAAAACATTCTAAAAGCATTTATTATTTAATCTTATTACAAAAAAAGCATCGGTCTCCCGATGCTTACTCTTCATTATTATCTTTCAATTACACTAAAGTTCTTCTAGGAATATGCATTTTGATTTCCTTTTCTATAGCATCTAAAGTGTTTTTATCTTTTGGTGCTGCAAATGTATAAGCATACCCTTGCTCACCAACTCTTCCAGTTCTACCTATACGATGTATATAGATTTTATCATTTTCTGGAATATCATAGTTAAATACATGAGTCACTCCATTTACATCCAGTCCCCTAGCTGCTACATCAGTAGCTATTAAATACTGAATTTCTGTCTTTTTAAAAGCTTTCATTACTCTTTCACGCTTTGATTGGGTTAAATCGCCATGCAGCTTTTTGCAATTATAACCCTTCTGATAAAGCTCTTCTTCAAGTTTATCAACTCTTCTTTTAGTTCTACAAAAAATAATCGCCATAAATGGATTTTCTTCATCTAAAATCTTACATAAGTCCTCTTGTTTTCTTCTATCTGTCGTTTCTATTAGAACTTGTTTAATATTTTTAAGAGTTACTTCTTCCTTTTCTATGGATACTACTTTTGGATCAGTCATATTTTTATAAGCAAGTTTTTTAACTTGAGAGTTCATTGTAGCTGAAAAGCAAAGAGTCTGACGCTTTTTAGGTATATGTTTTATAATAGCTTCAACTTCATTTTTAAAACCCATAAGAAGCATTTGATCAGCTTCATCTAATACTAATGTTTTTAAATGGTCAAGATTGATTGAATCTCTACGAAGATGATCTAAAAGTCTACCTGGAGTTGCAATTATTAAATGAATATTACCTTTAAGTTTTTTTAGCTGTGAACCTATATCCTTACCACCATATGCAGATAAAATATTTAAATTCTTAGCTTCTTTTAACTTCATAGCTTCCTGGGTTATCTGAATAGCAAGTTCTCTTGTAGGTGTTACTATTAAACCTTGAATTGTGTCTATATCAGTAGACATATTCTCAAACATTGGCAATAAAAATGCAAGTGTTTTTCCAGTACCAGTTTGAGCCTCTGCTATAACATCGTTGCCATCCTTTATTAATGTAATACTTTCTTCTTGAATTGGAGTTGGCTCACTAATTCTTTGAGCTTTAAGTGCACTTAGTATATCATCACTAAGTCCTAGTTCTTTAAACTTTATCATAATAATTTACCTTTCAATTTTAAAATATTTTTGGATTTCTTAGAACCTTCTTTATATAAATCAGCTAAGTATACCATACTTCTAGTATAACAAAAAGAAGTATAAATTAGCTTTATTTTTTATCTAATATTTCTTTTTTTAATTAGCTAATAAATTTTATTCTATTTATATTAGTGTGTTATTAGTTTGTTCAGAAAAGATATATTATATTTTTTTAATTTTTTTTCAAAAAACACTTGACCTATTTTTTATATGGTGTATACTTATGTAGTAACCTTAATTCAGAAGTAAATTGTTAAATGAATATTTTTCGAAATATCTAAAATTAAGAATAACTTAAATATATAGATTTCGAAATTTTTATTAATAACTTATTTTTACAAAGAATTAAAGGAATAAAAATTTCGGAGGTATGAAATTATGACAGGAACAGTAAAATGGTTTAACTCAGAAAAAGGATTTGGATTTATCACTACAGATGAAGGAAATGACGTATTCGCTCATTTTTCACAAATCCAAAAAGAAGGATTCAAAACTTTAGAAGAAGGTCAAAAAGTTTCTTTTGACGTTGTTGATGGAGCTAAAGGTCCTCAAGCAGAAAACATAACAGTTCTATAATTTTATTACAGAATTAAAAACCTGAAGATTTATCTTCAGGTTTTGTTATTTTCTAATATATTTTTTAAATAGAGGATGTAGGTAAATTTGTGTAAAAACAAATTTACCTACATCCTCTAATACTCTTCCGTGTTATATTATTTCTAACAATTTTTTAAATGATTCTACTGCCTTCTCTCTTGGTCTTACTTCTATAATATAAACCACATCAACATCTTTCATTTTATTAAAATGCCACTTAAAATCCACTCTACCTGTACCTATAACCTGATGATCACTCGATCCATTATTATCATGTACATGGCATGTTCTTATTTTATCTATATGCCTTAAGAAAAAATCCACTTCATTATATTTGTTTTCATATGAATGTCCTATATCCCAAGTTAAAAACAAATTCTCTTCTTCATCTAAAATCTCATCTAAAACTTCTTGAACTAGTTTTTGTGGAAATCTTCCTGAGTTTTCAATACATAATTTTATCTTGCCTTTAGAATACTCTGCTAATTCTTTGATACTTTCCTTTAATATATTCTTACATTTATCATAATACAGTTCATCCATATAAGTTTTTCTATCTGTTAATGTAAAACACACAGAACTTCCTACATGCATTGTAATTCTGCTTGCTCCTATATCATATCCAAAATCTATAACTTCCTTCATTCTTTTTATTCCAGCTTCTCTTACATCTTTGTGAAGCTGAAGCAGTGAAATATCTTCTGGCGCATGAAATGTAAGCTCTACTCTTCTTGAATCCTTATACCCTTTTATCTTTTTCCTATCTTCCATTGTAAAATTTTCAGGAAAGAATATAGGCATATTCAAATTAATCTCAACTGCATTCATTTTATTTTGATAGGTATATTCTATAGTATCAAAAATATCCTTCTCCCCTGCTGATGCTGCATATCCTACATACTTCACAAACTCACTTCCTTTTAAATAATTGTTCCTTTTACCCAAATTATATTATCTACCTCTTTAAACTTTTTAAGTGTTTCCTTTGAAACCTCATCATCTACATTAAGTACCATAAGTGCTAATTTCCCTTTTGTTTTTCTTCCAACCTGCATTGTAGCAACATTTACATTTTCTTTTCCAACAATAGTACCTACCTGTCCAATAACACCAGGAACATCTTTATTTTGTACAAATATCATATATCTACTTGGTTTAACATCCACTTCATAGCCTTGAATTTCTAGCAATTTGCCTTCTTTATTAGCAGCCAACGTTCCCGCAAGCGTAAATTCTTCTAGATTTTTATTAGTAATTTTTATTGTAATTAAATTAGAATAGTTATTATAATTTTCTTGTACTTTTTTGGTTTTAATACCTATTCCACTTTTTTCTGCCAACACTCTTGCATTTATATAATTAACCTTATCCTTTAAAATAGGCTCTAACAACCCTTTTAAGAATGCAATATTAATCATATCTATGTCTTGCGCAGCAACCTCTCCCCAATAATTTATCTCTACAAACTTAACAAGTTCCTTATTTAATTGATAATAAATTTTCCCTAGTTTCTCCATAAGATCTATATATGGTTTTATATCCTGAAGCTCATCTCTATTTATAGCAGGAAGATTAACTGCATTAGGAACAATCTCTCCTTTTAGTCCATTTATAACCTGTTGAGCAATTGTAATTCCTACATTTTGCTGAGCTTCTCTTGTATTTGCACCTATATGAGGTGTTACTATCATATTATCAAATTCATATAATGGACTTTCATGTCTAGGCTCTACAGAATGCACATCCATTCCTGCACTTGCAACTTTGCCACTCTTTAATCCATCATAAAGTGCTTCCTCATCAATTATCTTTCCTCTAGCAGCATTTGTAATCCTAACATTATCCTTCATAAGTTTAATTTGTTCATAGCTTATCATTCCTATAGTTTCTTCCGTTCTTGGAGTATGAATTGAAATAAAATCTGATATCTTTAAAAGATCATCTAATGTTTCCATCTTTTCTACTCCAAATCTTTTAAATCTTTCATCAGAAATATATGGATCATATGATACTATCTTCATACCAAAAGCTTTCATTCTTGTTGCAACTAGTGATCCTATTCTTCCAAGCCCTAGAATACCTAATGTTTTATTGTAAAGCTCAGTACCTTCAAAGTTATTTCTATTCCAATTTCCAGCCTTCATATCTCTATCCGCATGAGGTATTGACCTAGCTTGTGCCATCATAAGACCTATTGCAATTTCACCCGCTGAAATGCTATTACTGTCTGGAGTATTAGCTACTATAATACCTCTCTTCGTTGCCTCTGGTATATCAATATTATCTGTTCCATTTCCTGCTCTACCAACTATTTTAAGTTTTGATGCTTTATCCATAAGTTCCGCATTTACAAGAGTTGCACTTCTAACTATCAAAGCATCATATTCATGTATTTTTTTCAAAAGTTCCTCTCTGCTAATTCCTATACAAATATCAACATCCATCTCTTTTTGTAAAAGTTCAATACCTAATTCATTTATTTTCTCAGCAATTATAACTCTTGCCTTTCTCATAAAATAGCCCCCTATTAATTTAAATTTAGCCACTGTTTAGCAGCATTTTTGTAATGCTTTTACCGTTCTGTCTATCATACTCTCATTTACGCATCCCATATGACCTATTCTTATCATTTTTCCTTTTAAATGTTCTTGTCCTCCAGCGATTATGATATTAAATTCTTCTTCCATTCTCTTTTTTATATATGATGCTTTGTTATCTTCATTAAAAACTATTCCAGTAACAGTATTTGATAAACAATTTTTATTAGCATATAACTTCAATCCCATTTTTACAGATTCATCTCTAAACATTTGTGCAAATTTTTCATGTCTTGCATATACATTATAAAGACCTTCTTCTTCTATCATTCTTAATGCCTCATTAGCAGCTGCTATCAATGTTACTGCTGGTGTATATGGATTTTGCGGCATTGGTTTTTCCAAATAAGCTCTTGCATTTTTAAAATCAAAATAGTTCTTCGGAAGTGTAGATTTTTCAACTACCTCCCATGCTTTATCACTAACCCCTATAAACGTAAGTCCTGGTGGAGTCATTAGTGCCTTTTGTGATGCAGTTATCAGAACATCTATGTTCCAGTCATCCATCTTAGCTTCTATTCCTCCTATAGAACTCACACCATCTACTATGAAAAGCTGCTTTTTATCTTTCATAAACGCTCCTATTTCTTTTATAGGATTTACAGCTGCTGTAGAAGTTTCATTATGGGTTACAATAATTGCCTTATGGTCATCCTTTAAGTTATCTTTTATTTGTTCAACCTTAACTGCATTTCCCCAAGGGACTTTAATAACATCTACTTCTAAACCATATATTTTAGCTATTTTAATAAATCTCTCTCCAAAAACCCCTGCTGATACGGCTAGTACCTTATCACCTTTTGAGAACATATTAACAATAGCTGCTTCAAGTCCGCCTGTACCCGCTGCCGGAAAAGTAAGCACTGGATTTTCTGTCTGAAATACATATTTAATTTTCTCATTCATCTCTGCAAACAAATTGCAGTATTCCCCACTTCTATGATGAATCACAGCTTCACTCATTTTTTTCAAGACCCTATTTGGTACAGTTGTTGGCCCCGGCGTCATTAATAATTTATTTTTCATTAAAAAGCCCCCCTAATTAATCTATTTATAAAAAATATTTTGTATTTTCTGAATGATGCATCATTATTTGAATTTAAAATAAAAAAAGTCCTCATTCTTAACTAACGTTAAGGACGAAGACATACTTTCCACGTGGTGCCACCTTATTTTGCTGATTTAACACAGCCTCCTTACTATAACGGATAACCCGGCATAGGTTGTTACCCCCATGCAGCTTAGGATCGGATTCAATAATTTTCATTATGGATTTGCACCAACCATCCATTCTCTAAAAATGAAATATTATTTACTGCTATCCTTCAAAGCTTTTGTATAATTATAATAAAATTCAAATAATAATGCAAGCTATATTTTTTATGAAAACATTTTCTTTTTTATCTTTTAACATAAAATTTTAAAATTTAATATACTTATTCTTTTGTGCTAAACTATTTAACTTATGTGCTTACCTTTTTCTTATAATTTACTTGAATTGAATATCCTTTTTAATTTATAAATTAAATTCATTCTCATTATTCTAGACAAGTTATGCACATTATCCACAGCCCCCTGTGCATAACTTGTTAATTTAGTGTTAATTGGATGTTAATATATAATTTTCCTTGTATGATAAATTTGTATTTTTATACATATATTGTAATGGAAATTATAGTTGTATTTAATACTTTATTAAACCTTATAAGTTATACACATTTCCCACAGTTTGCTTGTGTATAACTTGTGTATTCTGTGTTAACTTATGTGATAATATCTTATACTGTACGTATTCTGATTAAAACTGTATATAATTATCTATTTTTTTCTATATAGTATACACATTATCCACAGTTTTGTTGATAACATGTGAATAATATATCATATTTCTTTAAATAAATAAAAAACTTCGAACCGAAAAATACTTAATAATATTCTTAAATAATTAACATTTTAGATATTAACTTAATATAATGTACTATAACATTCTTCCTGTTTTCCTTTCACTTATTATCTTGCAGTGTGCATTAATGTATTTTATGCTTTTTTAATTAATGCACATTGTTTTGTATCAAAATAAATTTAATTTTAAAAAACACCTTATTCTTTAATATTATATGAATATTTTGATATTTATATGGTATAATTTAATTAATATAATGCTATATATTTAATGAGGAGGTGCATTTTATGGATAAAAAAATTATATATGTTGATTTCAAATCCCCCTCTGAACAAATTGCACATAAAAATATGCATCATAGAAAAACAAACCCTAAAAAAGTTCATGTAACCAAAATAAATACTAACGAATCTTATGTCGAAATATTAGTCAGAAAATTGAAAAACTTTTTCAACTCATTAACTAGACAAAAAACAACAAAAAACAAATCTCATCATACTAATAAATATTGGCTATGATAAAAACTGCATACAGCAGTTTTCTTTTTATTATATGTTTTTTTAATTTTTATTGCTTTGGACATCCTTCTTTTAATATAATTATATATATTGCAGTTGAAAATTAAGATTACTACTTATACAGTAATCTCTATTTATATGTTTGGAGGTATTTATTATGCGAGTTGGAATGGGATATGATGTACATAAATTAACTAAAAATAGAAAACTGATTTTAGGAGGAGTTCACATTCCTTATAGTATGGGATTACTTGGTCATTCTGATGCTGATGTTCTTCTTCATGCTATAATGGATAGCTTACTTGGTGCTGCTGCACTTGGTGATATAGGCAAACATTTTCCAGATACAAATTCTAAATATAAAGGAATATCAAGCCTTTTATTATTAAAACAAGTAGGTGAATTATTATCTGAAAATAAATATAAAATAGTAAATATTGATGCTACTATAATAGCTCAAAATCCTAAAATGGCTCCACATATACATACTATGATTAAGAAAATAGCAAATACTTTAGAAATTGCTGAAGATAGAATAAATGTTAAAGCAACAACAGAGGAAGGACTTGGTTTCACTGGTAGTGGCGAAGGAATCGCAAGTCAAAGCATCTGCTTAATCACAAAAAAATAACCACCTAAAACATGTTGATTACAAATCATAAATAAAACCTTGCAAATTTTTGCAAGGCTTTATTTAAACAAAATAACTCATTTATCTAAAATTACCATACTTTTTAAATAGCTGTATTCTACAAACTTATTCTTATTTCCAATTACTTGTCATCGAATAAATCTGTTTGGCTATACTGTCTAATGGAAGTTGTTTTTCTACTCCACCTATTTCATAAGCAGCTTTTGGCATTCCATATACTACACAGCTTTTCTCATCCTGTCCTAATGTTTTAGCACCATTTTTTCTCATATTTAATATCCCTTTAGCACCATCACGACCCATTCCTGTTAAAATAATTCCAATTGCATTATCTCCTGCTTCTTTTGCAACAGAATTAAACAGAACATCAACCGAAGGACAATGACCATTTACTTTTTCACCATAAGAACATCTTACAATATATCCATTGCCTTTCTTGCTAATAGTCATATGCTGATCTCCTGGTGCAATCAACACCTTACCTGGAATTACTTCATCTCCTACTTTTCCTTCTTTGACCTCTAAAATGCAGGAATTATTAAGTCTTTCAGCAAACATCCTGCTAAAAACAGGTGGTATATGCTGAACTATAACAATACCAGGAATATCCCCTGGAAGCTCTTTTATAATATTATAAATAGCTTCTGTCCCACCTGTTGATGCTCCAATCGCAATTATTTCTTTGCTTCTATTTCTGTTTCTGTTTAATCTATATACATCACTTTGTTTTTTTCTTTTTAAATTACCTAGTTTTGCAGTAGATGCTATTTTAATCTTAATAATGAGTTCATTGATAAAATTTTCTAAACTTCTATGCTTATTATCAGGCTTTGTCACAAAATCTACTGCTCCTGCATTTAAAGCATCAAACACTCTATCACTTATAGAGCTAACTACAACTATAGGCATAGGGTATTGAGGCATAAGCTTCTGTAAAAATTTTATCCCATTCATTTTTGGCATCTCTATATCTAAAGTCATAACATCTGGTCTGTACTCAATTATTTTATCTCTAGCTTGATAAGGATTAGATACTGCAGCTATTACTTCTATTCCTAAATCCTCTGATAAACCTTTTTTCAAAACTTCTCTAAACAATAGAGAATCATCTACAACCAAAACCTTAATTTTTTTCCTTCTAACCATAACATAACACCCTATTCCTTTCTATATACAGATGGCATTACATACTTAAAACCATTCTTAAAATTTAAGGATTCAGAATGTCCTATAAATAAATAGCCTCCCTGTTTAGTGCACTCATAAAACTTATCTACTAGTTTTTTTCTATTTTCCAAATCAAAATAAATCATTACATTTTTGCAAAATATAACATGGAATTTTTTCTTAAAAGGATATTTAGAATTCATTAAGTTAAATACTCTAAATATAACTTGCTTTTTTATTTGATCTTTAATTTCTCTGATATTTCCTTTTATTTCATTGAAATATTTAATTTTCCACTGTTGTGGTAACACTTTTATATTTTCTTCTTCATACACACCTTTTTTACCAATTTCAATTACATTTGTTGAAATATCTGTAGCAAGAATCTTGGTGTCCCAAATATTGTTCTCATTTTCAAAATAATCATAAAGTATCATTGCCAAAGTATATGCTTCTTCTCCTGTTGCACAACCAGCACTCCATACTCTTAAATCTTTTTTATCTTTTTCACTTTCATTCAAATATGGTAAAATAGTGTTTTTAAAATAGTTAAAATGATCACTTTCTCTCATAAAAAACGTATAATTGATGGTTAAATTATTAACTATTTCTTCTTGACATTTACCTGTTTTATCCAAAATCAGGCATTTATAATACTCACAAAAATTTTCAAAGCTTTTCCCCTTAAATATTTTTTCAAGCCTGTTTTCTACAAAATTCCTCTTTGGAGATAAATTTATACCATAATTTTTTATCATAAATTCTACTAATAATTTAAACTCATCGTCAGCGATTTTTATCAATTTTAATCCCCCTCATAATCTATGAGTCTTTTGCAATCCAGTAAAAGCTTAACTTTACCCTCAGTTTTACCAATACCGCTAATATACTCATTTTTATAACCTGATTTCACATCAGGAGGAAGTGCAATCTTATCCTCTGGTATATTTACAACCTCTAAAACTCTATCTACTACAAGCCCTATTAAAATATCATTTACATTTACTACAACTATGCATGTCCTATCATCATACTGTCTTTCTTGCTTTTTAAATCTAATTCTAATATCCATAACAGGTATAATATTTCCTCTTAAATTTACAATGCCTTTTATATAATTAGGTAGTTCTGGAACAGTAGTAATAGGTTGTATCCCAATAATTTCTATAACATACTTTATCTTCATTCCATACTCTTCTTTATCTATTGAAAATATTAAATATTTTCCTCTTAAAGTGTCTTCATCCATACTCTCCACTCCTTTTTTAATTTTAGGTACTAGGTTCTAAGTACTAGGTTCTAGTATTTTCTTCCTAGTATCTAGTACCTTTTCCCTACTACCTACTACTAAGTGCTTAATATTTTCCATAATCATCATCTAAGGAAATTTTTATTTTTGAAATATCTTTTTCATGGTATTTGCTCTCTTTTTCTACGTTATCTATATAGTCTCTTTCATTATATTTGATATCACCTTTTAAATTACTTTCTTTTAAATTAAACTTCTCTATTCTATCTTTCAAAACTACAGCTTGACTTAATAACTCTTCACTTGCAGATGCACTTTCCTGAGCTGTTGCTGTATTCATTTGAGTCACATTAGAAACCTCATCTATAGCTTGATTCATTTGTGAAATAGCTGTAGCCTGTTCATTAGAAGCATTTGCAATGTCAGCTACTAGTTTTGCAGCCATATTTACATCATTAACTATTTTGTCTAAAGATTGCGCTGTTTCATTTGCAATTTCAGTTCCTATTTTCACCTTTTTAATTGAATCTTCAATCATTGTAGTAGTTTCTTTAGCCGCATTTGCACTTCTACCAGCTAAATTTCTAACTTCTTCTGCTACTACTGCAAATCCCTTACCATGCTGACCAGCTCTTGCTGCCTCTACAGCTGCATTAAGCGCTAAAATATTAGTTTGGAAAGCAATTTCATCTATAACCTTAATTATTTTTGAAATATTTTTAGAAGCATCATTGATTTGATTCATTGCAGTAAGCATTTCCTTCATTCTATCATTCCCTTGTTTTGCATTTTCTGATGTTTTCATAGCAAGATGATTAGCTGTACTTGCATTTTCTGCATTTTGTTTTGTTTGAGCTGCAATTTGTGACATGGATGCTGTAATTTCTTCTACCGAACTTGCCTGTTCAGCTGCTCCTTGAGATAACTCTTGACTAGAATTTGAAACTTGTTTTGCGGCTGCTGATACTTGTTCAGCTGAACCATTTATATCACCTAAAACTCTATTAAATGAAACTAGAATTATATTAATAGACTTTCTCACTTCTTTGAATTGACCTTTATACTCTCTATCAATGCTCACATTCAAGTTTCCCTTAGACATTTCAGTAAGTGTATAAGAAATTTCACCAATCAACTCTTTCAATCTATCTGCCATTTCTTTAAGTTTAATATTCAAAACATCTTTTTCAGACTGAAACTTTATATCTACATTTAAATTTCCATTATCGATTTCCTCTAATATTTTAAATTGTTTTTTTGTATTTTCTATTAACTCCTTAAAAGCATAAGTAAGTTGTCCAATTTCGTCCTTGGAATTTCTAGTTAATTCTACATTAATATCTCCTTTTGATAATTTTTTTGCTACTTCAGTAGTTTTCTTTATAGGTTTACTTATAAAGTTTGAAATTATAATCCCTAAGATTACTGAAATAGTAATTCCTACTATCATTAAACAAAGAACATTTCTTATAGATTGTTCAGCTAATTTTGTGTTTTCCATTACCTTTTTTTCCGCCGCTTTTACTTCCATATTAAAAACTTTATTAATGGAAGTTCTAATCTCCTTAGAATGAACTGCCGCTTCACCTCTCATCAACATTAAAGCTTCATCATTTTTACCTTCCACCACAAGTTCAATAATCATTTGTCTAATTGGTCTATATATTTCCATCTGCTTATTTATTTTTTCATATTCCTTAATACCTTCTTCTGTTTTTATTTTTTTGCTAAACTCACTTAATTTTTCATTTATATGATTATCTATATTCTTTATTTCTTCAATGTTGTTATCCCTTTCCTCATTAGACTTAGCTAAGATTACATCTCTCATAGTCACTCTCATTCTCTGATATTCTATTGCAATATCAGATATATCTTCTAAAGGTTTAGTATTTTCAACATACATTTGTGTATCTACATTGTCTATACTTTTTATATTTTTAACACCTATAACACCTATAACTCCTGCTATTAGTGCAATCAATATAAACCCTGTTAAAATCTTTGCTCTTATTTTCATATTCTTAAAAACTTTCATAACACAATCCCCCTAAAGTTCCTGTATATCAAGTATCAGGCTTATACTTCCATCACCAAGCAAATTACACCCTGCTATACCTTTGACTTTTTTTATATAGCTTGGTAGTGCTTTTACCACAACCTGCTGCTGTCCAAGTAGCGCGTCTACAAAAAGACATATTGTATTTAATTCATTCTGAACCATAACAACTATCCCATCTTGTATATTTGTAACTTTCGTATCTACCCCTAATCGTTTATAAAGTCTTACTATAGGGCAGCAGTATCCTCTTATCAATATCATCTCATTTCCATTTATATCTCTTATAACATCCTCTTCTTTTACTTTAAAAGATTCCTTTATAGAAGTTGTTGGAATAGTATACACACATTTCCCAACCTTCACAGTCATACCATCAATAATAGCTAAAGTTAACGGTATCTTTATAGATATAGTCGTACCTTTATTTTCTACACTATCAACAAATATACTTCCTCTTATCTGCTCAATATTCTTAGCTACAACATCCATCCCTACTCCCCGTCCTGAAACCTCAGATACCTTTTCTTTTGTAGAAAATCCTGAAAGAAATATAAATGAATAAATTTCTTTATCTGTAAGTTCATTTTCTGATTTATTCATAAGCCCATGCTCTTTTGCTTTTTTTAATATCTTATTCTTATTTAATCCTCTTCCATCGTCCTTTACTATTATCCATACATCTCCCCCTTCATTTTTAGCTTCCAGTGTTACTGTTCCAAATTCAGACTTTCCTTTATCTAACCTCTTATTTGGAGATTCTATACCGTGATCTATAGAATTTCTTATAAGATGTACAAGTGGATCAGATATGTGTTCAATAATGTTTTTATCTACTTCCGTATTTTCCCCTGTTATTTGAAATTTAACTTTCTTATTTAAACTCTTGCTTACATCTCTAACTAGCCTATTCATCTTTCTAAAGGTAGTTGATAATGAAACCATTCTAATAGACATAACCACATCTTGAACATTATTAATAATTTTTCTAAGTTGTCTTGAAGCCTTATAAAAGCCATCCAATTCTACTCCATCCAACTCAGGGTTTTTTGTTACCATAGCTTCTGAAATTACCAGTTCTCCAACTAAATCCATCAGCTTGTCTAACTTATTTACATTTACACTCAACATACTGGTATTCATTTTTTCCAAATTACTTATCTTATTTAAATTTTTATTAGTTCTATCCGTCTTCTTATTTTCATCAATACTATTTTTTACTTCTTCTATATTTAAATTTTTTAAAAAAGCTATTTGTTCAAAAAAGTCTTTTAGCTCATTTAAAGTCAATTCTGTTCTAAATGTTATATTAAACCCTTCACACCTTATAATTTCTGCAGTATCGTTATTTTCTACAATATCCGCTGGAATACATTCTATATCTGTTGTAATCTCTTCTAACCTATGAACCACAGCAAAAGCCCTTACATTTTCCATACCGCAGTCCTCTTGAAAATACATCTTAACTTTATAATTATTTAAACTTTTATTGACTTGATTTAAAGTTTTATTTTTTATTTCTTTAAGGTATTCTTCAATCTTATACTTTAACTTGTTTTCATCGCCATCAGGATCTTGTCCACTTTTCACTTTTGAAGTTTCGTTTTTTATAAAATCTATACTTTCTAAAACTATATCTGCTGCTTTAGAATAATCTAAATTTTCAGGATGCTCTTTTCTAAAATAATCAAATACATCTTCTACAGAATGCGATAAATTAGATATATTATCATACTGCATCATTGCAGCATTTCCTTTTAGTGTGTGCATAACTCTAAATATATCTTCTATATTTTCTTCAAAACTTTCTGTTTCCTCACTATTTAATATTGCACTTTCTAATTCTTCTATAAGCTTAAATGTTTCAAAAACAAACATTTCTACTATAGAATCATCAACGTCCATCTCATACACCCCCTGTGAGCAGAAGTAAAAACTTCTATTTCATTATATGTATCCCCTTATAATAAGGTACCTAGAATATTGCAACACAAAAAACTCTCTGCCCCAATTAAGGCAGAGAGTTTTTTATATACCACTTATATTTTTATTTTATCAATAACTTTTTCTTAAATTCTATCTTCCAGTTCATCGTCTTCTATTTCTTTTCTATGAACCTTTATATTGCTAAAGTCAGGTTTTTTTTCTTTAGTAGGCGTTTTTTTAGGTATATTTTCAACTTTTTCTTCTTCTATAGTCATAGCTGTTAGATTAGAACTATACATATATCTCATATCTAACAATCGCTCATCAATATCCTTTCGACCCTCAAATATTAATCCTTTTAAAATCAAATCTTTTATTCTTTCACTTCGATCTCCTTCAACATATCTTTCTAATTCTCTATCCACTATTCTATCTTTTTTTTTCCTTTTTCCTATATAAAGAGAAATTTGCATAATATACTCTCCTTCCTTAGCCTATTTTTTTCTTCCATTTTCTAACACCTTGTTTGAATAGACCTAATGGATTTTGTGTTTGACCTAAATACACTGCATTTTTAAATTCTTCTTCTAAATAAGGCTTAAGTACAGCAGCTCCACCTCCTGTAAATATAATATTATCAATAAAAGGCATCGCGTTTTCCCAGACAGTCTCAATTTCTAAAATAATCTTTCTTGCAAGACTTTTATACGCCTTTTGAATCACTGGTGTTAAATCATACCCTTTAATTTGTCCACTTGCTACTATATATTGTATCTGCCCATCTGCCACATTTAAATGTAGCACCTGTTCTATGTAGTCCTTTATCCACATATAGGCTGTATACATTCCACTATTTTTAGTATCACAGAAATCTGCTAATGGTTCCAAAGCATCTACTAAGTATAAATTATGAGTTTTGCCTCCGATATCAGATATAGCATTAACTTTCCTGGCTATGTCTTTATTAGTTAAATTACCATTATTGTCTAATATCAAATTACATAGCGTTCCATGAGGCTGTGCTTTTATAATAATATCCTCTACTCTTATAATTTTATTTTCAAACTCTTTTTGACCACACAATCTCAAAGCAATATCATGCTGCCTAACTACTTTAGCTTTCATTTTTTCTACTCTTTCTTTGTCCAAACTCGCTCTTACAGGTAACCCCATAACTAACTTTACTCTACTCATAGGCTTTTTGGCCATTAAACTCAAATGAGTTTTTAGTAAAACATCAAATGATCTATCATTATGCTTGTCCGATGCTCCATTCCACTGAATATTTCTATCTTGTTTTACAGCACATTCTCCAACTAGATATTTAGATGAATTTACCTCAACCTCTATTCTGCTTAAGTTGCTTTTTGGTGGTTCAGTCAAATCATTATCCTTGTTATAAGACGGCCTCCAAGTAGTAACATATGATGGAGTTATAAACATTGGGCTATCTTCTGCTTTAGATTTAGTATCTGCATACCCATCATCAATAACTTGTACACTAAAAGAATCTACTATACCATTTTTACTCTTAGTCATTAAATCTTCCTCCCCAATAAATATAATTGATCACAATGGATTATAATACATTGTGTTTACCTTCCATTTTATTCCATTATAATACATTGGAAAAAATTAGTAAATACTTGCACACATTTTTTCTAAATATTCTCAATTATTTTTATACATTTCTTTAGTAACTGTATTTTTACTAAACGGAGAAGATTATAAAGAAAGAGAAAAATATTATGGCAAAAGATTTTAACTCCTTTGACTAAATAAGAAAGGGAAATTTTTCTTAAATGTTTTAGTAAAATATCAAATAATTTAAAAACTCTTTAGTACGAAAATATGGATTTTATAGGATCTGTAGATAAGTTTGTGAATTTACATAAACTCATTTACAGACCCAATTAATTTTATTTTAAATTTTTTACTAAATCTTTAAAATATTACGTAAACTTTCTTTTAATGTTTTTACATTGCCATTAAAAACAACAATGTCAATTCCCATTTCCTTTGCTCTTAGTATCGTGCTTTTTTTATAAGATTCTTTAGAAGCTGTAAGAACCTTTTTAACATCATCTCCACCTAACATATCAGAATATACTTCTAGTTCATTCAAAGCATCTTCATCATATTTATCCGTATCCTTACATGATATGCATATAAGTTGAGAATTGATTGATGCTAACACATCTATTTCATTTTTAACATATTGCTTATTATCGTTCCACTTAAATGTTACTCCAATTTTAACATCATCAACTTCATTTATTTGCTTCAATGTCTTATAAACTAATACCTCTAACCACGTACCTGTTTTAAAGAAAAGAGTTTTCATCCCTTCGTTGTTAAACTGTACAATCAAATTATTGTTTTTAGAATTACTAGTAGAAACCAAATTTAAATTTTTAGCTTTCTCTAAAAATTTAACATATATAGGTCTATATTCGTCATCTATTTTTTCTTTATCTATAATAACTTTATCCATATAAAATTTATCATGCTTTGCTATATCATCATTTCTAAGATTATTTTTTAATTTAGTCCATGAACTATAATTATCAATGATATAATCGAGGAATTCTAGTACTTTACTGTTATCAAATATCTCTGTTGAATCTGAAAGAATTTTGCCTCCTGTACTTTTAATAAAATCATTAACCTTTAATTCTTGAAGCTCTATATTGAATTTATCTGTTTTATCATCACTCAAATTTAAGATAACTTCAGAACTGATATCTATAAATATACATGTTATTTTATATTTTTCTGCTGTTTTATATGTAAGCAAACTCATGAGCTTACTTCCACAGGATAAATTAATCACAGTATTTTCTCTATTAAAACTGCTTATGAGTTTTTCTATATGCTGTATATTTACCATTTCAACAGCGTTGCCTTCTATTTGAATTTCTGGAAGCTTATCTTGTAAATAAGTTTTGATTGCTTTAAATTGTTTAATATTTTCTGTATTATTTTCATATATAAATATAGTTTTTTCAGGTTTTAAATTTAAAGTTGCTATAATATTCTGCTCATTAAATTCATCTAGTAGATTAACCAATGTTCTACATTCCATAAAATCACCTGCTTAGTTTATATTTACCCTAAGCTTATTATGTGCTATAAAGTTCTATTTTAAATCATCCTTCAATTCTTCTATTTGAAATTTATCAAAATCCAATTCTTCAATAAAGTTATCTTTGTTGAAAGAAGTTTTGGTTCTTCTGTTATATTCATTCATGTTTTTAGGTAGCCAATAAGGCTTGGAAATATCCATTCTATAACAAATTTCAGTAATACACTCTTTTAATTTTTCCTGATAACTGCCCTCTATAGTCGATGTAACAATTTCTTCTCTTATAATTTTATTCTTTTTTATCAAACTTCCCACTATTTTTATCACAATTTTACTCCTTTCTCATTGGTTATATATTTTAAATATCTATTGTATATATTCTTTATTTTTTATTATAGCATTTATTTTTATTATTATTAGAAAATTGGATACTTCTTTTCATAC
Source organism: Clostridium aestuarii (assembly GCF_026735135.1). Lineage (GTDB taxonomy): Bacteria > Bacillota > Clostridia > Clostridiales > Clostridiaceae > Clostridium_H > Clostridium_H aestuarii. Next base: position 39,857 of record NZ_JAPQER010000004.1, on the reverse strand, counting down.
ATAATTCCACTAAATATGGTTATGCTATTAAAGACAAATTTATATACTTAATCAAATTTTAAGGAGTGAATGTTGTGGGTAGCTCAAAAGCTAAAAATAGCAGGAAAATGGATAAAAGGACTTCTAAGCCAGATATTATCCATGAAGATGAAATGAAGAAACATAAATCAACAGGAGTAAAAGGAGATAAAGAGATATAATATGTCAAAGAATAATTTAAAAAACAAAATGAAAAACACAAAAAATAATCAAAAACATGATGGAAGATTTAAAAAGAATAATATCAAACATGGTCAGGCTGAAAGTGCACGCTCTGTGTTTGGATCTCGAGGTGAAACAGAAATAGATGATTTACTTGATATAGACTAGTAAAAAAGAGTGAAAATCTCAGATTTTCACTCTTTTTTATATTTTGGAAACAGTGAAAAATGAAACTTCCATGTATCTATGTATTTTCCAAATCATGCAATTTTCTCAGTTACATGAATATATATATATTAAAACCTATAATTATGTAAATTTAATTAAAACTTTTTCTCTCGTTTAATAGTCATTTTACTATTATAATACTCTTAAATGAACATGATAAATAAAAATTCCATGACACATTTCAAAGCTAAAAAACTCTTAAATAATAAAACAAATCATATTTTATTTCAAGACAAACCAATAATTAAACATTATCAATCCATTAAACCTACACATTAAAATCGTTCAAAAATATTTTAGCTTTTTTATCTATATATTTATAAAGGAAGTGATAATTTGCACCTACTTGTTTTTGTGTTAAACAAAGTAGATAAATTAGATGAACTTTTATTAGAATTTACTAAAGCCAAAATTAGCGGAGCCACTGTTTTAGATAGTCATGGTATGGCAGAAATCTTAATTGACCATAAACAAGAACTGCCTATGTTTGGTTCTTTGAGACTGCTTCTAAACGAAAAAAGACCATTTAATAAAACTATATTTGCTGTTTTATCTGACAAGCAAATTCCCACAGCCTTAGACTGCATAAAAAAAGTTGTAGGCGATTTATCTAAGCCAGGCGTTGGAATTGTTTTTACCCTGCCAGTAAATTATGTTGATGGTATTAGAAATTAAATTTAATAAATATTTTTTTAGAAAGAAGATGATTTAATGCATTCACTATACTATCTAGGAATGATTTTATTCGCTGGTATAATTATGGGTAAAATTGTATCTCTTTTTAAACTGCCTAAGGTAACTGGCTACCTTATTGCTGGAGTAGTCATTGGTCCATCTATGCTAAATATCATTCCTAGCATCGCTGCATCAAAGCTTACTATAATAGCAGATGCAGCCTTAGGCTTCATTGCATACAGTATAGGAAGCTCATTTAATTTGGAACATTTAAAAGCTATGGGCAAAAAGGTTTTTATAATAACTCTCTTTGAGTCTTTAGGTGCAGTATTCATCGTTGATATTATTATGATATTTATTTTTAAAATGCCTATAGCTTTTAGTATTGTTTTAGGTTCGATTGCCGCTGCTACAGCTCCTGCTGCTACTCTAATGGTAATTAAGCAGTATAAAGCTACAGGGCCTCTAGTAGATACTTTGCTTCCTATCGTTGCTATGGATGATGCTGTAGGAATTATAGTTTTTGGTGTTTCTACAACTATTGCTCGTTCTTTGATAAATGGTACTTCTGATTTATCTCTTGCCAATGTTATTTTAAATCCATTACTTGAAATATTCTATGCACTTATATTAGGCGTTTTAATGGGAACAGTTCTTTCAATAATTTCACGAAAAGCAGAAGGAGAAGACCAACTGCTCTGTATAACCGTTGCTGTATTATTCCTAAATATCGGAATATGCTCAACTATAGATATTTCACCTCTTCTATCCTGTATGATGATAGGTGCTGCAGTTATAAATATTGCTCCAGCAAACAATAGAACCATATCAATTATCGATAAGTTCACCCCTCCAATATTTATAGCATTTTTCACTATAGCAGGTATCGAATTAAACTTAAGTCTCCTTGCCCAAGTTGGTGAAATAGGCGCAGCATACATAATCAGCAGATTAATTGGAAAAATTGTTGGTGCAAGCTTAGGCTCAAAGCTTGCAAACTGCTCTAAAACAGTACAAAAGTATCTAGGTTTAACTTTAGTTCCTCAAGCTGGAGTAGCTATTGGACTTGCTATGGTAGCAGAAACTATTATTCCTCAATATGGTTCAAGTATCAGAACAATAATTTTATCTGCTACAGTCGTATACGAACTTATAGGACCTCTATTAACTAAAATTGCATTAAAACAAGCTGGTGAAATAACCATATATCATAAAACCTATCACCAAAACATATAACTGAAAAAATCCCTAAACCTAATAGCTTAGGGATTTTTATTATTAAAATGATTTTTAATTTCCTAGCGTTGCTACCATAACTGCTTTTATAGTATGCATTCTATTCTCAGCTTCATCAAAAACTATTGAATACTTACTTTCAAAAACTTCTTCTGTAACTTCCACAGCTTTCAATCCAAATTTATCATATATTTCTTTTCCTACCTTGGTCTCCAAATTATGAAATGCAGGAAGACAGTGCATGAACTTTACATTTTTATTTTCAGTCTTCTTTATCATATCCATATTTATTGTATAAGGCTTTAACATATCTATTCTATCTTTCCAAACGTCTTCGGCTTCTCCCATAGATACCCATACATCCGTATACAATACATCAGAATTTTTAACCGCTTTATCTATATCATATGTAATAGTTATTTTACCACCTGTTTCTTTACATATTTCTTTACATTTTTCTACTAAATCTTCTTTAGGAAATAGTTTTTCAGGTGCTGCAATTCTAAAATCCATCCCCATTTTAGCCGCACCTATCATAAGTGCATTCGCCATATTATTTCTTCCATCGCCCACATAAGTAAAAACTATTTGGTTTAAAGGTTTATGAAAATGTTCTTTTATTGTTAAAAAGTCTGCAAGTATTTGTGTTGGATGATCTTCATCTGTAAGCCCATTCCAAACAGGAATGCCTGAATACTCAGCTAAAGTTTCTACAACCTTTTGACTAAACCCTCTGTACTCTATCCCATCATACATTCTTCCAAGTACCCTTGCCGTATCCTTTACTGACTCTTTCTTACCAAGCTGGCTTCCTACAGATCCTAAATATGTTACATGTGCCCCTTGATCATAAGCCGCCACTTCAAAAGCACATCTAGTTCTGGTAGAATCCTTTTCAAAAATCAAAGCTATATTCTTTCCTAAAAGCTTCTTTGATTCAACACCAGCATACTTAGCTCTTTTAAGCTCTGCTGCTAAATCCAATAAAAAATTTATCTCCTTCGTTGAAAAATCCATTAAAGTTAAAAAACTTCTATTTCTTAAATTATACACAACAATAGCCCCCTCTTTCATTTAGTTGATACATAGATAAAATTAACAATTTTACTGTATATTTATTCATATATTATACACTATGCAACTAATCTTTTCTATATGTTTTTAAATATTTATAATTTAAATTGTATATTTATACTATAAACCCCTTAAGTGTTTATCCCCAGCACATCTAAACTCTAAAAAGTGGCATAGACATGCATCTAGGACCTCCCCTTCCTCTTGAAAGCTCCGACGAAGGTATAGCTATAACTGAAATATTGTTTTTATCTAATATTTCATTAGTCACATAGTTTCTCTCATAAGTTATAACCTTACCTGGTTCTATGGCTAGAGTATTGGAGCCATCATTCCATTGTTCCCTATCTGCTACTATTTTATCTCCTCCTCCACATCTTATAAGAGTTATATTTCGTTTTAAATGTTCAGATAATATTTTTTCCAAACTATCTTCTTCTTCTTTTATGATAAGCCTTTTATTTTTAATATCATAAGTTATAGCTTCTACCTTCAAACTTCCTTCAATTTCAGGATGCACAATAAACTTATCATAATCCAGCATAGTAAATACTGTATCTAAATGCATAAAAGCTCTAGTTTTTGGTATTTCAAATATAAGTATTGTTTTAAAGCTTTCATCAGCTTTAAAAATTTTTTCTGCCATTTCTAGTATTGCTTCCAAATCCGTTCTCTCACTATGCCCTACAGCTAAAACCTCTTCTGATAATATAAGTTCATCTCCACCCTCTAAACAATAGTTTTCATCTCTCTCATACCACTTTGGTATATCAGCATCTTTAAACTGAGGATGATATCTAAAAATATATTTTGCAAAAATAGTTTCTCTTCTTCTTGTTCTTGTTTTCATTGCATTTAAAGTTATACCACTACCTATACTAGCAAAAGGATCTCTAGTAAAATATAAATTAGGCATAGGGTCCATCAAAAATGGATACTCTCCTTCTTCATTTAAATTTAAATCTTTTCTTCGTATTCCTGCCATTACTTTTAATACCATATCCTCTTTAGGCATACATTCTAAATATTTTTGAATAAGCTTTCTTATAGCTATATCCTTTGTTCTGCTTTCTTTTATTATTTCTTCTAAAAATCTTTTTTTAACTTCCACATTTTCAATAGATTTTGCTGCTAATTCTTCAAGATAAAGTACCTCTACCCCATTATCTTTTAGTATCTTTGCAAAATTATCATGTTCCTTTCTTGCAACCTCCAAAAAAGGTATATCATCAAAAAGCAGTATTTCTAAATATTCTGGTGTTAAATTTTCTACTTCTGCTCCTGGCCTATGAAGAAGAACCTTTTTCAATTTTCCAATTTCCGAATAAACATTAACTAACTTTTTTTTCATAAACCTCTTCCTCAACTATTATTTTTAATATTAGCTTTAACTTTAATGCAATTATTTATAATAAAAAAAACTAAACTTCCTAAAAAAACAAAAAACTGTTAACATTAATTATATATGTTAACAGTCTAAATTGTATTTATATTTATTATTGTAATCTTTTATCTATAACCTTTGATAATGCATTAATATTTTCCGTTACTTTTTCCAGCTTACCTTCTATACTTACTAATAACTAAATAGAAAATGTATATCAGTTTATTCTATTTTCTTTCTATATACTCATCTATTATTTTCTTTGCTAATGTTTTAATAGCACTGGCTTGAGCTATTAAACTCATTACTACTAAAAAAATTAATATTCTTTCTTCATCATCTTCTTTAAGTTCATTTCCATTTACAAACTCTTCAATCTTATGTTCATCTAACGACTGTATATTTAAAAAATTATCAAAGCTTTGATCCTGAATTTGGTCAAAAATTTTATATGCCTTTTCCCATGAAATAATATCATCACTTCTATCATTCATTTCATTAAATGCAAGTGCAAATACTTTTTTAATTTCTTCTGTAGTTAAAACAGGTCTCATATAACTTAAAAGCACTAACTGAACTAGATGAAGTTTTGTATAGCCTCTTTTTTTACCATCTTCAGGTTTAGATATCACTTCATTTTTTATGTAATTTTGAACAATATTATTTGTATATTTTTCATCTTCGAATCTATTATTCAGATAGTCAATAACTTGAGATAAAAACAAATCATACTCAGGTAAATCTTCATATGAAACTAACCTATTCTCTGAAACCACTTTTGCTAATTTATTTATATCATCCAAAATGGCTTTACTGTTTTTCACCAATATTACCTCCAACTTTGATGTTGTTATAGTAACAACACATATCAATGCATATAATAGCATTGTAAATATTCATATTTTCTATTTGAAATTCCTATACTATATTATATTATACGGTATTTATAACCTTGTTACAACCTAAAATGTTATGTAAAATCAATGCTGTTTTTTACAATTTAACCTTTTCGACAAATAATAGCATTTTTCTAAATTCAGTAATTTTGAATGAAAAGTTGCAAAAATATTTTTTTCACATAACTTTATTTAATTATGCACAATATCGTACAAGTTATGCACATTTTCTGTGGATAACTTATTGTTTTAGCTATATTGTTGATTTTATTCATATCTTGAATTTATAATTCAATTTTTTATCCACATTGTCCACATGTGCATGTTGATAACTTGTTAAATTTCTGTGGAAGAAATCGATTTTTTTTTTATTTCCAACTTCATTTTTTACATAATTCTGTAGGTTTATATTATTTATAATTTTAAAATATATATTTCCATAGAATATATTCTTTTATTGATTTTATATGTATTTTTTTGTTTATTTATATAATATATTAAAATTTCTTCTAGTAAATCCTACTCTTTTCTAACTTTTTTGATAGTAAAAATATTTTACTATCAAAAATTGACTACACACATTATACTTTGCTACCGTTATAAATTTTAAAATCAAGCTTTGCTTAATTTATCATAAACTGTTAATTACCTATTATTAATTCTTAATTGCACAGAAGGTACCATAACATTAAAGTTATGATACCTTCTTAAATTTAACTTATTACAGTTTTAAACTTATTTTATGCTCTTGTGCTATTATAATCTTCTAAGAATTTTTCTATACCTTTATCTGTAAGTGGATGTTTTAACATTTGCATAAGCACTTTGTATGGAACTGTTACTATATCACATCCTACTTTTGCAGCTTCAAGTACATGCATAGGATGTCTTATGCTTGCTCCTATTATTTCTGTTTCTATACCATAAATATCAAAAACTTCTGCTATATCAGCAATAACTTGTATTCCATCATTTCCTATATCATCTAATCTTCCAGCAAAAGGACTTACATAACTTGCACCTGCTTTAGCAGCTATTAACGCTTGCTGTGCTGAAAAAATTAAAGTTACATTTGTTCTGATTCCTTCTTTTGATAAAATACTTACTGCTTTTATTCCTTCTTCACACATAGGTATTTTTATTACTATATTTTTATGTATCTTAACAATTTCTCTAGCCTCTTCTACCATCTTACCACATTCTAAGCTTATAACCTCAGCACTTATAGGCCCATCAACAATTGAACATATTTCTTCTACAACTTCTTTAACATCTCTTCCTTCTTTTGCTATCAACGATGGATTAGTAGTAACTCCATCTAAAATCCCCCATTTACTTACTTTCTTTATTTCTTCTACGTTTGCTGTATCAATAAATATCTTCATTTTATATACCTCCCTAAAATATGAATAAACCTTCTTAATTCTATTTATCTATACATTGTACCATATATTGTATTTAAAATATATTTATTTATACTCTTTAAATAGCCACTGTACGCTTTTAAAATTGACTATCACCTTTACCCTTTAATCCACTTTATTGCTTCTTCTCTGCTATTTATTTGGCCATAATAAGTCAATCTATCTAGCTCTTCTAAAATTTCCTTAATCTGTTCTCCTTTTGCTCCTGTAAACTCTATTATTTCCTTACCATTAAAAAATCTATTTCCTTTAACTTTTTTATATAAACTATACTCTTCAAATAATCTTTCAATATAATTGATAAACTCTTCTTCTTCGTTATCTGGATCGTATAGCATCTTGGTTGCATGCATATCGCAATAAGAAAGAGTTAAAATATACGGTATATATTCGTTATATCGTGAAAAGAATTTGTAAAAACTTTTCTTAGGATTTTTAACCTTGTTTTTACAAAGACTTAAAGGATACATATGAGCCTCAACTAATTTTATAATAAGCTTTTGTGCACGTTTTGGAAATCCTAATTTTCTACACACTTCACGCATTATTATTGCTCCCTGCTCATCATGTCCAATAAAGCTCACTCTTTCTCCTATTTTTCTATAGCATTTTGCTTTTCCTATATCATGACAAAACGCAGCAAATGCAGCATATTCTCTTGTTTTGAATTCTCCAATTTGTTCATTAAATATATTTAACTCTAACCCATTTATATTCTGCTCTTGTTGTAAAACTTCTTTAAAATTTTTATAAACAAGCTTCATATGAGTAAAAGCATCTTCTATATGATATTTACATTTCCCTATAACTTTAAGTTCATCTACATATGGTATTAAATTTTTTAATACATGATATTTATCTAACTCTTCAAAAGCTATACCGTTATTATCATGTTCTATTATTTGCATCAATTCACTCAATATTCTTTCCTTAGGACAATCTTTTATGTATTTACTTTCTTCTATAATATGTTCTTGACAACTTTTACTAAAATGCATATCATATTTTATTGCAAATCTAAAGGCTCTTAATATTCTAATTTTATCATTTTTTATGCTATTGGGACTTACCTCATGAATAATTCTAGACTTCATATGTTTTCTACCATCAAAAATATCAATTATCTTATTATCTATAAGTTTAAGAGCCACAGCATTAATTGTAAAATCCCTACTCTTTAAATCTTCTTCTATATCATTTCCTTTTAGCTCAGCAATATCTATAATAACCGCTTCTTTAGAAGCTCTATATATCCCTTTATCCTGCTTTAATGGAAATACACTATATCCTTTTTCTTTTAGTTTATTTATAAATAAACCTATATTGCCCTCATAAATAATATCTATATCTTTAATGTTATTTTTATGATTGGTCATTTTATCTCTTATATAACCACCTATTATATATCCAGTACCACCAATATCATTTAAAATATTTTTTATATCTTCAACTGCAAATTTCATAATCTCACCTACTTTATATATACTATAAAATATAAATCAGGTAATATTTATACTTTATAAATTTTTCAATTATTAATTATATCATACATCACTATGTTTATTCTTACCTATAAAATTTTTCTTATTTTTTACATTTTTAAATTTTTACCAAACTATAGATATATTTTTTGATTAATTTATAATATTCTGGAATTAACTAATTAATAATATTTGTTATTAATTAGCATTAAAATCCTTATATTACCCAAAAACCCTATATATATATTTTCTTGATATTTACTTAAAATACTTTTTCGACACTAACTTAGGCATTATCCATTTAATTACTATTTTATTGAATTAAACTCCATACTTTTCTTTTTTCCTATTTAAGGAAGTTGAACTCTGATTTTTTGTACAACCCCTTGATATCTCTACGCTAAAAACAATAGTAAATTTTTGTATTTTTATTTCAAAACATATTGACATTTGAATAATTTGGTAGTATATTAACTTTAGATGGAATTTAATAAGAATTTTGTAACTTAATCAAAAAAAAATCATTTTATATATTGACTTCATTTGTCATATTTGCTATTATTTAAGTAGATGGATGTCGAAAGATGTAAAATTATAATATTAAATTAATTTAAGGAGGTAGAATTAATGAAATCAACAGGAGTAGTAAGAAGAGTAGACGAATTAGGAAGAATTGTTATCCCAATAGAATTAAGAAGAACTTTAGATATCGCTGAAAAGGATGCTTTAGAAATATATGTTGACGGTGAACAAATAATCCTTAAAAAATATGAGCCCGCTTGTATTTTCTGCGGAAACGCTAGAGACGTTGTAAACTATAGAGGAAAAAACATCTGTAAATCTTGTTTACAAGAAATGAAAGAACAAGTTTAATACATCGATTATTCAAAAACCTTGTAATTAATTTATAAGGTTTTTTTATTTTTATTTAAAAAAAGCTAGAATAAAATAAAAAGAGTACAACGCAATATTCTTATAGTTGCATGTCAGCTTCCTAACACAACATATCAACTAAAAATATCAATACATAATTTTAAAAATTTACAACTACAGATAAATAAAAAGAGTACAAATCTTAAACATTTGTACTCTTTTTTATTTTACATAACTCGTCTTGCTGTTGCGTAATCTGATCTTCCTGATAAAGTACTTATTTTAACTACATCACCAGTTCTAGGTGCATGAATGTAACATCCGTTTCCTACATACATACCTACATGATGTATTGTTCCTCTACCACCACTATATGCAAAGAATACTAAGTCTCCTGGTTGTAATTGACTTTTGGGAACATATTTTCCGGCTCTAGCTTGATCTCTTGAAACTCTTGGTAATCTAACTCCAAAATGTGCATAAACATATTTCATTAATCCAGAACAATCAAAAGAATTAGGTCCTGTTGCTCCCCAAACATAAGGTCTTCCTAAATAATTCCTTGAATAAGCAACTACCGCATTTTGTGATATAGGTGCTGATCCTCTTGATGGATCATATTTAGGAACACTTGCACTCATCTTATCTATTAATTTTTTTGTTTCTGTTATTTGTCTTTTATCAGATCTTATCTTATTTGCATATAACGTTTTTTTGTTTTTAGCATCTTTAACAAGCTTGTCCTGTTCTTGTTTATCATTCTTGAGCTTGGACATTTTTTCTTCTTGCTTAACTTTCAATGAAACTAATTGTTGCTGTTCTTGTGCAAGTTCTTCTTTTTTTCTTTTAATTTCATCTTGCTTTTCTTTTAATTCTTTAACTATCTTCTTATCAAGCTCAGTAAGTTTTTTTACAGCTTCTGTTTTTGAAAGTAAATCACTCATATCCTTTGAACCAAGAATTACATCTAAATATCCAGATGAACCTTTTTTATACATTGCTCTCATTCTTTGATTATAAAGTTCTTGTTCATCTTCTATATCTTTTTCCGCTTTTTCAATATCTTTTTCTGCTTGTTCAACACTATTTGTAATTTCTTTTATTTTAATTTTAGTATCACTTATTTCGCTCATTGCAGTTTCTATTTGATCATCTAAATGTTCAATCTTTTGTTCAATGTTTTCTACTTCTCTTCGTGCATCTTTGTAATCTGAGTTATGTTCGCTTAATTGATTTTGTTGATTTCTAAGCTTGTCCGATAATGGACTTGCAAGAACTGAAGTTGTACTAATTGTCACCATTAATACGGCTGCCGTTACCACTGAAGCTAATTTTTTATGCACTATACACATCCCCCTTTAACTCATATCTTATATGTAACGAAAATTTATGTAATCTTATTTACTATATATTACTATCATATTTGTAACCTATTTGTAACACAAATTCATATCTTCTATTACATTATATCATTAAATATTAAACATTTGTAGGTAAAAAAAATGTTAATTTTTTCTTTTAAAATGGCGCTGCAAATAGCTTATACACATTAGCTAAAGTTATTTGCAGCGCCATTTTATTCTGCATTATATAATTTCATTTACAATTCTAAAGAGTGTTTATACACTTCTGATTTAGGAATTTTTCTATCTTTAGCAGTCTTTTTAATAGCCTCTTTTTTATTAAGTCCTTCCATTATATATTTTTTTATATGCTCTTCAATACTTAAGTCTTCCCATTGAGCCTTTTGATCTCTTTTTATTTCTTCTTCACTTTTGCCTTCAACTACGAGAACATATTCTCCTCTTGGATTTTTCTCTTTATAGTATTGCATAACTTCTTCTAAAGGCAGCCTTATTATTTCCTCATGCATTTTTGTAAGTTCTCGACATATTGAAATTTTCCTATTACCTAAATTTTCATACAAAAATTCTAAAGTTTTAACAAGCCTATGTGGAGCTTCATAAAAAACTAAGGTTTCCTGTCTCTCTTTTAAATCTTCAATAACTGCCTTTCTATCTTTGTTTTCTCTTGGTAAAAATCCTCTAAATAAAAATTTAGTAGTATCTAATCCTGAATGCACAAGGGCCGTAGTCACAGCAGTAGCCCCTGTTAGCACCTCAACTTCTAGGTTTTCCTCAATACATTTTTTTATAACAACACTTCCTGGATCTGAAATTCCAGGAGTTCCTGCATCTGAAACTAAAGCTATGTTCTTACCTTCTCTTAATTTACTAATAATATCATCACTTTTTGTGTTTTCATTAAATTTATGATAACTTATAAGAGGTTTTTTTATATCAAAATGGTTCAAAAGCTTCAAGCTCTGTCTTGTATCCTCCGCAGCTACTATATCTACATTTTGCAAAGTTTCAAGCGCTCTTAATGTTATATCCTTTAAATTTCCAATAGGAGTTGGAACTATATATAGTTTACCGCTCATATTTATTCTTCCTTTCTAAAATCAAATTCTTCTTCCATAAATCTCATCTATCTGTTTTGAGTATCCACCTTCATCATTATACACATAAATAGGAGGTTCCCATTTTAAGAATGCTCCGCCATCACGCTGTCCTTCTATCAATACAATATTAGGTGCTTTTTTAGTATTGGGATGTATCATTTGTATTCTCTTAGGTTCTATTTTATGTTTTCTCATTAGAGTTATAATATCCACAAGTCTATCTGGTCTATGTATCATATACATTCTTTTATTATCCTTTAATAGAATTCGACAAGCAATTATTACATCTTCTAAAGTACAACACACCTCATGTCTTGCTATTGCAAGTTTATCATTAGGATTTACAATCCCTGAATTGCAAAGTTTATATGGAGGATTTACTGTAACAACATCCGCCTTTGGTAAACTTTTAAGAAGCTCTAAATTTTTAAGATCTCCATTCACAAAATCTAGTTTTCCTTCTAATCCATTAAATTCAACTGACCTTTTAGCCATTTCAACCATTTCTTCTTGTATTTCTATTCCAGTTATTTGTGAAGGTTCTCTTTTCCCTGCTATAATAAAGGGGATTATTCCTGTTCCACTACACAAATCTATAACTCTAGCTTCTTTTTTTACATGTGCAAAGTTGGCAAGCAGTACTGCATCTACACCAAACCTAAACCCTTCTTTTTTCTGTATAACATGCAAACCCTTCAATTGTAAATCATCTAAAGTTTCATCTGTTCTGATTAGTTCTTCTCTATTCATCTATTCACCACTTTTATTCAGAATTTAAGAATATTGCAAAACAATATTCTTATATTATACATTATCTTGCCTTGTCTTTCCAAACACAAATCAGATTCCATTGTATCAAACTCAAGTTAGCAATACCCATTGTAAAAAAATATCCTTTTACAATGGAATTTTTACCAAACCCAAAGAAAAGGATATTTTAAGAATTATATTCTAAAAACAATAGATTTTATTTTTACTCTGTAATATATTTTACAAGCAGTTTAACATTATTTTCAATAGAACTTATATGAGTTCTTTCATAATGATGAGTAGCATCAACTCCAGGTCCTGCACATGCAAAATTAACATCAAATCCATTTGTCGCTGCAATACTTGCATCTGAACCATATCTATAATGAACATCTACTACATAATCAATATCATTTTTCTCACAGATATCAACAAGTTTTTTTCTAAATTCAAAATCATATGGAGTACGACTATCTTTTGCACAAATTGTAACCTTAGTTTCTTCTGATGTTTGGTGATCTGCTACCGTACCTATATCAAGAGCTAAATGTTCCTTAACCTTTTCTGGAACAATCGCTATTCCATGTCCTAATTCTTCGTAATTGTTGATGTAAAAATGAGTAGTATACTTAGGTTTTATATTATTATCCTTAAGATATTTAACTAATCCAAAAATAGCAGCTACGCAAGCTTTATCATCAAGATGTCTTGATTTTATGAAACCTTCTTTTGTTACCACTGTTCTTGGCTCAAAATATACGAAATCTCCAACATTAATACCTATGTTTAATACATCTTCCTTTGTTTTTACAAATTCATCAATTCTAACTTCCATGTTATCATCAGTTCTAAGAGTTTCTCTAACTACATCTGAATGAACATGTATAGAAGCTTTGTCAGGCAAAATTGTTCCTGTAAATTCTTTACCCTTTATTGTCTTTATAGTAACATTTTCTCCTTCTACTGAAGACCATGCAAATCCACCAATCTGTACTATTTTAAGTCTTCCATTTGGCTTAATTTCTCTTACTATAGCTCCTAATGTATCTATATGAGCAGAAATCATTTTTTGGTTTTCATTATCTTCTCCTTCAATAGTTGCAATTAAAGCTTTTTTCTTAGTCTTTACAGTAGTTACTCCAAATTTCTTAAATTCTTCATCCAGCATATTTATAGACACATCAGTGTCTCCAGCTGGACTTGGAACTGATAGTATTTTAAGCATAAAATCTTTTACATAGCTCATATCAATGTTCATTATATACTCCCCCTATTTTTCCTTTTATTTAACTAAATTACATAATTAACCAGCACCCACTTTAAATCTATCTTTTATTGTACTTTAAGATTTACTTAAATTATTAGCAAAGTGACATGCTACATATCTTCCTGGTTCAATTTCCTTTAAATCTGGTGACTTTTGTTTACATATATCCTTACGGTATCTGCATCTTCCATAGAATCTACAGCTATCTGGTGGTTCTACAGGACTTGGTACATCTCCTTCTAATATAATTCTTTCTTTTTGTACATCAAGTTTTGCAATAGGAATAGCCGAAAGTAATGCCTGTGTATAAGGATGTAGCGGATCTATAAATATAGATTTATAATCTGAAAGTTCTACAATTTTCCCAAGATACATAACAGCAATTCTATCACTTACGTGTTTTACAACACTTAAATTATGTGCAATAAAAAGATATGTAAGTCCCAACTCCTTTTGAAGGGTTTTCATAAGGTTTAGTATCTGGGCTTGAATACAAACATCCAGAGCTGAAACTGGTTCATCTTGAACAATAAATTCAGGATTTAAAGCAAGAGCTCTTGCTATTCCTATTCTCTGACGTCTTCCACCATCGAGTTCATGTGGATACGCATTAGTCAGTCTTTCAGCTAGACCAACTATATTCATTAGTTCACTAATTCTTTTATCACTATCAGCTCTATTTTTATATACTTTATTTACATAAAGCGGCTCTCCTATAAGTTCTGAAACTGTAAGCCTTGGATTCAAGCAAGAATATGGATCTTGAAAAACTATCTGAGCTTTCTTCCTAAATTCCTTCATATTACTTTTATTGTATTTTAAAACGTCTTTACCATGAAATAAGACTTCTCCACTAGTAGCTTCAAGAAGCCTTATCATCAGTCTTCCTGTTGTAGATTTACCACATCCCGACTCTCCAACAAGTCCTAAAGTTTCTCCTTTATTTATAAAAAAGCTTACATCATCTACTGCATGCAGCATACCTTTTTTTGTTTTAAAATGCTTTTTAAGATGATTAACTTCAATTAATTTTTCTCCTATTTTCACCATTTGCCTTCCTCCCTATTATTTATTTTGTTCCTTTTCATATAAAAAACAAGCTGTAAAATGTCCTGATTCAACTTCAACCATTTCAGGCTTAACCTTAGAACACTTATCCATCGCCTTAGGACATCTAGGGTGAAAAGGGCATCCTGTTGGGAGATTAGTAGGATCTGGTGTCATCCCACTTATTACATTTAGTTCTTCTTGTTCTGTATCCAAATCAGGGATAGAGTCAAATAACCCTACCGTATATGGATGCAGTGGATTTAAATATAGAGACCTTTTATCCGCATATTCAACTACATTTCCAGCATACATAATCGCAACTTTATCACAAATTTCTGCAACCACGCCCAAATCATGAGTAATCATAATCATAGAAGTATCATATTTATCTTTTAAATCTTTCATAAGCTCTAATACCTGAGCTTGTATTGTTACATCAAGTGCCGTAGTCGGTTCATCAGCAATAAGGAGAGTAGGGTTACAAGCAAGAGCTATAGCTATAACTACTCTCTGTTTCATTCCACCACTAAATTGATGAGGATAATCATTAACTCTCTCTTTTCTAATGCCAACTACTTCCAGCATATATTCTGCCTTCTTTAGTGCTTCAGCCTTATTTACATTTTCATGAAGCTCAATCATTTCTCCAATCTGTTGTCCTACTGTCATTACAGGATTTAATGAAGTCATAGGATCTTGAAATATCATAGCAATTTTATCTCCAAGTATTGCTCTCATTTCTTCTGAAGATTTTTTTAACAAATCTTCTCCTTCAAAAAATATCTCCCCATTAACTATTTCCCCTGGTGGATTTGGTAACAGCTGCATGATTCCCAATGCTGTAGTAGTTTTACCAGCACCAGTTTCTCCAACAAATCCAAGCGTTTCCCCCTTACCTAAACTCAAATTTAAGTTTTCAACAGCGCGAACTATTCCGTTATCTGTTTTATAATGTATGATTAAATTTTTTATATCTAATAATTTTTCAGTATTACTCATAGTATATCTCTCCTAATTCTTCAATTTTGGATCCAACGCATCTCTCAATCCATCACCAAGAAAATTTAAAGCCAAAATAGTTATCATAATAGCAAGTCCTGGAAATAATGTCATATAAGAATAATCTCTAATGTATCCTCTTCCTCCTGATAACATTGCACCCCATTCAGGAATAGGAGGTTGAATTCCAAGTCCTATAAAGCTTAACCCCGCTGCTGTTAATATAGCAAAAGCAACCCCTAATGTAGCTTGTACCATTATTGGTGCTAAACAGTTAGGTAGTATATGTTTACAAATAATTCTTAAATCACTTGAACCAACTGCTTTTGCTGCTTCAACAAATTCCTGATCTCTAATAGAAAGCACAGAAGCACGAACAATTCTCGCATATTGCGGAATAGATGATATACCAACCGCTATCATAAGATTAACAAGTCCAGGTCCTAGTGAAGCTGCAATAGATATTGCAAGAAGTATCTGGGGTATAGATAGCAAAATATCCATAGCACGCATGATAAGATTATCCATTTTCCCTCCATAGTAACCTGCAACAGCTCCTAAGAATCCTCCAATGATTACCGAAATACTAACAGCTATAAACCCTACTTCAAGAGAAATTCTAGAACCATATACTATACGACTAAATATATCTCTTCCAAATTCATCAGTTCCAAATAAATGAACAGCAGACGGTGATTGGAAAGCAATATCAAGATTCTGCTCATCGTAACCATATGGTGCTATAAACTTTGCGAATATAGCAGTTAATATTAGTATACCAATGATTACTAATCCAGCCATAGCCATTCGGCTTTTTGATAATCTTTTCATTATTTCTGAAAAATTACTTTTCTTTTTTCTTTTTTTCTTTATTGTTTTGTCCATTTCTTTATTCGTAATTTGATTTTTCTTACTCATCAGATTATGACCTCCTTTCTCTTTTTTACTATTTATATTGTGCCTTTATTCTTGGGTCAACATATGCATACAATAAATCTACTAATAAATTTACAATACTAAAAACAATCGCTATGTAAAGCACTCCACCTTGTACAATAGGATAATCTCTCATTTTTATAGATTCAACCATAAGTCTTCCAACTCCTGGTATAGAAAAAATTGCTTCAGTAAGTACAGCTCCTCCAAGTAAAATACCAAATTGAAGTCCTGCTATTGTAATTATAGGTATTAGCGCATTACCTAAAGCATGTTTTAAAATTACTTTACTTTCTTTTTGTCCTTTCGCTCTTACTGTCCTTATGTAGTCTTGACGTATTACCTCAAGTACACTAGAACGAGTCATACGCGTAATAATAGCTACCGATTGTGCTCCTAATGTTATCGCTGGTAAAATCATATGTTTAAAGCTATAGAACCCAGATGCAGGAAGCCAATGCAGTTTTACTGAAAATAATAATATTAATAATAGCCCAAGCCAAAATACAGGCATCGATATTCCTATAAGCGCGACTATCATCACGCTAGAATCAAACAGCGAATACTGCCTTATTGCCGATATAATCCCAAAAGGAATACCTATAATAACTGCAAAAAACATTGAAAGCGCAGCTAATTTTAGTGTTGCTGGAAAAACATTCATTATTTCATTAGATACTGGTCTTTTAGTTATATAAGAACGTCCTAGATCATGATTCACAACTGCTTTATACACATAATTCCCAAATTGAACAAAAAAAGGTTTATTCAACCCCATGTCCTCTCTCAACTGATCAACTGATTCTTGTGGTGCCTGCTCTCCTAAAACCATTCTAGCAGGATCTCCTGGTGTTAAATACAATAATGTAAAAACTATAAGAGTAACACCAATCAATACAGGAATCAATGATAAAATTCTTCGGAAAACATACTTTATCATTTATTCTCCTCCTCATAAAATTCATCAAAATATTAAATAAGAGCATAGGTAACCTATGCTCCTATCAATTATATATATATACTATTTATTATCTGCAAAACGAACATTATATAGAGCATGATATCCAAATGGACTTGGCTTAAATCCTTCTATATTGTTTCTAACTCCTACAACTTCTTCTGCATTATCTAAAAATACCCAAGGTGCTTTTTCTCTTATAAGCTTTTGAACCTCATAATATACTTTTTCTCTTTCTGGTGAATCTTCTAATGTTCTACCTTTTTCAATTAATTCATCAACTTTAGGGTCACCAAAGAATGTAAAGTTATTATTTCCCTTCATAGAAGAGTGGAATGGTCCAAACAAAGCCATATCAGGATCTGGTGTTTGACAAGCCCATCCAACTATAAACATATCTTGTTTCTTTTCTTTAAGACCTTGAAGATATGCTCCCCATTCAAGAACTTGTATGTCAATCTCTATGCCAACTTGTTTTAATTGATTTTGAATTATAGTTGCCATATCTATTCTTTCTTTTCTATCATTTGTCCATATAGTTGCTTTAAATCCATTAGGTTGTCCAGCTTCAGCTAATAATTTTTTAGCCTTTTCAATATTATATTCTGGTTCACCTAAGTTAGGATTAAAGTATTTTACATTTGGTTCAACAGGACCTACTGCAACTCCTCCAACGCCTCTAAATACTGATTTAACTATAGCTGGTGTGTTTATAGCATAGCTTATTGCTTGACGAACCTTTTCATTGTTAAATGGTGCTTTTTCACAGTTAAATCCAAGGTAAGTTAGTGAATTTTCCATAACTCTCATAGTTTTTAAGTCTTGATTATCTTCAACTCTTTGAACATCATTTGGAGTTATAGAATAAGCAATATCTACTCCGCCACTTTCAAGTTCAATTGTTCTATTTGTTGCTTCTGGAATAGCTCTTATAACTAAGTTTTTATATGCAGGTTTTTCTCCATAATAATCGTCAAATCTTTCTAAGACAACTTTATCTCCCTTTGCCCAACTAACAAATTTAAATGGGCCTGTACCTACTGGATTCATTCCATAATCGTTTCCAGCTTCCTTAACAGCCTTTTCATTTAATATACATCCACCGCCAGTATGAGTTAGTGATGGTAAAAATGCTGAAGATGGTTTTTTAGTCTTGATTACAATAGTATAATCATCAATAATTTTTATACCATTAGGATCAACATCTCCAACTATATGTTTAATAGCTGCAGCATTAGGTGAAATTGCTCTTTCAAAAGTAAACTTTACATCGCTTGCTTTTAGCTCTTCACCATTATGGAATTTAACTCCCTTTTTTAAATAAAATTTATAAGTTAAATCATCTAATTTTTCAAACTTTTCTGCAAGTTGAGGTACTACCTCGTTTTTATCATTTAATGTAACTAAGTTTTGATAAACTTGTTTCATAACATTTGAAGAAGCTACATCATTTGTTGCATGCGGATCTAATGATTTTGCATCATACATAGTTGCAACTGTTACTGTATCCTTTGCTTTTTCAGATGTTTTTGCTGAATTCCCACTGCTGCCACATCCTGAAAACAAAGCTGTACATAATGTTACTGACAGCACTAAAGTGCACAGTCTACCTATTTTTCTTTTTAACATTTATTAGTCCCCCTTTTTTATTTTAAAACATCAATCATCTTAAATAGTTTTCCATAGTAGAAAAATATATTTTTGCATAACAAAAGATGCATTTTTTCAAAAGTAAGAATTTAAAATATATTCTTATATAAAACTATTTTTACATAATTGCATTTTTTTATTAATTATAGTTACAATTTGTTAATAAGTCAATCTTTTTATTGGTAATAATTTGATTGATTTAAATTTATTCATATCATTTGTAATAAATATCCATAATAATTATTCTACTTTTTTATCTTCTCAAAGCACTTGATATCACTGGAAAACACCAACTTCATATCTGAAAATTTTTGCTAGTTTAAACTATAAAATTATGATAACCATTACAATATGCAGAATAATTTTGCTAAACTCTCTTTTCATTTAATTAAAGCTTTATAACAAAAAAGTTGTATTATATATACTAAATGTTAAAATTTTAAATTTTACCATTTAAACTGATTATTATAACTGCTTTATTAATAACCAAAAAATAACTATTCTAAGCATAAGTAGCTAAACTAAGCAAAGTAATTAACTGAAAAGTAGGAGGTGTAATTTTGAAATTATTAAGACAAGCTAGCATAATACTTATTATTTGCTTTTTAGGTGAAATAATACACTCAACATTTAATCTTCCTATTCCTAGTAGTGTTCTTGGTATGCTAATTTTATTAGCCTGTTTGTGTTTAGGACTAATTAAGTTAGAAATGATAGAAAATATCAGTAATTTTTTATTAGATTACTTAGCTTTTTTCTTTGTCCCTGCTGGCGTAAGCTTAATCTCTTGTTTCTCATTATTAAGAGATAAGTGGCTCCCTATACTCACTATTTCTCTTATTTCAACAGTAATCATAATATCAGTCACTGGAATAATAGTACAATTAATAATAATAAGGAGAAAAAACATATGAAAGAATTTATTTGCAATCCTATTTTCGGAATATTAATTTCACTAATTGCATTTGAAATAGGATTTTTTATTTATGCTAAAACTAAATTAGCCATATTTAACCCTTTATTTATAAGCATTATCTTAATAATAACTTTTTTAACAAAATTCAATATTAGTTTAGAAAATTACAATAAGGGTGCTCAATTTATATCTTTCTTTTTAGGACCAGCAACAGTTATATTAGCTGTACCTTTATATAAAAAAATTAAATTATTAGAAGAAAATGCACTACCTATTATAATAGGCATCACAAGCGGATCATGTATAGGTATAACCTGTATAATATTCATGTGTTACTTATTTAAATTAGACAGACCTCTAAATATCTCTATGATTCCTAAGTCTGTTACTGTACCTATTGGAGTGGAAATTTCTAAACAATTAGGTGGTATTCCAGCTGTAACAGTTGCAACTATAATTTTAACTGGAATAATAGGTGCTATTATAGGACCTTTTATCTGTAAATGCTTTAAAATAAAGAATAAAGTAGCTATTGGCATAGCTATAGGTACAGCTTCCCATGCTGTAGGAACTACAAAAGCTATAGAAATTGGTGAAACTGAAGGCGCCATGAGCGGACTATCAATAGGTCTAACTGGATTGATAACAGTTTTTATAGCTCCTTTTATATTTAAAATATTCAATACATTTTTATAAAATAAAAAAGACCGTCTTTTTTTCTGACGATCTTTTTTATTCTATTCTTCAGGTGAAATTGCTCCAACTGGACATACATTTGCACAATTTCCACAATCAATACAAGCAGCAGCATCAATTTCAAATTGAGTATCTCCTTGGTTGATTGCTCCAACTGGACACTCTGAAGCACAAGCTCCACAACTTACACATGCGTCACTAATTTTAAAAGCCATAAAAAGTACCTCCCCAACCTTTTAAAAACGCCTTAACCTAAATAATGTAATATATGTTATTATTTTACCATACATAAAAAATTTTTAAAAGCCAGTTTTATAGAACCGTATATCCCATATCCTCTAATAAATTATAAATATCATCCAGTTTTATAAAATAATTATCATAAACAATGTCAATCTCTTTATTATCTTTTTTTATCTGGCAAGCAATTACACCTTCTCTGCTACTCAAAGCACTTCTTATATTGGACACATCTTTTGTAGAACGCATATTAGGAACTTTTATGATTTGCTTCATCGCTTTTCCCCCTTAGTCCTCTTTTAGTAGTTCCTTAATCTGCTCTTTATCTGCACCTTCAGTTTGCAACTTAAGTTCCTCTTTATTTTCATAACTATCATTTTCGTTGTATTCATATCCACCAGAAATTAGCTTTGCATCCTGCATACGTACTTCTTGTATTATCTCTTCTTGATCTTCAGTTTTCACTTTGATCTTTACACTCTCCTTAACTACACTGTTACTTATAACCTCACCAGTTCCAAATGGAGTTTCCACTATTGAAGCAACTCTTGGTAATTCCTTTTTAATATTTTCATATGTTAATTGTTCGTAATTTAAACAACACATAAGCCTTCCACATATTCCTGATATTTTAGATGGGTTTAAAGATAAGTTTTGTTCTTTTGCCATTTTTATAGAAACTGGTGCAAAATCCCCTAAAAAAGATGAACAGCACATAGGTCTTCCACATGGACCTAATCCACCTATCATTTTTGCTTCATCTCTCACTCCAATTTGTCTTAATTCTATTCTGGTTCTAAATACAGCAGCTAAATCTTTTACTAATTCTCTAAAATCAACTCTTCCATCTGCTGTAAAATAAAAAATAATTTTATTATTATCAAATGTATATTCAACATCTATTAGCTTCATAGGCAAATCATGCTTTTGTATTTTTTCAACGCAAACATTAAAAGCTTCTTCTTGCTTTTTCTTGTTTTCAAAATCTTTCTCGACATCTTCATCTACAGCTTTTCTTATCACATTCTTAAGAGGCATTATTATTTCTTCTTCCAAAATATCTTTGGGTCCTATAACACACTTACCAAATTCTATTCCTCTTACAGTTTCTACTATTACATTCTCACCAATTTTAACATCTAATTCATTAGGACTAAAATAATATATCTTACCTGATTTTTTAAAACGTATTCCTACAACTGTTATCATATTAAACCTCCTGCATTTTTAACAACATCAAGTCAAAAACCAATATTGAATTAACTCTTCTATCTAACTTTTCTCGTGTTTCAGTTATTATATCAACTATTTTATTTAATTTTTTAAATGAATATATATTAGAAAGCTCTATTAAATCTTCGATTTTATCACTATTTATTACTATTTCCTTTTTACCTATATCCTTATAAATCATAATATCCCTAATATACGAAATAAAACAGTTTAAAATTTCATTCCATTGATCCTTATATTTATAAAAAAACGATTCATATTCTTTAATTTTAGATGGTTGTTTTTTGTACACTGTAAATAATATTTTTAGTATAATATTCCTTATTTCTTTAAAAGAATCATCTTCCAAAAATATTTTACAGCGACCTGGTATTCCTTCACTAAAAGCCGTAACTGATTTTATTTGTTCCTTTTCTATATCTGAATACTCTCTCAAAATATATGCTTCTATCTCTTTATCATTTAATCTTCTCAATTTATGAATTTGACATCTCGATCTTATTGTTTCCAAAACAAGTTCTAAACTTTCGCTGAGTAATATTATAGTAACTCCTTTAGGTGGTTCTTCTATAGTTTTTAAAAAAGCATTTTGTGCTTCCATGGTCATTTTATGTGCTTCATAAACTATAATTACTTTTTTATCCCCTTCATATGGTTTTTTATTCACTTCTTTTATAATATCTCTTACTTCGTTTACCCCAATAGATTGTTTGTTTTTAAGAACTCTCCATTCTATTATATCAACATATCTTCTATTCTCATGTCTACCTAAAACTTTTAAAGTTGTTTCTTTTGCAATAAGGCTTTTACCTAGTCCATCTTCACCTATTATAAGATGAGCATGAGAAAAATTTCCTGTCTCAATTGAATTTTGAATTTGTTCTTTTATTAATTCATGTCCTATTATATTTCCAAAGCTCATCCTTTGCCTCCAAATCTTATTTCCTAAATCATACTTTCATAAACTTATCAACATCCACTACAAAAACAGTAGCTCCTCCAACTTCGACCTCAACAGAATATGGAACGTAAATTCCCGTTGATCCTGTTACAGGTGATGGTGTTGAAACCACTTGTTTTCTCCTCTTACATGTATCTTTGATAATAGAAATAACATTATCAACTTCTTCTTTTTTTACACCAGTAAGCAACGTAGTATTTCCTGCTTTTAAAAATCCTCCAGTGGTTGCTAATTTAGTAACCATATGACCAGCTTCAGTAATTGTATCTATTAAGTCACCAGCATCCTCATCATGAACAATGGCAATTATGAGTTTCATAACTATACCTCCTAAAATTTATAACTATTTCGATATATTAATATTACATCAACAATAAATCACTACATATAAATAATTTTTGACATATATTAATATTTTATCACATTTATTAGTTGTTTTAATAACATTATTTTTGAAAATGCAAGGATATCTTCAGTACCATATATATCAATTTCATATAAAAAACAACAGCTAATAAATTAGTTATCAGCTGTTGTTTTTTATATGATTCCATTTAAAACTTTTTTAACATCCTCAAATACTTTTTCAATAGACTTCTCAGCATCAATCTTTTTAATTCTATCTGAATATTTTTCAAACAATATAAAATATCCTTCTCTCACCTTTTTGTGAAAATCAATATTTTCTAAATCAAGTCTATTAACTTCTCTATTCTTATTCTTAGCAATTCTTTCAAGACCTACTTCTGGTCTTACATCAAGATATAAAGTTAAATCTGGCATATGACCGTCAATTGCAAATTCATTTATCTTCATTACCTCATCTATACCAATGCCTCTAGCATAACCTTGATATGCTAAAGATGAATCCACAAACCTATCACAAACAACTATTTTTCCTGCCTTCAAAGAAGGTATAACCTTTTCCGCTAAATGCTGCCTTCTAGATGCAGCATATAAAAGTGCTTCTGTTCTCCCATCCATAGCTGTATTGCCTTTATTCAAAATAACCTCTCTTATCTGTTCTGATATAGCTATTCCTCCTGGTTCTCTTGTAGATATGTATTCAACATTTTTTTGTTGTAAATATTCTTCTATTAACTTAATAATACTAGACTTGCCAGACCCATCCGGTCCTTCTAACGTAATAAACAATCCCTTATTCATTATTCATCCTCCCCTTTTTTATTTTCTTCAATTACCTTTACCATACATTTTTCTCTATTCTCTATAAACGCTCCATTACTTTTAGTAGTTCCCATAATCTCTGTTCCATTTTCCAAATAGTATTTTATCATATCTATAATTTTCTTAGTTATTATTTCTCCAATCATAACTAAAGGTACTCCTGGTGGATAAGGTACTATAGCTTCTGCACATATTTTTCCTTGTGCTCTATCTAAATCAATATATTTTTTATTTTTATCTATTACTTCATAAGGCATTAACTTACTTTCAGGAATATCATAATTTAATATATTATAATATTTATTTTTTAACTTTTCTATTGAACACTTTTTAAGAACTTCATATAATATTTTAAAATCACCTTCATCATTCCAAGGAGAAAAAATTAAAATTATATTTTGATTATCATTCATCTCCACTTGGATTTTATTCTCTCTTAAATACTTAGAAAGCTTGCTTGCACTATATCCCTTTTCTATGTTTATTACATATCTAGATACATCCAAACTATTGTGTACTATATCTAAATCTTCTTCTGAAAGTATATGAAATGCTTCTAATCTATTTATTTTTTCTCTATATAAATTAGTCCTTTTTATAAGTTCTTTATAAGCTTGCTTGCCGTGCTCCTGTAAATAAAATCTACCATAATCCATTGAACACATAAGCATATATGAAGGGCTTGTACTTAAAAACATCTTCATATAAAACTCAACCTTATCTATATCTATGCTATTTCTTACATGAAGGTATGCAGTTTGAGTAAAACTAGGCAATGTTTTATGAGAACTCACAACAACCATATCAGCTCCTAACTTCACTGCATTTTCTGGAAGTTCTTCACATACTCCAAAATGAGCTCCATGAGCTGAATCAACTAATACCTTCATATTTTTCTTTTTCGCTTCTCTTATTATGAATCTCAAATTTGGACAAACGCCATAATAATTGGGGTAAGTTATAATTATTCCCTTAGCATCTTCGTTTTCTTTTAATACACTTAAAAAATGCTCCTCATCTATTGAAAGAGGAGCATCAAACTTACTGTTTAGCTTGTTTTTTACATATACAGGCTTAAGCTTTCGTAATATTATACCATTAAATATAGATTTATGGCAGTTCCTTTCAACAATAACCTTATCACCTTCATTGAAGGTAGAAAATATCATAGTGAGATTTCCACTGGTACTTCCATTTACCAGAAAATATGATTTTTTACTGCCATAAAATCTTGATAAGCGCTCCTGTGCTTCTTTAATTATTCCTTCAGGATTATGAAGATTATCTACTCCATCAACTTCTGTTATATCGCACTCAATAATATTTTTATATAGTTCTCTGCCTATTGCAGTATCTAAAAATCCTTTTCCACCTTTATGACCAGGCATACAAAGTGAAATATTATTCTCTTTTATATATCCCAATACTCCTTCTATAAGGGGTAATTTTGACACTTGTAATCCACTCCTCTTATCATGTAATGTACTATAGTTTTTTTTATACAGTTTATATAATATTCATAAAAATCTGTACCATTTTCTGAATTTATTATTCTTTCTTCACAGTTTTTACATATTCCTCTTCCATTAATCATTATACCATCATTTAGAGGCTTCCTACATATAATACATTTTCGTTTTTGCATATTTACCCCCTTGAAACATACTTAAAAGTATTTTAATTACTGCCCCTTATAATATATTTTATTCAACTAAGTGTCTAATCTTATTTTGTCCACAAAAATTTTTAAAATATTTCACGGCTTTTCTATTTTGTGGTATAATTGTATATAATTATTAAGTAACATAATTCACCAAATAATATAACTTATATTTCTAAATCGTCAATCTTAGATAGTTATTTTTTTCAATAAGATTACATAATGAAAAATTTGTATATATCTGTATATTTTTTGATTTATCATATTTTCGAATTTGTGTAAATATTTTTATTGGAGGTGAAAAAATGAAAAGTAGATTCATGAAAACCATGGTAACTTTAGGCGCTGCAGCATTAACTTTCTTTGCGTTTACAACATCAGCTTCAGCATGTACATTTTTTGCATATCAACCTAAAGAACCAAAAGCTTTAAGAGAAGAATAATATAAAGGTCGGATTAACCGACCTTTATATTATTAAGTCCAAATAAAAATTTTTCTCTTAATAAATTTTCTACATATTTATATATTTCTTTTAATCATTGCTAAATATTATTTTATTTTATATAAAAAAATATATTTGATTATTTTATATACTATAATTTGATGATATAATTGTAAATGATATTATTAATTAACATTATCTAGCAAAGGATGTTGTATTATATGTTGAAATTATCATTGTTAGAATTTTTTCTTAGAGGTATTCCAGAACAGTTTATATTCATTTGTGCAAACTATGTATTTTCTAATAAAACTATAGATAAAAAAGCTCTTTGTATATCCACTATATTATTAACAATAAGTAGTTATTTAATAAGATTTCTACCTATTCATTATGGTGTACATACAATTCTTTTTATAATAACATATGTTTTATTATGTGTTTTTATAAGCAAAATTGATATTATTAAAGCTATTTCTTCTGCATTAATCTCAGTAATAATTTTACTTATTTGTGAAGGAATTAATGTTTTTGTATTAGAAAAATTGTTTAAAATTCAAATAGATATGGTTTTTAAAGAACCACTATCAAAAATTTTATACAGTACTCCATCATTATTGTTATTTGGAATAACAGTTTTTATATTTCATAGAAAATTTTATAAAAAAAGGGCGTATACCAATGTTTTTAATTGAGAAACTCTCAACCAATTTAGCTTCTAAAATTTCTTCAACTTTAGCGTTAAATAAGAATAATGAAGAAATAATCGCTTACGGAGCTTTTGCTTTTTTTCAAATGCTTTGGGCAATTTTTATAATTGTTTTATTCGGAATTATTTTAGACGTATTAAAAGAATCTTTAATAATTGCCTTTACTGCAAGCTTTTTAAGAAAATATTCTGGAGGTGCACATGCCAATTCACCAAATCGCTGTGCAGTAATTGGTGCCATAGTATGTGATGGACTTGCTCTAGCAGTAAACAAAACCAGTAATTTAGTTACTATTAAGTTGGTTATTATAATTGTAATAATAAGCTTTTTGTTTTCTTATTACATTATATATAAATTAGCTCCAGTTGATAGCTCTGCTAAGCCTATTAAAAAAACTGAAACTAAACAGCGTTTAAAAAGAAGCTCTTTAATACTTCTTCATGGTTTTATATTAATGATATGTATATTATTAATACTTTACTATAAATTAGAAATTAAATATCTATTAATAAGTGTTATATGTGTATGTTTAGGTATCACCTGGCAATCTTTTACTCTTACTCATAAGGGACACTTTATAACAAATAGTATAGATATTTTTTTAAAAAATATATCAAATTTTATTGGAGGTAACAAAAATGAAAAGTAAATTTGTAAAAACAATGGTATCTTTAGGCGCAGCAGCATTAACTTTCTTTGCGTTTACAACATCAGCTTCAGCATGCTTCTTCTTTTCTTATCAACCTGCAGAACCAAAATGCTTAAGAGAAAAATAATATAAAGGTCGGATTTCCGACCTTTATTATCATATAAATAAAAAAACGCACGGATGTGAGAATATGGATAGCCTTAAAAATAATAGACAAAAGAAAATATACGAAATCGTATCAATTATAAAATTATCTTCTTTACTATTTTGTGGAATAATATTTTTTAAATATTATTTAGTAAAAAAAACAGTTAACTATACAAACGATACTCTTTTGAGTTTAGCTTTAATAGGAGTATCAATCTGTTTATTAACTTTAATTTATATATTATGGTCAATTTTCTCTAATAAATATTTTATTTTAAGACATATTAGAATAATTAAGTCAATTGAAAATATTGCTTTTATTGGTATATTTTCTTATTTAATTGTTTTATCTGGTGCTAATTCCAGTCAATATAAATTTTTGTTTTTATTCATAATCATTGCTTCAACTATACAATCAGGAATGAAGCATGGAATTATAATAGCATTTATATGTTCAATTATTATATTAGTAATAGATTTAATTTCTATTCCTAATGTTGAAGTTAATCAATATTTTGAAAATGATTTGATTTTAGCAGGTGTATTTATGCTTACGGCCTGGCCTTTAGGTTATTATGTGAAAATTGAAAATGAATATCGAAAAAAACTAAGTAATTTAGCTAATATAGATGGATTAACAGAAATTTATAACCATAGATTTTTTCAAGATTCCTTAAAAAAACAAATTCAAACATCTCAAAAATTAAAGCTTCCTCTTTCTCTAATTTTATTAGATATAGATTATTTCAAGCATTACAATGATTTATATGGGCACCAAAACGGTGATAAAGTTTTAAAAAAAATAGGGACTATATTGAAAAATTGTGCAAGAAACAAAGATATTGTTGCAAGATATGGTGGTGAAGAATTTACCATCATTTTACCTAATGCAGAAGAACAAGAAGCTATTTATATTGCAGAGAAAATAAGATTAAACATAGAACAATCAGAATTTGAGGGAGAAGAAAATCAACCTAATGGTAAAATCACTGTATCTCTAGGAGTATCTACTTTCCCAGATAAAGCTAAAAATGATATAGAATTAATCAAATATGCAGATGATGCACTTTATCGAGCTAAGTTTTTCAATAAAAATAGAGTAGAAACCTATTATTCTATATTAGAGGAACTAAAAGGAGATATAGAAAAAGAACACATAGACTTAATTACTTCAATAAAAACTCTAATTAGCGTAATTAACGCAAAAGATAAATATACATATGCACATATTGAAAGAGTCGTAATGTACTCTAAATTATTAGGTGATAAATTAAATCTATCGCCAGAAGATAAAAAAATTCTAAAATATGGTGCTTATATGCATGATATCGGTAAAATAAACATTTCCAGAGAAGTGCTCAATAAAAAAATGCCTTTAACAAATGAAGAATGGGAAACATTAAAACAACATCCTGTCAACGGTGTAGAAATAATCAAGTCCGTTCCTTCTCTTAAAAATGTTATTCCATTAATTTTACATCATCATGAGCGCTATAATGGCAAAGGATATCCTTTAGGCTTAAAAGGTGAAGATATCCCTTATCTGGCAAGAATCCTTACGGTAGTAGACAGTTTTGATGCAATGACTTCTAATAGACCTTATAATACCAGAAAAACCTATGATGAAGCAATACTTGAATTAAAAAAATGTAGCAACACTCAATTTGACCCCTTTATTGCAGAAGCTTTTATAAAAGTAATAGCAGAAAATGAAGGTAATCTAGATAATTCTATTCTTTTTAGAAAAAACTAATAGCCTAATAGAATCAGTTGCATTCTATTAGGCTATTAGTTTTTTAGGAAATTATATGTTTTTTATTTACTCTAAAGTTTTAAATTCATATCCCTGAGATTGTAAATATTCTATAACCTTTGGCAATGCATCCGCAGTAGTTGTTTTAACTGGGGCATCATGCATTAATATAATAACCGTATTCTTATTAGCACAAGTTTTTTTTAATTTTTCTATTAATTTATCCACTGGTACTAAGTAAGCGGTTGCATCTCCAGTTGAAGCATTCCAATCAAAAGAACTATATCCTGCATTTTTTACAGCATCTTTATAAGCTTTGTTTCTGCTCATTGAACCGCCTGGAAATCTAATTAATTTAGTATTATATTCTGGAATAATACTCTTTAAAATTCCTTCTGTCTTTTTAATTTCATTCATAAATGCAGTTGTACTTGAATAAATCTTCTTATACACATGAGAATATGTATGATTCCCTATAGTATGACCTTTAGCATATTCTTGTTTTATTAAATTCTTATTCATCTGTGCAAATTCACCAGTTACAAAAAAAGTAGCTTTAACATTATAATTATCTAATATTTTTAAAACTCTAGGAGTTACTTTTTTTGAAGGACCATCATCAAAAGTTAAATAAGCAACTTTACCTGTATTTTTATTATTTGTATATATAGTCTTATTATTTTTCTTTTCCACAATCTTTTTATATGGTTGTCCCACAACTATTAATTTATTAACATCATAATCTTGTTCTTTTTCTAAATTTTTTACATGAATTCTTAATACATATACACCTTGTTTCTCTGGTTTCCACGTAAGATTTCCTTTATATTCTTTAGACTCAACCACTATTTTCTCATCTAAAGCATTATAAATATTATATCTATACTGAATTTTTCCTTCTTCTTTAGCTTTTAACTCTATGGTTTCTCCTAACTTATAGTTGTTTCTCATTGCCTTTAATTCTTCATTAATTTCAGCTTCATTAACACCTTTATCATTATTTTCTTCATTACTATCTAAACATTTTATATTAAATTTAATTAAGTCATCATATCCCTTTTTATTTAAAGGCTGTTTATTCTCTCTTTTTACCCATACAATTACTGAATATTCTCCCGATGATAATTTAGGTATAGTTACCTTACAAACATCTTGTGCATATATAGGTTTAGTATATCCTTTTGTAGCCTCAAACCAAGTATCTGTTTTATCATAACAAACCCAAACTCTATACTGAACCTTTTCAAAGCCTCTAGATACTATATCTAAATTTACATTATTTCCATCATATAAATATGACTTCTCACTTACCACCTTTTCAATACTCGGTATATTTATTTTTCTTTCTTTACTTTTAGCCTCGTCTAATTTTCTATCATAAACTTGTCCATTGTTTTCTAAACAACTCATATCAATAGCAAAATAATTATCGTAGCCCTTTTGATTTAAAGGTTTCTCATTTTCTCTTTTCACCCATACTGATACTGAATATTCTCCTGCTTTTAATTCTGGTATTGTGATTTTAAAAGGTGCTTTTACATTTGAAGGATGTGTAAACCCATCGGTTATATCTTTCCATTCATTCTTATTCTTATTCAAAATCCATACCCTGTACTGTATATTTCCACTTCCCTTTCCAAATATGTTTAATGTTTGAATTTCTCCTTCATATAGGCGTGATTTTTCAAGTACTATTTCTTTAATAGTAGGTACTCTTTCTGTTCCATATGCATTTGGTACTTTAAATCCTACAGTCATAAACAAGGCCATAACCATAACTGTAACTATTATTTTTGATAAGAATTTTTTCAATTTTTCACTCCTCCTAACATATTATTCCACGTAATACTTATTATAAATTTAATTATATAGTATTTCAATAAAAAACGCCGATTCATATCGACGTTATTTTATAACCAATAGAGTTCCTCTCGGTATATTATTGTAAAACCATTTTATATCTTCCTTGGGTACTCTTATACAACCATGAGACGCTTTATGTCCAAGTTTAGCAAGTGCTGATGGTATAGGTTCTCCATTTGATCTATAGCATAAAACACTGTGAAAAAGATAATTATGATTAAATCTCACCCAATTATAACAGATAACTGCCTTAGTACTTCCTGTTAAAAATGCTGGTCCTCTATCTCCTATTAAATATGTTCCAGATGGTGTGGGCGTCCAATCATTTCCTGTAGAACAAATAATATTTCTTAGAAATTTACCATTTTTAAATATATATATTTTTTGTTCACTTTGGTTTACTAAAATAGAATAAAACTTACTAGGTTTTACCTTTTTTAGTTGCCATTTATAAACATATCCTTTGATTCTTTTGGACGTTTTATAATTAACAGTTTCTATATTATAGTACTTACCAACGGTTTTTAATACTTTAACCTCGCAAAGACTTCCATATATATACCCAACATTTTTTGAATTATATCTTGGCTGTGCTTTAATATTAATCGTATCATTTTCATTTGCATTTCCAACTGTAACCAAATCTGCTTTAGGTGCTTTAGGTCCTCTATATGGATTCCCCACCATTAATATCTTACTTATTTCTGTCTCACTTTCTATATATTTATAATTTATCTCATCTTGTTTATTCTCTTGCTTGTCCTTGTTTTCATGTTGTTTAGTTTCTCGCTTGTCTTTATTTTCGTTTTGAGTTTGATCTGATATTTTATCTTTATCATCTTCACCAATTATAGAGAATATAAAATCATTATGTGACTCTGGTATGTAATCACATTTTTGTCTTGACTGTGCTAATCCCTGTCCTAAAACTTCTCCAGATTCATTCTCTCTTTCTGATATTTTGCTTGTATTAGATTCATTTAATATATCCTGATTATTTTTTAAATCTACTTCTTGTTTTTCTTTATTTATGTCTAAATTATTTTCAGGTATATTTTCATCTTTTTTAACTTTTTTATTATTTACATCATATTCTAAAGTATTGCTTTTATCTTCATCCTTTTCTTTTAATTTTTGTTCTTCTATTAATTTATTTTTCGTTTTTTCATCTTTTAACCTATCATCTTCTACTGTTTCTTGATCATCATTATTATCTTCTACTAATTGTTGTTGTTTTCCATCTTGATCTTTTTTTGTTTCTTCTTTTTCTTTTATTTCAACTTTATTTTTCTCTTCTTTGTTTTTTTCTATTGTCTTTTCTTTCTTGGTTATTTCATTATTATCCTTATCCATATTATTGGATACTTGTATTTTTTCTAAGTTTTTTACATTAGTTTTAAATAAATATATACCGTCATCATTAGGTTTCCATAAAATATTATCCTTATAATCGTCATTATAAGTAACTATTTCTTTATCATTTACGATATCATAAACACTATATTTATAAGAATACCCCTTATCTTCTTTCTTTTTTACTTCTACAGCTTGACCACTTTTATAGTTGTTTTTTATTTCATCCAGTTTGATTTGTATTTTTTGCTTATCTTCTTTTAAGCATTTAAAATTTAAAGCAAAATAACTGTCAAAGCCCTTTTTATTTAATGGCTTAGCATTAGCTCTTTTTATCCAAACTGATGCTCTGTATTCTCCTTCTGATAATTTGGGTGTTATAACATTATAAACTTTATTACCATCTAATGCTTCTGTAAACCCTTTAGTTATTTCCTTCCAAATACCCGTCTTCATATTTGCAAGCCACACTCTATATTGCACTTTATTTGAAGCCTTTGGTAATATATCTAAGCTTTGAATATCCCCTTCTTTTACTTCTTTATATTCACATATTACCTTTTCTATTTTAGGTATTTCTTCTGCATAAGCTTTATGTGGTTTAGCTACTAAATTCAAGAACAAACTCATAATCAAAATTACTACTAATAATTTACTTAATGTTTTTTTCAAAAATTCTTCCCCCTTAATATCATGGTATATTATCCCATATTGATAATTATAAGTTTTATAATTGTATATTTCAATACAATTAAATACTTTTTACAAATAAAGAAAAAATATTGGGGTATACTATAAACATTAAGTTCAAAATTAAGCTTTACTATAACTATACTGAACCTACAAAAAGCCTAAATAAAAAATGCTAGGCATTATTTTGCCTAGCATTTTACTCTACGAAATTCGTTCATCTATTAAAGAATACAATCTGTTTACCAGCTCACCACTTGGCTCAAAGTAAAATTTGTTAGTACCATTATCATCATTGTATTTACAAGAATATACGTTGCTGTTAGAATTTAGGCAAGTATACTTTTTAGACTTTATACTGTCAAACTTTTCAACACGCTCACTGACTTTTTTTATACATTTTATATCCTTAATTTTTATATTTTCAACGACATCTTGTCTTGAACCTCTTACTTTATAAATTATAAATTCATCAGCAATTAAAAAGTACTTATACTTTATTTTTCCTTTTTGTATCTGCTTTATAACAAGCCCAAAAGTAAAAAAAGTGATTACAACCCCTAACTGTTCGCCTACTTGGTATTTACCAATATTCATACCAACCACAAGATCTGATACAACAATAGAAACTGCTAGTAACATCACTATCAAAAACATAATAAAAATTTTTTTACACATTACTGTCTCCTTATACATAAGCAGAAATCCCCCATGAATCTAAAGTTTTTTCTATAGTGATTATACTAGTTTTATTAATTCTAAACAAATTTAATAAAGCCCCTATATAGTGATTTTCGAATATTTATTACAAATATTCAAGATTATCATGCTAAATTACAATATTATAAACTCTAACTTTAATTTGCTTCAATTTACTCTATAATAAGTCATGTAATCGTTTTAAATTCAGCCTATTAACTATATTAAAATTTATTATTTTTTAATATGTTTTGTACTTAATTATATTAGGGTTTAGTGTATAATATAATAAAAGTGCAAGGCACTTTTATTTATTTAGAAAGGACTGAATTTTATGATTTGTATATATAGAAGTATTAGTGGATCTAACCCTGCTTTACAAAAATTAGATTCTATAGAACCTGGATGCTGGATTAACATGGTTTCTCCT
Organism: Clostridium aestuarii; assembly: GCF_026735135.1. Taxonomy (GTDB): domain Bacteria; phylum Bacillota; class Clostridia; order Clostridiales; family Clostridiaceae; genus Clostridium_H; species Clostridium_H aestuarii. Next base: position 4,680 of record NZ_JAPQER010000004.1, on the reverse strand, counting down.
TCTGAACAGGAAATACTGCTGGTATCTAAAAAATCAGATGTTCCTGTTGAATTTCTTAAAGCTGCATTAGATGAAGAAGAAACTTCTCGTATAGATATAGAAGATAATAACATACTGTTTATCGTGGATATTCCTTTTACTGAGATGGAAGAAAATTCTCTTACATATGATACATACCCACTTGGTATAATTCATACAGAAAAAATTGTCATAACAATTTGCTTGAAAAGTAGTAAGATATTAAATGATTTTATAGATGGCAATATTCGTTCTTTTTATACCTTTAAACGTTCTAGATTTATTCTTCAAATGCTTTACAGGGTCTCTAGCTACTTTTTAGTTTCTCTTCGTCAAATAGACAAAAAGAGTGTAATGATACAAAAAAAATTGCATAAATCTATGAGCAATAAGGTACTTATGCAATTATTATCGCTGCAAAATTCACTGGTGTATTTTTCCACATCATTAAAAGCTAATGAAATAACACTAGAAAAAATGGTAAAATTAGATATTATGCAAAAATACGAAGAAGATAAAGATGTACTTGAAGATGTAATAATTGAAAATAAACAGGCTATAGAGATGACCAGTATTTATTCAAATATCTTAACCGTAACTATGGATGCGTGTGCAAATGTAATATCTAACAACTTAAACCTTGTAATGAAATTACTTGCATCAGTTACTATAGTTATGTCTATCCCTGATATATTTTCTGGTATTTTTGGTATGAATGTAACAGGTCTACCTTGGTCATCAGCTCCATCAGGGCCTGGCTTTACCGTTGTAATGGCTTCAATAGGTGTATCAATTTTAATTGCTACAATCTTTTTAAATAGAAAAAATATGTTCTAAATATAATTTAACTATCTACATGCAAATATAAAAATTTAAAGAACAACACTTATTTATTCTTTGTTTTTTTATTTAAACTTTTATAGCAATTATTTTAGATTAAAACCATATTATATATCAGATATAACTTTTATAAGGTGTGATATTTTGATATCAAAAAAATTGAAATTTGGTGATACAATAGGTCTTATTTCTCCAGCTAGCCCTGAAATTTCATCTAAAATAAAAGAAACAATTTCTTTTTTAAAAAAACAAGGTTTTAAAGTAAAACAAGGTAACCATTTATACGATAAATGGGGATATTTAGCTGGAAAAGATATAAATAGAGTATCTGATATTACAGATATGTTTTTAGATGATGAAATAGATATGATTTTATGTATAAGAGGGGGCTATGGCTCTATGAGACTACTTCCTCTTATAGATTTTGAAATCATAAAAAACAACCCCAAAATTTTTGTTGGTTTTAGCGACATAACTACGCTTTTAAATACAATAGCTTTAAGATGCAACTTAATAACCTTTCATGGACCAATGGGAAGTTCAAATTTTCAAAGTAAAGAGACATTAAAAAGTTTTTTGAATACCATAATGAAATGTAATAAGCCTTACAGCCTGTCTAATCCATTAAACACATCTCTTAACTGTATTTATAAAGGAAAAGCTAAAGGAAGAATTGTAGGAGGTAATTTATCATTAATTTGCTCTACTTTAGGAACCCCTTATGAAATAGATACTAAAAACAATATTTTATTTATTGAAGAAATAGATGAAAAGCCTTATGTAATAGATAGATTTTTAACTCAATTATATTTAGCTGGTAAATTACAACAATGTAGTGGATTTATATTAGGTCAGTTTAAAGACTGTTCACTATCTAATTACGAAAATAGCTTAACTATTGATGATATTATAAATGATAAAATTCTATCTTTTAAAAAACCTACCTTATCAAACTTTATGTGTGGGCATTCCTATCCAAACCTAACACTTCCTATAGGTGCCCAAGCCCAAATAGACTGTTATAGCGGTAAAATTCAAATATTAGAAGCGGTAGTAAAATAAGAATATTGCTTTGCAATATTCTTAGACTATGCATCAAAGTTATTCACAAACTTAAAAATTTATAATTTTATATATTTCCTTTAATTATGATATTAATTTTATTACTTTCTGAAGTACTCCTAATGAAGATAGAAATATAATTATAAGAAATATTGGAGTAACATATTTTAAAATAAAATAATAAATATCTACAATCTTTTCAACTTTAAGCTTTCCATTATTCGAAAGTTCCTTTTTAATATCTTCCTTTGGAACAACATATCCAACTAAAAGACCTGTTCCTAATCCACCTAATGGTAGAAGTATATTTGAAGATATATAGTCAAATAAATCAAAGATTCCCATACCAAATATTTTTATTTGTTCAAACACAGCGCCTTCACTTACTGAAAGCGTTGAAAATACCCCGATTGCAGCTATTACTATTGCATTTAATATAACTGCCTTCTTTCTTGACATACCTTTTTGTTCTGTATAATAAGCTACTAAAACCTCAAACATAGATATAAATGCAGTCGTTGCTGCTATTGATGCTAAAACAAAAAATGCAAATAATAAAACCTTACCAAAAGGTATTTTTGTAAATACTAACGGTATTGTCATAAACAAAAGTCCTGGTCCTGTTGACGGAACCATATTAAATGAAAAAACAGCAGAAAATACAGCTATTCCCACAAGAAGAGAAACTATAGTATCTGATATTGCTACTTTAGCCGCAGTTCCAAACATATTATCCTTTTTTGTAAAATAACTTCCATATGTAACCATAGTACCCATACCTAATGATAGTTTAAAAAATGCCAATCCCATGGCAAGCAATATCCCCTTGGATGTTAATTGAGTAAAATCTGCTTTAAATAAAAAAGTAAAACTCTCTTTAACTCCTGGAAGCATTAATGCTCTAATATCACATATCAATATCAAAATAAGTAAAATAGGCATAAGTGTTTTTGTTATTCTTTCAATACCGTTCTTAACCCCTGCTATTAAAATTATAGATACAACAGCTATAACTATAATCTGCCATATTACTGGTACAGTTGGTCCTAATGTAGTATTGGTAAATTGTTGCTGAACAGATTCTGCTGTAGCTCTATTAAAATCTCCCTTTAAAATCTTAAACACGTAAGAATATACCCAACCTGCAACACCACTATAAAAAAACATTACAAAATACGCAGATAAAATCCCAATTATTCCAATAATACTCCAACCTTTTTTAGAACTTAGTTCTTGAACTGCTCCCATGACATTTTTTCTTGTTTTTCTTCCAACATAAAATTCACTAATCATTATAGGAAGTCCTATAAAAACAATGCATATGAGATAGACCAATAAAAACGCTGCTCCACCATTATCCCCTACTACATAAGGGAATTTCCATATATTCCCCAATCCTACCGCTGAACCTAATGTTGCAAAAAATGCTGCAAGACCTGATGAAAACCCCTCTCTTCTTTTGCTTTTTTTCAATATTTTCACCTTTCATTCTGCTATTCTACTTATCTTAAGTTATTAGATAATAGCATTTTTATTAGTATTCAACAAAGTCTACTAATAAATAAGCTGTAAAAATTGGTATATACATACTACACATCAATCACCCTACTAAGTACTTCTCCAATGCTATCATTAATAACTAACCCAGCTCTATTATCGTATGGTGTTGCATCTTTATTTATAAGAACTAAATTTTCTGCATTAAAATACTCAATTAGCCCAGCTGCTGGATATACAACTAATGATGTACCGCCTACAATTAACATATCAGCTTTTTGTATATGATATACAGCTCTATTCATAACATCCATATTCAATGCTTCTTCGTATAGAACTACATCTGGTTTAACTCTTCCACTACATTCATCACATTTTGGAACTAATTCTTTACTATTCATAACATAGTCTAAATCAAAGCTTTTACCACATTTCATACAATAGTTTCTATGAACTGAACCATGCAGCTCTAATACATTCTTAGAACCTCCCATTTGATGAAGTCCGTCTATATTTTGTGTTATTACAGCTTTTAGTTTGCCTCTTTTTTCAAGGTTAGCTAGAACTTTATGTGCATCATTAGGTTTTGCTGATCTATATATCATTTTACTTTTATAAAAATCAAAAAAATCTTCAGTATGACTCATAAAAAAGCTGTGGCTTAGCATAATCTCTGGTGGATATGAAAAATTATCTTTTGTTTTATATATTCCTGCTTCTGATCTAAAATCAGGGATATTACTTTCTGTAGATACTCCTGCACCTCCAAAAAAAACAATATTAGAACTCTTTTCTATCATTTCTTTAAGCTTCTGAATCTTATCCATTAAAAATCATCTCCTAACCATTATTCTCTATTTAATATTATATATCAAAAAAGAGTAGAGTAATATACTTATGGAAATATATTCTACCATACAAAAAAATAAAAAAACACTAAGCTTTTGCTTAGTGTTTTTAACTTACCTGGCAGCGACCTACTCTTCCACATCGTCTCCAATGCAGTACCATCGGCGCTTTGAAGCTTAACCTGCGTGTTCGGAATGGGAACGGGTGTTACCTTCAAGCCATAACCACCAGATGACATATTTCTTAAAAATATGTTACTCTTCAGCTTAGCTGAATAAGTTTTCATCTAAAAGAAATTATTCTTTCAAAATTACACAGTGATATTTATTTGATCAAGCCCTCGACCTATTAGTATCGGTCAGCTGAACACGTTACCGTGCTTACACCTCCGACCTATCAACCTGGTAGTCTTCC
>NZ_JAPQER010000003.1 GCF_026735135.1 Clostridium aestuarii | reverse complement strand
GAGAAGATGTATTAGATGCTAAAATCGTTTCTGCTTTACATAATTTATCTAAGTCACCAAATATTTGTTTCTTGATATCCATATTTTCAATTGCTGCTTCTATGACTAAATCGCAATCAGCTGCCATGTTTAGGTCAACTGTTCCTGTTAGTCTTAAAAGTATTTCTTCTTTTTTAGCTTCTTCCATCTTCCCTTTTGAAACTAATCTAGAAAGATTTTTATTTATTAATGCAAGTCCCCTACTCACAAATTCATCTTTGATATCCCTTAAAATAACTTCATGACCTTTTGTTGCAAATACCTGAGCAATACCTGCTCCCATAGTTCCTGCTCCTAACACACATACCTTCATAATATCCCCTCCATAAACCTTATCATTAAAAATTATTTTAAAATTTGACCAAAGTATATTTAATCGTTAATATATTTAATCGTTTTCTGTAAATATTTTAAGCAAATTTCATGCCACTTATACCGTATTTCAATATTTTATCTTTTCCCAATTTTAAAAATCTACTTTTTACATTTAAATTGTGTCTAAACTGCACTTTCACTTAATTATCTTAAGTAAACTAAATATTTTAAAATCTATTTATAATCTTTGTATTTTTTATATGATAATGAATTAACAAATATTTTTGTCTACTTTTTATACACTTTCAAACTTATATTGATAAATTTACATACTTCATAAATCATTAAGAATGTGTCTATTAATTTTACATGTTTATTTTTTTTACATATCTTTCATTGAAATATCTAACATTTAACATTTATAGTATAAATTTAAAGCCTTTATAGCTATTTAATTTGTTAACTATAAAGGCTTTAACTTTTTATCTAATAAATTCCCATATTTATTTGTATTGAGCATCTAAATTATACTTTTCTATTTTTTTATATAAACCTGCTCTACTTATCCCCAATATTCTTGAAGTTTTATTCTTGTTACCTTTAGTTTTTCTTAGACATTCTTGAATAACTTCTTTTTCCACTTCATCAATTACATCTTTTAAATACTTATTTTTCCCTTTATAATGCTTTATTTTATTTTTTGTTATTCTTTCAGGTAAGTGTTCTACCTTTATAGTTAAATCTGTATCTAATAAATTTATAGCTCTTTCTATAACATTTTCAAGTTCCCTCACATTTCCAGACCAATCATAATTAACCAAGAACTGTACAGCTTCTTTTGAAATTCCTTCTACATATATTCCTAATCTATTCGCTACCTTTATTCTTAAAGCATTTGCTAAAGCAGGTATATCATCTTTTCTTTCTCTTAATGGAGGTATAGTTATCTTCATAACATTAAGTCTATAATAAAGATCTTCCCTGAATTCACTATTTTTTACTCTTTCTTCTAAATTTTTGTTTGTAGATGCGATTATTCTAACATTTATTTTTTTAACTTTATGCCCACCAACCTTTACAACTTCTCTTTCTTGTATAACTCTTAGAAGCTTAACTTGCATATTCATAGGCATATCTCCTATCTCATCTAGTAAAATAGTCCCTCCATTTGCTAGCTCAAACTTTCCTTTTTTACCACCTTTTTTTGCTCCTGTAAAAGCCCCTTCTTCATACCCAAACAATTCCGATTCTAATAATTCAGCAGGTATTGCTGCACAGTTAAGCTTTATAAAAGGTGCTAAACATCTTTTGCTAGCATTATGAATAGCACTAGCATATAATTCTTTTCCTGTTCCACTTTCTCCTAAAACAAGAACATTGGAATCAGTATTTGCAACTCGTGTTGCCATATTTTTCACCTTGTTAGTTTCAGGTGAATTCCCAACAATATCATTAAAGGAGTATTTAGCTTTCTCCTCCTTTATCAGCTCACTTTTATAATATTCTATTTCTTTTTGTAAATTATTAAGCTTTTTACTTAATGAAAAGAAATCACCTATGTCCTTAAACATCACCTTACCAACGGCACCAACAACTTTATTGTTTTTCTTTATAGGAATACGCATAGCAACCATTTTGTTACCCCTAATCTCCTGAATTTCTCCGACTTCCATCTTTGCTGTTTTTAAGACTATATGCAATCTAGTATTCTCTATTACTTCAGTAACATGTTTACCTTCCGGATTGGGATTTTCAATGAATTCTTTATATCCCTTACTCATCATGATAATCTTTCCGTTTTCATCAATAACTACAGCCCATTCATTAGCAGTATTTATTATAGTGTCTAAAATATCTATATAAACTTTATCCTCACATAGTCTTTCCTGCATAAGATTATGTAATGTCATATCTTGAAATATTGCAAAAGCACCTTTAATTTCTCCATTTATCATTAAAGGAATTCTATTTACATTAAATTCTCTTCCATTTACACTAAATCTTTCATTAAGTTCTTTTTTCTTAGTTTTAATAACTCTCGGAAGTTCACTTTTAAATATAATATCTTTAATATCTTTTCCTATGCTATACTTAAATTTTATTCCAAGCAACTTTTCCGCTTGACTATTTAAAACAAATATTTTTTCATTATTATCTATCCCTACTAGCGCTTCATTTATATTCTCACTTATTGCTTTAAAAATTTCTTCGACAAAATTCATATAAACACCTCAATTTTATTAAAAATTTAATCATAAAATAATAATTTGTTAAATAATTGTATTTATTTTAATGATATCACTTGTATTCAGTAGATTACAAACAAATTTTCATCATAAATATACATTTTTTTATTTTTTAATGAGTTTTATTTATATAAGATAATTGAAATACTAATTATATATAGTAATATGAAAGGAGATTTAAAAATGAAATTAACATTTATTGCACTATTAACTGGAATTATTACTGGATTAATATTTTCCATTATTAAATTACCCTTACCTGCACCACCAACATTACCTGGCATAGCAGGTATTATAGGTATATTTTTTGGTTCTAAAATTTTTGAATATATAAAAACTTTTAAGTAATTTTTATTATAAATAAAAACTCTGCAAATGAGTTTATTAATTTTTACAAACTCATTTGCAGACCCTAACTTAATTCAAAAACACATCTTTATTTAAAACATCATAATCATCAAAACACTTATTAATAGAAAAAATCAGCACTAATATAATGCTAAAATATCTTGTTACAAATACTGCTATCATTATAGCAATTTGATATTTAATAGCCACTACAGGTATTGAACCTCCTAATATTTGTCCCGTCATCATACCTGGTAAGGCTACTAATCCAATAGTTGCCATTGATGCTAAAGTTGGATTAATTGATGATAATATCGCTTTTTTAAAATAAGGGTTTAATGCTTGCAATCTACTAGCTCCTAACCCTAAAGAATAAAAATATTCCTTTTCATTTTCTTTTATAGTATTATAAAAACTATTAAGTCCTATAATATTTCCACTTAAACAATTTCCAAGCAACATACCACCTATAGTTATCAAATATTTAGCATCAAAAATATTATTAATTTTAGCAACAAAATAATTAAAATACATTATCATAAAAAAATGTGGAATTATAACTGCAAAAAAAACAGGTGAAATAAAATTTTTTATTTTTAATTTACAAGATTTAATTATTGAAAAACTAGCTGCAACCACCATAATTATTACATAAAAAAGATTTAAAATAACATTATTGAAATTAAATAAATATTGAAGATATATTCCTACAAGACTCAATTGTATAATCATTCTACTTGTTGAATATATTATGTTTTTATTTACTTTTATTTTTAAAAATCTATTTAATAAAAATATAGGAATAAATATAAAAAACAACATTAATATTGATAAAATTGAAATTTTTTCAACCTCCACAGCTTTACCACCTCACAGCTTTAAATATAGGTATTTGCTTCCAAACTTCATCATGTGAAATAACTAAAACTGTTTTATTAATCGTTGTTATGTATTCAACTACTTTCTGCTTTAATTTATAATCAAGAGCTGATGTGATTTCATCTAAAAGCAAAACCTCTCTATCCAAAAAAATAGCAATTATTAATCCAATTCTTTGCCTTTCTCCACCAGAAAGTTCTGAAACCTTCTTTTCTAAAATATTTATATTTAACTCAAAATACTCTAATAATTCCTTTAGCTTTTCATTGTTAAAATTTTTATTTTTATTATATTCATAAGAAAATATTCCATGGATTAATATATCTACCTTTTCATTTATAAATTCAATATCTTGACTTACATAAGATATATTACTCCTAACACTTCTTATATTATTTTTATCTAGCTTTTCTTCATTAAATTTAATTATTCCATAATCAGGCTTTAAAAACCCTAATAATAGCTTAAATAAAGTTGACTTTCCACTTCCAGAAGGTGCATTCAACAAAACTTTATCACCTTTATTTATCTTAAAATTAAAATCTTCAAAAATCTTCTTATCTTTAAAACTTATATTAACATTACAAAATTCAATCACAATACTCTCCCTGATCACTTTATTTTATAAAACAGTTCAACTACCTTACGTTTAATTTCAATATAAATTTAGAGCTTAGAGTTACATTTAGAAAATTATTTTATATTCTAAATTTTAAACTCTAAACTCTTAACTTAAAAACTACAATTATAAATCTTTAGCTTATTCTAATATAATTTTTCCTTCTTTTAATTTCACTTGTATATGTGAACCTTCACTAAACTTCTTTTGAAGATATTGTTCCGCAATTTCATCTTCAATATATTTTTGTATAGCTCTTCTTAAAGGTCTTGCACCATATTTTTCATCATATCCAACTTCTAATATAAAATCTTTTACCTCACTAGAAATATCTATACTAATTTTCTTTTCTTCAACTTCATCTATAACTTCTTGAATCATTAAATCAATAATTTGATGAAGTTCTTCCTTTTTAAGTGATTTAAATACAACAGTTTCATCTATTCTATTTAAAAATTCAGGTCTAAAAATTTTTTTCAACGCTTCTGTTACATGTTTTTCTAAAACATCATATCCATCCTGTGCAAAACCAATTCCACTTGATTTAAAATTTGTTCCAGCATTGGATGTCATAATAATTACTGTATTTTCAAAATACACAGTTCTTCCTTGACTATCAGTCAATATTCCATCTTCAAGAATTTGTAACAACATATTAAACACATCAGGATGTGCTTTTTCAATCTCATCTAAAAGAATAACAGAATAAGGCTTTCTTCTTACTTTTTCAGTAAGCTGTCCTCCTTGATCATATCCAACATATCCTGGAGGCGCTCCAATTAACTTAGAAACTGTATGTTTTTCCATATACTCAGACATGTCAATTCTAATTAATGCTTCCTCACTTCCAAAAAGTTCACAGGATAATGTTTTTACAAGTTCTGTTTTTCCTACACCAGTAGGTCCAACAAAAATAAATGATGAGGGTTTTTTCTTCTTCCTAAATCCTAAACGATTTCTACGTATTGCCCTTGATAACGCTTTAATAGCCTCATGCTGACCTATAACTCGTTTGTGAAGTCTATCTTCTAAATTTAAAAGCTTTTCAGCTTCATCTTCTTTTATCCTGTGTATAGGAATTTTAGTCCATGCTTCAATTACGAATGCAATATCTTCAACGGCTAATTGTATATCATTACATTCTTTCTCAATTTCATTAATCCTATCCTGAAGTTTACATTCTTTCACTTTACCTTGTGCTGCTTTTTCATAATTATCAGTATCTGCTGATTGCTGAATCTCATCCTGAATTTCTTTTATTTCTTCCTTTAATGCCTTTAATTCTACAAGTCCTTTATTTTTTAAGTTTGCTCTAGAACTAGCTTCATCAATTACATCTATTGCTTTATCAGGTAAATATCTGTCAGTTATATATTTTTCTGATAAATTAACAGCTGCTTCAATAACTTCATCAGATATCTTCACTTTATGATATTCTTCATAATAATTTCTAATACCTTTTAAAATTTCTATGGTTTCTATAATACTAGGTTCTTCAACTAATACTTGTTGAAATCTTCTTTCTAATGCTGCATCTTTTTCTATATATTTTCTGTATTCTTCAATAGTAGTTGCACCAATTACTTGTATTTCTCCTCTAGCAAGAGCAGGTTTTAAAATATTAGCTGCATTCATAGCTCCTCCCTGTACCTCGCCGGCTCCAATTATATTGTGAACTTCATCAATTACTAGTATAATATTTCCACTTTCTTTAGCTTCTTCTATAATAGCTTTCATTCGTCCTTCAAATTGCCCTCTAAATTGAGTTCCTGCTACAACAGCAGTTAAATCCAAAAGATATATTTCAGCATCATATAATTTAGCTGGAACCTGTTTTTCAATGATTCGTACAGCTAATCCTTCTGCAATAGCTGTTTTTCCAACACCTGGTTCTCCAATTAGTATAGGGTTATTTTTAGTTCTTCTATTAAGGATTTGTATAACTCTATCTATTTCTCTATTTCTTCCAATAATCTTATCTACTTTATTTTCTTTTGCCTTTTCTGTTAAATTTATTGCATATTTATTTAAATTTTTTCTCTTATTTTTAAACCATTTATTTTTTTTCTTAGTATTAGGCTTTTCTTCTACATTTAAAGGCTGTTCCTTATTATAAGATTTTTCTTCTTTATTATCCATATCTTTAGTTTCTGGAAATGTATTTTTTAACAAATTTGCAAACATATTATTATCATCTAAATCTTCTATATTCATATCTTGGAACACATCACCCATCTGTTCAGATAAGTTTTCGATATCTTCTTCTGTCATTCCTGCTTGCTTCATTAATTGATCCATAACAGGAATCCCCATTTTTTGAGCACACTGCATACATATCCCTATCATTTCAGTTTTTCCATTTTCAATTTTTGCTGTATATATAGTTGCTATATTTTTCTTACAAATAGAACACATCTGCATATATCTCATCTCCATATTCTTGTAATCAAATTATTATGATTACAGTATATCATATCTTTGTCTCTATATTATCTTATTAATCATGTTTATAAAATGAACCATATAATAATATTGCGTCACACAATAATTATATCAAAAAATATTCTTAAATCAAAAAATAATATAAAATCAAAAAATAATATAAAATCCTCTATCTGATAGAGGATTTTTGTTTGATTTAGAAAATTATATAATTAAAATCTTTTTATACCTTCTTTTGTAACAATACCTTTAATCAATGATTTTGCTTTAACTTCTTCTTGTACAATGTTGTAAGCTTTTAGAATAATTTTTTCAGCTTCTTTTTGCTTTTTAGCATTATTTGCATAAATAGTAGCTATTGCTTCATCTTTTTTTACAAAATCACCAATTTTTTTATGAAGAACTATTCCAACAGACAGATCTATTTCACTTTCCTTAGTTTCACGTCCTGCACCAAGCACTAGAGCAGCTATTCCTATATCGTCAGCCTTTATTTCTTTTATATATCCATCTTTTAAAGCTAAAACAGGCTCTATAATACTTGGAGTAGGGAATAAGGAAGTATCATCAACATAAGCTGATTCTCCACCTTGTGCTTCAACAAGCTCTCTCAATTTTGCAAGACCTTTTCCTGATTTAATTATGTCTTCAAGTATTGTTCTGGCTTCTTCAGCTGTTTTAGCTTTTCCTGCTAAAACAAGCATATGAGATCCTAAAGTTAAGCATAGTTCAGTAAGATCAGCTGGTCCCTCTCCTTTTAGAGTATCAATTGCTTCTTTAACTTCTAATGCATTTCCAACAGCAAATCCTAAAGGTTGATCCATATCTGTTATCACACCAATTGTATTTCTTCCAACATGTGTTCCTATATCAACCATTTCCTGTGCTAATGCAAAAGAATCATCTTCTTTTTTCATAAAAGCACCGCTTCCTGTTTTCACATCAAGTACAATAGCATCTGCTCCAGAAGCTATTTTTTTGCTCATAATACTACTTGCAATCAATGACATATTATCAACTGTTGCTGTAACATCACGAAGAGCATATAACTTTTTATCTGCTGGTGCTAAATTAGCTGTTTGACCTCCAATGGCTATTTTTTTCTCATTTACATTTTGCATAAATTTTTCGATTGGCATTTCTACTGAGAACCCTTTAAAAGACTCTAGTTTATCAATAGTTCCACCAGTATGACCTAATCCTCTACCAGACATTTTAGCAACAGGAACACCTGCTGCTGCAACAATCGGTCCAAGTATTAAAGTTGTTGTATCACCAACTCCACCAGTACTATGTTTATCAACCTTTGTACCTTCAATAGCTGATAAGTCAATAAATTCACCACTATTTACCATTGCTTTTGTTAAATCTGCTGTTTCTCTTTTATTCATTTTTTGGAAGTAAATAGCCATCATAAAAGCAGAAACCTGATAATCAGGAATTTCTCCTTTTGTATATCCTTCTACAAAAAAATTAATTTCCCCTGTAGTAAGCTCTTCTCCATTTCTTTTTTTCATAATAAGATCATACATCCTCACAACAATCACTCCACACCTTATAAATATAGTTTAATCACTTCATTAATTTTCTCTCAACTTATTTAAGCTCATTGTCAGCGTCTAATCTTAATACTGCTCTGTAGTATTATTACTATTTCCTTCAGCTATTGCTATAGAAGCACTAGCGCCTATTCTATTAGCTCCTGCTGCAATAACATTTTCTGCATCTTCTTTAGTTCTTACTCCGCCTGAAGCTTTAACTCCAATGTTTTCGCCAACAGTTTCTCTCATTAACTTTACATCTTCAACTGTTGCTCCACCTTTATTAAACCCAGTTGAAGTCTTTACAAAATCAGTTCCAGCTTCTTTTGATAATTGGCATGCTTTAACAATTTCATCTTTTGTTAAAAGACAAGTTTCAAGAATAACTTTTACTAAAGCTTTACCTTTTGCTGCATCTACAACAGCTTTTATATCTTCTTTTACTACATCATATTTTTTATCTTTTAATGCACCAACATTTATTACCATATCTACTTCTTGAGCACCATTTTCAATAACATGTTTTGCTTCAAAAGCTTTTGCTTCTTTTGTTGTTGCACCTAATGGAAAACCTATAACTACACAAGTTTTTACATTACTTCCTTGTAATTGCTTACTTACTAATGAAGTATAATAACCATTTACACATACTGAAGCAAACTTATATTTTTTAGCCTCATCACAAATTTTTATTACTTGTTCTTCAGTTGATTCTGGTTTTAATAAAGTATGATCTATATATCCTGCTAGATTCATTTTTATCCTCTCCTTCATATATATCTTTTTATTTAAATAATAAATAATACTCTAGTAAATTTTACATGTAAGCGCTCACATGTACTTGAAAAGATTAAAATGTAATAAATCACATCTTAATCTTTATTATATATATATCTTTCTGACCCTTTTAAAATAAGTTCAGGCAAAAGCGTTATTCTTTCTATCTGTCTGTTATTTTTTTTATTTTTATTATTTATTTTGTCTATAAGCATTTTTGTACCCACTCTACCTAATTCCGTAGTAAGCCCATTAACAAAACTAATATTTAATCCTAATATATTTAATACATCTAATTTATCAAACCCTACAATAGCCATATCATTTGGAATAGTAATTTTCTCTTCATTAAATGCTTTTACACATCCTAAACTCATCATATTACTACATACAAAGATAGCAGTAGGTCGATCTTCCATTTTTAATATTTTTTTTGTAATTTGATATGCATTTTCATATTTGTAATCACCACAAAAAATATATCTATCCTGTACTTTAATATTGTTCCTAATTAAACATTTTTTATATCCTTTTAATCTCTCTTTTGCTGGTCTTGAATTCATGTCTCCAGTAATAATAGCAATCTTTCTATGTCCTGATTTTATTAAAGCTTCTGTCCCATCATAAGCTCCTCTTACATGATCAATGAAAACCCCACTAAACTCTTCATAATTTACATGTCCATCCATTAAAATAACTGGAATTTCTAATTTCTCAAGAGTATTTAAATATTCACTGTTAAAGTTCTTTTCAGTGAAGGTTGGAGTTATCATAATTCCTTCAATTCTCTGCTGTCTAAGAAGTTTAAGAGCTTTTAATTCTTTTTCCACACTGTCTGCTGTATCAAAAAGTATTATGTTCAGCTCATGTTTATCTGCTATTTCACCTATTCCTTTTATTATTTCTCCAAAAAATGGATCACTTATTTCGGGAACAACAACCCCTATAGTATTTGTCCTACTTGTAGATAAACTTCTTGCTATAGCACTAGGAGTATAATTTAATTCTTTTATTGCTTTTAAAACTTTTTGTCTTGTTTCTTCTTTTACATATCCTGAATTATTCAAAACTCTTGATACCGTTGTACGTGATATACCAGCTTTTTCAGCAATATCATATATAGTAACTGACATCTTATTCCTCCTAATATTACAAAACATGTGACCGGTTTCATGTATAACGTATCACATTCATACAAAAATTTCAAGCCACATATATATAAATAATTTTTTCAACTAAAATAAAAATTAATATGTTTTGTTATATAGATATACTCTATTATAAAGTTCATTTTTAATTATTTTAAACTCATCTGTCGCAATTTTATTTGGATATGACATTATCATTAAAGATACACTTTCTTTAGTTTCATCATATGCAGGTTGTTCATAATCATAGTAATTAAGGTGAAACCCTAACTTTTCATAAAATTCTATTCTCTTCTTTGCTTCATAGTTTTTAGGTTTTTCTACCTCTAATATTATTTTTTTATCAGATTTACGTATAATTTCTTTTATTGTCCTACTTCCATAACCTTTCCCCCTAAGTTTTTTATCAATAGCTATATGTTCAATAAATATAAAATGCTCTAAATGCCATAAACCATAAAATCCAGCCAATACATTATCATAATATATAGATTTTAATTTATAGTAGTCATTACTTAAAATTTCTTTTTGCTGCCTTGCAGTTCTACGCTCATCTTCTGGAAATGACTCACAATAGATTGTCCAAATTTCACTAAATTCTTTCATTTTCTATATCACCTCTAATACTATTATACATAAAAATAACTGCTGATTGTTATCTGTCAGCAGTTATTTTAAATTTAAACTCTATTTTCCAATTTAATTAAATACATCTACTAAATTAAAAAATATATCTTCATTTTGTTTTATTTTAGCTTCATTTCCAAGAACACATAAGCAATTCTGTTTCATAGCTTCATGAATCATATTCGCAAAGCCCTTTATATCTTCTTTAGTAGTCTTTAAAACTTCATCTCTTTCCTTTTGAATATCTTGATCTGTAATATTACTTAAGTAATATGTTATAGCTCTATCTGCCTTCATTGGTGGAGTTAATGGCGTATCTAAATTACTTACTGTTCCTATTATATATTTTGTCATTTCCCTTTCATCTGCATCAAAGTTCATCAAATAGTTTTCTAGATTATCATAAACCTGTAGGGTTTCCTTTAAGTTAGGATCACGATATGATCCAAAGAACATATTACCACTCTTGCCAAAGCTTCCAAAAGCTCCATAAGCTCCTCCCATTACACGTACATTATTCCATAGATAATCTAAACTTGCTATAGTTTTTAATACTTGAAGACTTCCTTTGTATTCATATCCTAATTTTCTATAGTTGCATCCTTTAGCAACATATTGTACATCTGCTTGAGTCAATAGTCCTTCATTACATATTTTCAATTGAAAATCATAATTCTTATATTCCAAAGTTCCACTATTAAATTTATTTAAAAGTGATGGTATATGTTTTTCAGCTTCTTTGTATTCCTCTTCTTCTCCAGCTATACTCATAAGTAAATTGTTTTTATTAAATATTTCAGTTGAAATTTTCTCTAAATTTTCAACAATCTCATCATATTTTTCGTCAAAATTTCTTTCTAATGTTTTTATAAACTCAAAAAATTCGAGTCCTGATATAAGTTCTTCATATTTTCCAGCTTCTGAAAAATATGAAAATAATCTATTTGCAGCTACAATATGTCCGGAACCAAAGATAGCCATTTCTAAGCGAGATTTCATTTCCTGAATTATTTCTTTTAATCTCTTTTTATCATTAAATTTAGTATTTAAAATAATCTCCTCTAAAAGTTCAAACATCTTTGGAATTTTATCTACTAAAGCCTTAGATTTAACTACGAATTTAGGAATAAATTCCCCTAATTTATCATATTTAGTATAACTTGAGGCAATATATCCCATTCCGCCTGTATAAATATTTACTTCATTTGCTAAATCAATATAGCTATATTTTTCAGTCCCTATTTTCCCAATAATTCCTGACAGCAGACCAATATATGGTATTAACTCCTTTTCTACAGCTCTAGTATCAAAAATCAATCTTGTATATACTATCTTATTAGTAAACATTGAATGGAACAACATCTTAGTATTTTCAATTTCTCTTTCTTCTATAGGAGTTTCTTCTGATTTAGGATTTATATCTTCAAGGGAAATTAGTGGTACCTTTTCTAAATCTTCCGTTTTTTCTCCACTTGTTTGTCTTTCTTTTAAAGCTTCTGTTTCTTTTACTAATTTATCTATTTCTTCTTCTGAAAGCGATGCCTTATATTCACTTAGTTTTTTCTTTATTTTTTCAGATTTTTCCTCTGCTAATCCTGCTTTAGGACTTAATATTAAAATAGAACTATGCTTCGTATTTATTAAATATTCTTCTATAAGCTTTTCAAAATAATTTGTATTTAAAGCAGTTTTTATATTTTTAAGGCTCTTTTCATATTCCAAATGAGTCAATGGATTTTCGTCATGAAGCCAGCATTCTAAAGCTTTAGTATAATAAATCAAGCCTTTAGGGTATGTTCTTGTATCAGCTTCTCTTAATCTAAACTCTTTTATATTTATACATGCTTCTACTAGTTTTTTATCAATACCATTTTGTACAAGTTCTTTTAAAGTATCAAAAACTATTTTTTTGAACTCATCTTTTTTATCTTCATTTGAATTTTTTACAATGATACTAAATACAGGTTGTAAAATACTAGTATCATAAAAACCATATATATCTTTGCCTATTCCAGCATCTAAAAGTGCTTTTTTTAATGGTGCTGCTTGTGTTTCTAAAAGCAAGTATTCTAATATCTCAAAAGCTAGATAAAGTTCTGGGTCTGTATTTCTTCCAATAACAAAGTTCAAACTTAAAAATGTTTTATCTTTACACTCATCTGCTGGTGATACAGGATATTCATGTCTTACCTCTTTAATTTCTCCAAAAGATTTTTGAACCCCTATAGCTGAATCCACTTGAGCCTTATCGAATTCATTTAAGTACTCTTCATCAATAAATTTAAGCTGTTTTTCTAAATCTCCATTTCCATATAAATATATATAACTATTAGATGGATGATAATTCTTTTTATGAAAATCTATAAACTGTTCATAAGTAAGGTCTGGTATACATTCCGGATCTCCACCAGACTCTACTCCATAAGTAGTATCTGGGAATAAAGATTCTTGAATTCTTCTGTAAAGAGCATCATCTGGTGATGAAAAAGCTCCCTTCATTTCGTTATATACTACTCCCTTATATGTTATTTCTTCATCTTTGCTGTTAAGCTCATAGTGCCATCCTTCCTGCATTAAAATTTCAGGATATTTATATATATTAGGATGGAATACTGCATCTAAATATACATCCATTAGATTGAAAAAGTCTTTTCCATTTTTACTTGCAATAGGATATAACGTTTTATCTGAATACGTCATAGCATTTAAAAAAGTATTTAATGACCCTTTAGCAAGTTCCACAAATGGATCTTTTATTGGAAATTTTTTCGATCCACAAAGCACTGAATGTTCCATAATATGCGGTACACCTGTACTATCATTTGGTGGTGTTCTAAAACCTATTGCAAAAACTTTATTATCATCATCATTTTGCAAATTCAAAAGTCTTGCTCCACTCTTTTCATGTTCAAATATTCTTGCTTTGGAGTTTATTTCTCCAACTTCTCTTTCTTCAATTAATTTAAAACCATGATATATTTTACTAAGCTCAAAATTCATTCAATTGCCTCCTCTTTTTAATATATATCTAATTAATATTCTACCAAATATTTCTGAGAATAATATACCTATATATATTAAATTTCACCAATTTTAAAATTTTAATTCCTAATACTTGATATATAAAGAATAAAAAAGCCTATTTTTAAAGAAAAACTTTAAATAATAGGCTTTTAGTTTGACTTAAATATATAAATTTAGTTATATGACTACTACTGAACTATATTAGAAATAACTTTCTTTTCTTCCTTTAAATTTTTAATGCTATAATCTAATATTATTAAGTGTCAAGTATAATTCCTGAGACTTAATTTTTCCTAAGTAAACATTTCACTCTAAACTTATTATTTTTTTTACTTTAGGACCTTTTTTATACTTTTCAATAATTGATTTTTAGGTTTAAATCCTACTATTTTTTTCTTAACTTTACCATCCTTTATTATCATTATAGTTGGAATGCTCTCAATTCTAAGAGTATCCGCTAACCTCCCATTTGCATCGATATTAATTTTTACAAACTTAACCTCTTCTCCTAATTCTTTTGATAGTTCTTCTATTATAGGTCCAACCATCCTGCATGGACCACACCATGGTGCCCAAAAATCTGCTACAACCAGTTTATCTGTAGATAATACTTCTTCTTTAAAATTTAAAGTTGATATTTCTTTTATCATTTACTATCCTCCGTATAAACTTTCTGATTTTATATCATATACCGAGAACAATAAATTTGTGAATAATATAATAATAGTACACTCATCTTTTATTTTAAGTTTTCTATAACATTTCTAACTTCTTTAACTATTTTATCTGAAA
The DNA here is from genome assembly GCF_026735135.1 of Clostridium aestuarii. Taxonomy (GTDB): domain Bacteria; phylum Bacillota; class Clostridia; order Clostridiales; family Clostridiaceae; genus Clostridium_H; species Clostridium_H aestuarii. The sequence goes on along the minus strand of NZ_JAPQER010000003.1, from coordinate 477,715 downwards.
CAGGTAACTCAAATCTTTTTACATAATTATTTTTTAAGAATTTACGATTTAAATTCCTACTATTAATAATCATTTCGCCATCTTCATAAAATTTTATTTCATATATATACCCATCCTTTATGCTTTTCCCAAAAGCCGGTCCATCTAATGTCTTATATATAGGAGTAATTTCATAATAGGGATAATTTTTTTCTTTTCTTATTTCATAATTAAAATTCTCTAAATATCGAATATTTTCTATTCTTAAATTAGAAATAGATTCATGGAAATCATTAATTATTTTTTTGTCTGTAATACACCCTATATGTTCACTACTTTTTGATAAATTCCTCAAATCATTAGTATCAAACTCTCTTTTAACCTTTGTTATTTCAAGTTTATACGGTTTTTCTAAGTTACTTAGCTCAATGATTTCTTTAGGCTCATATAATTGATATAACGGTAGAATAACGCACACTGCAAGTGTAAATAAACCTTTAAATACAATTTTTAAATATTTACTTGAATCTGCATTTTCTTTTCTTACATCTTCAATGGATTTTATGAAATTAGCAATTCCTTTTCCAACTAAAATAGCAATAATTATACTAAAAGTGCCCATACATAAATAATAGTATTTTCTTAGCTCCAAATTATTTGAAAACATAACTAAATATAAACAAAAAATAAAAGAAACAACAATCATTCCTTGTAAAACAAGTATAAGTACCTCAAATGTAGATAAAAATCTTTCTTTCCTCTTACTAATACCATCCTTTAATGGTTTTAAAAAAATCCCTGAAGAAAAAATAACTACAAAAGCAGCAAATGTTATTTTATTATTAATATTTCCTGATATATTTAAAAAAAGTATAAAAATTGAAACAATAATTAAAGCATTAATTATATTATCTATTACATCAATTATACATTTCTTTTCTTTAATTTTTTTATTATCTTCTTCCATTAGAGGTTCCTCCTATTTACTTATTTTTCTTAAAAGCTATATTTTTATAAATTATATCATATATTAACAAAAACCAGTAACTCTCTTTTCTAAACTGAGATTTACTGGTTCTAAAATCATTAATTTTTTTAATTTACACTCGTTTCTTAATAATGAAATTATCTTGAATAAGTAGCCAATTTTGTGGAAAATCATTTCCTAATACCCAATAGAAAAATCCTCTTATTCCTAATTCTTTTACAAGATTAAATTTAGCTTGAATACTTCTTGCATCTTCAAACCAAACTTCATGTACTTTTCCCTGCTCATCAACATAATTAAAGTATGGTGATTGAGAAACAGTATCATATTGAATACTAACTCTATACTTAGCAGCTAATTGGACTGCTTGCTGAGGACTAATTGATTTAGCCCATTGTCCTCCTTTTATATATGGTAACGTCCAGTCATATCCATATAATGGTATACCCATCATGATTTTATTTTTAGGAACCACAGACACAGCATACTCCATCACTTCACGCACTTTATCTATAGGTGCTACAGCCATTGGTGAACTACCTGACCATCCCCATTCATAGGTCATAAAAAATATAAAATCTACAATATTACCCTGAGCTTCATAGTCATGTCCTTCATATAATACTCCAGGTTGATCTTTTGATATTTTTGGGGCTAATGCAGAAGATATAAAATACCCTTTTTTCTTCACTCTATCAGCAGCTTTTCTTAGAAATTGATTATATCTTTGCCGATTTTCAGCTCCTAAGTATTCAAAATCAAAATCTAATCCCTTATATCCTTTTTGATCCATAATTTTCATTGCTTCATCCAATACTTTATCTTGTAAAGCTTCATTAGTAAATATGGCAGTAGCTATTTCAGTACTAAATGTTCCCTCTGCAAAATTAGTTAAAACCATTAAAGGCATTACTTTATTTTTGTAGGCTGCATTAATAGATGGTTCATCCATTAATGGGGTTAAGGTTCCATCACTATTTACATGATAGCTAAATATAGAAAGAAAAGTTAAATTTTCTCCAACTTTATCTACTTCCTGTGCTGAATTTTTTCCTGTAATTTCAGGATCAATATATGCACCAATATCAACTTCAACACGAGGTTGTGGAGGAATATATAGTCTAAAACCGACCGGAAGCATATATGGATTAATAATTCGATTAATCCGTATAATTTCAGAAATAGGAATATTATATTGCCTGCTTATATCAAACAAGCTTTCACCTGGCTGTACCCAATGGAATTTACCCCAAATTGGTATAACAAGTGCTTGACCAGGTACTAGATTAGTTGGATTAGGCACTTCATTTGCTTGAATTAATTGTTTTAAAGGAATTCCATATAACATAGAAATACTCCATAAGCTATCTCCAGGTCTAACAACATGTATTTGCAATATTTCTCACCCTTTTTATTTACTTTTTCAATATAGCATATTCAGCAAATAACTAGTAAGTGATATAATAATCACCAAACAATATAAAAGAGCCTTAAACCATTCAGTTTAAGACTCTTTAAATTTAATAATTATTTTTTAGCTAATTCAACTGCATTTTTACCAGCTATTCTACCAAATGTTGTGATATCTGCTACTGCATTTCCACCTAATCTGTTAGCTCCGTGTACTCCACCAGTAACTTCTCCAGCCGCAAATAATCCTTGAACTACTTCACCAGCGTTAGTTATTACTTGAGCTTCAGTATTGATTTTTAATCCACCCATAGTATGATGTACTGCTGGACCAACTTCAACAGCATAGAATGAAGCTTTGTTAAGTTGAGTTTTCATATTTGATCTTTTAAAATCTTTATCTTCCTTAGCTTGTACATATGAATTATACGTGTTTACTGTTTTTTCTAATTCAGCAGCATCTACACCAATTTTTTCAGCTAATTCTTTTACTGAAGATGCTTCTGTTAGCAAACCAAGTTTAGCATATTTTTCTATTGCTTTTAAACTTTCTCTTACATTTTGATCGAATACTAAAAATGCTGTTTGTCCTTCTTGTTCTAATTCAGCTTTAGAAACTACATCTCTTGTTTCTAATTCATTTATAAATCTTTTAGCTTGTCTATTAACTAATATTGCACCATTACCTCTAACAGCTTCTGTTATAAGTTTACCTTTACCAGGTACTACTGTTGGATGTGTTTGTATTTCTGTCATATCAACTAATGCTACATCTAATGGTTGTACAAGATTAATAGCATCTCCTGTAGCTCCTGGTCCATTAGTTGTTCCAAAACCTTTTAATTCTGGTTTAAATTTTATAACCATATCTTGGCTAGCTCCAAAACCACCAGTAGTAATAATTGTAGCTTTAGCATTTATATTATATTCATTACCTTTACCATCTTTTACTTTTATACCAGTAACTTTATTACCTTCATGTAATATTTCTACAGCTTTTGTTTCTGTTCTTATTTCAACCCCAAGTTCTTTAGCTTTTGTGTGTAACACTTCAACTAAGTGAGCTCCTACTGCTGCTCCTCCTGTAGGTCTGTGACATCTATTAACGCTAGCTCCACCCATTCTTCCTACATCAGATAAATCAGCGCCTCTTTCAGTTAACCAATCAACTGTTTTAGTAGCATTTTCAGTTAATACTTTTACTAATTCAGGATTGTTTTTATTTTTTCCACCTTTCATAGTGTCTTGATAGAATAATTCAACACTATCGTCAATTCCTTTTTCTTTCTGAGCTTTTGTTTCTGCCGCATTTAATCCACCAGTTGCAAAATTAGTGTTACCACCAACAACTGCATTTTTCTCTACTAATATAACATTTGCACCATTTTCTTTTGCTTCAATAGCTGCTGTAAAACCAGCACCACCTGCACCTACTATAACAACATCTGTTGATGTGTTTTCAGCTTTTGCTGAAGCTTCAGTAGTTTTTTTAGGAGTTAATTCAATTCCTGATTTTTTAACAGCATCTGCTACTGCAGATATTATTGCTGAACTTGTTATTGTAGCTCCTGAAATTGCATCTACTTCAGCACTGTTTGCTGCAATAATAGTATCGATAACCTTTGTAAACGTATCTTTAGTAAATTCTGATTCATGATTCTCAACAACATCAATTTTCTTGATTTCTTTGTTTTCAATAGTAACTTCAACTTTAATTACACCATTTTTACCTTTTGCTTCTCCCTCAAAAGTACCGGAACCTGATGATGCTTTCTTAGAAGCTCCACATCCAGCTAGTGCCATAATCATAATACCAACCAATAAAAATATTCCTATTTTTCTTAAGTATTTCATGTTTACCTCCTATCATTCATCTTTTATTTGTAGAATGTTTAACTATCTTTATAAAAAGTATATTAAATTTATATTAACAATTCAATGTTAAGTACATTTGTTTCATTTTGTTCATATAGTAAATTAACTTAATATACCTAAATTTATATTTTGCGGATATTTTTAATACATATTGTTACTTTAAATTAATAAATACGTAAATATTCCGTGTTTTTTGTATATTATAAACCTCATCAAAAGAATAAAAAGCTTGTTAAATAACAAGCTTTTTATTCTTTCAATTTATATTTATTTAAAGGTCTTCCTACTTTTCCATATTCCATTTCAAGAACAACCGTTCCTTCTTTTTCTAAGTAATCCAAATATCTTCTAGCAGTGATTCTTGAAACTCCTACTTTTTTAGAAACTTCTTGTGCCGTTATAGTATCTCCTTTTATACTTCTTATACATTCAACAATTTTGTCGTAAGTATGTTGACTGAAGCCCTTAATATCTTTAATATCCCCTTTATCTTCATTAAAAGAATTATTTTTATCACTAAAGGTAATTTTATCTATTAACTCTTGCTCTACATTCTTTATATTCTTAAATTCATCTTTCCTATTTCTATATTTTAACAGGGCCTCTTTAAACCTGTTAAAAACAAAAGGTTTCACAAGATAATCTACAACCCCATAACGGAAAGCTTCTTCTACAGTTTCCATACTTTTATCTGCCGTAATTAATATTACATCGCATTTTATATTTTTTATTCTAACCCACTTTATTAAATCAACACCTCGTCCTTCTGGGAAAAATACATCTAATAAAATTAAATCTGGCACACTTCGCAATATTGCTTCTTTTGCTTTATCAATAGTATTCACACTATCATATAAAACATATCCCTCAACTTTATTTAAAAATTTCTCGTTTATTTCTTTAACCATTGGATCGTCTTCTACTATGAGCACTTTAATCATATTTACTGCTCCTTTCCATTGGTATACCAATACTCCAAATAGTACCATTGTCCTGTAAAAGTTCTATTTTACCATTAGCTTTATCCACTATTTGCTTAATAATCCAAAGTCCAAATCCTCTTTTTCCGCATTTTGTAGTAACTCCTCTATCAAATATTTTGTCTCTAATTTCTTTATCAATACCTCTTCCGTTATCTTGTATCCAAATTTTTAATTCCTTTTCATCAGAATTTATCCTTACTAATATCTCTCCCTCTTCTATTTTCACTAATTCATCTATAGCATTTTCAATTAAATTACCAATGATAGAACAAATTTCTCCTTCAGTTACACCTTCTGGAATATCATCTAAATATGATTTTGAATCTATCTTTAAAAATATTTTTGCCTCTGATGCTTTATAATATTTAGCTAATAATATTCCTGCTATATAAGAATTTTTTATTCTATTATCCAAAAGTCCTACAATTTCTTGCTTTTTTTCAGATGTATCTGATATATAATTTACCGCTTTATCATATTCTTCTAACTGAATTAGACCTGAAATTATATGAAGCTTATTCATAAATTCATGATTTTGAGCTCTAAGTTCATTGGTCATTTTCTTTATACTCTTCAATTCTTCTGCCATTTGTTTGACTTTAGTTAAATCTTGAAAACTGGAAGCAACACCTGTAACTTCATTTTTATGATTTTTTAATAAAGTATGACTACATAATAAGGTTTTATCTGAAGCAATTTTTATTTCCTTATCATAAACACAATTTTTAGTTCTTAAAACTTTCATAATTTGATCTGCATAAACAGAACTAAAACTATCTATATTCTTTCCTCTATCAGCATCACTAAACCCAAATATTTTTTTTGCAGTTTTATTAAAAAATATTATTTCACCTTTTTCATCAATAGCTAATATACCATTTTTTAAGCTTTGTAAAACAATCTCTCTTTGTCCTAATAATAAAGCAATTTCTTTAGGCTCTATCCCAAAAATTGTTTTTTTAATATTATAAGATAAAATTGCAGCACCTAAAATTCCAACCAATAATCCTATTGCTAAAGTTAATTTAAAATTAAACATATGCGTTGATATCTCTTTATTTACAGTATTATTTAAAAGTCCTACTAATACTGCCCCCACTTGCTCTTCTTTATAATAAATAGGTGCAAAAGCTCTTATTGCTGAAATCAATACGTTCCTATCAGCAGACACATAATGTTGTCCAGTTTTAAGAACCTGATCTTCTCCTCCACTTCTATAAACTTTACCTAAAGCATTTTCATAAGGATATGAATATTTTATTCCTTTCATATCCATAACTATAATATATTGAAACCTTGTCTTTTTTCTGAAACTTTCTACTGTTTCCTGAATAACTTCATAATCTTTGGTTGTAGCCAACGTTTTCTTAATAGATTCCATCGAAGCTACTGTTTGAGCCAAATCCATTGCATTATTTCCCATTTGTGTTTCCACTGTTTTTTCAACTTGTTTTAGAGTTAAAATTCCAATTCCTCCAATAACTAAAGTTAAAATAATAGTTATAAATAAAGTTATCTTATATTGTAATTTCACAAAAATATCATCTCCTATGCTTTAATTAAAAACATGACATTTCAAACTTTCCTTGAAATGTCATTTGCTTTAACTGTCAATTATCTTTTTTATTTTAGCTTTTCCCAGTGCATTTTTAACAGCATCAATAAGTCCTTGACTTGTAAAAGATGCCCCAGCCACAACATTTACCTCCACACTATTAGCTTTTATAATTCTCTCTGGCATCTTATTATAGACTATATCACATAATTCTGGAGTTTCTTGCTGTTCAACTATTTTGATTTCCTTAATTTTGTATTTATTAGTAATAACTTCAACTTTTATTTCTCCATGATGACCTTGTCCTGTTCCCTTATATGTTCCTTCTTTGTATAAAAGTTTTTTGTGGTTAAATATCGTCAATGTAAATACTATAAATACACAAAATATAATAAATACTATCTTTTTCATTATTTACTCCTCCATAAAATAAACTTTTCATCTCATTAAGAAACTTTGTTTTTCCAAGGACAAATAATAGTTTCCAAGATATCAATAATAATAAACATTGCTAATCCAATAACACTTAATATTACAATTCCAGAATACATTTGAACATAATTAACTCTCATCCAAGAATCCATAATAAAATAACCCATTCCATATTTTGTTCCAAAATTTTCTGTAAAAAACAATACGGATATAGATGTTCCTATGCTAATTCTTATTGAAGTAAGAATTGTTGAATAAATACCTGGAAATATAACTTCTAATATAATTTGAAATTTACTTGCACCCAAAGAATACATAGGATAATAAATTTCTTCTGGTATATTCTTAACTGCATCTCTAATATTCACAACCATAGGAAAAAAAGTAATGAAAAATATCATAATAATTTTAGTGGACTCTCCCAAACCAAACATCAACATTATTATAGGTAATAAAGCTATTTTTGGTACAGGATAATTAAAATATATTATAGGTAATAATACTGAATCTATTTTTTTGTATACTCCCATAATAATTGCCAAAGGTACCCCTAAAATCAAAGTAAATAGTATTCCAAGTACAACTCTTTTCAAACTATATAGTAAATGTAATGCCATTTCTCCTGAAAAATTTTTCATAGTATATTTCATAATATTAAAAGGAGTTGGAAATATTGGTTTATTTATAATTAAAGCTGAACTTTGCCATAATATAAGAATTAATAAAATAGCACATAAAAAATTCCTCTTTTCATATTCATCTAGTCTCAATTTTCTTTTCTCCTTTTAAAATTTTTCTAATTTCCAAATTCAAAGTTTCAAACTGATCATTAAAATCAAGATATTTTTTTCCAAACAAATCATTTTTTATGATTTTTTTTATTTTACCTGGGTATGAAGACATTACTACAATTTTCTGTCCTAAATAAATTGCTTCTTTCACATCATGAGTAACTAATATTGTTGTAACCTTATGCTCATTCCATATATCTAAAAATAATCTTTGAGCATCTTCTCTTGTAAGCACATCTAATGCTGAAAATGGTTCATCCATAAGTAACAAATTAGGTTTTAACAAAAAAGCTCTAGCTATGGATACACGTTGCCTTTCTCCTCCACTTAATTCAGATGGATAGGCTTTTATATGTTTTTCTATATTTAATCTTTTCAAAAGTTCTTTATAAAGTTTCATATCTATGTTTTTTTTGCCATCTTTAATCCTAGATGATAAAAGAATATTTTTCTCAACTGTTTTCCATGTAACCAACCCATAGTTTTGAGGTATTAATCCTATTCTGTTAAATCTTGGATTAGCCTTAACTCCATCAATATAAGCTTTACCCTCATATTTTTTTATTATTCCAGCCAAAACTTTTAGTATTGTGGTTTTCCCTGCTCCTGAAGGACCAATGACAGTACATATTTCGCCTTTATCAATATTTAAACTTATATTTTCCAAAGCCTTATTTTTTTTATTTTTACTTTTATAGCAAACTGTTAAATTATCCATTTCAATCATATAAACACACCTATATAAATCAAATTCCACTTTGCCAGTGGTAATACAATTCATTTTCAATACCTAAACATTCTAAAATTCTTCCCACTGTACCATTTACTATATCATCAATAGTTTTTGGTTTTTGATAAAACGCTGGCATAGGAGGAATAATATTTACATTAAGTTCACTTAATATAAGCATATTTTTTAAATGAATAGAATTAAAAGGAGTTTCCCTTGGAACCACTATCAATTTTCTTTTTTCCTTTATCATTACATCTCCTGCTCTTATAATTAAACTATCAGAAATACCTCCACTTAATTTAGCTATTGTTGACATAGAGCATGGTACAATAATCATTCCATCTGTCTTGAACGAACCGCTTGCTACAGCAGAAAACATATTATTTATGTTACAAATCTTTATTTTGCTATTTTTCGTATTTAAATTTTCAATCCACTGATTAAAATCATATTCCATTTCATACTCTAAAACCTTTTTACCATTATCTGTTACAATTAAATAAATCTCGCACTCCCTCTTGATTAGTTCTTCCAATAAACGAACTCCATAAATGCTTCCACTAGCTCCAGTTATGCCAACTATATATTTTTTCAAAGAATCACTCCTAAATTTCTTATATACATATTTTTGGATTTAAAATTATATTAAATACATTCTAAGCCCAAATTGTATCTAATATTGTAAAGAGCAGAATTAAAGGACTAATAATTTGATTTATACTATAAGCTGCTACTTTCATTTTCTTTTCATTGGATGGAGATATAATATAATGCTCTATCCCTAATAATATAGTAGCAATAAATACCCCTGTAAGATAAATCCACGTTAAATTCATAATATAATACAAAGCTATTAATAATAATATCATTATGCAATGAAACCCTTTAGCTATAACAAGTGCTCCTTTTAATCCAAATTTTGCCGGAATAGAAAATAATCCATTTTCTCTATCAAATTTTATATCTTGTGTTCCATAAATTATATCAAACCCTGCAACCCATAATGCCACAACTGCTCCTAAAACAAATGGTGGAAATGAAAATTCGCCTGTAACTGCAATCCACGCACCTACAGGAGCTCCCGCACAAGCAATTCCAAGCACAATATGACAAAACCAAGTAAATCTTTTAGTGTATGAATAAATAAAAAATAAAAATAATGCTATAGGTGTCAGCCTTAAACATAAAGGATTTAGTTTGTACGCCGCAAAAGTAAACAGTGTAAAACAAACTATCACTATTCCCCACACCTCATAACTATTAACTATTTTTCTTGGCATATGACGTTTTGCAGTTCTTGGATTTTTCTTATCTATATCTTTATCAACCCATCTATTTAATGCATTGGCTCCATTTCTTGCTCCAGTTAATGCAACTAAAATCCAAAAAATTATTTCAAAAGATGGTACTCCTTTAGCTGCCCAAATCATTCCTATAATCGCAAAAGGGAGTGAAAATAGAGTATGTGAAAACATAACCAATTCGCCATAAGTTCTAATTTTTCTTAATACATTAATATTATTCAATGCCATATTTTTCCCACCTGTTATCAACTAACTCCTTGATTTTTCTTGTCATCTCTATATCATCTGGCCATGGTCTAGTATGCCCTTCTGATTTCCATTTTTTCGTTGCATCAATACCTAATCTGTTTCCATAAAAAGCCGTATTAGAGGCATGGTCTAAAGCATCTAAAGGTCCTTCTGATATTACTAAATCTCTTTTAGCATCAATATTATTGAATACTTTCCAAGCAACTGTAGATACATCATGCGGGTTTACATTTTCATCAACAACAATAATCATTTTGGTATACATCATCTGTCCCATTCCCCAAAGAGCACTCATAACTTTATGCGCGTGTTTAGGATAAGATTTTTTAATTGAAACTATAACACAATTGTGAAAAACTCCCTCTAACGGGAAATTCATATCTATAATTTCTGGACACTGAATTTTTAATAATGGAAGAAAAATTTTTTCTGTAGCTTTTCCTAAATAACAATCTTCCATAGGAGGTTTACCTACAATTGTTGTAGGATATACTGGAGATTTCTTTCTTGTAATTTTCTCTATATGGAAAACTGGATACATATCTGCTAATGAATAATACCCTGTATGATCTCCAAAAGGTCCTTCTAATCTCATTTCATCCAAATCTACATATCCTTCTAAAATAAATTCGGCATTAGCTGGTACATATATATCATTGGTTATGCATTTTACTAATTCTACAGGGGATTTCCTTAAAAAACCTGCAAAAATCATTTCATCAATCATCTTTGGAAGTGGAGCTGTTGCAGAATATATCACAGTAGGATCACAGCCTAACGCTACTGATACAGGCATTTTTTTGCCAAGTTTCCTATACTTTTCATATATTTCTCTTCCATCTTTGTGAAGATGCCAATGCATTCCAGTAGTTTTTTTATCATAAACTTGTAATCTGTACATTCCCATATTCTGTTGATTTGTTTCTGGGTCCTTTGTAATTACCAAAGGAAGAGTTATATATCGTCCTCCATCTTCCGGCCAACACTTTAAAATTGGAAGCTTATCTAAATCTGGTTCTTCAATAACTTCTTGGCAAGATGCTTTTTTAACTTTTTTAGGAAAAACCCTTGCTAATCTGGCTAGCTTTGGTACCGACTTTATTTTATTCATGAGAGTAGCATAACTTGCTACATCCATGAATTCCATAATTGTATTCGCTATTTCATCTAAATTCTCAACTTCCAGAGCCATATTTAATCTTTCATAAGTTCCAAGAGAATTTATAAGGACAGGATATGGTGAGTTTTTTACTTTTTTAAACAAAAGTGCTTTACCATATTTTTTAGAAACTCTATCTGTAATCTCTGTTATTTCTAAATTACTATCTACTTCAATATTTATCTCTTTCAAAAGATTATTCTTTTTTAGAGTAGTCATAAAATCCTGTAAATCCTTATATGCCACTTAATCAACCCCTTAAAATACTTTTCTTTAATAACATCTGTTAATCAATTTTTTCACAATCTGCTTCAATATATCCTTACTTTCACAATCTTGTAATTGTTCAATACCATTAAAAGCTCTTTGTGTATATCTCTCAGCTATTTTCCTAGCTTTTTCTAATCCATTATATTTTTTTACTAAATCAACAATACTTTTAACCTCATCCTCATTAAAGTTAGAATTATCTAGTATATTGGATAACTCTCCTGATTTATCTTCTTGTAATGCTAGTATAATAGGTAGCGTATAATATCCCTGTTTTAAATCACTTTGAGCACTCTTACCTAATTTTTTTGTCTCTCCATCATAATCCAACAAATCATCAACAACTTGAAATGCCATACCAATATTGTATCCAATTCTTCCAAGTAATTTTACTGTATTCTCATCACATTCAGCTTCTTTTGCACCTATTGAAAAACTCAATACAAATAAAGCTGCTGTTTTTCCTGAAACAATTCTTATATATTTTTTTAAATCAACTTTTCTAGTATATCTAAAATAATTCTGTTTAATTTCTCCCATACAAATCTTTTTTACAGCTTTAGATATACTTCTCATATTGTCCATTGTATAATCATCCTGCGAGAGCATGCTAAAACACTGACAAAATAAAATATCCCCAGCATAAACTGCATATTCTTTTCCATATTTTGATTGTATACTTTCGCACCCTCTTCTCAATTTTGAATTATCAATTATATCATCATGTATTAGAGTAGCTAAATGAAGTATTTCTATAATCGCAGCAAGATTATGCATTTTTTTCTTATCGTATTTCCCAAACTTTGCTGACAACAAAAGGAACGCTGCTCTCAGCATTTTTCCTCCATTATCAACCAAGGGTATAACTGAATCTTGAAAATATTTTTCAGAAGTCTTAATATTTTCTTTTATAATATTTTTAACACTTTCTAACTCTTTAGAAACCTGTGGATATTTATCCCAAACTTTACTCATATCATCACCTTTACTTACCTATCTAAATTTAATCTTTTACATTAGGTTATCCCATAGAAATTAATTTGATACAGCATCAACTTTTATTTCCATATTTCCTTTTATCTCTATAACCAATTTATGTGGAAGACAAACTATAGTTTCTCCTACTTCTTTTTTAAATCCTGTCTTTACACATATTTCATCAAAGCAATCTGCCTCCGTTATTTCTACTCCATCATCATGAATTTTTATAATATTTTTTCCATCCTCAGTATTAATTTCTATAATATCTTCTTTATCATTAGAAAGAGGAACTGATTTATATAAATTACCTTCTACATATATTTCAGCATAAATTTGATTACTATTTTGTTTTATAAAATTACTTCTATATTTATTAAATCCAAAAAAAGTTATAGCTATTACTAAAAACAATACTACTATAATTAAATCTGATTTTTTCATAAACTCCTCCTTTTATAGAGTCATTTTCTAATAGTATATATATTTATTTTAAATTATTAATTTTCTAAAATATTTATCTTTTTATTTACAATTAAAATTAAATAACTTTAATTTCAATTTAAACTTTTAATTAACTCTCCTAATACCATATAGTCAAATGTCCTTTTAAAGAATTCTTTAAAAGGACATTTGACATTATATTGTAAAAAGGGGAAGATAAGTTTATACGGTCTTACTATAAAAAATTTACTATAAAACTAATCAACATATAAATAATTTTTCTTCACACAGCCTATTTTCTTCCAATATTTTTTCAATACTGGAAATAAATAATAATCTAAGCCAAAGGTGCTTCCTGTTCCTCCTATTAAAGCTACGCCTGCACTTAGGTACCATAGCATTTCATATGGAGCCATACCTGAAGTCCAAACCATCATTCCCATAGCAAGTGAAGCGATTGATGCAAGCGCCGTAAATAATCCAGCTATTAATAATAATCCTACTATTATTTCTCCAATTACCATACATGTTTGGAAAACTTCTGCTAAGCCTGTAAATCCTCCATCAGCTGTATAGAAGAAAGTATCCATAGACCACTTAACAATATTTTCTATAAATTCTGGTACAGGTAATGCCTCTACAACTTGTTCAGCCGCATTTGTAGCAGTTTCAGCCGCAGCAGATGCTCCACTAGTAGCTGCTGCTGGTGAAGGCGGTATCAAAAATACATTAGAAGGATTCTCTAATATTTTAGGTAGCTTGTGTAATCCTTGTTCTAACCATTTATACCCAACAAATACTCTAAGCACTACTAACCAGAAATTTGGAGATGCTTTAGCAAAATGACCTCCCACAAGACTTCTTTTATCTTTAACATGGAAAAATTCATGTAAAATATAAGACCAACATTTATTAAATCCAGATACTTGGAAGAAATAAACTAAATTTATTAAGTGTTTTACAAACATGGCTGCAAATCCAGACAATCCAAAGAATTTACCTGGTTTTCCTATATGAGCTACACCATAACGTCCTCCAATACATACCATTGCTCCATGGAAAGCTGGTTTATACGATTTCTTTTCTCCACCTTTTATGTCTGTATATATATTTTGTGCAATTACTGGAGCGGAATGTTCTGCATTTTCTACCATCTGAGGAACTGGTCTTTCTTCACCTTCTGGAATATAAAATATATTATCACCAACAACATAAACATTGTCATAATCTAAAGATTGTAGTTTATCATTAGTTACTATTCTTTTTCTACCTTGCTGCTTCAACTCCATATTACCAATTGTATCTGAGCCTTCAACTCCAGCTGCCCAAATTACAGTTTTAGTTGTTATTTTACCTTTTTCACCTAACTCAACTGAATCTTCTGTAACCTTTGTAATACCTGAGCCTGTTATTATTTCAACTCCTAATTTTTGAAGTCTTTTTTCAGCTTTTTTAATTAGCTTGTCCGGAAAAATCGGTAAGATTTTAGGCATAGCATCCACTACATATAACTTTACTTCATCTTCATCTACATAAAATTCTTTACATAATCTACTCTTCCATTCAGCCAGCTCACCAATCATTTCTACCCCTGTAAATCCACCACCAACTGCAACAAAAGTTAACATTTTTTGTCTTTTTTCTTTATTTGTTTCTTTTACTGCTTTTCTAAACATATTAAGAATATGCTCTTTCAAATTAACAGCATCTTCATAAGACCATAACTGATGACTGTACTCTTCTGCTCCTGGTATACCAAAAAATGTTGGTTTACATCCAGTACCTATAACCAAATAATCATATTCATAAGAATTATTTTGCGATTTTATAACTTGCTTCTTAAAATCTATATTAGTAATTTCATCAAGTACAACATTAACTTTTCTTTTTGCAAATATTTTCTTCAAATCAATTCTTATAGAATCTTCTGGAACTCTACCAGCTGCAACTTCATGAAGTTCAGTAAGCATAGTATGGTATGGCTTTTTATCAATAAGAGTAATTTCTATATTATTATCTTTTTTAAATTTTTTAGCGAGTTTTTTAGCAGTCAATACTCCGCCGTACCCGCCTCCAATGACGATTATTTTCTTCTTGTTGATCATAATTTACCTCCTATTAGTTTTTAAATAAAATAAATAATCCCTTGAATATTTGGATTTCTCTCTTTTTCTACATTTAATTGTACCTTGTACCACCACTTAGTTTTTCAAATTTTAATCTAATTTAATTTTTCTAATAATTTTAATTTTTCTAGTTAAAATTTTATCACATTAATGCTAAAAATCTATGTTTCTTGCATTTTTGGTCATAAAAAAAATTTTAAAATAAATTTTGTTCATGCTTTTAACAAAATTTATTTTATTATATTTCATTTTCTTTACTTTAAAATTATTTGATGTTATAATTTCAAAAGTCACGTAATACTGTAATAAACTCACCTCACCACTTAAATATTGAATTAATAAGAATCTTTTCTAATTTAAATAAGTTTTACAACAATTAAAAAAACATCATTATTTTAAAAATCCCTTAAAAATAATTTTAATTTTTCATCTCATTTTAAAAATAAAATCATAAATATTAGTTAAAAATAATATTAAATTCAAATTGTATTTTGAAAAAACATTAAATTAGGAGATAATTATGCGCTTAAATAAAAAATATTTAATTCCATCTCTATTAATTTTGACTTTAATTTCTTTGATTTTTGCATATAATTTTTTATTTGATAATTCATCTAAAAACATAAAAACAAATTTACCCGAATCTAAATCTGGATTCTTTTTAGGAACATATGTTGACATAAACTTATATGATAATAGTTCAGAAAAAATATTCACCGAATCTTTTAATATACTAGAAGATATTGAATCTAAAATGAGTATTAACATCGATACAAGTGAAGTTTCAAACATTAATAAAAATGCAGGTACATCTGCACTAAAAGTTTCACCAGAAACCTTTTTTGTTATTAGAAAAGGTTTATACTATTCTTCTTTATCTAAAGGACATTTTGATATAAGCATAGGTTCTTTAGTAAAACTTTGGGGAATAGGTTCAGAGCATGCTAAAGTACCCTCTCGTGAAGAAATACAAAAAAGTAAAAATACAATAAATTATAAAAATATTTTATTAGATGAAAAAAATCAAACTGTAAAACTTGCAAATAAAGGAATGATAATTGATTTAGGCGGAATTGCCAAAGGATATGCCGCCGATAAAATCTCAGCTTTTCTTAAATCAAAACAAATTAAAAGTGCAATTATCAACTTAGGTGGAAATGTATATGCTCTTGGTTCTAAACCTAACGGAAGTACATGGGGTATTGGTATACAAGACCCCTTCGAACCACGTGGAAAACATTTTGGAATAATTCATGTAAAAAACAAATCAATTGTTACCTCTGGAATTTACGAACGTTTTTTAGAAAAAGACGGTAAAAAATACCATCATATTTTAAGTCCTTTTACTGGATATCCAGTAGAAACTTCATTAGTCAGTGTTACAATAATCGCCGATAACTCCATAGATGCTGACGGACTTTCTACAACTATTTTTTCACTTGGATTAAATGATGGTAAAAAACTTGTTGAATCATTAAATGGTATAGATGCCATTTTTGTAAATAATAAAAAAGAGGTTTATGTAACCTCAGGGTTGAAAAATAATTTTTTAATTACGGATAATTATTTCATTTTAAACGATAACTAAATTATAGGAGGTCATATATTTATGAAAAAAAAATCAACATTTTTAATTCTTATTATATTTATTTTGAATATCAGCTTAATAGGATGTTCAAATAATAAAACTTCACAAACACCAAAGGAAAAAGAGACTTTAAATTTAGGTTTGCTACCTTCTGCTGATGCTATACCTTTCATTATAGCAAAGCATAACGGTTACTTTGAAAATGAAGGAGTTACTGTTAATCTACACCACTTCAAAAGTGCAATTGACAGAGATTCTGCTTTTCAAACAGGTAATATAGATGGAGCTATGGCTGACATGCTTTCAGTAATCTTTTCAAATGATAATGGGTTTAATGTTAAAATGACATCAAAAACTAATGGAAGTTTCAAGCTAATAGCAGGTAAAAATTCAAATATAAACGATCTTGAGCAAATCAAAGGAAAAACTATTGGAATTTCTAAAAATACTGTAATAGAATATATAACTGATAAAATAATGCAAAATGCTAATATCGCTGATAATGAATATGAAAAAGTTGCTGTACCTAAAATGCCAACTAGGCTAGAAATGCTTCACAACAACAAATTAGCTACAGCTACTCTTCCAGAACCTTTAGCAAGTGATGCAATTAACAAAGGTTGTAAAGTTCTAAGTAGCTCTAATGACATAGGTATTTATCCAGGTATAATGGTATTTTCTCAAAAAGCAATAGATACAAAACAAGAAGAAATCAAAGCACTATACAGAGCTTATAATAAAGCAATTGATTATTTGCAAAAAGAAAGCAAAGAAAAATATATTGATGTAGTAATCAAAGAAGGTGGTTTCCCAGAATCAATTAGAACCTCTTCAAACTTACCAGATTACACTAAAGCTGTTATGCCATCAGAAAAAGATTTTACAGAAGTTTTAAATTGGCTTAAATCTAAAAAACTTACTTCTAACGATTTTAAATTTACAGATTTATCTGATAGTAGTTTAATTGAATAACTTAACTTAACAAATCAGATATTTTAACAATAAAGTATCTGATTTGTGTTATTAACATAATTATCTATAATGAACAACATAATAATAAAAATTTTATAGGAAAAGGTGTATTTGTATGAGTAGATTTTTCAATAACAAAAAAATAGAATTACTTGCACCAGCAGGTACTTTTGAAATATTTAAAAAAGTAATTCATAGCGGGACTGATGCTGTATATTTCGGAGGTAAAATTTTAAATATGCGCATGCATAGAAAAGATTATAATTTTACAAATGAAGAAATACTTGAAGCTATTAAAATTGCCCATTCATTAAATAAAAAAGTTTATATAACTGTGAATAATCTTTTTAGTGAAGATAATTTAAAGGAAGCAGAAAATTTTTTAAAATTTTTACACTCCGCTAAACCTGATGCTTTAATTATTCAGGATTTTAGCATATTAGAACTTATAGATAAACTTAATTTAAAATTCAATTTACATTCTTCTGTAATGATGAATGTTCATAATCTACAAACTATTAAAACTTTAAGAAATCTAGGTATAACTCGAATTGTTTCCTCTAGAGAAATGGATTTAAAAACCGTTAAAATTTTACATTCACAAACTGATATGGAATTTGAGTATTTTACTCATGGAGATATGTGTATTGCCCATGGTGCTCAATGTTTATACAGTAGTATGCTCTTTGGTAAAAGTAGTAATCGCGGTTTATGCATGAAACCTTGCCGATGGAATTTCACTATAAAAAAAGATGGTTTAGTTTATCCTACTGAATATCCAATGGCAGTTAAAGACATGTGTATGTATGAATATTTACCTGAAATGATTGAGTCAGGTATCACTTCTTTTAAACTTGAAGGAAGAATGAGAGATTCCGATTATCTAATTAATCTAATTAATTATTATAGTGATGCTATTGATAGATATATTGATGATCCTATTTGCTATGATAGAAAAACTTTTAGTCAAAATATCTACGAAAATAGGAAACGAGATTTATCTACAGCATATGCTTTTGGTAAACCTGGGCTTTCAAATATAAATAGACGATACGAAGGTACAGGTAAATTTTATAGCCACGGTAAAGTTTTTAGCAAACCTATTGAAGAAATAGAATTGAATACAGAAAGAATAAAAGAAATTAAAAATGTTCTGAAATCAAATTCCAGTTCCTGTGAAAAGGCTTTGCTTAGTGTAAAAGTGAATTCTTATGAACAAGCAAAAGTAGCTTTAGAAGAAAATGTTGATGCTATTTATCTTTCTGGAGAAATTTTTGAGCCTGATAAACCTTTTAGTAAACAAGAAATTATTTATTTAACAAACAACAAAAAAGATACCAAAATATATCTTGCTTTTCCAAGAATGATGTATGAAGAAGATTTCTCAAAATATACTCATTTACTTTCTAATAATAATTTAGGTGTAGATGGTTTACTTGTAACTAATTTAGGTGCAATAAATGCATTCAGCAATTTAGGTCTTGAGTTAATTGGTGACTATTGCTTAAATATGTATAATTCTAAATCAACTGCCTTCTATAAAAAACAAGGTTTATCACAAGCTACACTTTCATTGGAAACACCATTAAAAAACTCAATAGAAACAATTAAGAACTCTCCACTTCCTATAGAATTGATTATTCATGGTGCTCCTGTAGTAATGTATTTAGAGAATGATTTATATGAAAACATTAAAGTTTTTAACCCTACTAAAGCTGAAAATAATCGGTATGTAGATAACCATATATTAGTTTTGGTAGATGACAAAGGCTATGAACACCCTGTTTATCGTGATACTAATGGCAGAAATCACATGACGCTTTATAAGGACTTATGTTATTTGCCATTTTTAAAAGAACTTAATAATATTGGATTAAATCATTTTAGAATTGAAGGTTGTCATTATGATATAAAAACTTTAAAAAATGTTCTACATATTTATAAAAAAGCTATAAACGACCTAAGTAAATGTAGTAAGTTATTCGACTCTTTAAAATCTTGTAATGACAGATTTACATTAGGAGCTTTTCAATTTAATTGATAAGAATAAAAGTGTATATTACTAGAAATAACTTTACAGAACATATATCAAGGAGGTACTAGCATTGAATAATTACATAGGTCCTAGTGAAATAATTAAAAAGAAAAAAGATTTTTTGTACCCTTGTACTCATCACTTTTATAAAAACCCACCCCAAATAGTAAAAGGTGACATGCAGTATTTATTTGATTCTACTGGAAAAAAATATCTAGATTTTTTTGCTGGTGTTTCAGTAATGAATTGTGGACATTGTAATCCTGTAATTCTTGAAGCAGCAATTACTCAAATGAAAACTTTACAACATACTACCACTATTTATTTAACTCAATCCATTGTAAATTTAGCAGAAAGACTCGCCGAGGTACTGCCTGGTAATATAAAACATTCTTTTTTCTGCTGTACAGGCTCAGAAGCAAATGAAGGAGCTCTTTTATTAGCAAGATTACATACGGGTAAAAATAAATTTATTGCACTAGAAAATGGACTACATGGGCGTACATATTTAACAATGAGTGCAACTGCAATTCCAATGTGGAGAGCTGATCCAAATCTTGATAGTTCAATAATTTTTGTTCCAAATGCCTATAGTAAAAATAAGGACCTTAATGAAGCAGCTTTAGACTCACTAAAGGCAATAAAAAAAGCTATCAAAATAAATGGTGCTGAAAAAATAGCGGCATTAATAGCAGAACCTATTCAGGGAAATGGTGGTATGATAACTCCACCCAAATGGTACTTTAAAAAATTAAAACAGCTATTAAATGAACATAATATTCTTTTAATTATTGATGAAGTTCAAACCGGTTTTGGGAGAACTGGTAATATGTTTGCAATTGAGCACTATGATACTATTCCTGATATTATAACTGTTGCAAAAGCTTTAGGTAATGGAATGCCTATAGCTGCATTTTGCACAAATGATAATATATCAGCATCCTTCACAAAAGCCTCTGCATCTACTTTAGGTGGAAATCCAGTTTCTTCCGAAACAGGAATAGCCGTACTAGATTATATAAAAGATAATAATCTTTGTAAAAAAGCTAAAATATTAGGTACAAAATTAAAAGAAGGATTAAT
The DNA here is from genome assembly GCF_026735135.1 of Clostridium aestuarii. GTDB lineage: Bacteria > Bacillota > Clostridia > Clostridiales > Clostridiaceae > Clostridium_H > Clostridium_H aestuarii. The sequence goes on along the minus strand of NZ_JAPQER010000003.1, from coordinate 456,761 downwards.
TAATCTTAAAAACAAATATCCACTTATAAAAGATATTCGTGGTATAGGTCTTATGCTTGGTGCTGAACTTATAAAAGAAAATGGAGAGCCTGCTTCTGAAGAAACAGATTTTATATTAGAAAATTTAAAAGACAGAGGTATACTTCTAGGGAAAAATGGTCTTGATAGAAATGTGTTAGCTTTTCAACCTCCCCTTGTTATTAACGAAAATGATATAACATTTTTATTAACTGAGTTAGATTCAGTATTAAATATAATTTATAAAAAACTAACTAAATATTAAAATAAAATTCTATTTAGCTAAGTTTTAGAATACTGTAAAAACAATATTTTCTAAAACTTAGCTAAATAAAAAATATAACCAAAAAATAAAAAAGCATCTACCTATAAGTAGATGATACATAAATTTCAAACAAATCAGCAAATCACTCTCCCAGTCTCAGATTTACTAATTTAAAATAGAATTTTTATTGCTAAATCTATAAAACTCCTGTTAAATACTTATGATTGTTGTTAGCACATTTGCTCAATCTTAACATATTTATTTTTTGCAGATATTTTACTTGCCCAAAATTCAGCATCAAAATACATAACATATTTATCATTTTTTTGTAATTCTTCTATTAATGCTGAGCTATCAATCATTTCTTTTGCTTCTTCTATTGAATAATCATATTTTTCAACCAAAGCATCCTGAACATAATTCTTAAATTGATTTTGTTTACTTATTGGAAGTATCATTTAAATTCATCTCCTTTTTAAATATTTTAACATGTTTATAACTTTATAATATATATATATCAGCTAAATCTCAAGCTTTGTAAATATTCATGTATACGTTTAGTTTACCCTATTTATAAAAATCCAAACCTTTTCAATAATAATTTCTAAACTTTAATAAATAAAAAAGGAGAGGTGCATCCCTCTCCTATAATCCTATTTAATTTATTATCTGATTTATAAATCCGAAATACCGTTGCCCTGATTTTGACACCTATCTCTACGATAGGTGGGTGTCCTCACAAATGCATCACTGTTCTTGCCTTATAACAAATAAGGCCTTATAGTTCCAATCTACACCTAAATATTGAACTCCCGTTTAAGTACTGTAGGTTCAAAATAAGAGCGTGACAAGTATTTCAGATAGTCAACTCAATTATTCAATATAATATGAACTCAAAAGGTTTACATTATATTAAAATGAACTCGTCTGACACATTTATTATATAAGTATTATAAATAAAATGCAATAATTTTTTAATAAAATTTTGGATATTTATTTTATTTATTTTTAGCTCTTGACAAAAATGGTATTGAAACACATTCACTCAATGGTACACTCTTATATTGAAAAGCAAGACCATTAATAATTGCTGAACATCCAAAAAATATTATTCCTGCTTGAGGACTCATAATTGTAAAATCAACTAGGCCCTGACCTAAAATAATAGCTTCTATACCTGCTAATAAAGGACTTAATGGGCAATGTTGCTTATTAAGAAACCAAATTTCTTTAAAAAGGTATAATTTCATACAAACAAAAATGCTAGCTCCAACTGCTCCTAATGTAGTTGCTATTGTAATCAAAATATTGTGTCCATGAACTACTCTTATGTAATGATAAATACTTTTATCCGCAAAATATATCCCCATTAATCCCCATCCAGTAACAGGCTTAAACTTAAACATATTTAAGCAGTTTCTCCAAATAGCTTTACGATCTTCTATTGAAGTAAACACTCCTTCTCCTCTTGGAAAATAATGAGGAAAAATAAACATTAATATTACACCTAATGTAAAAAAAAGTATTAGAAATATCATTTTCTTTTTATCTTCTCTAAAATAAGCATATGTAATCATTCCTAATATTAGACCTATAATTGCTCCACGCGATTCTGTCATGAATAAAACACTAATAAACAATGCAGCTAATACTATATAAAATATCTTTTCAATTTTAAGTGATTTTTTATAAAAATAAAAACACATAAGAACCATAACTGCATACCATGTTCCTGCTATATTAGGATTTCCAAAAGTTCCCGAAATCCTATAACTTTCACTAAATGAAACTGGTGGATAAATTCCAATTAAACACTTCCACCAAGCATACTTATACTGAATTCCCTTAAATCTTTCTATAAATCCAATAATTCCAGATCCTACAGAAATTAACATAATCTTTTTAAAAAGCTGTTCTATTTGTTGTACTGTATTATAGTAATTTTGTAAATACACACTAAAGAAAAAATAGAATAAAATTGCTAAAGAAGCTATGACGGAAATCTTATTAGTATTTATAATTCCAACAAGAAAAGACCAAATAAAAAGAAAAAACAATCCTATATTCCAAATATTTCTTAATATAAGATTATTTTTGTGTACCGCCTTAAACCCTATACTAATCATAGGTAAAAATGCAAGATAGGGTGAAAATACGATCAAAAGAATACTTAGAAACACCATTTATGTTCTCTCCCGCCATTTACTAATCTTTGTTGTAACAAAAATTTGCATATTAATTATAATCAACTATATAATACTATAAAAATGCGTTGGTAAATTATTTACATATTATATTTCCCAACGCATATATTATATATCTTTTCTAAATTTGCCTATGATTTTATTATCTGTAATATTTAATTTTCTATTCCACACCTACTAACTATTATTTTGCCTTTACCACATAATTAGCATAAGGAATATCTGCAAAACTATATTTTCCTTCTTGATCACACATAGTATATTTTACAGAAACAAATCTTCCATCTTCTTCAATTCTATATAAGATTGCTAAAGCATTAGGAATCGGATTACCAATTTTGTCTTTGACTTGCCCACTTATCTTTGTTTTTGTATTTCTTTTAATAAGCTTAATATTTATATCAAAAATTTTATCTGTTTCAATTATTTCAATATATTCTTGGTAAGCCTTAAATTTAGGATTATTTACAATAATACAGTAATTTCCTTTTGGTATTCTTGAAAAAACAAATTGTCCATAAATATTTGAAATAGTTACTTTATATATAATTTCCCCTCCGTAACAAGTTTTTTTCAATAAGTACATAGAAATATTTGCTAAGGGAATATCTTTCTCATCTACTATATGACCTGAAATCAAAGTTTTATCAGGTATTATTGCTTGTTCTAAGTAAACATTATATTCATATGCTTCTGAATATATATTTAATGACTCACTTACCATCTTCTTATAACCAATTTTTTCAACAACAATTTTTATTTTACTGTTTTGTTTAACCCCCATATAAATATAAAAACCTTGTTTTGAACTATACACTGCTCCTATTTCCTTATTATCCTCATCGATAAAGCTAACTCTAGCATTTTGTATAGGATTTTCACACAAATCATTTATATAACCATATATAATGGAACTGTCATAGTAAATATTTTTTTCTAATTCTAAATCCAACCTAATTTCTTGCTGCTGCTCAGTTACACTGCCCATTTGTGATTGCCCTAATTCATACTTATCCATACAATCCCTCTCAAATAATTGGTTATGTATATAATTGACATATAGATATATCTATATGTCAATTAATTATTAAGGTGCTAATTTGTTTGATTTAATCTTATAATTACCCTCCGGTACTTGTTCAAATAGATATACGCCTTCATCATTTGTAATAGTCTTCCTTATAGGAACTAATTTTTCTTTTTCTTCTCCATCTGTTTCTACTTTAAATAATACAACAAATGCCCCTTCAACTAATATTCCATCTTTATCATTTATAACACCATTTATAGTACCTTGTCTACCAATCGGATCATTCAGCATAGTCAAATTTATATTCATAACTTTGTCTGTTTCACTTATAACAAAAGTTGTTTCGGTTGTTTTATAACCTAATAATGAAATCTCTAAAATATACATTCCCTGTGCTATATCAAAAAAGGCATATTGTCCAAATTGATTTGTGTGTGTTGTCTTTAACAGCACTGGCTCAGCTCCAGAATTATTATATAACCTTACAGTAACTCCTTCAACCTTATCACCCTTTTCGTTTAGCACATCTCCAGCCACTAAACTATTAGCCGAACCATTATCAAGCGTCATTACAAAATTTCTCTCTACTTGTTGAGATTTCTGCATTACAAAAGGAGTACCTTGTTTTAAAGTATACTTATCTTTAACTGCCAATATTAAATATTGTTCTCCAGCTTTAACATTATCTATAGTAAATTCTCCTTCAGCATGTGTAAGTGTATGATATTTAGGATTGTACTCTGTATCTGTTATTTTTATTGTAACATCTGAAATTGGATTTCCATCCCCATCTAAAGTTTTACCAAAAACTGTACCTGTATCAGCTATTATATTATCATCTAATTGTAAATCAATACGAATTTCCTGTCCTCTATCAACAATCGAACCTGTTTCAGACTGACCTAATTTATATAAATCTTTATTTTCTGCCATAATATCACCTCACATTATTAAGATTCTTTATTTGATTTTACAATATAGTTACCTTTAGGAACTTCTCCAAACAGATACGCACCATTTGTTGATGTTCTTGTATATCTAAAAGGAATTAATTCTGGATTTTCTTCATCTCCAGTAACCTCATATAAAATAACTACTGCTGATGCTATTGGATTTCCAGCTTTATCAGTTATAATACCATTTATGGTTCCTTGAGACTCTGTAGAAGATGTAGATACAACTGCATCAATGTTCGTTATTGAACCTGGTTCTGTAACTTGAATTTCAATTGCAGCTGTCTCATATCCTTGTTTTGTAACTCTGGCAATATAACTTCCTATTGCAACATTTACAAAAACCGCTTGACCATATTCATTAGTGGTTGTAACTGCTACTGGCGTTTGTTCACCCTGTTCAACTTTTAGTAATGTTGCTATCATATTTTCTACAGGATTTCCGTCAGTATCAAATGTGTGACCTGTAATAGTTGATAGTACAGCATTTGGATCAGGAGTTATTTTAGAATTTATTTCTATAGTTTGACCAGCTTCTATAGCAAATCCTCTTTCTTCTTTAAGAAGATATCCATCTTTCACTGCATAAAAATGATATTCTGATCCTGGAGTTAACCCCGTTAAGTTATACTTTCCTTCTGCATCTGTTAATGTATGATACAATGGATTGTGATCATTATCCATGATTTTTACCAAAACACCTTCGATAGGCTTATCATCATTGTCAGTAATAGTACCAAGAATAGTTCCCATATTCAAAAACGGGTTATCATCTAACTGTATATCTAATCTAATTTCTTCGCCAACCTTTTCTACGCTTCCCTGTTGTGATTGACCTAGTTTATATAAATCACTCATTTAACTGCCTCCTTTAATTAAAATTACTACAAAATATGCATTTAGATTCATATTTAAAATTAAAAGCAGTATAATCTAATTTTTGTAGCTATTAGGTTGTTTCCTAATAATATTTATATGAAATTAAATTAAAATAAGTTACCATAATTACATGATTCCCTTTAATATACAATATTTAAATCTAAGAGTATGGAATCATAAATTAAATTGACTAATATTTGCTTTACGATAAACTAATAATAAGAACTAAGATAACTATTTTTAAAAATACATTTAACTTATTAGGGAGTGATAAAATGGAGAAGTTTAGTGAACTTCTTGAAAAATACGCAGAACTTACAGTCAAAACAGGAGTTAATATTCAAACTGATCAAACTCTTGTTATAAATTCACCAATAGAATGTGCAGAATTTGTAAGACTTATAGCAAAAAATGCCTATAAGCTAGGTGCAAAAAATGTTCATGTTGAATGGAACGATGAAGAATTAACTCTTATAAAATATCTAAATGCACCAGAAAAAGCTTTTAAGGATTTTCCACTTTGGAAAGCAGATGGTTACGAACAACTTGCAAAAGGAGGAGCAGCATTCCTTTCAATTTCAGCATCTAATCCTGAGCTTTTAAAAGCTGTAGATCCTAAAAAAATTGCAGAAGCCAATAAGGCAAGATCGATTGCTTTAAAGAATTACAGAGAATACATAATGAATAGTACAGTTGCTTGGTCAGTAGTTTCAATTCCAACCAAAGGTTGGGCAAAAAAAGTTTTTCCAGCGCTTTCTGAAAAAGATGCTGTAGAAAAACTCTGGGACTATATTTTTAAAATAGTTAGAGTAGATAAAACCGATTCTATCAAAGCATGGAATGAGCATTTAAAAAATATAAATGAAAAAACTGAATTCTTAAATAAACAAAAATTGAAAACTCTTCATTTTGTTTCAACAGATACAGATTTAACAATACAACTCCCAAAGAATCACCTTTGGGCAGGTGGTGGAGAGTATAATAAAAAAAGAACTTATTTTGTTGCCAATATTCCAACAGAAGAAATATTTACTCTACCATTAAAAGCAGGTGTAAACGGTAAGGTAAAAAGCACAAAACCTCTTAACTATGGCGGTAATTTAATTGATAATTTCACATTAACTTTTAAAGATGGCAAAGTCATCAATTTTTCAGCAGAACAAGGCTATGAAACATTGAAAAAACTAATAGAAACAGATGAAGGTTCTCATTATCTTGGTGAAGTTGCTTTAGTACCTCATGACTCACCAATTTCAAACTCAAACATTATTTTTTACAACACATTATTTGATGAAAATGCTTCCTGTCATTTAGCTCTAGGCATGGCTTATCCAAGTTGTATTGAAGGCGGTAGTGAAATGACTGAGGAACAGTTAAAAGAATTCGGAGCTAATACTTCCTTAATTCATGAAGATTTTATGATAGGTTCTAGTGACCTCGATATAATAGGAGAAACAAATACGGGAGAAAAAATTCAAATCTTCAAAAATGGGAATTGGGCATTTTAAAGAAAACTAAAGGTTATCTGCTAAAAAGCAGATAACCTTTAGTTAATACATAATTCATCTATAAGATTAACTAGATTGTCTATATCTGGTTTACTGATTTGTGCATCTGCTCCTACTGATATTCCTTTATGATGCAAATCATCAGTAATTAAAGAAGAGAATATTACAACTGGAAGTTTTTTAAGTATATCATTTTCCTTTACCTTACGTGTAAGTGTATGTCCATCCATCTGCGGCATTTCAATATCTGTTATTAACATTTGTACATCTTCTAAAAATCCTTCTCCTTTTTTATTTACTAAATCCATTAAATAACCATAAGCCTGCTGCCCATCATCAAAAAAAGTAAGATTATTATACCCTGCCTTAATTAATACATCCTTTAATATTTTTCTAATCATTGTAGAATCATCTGCTAAAACTAATCTAACATCTGATCTATCCACATCATATTTGACCTTTTCAATGTTTTTTTCGTAATTACCATAAGATGAGCTTATATCCATAATCATTTTTTCAAAATCTAAAAGCATTAACATTTTATTTCCCATTAATATATTTCCTATAACAAGTGAATTTTCCACAATAGAATCTGGTTTTTTAATCTCACTCCAACCTATACGATGTATTCCTACAACTTTATCCACTAAAAATGCTACAGTAGTTTTATTAAATTCACATATTATTGTCATACTTTTTTTAGCATCATCTTGAATTTCTTTTTCCAAAATATATTTTAAATCTATTACAGTTATAACCTCACCTCGAAGTAATGATACTCCAGATACAGCAGGTTTTGAATTAGGTAATTTAGTAATATTGTCTACTTTTACTATCTCTTTTGTTTTTATAACATTAATAGCATAATGTTTTTCATTCACAACAAATTCAAGTACTTCTAATTCCCCTGTTCCGCTTTCTAATAATATTCCCTTGTTATTCATCAGTACTCCCCCTATTGTTAATTATGTATCTCTATAGTCGCTTATATTTTTTATTAAAGTTTTCCTCCCCTCATTACCAAATAAATAAAAAGTCAGCACAAAAAACTTACAGGTTTTCTAGTACTGACTTTTTTAAACTTAGCATTTACTGCTTTTTTCAAATCTTGTCAAGTAAAATTAATTTATAAAATTTTTGTATAATGTTCATTCTCAACTAGCTTATATTTAAAATATATCTACTTGAGCTTATCAATACTATTTTACTATATTTTAACATACGAAATTTTTAGTTTCAACCAAAAATTTTATATCTTAATTGTAGTAAAACTTTTTATAACATTGTATCTTTAACCTTTTTTTCAAACGCATTGATATACATTTGTTTAATTTCATTAATCAAAGGATATCTTGGATTAGCTCCAGTACATTGATCATCGAAAGCTTTTTCACTCATTTCATCTAAATTAGTATAAAATTTTTCCTTAGAAACACCCGCTTCACTTATTGTCATTGGTAAATTAACTTTAGCTTTCAATTCATCAATGGCTTTTATTAAAAGTTCTACCTTTTCCTCTTCTGTACTACCACCTAATCTTAAGTAATCAGCAATTCTTGCATATCTCCATTTTGCATTTGGATATTTATATTGTGGAAACGCCGCTTGCTTTTTTGGATTATCTGCAGCATTAAATCTAATAACTTCATTAATTAATAATCCATTTGCTATACCATGTGCTGTATGATGCATTGACCCTAATTTATGTGCCATTGAGTGACATACTCCCAAAAAAGCATTTGCAAAAGCCATTCCTGCCATAGTGGAAGCATGTGCCATCTTTTCTCTTGCTTTTATATTAATTGCTCCTTCATTATAAGCTTGTGGTAAATATTTGAATATTAATCTTATTGCTTCTAGTGCCATTCCATTAGTATATTCTGAAGCCAATACAGATACATAGGACTCTATAGCATGAGTTAAAGCATCTATACCAGAAGCTGCTGTTAGTCCTTTAGGCATATTCATCATTAATTCGGCATCAACTATAGCCATATCAGGTGTTAGTTCATAATCAGCTAATGGATATTTATTTTCTGTTTTTTCATCTGTAATAACTGCAAATGGAGTAACTTCAGAACCTGTACCTGCTGAAGTTGGTACAGCAATCATCATAGCTTTTTCACCCATTTTAGGAAATGCATATACCCTCTTTCTTATATCCATGAACCGCATAGCAAGATCTTCGAATTTAACTTCTGGATGCTCATACATAAGCCACATAATTTTTGCAGCATCCATTGGTGATCCGCCACCTACTGCTATGATTGTATCTGGTTCAAAATTTTTCATTTGCTCAGCACCCTTTTTAGCTGTAGCAAGATTTGGGTCTGGTTCTACATCAAAAAACACCTTAAACTCAATTCCTATTTCATCTAAAATATCTGTAACCTTATCAGCATATCCTAACTCGTACAGAACTCTATCAGTTACAATAAATGCTTTCTTTTTATTCATATCTTTCAATTCTTTTAATGCCACTCCAATGCAGCCATATTTGAAATAAACTTTTTCTGGCACTCTGAACCAAAGCATGTTTTCTCTCCTCTCAGCTACACTTTTGATGTTTAATAAATGCTTAACTCCTACATTTTCTGATACAGAGTTTCCACCCCACGAACCACACCCTAAAGTTAAAGAAGGCGCTAACTTAAAATTGTATACATCTCCTATCGCCCCTTGAGCTGCTGGCATATTTACCATAGTTCTTCCTGTTTTCATTGCCGCACCAAATTTAGCTATTCTATCTTTTGATTTAATTTGATCAGTATATAATACAGAAGTATGACCAATTCCTCCATGTTCCACAAGTCTTACTGCTTTTGTCAAAGCTTCATCAAAATCTTTAACTTTATACATAGCAAGAACTGGAGATAATTTTTCATGTGCAAATGGTTCTTCAGGTTCTACAGAGTCAACCTCTCCTATAAGAATTTTAGCATTTTCTGAGACATTAATCCCTGCAATCTCTGCTATTTTGCAAGCTGGTTGACCGACTATATTTGCGTTTAACACCCCATCAATTAATATTGTTTTTTTGACTTTATCTATTTCATCCTCTTTAAGTATATAAGCTCCTCTTTCTTCAAATTCTCTCTTAACCTCATCATAAACCTTTTCCATAACTAATACTGCCTGTTCAGAAGCGCATATAACCCCATTATCAAAACTTTTTGAAAGAAGTATTGAATTTACCGCCATTTTAATATGAGCAGTTTCATCTATAATAGCTGGTGTATTGCCTGCACCAACTCCTATAGCTGGTTTACCAGAAGAATATGCAGCCTTAACCATTCCTGGGCCACCAGTAGCAAGAATCAAATCTGCTTCTCTCATTACCACTTGTGAAAGTTCCACAGAAGGCTCATCTATCCATCCTATTATGCCTTGTGGTGCTCCAGCTTTAACTGCAGCTTCTAAAACTATTTTAGCAGCTGCAATGGTTGATTTCTTTGCTCTTGGATGTGGTGAAAATATCATACCATTTCTAGTCTTCAAAGCAATGAGTGCTTTAAATATTGCAGTAGATGTTGGATTTGTAGTTGGAACAATAGCAGCTATAATCCCTATTGGTTCTGCTACTTTTGAAATACCAAAAGAATCATCTTTTTCAATAACTCCACAAGTTTTATCATCCTTATATTGGTTATAAATATATTCTGAAGCAAAATGATTTTTTATTACTTTATCTTCCACAATACCCATTTTGGTTTCTTCAACTGCCATTTTTGCAAGTTTAATTCTTGCATTATTTGCAGCAACAGCAGCGCTTCTAAAAATTTCATCCACCTGTTCTTGGGTATACTCTGCAAATTTCTTTTGAGCCACTCTTAGTTGTTCCATTCTTTTTATCAATTCTTTTACATTTGTAACCTTCATAGTATACACCTCTCTTTTAGAAATTATCTCTAGTATTATAATTATCTTAATTAATTAATTTATTACTTTTATTATTTTAATTAAATATCAACTTTAATATTCTAAAAATTCAGCATTATACTTAATGATGATAAAATGTCATAATTAAAAATTTCCTCAATAATAAATGAGCATCTACAATTTTAGTAGATGCTCATTTATTAATATCCTAATTCTTTATTAACTATTATTACATGAATTCTTCCTATAGACCCTTGTCTTCTTATAACTACATAATCATTACAAATTCTATCTTTGCTAGTGCAGTCCATACAATACCCCACTTTAGCACAAGGAGTACTTCTATTTAATCTTTTAGCATTAGCAGGTGCGGCAATTTCTCTATTTCTCATAATAGCTTCATCTAAATCTTTAACTATTTTATTAACTCCCACAACTACAATAACTTTATCTGGACCATAAACCATTGCTGCAACTCTATTACCTGTACCATCAACATTATAAAGTTCTCCATCTTCTGTAATAGCATTACTACTTGTTAAATATACATCAGCAGAAAAACTTTTTCTATAAATATCTTTAATTTGATCTTTTGTCAAATCTTTTTTATATCTATCTAAAAAATTATACTTATCACTTCTTAAAAATTCTATTGCACCACTTTCAAAAAGAGTCATAGAACCACCAACTGACACTGTATTTCCTTCATTCATTAACTCTTCAATCTTCTTTAAAGCTTCTTTTTCATTTTGAACAAAATAACCATTCATATTATGCTTCTCTAAATTTTCTATAGTTCTTTCAACTCTTTTTTCAATAATAAATTCAGTATTCTTATCCATAAATATTATCTCCTCTCAAAATTAGTATATTTTTTAATTATAACATTAAATTTTTATTTATTGCATATTCTTAGATGAGAAATTTAGATAATTCAAAACTGTTTATTTTCTCTATACTATAGCTAATAATATGCCTATCAATATAAGCCCATATCCAAGTAATTGCCTTAATATATAATTAAAACAAATTCTTGAATTATCATCTGTTATTATAGATAAACATACAAAATAAGGTCTCATTCCTCTTTTATACCATCCTACCACTTCAACTTCTTTTTCCTTCATATTTTCAACTTTAAAAACTCCAAAAATAAATTCGAATATTCTTAAAGGTTGTCTGTAGTCTACTAACATAATTCCTGTACCATCATCTATAACTAAATCTTCACTACAAAATAATCCTGGAATTCCTTTTCCTATAATTTTTCCTCTTAGTATCGCTGGAATTCCTTTAACAGGTGAAGCATCTTCCCTTGCTAAAAGTTCATATATTTTAATTTCCTCGTGATTTCCTCTAAAAGAATAATAATATTTTATTAATATACTTATTCCTAAAATAGAAATTAATAAAGGTTTATTCCAAAATGCATCAATTAATGCTCCAAATATATCTCGCTGCATTATATTATCAAACCCAAATACAAATACTGGTAAAATCAACACTATCCATGGAAGAATATTTATAAACACCTCACATAAAAATCTTGTCACATCTTTTAAGGACACATGTATGTCTTCTATTTTTTCTCCTGTTAAAGCAAATATTCTTCTTGCTGTAAGTGGATGAGTAGAATTAAATTCATACCATCTTCCCCATAAATTTTTAATATCCCACTTCATTAGTTTATTGTCAATTTTATTCTCTTCATTTAATTTATAGCTTGAAAGCATAAAAGCATCATTTTGAATATTATTTGTAAACGCCATACAAGATGCTTCTGGCTCTTTTCCTTTTTCTCTACTAGCTGTTCCATAAGCAATTTTTATTAAAGCACTTTTTAGTGGTTCTCCACTTCCCATTATATCTTTTGAAAAATTATCAGCATAATATTCTCTTATTCTTGAAAAAGAAAGAACAAACAATCCACTTAAAATATACACAATATAAGCACCTATTCCAATAAAATAAGCAACATTTTCCTTTTTACTTTTTGTGCTTATATATATTTGATAAAGTATCATAGGTATTAGGGATACTAGCATCATAACAATAAAATCATAATGCTTAATGTGTCCAAGTTCATGAGATATAACTGCCTTCTGTTCTTCTTCTGTGAGTATTTCTAAAAGCCCTGTAGTTACAACTAATCTCGCATTTTTAGGTGTATAACCATAAGTAAATGCATTTGGATTACCATCTTTTATAATTCCAATTTTAGGCTTAGATATATTTAATTCTTTACAAGTTTCATCTATAAATTGCAAAACCTCTTCACTAAAAAAAATCTCTGGTTTATAAAACATAATATCATATATAATCTCAATTATAATTGGTGAAATAAGAAACTGAATTGCTACTATTATTATAGAAGCTAAAATCCCATACCTTAAATCCAATCCTACCTTCCATATAATGGCTGTTGCAGCAGCAAACACTATTCCAAACAATAATGTCATTGAAAGTAAGGCTTTCTTTAACATAACTTTATAATAATTCTTCATTTTATTACCTTCTTTTCAGCTAAATATTTTTAGATTTTTATTACAATTATATCATATCAAGCCTTATAATGGTAATATTCCAATAAAGTTCCAACACTAATTCCAACAAAGTAGCAAACTAAATCGCTCCATAAAAATCCAAATCCTAAAATCAATCCCCCAAGAAAAGTGCTACGAATTGAATTAATCCAATTCGCCTGATACAGCTGACTTGTTTCCACCAAAAATGAAACTATAACAGCACAAAAAAACACAAACTTAATAGATTTATCTCTAAATATAAACCCAAAGCAAAAGAAAATCATAAGTCCCCACAATGTATCTCCTGAATAATTTGCCATAAATCTAGGCAAATAATTTGAATAATGCCTTGAAGCTAAACCCAACAAAATAACAAGTAAAATAAAGATACAATAAGTAATACGATTTCTAGACATCTTACCCCTACTTTCTCTTTTTTAATAACACCCTATATGTTCTTATAATATCTCATAGTATTCTTAAATATTATTGTTTCCTTTCAATATAATATTTTCCCACAATTTATATATTTGTTCAATATTTTTACTATATAATTTATTTGTATTTTCTTTGTAACTACATTTTAATAAAAATATTAGCAGGTACCTTGCAATATACAATACCTGGCGTTATAATATAGTTGTTATTTGAAATTAATGTATACTTAGTAATTATTTTTAATATCAAAAAGAATTTTAAATTCTTATATTCAAATCACACACCAGAAAAAGGAGAGAAAATAGCATACTATGAATATTCAATTTAAAAAAGGCGTATTAGAATTATGTGTACTATCTACACTTGATAAAAAAGAATGTTATGGATACGAATTAGTTAATGAAATATCTAAGAAAATTTTTATTTCAGAAGGAACTATTTATCCTTTATTAAGAAGATTAAAGAAAGATAATTATGTGACCACTTATCTACAAGAATCTAAAGAAGGACCTCCGAGAAAATATTATAAATTAACAGAAGAAGGAAAAACATTCAAAACCGAACTAGAAAGTGAATGGAAAAAATTCACTAATGCAGTAGAAGACTTATTAGGAGGTAAAGAATAGAATGAGTAAAAACAAATTTATGTTAGTACTATCTAAACAATTAAAAAATATTCCTGAATTAGATAGAAAGGAAATTTTATCTGATTATGAAGAACATTTCAGATTAGGTATACAGCAAGGAAGAGATGAAGAAGAAATAGCACAAGCTTTAGGAGAACCAAATAAATTAGCTAAAATAATAAAAACAGAATATGCTGTAAACACTGCTGAAAAAAACACAACAATTAGTAACATATTCAAAATTATGATAACAGCAACTGGACTGGGATTCTTTAACTTATTCTTTGTTCCTATAGTTTTTATAGGTGGTGGCTCCATAATATTTGGACTTTACGCTTTGGTTTTTGGAGTATTCATATCAGGTGGAGCACTTGCATTGTCACCTATACTAAAAATATTTTTTCCACAAAATGTTCATAACCCATTGAATCCACTATTAAGTATTCCATTAGGAATAGTTGTATGCTTTTTAAGCTACTACTTATTTAAAGGTATGAATATTTTAAGTAAAAAATTTGGTAAATTTTTATTAAATTATATAAAAGGAAATATAAATATAATAAAAAATAATAAGTAATTAATGCTACTCCCCCTAACTTAACCAATAATTCTTAGGGCTATATACTTATTTTTATGCTCTATTGGAATACAATATAGAAATATGTAGATTCAGAGGTAGATATACATACCTACCCCTGAATCTACATATTTTCTTAAATTCTAGATAAAATATTATTTTTCTTTTTATTAAATTCTTCTTCTGTAATAATTTCTTTGATTCTTAATTCATCTAATTTTTCTAGTATTTTTAGCAGTTCTTCTTTATTTTTATTATTGATAAACTTATTATTAATTTGGTGGTAATTCTGAATTTGTATAATTTCATTTATAGCCTTCTCCATAGCTTTTGGGCTTCCCCACGCTTTTCTATAATCTTTTGGATTTAGAATTCTGCAGTGACCTGTAACTTTGTTTTGCTGTAATCTCCACCCATTATATTCTGTTGAATCTTTCCAAAAAACCTTTCCACCAGAAGTTGAGATATCCCAATTTAACATATTTCCACCTAGCACCTCACAGAATTGTCCTATGAATTTAGAATTATCCCTAACTGACATTAAATCATCTTTATTTATGATTTGTTCTTTTTTTTCATATTCCTCGGCTTTAAATTTTCCTGTATTAAAATAATTATCAATTAATCTTGCCGTTTCAAATTTATGATGAATTTCTTTATGATTATATTGAAGAACAATGAAATCTGTTAACCCATCATATCTAACTGAATTAACCCTAACCCTTCCATCATTTTCACCATCTAATAAACTTCCTAACATTAAATTATTTTTATTTCCTGCAATAGCACCTATCTCTACTTGACTCATATTCTTTATTTTTCTTTCTTTTATATTTTCCATTTGAAGATCTTTTAAAACTTTAAAGAACTTCACAATTTCTTGTGATATACCTCCAGCAGTATCAGCTAATTTACTTCCTTTATTAGGTGTTGCTATTAGAACACATCTTCCTATCTTGTCTATATTCTGAAGCTTTGATAATAAAATTCTTATCAATAATCCTCCTGTACTATGACCCACTAAATGAATTTTTTCATTTTTTCCTAATGTTTTTAGAATGTCTTCCATTCTCTTTTTAAATAGCTCTATAGAACAATCTAGCTTTTCTACTGTTAAAGGCAAATTAATTAACAGCACCTCATAATTCAATATTTCTAAGTTATACTTTAATGGTAACATGTCTTTCGAAGTTTTATTATATCCATGAACTAATACAACCTTTGATTTCAAAAAACCCCTCCAACTACTATACTAATTTTATTGTTCTTACTATAAATAATATCATTTATTTTACCACTTAACTATATGCAAAGTTTTAAAACATATTATTCAATAACCCCTCCACCAACTAATAAATCTCCTTGATAAAATACTACAGACTGTCCTTTAGTTATTGCTCTTTGCTTAGTTTCAAAAATCACTTTAACTTTTCCATCTTCTAATGGTGCTATTACAGCCTTTGATGGTTTTCCTGAATATCTTACCTTAGCTTCTACTTCTAATGGTTGTTCTAAAGTATCAAAAGGAATAAAATTAATATCTTTTGCTATAAGCTCAGTATTAAATATATCTTCTTCACTACCTAAAACAACTTCATTTTTGTATGGAATTATATCTACAACATACATAGGTTTCCCTAATGCTATACCTAACCCTTTTCTCTGTCCTATAGTATAATAAACTATTCCTTTATGCTTGCCTAATATATTTCCTTCTTTATCAACAAAATTACCTTCTTTAACTTTTTCAGGCACCTGATTTTTTATATACGCTCCATGATCATTATCATATACAAAGCAAATTTCCTGACTATCTTTCTTGCTATGAACTTCAAGACCTATCTCCTTTGCTATTTCTCTAATTTCAGTTTTTCTATATTCTCCACAAGGCATTACGGTATGTTCTAATTGATATTGTGTTAGATTATATAACGCATATGTTTGATCCTTAGTATCATCCTCAGCCCTTCTTACTAAATATCGGTCTCCTTCTTTATAAATTCTAGCATAATGTCCTGTAGATACATAATCTGCTCCAATAGCTTGAGCTTTTTTTAAAAAAGCATCGAATTTTATAAACTTATTACAAGCTATACAAGGATTAGGCGTTCTACCTTCCATATATTCATCTATAAAATAATCTATAACATTTTTCTTAAAAGCTTCTTTAAAATTCATAATATAAAAAGGAATATCTAGCTTATCAGCAACTCTTCTTGCATCATCTACAGCACTTAAGGAACAGCAACCTCCTTCTCTTAATTCAGCTTCTTCAACTTCTTGCCATATTTGCATAGTTACTCCTATAACATCATAACCCTGCTTTTTTAAAAGATAAGCTGCTACAGAACTATCTACTCCTCCGCTCATTCCTATTACTACTTTCTTATTCATGTTATTGCACCTCTTTATTGTATACTAAGTTAAACTCTTAGTTTTTGTTTATACTCTGAATTTAACTTTCTTATTCTCTCAATTATATCTGACATTACTTTAAGTAAATAATCGATATCTTCTTCTGTAGTTTTTTCACCCATTGAAAATCTTACAGTGCTATCAATCATATTTTGAGGTATACCTATTGCATCAAGTACATGCGATGGTTCAACAGAACCTGCTGAACAAGCACTACCACTAGATGCACATATTCCCATAGTATCTAGATTTATAAACAATGCTTCTCCATCTACAAATTCAAAACTTATATTTACATTACCAGGTAATCTTTTTTCTCCTACGGCTCCATTTAATTTAGAATATGGTATTTTTAAAAGTCCGTCTATTAATTTATCTCTCAATAAAATCAATCTATTTCTTTCTTCTTCCAAAGTCTCTTCTGCAAGTTCTATTGCCTTTCCAAGCCCTACAATTCCAGCTACATTTTCTGTTCCACTTCTTTTAGCTCTCTGTTGACTTCCTCCATGAATTAAATTATCGATTTTTATTCCTTTTTTTATATAAAGAACTCCTATACCTTTAGGACCATAAAATTTATGTGCTGATAAAGATAATAAATCTATATTCATCTCATCTACATCTATAAATACATGTCCTGTAGCCTGTACTGCATCTGTATGAAACAAAACATTTTTTGCTCTACATATCTCTCCTATTTCTTTAATAGGTTGAATAGTTCCAATTTCATTATTAGCAAACATAATAGAAACTAAAATAGTTTTATCACTAATTGCATTTTTTAATTCCTCTAAACTTATCATACCTTCCTTATTTACTGATAAATATGTAACTTTAAAACCATGTTTTTCTAAATACTTGCAAGTATTCAGTACTGCATGATGCTCTATTTTTGTAGTAATTATATGATTTCCTTTACCTTCATTTGCAAAAGCTACTCCTTTTATACCCCAGTTATCTGATTCCGAACCTCCTGATGTAAAAAATATTTCATCTGCTTTACTATTTAGTACTTTAGCAACTCTCCTTCTTGCTTTATCTATAGCACTTTTAGTTTTTCTTGACATGAAATGAATAGAAGATGGGTTGCCAAAATATTCAGTAAAATAAGGATTCATCTCTTCTAAAACTTCTGATTTCATATAAGTTGTAGCTGCATAGTCTATGTATATATTTCTTTTCATATTATTCATAAAGGCTGCATAATCTGCAGCCTTATTTTCACCTTCCTTTAATTAGTCAGTACATTTATTATTCCCTTTTATTCTTCAAATAAATCAGTTGATAAATATCTTGAGCCTGTATCAGGTAACAATACAACTATATTCTTATCTTTATTTTCTTCTTTTTTTGCTATTTCCTTTGCTGCATAAAGTGCTGCACCAGAAGAAATTCCAACTAAAAGCCCTTCTACTTTAGCTATTTCTCTAGCTGTTTCATAAGAATCATCATTACTCACTTTAACTATTTCATCTATTACATTAGTATCTAAAACACCTGGTATAAACCCTGCACCTATTCCTTGAATTTTATGTGGTCCTGCTTTTTCTCCAGATAATACAGCTGATGTTTCTGGCTCAATAGCTACAATTTTTATGTTTGGATTTTTCTTCTTTAATCCTCTTGCAACTCCTGTTATAGTTCCACCTGTTCCTACTCCAGCTACAAAAACATCCACCTTTCCATCTGTATCTCTCCAGATTTCTTCTGCTGTTGTTTTCTCATGAGCATCTGCATTTACAGGATTATTAAATTGTTGAGGAATAAATGAGTTTTCTATTTCTCTATTTAATTCTTCAGCCTTTTCAATTGCACCTTTCATACCTTGAGAAGCAGGTGTTAAAACTAATTCTGCTCCATATACTTTTAGCATTTTTCTTCTCTCTAAGCTCATAGATTCTGGCATTGTTATTAATAATTTATAGCCTTTTATTGCAGCTGTTAAAGCTAAACCAACTCCAGTATTACCACTTGTAGGTTCTATGATTACAGTATCTTTATTTATTATTCCTTTTTTTTCAGCTTCTTCTAACATTGCAAATCCTACTCTATCTTTAACACTACCTGCTGGATTAAAGTATTCTACTTTTGCAATTAAATTACCATTTAATTTATTATTCTTCTTATAATTCCCTAACTCCACTAAAGGAGTATTTCCTATTAACTCAGTTAAATTTTTTGCTATTCTCATTTTTTAATTCCCCCTTAATTTTATATTTATATTATTCCTATAGTTTTTATGGGTTTTATCGTAAAATTTTTTTAAAAACTACATGGTATAAAACTTTACAAAATATCCTTAACTGTAAATTGCCCCTTATAAGTTGAATGTTAAAATTCATCACCTATATATAATACATATATCCTTGTGAAATTGATTTATTATACTCAAAAACTAAGTCTTCTAAAGTAATGCAATCCACTATTTTATCAATACTTTCATTTAGTTTATTCCATACATTATTTTTTATGCATTCTTCTATTTTATCATTTATCATATCTTCTGAATTTACTATATGCAAGTTTCCTTCAAGAGTTCTCAATATATCTCCTACTGATATTTGGTGCATACTTTTTGAAATTATATATCCTCCTTGAGGACCTTTTATGCTATTTACTAATTCATTTTTCTTTAAAGCTGAAAATATTTGTTCAAGGTATCTTTCAGATAGATTTTGTCTTTCAGCTATACTTTTTAAAGTAATAGGTTCTTCACCACTAGAATGTACAGCAAGGTCTATCATGGCTCTTAATCCATATCTTCCTTTAGTTGAAATTTTCACACTAAGTCTCCTTATCCTATAATTCCTATTGATTTACTATGATTATACTTGTATACATCTCTTTTGTCAACTCAAAAAATGTAAGGCACTTTTTGAGTTATTGTCTTTTTTTATCTTTTGGATTTAAAGATTTTGGTCTTTCTTTAGATAAATTTTTAGAACTTAATATAAAACTTTTCAAATCTTTAAAATTAAATGGAGCAAAAGGAGAACAATAAGCATCACCTAAACTTATTGTAGAAAGTGCATTCACTACAATAATAGTATATCCTATGACAAAACCAAAAAGCCCAAAAATTCCAGTAATACAAATGAGCATAAATTTTAAAATTCTTATTGGATTCATTATAGTATGATCAGAAACACTAAATGAACCTATAGTAGATAAGCCAACTATTATTACCATAAGAGGACTTACAACACCTGCTGCTACTGCTGCTTGCCCTATTACTAAAGTTCCTACAATACCAAAGGCAGGTCCTATATGCGTTGGTAATCTTATACTTGCTTCTCTTAATACTTCAGATATGAACTCCATAGAAAGTGCTTCTAGCACTGAATTTATAGGCACAGCTGACCTTGCTGATGCCAATGCAATGGTATATCCTGTTGGAAGTATATCACTATGAAATCCAACAACAACAACATATAAAGAAGATAGTGTTAAACTTATATTCAGCGATACAATTCTAAGAATTTTTGCAAATATTCCACTATATAACTCATCATAATGATCATCACCAGAATCTAAAAAATCTCCAAATAATTTAGGTACAGATATAGCAAGATTTCCACCCTCAACTATCAGAATAATTTTTCCTTCCAATATATCAGCAGAAGCCATATCAGATCTTTCAACAATACCTGATTGTGGGAACAAATCCAACTTATTATTTAACAAATATTTCTGGATATATCCTGATTCAAAAATTCCATCAATGCTTATATTATTTATTCTCTCTTTAATTTCAGAAACATATCTTGGGTTTGCTATATCATTTATGTAAATCACTGCAATTTTAGTTTTAGTTCTCTTTCCAACTGTTAAACTATCTATCCTAAGATTGGGATCTTTTATTCTATACCTTATTAGCGATATATTACCATCTAAGCTTTCTGTAAAAGAATCTTTCGGTCCTTTTAACGTATATGCTATCTCAGGTTTTTCTGGATTTCTTTTTTCAACTTTAAATGTATTGGCTACAATATATTTTTCATCGCTGTTTATTAATAGAATAGATTTTCCCTCTAAAATATATTCTATTATCTTATTCTCATCATAATCAGTAGATACATCATCAATATAAATTATAGAACTAACTATCTTGTCAATACTGAGTTTTTGCTCATCTCTATACTGTACTATAGGTTTAATAATACTTTCAGATATCATTTGCCTATCACTAATCTGTCCAATATAAAGTATATATATCTCTGTATTCCGAACATCTAAGTTTCTGATAGTTATTCCCATATCCCCCTGCCGTATTTCTAATATTTTATTTAATAATTTACTTTCTTTATCGATACTATTCATCTTCAAATACCCCCTTAGCTTTTGAATCAGTAGTTCCCAAGTTATCTATTTTAGCATCTACCTTAACATTAATCTCAGCTAATGGATATTCCTTAACCCAATTTATTTTTTTATAAATTTTAGGGTTTTGAGCTCTAAAATATTTTGCAAAACCAAATATATCACTTTCAAATTCATTTTGAGATTTCTCTATTGCAACTGCCAAATCATTTTTAATATCATCACCTATCATTTGTTCTAATTCAGATTTTACTTTATCAGTAATTGGCGGTTTTACGTAGTATTGAAAGTTTAGTTTTGAACTAGCCTTTAAATTAACATCTATAATTAATTTCCCATCCTTATAATCTGTATTTATAGATTTTTTCATCTTTGTATTAAAATAAAGTAAATCTTTATCTTCTTCTGGATGAGAAACTACATTTATAACCTTAGGGTGTTTTGATAAAATATATATTAACCCTTTAAAATCCTTATTATCCGCATCCATCATTCCAATCATTTTTGAATCCTTCATAACTACAGCTCCAGCATAGTGTAAAATTCCATCTCTTATCTCAATATATGGTAAAACGTATCCTATTTTTTTCATTGCTATATCTAAAAGAATATCTCCTACATTTTTATCTATACCATATCCATTTTTAGCTACATTATCTAAAATATCATCTACCATAAAACCTGTAGTTGTATCATTAATAGGTTTTACACTTAATATCTTATCTGTTTTTTGTTTGCTTACTACTACAGGAGTTGTTTTTCTATAGTCAGTTATTTTTTTCATTCTGTTTATATAATCTTCTATACCTTTTTCAGCGGCCTCTTTATCAAAAATCATCACTCTTACTGTTCCTCGAAAAGTAGGAAAAGAGTTAGTATGTTCAAGTTCTCTCCTTGCCTCTGCATAATTTTCACCTTCTCCAAAAGATAACTGTGTACTTTCTTGTTGACCTACATCTTCCTTTTGAAGTACTTTAATTTGTGCAGTTTCTGTAACAAACCGATATTTTCCCTCTGTATAATCTAACCCGACTGCCAAAAGAATGTTCTTTTTATTAATATCACGATAATCCCAACATCCTGTAAGATTTATGCTCAAAATGAATACTAACATCATACTAAACAATTTTTTTATCATATTTTTTCACCTTTGCTATACTAAATAATATTAAAGGTATAATTACCCCAGTAAGTATTGACATATATCCAGCATATTGAAAAAGTTTTTGTTGACTCTCAAAAGTTTTTGGAATTTTTCCTATAATACAAGCTAACACAATTACAACAAGACCAATATATTTAAATTCTACTTTTTTGAATATTTTTTTTAAAAGATATACAGTTGCATAAATATAAATACAAGTTTTTGCAATCAAAGCCATAAACCATATGCTGATAAAAATACCATCAATTCTTTGAAAAAATTCAAGATATGGCACATCTACTCTCCTGACCGCCACAAATAATGCATCCTTATAATATATAATATCATCTACTCCTAATATGGATATACAAGCTTCAAATGCTAATAAGAATATAAATCCGCTAAGTAATATAGCACTAATTGTATATTTTAATATTTTAGAGTTATTTTTTTCAAAAGGAATAATCATTAATAGTTCAATACCAATGTATGGAATGACTTTTTCTAGACCCTTTACATATTGAATCTTATCTACACTACCTACTAAAGGTTGAATATTAATCAGCCTACCTTGAGTAAACATAATTGTAGGTATAAAAATTGTTGCCATAATAATAATAAAACCATAAAACTCAAATAATCTACCAATCACTCTTAAACCTTTACAAATAGTATAATATACCACTAAAAGCAACGCTAATACCATTGTCCATCTGGGAGTCTTTTCCAATATCTCTAATCTTAAAAATTCACATCCTATTTGTGGAAGAAATGCACCAACTAGAAAAAAATATATAATATATATAATTATAAAAATATTAGTAAAAAACTTTCCAACAATTATATTACTATATTCCTCTAAAGTCTTTCCTCTAAAAGTCGAACCGAGATAAGTAATTATATACGTAAAAAAAATAGATATAACCATGCCTAATAATATTGTAATCCAACCATCAGTACCAACGACTTCAGCTACTTCTTTTGCTAATTCCATAGAGTCATGTACCGTTACGCTTATTACCAATATAAAAAAAATTTGTATATTAGTCAGGTACTCTTTCATATCACCCTTACTCCTAGTTATTTTAATTTTATAGTTTGTTAAACTTTAAAACTTTATTCAATTTTTTCTCTATAATTAGTGCATTTTTTACAACTTAAAAAAGGAGGTATCCTATACCTCCTTTTATCACTATACTTTTATTATTTTTTCACTTCATGTAGAATATCTTCTTCAACTTTTTTAATATCAGGTACATAACTCTTTAAGACTTTCATTTCACCCTTAAATGTATATTCTCCTAAAGTAGCAGGAATTAATACACTATCACCTTTTTTTATTCCTTGAAATCCTTCTTTATAGACAATTTTCCCTTGTCCTTCTACACAAGTAAATACATAAAACCTTTCTACATCACTAACTTCAGTAAAATATTTTTTCACATCATATAACTCTAATGAGAAATCCTCACACAAACATAAATAAGTTTTATTATAACCTACTCTTTCTGTCTTAAGACCAGTACTTTTATTTCCATATAAACTAAAATCAACAACATCTAAAGCCCTATTTATATGAAGTTTTCTTCCCCTATTATAATCATATACTCTATAAGTAGTATCACTATTTTGCTGTATTTCAGCTATTATAACTCCCCTACCAATAGAATGAATTAACCCGCTTTTTACAAAATAAACTTCACCTTTTTTTACAGGAATTTCATATATATACTTATCCAAATTACCTTCTTTAATAGCTTTCTCAAATTTTTCTTTTGTACATCCTTCTTTAGTTCCTAAAATCAAATTGGCTCCCTCAAAAGCCTCCATTACATACCAAACTTCTGTTTTACCCATTTCTCCTTCTACTTCTTTTCCATACTGATTATCTGGATGAACTTGAACTGAAAGTTTATCTTTAGTATCTATAAGCTTAATAAGCAATGGAAACCATTCTGTAGAAATTTTAGTTCCTATAAGCTTCTTACCTTTTAATCTAATTAATTCATCTAATTTAGTTCCTTTAAGCTCTCCATTTGCAACTATACTTGTTCCATGCAAATGACACGCTACATCCCAACTTTCGCCTATATTTCCTTCTGGTAAATTGTCTCTAAATAATTCTAAATCTCTGCCGCCCCATATTTTTTCATAATATAAATTCTCAAATTTTAATGGATACATTTTAAATCCTCCAAATTTTTCATAGTAAAATATACTATAAACAAGAGAATTTAATTACAAT
This sequence comes from Clostridium aestuarii, assembly GCF_026735135.1. GTDB lineage: Bacteria > Bacillota > Clostridia > Clostridiales > Clostridiaceae > Clostridium_H > Clostridium_H aestuarii. The sequence goes on along the minus strand of NZ_JAPQER010000003.1, from coordinate 431,735 downwards.
TTTTTTTTAGATTCCTAATTAATTTGCTATTCTTATATCCTCATTTAATATAAATTTTTCAATAACATGAGCTACACCATTTTCTTCATTAGTATAAGTTACATAATCAGCAATTTCTTTAATTTCAGGAAATGCATTTTGCATAGCAACTCCTAAACCAGCAAATTCAATCATATGTTTATCATTTCCAGAATCACCAACACATATTACTTCTTCTTTTTTTATTCCTAGTCTTTCAGCCATTGTCTGCACACCTTTGCCTTTATTACAAACCTTTTTTATAACTTCCATTGTATAAGGTGATGTCTTAAGTGCTGTAAATTTTTCTAAAAACTCAGAAGATACTTTTGAAATGTCTTCGAATAAATTTTCATCAAAATTCTTCTTGGCCTTTACATCTAAATTTTCTAAACAAACACTTGGGAAAAAGCTTTTCAATTTTTTTAGTATACTCAAATCTTCATTAATTAAAGTAACCTTATTTATGGTAATGTCTTTATTTAATGAATTAAAATCCACAAGTTTCAGCGGAACATTATTTGCAATAGAATCAAATTTACTGAAAGGATCATATGAAGGTACATATATGCAGTCCTCAGAATATATATTTAAAGTAATATTTATCTTCTTAGCTAAATCAAATATATATTTAAATTCATCATAACTTATAGGATTGCATTCAATTATTTTTTTCTTAGTATTATTCAATATCAATGCTCCACTACATGTAATTGAATACTCATCATCATTTATTAAATCTAATTTTTTTAAGTATCTTTCAATTCCTCCTATTGAACGTCCTGTAGTCAACACTACTTTAACTCCAAGTTCTTTAGCTCTTTTAATTGCAACAATATTTTCTTTAGAAATACTCTGATTATTATTTAAAAGAGTTCCATCCATATCTAGCGCTATTAATTTGTACATATTTATTGCCTCCCATACTATAAACAGTTTATATATTTACTATTTTAAATGTATAGATTTTACTATCATTTAATAAAAATATTTTCTTTTACTACTACATTATACATTAAATACCTAAAACTGTAATAAATATCAGTATTTATAGTCATAAAAGCAAAAAAAGGAAAGGCATTTATTTAAAATAAACTTTTACCTTTACTTAATATAATTTATTTAGTTGAGAAACTTATTTTTATAATAATTAAATTCATACCAATGGTTATAAGAATCTTTTAACTTTTCCTGCTCTTCTTCTATATATTTATTAATTCTTTTTTTAAGTTTAATATCACCTTTGTCTAATAATTTCGCCATCTCTGGTGCTGCATCATAAGATAATGTTTCAAGATAACGCATATCTATTTTCTTAGTTTCCATATATCTTTCAATATTTGCTTTAGCTATAACTCTATCTACATTCATAAAGTTTAAACCAATATAAACTATTATTCCTGATATTACAGCTAATTTTAATACAGGAACTTTTCTATTCCATATACCTAACAATACTATGATTAACAATATACCAACTAAAATCATAAATACCTGCACAAATATCCTCAAACGTGTATATCCAAATGCTTTTTCATACAAATTCATTTTATAATTTGCTGAAAACAACATATTAAATGTAAATACAATTAATAAACTATATGATATATTAGCTATTCTGTCTATTTTTGAGATGCTATTCTTACAAAGTTTAATACTAAATATCAATATAGCAAAGTTTATAAGTGTAACTGAAATAAGCTCAAAAAATCCCGTTCTGGCATACTCAGAATGTGACACCCCTAATGGAAGTGTGTTTGTTCCTTCACCATACAAATATGAAAATTGTATTACAGAAAATATCAAATAAACTATACATATAACAAATATTATTGTCATTATAGTCACTGGTTCCCATACAGCAGAAATTTTGATTGTATCCTTACCCTTCTGTTCTTTTTCATTGTATTTAAAGCTCCATATAAAACCAAACATATATAAAGTAACAGCTAATATAACAATACCATGTCCTATAAAGTTCCACACATTTACGTTTTCAAATATAGTTTCTATATTTTGAAGATAATATTTAAACATCATATCTGCTGATGTAAGCAGTGGTATAACAATAATTAATAAAGGTATAGAAATCATCAACCCTTTAAATACATTTCTCTTTACAGCATTTTTTTCTTTAACATTGTTTGTAGATTTTAATGCTTCTTTTGTAAATTCTAAGAACTTAGGAATAGCACTAAAAGATTTAGGAAATATTCTATCAAAAATACCTTTTATAAAACCAATTCTTATATCTTTTATATTTTCATATCTTATTATCATTATGTACCCTGCAATCAGCAAAGGTGTCAGTATTCCATTTATAGTTCTTAACGCTTCATTATTATAAATACAATATGTTATTGATAACAAAATTATTGGAATCAAAAATATAAAGCTTAACCTTTTGTTTAAATTAACTTTTGGATATATAAGCCATACTACTGCACCTATTACTACAGCATTAAATATTATCGCTGAAATTCCTATACAATCCCATATAAAAAAGTAATTAAATAAAATCCCTATCATTAAAGCGCAAAAAACAGCTTTTAATTTTTCACTTTTATCTTCCTTAGAATCTACTATTTTTCTCTCTTTTTTTAAATATTTATTCTGCAAATATTTCCTTGAAACTGAACTTTTAAACCATACATTTTCAATAATATCAATCCATGAAGCTTTATATTGATTTTCAATACATTCCTCAACAAGCAATCTCATATAACTAGCTTCAAAATCCCATAAATATCCCGTATCACTTAATTGAATCCAATTTAAGTCAACTATACTGAATTCTTTATTAAAACACTTGATATTATTAATATCATAATCTATATTTACATTCTTATCACTTAAATCAACTAAAAAAGTAGCCATTTCACAATTTAACTCTCTACTAAATTTAAACGTTATTTTACACTCTAAATTCAACTGTTCTTTTAGTTCTCTTTTTATTGCATTCTCTTCTGTTTCATTTTCTTTTACAATTCCTCTAATAAAAACCTTTCTTTTCACAGAAAACTCACTAGCTGCTTCTCCTATTAGAATACTTCTATCTTTTATAATTATTGCTTGAACCTTTTTATTTTCCATAATACCCCTTCTTTAATATTATTATTGTTCATCAAATACATACTCCAATATATCTCCTGGCTGGCAATTTAACTCTCTACATATAGCTTCTAAAGTAGAAAATCTAATTGCTTTTGCTTTATTGTTTTTTAATATTGATAAATTAGCATTTGTTATTCCCACTCTCTTAGCCAATTCAGATAAGGAAATTTTTCTTTTTGCCATCATCACATCTAAATTAATAATTATAGCCATAAATTTTCTCCTTTAAATAGTAAGCTCATTTTCTTCTTTAACTTCAACAGCCTGCTCAAAAACCTTTGATAATATCAAAATAAAACATCCAGCAAAGAAAAATATAAAAAATGCAAAATCTGTATGAATGCCTTTTACATCTATAACCACTAGTTTAAGTTTCCCCCAATTAGGATTTATAAAAAAATTCAACAAATAGCATCCTGCAATAATAAAGCATTCTATAGATATAGTCTTTAAACTTTTCGCATTGCTTCTTACGAATGGATTAACGGCTACCAAAGAATTAACTATTTTCTTTAAATTAAATAATATATGAATAAGACATATACCTCCTATTGAAAATAATACACTCAAGAAAATTTTTAGAGTAATACTTACATTAATCCCTTTTGAGGTAAATGCATTTTTTGCTATAACTATAATCATTCCTATGCCAACAACAATTAAAACATCCAGCATAATTTTTAAGAAACTGGCCATTGAACATTTTCCATAATATTTCATAATTATCCCTCCTAAAAAGCTAATTATATTCATCAACAAGTTCACCAAATTTATTAAATATATAAGTTGTACTGCTTAAATCACCACCACATTGCAGCATATCTGTTTTGAAATTTATATGTGGAGATTCATAATAATTACCTCTAACCCACGTAACTTTTTGAGATTCTAAATCTAATATATACTGCTCAGAACCATCAAAAATCAGAACAAATTTTTCATCATTAAATGGAAGTATATCTATAAATGAAATCTCCTCCACGTATTCCTCTTTAGGAATAAAAAACTTTCTTATATAGTTCTTATATTTTTTATCAATAGGTACTTTACACTTAAGCCATCCAAACTCACCATCAATTTTTGTATATATGTATTCTTCTTCCTTTGTGAATATATATCTTCCATATTTTAGATTTATATTATCTAAATTAATCACTTTGCATTTGTTCCAAAATTCAATATCCTTACAATTACCCTTATTATTTGGATGGTTATTTTCAAAAGGCAACTCATCTTTTTGTCTCATAAATTGATATTTTCCCTTTTGTACATTCAAATCAAATCTTATCATTTCTTCAGAATACACTGAATAATCTATGGTTTCATGTTTTTTATCATCCTTCTTGCATAATATTGGCCATACTGAAGTTATTAGCATAAATACAATTATTATTGATAATTGCCTTTTAATTAACATAACATTTTCATCTCATCTTTCCTTTAATTTCCTACGATAATATTACTATTTTTTAAAATGAAAGTCAATATTTTTTTATCGAAAAACGATAAAAAAATATTGTTAAAAGATAATGGGAACTATTTGCTTATTCTAAATTTTTATTTTTAGAAATATAACGGTTAAAAATTTAAAAATAAAAGAAGTTAAGAATTTTTATTTTTAAATTCTTAACTTCTTTTATTTTTTTCTATTTATAAGATTTGTTTTTTATTATTTCTAAAGCTATATCCAGTGCATCCTTATTTCCTAAATCATTAATACTATAATCTGGAATTACTCCTCTTTTTGTATCAAGTCCATTAGGTCTTACAAAATATTTATGAGATACTGCTGTTGCTAATCCTGTGTTAGGAAGTTTAAACCAATATATATCTCCATATTCTGTTGGAAGTCCTCCTGTTTCCTCTCCTATCAAATAACCTATTTTATAATCTTTCACAGTAGAAGCAAGCATAACAGCACTGGAAAAGGTATATCTACCTATTAAGAAATACGACTCTCCTTTAAACTTGGGCTTATCAGTAAAATGTCTTGAAGCTGGACCTCTGCTTGTATATACTTTTCCAAGATGTTTAGTATAATACTTAATAGATTCTTTGATTTCTTTTTCACTCATCCCTTGTTTTTTCCAATTTCCTTTATAATACTCTATTATTTTATTGCTTACCTTTACATCCATTCTATCAGCTTGTTTATATTTCCCATCATAAATGTATTCTATTAATAAATCTCCTAATCGAGAATTTCCTCCTCCATTATTTCTTAAATCTATTATAAGATTGCTTATATGATCCTTATTTATCTTTTTAAAGGTTTCATCTAAAAACTTCTTAAACTTATCAAAATCTCTAAACACATTGAACGTAATAAGTCCTGTATTATCATTTAGCTTTTTATAGCTGTAATCTTGGTAGCCTTCTTTTTTAGTATTAATTTTTTCAATTTGTTCCATGTTCATGCCTTTAAGCTTTATAATTTCCTCTTTACCATCTTTTCTAATCTTTAAACTATATTCACTCTTTAACTCATTATCTGTGTGATAATAATCTGTGAATCTTCTTATCATAGCAGCTTCTTTAAATGCTTTAACAGGACAGCTTATATATTTTGAAATCTGATTATATATTTTTGAAGTTTGCTTACCATTTATTGAAATAAGCTCCCAATCTTTATATTTATCATATTCTTTTTTGAATGTATCTTTTATATACATTTTTCCATCTCTTATTTTTAAACCGATAAATAGCATTTTATCTGAACTATAAATTTTTTTCATGTAATCTTGCGGTGTTGCAAGCCATGTATGTCCATCTTGAAGTTCACTTACAATAGGTGCAAATTTTCTATAAACCTCTATTCCAGTTAAAGGCTTGTCTATACTATTTAATTCTTTATCTATTTCCTTTTTCATCTCTTCCTTAGAAGCTGCAAAATATAAATTAGGATGTACATTTTCCATAGTGTTCATCATAAATTCAACATCCTCTTTAATCTGCTGCTTTGAGTAAACTGGTTCCTTTTCAACATTCTCCGTTGCATAAGCAGCACCAAAGAAGCATTGATTAAAAATCAAAAAAGCACTCAAAAATACTTTTAATAACTTTCTCATAACTCTCCTCCTAAAAAATATTTTATATCCAATATAAACCATAAGATATATTATATTACATATTTGAACATAATACAATAATCTACTATAATATTGACATAATATCAATTAACAATTAAGAGGAGATGTGACAATATGTATTTAGTAAGTGCCTGTTTAGCTGGAGTTAATTGCAGATATAATGGTGGAAATATTACTAATATAGTTATACAAGAATTAGTAAAACAAGGAAAAGCTATTGCTATTTGTCCTGAACAATTATCTGGACTACCAACACCTAGAGCTTGTTGTGAGATTGTTATAGCTGAAAATGGTAATAGAAAAATAGCAACTAAAGATGGACAAGATTTTACTAAAGAATTTGTTGAAGGTGCAGAAAAAACTTTAGCAATTGCTAAAGTTATCGATGTAAAAAAAGCAATATTGCAATCTCGAAGCCCTTCCTGTGGTTGTGGTACTATTTATAATGGAACATTTACAGGTAACCTAAAAAAAGGTTATGGCTTTACTGCAGAATTGCTAATTAAAAATGGAATTGAAGTATATACTGAAAATGATTTAGATAAATTAAAATTGTAATATATAAACTTTTTAAGAAAATAATAAATATATTAAAAATGGGCTGTATCCCTATAAAAATTATTTTCTAGGCGATACAACCCATTTTAGGGAAACATTATTTTAAAAATTAATTCTATATTAAAATCATTTTATCTACGAATTGACTTTAAAGTTATTCATAACATTATCTAATTCATTAGTTTTACTAGACAACCCTATCATATTATCAGCAATTTCTTCCACAATCGTACTTTCCTCTTCTATGGAAGCTGATATTTCCTGTAATGCTGCTGAATCTTTCTCCATCATTTCATTTACTTTATCGATAAATTTAATTACTTCTTCTTTTGACATATGTACATTATCTACAGATAATTGTATAACTTGTATTTTCTTAATAATATTATTTATATTTTCGTAAAGTTTATCAAATTCAGAAGTAGATTTATCAACTATTTCAAACTGATTATCTGAGAATTCTTTACTAAGCTTAATTTTATCAACAACCCCACCTACAGTTTCTTGAACATTTTTTATCATATTATTAATTTCTTTAGTTGAATATGATGACTGTTCTGCTAACTTTCTAATTTCTTCTGCTACTACAGCAAATCCTTTTCCTTGCTCACCTGCTCTAGCTGCTTCTATTGCTGCATTAAGTGCCAATAAATTAGTCTGTTCAGCTATAGAATTTATAACCTCTGTTACTTTTCCTATCTGCTGTGTTTTTTCATTAAGTATTACTATTTCTGATGACATTTTATCAGTTAATTCTTTAGCCTCTTTATAACTATATATAAGCTCCTGCATAGAATCTCTTTGATTATGATTCAACTCACTAGAATGTTGGGATAAATTATAAACTGTATTAATTTCTACAGATGTATTATTTATGTCACCAGCTAATGTTTCTACAACTTGTACTGTATTATCTGATAAAGCAGTTTGCTCTTGAACATCATTTGCTATATTGTCAACTGTGGTTGCTATTTGCTGTATAGCAGCACTCATTTGATGCGAATTCTCTGTAACAGTATCTGAAGTATTATTTACAAGTTCAGATATTTCCTTTGCTTCAAATAAAACCTTACTAATATTTATTCTGAAATCATTTATTGATTTTGCAATTAATTCAAATTCATCTTTTGTATTTAATGTAAAGTTTTCACTTAAATCTCCATTTTTCATTTTATCTAAATAAATTTTAATTGCTCCAACATCCTTAGAGATTTTTCTAGAAAATTTTAATGATAAAAACAAACTTAACACCAACGATACTATACCTGATGCAATTAATGCTTTTAATACGTTATTTATGATATATATATAAGCAGTTACATTATTATCTACACCTAGTATAGCAATAACTTCACCATTAGTATTCTTTATAGGTGCATATGCAGACATCCATGTTCCCCATTCATCCGTCGTTGGTTTATCTATAGATGCAGTCTCCCCATTAAAAGCTTTAAGCATTTCGTCTTCTAGTTCATACTCTGCCCCTAAATCATCTGGATCTGCACCAGCATCAACAATAACATATCCTTCTTTATTATTTTTTTGACCAAAAACATAAAGATATTCTACATTTTTAGAACCTTTAAACTTTAACATGGAATTAAGTATTTCTTTGTACTCTTGACTTTCCATGGAATTATGATTCATTAAATTTTCAAGTTTACTAACATCTATATGTTGTATACCTTCTTTTACTATTTTTTCTTCATTTTCTTGTAAAGATGTTAATACATTATTATAAGTAATACTACAATTCACAACTAGCGGCACTATAAAAATCACCCAAAGTATTAAAAACATCCTTATGAATTTTTTTCCTAACTTACTCAATTTCATCCCCCTTGTATAATTGATAATAATTTTCAATACTGATTATATATCAGAATATTATTTTTGTAAACAGCCTTTTAGGGGATGTTTTATTATAGAAAATAATTTCTATGATAAAATCACCTTTTTTTGTTATAGTGTATTTTATATTTTAATCTCTACATTCCATGACTCATCTTAGTATAAGTTCTTCCCATATAATCTTCAACTATTACTTCTATTTTTTCAACACTTTCCTCTACGCTGTAATACTCAACATTTTTATAACAGCTTATTTCTTCTATTTTTATATCTTCTGGAGCATACTTAAAGGGTTGTTGGATTTTAGCATCTTTATCCATTATTTTTCCATCTTTTAATATGTCAAATTCATTTTTTAACTTATCATTGCTGTAAACTTTTATTTTTATATTCTTTAATTTTAATAAATTATCATCAATATTTAAAGCTAGATTTTCTAACTCTTTATCTCTATACCCAAAATTATATCTGTTTTCTATAGAAACATCGAATCCTAGATTTACATGATTATCTGCAGAAGTTTTTTCATGAGGCTCAGCATGTATATTTATTCTATCATTTAATCTAGATAAAAAATCTATCTCCGTTAATCTTTCACTTATCATACTTTTATTATTTTTAGCAACTACTTTGAATTGATAATTTTTTTTATACGGTAAAGTTAAGTTAACCTTATAATTTAGATTTTCTAAATCCTCTGCAAGAATTTCATTCCATTTATCTACTTCATTACTTTCCTCACCTTCTTCTCCATATAAAAGATATACCTTTGAACCTGTAGTTAAATTACGCAAACTCCATTTTAATGTGAAAGTTACATTTTCTAAATCTTTGCTTATATCTTTTATAGAACAACTGTGATTATATAACCATTGATTTTCATTATAAATCTTTCTCATAGTATTAGATACATTAGATTTAATATCATTAACACTGTTACTTACCCAATCTATATGATTATCTACTCTTCCTAAACCTTTATTTATTTCATTTATATCTAAATACATTTTTATATTTAGTATTAATAGCACTGCTCCTAGTATTGGTAAAATCTTGTTTTTCATGTTTCTCCCCCTTTTTCATTCACATGAAAATTATACTATATAATACTTATTTTTACTATAAGACATACTAAAAAGTAGAGTTGCTCTCAACTCTACTTTTTTATAATATTTATCTCTTATTAAAATATTCAATTATTGATTCTTTTGCTGTGTTAACCATATAATCTATTTCATCTTTACTAATAACATAAGGCGGCATAAAATAAATGATATTACCAAGTGGTCTTAATAGAACTCCTTTTTCTAAAGCTATTTTATAGATTTGATATCCTACTCTTTCTTTCCAGTCAAACCCTTCTTTAGTTTCTTTATCCTTAACTAATTCTATTGCCCCAATCATACCCACTTGTCTATATTCACCTACATATGGAATATCATTTAATACACTTTCAACTTTTTGTCTTAAATACTTAGATTTTTCAATATTTTTTTCAATTATATTTTCTTCTTGAAAAATTTTTAGCGTTTCAACAGCAACTGCACATCCTAAAGCATTACCAGAATAGCTGTGACTGTGCAGGAATGCTTTCATTGTACTATATTCGTCATAAAAAGCATCATAAATTTTATCTGTCATTAAAACAAGTGAAAGCGGCATATATCCTGCTGTTAGTCCTTTAGATATACACATTATATCTGGAGAAACCTCTGCATGATTACAAGCAAACATTTTCCCAGTTCTTCCAAAGCCTACAGCTACTTCGTCTGCTATAAAATTTATATCATATTTATCACATAATTTTCTAAGTTTTTTAAGATACTCTGCTGAATAAATCTTCATTCCTGCAGCAGCTTGAACCATTGGTTCTATTATTATAGCTGTAATTTCATCATGTCTTTCTTTAACTACTTTCTCCATAGAATCAAAGCATTCAGCTTTACAATCATCTCTATTTTTAATATATTTACATCTAAAACAGTCTGGACCTTGTGGTCTTATAACCTCTAAAAGCAAAGGTTTATAAATTTTATTATATAAGTCTACTCCTCCTACAGAAAGAGCACCTACAGTTTCTCCATGATATGCATCAGTAATAGCAACAAATTTTGTTTTCTTTGTTTTTCCTATCTGCTGATGATATTGAAAACTTAATTTTAATGCAATTTCTACAGCTGAAGAACCATTATCTCCAAAAAATATTTTATTTAATCCTTGTGGCGCAACTTTTGTAATCCTCTCTCCAAGCTCTATTGCTGCTTCATGTGAAAAGTTTGCAAAAATAACATGTTCCACCTTATTAGCTTGTCTATATAATGCATCATTTATTCTTTTATTACAATGTCCAAATAAATTTACCCACCAAGACGATACTGCATCTAAATATTTTTTTCCATCCGCATCCTCTAAAAATACTCCATTTCCTTTTTTTATTACAATCGGAGGGAAATTTTCATAGTCCTTCATCTGAGAACATGGATGCCATATATGATCTAAATCCCTTTTTTGAAGTTCTTTCATATTCATCAACTAAAATTCCTCCTAAAACATTTTTAATATCTCATTTATATTCATGCTTCTATAATATTCATTTCTTGCCTTCTCAATAAAGTTATCATAATCTTTTTCTTCTACTCTATTCAAAACCGAAATAACTTCTAATCCAGTAATACTTTTTATAACTTTTATATTATCATCTTCATAAAAGTTCCCTTTATACCCATTCACTATTATCCCTTTAATTTTTATGTTTTTACTTTTTAAAAATTCTACAGTTAACACAGTATGGTTTATAGTTCCTACTCCTGCTCTTGTTACTATTACTACTGGAAGATTTAAATCTTTAATTAGATCATATATATAGTATTTATCTCTTATTATAGGTACTACTACTCCACCGCTTCCTTCAGCTATTACAAAATCATATTTTTCTTTTAGCTTTTTATATCCTTCAAGTATCTTTTGTTTATCAATAGCAGTATCTTCTACTTCTGCTGCAATATGTGGAGATACTTCTTCTTTAAGACAGTAAGGATTCATAACATCGTATTCTTCCTTAATTCCCGTTATATCCTTTACTAATTTTACATCTCCCGATATTAGTTTGTCCTCTTTATATACTCCTCCACTTTGTACACATTTAAAGCTACATGCATTAAATCCATTTTTTCGCAATACATATGTAATCCCTGCTGTCACAAAAGTCTTTCCTACATCTGTATCAGTTCCAACTATAAAAATCCCCTCTGCCAACTTCTCACCTCATTTATATTTCTAATCCAGCACATCTAATTTTTTCTTTATCCTCTTCTATATTACTTCCTATTGTAGTTAGATAATTTCCAACCAATGCTGCATTTACTCCCGCCTTAAATCCTAGACCTTGTTTATCCTTAAGTGCTATTCTTCCCCCTGCATATCTTATATAAGCATCAGGTATTATATATCTAAAGGCAGCCATAGTTTTTAATATTTCTAAAGGAGCAACTTTTTTAGTTTTTTCAAATGGAGTACCTTTTATTGGAGTTAATACATTAATCGGAATAGATTTTATTCCTAAATTCTTTATTTCAAAAGCCATACTTATTCTATCTTGAGGATTTTCTCCCATTCCAATTATTCCTCCACAACAAATATCCATACCAGCTTTTTGCACATTTTTTATGGTATTTATTCTGTCTTCATAGGTATGTGTTGTACATATGTTGGAATAATTTTTTTTACAGGTTTCTATATTATGATGATACATACTTACTCCTGCTTCTTTAAGCTTTTTTGCCTGTTCATAAGAAATTATTCCATGGGAAGCACACAACTTTAAATTAGTATCCTTATTAAGTTCTTTATAAATTTCAACTAGCTTTTCAAGCTCTTCTTCACTACTGATTCCTCTTCCACTTGTAACTATTGAAAATCTATGTGCCCCTTCCCCTTGAACTTCTAAAGCCTTATCTAAAATTTGATTATATTCTATAAGCTCATACTCTTTTATTCCAGTATTATAATGTACAGACTGAGCACAATATTTACAGTTTTCTGAACATCTTCCTGATTTTCCGTTTATTATTGTGCACAAATCCACCTTTTTCCCTACAAATTTTTCTCTAATTTCATTTGCACCTTCAAATAAAGTTTCAAGACACTCTAAGTCTTCTTCATCAATATTTATTATTTTTAAAGCTTCATCAAAACTTATACTTCCACCCTTTAAGATTTTTTCTTTAATATCTTTAATAAAATTTTCCATAATATTTTCTCCTTTATTTGTTGTTTTTGACCTAAAGCATCAACTACGTTTACAAACTAAAATTGCTGCATAACTGTATTTCTAAACTCTATTCAAAAGCCCTGATTTTTTAAGCACTGGTACTACAGCTACTGCAGTAAGTGCTACTAAAACACTAAGTATTAAATCTGAAGTAATATATGGTATAAACCCTGCTGCAATTGCACCTTTTACTGACATAGCTTTACCTAAATAAAGATTTACTATCATATATAAATAAGATACTCCACATAAATATACAAAGAATAACCCTAATAAAACCGGTCCTAGTATTCTTATTGCTGTAACTTTTTCTATGTTTTCTGTTAGTTTTCCAATGATATATGCACATATTATAAATCCTATTAAATATCCAAAGGTTGGTTGCAGAATATACATTGGGCCTCCACCATTTGCAAAAATAGGAATTCCAATTAGCCCAATTCCTACATATAAAACTTGTGAATATAGCCCATGTTTAGAACCAAGAAAAATCCCTGCATAAGCACAAAATAAAAATTGTAGAGTAAATGGAACAATAGGTGTAGGTATCTTTATGAAAGCTCCTATTGCCGTTAATGCTGCAAACATTGAAATCAAAATCATATCTCTAGTTTTTATATTCATCCTTTGCTTCTCCCCTTACTAAATTTTATTTATTTATATTGTATAAATACTATTCAATATTGTCAACCACATTTTAAAATTAGGTTTACAATAAATTCAGTCCTTACACCTAAAGATTTACAATAATATTTAATCTACACTATTATTCAATAAGTAAAAGAGCTGACTCAAAAATAAATTACTTTTGAATCAACTCTTTTACTATTAATTATTTATTATTTTCATTATAATTTTTAATTGCAGCATTTATCTTGCTAGCAGCATTTTGTATTGCTTCTTCTGGAGTTTGAGTACCTTGAAGCATTTTCTCAATATTTATTTCTATTTCCTGTCTTGCCTCTGAAAATACACCTACTAAAGCACCTTGTGTGCAAGTGTTTATTGGAGTATCATGTAGCTGATCTATAGCTGTTTTAAATTGTGGATATTGTTTTAAATGTTCATTCATTTCTGCAATATCATAAGCTTTCTTTGTTATAGGGAAGTAACCACTTTGATTGTTCCAATATATTTGTTGTTCAGGTGATGCTATGAATTTAATGAATTCCCAAGCAGCTTTTTGTTTTTCTTCTGAACCATTATCAAGTGCCCAAAGAGCTCCACCACCAATTACTACTCCGCCTTTATCTGTATCATTTAAACTTGGAAGATATGCTGTACCAATTTCAAATCTATCCCCAACACCTTTTATAAATCCGCCTAAGCAAGCTGTTGATTCAAGTATCATTGCAGCTCTTCCTGCTGTAAAAGCATTTTTAGTATCATCAACTTTTCTTCCAAAATTGCCCACACAACCAGTATCCATAAGTTTTTTCCATTCTTTTAATATATTTAGTCCTGCGCCATTTTTATCCCAAGCTACTTCAGTAACCTTATCTTTTCTTCCATTTTCATTGTTTCCATATACTGCACCCTGTTTTGCTATTAATTGTTCAAAGAACCATCCATATACACACATTGAGAATCCATATCTACTTACTTTGTCTCCATCTTTTTTTACTAACTTTTTACTATACTCTTCGATTTCCTTAAAATTCTTAGGTGGTTTATTAGGATCAAGTCCCGCGTCTTTAAAAGCTGTTTTATTATAATAAAGTATTGGTGTAGATGAATTAAATGGCATTGAATATAATTTGTTATTAACTGTATAATATCCTAAAAGATTAGGCTCCAATTGAGAACTATCATATTCCTTATCATTGTCAATAAAGTTTTGCATTGGTACTACCCAACCACTATCTATCATAAATCTTGTACCAATATCATAAACCTGGCAAATGTCTGGCCCTGCTTTTCCCTGCATAGCAGTTTTTAATTTTGTTAAAGTATCATCATATTTTCCTTGATATTGTGCTGTAACATGTATATTTTTATGAGTATTGTTAAAATTCTCTGTCATAACTTTTACTGCTTTTCCATTTACGCCTCCCATAGAATGCCAAAATTTCAGCTCAATAACTTTCTCATTAGAAGCTGTTTCCTTTGAACTATCTGGTGCATTTCCTCCTGATTTAGATCCACTACTTCCACATGCTGTTAACGAAAAGATCATTGAACTAGTTAGTAAAATAGAAATAATTTTCTTAAATTTCATTTTTCTACTCCTCCCTTTTTCTTATTAATTTATTTGTTATTTTTTATAAGCTTTAGAAAATATTAAAAATAATAAATTAGCTTTTTACAGATCCTGATGTTAAGCCTTCAATAAGTTGTTTTTGACCTAAAACGAATGCCAATATAGAAGGTATGATTATCATTATAATACCTGCCATTAAAGGTCCAAAAGCTTGTGCATCAACATTTTGAAGCATACCTACTCCTATTTGTACTGTTCTCATACCTTCACGATTAGTAGTTAGTAACGGCCACATATACATATTCCATGCCTGTAAAAAAGAATATATACTTAAGGATCCTATTGCTGGTTTAGAAAGCGGTATAACAATACTAATCAAAAATCTAAAACTTCCACATCCATCTAAAATAGCAGCTTCATGTAATTCTTTAGGTAAAGTTAAAAAGAATTGTCTAAAAAGAAATATTCCAAGTGCAGATGTTAAATACGGAAAAATCAATGCTTTAAATGTATCTAATAATCCTAATGAACTTATAGTTAAGTAATTAGCAATGATAACTGCTTGACCTGGTATCATCATTGTAGATAATATGATTATAAATAAAATATTTTTTCCTTTGAATTCCATAAATGAAAATGCATATGCTGCAAGTATTCCTGTTATTACTTGCCCAATTGTTATGGACACAGACATTATTAAACTGTTTAATATAAATCTTAATATAGGTGCAGTCTCTAATGCTTCTTTATAATTTTCAGTAAAAATTCTTCTAGGTATAATTTTAGGTGGATACTCAAATATCTGATCTGGTGTCATTAAACTTACACATAAAGTGTAAATTATTGGTCCAAGTATTAATAACGAAATTACAATATTTAACGCATACATAATAATCTTTGATGTATTTTTCGTTTTCATTAATAGTTCACCTTGCTTTCACCAAATTTAAATTGAAGTAATGTAAGTACTAGCAATATTAAGAAAAGTATTATAGATTGAGCACTCGCCACTCCAAATCTATTATTAAAGAATGCTTCCCTATATATAGCATGTACAAGAACATTTGTTGATTCTCCTGGTCCACCAGAAGTCATTATATTTATTTGTCCGAAAGCTTGAAAAGTATTTATTATATTTATTACTAACAAGAAAAATAGTGTTGGAGATATACATGGAATTGTAATGTGTAAATGTTTACTAAAAACACCTGCTCCATCTATTGCTGCACTTTCATATAAGTCTAAAGGGACACCTTGTAATGCTGCTATAATAAATATAAAATTTATACCTATATTCATCCAAATGGTAACTACTGCAATAGCTATTAACCCCCACTTTGTATCAGTAAGCCATCCTATATTGGTTTTTAAAAAATAATTAACCATACCTATACTAGGGTGAAAAAGGAACATCCATACTATAGCTGCTGAAGCTGAAGAAATTGCCATTGGTAATGCATATATTGTTCTAAAAATACCTATACCTTTGAGTTTTACATTTGCAAGAATTGCAGTAATAAATCCTATAACCATAGCTGGAACTACAGTAAAAAGAGCAAATTTTATTGTAACAATTAAACTATTTTGAAATGAGGGTGATTTAAAAAGATTTATATAATTATTCAATCCAATAAAACTACTTACAGTTCCCTGAGAATCTGTTGCATTTAAACTCAAATATATAGTTTTTATAAAAGGGAAAAATATAAATAATGAAAAAACTATCATTGCTGGTAAAATATATAGATAAGGTTCTATGATATCAATAATAGATTTTTGTGCTCTTTTTCTTTTGTATAATTTCTTTTTAGCCCTCATCCTATTGTTTTTAAAATTATTCTCTCTATTCATCATTTTCCTCCTCATTATTTGTACTTTATTATTTATAAATGTTATATTAATCATCCTATAATATCTTTATTTACTATACTGGTACTTTTAGAAGTACTTTTTAATATATTTTTTATTTTTTTAATTCGTAATCTCTAAAACTAAAACACCATATAATAATATTACTTCACAATATTCTTATATTCAGATAATAAAAAAAGCACGGTTTCCCGTGCATTCTTTTTATTCTAAAGCAGTACTTCTTCGTTTATGTTTAGGTTTTAAAAAATTCCACTTAGTTTCAGCAGTTATTACAGCTGCTAATATAAATATAGAACCAAAAACCATTTTTATTGTAAATAATTCACCTAACAAAAGAACTGATAATATACATCCAAAAAGTGATTCCATAGAAAGAATTATAGCTGCATGAGTTTCATAAGTATATTTTTGTGCTATATTTTGAATTATAGTAGCAAGCATAGTGCTAAATAATCCTAAATATAAAACAGACATAATACTTTGAGTCCCTATTTGTTTAGGAATAGTTTCAAAAGCAAGCGCACTTACAGCCGAAATAATTCCACATACCCCTAGCTGAACAATAGTAAGTATTATAGGATCTACTGTTTCTGTATAAAAACTAATTGCTATTATTTGTGCTGCAAAAAATACTGCACATACAAGTGTAAGACTATCACCTAATCCTATATGTAAACTATCTTGTAAGCTTAACATTCCTATACCTATTAAAGTTAAAAAAGCTGCTATTATTGAATATAAATCTGGTCGCTTTTTATTAACAATCCATGCTAAAAAAGGTACAATAACAACATAAGTTGCTGTTAAGAAGCCTTGTTTTGCCGCTGTTGTATATTGAAGACCTATAGTTTGAGTTGCATAACCTCCAAATAAAAATATTCCTATTACTGTTCCTGATTTAATATCCTTTTTAGTTACTAATCTTATTTTTTTCCAAAATACTATACATAATAGTAAAGTAGCAATTATAAATCTCAAAGCTACTATACAAAATGGTGGAATATTATCTAAAGCATCTTTTACTGCTACAAATCCCCCTCCCCATACAATGGCTACTAAAAGCAATGACATATCTGCTAAAATACTTTTTTTATTATCAATATGCTTCATATTTTACCCTCCCCCTGTCCAGTTTTAATATGATAATTATTTTCCTTTTAATTCTTCTTTTAACTGATAAATTCTTTTATTTAATACAGGATGCATTAAATATGGTGCTATATCACAAAGTGGTTCCAAAACAAACATTCTCTCATGCATTCTCGGATGAGGTATAATAGCTTCTTCAAAATTTGTTACACAATCATCATATAAAATTATATCTAAATCCATAGTTCTTGGTCCCCATTTTATTATTCTCTCTCTTTTTAGATCCTTTTCAATCTTTAATAATAATTTCATAAGCTCTCTTGGTTCTAAAAGGGTTTTCACTTCAAAAACTCCATTAAAAAAATTATCTTGGTCTAAATATCCTACTGGAGCTGTTTCATATATATTGGATTGCTTAGTTACTTTAGTTAGTCCAGACTCATTTATTTTATTAATGGCTTGTTTAATATTTTCTTCTTTACTTCCTAAATTTGAGCCTACTGCTATATAAGCTTTATGCCATGCTCTATCCACCTCAACTGCCGCATATTTTATAGGCTTTCCAATAGGCGCCCAAGGTTTTTTTACAATAACTTTTACTCTTTGAGGCAAATCATAATTTAAAAGAATATATTTTGCAATCTCTTCTGCAGATTTTTCAATCAAATCATATTTTTCGTTTTTAAATTCTTCTTCAATGTCACAACACAGCTGACCATAATTAACTGTTTTAGTTAAATCATCACTTTTTCCTGCTTGAGATAAGTCCAAAAACAATTCAACTGATATTAAAAATTTCTGCCCCATTCTTTTCTCTTCTTCATTAACTCCATGAAAAGCGTATACTTCCAAATCCTCTATGTATATTTTATCCAAACATCTCACTCCATTCTTATCACACAATAAATTTTATCTTACTATAGCATCAGTCATATCACAGGCTCTTTTATTTTCTTTTACATCATGTACTCTTACAAAGTCACAGCCCTTCATTATACCAATTACGGTAGTAGCAATAGTTCCCTCTACTCTTTCATCTGCTGGTAAATCCAATGTAATCCCAATCATAGATTTTCTTGATGTACCTAATAACCAAGGATAGTCCAGTTTATTTAATTCTTCCAACTTATTCATAACTTCTAAATTACCTTCATATGTTTTAGCAAAACCTATACCTGGATCTAAGATTATATTTTCCTTTTTTACGCCTGCCTTTAAAGCAATATCAATACTTTCCTGTAAATCCATTAACATATCTTCCATGATATTATTGTAATTCTTATCATTTCTATTATGCATAAGACAGCATGGCACATCATATTTCGCTGCTATTTTTGAAATTTCAGGATCTTTTTTGAATCCCCAAACATCATTAATAAGTGAAGCTCCTACCTTCACCGCCATTTCCGCTACTTTGGCTTTTGAAGTATCTATTGAAATTGGTATATCTATTTCCTTAACTAAAACCTCTATAACAGGAACAACTCTTTTTATCTCTTCTTCAATTGAAACTTTCTGGTGCCCTGGTCTTGTAGATTCCCCTCCAACATCTATAATATCTGCTCCTTCTTCTATCATTTTCTTAGCATGAGCTACTGCTTTGTCTACATTACTAAATTTGCCACCATCTGAAAATGAATCAGGAGTAACATTAAGTATTCCCATAACATATGTTTTTTCTCCTATTTTAAATTCTTTATTACCTATTTTCATAACATTTCCTCCCTTTTATTGTAAAAAATTAATTCAACATGTAAATCCACCTGCATAGCAAATTACTATACAAGTGGATAAGTATTAATATTTTAAGTTTAAATTTTTCTTCTCATCTGACCAGTTACATTTTTTTCTACTTCTACAGCAAAAACAATTTCTTGATAATTTGTCCGCCGCATATATTATATCACTTAAATACGCTTCTTTTTCTTCAATTATATCTTTATCCTTTTTTCTATGATTTAATATGGCTTTTTTTATCTTTTGTATTTCTATTTTTGAAAATCCACTATCAATTAAAATCTTTTCGCTTAAATCAGAACTTGCTATATTATGCGGAATACCATTCTCATATTCTCTCCATCTTCCTATATCATGAAGAAGAGCCGCACCATAAACCACTTCCTTGTGTATATTAAAGCCTTTTTCTAAATTTAAAATATACGCTATTCTTGCAGTATCTAAAAAATGTTGTATATCATGTTTACAAAATTCTCTTTTTCGCTCATATTTCATAATTTTTTTTAAATACTCATTAAATTTTTCGTGATATAAAATCTTACTTACTCTCTCCATGTAATTTAATTCTTCAATCCCCATTAAACTACCTCTCTATTTTAATTATTTATCTCTAAGAAAATTACATAATTAAAATTTTCATGTAGCTATGTGATTTTAAAATTATGCAATTTTCTCATTTATTTATATTCAAAATTAAAAACACATATAACTTAAAGAACAGACTCATACTTAGATTTAATACTTCTTATTATATCACTTTTATTTAAAATTTTTTCTTCTATGCTATATATCTGCATAATTCCCATTAAACTATTAGTCAAAAATACTCCTTCACTGTTTTTTAAATCTTCTAAAATAAACTTTCCTTGTAAAACTTTAAAATTGCTGATAATCCAATTTCTTACCACTCCAGGAAGAAGTCCACATTTTAAAGATGGAGTACATATATTTCCTTCTCTAATAAAAAACAAATTTGAAACACTTCCTTCGCTTAAATACCCATTATTATTAAAAAACAAAACCTCATTATACCCTTCTTTTAAAGCCTTTTCTCGTTCAATTATATTATCTAAATAATTTAAGGATTTTAAATATGTTATATATGAATTAGTATTTCTTGTAATATCACTTATTTTCACCTTAAACCCATTAATATAGTCTTCTTCTTTATATCCTATTTCTCTTTTAGTAAAAATTATATTATTTTCACTCACAACTATTTTAACTGCACAATTGCTGCAATTTAATTTTTTTATATTTCCAAGGCAATATTGTTCTGAAATTTGAGTCTTTATTCCTATCTTTACAAGCCCTGCATTTAGTCTATGTAAGTGTTCCTTCAAAAAAACAGGTTTATCTTTAATTAAAATAGTTTCAAACAATCCTCTTCCAAATAAAAAACCGTTATCTAAATGAATTTTACTTTCTTTCTTTAACTCATTGTTAACTATTATCACAAAAACACCTCATTGTAGGTAAGATTTTTTAATTAGTTTCTTAAAGAATACAATAATTATACACCTTCGTGAATATTTATGCAAAACTTTCAAATAAAGCTTTAGCTTTATCTAATGTTTCATAGTATTCAGCTTCCGAATCTGATTCCCAAGTTATTCCTCCGCCAACTCCCATATAAGCCTTATCATCTTTCATAAGAATTGTTCTTATAACTATATTTAAATCTACATTATCATCAAATCCTATATATCCTATACACCCAGTATATATATTTCTTCTTACCTTCTCCAATTCATCTATTATTTCCATAGAACGTATTTTAGGATCACCAGTTATAGAGCCTCCAGGGAAACATGCCTTTATACAATCTATTGAAGTGCATTCATCCTGTAATTCTCCTTTTATTGTTGAAACCAGATGATATACTGTACTATATTCTTCAAGTTTAAAAATTTCCGTAACCTTAACAGATTTTGGTTTGCATACTCTACTTAAATCATTTCTCTCAAGGTCAACAATCATTAAGAGTTCCGATTTATCTTTTTCACTATTTATAAGTTCTTGTCTATTTTTGAAATCCTCTTCTTTATTTTCCCCTCTTGGTCTTGTACCCTTTATTGGTCTTGTTTCTACAACTCCATTTCTTA
Organism: Clostridium aestuarii; assembly: GCF_026735135.1. Lineage (GTDB taxonomy): Bacteria > Bacillota > Clostridia > Clostridiales > Clostridiaceae > Clostridium_H > Clostridium_H aestuarii. The sequence goes on along the minus strand of NZ_JAPQER010000003.1, from coordinate 409,832 downwards.
TTTTTAAAAATCTTTCTGGTGATGAAGAAACTATACTAAATCCACTTAATTTCATAAAAGCAGCAAAAGGAGCTGGATTTATGCTTCTTAAATTTTTATAAACCTCATAAGGTTCTTTTTTTGTACTACATGTAAATCTTTGAGTTAAATTAGTTATGTATATATCTCCATTTTTTATATATTCTCTAACTTTATCTACAGTCTTAATATACTCTTCTTTATTAAAATTAGAGTCAAAATGAAGTTTAGTTTGTTTAAATTTTGTATGTTTTACTTTCTTGCCTTTATGTATTTTATCCTTTATACTGCATATACTCTTCTCAGGTTCTTTTAAAATACCAAGTGCAGTTAAATAAACTTTATTATTAACATGGTCTATTACAATTACATTATCATAAAAATTAAAATAACAATGAGGTATATCCACATCCTCAAATGCTATTTCTGGAAGTTGCTCTAGGTTTCTTCCTAAGTCATAAGAAAAATAACCTATACCACCTCCTATAAAAGGAAGATGGGTATTATTCTTCAGCTTATATTTTTTTATAATTTTTTTTAATTCTTCAAAAACATCTCCTTCGTATCTTTTTCCATTGAAAAAACATGTATCGTTTTTAAATTTAAAAGTTATAAAAGGATTTAATCCAATAAAAGAATATCTTCCTAATCTTTCTCTGTCCATACCACTATCTAAAAAAACACTTTCATTCAAATCTTTAAATATAGAATATATACTAAAAGCATCAAGCTCAGTATCAATTTCTTCTATTAATGGATTTATCATATTTTGCACCTCTTTATAAAATTTTCAAGAATTTCATGTCCACATTCCGTCAGCTCTGCCTCTGGATGAAATTGAACGCCTTCTATATCATATTCTTTATGCTTAAGTCCCATTATAACACCATCTTCAGTCTCACAAGTTATTGAAAAACAAGAAGGTAAACTTTCTTTATCCACAACCAGCGAATGATATCTAGTAACCTTCAAAGGGTTTTTTATCCCCTTAAATATTCCTTTGTTATTATGATATACATTAGATATCTTGCCATGCATAGGTCTTTCACCTTTTACTATTTTTCCTCCAAATACATACCCTATAGCTTGGTGTCCAAGGCATATTCCCAAAATAGGAATTTCACCTCTAAAATTCTTTATAATCTCTATAGAGTTTCCTGCATCTTTAGGGTCTTTAGGTCCTGGCGAAATTATTATTCCTTCTAAATCCATTTTCTTTATATCTTCTATGGTAATTTTATCATTTCTATATACTTTAATATCTTCTCCTAATTCCTCAAAATATCTTACAAGATTATAGACAAAGGAATCATAATTATCTATCATTAAAAACATAATATACCACCTTTATATAATCTAAATTTTAAAAATTAGTTCTATTATATCAAAAGCTTTTTGTATGGTACATATCAAATCCTTACATAAATTATTTTATAAACATATATAAATAGTATTCCCTCATATAAAATTTAAAGCAAATTCACTAGTATAATAAATAAATTTAGGTATATAATGAGTGAGTAACTTGTGTTTTTAACAGCCAATAAATGTTAAATAAAAATAACTTATCCAGTTGAGGTGAAATACTATGTATAAAAAAGGTGATTTTCACAATCATACAAATGCATCTGATGGAAAACTATCCCCAGCTAAATTAGTTGAACTAGCTAAAAAAGAAGGTTTACACATAATAGCAATAACAGATCATGATAACACCAATGGCATTGATAATGCTTTGAAAAAAGGAAAAGAAATATCTTTAAAAGTTATTCCTGGTATAGAATTAACTACACGACATAACGGCGAAAGTGTTCATCTATTAGGATATTTTAAAGATGATAACTATAAGTCGCCTACTCTTCAAAGCCACTTAAATATATTACAAGAACACAGAATAAAAAGAGGTGAAAAAATAGTACATAACCTAAAGAAATTTTTTGATATATACATTAGTTACGACCAAATATTATCAAAAAACAAAGGAATCATTGCAAGACCACATATTGCAAAAGCCATAATAGACGCAGGCTATTCTTATGATTGGAATTATATTTTTAATAACATTATAGGAAACAATAGTCCTGCTTATGTTCCCACTAAAAATATAAGCATACTTGAAGGTATCAATATACTTAAATCTGCGGATGCTTTTGTATCTCTAGCTCATCCTACTCTTATAAAAAAATCTAAAACAGAAGATCTTATGAAATTTGATTTTGATGGAATTGAAGCAATTTATCCACTAAACAAACCAGGTGAAGAACAAAAGTTTAAAGATATAGCCAAAAAACATAATAAACTTATAACTGCTGGTTCTGATTATCATGGTCTTGACAAAAACGATAAAAAGCACGGATACATAGGCAATTCTATACTTGAAGGAGAATACTTAACTGAATTTTTAAAAGCTATAAGCTAATTTTCAATGATGGAGGTGCAGTCTTGAAAACTTATGCTGTAAGATTAACAACTGGTCAAGACTTAAAAAAAGAATTAATTAACTTTACAAAAGAAAACAATATAAATGCTGGATGCATTTTAACATGCGTTGGTTGTATTACTAGAGCAACCCTTAGAATGGCTAATGCATCAATTATAAAAGATTTTGAAAAAAATTACGAAATAGTTTCCTTAGTAGGTACTTTATGCAAAGATGGTATTCATCTACATATTTCTTTATCAGATGAAAAAGGAAATGTAATTGGCGGACATTTAAAAGAAAACTGTTTAATTGGAACTACAGCTGAAATTATTATTGCTGATTTAGATCATTTGAAATTCACAAGAGAATTTGATAAAAAAACAGGCTATAAAGAATTACATATCTCAAAATAAATTTAATTATTAGCTTTTTATATTTTCACAATATAGAATTTAAAATTCACTTAAACTTTAATTTTAAAACAAAAATTGCTGACAAACAACTTGTCAGCAATTTTATAAAAATATTAACTATCTTTATTTTTTATTCTTAATTTCATCTATTACCTTTTTTATTGTGTTAAATAAAATTCCTAATCCTATTAACACAAATAAAAAATATATATCCTTGTTATTAGCTGGATTATTGATAAACTCTAAAATTTTATCCATTTTTTATCTCCAACCTGTTTATTATGAAGAATTTTACGCTTCTTGTAAAAATGCATAATATCCTCTCATTGTTTCATATACATCAGCTTTACTTACAACTTCCCATGGAGCATGCATGTTCTGAACAGCAACACCACAATCTATAACATCCATACCATATTCAGCAAGTATGTACGCTATAGTTCCACCGCCTCCTTGGTCAACTTTTCCAAGTTCAGCAGTTTGCCATGATACATTATATTTTTCCATCATAGTTCTTATTTCTGCTATATACTCTGGACTAGCATCATTACATCCTGATTTTCCTCTAGCACCTGTATATTTATTAAATACAATTCCCTTTCCAAAGTAAGCAGCATTTTTCTTTTCCATTACAGCTGGATAGTTTGGATCAAACGCAGCACTTACATCTGATGATAACATTTTTGAATTAGCAAGAGTACGTCTTAATTTTAATTCACTGTAATCTCCTACTAGATTCATAACTTCAGCCACTGAATTTTCAAAGAATTTAGAGTGCATTCCTGTTGCTCCAATACTACCAACTTCTTCTTTATCAACTAATAAAGTTACACATGTCTTTGTTGAATTTTCAATTTCAAGCATTGCTTCAAATGATGTAAAAGAGCACACTCTATCATCATGACCATAAGCCATAACCATACTCTTATCAAGTCCATAATGTCTTGCAGCACCAGCTGGAACTACTTCAAGCTCTGCTGATACAAAATCCTCTTCTTCAATATCATATTTTTCATTTAATATCTTTAATATATTTAATTTCACTCTGTTTTTAGCATCTTTATCTTCAATTGGAATACTTCCCACTAGTATATTTAAGTCTTCTCCTTCAATTCCTTTAGCTAATTTTTTTTGAAGTTGATCTGCTGATAAATGAACCAATAAATCTGAAATACCAACTACTGGATCACTTATTTCTTCCCCTATAACAATATTTACAGTTGTTCCGTCTTTTTTAATCATAACTCCATGAATTGCAAGTGGTAGTGTTACCCATTGATATTTTTTAATTCCACCATAATAATGGGTATCAAATAAAGCTAAATCTGTATCCTCATATAATGGATTTTGTTTTAAATCTAATCTTGGTGAATCAACATGTGCTCCTAATATTCTTAGTCCTTTTTCAAAAGATTCACTTCCTACTATAAACATTGCTAAAGTTTTACCTTTATTATTTGCATAAACCTTATCTCCTGATTTTAAGCTACCATTTTCCTTTATTATATCTTCTACATTCTTATAGCCTGCCTTTTCTGCAAGAACTATAAATTCATCTATGCATTCTCTTTCAGTTTTGCATTTAGACATAAAGTCTATGTATCTATCATTTAGTTTAAATACATTTTCCAAATCGTCTTTAGAATACTTATTCCAAGCATATTCATATTTTTTCTGTAAGTCTTTTTCTACTTTTTTTTGTTCTGACATATATATTCCCCCTATTTTGATGTCTAATTTTACAATTCACTATCCATTATATCATAAAATACAAAATGGAAAACCTTTCATTTTAAACCACTCTATAACCATCTTTTTCTTCTAAATATATACATAAGTATAATAACAATTACTATCATAATACCTAGTGTATAATAATATCCATACTTATAACTTACAAAAGGTATATTTTCAAAGTTCATTCCCTGCATACTAGTTAATAAATTTAGAGGTAAAAAGATACTTGTTATTACAGTAAACACCTTCATAAGACCATTAGTTTTGTTAGCAATTTCAGATTCAAATGCTTCTCTGACCAGCGCTAAATCCTGTACCAAACTTTCAATTGACAGCATAAGCTTATTAATTTTCTGGTTAATATTATGAAAAAATTTTATATCATTTTCATCAAATATAGAATTATCATTACTAACCAAACTATCTCCTATATATCTTAGTGGATTTAAATATTTTCTTATCTTGTATACTTGTCTTCTTAGATGTATAAGTTCATCTGCATGCTCATTCAAAGGATTCTTTAAAATAGAAATTTCTATTTTGTCTGCCTTTGTTTCTAAGTCAGATATTATATTATAATTTTTAACTATAATTCTATCTAAAATATAGTACAAAATTATTGAAGGCTTAGGATTATCTCTAATCATAAAACAATTTTTCATATTCTTAATATCTTCTATTAAGTCTTTAATTATGCTTATTTCACCTTTACAAACAGTAATTATATAATCTTTGCTTAAATATATGTTTAATTCTCTACTTTCAATTATCTCATTTCTGTACCCTAATATATTAAGACTTAAAAATATATAACCATCAAAAAAAATTATTTTAGATGACCTGTTACTTTCTGTAATACATTGATTAATGCTTTCCTCATCTAAAATAAATTTATCTTTTAAGTTAGTAATTTCTTTAGGATTTACTAATATCCAATAATTACTCTTCCCAATTTTATATGTATCTTCCCTAACTTTCGTAAAACCGTTTAGAATATCCAATATTTGCATATGATCACCAAATTAGATAATATGGTATAGTTTAGAATTATCTTAACCATTTATTTATAGTATTTGTTTTTTTATTGGTGATTATTCCATCTATTCTAATATCATGCTTCTCCACAGGAACCTTATCAAATATTTGGAAATCATATGCTAAACTCAGTTTTAAAGTATTTTTATTAACTTTTTTTAAAAATCTATCATAAAATCCGCCACCGAGCCCTATTCTTCCACCATATTTATCAAATGCCATTCCAGGTATTAAAGCTAAATCAATATGTTTTTCATCAATTTGCAGATTAAAATTTAAGGGTTCTAAAATACCATAAGCACCACTTTTTAAATCTTGAAAACTTTTTATTTCAACAGCCTTCATACCTTCTTCTTTTGATATTATCTTAGGCACACACACTCTCTTATTGTCTTTAATTGCATATTTTATAAATTTATGGGTATATACTTCATTTTTAAAGCTTACAAAACAAAATATAACCTTAGAGTTTTTATAAGCTTTATTTTTTATTAGTTTATTAAATACTTTATTATCTAAATCTTCTTTTTTATTTTTACTTAATAGACTTCTTTTTTGTGTTATGAATTTTCTAAACTCCTCTTTACTTTGCATTGTTAAATATTTCTTCCATCCTTTTTTCTATTGTTTCTACTGGTGATACCTTAGACATCTTACTATATCTGTAGTTTGCTGCCGCAGCTTCAATTATAACAGCTATATTTCTTCCTGGTCTTATTGGTACAACTATTTTTTTTACTGGCATATCTAGTATATTTACATATTCTTCGTCTATTCCTAATCTATCATAATTTTGTTCTGACTTCCACTGTTCTAAATATATAACAAAATCTATAATTTTCTCTTTCAAAATAGAACTCAATCCATAAAGTGCTGGTACATCTATTATTCCCATTCCTCTTACTTCCATCATACCTGAAGTTATATACGGAGCAGTTCCAAACAAATTACCATCTATCTCTTTTATATCTACAGCATCATCAGCTACTAATCTATGTCCTCTTTTTATAAGTTCTAAAGCTGTTTCGCTTTTGCCTATACCACTTTCTCCTGTTATCAAAATCCCTATACCATAAACATCAACTAAAACACCATGGAGTCTAGTTTCTGGTGCTAACTCTCTATCAAGATAATTTTTAAACTTAGTTATAATCTCTGTAGTCAAAGTTTGACTTCTTAGAACCCATCTCTTATTCAATCTAGCATTTTCAACAAATTCTCTATGAGGTTCTAACCCCCTTGCTAAAATAATACAAGGAGCTTCAAACTGAAAAAATTTTTTCATTCTTTTTTTTATAACCTCAGTTTGCATTGTCTCCAAAAAACTCCATTCAGCTTTACCTATTATTTGAATTCTGTCATTAGCAAAATAATCATAATATCCTGCAAATTGAAGTCCAGGTCTATTTATATCACTAGTTTTTATCTGTACTCCTTCTTCACCTTCTGATAAAACTTCAAGTTCTAAATCCTTAACTAACCTTTCAACTGTTATCACTATTGACCGCCCTCTTTTCTTATGTGTTTTTTATTCTAAACAATTAATTTAATTAAAACTTTATATCATCAAAGTATACAATTGCATAATTCTTATTTATATATTTTACATTATATTAATGGTTTAATCTATAATTATACATAAAAACTTTATCTTTCCTCATTTATGTAATATGTTTTAATTACTAAATAAAAAAAGATATAGAATAAATAGTCATACTATCTATCCTATATCTATATTACTCTATTTAACGTTAGTATTTATACTCTATTTTTGTACAAGATTACTTTTATAAAGGTGATGTACAGCTTCAACAAATCTTATTGTTGATGTTTTAGATCTCATGACTATAGAATGAGTTGTAGCTGTTTCATTTTTAGAAAAAACAACGCCCTTTAACAAATCACATTCTGTAAGTGCTGTAGCTGCAAAATAAACATCATCACTTCTAACTAAATCATCAATAGTTAATACTTTTTCAACATCTTCAATTCCCATTGCAATACATCTTTGTTTTTCTTCATCATTATGAGGTTCAAGTTTAGCTTGCATTTCTCCGCCCATACACTTAATAGCTGCAGCTGCTATAACACCTTCTGGTGCTCCACCTGTTCCTATCATTAAATCAATACCAGTATTTTCAAATCCACATGCTAAAATAGCCGCAACGTCTCCTTCTCCAAACATTTTAACTCTTGCGCCTACTTCTCTAGCTTGTTCTACTATATAATTATGTCTTTCTCTTTCTTGTACTATTACCGTTACTTCATGTATGTCTTTATTTAAAGCTTTTGCTACATTTATAATATTTTCCTTTGGTGATTTATTTATATCTATAGCTCCCTTAGCTCCAGCTCCAACTGCAATCTTTTTCATATACATATCCGGCGCATGTAAAAGACTTTTTCTAGGTCCCATTGCAACAACAGCAATAGAATTTGGTAACCCTTTTGCAATAAGAACAGTTCCATCTATTGGATCTACTGCAATATCCATTTCAGGCATATTTTCTTCACCTAATCCTACTTCTTGTCCAATATAAAGCATTGGAGCTTCATCCATTTCTCCTTCTCCTATAACAACAGTTCCACGAATAGGCATCAAATTAAATGCTTTTTCCATTCCATTTACAGCCTCTTGATCTGCTGCATTTTTATCTCCTCTTCCCATAAGCTTAGCCCCTCTAAGAGCTGCTGCTTCTGTTACCCTAACTAATCCCATAGCAACATCTGTATTAATCATTTGTATCCTCCCCAAATTATATTATTATATTTATTTACATTATATGTAGTGTTTTTACATCTTATCGTTTAAATATTATACACATTCCCTTTAATTACATTCAATATTATATCACATTTATGATTTAAATCAAGAATGTTGTATTATTTTCAATAAAATAACTATTAATTGGATTTAAAATTGAAAATATACGTTTTATAATATATCAGTCATATTTTTTTTATTTTCTACACAACAAAAAAATAAACCGATAATAAATAATTATCATCGATTTATTTTAATTCTACATTTTTACTAAAATTTATAGTTTTCTTACTACTTCATATATTCTCTCAAATGCCTCTTCATTTTCTCTTACTGGAAACTTATCTGTATTGCTTATGTATACTCCTCCTATAACTTCACCACCTATACTCTTCATTATATATTTAAACATATTCTGCATAGGTTTAAACATATCTCTCCATTCACTACCTGCATTTAAAAACAATACTCCTTTTTTCTTGCTAATAGTTTGGTTTGAATTTAATATATATTTTTTACTCCAATAAACCTGCATTCTATCTATTATATTTTTTAATGTTCCTGGGTAAGAAGCAAAATACATAGGTGAAAATATAGCTATATTATCACTTTCATTAATTTTTTCATAAATATATGTCATATCATCATTTATAGAACATTTTCCTTCACAAGTATAACAAATTTTACAACCGATACAAGGTTTAACATTTACATCATAACAATTGATTATGTATGTTTCTCCTCTTAATTCTTTTAAAAAAGCTTCCAGCATAGCTTGTGTATTTCCTTTTTTATTAGGTGATGCCATAAATATTAAAGTCTTCAAAATTAATATCACTCCGTACTAAATATTTAATTTTTCTAAAATATCTTCTATTTCAAAATCTTTTTTTGAAAATATCCCTATAAATTCGTTATATTCTTGTTCATAGTCCCCATTATATAAAACATATTGTGCTATTAAATCAAATTCTTCTGTTATTTCTTCAATTATTTCTCCAACATTATCTTCAGATATATCACTTAAGTATGGAATGAAAAATCCGTCATTCCATATTTCTCCCCTTTTCACATCATCACTTTCATCATCTGCATAGCTCTTAGCCGCGTCTATCTCATCCTTATCAAACTCATAAAAAAATTTCAAAACCAATATATCCTCTTTATAACTTATTTCTTCCACCTGACTAAGTCCATTGTTTTGTAAAAAATTCACTATTTCTTTTTTATTCATCATTAATCTTTATTAAGAAAAAATATATTAACTACTCTCTCCTAATAAAAACTCACCTCCTTATATAATATACTAAATTAAGAAAACACACCGTACTTTTCTTTTAGTACGGTGCAATCTTTAAAAAAGTCCTAAAAACTTGTCAATAAACTCATCTGCCATTTTATAATCTTCTTCTGACGGAACCAGTTTAAATTTCAAGCCTTGATCTACCGTTTTGAACTTCATAGATTTTAATCTTGAAGTTATCATCGGAACAGCTTCTCCGCTCCATCCATAGGAACCAAAAGCTCCTGCTGCTTTTCCTCTGTTTTGTATAATTCCTATTGATGTAAGTAATCTCCATGCTGGTTCAACCGCATCCTGATTAATAGTAGGGGAACCTATAAGAATTCCTGTAGCTTTATTCACCATTTCTACAGCAGCACTTATATCCATAGAAGTTATTTCATGAGTTTCAGCTACTATTCCTTTTTGATTTATTTTATCTGCTATATATTTAGCCATTTTTTCTGTATTATGATATGCTGATATATAAAAAATTTGAATATTTTCCTTAAGAGGTTCTTCAATTGACATTTTTTTATAAAGATTAAGAACTTTATTTACACCTTTTCCACTATGTATTGGGCCATGGCTTGCTGCAATTATGTCTATTTGTAATCCATCTATCTTTTGTATTCCTGATAATACAAACTTTTTAAACGGTCCCATTATAACATCAAAATAATACTTGAACTCACTTAAGTATTCATCATTATAATCATTTGTAATTATATTATCTGGACAATAATGAGCCCCTGTTACATCACAAGTAAACAATATTTTTTTTTCTTCAACATAAGTAAACATAGTATCAGGCCAGTGAAGATTTGGAGCAGATATAAACTTTAATTTATGTTTTCCTAAATCTAATTCTTTAAGTTTTGAAGCATCCTCAAATTTAAATTCCTCATTTAATATATTTCGTAAATAACTTATAGCTGCTGGTGACGCTATTATAACTGCCTCTGGGTAAACCTGAAGCATTTTTTTTAAAGAACCACTGTGATCAAGTTCTGTATGTTGAACTATTATATAATCTACCTTTTTATCTCCAATTACTTCTTTAATATTATATAAAGCCTCATCAAGAAACCCATCTTTTACACTGTCTATAACTGCAACTTTTTCATCATTTATTATATAAGAATTGTATGTAGTACCTTTTTTAGTATTCATTATTATGTCAAACACTTCAAGTTCAGGATCTTTAACTCCAACCCAATAAACGCTTTCTTTTAATTCCACTGCATTCATTTTAATCCCTCCTAATAATGTAAAAATACTTTTATTATTCCTATTTTAATAAAAATTTTATCATAAAAATCTAATGCTTTCAATTGATATTTTTTATCTATTAATATTTATTATCTAATTTTTGTCTACAGATTTATTATTTCCATTTATATTCTATTTATTATCCAATTCAGCAAATTACATAATTAAAAATTTCAAATACGAAATAATTTTATTCTAGTAATTTTGATTTGTTTCCCTTGAAAAATATGTATTCTAAATGTAGTGCTCTTGTCAAAACAACATATAAAAGCTTTTTATCTAGTTCGATATTTTTATAGTTTTTATCGCTGCAGTTATATATTACACTACAATCAAACTCCAATCCTTTTGTCATGTAAGATGGTATTATTATTCTTTCAAGATTTAAAGTATCATCTGCTTCTTTTATGATATGCCATTTATAATCACTGTACTGATCTACAACATCTTTTATCTTAAAACATTCTTCTAAATTTCTTCCAATAATAGCTATGTTGTTTTTTTCCTGACTCTGTACATACTCTAATACTTTGTCAAGTTCATTAGCAAACTGAGCATCAGTTTTAAATTCTATAATTTCAGGTTCATTACCATGCCTTAATACTGGTACCGCAGGTTTCAAATTATTTTTCTGTTTCTTTAATACTTCATTTGCAAAGTTTATGATTTCAACCGTTGAACGATAACTCTGAGTCATAGGTACATAATCTACATCACCTTTAAAAATATCATTTATAGCTTTATCCCACTCTTCTATGCCTTTATAATAATAAATTCCCTGACCTATATCTCCAACTATTGTTAAAGAATTGTTTGAAACTATACTTTTTAATATTTCCATTTGAAAAGCACTGTAATCCTGCGCTTCATCTATAACTATGTGCTTATATTTTTCTTCAATTCCATCTATCTTGAATTTCAAATATATTAATGCAGCTAAATCATCACTATCCATAACCGCTCTATTAAAATTATCATTTAATTCTTTTATCATGTAGTCTGTTAAAATCTGTGGTATCCTTCCATCTGTAACTTCATAAAAGCTTTCTTTATTATTAAAAAATTCAAGATATAACTTTATAATATCTTCATCTTTCCACTTTTTAAAATATTTTTTAACCACATTTTCAGAATTATCATGAATAAACTTTTTATCTTTATCTCTTCTATCATATAAATCTATTATCACTTTTCTTCTTTGTTCTTCATCCTTTATTGTTTTTTTTACTTTATATATTTCATCATAATACTTTAAATCTATTTGTTCACATATAAATCTAACTTTTTCTTTTATTCTTCCTTTAAAATACCTTTCCATTTCATTTTTTCTTTTGTTTAATGGAAGATATGATAAATCTTTAGCATATAATTTTTTTATAATCTTTTTATCAAATAATACATATTCATTAATCATAATAGATTCAACATTAATATCTCTTCTTTCTAAAAATCTTACATACCTATCAATTATAATCCTAAAAACAGCACTTCCCTTTAATTTACTGCTATTAAATACTAATGTTTTAGTATCATCATCTTTACATTCCAATATATAACCTAATTTTTTATGCTTAGAATATATTTCACTTTTTATACCAATATTCTCACATGCAAACTCTTCAAAAGTAACTTGTTTTACTTCATCTGCTCCTAAACTTGGAAGAACCTGAGATATATAATCTAAAAATAATTTATTAGGTGCAATTACCAAAATATCTTTTGCCTGTATCTTATCTTTATACCTATAAAGTAAATAAGCAAGTCTGTGAAGTGCTACTGTAGTTTTCCCTGATCCCGCTGACCCTTGAACTATAATAGGTTTATTGATACCAGCCCTTATTATATCATTTTGTTCTTTTTGAATTGTAGCTACTACCTCTTTTAGTTTACTGCTCATATTCCGTTCTAAATTTATTTTAAGGAATTCATCTATAAGCGTATTCCCCTCTTCTTCATCTATTCCTGATTTTAGAATTATGTCGTTTATTCCTTCATCAAATCCATCTAGTAATTGAGAATCCTTAAATAAGAATTTACGTTTCAATAATAATTCTCCATCTATCTTACCTATAGGAGCTGCATATATTACTTTGCCTTGTGTCCCACTATAATATAAATCAGCAATAGGTGCTCTCCAATCTATTACAATTTCTTCTTCAGTTTCGCTATCATATAATCCAAATTTTCCAATATAAAAGCTTTCCTTTTCTCTAAGGTTTTCTTTAAAATCTATTCTAGCAAAATAAGGCTGTATCTTAGCTTCATTATATTTTTTGTGATTTTTAAGAGAATTTCTGTATAACTTATTTGTTATTTCAAACTCAACATTATAGTTTTTATGATTTTTCTCCAATTCAACAAGTTTTATTTTTAGTTCTTTTTTATTTTCATTAATTCTATTTATTTCTTTATCTATCCAACATTTAGTATCATCTGTTTTTTTCTTTTCAAATACTAGTTCTTCTTTCTTTAAAACCATAAACGCACCTCCACTATATAACTAATAAATTATATAACAAAAGGTACCTTTTACGGTACCTTTTGTTATTTTAATATATCATAATATCATCAGGATACATTTGAATATAAGTTTCATATAATTCTTTAGCTTTTTCTTCTGAAATCCTTCCATCAGATAAATCCCTATAAAGCATATATAATTTTAAATTCAAATCAGGATTTTTCTTTGCAGATTCCTTCATTTTTTTATGAATTATATCTTCAACCGAAATTTCCTCACTCCAATTAGCCGCATTATTAACTGTTTTTATCAATTTTTGTATTTTTAGTGTTAACCTATCATTTGTGCACATAACTTCCATTTCTTTTAACTCACTTAAAATTTTTTCTATTGTTTCACTGTCAATAGAACTATTTTTTTTTGCCATAAGCTAACCTCTCCCCCATAAAACATACCTATATAAATAATTTTAAATAACTTCACCATGTAAAAAAAGTATGACACACTTTTCTTATATAATACATTAACTATAAACTCATTATATCACATAAATTTATCATATGATATTTCATTAAAAGTTTTATTACCATATTAAGTTCTTTATATTACTGAAACTATAAAAATAATTTAATTAATCCTTTATGTTAATAGAGGCTCATTTATTATCAATTTATATGGAATTTATTTTTAAAATTATAACCTTATAATGAATTAATCTTGATATGTATATCATAAAATTAATTAGAGAAATTTTTAGGAGGTTAATATGAATATACTAATAACTGGAGGAGATAAACCGCTTGGCAAAGCTTTATATAAATATCTAAATAATAGCCATAAAATATTTTTAATGACTAAAGAAACTTTAGATATAAGCAATAAAAATTCAACTTTAAAAGTTATATCTAAACTAAACCCAGATATAGTTATTCACTGTGATGGTTTAAATGACATAGAATTATGTGAACAGAATGAAAATCTTGCCTATAATCTCAATACTATAGGCTGTCTAAATACAGCATACAGTTGTTGCTGTTTGGATATACCTATAGTCTATATTTCAACTAATTACGTTCACGACGGTAAAAAAAACAGTCCATATTACGAAACAGATGACTGTAATCCTATCAATGTATTTGGAAAAACTAACTTAGCTGCAGAAAAACTAATTCAAACTTTATATAGCAAATTTTTTATTATTAGAACTGGATGGGTTTTTGGTGAAGAAAATGATTTTATTGAAAAAATACTAGATAATATATATAAACCTATATTTATGTGTTCAACTGAAATAGGAAGTACTACTTATATTGAAGATTTATGTATGGTTATTGAAAAAATAATATCCACAAATTTATATGGAACATATAATTGTGTTAATCCAGATCCTGTAAGTAAATCTGTATGGGTAAAATATATACTAAAATACGCTAATATAAATAAAGAAATTATTGAAATACCTAGCAACTATATATCTAATAGTGCCCCTCGCCCTTCTTATTGCGCCTTAAAAACAGTTTTGTTAAAAAACTGCTTTAATATTGAATTACCCTCTTGGCAAGACCGAACTAAAATAGCAGTACAAAAATTCATCAAATAAAACTATCCTTCAGATAGAGTTTATACTTTATCTGAAGGATAGTTTTACATTCTAAAGTAAATAAATTTAGTTCCTACTTTTATTTAGCTGAAACATTTTTTATAAAAGTAGCTCTTCCACTTTTAGTTAATGCTTGTACAAGTAGATTTGATATAAACCCATCTGCTAAATGATGAAGTATTGAGCCAACTAAAACAGTTACCATTATAAATTCTGTAGAAAATCCAAACATATTCTTAAACGGTAATACTGCTAATCCTTCTAATATTCCATGAATAGGTGATGTAATTATAGCCACCTTTTTAAAGCTAATTCCTTTTTTTAGCATCATTGCACCCATTAAGCCTATGAATACGTGCATAAAAGCTCTAGCAACAATCCATATAGGTGTACCTGCTGCTAAAAATCCTAGTGTTGAACCCACTCCAACCATTATAGCTGATGTTGGTCCTAAAAACATAGCTAAAAATACAGGAACATGTGAAGCAAGCGTTGCTGAAAATGGTCCAATAACTATTCTTAAAGGAGTAAAAAACAAAGGAATTATAATTGCAAAAGCTATTAGCAATGCTGTATATGTTAGATTTTTTATATTATTTTTCATGTTTCCCACCTCCGTATACTAATGTATATACAGTAGTATACACTGTTTTTTACATCTTGTAAATACTGATATTTAAAAATTATCTATAAACTTTTCCACTACTGTTCATGATATCAATAATAATTATATTTCTTTAGAATACAACGATGTAAAAGTATATATAAGTAAAAACTGAATTAAAATGATATAATTTATATTTTTCAAAAAATAAAAAATTCCTTTTATTAACCCCGTTTTTAGAGCAAAAGGAATCTCTATATAAGAATATTGCTTCGCAATATTCTTATATAGTATAATTAAATAACTTTTTGTGTTTGACCATAATAAGCATTTTTCCCATGCTTTCTTAAAAAATGTTTATCAAGTAAAGTTTTTTGTATAGATTCTGTAGTTTCATTTAAACTCATAGTATAGTAATTCATTTTAGCTATTTCTTCTAAAACAACTGCGTTTTTTACTGCATCTAAAGAATTTTTTCCCCAAGTAAAAGGTCCATGACTATGTACAAGGACTCCAGGTATGTCCATTACATTTTTATCTTCAAAAGTTTCAACTATAACATTGCCTGTTTCTTTTTCATATTTTTTAGCTATTTCTTCATCTCTCAACATTCTTGTACATGGTATGCTTCCATAAAAATGATCTGCATGAGTAGTACCTAATGCTAAAAGTTTCTTACCAGCTTGAGCCCAAATTGTAGCCCAAGGCGAATGTGTATGAACGACTCCTCCTATTTGAGGAAATTTATTATATAGAACTAAATGTGTAGGTGTATCTGAAGAGGGATTTAAATAACCTTCTACAATATTGCCCTGTAAATCTAATACCACAAGATTTTCAACACTTAATTCTTCATATGGTACTCCACTAGGTTTTATAACTATTAAGCCTTTGTCTCTATCTATTCCACTAACATTACCCCATGTGAATTTTATAAGATTATACTTACAAAGGTTTAAATTAGCTTCTAAAACTTCTTCTTTTAATTTTTCTAACATAAAAAATTTCCTCCACTATAACCTCTAATTTATAATTAATTTTCTTTTAATTTTTTTAGTGTTTTCATAACATCATTCATGCTTCGTCCAAAATAATCATGTAATTTCCCATATTCTTGGAAAAGAACTTTATAGATTTCATGATTTTTAGGAATAGGTTTTATAACTTCATCTTTTAATTTCGCCATAACCTTTGCAGCTTCAACAATACTATCAAATCCCCCATTTTCTTTTCCTGCTGCTACAGCTCCAAACATTGCTGATCCTAGTGCAGGCGTTTGAGTAGATTCTGCTATTTTTATTGAAAGTCCTGTAACATCTGAATAAATTTGCATAAGCATTCTATTCTTTTGAGGAAGCCCACCACATGCATAAAGTTCTTCTACTTTGACTCCGTTTTCATTAAACGTTTCAATTATTTTATTTGTACCATAAGCAGTTGCTTCTATAAGAGCTCTATAAATCTCTTCTGGCTTCGTATTTAATGTCATTCCCATTATTAATCCAGTTAAATCTGTATCTACAAGAACTGATCTATTTCCATTCCACCAATCAAGCGCAAGTAGTCCACTTTCACCAGGTTTTAACTTTGCAGCCTTTTCAGTTAGAAGAACATGAATATTCATATCTTTTTCTTTTGCTTCTTTATAATAACTTTCTGGTATACAATTATTAACAAACCAAGCAAATGTATCTCCTACTGCTGACTGACCAGCTTCATAACCATAATATCCAGGTACTATACCATCTTCTACACATCCACACATACCCGGTACATTTTTTTCCACATCTCCCAAAAGCAGATGACATGTAGATGTTCCCATAACCATAACCATTTTACCTGATTCCGTTACTCCTGAAGCAGGAACTGCAACATGAGCATCTACATTTGCTACTGCTACTGCTATTCCTGGTATTAACCCAAGCATATCAGCCATATTTTTAGTAATTTCTCCAGCTTTAGTACCTAAAGGATAAATATCTCTACTCATTTTTTCATCTATTAAATTTTCCATTCTACAATCTAATGCCTTAAAAAATTCTTTAGATGGATATCCATTTTGTTTATGCCATAAAGCCTTATATCCTGCAGTACAACTATTTCTCTTTTCTTTTCCTGTTAACTTTAAGATAACCCAATCAGCAGCCTCCATAAATTTATCAGCTTCATTATAAACTTCAGGAGCTTCATCTAAAACTTGCCAAACTTTAGGCACAAACCACTCCGAGGATATCTTGCCACCATATCTTGACATGAAATTTTCATTTCTACTATCTGCAATATTATTTAATTTATTTGCTTCTGGCTGAGCAGCATGATGTTTCCATAATTTAACATAAGAATGAGGATTTGATTTAAACTTATCTAAATCACAAAGTGGAGTACCATCTTCTTTTATAGGTAAAATAGTACATGCTGTAAAATCAATTCCTATTCCTACAACATCTTTTGTATCAATTCCTGATTTTTCAATAACAGAAGGTATTATTGTTTTTAATACTTCTATATAATCATCGGGATGTTCTAGTGCCCAATCATTAGAAAGTTTAGTTCCATCTGGTAAACATTCACTCATAACTCCATGAGGATATGCCATAACAGCATTGCAAATATCTTCTGCAGTTTCCAAATTAACTAGTAGCGCTCTAGCTGATTCTGTACCATAGTCTATTCCAATAGAATACTTACTCATATTGTTTCCTCCTCTGTAATCTAATACTTTTTAATCACAATTTCTTGTTCTTCCCTTAAATGTTTTAACCCTAATGCTAAATCTGCATCTAGTTTTTCAGCTGGTATATTTCCACTTCTCGCATCATAAGGTGCTTTTCCCTTTGGAAGAGGCTCACATGATATTCCCCCTTGATAGTTTATATCATAAAGTGCTCTTATTATCTCTCTCCAAGGCATAGTTCCTAATCCTGGAGCTTCTCTTGTATTATCCGCTACATGTAAATGCTGAAAATAATATTCTCCAGCTCTTCTAATTGCATTGGGAATACCATCTCCCTCTTCAATCTGCATATGAAAAGTATCTCCCATAGTTCTTACATAATCATTATTTATTTCCTTACACATTTTAATAGCATCACTAATGCTATAGACTAAGCCTACTTCATATCGATTGATAGGTTCAATAGTTAAGTAAATTTCATTTTTTTCTGCATATTGACCCGCAATTTGTAAGGATTCCACAGCCCTTTTCCAATCATTATCTTTAGAATCAAACAACCCAGGTTGTCCTACAAGACTTGGAACAACCAACACACTTCTAGCACCAATTTCTTTAGCTAAATCAACACATGATTTAACATAATTAATTGCATTTATTCTTTGTTGTTTATCTGAATGGCATAAAGCTCTTAAATCATTCTGATCAGGACCTGGGTGCATTCCACATATAGAATTAACTTTCAAACCATATTTTTTCATTATCCTATTAACTTCATTTGAATTATATATCTCAGGTTCACCAACAAGTTCAATTCCATCAAATCCTATTTTGCTAACTCTTGATGCTACTTCTTCTAAAGAAGTATTTCCAAAAATCCAGTTATTTACAAATATTTCTATTTTATTCATCGGAAGTATTCTCCTCTCACTAATTATCAGAATTTAAAACTCTTTAACTTTTAAAATTCTAAATCTATGTATTCTAAAAGAACTCTCATAAAGAGAGCTCTTTTTATTATTCTTAAATATTTAAATTATATAAATTAGAACTTATAATCTTTTGCATTTTCTTTTGTGAAATCCATTGGTGGTGCCATTATAACAGTTTTTCCATCTTCTAAAACTCTTATTTTTCCTACATTAGGAACTTCCATTCCATCTTTTATTTCTTTACCATCTAACTTAGCTTTAGCAAGGTAAACAGTTAAGTATCCTAATTTAACTGGATCCCAAAGTATTACTGTATCTAATGAACCATCTTCTAAGTATGGTTTTGAATCTGTTGGTAATGCACATCCTACTGCTGCTATTTTGTCTTGTAATCCTTTTTCTTGGATAGCTTGTCCTATTCCAAGTGGAGCAGGTGTACTTTCACCAATTATACCCTTTATGTTTGGATAAGCTTTTATAACTTCTAAAGTTTTTTGATATGCAACTTGTTGTTTTTCATCTGATGGAATTCTTTCAGTAACTAATTTAAGTTTTGGATATTTTTCTTTTGCATACTCAATACCAGCATCTATCCATGCATTTAAGTTTGAAGCTGATAAACCACCAGTTATAACAGCATATTCTCCTTCATCAGTTCCCATAGCTTCTACAAGTTTATCCCATGTATGTGTTCCATATTCTTTATCATCAATTTGATGAACTGAAAGTTCAACTGCATCTTTATCAGCAGCTGTATCCCAGTCCATAACAAGAATACCTTTATCTTTTGCTTTTTTAAGTACTGGCTTTAATGCAGCTGGATCATTTGGAGCTACTGCTATACAGTCAACGCCTCTGTTAATTAAATCTTCTATCATCTTAACTTGTTCAGCAGCATCTGCTTTTGTTGGACCTGTGTATATTACTTCTACATCAAGATCTTCTCCTGCTTTTTTAACTCCAGTTTCAGATGCATTAAAATAAGGAATACCTACCAATTTAGGCATAACAGCAATTTTATATTTCCCATCTGCTGCCTTTTCTTTTGTTTCTTTTTGTTTTGAGTCGGTATTACTATCTGCTTGTTTTGAAGCTCCACATCCTGCAAAAGCAAGAGAAGAAACAACAACTGTAGAAAGTAATATTGATAAAATTTTCTTTTTCATTTTTAGTCCTCCTTAAAATTTCATTTATTTTAAATTTTAAATTTTAAACATTATTAATAATTTAGTTATACAGCTTTACTTTGTGAAGCCTTTGATATCATTTTCTGTTTTTCTTTAGCTTCTTTTCTTCTTGTTGCAAAGAAGTTTATAGTAAGTACAGATATTAAAATCACTCCCATACTTATATCTACAATATATCTATTAATTCCTATTATGTTTAATCCACTTGAAAGAACTTGTAATATTGCAGTAGCTATTACAGTACCTATTACTTTACCGTATCCACCTTCAATAGCGGTTCCACCAAGCACAGCAGCAGAAATACTTTGAAGCATATAAGATGAGCCATAATCTACTTTAGCTGAATTATATCTAGATATCATAACTATAGAAGCTATACCACATAATAATCCTGACAATAAATATACTTTCATTAAAACTTTTTTTACATTTATTCCTGAGAATTCAGTAGCAACTGGATTACATCCAATCATGTATACGCCTTGTCCCCATGGTGTATACTCTAACTTAATAGTTACTCCAATTATAACTAATACGAATATAATCATAGGAACAGGAACCCCTAAAATTGTATCATTACCAAACCACATGAATGCATCTGGGAATCCTGATATAGCACCACCTTTGGTGAATTTAAGGCTAATTCCTTCAAAAAGAGTCATAGTACCTATTGTAACTAATATTGGTGAAACTCCTATGTATGCAACAATACTACCATTTATAGCCCCACATATTAAAGATACTAATAAGCATGCAACAATTGCTGCTATAACAGCTAAAACTTCATTCCCACCAAAAGTTGTCTTATAACTTGAAAGTACAAATGCACCAACTATACCCGATAAAGCTGCTGTAGAAGTTATTGATAAATTTATTCCACTTGTAACAATTATAACCATCATTGCAAGTGACATAATTCCTAGCTCTGGTAATTGGAATGCCATAGATTGTAAATTATTTAAACTAAAAAATCTATCTGGAGATATTATTGACATCGCAATAAATATTGCTGCAAAAACCAATAATAGCCTAAATTCCTTACTTTGCTTCTTCATATGTCTCACTCCTTATTCTTCAATATCTACTATAGTTCGATTCTTTTCTTTTCTTTTTCTTTGAATAACATCAAAGCTTACTGAGGCAATTATTATTAAGCCTATAATTATCTTTTGCCAGAAAACTGAAATATGCATAAGAACTAATCCATTATTCATAATAGCAAGAAGTATAACTCCAAGAATAGTACCTAATACAGTTCCTTCTCCCCCAAGTACATTTGCTCCTCCTAGAACAACAGCAGCAACTACCTGAAGCTCAAAACCCATAAATGCATTAGGGTCAACTTGTTTCATAATTGAAGTATGAACAGTCGCAGCTATTCCTACCATAAGCCCCATATAACCATATAAGAAAATAGTTATCAAATCTGGTTTATAACCTATACGCTCAGCAGACACTCTGTCTCCACCTACTGCATAAATCCCTCTACCTATAAGTGTATATTTAAGAATATACCATGTTAAAAGTGCTGCTCCTATAAAAAATAGTATTTGAACTGGAATTCCTACACTTCCACCTTGTCCATCTGGCAAAGAAAAGAATGTTTTTTTACCAAACTCTATAAAATTTTTAGGTAAATTATTAATCCATGCTCCATTAGTACAATACAATACAACACCATTTATAATGCTCATTGTACCTAAAGTTACAACAATTGGAGCTAATTTAAGTTTTGCTATT
This sequence comes from Clostridium aestuarii, assembly GCF_026735135.1. Lineage (GTDB taxonomy): Bacteria > Bacillota > Clostridia > Clostridiales > Clostridiaceae > Clostridium_H > Clostridium_H aestuarii. Next base: position 387,694 of record NZ_JAPQER010000003.1, on the reverse strand, counting down.
AAAACACCATTTACAGTTCCAAACGCAATTCCTATAATACCACTAATTAAAAATACTAAAAATATGTTCCCTCCAAAATTACCCATTATATTTCCTACAATAACGGTAACAGCTGCAATACTTGCAGATACGGATACATCAATTCCACCAGTAAGAATAACTACAAGCATTCCCATAGCCATTATCCCTAAGACCGCATTTCCTTTAAGCACATCTAAAATATTATCAATTCTTAAAAAAGTAGGATTATTTATTGTAATTATTAAAGAAAGCACAAGAATTATAAGTAAAATCCCCATTTCTTTACTTTTTATAGCATGTTTCATACTGAATTACCTCCATAAAATATATCCTGATAAGTATTAAAAATTTAAACTGATTTATTCATTATTTGCTCTTGAGTTACATCGTTTCCATCAAATTCAGCAGTGATTTTCCCTCTTCTCATTACAAGTATCCTATCACTAACAGCTAAAATCTCTGGCAGTTCTGATGAAATCATTATAATTCCCATTCCTTGTGCCGCAAGATCTCTTAATAACTGATGTATAGAACTTTTAGCTCCAACATCTATTCCATTAGTAGGTTCATCTACTATTAATATTTTAGGATTCCTTGCTAGCCATTTTGCTATAACAACTTTTTGCTGATTACCTCCTGACATATTTCCAGTTATCATATCAGACATAGCTGGTCTTATATCTAATTTTTTTATCCATTCTTCAGCAATTTCTTTTTTCTTTTTCACATCAATAATATTTAATTTTTTTACTAATTTATGAAAAATAGTTACTGCTATATTATCTTCAACAGATTGCGGTAAAATAAGTCCTTCTGTTTTACGGCTTTCTGGAACATATGCTATTCCATTTGCCACAGCTTGTTCAGTAGATTTAACCTCAATCTTTTTATTCTCTATAAACATTTCGCCTTCATCAGAAAGATTTATTCCAAAAATCGCTTGAGCAAGTTCAGTTCTTCCTGCTCCTACTAACCCTGTGAATCCTACAATTTCTCCCTTGTTAAGTTTAAAGGATATATCCTTAAAATTACCTTTTTTAGAAAATCCTTTTATTTCTAACAAAGTATCTCCTGATTCATTTTTTTCATATCTTTTGATTTCAACTTTACGTCCAACCATAAGAGCAATTAGTTTATCGTTGTCCAATTCACTCTTATCATAATCCCCTATATACTTACCATCTCTTATTACAGTAAATCTATCAGCAATTTCAAATAATTCTTCTAGCTTATGACTTACAAATAATACTGAAATGTTTTTTTCTCTTAATTTATTTATTATCTTAAACAAAGCTTGTACTTCATTTTTAGAAAGTGCAGATGTAGGTTCATCCATAATGATCATTTTTGCATCATAAACTAAGGCACGCGCTATAGCTACAAGCTGTTGTTTACCAACAGAAAGTTTACCTGCTTGAATATTAATATCAATATCCACCCCTATACTTTCTATTGCTTTTTTAGCTGTATCTTTCATAGCTTTCCAATTTACATGTTTTCTACCTTTTTCAATTTCAAAGCTAATAGCTATATTTTCAGCTACAGTTAAATTTGGGAATAAAGAAAAATCTTGATATATTACCGAAATCCCTTTTCTTACCGAAAATAAAGGATTTAATTTTTTTATCTGCTCTCCTTCAATAAAAATTTCTGCTCCCTCATCTGGTTGATGAACTCCTGTTAATACCTTGATTAATGTTGACTTACCAGCACCATTTTCTCCTACTAACGCATGTACTTCTCCCTTTTTAACCTCTAGTTGTATTCCATCAAGCGCTCTAACTCCTGAAAAAGTTTTTCTTATATCCTGCAGCTTTAAGAACACTTCTTTATTACTCATTCTGTAACACTCCCTTAGTAATTGTGGTTTTATATCATCTTTTGCATGTAAGTATCTAATATATTAAATAATATTCTAAACAAAATATATTAGACAAAATGTTTTATAATTTTAAATATTGTTATCATATTAGCTTACAAACCACTAAAAACATATATTTTATATCATATTTTTTTATATGTTTATCATATATAATTATAAAAACCTTAATAATTATAGCACATATACAATACATTTTCTACATATTTATGTATATTATATATATATATCAAGATATTCTACAAAAAATCAAAAAAATACTTACTTATATAAGTATATTACAAAAATACATAATTTTCTATCAATTTTTACTATTTTTTATAAAATTATTTTTAAATAGTAAATTTAACTTTTTTACTATTTTTGTATTTCTTTATATTTTCATATTAAAATTATAACTAAAAAACTACTAACAAAAATAGAGTAAGTAGAAACTCTAAAACTCACCTTCTACTTACTCTATTTAAGAAATTATATATTATTTATTCTTGTTCAACTTTATAAACTTTTTTAGCTTTATCCATGTAAAGAATTCCATCTAAGTGATCAGTTTCATGACACATTGCTCTTGCCATTAATCCTTGAGCTTCATATTGAACAATTTTTCCTTTTTCATTCATTCCTGTTATCATAACTTTTCTAGGTCTTTCAACTATACCTTCATACCCTGGATAACTTAAGCAACCTTCAATATCTTCATAATGGCCTATCTTTTTAGTTATTTTAGGATTTAATAATATTATAGGTTCACTTCCATCCCTCAAATCTATAATAAATGCTCTCTTCAAAATACCAATTTGAGGTGCAGCAAGTCCAACTCCTGTTCCAGCATATAATGTATCTTTTAAATCCTTTATTAATTCTAACGCTTCATTATCAATTTTCTCAACTCTTCTGCTTTTACGTTTTAGGACATCATTGCCAACTTTAACTATTTCTCTAATTGCCATGAAAACTTTCCTCCCATAAAAATAATAGTATTAGGTTTATACCCAATACTATTATATACACATCCTTATACTTTATCTAGTTTTTTCTACAGCATTTTACCAAGATTCAGATCATTTAATAATTGTTTTATAAATTCCAAACTATATTAATATGAGCTTTTTCTTAATATTCTATGCATTTTCAGCTACTTTTGCTGCTTCTTCCATCATACTCTTAACCTTCATAAGTCTTGTTAATGCTGATCTTTCATTTTCATCAAGCTTCATTTGAATATATCTTATAGTTTCTTGAAGTTGAGGAATTGTCATGTATTCAAGTGCATTAACCCGTCTTCTTGTTTTTTCAATTTCATCAGCCATAAGCTGACATGATTTTTCAACTTCAGCAAGTTCTAAAAGTTTTGGAAGTATTCCATAGAGTTTTTCAATAGCTCCATCAAGCTCTGCTGATGTATTTGCAAAACCATAAGGATATATACTTCCCTCATCATTTTCTAATTTCCTTTTAAACTCCATCTCTGGAACGTTAACACTCATTATATTTTTTGTCTTTATATCTACAGTGATATGTTCTTTAGGATATGCAATAGCCTCTTCTAACAACTCTGAAGACATCAATGCTCTTGCCATAACGAAATCCTTAAATGAACCACCAAGTTCTTCTTCAACTTTTTTTCTTAGTTCATTATTATATTTTACAAGATCAATAAATCTTCTCATAAGCTCATCTTGCTTATCTTTTAAGAGTTTATGTCCTCTTGTTGCAGTAGCTAATCTCTTTTTTAATTTTGTGAGTTCCATTCTGGTAGGATTTACATTAAGCCTTGCCATTATTACTCACCTTCTTTTTTATCTAAATATTTCTCTAAATATTCGTCTCTAATTCTCTTAAGCTCTGTTCTTGGAAGTATCTTTAATAACTTCCATCCTAAACTTAATGTTTCTTCAATGCTTCTGTTTGTTTCAAAACCTTGTGCTACATATTCCTTTTCAAAAGCTTCTGCAAATTTTGCATAAGCCTTATCCGTATCTGACAATGCAGATTCTCCAAGGATAACTGCAAGTTCTTTTGCTTGTTTACCTTGTGCATAAGCTGAGAATAGTTGGTTCATTGTATCCGCATGATCTTCTCTCGTTTTTTCCTTACCAATTCCTTTATCCTTAAGTCTTGAAAGTGATGGTAATACATCTATTGGAGGCATAACACCTTTTTTATAAAGCTCTCTTGATAATATAATTTGTCCCTCAGTTATGTAACCAGTAAGATCCGGAATCGGATGAGTTTTATCATCCTCAGGCATTGTAAGAATTGGAATTTGTGTTATTGAACCTTCTTTTCCTTTTATTCTTCCTGCTCTTTCATATAAAGTAGAAAGGTCAGTATATAAATATCCTGGATATCCACGTCTACCTGGCACTTCTTTTCTTGCTGCAGAAACTTCACGAAGTGCTTCGCAATAATTTGTAATATCAGTCATAATTACAAGTACATGCATTCCTCTTTCAAACGCTAAATATTCCGCAGCAGTAAGCGCCATTCTAGGTGTAGCTATACGTTCAACAGCAGGATCAGATGCCAAGTTCATAAACAAGACAGTTCTATCTATAGCTCCTGTTCTTGTAAAATCTTCTACAAAGAATTGTGCTTCCTCAAAAGTAATACCTACAGCTGCAAATACAACAGCAAATTTAGAGTCTGATTTTAAAACTTTTGCTTGTCTTGCTATCTGCGCAGCTAATTCAGCATGTGGAAGACCTGATCCTGAAAACACAGGAAGTTTTTGTCCTCTAACCAAAGTATTAAGTCCATCAATTGCTGAAACTCCTGTTTGAATAAATTCGGAAGGATAGTTTCTTGCATATGGATTTAAAGGTTCTCCATTAATATCAAGTTTTTTATCTGGAATTATCTTAGGTCCACCATCTTTAGGGTTTCCAAGTCCATCAAAAACTCTTCCCAACATATCTTCAGAAACACCTATTTCCAAAGGTCTTCCAAGAAATTTAGCCTTTGTTCCTTTTAGATTTATTCCTGAAGAGCCCTCAAATATCTGAACCACAGCTTTATCCTGAGTAATTTCAAGTACATTACCATGTCTTATTTCCCCATTTTGAAGTTCAATTTCAACAAGTTCTCCATAATTTACACCTTTAACCTTATCAACTAGCATTAAAGGGCCAACTACTTCGGTAACTGTTTTGTATTCCTTAAGCATTTGTCACACCTTCTTCCGCTATAAGCTTATCTGTTACCTTAACTAATTCATCTCTTATAGTATCAATTTGATTCATTTGATCTTCAGGAATATATTTAGCTCTAGCTATTTTGTCCTTTATTTCTTCCATATCAATTATCTTCTTCAAATACACGCCTGCTTTTAACGCTCTTTCTGCTTGATGACCAAATTCCAGAACAAGTTTTAACATTTTATATTGCTTAGGAAGTGATGCATAAGTATCAATATCATGAAAAGCATTCTGCATTAAATAATCTTCTCTTATAGATTTAGCAATTTCTAATTTCAATCTATCCTTTTCAGATAGTGCATCTATACCAACAAGTCTTACAATTTCTTGAAGATTAGCTTCTTCTTGAAGCAGTGTCATAGCTTCTGTTCTAAGTTTTACCCATTCTTCTGAAACATTATCATTCATCCAATCCCCTATTTTTTCGAGGTATAAAGAATATGAATTTAGCCAGTTTATTGCTGGGAAATGTCTCTTATATGCAAGCTGCGAATCAAGTCCCCAGAATACTTTAACTATTCTTAGTGTAGCTTGGGTTACCGGTTCTGATAAATCTCCACCTGGAGGTGATACAGCCCCAATTGCCGTAAGTGCTCCTTCTCTTTCATCATTTCCAAGACAAACAACCTTACCTGCTCTTTCATAGAAATCTGCAAGTCTAGATCCTAAATATGCTGGATATCCCTCATCACCAGGCATTTCTTCAAGTCTTCCTGACATTTCTCTTAATGCTTCTGCCCAACGTGAAGTTGAATCAGCCATTAATGCTACTGAATATCCCATATCTCTAAAATACTCAGCTATTGTTATACCAGTATAAATAGAAGCTTCACGAGCTGCAACTGGCATATTTGAAGTATTTGCTATAAGTACTGTTCTTCTCATAAGACTTTCCCCAGTTTTTGGGTCTTTAAGTTCTGGGAACTCATTAAGAACGTCTGTCATTTCATTTCCACGTTCTCCACATCCTATATAAACAACTATCTCAGCATCTCCCCATTTAGCGAGCTGATGTTGAACAACTGTTTTACCACTTCCAAAAGGTCCCGGTACACAAGCAGCTCCACCTTTTGCAACTGGGAAAAACGTATCTATTATTCTTTGTCCTGTAACCAATGGTGCTGCTGGATTTAATTTTTTAGCATATGGTCTACCACGTCTTACAGGCCATCTTTGCATTAACGTTAAGTTTTTAACTCCATTTGAAGTTTCTATTTCTACAACATTTTCTTCTAAAGTGTAGTCTCCTTCACATATAGATTTTATTTTTCCTTCAATTCCATAAGGAACCATTATCTTATGATTTACAACTGAAGTTTCCTGTACTGTACCTATAATGTATCCTGACTTAACTTCATCTCCAACCTTCACTGTAGGTAGAAAATGCCATTTCTTTTCTCTGTTTAATGGTAATACTTCAACACCCTTTGTTAAAAAGCTTCCTGCTTTTTCCATAATATCGTCTAGAGGTCTTTGAATACCATCAAACATTGATTCTATAAGTCCAGGTCCAAGTTCAACACTTAAAGGTTCTCCTGTTGTAACAACAGGATCTCCAGGTCCAAGTCCTGTTGTTTCTTCATAAACTTGGATAGAAGCTTGATCTCTTCTCATCTCTATTATTTCACCTATCAGACGTTTATCGCCAACTTTAACAACATCATATATATTAGCTTCATCCATACCTTCAGCTATAACCAAAGGTCCTGATACTTTTATAATTCTTCCGCTCTTCAAGTTACCTACCTACCTTCCTTATAAAATATTAACTCCTACAGCTTTTTCTACATTATCTTTTATTCTCTGCATACCTATATTCAATGAACCCTTATTACTTGGAATTAATATAATAGCTGGAATCATTTGCCTATTATATCTTTCAACAGTTTCCTCTATATCTTTAGCAACTTGCTCAGTAACAAATATAACTGCATATTTCTCCATAGCCATTTTATCAATAGTTTTTTGAGCTTCAGCTGCTTCAATAACAGGGTATACATCAATTCCAATTGCTTTAAATGCAAGAACTGAATCTTTATCCCCGACAACTCCTATCTTATACATAAATATCACGCAGCCTTTCTCTTATAACATCAGCATTGATATCATTAAGCTTTCCAACCATTATAATTCTTATTATTTTAATTTCATTTTCCTTAGCGAAGATATAGGCAAGTAATGGTTCTATTCCAAAACTAACATATTTTGAATCCTTTATAAAATTCATAATAAAATTATCAGAAAGCTTTTCTAGTACATTAAAATTGCCATTTTGCAGATAATTCTCCATTCCCAGCTTCATAATTTCATTATAATCTGTATACTGTAACTTACTGACAATATTATCATCAGATTCATTTAACATATTGATTAAAGTCTCTTTTTCTAATTTACCGCCTTCTATTAAAACACTTTCTAAAAACTTTCTGGATTTATTTTGCTTTTTCACTCTAAGTAAAGTTTTTAGATTTATTAAATCTACATTCATATTTAAAAAATTCAACATATATGGCTCATTCAAAACTCGAGCCCTAGCAAACATATCCTTATACATATGCCTATCTAATATTATATCTATTTGTTGAGGATCTCTGTTATCTTCAAAAATTTCTTGAGCTTCTTCTATTGATTCTTTCATTATATTAGGTAATTCTCTATAGTCCTCTGTAGAAATATACATTTTCATTTCATCAACTGGTATTGTTCCCACAGGAATCAGTAGTTCACTCAAATCCTTATTTAAAGCAATTCCTTTTAATAGCACCTTAATATTATGATAATCATATCTTAAACTCATGATATCAATTAAATTTTTATCTGGTGAAACCTCATACATAAAAGAATATAGTTTTTTAAGAGCTTCACTTAACACTATTTCATACTCTTCTGTTCTTTTAACGTTTGCCATTAACAAACCATATTCAGTCTCTTCAAGTACTTTAAAAGTTTCTTCTGATGAATTTCCTTCTATCATTCTCTCTAATTTAGCCTTATCGAGAAGTCTATTTTCTAATGCTCTAATTCTAGGTACAGCCTGAACATAATTTATATTACTCATTGAGTTCTCCTCCTTTAGCTAAACAAAGCACTTGCCACTTCAGATTCAAGCTCATCTCTTAAGGACATAGTCAATGCTTCAAATGTATTATTTATCTCTATACCATTTTTAGATAGAATATATCCCCCTTTTATGTTTCTTCTTTCAGAACTTAACTTTAAAATTCCCAATTTACCTTGAGCTTTTAGCGCTTTATTTAACTCACTTATGAATTCAGGAGTTACTTCATTACAATTCTCTCCAATTATTAATTCTTCATCACCATCTATATCAAGCAATAATATACTTTCTCTTATAAACTTTAAAGTATCTTTTTGAGAAAATTCGCTTAATTTTTCAAGTGCAATTTGAAAAACTTTATCTAACATTTGTTGTTTTGCATCTAGTTTCATATTTCTAACTTGAAGCTCCGCATTTGAAATTATTCTTTCAGCTTTTGTTTTCGCTTCACTTTCTGCTTTAGAAATTATACTTTTTTTCTCTTTTTCAGCTTCTAATATTCTTTTATTTATTAAATCTTTTTCTTTACTCTTAGCATCTTCAATTAATTGTTTATAAGTATTGTTTGCATCTTCAATTATTTTTGATGTCAAATTATTAATACTAGACATGTGTATTCACATCCTAACTTTTAAAGTTGTATAAATAGAACCATTAATAATGATGATACAAATCCTAATAATGCATATGTTTCAACCATTACTGATAATAATACACCTTTCATCACATGTTCTGGTTTTTTAGCTAATATAGTCATGCCTGCTGCTGCTGTTTTTGCTTGTGCTATAGCTGACTTCCAACCTGCAAATGCTATTGGAAGTGATGCTAAAAATATTGCAAAACCTACTCCCCAACTAACATCAGCTAAATTTCCACCTAGTAAACCAATCTTTGAAAGAATAATTATAGTAGTAACAAATCCGTATAATCCTTGAGTACCTGGTAACAATTCAAGAATAAGGGCTTTACCAAATTTATCTGGATCTTCAGTAATAACTCCTGTCGCAGCTTCACCAACTATCCCTATACCTTTTGCTGAACCAATTCCTGGCATAAGTGTAGCAAGTGCAGCTCCAAGTAATGCAAATATTAATCCTCCATTATCTACTAAAAATTGCATAAATGTAGTCTTCATTTTTAATTCCTCCTAATAATTTTCATAATATTTTTATAATTTTTTAGTTATTTCTCTGCTTCCATAACATTAACAAATTTATTTGTAGCTTCAAATGGAGTAAATGGTTTTCCTCCACCTTCATAAAACTTATTGAAAAATTCTAAATATTGTAATCTACTTGTGTGAACATAAGCACCAAGTGCATTAATACCTAAATTAAACAAATGACCAATTGTAAATATAATTACTCCTGCTATAATTCTTGTAATCCCTGCTGGTATTAAAGTTATCATTAAGTTAAATGCATTGGCTATAAATCCTGTAGCAAGTCCCAAAGCTAAAAGTCTTGAATAAGAAACTATATCGCCAATATAACTTGTAATTCCATATAAGCCATATATTCCTCCACCAATCTTACCTCCAATTGTTTTTGCATCTCTTCCTTGAGTTAAAACTAACCCTACAAAACCAATTATCATTAAAACTTTTCCTGCTGAACCTCCAACCTTTAATAACATCATAAAAATACCTATTAAAGATATATACCATAAACCTACATCAAAAATTACATCCAAGTATTTTTTTTCTCTTATTAAAATATAAGCCTTCATTCCAAGTCCTACAAAAATATGAATAACACCTAATACAACTGCAAGCTTTAGTACAGTCATTATCCCTTCTGATGGACTTAATAAATATTTAGGTTGAATATTAAAAAGCTTTTTAGGTGCATCTCCAAACCATCCACCATATATTACTCCCCAAACAGTAGTTGATATACCTAAATAACAAAATAGTTTCATGAAATTCTTCATTCCTTTTTCAAGTGGGAATTTCTTTAATGCAAATAAAGTTCCAAGGACTAGAATTATTCCATAAGCTGCATCTGATAACATCATCCCAAAAAATACAACATAGAATATTGACATTATTGGAGTTGGGTCTATTTCCCTATAATTAGGTAATGAATACATTCTAGTTACACTTTCAAAAGGTTCTACAAAACTATTATTCTTTAATAAAATTGGAACATCATCACTATCTTGAGGTTCTGCAAATTCTAAATAATAATCATTTCCTGCTGTATTTTTAATTATGTCCTCAAGCTCTATATTTGAATCTAAAGTAGTCCACCCTTCAATTACAACTATATTACTTGTTTTTATAAAGTTTTTATTTACTTTTGTTCTCTCAAGCTTATTAGAATAGTATTCATAAGCTAATTGGAGTTTTTCTTCATAATCTTTTAATTTTTTTAATTGTCTTACAATTTTATTTTTTTCTTCTTCTATTTCTTTAATTCTATTTTCATAGTTTTTAATTATATTAATAGGGCTTTCATTATATTTAAAACTTACTTTTGTAAACCCATATTTTTTTAACATTTCAACACTTTTATTTTCTAACTCTTTAGTTACTATTGCTAAAATATATGTCTCATCTTTTCCTTGGTTTATAAACTCTAAATATGAATAATCTAATTCCGCTTGAAACTCTTTGCTAAAAACTTCTTTTAATTTTGATGGTATAATACCTAAAAAATAAGAAGTATATTTTAAATTCTTTAATTGTTCAAAAGAACAATTAAAATTAACCCAAGGTGATAACGATTTAATTTCAGCTTCAATTTTTGTTTTTTCATTACTAAGGGAATTTTGTTTTTCTTCTTTTTGTTTTAATTCTTCATAAATTGATAACCAATCTATGTTTTTAATTTGTTTTTCTAACTCATCGAAAGTAATAATTCTTTTGCCTTTTTTAAGTGCTGCAATTCCACTTTCTTTCTCCCTATAAGGTTTTAAAAAGTCTAACGAAAATTTTATCTTTGACAATTCATTTTCATTTTGGAGAATCTTCTTGTCATCTACAGCACTTTTCAAAAAGGTTAACTCCTCATCTTCCAGCTTAGTTTGAAGATCTACAAATTGTACACCTTCAAACTGCTGTAGATTTTTAAGCAAGGATTCTTTTTGATTTGCAAAGGCAAATAATGTGAATTTATTCATTTTAACTATTGCCATCTACATTCACTATCCTCTCAATTACTAAATTCACTGCCTTATTAATTTTTTCTTTTGAAACATTAAAAATTTCTTCATTCTCTTTTTTACCATTTTCAAATATAGGATCAGCTTTTTTTTGTGCTTTTTCTGATGCTGATCTAATTATTAATGCAGCTTGATGTTTTGCTTCATCTATAACCTTTTTATATTCTACCACAGCTTTAACTTCAGCATCTTTTAGTATTTGATTTCTTTCGTTTTGTGCATTTTTTATAATTTCATTTGCTTTTTCTTCTGAAGATTTAATTTCATTAATAGCATCTAATACCAATTTATCACCACCCTTTCTTTTAATTAGCTTAATGATTAAAACTAACTTAATAAAACATAACTACCAATGCTTAATATAGTATTTATAACAAGCAATGTAGTATTTATAACTATTTAATTTAAATTATAATACTATAACTCTAAAATTTCCAACTAGTATTTCTGCAATTTTCAAAAAATTAAGCATATTTTCGCTAAATATCATGTTTTTTCTATTAAATTCACTATTTATTATTTATTTATATATTGTTCATATTTATATCAATTGTGTTATATCTTGTATAATATTTTGTTGGTCATCAAATAACAAACATACATTGTTTTTTAATATTTTATTTGTTTCAATAAAATTCAATATATCAATTTTAAACATTTCAATGTAGAATTTATTTTTTTTAATATAATGTACATTATCACATATAATTCTATTTATTCTTTTAATCTCCTCTTTTTCTATATATCTTTCTAAAAAATTAGGTATCCAATTTTTTTTATTAAACATTAAATAATCATATTTTACTATTTCTTTTAAAACCTCATTATCATCTTTTAGTTTTTCACTATTAAACTCTAAAAATACTTTATAATAATCTGTTGCTGATATTTTCCTATCAAAATATCCTTTTTCTGCAAAAAACATTCCTAATTCATAATAAAAATCAAAAGGCATTTTAAACTTCATCATAAAATATTTTAAAATCGAATTAAATTTTCCTGAGTTATAATATTTATCAACCATTTCTTCAACTTTTTTTAGTTTCAGAATCTCATCATAACTTATATCTTTTGTACTTAATACTTCATATGGGGGATAAGGTGAATATTTCATCCCCCACTTTTCAGCTTCTTTAATCATTGGCGAACCCTTTAATAGCTTCAAAAATCCCAATTGAATTTCTTCTGGTTTCATACTATATATATCATTAAAAGATTTTTTAAAGGATTTAAAATCTTCTCCCGGTAGCCCTGCTATTAAATCTAAATGCTGTTTAATATTTTTTAGCTTTTTCACTTCAATAACTTTTTCTTTTATATTTTCAAAGTTTACATATCTATTTATATTTCTTAAAATTTCGTTATTAGTAGTTTGAACTCCTACTTCAAACTGAAATCTTCCTTCAGGTGCTTTTGATAAAAGTTCAATTTCCTTATTTGTTAAAATATCCGCAGAAATTTCAAAATGAAAAGTGGTTTCTGTATCTTGCTCTATTAAAAACTTCCATATATCCATTGCAAATTTTTCATTACAATTAAAAGTTCTATCTACAAATTTAACAAGTGTAACCTTTTTGTCTATTAAAAATTTCAATTCTTCTTTAACTTTTTGAATATCTTTAAATCTAACTTTACGGTCAACAGAAGACAAACAATATTTACATCCAAAAGGGCATCCTCTTGAAGCTTCATAATAAACTATTTTATTACTCAAATTATCCCTATTAGTGTATGGAAAGACAACTTTATTTATGTGCATGTTCTTCTTTATTCCACCATAGAAAACTTTTCCTTCTTTTTTGTAATAAAATCCAGGTATGTTTAATAATTCACCATCTATCTTAAATTCAATTAACTGTTTAAAAGCTTCTTCTCCTTCTCCTTCTATAAGATAATCCCCTTCATTATTTTCCAAGAATTCCCTGCCATCAAAACTTACTTCTGGTCCTCCAAAAACAATTTCTATATCTTTATTAACTAATTTGATAAGTTTAGCCAACGCCTTAACAATTTCAATATTCCATATATAGCATGAGAAAACCACCATATCTAAATTTAGAGTCACTATTTTTTCTAGCATTCTATTTATTCTATCGTTTATAGAGAACTCAATCATATCGCATTCATAATCTAACTCTTTTGTATATTCTTTCAAATATCTTATTGCTAAATTCGAATGTATAAATTTTGCATTTACTCCCACTAATACTACTTTTAATTTCTTCATCTTATGTATCCCCTTTCTTCTGTGCTTTTATATAATATATATCATCTAAACATTTTAAATTAATTATATCAAAATAATTTTCCAGTAACTTAATAGTATTTTTTTTTGAAATATTTTTTAAAATATTTAAATTCTTTACATTAATCTCTTTTATTTTTCTATTTGGCAATAAAATCTTTATTTTACCTTCAAATATTTTACCATATCCTTTATCAATATCCCAAATATATAATATTCCGTCATCTTTTAAGTATTTATAAATATTTTTTATTATTTCTATCTTTCTGATTTTTAAACTTATACTTCCAAAAGATAAAAACATCACACATGTGTCATAATAATTTTGTTCTATTATATTACATCTTTTATCTCCCTCTATATATTCAATATCAAAATTTTTATTTTTATATTTATATATATTGTATACAACACCATAATTCTTTAACCCAATATCAAGAACATTGCCTTTAAACTCTTGATTCTGTAAATTAATTAATATTTCTTTCTTCATTTTCCTCCTCCGGATTATATTATCTTAAGTCATTGCTTACACTAATCACTACTTATCCTAAAATTTACTAATACATATTTACTTTCTATACATAAAAAAAAATACCTCCATTTTATAGAAGTATTTTTTCTTTAATTTCATCATAAAAATCTAACATTAGTCCAGCTGTAGAAATTTGTGCTTGTTTTATAATACAATTTGCAATTTTCATATATCTTTCTTCTTTGTATCTTATATTTCTATATTTATAATACACATTATTGGCTACTTCAGCATTAACTCTTATATATTCTTTAATTCCATCATATCTTTTTATACCTTTCTTAACTTCAAAATGATGACCAACTGCTATCTTACCAATCATCCATAATTCAAATTTTCTATGCCTTTTTAAAAGCTTATTATTTACATGCTGAGGTACAGTTGTATCTTGTATTAAATGACATGCCACACCTAAATAAAACATAGCTTTTGTATTATATCCAATTTTAAAATATCTTAAAGCTTTATTATAATACTTTTCGCACTCATTTAAAGCATTTGAAAATCCATATAATCCTTTTCGTTTAGTCGCATGATAAAAATGATTAACACTCTTAAAATCTTGATCTGCCCAAACCGCACCTTTATTTAACTCATTTATATAATTATTAAAGTATTTATATTCTTTTGTGCATCCTTCATTCTTAATCAAATCTAGAGCCTTATTATTAATATACTTATGAACTAAACATTCTGTTTTAATAATAAGTTTTTTAATAGGATTAACCGTGAACAAAATTTTTCTGGCAGTTTTGCCATAAGTTATTTCTATTTTCCTTTTCATTTTTCTTTCCTCATTTCGAATTTATTTCTTATTTAGTTTGTTCCAATTATCCATATTCAGCTTTAGTATAGCAATTATTACTATAACAATCATTACTAATATAAAACAAATCATAGGCTTATACAAATTTGATGTGGTATCTTTTTCTTTTATACTTAAACTGTACAAATTTCCTTCATTAGCATCCATTATTAGAATTTGATTTTTTACATATTTAATACTACAAATTTGGCTTTTTTCATCAAATTTTAATTTTTCGCTTAATACTCCTTTATCATCAATACAGCATAATTTTTTCTCATGATTATCAAAAAAATATATAGAATCTACTTTACCTATACTACCTTTAGAATCCACAGATAGTCCTTTTAGTGTTCCTAAATTTTTATGAACATATATTGGTGCTTCAGGGTTTGTTGTTGGATGATTATCCAATATAAATGAAATTATTTTATTATTTTGACCCTTAAACTTAGGTGAACTTATGGGATCACCGCCACTATAATCTGGCCATCCATACCATTGTTTAGTCTTTATTACAAAAATGTAATCTGTATCTCCTTTTACAGGTCTTAGTCCTCTATCTTCCATACCACCTACTGAAGCTATCATTCTACCTCTGCTATCAAAATCTAGTCCTTTAACATTTCTTATTCCCCAAGCAAAAGTTGCTGAATCTCCAGTTTTTAAATTATACATAATTATAGATGCATTACCTGGAAAATGCCCTGGTATAATTTGACCCTCTATATTTTTAGTTCTGTAATTAACAAAAGCACCTGTTTTACCATCCTCAAAATTAATACCTCTTAGTGTTATTTTTTCAGGAGAAATATCATGACCAAAAGGATTCTTCTTTATCCATTTGTTATCACTCCCTACTACTCCAGAATTTGTTGCTGAACCTATAGTTACGTACAAATATTCTCCATTTATTTTAAGTAAACTATTTTTAAAATCTCCAAAATTAGGCAAATCACTTATTATTTCTATGCATTCTTTACTATGTAATTCATATGAATATATGCAACTATTACTAGAGAAATAAAGCTTACCTTTATAATATTCTATACTATTTATGTTCATATTATTATTTGAAAAAACACCGAAGCTTTTTCCATTTTTATCTATAAACTGTATTTTATCCTTATATCCTATATAATAATTTTCATTATCATCTATTGTAAAATCAACGGCCCCTTTCATACCTTTATATTTTAATTTCCACTGTAGGTTATTATCCTTCAAAGAAATATTATAATCCTTAATACAATATTTCTTTAAAGATATTATTCCAAAAGTAAATATAATAATTATTAAAACAGATTTTAAAAATCTTTTCATATTCCCTCCAAAAAAAATTCTCTTACCTAAAATATATTTTTTTAGGTAAGAGGATATGTATAAATATTTTTCTTAATAGAAGAAATTGCATACTTAAAAATTCCAAATGCGAAATACAATTTTCTCAATAAAATATTATTATATGTTATCTATTAATTTAATTTTCAGTTAAAGTAACATGTTCCTTTTCTACATCTGATAAAGCCTTAAAAACTTTTATTACCACATCATCACATATTTCCTTTGAATATTTTTCATAATAGGCTACTGCATGCTCTTCTCTTTTACTTGCTGCTTCTAAAAATTCTTCATCTGAAATATACTTTGTATAATCAGGTTTATTAAGAATTGGTAATTCTTTAAATCCTCCCAATTTTTTATGAACCTTTGCATGCATATATTCGATTTTACTCAAATCATAAAATTCTCTCTTTACATTCTCATCCTTTACAAGTTTGGAAGCTTCAGCATAAAATTCTCCATTAAACACTTCCAATTTCATAGCATGGTCCAATATTTTTAAAGTTTTTGAATCTAATGTATTTACATCTACACTATATACGTCTTCATATTCCTTTAAATAAACTTCATTCACCCCACAAAATGGGCAATATAATATGTAATCTTCTCTATTTTTATTTATAAAAGCATAACTATTAAAACTATAATTATTTTCATTTATTTTCATTCCACAAACTAAACATTTTAATTCTTTCATAATTAATCACCCTTAACTATATATTTGTCTAAATTATACACAAAAATAATCCTTCTTGTAAATACTTGTATTTTGCTAATCAACCATCAAATCATTGAACTTCTGCATTTATCAATTTATCAGTCTATATCTTAATAAACTGAATTTTTATTATATTTCTATTGATTTATTGATTTATTTATTACTTTATTCTAATATATATATTGGCTTTAATATTTTGTTATTATTTATTAGAAAGGGTTGTATAAAGTGAAAAAAAATAAAAAGAGTATTTTTAATAATTTAGGCTTTTGGATTATTGTATCAATGATATTGGGTATATTAGCCGGTAATCTAATGGGTGAAAAAACTTCTATGTTTGCTCCTATTGGAGATATATTCATACATCTTATCAAAATGGTAGTTGTACCACTTGTAGCAGTTTCTATAATAAGCGGTACAGCATCTATGGGCAACTCAAAATCAGCTGGGAAAATAGGACTAGCTACTTTTGGATATTATATGTGTTCAACTGCAATAGCTGTAACTCTAGGATTAATAATGGGAGAATTATTAAATCCTGGAATAGGTATTTCATTAGATAAAATCCAGTCAATGTTTTCAAATGAATATGCTGATAAAGCTTCTCTCCAAGGTTTTTGGGAAACAATAAAAAGTTTTATTCCTCTAAATCCATTTGAGGCGTTAGTTTCAGGAAATATCATGCAAATATTATTTTTTAGTATATTTTTAGGTTTAGGTATTTCATCATTAGAATCTAAAAAGAAGAACTTATTAATAAACGTATTTGATGCTTTATCTGATGCATTAGTATTTGTAATAACCAAAATCATGTATACTGCACCTTTGGGTGTATTCGCATTAATGGCATATTCCATAGGAACTTTTGGATTTGATATGCTAACATTAATTGTTAAGTTGTTTTTAACATGTGTTTTTGCTTGGATTATTCATACATTTGGAATATACGGTTTAATAATAAAATTATTTTCAAAAGTGTCACCCAGAAAATTTTTCAGTAAAATATACAAGTCTCAATTAGTTGCATTATCTACTGCATCTTCCATGGCAACAATACCAGTAAACAAGGAAGTATGTGAACAAGAATTAGGAATATCTAAAGAAACAACATCTTTCGTATTACCTTTAGGTGCTACAATTAACATGGATGGCAACGCAATCTACTACGCTATAGTAGCTTGCTTCTTTGCTCAAATGTTTGGAATCGAACTTGGAATTCCTCAATATTTAGCAATTATATTTACTGCTACAATAGGTTCTATTGGACAAGCTGGAGTACCTGGTCCTTCCTTTTTAGTAGTCGCCGTTTTAGTTGCTGCTAATATTCCAATAGAAGGACTTCCTATAATATTTGGTGTAGATAGAATTTTTGATATGTTAAGAACATCTGTAAATATAACAGGGGATGCCTCCTGTGCAGTTATAGTAGATAATTTAAGAAATACCATATAATAATATTACTTTGCAATATTATTATATGGTGTAACATATTGTTAATTTCCCCTTTAATCCACTAATGATAACCTTGTCATAATCATTAATAATATAATTATCACAATTATCTTTAAGGGGGATTTTCACTAATGAAATCTAGGAAAATTGCAGCAATGCTTACAACACTATTCTTATTAAGTAGCACTTCTGTAGCTAATGCTGCTACAATAAACTATACAGTAAAAGCTGGTGACTCTTTATGGTCAATTTCTCAATTTTATAAAACTACTACGTCTAAAATAGCATCAATAAATAATTTAGATACATCAATCTATATTTATCCTGGACAAGCTTTAAAAGTAGACGATAATCGTTCTTACAATTATACTGTAGCTGCTGGAGACACTCTTTGGAAACTATCACTTAAATTCAACACAACTGTAGATTCAATAATGAAAGCTAATAATCTTACAGTTTCAACCATTTATATTGGACAAGGCTTATATATTCCTTCATTTGATAATTCTTCTTCACAAGTTAAAACTACAAATTATAAAACAGCTGCTGGAGATAACTTATGGACGATAGCTGAAAAATTTAATACATCAATGGAAGCTATTGAAAAAAGTAATATGCTTGCATCAAACATTTTAATGCCAGGACAAATTTTAACTGTTCCTGTAAATTCAACTCAGATAGTTAAACCTCAAGGCATTACTATGATAAGAAAAAAAACTAATGATAATTATGGAGATCTATATGACTGGACAAATGGTAGAAGAATATTTACTGTAGGACAACAAGCAAAACTTATTGATTTAGAAAATCCTGAATTATGGTTTAATATTAAATACTACGGTGGATCAAACCACGCAGATATAGTACCATTACATTACACTGACACAAATAGAATGAAGCTTCTCTTTAATAATTGGTCATGGAATAATAAACGCCCTATGATATTAAAATTCACTCAAGGTGGTACACAATATCAATTAGCTGTTAGCTTAACAGGAATGCCTCACGGAACTACTGATATATACGATAATGGAGTTAACGGACATTTTGATATGTATTTCTATAATAGTACAAGCCATGTATCTAACGAAACCTCATCAGCACATCAAAAAAGTGTATTGACAGCAAACGGACAATAAAATTTTAGAATATAATATACTACCCTCACATAACTATTAATATTACTAAAATTATGTGAGGTTACTGTTGATGAAAAAAGATAATTTCTTTAAAAACTCCATATTGTTGACCCTTTCAAATTCTACAACTGGAATATTAAAATTCATATTTTCAATAATATTATCTAGAGAACTAGGTGCAGAAGGAATGGGCCTTTATGCTTTAATCATGCCAATCTACGATCTTTTTGCATGTCTCATATGCGGCGGCATGGCAACAGCTATCTCAAAGCACTCTTCATCTTTCTATAGTAAAAAAAATTATGAAAGTTTACATAAATCTGTTCATGTTACTTTAGTTTTTGATTTAATTTGGTCTTTAATCATTGTTATTATTGTATTTCTAAATTCAAAATACATAAGCACAAATATAATAAAGGACAGCAGAAGTTTAGTCAGCCTTTTATTTATATGTCCAGCTTTAATTTTTGTTGCTTTATCTTCAATAATAAAAGGTTATTTTTACGGAATCTCTAAAGTTAAAATACCAGCTTTTATAGATATATTTGAAAAGGCTATAAGAATATTTGTTACAGTTTTTGCAATAAGGATGCTTGCTTTTAACCAGCTTGAAAACACAGTTTCTGTTGTTTATGGTGCTTTAGCAGCAGGAGAGTTTGTAAGCTTTCTATTGTTATATGTTTTCTATAAACTCAGTAAACATAAAGATTTGTTACACCAAAATGCTAATAATCCCCATGAAGGACGTGCTCAATTATTGTTCGATGTTTTAATTATGGCCATGCCTCTATGTATAAATGGTTTTTTATCTACAGCAATTTCTACTGTTTCAACTTTAATACTACCTAGACGACTTTTACTAGCAGGTTTCACTCACAGCACATCATTAAGCATGATAGGAAAATTCTCAGGAATGGCTTTAACTATAATCTTTTTTCCACTAGTTGTTGTAACATCTATGTCAATAGTTCTTATTCCTGACATTGCAGAAACTATGGAAAAAAAAGATTACTATACCCTTGAACAAAGAATATATCAAGTTATTAAAATATCATTTTTAATTGGAATTTCAACAATGATTATTTGCTTCAGTATTCCTGATTCTCTTGGAAAACTATTTTTCGCAAGAAATGACCTTGCTACATACATAAAATTTTCAGCACTTTCAGCTCCCTTTACTTATATATCTTATACTACTTTTAGTATATTAAATGGTTTAGGAAAGCAAGGGGTTCTGTTAAGAAATTCTTTAATTGTATCTATAGAAGAATTAATTGTTTTATATATATTAACCTCTATTCCAAGTATAAATATTTTAGGATATGGATTAAGTTTAATGATAACTTCCTTTACCAGTGTAATTATAAATTTAAAAGAAATAAAAAAGAAATGTTATATAAAATTTTGTTTTGAAGATTTGTTTATAGATATCCTTTTAAGTCTATTAGTATTTTTCATACTAAATATCATAAATAATTTGATTCCAAACACATATTTCAAATTAAAAACTATCTCACTAATCTTTTTAGGCTTTATATTATTTTTCTTCTCAATATCTTTTGTACACAAAACAATAAAAAATAATAATACCAACTAATAATATTGCTTCACAATATTATTAGTTGGTATTTAATTAATCTTATTTATTATTACTTTAGGTACAAATCTCTTAATTTTAGAAGGCATTGCATTCATATCCTTTTTTGTTATTCCTCCAGTTAAAGCTAACCCGTATAAATATGTAAACATACCAATTATTACTGCCATAACACATGCAATAGCGTTGTTAAAGTATCCCGTAATTGAATAACTGAGTAATAAACTCATACTCAAATATACTCCATAAACTATAACACCCATTAAAGCTGAAGATATTATCGGCTTTAATGCATGAGTAAATATACTTAATTTAATTTTCAATGATTTATTAATGAAAACATAATTGAGTATTAAAGGAATGATAAAACATACCATATTTCCAAATACAGCTCCTACTATATTTAATCGAGGTATTCCAACTAACAAATAATTTGTTACTATCTTTCCTATTACTCCAAAAATCATAAAAGCAGTGGATAAATATAACTTATTTATACTTTGCAATATTGTAGTTTGAATTAAAACAACAGCATTTAGTACCAATACTACTGATCCTAAAAGCATAAGCTTCCATCCTTCTGGATTAGGAGAAAAAATCAACTTAAAAATTGGATGACTTAATACTGAAAGTCCCACAGCACATGGTATTGCTACTATCATACATAATCTAAAAGTATAATTTATCTTATTTTCTAATCCTTTATTGTCTTTTAATGCAAAAGTTCCCGATAGAGATGGTAATGCTGAAGCTGCTAATGCTGTAATTAGTGTAATTGGAACCCCTAATAATTGTCTATAATTAGTAAGCACCCCAAACTTAACATCTGTTAAGGCTTGAGTATATCCAACAGCATTTATAAGTCTACTTTTAACTATAGCCAAATCTACAAGATCACCAGCATTTTGAAGTCCTACACAAATTACTATAGGCAATCCATAATGTATTATCTTTTTTAATATCTGTTTATTTGTAGATCTAGCATGTTTAACTTTTTTATATCCTTTTGGTACAACTATTTTTTTATTTTTTTCATAAACAATTACTAAATAAACACAAGCACCTAACGATCCTATAGCTGTACCTATAGTTCCTCCTGCACATGCAACTTCTAAACCGTATTTTAAGAACAGCCCTGCAAAAACCAAAGTAAAAATAGTATTTAAGACTTGTTCTATAACCTGGGATACTGCTGTAGGAGTCATATTTCCTCTTCCCTGAAAATATCCTCTATATGTAGATACTATAGATGTTAAAAAAATTGTTGGTGCTAAAGCCATAATAGCAAGTCTTGAACTTGTACTACTAGTAAATTCAGCAAGTGACTTAGCAAACACATACATCAATACAGCCATTAATGAACCTATAACTAGCATTAATAACCTAGAAATTTTAAAACTTTTTACTGCATCTTCATATCTCTCCAATGCTAAAAGCTCAGATACTGATTTAGATATAGCAATAGGTATCCCTGAATTAGTAAGCACATATGCAAAAGCATATATCTTATAAGCAGATGCATACATGCCATATGCCTGATTACCTATGATTTTCATTAAAAAAGGTATATATACTAAAGATAATACTTTTACAAGTATGCTTGCAACAGACAATATGGCAAATCCTTTAGTGGTTGACTGTTTTTTCATAATAGTAAGCTCCCCCAAAAATCAGTTAAAAATTGAAAGTTAGAATTTTAATACATCCCTCTTTATCTTTTTAAATATTGGTGGCAGTGCTTCTATTATAATTTTATTTTTCATATATGCTAATTCTTGTGGACATTCTTTAAATACAAGTTTATATGCATATAAAAATTGAAAACTCAACCCATACTTACTGTTAAAAAAGCTATTTAGCTTTCTATCACCATATTTATCATCTCCAATTATAGGATTTTGTAAATATGCTAAATGTGCTCTTAACTGATGACTTCTACCTGTTATTAAATCAAGTTCTAAAAAAGAATAGCTTCCTACTGTATCTATAACCTTAACATTCATAGCAATTTTCTTAGTATTTTTCTTTTCTTCTTTAAAAATTTGAGAAATATTACTATCTTGATTTTTAGAAATATATGCTTCATAGTAACCTTCTTTTATTTTACCTTTAACAAGTGCATTATAATATTTTTTAATTTTTCTTTCTCTTATCATCTCATTTAAAAGTTTTAAACTTTGAAAATTCTTACCAAATATAACTATACCTGAAGTGTTTCTGTCCAATCTATTACACGGTGATGGCGTAAAAGTCACTTCATTTTCTGGAATATACTCTCCCTTTTGATTTAAATATGATAAAACATAGTCCGTTAATGTAGGCTCGCCGTTCTTCTTATCTGAATGTACTAAAACTCCTGGCCATTTTTCTATAATAAGCATATTTTCATCTTCATATGATGTTTTCATTCCACTATGATCTACTTGTTGAAATTTCTTTTCATTATCTTTACTAGTAGATTTTATATATTTAGCCTCAACCATATCTCCTTCTTCTAAAAAATAATTTTGTTTAACTTTTTTCTCATTAACTCTTAAATCACCTTTTCTAATAGCTTTAAATATTGCACTTAAAGGCACATCTTTTAACCATTTTCTTGCAAACTTATCTATTCTTTGCCCTGCTTCATTTGTTCCTATTTCAATTCTCATTTTCTACCTCCATAATACTGCATCATATTACTTTTAATATCAACATTTTTCGACGCAACACTCAAAATTATATACTAACACAGATTAGTTTTCAATCTAAACTCACTAAATCCACAACAGTTGATAAACCTAACCAAAACATCTAGACTTTATTTAAAAAATTTACTACTGTTTTACAATGAATTGCTACTCCTACAGGTATACAATCTTCATCTACATCAAAAAGATTATTGTGAAGAGGATATGATGTATCCTTTGCTTCATTTTTTGTTCCTAAATAGTAAAATACTGATGGTCTTTTCATCGAAAAATATGCAAAACTTTCAACCCCCATTGTTGGTTTTTTAAGTACAATGATATTTTTTTTATCAATAATCTCTTGTGCTGAATCTTCTAGTATGTCTACTATATTATCATCATTATAAAGACATGGATAACTTTCTTGAATATTAATTTCGCATTTTCCTCTCATTGAATTTGTTATTCCTTCAACAACTTCAACTAATCTCTTTTTCACATATTCCCTATGTTCTGATGTCATAGTTCTAATTATACCTGAAATTTCTACATAATCAGGAATAATATTTTGGGCAGTACCTCCATGAATTGAGCCTATAGTTATTACCGCTGGATCTGTTGGTGGAATCTCTCTGCTTACTATATTTTGAATAGCTGTTATAATATTAGCACTAATAACAACAGGATCTACTGTACTATGCGGATATGCACCATGTCCACCTCTACCTATTATTTTAATATTAAATGGATTAGAAGCTGCATTTACTACATCTCTTTTTATACCTATCTTTCCAACTTCAATATTAGGTTCCACATGAAGTCCTATTATAGCATCTACATTTGGATTTTCAAGTATACCTTCTTGAATCATATAAGGTGCTCCTCCAGTAGTTTCCTCTGCTGGTTCAAAAATTAATTTGACATTTCCATTTAATTCATTTCTAATACTGTTTAAAACTTTTGCAGCACCTAACAATATAGTTGTATGAACATCATGTCCGCAAGCATGCATTTTACCTTTAATTTTTGAAGCATATTCACATTGTCTTTTTTCTTCCATAGGCAGTGCATCCATATCTGCTCTTATTCCTATTGTTTTATTCCCGTTTCCTTTTATAGTAGCACAAATTCCACTCTTAGATGTTTGAACATATTCAATACCTTCTTTATCTAAAAATTCTTTAACCTTACATAATGTACGTTCTAAATCAAAATCCAATTCTGGATGCATATGAAAATCCCGTCTAATTTGTATTAATTCATCTTTTATTTCTATAGCATTTTTTAAAAAATTCATTTTACTTCACCCCAATTTCTATTTTATATAGATTTCTAATTTTAAAAATTAATTTTATTGTTTTTCCCAAAATATTTTTATTGAATCTCCATTATTTAACTTATCATAATATCCTGCTTTTTTATCATTTAAAATAAGCATAAGGTTACCTTTTGGTTTTGATAAATCAAAGTCTATATAATCAAATATATCTATAAACACATATTTATCTTTTTCTTTTAATTTTACAGGTTTATTATTAATTAACACCTCGATTTCACAGCTCTTTTTTTTTTCATTTTTATTTTTAACTATATCCTTATTTTCCGCTAAATATTTCTCTTTATTCTCATCTAATTCTTCTTTATCATTATCTAACTCTTCTTTATCATTATCTAATTCTTCTACTATCTTTTGGGTTTCTTTTTTATATATTCTGTCTCCTTCTTTAATATGGTAATCCTTTAATATTTCTTTATCCCTTAAATAATATGTATATTCTATGTCATCTTCTTGGAAATATTTAATATATTCACCTAAAGTTGATGGAACTAATATTTTCACTTCAACTCCTTCTTTAATATGTTCTTCAAGCTCAACTCGCATATTATTTATAAATCCTGCTGGCTCTAAATTTTGTATAATATCATTCACATAAAAACTTGTACAATTTATTTCTTTCACATATTCTTTTAGTTTTGGAGAAGCATCCTTTCCATCCTTAGCAAAAATAATTTGAATATTATCCCCTTCTCCTATTTCTGTATCTATATTAGATTCTTTTTCATTTACCATTATAGATGCATTCTTTGCAAGGGTTCCAAAAGCTACTCTTTTAATTCCATTTAACATAAACCTTATATTTTTACCATTTTTAACCATTAAAACCTTATGACTAATTCCTGCCTGTATCATTACATCCATAACTGTATGTTTTCTAGAATTAAAAAGACTTATCACTTCATTATTTAGTATAACATCTATAAAATCATTTCCTGATTTTCTTATAGCTACAAGTGCTATACCTAAAACTGTTACTCCAATACTCCCTAACTTATTATTAATACTTGTACACTCACTAACAGCGTCTCTTCCTTTTATAGCAATTCTCTGCAGTGGTAAATTTAATTTTTGAGCTACATTTTCTTTTAAATTAGGAGTATGAGCACCTCCTCCTACTAAAAATACTGCATTCGGTGATTTCCCGCCATTTAATTCTATGATTTTTTTAGCTACTGAATCACTTATTTTTTCTACAGTAGGAGTTATTATTTTAATAATTTCTTCTGATGAAATTTCATTTTCAATTCCTAAAACATCTATATATTTAACTGTATCAGCTTTAGTACATTCTTTTTTCATCAATTCCGCTGTATTAAAATCAACTAAATAATTCTGTGCTATCACTTCTGTTATTTCATCTCCAGCCATCGGTACCATGCCATATGCACTTATAGTATCATTACTACTTATAGCTATATCAGAAGTACCTGCCCCTACATCTACTAAAGCTAGATTAAGTAATCTTAACCTTTTGGGAACAGCAGCTTCCATTGCTGCAATAGGTTCTAAAGTTAAACTTTTTACATTAAGCTCTACTTTATCCATTACTGAGTAAAGGCTATCTACTACAGATCTTGGAAGAAATGTTACAATAACCTCAGCAGATACTTTCTCTCCTTTTTGAGATAATAAATTAGATATTACATAACCATTTAGATAATAGTTCTTTACACTATATCCAACACAATACAACTTACCTTTTGTTTGTTTATTTGTTTCTTCTTCTGCTTTTTTTACAGCAGTAAGTTCTAAACTTCTAATAATTTCCTTATCTATTTCTTTCTCTTGATCAATTTCAATATCTACTTTTACTTCTGTGGTTCTCAGAAATCTTCCTGCCGCAGCTATTGATGTTTCATTAAGCTTTAAATTTAATTCTTCCTCTATTGATTTTTTAATTTTAGCAACTGAATTTGCAACTAATGTAATATCATGGATTTGTCCATCTACCATAGCTCTTTCTTGATGTTCAATATATTTTTCACATATAACATTAAATTTCTTATCTTTAACCACTCCAACGGTACCAATAATAGAACGTGTCCCTATGTCTAATGCAAAAATTATATCTTTGTAATTAATATTTAATAAATTCATATTCTATCTTCCTCTTTCAACATAATATAAAGGCTCATATTCTAAGAATATGAGCCTAATAAAATTATATAGTATTGCCTTATTTTATTCAATAAACTATAGATTTAGTTTATTTATTTTAATCTACTAATTTTAAAACATTTGAACTTTCAGTTATATATGGTAAGTTCTTTATTACTTCATATACATATATCAACTTATCTTCCTTATCTGCATCCTCTTTAGAAAACTCTTTAAAGCAAAGCATTTTACACCAGAAATTAACAAAATCATCTTTGTTTACAAATTTAGTAACACCATCTTCTGAAATAACAAATCCTGTATTATATTTTTCTACTATGTCAATTTCCCCAATTGTATTGTCTGAAATTATAGCTGATACATCTTCCCACATTTTTTTAAATGGAATCATAACAACCCCTCCTTATTTTATCATTTTAATATCATATCTTTCATTAATAAAAGATTTTATAACATAATACCCTCACGATAATAACTTAACACATTTAATATAAATGCGTCAATATTTATGAGATTATTTTTTAATAGTATATCATATTTAGTTCATATTTATAATATATGATATTATTTTATGTTATACTATATTATAATCTAGGACTTTTTAATTAAACCATTATTATAAACTGCTAATACGTCAAAACTTCTAATAATATTATCTTTAAACTTTATTTCTACTTTTTTTTCATCTATAAATTTTATTTCACCCTCTCCAAAAGTGTTATGTACTACTTTTTCTCCTTCTTTATAGGTATTTTTAAGCAGTAAATTCACATTACATTCTTTAATAAACCTAGATACTTTTTTATTTTTACCCCTTATTTCATTTGATATACATAACCATAAATTTTCTTCAGCTCTCGTTAATCCTACGTAAAAGAGCCGCCTCTCTTCTTCTAGATTATCTTGCATATTATTTATATGAGGTATAGTTTCTTCATTACAGTTTATAATAAATACATTTCTAAATTCCATACCTTTTACTCCATGTATAGTACTTAATATAATCCCATCTTTAGCTTTATCTTTATTTATATTATTTATCTGTTCTTCAACTTCATCTACATGAGCTAAAAGAGTAATTATAGTTTTATATTCTCTAGCTGAAGATTTAAACTCTTCAACAATTTCTTCCAACTCTGATATATCTAATTTAAATTTGGTACTATATTCCTTTAAGAAATTATGATATCCTAAACTAGATAAAATATAACTTATTGCCCCTTCTAAAGATATTTTATTTAAATTTTGTATATCCTTTTTTAAATTTTCTATAGTTTTAATCTGAAAAATTGGTATATCTTTTACTTCCTTTAAATTTTCAAAACAATCTTCTTTTAACTGATTCTTTTTTACTTTTTCAATATTAATTTTGCTTATATATCTAAAAGGTTTATTTATTATTCTTAAAAAACTTTCTTTATCCGTACTGTCTATACTCAACCTTAAATATGATAAAATATCCTTACAAATAAAGTGATTAAAAAAATTATACTCTTTATCCAACAACTTGAATGGAATTTTTTTTCTTATAAAAGCATCTATAATACTTCTACTTTCCATATTAGTTCTATAAATAACTGCATTTTTACAATAATCATATTTTCCTAATTCTCTTAGTTTTAAAATATTAAGTGAAATATCTTCCGCTTGTCTTCCTTCATTTGCATAATTCATAACATTTATCTTAGGTTCATTCTCTTTATATGATCTCATATTCTTATAATTTCTAAACTTATTGTTCTTAATTAAATTATTAGATATATAAACTACACTTTTAGGACATCTATAATTTATCGATAGAAATAGTTTTTTGCCATTATTAAAATGTTCATCAAAATTAACCATACATTCAGGCTTTGAGCCTCTAAAACCGTAAATACACTGATCTTCATCGCCAACAGCAAAAATAGAATTATACTTATTTAAAAGTTTTAATATATCTATTTGCATTTCATCACAATCCTGAAACTCATCTACTAGTATGTATTTAAAAAGATTCTGATATCCATTTAATAATTTATGATTATTTAAAAATATATCTCTACATTTTATCTGCAAATCATCAAAATCGAATAAATTATTTTGTTTTTTGTAATCCTCATAACTTCTAAAACATTCTACAAAAATATCTTTATTTATAGTAGCTGTAAATTTATCCATAGTAATATTATTTGTTTTATAAAATGATATGCTGTTTAACGTTTCTTTTATTTTTTCATCACTTACTTCATCTAAATAAGTAGATAATACGCCTTTAATTAATCTATACGCTTTTAAATGATCAATTATATTTATCTTTTTATAATATCTACTTAATATCTTATAAAATAATCCATGAAACGTTCCAAAAAAAGGTATGTTTTTAGAATTACTTATACCTTTATATTTTTCTTTCATATTTAATGCAGCTGCTCTGGTAAAGGTCATTACAATTATATTTCCTGGATGTATTACTTTACTTTTTAATAAATACTCTATTCTAGGACTTATTATAGTATCACTATTTAAATATTTTTCCATAATTTTAATGTCTTCTAACTTTACATTTTCAGGAATATAATTTGTTTTATATATAGGACCAAATGTAGTTAAATAATTTATTCTTCTAATAAGAGTAGTCGTTTTTCCTGCTCCAGGACATGCTATAAGTGCTAGATTTTTTTCATTACTCAAAACAGCCTCTCTTTGTTGTATATTAAGTTTTTCATACTTTTTTTCTATTATTTTATCTCTTAAATTATAATATTGGGTTCTTATTGCATCCGTTTCCATTTTTGCCACCTACTTTTCTTATATAAAATTATATACCATTTTTATGGTAATAAACACCTAAAATAAAATTTTAGTTTCCCTAATATTTCACTATATATACTAAACTATCTAACTTCATCATAGTTGCTAAAAATTATTGTAATAATTTTAATATAGTATTAAAATATATGTAACACTGAATTAATCAAGTGTATATACACTTCAATAAAGACAGAGGAGAATAAAATGAATAATAACGATTTCTTTAATATTAAAAACAGTAGGAATTTAACAATGCTCGTAGATTTCTATGAATTAACAATGGGAAATGGATATTTAGATAATAATGTTGGTAATAGCATAGCTTACTTTGATATGTTCTTCAGAAGAGTTCCTGATGGTGGTGGATACTGCATAATGGCTGGAGTTGAACAATTGATAGAGTATTTATCTCGTTTAAAGTTCACAGAAGAAGATATCCAATATTTAAGAAGCAAAAATTGTTTTTCTGATAAATTTCTTGATTATTTAAAAAATTTCAAATTCACTTGCGATGTGTGGGCAATACCAGAAGGTAATCCTGTTTTTCCTGGTGAACCTTTAGTTACAGTTAGCGGTCCTGTAATTCAAGCCCAATTTGTAGAAACAATGATTCTTCTTACAATCAACCATCAAACTTTAATTGCTACAAAATCAAATAGAATTTGTAGAGCAGCAGATGGTAGACCTGTAATGGAATTTGGTTCTAGACGTGCTCAAGGTTATGATGGAGCAATTTATGGTGCTCGTGCAGCTATTATAGGTGGATGTTCTGCAACAGCTTGTACTATCACTGAACAAATGTTTAAAGTTCCTGCTACAGGTACAATGGCTCATAGCTGGGTTCAACTTTTTGCTACAGAATATGAGGCTTTCGCGGCATGGGCTAAGACTTACCCAGAAAATTGTCTTCTTTTAGTAGATACTTATAATGTATTAAAATCAGGTCTACCTAGTGCAATAAAAGTTTTTGATGAAATATTAACACCAATGGGATATAAACCTAAAGGAATAAGAATAGATAGTGGTGATATTACATACTTAACTAAGAAATGTAGAAAAATATTAGATAATGCTGGATACCCTGATGTTAAAATAACTATTTCAAATTCCCTAGATGAGCATATTATCACAGATGTACTTAGTCAAGGTGCTAAAGTTGATAGTTTTGGAGTAGGTGAAAGACTAATAACTGCTAGATCTGAACCTGTTTTTGGGGGAGTTTATAAGTTAGTAGCTACAAAAGGAAATGATGAAATAATTCCAAAAATAAAAATAAGTGAAAATGAAGAAAAAATAACAAACCCAGGATTCAAGAAAATATATAGATTATTTGATAAAACATCTGATAAAGCTATTGCAGACTTGATCTGCCTAAATAATGAAATAATTGATGATACTAAACCACTAGAAATTTTTGATCCAATTCATACTTGGAAAAAGAAAAAATTAAATAACTATTATGCCAAAGATTTAATGGTTAAAATATTTGATAAAGGAAAAGCTTGTTACAAAAGTCCTACTGTAAAAGAAATCCAAAGTTTTGCAAAAAAAGAAACAGAAAAACTTTGGGAAGAAGTATTAAGATTTGAAAATCCTCATGCTTATTATGTAGATCTTTCAAAACAACTTTGGAATTTAAAACAAAGTCTGCTCAATAAATATTCTGATTTATATAAATAATTAAAAGCAGAATGAAACTTTTTCATTCTGCTTTTAATAATATTCTAAATATTCCTTTTGTACATAATCTTCTACTAAATTCATATTATCATTTTTAAATAATTCATACTTATAAAATAGCCTTCTATTTTTTGAAAGAGTTTTAAAAGGACAGACTTTATCTGTATCTGAGCATTCATAAAATGGACAACCTTCAAAACAGTTTACTTTTTTTTCAAAAGTAGATAAAAATGGACATTTAGTCATGGATAACATCCCCCCATGTAATATAATCATTTATTTACATTATAAACCATTTTCTGTAAAATTTGAATACTTTTTCTTCATATTCTTGAAAAATAGAAATAATATTCAAAATATTCCTTTTCCGATTTATTAAATAATAACTTTCTGAATAGTTTCCTTGATATATTACATATAATTAATGTAAATTTAGAGATATAAAATCTTATTTTGAATTTCTTGTAATTAATTAACAGACTCTATAAATTATTTTTTCATACTAGGGTATACTACTAACAAAGTCTGAATAAGAGGTGTTGTTATGAATATTACGAGTATTTCATTATCATACTTATTTTTAGGTGTATTTATTGTTTCTTTTGCATTTTTTATATATTATAAAGTTTTGATTACCAAAACTACGTCTAATAGTCCCTCTAGAGAAAAAATTATAGGAACAATGAAAAAAAGTGAAACTTGGAGGCAAAAGAATAATATAATGTCCTATGTTTCAGTATTTTGGGCTATAATATCACTTGCGTTATTTATATATTTAAAATTTTTCTTTAAAATTAGACTAATTAATATGCTATATGTATTTGCATATATAGCTGCTATAGTAATATCAATTATCTTCTTAGGAATTCGAAAAAAAGAAAAATAAATGAATAATTTTTATTTTAAATAATATAACATTCAACTAAAAACAATCCCTATGATGATTCTAGGGATTGTTTAAATTTTTCTTCTATTTTCTTCATATTTATAAATTTCTCTTCCTAAATTAGCTAGGAAAGGCATTCCTATTTTATAATATTCATACTTTCCATCATTAAAAATTCCATTTGCATTTGTGTAAATTACACTAGTTAGCATAAACTCAATTCCTTTATTTTCATCACATATATAAGCATTGTCTATGAGATAACCATAAGCACAGCCTATTTTATTATATATCTTAATATTTTTAGGAATAGCTTTACTAGTATCACCAAACATGAAATATTTAACATGGCTATCCTTAAAATTATATTTGGGATTATCACATTCTCTTGGAAGCATACACATATGTTTTTTCAAAAATTCATAATCATCTTCTTTTAAATTAAATCTTTTTTGTGTTGAAACTGCTTCTGGAAACATAACAGCTTTTAGTATATTCTGTAAACATTCAATAGAAAAATAATTAGATTTAGAAAAGTCTTTTGGATATTTAACAAATGTTTTTCCTCTAATATATCCTTTTCCTTTTTTTAATCCTTTCATATTATTTGTATAAACTTTTTTGTTACACATCATAGGCTGATTATAAATTTTTTTGTTTCCTTGATAAAAAGCAATTGGATTTGTATATCTATTTTCTTCATAATTCATAGAGTTTCCTAATCTATGAATTATTTTCACATCTTCATATCCTTTTTTCCAAAGTGTCTCATTATAATACTCCTGACCTAAAAATTCATATAATCTGTCAAAGCTGTTATTATCGCTTACAACTAGAACCTTTTTAATATAATTAGCTATAGTTGGCAACCCGCTTTTAGAACTATAATCTTTACTAACAGCCTTTTGACTAGCTCTCTCTTTTTCTATCTTTAGAGGTGTATACTTATCAATATTTAAATTATTTAATTTTTCTAGAGCCAAAACACAAGCCGAAAGCTTAACAGAACTTGCTGGATAAAAGTATTTATTTTTATCCACTCTATACTTAAAAGTTTTAAAATCCGGTATATTTTCACTGTTTCTATCTATCTGCGTATATAATATTTGAACTTCATACTTTTCTGGATTACTCAAAACAGTTCCGAACAATTCCGATTTCCTTTTTAAAATTTCTTCTATTAAATTATCATTTTGTTTATCCTCAATACCCTCTACCCTTTTAATAAAAGCACCCATATTTATAAACGTTCCAACAGAACATAATATCAAAGTTTTAGTAATTACATTAAGAATTTTTTTCCTCATTTAGCTATTCCCCTTATTTTAGCTTTTATTTTCATTCCTTAATATACCCCTAAAACTGATTTTTATAACACTATATAAGAATATTGTGTAACAATATTCTTATAGTTGACGTACCCATCAGCTAGCTGATATGGGTAGTTGAGAGTTAAGGATGTTTTGCTAATGCAAAACTACAATTTTTTAACTGCTCGTATAGAGCACGTCAACTAATTTACAGCTTGCTGTTAAATCACGTCAACTTCACATGCCGTGTTTTTGGCATGTGAACGTCAACTACATATGCATATTTTTCACATATGCACGTCAACTAGAAAAGTGCTGCGCACTTTTCTTATAGGGTGTCTACAAACGACTTTATAATGAGCGCAGTAAATCCCCATATTACATAATCCTTATATTTATAGAAATATTGATTATACTCTTTTGTGCTGAATTTATAGTTTTTACCTCCATAAATAAGTTCAAAAGGAAAGTCTTCTTGAAAATGAGGCTTTATTTTAAATTTATGGCATGCTGGTTGATTTTCTAAGAAAAATTTTAACGGTACTGTAAAAATATGCTCTACTTCATCCTTATTAGGCTTGATATCTTTAGTATGCAACTGACCAATAAAAGGATACATAATTGAGCTATATGGACTTATAAAATAATCCATTTGACCAATAACTTCTATATCACTTTTTTTAACATTTAATTCCTCTATCGTTTCTCTTACAGCAGCTTCTCTTGAAGTTTCATTTTTTTCTATCATTCCCCCTGGTAAAGATATATCTCCTGGTTGATGTTTTAAAGTCAACGCTCTTTTTTCAAATACTATATACAATTCATTATTTTCTTCAACTAATAAAACCATAACTGCACTTTTTCTATATTCACCTATAGGCTTTATCTTTCTATCATTAAATATTTTCCTTATGCTTTCCACACATCATTCCCCCTATTAACTAGTTAATTTTCTATTTCAATATATTCCCTTTACTTTAAACTTTATTATTGTTCTATATATATTAAAATGTTATACTAAAATTGTATTAAAATCTACATTAAAATATAGAATTAGGGGAGATGAATCTTGAGACGTAAATTATCGACTTTATTATTAACACTTTTTTTCTTATTTTCATTTACAATAACTTCATTTGCTGAAAATGCAGACTTACCACATATATACGGTAAAACAGCTATTGTAATTGATGTTCAAACAGGAGAAATAATATATTCAAAGGATATAGATGAATCTCCAATGTATCCTGCAAGTACTACAAAACTTTTAACAGCCTTACTTTTAGCAGAAAACAAAACCAAAACCGATGCAATACTATATACTGAAAATGCTAAAAAGCAGGATCAATACTCTCTATATAAAAATCTTCTTATTGGTAAAATAAATATTGGTGATACCATGACTGCTGATGATGTAATGAAGGCATTGCTTATCTATTCTGCTAATGATTCAGCATACATGATTGCTGATAGTGTTGGCGGTAATCCTAAAAGTTTTGCCGATATGATGAATGCTCGAATAAAAAAATTAGGTTTGAAAAATTCTCATTTTGTTACAGCGAACGGTCTAGATAGTAATATACCTGACCATTATACTTCTGCATATGATTTAAGTGTAATTGCAAGAGAAGCTTATAAAAATCCATGGGTAAAAGAAGTGATGCAAACAAAGAAGACTAGAATCGAAACTTCTAAAGGGGTTATAGCTTACATAGAAAACAGAAATAAGTTAGTAGGGAAAAAGATTGATACTGCTTATGCTGATAAAATTGGTATTAACCTTAATCAGCTTCCTGCAAGTAATGCTGTTTGTATAGGTGGAAAAACAGGTTACACTTCGAAAGCTGGAAGATGTCTAGTTACTTTTTTTGAAAAAGATGGAAGAGTTCTTGCTGGAGTTGTTATGAAATCAATTTATGACGCTAAAGATTCTTATGTATTTAATGATATGTCAAAAATCATAAATTGGAGTTACGCAGCTGAAAGAACTCCTTTGTATAAAGCTAATACAGAAGTAAAAAATATCACCGTAAAATATAAACCGCTTAAATTTATTGGTCCTGAAAAAGAAGTTACAATACCTTTAGTATTAAAAAAAGATGTTACATATTATGAAAATGATATTAATAAAAAAGAATTGACAACAGACTTAAATATTTCTGATATAAATATTTCAAAACTATCTAAAGATATAAGTGTTGGAAAATTAGTAGTAAAAGAAAGAGAAGCTACAAAAACCTATGATTTATACCCAACACTTTCATCAACTGATATACGAAAGCAAAACACTCTACTCTACATTGTTACAGGAGTAGGAATAGTTGCAGTAATTCTAATCTTGCTTCTTTTAGTGAAACTGATTTCTAATAAAGGTAGCAGAAGACGTAGAAACAGACGTAGAAGATTTTAATAGAAAAGTGTATCGCAATAAAAAGTGCGATACACTTTTTTTATTGTCATACACTTCTTTGTTAACAATTTGACAACTATATTTATATATTGTAATATATAAATATAGTAATATATATTTTTGTAATAACTTTTTCGTCATGCGAGGTGTAAAAAATGAATAATAACTTTGAACACTATACTGAAATGGCTGAATTATTAAAAGTAATAGCTCATCCTGTACGTTTATGTATAATTAGAGGATTAATTAATAAAGGTAAATGTAATGTATCAACTATGCAGCATTGTCTTGATATACCTCAACCCACAGTATCTCGACATCTTCAAAAATTAAAAAGTTGTGGAATTATTAAAGGCGAAAGAAAAGGTCTTGAAATTAATTATACAGTCTGCAATGAAAAAATAATTCAATTAATTAGTTTATTATTTGAAACCGAAGGAAAAAATAATTAATAAATTTGTAGGAGGAATTAAAATGAGTAAAAAAGTTCTAATAATAGGCGGAGTAGCTGGTGGTGCCTCTGCTGCTGCAAGACTCCGAAGATTAGATGAAAATTCTGAAATCATTCTTTTTGAAAGAGGAAATGATATTTCTTTTGCTAATTGTGGTTTACCTTATTATATCGGAGGTACAATTCAAGAAAGAGAAAATCTATTAGTTTCTACACCACAAGCTATGAAAGAAAAATTCAATATAGATGTACGAAT
The DNA here is from genome assembly GCF_026735135.1 of Clostridium aestuarii. Classification (GTDB taxonomy): domain Bacteria; phylum Bacillota; class Clostridia; order Clostridiales; family Clostridiaceae; genus Clostridium_H; species Clostridium_H aestuarii. Next base: position 350,627 of record NZ_JAPQER010000003.1, on the reverse strand, counting down.
CAAAAGTGAAGTAATTAAAATAGATACAGATAAAAAAGAAGTTACTGTTGTTAATTCTGAAAAAGGAACTTATGCTGAGTCTTATGATTCCTTAATTTTATCACCTGGCGCAAAGCCAATTAAGCCTCCTATTGAAGGAATTAATAATGAAAAAATATTTACTCTAAGAAATATGGATGATACTGATAAAATTAAAAGTTTTATAACCAACAATAAGGTAGAATCTGCTGTAGTTATTGGTGGTGGTTTCATAGGAATTGAAATGGCAGAAAACTTAAATCATCAAAATATAAATGTAACCTTAGTTGAAGCTGCACCACATATATTAGCTCCTTTTGACTCTGATATGGTAACCTTAGCAGAAAAAGAACTACAAGATAACAATATAAATCTAATATTGAACAATGCAGTTAAACTTTTTAAAACAAATGAAAACAAAGTAGATGTTGTATTAAATAACGGTGAAAAGCTAACTACTGATATGATTATTCTAGCAATAGGCGTAACACCTGATATAGAATTTCTTAAAAATACTAAATTAAAATTTGGTCCTAAAGGTCACATTATAGTAAATAAGCATTTAGAAACTAATCTAAAGGATATTTATGCTGTTGGAGATGCTATTGAAATTGTTGATTTTATAAATGGTAAAAAAAACGCTGTACCACTTGCAGGACCTGCAAATAAACAAGGTAGAATAGCAGCTGATAATATTTGTGATATTAAAACAACTTACAAAGGAACACAAGGTACTTCTATCTTAAAAGTATGTGACTTAACATGTGCCGCTACAGGTAATAATGAAAGAACTCTTAATAAGCACAATATACCTTATAATATTATTTATGTTTATCCACAAAATCACGCTTCATATTACCCTGGTGCTACACCTCTAACATTAAAATTAATCTTTAATGATGATGGAAAAATTTTAGGATCTCAAGCAATCGGTTATGGTGGAGTAGATAAAAGAATTGATGTTATCGCGACAGTTATGAGATTAAATGGTACTGTAACTGACCTTACAGAACTGGAATTATCTTATGCACCACCATATTCTTCTGCTAAAGACCCCGTAAATATAGCAGGGTATTATGCTGAGAATATACTAACTGGTAAATCTGAAATTGTTCTTCCTAGAGACATAGATTCTAGAGATAAAAATTCTATACTTCTATTAGATGTAAGAACAGATTTAGAACAAGAAACAGGCTCTATTCAAGGTTCTACTCATATTCCTTTACAACAATTAAGAAAAAGATTAAACGAATTAGATAAAAGCAAAGAGATTTGGACTTATTGTCAAATAGGTCTTAGAGGCTATTTAGCTGAAAGAGTTTTAAGACAAAATGGATTTAAAGCTAAAAATATAACAGGAGGATTTAAATCATATATGTCACAAAAATTTACCCCTAAAAAAATAGAACAAACAAAAACTTCTATAGAAGAAGTTAAAAATCCTAATATTAATACAGGCATTATTAAAAATTTAGATGCATGTGGTCTTAGCTGTCCTGGTCCTTTAATGAGAGTTAAAAGTGCTGTTGATGAATTAAATACTGGTGACATCTTAAACGTATCAGCATCAGACCCTGGATTCTATGAAGATATTAAATCATGGTGTAAAAAAACAAATACTGAACTTGTAAATCTAAAAAAAGAAAAAGGTATCATTGAAGCTACCTTGAAAAAGAATGGAGAACAACCTTCAATATCATCTAAGCCTCTATCCGCAGCTAATGGAAAAGATTCTCAAACAATGGTTGTATTTAGTGGTGATTTAGATAAAGCCATTGCCAGCTTTATAATTGCAAATGGTGCTGCTGCTATGGGTAAAAAAGTTACTATGTTCTTTACATTCTGGGGAATAAATATTATAAGAAGAAATCAATCTGTATCAGTTAAGAAAAATTTCATTGAGACAATGTTTGGTAAAATGATGCCTCGTGGAAGTAAAAAATTAAAATTATCCAACATGCATATGGCTGGAATGGGTTCAAAAATGATAAGAGGTATAATGAAAAAACACAATGTACATTCACTTGAGGAACTTATACAATCAGCTATAGATAGTGGTGTTGAATTAGTTGCTTGCCAAATGTCTATGGAACTTCTAGGCCTTAAGGAAGAAGAACTAATAGATGGTATTAAATTTGGTGGAGTTGGTTATTATCTAGGTGAAGCTGATGAATCAAATATAAACTTATTTATATAACATAAAAGAATGCTGTAATTGCAGCATTCTTTTATAACTTTTTATAAATTGTATTTTTCTAATATAGGTTCTATCAATCTACCATTTTCATAGAATAATTCTCCATCAGCATAAATTTTCCCACCATTTCTCATATCACAAAGCATATCCCAATGAATAGTTGATTTGTTTTTTCCACCTGCTTCTGGCATTGAATCTCCAATAGCCATATGAATAGTACCACCTATTTTTTCATCAAATAACATATTTCTAGTAAACTTTTTAATTCCATAATTTGTTCCAATAGCAACTTCACCAAATCTTGAAGCTCCCTCATCTATTTCTAAAAGAGATTCTAAAAGTTCTTGTCCTTTTTCAGCAGTTGCTTTTACTACCTTTCCATTTTTAATTTCTAATCTTATACCTTCTATTTCTTTTCCCATATATATACCAGGGAAGCTAAAAGTTATATGCCCATTAATTCCATCTTCAACTGGTGAAGTGAAAATTTCTCCATCTGGGAAGTTAACTTTTCCATCACAATTAATCCATTTTCTTTCATCAATATTAACCTTAATATCCGTTTCTTCTGATATAATATGCAATTCTTTTTTGTCATTTAAGTATTTAATCCATCTTTCGTGATAAGCACTTACTTTTTTCCATTCTGCCACAGGATCTTCTGAATCTAAAAGTCCTGCACCATAAACAAATTCTTCATATTCTGAAAGACTCATCTTAGCTTCTTGAGCATCAGCATAAGTTGGAAATTGAGTTCCACACCATCTTAAACTTCCATCTCCCATTCTTTCAGAATAAATTTTTCTCCAGCTAGTAGCTCCTTTTGAGCTTAATTGTAACTTTTTAGAATCTACATTTGAATTAGCCTTAGTATTCTTTGTTCCCCAAGCTGTAAGCCACACATCTGCTTTTTCCAAAAGAACTTTTTGCATAAAATTTTCTTCTTGTAATTGTTCATCACTACTATATCTTATTTTTACTTGACTAACTTCATGAGAATTTAGAACAGTTTCAACATGTGCTCCTGCCTTTACTGCTTCCTTTACAACTTCAACCATCCAAGGTTCTGATACATCTTCACACTGAACAAGAACAAAATCCCCATTTTTAACCTCTGCTGAATAATTTACTAAAAGTTTTGCAAGCTTATTTAATCTTGGATCTGTCATTTTTAACCTCCACCTTCCTTAGAACATTCTAACATTATTAGATAAATACTGTAAATAGTTGAATGTATTTCTTATTATTTTATGTTAAATATTCTATTAACTTCGTCTTATCCGCAGCCTCAAATTTTCCTTTTTCTAATTTTAAGTATTGAACATTATTTAAATTTTTTCCTATATATTGTACTAATTGTGGATGACAAGTTGTTACAAAAATTTGATTGGTTTTAGATAATTCCTTTAGAATCTTAACTGTTTGTTTTGTATGTTCTTCATCAAAATTAACAAAAGAATCATCTAATATTATAGGGAGTTGAGGATTTATTTCCTTTATCCTGCTCAATCTTACTGATAAAAACAACTGTTCCTTAGTTGCTCTACTTAAAACTTCTGAAGTGTTTTGAACATTTCCATTCCCTAATAATAGCTTAAAATCAAGTTTAGTCAAATCTTCATAAGGCAGAATATTACTATATTCCCCTGCGGTAATAAAAGATAGATATTCCCCTGCTCCTTTCAAAAGTGAATGTTTTGTCTTCTCCACAAAGTTATTCTGTATTTTTTCAAGAATAAATTGGGCTGCCCTTAAAACTGCATATTCCTTTGCAATTGGTTCTAATCCTTTTCTAGCTGCATCAATTTTATATTGTGCACTTTCTATATTTTCACTAATGCCAAGAACTTGAAGTTCATATTTTAAATTTTGAAGTCTATCTTTTAAATCTTCTATTTCTTCCTTTAAATTTTCATATTTTTTTCTAATATTTATATATTCTTTATCAATTTCATTTACAGAAATATATTTCTCAAATAAATTTTTAAAACTAAAACCATTCTCATTAATATCCCAACCATATTCCTCTTTTAAACTTTCTAAATTTTTTCTAACCCTTGGAACATTAAAAGTATTAATCAAAGTCTTTTTCAATATATCATATTCAGTCTTTAATTCTAAATAATTTTTTACTTTTCTATTCGTTTCTATAAATTTTTCTAAAGAATAAGGTGATTCTAACTCTTTATTTTGTTTTCCTAAAAGCTTATATATATTTTCTTCCACTAATATTTTTTTCTGTTCAATACCACTCATTTCTTCTGAAATATCTATATAGTTATTTAAAATATTAATTTGTTGAAATAATTTATTGCTGTTTTCAATTAAACTTTTCTTCATAACATTATCATCTAAATAAATTATTTCATGGAATTTTTTTACTAAATCATACATAAGAATTAACTTGCTTTGAATTTCTTTAAGCATGTTATTTGATTTTTTTACATCATATTCAAGCTCTGATATTCTATTTTTTAGTTCTCTGACATTTTTAAAGTAATCTTTAATTATTTCTCCTGAGACCATATCATCTAGTTTTAATATTTCTCTATACTTTTGTATTCTCTTTTCATTAGCTTCTAATTTTTTATTTATGCTTTCAATTGTTTTATTTTTTTCTTCTATTTGCATATTAGCTCTATTAAATTGTAATAATAAATCTTCCTTATCATTTGTCTTTTCATTTTGCAATAAATATTTTATTACTGTATATACTCCACCTAAAATTGCCCCAGATAATATAAAAACAACTCCATATTTGGAATAATTAATTATTGATAATAATATCCCACAAGCAATAATTACTAATGAAAAGTAAAAATACTTTTCTAGAATTTTATTAAAATTTGATGTATTATTTTTCAAAGCATTTTTTTCAAATACATCTTTATTTAATTTTAAATTTTCTAACTCACTATTTATCAATTTGCTTTCATGAAAAATTTCTTTATACTCATTTATAGTATTATTTAATTGTTCAAGCCTTATAGAATCTGTATTAATACTTAAAATCTTATTGATATCACCTTTCCACTCTTCATTAATATTGAACATTTCCTTAACTATTTCTTGTTTTTCCTTTATACAATTAGTTTTTAACTCTCTATAGTTATTTATCTTTTCAATAGTACCTGAAATATTATTATAACAATATTGCAGCTTGCTTTTTTGTTTAATAAGTTTATCTTTTATATCTTCGTTTTCTCCAACATTTTTTCTAAATTCATACCTTTGGTTATTATACTCCTGTAAAATATCTTCATATTCTTCTTTTAACCTAATTGCCTTTTCCATTAGTCCCTCATCATAAGTTTTTGCTGCATTTTTAAGTTCCTTATTATCTAATCTTATTTCTAAAGCTTTTAATTCTTCATGTAAATTAAAATTACTTTTTAATATTTCTAGAAATTCAGCTTTATTTTTTATACTATTTAATTTTTGTTTGTTTTTTTCTATACTATTTTCAATTTTTTCTAACTCATTATAGTTTTTATAATAAGTTTCTAACTGTTGACTAGCTCTTTCTCTACGGTAAATCCCTTCTTTTATTTCTTTATTATATTGTTTGAATTGTGAAGTTGATGGATTACCATTTTTTCCACCTATTTTTTTAGCTTCTTTTTCCATATCTTTTATTATTTTTGGTATTTCTATAATTTCTCTAAAACCTGCTCCTAAAAAGATTGCTTGTATGCTGTTAATTTCTTTTGAGTTTTTTAAGGATACATTATTTAATTCATCTAAACTTATTGTAAAAAGTTGCTTATACGTTAAGTAATCTATATTTCCATACAATTTTTCAATCTGAATATCTTTATCAATATTTAAGCCCTTTACAAGTGGTATTTTATTTCCACTTATACTTACATTAAATATATCTCCTTCTTTAGTTTCAATATCATAATCTACTGCATACTCAACATTAGGTGGTGGAATTTCTTTATCATTACCTTGAAATCCAAATCCCAAATGTCTTAAAAGTTTCATAAAAGTAGTTTTACCAGCTCTATTTTTTCCTCCTATTACTACTATTTGACTAAAAATATCATCTAATTTTTCGTCTCTAAAAATTCCAAAATCCTTTATATATATCCTTTTTAATTTCAAAATCACTCACCTTTTTCTAATAATTTTTCTATAACAAGAAGTTTTGCAGAATTTATTATTTCTTCAATCATATTTTCATCTAGTTGAATTTTTTCTTCATTCATCTCTTCTTGCTGCCACTTCTTTTCAAATACACTTCCAAAATTAATTACAACCTTTTTTCTTATCTCTTTATCGCTTAAAGTAGCCTGTACGATTTTATCAACTTCTTTAAACACTTCATTGTTTTCTTTTAAATAATCAAGGTTTGGAATTTTCTTTTGTGTATTGATATATACATAATCTGTATATAAAAATGGTTTTTCATTTAAAAAACGTCTATTCAAAATCTCTTTTAAATATTCTTGTACATTTTCTTCATCTTCTCTTAAAATTTCATCAATTTCACCTTTACCTTCTATATTCCATTGAATTGTATAGCCTTGAACTATTTGAGATGTTGGATATAAGCACTCTAATTTATCAGGTGACTTTAAGTTGTTTTTTTCTAAAAACTCTTCAGCCTTTTCTATAAAAAGTTCTTCTATATCACTTAAATTTCTAATATTAAATTTATCCTGACTAATATCAATATTAATTTTTTTCCACACAACAGAAGCTGTAGGTATAAATTTTATTGTTTCAAAAAAATCATTGTCAACTTCTACCAGCAAACAGCCTCTTATACCTTCTTCACCTATATCTCTACCTTGAGCATTTCCTGAATACACTATAACAGGATTTCTATGATTTACTATTTCACATTTATGAATATGCCCAAGTGCCCAATAATTAATATTTTTTTTAGATTTCAAATCTTCTACACTACATGGAACATAATTTTTATTTTTGGGTTCCAATTGTGTATGGAGCAACCCAATGTTATACACGGAATTATCAATTGCTTCATAATCTTTTGTAATGTTCCTTCCTTCAGCCTTTCTTCTATATGACTGTCCTAAAATTCTAGCTACTACCTTTTCCTTTTTTACCACTTCCAAAGCTTGTACTTTTTCACTATCTAAAGTAAAAACATTATCTGGCAAATAAAATAACTCCTTATCATTTCCTAATGGATCATGATTTCCTCTGATTACATATATATGTATATCTTCTTTTTCTAATCTTTTACACTGATTATAAAAAAAGCTTCTTGCTTTAACAGTTCTAAGCTCTTTATCATATACATCTCCAGACAAAATAATAAAGTCTACTTTATAACACAATGCAACCTCACAAATTTGCTGAAAAGAATTATATACAGCTTCTTTAAATAAATTATTAATTTCTTTTGTTCCTTCATTATTCACGTGCAAAACACTTCCTAAATGAATATCTGAGGCATGAATAAATCTAATTAATTTATTGCTCATATTCTCCATTTAACTTCTCCTTTTATATAAAATCAGATAGGTATATAGCCTTATACCTATCTGATTTTTATTTTATCTTAAATTAATAAATTTTTACTATTTTTTAATTAAGTTATACAATTATAATTTTAATCTTTTTGGATAACATTTACAAGTTCTACATTGATTTATTCTTTATGAAAACACCCTTTAAACCACATTCGTTAACTTTTAGTTTTTCTTCCTCTATGCAAAAATTTAACTATATTTTTTCACTCTTTCCTACCCAATTTCATATTCTATTTATGTAGAAAAATTTTTGAAAGGTGATTATATATATGTTTTCTCCTCTATTTTTTAGGACACCTATGACAGCATTTGTAAGAGTATTTCATGCTTCTCCAGATGCACCACCAGTAGATATTTATGCAAATGGAAAAATACTTGTAAAAAATCTTAAGTACAAATATTTTACTGAATATCTAAAAATACCAGCTGGTAATTATAATATAAAAGTTTTTCCTGCTGGCAAAACAACCAATCCGGTTATAGATACTTATCTAAGTATTAAACCTGAAACAATTTATACTGTAGCTGCTACTGGAATGCTTAAAGATATTAAGCTTCTTCCTTTTATAGATCCAATTCTTCCTATGGAAGATGGTAAAACTTACGTTAGATTTGGTCATTTATCACCTAATACCCCTCGAGTAGATATAACTCTTCCTGATGGAACAATTCTATTTGATGATGTAGGCTTTGAAGAAATAACAGATTATATACCTGTAGCCCCTAAAACTTACACTATACAAGCTCGAGAGGCTGGAACATCTAATATTGCACTAACAATACCTAATATAAAATTAAAACCTAATAGATTCTATACTATATATGCCGTAGGACTACTAGGTAAGAAACCTCCACTACAAGTTTTGATACCATTAGATGGAAATTCATATATAGACTTCTAAAAAAGCGGCTAATACCGCTTTTTTTCATTTATCTCATTCTATCATCACTTAAGAATCCTCTTTATGTAAATACCTCATTATTACTTAAATAATGTACTAGGGTTTTCATTACTATTAATTTTACAGGTATCATAATTAAATCCCTTGATACTCTTGGTATTAGAGCGACTATAAAAGCTTTATCCGTTAATAAACTTATCCAATATGTATTTATAATCAAATTAATCACAATAATTTTTAATATTATTGCCTTAAGAAGACTTTTAGAATTTATATCTTTTTCATAAAGAAACATTCCATAAATAATTCCTGCTATGGAAGCACTCATTGTAAAACCTGGGAAATAAGGACCTACTGGAAATATTATAGAACTAATAAAATCTATAGTTCCATTTATTAATGCTCCCATTAATGGACCAAATACAATAGCAGCCAACATACTTGGAACAAATCCAAATCCCATTTTTAAAATTGGAAGCTTAATAGTAAAAAAACAGTTAGCTATTATTCCTATACAAATAATTACACCACTATAAACTATTCTCTTAGTTCTATTTTCTTCCTTTATCTTAATTCTCAATTTATTACCCCCGTTTTGACTTTATTTTCCATATAATTCTTTATCTAATCACAAAGCCTATTATAATACTACATAAGTATAATGTAAAAATATATTTTATACTACCAATAATTCACTGTAAATTATTTTATCATATAAAAAAATAGATCCAAGTTTAAAGCTAAATACAACACAATATAGCTCTTTAAACCTGCATCTAAAAAATATTTATGAAAATCTTCCATCAGTTATCAACTAAATTACCGGACCTAATGTATATATTTCCATAGAACTTGTATATTTTATTTCTTCTCCTTTTGTAACTTCTCCTGAAAGCACCCTTAAAAGTTTAGTAAAAGCTTCTTCTCCTACCTCTTCTAAAGATTTTTCACCTGTTATAATTTTTCCAGCATTGATATCCATATCATTACACATTCTATCATAAGTTATTGGATTACCACAAATTTTAACTACTGGAACTACTGGAAATCCCTGTGGTGCTCCACGTCCAGTTGAAAAACAAATTGTTTGAGCTCCACCTATCGCCATAGCAGTTAATACTTCTATTTCTCTTCCTGGTGTGTCTTTCACCCATAATCCTTTTTCTTTTGGTTTTTCTACATAACTAAGAACGCCCTCAATGGTTTTAGTTCCTGATTTAACAATAGCTCCTAAAGATTTTTCTTCAATAGAACTTAATCCACCTTTTATATTACCTGGAGTAGGTTGTCCTTTTCTCATATCAACCCCAATAGCTTTTGCTCTATCTTCCATTTCCTTTACAATTCTATATATGTCTTCTGCAACTTCCGGAGTTTTAGCTCTTTTAGCAAGTATATGTTCTGCCCCTATAAACTCAGTAGTTTCACCAAAAATAACAGTACCACCAGCATCAACAACTTTATCAGCGATATAACCAATTACTGGATTAGATGAAAGTCCTGAAGTTGTATCTGAAGCTCCACATTTTATTCCAAGTGTAAAATGTGATAAATCCACCTGTTCTCTTTGAATTCCTGATATTTCAATAGCAAGCTTTTGAGCTAAGTCTATTCCATTTTGTATAGCTTTACTTGTCCCACCTATTTCTTGAATATTTACTCTTTCAACAGGCTTTCCTGACTTTCCTATTTCTTCAACTACTCTATCTGTATCTGTACCTTCACATCCTAGACTTACAACCAATACAGCTCCTATATTAGGATTTTGTCCAATTTTTATCAAAGCTTCAGTTGTAAGTTCAAGATCTGGAGGTAATTGGCAGCATCCTTTATGATGAAGTATTCCTGTTGTTCCTGTTGTTTGTCTTACTATACTCTCTACTACTTCATTAGCACAAACAACACTTGGCATTATTGCTACATAGTTTCTTGCACCAACATCTCCATTTTTTCTTACATAGCCATTAAAAAAATGTTTCATTTATTTTCCCTCCTTCTTTTTCCAATCACCTCTACCTCTTATACTTTCAAGATTATGAATATGTACATAATCTCCTATTTCTATATTTTGTGTGGCAACTCCAATTTCTTCACCATATTTAGTTATTTGCTCACCCTTTTTAGTAAATTTAACTGCAATTTTGTGTCCAAACGGAATATCTGCCAAAGTCTTAATTAGTTTCTTATTTCCCTTTTTATCAATAACTTCAACTATAGCTTCTTTTTTAGTATCCTGAAACACTGTAGCCACATTATCTAAGTCATTAACTTGAAGTCCAACTATTTTTTCTGACATATAATCATCCTCCTATTTTATTAATTGAACTAATGTTTATTAATGAACAATAACCGATACTCCATCAGGAATAACAGTTACTGATGCATTATTTCCTTTTATACTATATGCAATTTTCATTGCTTCATCTAAGTTTGAAGCTGGTATCATATTCATCTTTCTGATAAGTTCATGATCTAAATAATTTGTAACAAGTATTAACTTATACTCTTGTAATATATAAGCAAATTTTTGAACACACCACTGTTGAGATATTGTTTCTTTATCAGGTATTTTCAATAAAATATCTATCAGTTCATCAGGGCTACCTTTTAACATTAGTCGCTCAAAATTAGTACCACCTACACCGTCAATACATGATGCAACCATTACTATAACTCCATCTTTTCCTAAACATTCTACAGCGCTTGCAATAGCTTTAGGTGCTTGATACAAATTTTGATCAAGTGGATACCCTCCGTTACTTGTTATAACAATATCTGCTGTAACCCTTTCAGCTTTTGATAATTCATCTACAAATTTACATCCTTTTCTATGAGCATCGTTTACATCGCCCGCAAAAGCTGCTATTATGTCTTTTTCTTCATTAAGAGCAACATTCAATATAAAATCAACGCCTACTGCTTTAGCAGCATATATCATATCTTCATGTATAGGATTTCCATCTAATATTCCTGTTTTTGCTAGAGGATGTGCTATAGCCCTTGAGGAATGATTAGCATTTACCGTTTCTCTTGATGATATTCCTGGTAGTATACTTTTTCTTCCTCCAGAAAATCCAGCAAAAAAATGAGGTTCAATAAAACCTTCTGTTACTAACAAATCTGCTTCTACTGCTAAACGGTTAACTGAAAATTCTTCCCCTGACGGTAATTTACCAATATACTGCATTTCCTCTGTTTTATTAACATCATGAACTATAATATTTTCATTTTCTACTATATCTTTACCAAACATATTAACCATTTCTTCTTTAGTAGTAGATCTATGCAATCCTGTAGCTACTAATATTATAATCTTAGCTTGTGAGTTTCCCTCTCTTACTTCCTTTAAAATTAAAGGTAAAGTGATTTTACTAGGTACTGCTCTAGTATGGTCGCTGGTAACGATTACAACCTTTTCTTTGCCTTTAGCTAACTTTTTTAAAGATTCAGAATTTATAGGATTTTTCAATGCATTTATTACTAATTCTTTTTCACTGTATTTAGGTTTATAGCTTTTTCCATTAGATGTAAGAACAGCTTTAAGATTATTTTGTGAAACTTTTAAATCCAAATAATTTTTATAGTAAGGTATCTTTATATTTATCATTTTAACTATCCCCCCTATTTAAATAGTATCATGTATACATTATACAATTTCATTGTATCTTTTAAAACCATATTTTGTCAATACGCTTTTCAAATATTGTATACTGTATTAATAATACAATATATGTAATATACTTTATTATTATTTATATATTCTTTAACTTTATATTATTGTTGTATAAAAATATATATCCTTGCTATTAACAATTTTAATAAATTGGATAATTAAGAATTTTCTTATATGCTTTTAGAAAAAAGGTGATTTATGAATTAGAAATAAATTTTTTCTTATAACAAAGCTGCAAAATAAAAAATTGACCATAATATAGGCAACGCCTGTATTATGATCAATTTTTTATTTAAATTTTTATATTTTTTAAGTTTAAACATTATTATATTTCATTTTTTAACTTTTCAATTCCAACTCTAATTCTTCTTAATGATTCTTCTTTGCCTAAGATTTCAGCTAATTCAAAAGCTCCACCTGGAGTAGATTTTTCACCTGAAAGTACTGTTCTTATAGGCCATAAAACCACACCATTTTTAACTTCCATTTCTTTTATTAAATCAAATATTGTATTGTGTATTGAATCCAAAGACCAATCCTCTAATTTTTCAAGTACTGGTAAAACTCTTTCTAAAGTAGGCAATGAATTTTCAGGGTTAGTCTTCATTCTTTTATGAATATACAGTGAAATATCATACTCTGGTACTGATTCAAAGAAAGTAATTTTTTCTGGAATTTCATTTAAAACTTCAACTCTTGTTTGAAGAAGTTCACTTATTTTTAATAGATCAATTTTTTCCATAGTTTCTTTTGAAAAAACTTGTTCATAATAAGATAATGCTCTTTTATGAAAATCTTCAAGAGGAAGTTTTTTAATATATTCTCCATTCATCCATTTTAATTTAACATCATCAAAGATTGCAGGAGATTTATTTATATGTCTATAATCAAATTTTTCTATTAATTCTTCAAGAGTAAAAATTTCTTGATCTGTTCCTGAACTCCATCCAAGTAATGCTATAAAGTTTACTACAGCCTCTTTTAAATATCCTTTAGCTAATAAATCTTCAAAAGACGCGTCTCCATTTCTTTTACTTAACTTATTGTGAGCATCTTTCATTATTGGAGGACAATGTACATAAGTTGGTACAGGCCATCCAAAAGCACTATATAAACGATTGTATTTTGGTGCTGAAGACAGATATTCATTACCACGAACTATATGAGTAATTTCCATTAAATGATCATCAACAACATTAGCAAAATTATATGTTGGAAGACCATCAGATTTTATAAGTATCATATCTTCAAGTTCTAAATTATCAACTTTAATTGTTCCATAAATTTCATCTTCAAAAACAGTTACCCCTTCAGATGGATTTTTTTGTCTAATAACATAAGAAATCCCTGAAACTAGTTTTTCTTCTATTTCTTCTTTAGTCATTGAATGATATTGTGCATTATATTTATATGGTTTCTTTTCTTTTTCGCTTATTTCAGCTACCACATCAGGTTTATCGCTAAAAACGTAATAAGCTTCCCCTTTTTCTACTAATTGTTTAGCATAGCCAAGATATGTTCCTTTACGTTCACTTTGAATATAAGGACCTACAGGGCCTCCAACATCTGGACCTTCATCATGATTTAAGCCTGTCATTTTAAGCGTTCTATAAATAACATCAACTGCTCCTTCTACATATCTTTCTTGGTCAGTATCTTCAATTCTTAATATGAATTTTCCATCTTCATGCTTAGCTATTAAATAAGTATAAAGAGCCGTTCTTAAATTTCCTATATGCATGTAACCAGTTGGGCTAGGTGCAAATCTAGTTCTAACTTCTCTTTCTCCCATGTTTTTCACTCCTATTATGTAAATATTTTAAAATGCCTCTCATCCGCATCCTAGGATGAAAGGCATACTTTAGACACTATTTTTATCATATACCAAAGGAAAGATGGTGTCAATATATAATGATATTGCGAAATCAGTCTTATTATAGTTGACGTTCATATACCCTAAATGGGATAGGAGGTACAGGAAAAGAAAAAGAAAAGAGACACCCTAATATGGGGAATATTTATATATCTTCTAGAAGTAAAATTAGAGTTAATACAGTAGTATTAAAAGATACAGCTTATCATTCTACTGCTGTTAGAATTCCTGCTAGGATAATAAATAAAAAGCCTACAAGTATTATTGAAATAAAAGACTATAAAGGTGAAAAGAAAAATTTTTATAATGAAATGGTTATTTAATAAATTAGCAGAGATTGTAAGTTAAGCATTTATAATTTCTGCTGATTTAAGTTTAATATATTATTTAAAAGTACAAATTGTATTCAACCCTAAAAATAATCTACTTTTAACTAAAACAAATATATAAACTATTCTTGACACAACTTTTGTTTTTTTTACTATTATATTATAATAATTAATGACAATGACTCTATATAAAAGGATAAAGGAAGTGAATTAATTGGAAATTGATTTTATTACAGAACATGATTCTATCGGAAAATACATAGATATAATTTCTAGATATTTATTTTATTATATTTTTAAACAAGTAGAACCGTATAATTTACAAAAGCATCAATACAAAGTTTTAATAGAACTATATAATAATCAAGGAATATGTCAACAAGAGCTTGTAGACTTATTAAAACTTAGAAAAGCTGATGTTGCAAAGGCAATAAAAAAACTAATTGATATTGGATATATTTATAAAAAAAAGGATTCTAGAGATAAGAGAATTCATCATCTTTATGTTACAGAAAAAGGAATAGAAATTAAAAATGATATTATATTTATACTTAGTGAAAGTAGTAAAATACTTTCTCAAAACATATCAAAAAAAGAACTAGAAATAACAAAAAAGGTTATGAAACAAATGGCAGAAAATATATTCTCAGCCTCTAATAATTTGGAAAATAAATAATAATCATGGTGCTGTTGACAATAAATAATTGTTAACAGCTTTATTTTTATAATAAACCATTGATTTTTACTCTAAACTGATGTAATATAGTTTCATAATGAAACTATATTACAGGAGGTATTTTAATGAAAAGTTTAATTATCGAGTCCTTAAAACCACACTTAGAACCAATGGTTCTTTTAAGAAGTAATCAAAAACCAGAGGGTGCACTGCAACCTTTGCCTGATAAATATGTATGTATAATGTCTTTCTATGCACAAGTTGCTGCTAAAGGTAAAACTGCAGTTTTTGATAGAGAAACATATGGCTGTTCTGGTGCTAGAGCAGGTTTAGGATTTGGATCAGCTTATGGTGATGAAATGGGAGGATATGATACTTTTGCAGCCTTTTTCTCAAAAGGACTTAAAGAGGCAAAAGATAAAGAAAAATATAAAGAAATAGCTAATAAGGTAAACCCTCATGTTAGAAGAAAGCTTATTAAGGGTGAAAGATTTCATACTTCAAGAAAAAAAGCTTATAAATGGCTAACTAAAGATTTACCTATATACGATTTTCCTGAAAAATACGTTATTCTAAAACCACTAAAGGATTTAAAGGAAAATGAAATACCTCAATCAGTTATATTTAATGTGAATCCTCTTCAATTAACAGCACTTATGACTCTTGCAGGCTCTATAAGAGAAGGCATAAATGATACAGTTACTCCTCAAGGCGCAGCTTGTCAAATGATCGGTGCTTATGTTTTTCATGAAGCAGAATCAGACAACCCTAGAGCTGTTTTAGGAATGATAGATCTTGCAGCAAGAAAAAATATTAAAGGAATTCTACCTAATGACACTTTAACTTATGCTGTTCCATGGAAGTTATTTCTTGATCTTGAAGAGGAAGCAAAGGAAGGAATATTTAAATCACCTCTTTGGCTTGATATTGTTGAATAATAATTAAAAATATTTAATACACAATATGATTTAAAGTAAATCTAAGATTCAAATCTTAGCTATCAAAGTATATATTTTCTTAGAATATCAACATTTGTTAATTGTTAGATTAAATTTTTATTCATGTTATCTAGAAATTTAATATTATTTTATTTAAGGAGTGTTACAAAAATGGACTATTTGAACAACTTAGAAAAAATCCTAAATACAATTTGTAAAGATTGTAATGAACATTGTATACCTAACAAATGTCTAATAGGTTTTACTTTATCACTTATTAATAATTTTAAAAATGAATCTATATACGTAGTAGAAAACGGTAGAAATCTTATTCCTAATAAAGATACACATTATTACGAAAAAGAAATAGTAGCAGATGCTATCGCAAACATATGCAAATTATGCAAACAATGTAAAAGAAATCATACTAAAAATTGCATAATTTCATTAATTAAAGATTCATTAGAATTGACTCAACTAGCAAAACCTATTTCTTACGGCGGAAATATAATTACATATTTTAATAATATTTCTAACCAAGATACTGAACTTGCATCATTAATTCATTCTAAATATATACATTTAGAATGAATTATTTAATTCTAAAATAAATTATATAAATTAAAATACATTTTTAAAATTATAAAAAATCAAACTAAATATAGAAAGGATTAATTTATGAGAAAAAAAATTGCAATACTATCAATTTCTATTTTATTAATTATGTCTGGAGCAGCTATTTCTCCTGCTCTTGGAAGCATTAGTGAAACTTTTAATGATGTTAATGAATTACTTATAAAAATGATTCTAACATTATCTTCTATGTTAATAATTCCAGCTAGCATCATATCTGGGAAATTAGCAATGAAAGTAAAAAAACGTTCACTATTAATTACCGGAATGTGTATATATCTAATAGGTGGTGTTGGAGGCGGCTTTGCCACAAATATATATATTTTGTTAATGTTTAGAGCCTTATTGGGTATAGGTGTCGGTTTAATACTTCCTCTTTCTACAGGGCTAATAGTGGATTTTTTTAATGGTGAAGAAAGAAAAAAAATGATGGGATATTCAACAGCTGTAAACAATTTAGGAGCAGTAATAGCTATTGTATTATCTGGTATGCTTTCATCTATAAACTGGCATTTTGCTTTTGGTGTTTATTTAATAGGATTTGTGTCATTATTCTTAGTTATTTTTCTATTACCAGAACCAGAAAATAAGGTGTCAGTACAAAAATCTCATTCTCCATTAAATAAAGAAGTATATAAACTTATGTTATCTATAGCAGTAGTTAATATTGTGTTTTACTCTGTACCAACAAATATTGCTATACTTATTAAAACTCAACAATTAGGAAGTACTAGTATATCTGGATTTGTAATAGCTACATTAAATTTAACTTCCTTTATTGCTGGTATGTTTTTCAATAAAATCTCAGCTTTTTTTAAAAAATATACTTCCATTTTTGCATTATTGATGATGTTTGTTGGATATGCAATATTATCACTTTCAAAATCCTTAATACAAATGGAAATTGCGTTATTTTTCATTGGTCTAGGACTTGGAATAATTCTTCCACTAATATTTATAGCAACAGGCAAAAGTGTGCCTCTTAAGGATAGTACCTTTGCAATGGCTTTAGTAAACAGCAGTATGTACTTAGGTCAGTTCTTGTCTCCTATATTAGTTAGTTCTGCTGCTAGTTATTTGGGATCTACTTCAATAAAATTCCCATTTCAATTTTCTGCTGCATTAATGCTAATTTCATTATTAGTTACAGCCTATATTGTTAATGCTCAGAAAGTTAATACTACAACCTCTTTATACTTATATTTTTAGCTAAATATTAAATTTACTAATAATGTTTTGAAGTTCTAGTGCAAGCTGTGCTAAGCTCTCACTAGAAGCTGTAAGCTCTTCCATAGAAGCTGTTTGTTCTTCTGCTTCTAATGAAATATTCTGTATTTGCATGGATACATCTTTACTTGTTTCTTCTATTTTATTTGTAGAACAAACAAGCTCCTGACTTCCTTTTGCTACTTGATCAATAGATTCAGTAATAGTCTTAATTTGCATATTTACCTTACCAATTGAAGTAGCTATATTTCCAAAGGTTTTCTCTGATATTTTTACTACATCAATTTCCTTATCTACTTCTTTTGCTGCCTCTTTTAATAAAGCTAATTTATCCTCAATGCTATTTTCTTGATTAGTTATCCTGTCCCTACTAGCTATTCCTTATAAAAAAACAAACCTTGTTGCTACCGTTTTCTCTATTATTTCCCCAACATCCTCAGCCTTTTGTATTAAGACTTTTTATGCTTCACTACTTACAGCATTAGATGTTGTATTATATGAAAACATTCCAACTGCGGTGCATATTAATAAAATTAAAATAGAGAAATATATTATTAATTTACTTCCTATGCTTTTCAATTAAATTCCCCTGTGTCTATTAAATAAATATTTCCAAAAATCACCTAATGAATAATTTAATAACTGAATTTATGCCCAAATAAATCAGCATACCGCCAGCTAAAATAGAAACATAACGTACTTTATCTGATAAATCCTTTATCATTCGTGGTGCAATCATGCCAGCAATTATACTTTGTATAATAACTGGAGAAATACATGTCACAACTCCAAAGAATCCTAACAACATCATACCTTCCCAAACTGGAAGACCTACGGCTATTAAAAGCATACTCCCTAAAGGAACACATGGTGTCATACCATATATTATTCCAGTAACAAAGAGCATAATGTTTTCTTTATTTTTTAATGACTGATTTTTAGGTACTTCTATTGTAGGAGTTCCCTTACAATGACTTCCACAACTCCTACAAGATTTCTTTTTTCTCACATTCTTTATAATTATCATAGATCCTAATAAAACTGAAATAGCATTAAAAATAAGTTTTACATCTAAACCAAATAAATTTTTAGTTTCACTTATAAGAGCTTGACCAATATACGCTGATATTCCACCTAAAAGTATCATAATCAATATTTTACCAAGTGAGAATATTAAAGTTGCTTTTAAACTTTCTTTCAAATCTTTTCTTTTTCCTATTACATATGCTGTTAGAAAAGGAGTGGCTACACTACCACAACCAATTCCACATCCTAATCCCATTGCTAATGCTAAAGTATACATAATTACAGTCCTTTATTAGCCATGTATCTTGAATATACTGCCGCTCCTATGGCTCCATTAAATTGAGGATGATTAGCTACAAAAACATCTGTCATAAGTTCATCTTCAAAAGCTTCCACTAATCCTGAGTTTTTTGCTCCACCGCCAGTCATAACAATATCACTATCATATTCAAATTTACGTCCCATTTTACCAATTCTTTTTGCCATAGATTGGTGCATACCTGCCAAAATATCTTCTCTCTTTTTCTTTCGTGCAATCAATGAAATTACCTCAGTTTGAGCAAAAACCACACAAGTACTGTTAATGTCACAAGGTGATAAGCTTTCTTTTGACAATGGTCCAACCTTATCTATGGTTGTATCTAAAATTTGTGCAATAACTTCAATAAATTTACCTGTTCCAGCCGCACATTTATCATTCATTACAAAGTTTTTTACTAGTCCATCATTATTTAAGCAAATAACCTTACTATCTTGACCACCGATGTCAATTATTAAGCCTGGTTTAATCCCTTCTGGACTTGTTAGTTGAACTCCAAAAGCATGAGCAGTTATCTCTGATACATTATCCTTTGCAATATCTAAACTTCTCCTACTATATCCTGTAGACATAATACATCCAAGATCATCAATTTTTATTCTAGCTTTTTCACAAAGCATATTAATTAAATTTGTTGCATTTTCATTATTAGAAATCCCTGAATTCTCAACTCCAGTTGCAATAACCTCATTATCTTTAATAAGCGCTGCTTTCAAATAAGTTGACCCTGCGTCTAATCCTGCATAATACATAAATACATTCCTCCTATTTCATTTTTAACATTTCTACAAAAGCTTCCAAACGAATCTTTAATTGTTCAACATCCTCTGTATTATAATCCGTCTCTATTCTAACTACTGGAATTCCTAGACTTTCAGATAATTTTTCTACATTTCTTACCTCAAAGTCATAGGGCAAACAGCCTCTCAATACATTGTATATAATACCGTCAATTTCATAATCTTTTACCATCTGTTTTAACCTATACATACGTTCTTCATTATAAGCAAAGGTAGGGCAAGAACAAGGAAGTACATATTTAACAGCTAATGATCTCACCATACCTTCAACAGTTTCATCGCTAATATATACTGGATCAGCAAGCATTCTATCACCTGCACAAGTTTCATCAGCTGCAACTACTGCACCTAACTCTTCCAAAATAATTGGTAACTTTAAATTTGGGAAAATAACTGGAGACCCAGTCATTAAAATTCTTGGTGCCTTTTCAGAAATAAACTCTTTCCTTTTTACCTTTTCTTCTAATTCTTTATTTAAGGAAATTAGTTGATTAAGAAACTCTTCCCTTGTACTATATTGATAAGTATTCATTACTGATAATACATGACTTCCATAAATTACAGATGGTTTCATTTTTTTAAATGATATAAGTTTATATGCTTCTTTATTTATCTGTTGATTGATTTCAATTGCTTGTTTAAATTTTTTAGCAGTTAATTTTTCATCTGTTACTTTTTCTATTTCAGATATTAAACCATAAAATATTGGTGTTAAACTCTCAAAAGATTCCTCATCTTTAACAGCTGGTATATGTAGCGGTAAAGTAGGTGTATAATTAGCTAAAACTTCTGCCATTTTCTTCTTACCATCACAAGATGTTGGTACAATAGCTAATTGACACTCCTCATATATTGGTAGTAATTTCATATCAAAACTACCTACTACCGATTTAACAACAGGACAGCTATCTCTAGGTGCATTTTCATCACCTGCTAATTGAGCTGTGTAATTACCACCACATAACCTTATGGGCTGTGCACCACAGGCAGAAATGATTTCTTCAGGTACCATAGCACAAAAAGTGCCTATAATAGGTTTAGATGATATATCCCACATCTCTTGCTTTACAAACGATGATTCCAATCTATCAAAGAAAAAGTCCATACTCTCCACTTTGTGATCTAATTCTTTCAATTGTTCCAGACTTTTATTTGAAACTCTTTTAAAATTTCTATCAAATCTTTCTTTTCTCTTTCTTTTCCTAATATCTATCTTTCTCACCTCTTTTTACTTTAATTACTTCTTAGTTTGACTAATTTATTTTTTCATACGCTTAACATTATTTTTACAATAATTTTCTCTACTTGATCTATAAATTGTCTTACCTGCAAAAGTAAGTTTAAGTGCATCTTTTTCCGGACAATTATCAATACATTTATTACACATTATACATTCATCACAAGTTACATCATCTTTTTCACGTTCAGTGTAAATTTCCCTAATATCCATAGGACATGCTTCATAGCATATTCCACATTCTGTACAAGCAGTACAATCTTTTTTAATTTTTATAGGACTAAACTTGTGGAATAGCCCTATAAATGTACCTAAAGGACATATTCTACAGAAAAATCTTTCACTTCTAAAACTAATACCTAATACAATAATTGCAATTACAAGCCCAAATTCAAATCTAGTAGCAATTCCATTCAAAGGTGGTATTACAAATCGCACCGGACATATTTCACAGAATCCTACGCCTATTACAAATAATACTAGTAACCCCCATCTTAATAATTTTAAATTTTTACGAGTTTGTTGACTTAGAGTATATTTTCTTATGTTCAATTTCTCTTTAATTTTATAAAGTACATCCTGAACAAATCCAAAAGGACATACATACCCACACCACAATCTTCCTAACAATAGTATTGCAATAAAAGTTCCACCATATATCATCAATATTTTTCCCATTTGAGCAAAAGAAAAACCTTCTGCAAGATAATCAGTCCATTCAGTTATGTATAGACATGAACCTTCAATGAATGTTTTAGTATTATATGGACATGAAAATACAGGTAATTTTAATAATCCAACATTTAAATTAAACAACCTTCCACCATAAACTAACAATATAAAACTTAATATTAATATTGCCCATCGTATTTTAGGCCCAAGCTTCCTCATATTCACCCTCCATTTTTTATTATTTTTTCGCTTCTTCCTTATTTCCTAATATCACATGCTTCACTGACTTCATCTCTTTAGGCTTAATGCACACTGTAAGTACACCAATTCCTCCAACAACTATAGCAAGTTGTAATGCAGAACTAAAAAAATCCTCTCTCGCTCCATGTTTCCTAGTAAATCTGCCATTTGCACCTAAACCACCATCGGAGCCTTCACCATATCCATCAAATTCTCCATTATTAAATTTTCTTTCAACCTCATTTTCCCTTCTAAAATACTCCGTTCCATCACCTCTTCCATCAAAGAAACTATCCATTAAACCAAAGCTTAATACAGCTATAATCAATGCTGCTATTCCAAGCTTTTGTTTTTTATCTAACTGCTTTAATTTCTCCAACATCTTATCACCTCTCAATGCAAAATTTAATTAATCTAAGTTAATTTACTATGTCTCAACATTTCAATAAATGCTTCAATTCTAATTTTTAACTGTTCTTTATCTTCAGGGCTATAATCTGTTTCAATTCTAAATACTGGAATTTCTTTTTCCTTAAAAAGCTTTTCTAACTTTAATAATTCATAATCATATACAACTTCACCTTTTAATATGTGAAACAACACGCCTTGAGTACCTAATACTTCCATATTCAAACTTTTCTGCTCTATTATATTTAATGGCATATAATTCCGTTTATAATAACAATTACAAATTTCTTCTATCATATCATTCAAAGATTCTCCTCCTTGAATTTCATTAACCTCAAAGAACATTGAAATTTCGTTATTATAAAACTTCATTTCAGCGCCAAGTTCTTCAATCATAGATATAATCTTATTATTTGGAAAAAACATAGGTGATCCAATTACTAATAACTGAGGTTTATCCACAACTGCTTGATTTTGTCTTGCATACATCTCTTTAATAACCTTTTTTACCTGTTTCTCGTACTCTTTTAGATTTGGAGTTGAATAGTAGGCTGACATAATTAAAAATAGTACTTCTGCTGATAGTAAATTAGGTTTTTCATTATTTAACTGAATCAACTCAAATATAGCAGCTTTTGCACTATTTATTTCTCTTTGTGCAGCAAACAATTTATAAGCCTTTAACTCACGTTTATATGTATTTTCTAAATCTTTGATTAGTTTGTTAACATTATTTTTGTATACTTCTGATAAAACATTCATATCCTTAATAGATGGTAAATCAAATTCATGAACCACAGTACCTTCTGTTTTCATAATCCAGGATAGTTTTCTAAAACTATCGTTTTGATAAGGTATAATTGCATTTAAAGTATTTTTTGTTTCTTGAACTATTGCTTTATACATACCATAAGCTGAGCGTACAACAGGGTCTACATCTCTTGGCAGAGTATCACTTACACTAGTTCCCATATGAAAACTCCCCCCTAATACCCATAATGGATTTAAGTCCAGTGCTCTAATAAATTCCTCCGGTATACTTACTCCAAAAATACAAATATCATTTTTAGAAATGTTCTTAAATCTAACATGATGATCTATAAGTAGTTGAGTAAAATAATCAATATTCCTAGCAGCAGTTTTATCTAATTTTACTTTTTCAATGAACTTTTTTATATTTTCTTCATGTTTTATCATTGATATATCCATAAATCCTCCCCCTTTCCTTTCTTACATTAAAGCTATATTTAATTATAATAAATATTAAATTAGCTCTTTACTTTCAAGTTAATAACTGTCTTGTAATATTTATACCTAAATATTTTTTGACACTTTATGTTTTAATTATATATAACTAAAATTAATAACTACTTAAACAAAGATTAGAATTTGATTAAAATTCAATATATAAGTATTAAATAGTATTAAATAATAATTCACATCAAAAAAGAGCTTTAGATTATCTAAAGCTCTTTTTCTTAAATTCTAAACTTTCCATATAAATTTTTGTCAATAAAATACATCAATACATATTTATAGGTAATTTTATAATTATCTGTGTCCCTTTTCCAAGTTCACTTTCTACTTTTATAGCTCCCAAATGTTTTTTAACTATCCATTTTGCAATAGCTAAACCCACTCCGCTGCCTCCTGTATCTTTTGATCTCGATTTATCAACCCTGTAAAATCTATCAAATATATATGGCTGTTCTTCTTTTGGTATGCCTATACCTGTGTCTTTAACTCTAATTTCTACATAGTCATTTTGCTTTTCAGATTCAATAAAGATATCACCATGATCTGCTGTATATTTTATACTATTATCAATAATTATTCTTAATACTTGCTTTATAGCGTCAAAATCAGCATTAATTATTACTTTGCCATTCACATTATTAATTATAGTATGCTTATTATCTATCATTTTTGTTTCATTGACTATGTCGTCAATTAATTCATTTAGATAAAACTCACTATAGTTCAATTTATATTTTTTATTGTCTCCTCTAGCTAAAAATAAAAGTTGTTCTATAAGCTTTTTCATATTAAAAGTTTCGTTTTTAATTTCTAAAATAGATTCTTCCAAAACTTCTTTATCATCTTTACCCCATCTATCTAGTATATCAATATATCCTTGAATAACTGATATAGGTGTTCTTAGTTCGTGAGAAGCATCTGATACAAACTGTTTTTCTCTTTCAAATGACTCCTGTAATCGATCTATCATATCATTAAAGGTTTCACCAAGTTCCTTCAGTTCATCATCGGCACCATGTACATTAATTCTCTCATCCAAATCATGAATACTAATACTTTTAGCAGTATTTGTAATCCACTCTATTGGCTTTAATATTTTTCTACTTAAATAAATACCTGATATAACTGCAATTATAACTCCAAAAATATTCATTATTACCAAAATAACATATAAAGTTTCTAAAAACGCATCGTAAGCATCTAATTTTTTAGCCACTTGAACATAATATTTTTTATTTTCTTTAAATACTACCTTATTTAAGTATAGAATCTCCATTCTACTATCATCAGCTAAATCAATCAAGTCTAACTCATTATATTCCTTTATATTAATTTCAATTGTATCTAACTTATTTTGAAAAATAAGACTTTCATCTTCTCCAAAGATTTTCAAATGAATACCATCCTTCAGTGTTACTTCCTGCAGTATATCTTTATTTATTTCTTTTCCAGATTTAATGTATTTCTTAACGTCTTCAGTTACTTTTTTAATTTCACTTTTATACTCTTTCATTAAAACTCGCTCTACGATATTAATCGTTAGAATACTAATAATTAAAAGTATTATAGAAAGAATCACCGCATGTATAGCTGTTAATCTTAAAGAAATAGAAATTCTTCTGTTCTTATAAAATTTATTCATCTTTAATTACATACCCCACCCCTCTGACTGTATGAATGAGTTTTCCATCATAATTGGAATCAATTTTCATTCTTAGATATCTTATATAAACATCAACAATATTAGTATCTGCTATATAATCATATCCCCAAATTGACTGTAATATCTGATCTCTTGTTAAAACAATTTGTTTATTTTTAAGAAGATATTCTAATAGTTCATACTCACGTTTTGTTAAATCAACAATCTCATTATTAATTTTAACTTCATAAGTATCTGTATTCATTATTAAATTTTTGATAAAAATTATATTTGTATTTTTTACTGGTATTTCAGCCCTCCTAAAAACCCCTCTTACTCTAGCTAAGAGTTCCTCGATTGCAAATGGTTTTGTAACATAATCGTTTGCGCCTAAATCTAATCCCATTACTTTATCTGTTATATCATCTTTAGCTGTTAACATAATAATAGGGGTATCTGTAAATTGTCTTACCCTTCTACACACCTCCATACCATTAAGTCCAGGAAGCATAATATCTAATAAAACTAGATCATAATCTCCTGTCTCTATACTATTCAATCCGCTTCTCCCATCATATTCTATATCAACTTTATATCCTTCATGCTTTAAATCCAATTCAATAAATCTAGCTATCTTTTTTTCATCTTCTATAATGAGTATCTTCTTCTGATTATTCACCATCAATCCTCCTTATGTACATTCTAACATTAATCATTGTTTAAACAATTTACATCATTAAACTTATTTTATTATACTATTATTTTCTTAGAATAAACTAAGCATAAAATTAAAATTTGATTAAAATTATATTATTTAATCTTACTTCTAATAAGCATTTGTAGTTTTGCATTAGCAAAACCTCTACTTTTTAACTGCTCATATCAGTAGCTGATATAACACGTCAACTAAAAAAGCCTTTCTCACTTTTCTATAATTTTTTTATAAATTAAGAGTATAATTAACTATAGAAAAGTAATGATTAAGGGAGTTGTATTTATTGATATTAAAAAGAAAGTATAGTATAAAAATAATATTATTTACTCTTTTTTTTATGTTGGCATTTAACAATTTTGTAAAAGATAATATAGTATTTGGAACGCAAAATATTAGTCAAGTTAGTACACAAATTAGTAAAGAAAAAGTAACAACTCACATTCTAAATTTGGATAATGAAAATACCACTATAGGACAGGAGTATTATAAAAGCGATAGAATTTTACAGCTTTTGAAGGTAATATTTAGTTTCCTGATTCCAATCGTAATTTTATTCACAGGATTTTCTGCAAAACTTAGAGATTTATCTAGTAATATAGGAAAAAATTTATTTTTAACAGCTGGTATTTATGGTGTTCTATATAATCTCATTGATAGTGTTTTAAACTTTCCACTAAGGTATTATGGAGGATATCTACAAAGTCATATATTTGGATTATCTCATCAGCCTTTTATTTCTTGGCTTAAAAATTATTCTATTAGTTTAATTATGAGCAGTATAGAAATATTTCTAGTGCTTTTTATACCTTATGTTTTCATAAAAAAAAGTCCTAAAAAATGGTGGATATATACTGGTGTTATAACCATACCGATAACTCTCATTATGTATTTAGCACAACCTATATTTATTGATCCTTTATTTAATGAATTTAAACCTGTAGAAAACAAACAAGTTGAAAACAGTCTTATGGAATTAACAAAAAAAGCTAAGATAGAAAATTGCAAGATTCTTAAAGTTAATAAAAGTAAAGAAACTTCAATGATTAATGCATATATGACAGGAATAGGGAGTTCTAAAAGAATAGTTTTATGGGACACAGCTATAGATAAACTCAACATAAGAGAATTAAACTTTGTTATGGCTCATGAAATTGGACACTATGTATTACGGCATAATAAAAAATTCATTTTTATTGATATTTTAATTACATTTATTGTTTTATACATTATAAATGCACTGGCTCCTTCTATTATATATAAATTTAAGAAAAATTTTAAATTTACTAGCCTTAGTAATGTAGCTTCATTTCCACTAATAATACTAATACTAAATTTTTGCTTTTTATTTATAACACCATCTTTAAATGCTTATTCTTGTTATATTGAGCGTCAAGCAGATACTTTCGCAATAGAAATTACTAAAGATAATGAAGCAGCAGTTTCTTCTTTTGAGAAATTATCCAAAAATGGAATTGTAATTGAAAAACCAGATACATTATATAGAATATGGACATATGATCATCCTCCTATAAAAGACCGCATAACATTTTTTAAAACATATGCACCTTGGCAAAAAGGGGAAAAACTAAAATACAATAAGTATATAAATGAAAAAAAATAATTTTAGAATATTTTATATTGTTTGAAATTTAAGTCGATTTTTGTTATAATACTAAAAATATCATTAATTTAAAATGGGTTTTTCATGCAAGAAAGGGGCGTTTGTATGAAAGTAGGAGAAGTTATAATAAAATGCTTAGAAAAAGAAAATGTAGAAGTAATATTTGGCTATCCTGGTGGAGCTGTATTACCTATATATGAAGCATTAAGGAAATCTAAGATTAAACATGTATTAGTTAGACAAGAGCAGGCAGCAGCGCATAATGCAAATGGTTATGCAAGAGCAATGGGGGGCGTTGGTGTTTGCGTATCTACTTCAGGACCAGGAGCTACAAATTTAATTACAGGAATAGCTACTGCATATATGGACTCTATTCCTATGGTTATTTTTACTGGGCAAGTAGCAACAACAGTTATTGGGAAAGATGTATTCCAAGAGGCAGATATAACAGGAGCTACCGAACCTTTTACCAAACATAATTATTTGGTAAAAGATGCTGAGCAACTACCAAGAATAATTAAAGAAGCTTTTTATATTGCATCAACAGGAAGAAAAGGTCCAGTACTAATAGATATTCCAATGGACATACAAGATCAGGAAATTAAATTTAGATATCCTGATAAAATCGATATTCGAGGATACAAACCAACAACAACCGGTCACCCTGGACAGATAAAAAAAGCATTAAAGGAATTAAAAAACAGCAAAAGACCTTTAATCTTAGTTGGTGGTGGAATAATCTCATCTTGTGCTAAAGAGGAATTAAAAATTTTTTCAGAAAAATATAATATTCCCGTAGTACATACATTAATGGGAATAGGAGCTTTACCTGTAGATTCTCCTCAATATATTGGTATGGTGGGATTTCATGGTAAAAGTTATGCTAGTGAAGCTATTAAAAGATCAGATTTATTAATAGTTATAGGTTCAAGAATAGCAAATAGAGCCAAAGCAAACTATAACTTTGCAAATAAAAAAATTATACATCTTGATATTGATCCAGCAGAAATAGGAAAAAATATAGATACCACTATTCCTCTTGTTGGAGATGCAAAAATTATATTAAAACAATTTATAGAATATTCTCCACAGCTTAAGACAGCTGAATGGATAGATGAAATTAATTTAATAAAAAATTCTTATAAAGAAATTTGTTATGAATGTCAATATGTTAATCCTAAAAATGTGTTAAAAATCATTTCAGATATTGTTGATAATGATACCATAGTAACTGCTGATGTAGGACAAAATCAAATTTGGGCAGCTCATAATTATGAAATTAAAGGTAATAGGCAGTATTTTACTTCAGGAGGACTTGGAACAATGGGTTATAGTGTTCCAGCAGGAATAGGTGCTAAATTGGCATCACCAAAACAAAGAGTTATTTCTATTGTTGGAGATGGTGGAATACAAATGCATTTAGGTGAATTAGGAACATTATCCGAAAATAATCTTAATAACATTATTATACTTTTTAATAATTGTAAACTTGGTATGGTTAGAGAACTTCAAGATGGTTATGCCGGTAAAGGAAAATATTGTGGAATTGATTTTGGAGTAAATCCTGATTTTGTTAAAATAGCAGAAGCATATGGTATTTGGAGTAAAAAAGTTACTTCCGATATAGACTTTAAAGAGGTTTTTAAAGAAGCTTTAGATAGTAATAAACCATGCCTCATAGAATGTATAGTAGATTGGACGTTTGGGACTATGTAGAGGAGGGGATTAACATTAATACTCATGTATTATCTGTATTGGTTGAAAACAACTCAGGAGTTCTTAGTCGGATTGCAGGATTATTTAGCCGTAGAGGATATAATATAGACAGTTTGTCTGTTGGCGAAACTGAAAATCCAGCGATTTCTAGAATGACTATACGAATTACCTGTGATGAACAGATATTAGAACAAATAAAGAAGCAATTAAATAAGCTTATTCCTGTTATTAAAGTACTAGAATTAAAAGCTCAGAGATCAATTTATAGAGAATTAATACTAGTGAAAGTAAACGCAACTGAAAGCAATAGAACAGCAATTATTGAGCTAGTTAACTTATTTAGAGCCAAAATAATTGATGTTGCCACTAAAAGTGTTACCATAGAATTAACGGGAACCGAAGACAAGATTTCAGCTTTTGTTGATGTTTTAAAACAGTATGGAATAATAGAATTAGTTCGTACTGGATTCACAGGACTTGAAAGAGGAAGTTTTCAAGTAAGTTAATAAAATAATAGAAATAGCCAATAGAACCAAAAGTTCTATTGGCTTATTTATTATTTTCTTGCTCTTTTATATATTTTAAGATTTCATTTTTTGCAAGAGTTAAATGTGTTTTATTAAAACCCCATGCTTTTTCAAAATTTCGTTCTTTAATTCCATCAATTATACCTTTATGCTCTATTAATGATTCTTTAAATCTTTGTTCTCCTCTTAAAGATATAATTCTAAAAGGCTGCATCATTGAAAAAGTATTTTTATTAACCTTATAAGCAACCATATTATCACTTAAATAAAAAAACATATTATGAAGTTCTGTATCTACTTTACAATATTCACTGGCATTGTTATTAATGAAATTTTCTTCAAGTTTAGTGTAAATATCATCAAATACAGATAACTTTTCAGTAGTAATAAGTTCTATAGTTTTTTTTATAGCATATTTTTCTAAGGTTAATCTCAATTCAAAGATATCAATAATATCTTTTTTGCTTAAAGTTCTAACAAATACTCCTTTATTTGGTATATTCTCTAAAATCCCTTCTCCAACTAACTGTTTAAGTGCTTCTCTAACAGGTGATCTGCTAACATTTAATTCATTTGCAAGTTTTGTTTCTTGAAGCCACTCTCCCGGTTTTGCTTTTCCACTCAATATAAGTTCTTTTATAATATCATAAACCTGTTCTTTAATGGTTACTATCTTATTGGGATTGTTTAATGAGTCAAACATCTATAACTTCCTTTCTGTTATTACTAAAAACTTCAATTAGACACCCCTATACAGAATAATTATATTATAATAATACCTTTAATACAAACTAACTTACCTAAAAACAGAAGTTACTTTTAGAGCTTATTTATCATACTTGCAAGATATCCTGCTCCAAATCCATTATCTATATTAACTACACTTGTACCACTTGAACAGCTATTTAACATAGATAAAAGTGCCGAAAGCCCTCCAAAATTAGCTCCATATCCTACACTCGTAGGTACTGCTATTACAGGCTTATCTACAAGTCCACCAATTACGCTGGCAAGTGCCCCTTCCATACCTGCAACTGCAACTACCACCTTAGCTCCTGTGATTAAATCCAGTTTACTAAATAGTCTATGTATTCCCGCAACTCCTACATCACTAATTCTTTCCACCCTGTTTCCAAATATCTCTGCTGTTACAGCAACTTCCTCAGCTACAGGTAAATCCGATGTTCCTGCAGTAACTACAGCTATATATGTATCTGTAAGTTTCATATCATTTTTTCTTACAGTTATAGTACGTGCTAATTCATTATAATATGCATTAGGACATGTTTCTTTCACAGCCTCATACATCTCTCTTGCAGCTCTAGTAGCTAAAATATTGTTATCCCTAGTATTCATAAACTCTATAATACCCTTTACTTGTTCCACTGTTTTCCCTTCACAATATATAACTTCTGGATATCCAACCCTAATTTCTCTATGATTATCAATCAATGCATATCCTAAATCTTTAAAAGGCAAATCACTAAGCTTCTCAGCTCCTTCATCCACTGACACATTACCATTTTTCACTTCTTTTAATAGTTTTTTTACACTCTCTATATTCATTTCGTATCACCTCTTGCCTTAATCTTTTGTGCTACTCATAATCTCAAACTAGCTAAATTATAGGTTGCTTTTTAATACTCTCATTAAGACTTCCAATCCTATATCCTTCCATATCCAAAGATACATACTTAAATCCAAATTCTTTAAGCCTATATGAAATTTCATCTAATAAATTCTCTTGAAACAACTTACACCTTTCTTCTTTTGGCACTTCAACTCTTGCCAACTCTTTATGACATCTGACACGAACTGCTTTAAAGCCAATACTCATTAAATATTTTTCTGATTTCTCTATTCTTTCCAGTTCTTCTATTTTTATTTCATTGCCATATGGAACTCTTGAAAGCAAACAAGCATATGCTGGTTTATTCCAGCTTTCTAATTTTAGTTCCTTTGATAAATCTCTTATTTCTTGTTTTGTTAATTGATTTTCCAATAATGGACTTTTAATATTAAGTTCTTTTAATGCTTTTCTTCCTGGTCTATAGTCTCTAGTATCATCTAAATTAGTACCATCAACTACATACCTATACCCTTTTTTCAATGCAAAACCTTTTATTAAATTAAAAATAGATTTCTTACATAAATAGCATCTGTCCTCTGGATTAAATTTGATTTCATCTATAATAGGAACTTCTATAAATTCATGCTTTACTCCTAATTTATTTGTAATTGTTCTTGCCTCTTCTACTTCCCATTTGGGTATATATGGAGATATTACAGTAACAGCTAAAACTTTATCTCCTAATGCTTGCTTTGCTGCTTTTAATAAAAAAGTACTATCTACTCCTCCAGAAAAAGCAACAACTATACTATCTAACTCTTTTAAATAATTTAAAAGTTTTGTATACTTTTCATTCTTCATAAGTTTACCTACTCCTTTATATTTTTTAAAACTTCATTATACACTTCTCTAATTGGAACATCATTTTCTTCGGCTAATTTTTTACATTCATCATATTCTGGTTTACATTTAATTTTTTTACCTTCAAAATATGCATTTTTAACAGTAACTTCTCCAAAACGCGTATTAACTTCAGAAAAATCTCGTCTTAACATAGTTCTTTCAACTTTATATTCTCTTATTCCTAATGTAGTAGTTTCTTTTAAAAGTATTTTTTTTAAAGTATCTTTATTTTCCTTTTTACAAATAACACTTAATTTTACAGCCATCCTATCCTTTTTCATCATAATAGGTGTTTTATATACATCTAAAGCTTTACTTTTAAAGAGTTTTTCCATAATATAATTATATATTTCAGGATTCATATCATCTATATTACATTCTAAAACACAATTTTCTCCATGTAAGCAATCTTTAAAACTTACTTTTTTACTTTTTTTTTACCTATATATACTCTAAGTACATTAGGTATTTCTGTATCACGTCCACCTATACCATATCCTATTTTTTCTATAACAAACTCCTTCATATCTGTAAACTCCTCTACATTAGCCGCCAAAATTGCTGCACCTGTAGGAGTAGTTGTTTCAAAAGGTACTATTCCTGATTTTACTGGTATTCCCTTTAATATTTCTACAGTAGCTGGTGCTGGCACAGGAATTAAACCATGAGCACATTTTACAAAACCACCCCCAAGCTCTATAGAAGATGCCATTATCTTATCTACTTTTAAATAGTCTAAACATATAGCAGCTCCTACAATATCAACTATTGAATCCACAGCTCCAACTTCATGAAAATGAACTTCATATAAAGATTTTCCATGAACCTTAGCTTCAGCCTCACCAACCTTAATAAATATATCCAAGCTTATTTTCTTTACACTTTGACTTAAGTTACTTGTATTTATAATTTCTTCAATATTTTTTAGATTTCTATGATCATGCTCGTGCTTATGTTCATGTTTACATTCATTATTATGCTTTAAGATAACTTCTACTCTTGTTCCCTCAATTCCTTTTCTACTGTCTCTTCCTACTTTTATTGCATATTCATGTTCTAAATTCAATTTTGAAAGTTCCTTAGTTAAATAATCTTTATCTACTCCTAAATCAATCATAGCTCCTAAATTCATATCTCCACTTATTCCTGAAAAACAATCATAATAAAGTATTTTCATATATGTCACTCCTTTTAATTTTTACTTTATGTTATTTCTAATTAAAAATTCTTCATCTTGTATAACCTTTTCATATTCATCATCACGTATTATTTCATGGTCTTGGGAAAATACAATAGCTCTTTTAAAAATTCCTTTTATATATTCAAAATCATGAGTAGAACAAATAAGAGTTTTTCCAGAAGCATTAAGCTTTTTCATAAGTTCTCTTAAAAATTTTTTCCCCTTAGGATCAATTCCGTTCATAGGCTCATCTAAAGTTATAACTTCTGGATTTATAGAAAGTATACTGGCAATAGCCACCTTCTTTTTTTCTCCTCCACTTAAATTATAAGGAGCCTCATGCTTTAGTTTTTCTATGTTTAAAAGTTCTAAGCAATCATATACTCTTTTATTAACTTCTTCCTGCGAAAATCCCATTTGCCTAAGTCCAAAAGCTATTTCTTCATAAACTGTAGAACAAAAAAGTTGTGTATCAGAATTTTGAAATACAAATCCTATTTTTTTATGAAAAAGCTTTGAAAAAATATTATTATTTAGTTTTTGTTCTGTAATTTTTTCTCCATCAAAAATATACTCTCCCTTTTTATGAAAAACAATTCCATTTAAAAGCTTCAAAAAAGTAGACTTTCCACTTCCATTAGGACCAATCAGAGCAACTGATTCTCCTTCATTTATATTAATTGATATATTTTTAAGCGCATTTCTTTCTTTATAACTATAAGTTACATTTTTTACTTCAATCATCCGTTCTCCTTCCTAGAATTTTCACATCCTTGTTAGTATAAATATTGCTACAAAAATTAAATTAATTACACTATATAAAATATCATTTTTACTTAACTTAAAAATAATAGGTACAGTATATTCTCCAGTAAATCCTCTACATTCCATAGCAGAAAACATTTCTTCTCCCATTTCTTTAGATTTTAAAAATAAATTACCCATAATTCTAGATAAAGAATTATATTTCCTACTATTTTTCCCTACTGATCTCAGTTTTAAGGCATGTAATAATTCAATAGAGTATTCTCCTAAAAGAACAATATATTTAATGGTTATTTCCATAACCCATATAAACAAATCAGGAATAAATAAAAGCTTTAGAGCTTTTGTTACATTATCCCACTTAGTTGTATGGGATAATAAATTCACAGAAATTATGGTTGCCACTATCTTAATTAAAATAAGTAAACTGTTTTTTACATTACCAGTTAATAATGATGGAATTAACATTATTATTGTACATACAGGAACTACCATACTAATAATTAAAATATTTTTTCTTTCTTCACTCTCTAAAGTCAATACAACTATTAAAAGCCATAAGTCTACTAATAAAACATACATAAAACTTCTAGATAACGCTATTAAAACAATATTCAAAAATGTAAAAAGTACTTTTAGAGTTGAATTTAGTTTATATATGAATTTATCACTGTATATTCCTCTTCTTTTAATTCTAGAAAGTACCTTTAAAATAGAAATAATACTTTTATCCAAAAATCGCTGGTGATCCTTTTGGGGTATATATTCATCTTTTTTAAAAAGCCAATCTGCTGCCATTTGTACACCTACTTTATAATCTTTTAAAATCCCTAACCTATATTATTTTTCTTCTTTAATACAAATTTTAAAAAAATTAAGATAAATCCAACTCCAACTACTGCTGAAAAAATATACCCTAAAGCCTCTGGAACCCCAGAAATAGCATAATCAGGCATTAGCGTTTCAATTTTAAATCCATTTTTCATTCCCTTTGGAATAAATCCAATCATATTTTTTATCTCATTTTCTCCCCATTCTCCCCATGCTGTGCCCGTAGCTAACAATCCTATTGGTACTAGTAAAACCATCGCTACAATTAATCCATAAATAGGTTTCATTCTTGTTGAATCACCTTTATAAATTACAGATGATACAGTTTTTTTAACATAAGCATATACAGTTGTAGTAACTATTCCTTCAATTACTCCTGCTATCAATAAATGTGGTATTAACATAGCTGGTATTGATATTTCAAATCCATAAGGGCAATATAACGGCATACCTACTGCATCTTTGAATAAAACTGGTTGAATTCCAAACTCTAAAGCTGTAAAAAACGCTGCTATATTTAAAGATAAATATGCTCCAATAAAACTAGCAATATATTCACCTTTTTCTCCTTTTAATTTATCTCTTACAAATTTGTAAATATAATACCCTGTAAAAGGCATAATAAATGCCATATTAAAGCAATTAGCTCCAATAGCTAAAATACCACCATCCCCAAAAAATAATGCTTGAATAACAAGCGCAATAGTGACTGAAATAGCAGCTGCATAAGGGCCTAGAAGTATTGCTGCTAAGACAGCTCCTACTGCATGTCCTGTAGTTCCCCCTGGAAGTGGTACATTAAACATCATTATAAGAAATGAAAAAGCTGCACATATACCAAGAAGCGGTATCTTTTTCCTAGATAATTCTTGTTTTACTTTTACTGCTGCATTATTCCATATTGGAATCATAACTGCACCCATTACAGCACAAGTAGATGGACTTAAATAATTGTCTGGAATATGCATTATGTTTCCCCCCTTTTGATTAACTTTTTAAATCTTCTATTTTATTTATTATTATTTTAAAGCAATAATTATACCAATCTACAACTATCATAATTCGAGGATTTATGGGTATATAAAAACGTTTATTCTCATTTTGATATTATTTATTCTCAAAATGAGATAATCTTTTATATATTCTCATTTTGATATTTTACATTTCCTAAAATTCTTCATAAAAAAACAAATCCCTATGTTTTTACATAAGAATTTGTTCCATATAATTAAATATATTATAAAAATGCTACATTATTTATTTTTCTATTTTCCAAATTCCATCATATTTTTTTGCATTCAACTTAATATTTCTTGTATCTTTAATTACATTTTCATCTTTTTTATTTAATATTTCTGTACTAAATAATACATATGCTGTATCATCTTCAATTTTAAAATCTTTAATTGCAACTTTTGCAACTTTTGTAGTAACACCACTTATTTCAGCATCTTTTTCTACTGAATTTTTCCATTCATTGATTATAAAATCAATAAAACTCTTCTCTCTATTTTCTAAATTTTCGGGTTCCACTAGTTCAAACTTAACATTTAATTCAGAACTATCTACTATATTTTCATTTTTCTCCTCTACCGTATTTTCTTTTTTAGTATCTTCATTTTCATCTTTAATATTTTCTTGATTTTTATTTTCACTCTCATCTTCTTTTATATTTTCTTTATTTTTGTTTTCACCAGTTGTTTTTGTGCTGAATTTCACCAATACAGGCTTATCTAAATTGTTGCCTGCTAACGCTTTAACTGTTTCTTTTATAATTATATAATAGTCTTGTCCATTTTTATAATCTTCCTTTGGAACTATAATAATAGTACGGCTATCTCTTTCTAAATATATTTTAACATTCTGCTTTACCCCATATTCATCAATCACAAGAATATTATTTTCATTTACAGATTGACTATCTAATTCTGTATTAAATTTAATTTTCCATTTTTTATCAATTGAAACTTCTTTTTCAATTACGCTATTACTATTGTTTGATGGCATAGACGATGGTTCCTTTTGTAAATCTGTATTAGAATCTCTACTGCTGTCTTTGATACTATCATCATAACAAATAATCCCTTCATTATAAGTTCCTATGTATATTTTTCCATCAGCTCCTGTAATCATACTTGTAATATGGTCATTTGGTGCTACATCATAAGCACATTTAAAATATTCCTCACCTGCTTCTTTTATATAAAGCATATTAGATCCAATCCATAGAACTAACTTTCCAGCCTTAGTCTTTTTTAGTTCATTTATTGCGCTGTAAGCTTCCATCATACTTGAACCTTGATTATTAAATTTCATATCCTTTTCCATCATATTGTTTTCATCAAGTTTATATACCATATAATCATTTTCATCATCATAATATACAAATTCTAATTCATCATTTTCATTAAGAAATATATTTACTGGTTCCCTTCCATCCTTTAATCTGAAATTCACCTGTCTACAATTCTGATTATCTAATTTAAACAGCTTTACTTTTTTCTCCCAAGTTCTACTAACTAAATATATTATGCCACTATTATCTTTTAATAATTTATTGTTTCTTATTTCTTCATTCAAATTCATTTCTAGTATATTTATTCTATGTATATTTTTATCTGTATCTATAACATAAATAACATTATTACCTAAAATGTATAGATTACCATTATTATCAAATTTAATATCTATTAATTGTTTAATTCCATCGTCATAATCATTACTAGATATTTTCACATACTCTTCCAAATTATTATCTTTAAACTTATATACTGAGTTTTTACTTAAAAAATACAATTCATTATTGTATAATGCTGCTTCTTTATAGTTTCCAGCAATCCCATTATTAATAACCTTCAATTCTCCATCTTTTAATAAAGATTCAGAAACATGACCTTCTTTATTGCTAAATATTCTTACACCCTTATTATCATCCTTTAATAATAATACAGATTTTCTATCTTTCATAAAATAAGATACATTACTTTCAACAGCTTGTACTTTTTGCGCTAAAAAACTAAATGGGGATACTGGAACAGATAAAAAACAAATTAGCAACAAGCTAAAAATCTTCTTTTTATTCATCTTATTACCTCCGATACTAATATTTATACTACTTTTATTATACTATAACCCCCTAACTAATTTAAGTGTAAATAATAAACTCTTTATAATAAAAGAAAAGTGTATAGCACTTTTCTTAGTTTATATCAAATATTTTGCCTGGATTCATTATATTATATGGTAAATATTCACATGAAATTTTTACAGATAATTTATCCATGATTTCATCTATTAACGTAGCGTAATAGCTACTTTAACATTAATAAAACTTAATCTTAAAGTTTAATTTTAAGATTAAGTTTTATTTGAATGTTTAGACTATTTAAAATAAATTTATCGATTCTAGAACAATGTCGGCATAAATAGCTTTACAATTATAAATGCAAAAATTCCACATAATATTCCATAGCCCAATGCAATTTTTATATTATTTTTAATTACTTTACCTTCTTTACCAACCAGTCCCACCGTAGTTAAAGCTGCAACAACATTGTGTATACATATCATATTCCCTGCTGCTCCACCTATACCTTGTAAACCTAAACTTGCAATTACAGGTATACCAGCTTGCTGAGCTGCACTAAATTGTAATCCTCCAAACATAATATCCGACACTGTACAACTTCCAGAAATAAATGCACCCAATATACCAACTATTGGAGCAACTAAATACCATCCAGCACCAACTGCTCCTGCTGCTGTCTTAGCTATAACTATTAACATTGAATCACTACCTGCTGCTGCACCTGAATTCATCATTATATAAGTTAACCCTAATGCAAAAAACAATGCTATTGCAGTAGCTTTAATTTGTTTTAATGTAGCTCCCCAAACTTTAAAAGCTTCTTTTCTATTAAGTCCATGCATTGAAGGAATTATTAATGCAACTAGCATAAATGGAATAACCCCTGGATTATATAGTGGCTTTATTCCTCTGCTTATAGAAGTACCTAAAATATTATTCCATGATATATCCCACATTTTAAGAATTGGTGTTACATGCAACCACTTCAAACGTCCGATTAATAATAAAATTCCTATTAATACATATGGTGCCCATGCTTTAGCAGCACTCATTAAAGGTTTATTTTCATCTCTATTACTACTACCAGCCTTTATAGAACCTTCCCAATCTTCTTCCCACTCATCATGTGGCTTAAAGTCCCAATTATTTTTTGGTACCAAATGCCCTCTTTTTATTACACTAACAAATATTGGTATAGAAATTAAAGAGCCTAGTAATGATGGAAGTTCTGGTCCAACAAAATTTGCAATCAAAACTTCTGGAACTGTAAATACTAGTCCTCCAAATAATGCTAGTTTCCATACTTCTAGCCCTTTTTTTATACTGTGATCAATTAGCAATGTCATACTACAAACCATTGCTAGTGGTACAAAAGTCCCAACTAAAAAATGTAGTATTCCTGCGAATGCACCAATTTGACTCAAAAACATTGATAAATCTCCCGTATATCCACCTGCTATAGCTATATCCTTTAAATTTGAAAATCCTCCTATAATAGGTGTTCCAACTCCACCAAATGTAACTGGTGCACTATTACCAATTAATGCAATTGTTGCTGATACTAACGGTGGAAAACCTAACCCTACCAACAATGGTGCTGCTACCGCTGCTGGAGTTCCAAATCCTGCTGCTCCTTCAAAAAAAGCTTCCATTAAGAAACCTATTACAATCACTTGAACTCTTCTATCAGTAGATACGGTAGCCATAGAATGAGATATTCCATCAACTCCACCACTTTTTCTTATTGTTCCTAGAATAAGCAATGCACCATATATAATTAATAAAATATCAATAGTATTTATTGCTCCACATATTGTTGCTGCAGCAATCCATTTTCCTGGCATTTTCCAAAACACAGCAGCTACTATCAATGTACTAATAAAACCCACTGGCATAGCCTTTGTTGATGGCCATTCTTTAGCTATCATTAAAATTCCAACAATAAGAATAGGCAAAAAAGCTATTAAAGCTAACATTTGTTGATCCCCCCTCATATTTTAATATTACATTACTACTTTTATTTAATATTATTGTTATTATTTTAAGATTATTCCTGCAAGTACAAATAAAAGTATAAACAAAATTTGTTTATACTTTTATTTGTATAGCACTTATAGATATAATACCTATAAATATAGCACCTATTTAAATAATAGGTGCTATTAAAACTAATATATTTAATTTTAGGTGCCTATTATTTAACACCCATCCATCCAGAAATTACCATCATTTGAACTTCTGATGTTCCTTCATAAATTTCTGTTATTTTTGCATCACGCATCATTCTTTCAATTGGATAATCATTTACAAATCCATAACCACCAAATAATTGTAAACAACGTCTTGTTACATCGCTAGCATTTCTAGCAGCAACCAATTTTGCCATAGCAGCTAAATGTGTAAATCTTTGATGATCATCCTTTGCACATGCAGCTTGATATACTAAAAGTTTTGCAGCTTCTGTATTTGCACGCATTTGAGCAAGTTCAAATTGTGTATTTTGGAATTTTGAAATAGAACGTCCAAACTGAACACGTTCCTTAACATATTTTAAAGTCTCTTCTATTGCACCTTCTGCAATACCAAGAGCTTGTGCAGCAACACCAATACGTCCTCCATCAAGAGTTGCCATTGCAATGTTAAATCCTCTACCTTCTTCTCCTAAAAGATTTTCCTTTGGAACTATACAATTATCAAAGAATAATTCACATGTAGAAGATGCACGGATTCCCATCTTTATTTCATGACTTCCAACAGAAAAACCAGGGAAATCTTTTTCAACGATAAATGCTGAAATACCCTTTGTTCCCTTACTCTTATCTGTCATAGCTAAAATAATATATACGTCTGCATATCCTGCATTAGTAATAAATATCTTGCTACCATTTAATACATAATGGTCTCCTTCTAATACAGCTGTTGTCTTTTGCATAGAAGCATCAGTTCCAGCAGAAGGTTCTGTTAATCCAAAGGCACCTAACTTTTCACCTGAAGCAAGTGGTTTTAAATATTTTATTTTTTGTTCATCTGTACCATATGTGTAAATTGGTGTTGCACAAAGACTTGTATGTGCTGAAACAATAACACCTGTTGTTGCACAACATTTAGATAATTCTTCTACACATTGTATATAACTTAATGTATCCATTCCAGCTCCACCATATTCTTCTGGGAATGGAATTCCAAGTAAACCCATTTCAGCCATTTTCGCTACATTTTCTTCTGGGAAACGCATGCTTTCATCAATTTCTTTTGCAATTGGTTTTACCTCATTTTCTGCAAAATCACGATACATTTCTTGTAATTGTTGATGATTTTCATTTAGTTTAAAATCCATATCAATTTCCTACCTTTCTTTTTTTATATTTGTATTTTATTTGTATTTTAATTATATTTTAATTGTGTTTTATTAGTTGTTGCCATCTAATAAGCAACATACTTTACCTGGATTCATAATAGAATTCGGGTCAAACACTTCTTTAATGCCTTTCATTAAGTTTATGTTTACTTCTCCAACACTATCTACTAAATATTTAATCTTTCCACTACCAATTCCATGTTCTCCTGAAACAAGTCCACCACATTTTGTTGCTTCTGGGTAAATAAGATTGAAGAACTTACCAACTCTAGTTTTAAATTCTGCTTCTTCTAAATCATTACTGCATTGGTATATATGAAGATTTCCATCTCCTGCATGTCCAAAACTCTTAACAGTAAGTCCACATTCTTCACCAGCTTTATTTACAAATTCAAGATAAGAAGGAATCTTATTTACAGGAACTACGACATCACATTCATCAAATAATTTTGTTTCTGCTATAATTGCCTCTAAGAAGCTAGAACGAGCTGCCCATGCATCTTTCATCTTTGAAGGTGTATCAGCTATAAGAACATCAATTGCTCCTGCTTCCAATACTAGTTCACTAGCTTGCTCGATAAGGTCATCTAACTCATTTTCACTACTTGCATCTAAAGTAACAAGCAAATAAGCATTTGCAGTTGTTCCATCAATTACTTGTGGGAATACACTTTTTCCAAGATATCTTTCACTAGAAAGAACAATTTCTCTTTCCATAAATTCCAATGCTTGTGGATTTATGTTTGCCATTTTAAGTTTAGGAACAGTAGAAATACAATCATTCAAATTTTCGAAAGGAACAATCAAACTAGCAACTACCTTTGGTGCTGGTATAATTTTTAAAGTAAGTTCTGTGATAATTCCAAGTGTACCTTCAGATCCAATCATCAAATTCAAAAGGCTATAACCTGAACTTGTTTTTGATACTGTAGCTCCAAATTGAGTAATTTCTCCTGTTGGAAGAACAACTTTCATTTCACGTACATAATCACGTGTTGCACCATATTTAACAGCTCTCATTCCACCAGCATTTGTTGAAACATTTCCACCTAAGCAAGCAAACTTTTCACCTGGATCTGGGGCATATAATAACCCTTGTTTTATACAATCCTCTGCAAGATCATTTAACAAAACACCAGATTGAACATGAACAACAAAATTTTCTAAATCATAAGAAAGTATTTTATTCATCTTTGTAATATCAATTAAAACGCCACCTAAAAGTGGAACTGCTCCACCTGCAAGTCCTGTTCCTGCTCCTCTTGGAGTTACTGGTATCTTATGTTCATTACATATTTTTACTACTGCAGCAACTTCTTCTGTAGAATGTGCCATAAATACAACTTTTGGAGCTGATTTTCCATAAATAGGCATTTCATCGTGAGAATAATCTTCATTGATATCATTACCTGTTAAAATATGTCCTGGAGCTGCCTCCTGTAATTTTGAGATCAGTTCTTCTGTCAATTTATTATACTCAGCCATAATACTCATTCCTTTCTATTTTTTTATTAACTTCATTACAAATATACATAAAATTAAATTAAATTATACATAATTTTGTTTTGATTCCTAACCTAAAGAACAGAAAACTTTTACTCTGCTTTTACTTTCTTCATTTCTTCAATCATA
Source organism: Clostridium aestuarii (assembly GCF_026735135.1). Classification (GTDB taxonomy): domain Bacteria; phylum Bacillota; class Clostridia; order Clostridiales; family Clostridiaceae; genus Clostridium_H; species Clostridium_H aestuarii. The sequence continues at coordinate 307,147 of NZ_JAPQER010000003.1, read as the reverse complement.
ACTGGAAGAACCTCAGTTACATTTCCAACAATACCTATATCGGCGATTTCAAAAATTGGAGCCTCTTCATCTTTATTAATTGCCACAATATAATTAGAACCTGACATTCCAGATGTATGTTGTGTTGCTCCAGAAATACCACATGCAATATAAAGTTTTGGTGCTACAATCTTTCCTGATTGTCCAACTTGATGTGCACGAGAAATCCATTTATCTTCAATTGGTGGTCTTGTTGCACCTACTACACCACCAAGTACACGTGCTAATTCTTCAACAAGTTTGAAATTTTCTACATTTCCCATTCCACGTCCACCAGAAACAATAACTTGTGCTTCTTCTAAATTAACAGATTCAGAAATTTCTTTTACTGTATCAACAATTTTTGCCTTAACAGCACCAGCTGGAATTTCTACTTTTTTCTCTGTAACACCTGCATTTGAAGCAAGCTCTGGCTTTGAAAAACTTCCGTTTCTAACTGTAACTACGGCTGTGCCTTCTACTTCGATATTTTCTAAAATTGTACCACCATAAGCTGGTCTAGTATATATAACTTTATCATCAGTTTTACTCATTCCTATTACATCACTTACACATCCTAAACACATACGTCCTGCAATACGTGGTGCAATATCTTTAACCAATGTTGTATTAGCTAATAAAATCATATCTGGATTTTGTTCCTTAACAGTTTCTGATAATACTTCTGTCAAAGTATCACAGTCTGTAGCAGCATCTGCAAAAATAACTGGAATTCCTAAAGCAGCTACTGTATCTGCAGCAACCCTGTTACCTACTACAAGAGCTGTTCCTTCTGCATCTAATGATTTTACTGCACTAACCAATTCAAGGCTTCCGCCTAAAACTTTTTCTCCATCTGTTTCAATAAACAATAATGCTTTCATACTCTTGTTTTCCCCCTTAATTAGATTGCTTTATCTTTTTTCATTTGCTCCATAGCAACATTTACTGCCAATGCAACATCTTTTTCTTGAATTTTGATACCAGCCTCTTTCTTAGGAGGTTCAACATATTCAATGCAACATACTTTTGCTTGTTTTACCTCTCCAATTTCTGCTGCTGAATAAGTTGGAATCACTGCCTTACGGCTTTTCATCTTAGTTCTAATAGTAGGATAACGTGGATCATAATTTGGTTTACTTACTGTTACTACAGCTGGAGATTCTAAAGAAACTATATTATATCCTTCTTCAGTTTCTTGATGAACTTCCATAGCATCATCTTTTAAATTGATTTCAATCGCACTACTAACAAAGCCTGTCCCCAATTTTTCAGCAAGCATTGCTCCTACTTGACCAGTAATTTCATCTGTGGATTCCTTTCCACAAAGAATTAAATCAAATTTTTCACCTTTGTCTTTTTCAATTTTATGAATAGCATCTGCCAAAACATCAGTTGTTCCAATAGCATCTAAATCTGTATATAAATCATCTTTTACCAAAAATGCTTCTTTAGCTCCTACAGCAAGACAATTTTTTAATGTGTTTAAAGAATCATCTGCTCCAACATTTAATACACTAACATTTCCTCCATTAGCTTCCATAAAACGAACTGCTAACTCTAATGCATATGTATCAAATGCATTAGCTACCGAACTGACTCCATTCAAATTAGGTTTTTTCTTATTCTTATCCAAATGGATTTCAATAGAATCATCTGGAACCTGTTTTACACATATAAGAATCTGCATACTTTCCCTCTCCTTTACACTTTTGCATTATTGTATATGTTTACATTGTTAAACTTTTTAATAGAACCATTTTATAACTATTGTTTCTATTTAATTTCTAGCAAAGTATTATTTATTGGTCATACCAAAGTATCATTCATTGGCCCTACCAATTTGTATATCATAATTTTAGCATAGTATGTTAAATATTTCTATAATAGTTATTTTATTAACATATCCTTTACGTACATTAAAATGTAATCGATTGTAGCTATATAAACCTTCTGTTGAATATTTTTTGAAAGAAATTTTTTTCAATTTTTTTGTTCAGCATACTTTTTACATTAAAGTTAGTTAAATGTAAAACTTACATATAACTAACTTTAAAAATCATAATTGTATAATATCACAAAATTTTACTTCCATGACTTATCCCTATAGTAAGTAACTATGCTATCATATCCAATTTATTGACAAATTTTTCCTGAGTTCAAAATATTTTTAGGATCGAATACTGTCTTTATTCCTCTCATAATAGTCATATATGATTCTCCATATTATTCAAACATATATTCTCTTTTAGCATACCCTATTCCATGTTCTTCAGATACTAATCCATTTAATTCTACTGACTTATTATACATACAATGAAATATTTCTTTTAATTTATTTTCCCATTCTTCATCATTTAACTCATCTTTACAAATATAAACCTGTAATTTACCATCTCCATCATGTCCAAAGCTTGGTATTCTAACATTAAATTCTTTTGCTAATTGATAAGTATACATGTGGGAGATACATTAAAAGAAGAGTTTAGAGATACATTTATGTTAGACAATAAAAAAGAAGCACTGAAAGCTTTTCAGTGTTAGTATGCAAAGGTAAAAGAAACCAAAATCAAGTTAATAAAAAGAACTGGTTTTTGAAGTTATCATTGAAAAAGCATTAAATGTAGCTATAACTAAATGCTATGAAAATTCAGATAAAAACTCAACTAGGGGTAAATTTAATATTCCAATAAAAAAATAGATGTTCAGGAAATCATCTTCCTAAACATCTATTTTTTATTTAATTTTAGTTATCTATTATTTAACACCCATCCATCCAGAAATTACCATCTTTTGAACTTCTGATGTTCCTTCATAAATTTCTGTTATTTTTGCATCACGCATCATTCTTTCAATTGGATAATCACTTACAAATCCATAGCCACCAAATAATTGTAAACAACGTCTTGTTACATCGCTGGCATTTTCAGCAGCAACCAATTTTGCCATAGCAGCTAAATGTGAAAATCTTTGATTATCATCCACTGCACATGCAGCTTGATATACTAAAAGTTTTGCAGCTTCTGTATTTGCACGCATTTGAGCAAGTTCAAATTGTGTATTTTGGAATTTTGAAATAGAACGTCCAAATTGAACACGTTCATTAACATATTTTACAGTTTCTTCTATTGCACCTTCTGCAATACCAAGAGCTTGTGCAGCAACCCCAATACGTCCTCCATCAAGAGTTGCCATTGCAATCCTAAATCCTTTACCTTCTTCTCCTAAAAGATTTTCCTTTGGAACTATGCAATTATCAAAGACTAATTCACATGTAGCAGATGCACGAATTCCCATCTTTAATTCATGAGTTCCAACAGAAAAACCAGGGAAATCTTTTTCAACGATAAATGCTGACATACCCTTTGTTCCCTTACTCTTATCTGTCATAGCAAGAATAACATATACATCTGCATGTCCTGAATTAGTAATAAATATCTTGCTACCATTTAATACATAATGGTCTCCTTCTAATGTAGCTGTTGTCTTTCCCATAGAAGCATCAGTTCCAGCAGAAGGTTCTGTTAATGCAAAGGCACCTAACATTTCACCTGAAGCAAGTGGTTTTAAATATTTCTCTTTTTGTTCATCTGTACCATAGTTGTAAATTGGTGTTGCACAAAGACTTGTATGCACTGAAACAATAATACCTGTTGATGCACAACATTTAGATAATTCTTCTACACAGTGTACATAACTTAATGTATCCATTCCAGCTCCACCATATTGTTCTGGGAATGGAATTCCCATCAAGCCCATTTCAGCCATTTTCTCTACATTTTCTTTTGGGAAGCGCATGCTTTCATCAATTTCTTTTGCAATTGGTTTTACCTCATTTTCTGCAAATTCACGATACATTTCTTGTAATTGTTGGTGATTTTCAGTTTGTTTAAAATCCATATTAATTTCCTACCTTTCTTTTTTTTATATTTGTATTTCAATTGTATTTCAATTGTGTTTTATTAGTTGTTATTATCTAATAGATAACATACTTTACCTGGGTTCATAATAGAATTCGGGTCAAAGGCTTTTTTAATACCTTTCATTAATTTTATATTTATTTCTCCAACACTATCTACTAAATAGCTGATTTTTCCACTACCAATTCCATGTTCTCCTGAAACAAGGCCTCCACATTTTGTTGCTTCTGGATAAATAAGATCGAAAAACTTATCAACTCTTGCTTTAAATTCTTCTTCTTCTAAATCATTACTGCATTGGTATATGTGAAGATTTCCATCTCCTGCATGTCCAAAACTTCTAATAGTAAGTCCACATTCTTCACCAGCTTTATTTACAAATTCAAGATAAGAAGGAATCTTATTTACAGGAACTACGACATCACATTCATCTAATAATTTTGTTTCTGCCATAATTGCCTCTAAGAAGCTAGAACGAGCTGCCCATGTATCCTTCATCTTTGCAGGTGTATCAGCTACAAGAACGTCAATTGCTCCTTCTTCCAATGCTATTTCACTAGCTTTCTCAATAAGGTTATCTAACTCATCTTCACTACTTGCATCTAAAGTAACAAGCAAATAAGCATTTGCTGTTGTTCCATCAAGTTCTTGTGGAAATACACTTTTTCCAATATATCTTTCACTAGCAAGAACAATTTCTCTTTCCATAAATTCCAATGCTTGTGGCTCTATGTTTCCCATTTTAATTTTAGGAACAGTAGAAATACAGTCATTTAAATTTTCAAAAGGAATAATCAAACTAGCAAGTACCTTTGGTGCTGGCATGACTTTCAAAGTAAGTTCTGTAATAACTCCAAGTGTACCTTCGGAACCAACCATTAAATCCACAAGACTATAACCTGAACTTGTTTTTGATACTGTAGCTCCAAAGTGAGTAGTTTCTCCTGTTGGAAGAACAACTGTCATTGCACGTACATAATCACGTGTTGCACCATATTTAACTGCTCTCATTCCACCAGCATTTGTCGAAACGTTTCCAGCTAAACAAGCGAACTTTTCACCAGGATCTGGAGCGTATAATAACCCTTGTTTTGCACAATCCTCTGCAAGATCATTTAACGTAACACCAGGTTGAACATGAACAACAAAATTTTCTAAATCATAAGAAAGTATTTTATTCATCTTTGTAATATCAATTAAAACACCACCTAAAAGTGGAACTGCTCCACCTACAAGTCCTGATCCTGCTCCTCTTGGAGTTACTGGTATCTTATGTTCATTACATATTTTTACTACTGCAGCAACTTCCTCCGTAGAATGTGCCATAAATACAACTTCCGGAGCTGATTTTCCATAAATAGGCATTTCATCATGAGAATAATCTTCATTGATATCATCACCTGTTAAAATATGTCCTGGAGCTGCCTGCTGTAATTTTGAGATTATTTCTTCTGTTAATTTATTGTACTCTGCCATAATAATCATTCCTTTCTAATTTATTATGAAATCCATCTTTTGTTTTCATTCTTAAGCTAAGAAGCAGAGAAACCTTTACTCTGCTTTTGCTTTCTTCATTTCTTCAATCATAACTGGAAGAATGTCATTTACATTTCCAACAATACCTAAATTAGCCATTTCAAAAATTGGAGCTTCTTCATCTTTATTAATTGCCACAATATAATTAGAACCTGATATTCCAGATGTATGTTGTGTTGCTCCAGAAATACCACATGCAATATAAAGTTTTGGTGCTACAATCTTTCCTGATTGTCCAACTTGGTGTGCACGAGAAATCCATCCATCTTCAATTGGTGGTCTTGTTGCACCTACTACACCACCAAGTACACGTGCTAATTCTTCAACAAGTTTGAAATTTTCTACATTTCCCATTCCACGTCCACCAGCAACAATAACTTCTGCTTCTTCTAAATTAACAGATTCAGAAATTTCTTTTACTGTATCAACAATTTTTGCCTTAACAGCATCAGCTGGAATTTCTACTTTTTTCTCTGTAACACCTGCATTTGAAGCAGCCTCTGGTTTTGGGAAACTTCCATTTCTAACTGTAACTACGGCTGTGCCTTCTACTTCGATATTTTCTAAAATTGTACCACCATAAGCCGGTCTAGTATATATAACTTTATCATCAGTTTTACTCATTCCTATTACATCACTTACACATCCTAAACTCATACGTCCTGAAATACGTGGTGCAATATCTTTAGCCAATGCTGTATTGGCTAATAGAACCATATCTGGATTTTGTTCCTTAACAGTTTCTGATAATACTTCTGTCAAAGTATCACAGTCTGTAGCAGCATCTGCAAAAATAACTGGAATTCCTAAAGCAGCTACTGTATCTGCAGCAGCCCTATTACCTACTACAAGAGCTGTTCCTTCTGCATCTAATGCTTTTACTGCACTAACCACTTCAAGGCTTCCGCCTAAAACTTTTTCTCCATCTGTTTCAATAAACAATAATGCTTTCATACTCTTGTTTTCCCCCTTAATTAGATTGCCTTATCTTTTTTCATTTGCTCCATAGCAGCACTTATTGCCAATGTAACATCTTTCTCTTGAATTTTGATACCAGCCTCTCTCTTAGGAGGTTCAACATATTCAATGCAACGTACTTTTGCTTGTTTTACCTCTCCAATTTCTGCTGCTGAATAAGTTGGAATCACTGCCTTACGGCTTTTCATCTTAGTTTTAATAGTAGGATAACGTGGATCATAATCTGGTTTACTTACTGTTATTACAGCTGGAGATTCTAAAGAAACTATATTATATCCTTCTTCAGTTTCTTGATGAACTTCCATAGCATCATCTTTTAAATTAATTTCAATCGCACTACTAACAAAGCCTGTACCTAATTTTTCAGCAAGCATTGCTCCTACTTGACCAGTAATTTCATCTGTGGATTCCTTTCCACAAAGAATTAAATCAAATTTTTCACCTTTGTCTTTTTCAATTTTATGAATAGCATCTACCAAAACATCAGCTGTTCCAACAGCATCTAAATCTGTATATAAATCATCTTTTACCAAAAATGCTTCTTTAGCTCCTACAGCAAGACAATTTTTTAATGTGTTTAAAGAATCATCTGCTCCAACATTTAATACACTAACATTTCCTCCATTAGCTTCCATAAAACGAACTGCTAACTCTAATGCATATGTATCAAATGCATTAGCTACCAAACTTGCTCCATTCAAATTAGGTTTTTTCTTATCCTTAGCCAAATGGATTTCAATAGAATCATCTGGAACCTGTTTTACACATATAAGAATCTGCATACTTTTCCTCTCCTTTATACTTTTCTTTTGTATTATTGTATATGTTTACATTTTATATATTTACATTATTAAACTGTTTTTTGATAGAACCATTGTGTATTTTAATTTTTATAAAATACCATTTTATGACTATTGTTTCGATTTAACTTCTACAAAAGCATTTTTATTGGTCCTACCAATTTATTGGTCCTACCAATTTGTATGTTATGAGTTTAGCACAGTATGTTCAATATTTCTATAATAGTTATTTTATTAACATATCCTTTACGTACATTAAAATGTAATCGGTTGTAGCTGTATAAGCCTTCTGTTGAATATTTTTCGAAAAAATTTTTTTCAATTATTTTGTTCAGCCTACTTTTCACATTAAAGTTAGTTAAATGTCAAACTTGCATGTAAATAACCACCAAAAAGCATAATTGTTTTAAATATATAAATTTAATACGTAAAATTACCAAACAATCAATGCTTTTAATATATTTTTTTATTTTTATTGTTATTTTTAAGAATTTCTTAATACTCTATAATATTTTTATTACTTTCATTTTTTAATATTTGAAATCGAGTATCCTTAATTAAAAATCTTTTACATTAATCCTAATTGTATAAGGTCAAAAAATAATTTTGGGACAAGTTACAAAATTTTACTTTCACGACTTGTCCCTATAGCGAGTAAATATGCTATCACATCTAGTTTATTGACAAACTTTTCCTGGATTTAAAATATTTTTTGGGTCAAATGCTGCTTTTATTCCTCTCATAATAGTCATATATGCTTCTCCATATTGTTCAAACATATATTCTCTCTTAGCATATCCTATTCCATGTTCTCCAGATACTAATCCATTTAATTCTACTGACTTATTATACATACAATTAAATACTTCTTTTAATTTATTTTCCCACTCTTCATCATTTAAATCGTCTTTACAAACATACACATGTAAGTTTCCATCTCCAGCATGTCCAAAACTTGGTATTCTAACATTAAATTTTTTTGACAATTGATGAGTATATTTAATAAATTCAGCAACTTTATTTCTTGGTACAACAACATCACACTCATCCATCTCTGGTGTTGATGCACTAACTGCTTCAAGAAATGCTCCTCTTGCTGACCATACCGATTCTTTTCTTTCATCTGTATCTACTATAAATACATCTAATGCGCCTTCACTCAAACATAAATCTGCAACAACTGAATAATCTTTTTCAACTTGTTCTGGAGTATTTCCATCAAATGTTAGTAGAAGATATGCATCTGATGAATTATCTGGGAATTTCTTACCTAAAAAATCTTCTGCCGCTAATATAACATCTCTTTCCATAAACTCTATAGCAGTTGGTACTGCTTTTGATTTTATTATTTTAGGTACCATTTCTATAGATTTATCTAAATTAGGGAATGGGATAAGCAAGCTTATTGATTTCTTAGGTAATGGTAATAATTTCAATACAGCTTTAGTAATTATTCCCAAAGTACCTTCAGAACCTATAACTAAGTCTTTTATACTGTATCCCGAACTATTTTTAACTACTTTTCCTCCTAATTGTAACACTTCCCCACTTGGAAGAACCACTTCAAATCCTCTTACATAATCTCTTGTAACTCCATATTTAACAGCTCTCATTCCACCTGCATTTGTACTGATATTACCGCCTATTGTAGCACTCTTTTCACCTGGATCTGGTGGATAGAAAAGATCATTTTCTTCTACATATTTTCCTATTTCCATTAATAGAACACCTGGTTCTACTGTTAATGTCAAGTTTTCTTCATCTAATTCTAAAATTCTATTCATTTCAGTTAAGTCTATCATTATTCCGCCATGTAATGGAACTGAAGCTCCAACAAGCCCTGTACCTGAACCTCTTGCTACAACTGAGATAGTATTTTCATGTGCATGTTTCATTATCTTTGAAACTTCTTCAGTTGAATGTATTTTTACTAAAGCATCTGGGTAATTGCTTATTCCTCCCAATTCATCATGGCTATAATCTTCACTTATTTCATTTCCAACAAATATGTTATCTTGTCCAACTACTGATTTTAAAAATTCAATATCCTTATCATCTATTTTTCTATATTCATTCATTGTTAAACCTCCCTATTATAATTCAGTTTACAGTTGAGAATTGAAAGTTGATAGTTGTTGATAACATGTCAACTCTTCTAATTTTCAAACTCTATTTTACTGTTGCTGCTGCTTCTGCAAATCCTTTTCCACCTTTTAAGTTTTCAATTAATTGTGGAACTATTTCATACATATCTCCTATTACTGCATAGTTTGCAACCTTAATTACTGAAGCATTTTCATCTTTATTAATAGCAAATATGCACTCTGAATTATCCATACCAGCTACAAACTGAATAGCTCCTGAAATTCCTAATGTAATTATTAATTTCGGTTTAACAGTTCTTCCACTTAACCCTATTTGCTGTCTAGCATCTATCCATCCCGCTTCAACAAGCGGTCTTGTTCCTGCTACCTTTGCCTCTAAAAGATCAGCAAGTTCTTGAACCATTGCCATATCTTTTTGTGTCTTTAATCCTCTTCCTACTGCTACAATCACTTCTGCTTCTGAAATACTTTCTTCTTTTTCTTTTTCAATTACATCACATACTGTTATGTTTGATATAAATTTAGCTGTATCCATTTCACAAACAGTTATTTTTCCTGCTTTTTCTTTACTTTTTTCTGGAGCATCAAATATTTTGTATCTAACTGTTGCTAATTGTGGTCTATTATTTGGAGTATGAATATGAGCCATTATATTTCCACCAAATGCAGGTCTTATTTGATCTAAATCTGTATTTGGTTTGACATCTAATATTGTACAATCTGCTGTAAGTCCTGTTCTAAATCTTGCAGCCATTCTTGGTGCAAGAGATCTTCCTACAGTTGTAGCTCCAACTAAAATTGATGATGGTTTGACCTTATTTACAAAGTCTTCAAAAGCTGCTGCATATGGTTCTATTCTAAAGTTCTTTAGTTCTTCATAATCATAAACAAAAACTTCATCAACACCATAACGTAATAAATCTTCTGCCTTATCTTTAATATTATGTCCTATAAATACACAGTACACCGGATGATTTATCTTAGCTGCTAGTTCTTTTCCCTTTCCTATAAGCTCCATAGTTACTGGATGTATATTTCCATCTACATGGTCAACATAAACAGCAATTCCTCTCCATTTACTCTTATCTACTGCAGGCTTTGCTTTATCTTCAACAAATTCCACTACACCTTTTGGTCCTTTTTTAACACAGAGTCTACACATTTTACATCCTGCTGTTATATCTATTTTCCCATCTTTTTCTTCCATCGCATTAAATGGGCATATATTCATTAATTGATCTATTATTTTTTTATTTAATTTTTCTTGATGTACTAATAATCTTCCCATTTCTATACCTCCTTAAAATTAAAATAATTCAAATTAATTACTATAACTCATATATTTTTCTTCCTATGCAAACTTAAGTTCTCTTAACTTATTTCCTATCTTAATAGTTAATTCTTCACCGCTTCCCTTCCATTTTTCTTGTTTCTTATCATGTGATGGTGGGAATATTCTTTCAACTTGTGTTGGCGAACCATTTAATCCATATTTATTTTCATCCTGATCTTCAAAATCTTTTAAACTTATTACATTAATTTTCTTATCTTTTGTTTCAAGTTTTTTCTTATAAGATGGTAGTCTTGGCTGCATAATGTCTTTTTCAACTGTTATAAGGCAAGGATACTTGATATCTACGATTTCTATTGCATTTGGCATATCCATTTTTACAACTACTGAATCCTGTTTAATCTCAAGTATTTCTAAAACATTAGCTACATGAGGAATCTTTAAATATTCTGCCATTTCTGGACCTACCTGAGCTGTATCTCCATCTGTTGTTTGTTTTCCACATATTATAAGATCATATTTTCCTAACTTTCTTACTCCTTGTGATATAGTGTACGATGTTGCTAAAACATCTGCTCCTGCAAATTTTCTATCTGAAAGTAACGTACCTTCATCTGCTCCCATCATATATGCTTCTTTTATAACATCCATTGATTGAGGAGGTCCCATGCTTATTACTTTTACTATTCCTCCTCTTTCCTCTTTAATTTTTAATGCTGTTTCAAGAGCAAATAAATCATATGGGTTCATCTTAGACTCAACACCATCTCTTTTTAACACCCCTGTTACTGGGTCAACTTGTACATTTGAACTTCCTGGAACTTGTTTAATACAAACTATCATTTCCATATTTATTTCCTCCATTTCTAAAATATATATTTATTTAAGGTAAGGTCGTCATACCGTAATATGCTTTTATATGAATCAATAATACAAAATAATTTATATAAATTTTTCACATGTAAACCTTTAAATTTTTCACAATCTGTATCCAGATAAAAACTAAATATTAAACAGTTATTATAATTAGATTTTTTAAAATTAGAAAGTAACTACTTTTTAATTTTATATCACTTACTGGTCAGACAATCGGTTTATTTATTTAGATACTATCATATATTTTTAATTATCTCTACAATTGTTATATCATTAACACTTGTATTTTAGGGGATTTTAAATAGGTTAATAAATTAAAAACGTATGATTTATCCCTAATTGTATTCAAATTAATCATTATAATATTTTTTTAATATTTTCGTTTTTTATATGATTTATGAAGTAGTTAGTTATTTATCAAACTTATGTCACAATTATAAATATTTTACATATTTATAAATAAATATATACTGTATGATTTGATATAATTAATAAAACACCCTTGTATTCATGTAATCCTTTACATGAATACAAGGGTGTTCACATATTGTTAACAAGTTAACAGTATACTAATTTATTAATTAATAAATTCAAATATAATGATTGTATGCAGCTACTATAGATTTAAAACATATAGTTTGTTTTTTATCGATTAATAAAACAGAGAAAATAGATTTTAATATAGATAAGAATATTAAAGATTATTGTATGATTTTAAGAAAAGTAGTTATTTAAAAATATACTATTATATATAAGCCTTTAAAATTAAAAGACCACTGTACCAATATACAAACTTAATATACTGATACAGTGGAAATTATTAAAAACGCATCAATTAAAACTCAAGTTATTCTAAAATATATTTGGCATAAAAATCTTAACAATAATAACTGCAAAAATCCCACTTGCTACACAATAACATAATGCAATTTTTATATTATTTCTTAAAATTTTTCCTTCTTTACCTATTAATCCAACTGTTGTCAATGCTGCAACAACATTATGCACACAAATCATATTTCCTGCTGCTCCTCCTATTGCCTGCAAACTTAGTATTGGTATAATAGGAAGCCCAATTTCTTTAGCTGCGCTTAATTGCAATCCCCCAAACATAATATCTGAAACTGTAGCACTACCTGAAATAAATGATCCTAATGCTCCTACAATTGGTGCTATTATATACCATCCACTACCAGCCAATACTGCTGCAGTTTTAGCCATAACAATTAGCATTGAATCTGCACCTGTAGCAGCGCCTGAATTCATCAATATATATGTCATTCCTAAAGCAAAGAATAGTGCTATTGCAGCTGATTTAATCTGCTTCAACGTCTCTCCCCATGCTTTAAAAGCTTCTTTTCTATCAAGCCCATGCATAAATGGAATTACTAGTGCTACCAACATAAATGGAATAATTCCTGGATTATACAATGGTGTAATTCCTCTGCTTATTGATGTTCCAAGAATATTATGCCAAGTTATATCCCATGACTTAAGTATAGGAGTAATTCCAATCCATTTTAGACGTCCTAGTAATAACAATATACCAATTAATACATATGGTGCCCACGCTTTACCTGCACTCATAGCTTGTCCATTATTACTTTTATCACAAGATGCTGCAACTTCTCCTTGCCAATCTTCTTCCCATTCTTCAACAGGCTTGAAATCCCAGTTGTTTTTAGGTACAAATAGTCCTTTTTTTATTATTGAAACAAATATTGGTATTGCAATTAATGAACCTAGTAATGACGGAAGTTCTGGTCCAACAACATTTGCAATTACTACCTCTGGTACTGTAAATACTAATCCCCCAAATAGTGCCAATGGCCACACTTCTAATCCTTTTTTTATACTTTTATCGGCTATTAAAGTCATAGTACAAACCATAGCTAATGGAATAAACGAGCCTACAAGAAAATGTAAAATAGCTGTAAACCCACCTACACTTGCTAACAAAGCATGGAATTCTCCATTATATCCTACATTTTTAACTATGGTTTCTAAATTAGCAAATCCACCAATCAACGGTGTACCAGCAGCTCCATAAGAAACAGGTGCACTATTACCAATCAATGCCACCATCGCTGCTATTAATGGTGGAAAACCTAATCCTACTAACAATGGTGCTGCTACTGCTGCTGGAGTTCCAAACCCTGCTGCACCTTCAAAGAAAGCTTCCATAAGGAAACCGATTACAATAACTTGAACCCTTCTATCAGTGGACACATTCGCCATTGATTGAGCTATTCCATTAATTCCTCCACTCTTCCTCATTATTTGTAGTATTAACAACGCACCGTATACTATTAGCAATATATCTATAGTATTAATTGCTCCACAAATTGTAGCTGCAGCTATCCACTTGCCTGGCATTTTCCAAAATATAGTTGCTATTATACCTGCTAAAATAAATCCTACTGGCATCGCCTTTGTTGATGGCCAGTTAAATCCTATCATTAATACACCTACAAAAATGATAGGTATTAAAGCTATTAGTGCTAATCCCATAAACTCACCCCTTTAAAAATAATAATTAAGTATTTACTTTTAATTCATTCTGGTCAGACAATCAGATTGTCTATTTAAGATATTATCACATTTTATTAAATTTTTCCAGAATTGTTATACAATTAACACTTGTATTTTTAAGTACCTATGGGTGTTAAATTTTTTCAAACCTATGATTTATCTATAATCATATTGAAATCAATTATTATAATATTTTTCAATATTTTTTAATAATATAGTCATTTATGTAATATATATATAAGTTAGTTATATATCAAACTTATGTTATTATTGGAAAAATAAATAAAAATATGCATATTATATTTGTATTTATTTCATATAATTAATAAAACGAACATTTATTTATATATTTTTTACATATTATACATTTATATACTGTTAACTTATTAACACTATACAAATGTATAAATTACATAACTCATATAATAAGCTTTTTTTAATAAATAAAGAAGACTGTTGTTTAATCAACAGTCTTCTTTGAACTTATTAAATTCTCATCAATCAATTCCATGTGCTTTCTCATAACCGTTGCAGCTTCTCCTGGATTATGTTCTTTTAAAGCATTATATATTGCTTCATGCTGAGTATTAATAGTATTTTTATTTTTATCTTTCCTTAATATTTCTTTTCTTGCATCCTTTATGAATGCATCTATTAATGTAGATAAAGTATTAAGTATGTTAAATATTACAAAATTACCAGATGCATGTGCTATTGTATAGTGAAATTTTTTATCTATTTTAACTTTAATTTCCTCATCATTTGAGTTTTCCATTTTATTAACTAAATCTTTTAATACTTCTAATTCGCTTTCACTTATTCGTTTTGCTGCTAATGCTGCAGTCTCTATTTCCATGACCTTTCTAAGTTCAAATATTTCTTTTGGTTTGCTTTCATTTAACATGAACATAATAGAAAGTGGTTCAACTAATCCATTTTCAAAACTTTCTCTAATAAAGTTTCCCTCACCTTGTCTTGATTCTATAAGTCCTATTATATCAAGAGCTCTTAAAGCTTCTCTTATAGATGCTCTACTAACTCCTAACTGCTGAACTAAATCTCTTTCAGATGGCAATTTATCTCCACGTTTAAGTGTACCATCTGAAATCATTCCTTTTATTTGTTCAATTACTTGTTCGTACACCTTAGTATTCTTTATAGGTATAAACATTTTTTCAGTTCTCCCCCCACTATACTACTGATATTATTTTAATTATATAGTTTATTCATGTTTTTTACAACGTTATACTCATAAGTAGTACATTTTAAATTTATGCTAAATAAAAGCTGTTAAAATACCATAATAATATTTTATATCCCCACAACACAGAAATCATTGCACCAATAGCTATATACGGACCAAAAGGTATATAATCCTTAGAAGATTTTTTCTTTGTAAGTATAAGCACGATTCCTACCACAGCACCTAAAATTACAGACAAAAACATTGCTAATATTGTAAGCTTCCACCCTAAATACAAACCAATAAGAGCACAAATTTCTGCGTCTCCCCAACCCATACCATGCGTAGTCAATATTATAACTGAAATGAATCCTCCTCCAATCAATGCTCCTAATATATAACTATTAATATTATACGTATAATAATAAGAATAAACACATAAAAATATTACACCAATTAAAATTCCGCTCATAGTTACTTTAAAATACACATCCGTTGTATCAAAATCTATAATTCCAATAACTATTAAAAAACAACCTAAAATTGTAAACTTTAAGAGTTCAATAGAAAAACCATAGTTACTATATATTAATAGAAATACTATTCCTGTAAACAATTCTATAATTGGATATCTTATTGATATTTTCATTCCACAATGTCTGCACTTACCTTTTAAAACCATATAACTTATAACAGGTATTAAGTCATATGGTTTTATCATCTGACCGCAATTTGTACAATGAGACGGTGGATAAGATATTGATTCTTCTCTTGGAATTCTATATATACAAACATTCAGAAAACTTCCAATTAATAAACCTAGTAAAACAATAACTATATAATCCATTTTTCTTTACCTCACTTTACTATCAATCATTATAACTTAAACATAGCAAAAGGACAACCATAGTTATCCTTTTGCTTAGAATTTATAAACTCACCTAAGATTTTGCTTACTAATCTAATTTAGGCAATTCTTTAATTATCATTGTTAATTTTGCTGCCTTAATACCATCAACTTTTACTTCACTAGTTATTTTAGTACCCTTTTTTTCATTACCTGCAAATGTATATTCAATAATATAAGTTTTTCCATTTTCAAATCCACACTCTAAAATTTTATCACTTATTTCATTTAATTTACATGCTGCAGTAAATACTGGTATCTTTTTAAGCACACCATTATTAATCTCATATATACTTAATTTAGTGTTTTTGTCTGGATTAGGAGTACCCACATCGATTCCAAATTTAGATTTATTATTATTAACTTTAACCTTAACTCCAATATGCTGTACCATTGTTTTTATAATATTAATATTCCCTTGTGCTCCTTCTCCTCCAACAATGTACCCTTCAGCTGAATTATTTTTTACAAATATGCCCTGCTTAACAACATTATTTTTTTCTGTATTTATTTGAAATTTTCTTCGTGATATATTGCCCTCACTATTTCTAACTTGTATTTCCAACATATTTGAACCTTTAGCTAATGTTACATATTTTTGTATGTGTCTACCAGAAACCGGATTTGTTTTTGGATGAATTGTTTCTATTATATATTCAGTTCTATTTGCCTTAAATTCATCTATCCAAATATCTGGTTGTGATTCTATTTCAATATTATTTTGATCTTTAACAAACTCTTTAGTAATTAATTTAATTATTGGTATTGTTATTGTTACAGTTCTACCTTTTTTGTCCCTTCCAACAACTTTAATATTATTTCCTGTCAAAAAGCTTTCATCTATTTTATGAGTAAAGCTTTTAGTTCCATCTACAGCAGTTACATTTGAATCATAAATATTTTCTTCAATATCTGCAGTATTTTTAATTTTGAGTTCCGTTAAATGAATTATACTACCATTAACCCCAGGTTCTGTAACATCAACATTTAAATCATATTTACTTAAATTGCTTGAATTTGATACTAAACTAGCTTGAATTAATAAATTAGTTACCTCTTCAACATTAATATCTTTAAATTCTAAAGAAGACATAGTAAATACTTTTTTACCTTGTTCATCATCATAATCATTATAAGTTACAAATGAACTGTTATTTTCACCTAAAATATATGATCCTGCACTAATACATTTAAATTGCACTTCAAAACTTATAGAGTTAGCTACAAGTTTATCCTTAGCTTCATTCAATGTATAAATAATATTTGGTATTGTTCCTGTTACCTTACCATTATTAAATGTAAATTTATTATCATCAGTTATCCTCAAACCATTTGATACAGTTTCTTGAAATTGAGTATTGTTAATAACAAAATCCTCTAAAAGCTTATTGCCATTTACATCTATAGCATTTTCGCCTTGAGATTGTATTAACGCAATTTGGTCATTATCAAAGTAATCATCAAGATATAATTCTAATGGAGTTATTGTATATTTTGATTTAAATGTTTCTCCACGTTTAAAATTATCATCATCAGCTAATATATTTTTTGTTGACTGCAATTGAGCTTTAAATGGATTGACTACTAAATCCATATTAGTAAAAGGACTAATAACTTTATTGTCTTTAAAATCTGTATATTCTAAATAAGATACATTATTTAACCCTAATTTGTAAGTTCCTTTTTGTTTTACTCTTAACTTAACTTTTATCTCAAAAGGCTGTGCTTTATAGCTTCCATCACTTTGTTTACTATAGTTAATATTAGCTAATGTTCCTGTTATAACCCCTTTATTAATTAAATTATTTTGTAATCCTTCAACTCCTAAAACCTCAAATTTATCAGCTTCTGGGAATGTTTCTTTAAATTTAACATTAGCAACTTCTAAAACATTATCAACTGATTTATTACCAAAAACTTCAATTATATCTTCTGGAGTAATAGTTTGAGGAGTTATTGTATATACTAATTCAAAATTTCTATCCTCTATTACTGAAGTTTTATTATTGAAAATTTTTCGTGTTACTACAATATTTGTTACTAATTTTTTAGTGTTTTTTTCAATTTTCTTTATGACTTTTTTAGATGTATTTCCTGCTTCATCCGTTGCTTCTACAGTTATTGTTAGTTCTCCATCTTCAAACCCACTTACATTTAATCCACTTACACTATATTCTCCATTATCATCTGCTGTAACAGTTCTTTCTATTATCTTATTTCCATCAGTAATAGTTATTTTGACTTTAGCTTTGACTTCCGTTTCACCACTTACTATCACATTATTTTGTTCTTCGCTATTTACTTTATTATCTTCCATTATTGTATCTGATATTGTTATTATAGGTGGTGTCTTATCAAATTTAACATAACTATTATTCGTTGAACTTGTAACTCTTTCTGCTTTATTACCCTCAATATCTTCAAAGTCTAATGTAAATTCTACAATTCCTTCTTTATCACCACTCTGCATTGTATAAGTTGCAATCCAATCACTTCCATTTCCAATCACATTAGCAACTTTTCCTGCTATAATTACTATTGGTTTTTTTATATCTTCATCCGTTTTTATTGTTAATGTTATTTTATCTCCTACTTTTGCTAATGTATGTTCATTTGCATTATTTGAATTTATTGTTACTATTGTTGCTGAAGGTGGTTGATTATCAGTAACTTCTTCATTGAATTTCAAAGTAGAAATATTGTTAAATTGATTTTTCACAGTAATCTCAATTTCATTATTACCTTCTTTTAAATTAATCAATTGTGTATATTCACCTATATTGGTTAATTTATTCTCAGCAACTATATTTCCATTAACTTTTATACATGTAATTGTAGAGTTTTCTTCTGTTTCAAAATCTAATATTCCTTTTATATCTTCATCATTTTGAGCGCTATCTTGAACTCTTATTGGCTTTAAAATAATTAAAGGAACTGTTTCTTCTGACATATTTTTAAATTTATCTTCTGCTTTAATAATCATATATTTTCTGCTTAAGTCAGATTTATTAATATCTATTGGAAAAGTCTTAGGATATTGGTCAGCATTTTCTTCTGTTTTATCCGATAACCAAATACTATACTTATCAGCATTAAAAATTTCTATTTTCGCAGGCTCATCTATTGTTAAAGTTAATTTATATTTTTCTCCATTTGTTTCATGCTCTATCAAACTTGCTGTTATCTCTGGTGATTTATTTTCAGATACTGATATATCTATTCCTGGGAAATCTTTATGCCCATCAGTTCCATCAATATCTTTATAATCTATATATGATGTACTATCATCATTTCCAGTTCTTCCTAATTTATACTCTCCTACTTCTGAAGCATTTAAAGTAACTGTAAATTTAAACGGCTCAGCCTCAAATTGGTTTGTTTCCTTATTTAATGTATATGAAATACTTCCTATATCTCCTGTTACAGTTTGACCATTAACTTCTAAACCATCGGATACACCTACTATATTTATTCCTTGAGGCAATATTTCTTTAAAATTTATACCATGAATAGGTAAATCACTTTGTATCTGAGCAGCTAATTTTTGATATACTTCATCTAAAACATTTCCATCTACTGCTTCTTTATAGTATCCATCAGCACTATTTGCAATATTTTTAAGTTCACTTTTGTCTGCATCATTACTAAATGCAATCATGAAAGATTCAATTTTTTTCCCACCGTTTAATATAAGGTCTTTTGCTACTTTATTAGCGTATAGTTTATCATCAGGGGTAGTACTAGATCCACCACCAAAATAATCATACTCATTAGGGAAATTTCCATTTTCAAAATATTGTTGACCCTCCTTTTCTACTTCTTTCCATTCCCAGTGCCAATTTGTATGCCAAAAATTCCAAACCTTATATCGCTCCTGTACTATTTCTGTGGTACTACTATGGAAAGTAGGCTCTCCATCTGTCATTAATATTACATATTTACGTGAATTCTGACTTGAATTAGAAAATTTATAATATGCTTTTCTTAATCCATCTCCAATATTAGTTCCACCATCAGCACTCAAACTTTCAATTTTATCTGTTAAACTTTCATATTGAGTAGAATCTGATAAATCTGCAAAATTTTCATTATTAAAAGTATTATCTCTCGCATAATCTGAATAAGGAACTAATGCAACTTTCACTCTATTATTTTTGTCTGTTTTAAGTTTCTCAAGGAAATTTTTAGCAACTTCCTTCATTACATCTATTTTTTTCTTAGTTCCTTCAACGCCCACTTTGCTCCCAGCTTTTGACAAACCCACAACCTTACAATTATATTGCGTTGAATCTTTAATTGTTGCTATATATAAATTATACGATTTATTTTGCTTGAAATAATTTCCGTCAATATCTTTAAATCCCCAATTAGAATTTGCTTTTTTACGAAGTGGAAAATCAAAACTTTTTTCATACCAATCCCAATATGCATTATAATTTGTATGAAGCTGTCTCAAATCATTATACCCCAAGTTTTTTAACCAATTTTCTACTTCATCTATTTTTTTTTCAGAATAAAACACTAAATACGTTTGATTATTTTCTTCCCCAGCAGATGGTTCATCAAAATCTATTTGAAAGAAATAATTTCCACGTGTTTTCTGAAGACTTGCTTGTATATTCCTAGGCGCATACTTTTCTTCAAATATAGATTGTCCATTATTTTCTATGTTATATTTTATATTCTCTTTCATACTCCCGGATGTATCCATAACTAAAACAATTTCCTTATCCTTTAAATAGGATTCAGGCAATATACCTTCTGCTGATATTGGTTGCGGCTGAATTTTATAATTAACTTTAAAATCAGTGTTTAATAAAATTTGATTTTTTTCTACTTGTTTTGCAAGATTTATAGGTGCTTTAGGTGATATTTTAAAAGGTCCATAAATCCCTTTGTTACTTCCACTTTTAATTCCAATATAATACATACCCGTTTCTTTTGGAATTTCTGCCCTATAATCAATAATAAAAGTACTTTCTGGAACTGTACCTGGAGTATCTGTTCTTGATGGATAGAACCAATTTTGCGGAACTTTGGTTTTGTTATTCTCATTTACTATTGAATCTTTATTATAAAAAAACTCAAATTTTGCACCGCCACCCCAGTTAAAATATTCTAAATATATTGGGTAGTGCTTTCCTGCTGTTAATTTTACAGGTGTATTTTTAGTACTAAAAAATGCTCCATGTGGATAAAAATATCCATCATTAGGATATCTATTGTCTATTGTTGAAGTTCTACTTACTATCTCTTTCTGCTCTCCATCATCGTCAATTATATATCCATAACTTCCATCATCTGAAGAAATTCCAAAATAATAAGTTCCTGTTTGGTTTGGCTTAATATATCCCCAAAATTTTGAAGCTTCCTTATATCTTGGATAAGGTCCCCCATTAGCGCCAATATTCATACCAGTCAAAAATACTGATTTTGTTACTTCTCCCCTAGGAATATATTCTTCCACATTTGTTGAAGTTTTTGTACTTTGAAATTGAATCTGGTTATGAGGATTTTTATAAACATTTGTTCTGCTAGACCATTTTCCATTATTGTTACTCAAAGTACTCATATGACTGACATCATAACTTCTCCAAGTTAAATACCCTGGCTTATTTTCTATAACATCATTACTTATAAATTCTTCATAATCTACTTGTTTCCAATCTGTTAAACTATTGAAATCAGTTTCATTAGGCTGTACTGCTTGTTTAAAAAATTTATACTTAACATTCTTTAAATCTGTTGAAGTTCCTTCTGCTTTAAAAGTCACATAAGAATCACCATTTAATTTTATGTCATTTTCATTTGTTAATATTTTATTGCTTCCTGTATATTCTGGCTTATCACCTTTTATATCAGTAACTTTCATTTTAATATTTGGTGTTCCATTTATACCTGATAATGCATAAGCAGACACAGCCGCCATCTGACTTAATAAAAATATAAAGACAAGAGCAAAACTAAATATCCTTTTTTTTCTCATACCTTCTCCCCCCTAAAATTTTATTCTTTATTCCTAAAATACACCTCACCTTTTACCTTTTTTGATACTTTATTGTTTTTGCCAGTTTCTAAATAAACTATTATAGAAATTCCTTTAGCCTCATCAATTTTAGCAGCTTTATATTCAATTTTAATATGTTTAACATTTTTCGCTTTAGCTTGTTTTGTACTAGACCCTTTTTTACAGTAAAGCTGATTACTCTCAACACTAAATTTAATTTCACTATTATTAAGAGCTGTAAAAGTTATATCATTTATAAATTCGTCGCCATCACTAGTATATACATTAATTTGTTTTATCCCTTTTGAACTCACAGCCTCATTTACAATAGAATTAATAGCTTTTTCACCTTCTCTTTGTAAATCCAATTCACCACTTATTTCATTCAATGTTCTGTAATTACTGAAGAAAAATGATGAAACAGGTATCATTACCATTCCCATTATACCTAACACTATTAAAAGTTCTAAAAGCGTATATCCTTTATTTTTCATGCAGCACACCTTCATCAATCTTATTTTATCAACTCCCATTTTTTTCTCTTTATATACTTATCTCTCAACACATCTGTTCCTATATCATCTGTAGAAATATTTAAATCGCTTTCAATTTTTATAGAATCATCTAAATTATTTTTAAATACATTTTTAAATTTGCTATAATTATAAGCTATCATTTTTGATACATACATTTCATCATAATTTATTGTCTTTTCTTCACTATCAACAAATTCTAAATTCCCACCACATATTATAGTTCCTTTAAAATTTAATTTCCCACATAAATATATAGTACCTTTCACTACAATAATCCCTTTAAATTCACCATTACTATTTATTTTAATTTGCTCTGCATCATTAGGAATACCACTCTTATCCGTAACATTCTTATTTACAAAAGCATAATCTTTATCACTTCCATCTAAAACAAGAATGTTATCATCGCTTGCAATATCAGAATTTACAGAATCACCATTTGTATTTTTTATTTTTGTTTTTACTATATTGTTAAATTGAACCTTACCGCTAGCATTTGAATTGCCATTTACTTGAACTTTTAATTCATTTGTATTAAAAACATGTTCTTCATTTTGCTCATATCCCATATAATAAATCTTTCTTTTAAGTTCTTCATTTACCTCTCTATGTTTAGATGCATTAATAGGATTACTTCCTTGTATTACATTATTAATAATATCTGAATTGTTTAAGTTTTTAATTATTGCTCCTGCATTATAAATAACATTTCCTTTTATATTTAATCCATCACTAGCTAAATTAAGTTTATTATTTTCATCACTACTATAATCAGTGTCTTCTGCATAAGCTTTGAAATAATCACTTTTATCTAAAACATTTAATTTTGATCCATCTTTAAATCGTTCTACAAGTGATAATGGTTCTATATATTCAAATTGTATATTCTCTTCTTTTAAACTCTTAGACATGCTTCCATTTCTAGGTGTAGTTTTAGGATTCCCATTTATTAACGGCATAGTATACGCTTTATAATTACCTTTAATAGAAACAGATTCACCAGTTTGATATTTATTGCCATTATATAGATTTATATATGAAGAACCTGCTATAACCAATTCGCCACCTATAGTAAGTGAAGATTCCGTTCCTATATCATCAGCATTTATTATTATAGAGCTTGAATGATCTGGTTCTGGATTATCTGAACCATCACTAACTCCAAAATATCCTCCAGATATATTAATTTGAGATTGTTTTGAATTTAATTCTAAATCATCTAAAGTATATAATTTTCCCTTTAATGAATTGCCAGAACCAATTTTGTTTATATTAACAACACTTCCTGCTGAAATATTTTCATCTTCCCCACCATCTATTATTGTATTTCTCGTATAAGCATTACCATTTATATTAACTGTACTATTAGATGAAGCAATATATATATTTTCAGCAGTAATCACATCTCCATTAACAGTAAGTCTTGAAGAATCATTACTTAAATTAATTCCACTATCTTTTATACTTTCATCCATTGGTATTCTTTTTCCATCTTTCAATCCTATATTAGAACCTTTTACAAAAACATCTCCATTTATATTAACTGAGCCTTTTTTTACATTCATATCTCCATCTATAGATATAGAATTAGTCCATACAGAATTCTTTTTTAGATTCATCATGCTGCTTTCAAGATAATAAACTGAATTATATTCTTCTGGTACACTTATTTCATACGTAACTTGTATTTCTTTTTGTATTCCTTCATGAGTAAAAGAAGATTTTATCACTGCATCCAGTTTATCATTTACAAACTTTAAATCTTTGTTTGATGTAATCACTTCAACTATAGGTTTTTCACCATTATCAGAATATTTATATTCACTTTTATTTTCAACTTTATCTCTTATATTACTTTCTATATAACTCATATAAGTAGTTTTAAAAACTTGATCCTGAAACTTCTTTATTTCATCCTCATTTATTGAACCATCTTCATTTATATAATTACTTTCTTCACCATTAAGTACTTTTAATTTTTCTTCTTCTAAATTCAAATTATTCATAGCTGTTTTTACACTATCTTTTGCATTAAACATGGCTTGTTCCATATCTTTACCAATTATAGCGTAAGCTTCATCTATACCTGCTTCAGAAGCATAAAAATTTCTTTTAGTTGTACTATTTATTTTTCTAATTTTATACCCACTTAATGATAAAGAGAGCATACTCATTCCTATAATACTAATTATGCTCGTAAAAATTAATAACATTAAAAGTGAAGACCCTTTTTTCTTTTTTAATTTATTAACCATAATATCATTCCTTATTCATAAAATGATTTATAACTTTTATTTGTAATTAATGTTTTTCCACCTTTTTTTACCGTAACTGTAATCAAATATATTCTTGTATTTGCAGTACTTTTATCAGAATCATCAGAAGATAAAATATTATAATAGCTTTTTATTTGACCTGAACTTTTAATAAGATTTATATTAGGCTTATTGTTTACAGTACTGGATTTGATAAAGTAAAAAATCAAAGTTGAATTTTCTTGATTATTCTCTGCGGTAACTTTTAATTCATCTGAATTATCTATTTCACGATTTATATCTACTCTAATTTTCACTTCTTTTTTATTTAATGAATCTTCAATATTTAATCCGTTACCATCATTAAAACTTATATTACTATCTGTTTTGGTAACTATAATAGGTGGCAAAACATTTATTGTTTCACCTTTTTTTATATCTACATTACTATCATATTTGTAAAACTCAGTAATACTATCATTAACTTTAATTCTATAATCGTAATTAATACTTTTTGTGTTATTACCTGATGAATTTATATCTGTAAATTCATAATCACTAATGTTATTTACTGCACATTCAATTTCAAAACCATCTTCTAAAAAAGTTTGGGTTGTATCTATAGTACTTGCGTCTTCACTCTTCATCTTTTCCATATATTTCTGTGCCAAATTTGCAGATTTTTGTTCATTAGAGGACATTATTGAGATTTTAAGAGAAGTTATAACCATATTGGAAAGAGGCATAATAACCATCCCCAATATTGCAAGAGTTATTAGTAATTCTAGTAAGGTTACACCTTTTTTCCTTTTTATATTAACCAATTTATATAGCCTCCTGTTTTACTGTATATTACTTATTATTAACTCTTATACTTCCTTTTCCTTTTACTATAGTTACTCTCTTTCTCTCTTTGTCATCACCAATTATATCTACATTTACTGTTTTATCTGTATCATTATAAAGCTTAATATTAGCACCTGATAAATCTTCTTTAGCATTTCTTGCTACAGAAAAAACTGAGATATTTATTTCTTCCTCTTTTAAATTAAAAACTGTACCATCTGTACCAAACTCTTTTGGATATGATTGTTTTTGATTTCTATATTTGTAATAATATTTTCCATCTTTCTTCTTAAAATGTATTTCTATATTTTCTATTCCTTCATTATCTGCAAACAAATAACTCTTTAGAGTTGTATCACTATCTTTACCAATCATTACTGTAGGTAAATCTGAACTTATTGGTTTTACATTTATTGAAAAATCATATTTTTTTATAGTTTTAGCACTATTTACTTTTCCCACTGAATTAGCCTTAAATGGATTTATTTTTCCGTAATTTCTACTAAAGTCCCATTTTAAATATTCTTTATCTGCTTCATTAGAAAATTTAGGAACAGCATAAAACTCTAAAATCATATTTCCTGTAATTTCTGATAATATTTCTTCTTCATTTTCTGTTGTTGTAAAACTTAAACTACTAATAATTATTCTTTTATTAAATTTTGTTGTTTCATCAATAAATTTTATAACTTGATCATAATTAGCTTCAAAATTTAATCCTAGTGTCATTTTTTCTACTTCTGAGGATACTTGTTCTGATTTATCCTTATCACTTTTTACTTCTTTTTTATCATTGAACTCTTTATTTTCTTGAATATTTTTATCTTCTTCAACAGCTTTATATTGTGATACTAATTCTTTAAGTTTTGAAGATTTTTTATTATCTGATTGAGCTTTAGGTGATATTTCTTCAAAACTAGATTTTGAAAAACTTATTGAAGAACACTTTACTCCTGTTTTTTTCATCATTTCATCAAGTATAATTATTATTTTTTCCTCATTTATTTCGGGAAAGAGCTCATTTGTACTTTCATAGATTTTTGCATTTGTAATCTTTATATCTTTTTCAAGATTTTTCTGTATTACTATGTTATTATTTAATTTTTGTATTTCATTTTTATTTTTTTCATTTTTATCTTTTAATTCGTTTACTTTGCTAACATTTACACTATATACAAATTTATAATACCCTGCAAAGAGTGCAACTAATAACAATATCATAAGCATTAGTTTTTCACGATTACTCACCTTCACTGCTGCACTCCCCCTTTAATTCAAATGTTATATTAAAAGAATATCCTTGCTGTTTTATTTCATTTTCTTCTTTTTCTAAATTAGAAATACCTCCAACATATACCTCATTAAATTCATCTGTACTTTTTAAATTATGTATCAATTCCGCTATAGCTGTCCTGTTTTGGGATGTTCCCTGTATAGATATATTATTATCTTTAATAATCATACTCTGAAAAGAAATTTCTGTAGGTAATTTATTTGAAATGCTTTTTATTAATAAAGTATTTATGTTATCTTCTTCTATGGTTATCTTATTAGTGTTTTCAACTTGATTAGAATATTTCTTAAGTATATCAAGCTTCTTTTGAGTTTTATTTCTTTTTATAGCAATCTCTTTAAGCTTGGGAGAATTAATAGTTTGTTTTTGAACTTTTATATCATTCTCTAGTCCTCTTATTTCAAATATCTGATATAAATATGTCACTGCCATAATTCCAACTATTAACGAAGCTACTATTCCACCATAAATCAATTTCAATCCTGTATTTTTTCTTTCTTTTAAAAAAGGTTCAAAGAAGTTATAATCTCTCATTTATTCACCTACTTACGTCTTATAACTGCACCAATTGCATTTAAATAATTTTCTATGGTTATATTCGAAGCTTGTTCTTGTAAAACTATATTATCCATACTCTCAATTTTATCAATTGGAGTATTTAATGCAGATTCCATATATTCACACAAACCTTTTAGATTACTGCTACCTCCATGTAAATATATTTTCTTTATTGTTTCATCTTTGTTTAAGTTTCTATAATATTCTAACATTCTATGTATTTCACTTATCCATCTATCAACCACTAATTTTACACTATTGTTAATAATTTCAGCTTCAGGATGCTCAGAATGTTCATCCAAACTTAAATCACACATATTTATCTTCTTGTTTTCCGCTTCTTCTTCCTGAATAAACAACTCACTTGCAATATTAGCATCAAGATAGCTTCCACCACCAGATAAGATTCTTGTAAATTTAAGTTGTCCATTTAAAATAAAGTTTAATTCTAAGTAATCAGCTCCTATGTCTATAATTACAACAGTTTCCTTCGAACTGATATTTTCGTCATTAATCATTGTATTATTTCTATAGAATAATTTAGCAACACTATTTGAACTAATCTGCAAAGCCACTGGATTAAGTTTTAATTCAGTTACCAAATCCCAATATGCCTTTGCTACAATTTTAGGATACACTGCAACTCTCACTCTAGTCATTTTAACTTCATCTTTTTCAAAATCTTCTAATTTTATATATTTGGTTATATAATCTTCAAAGTTTATCGGTAAATACTGTTGAATTTCATAATTTATTAATGAATTGAATTCTTTATCTTTTTTTTGAAAAGGCACTTCAATTACTCTTGTTATTAAAGATGTGCTTTTAGAAGTAACTACTACTCTTTTACTTTTTAAATTTTCTTTTTTTAAAACCTCTTCTATTTTTTGCTTCATAGTAATCATGTTAACTATATTACCATCATCAAAGCAATTCTCTGGTGTTTTTACAGTAAAAGCTTTATCTACAATTATTTTTTCACCATTTTGTTTTGCTTCTATTATTTTTATGTTTTTTGTTCCTATGTCTATGGAAAGTAGTTTTGAATTGAACATATTAAACACCTCGTTTTTTAAGGTAACACAATGTACCTAACAGTACATTGTGTTTAAAAACACTTAGTAATACTTAAAACTCTATAATTTAATTATCTTGCTACTATAACTGTAATTTTCCCTTTTGAATCTTTATAAGCTTTAACTGAAGTAACTCCCGATGGTTTAGCATCAAGCACTGTTTTTAGCTCCTCATCTGTTAACGTATCTGCATGAGCCTCGTCAACAGCTGTACCATCTATAGTTATATCTTCATTTAGTATTCCTACTGTAACTGCATTAATTATCGTTTTGTTATTAGCTTCGTTTGCAACTGTTTGTGCTTTATCTTTTACGTTGGTAAACTTAGGTACAGCAATTGCCGCCAATATACCCAGAATAGCAATAACAATAACAAGTTCAATAAGTGTAAACCCTTTTTTCTTTTTTAATTTTTTAATTTTGTTCATAAAAATTCCTCCTCTAATCTTATTATTTAAAATTTATAGATTATATTTTTAAGGCTGTGCCTTTTATTAACAAATTTTGTAAGTTTACGATTTTTAACTGCTTTTATCCTACAGTTTTAAACATATCAAACATTGGAAGCATCATAGATATAACTATAAATCCTACAATTGCACCCATAATCAATATCATTAAAGGTTCTATCATTGTAGTAAGTTTTTGCAGTGCTTCTTCTACTTCTCCATCATAAAAATCAGCTGTTTTTTCCAATATATCATCCAGTGCTCCAGATTCTTCTCCTATTTTTACCATAGCTACAAGCATAGGTGGAAAAGATTCTATATCTTTAATGGCTTCTGCAAGTGGCATACCTTTTGTTATTTTTTCTCTAGCTGTCAATAATTTTTTTTCTACTAATTTATTTCCTACAACTCTTGATACTACCTCAACAGCATTTATAATAGATACTCCACTAATTAAAGTAGTTGATAAACTTCTTGCAAATCTTGAAGTTATTATTTTTTTATTTGTATTTTTAATTAATGGGAAATTCAATTTTACTGTTTCTATAATCCTTTCACCTGAAACAGTTTTAGCCAAAACCTTTAAAATTGTAATGCTCAATACAACAAATAAGATTATTATGTACCAATAGTTTTTTATATAATTACTTATATTTAGCATTGTTTTGGTTATCGGCGGAAGTTCTACTCCACTTCCTTGAAACATACTTACAAACTGAGGCATTACAAAAGTTAAAAGGAATATAATAACTCCTACAGAAACTACACTTAATATTATTGGATATACCATCGCACCTCTTATTTTTCTGTTTATATTATTTTCTTTTTCGTAATGCTCACTCATTCTTTCTATTACAGTACTTAAATTACCAGTATCTTCACCTGATTGAATCATATTAATTAAAAGTTCTGGATAAACATCTTGGTATTTCTTAAAAGCAGATGATAGTGTAGAACCTTTTTGAATTTCTTCATATATATCCTCTAAACTAGCTTTCATTCTTTTATTTTGCGTTTGCTGTTTAAGAATTTGTATAGAATTCAATATATCAGCACCTGCATTAAGCAGTGTATAAAACTGTCTACAAAAAACTGCTAAATCTTTTGCTTTTATCTTTGAAAAAATAGCTGCTAAGTCTATTTCTTTTGTTTCTTCAACTTCCTGTATCGCTACTGGATAATAACTATTTTCTCTTATCATTGCTAAAACTTCATTTTTACTATTTGCACTAAACCTACCATCTACTTTTTTGCCCTGTTTATTAACTGCTTTATATTTGAATAAAGGCATGCTTTCACCTCTTTTTTCGTACATTATTTATTTAAAGTTTATATAAAAGTTATTGTTATATAATAAAAAGGCCCTTATCTAAAACTAATTCTAACTAAATTACCAAAATATTAAAAATAAATTGTTTTTATTTATTCGGCAACTCAGCCGCCGTAGTCTTAAACTTTAGGCCTGTTGTTTTGCGTCCTTATCTTTCAATAAGTTTGCCATTGTCAATATTATATTTTATTCTTTTATAAAAGTTATTTTAGCCAGTTCATCTATGGTTGTAACACCTTGAAGTACCAATTTCTTGCAAGCTTCTTCCAAAGTTTTTATTTCATTTTTCAAGTTAAGCTTTCTAATTTCCTCTGAATTACAATTAATTTGTATAATCTCTTTATGGGACTTTGTTACTTCCATAATTTCATATGTTCCAATTCTCCCCATGTATCCTGTATTACCACAACTAGTACAACCTTTCCCTTTATAAAGCTTTATATCTTGAAACTTATCCATCCCTAAAATTCTTTTCTCATATTCAGTAGCATAATACTCTTCTATACATTTAGGACAAATTTTTCTAACAAGTCTTTGTGCAATAACTCCAGTCATCGCCGCTGATATAAGATAAGGCTCTATCCCCATATCTCTCAATCTTGCAACAGCCGAAGCTGCATCATTAGTGTGAATAGTACTTAAGACCAAATGTCCTGTAATAGCTGCCCTTATTGCTATCTCTGCTGTTTCTTGATCTCTTATTTCTCCTATCATTATTATATCTGGATCCTGCCTTAACATGGATCTTAATCCTGCTGCAAAAGTAAGCCCAGCTTTATTATTAACATTAACTTGATTAATTCCTTCCATCCTATATTCAACAGGATCTTCTATAGTAATGATATTATTTTCAGGCTTGTTTATTTCTTCAAGCATCGTATATAAAGTAGTTGTTTTTCCACTTCCAGTAGGACCTGTAACCAAAATTATACCGTATGGACTTTTTATCATTTTTTCTATTTCTTTAACTTGAGCTTCATCCATACCGAGCTTGTCCTTTTTAACTAAAAAATTATTCTTTTTCAAAACCCTTATAACAACTTTTTCACCATACACCGTTGGCAAAACAGATATTCTTAAATCAACATCTTCATTATCTACTTTGGTTATAATTCTTCCATCTTGAGGTATTCTTTTTTCTGATATATCTAAATTAGATAATATCTTTATACGGGTTATAAGAGAACCTATTGTATCTTTTGATACTCTTAAAACCTCTTTAAGCATTCCATCTATTCTATATCTTATTTTTATGTAGTCTGCAAAAGGCTCTATGTGTATGTCACTTGCTTTAGATTTAACTGAATTTTTTATTATAGAATCAATCAATTTTACAACTGGTGCATTTTTAACCTCGTCTAATTCTTCTACTTCTTCTTTGATTTCTATCTTTGTACTCGATATACTTAGTTCCTTTGCTGCCTTTTCTACGTATTCACTAGAATAATACCTATCTATAGCATTTTCTATATTACCTTTAGTATCAATTACAGGAATAACTTCTTTTCCTGTAGCAATATGCACATCATCAACAGCAAATAAATTAAGAGGATCTGACATGGCAACCTTAATTTTATTTCCCTCAAAAGAAAAGCCAATTAATAAGTATTTTTTAGCTAGCGACTCTGGTATAGCTTTTACAGTCTCTCTATCAACATTAATCATATCTAAATGGACTCTTTCTAAATCCAACTGTACTTTAAGCGCATCTATTATATCTTCTTCACTAAGTATTTTATCCTTAATTAAAAGTTCTCCTAATTTAATACCTTTTTCTCTTTGTTTTTCAAGTTCAACCTGCAGCTGTTTTTTAGTTATCTTTCCAGCCTGAACTAATAAATCCCCTAATCTCTTTTTATTTAATCTACCCATCGCATTTCTCCTGTTAGTTGCTATGGTTACCAAAATATAAATAACTCTTTATCCCATTATACAACATTTTTCTACTTATATAAACATTTTTTGTTAATTTCTCACAAAATAAAAAAAAAGAATTAAATTTAGAATTTTTTCTAATTTAATTCTTTTTTTTATAAAATTAATATTTTCTTATTCTTTTTCTTTTAAATATTCTTTTTCATTTAAATATTTTTTCCAATCTACATATATACGGAAAAGACTCACCACATCTTGCTCATTATATAAAAGTATCCTTTGTCTTTTTTCTTCTGGCATTCTATTGATGTAATCAGGATCTTTCATAACCTTACAAAATGTTTTTGATAAATTAGAACCACTTATAAGTTCACTCTCACGATGTATATCGAATTTTTTTTCTAGATTTTTAAGCCCTATATTTTCTCCTGTTAACTTCTCATATTCTCTTTGTAAATCAATTTTTTTATAACAATCATCTATTTTTAAATCAATCTTATTCTTTTCAAATAAATAATCAATTACCATAAAATCATTATTTCCTGAAAAAGTAACTATATATTTTTTATTATGTTTTTCACACATCTCAATAAGATATTCCTTTGCTAAGTCCAATATTGGAAGCGCATCTTTTTTGTTCTCTATCATATATTGAGTTACTTTTAATTCGTTTGTTTTATTATCAAAATAACAGCAGCCAAATACACCTATACATATTGGCTTCTTATAAAGGTAATGTTCTAAATCTAAAAACACAGAATCCTTAAAGAAATCTTTTTGTCCACCAATTTCTAATATAAATTCTTCAAAAAATTCTTTTACTTTTATTGTATTCTCTCTTTTTATCACTTTATCACTCTTTTCTAGAAACATAAATAACAATTAATAGTTGTCAACTTTTTCATTATCTCACATTTTACTATTTTTGTGAACCATAAAATAAATCTAATATGTATTTTCCCTGAAATTCACATTAGATAATTGAAAATATTTTTCAATTAGATATTGACTTTCACCTGTTTTAATGATATAATGTTTTAAATGAGAATGGTTTTCACAGCTTTGAAAATGGGGGGATACCTAATGAATATTAGTGATTTAAAACCTGGACAAGAAGGATTTATAGATACAGTATTTGGTAATGAAAAACTCGCAAAAAGATTATTAGCTTTAGGATGTATAGAAGGTACTAAAATAACATTAAAAACCTCAGCACCTTTTGGAGATCCACTCATAATAAAGGTAAGAGGCTTTAATTTAGCAATACGAAAAAAGGATGCTCAAAACATAAAACTTAAGATGAATGTGCAGGCCAAAACTGCATAATAAGGAGGCACGATATACAATATGATTACCGCAGCATTAGTAGGAAATCCTAATGTAGGTAAAACTACTCTTTTTAATTCTTTAACAGGCTCTAATCAATATGTAGGAAACTGGGCAGGAGTTACTGTTGAAAAAAAAGAAGGATACATAAAAGACTCTATAAAAGTAGTTGATCTCCCTGGAATTTATGCTATGGATACATATTCAAACGAAGAAAAAGTAGCAAAACATTTTTTACTACAGGAAGATGTCGATATAATAGTAAACATAGTTGACGCTTCCAATTTAGATAGAAATTTATATTTAACTACTCAACTAAAACAATTTAATAAACCTATAATACTTGTTCTTAATATGCTCGATGTAGCAGAAGCTAAAGGAATAGCAATCGACTTTGATGCCCTTTCTGAAAAACTAGGAGTTAATGTAATTCCTATAGTAGCTTCTAAAAACAACGGAATTGATGCTATAAAACAAGAATTGTTTGAAAGAAACTTTAAATTTTCATTTGTTAATAAACATAAAGAACTAAATGAAAAAGAAACTTATAATTATATTGAAAATATTCTAAAAGACTGTATTACCTACTCTAATTATAATAAAGTAACTATTACTGAAAAAATAGATGAAATAGTTTTAAACAAATTTGCAGCTTATCCAATTTTCTTTGGTATTCTATTCTTGATATTTAAGTTCACATTCAATTGGGTAGGACAACCTTTAGCAGACGTTTTAGATAGAGCTTTAAATAAAGGTTTAGTTCCACTATTAGAAAATCTATTATATACCAGTAGCCCTTGGTTTAAATCTTTAATAATCGATGGGATAGTTGGCGGAGTTGGTTCTGTAGTTGTATTTTTACCAGTTATTTTAGCTTTATTTTTAGGAATTTCTTTTCTTGAAGACAGCGGCTACATGGCTCGTGGAGCCTTTATTATGGATAATATAATGAGAAAAATGGGATTATCAGGTAAAGCTTTTATTCCATTGATAGTTGGTTTTGGATGTTCTGTTCCAGGAATAATGTCAGCAAGAACCTTAGAAAGCGAAAAGGATAGAAAGTTAACAGCACTACTTGTACCTTTAATGTCCTGTAATGCTAGAATACCTGTATATGCACTTTTTGCAGCTGCCTTCTTTAAAGGTAAACAAGACATGGTAGTTTTTTTACTTTATTTATTAGGAATATTAATGGCTTTTATAATAGGATTACTATTTAAAAATACTATATTTAAAAAAGATGAAGAACCTTTTATTATAGAATTACCTGAATATAAATTACCTGAACCCAGAAGCTTATTACTTCACACTTGGGAAAAAGGTAAAAGCTTTTTAAAAAAAGCTGGTACACTTATATTTTCAGCTTCAGTTATAATTTGGTTACTACAAAACTTTAACTGGTCTGGAATGACAGATATAAACAACAGTTTTCTTGCAAGTATAGGAACTATAATTAGTCCTATTTTTAAACCTTTAGGCTTTGCTTCTTGGCAAAACTCTGTTGCACTACTTACAGGACTTATGGCAAAAGAAGTTGTTGTTTCAACATTAGGAGTTGTTTACAGCGGTGATTTATCTAATGCTATAGCTTCTCATTTTACAACAATATCAGCTTGTAGCTTTTTAGTTTTTACTCTACTTTATACACCATGTGTATCTGTAATTGCAACAATGAAAAAAGAATATGGTAGTAAAATGGCTATATTTTCTGTACTTTATCAATTAGTTTTAGCTTGGGTAATATCTTTCTTAACATACAATATAGGTACTCTTATTTTCACTTAGTTTTTCTTTAGTAAAGCAACCTCAATTGTCAATTGTCAATCACATTAAATTTTTAAGTTTAATGTCTAATGGGGTGATATAAATGATAATAGAAATAATCTTAACAATTATAATTGCGTCCTTATCAGTATTTACATTAGTTAAAAGTGCTAAGAAAAAAATATCTGGTAAATGTGATTGTGACAGCTGTTCATCACACTGTCCACAATATAATAATAAAAACAAAGAAAAAAAGTGATAACTAACTTAGTTCCCTTTAAATAAAAAATAAAATTCAAGTAAAATTCAAGTAAAAACCAAGTTTTTACTTGAATTTTATTTTTTTGACTGAAAATTTATAAAAGTAATATATATTTATTATTTTTAATATATTTAATAGGAGAGTTTTTCAATAAACAACTAAATATTAGAAAGGATTTTTAACATGCTGATAAAACAAATTTGGGGATACATTAATAAACACCCTTATGAATTTTTAAGTAGATTATGTACTCAACTTAAACTTAGCTATCTCTCTTTATTAATTGCTACTTTAATTTGTATTCCCTTAGGAATATGGTGTTATAAAAATAAAAAAGTATCAGTACTAGTAATAAATTTTGTTAACTCTTTAAGAGTAATTCCTAGTCTTGCAATACTTGCTATTATGATACCTGTTTTAGGAACTGGATTTATTCCTTCTCTTATTGCTTTAATATTCCTTGCTTGTCCTCCTATACTTTTTAATACCTTTGCAGGTTTAAAAAATGTAGATAAAGCTATTATAGAATCTTCAACAGCTATGGGAATGAATAATTTTCAAACCTTATTTAAAATAGAATTTCCTCTTGCAATGCCAATAATTATTGCAGGTTGTAAAACTTCAGCTATTGAAGTTATCGCTAGTTCAACTCTAGCAGCCTTTATAGGTGGTGGTGGACTTGGTGAATACATTATTAGCGGAGTTAATATGATAGATATCCCTCTAATATTAATAGGCACAATTCCAATTGCTTTAATAGCATTAATTACTGAACTACTTTTAGAAATATTAGATAAAATTTTTTTTATTTGGAAAGGATGATTTAATTATGAAAAAGAGTATCTTTATTATGCTTCTACTTCTTCCATGTTTTTTATTTTTTAATGGATGTACTTCCAGTTCGTCAAAGAAAGTAATTTCTATAGGTTCTAAAAATTTCACTGAATCTTTTCTCACTTCTGAAATGTATGCACTTGTATTAGAAAATGAAGGTTTCAAAGTGGAAAGAAAATTTAATCTTGGAGCTACCGCAATAGCACATCAAGCTCTCTTAAATGGTGATATTGATTTATATCCAGAATATACAGGAAATGCACTTACAAACATACTAAAAAAAGAGTCTATTTCTAATAAAGATAACGTATTTAATATTATAAAAAAAGAATATAAAAAAAAGTTCAAATTAGATATTTTAAATCAAACTCCACTCAACAACACTCAGGCTATAGCAGTAACTAAGAAAATTGCTGAAAAATACAACTTAAAAACTCTTTCGAATCTTTCTAGTACAGCGGATAATATAATTTTAGGTTGTCCTCCCGAATTTCAACAAAGACCAGATGGAATAGTCGGTTTGAAAAATATTTACGGCGACTTTAATTTTAAATCTGTAAATTCCTATGATATAGGTCTTAGATATGTAGCTCTTAATAACAACGAAATTGATGCTACTGTAGCATTTACAACTGATGGTCAAATCAAAGCTTATGATCTTGTAGTTTTAGAAGACGATAAAAACTTGTGGCCTGCTTACCATATAATACCTGTAATCAGACAATCCGCACTAAAACAATATCCCGAAATAGAAAACCTCTTAAATAAACTGAATTCATTGCTTACAGATGAAACTATGCAAGAACTAAATTGGAAAGTAGATGGAAATAAACGTGAATATGAAGATGTTGCTAAAGAATTTTTAATAAAAAACAAATTACTTGATAACAAATAATATAATAATATTGCGACGTAATATTATCAAAATAAGTAGTGAGGTATTTTATTATGAATTATGCTATAGAATTTAAAAATGTGAGTAAAAAATTTAAAAATTCAAAAGAACTCGCAGTAAACAATGTGAATCTTAACATTGAAAAAGGAAGTTTTGTGGTTCTGCTCGGCAGCTCAGGTTCTGGCAAAACCACATTACTTAAAATGATAAATGGTCTTTATATTAAAAACGAGGGAGAAATATATATAAATGGTAAAGAAATAAATTCTTTAAATAGAACCTCATTAAGACGTAAAATAGGATATGTTATTCAGCAAAATGGTCTATTCCCTCATATGAACGTTTATCAAAACATAGCTACTGTACCTAAAATATTCAAATGGTCAAAAGATGAAATAGATATCAGAATCAATAATTTACTTCAACTTGTAGACTTGCCTGATGAATATAAACACAAATATCCTAATGAACTTTCAGGTGGTCAACAACAGCGTGTAGGTATAGCACGCGCTCTTGCTGGCAATCCTTCTATTCTACTTATGGATGAGCCCTTTGCTTCCCTAGATGCTTTAACTAGAACTAATCTTCAAGATGAACTCCTAAGAATACAAAAACAACAAAAAAAGACTATCCTTTTTGTTTCTCATGATATAGGTGAAGCTATAAAATTAGCAGATAAAATAGTAATCATGAATAATGGTAAAATCATACAATACGATACTCCTTATAATATAATTAAAAACCCAGCAGATACTTTTGTATTAAACCTCATATATGCTTTCAAGAGCTTTACCGAACCTTTTTCAAATATATATTATAACAAAGTTTAAAAACTAAACTTTATTATAACTAACAATTAATAAATCAAATCATCTATTTAAGGAAATTGCATAATTAAAATTTTATTTTTTATTATATTAATGGAAGGATTTTATATAATGGAGTATTTAATCAATCATTATCCTAAAATATTAAATTTATTATGTGAACACATTTTTCTTACTTTCACATCACTTTTTATTTCAATGCTGATAGCCTTTCCTATTGGGATTTTTGCATCTACTCATAAAAAATTCAGAAAAATAACAACTAAACTTTTAGGCTTATGTTATATAATACCCAGCATGGCACTTTTCGCCCTTCTTATACCCTTTACTGGATTAGGCTTTAAATCCGCAATAATAACTCTTGTTATGTACTCACAATTTATACTAGTAAGAAACATAACCAAAGGACTCAATGAAGTACCTAATTCCATAATAGATGCTGGCTACGGTATGGGCTATAGTAATATTCAATTGTTATTTAAAATCAAGCTTCCAATTTCACTTCCTGTAATTTTAGCTGGAATCAGAGTAGCTACAGTTTCAATAATAAGTCTTACAACTCTAGCTGCATGGATAAACGCTGGCGGTCTTGGCGTTTTAATATTTGAAGGTATATATCAACAAAACTCAATAAAAATATTAACTGGAACTACCCTAATAACAATACTTTCTATAACATCCAATCAACTAATTACTTATTTAGAGAAAAAATATGTAAAAGAAAAATCAACCACCGCATAAAAGCGGTAGTTGATTTAATAATTCTACATTCTTTCAACTACTTTAATTCCTAATAAATTAAGTCCATTTTTAATAACTTGGCAAGTAGCTTCTACCATCTTAAGTCTAGCATTTTTAACTTTTTCATCTTCTGTATTCATTATATTATGAGCATTATAAAATTTATTAAATGCTTTTGCAATATCAACTACATGTCTTGTTAAAATAGATGGTTCTAATTTATCTATTGCATCTAAAATAGCTTCATTAAATCCAGCAAGTGTCTTAATAAGTTCAAACTCTTCTTTTGAAGTAAGCTTGCTAAAATCCGCTTCTCCTGAAACTTCACCTGCACGTCTTAATATACTCTTTCCTCTTGCATAAGTATATTGAACATAAGGTCCTGTCTCTCCTTCAAAATTTAACATTTCTTCCCACTTAAACACTATGTCTTTTTCTCTTCTATTTTTTAAGTAAGTAAATATTACTGCACCAACACCAATTTTTTCTGCAACTTCTTCTTTATTATCAAGCCCAGGATTTTTTTCATTTATTACTTCTAAAGTTTTTGAAACTGCTTGATTTAATAAGTCATCAAGAAAAATAACCTGACCTTTTCTTGTTGATAGCTTTTTATCTGCAAATCTAACCAATCCAAAGGCTACATGTTTACAATTATTAGCCCATTCATACCCCATTTTTTCTATTACTTTAAATACTTGTTTAAAATGAAGAGATTGGTCACCACCAACTACATATATACCTTTAGAAAAATCATATGTTTTCTTTCTGTACATCGCAGCAGCTAAATCACGAGTAGCATAAATAGTTGCTCCATCAGCTTTTTTAATAATGCATGGAGGCATATTTTCCTCTTCCATCATTACAACCTTAGCTCCATTGCTTTCAACAAGTATTCCTTTGTTTTCTAATTCTTCAATTACAGTATCCATTTTATCATTATAGAAGCTTTCACCTGCATAGGAATCAAATTCAACACCAAGTCTGTCATATACTTTTTGGAATTTTTTTAAACTTAAATCCTTAAATTTTTTCCATAGTTTAACTTCTTCTTCACTACCTTCTTCAAGCTTTTTAAAATACATTCTTCCTTCATCTACAAGCTCTGGATTTTTTTCTGCCTCATCATGGAATTTAACATATATTCTTAAAAGCTCTTTTATTGGATCTTTTTCTAATGCATCTTCATCTACCCATCTTTTATAAGCTGAAATTAGTTTACCAAATTGAGTTCCCCAATCTCCAAGGTGATTTATACCAATAGAATTATATCCTTCAAAACTCAACATTTTATAAAGCGCATTACCTATTGATGTACTAAATAAATGCCCTACATGGAAAGGTTTTGCAATATTAGGTGAAGAATAATCTATAGTAATATTCTTACCTTTACCTACTTCTGAAGAACCATATTTATCTCCTTCATTCATAACAGCTTCTATTATTGATTGTCCAAAGCTTCCCTTATCCATGAAAAAATTCAAATAAGGTCCCATACACTCAACTTTTTCAAAACCTTCTTTATTAATTTTTTCTTGGAGTTCTTGCGAAATCATATTTGGTGCTTTTCTAAATGTTTTAGCTAATTGGAAACACGGGAATGCAAAATCTCCCATTTCTGATTTTGGTGGTATCTCTATAAGACTTTCTACAACATCAACTTCTAAATCAACATGTTCTTTAATTCTTTCAGCAACAATCTTTTTATAATCCACGTTAATTCCTCCCTATATTATTTATTATTAACAAAATAATTACAAAATTACACAACATAAGAAAAGTGCGCAGCACTTTTTTAGTTGACGTGCATATGACAAAACTATTCATATGCAGTTGACGTTCATATGCTAAAAACCAGCATATGAAGTTGACGTGATTTGGCAGAAAACTGCAAATCAGTTGACGTGCTGACTGCGTCAGCAGTTAAAAATTGTAGTTTTGCATTAGCAAAACATCCTTAACTCTCAACTACCCATCAGCTAGCTGATGGGCACGTCAACTGCGTCTGCCAGCTTGCTGGCACAGCACGTCAACTAAGAATATTGTGCACAATATTCTTATATTGTGTCTAAACTAAAAAAACCGTCTCTGAAAAAACAGAGACGGATATATCCGCGGTACCACTCTAGTTGACTAAGAATTAGTCCACTTAAAACTTTAACGCAGTTAACGTCCTACTTAATTATATTAATAATTAATATAACTTTAGCAGTTTCTCCAAGGTTCTATTCTCCAATTTAAATTCTTACAGGACTCACACCTTCTCCTGCTCGCTTAAAGATTTTAAAAGGTTACTCTCCTCTTCACCGAATAAATATGTAATTTGTTTACTCTTAATTATATTATTAGCTTTTTCAATTTGTCAATATGTATAATTACATATTTAAAACTTCAAACTTATTTTTTAAATTTTTACAATTTTTCTTTATTATTTAGGGTTATATTTAAAAAAATCAAGCAAAAGTCTAAAGGCAAGTTACTTTCGTGTCGATATTTTATATGAGATACTTATTAATTACATCTTACTACTTAGGTATAAAATATCTATTTTAGAAAATTGTAATTTCTTAATTCAATAAAAAAGGAGCGAACTTTATGAAACTAGGCATAAAATACAAATTAATGATTATGTTTATCCTATTAATCTCTATTCCATTATTTACA
Organism: Clostridium aestuarii; assembly: GCF_026735135.1. Lineage (GTDB taxonomy): Bacteria > Bacillota > Clostridia > Clostridiales > Clostridiaceae > Clostridium_H > Clostridium_H aestuarii. The sequence goes on along the minus strand of NZ_JAPQER010000003.1, from coordinate 265,462 downwards.
TTAGGTACAATGACACATATAAAATCTAAAAAAGTTCTAAAATCAGATCTTGAAAAATCTACTCTTGAAATTATCACTCAAAGTAAATCATCAATAAACAATTATCTTAAAGGCTACGAAAACTCATTAAAACAGATGTCTTATGAGCCTAATATACAACAGATTTTAAATCGTTCTGAATCCTTACCATGGATGATAAAAGATCTTGAGGGTTTTTCTAAAGGTCATAAAAACATCCTTAATATTTATTTAGGAACTAAAGATAAAAAATTTATTTCATGGCCTCAAGTAGAACCAGATTCAAACTATGATCCAACTTCTAGACTTTGGTATCAAGAAGCTGTTAAGCAAAATGGTTTAATCTGGACTGACATCTATGAAGATGCATTTAAAGATTGCTTAGTTATAACTGCAGCTATTCCTGTTTACAATAGCTATAATAACAATGAATTTGTTGGTGTATTAGGCTTGGATATACCATTAGATATTTTATCAGAAGAAATCAACTCTATTAAAATTGGTAAACAAGGCTATGTATTTTTATTAGATAAAAATAATACAGTAATAACACATAAAAATAAAGACCTTATATCAACTGATTTTACTCAAAACGAAATTATAAATGCTGTAAACATAAAAAGTGAAGGTTATGTAGAATATGAATGGGAAGAAAATGGAGTAATAATAGATAAATTTGCTTCATTTACAAAGCTTGATAAAGTTGGTTGGAGTATCATTGGAAGTATGTATATTACAGAAATTGATGAAAGTATTAATGGAATATTTAAAATCAACCTAACCATTGGAATATTATCTTTAATTATAGCTATTTTAATATCAATACTTTTTGCTAATAGAACAACACGACCACTTAAATATCTTTTAGAAGATATGGAAAAAGTAAAAAAAGGAGACTTTACCGTAAGATGTAATATAAAGTCTAAAGATGAAGTAGGCACTTTAGGTGACGGCTTTAATATTATGTTGGAATCTGTGGGGAATTTGATAAATAATGTACAAAACGTATCAAAAGGATTGAATTCTTCAGCACAAAATTTAGCTGCTAATTCTGCAGAAACCAGTGCTTCTGCAGAAGGTATAACACGAGCCATTGAAGAAATATCCACAGGTGCTGTTGAACAAGCTGGTGATGCTGAAACCTGTGCTCAGCTTACCTATAATATATCAGAAAAATTTAATGATCTATCCAATAATGCGAACCAAATTTCAGATGTTACCAATAAAGCAACTAATGCAAATTCAGATGGATTTAAAGCTGTAGAAGAATTGCATGTTAAAACAGATTCCAATACAAAAGCTATCCAAAAAATTGAAGTTGCTATAATTGCATTAAATAACAACGCCAGTAATATAAGCTCTATACTTGATACAATAAATTCTATTTCAGACCAAACTAACTTATTAGCATTAAATGCATCTATTGAAGCTGCAAGAGCTGGTGAAGCTGGTAAAGGCTTTGCAGTAGTTGCAGATGAAATAAGAAAACTTGCAGAAGGTTCTCAATATGCTACAGATGAAATCAAACAAATAATCACAAATATTCAAAGTGATAGTAGTAACACTGTAAATATAATGAACGAAGTTAAAGCTATTTCTAATGAACAATCTACGGCTGTGGATGAAGTAAATACTTCCTTCGATAAAATCTCTAATTCCATAGAAAATATTACAGCAAAAATTGAACTTATGACTCAATTTGTTAATCTATTAAATGGAGATAAAGAATCATTAGTATCCTCTATTCAAAACATATCATCAATATCTCAAGAAACAGCTGCTTCATCAGAAGAAGTAACTGCTTCAATTGAACAACAAAGTAGTGCTATTGAAGAAGTAGCAAATGCTGCTGACAGTTTAAATGAGCTTGCTGCAAAACTTAACGAGGAATTAAGCAAATTTAAGATATGAAAATAAGGGAATGAAACCATTCATTCCCTCTTTCATATTAACTTAAAATTAAAACTCGATTTAAAACCTTTAAAATTATTGATATTTTAAGAATACTGTAATTATTTTATTTTTTTAACAGTATAGAAAAACTTTTTATATTTGACTTACTCTATTTTTACCTATATACTTATTTAAAAATATTTTATAATAATAAAATTTTAAAGGTATCTTTTTTATTTTTTAATATAAAAGATGGTATAGCGAATTAAAATTCATCCTTTCTTGGACGAATTTTTTTTATAACATGGGGCACTATACACATCAAATTATTAATATACAACTACAAGGGGGTTATATCAATGAAAAAACACTATCTCAAATATGGTGAAAAAACTTTCGAAATAAATTTATCTGAAAAAAACGTACTTCAAGAGCTTCATTCAAAACAAGTCTCTCCCATCAGTAATTTAGAAAAAGAACTTAATAACCTTTTAGACAATCCTATTGACTCTAAACCTTTTAATGAAATATTTATGAAAAACGACAAAATAGTTATAGTTGTCAGCGATATTACACGATTATGGTTACAAACAATTAAGTTCTTACCTATAGTAGTAAAAAGATTAAATAACATAGGAATAAGCGATAAAAACATCACAATTTTAATAGCTAATGGAACACATCGTACACAAACCGATGAAGAATTAATTAAGATAGTAAGTAAAGATTTGTTTGAAAGATTAGAAATAGTAGAGCATAGCAGTAATACTAGCACAATTGTACTTGGTAAAACTTCAAGAAATACTGAGGTATCAATAAATAAATTATTACTAGATAGAAAGGTTATATTGACAGGTGGAATTGTTCATCATCTTATGGCTGGCTTTGGTGGCGGTAGAAAATCTATACTTCCAGGTGTAGTTAGCAAAAAAACCATCTTCCAAAATCATCTTCATGCTCTAGATCCTAAAAATGATAGATCAAATCCTTTAATTGGAGTTGGTGTTACAAAGGAAAACCCTATAAATTTAGATATGATAGAAGCTGCGCAAATGATTAACCCAGATTTTTTAATAAATAGCATTGTAGATACCAAAGGCAATATCTTAAAATTAGCAGTTGGAAATTGGTTATCTGCCTGGGAACAAGGGTGCAATTGGGCCAATGAAATATTTGGAGTCCCAATTAATGAAAAAGCAGATCTTGTAATAACAAGCTGTGGAGGATATCCTAAAGATATTTCACTATACCAATCTACTAAATCTTTATTCAATGCAGCATTAGCTGTAAAACCAGGTGGAACAATACTTTTATTTGCTGAATGTAGAGATGGTGCTGGAGCTGATACATTTTTCAACTGGATTAATCCACTAAAAGAAAATAAGTTATATGAAGAATTAAAAAGTAATTTTACAATAGCAGGTTATATCTTTTATGCTGCTGTAGAAATTGCTAAAAAACTTAATATTATTTTAGTTTCGTCTATAAAACCCGAACTAGTTAAACCAATGGGAATAAAATCTACTAATAATATAGATGAAGCTTTATCTTTAGCTGGTATACACGATAAAGATAAAAAAGTAATCGTTATGCCTTATGGAGGCAATACTATACCCCTTTATAAAAAATAAATTTATTTTCTATAAAAGCTGTTTATATATTTAAATATATAAACAGCCTTTTCTTTTAACTTCTTTCAAGATGATCAAAATCTCCCCTTAAATATCTAAGTGATGCAATTTCTTCATGTATCTCAGAAGTCGTTCTAACTCCAATTTTTCTTGAATTACGTAGTAATTTCATTAATGGCTTTATCAATATCAGTAATAGGTTCTTTACATGCAAAGTTTTCACAAAGATATACAGTAGATTTATTATCAATTGTTTTTTTTGATTTTATAATAGGTAGAATTTCATATAATTTATCATTTCCATCATTTAAAACTACTGTGGAAAATGGCATAAATGATTTATTTATCTCATTCAATATTCTTTTAACATCTTTATCTTTTTTATTTCCAGCTATAACAATTTCTTTTGTACTTATATTTTTAAACATAACTGCAATCATAAAATAGGCATGAGCATTTGGAATACTTCTTACTCTACTACCAAATACATTAAATATTGTATTTAATTTTTCTTCTAAATCCATATTGCCTGTAATTCTAGAAAGTTTTAGCATATTTAAAGCAGCTACAGAATTCCCAGAAGGAATAGCTCCATCATACACTTCTTTGGGTCTTACTATTAGTTCTTCACTATCATTTCCGTATAAAAAAAATCCTCCTTGGTTATTGTCCCAAAAATAATTTATCATATTTTTATTTAGCTCAATAGCTTTTTGTAAATATTCAGCGTCAAAAGTTGCTTCATATAATTCTATTAATCCCCAAATCAAAAATGCATAATCATCTAAATATCCAAGATGTGCTGCCTCTCCTTCTCTATATCTTGCTAACACCCTTCCATCATCTCTTACTAAGTTTTTAAATATAAATTCTACACTTCGTTTAGCAGCTTCTATATAAATAGAATTATCAAATATTCTACCGCCATAGGAAAGAGCTACAATCATAAGAGCATTCCACGAAGTTAAGATTTTATCGTCCTTATGAGGATGTATTCTTTTTTCTCTGTAAACAAAAAGTTTTTCCTTCATAGATTTTAATCTATCTTTTAACTCTTTATCATTTTCTATTTCTGATATATCTTTATCTATTAAATTAGGTATATTCTTTCCTTCAAAATTTCCATTTTTGCTTATATCATAATACTTACAAAATATTTCAGCATCAGTATTTCCTAGCACATTATATACTTCATCATAATCCCATAAATAAAATTTTCCTTCTGCCCCTTCAGAATCTGCGTCTTCAGCACAATAAAAGCCCCCTTCTTTATCTGTCATATCTCTAATAACATAAGCAAATATTTTTTCTGCTACTTCTTTGTACAACTTTTTACCCGTAACCAAATATCCTTCTGTATATGCAATAGCCAGTAATGCATTATCATATAACATTTTTTCAAAATGCGGTACTAACCACCTTGAATCTGTAGAATACCTAGAAAAGCCAAAACCTATATGATCGAAAATCCCACCTTTATACATTGATTCTAAAGTTTTAGTTACCATCTCCAAAGCTCTCTTTGATTTTTTCTCTTTATAATACCTTAATAAAAAATATAAGTTTTGTGGTGTTGGAAATTTAGGTGCAGGATTAAATCCCCCATAATCAGATTGAAAAGAACTATCAAATTCTTCAAAAGCTTTATCTATAGTATCTTCTCCAATATATTCTTCAGTTTGGTCTTCTTTAAACTCATTTATGTGATCAACAATTACATTACTACTTTCTAAAATTTCTTCTTTTCTACTTTTCCATGCTTCACTTATACTGCTTAATATTTCAATAACTCCTACCATACCATATCTACTATATTTAGGGAAATATGTACCAGCAAAAAAGGGTTTCTTATCTGGTGTCATAATTATAGTTAAAGGCCATCCACCATTACCATTTATAGCTTGACAAACACTCATATAAACACTATCAACATCTGGTCTTTCCTCTCTATCTACCTTAACTGAAATAAAGTTATCATTAAGTATTTTTGCTACTTCCTCATCCTCAAAAGATTCTTTTTCCATTACATGACACCAATGACAAGTTGAGTATCCTATACTTAAAAATATAGGTTTATCTTCAGCCTTTGCCTTTTCAAAAGCTTCCTCACACCAAGAATACCAATCGACAGGATTGTGTGCATGCTGCAATAAATAAGGGGATTTTTCATCTATTAATCTATTAGTTTTTTGCACCATAACTGTAGACATTTTATCAACTTCCTTCTTGTTGTTTTTGTAATAGTTTAACACTGTGAGAGTTGGACTATTCATTGTACAAATAAGTCAGCTTTTTGGGAAAACGTAGAATTGGGCACGAGTCACATTTTACCATGCGGAACTGAAAATAAAAGATATGCTGAAGGAGGAAAAGGAAGATGAGTAATATTTGGTGTGATATTATCAAAGATTTGTTACCATTATATTATGACGAGGTATGCAGTAGTCAAAGCAGGAAAATAGTTGAGGAGCATCTTGCTGGATGCATCAGCTGTCAAAGAGATTTTAAAAAATAAAGGAAGTAAATAAATTTACTTCCTCAATCTTTGATATATTTCTTAAATGTTATTAATCTATTATTAAAAACCAACTTTCTCACCATAATAAGTGCATTCAAATAACTTTTTCATTTCTTCTACTGATATTTGTCTTGGATTTGTACCTGTACATGGATCTGTTACTGCATTTAAAGCAATATCTTCAAGCTTATCTTTGAAATCTTGCTCACTTATCCCAAACTCTTTTAATGTAGATGGTATATTCATATTCTTATTAAAATCTCTTACCATTTCTACTAATGAATTTACTAATTCATCTTCACTGTTTCCTGCTAGACCTAATCTTCTTGCTATATCAGCATAAGCTTTACCCGCAGTTTTTTTGTTGAATTCAATTACATAGGGTAAGTATATTGCATTTGCACATCCATGAGGAATATTAAATATTTTCCCAGTTTTATGTGCCATACTATGCACTATTCCTAAAATTGCATTTGAAAATGACATTCCTGCAAGACATTGAGCTAAGTGCATTTCACTTCTTGCTTCTTTATCTCCATTAAATGATTTTACTAGGTTGTGTTTCATCATTTCAATAGATTTCATTGCTAGTGCATCTGTGAATACTGTTCTTACTGTTGAAACGTATGCTTCAAAAGCATGTGTTAATGCATCCATTCCTGTATGTGCAACAAGTTTTGGTGACATTGTTTGTGCTAAATCAGTATCTACTATTGCTATATCTGGTGTTATGTTGTAATCAGCTATTGGATATTTTATTCCAGTTTTATTATCTGTTATAACTGAGAAAGATGTAACTTCTGTACCCGTTCCACTAGTTGTTGATATTGCTGCAAATTTTGCTTTTGTTCTTAACTGTGGTAGTGAAAATGGTTTTGCAGCTTCTTCAAATGTAAACTCTGGGTATTCATAGAATATCCACATAGCCTTTGCTGCATCAATAGGTGATCCTCCACCTACTCCAATTATCCAATCTGGTTGAAATTCTTGCATTACTTTTACACCATTCATTACTGTATCAACTGATGGATCTGATTCTACTCCCTCAATAACCTTAGTTTCCATTCCAGCTTGTTTTAAATTTGCTTCTATTTTATCTAATGCTCCACTTCTCTTTATTGAGCCACCACCAATTACTATAATAGCTCTTTTACCTTTTAGATTTTTTAATTCCTGAATGGCTCCTTCTCCAAAATAAACATCCCTTGGTATTGTAAATCTTGACATGTTACTTCCTCCTATTTTTATGATATAATTAATTTTGTTATTTTTTGAATTTATCTTTTTTTAATATATTTTTTACTTGTGTTTCATCACATAACTTATTATATAAACGTAATAAACATCTGTGAAGAAGGCACTTTTTCGTAAGGTAGTTACAAAAAGGAAAATCCTTAAAATATTTAGTAGTAAAAATACTGGTTTATATATAGTCATAATACTTACTATAGAAAATTTTAAAAGAGGATGGTGAACATAAAGATATGCCTAAGGATAGAACTAATAAAATAAGTTGTAGTAATTATAGATGTGAAATAGAGATAACTTTAGAATTAATAAGTGGAAAATGGAAAGGTCTTATATTATGGAATTTAGGTAATTATGAAGTCATAAGATTTAATGAGTTTAGAAGAATAATTCCTGCTATTACTCAGAAAATGCTAACACAGCAATTGAGAAATTTAGAAGAAAACGGATTAATAAAAAGAAAAATTTATAATCAAATTCCTCCAATAGTAGAATATTCTTTATCTGAAGAAGGTAAAAGACTAATACCTATATTAGATGAAATGGATAAATGGGGAAAAATCCATGTGGATAATTATAAAAAAAAACTACACAATAGTTAATTAAAATGTTGTTTTGAATTTTGGATAATGTATATCTAATTTAAAAGAAAATGAATAAAGAATTATTCAGATTTTGATTTCTAAAAAAATTTTAAGTATACTGTAATAAACACATAATTGAAAGGAATGTTCTTAAATATGAAAGAGGTTGTTTTTGTTACAACAAATAAAGGTAAAATTGCTTCTGCCCAAAGATATTTAAAAGATATAAAAGTTATTCCGTATAATGCTGAATTGATTGAACCTAGAAGTGATGATATAAAAGAAATTGCTAGAAAAAAAGTTTTGCAAGCATTCAAAATAGTAAATAAGCCCTGTATGGCACTAGATTCAGGCTTTTTTATAGAAGAATTAAATGGTTTTCCTAAAGCGTATGTAAATCATACACTTGATACTATTGGCGTTGAAGGAATATTAAAATTAATGATTGATGTAAAGAATAGATATTGTGAATTTAAATCTTGTTTAGCATATTTTGATGGAACTAACATTACTTATTTTGAAAGTAAATCACCTGGAATAATTTCAGAAGGTATTAGAGGAAAAGATACCAAGGACAAATGGTCTGATTTATGGTACATATTTATTCCTGAAACTTTTAATAAAACCTTAGCAGAATTCAATGAAGAAGATTTTAATGAACTTGATAGAATTAAAAATGAATCATATATAATGAAATTTGGAAATTGGTATAAAAATAATAGCTGATAATATTAAGCACACGTTCACAATGAATGAAATTATTATTAAAGAAAATAATAGGAAAATTGGACTATTCATTTTTGTAGTATGGGATTGCTCTCTTTTAATATAAAGATTCAAACCTTCATTTAACTGGTTCTATAACTGGCTACCTTTCCAAACTGTCATCAATGACAAGTTGACAAGGTAACCAGTTGTGAACCCCCTATTGATAGGGAATTATTCTATCAATCTATTTTAACTTCATTAATAAGTTTAAAAAATATTGAACTTATCTTAATTTACTTTTTTACCTTACGTTTTATTTTACATTATACATTCCGTGACTATTCATATAATTAAAAAGTTCTTCACCATGTCTTTGTTCATCTTGTTGAATATGCTGCATAGCCTGCCTAACTGCGGGATTAGCAGATTCAAAAACATCAATTCCATATGTACCCGCAACATACTTTTCTGTAGATAATAAATCGGTACAAAGAACTTTATCACTTTGATTATTCATAGTTCCTTGAAAATTATTTTGAATTGAAGCTTGTTGGGATTGTTGACCATGACTTAAATTTGGTTGTTGTCCTTGAAGCATTTGATTAATAGTATCATAGTGCTGTTGTTCTTCTCCAGCAAGTTTATTAAAAAGTTGTTTTAACTCCTCATCTTGAGCCTGGCTTGCATAATTTTGATATTTTTGAATACAAATTTCCTCTTGAATTTTTCCATCCTCTAAAAACATTTTTTCTTTTTGACTAAGTTGTATTTGCATAATATTTCACCTCATAAGATAGTTTTATCAAAACACACAATATTATGTATTTTCATTTAATTTATGATATACTAAATAAAATTTTGTCATCTTAAATAAATTTATTAATCAGGTTCACAATACTTTAGCTCATCATAATATATATTATCCAATATTATTTTTTAGGAGGCTATTATATTTGAATATTAGCCCAGCTATATTTGAATTATTTGTAAGCGCCACAATAGTAGATGTTCTAGTTGATTTCATAAAAATAATATTTAATAGGTATTTTAAAAGGAAAGATCCAAAATATAAGGATGTTTTTTCTAGAGTTGTGAGTATACTAATCGGACTAATCTTTTGTATTTTCTATAACTTAGATTTTCCTGATATGTGTGGATTAACCAGTACTATAAATTATGTGGGTGAAATTATAACAGGAATATTAATTTCTAGAGGTTCTAATGTTATTCATGATAATTTTAAAAAATTTTGTATATATAATACTAAAATATAAAAAAGTGTGCATTTAATAAATGCACACTTTTTACTATTAACTTATTAGTTTTCTTTTGCTTTTGGTTGTGGTTTTTGACGGAAGTTAAGTATAGCATTAACTGGACATTTTTTCTCACAAAGTCCACAATTTACACATAAACTATAATCTATAACTGGTAGATTATTTTCCATCTTAATAGCATCTTTTGGACAAGCTTTTGCACAAAGTCCACATCCAATACAACCAGTTGAACAGATATTTTTAACGTCTAACCCTCTATCATGTGAATTACATGATATAAATACTAATTGTGATTCTGGTACTAATTCTATAACATTCTTAGGACACGCTTGTACACAAGCTCCACATCCAACACAGTTTTCTTTGTTTACTTTAGCTATGCCATCTTCTATAGTTATAGCATCAAACTTACATGCATCTACACAGCTTCCATATCCTAAGCATCCAAATGAACAAGCTTTTCCACCCGCTCCTGGAACATTCATTGCTTGTTGACAATCTGTTATACCATTGTACACAGCCTTGTCTTTTGCATTATTGCAAGTACCTTGACATTTAACATAAGCTACATTAGGTTCTGCAGCTCCTACTTCTAATCCCATTATTCCACCTATCTTTTCAGCAGCTGCCGCTCCACCTATTGGACAACAATTAGGTGCAGCTTCTCCCTTTACAACTGCTTCTGCATAAGCATCACATCCTGCATATCCACATCCACCACAGTTTGCGCCTGGAAGAGCATCTCTAACAAGAGGCATTTTTGGGTCAACTTCTACAGCAAATTTTTTTGATGAATATCCTAAAACTAAACCAAATAATAATCCTAGTCCACCTAAGGCAAGTATAGGAAATAATATTTCATTCATGCTTTCCCCTCCTTACACTAATCCAGAGAATCCAAGGAATGCTATAGCCATTAATCCAGCTGTGATTAATGCAATTGGTACTCCCTTAAATGCTTCTGGCATCTTATCGTTTGCTTCCATTCTTTCTCTTATTCCTGCAAGTAACACTATTGCAAGCATAAATCCAAGTCCTGAAGCTATACCGAATATTAATGACTCTATTAAATTATAGTTTTCATTTGTATTAATGATAACCGCACCTAATATAGCACAGTTAGTTGTTATTAATGGTAAGAAAACTCCTAACGCCTTATAAAGTTCTGGCATAGTCTTCTTCATAACTATTTCAACGAATTGAACTAATGACGCAATAACTAATATAAAAGCTATCGTATATAAATATCCTATACCAAGAGGTATAAGTATAAATTTATAAACTAAGTATGACATAACTGATGCTAACGCCATAACAAAAGTAACTGCTGCACCCATTCCCTTTGCAGTCTCTATTTTCTTTGAAACTCCAAAGAAAGGACAAATACCAAGGAATCTAGATAATATCATGTTGTTTACTAGTAAAGCAGAAACAACCATAATAAATATACTCTTCATTCTTCACCCAACCTTTCTTTTAAGCATTGTTAGTTTGATTTTTTAGAGCTTTTTAGCTTTCTATGGTTAATAATTCCCATCATAATTCCAAGAGTTATAAATGCTCCTGGTGCAAGTACAAATATCAATGCTGGGAAAGTGCTTGGTATAATTTGATTTCCAAATATTTTACCACTTCCTAATAATTCTCTAACTAAACCTATAACTGTTAATGATAATGTAAATCCTAATCCTTGACCAACTGCATCAAATATAGAAGAGATTGGACCATTTTTTGAAGCAAATGCTTCTGCACGTCCAAGTATCATACAGTTAACAACAATAAGTGGTATAAATATACCTAGTGACTTATTCAATGCTGGTACAAAACCTGCTAATATAAATTGAAGCAACGTAACAAATGATGCAATAATAACTATAAATGCTGGTATACGAATTTTATCTGGTATAACTTTTCTAAGTAAGGATACAACAAAGTTGGCTCCTATAAGAACTACTGTAGAAGAAAGTCCCATACCTAATCCATTTATAGCACTTGATGTTACTGCTAAGGTAGGACACATTGCTAAAACTTGTACAAATGTTACATTTTCTTTAAATATACCATTTTTTAATCTTTCTATAGCAACACTCATTATTTTTGTCCTCCCTTCAATTTTTCATTATAAAATTCTATTGCTGAATTAACTCCACGAGTTACAGCACTTGATGTAATAGTAGCTCCAGTAATTGCTTTTATTTCATTATCATTCGCTGGTGCTGTTTTAACTACAACAAGATTTTTTTCAATTGATTTTCCTGCATATTGACCTGAGAACTCTTTTTCTGGTGCTTTAGCTCCAAGACCAGGAGTTTCTCCATGGGCAAGTATCTTTATACCTTCAATTTTACCTTCTGATGAAATACCAACCATCATTTCTATTAATCCAGCATAACCTTTTGGTGCAACCTTAATAGCATATCCAGCTACATCGCTTCCTGCTATTCCTTGGTTAACGCTTAAGATAATACCATCTTTTGGTAATTGCTTTTTGTCTTGTTCTTCAAAACTTTCAGCTTTTGGTAAAACTTCCTGCATCGCTGCATCGTTTTCTTTCTTCTGCTGAATTGCAATTGGTTCTGCAGTAATTTTATGTGCTCCTCCTAATATAATTCCAGCAATAGCTGTAATTAATAATAGTGTAAGCCCTAAACTTATAATTTCCTTTGTACCCTTATCCATTTTTTTTCACCCCCCAAGTTCCAAATACTCTTGGTTTTACGTATTTATCTATTAGAGGTACGAATAAGTTCATTATTAAAATTGAATAAGAACATCCTTCTGGGTATCCACCCCATTTACGGATAATTATAGCTAATGCACCTGCTATAACAGCAAATATGATTTGTCCTTTTTTAGTCATTGGTGATGTTGTATAATCAGTAGCCATAAAGATACCACCTAGCATTACACCACCAACCATGATTTCATAAAGTCCAGCCATTCCGCCTAAGTTGCCTCTTCCAAATATAGTTCCTAGTACTAATATAGTTCCAAGATAACATACAGGTATATGCCAAGTTATTACTCTTCTATATAATAGATAAGCAAATCCTATAAGCAATGCTAACGCAGAAGTTTCTCCTATACATCCTCCTACTTGTCCAATAAAAGCTTGTCCTAAGCTAGGTAATTGTGCTCCACCAGCTTCTACTCCCTTTAATATTGCAAGTGGTGTTGCTCCTGTTGCTCCATCTACGGGATTTGTCCAAGCTGTCATAGCAACTGGATAAGACGCAAGTAAAAATGCACGTCCAGCAAGTGCTGGGTTAACTATATTTTGTCCAATTCCACCAAATAAACATTTAACAACTATGATTGTAAATACTGAACCAATAACTACCATCCATAGTGGTAATGATGGTGGAACGTTAAATGCAAGTAAAAGTCCTGTTACAACTGCACTTAAATCATTTGCAGTATTTGTGCTATTAGTTGCTTTACACCATATCCATTCTGAAAGAATACAAGACACAACTGCTGTTATTATTACTGCTAATGCTTGTAATTTAAAGAAATATATTCCTGCTATTGTAGCTGGAAGTAATGCAATAATAACATCTCTCATAATTGTTTGCACAGTATTGTTTGCGCGAATATGAGGAGATGAAGACACTGTAAACATTGTCTCAGCCATTATAGTTCACTCCTTACTTATTTTTTTCTTTTATTTGCTAAAACGGTTCTTTTTGCTGTACGTATAGATTGAAGTAAATGACGTTTTGCTGGGCATACAAATGTACAAGATCCACATTCTATACAATCTAAACCATTACTTTCTTCAAAACCGTCAAGTTCTTTTCTTCTACCAAGTGAATCAAGTGCTGATGGTATTAAGAACATAGGGCATGCTTGAACACATTTTCCACATCTAATACAGCTTGATTCTTCTGGTAATACAGCTTGTTTTGATGTTAAACAAAGAATTCCTGATGATCCCTTAATAACTGGTACATCTAATGAGGATATAGTCATTCCCATCATTGGACCACCTGATATTACTTTGATTGGATCTTCTTTAAATCCATCACAAGCTTCTATCAATTCTTTAAATGACATACCATTTCTTACTCTTAAATTTTTTGGTTCTTTAACTGCTTCACCAGTTATAGTAACAATTCTAGTAGTTGAAGGTCTTCCAAGTACTACAGCTTGATAAATTTCATGAAGTGTAGTAACGTTTTGAACTATACATCCTGCATCAGCTGGAAGCTTTCCTGATGGAACTTCTCTCTTAGTTGTTGCATAAATTAATTGTTTTTCAGCTCCCTGAGGATATTTAGTTTGTAAAGCTTTCACTTCTGCATTAGGAATATCTTTAACTGCTTTTGCCATTACATCTATAGCATCTTTTTTATTATCTTCTATTCCTATATATGCTTTTGCTTGTGGATGCATGTGAAGCACTACTTTTAATCCTTCAACAACTTTATTTGCTTCTTCTAACATTAGTCTGTGGTCACAAGTTAAATATGGCTCACATTCAGCTGCATTGATTATTATATAATCAATTTTTTTGTCTGGTGGTGGTATTAACTTTACGTTTGTTGGGAAACAAGCTCCTCCCATACCAACTACCCCTGCTTCTTTAATAATTGTAGCAATTTCTTCTTTTGACATGTCGTGATAGTCTTTTGGCTTAGTGAATTCTACTTCTTCATATTGCCCATCGTTTTCAACAATTACTGAAAGAGATTTTGTTCCACCAGCTGTTAAAACTGGTTTAACATCTTTAACAGTACCTGAAACACTACTGTGAATATTGGCAGATATAAATCCACTAGCTTGACCTATTTTTTGTCCAACTAGCACTTTATCTCCCTTTTTCACAAGGCATTCAGCAGGTGCCCCTATATGTTGGGACATAGGAAACACTAAAATTTCTTTTGGCTGCAAATCCTCAATAGCCTTTTTCTCAGTGAGATGTTTGCCATGAGGTGGATGTATGCCTCTTTTAAAAGTTAAAACTTCCATATGAATCCTCCTCTTCTTTGTTTAAATATACGCAGCATAATAATAGCACGCAAAAATATAATTTATAAGCAATTATATTCGCTATAAATTTATATACATAATAAGATATTTTTGGCAAATATAGATAAGCATAAAACGAACCATTGTTTTTACAATTTTCTACTTATGCTATACTGCTCAATTTTTTATTTCATCTTATATAATAACATATTATATTGCATTTGTTAATATAACAATATAATATACATTTTTATATAAAATTAGTTATAACTCACATAAAAATTTCAACAAATATTTTTTCTACATTAAATATACTATCAAAACATTTGTCTTTTAACATTATTAATACATATTTGGTGAAATTTTTGTATGCTTTATATAATGTACACTAAACTTTGTATTTTTAAACATTAAATCTATTATAGAATACCATATTATATGTTATAATAGCTAATTTGCGAAATATTAAAATAAGTCTGACTTTTCAATCGTCATACCTATCATAAGAATATCCAAAACAATATTTTTCTAATTAAAGTTATCCTCAAATTAAAAATTTTATGATTTTTTACGAAAAAAAAGAATTTTTTTTTAATAAAAGCTTCAAAACCATCTGGATTTCACTTAATAATTCAACTAAAATATTGTAATAATACTCAATATATATTTCTATAAAGAACCATATACCTCAAATTAATTAACTTTACATGCAAGTTTAATTATCCATCATTTCGAAAGTTCATCTTTTAAAAATAATAATAAGCTTAAAATGCAATATAATATATTTTTTAAGAAGTTGTTTGCAATAAAACTTGCATTTTGTATTTAAAATTTTTAATTACACAATTTTTATATCCTCATCAATTAAGTAAAAATGAGTTTTTATAACTTTTGACTATATTTAAAATATAAATTTCAAGGACATATTATTTTTAAGCATTTTATATTAATCTGTCCTATAGTCACACTAAATATTATAGTTCACCATTGAAGGCTTAAAACATCTATAAATGTTGAAAAACCCACTTTGAGCAATACTATATTTTATGCTACTATTAAATCAAATTTTTAGGATGTAATGGGAGAAATATTATGAAAAAGAAATTATTTAAAGAACTAGTATTTTTATCGATAGGTTGTGTCTTATTTTCACTATACGTTTCTGTACTATTGGTACCTAACAAAATAGGTACAGGTGGCATAACTGGCGTTTGTATTGCATTAAATCATCTCTTTAATTTTCCAATTGGATTAACAACTATAATTTTGAATATTCCTCTTTTTATATTTGGTTATAATATTCTTGGTAAAAACTTTGCTATTAAAAGCGGTATAATCGTAATTACTTCTTCTTTACTAATAGATTTTCTTAAATTACATTTTTACTTCAAACCTTTAGGTGATATGCTTACCTCTACAATATTTTGTGGTGTGGTTTCCGGAATTGCAATGGCATTGCTTTTTATGTCCGGTGCCTCAACAGGTGGATTTGATATATCAGGAAAAATTATAAAAAATAAGTTTCCTTCTCTTCAACTAGCTAAAATACTTCTGATACAAGATGTATTTGTATATATTTTCATAGCAATGTCATTAGGACCTCGTTCAGTAATGTATGCAATTATTATGAGTTTTATTAGATCTAAAACTATAGATACTTTTCAAGAATATATAGCATCATCAAAGCAATGCATCATTATCTGTGAAAATTCAGATTTAATTACCGAGCAAATTAAGTATAAACTCGGCAGAGGGGTAACCCGTTTAAATGCCGAGGGCTGCTATTCACATACTAATAAAAAGTTTTTATACGTTGTTATTCAAAAAATCCAACTTAATGAATTAAAATCAATTGTTAATACCATTGAACCTACTTCTTTCTTAACAATTTCATCGGTAAATGACATACAAGGAAATTTCAAACAAAAATCCTATTCAATCTAAAAAAAAGTGCAAAGCACTTTTTTTTAATATAGCAGTCTAAAATCTGGTATTTTTATTGATTCATTTGCCTTTCCCTTTTCAATTTTTTCGATTATATTTTTTACTTTATTAAAATTATCCTTAATTACTTTCTTAGTATATTCATTAGTATCTTCTGATATCCCATCAACAGCTTTTTTTAAATTATAATATCCTCTATGAAAATCGTTTGTATACATTATATAATAACATCCAGCATTATTTAGAGTTAAAATATCAAATTGATTTTGTTTATATGCCCTCCTTATTTCCTCTATTCCTTCATCCGATTTTCCCATCATAAGATACACAGTTCCTAAAGTCCTGTGATATTTAATAGAATCTTCTTTAAGATTTATACATTGTTTTAACATCTCTACTGTTTCTTCATTTTTTTCTTCATTAAAATATATTAAAGCAATATTATATTTGATTTCAGGTATAGAAGGTTTTATACTACTTACTAACTTGAAATATTCTAAAGCCTTCTCTGAACTATAGGTTCCATACCAATAATAACTAGCCGCATTACCTAGAATGTTATAATTATAGGGTTCTTTTAACATTCCTGTTCTAAAATAAGCTTCTGCAGCATGTGTTTGATCTTTTCTTTTTAATATCTCTGGCATAAGGAATGCATAATTATCAGGATAATCCTTGTTTTTTTCAATAGATTTATTACAATACTCTACTGCTTTATCTAATTCATTTTCTTTTAAATAATGCCACCCGGCAGTATGCATCACTCTATAATCATCCTTATTGTCATTTATGACTTCATTAATTAATTTATCTGCTTCATCATTATTATCAAGATTCTGAAGCACAGCAGCTTTTATTAATTTTATTTCTATCTTTCCAACATCCTTTTGTTCAACCTCTTTTACCAGCTTTTGTGCTTCCTCACACGTTTTCAAATTTAAAGAATATATCTTAGCAAGCCACATCTTATATGAAGCTTCTTGTGGATTTTGCTCTTGCAATTTTTTTATGCTTTCTATAATGTTATCCTTGTTATAAACTACCTCTTGAGCAAGAACATCATAAATTTTATATTCATCTTTATCGATTTCCCAAGCTGTCTTTAGTTTAGCAAACCCTTCATCCATATCTCCTATTAGCATAAGCAATCTAGCATACTCAGCAGTCTCATATGCTGATGTTTCATCTATTTTATAATTTCTTATTAGTTTTTCAGCTTCATCTTTTTTATCATTAGCCATATATACAGCAATCATCGTTTTTATTAAATTTTTATTTTCATAATTATCTTTTAAGTATAATTGTCCCTCCTGCAAAGCTTTGTCTATATTTCCATTTATAAATTCAGAGAATATTATGTAATTTAAAATTTCACCATCTTTATTAGCAGTATTCTTTGCTAACTGTATGTACTTATTAAAATTATCAATATCACCTTTAACAGAATACATTTCTGCAATCTTTATATTCTTCCATGCTAATGTCTTGTTATTATCTTTAAGCTCATCAGTTTTTATTTTTTCATACTCTTTTATAGCCTTATCATAATCTCCTTGGTAAAAGTACTCAGCACCTTTTTTATATGATTTGCTATTTTCACTAACAATTCTACTTTTATTAGTTACAAAAAATACAACAATTATCCCTAATAATATTGCTGCAATAACACCAACCGTTTTTTTATTGATGTTTTCCATTTTAAAATCCATAAATTTTCTCCTCTCATCAGCACTATAAATATAATTTTAACAAAATTAATAAAAAAAAGCCACTTAATAATAATATTGCAAAACAATATTATTGTTTGTCAATTGTCCTCTATCATCTATCAACTGAAAAGTGCGTTGCACTTTTCTTATGAGTATTATAAAATATCTTTATACTTAGGGGAGGTAAAAGAATGCGAAATAATCGAAAAAAAAGGATGTTAAAAAAACACAAAAAAAGAAAATTTTATATTAAAATAATAATTTTAATATTTATCTTAATTATTATAGGCATTAGTGCATATAAAATTTCATCAAAAAATACCTTACATAACCCAACTGAAAATCAAGAAAATAATCTAAAGGTAGAATCACCTAAAAATAAAGAAATAAAAAAAGAAGTTACAGAACCAGAAATAAAACCTGAACCAGTAAAAGAAACTAAATCCGAAGTATTATTAACATTTGCTGGAGATTGTACTTTGGGTCGTGATGACAAGTACGCTTATGAAAATTCATTACCATATATTTTTAAAAAGAATAATAAAGATTACTCTTATTTTTTCAAAAATGTATATGATATATTTAGCACTGACGATTTAACAATAGCAAACTTAGAAGGTACTTTTACAAGTGCAACTAAGAAGGCAAGTAAAAGTTTTACCTTTAAAGGACCTAGTGATTATGCCAAAATACTAACTAGTGGCAGCATTGAAGGCGTTAATTTATCAAATAATCATATATATGATTACTTGGAAAAAGGCTATAAAGATACTAAAGCTGCTTTAGTATCTGAAAAAGTAAATTACTTTGGTGAAGGAGACATTTGGACAACAGAAATTAATGGAATAAAACTAGCATTTTTAGGATATAGAGGATTTCATAACAGCAAAGATTTTCAAAATAAATTACAAAATGATATTAAATCATTAAAAAATCAAAATTATATTGTTATAGTTACTCTTCACTGGGGACAAGAATCTCATTATTCACCCAACAGCACCCAGAAAAACATAGCTCACTTTTCAATAGATAATGGAGCTGATTTAATAATTGGTCATCATCCTCACGTTGTTCAAGGAATAGAAAAATATAAAAATAAGATCATATGCTATAGTCTTGGAAATTTCTGCTTTGGAGGGAATAGAAATCCTAGCGATAAAAACACTATGATTGTACAAACAAAATTCAAATGTACCAATAACACTTTAACTTCTTATGAAGTTAAAATAATACCATGCAGCATTTCATCAGTAAATTATATGAACGACTATTGTCCTACACCATTAACTGGTGATAAATATAAAGCTCTTATAAAAAAACTTAATGAACTTTCAATAAATTTAGATTTCAAAATTGATGGAAACTTCCATACTGTAACTTTAAATTAAAGTATATGCTAGAAAAATAATTTTTATTAAAAAACTTAACGTCATATCAAGAGTTAAAAAGCCAAAATTCTTATATTTTTAAATAAGAGTTTACGGCTTTTTTGTTTTTTGTTCTTTAATTATAAGGAAAAATCAAAAATTATATATAAAAACGACTAAAAGTAAAATATTTCCATTTAACTAAATACATGATAAAATTTTATTATTAACTATTGTATAAACTTATATATTTTAGAAAATAATATATTTATAGGATGGAGGTGCTTTAACATAAATATTAAATCATTTTTAGCAATAACTGTTTCAAAATGTATTATGTATCTGTCCAAAATTCTCTATAAAGGCGGTACAAATTTCCCGGGTAAAATAGCTTTAAAATTTGATAAAAATATTTTAAAGAAAGTCGCTCATAATTATACCGTTATATTAATTACAGGAACAAACGGTAAAACTACAACCACTAATATGATATACACAACAATAAAAAACAACGGTGAATTTGTTATTACAAACGATACTGGCGCAAATTTATTTACTGGAATAATAACTTGCTTTATAAAAAATTACATTTTTTTTGACAAACGGAATAATAAGTACGCAGTAATAGAGGTTGATGAAGCTAATGTAAAATATATTACACAACATATTAACCCTAAAATAATCACAATTACAAATATTTTTAGAGATCAACTAGATAGATACGGAGAAGTCTATTCAACTTTAAATAAAATTTTAGAAGGTATAAAAGGCGTTCCTGATTCTACTTTAATTCTAAATGGTGATGAATCACTTTTTGGTAACTTAAATCTTCCAAATAAAACTTTATATTATGGTTTTAGTACTCCAATAGTAGAGAATAAAGAGCTTCCTATAAACGCAGACGCTAAATTCTGTAAATTTTGCAAACATGAATACAAATATAATTTTATCACATATAACCATTTAGGAGATTTTTATTGTGAAAATTGTGGTTACAAAAGACCTTCACTAAATTATTATGTTGATAAAATAATTTCTTTATCTTCTATTGGATCTGTGTTTAATATCAACAATAAAGAATATTTAATAAACCAATTTGGTACATACAATATATATAATGCACTATGTGCTTTTAGTGTATCCAAAACTCTAGGAATTAAGGATTCTGTAATCCAATACTCCTTTAGAAGCCTACACTCAAGCTTTGGTCGTCAAGAAGTAGTAAAAATAAAAGATAAAAATATAAAGATAATATTAGTTAAAAATCCAGCTGGATTCGATGAAGCTTTAAATTCCATAAGCTTGGATAAAAGAGACATAAGTCTAGCCTTACTTTTAAATGATAATTATGCTGATGGTAAAGATATTTCATGGATTTGGGATGTTGATTTTGAAAACCTAAAAAATCCTAAAATAAATGATATTCTAGTATCCGGAATACGTATGTATGATATGGGTATACGCCTTAAAGTAGCTGGATTTGAGCAGAAAATTTTCTCTATATGTGATAATTACGATTCACTTTTAACCAATATTCAAACTTGTAATAATTCAACTATATATTTATTAGCAACTTATACTGCTATGACTGGTTTTAGAAAATTTTTAAATAATAAAGGATATATAAGAAAACTATGGTGATGGGGGTGATTTTTTGGAACTTAACATATGTCACATGTATCCAGACTTATTAAATGTTTATGGTGATATTGGTAACATATTAATTCTAAAGTATAGAGCTGAAAAACGTGGAATTAAAACCAACATACTTAACTTATCAATAAACGATAAATTTGATTCTTCTAAATATGACATAGTGTTTTTTGGAGGAGGACAGGACTATGAACAATCTATTGTATCTGATGACCTTAAAAAACACAAAAAAGATGAAATAGTTAAATATATAGAAAGCAATAAAGTATTCTTATCCATCTGTGGTGGATATCAGCTGCTTGGAAAATATTATGTAACACCTGAAGGTAAAGAACTCGAAGGACTAAATATTCTTGATATATATACAAAATCAAGTGAAAAAAGATTTATAGGTAATACTATAATTTACAATAAAGACTTCAATGAAACTTACGTTGGATTTGAAAATCATTCTGGCAAAACATATATAGGCTCATTAAAACCTCTTGGAAGAGTTATTACTGGGTATGGAAACAATGGTGAAGATGGACATGAAGGATGTATATATAAAAATACATTTTGTACTTATTTTCATGGTTCTTTACTATCAAAAAATCCTGAACTTGCAGATAGACTATTAAATTATGCTCTTAAAAACAAATATGGGAAGTTCATACTTCCTCCTATAGATGATACATTTGAAATTAAGGCAAAAGAATTTATCATTACTCGGGAAAAAAATGCTGCAAAACAATTTTCATAATCGTACATCGTCCTCTGTCAACTATGAGGAATTTTAATTTTTAAAATTCCTCATCTACAAATATATCATTTATTAATAATTTTCTGTTTAACAAGCTCTTGATATTCACATGGACTAATTTCATCAAAAGTTTTAAACAAATAGCCTTCTTCTTTATAAAATTTTATTATATCTGGTAGTGCATCTACTGTTGTCTTTTTATAATATGAATCATGCATTAACAGAACTATTATATCTGTATTTTTACTTATTTTTTTAGTTTGGTCCATAACGTTATTTTTAATTTTGTATGCAGGAACATTCTTTCCTAAAGCATCATTAGCACAAACATTCCATCCTACATAATTTATATTTTTTCGTCTTAATGTGTCTCTTATTTTTTCCATAGTATACTGACTAGAAACTTTATTATATGCCCCACCTGGAATTCTTATATATGGAACCGCTTTTTTACTTGTAGCATTTTGAATCAGCTTATTACATTTTTGTAAATCCTCTATATAGCTTTCGGGATTTTTATATATTGTTTTATAGTCATGAGAATATGTATGGCAAGCTATACACATATTACTTTTTTTTAATTTTTCAAACACCTGTGAATTTTCCTCTGCTAATGTCCCTATTATAAAAAACGTAGCTTTTACTCCATTTTCATTTAATATATTAACTATTTTCTTTGTATTATTAATTGAAGGACCATCATCAAATGTTAAATAAACTTCTTTAGGATATGTTGGAGGAGTATGAAGTGTTTTCACTTCTTTATTCTCATCTATAAATACAGGCATAGCTAAAACATTTTTCACATTAAAAAAAATAATATTTATAATAGTTATAACGCTTAAAAAAAATAATATCTTTTTATATTTTTTCACTATAGTACCTCCTTTAAAACATTCCATCTATTATTTAGGATATACTTTTTTTATTTAAATAACTCAATGTAATTTAATCAATATAATTAAATTATTACCAATACAACTACAACAAAATTAATTTTCAATATTTAATTGTAATTCTTCGTTTTGTTTTATAATTTTTATTTTAGAGCCATCGTAAACTTCACCCTTTATAATCATTTTTGCTATTTGAGTCTCCAAAGTTCTTGCTATATATCTTTTTAACGGTCTTGCTCCATAAATAGGATCATATCCTTCTTGTGCCATTAATTTTTTCGCTTCTTTTGATATCTCAAGTTCAATATTCTTTTCTTTTAACCTATTTTTTATTTCATCAACAAATATATCAATTATTTGCTCTATTTCTTCCATAGTAAGAGGTTTAAACATTATAACATCATCTAGTCTATTTAAAAATTCTGGTTTAAATCGCCTCTTCATTGCATTCATAACTTTTTTACGCACATCTTCATCAACATTAGTTAAATCAGCATTTTCTAAAAGATAATCACTTCCAATGTTAGAAGTCATAATGATTATACAATTTTTAAAATCTATTGTTTTTCCTTTATTATCGGTAAGTCTACCATCATCAAATATTTGAAGAAAAATATTAAAAACATCATCATGTGCTTTTTCAATTTCATCAAACAACACTACACTATAAGGCCGTCTTCTGATTGCTTCTGTTAATTGCCCACCTTCTTCATAGCCAACATATCCTGGAGGCGCTCCAATAAGTTTAGATACAGAGTATTTCTCCATATATTCAGACATATCTATTCTTATTATATTTTCCTCACTATCAAATAAAGTTCTAGCAAGAGTTTTAGCAAGTTCTGTTTTTCCAACCCCAGTAGGTCCTAAGAATATAAATGAACCTATAGGTCTATTTATATCTTTCAATCCAGCTCTTGCTCTTAAAACAGCATTAGCAACAGATGTAATAGCTTCTTTTTGTCCTATAACTCTTTTTTGTAGCTCATCTTCTAACTTCAAAAGCTTTTTACGTTCTCCTTCTACAATCCTCATTACAGGTATTCCAGTCCATTTTGAAATAATTTGAGAAATTTCAACTTCAGTAACCTCTTCCTTTAAAAAAGCTCGTTCTCCATGTTCCTTAAGTACCTCTTCCTTTTCCTTTATCTTTTTTTCTAAATCTGGAATAATTCCATACTTTAGTTCTGCAACTTTATTTAAATCGTATTCCCTTTCAAATTGTTCTAATCGTCCTCTAGCTTGATCTAATTTTTCTTTTAAATCACGAACTCCTGTAATATATCCTTTTTCCTTCTCATACTTAGCTGTCATTTCTTTATCTTTTTCTTTTAATTCACTCAATTGTTTTTCTAAAGATTTAAATCTTTCAATGGAAGCATTATCTTTTTCCTTAGATAATACTTCTTTTTCAATTTCAATCTGAAAAACTCTACGTCTTACTTCATCAAGTTCTTCTGGAAGACTATCTATTTCAGTTCTTATCATAGCTCCTGCTTCGTCTATCAAATCTATAGCCTTATCAGGTAAAAATCTGTCTGTAATATACCTATCTGATAATTTAGCTGCTGCAATAATAGCCGAATCATGTATTCTAACTCCATGATGTATTTCAAATCTTTCTTTTAATCCTCTAAGAATTGAAATGCTATCTACAACAGTAGGTTCATTTACTATAACAGGTTGAAATCTTCTTTCAAGAGCTTTATCTTTTTCTATATATTTTCTATATTCGTCAAAGGTTGTGGCACCTATACAATGGAGTTCTCCCCTTGCCAACATTGGTTTTATAAGGTTACCCGCATCCATAGCACCTTCTGTCTTACCTGCTCCAACAATAGTATGAATTTCATCTATAAATAATATAATTTTACCTTCACTACTTTGAACTTCTTTTAAAACAGCCTTTAATCTTTCTTCAAATTCTCCTCTAAATTTAGCACCTGCAATTAATGCACCCATATCCAAAGAAAAAATTATTTTATTTTTAAGTCCTTCTGGTATATCCCCTCTAACTATTCTGCCTGCAAGGCCTTCAACTATTGCAGTTTTCCCTACTCCAGGCTCTCCTATCAATACTGGATTATTTTTAGTTCTTCTTGATAAAATTCTAACTATTCTTCTAATTTCTTCATCTCTTCCTATAACAGGGTCTAACTTATGTTTTTTTGCTTCTTCAACCAAATTTCTACCATATTTTTTCAAAGCATCATACGTACCTTCAGGGTCCTGTGTTTCAACTCTTTGATTTCCTCTAGCTAAAGATAAAATTTTCAAAAAAGCTTCCTTGGTAATATTAAATTTTTTTAATATTTTACCGACCTCATGATTTTGATTAATATCCATAATGCTCAGCATTATATGTTCTACACTTACATAAGAATCTTTAAAGTTATCAGCATATTTTTCTGATTTTATAAACACTTCTTCAATTCTTCTCGTTATATGCATACTCGCATTTTGAGCTCCTTTTCCTAAAACTTTAGGCATTCTATCAAGCTCATTATGTGTTGTTTGTATAAGATTATTTATATTAACGCCCATTCTGCTAAAAATATTAGGAATCAAGCCGTCTTCTTGTGATATCAACGCCATAAACCAATGTATGGTATCTATCTGTTGATGATTATATTTTATAGCCATAGCTTGAGCATCATCTAATGACTTTTGAACCTTTACAGTCATTTTTTCAATATTCATAACCGTCATCCTTTCTTATTACAAAATTGTTATTATTTTGTATCACTTGTAATATTATAACTCTTTATACTACAAATAACTATACGAAGAAATTACATAATTAAAAATTCCATTCACTCTTAGTTGTTAATTTTTAATAAAAATAAAAAGCCTTTCGGCTTTTTTACTTTTATAACTTTTTGTGAAGAGATATAGCTAAAGAAAAATATCTTAAAGCTTCTCTGATTGAACCCATGTTATTGTACATCTCTCCCATTTCCATATATCTATTATAGATTTCTTTTTTAGTTCCAAATTTCACAAGTGAATCTAAAGATAAATTCATATACATTTCTGATGAAATATAATTTTTTTCTATTTGTAATATCTTAGATTTTAAATAATAAGCTTTTTCAATAAACTTAATATTATCTAACGTTATTGCATGATCTAGCGCATCTTCAGACAATTCTTTAGCAACATCAATAGCATTATAATCTATAAGCGTTTTTATACATTTAAGTATAAAATCAACAAATTTTTCTTTATCTGCTTTAGGATAAATTTTTAATGCTTTTTTTACACGTTCTACAGCACCTTCACTCAAGCCTACCTCAAACATAACAGAGCCACATTCAGATAATGCTTCTGCCTCACGCTTTAAATTATCATCATACATACTATATGACAGTTGTTCATATTCTTTAAATTTCTCTTCATCTGCTCTTAAGTAAACCATCGCCATTACATGGTACATTTCTGCTTTTTTAAAATTACTTTCTACGCATTGAAGTAACTCATCTAATGTTATAGCCAATTTATATGCCTTATTATAATTATGTGTCATTAAGTAACACTGAGCTTCCAAACATATAGCTTCTGAGAGAATAATACATTTTTTCTTTTTTTCACCTATAACTTTTTTTCTTATATTTCTAAAATAATTAGCAGCTTGAGAATATTCATTGTTTTTATACAAAAACTTTGCTACATCCATAAAATATATAATTCTTTTATCTTTAGATGAACCACTATTACATAAATCAAAATATTTTCCCAATCTTTCTTGTATACCACTTAATTGATCATTTTTTAATAAATATTCAATTATTAAGTGCATAATATCAAAAGCCAGATCATAATAACCATAACGGCTTGATAATTCTAAATTATATTGAAGTTTTTCTTTATAATCTTCTATTTCATTATCATCTAATAGCTTTTTTATATTAGTATCAATTTGTTCTTTAACATCTTTTTTTAAATAATTAATATCTAATTCCAATTTTGAAGCTATAAATTCCAATACCCAATCTTCTGGATCTATTTTCCCGTTTTCTATACAGCTAAGCTTTGAAACAGAAATTTCACCATTACATACCTCTTTTAAAGTAAACCCTTTATATATCCTAGCTCTTTTTATTTTTTCCCCTACTGATAAAACTTCCATATATATCACCTATCCAGTATCACACTATTTCAAAATACCTAATTTTTTAAATACCTCAACACCTTCATTTAAATATTTTGCAGCTTCGGTATCTCTTCCAATATCCACATAAAATTTACCAATTAAAATAGATATTTCCGCATATTTATTAGTAAACTCCATATTCTCTGCATAATTCAATGCCATTATTAATGTATTTTCAGCTTCATTTATATTATCTTCTATCATATCCACTCTATATTTGAGCAAATAGTATTTTAATAATATTGATTTGCTGCTATTTTCTATATTTTTCATTACTTCCCATAAAATTTCTTTAGATTTTCCAATGTCCTTTAATTTAATATAATTTTCACATATATTAATAAGAGTTTCTATATACTCTTCATTATTATACTTACTCCTTATATCTTTTGCTTTATTATAGTGAATAAATGATTCTTCTAAGTTATCAAATTCATAAAATAGCTTTCCTAAATTATTTTCAATTTTTGATACATATTTAGTATCATCAATTTCTTTAAATAAATTCAAAGCTTCCTTAGAATACTTGATAGCCTTGTCCATGTTACCATTTTTACTATATTCCTCTGATAATAGCAATAATGATTTTGCATATTTTTCTTTATCATCAATTTTCTTAAATTTTGTACTAGCTAAATAAGAATAGTTAATTGCTGTTTCAATTTGTTCCAGCTTAAAATATGTACTAGCAATATAATAATAAATCTGGCCAATTAAAAAATCATTTACTATGCTGCTATCATTATATACTTTTTCAGCTTGTTGAAAATAACTACATGCTGCATGGTAAGCTTGCATTTCTAATGTTATAATTCCAAGTTTTAAAAATGTATTAATAACATCTTGATATCTATTAAATTTAATAAATATAACATTGGCAGATAGAAAAAACTGCTGTGCTAATGCTAATTCATTTTTTAACACACACATTTTTCCTCTTAAATAAAGATTTTTAGCTTTTCTATACTCTAGCCCATATTTTTCTGCATAATATATGGCTCTTTCTATATATTGTTCAGATATATTTACTTCATTATTTAATATATGTGCTTCTGCAATATTCTCAAAATAAACAGATATTTTTTCCGCTTGAGTTTCTTCTGATTCCATTAAATACTCTATAGAAATATTTAATGTATTTGCCAAGTATTCTAATAAATCCATACTCGGATTTGATTTACCAGATTCTACTAAACTTATTTGTCCCGGAGTTATCCTATCACCAGCTAAATCCTTTAAAGTCATATTTAATTCTTTTCTTCTTCTTTTAATTTTTTCTCCTAAAGACAGTATCTCCATAAATGCCTCTCTTCCTTCAATCGAACAAATAATAATATTTAATATCATTTAATAAATTTATTAAATACCTATTATATTATATCACATATCATTTAAGCACTGCAAAAAAAAAATGTATTTATTGTAAATATTAATAAAAAAAGAAAGAAATCCAAGTTATATGTTCCCTTGAATTTCTTCATTTTTTATCTATCTAATCATATTCATAACAATATCATAGGCATTTTCTGCTGTATCCATCATATTTCTAGTCCTTTTTTTCATTTTTTTTCTAGTACCTCTGCTTAACTGTGGAGCCATTAACATACCCGCAGCTGCTCCAAGCATTGCAGCAGTAGTCATACCTCTAACAACTCTTCTATTCACATCTAACACCCCTTCATTAAATTGGCAGTTTTATTTTAACATTAACTACTCTTATATATTTAGGGTATGCAAATTTAAAAATATTATTTATAAAGTATATAATCACATACTGGTGAAATTTTTTATCATAAAATAAATTAATTCATTTTTTTTCACATTTTTCATATTATTTATATATTTTTTCGCATAATCATTATCTTCTTTTACAATTTTTTTTAATTTTTCAATTTCACCATGAATACTGGTTTCAGTTTCATTCTTATTTTCTTTATCATCGACAACTACTATATTATTAGATACAGATTGATCAGTTATCTCCATTATTTTTTCTTTTAATTTTTTATTCTTAACTTTTATCATATTATTTTTTAAATATTTAATAGTCTCACCTTTAACCGGAATTCCAATTGCATCTTTTGCAAATTCGTCAACTAGCTCATTAAATAAATCTCCCGTATGACTATCAACTTTTACAAAAGTAACCTCTATTTTGTTATCCTTTATTAATTTATTAAATTCTTCATAATATTTTTTAGATGATTCTTCTTTTCTCTCCCAAAATCCTGTGGCATGATAACATACTCCTACATAATCATGCAGCAAAACAATATCATTTAATTTATTTTCCACAGCATAATTCAGTGATTTTATAGCACCTTCAAGTTCACCAGCAATTTGTCTTATTGACTTATTATTATTATCTTTTGCTGCTCCATTTTCAATATGAATAACTATTTCATCTTTAACAGCAACAACTGCATAAGAGTATCTTTCAGTAGCTTGATTATAGCTTCCATCTACATAAAATTGTATCTTATCCAATGGATATTCATCTACTCCTTTTTTTAAAAATCCATTTCCCTTATTAAAATATTCTTCTACTTCTTCTTTTGATGTAAAACTCTTATACTTAGCTCCCTTTACCCCTTTAACATATTTTAAACATTCACTCCATGAATGAACCATTTTATTTTCAATTTTAATATTATTTTCAAAATCAAAGCCTTCTTTTATAGCATAAATCTTTTTCGCCATGATTTACCTCCACTTTTTAATTTCTTCTTACTCATAACTTTTTTAGCAAATATAAAAGTTCCACTTAAAATGCTTAGAGTATTCTTTCTTCCAAGTATGCTAAACAAAAGTTCGTTTATTTCTTTAACTTTTGCTATGATATCTTCATCACCCTGCCAGTGTTCTCTAATGATATCTTCTGGAATATTACTTATGATTTTATCCAAAACTAAAAAAGCTATTCCTACATCATCTATCTTACCCAAAACTGGTATAAAATCAGGTATAATATCCAATGGTATTACTAAATACCCAACAGCAGCACCTATTAAAATCTTTGTTTTTTTATCTACTCTATCATCTTTCATAAGCCTATATAAAAGAACTGTTATATCAGGTATTATCATGAAAACTTCATTTATATTTTTATATTTTTCAGGTATTTTATTTTCCTCACTCTTTCTAATTTCAGAATAACTATCCTTCGTTTTTTTTATACCCACAATTTTTTCATTTTTTTCAATTTCTTCATTGGTTTTTATTTTATCCTTAAATTCATCAAATGATAAAGCTTCTTTACTCTCTGAATACATTAAATTTTTAACATCAACTTGAATTTCTCCATTTAATATAGTAATATGTCTAAGAGTAAAATCCACAGCAGGTATATACTTACACATTAGTGTCAAATCAAGAAATATAGTACCTTTACTTATGCTTATTCCCTTATTTTCAAATCCTTTTATCCCTCTTTTTAATGCAAAGTTCACAAATTTTGTCCATATAGGAATTTTTCCTAACTTCAAACTGAAAATCTTGAGTTTAAGAATATTATTCTCAATTTTTCCGAGTCCTAACGATATTTCAAAATATATCTTAACTCCCTTGGTAAATGACCCCTTAATTCTAAATAATTCTTTTATGCTAATTTCCTCTATATTAAGTCCTTCAACTTGTACATTTTCTTTTATCATTCCAAGTAAATCTTTTTCATTTAATCTAACTTTTATACCTGAAATATTCATAGTTTTTCCCCCTATAACAAGCATATTTTTACACCTAAACTAAAGTATACACAATAACTTAAATTTATACAACCAGCTCTAAATTAACATAAATTACATTAACAAATTTTATGATTTTCATTAGACACACTTAATAAATTTTATTATAATAGAATCTAGGTTGACATAATATTTTGAATATACATTTAAATTTATACTATTTTAGGAAGGATGATGTAATGAATAAGCTTAAAAACAAATATATTTTTATACCTATAATTACTTGTGTTTTATCTATCATTATCATTATAATCACGAACTCAACTCATGCAAATCAAGGCTTTAAACCTTATGTAGAGTTTTTAAATGATGTAAACCAAAAAAACATCTCTACAGTATACTATACAAATTCCCCTAAATTAAAAGTAAGACTTAAAGATGAAACTATATATGAAACTGATAATCCAAGAAATGATAAATTTAAAGAAAACCTTTTAAAACAAGGAATTAAAGTTTCTGAACAGTCTTATGTTTCCCCATTTGAAGCAATACCTTTTGTAGTTTTAGGAGGTTCAATAATCTCACTTATTATAATGGCACTAAAATCTTCTAAAATAACATCTAAAGGGCTGCGTTCTGTAGACTCCCTAGATGCTTCTGCTGTAGAAGATTCTAAATATACCTTTGAAAGTATTGCTGGAAATGAAGAGGCAAAAGAAAGTGTCAATGATATAGTTGATTTTTTAAAGAACCCTCAAAAGTATAGCGCTTATGGGGCTCGAATGCCTAAAGGTATAATACTTTATGGTGAACCTGGAACTGGTAAAACCTTGCTTGCAAAATCTGTTGCAGGTGAAGCTGGTGTTCCTTTTTATGCAGTATCTGGATCAGATTTTATACAAGTATACGTAGGGGTAGGAGCTAGTAGAATAAGACAATTATTTAAAAAAGCTAAATCTCACGGTAGAGCTGTTATTTTTATTGATGAAATAGATGCTATCGGCAAAAAAAGAGATGGTAAAGCAAACGGTGGTGGTTCTGATGAAAGAGACCAGACTCTAAACGCACTTCTTACTGAAATGTCTGGATTTAATGAAGATGAAGGTATTGTAGTAATGGCTGCTACAAACAGATTAGACATGCTTGATCCTGCTCTTTTAAGACCTGGAAGATTCGATAGGCATATTGAAGTTTCTCTTCCAGATATAGCTGCAAGAGAAAAAATATTATCTTTACATTTAAAAAATAAACCAGTTCAAAATATTAACGTAAAAGAATTAGCTCAAAAAACATCTCTTTTTTCTGGAGCTAAACTTGAATATCTGGTTAATGAAGCTGCTATACTTGCTTGTAAATCAAACAGTAAATTTATAGATAATCAGCACTTTGATAAAGCATATTCTATAGTTTTAGCAGGCTATGAAAAATTAAATAGAGATCATATAAAAGAAATGGATAAAACAATTACTGCTTACCATGAAGCTGGACATGCTCTTATATCAGCAAAAGTGCTTCCACAAGAAAAAATCTCAAAAGTTACTATTATTCCAAGTACAAATGGTGCCGGTGGATATACAATAAGTATTCCACAAGAGCAAATGTATCAAAACAAAGATTATTTAGAAAAACGAATAATGGTCCTTTTAGGTGGAAGAGCAGCAGAAGAAATCATATTCGGAAAAGAAAACATAACAACTGGTGCATACAGTGACTTAAAACACACTACAAATATCGTTAAAAATATGGTTACTTCATATGGAATGGGAAAATCTTTAGGTCTATTAACCCTTACAGAACTAGCAAACTTATCCACAGATGACAACCAAGACATTGTAAAAGAATGTAAAAACATTGTGGATAATCTTTATTTAAAAGTTAAAGATATCTTGCTCAACGATAAAGAAGTTTTACAAAAATTATCAAACAATCTTTTAGAAAAAGAAACATTGTTTGATACTGATATTGAAGAAATAGTACATTAAAAAATTGACGTGCCATATCAGCTTGCTGATACCGCACGTCAACTTTCTTAAATTTCAGCAAAACATCTAAACTAATAAAAGTATTCCTGAAATCAAAAGTCCACCCACAAGTCCACCTAAATGTCCGAAATTATCAATATTAGGTAAAGCAACTCCTATGAATACATTCATTGCTATTACAGAAAGTACATTTTTCACCATACCTTTTCCAACTTTATCCCTTCTTTTAAAAGCAAATACTAAAATTGCTCCTAGAAGGCCAAAGATTGCTCCTGAAGCTCCAATAGAAACACTTTCCGAAAAAAGATAACTAAAAACTGAAGATACTAAAGCTGCTGAAAAATAAATTACTAGATATTTTATTTTTCCATAAACCGTCTCAACTAAAGGACCCAAAACATACAATGCATACATATTTACTAATAAATGTATTAATCCTCCATGTAAGAAAGCACAAGTTATAAGCCTATAATATTGCCCTTGTGCAATAAGTTCATTTACTTTTGCACCTAAAACTATCAAAACACGTATATCACTCTCTAGTATACTACCTAATATATTCCCTGAAAGTAATATTGTTATAATATACATAACTACATTGATAGCTATTATTGAAATAGTTATTACTGGTTTTTTTGCCCTTGCTTTTTCCTCTTTTAACTTTTCTCTATAATTCAAAACACTTTGTATTTGTGCTACTGTTTCTTCCACTCCAAAAGAATGATATAAAAGCTCATTATTATCTTTATTAACAATAATTAGCCTTTCTCCTTCTACAGTTTCTTTTATTTTTTCTATATCGGTAATTGGGTTTTTACTATCTATTACAATTATTTTTATAACTTCATCATATAAACTTATATCCATATCATTAAAATTATCCAAATATAAGAAAACAACATTCTGCCTTCTGTTATTCAATTCCTTAGTTATTCCCCAAAAACTTGTTTTTCCACTCTTTGAATTAAATTCACCAATATTATAATTATAATATTGGTTAAATATCTCTATTGTAATCTTTTCAAATTCATTCTTCTTCATATCACTTCTCCAACTATATAAATAACGAACTTTAAAACTTAATAATTAAAGCTTTCTTTGCTAGAAGAAAGGTATCCTAAATTCTTCATTGTTAATTCTTAAGCATCTATAGTCTATACTACACTTTTAATAGTTATATGATTGTACTTTATTAAATCCACTTCATAAAAAGACACTGGTTTCTTAGTTTTGGAATCATATAAAATCCTTATAATTGGTCTGTCAGGAAATCCTTTGTTTTGCTTTATAACATAGCCCTCTATATCATTAGAAAGTCTAACACAACACCCTAAAGGGTATATAGCAAATGTCTTCTTAAAGCTTTTAACCATATTATCGTCAAATATAGTTCCACTTCCTGCTAAAATCAATTCATATGCATCATTAGGACTAAATCTTTTTCTATAACTCCTATTGTTGCTTACAGCATCATACACATCACAAATAGAAACTACTTTACCAAATTTAGAAATTTGATTTCCTGCTAATCCATATGGATATCCATTTCCATCTATCCTTTCATGATGCTGCTCTATAGCCTTCAATATAAAATCAGAAAAACGCACATTCTTCTCTATTATTTCCCTTCCATATATAGGATGTCTTTTTATCTCACTAAACTCTTCATCTGTTAATTTTCCCTGTTTATTAATTATTTTATTTGAAATTTTAGTCTTACCTATATCATGGAGTATAGCTCCTATTCCCAAATCTTTCAAATCACTCTCACTAAAATTCATTGACATTCCTAGAAAAGCCGACATTATGCCTGTATCTAAACAATGCATATACGTGTAATTATCATATGTTTGAATATCATATAAACTTTTATTTATATCTCCACAATCTATTATATAATCTATAAGGTTTTCAACTACTCTTAATGAATCTCTTGTTTCTCTTTTGTTAAAATTATGAATACCATTAACTATTTTAGACATATTCTTCATAGTGACCTGCTTTATTCTATCTAACCGTTCATCTTCAATAGCAACATCATCTAATCTCTCATCTTCTATATATACATATAGGACTCCTAAAATTTTAAGTTTTTTTATATATTGCTCAGTTAATTCTACTCCCGCTCTAAGCAATATACTTCCATCATTAGTTAAAATGCTTCTTCCTAACACATCCTTTTTTTTAACTCTATTTATAAACTCAAGTCTCATATTACACCTCATATAGAATCTGTTTCCTTAGATAGATAATTATTCTAAACTCTATCTGGAACTAAATTTAAATTTATGCATATATTTACTTATCGAGCATATCTAAGAGTTCTTTAAACCTATTTATTGTATCTTCTATTGGTTTTGAAGTAGTCATATCAACTCCAGCCTTTTTTAGAATATTTATAGGATAGTCACAACCTCCACTTTTTAAGAAACCTTTATACTTATTAACTGATTCTTTACCATTTTGAGAAATGGCTTTAACAAAAGAATTTGCAGCTGAATAACCTGTAGCATATTGATATACATAAAAGTCACTATAGAAATGAGGAATTCTTGACCATTCCATATCTATTTCCTTATCCACAATCATATCTTTTCCAAAGTATTTAACATTTAACTCATGATATATTCTGCATAAATCTTCACTTGTAAGAGGTATTCCTTTATCAATGTTTTCATGAGTTATCTTTTCGAATTCAGCAAACATTATCTGTCTAAATACAGTAGTTCTTATTTGTTCAAGTTGTGTATTTATTAAATATAATCTTTTCTTTTCATCTTTTTCATTTTCTATAAGATAATTTATAAGTAAGCATTCATTTACTGTTGAAGCTACTTCTGCACAAAACAATGTATAATCTGCATATATATATGGCTGCTCACGTCTTGAATAATATGAATGAATTGAGTGCCCCATTTCATGGGCTAATGTAGATACATCATTTAATTCATAATTATAATTCAAAAGTACATAAGGCATTGTATCATAACATCCCCATGAATACGCACCACTTCTTTTCCCTCTATTTTCATAAATATCTATCCATCTATTATCTATTCCCTGATTAAAAATGCTTAGATATTCTTCACCTAATGGAGCAAGAGCTTTCTCAACTATACTTACTGCTTCATCAAACTCTATATGTGATTTTGGTGTGTCGATTACTGGTACATATAAATCATACATATGTATCTCATCTAAACCTAACAACTTCTTTTTAATTTTCACATATCTATGAAGACTATCTAAATTATCATTTATAGCTTTAATTGCATTATCATAAACTTCTGTTGAAATATCATTAGGATGTAATGAACATTCTAATGAACTTTTATATTTTCGTGTTTTTGCATTAAACGCAAAATTCTTAATAGACGAAGTAAGCGAGGTAGCTAAAGTGTTTTTATAATTTGAATAAGTGTTAAATAATGCTTCAAATACATCTTTTCTAACTTTAACATCCTTAGATTTTATGTATTTAGAATAATTTCCTTCTGTAAGTTCAACTTCTTTTCCTTCTTCATCTTTAATAACAGGAAATTTTATATCAGCATTTGTTAACATACTGAAAATACTTGAAGGTGCATTTAAGCAATCCGACACCGAAGCCATAAGTTCTTCCATCTCTCTACTTAAAGTATGCGGCTTTCTTCTTAGAATATTTTTAAGCATAAACTTATATGTTCTTAAATCTGGAAGTTCTTCTATCTCTTTTAATATACTTTCTTCTCCTAAAGACAATATTTCTGGCACAAAAAAAGCTCCCATAGTCATAAGCTCTGCAGAATATATTTCGATTTTATTTTTTAATGCTTGAAAAGTAGTATTAGCAGTATCTTCATCTGATTTTAAAAATGCATATATCATAAGCGTATTTGCAAGTCTTGATACTTTTTCATCAAGCTTTAAAAATTCTAACAGTTCTTCAGCATTATGAAGCTTACCTTGAAACTCCTTTAATCCAAGCGCCATATTTTTTAGCTTGTTAAAATCCTTTTCCCATACTTCAGTATTCTCATATACCTTTTCAATATCCCATTTATATTCAGAATTTATTTCATCTCTGTTTTTAAGTTCTTTTACTATTCTTCTCATATTAACACCCCACTTTAAATTCAGTTGACAATTAACAGATGACAGTGGACAATTATAGCTGTTTTGCTATGTAAAACTACAAATATATAACCGCAACACTGCAATTTCGTATTCAAGAATTAAGCTCTTCTTAATTCATCCTTTACTCTCAACTCTCAACTGCCGAAGGCTACACGTAACAATTTATTGTTACGATGTATCAACTCTCAACTGCTTTTACATGTATTCTTCCTTCTTATTTTCTGCTTCTTTAAATACTATTTCCATTTCGTTATTTATAAGTTCACAGGCTTCATATAATTTTTCTTGCATTTTATTGTAATCATCATCATAATCAAATTCAACAATCCAAGTAGGATTAAATTCATCATCTTTTTCTTCAACTTTATAACCTTTTTCTTCAAAAATATCTACATTGAATAAATCATAAACAGCTGTGAATTGCCACTCTTCAACATCTCTATTTGTATCAAAATATAAATTGACTTTATTTTCTTTATAAAAAAACTTTTTTATATATTCTCCACCCTCGCTAACTTGATAACTTCCTACTTCTTTTACAAACTTATTATCTTTATCTACTTCCATTAATACTATTGATGAAAATTCCATTTATTATCCCAACCTTTATAAAAATTTTTTATTTTCTCTACATTGTTTGCAAACACATTTTAATTTGATTTCTTTTTCAATAAAAGTAAACCCTGTTTTATTTCGTATTATTTCTTCTACCTGCATCATAGGGCAATCAATTTCAATCTCTTTATTACATAATTCGCATTTTATAATATGTTTATGACATTTATCCTTTAATATATAATTATATTTCCCATTGCCAACATCAAATTTATTTAATATATTCTTTTGTTGAAATAAATCTAACGTCCTATAAACAGTAGATAAATCAACTTTTTCACCAGTTTCTTTACATTTATCAAAAATATACTCCGCTGTAACTGATTTATTACTATTTTGCAGGATATTTAAAATAATTATTCTACTTTTAGTTTTTCTTATATTATTTTCCTTAAAATATAACACTATTTCCATAATATCACCTAATATAAATTTTACAATAATTATAACATATTATTACCACAAACTAAAAGAAAAGCACCTATAGAGTATACACTTTTTTAGTGTCTATTCTATAGATACCATTTTACTTTTCTTTTATTGAGCGGCTTCTTTTTTATTTTTAGCTCTATCTAAAAATTGTATTTCCTGGGCAATAACCTGACTAATATATCGTTTTATTCCATCCTTACCTTCATATGATATAATTTGTAATCTTCCTATTACACTCATTAAACTACCTTTTTTAGTAAATTTAGATAATTTTTCTGCATTTCTTTCCCATGCGACAATTGGAATAAAATCAGTAATTCTCTCTCCCTTTTCATTTTTAAAGGGTCTCTCTACAGCTAAAGTAAAATTTGTTACATACTTATCATTTTCTTTTATATGCTTTAATTCTATATCCTTTGTAATTCTTCCTATAAACATTACTTTATTCACTTTATGTCCTCCTCTAAAATTTATTTATTTTAGAGTATATCCATTTTGCTTTTTCTTAAACTTTTTATTATCTATTATTATCACACCAAATCTCTAATTTATATTGTCCTGCTTCTTTAAAAGTTAATGCTATATCCATATTGTCATCATTCCCAAAATCTCCCAAATCATACTTTTCATCTTCATCTTTATATTCTACACTCTTATCTTTTTTGCTTAATTTATTTTTTTCAACATCTACATTTTCAGCATCATTTAACTTCAAAAACACATTCATATTGTGAAATCCTAATTTATTTACTACTTCTTTTGTTAACTCTATTTTTACTTCATCATCTTTTTTTACATCAATTGTCATTTCTTCATCATTTATTTCCAATACTTTATTATTGTATATAATTTTACCTATTAATTTAATTGGAGCTACTCCTTCTTTATTTATAGTAACTTTATCTCCCACTTTAATTTTTATATCCTTAGGAATATCTTCAACAATTATATCAACTTCCTTGCCGTCAGAAGATTTTATAGTAACATCTTTATTTATAATTGAAGAATTTAACCTATGTTCACCTCCCACTACTTTAACTATTCCTTTATCACCTGCTAAAGTTATAGCTTTATTTAGTTCACTAGCCTCTTTTACCACAAAATCTAGTTCACTATTTGATTTTACTACATTAATAGTAGTCTTCAATGAATTTGATATAGTTTTTGCATGCACTAAACTATAATTTATTAAAGCACTCCCAATACTTATTGATAAAATCACAGCAACTATTTTATTCTTACTCATCTTTAATCCCTCACTTTATATACTTAAAATAGGTTTTATATATTTTTTATAATAATTCTTCTAAATCATTAAAATACATATTTCAACTCTCATTTTAACTTAACAATATAAAAGTGGACAAAACTATTTTCACTATTGATTTTATTAAAGTACACTTAAATTTATTCTTTAAATTAAAAAAACTCCAATAGATCAATTAAGTTCTATTGGAATTTCTATTAATTTTTATTAACTAACTTTTTCTAATTCTACTTCTTTAAAGTCATTATAAACATCTAAATCAAGTTCATTTTCTAAATTAGACATTATTACCGTTGCAGCAGCATCACCTGTTACATTAACTGCTGTTCTAATCATATCAAGTATTCTGTCTATACCTAACACTAAAGAAATTCCTTCTACTGGAAGTCCAACTTGTTGTAACACCATTGAAAGCGTTATTAATCCAACTCCTGGTACTCCTGCTGTACCAATTGACGCTAGAGTAGCAGTTATAACTACCATCATTAATTGATTAATTGTAAGTGGTAATCCATATACCTGAGCAATAAATACAGTAGCAACCCCTTGCATTATTGCAGTACCATCCATGTTTATAGTTGCACCTAATGGAATTGTAAAACTTGCAATGGAGTTTGGAACCCCTAGTTTTTCTTCACAAGTTTCAAGATTTACAGGTATCGTAGCATTACTACTTGATGTACTAAAAGCAACTACCATTACCGGCCAGAATTTTTTAAAAAACTTAATAGGATTTACTCTTCCTATAAACTTCAAGGCTAATCCATAAACCACTATAGCTTGTAAAGCTAACACTAATATAATTGTTACTCCGTATTTTAAAAGTTTTACTAATACATCTGCACCTTGAATCATTATAACCTTAGATATAAGAGCAAAAACCCCAGCAGGTGCAAACGCCATAACTATTCCTATTATCTTTAAAAGCACTTCATTAATTTGTTTTACTATATTAATTACAGGTTCTACTGGTTTTCCAATCATAGTTGCTGCTATTCCAAATAATATAGAAAAAGTAATTATTTGAAGCATTTCTCCTTCTACTAATGATTTAATAGGGTTAGTTGGAATCATATTAACAAAAACATCCATGATGAAAGGAGCTTCAGCTGCCTTAAATTCTCCAACATTTGATAAAAGTCCTGTTCCACCAGTTCCTGGCTTTATAACACTAGCTAATATTATAGCTAACGTTATAGCTACTGCTGTTGTTAATGTATAATAAACAAGAGTTCTTATTCCCACTCTACCTAATTTTTTTACATCTCCAACACTAGCAGTACCAGCTATTAATGAGCATAAAACAAGAGGAACAACTAACATTTTTATACCTCTTAAGAATATTGCTCCTATTGGACCTAACATCCATTTTATTATAGATTCATTTACAGATTTATCAAATGCTGCGTTAGCTATTATTCCAAAAACTATACCCAAAATTAGTCCTAAAAGTATTTTTATCGTAAGTGACATTTTTTTATTTTCTTTCATTCTTATCCCCCTAGCTAAAGATTTATCCGTTTCAACATTATTCATTTCTATTAATTATTATACCTATTTTTCTATTAAAATGCAAGAAAATGAATTTTAAATTATTCTATTATTCATGGCGTTTTTACAATTGAATAATTTATTTATTTTTATTTCATCTTCATAATTTTATGACATTTGTCGCTATTTATGAAAAAATTCAAACATATACTCTAAAACTTTTAAAAACTTAGCCACTACCTGGTTACTAAAAATTTCTTTTGTAACTGCTAGTATCAACCAGCTGATACAGTATGTCACCTTTTAACTATTATGCCCGTTTACTGGCATAGTATGTCAACTCTCATCAAAACTCAGCAAAGATGCTAAACTAAAAAAAGTGCTTTCGCACTTTTTTTAATTCACACTAACTTTTATAAGGCTTCCTTTTTCTATCTTCTTCCCACTTTCACATTTTATCTTATCGCTTACAACAATATAGTATGAAGAGCCTTCTTGTAAGTTTTTTTCTAAATTTATAACAGCTTTTTTTCCATCAAACAAACTAACCTTTGCAGGTACTCTTTCTCCTGTTTCACTATTGATGATTTCAATATTATCACTATTTATAGTATTTTTATCTACATTCTTGTTAAAATTTACATAAAATTTCTTATCATTATTATCTTTATAAATACTCTTTAATGTGCTGAATTCTGAATAAAGTAACTTTTCCTCTTGTTTTATATCATTCAAAGTACATCTAATCCATTTTGTACCTTTTCCAATAAATATTTTTTCATTATCAGCTTTATTTACAATATAGTTAAAAGCTTCCCAGTTCACATCTTTTCTAGCTTCATTAACATTAATAAAGAACTCTTTGTCCTTTATATTAACTTTAATATATCCATTTTTATCATTAATTCCTTTATCTATATTTGATAAAAGTAAATTTGCCACAGCTAAAGAATTAACTTTATCTGAAACCTCAAAATCAGGACTTATCCCAACCTTTTGAATCACATTTCCATTAGGAGAGTAAAATTTATATGTTGTAATTTTAAGAACACTTCCATCCTCTAATCGAAATGAGTTCTGTGCAACACCTTTTCCATAGGTAGTTTTGCCTACAAAAAACGCTTTGCCATAATCTTTTACAGCTCCTGATAGTATTTCTGAAGAACTAGCAGTATACTCATTCACTAGAAAAATAACTGGTTTATCTATTATATCACCATAATTATACCCTTTATACGTTTTTCTATTCCCATTATTGTCTTCCATAATAAGAACGGGTTTTGATCCTATAAAATTTCCTGCCAAACTCAATGCCGCTTCTACATATCCACCACCATTATACCTCAAATCTACTATATAGCTTTTAACATTATCATTTCTTAAATTATTCAAGTTACTACGAAATTCTTGAGCAGTTTTTTCTCCAAAAGAACTTATTCTAATATATCCTATATCATTATTTAAAATTCTTGATACTACAGTAGGTGAAGTTAGTTCTTTTCTTATAACATTAAATTCTAATACTTTATCATCTCTTTTAACTAAAAGTTTAACCTCACTACCTTTTTTACCTCTAAGATTATTAATTGCTTCTTCTAAAGATATTCCTTTAAAACTTTTGTCATCTGCTTTTACAATTAAGTCTCCAGGCTTAATACCTACTTTTTTCGCCGATGAATCATCTACAACAGATAAAACCCTAACCCCTTGTTCTTCTATGTCCAAGTGTATTCCTACGCCATAGAACTTATTGTTTATTGAATTTTGAAAATTATTATACTCTTCCTTAGTAAAATAGCTTGAATATTTATCATTTAGCTTTTCAACCATCTCATCTACCGATTTAACGTTTTGAATTTCATCATCAGTATCATCAATATAATATTTTTTCACAATATTTTTAGCCTGTTCCAACGTATCTGCTTTATAAACAACTTCTATAGAAGCAGCATCTGCACTCTTTATATATGAAAAATTAAATATGTATACAACTACAGCTAAAAAAAGTAAAGAATTTATAACTTTATTTTTAAATATATTTTTATTGTATTTCTTCATCATCTTTCTCTCCTAAAATTTAATAATTTCTGCAAATTAGCTTTAATAAAATTATTATACTCCATACAACAATTATATTTCACAGATCCTTAAATTAACAAAAACACCAGTACCCAATTTAAAAACAATTATTGGTTACTGGTCATTATTACTCTCAACTATTCATATCCGGTTGTTGATATGACACGTCAACTTATTCTATAGAAATTACTCTTAGTGGCTCTTCTTCTGTATCTTCTCCACTTCCGCCTGTATTCTTATCTTTATAAGATATTTCACCATCATTAATCTTTACACTTTTAATTGTCTGAGGCAAATTAGTCATAGCTCTTGCATCGTCTGATTCAGTAAAAGTCATTAATGAAAAGGTTTTTCCTTCTTCATTAGCATCTAAGAAAGCATCTCTTACTGTCTCAAAACTAACATATTTATTTGTGCTATCATGATAAGCATAAGTTCCACTTTTAGAAACTCTACTTATAAAGTCTTCATAAAAAGAATCTTGATTTGTCTCACTATAATTCAAGAAACCATCAATTAACGTTTTTGAATCATATTCGTATATAACACTATTACTTTTATCCTTTATTAAATAAGCATCTGTTTTAGCATTAGCACTAATTCCTGCAGCAGTACTAATACATCCCACAATAGCAAGACAACTTAAAACCTTAGTTTTTATCTTCATATTCCCCACCTCTTTATTTCTTTTTCAAGAAAATGATAATATCTTTTTTTATCTTACTTTCATCATTAGAATCTACAACTGTATGGAAGTATTTTTTATTTTCCACATATCTGCAAACATTTCCCATAACTGCTACCATATATTTTTCTGGAGTATCTGTTTTTAAAGTTACAATTACGTGCCTGTCCATGTTTGTTACACCATCTTTAATTTGAATACTTTCTATTTCAGGCATTCCATCCTTTTTATT
This sequence comes from Clostridium aestuarii, assembly GCF_026735135.1. Lineage (GTDB taxonomy): Bacteria > Bacillota > Clostridia > Clostridiales > Clostridiaceae > Clostridium_H > Clostridium_H aestuarii. The sequence continues at coordinate 221,568 of NZ_JAPQER010000003.1, read as the reverse complement.
TTGTTCACTTTCAACCTTATTATATACATTGCTTTCTGAAACCTTTTCTTCGCCCTCTACTACTTCTACCTTCACATCTTTTCCTTTGTGTTGTTCCTTAAGTTTTTCTGCATATTCACTAGCTATTTTGTCTGCTTGTATCTTATTTACACCTTCATTAAGATTTATTACCGCTTTAACCTCATTTTCTCCAACTTCAACCTTTGCATTTTCCATATCCTTTTTAGCAGTTTCTGTTATTTCAGTTTCAACTGTTTGTCCTTTTTCTTTATTTAATTTTTCTTCTGTTACCTTTGTAGTGTTGCCGCTACTTGAACTTTTAATAATTGCAGCAAAGGTACTAATAACCATAGTTAGTGTTACAAATATAATTACTAATTTCATGGTTTTTTTTCTATTTTTCTTCATCGTTCTTCTCATCTCCTGTAGAAATATTTTTAACTGCATCAAACTTAACTTCCCATTTTTTCAAATTGATATCTTGATTATATAACTCTTCTTTTGCAAAAGAAAATTTATATATTCTTGCTTTATACGGATTAATAGCTACATTGTCTAAATAAAAAGTTCCTGAAGCAATCATTTTTTTATCAGCATCAAAAATAGTTAAAGGTACTTTTTCTATATTAATTTTTCTTCCTACTCCATTACGTATAACAACAGTTACTGATATTCCACCTTCTTTAGTTTTATTAACATCATAATCGCACATACTAAACTGTCCATCTTCAATTATAGGTAAACCTTCTAAAAATTTAGTGTATTTCTGCTTGTCATTATACGATATTTTGCTAGGCAAATTTTCGAATTCAACTTTCATACTTTTCTTAAATTCTGTTCCTTTTGTATTAAATAAAACCTTTAATTTCTTAACATCATTTTTTCCAAGCGCTATTTCTTCTTTTTCAAAACAAATTTTCCATGGTCTTACTGTATGTGCTGGAATTCCTCCTGCTTCTCTTAAATTAAAAGTTTTCTTTCCCAATATTTGTTTTTTTTCATTAATTACTACAAATTCCATATTATCCAAAACAATAGATTTAGCTAGTCCATTTCTTATAAAGATACTAACTTCATAATTATCTCCCATATCAAAAATATAATCTGTACTTATATTTATTTCCCCTTCCTTTATTGGTGGAAGTGATTTTATTTCATCAATTAAACATTGTTTTTGGAAATCAGAAATTCTATCCTTAACTTCTGGATGAATTGAAATTTCTGTATCAACTATTTTTCTCTTATCTTTATTCGTCATGTCTTACCTCCATATTATGTAAATATTTTTGTATATCATTTCATTAAATACATATCATAAGTATATCATAATAAAAATATATTTAAAATTGATTTTCACCATAAATACTATAGTAAAATATAGAACAATCCCCAGCTATATTTAATCTAGCCAAGGATTGTCTAAATATGCAACTGACATTATTTAACTTCTATATTATTCTCTATTGCATATCCTACTGCTCTATTTTTAGAATCAAAGAAAATAACTAAAATATTATTGTCATCTCCTTCATCACCATTTCCTATACTTATAGTAGTAATTCCTGATCCATTTTTATCTATTGCATTTTTCAAATCAGAAGAAGTTATCTCTGATATATATGCATCCACATGATTTTCTAAGTATTTTCCACCATTGTATTCTACCAGTACTCTACTCCAATCAACAGGCACATCATCGTTTATAATACTTACAATTATATCTTTATGTTCTCCTTCGCCATCTGAATCTGATGCTCCTACAGCTCCATCACAGTCTTTTAAAGAGTGTTTATCATCTGTAGAAACTTGGTCAACTTCAACAGTAAATTTAACTTTAAATCCTCCATCTACTGTTTTAACTGTTATCGTTGTTGTTCCACCACTAACTGCTGTAACTATTCCATCTTCATCCACTACAGCAACATCTGAATCAGATGACTCCCATATAACATTTTCATTAGTAGCATTCTCTGGACTTATAATAGCTTCAACTGTTTTGGCTTCTCCAACTTTCAATTCTACTTTGCCTTCACTAACTGTTAATCCTGTTACAGGAACAGTTTGTTTTGCAACATTAACAATGCATGTATCTACAACAGGATTTCCACTAGAAGTGTTATCAGATAATACAGTAATAACCGCTCTACCACTTCCTACAGCTTGAACCTTTCCATTACCTAAAACTTTTACAACCTTTGTATTACTAGATATCCATGTAACATTAGGATTATCTACATTTTCAGGCATAACTACAGCATTAAGCTGTTCTTCATCTCCTATATTCATACTTACTTCATGCTTATCAAGTTTTACGTCTGTTACTTTAAATACTTGTTGATGCTCAGGAACTACAGTAACATAACATGTATCAGTTTTATTTCCATCTAATGTAATTACTGTTATTGTAGCAGTTTGTGATTCATCAACAGGCATAGTTCTAATATATTTTCCTTCTACAGCTACTATGTCACTTCTATCAGAAACTAAAACATAATCCTTATTAGAAGCATCTGCTGGTTTTATTTCAACCTCTAACTTTGTACGAACATTTGGTGAAAAGCTTACAGAAGATTCTTCAAATCTAACACTATTCACTTCAGTTTCTTCTATTTTTTCACCTTCAAAATCAACAAGATTACTCTTAGCAACACTTCTTAAACCTTTTTTATCCTCAGATACAATATACGCATAATATTCACCTGGTCCTAATGGTTCATCTGCACTATCTTCTTTTACTCTATAAGAACCATTCCATTCATGGGTAGTATTATCATACATAGTTGCTACTGGTTCATGATCTGACATATCTAATTTTTCTTGTTTTCTAAGAATATAAATATATTGTTTTACAATACTCTTATCACTAGATACATTCCATGTAACTCTAAAATCTCTTCCATCTATTCCATCATTAGTAGTATCAATATCTTTAAGTTTAATATTACTTGCTATGGATGGTCCTTCTGGATCATAATATATTTTTATCTTATCACTTTCGGCTCCTCCTGATTTTGTCACGCTAATCAGAATATATCCTTTATCCTTTTCTAAAGAAACAGAATGTATATTAACTTCATCGTTTCCAGATGAAACTAGTGCACTCTTAAGAATCGTTTTTCCATCACTTTTATAGATTTTAACTAAATCTCCTCCAGAAAGATTTTCTATTTCGATAACATCATTATTACCATAATTATTGGTAATAGTAACATCTCCTTTAGTTGGTTCTGGAGATAATACCTTTAATTTAAAGGTAACTTTTTCATCGTATCCAACTATTCTACCATTATATGTTCTAACACCTTTGCTTTCATTGATTTTTTCCATATCCCATGCTACCGGTAATTGTCTCACAGTACCATCACTCATAAGAACAGGAGCTTTAATAGGTAAATATTTATCTTCTATATAAGATATCTTCATATCTCTATCTTCTTTTTCAACAGTTTTTTCTATATCATAAACCTCATCAACTTCCAAATCACTATCAGGCTTTTCAACTTCTTTACCAGTTTTCTTAGTTCTTCCATCTACAAGATTAGTTAAATCGAACTTATAAATTTGCTTATCTTTTGTATAGTAAATAATACCATCATTTACATCTACTAAATTATCTCTAATATCCAAGAATCCACCTTGAATATTTATGTTAACTGCACTATCATCAATTATTTTTTCTGGTTTTGAATTATAACCATTCTTTTTAATTCTATAAATTTTATTATCATCATTAAAATTAGTATAATAAACATAATTTCCCATTACATTTAGAGAAGTAACTAAATCTCCTGTAGGAATAAGTTCACATACATTTCTACCATCAGTTGTCATTCTCTTTAAGTTTCCTTCATCAGTAGCATAATAAATATAGTTTCCTGATACATTTATGAATTTTGCTGAATCATCTGTCAACTTAACTCTTCCTGTACCATCTGTATTTACTGCATATAACTTATGCCCGTCAGAATAGTTACTATAATAAATAGCATTTCCAACTACATTTACATATTCAGCTTCATCAATACAAACTCTATCAGGAGTTCCAAAAGTTAATCCACCTTCTGTTCTATTTATTTTAATTCTATACAATCTTCCACTATCTGAGTGATTACTGTAATAAATATAATCTCCTACAACATTCAAATATGTCGCCATATCATCACAGATTTTTTGTCTTCTAGTACCATCAGATTCGACCTTATAAATCTTAAATCCATCACTGTAATTACAATAAAAAACTGTATCACCTACTACATTTATATATCTTGCATCATCTGCACTTATATATTGATCAAATATTCCATTACTGCTTGACTTATAAAGCCTATTATCATCTCCTGTATTGTTATAGTAAATATAACCTTTATCTTGAGCTACCAATCCATTATTACTTATATTTCCTACAACATTATCTCCTTTTTTATCCATTAAAGAGAAATCTATTTTTGTTCTTAAATTACTAATGTTCCCTCGTATATCTATATCTCCTCTAGCAATAGTGTTTTTACTGCTGTCCAAAAGATATATATTAACCTCATATCTATTACTGTTTCTATCACGAGTTAGCAAGCATTGTATTTCACTTTTTCCATCTATCTCTTTTGTTATCGGACTTCCTTCTATTTGAAAATACTTTACACCTGAAATATTATTTTTGATGTTTGTTTCTAATCTAACATTAACAAGCTTTCTATCTCCTATTTCAGTTGAACTGAACAGAGCATTATATGTACTTGGTCTAACTTCCTGTTCTTTAAAGCTTTCTCCATTAAATACAAATGTTTTTTGAGAATAAAGGTCATAGAAATTTATTTCGCCACCACATTCATCCTTTAATTGCTGTTCAGAAATAGCTTTTTTGTTATATAAATTAACTAATTTATTTCTTCCGCTTTCTACATCACCATAAAAAACCAGACCTGTACCCTTTCTTATTTCTTCATTAATTTTTTCAGAATGTCTTTTTAGATAGTTCATAGAATAAGCACTATTACCTATTACAACAAACTTTGAACCATAAGGCATAGCTGATCCATTAGAAATCTTTTTTATATCTACAGTACTTCTATCTACACTTATGTTTGATTTAGCAAAAGTCTTTAAATATTTATTTAAATCGAATTTTATACCTCTATCATTGTATCTTAAAAAAGCATCTGTTATATCATCATAAGAAATATATTTCCCTCTATCATCTTGAACAGCATACATTTTATAATCCTGACTTATTGATTTTTCTACAAAACTCCTATATAACTGATCATTTTTTCCTTCAGTGCTGTTCATAAAAGATTCAATTAAATCCTGCTTACTAAACTTATACATTTTACTTGTTAATTTGTTTTGCATATAATAAGATTTAACCTGAGCATGTGCAATTGTAGATGTCCCCAAAGTCAAAGAACATGTTAATGCAGCTGCAACTAAAATTCCGATTTTTTTCTTCATATTCATCACCTTTATAATAGTTATTTTAATCTAATTTAGATTATAGTCCATAAAATATAGTATGTCCACCAGTATAAAACAGTTTACGATAATAATGGTTTCAATTCTTCTTCTACATTAATATTCGAAATAATTTACATTTTTTTTAGGGTAGTTTCAATAAAAAAACAAAAGATTTCTCATAAAATTTGAGAAACCTTTTATTTTTTACTGTTAATTATTAATTGTCATCTGATTTATTTTGTTTTTAACCTGCATAGAACGACTTTCTATTAAATGATACAATACAGGTATAATAATCAATGTTAACAATGTTGACACAATCAAACCGCACATCAACGCAACTGCCATTGGAACAAACATAGGATTTTTAGATATAACTATTGGTACAAGTCCCACTACTGTTGTAAATGCACTTAATATAATAGGGCTAAATCTTTTATTCATAGCATCCTTGCAAGCTTCATCCAAAGAGTATCCTTCTTCCCTTGCCTTATTAATGTATTCAATAAGCAATATTGCATTTTTTACAACTATTCCAACTAAACTTACAATTCCCATAAGAGCCATTAAGGATAAAGGCTGTCTGAATAAAAACAAACCTATAACAGCACCTATCAACGACAACGGAATTGTAAGGAAAATAACAAACGGCTGCATAAATGAATCAAATTGTATAAGCAGTATAATATATATAACGAAAAGAGCAACTGCTGCGGATACACCTAAGCTTCCAAAATACTTAACTATATCTTCTTTTTCACCATGGAATTCTATCCTAATTCCAGCCAAATCTAATTTTTTCAACTTTTGTTCTATAATATTTTGAGTTTCAACAGCATTACCACCTGGTTTAATGTCTACATATACATTGATACAATTTTCTTTATTATATCTTTTGATACTATCAATTTCAGGTTGTAATTTTATAACTGAAATTTCTTTTAAAAGTACTTTATGTCCTACAAGTGTAGATTTTATTCCTAGATTCTCTAATTTTTCCTTAGTATCAATATTACTACTCACAATAATACTATACTCTTTTCCACTCTTTCTATATATTGAAGCTTCCGCTCCTCTTAAGGCTATGTTTATCTGCCTTTCTATATCATACTTCATAATACCAAGTTGAGATGCCATATCTGAATCTATATCAACTTTATATTTATACGTTCTGTCTGCTGCATCATCACGAATTTTACATGTACCTTCAACTTCTCTAGCTGCAGCCTGTATTTTTTCTGATGCTGCATATACATCATCTATATTATCACCTAAAATTCTCATAGCAATAGGTGCTTCCTTAGGCATTGCATACTGCAGCGGATAAACCGTTGACTTAGCACCAACAATTTTTTCATTCAATTCTTCTTGAAGATAATTTGCAAATTCTTCATTGCTTTCAAACCTTTCACTTTTTTGTAAATCAAACTGAATCTTAGTTTGTGAAAAATCATCAGAAGGTACCGCAGTTGGCATAGCAACCCAAAACTTTGGAATTCCACTTCCTATTCCAGTAGTATAATTTGTAATTTCCTTTTGAGATTTAAAGACCTTCTCAACATCACCAGAAATTTTTTCTGTAGCCTTTAAATCTCCTTTTTTTTCTATTGTTGTATTTATATACATAGTGTTTTTATCTGCGTAAGGGAAAAACTGAAGTCCTAGTGACTTAGCAATAACTGCAGTCAATCCCAAAAGTATAATTGCGATTATAATTGTAGTTCTTCTTTTTTTAAGACCAAACTCCAAAAACCCTTCAAATACTTTTCTAACTTTATCTATTCCTTTACCCTTCTTTTTAATTTTAGATTTTTTAAAGAATAAAGAAGCTAAAGCAGGAGTTATAAGCATCGCACATAAATAAGAAGCAAGCAAAGAAATAATAACAACCTGTGGAATACACTCTACATATGTTCCAACTATACCTGGTATAGTTAAAAGCGGTGCAAAAGACGCAACAGTTGTTAGTGTAGATGTAAATATAGGAATTGATGATTCTTTTGCTCCCTCATAAGCTGCTTTCATATTATCTACACCATTATCAACCTTAACCTGTACTACATCACTTATTACAATAGCATTATCAACTAAAATACCCAGAGCAATAATAAGAGCCATAGTAGAAATCTGATGTATTTTTATTCCAAAAAGCTTCATTATAATAAAAGTAAGCAGTATAGAAATAGGTAATGCCGTAGATACAACTATAGAATTTCTTATTCCTACTCCAGCAAATATTACAACAATAACCAATATAATACCTTGCACCAAATTGCCCATAAAATCTGAAACTGATTCGTCTACATCTGTTGGCTGATACAAAATTTCATCTATATTAATATCCTTTGGTAGTGAATTTTTAACTTTATCTAACTCTCTTCTAACGTCCTTACCAATAAGGACTATATTTTTATTATCCTCAAAATATCCTGTAAGCAAAATTGCATTTTTCCCATTTTCTTTAAATTTAACTGCACCATCTTCATAAGCCATGTGTACTTTTGCAATATCTCTAAGTCTCACTACTGATCCACTTTCATCAGAAATATATACAATAACATTTTCTACATCCTTAAGCGAAGTATATCCCTTACTTGTAATTACATCTATTTTTGAACTGCTGCTTTCCACAGCTCCTGATGGAATTTCTAAATTTTGTGCCTGCAGTATTTTTGCTATATCTTCTAAAGAAATAGGATATTGGTTAAGTTTTTCTACATCTATATCTACTCTAATTTCTTTATTTAACTTACCATCTAATTCAAATCTTGTAACTCCATCAATTTTACTTAATTCTGACTTTATCTCCTCTGCATAAGAATCTAGTTGATCATAAGAATAATTATCACCTGATAAACTTATTATCATCCCTGCTGTAGAAACTAAATCTGTATCAATTTCCGTTGGAAAACATTCTTTTGGAAGTTCTCCTTTTATATCATCTATCTTATCTCTTAACTCTCTCCATGATTTATCCTGTTCAGCATCATCCTTCAAGTATACAATAAGAACAGCTACACTATTTCTAGAATACGATTCTACATAATCAAATCCATCCACCTCTGATGCTGCATCCTCCAGTTTCTTTGTAACTAGATTTTTTACATCCTCTGGTGTTCCACCTGGATATATTGTCATAACCTTAGCTATACCAATAGAAGCATCTGGATTTTCCTGTTTCGGTATTATCCTATAAATCTGAAACCCAAATATTAATATTAAAACAGTAAAAAAAATTGTTATCTTTCTATTTTTAATTGACTTTCTAAGTAAAGCTAGCATGTTTTCATCCCCTTTTATTGAACAACATTTACTTTATAGCCTGGTTTTACATTCTTTAGACCTTCAATTACAACCTTATCTCCAAGGGATAATCCCTTTATCAAAACCTTATCCTCATAGATACTTTCTATAGTTATATTTTTTCTTGATATTCTTTGTTCTTTATCAACTACATAAACATAATCTTCACCATCATTTAAAATTGTTATCACTGGAAGCCATATTCCTTTTTTATCTTCTAAATTAATACTAACCTTTGCAACAGAACCTATATAAAATTTCTCTGGTGGAATTTTTTCATTCATTTTTATCTTTGCTTTATAATTTCTACTCTTAGGATCTGGTATTTGTTCTATCTCACTAACCACACCATCAACTTTTATTTCATTTAGTTTAACTAAAGCTTTTGTACCTCTTTTTATCTTATTTACATCCTTTTGAGCTAACTGTATATCAATAACCTCGTCATCAGTACGAACTACCACAACTGGATATCCAGCAGCTGTAATCTCTCCATTCTTATTTAACACCTTTACCACATATCCAGACACTCCAGAGTTAAGACTTGTACCTTCAAGCATATTTCCCTTTGCTTTATGCTGAGCTTGTGCTGCCTCATACTGAGCCTGAGCTGCTTCATATTGTGCTTTGGCACTTTCTGTATCTTCATCTCTTGCTCCATTTTCAGCCTTTGACAACACTTCCTTTGCATTGTTTAAAGCTATCTCTGCACCATCAACCTTGATGTTTATATCATCAAGCTGCTGCTTTGATACAATTCCCTGTTCATATAAATTAGCTACTCGAGCGCAGCTTTCTTTAGCATAATTATAATTATTTTCTGCATTTTCCACAGCCAATTTAGCACTATTTATATCTTCCTTCTGAGCACCATTAAGTGCTTTATCATACTGCGCCTTTGCCATAGCTACTTTTCCTTTTGCAGCCTCCATTTGACCTCTTGCCCCTTCAACTGCAAGCTTATAATCCTCATTATCTAACATAGCAAGCACTTGTCCTTGCTTAACATAATCTCCTTCTTTAACGTTTACTGATGCAATCTTTCCAGGCACTTTAAAACTGTATTTTATAACATCTTCTGAATTTGTAGCGCCTAAATATTCCAATAATATAGGATAATTTTCTTCTGCTGCCTCCATTACCTTTACAGGTATAACCGTTTCCTTTTCCCCTGCCTGAGCTTTACTGCTGCATCCTGATAAATTTAAAATAAAAATTCCTACAGCTAAAAACGAGAACATTTTCTTCATGTAAATCCCCCCATAAATTCTTATATTCAACTTAATACTTTAGCGACCACTCCGTCGCTTCATAGAATAATATTAGCACATAATGAAAATAGTGTAAATATATCTAGTATTAACTTTATATTAATTTTTGATAAACACACCACATTGACATTTTTTTGTATAAACTTTATACTTTCAATTAAGAATCCAATTGTCAACTGTATAAAGGGGTGACTTTATTTGCCAAAACAAACTTTTTTTAATTTATCTGAAGAAAGACAAAAAGAAATAACCGATATATCATTAAAAGAGTTTTCATCTAATACATTTGAAATCGCTTCTATGAATAGCATTATAAACGAAGTTGGAGTAGCTAAAGGAAGCTTTTATAGATATTTTGAAACTAAAAAAGATTTGTATTTATTTTTGCTAGAATATGCATTAAATAAAAAATTAGAATATTTAAAACAATACACCGATACCTCTAGTGAAGATTTTTTTGAAATCTATAAAAATATCATATTTGGATATATGAAATTTGATTTATTATTCCCTGTTATAAGCTGCTTTTTAAAAAAAGCTGTTCAAAATGGCTCTATTGAAGAAATTCAATTTGGAAAATCCAAAAGCGGAAAAATATTTGCAAATAAGCTTATTGAAAAGGCTCAAAAGGAAGGAAAAATCAAAAAAAATCTAGATCCTGATTTTATATTATTTTCTATAATTGGTATATCTGATGCTATGATAAGCTATATCAACTATAAATATGGAGTTAAATACAATGAAATGATAAAAAAATTGGAACACACTCCAAATCCATATGAAAAAGAATTGAAATTGGTTTTTAATCAATTAGTCGATGTACTTAAAACTGGACTCATAGGTTCTTAAATTTAATATTTAAATTTAAGAACAATTAAAAATTAACAATTAAGAATTAAGAATAATTGATGCTTTGCTAACCGCAAAGCTTTAATTTAGATTTTCTGCTCATGCAGAAAATCATCCTTAATTGTTAATTCTTAACTCTTAATTCTTAATTAACTATATAAAAAAGCTAATTGCAACTGCAATTAGCTTTTTTATATAGTTATTCCTCTTCTTCATTCACTCTCACATTAAACTCTATATCTTGTCCATTTTTAGATATGTCAAGATTTCCTTCTGCTAAAACATCATTTTCAAAATTGCAGATATATATTTTAGCTTTTTCATTTGGAATTAAAACCTCTGCTGTTTCTCCTATATCAAAATATTGATTACAGCCTTCAATTTTAAATCTATTTCCACCTTCAACCTCAACATTTTTTATACATATTCTTTTAAATAGTTTTACATCACTATCTTCTACTTTTGCCTTAGACTTTGCTTTTGGTCCTTGAAATACCTCTCTGAACTTAACTTCATCATCCCCTATATATACTTCATTTATATTTTCATCTAAATCCAAATACTGAGCCTTATCTCCTTCTACAAAACCATTCAAATCGAATATTGATCCTTTATCTGCACTATCTAGAAAAGCCTGACTTACACTGCTGTAATCCACGTATTCTCCTTTTTCATTTTCATATCCACAAATAGTACTTTTTTTCATATCTTCCTGAAAATTTTTATATAAAAGATCATTTTCTCCTGTTCCTAAATTCATAAAAGAAATACTTAGTTCTTCAAGATTATACTTATAAACTGCACTTGTATCTCTATTCTTTATTAAATATGCATTAACCTTTGCATAAGCTTTGCCTGATGATATGCATAGTGCTAAGCATACTGAAGCTGTTAATGTTGATAAAATCTTAAACTTTTTCATATTCTCACCTCACTTAAATTACTGTAAAAATACTGTGTTTTGATCTTGATGAGCTTTTTCTTCATTTACGCCCTTTAATGTACTGTATTGAGTTAATTTAATTTTTCCAATCTTGCCCTTTTGTACAGTTCTATTTCCGATTAATTTTTCTTTTAAAGTTACAACAATAGTATCATCGCCCGTTGAATTAGTAATCGTTGTTTTTATGTTTTCTATATCATCTTCAATAATCTTGTAGCTTTCTCCATCATCCGTTACAAAATTCACTTCAAAATCCGTTAAGAAAAGGGATTTACTATAGGTAGTTACACTCTTAACCTTTTGATTTAATTTAATAGTTAATTCTCTTTCTTTATAATCATATTTAGTTTCTTCAAACTTAACCCCTTCTGCCTGTTTTGTGCTTAATATAAATGAAGCCTTGTATTCATCATCATTATACTGAGACATCTGAACATTTTTAGTCTTTAACAAATTCTTAAGCTTCTTATTAAATTTTATATAATATCCATTATCAGACTGTGGTATAAACGCATTTAATCTAATTGTAAGCTTATGATTATTCTCTCCTTCTTCATCATACTCCATATCTGCAGTATGAATTAAGAAAAAGTTTGGTACTATCTCTTTTCCATCTCTGTCTACAAGCTTATAATTAAGCATATTAATAACTGCACTTTCTTCTTTCTGATCATAATTCATAGCTTCTGGATAGTATACCTCTATTGTCTTAGAATCCTTCATAACTACCTGTATATTATTTATTACACCTGGCTCTTGATCTGAACCTCTGAATTTCATATATTGTTGTATACCACTTTGTGAAGATTTCTTGTCCTTTAAAGTTACAAATCCATCCATATCAGAACCATTATAATCATATACTCCATCATCTTCATCTTCATCTATATCAGGATTTACTACTAACCAATTATACCCACTATTTAGTCTTCCATTAGTTATAGCAAAATCGTAAACCTTATGCTTATCATCTACTGGAGCTGGTTTAGATAAATTTAGAGCATCGTCAATATCGTCATAATCACTTCTGTCAAGTAAATCATCCACCACATCCTCTTCAATAGCAATTCTTGCAAAATCAGCATCTTTTCCTATTTCAACAGGTTGATTAAATGTTACTCTTATAGTTTTATTATCAAGAGCTTCAACTCTTGTAATTGATATTTTTTCTATACTGTGACTAGAATATTTAAATTTCACTTCATCATTATGTTTATCTATTCCTTTTGCCTTTAAAGTAAATCGGCCATGTTTATCTGCATCATCTTTATCAAAATCTTCATCACTAATTCTAATCACTAAAACCTTTTTATTATCTGGATTTTGATAAGCATATACATCACTGTGATCATCTAATTCCTCATCATCATCTCCATCTACTACCAATGAATCTTCTACTAATTCATTCTTCTTGCTGTCCCATATAACTCCATCAATTTTATCATCAGTTACATCTCTATCAAATTCTATATACAAAGTTTGTTTGTCCTTAGCTTCAGCAGACAATAACTTTGGAAGATCATCTATTGCATCTCTACCTCTTCCTATGAAAATTGCTGTTAATTCAGATACTCCCATAGACTTACCATCTATATTATCTAAATTTCTCATTGTGATTTTATACGCTTTACCTTCTACCGTTTTAGGTATAGTTAACTTAAGCTTTGTTCTATCATTACTTAATACTTCTGCACTTAAAGGATATCCAACTCCATTATCTATAACATATTTTGAAATATTTTCTACATTTTCATCAAGTCTGCTGTTGAATGTCAAGATAAGTGTAGAATAATCATTTCCAAATTTTATATCTGTTACAGCTTTTATTGGCTCAGCTTCTTTTTCTCCTTTAAATACTTTAGCATTTTTATTTTCATCTACTCCATTTCCATATCTATCTCTTAAATCATACACTTCAATTTTATACAGCTTATCCTGCATATTACTTATTGTAAGTTCTATATTTTTATCATCAATAACATCTATATTTTCAACATAAAGTCTCTGCATGTTTTCATCCATAGTAGTTATGTAGAAGTTTTCTGTCTTTAAAGTACTTTTATCCATATTTCTTTCAAAGGTTATTCTTATCTTCCTATTACCTAATACCTTTACTATGTTATCTGAATCAGACATGTCTATCTTTGTAGTATAAGGAGCAACTCCTACAAAAGTAGTTGTATTTACATTAGTATTCAACTCTACACCAGTACTAGTTTTTAAACCTCTTACTCCTATTTTGTATAATGTAATATCCTTCATATTATTTTTAATAGTTAATACTATAGATTTTTCATCCTTAACCTCAGCATCTTTAATATTTATTTCTGCATTCCATCCATTTACCTCTTCTATAAAGTAATTAGATATATCAGAGACATTCTCTCTAGAAATTTTAGTATTAAAAGTTATTTTCACATGATTAGGATCTAACGCTTCAGCACCTACAACTTCAAGCTTAGTGTAAGTATCCTTCATTATTCCTACAAAAGTCATATTACTGCATCTATACATTCTTTGTCTTGTAAATGAATGTGCATCCTCAATAGTTGTATTATACACCACTCCATTTTTTTGCTGTTCTGTTGTAACTACAACCTTAGAAGGATCTCCTTGTAAATACGCTATTTTATTCACACCTAATTTTTCGTTATTATTTCTATCTTTTATTTCCATTTCTATATCATCTATTATTACAGGCATAGAAAAGTTTATTTGCATCTTGTTATAATCTAAAGCTTTTATAGAATTAACTCTAGGGCTTGTACTATCTTTTCCCATACCTGCAAAGTTTACCGAATTTACTTTATAAAGCTTCCCTGTTTCTGTATCTTTATCTAAATATATTACAACTGTCTTGTTAGAACTATCCCATTTAGCTAATTTTGCAGAATTCAGTTCAAAAACCTTTCCGTTTTCATCCTCTGCTAAAAAGTTGAATTTATCTACTGAATCCACTGGTTTTTCAAGCTCTACTTGAAGATACCTACTGCCTAAAGGCTTTACGCTTTTTACCTCCAGCATTTCAAAATTATCTACTATATCTCCATCATCTTCAGCATATACAACATTACTGTCTTCATCTATATATCTAACCTGTGGTATGCTTGTATTCTTTACAGCTTTTCCATTTTCATCAGACCATTTTCCATTAAAATCTTTAATAAACACATCTTTTCTATCTTTCAAAAGATTCTTTATTTTCCCCCTATTATCTGAATCATTTGCATAATAAATAGAGTAAGCATTTTGTCCAATAACTATAGTTCCTTTTGGAATTTCTGCAAAAGCTTTATTAACGCAAATTCCTGCAGCACCAATTGCTAATAACAAAGTTAGTAAAATTTTTTTTCTGTTCATAGGTTACTATCACCTTCCATATTTAATACTTCTTTTTGTTCCTCGTTTATATTCTACCACAATTTAAGCTTATCTCTATAAAATTCTACACAGACTTTCATTTTCCTGCAAATTAATTTAAAAACGCTCCAGAACATACGTGTAAATCATATGCTCTGGAGCGTTTCTATTAATAAGTATGATAAATTAATATCCTACTTTTATTTTTTCTTTTTCTTCCATGAACTTTTTAGTGATACTGTTCTGTTAAATACAAGTTTATTTTCTGTTGTATCCTTTGTATCTACAGCGAAATATCCATTTCTTAAAAATTGGAATTTATCTCCTGGTTTTGCTTCTGCTAAAACTGGTTCTAATTTAGCATTTTGTAAAACCTTAAGAGATTCTGGATTTTGTTTCATTTCACCCTTGTTTTCTTCATCTTCTACGATTAAATAATCATAAAGTCTAACTTCTGCATCAACTGCATGTTCTGCACTTACCCAATGAATTGTACCTTTGACTTTTCTTCCTGTGAAGCCTGATCCACTCTTAGTTTCTGGATCATAAGTACAATGTAATTCAACAACTTCACCATTCTCGTCTTTTATAACTTCATTGCATTTAACAAAGTAAGCATTTTTTAATCTTACTTCATTTTCTGGGAATAATCTAAAGTATTTCTTAGGTGGATTTTCCATGAAGTCTTCTTTTTCAACATAAATAACTCTTGAAAATGGAACTTTTCTTGAACCCATTTCAGGATTTTCTTGGTTATTATCTACATCTAAATATTCAACTTCACCTTCTGGATAGTTAGTAATAACAACTTTTAGTGGATCTATTACACCCATAACACGAGGTGCTTTTAATTTCAAATCATCTCTTAAGCAGTATTCAAGTAATGCTATATCAACTAAAGAATCAGCCTTTGCAACACCTACTCTATCACAGAAATCTCTAAGAGCTTCTGGTGTATATCCTCTTCTTCTTAACCCTGAAATAGTTGGCATTCTAGGATCATCCCATCCATCAACTACTTCTTCATCAACAAATGCTTTAAGCTTACGTTTACTTGTTATCATATTTGTAACATTTAATCTTGCAAACTCAGTTTGTTTTGGTGGGTTTTCTATTTCACACTCTCTTAAAACCCAATCATAAAGAGGTCTATGGTCTGCAAACTCCAATGTACAAAGAGAATGTGTGACTTTTTCAATAGCATCTTCAAGAGGATGAGCAAAATCATACATAGGATAAATACACCATTTATCTCCTGTATTATGATGAACAGCATGATAAATTCTGTATATTGCAGGATCTCTCATATTTAAATTTGGTGAAGCCATATCTATTTTCGCTCTTAGAATATGAGCACCATCTTCAAATTCCCCATTTTTCATTTTTTCAAACAAATCAAGATTTTCTTCTATAGAACGCTCTCTATAAGGGCTATTTTTTCCAGGTTCAGTTAAAGTACCTCTATATTCTCTCATTTGTTCTGGAGTTAAATCATCTACATATGCCTTACCTTTTTTTATAAGCTTAACTGCATATTCATAAAATTTGTCAAAATAATCTGATGCATAATATAATCTATCTTCCCAATCAAATCCAAGCCATTTAACATCTTTTTTTATTGACTCAACATACTCTACTTCTTCTTTAGTAGGGTTAGTATCATCAAATCTCAAATTGCATAAACCATTATATTTTTGAGCTGTACCAAAATCTATGCATATAGCTTTTGCGTGTCCTATATGTAAATATCCATTTGGTTCTGGTGGAAAACGAGTATGAATCTTATTATTTGGATGTGCTTCTAAATATTCTTCTATAATATTATGTATAAAATTAGATGGTGTAGAAGCTTCTGTTGCACCATTTAGTTCTTTATTATTCTTATCCGCTTCTTTCATTTATTATAATGCCTCCTTATTCTAGAAAAATTAATTTATTCTTATATTTTACCTTTTTTAGGTTTTAAATTCAATAACCTTTACTTTATCTTTAGCTTATTTTACGATATTCTTTCCAAATGCACCTAATTTTCTTTTCTAAATTTTATATTATAAATATCATTACCTTTAGTTTACTATATTCCCATCAAATAATTTTCGTTTTTTTTACATATTATTGATGTTATTACTATTTATGTTTTGTATTCTTCATCCCTGAATAGTACATTAAGAATTAAGAAGCAAGATTTAAGAATTAACAATTGAAGAGGAGACTTACAAATGAAAAATGAAGTTACAAAAGTATTGATTCCTGAATATCTTAAATCTTTTAAATGTACAGGTTCTGAATGTACAGATACATGCTGTTATGGGTGGAATATAAACATAGATAAAAAAACTTATAAATCCTATACTGCTATAAAAGATAAAGAATTCAAAAAATTATTTAAGGATAACATAAAAAGAAATCGTGATAAACCTTGGGATGAATCATATGGATATATAAAAATGGCTTCTGATAATACATGCCCTTTTTTATCTGAAAAAAAATTATGTAAAGTTCATTCTGAACTAGGAGAAAAATATTTATCCAAAACGTGCTTTAATTATCCAAGAATATCAACCCTTATAGATAATGACGTAATAATGCTAGGAAGCATATCATGCCCAGAACTAGCACGATTGGCACTGTTAAATAAATCATCTATGAAATTATCTAAAGCCGAATATCCTTCCAAACGACTTTTAATAAGTAGGCGTTTTGATTCTCTAAACCCATCTTACAAAAAGAAGCCTGAAAAACATTTTAAATTAATAAGAGATTTTTCTATATGGATAATACAAAACAGAAACTATAAGATAACTGAAAGGATTATTATTTTAGGTAAAATTATTGAAGAAATCGATACAGTTATTAAAAATAATAATTCAATGGATATACCATCAATTATTCAGAAGTGGTATTCAAATCTTTTAAAAAAGACAGAACTGAATATAGATTTTCCACATAAGTCTAAAGATTTATTAAAATTTGAAATAAAATTAGTAAAGCTTCTTTTAGAAAATAAACTTAATGCTTCTAAATATCCTGAAAAATACAGTAAATTCTTTACACAATGCTTTGAAGAATATCTTTGTGGTATATCCTCTAAAAACAAAGATGAAATTACTCAAGCTATAAACAATTACACTTATGCTTATAACAATTATTTTAAGAAATTTTTAGAAGAATATGAATATATATTTGAAAACTTAATAGTAAATGATATATATATAAATTTATTTCCTTTTGGTAGAAACAAATCTGTCCTTGAAGAATACCTGCTATTAGTTATGCGATGCAGCTTTATAAAAGTAAGTTTAACAGGCCTTGCTGGATATTATAAAGAAGATTTTAATGTAGATTTAGCATTAGATGTTATCGTAGCTCTTGAAAAGCTTGTAGGAAATAATCCAAGCTATAGAGAATACATGTTGGATGTAATTAAGGATACGAACAATGCAGATATTGAAGCGATGGTTATTAGTTAAAATTTAAAAATGAATAGCAAAAATGAAGGATACTTTTCTGCATATGCAGAAAAGTATCCTTAACTCTTCATTCTTAATTGCATTAGTAAGCGTTCTTATTCACAAATCCTTTAAACAAAGTAAGCCATAATATTTTTATATCTAAGCCCATTCTCCAATTTTCAATATAGTATATATCATACTCTATTCTTTTGCTTATAGAAGTGTCTCCTCTTAATCCATTTACCTGTGCCCAGCCTGAAATTCCTGGTCTTACTTGATGCTTTACCATATATTTAGGTATTTCTTCTTTAAATTTTCCAACGAAATAAGGTCTTTCAGGTCTTGGTCCTACAAGACTCATGTCACCTTTTAGTACATTGAATAACTGTGGTAGTTCATCAATGCTTGTCTTTCTTATAAAGTTTCCAAACTTAGTTTTTCTTGGATCATTTTCTGTTGTCCAACATACCTTTTCTTCATCTTCTTTTTGAATATGCATTGATCTGAATTTGTACATAACAAATTTTTTATTGTTCAGCCCTATCCTATCCTGATTAAAAATAATTGGTCCAGGAGAAGTCAATTTTATAATCATTGTGGTAATAAACATTATTGGTGAAAACAAAACTATGCACGCCATTGAAACAGCTATGTCAAACACTCTCTTCATAAATTTATTAAAAAGATTATCGAGAGGAATATATCTTGTGTTTATAACAGGAAGTCCCTCTATTTCTTCAACATAAGGTCTTGCTGGTATATATTTATAATAATCAGGAATTATTTGAGTTCTTATACCATTTTTTTCACAAGTTTCTATTATACTTCCTAATTTTTCATATTCTTTTAAGCTTAAAGTCACAAAAACCTCATCTATATTCTTCTTAGCTAAATGTTTATCCAAAGCATTTATTTTTCCAATTATCTTTTCGCCACTAGCTGTAGATGCTGCCGCTTCTTCAACTGCTTTTTTTAATTCATTATTTTTATCAGTTATCTTTGAATAAACCTTATCTTTATTAACATATAAATTGTCATCTAAAATACCAATCACATTATATCCCCACTGTTTATGAGAATGTATTCTATGTAAAAACTCTTCTGTAAGGTCACTATACCCTACTATAAGTATATGTTTGAGATTTTTACCATTTTTTCTTAGATATCTTAAAATAAATCTAATAACTGCTCTTTCTATTGTTGATATTACAATACTTAATATACTAAATATAAAAAGCAAATATCTTGAATAGTTCATCTCCTTAGTTAAATATAAAATCAAAGTGAATATTAATATTCCTAGGATATTAGCCTTTAATAAATTTAAAAACTCATCAAAAACACTTCGTATTCTGTATGGAGTATACAAATTGAAAAAATTATAAATAATCAAATACACAGGTATTATTAAAATTACAGGTTTTAAATAATTATTAAAAGCTAAATATCCGCCTTCAATATACATAATGTCACTTTTAAATCTTATAATCCATGCTAAAATTAAAGAAGCTAAAATGCACAAAGCATCCGTTACAACAAGCATTGAATTTAATATTTTTTGGTTTTGCTTTATCATATTCCACCTCTTTTTTCTAGATATCGGTATCTATTCTCTTTTCTTCTTTATTAAATTAGACAGTTTTTCTCTTAAAAATATTCACTAACAAAGCTAACATTAATCTTAAAGTTATTCCTATATACACAAACAGTGTTACTAAAAAATTATATTTTTTATAATAATGTTTGTTATAAAAAATATACATAGCTCTGTGAAATTCATATATAGTTTTTAATCTTTTTTTCTTGCTGCTCTGTCCTTTATAATGAATTGTTCTAACTTCTGGATAATACATAACCTTATAACCAGCTTCTTTTATACGATAGCACCAATCTATATCTTCGCCGTACATAAAGAAAGTTTCATCCAACACACCTATTTTTTTTATTACTTCTCTTTTTACAATCATAAACGCTCCAGTAAGAGAATCCACTTCACTAATCTCATCTTCAAAAACATAGGACATCTTATACTGACCAAACTTTTTAACCTCAGGAAAAAGCTTGTCTAATTTTAATAAATAATATAAAGAAGCTTCTGGTGTTGGAAATCCTCTTTTACAAGCATGATCAAGTTCTCCATTAGCTAAAACCAATTTACATCCTAATGCCCCTATATCCTCATATTTATCCATATAATTTATACAACTTTCTAAACAATTTTCAAGTACATAAGTATCAGAATTTAAAAGCATTACATATCTACCAGAAGCTATTTTTATACCTTTATTATTAGCTTTTGGGAAACCTAAATTGTCAGTGTTTTTAATCACTTTCACTTGCGGATAATCTTTATTTACCATATCACAACTTCCATCAACTGAAGCATTATCAACTACTATTATTTCATAACTTATATTTTGAGTATTATCTATTACCGACTGTATCGTCTGCTTTAATAATTCTTTTGTATTGTAATTTACAATTATAATTGATAAATCCATATCTATCCTCTATCCTCTATCCTCTATCCTCTATTATCTATCATCTAACATTTAGTATTTTATCATCTTAAATAGATTTAATATTAAGTTCAATTCTATTTTAACATAATTAATTAAATTTTTTATTTCAAATTTAACTTTACTTATATTTTTTCTATTGATAAGAGCTTCTTTTATACCTTGTTTATATTCATTACCTAATCCTTTTTTTATAAAATACAAATATTTAATAACATGTCCTATAAATAAAAAAGGTAAATTTATTATACGTTGGAATAAAGGCATATTTTTAAATATAACATACAAATTATTTCTTGCCGCTAGTTTTACTTTAAAAGCATTATGTCTGCTGCCACTAGTAGCACTACCAATATGATATACTTTTGCGCCACTGCAGTAGATATTTTTATATCCATATATTTTTGCTCTATAACTTATATCCACATCTTCAAGATATGCAAAAAAGCTTTCATCAAAATACCCTATTTGTTCAAATACACTTTTTCTATAAATAGCAGCACCACCACATGAACTAAAAACTTCTCTATCTTTATTGTATCTGTTTATGCTCGTACCATCTCCACATTTATATGCCCATCCTAAAATACAATATTCATCTCCAGCATCATCAATTTTATCTTTTTCATTATAACGAAGCATTTTACTGCATACTGAAAATATTTTTTTATCTTGTTCTATACATTCAACTAAATTTTTAAGCCAATCTTCAAATACTTCTGTATCATTATTTAAAAGAACTACATATTTCCCACAGGCTGCTTTTATTCCTTGATTTACTGTAATACTAAAACCATAATTTTGTTTATTTTTAATTAAATTTACTTGTGGATGATATTTTTCTATTATTTCAATACTATTATCCTGTGATGCATTATCTACAATTATTAATTCATAATTATCGTAAGTTTGCTTTTTTAATGAAGCTATGCATCCTTTTATATACTTTGCACCATTGTAGTTTGGAATTACTATTGAGACTTTCATTATGTATTTCCTCATTTTCGTTTAATTATATTTTTAACTTAATTCCTTTATACTAATATTATATACCACATTAATCTTTTCTTGAATAAAAACTATACTAAAATCGTATTTCATTAAATATATATTTAACTCAAAAAATCCAGCAGAACTTTAATTCGTTCTACTAGATTTTTATTCATATTTTACTTAACACGCTTACATATATCCTTATGTAGTACTTATACGTATTAATCAAATTTAAAAACCTTTATTATTTTTTCATCTGGTTTTAATTTATATTCTCCATCTATAAGCATATCCTCTTCTTGTGTTTCAAAGCAATCTTGTCCTATAATCTCTACATTACTTTTTTTTCTTTTAGTTAGTCCCTTCTTTTTAGTTTTGCTTACTTTTAAATCAATTTTTTTCATTTTACTTCCTCCTCTTTTTTACTGGATTTTTTCCTTTCATACTTATATATGCTTTTAGATTAAAAATTGATAAAAATTTTATGAAATTAATAGTTTTATTAATTTCACAAATTCTATAATTATAACATTGCGTACTTAATGTCCTATAATTAATATTCAATTATCATTAATAATATAAATTTAAAGGAACTTTGTACTTTTATGTAGAATATAAATATTTAGCATAAAACTTACTAATAGAGGTGGTATAATATCATGAAAGTGAGAAAAGCAATAATTCCAGCAGCAGGGCTTGGAACAAGATTTTTACCTGCAACTAAAGCTCAACCAAAAGAGATGCTTCCTATAGTGGATAAACCTACTATACAATATATAATTGAAGAAGCTGTAGCTTCTGGAATAGAAGAAATATTAATTATAACAGGTAAAAATAAAAGGGCCATAGAGGATCATTTTGACAAATCAATAGAGCTTGAACAACAATTAAGCAAAAAAAATAAAACTGAACTATTAGAAATGGTAGATAATATTTCTAACATGGCAAATATATATTACATAAGACAAAAAGAACCTAAAGGACTAGGGCATGCTATAAGCTGTGCTAAAACCTTTGTAGGTAATGAACCTTTCGCAGTTATGCTAGGTGATGATATAGTAGATAGTGAAGTACCTTGCCTAAAACAATTAATCAACTGTTTTAATGAATACAAAACATCTATTTTAGGAGTACAAACAGTACCTGAAGAAAATATTTCTAAATATGGTATAGTAGATGGTCTACATATAGAAGATAGCGTTTATAAAGTTAAAAATCTAGTGGAAAAACCTAACATAGAAGATGCCCCTTCAAATATTGCAATTTTGGGAAGATATATAATAACTCCAAAAATTTTTGAAATACTTGAAAATACTAAACCTGGAAAAGGTGGAGAAATACAATTAACTGATGCATTAAAAACATTAATCAGTGAAGAGGCTATGTATGCTTACAATTTTGAAGGAAGAAGATATGATGTTGGAGATAAACTAGGTTTTCTTGAAGCAACAATAGAATTTGCACTTAAAAGAGATGACTTAAAAGATTCTTTTATGAAATATCTATTAACATTAAAAAACAATCCTGTTTTTGAAAAATTATCAAACCAAAATATAGCTCAATTAGAGGCAGCAGCAGATATAAAGTAAGCAAAAAACTCAAGCTAAATTAATAAGAGCTTGAGTTTTTTACTTAGTTAAATTCTTACTTCTTATATCCATTCGGATGATTTTTATGCCAATTCCATGCTGTTTGAATTATTGTTTCTAAAGAATCATATTTAGGCTTCCAGCCTAATTCTTCTATTGCCTTTTGTGATGAAGCAACTAAAATTGCTGGATCGCCTAGACGCCTTTCAGCATCTTCTGCTTTTATATTAATACCTGTAACTTTTCTAGCTGTATCAATAACTTGTCTAACAGAAAATCCTTTTCCGTTTCCTAAATTATAAATTCTACTTTGTCCACCTTTTCGAAGTCTATTCAATGATAAAAGATGTGCTGAAGCTAAATCACTAACATGTATGTAATCTCTAATGCATGTACCATCTTCAGTATCATAATCATTTCCAAAAATCATTATTTTTTCTCTTTGACCTAGTGCAACCTGTAAAATTATAGGTACTAAATGAGACTCTGGTCTATGATCTTCTCCTATTTTTCCACTAATATGAGCTCCTGCTGCATTAAAATATCTAAGAACTGTATATTTTATATCATAAGCTTTATCACACCATTTAAGTATTTTCTCTACAGTTAATTTTGATTCTCCATAAGGATTAGTTGGAAAAGTTGTATCTTCTTCAAGTATTGGTATATTTTCTGGCTCACCATAAGTTGCTGCTGTAGATGAAAATACTATTTTCTTAACACCATATTTATTCATCGCTTCTAATAAATTTATAGTACCACCTATATTATTATTAAAATACTTTAATGGATCCTCTACACTCTCCCCTACAAGTGAATCAGCTGCAAAATCTATAACTGCTTCTATATCATTTTCAGTAAACACTTTATCTAAAATAGATTTTTCTCTTAAATCACCTTGATAAAGTTTTTCACCTAATATTGCATCTCTATGTCCCTTTTGAAAATTATCCACTATTACAACTTCTTCACCATTTTCAATTAAATGTGCAACCATGTGACTTCCTATATAGCCAGCACCACCACAAACTAAGATTGACATAGTTTGATTCTTCCTTTCTTACTATTTTATTTTTCATCTTAAACTTAACTTATATTTTGCATATTTAAATAAATTTAATATCATAGATATTTCTATATTAATATAATTAAATAAATTTTTTATATTTTATCAGTTGAAAAAACATGTACTCTTATGATACTTAGCAGACTTTCAATCTTTCATTTTGAAGTTACTACTAAGCTTTTCTGATATAAAAATAACCAATACCATATATAATTATATCTGCAATTATAGTTATAAGTCTATGTATTATAGATGCTATTGTTGCTAAATCACTTCCAATAACATTAGTAAGAAGCACTATTAATACTGCCTCTCTTACTCCCATTCCCCCTGGTGCTCCTGGTGTTATATAACCTACAAAAAAAGATATTATATATATACCTATAATTTGAAAAAAATCAACAAATCCTATAGATACATTCAATATATTCTTTAAAACTATTCCTAACATAATTCCTGAAAATATAAAATAAATGCTATATAAAAAAACAAGTTTTATACTTAATTTTAAAAAACTAGTAGTAACATATTTCTTTATCTCTTTTATACATTGATTTTTATTATTTATCATATATACTATCATAAAAATAATTAATAAACTACATACTAAGATGATTACTACTATAAATTTGTAATCAATATATTTCTGTATAAGATTAAACACATCTTTTAGTTTTGTAATAGAAAATAAAAATGATAACATCATTGTAGTACATCCAAATATAATTATTTCCATCACAGTGCTGGTAGCAATACTTATCTGTTTAAACCCTAATTTACCTGCTAATACATTACGACCTACTAAATTCATAATATTCCCTGGTAAATATTTGGCAATATTAGATTTAATGTAAATAAAAATTAGTATATTATTTTTAATATCCTTAGTTTCAATAAATTTAACCAATATGCTCCAACCATAAGCAACTAAATATAAAGAACCTGCAGATAAAACGGATAACAAAATTATTAGTACCCATTTTTGCTCTCTGTTATTAATTATATTCCAATCGATATTTACAGATAAAATCATTTTTACAATAAATATAAAACATATTAAAGTTATCAATGCTCCTAAAATATTAGCTATTTTCTTCTTTATAAAAATCACTTCCTATTTATAAATTTTATACTTATGTGAATTACTCTTGAAAATATCGTCATATATTTTAATGCTAAAGTTTTAAAAGATTTCTTATCTAGTTGTTCAAAAAATTTTTCTCTTTTATTTGAAGGCTTTGAAGAATTCAATAAAGATGGATTTTTCTTGATAGCTTTATCGAAATCACATTGTATATGATAAAAATTGCATTTTATTTTATCAAATAATTTTTCTCCTTTCTCTGTATTAATAAATACTAATGAAGTTCCCTTGTTATCATTTAACTCTGGATATATAGCATTAACCCCCCAAAAGTCTGCAACTGTTAAATCCGAATAATTTTTAGGTACTGATTTGAATTGACAATTATAACATGAAGGTCTCAAATATATATCTGTTAAAAAACCATTCATAAAAAAGTCTTTATATGCTGGCATAAAACGTTTAATTCTTCCCGTCTTAAATTTTATAATAGTTCCCATTTGCCCTCTTGGTTTCCATCCTTTATCCTTATTTCTAAATTTAAATTCAATAACTTTGTCTTGATACCTTTCTTCTAAATATGCTATATACTTTTTAAATACTGATGGTGATGGTACACCATGACATATAAAATCGCATTTAAACAATGTATCATAGTCTTTATTTAAAAATATGTTTAATCCAGCTGTTTGACATGGTGTTCCAACAAATAAAACCATTCT
The DNA here is from genome assembly GCF_026735135.1 of Clostridium aestuarii. Classification (GTDB taxonomy): domain Bacteria; phylum Bacillota; class Clostridia; order Clostridiales; family Clostridiaceae; genus Clostridium_H; species Clostridium_H aestuarii. The sequence goes on along the minus strand of NZ_JAPQER010000003.1, from coordinate 194,966 downwards.
GCTTTTCTCAAGATTTTCTTTTACCTTTAAATATGTATCTTTAATATTACTTTGAACATATTTTGAACCTCTAAGCTTATCTAAATCTTCAATTTTTTCCACACTTAAATGATTTACTTCTAAATCTTCATTAAAACCTGCTCCAAATACAATTCCTTTATTTTTCAAAACAAATTCTGCTAATAATGTAAATGTACCACCTGATGAACTTTTTTTTCTTACTTCTTCATTCTTATGCCATCCACCAATAGTTTTAGGCTTTAAATCATCATAAGTTGAATTATTATTTTTCTGTTGTATTATTGGACAAACTTTCTCACATTTATTACACCCAATGCATTTATCTTTCATTATTTGTGGATATTTAAACCCTTCTTCATCAACTACCATACTAATACATTGAGTTGGACATATTTGAGTACAAGCATTACAACCACAGCAATCATATTTTTTTTCTTTACTTATATTAATCATTAAATTCCCCTATCAATCATTAAATAAATTTTGCTTTAAAAATGCAATAGATTTTTCTCTTTCTTTATCTATAATTTTTCTTACTTTTTCTTTATCATAAGATTCCTTTTCTACAACATCTTTGTTTATGTCTTCTATAAGTTCTAAGTTGAATAAATCTAATAAGTTTCCAATTCTAGAATTAAATCTTGTACTTGGCACAATAAAAAATTTCTTTTCTAAAATTAATGAAAACGCTAATCCATGAAAAGAATTAGTACATATATAAGAAGCATTATTAAACAATCCCACAAATTCTTTAGGTCCAATATCTATACAAACTTCATCCACAAAATCCTTCTTAAATCCATATCTACTTATATCAATAATTTTTATGTTTAAAAGCTCCTTAATTTTTCTTGCATATTCATATACTCTATCATTTTTTTGCATCATATATACAAGAATATATGGTTCTTTATTTTTAGGTTTTTCTGACATCTGAATCCATTGTTCCTTAGTTAATAAAAATGTTGGATCTATTAAGCATTCAGCATCTATGCCACTAATTTTATTAACTAATCCTACACCCTCTTTTTCACGTACAGAAATTGCCTTGAATTGTTCAAGATATTTTACTATATCAGAATGATATTTTTTATTTATTTCTGAAACTCCAAAACTAGCTGCATAAGATATTTTTTTGTTCTTATCTTGTACAAAATTCAAATAATACGGTGCAGATGCTCCTAATGTTATACTAGGATTCCATATTTGATCACTCCCACATATAAACTTATCACATTGCGGAGGATTCTGATTTAATTTCTTTTCTGAAGTATATATTGATGAAGTTGAAAAATAATCATCACTAAATTTTTGGAATTTTTTAATTCTTCCTCTTCTTTCCTTAAATGTTGTTAAACCAGATAAAATTTCTTTAACATTCGTTGTAATTGGAAATATTCTCACAAAATCTGTAAATCTAATAAACCAATGCCTGTAATCTATTATAATTGTTTTTTCTTTGTTTAAATCTGAAACAATTTCAGACAAAGCATATGTTTGTAATGCTCCTCCAAAATTATTTACAAAGTGAAATGTCACTATACCAACTTTCATTATTAATACCTTCCCTTACCTATATTGATTTAATATATTTCTTTCTTTTCATTTTTTTACTACTATTCATTCTCTCTGTTTCTTTAATTATATAGATTGGTCTTCCCTTTGTTTCTAGGTATGTTTTTGATAAATATTGCCCAATAATCCCCATACAAAATAATTGAATTCCACTTATAAAAAGTATAATACATGCAAGTGATGGCCATCCAGCCACAGGATTATTAAAAATAATTGTTTTCACAATTATATACACAATAAAGCTAAAAGAAACTATACAAAAAATCAAACCTAAAATAGAGGCAATTGCTAGAGGCGTAGTTGAAAATCCAACAATTCCCTCCAGTGAGTATAGAAACAATTTCCAAAATGACCATTTTGTTTCTCCTGCTACTCTTTCAATATTTTTAAAAGGTAACCACTTTGTTTTGAAACCTACCCAGCCATAAATACCTTTTGAAAATCTATTATATTCTTTCATGGATAGTATAGCTTCTGCCATTTGACATGACATTAATCGAAAATCACGTGCCCCATCTACAATATCTAAACTTGATATTTTGTTAATTATTTTATAAAACTGCTTAGCAAAAAAACTCCTTATAGGTGGCTCACCTTCACGTGTAACTCTTCTTGTTGCAACACTATCATATTCGCCTTTTTTAACATAACCATACATTTCTGGAAGCAAGTTGGGGGGGTCTTGCATATCTGCATCCATAATAACCATAAAATCCCCATTTGCTGCTTCAAGTCCTGCATACATTGCAGCTTCTTTTCCAAAATTTCTTGAAAAAGATATGTATCGTATTCTTTTATCTTTCACTGATAAATTTTTAATAATATCTAATGTTTTATCTTCAGAACCATCATTAACAAATATAAATTCAAATTTTTGTTCACTCATAATATCAGTTACTTCACAAATTGCTTTATAAAGAAAAGGTAATGCCTGTTCTTCATTATAGCAAGGAATAATTAACGATAATTCATGCATTTTAATACCTCCTACCCCATTATATATGATAAAATTCAGACTTTTCTATTCCAAATATTTCCTATATTTCAGATAACATAATACAATTTATGCTTGTCTCTATTAATATTTACACCAATATAAAGTATCACCAACAAATACAAGTTGTTCATTTGGATTGAAATAATTCCAATCTTTATCTTTAAAGTATTTATTATATATTTCATTATTCATATGTTTTATTCGAAAATCTCTGCCTGAAACAAATTTAATTAAATTAACATCCGACCATTCTCTGTAAAAACCTCTTACATTTACATCATAAGCCATATAATCAATTCCATTATATTTCCAGCCACCTTTCTTATCCTTTGCTCTAGCAATATATTTAATTTCAATATTGTTACTTTTCTCATAAGCAGATATTTCTTTGCTAATTAAATATGCATATTCTTCGTCAATCTTATTAGTTGCAAAATGATCTATGATTATATTTTGTGTAGTTCTTATATTAGGGATTAATAGTAATATAACCATTGACAGTACTATAAATTGATATTTACTAACTCCTTTTCCAGTATAACTATAAAGAGCAATGATTGGTAATAAACTTAAAAAGTATGGCAATGCTACAATTACTCTAGGTGTTAACCAAACACCAGTACTCAAAAAATAACTTGGATTAAATATTACAATAAAACTAACTCCTAACACAAATATAAGAAATATAATACTAACTTCTTTATCTTTACGTCTCTTTTGTAAAAAAGCAAAAAATATAACAAATAACATTATAACTAAAAAGTATAACATCCAAGGAGCTTTCATTAAATTCATACCATTTAACCATATTGGTTTTTGTCCCTTTATAACCTCAATAACATTGGGGTATATTGATGTAAGTGAGAAACCAGATTTTCTAAAATTTGTATTAGGTCGTATTAATTTGATAATATGGTTTGTAATAAGAGAAACTACCGCTGCAGAAAAACCAACTAAAATACCCAAAATAGTTTCTTTTATAGACTTTTTGTTTGTTTTAAACTCATTATTCATAGCAATTAAAATACATACTACTATCATAAAAATGTTTATATTTATTTGATACATATACATTGAAGATAATGCATAAATACTTGCTACACAAAAGTTCCAACAAGTCTTTTTTCTATCTGCAAATACTTTTGCTGCCCATACAGCTAATAACATTCCCATAGTATAGAACAGAACAACTTCTGGAAATAAAAACCATTCCAATATAATAAAATTCACTGTTGCCAACATACAAGCAAAGAAAATAGTAAAAAAAGAAATACAACTATGATTTTTTAATTTATTATAGAATATAACAAATAGTAAAGTTGCTATAACAGAGAGACAAACAATAGTCAAAGAAGTAGTAATTGACTGTATCTCTATTATATTAACATTGAATTTATTATAAACCAAACTAAAAAAATAAGGTATTACACGCCCGTTCCAAATAAAAGCTCCTTTAGCTTTTGTAAAAAACATATTGTATGAATCAGTAGCATAATGTTTTCTGCATAATGGCCCATATATACAAAAGTTTAAAATTAAATAACATAAAAAAATATGTAAATAATTTATTATATATATCTGTTTTCCCTCTACTAATACATTTTTTTCTTTTATAAATTCTTTAAATTTCATCATTTATCCCACTTCCTATAACTTTATTAATATCATATTTTATACCTTTAAATATCTACTTAATATTTATCTTTTAAATATTTTTTTAATAATTTCATATCCTTTTTTACATACTTTAAATGTTATAGGTTTATCTTTTAATTTAACTTTCACCTTTTCCTTCAATGTTTTTCTATCAAAGATTGCATATACTATACATTTTATAATTTTATTCCGTTCCCATAGTATTTTCTCTATCATACTACTATAATCCATACCACACTCTCTATTATCTCCATCTGAAGTATGTTGTTCAGCTTGCACCACTTGGATTTGATTTTTAAAGAATTCATATATATTTATTTTATCTCTTGCACCATAAACTAAATCCTCAAAATAAGAAGCCTTAAAAATTCTTCTATCGAAATCTTTTGCATTAATAAGCATACCTTCAAATACAAGAGATACCTCTTGACCTTTAAAAGGAACATATTCCATATAATCTCTAAAAGTTTCAATATAATCTTCTGTAAACTCAAGTGCTCCTTGTTGAATTAGTTTAACTATAAACAAGTCTTGGAATTCTTTTTCTTCATCCTCAAACTTTGGAACTACAATTCCATCTTTTCTATTAAATCCTATGCAAGAAGATCCTGGGTCTGAAAGTAAATGTTCTCTAATTAGTCCGGTCATTTTTGGTGTAAAATCATAAAAACTTTTTATGCTGAAATTATATTTTCTCTTAATACTATTGTATTTCTCACTATCACTATGTACAAAATATACATTTATTCCTTCTCCTGCTAATCTAGAAACCGCCCCTTGAATTCGTCCACTATATCCCATATCAAAAGTAATGTCTTTTTTTCTATTTAATATTGAATAATAATCTTTTGCTATATCATACGCTTCCTCATGCTTTTTACAATCATATAAGTTTTCTATATAATATTTTATAAAATGATTATACTCATCTTTTTTTTCAAAAACCTTATTATATAAAATTCCCTTCTCCTTCAATTTTATTTCTATATCTTTGCTACTAATATCCTTTGAACAAAAATTAAGTAAAAATAAAATTGTTTTTGGAGTATGATTTCTAAACTCAATAGGCAAATTATAAAAATCAAGCTTGTCCATAATCATTCCTGGTAATAGCGCTTTTCTAGATGTATAAATATATTTAGCTTCAGGAATATCTTTATATACTTCATAATATTTCTCATATATTTTCATAGGCAAATATCCATCTCTAGACATAAAATGAATATTCTCATATGTTTTTTCTTTTGATTCTTCTATTATCCATTTTACAACACCAGCCATATGCATTCCTACTGCATAATATCCCATAAAATAAGGGTCAATGTTAAAATCACTAAATTCATTAAAACTTCTATATGGATTATCAAAATATTTATTTGCAACAAGTGCTAACATTGAACGAAATCCCAATGAATTCATAAATTCTTTTGAATTTTGTATTCTTCCACAAGCAAGTTTAGCTATATATGCACAATTATTAGTAGTTATATTAGAAATTTTATTTTCAAATACCTCTACCGCCTTAGGTATAAACATTGTTTGCATTCCAACCTTTTGAGCATTTATAATATCATTTTGCCATGTATCGCCCAAGTGAAAAACTTTATTTCCTTCAATATTTAAATCTTGTAATACTGATTTAAATATTGCGCCATTATTTTTTGTTAGTCTCAATTTAGAAGATAAATAAAGCTTTTCATATTCATAATACCCATTTTTATTTAATATCTTCACAACAGTCTCTTCATCAAGATACATATCCGAAATAATTATTATCTTTTTGCCTGCAATTAAAGCAGCATCAAAAAGTTCTTTTACTGATTTACGCTGACAGCAAAACTGTATTTCTAATTTTTTTTCTTCTTCCTTCATCAACTCTGTAATATTTATAGGAATATTATACACTTCACTTATTTGATCATAAATTTCATCAATATTAACATCTTGAAAAGAAGGATGTAATTCACTTTGTTTTTTCCTTGCAATAGCTTCTGCATCAATTCTTATTTTATAAAATCTAATATTAGTCTTATATAATTGTTCAAATTTTTTATCTAACAAAAGAAATAAATCTGTTGGATTATAAAATGGACGAGTTATTAATGTATCAAATATATCAAAGCTAATGTATTCATAATCTCCAGTTATTATTTGTTCTTTTATATATTCCAGTCCACCATTCCATTTTGTATTAATAGATTCAAAATAGTGATCATCTTCTGTAATATGTTTTTTATAGCCTGGTAGAAAATCCTCCATAATTTTACTGGCTTTTCTTTTATCATTTCCAAAAAAAACATTTTCGCCTAATTCTCTCCACATTCTAGAATAATACTTTTTAGTTTCCATAAATTTATCTTTTATCCATTTTTGTGAATTGACTTCTTCAAAAAAATCATTTACAAAATCAAATACTCTTTTTATATCTTTCATATTTTTTTCGAATTTTTCTATTTTTATATTATCTACATTTGTTGAGGCATCTCCATTCTGGCAATAAAAATAACCTTCACTTTGAATTGTAGTAACCCTATCTGCAAAGTAAAATAATAATGTTGAAAAAGCAATATCTTCTGTCATAATTAAATGTTCCGTAATTCTTATATAATATGGCATACATTTATCCCATAATTCTTTTTTATATATTTTATTCCAGATAGTATGCCAAGAATAACATAATCCTTTTTGATTAAAATAACTCTTCCTTATTTCTTGTCCATTTAATTCATCAAATAAAAAGCAACAATCATGCAAATTTTTAATTTCTCGTTCTTTTTCATTTTTCTCAAAAATTGTTTTTCCAATTACAATATCTGAATTATTTTTAACAGCATTATTTACTAAGCAGTGATAAAAATCTATAGTTACATAATCATCACTATCAATAAACGCAATATAATCCCCAGTAGCAACTTCTACCCCTTTTAATCTTGCACAAAATAATCCTTTATTTTTTTCATAAGTAACATATTTTATCCTCTTATCTTGTTCCATATACTCACCTACAATTTCTTCTGCATTTCCTGGTGAGCAATCATTTACGACAATAATTTCAACATTTTTATAGCTTTGCTTTGTAACACTATCTAAACAACGTTTTAAATATTTCTCTGTGTTATAAACAGGTATTATAATAGAGATCAATGCATCATTCACTAAATTCCACACTCCTAATTATTTTATAAATTTTCCAAAAAAGCTTTTTCTAATTTTTTCTTCTATTTCATAAATATACTTTTCTTTTTCCTTAACTTGTTTTTCTAAATTTTCTATATATATCTCTCTTTTTTGAATGCTTTCGTTATACTTATTTAAAACTTTCTCTCTTTCTATAACTTTCTTTTCTAATTCTTCTATATATTCGTCTTTGCCTTGAACATTTTCATTATACCCATTTAAAGCTTTATCTCTTTCCTTAACTTGCTTTTCTAATTCTTCCATATATCTTTCTTTTCTTTCAACATTTTCATTATACTCATTTAATGCTTTATCTCTTTCTACAGCTTCCTTTTCTAATTCTTCTATGTATCTGTCCTTTCCTTGAACATTTTCATTATACTCATTTAATACTTTATCTCTTTCTACAGCTTCCTTTTCTAATTCTTCTATATATTTGTCTTTTCCTTGAGTATTTTCATTATACTCATTTAAAACTTTATCTCTTTCTACAACTTGTTTTTCTAATTTTTCTATATATTTGTCTTTTCCTTGAGTATTTTCATTATACTCATTTAAAGCTTTATCTCTTTCTACAACTTGTTTTTCTAATTTTTCTATATATTTGTCTTTTCCTTGAGTATTTTCATTATACTCATTTAAAACTTTATCTTTTTCTACAACTTGTTTTTCTAATTCTTCTATATATTTGTCTTTTCCTTGAGTATTTTCATTATACTCATTTAAAACTTTATCTTTTTCTACAACTTGTTTTTGTAATTTTTCTATATATTTGTCTTTTCCTTGAGTATTTTCATTATACTCATTTAAAACTTTATCTTTTTCTACAACTTGTTTTTGTAATTTTTCTATATATTTGCTCTTACCAAGAGTATCATCCTTATATTTATTTAAATGATAATCTTTAATTTTTAATTGCTCATATAAACTGTTGATATGTACTATGTTATCTTTTAAAGCAAAATAATTTTTTCTTAATTCCTCTCTATATTCCACAGACAAAGCGTTATTATGTCTTTGATATTTTTCTAAATCAATTTTACTTATAGCACTCATATACTTTTCTTCTGCAAGAAATATTGCTCCCAAACCCCAACTAAAATCGAACCTTATTGTATTTTTAAACTCTTTAGATATCTCATCCCAAAATTTATTTGAACCCATGATATCACCCAAGACAATATCTTCGCTTATATCATGTAAAAGAATTATACCATCACTTTTTAACTTCGGTAACCAGTTATAAAAATCATGTTTAACATCATCATAATGATGAGAACCATCTATATGAAGTACATCAATTGACATATCCTCAAAACTCAAAAGAGCTTTATCAAATGTCATTCTTAACATATTAATGTTTTGATTAGCGTAAAATTTGTCTGCGGTTTCTTTAAAAACAGAGTATACATCATTTTCGTAGTCATTTCTAGTAAAATCATCTCCTGCCCATGTATCAACGGCATAAAAATGAGTTTTTAAATTAAAATCCTTAATTGATTGAGTAAAAGCAAAAGCTGAACATCCATAATGACTTCCCAATTCAACAATAGTTTCTGGCTTGAAAAAGCTAACAAAATCATATGCAAAATTTCTATGTCCAGACCAAGGCGAATATCTTAACAATTCATAATTTACTTTATCACATTCAAACTTGGGATTATGATATATCCACTCTTCCATTTTATATTACCTTCCTTATTATTCATTTACTTTAATGTTTCTACTGTATATTCCTGCATAGAATTATTAAAGACACCAAATATTGTTTTTCCCATTGTACTTGCTACTAAATGTATTGCATTATTTATCCAACACTGTTCTGTTTGATTTAAGACTTCTATGCCTTCTCCAATACCTAAAGTAATAAAATAATTTCCTTCTCTAATCTCTGGCCATATGACTTTAAAGGATATAATATTTTTACCTTCCTTTAAAGGAACTTGTTCTACTTCTGATGTTAATGATGTTTGTCCAAAAATTTCATTACCGTATTTATCTCTTACTTGATAACCTACAATTAAGTTGTCTATATTTTTATTTGAATTTACTATAATTGAAATATTAATTTCATCATCTTTTTTACAATTTTCTGAAAAAGGTTCTCCATTGATGGAATAAAAGTATTTTTCAATAATTACATCCATATTACCACTATATTTATCTTCTTTTGGACTCTTATAGTCTTTTAAATTAAGTATTTCATCTTCTTTACTATAAGTTAATGCTATACCATCATTTATTCTTCCTTGTTTGATTCTAAAATATTCAGTGATTGCTTCATTAGGTTCACCATCAAATTCTATATTTCCTTTATTCATAACAATAATTCGCTTACAAAATTTTGTCAACGCATTCAAATCATGAGATACAATCAATACAGTAGATTTTCCAGCTAGCTCTTTCATTTTTTTATAACACTTTTGTTGAAAAAACACATCTCCAACACTTAAAGCTTCATCTATAATTAGAATATCTGGATGTACATTTATTGCTATTGCAAATGCTAATCTTACAAACATTCCTGATGAATATATTTTTACAGGTTGATTTATAAAATCTCCAATATCAGCAAAATCTAATATATCTTGTAATTTTTCATCAGTTTCTTTTTTTGAAAATCCCATTATCATTGTATTAAAATATATATTTTCAAGTCCTGTATATTCTGGATTAAATCCTGCTCCTAGTTCAAGCAACGCTGAAACTGTTCCAACTGCCTCTATTTTTCCTTCTGTTTGAGTTGATACTCCCGACAAAATTTTTAAAATTGTAGACTTTCCAGAACCATTTAAACCAATAATTCCAACGCACTCACCTTTTTTCACTTTAAAACTTACATCATTTAAAGCATAAAAATCTTTATGATATTTCTTTCCTGATATAGAAAACGCCTCTTTCAACCTATCTTTTTTATTTTTATATAAAGGATATATTTTTTTTACATGTTCTACATTTATTACAATCACTTTTTACACTCCTTACAATCCATCTGCTAAATGCGGTCTTAACTTTTTGAAAATCAATGCTCCTACAATAAATAAAGTAGCTGTTAATATCCAAAAATAAATTGATGTACTTATTCTGTGCCAAAATGGTATTTTATAAATAAAACTATCCCTATAACCCCTGATAATATAATACATAGGATTTATTTTTAATATTTGTGCCACCGACGGTTCCATCTTATCTACATTCCAAAAAATAGGTGTTGCCCAAAAACCAATCTGTAAAAACATCGATATCAATTGCCCCATATCTTTAAAAAATACAGAAAGAGCTGATATTGCCCATGATAATCCCATTGAAAATACAATAAGAGCAAAAGAATAATAAAATGCTTGAAAAAAGAATATATCTACTTTATATCCATAAATTAAAAATATAAAATATATAAATAATATGAAAAATATATGTACAAAAAAAGCCGAAACTATTTTCATGATTGGTAAAATGCTCACTCTAAACTTTACTTTTTTTACCAAATAATTATATTCATATAAACAATTGGCTGAGGATATAAGAATGTCATTAAAAAATATCCAAGGAATATATGCAGGTATAAACCATAAAATAAATGAAAAATTATCAACTGGCGCTGACTTAAATCCCATCTCAAAAACAAACCAAAACACTAAAATTGTAACTAAAGGCTGAATGAACGCCCATAAGATTCCAAATATAGAACCTGCATACTTCGCTTTAAAATCATTTACTGATAATCTTAATAAAAATTCTCTATCTTTAATCAAATCTTTCAAAAATTGAAAAAAACTTAAAAACATAAAATACCTCCAAAAATTTTGATAACATCGAAACCTTTTAAATTGCCTATCCTTCTTAATTTTTTATAATAATAAAATTATACTTCAATACTTGTTATTATCCATTATTTATTTTTTAGAAACCATAATATAGAAGCTATTGAAATTTTATTTATACAAAACTTATGTAATTAATAATCAAATATATTTATTATACTATCTAATAAATATATACTTTATTAGATTAAATATTTTTTTTATTGCCTTCTGAGGGTCTTTTATAGCTTTTTTACACATATTAACTAATGTGCTTAGCTTTATCTTTACTTCATACATAATTGATAAACCACTTAGTTTATCAAATTCATCCATATTAAATAATCTTCCTTGATTATCCTCTATAAGAATAGCTCCTCTCCAAAGATTAAATAATGATTTTCGTTTATAGTAATTCCTATTATTCAAATATTCGTTATAATCTAATCTAATAACATATGGTTTTACATCTTTTGATTCTCCAATGCTTACTGAATTGTATATTTTTTCAAACTGCATCATATCTAATACATTTTTTTTATTTATAAAATTCTCCATACCATGCAATATGAATTCTTTAGACGGACTTTCCATTTCCAAATACTCTATGTACTTTAATATTTTTTCAAATACATCATATGCACCATCTTGAACTTTTTCTATGCAGCTATATACACTTTGATTTTGTATATCAACTAAATCAGGAATTACAGCGCCATATTTATTATGCTTAAACGTTTTTAAAGATCCTTCAGGTGCTGTAAAGATGAATTCATATATCATTGCATTGTCTATAATAAAATTTCTATTTTTCATAGGATGTCCATTATTAAATGCATATCCAAAAGCTTTGTCTTTTATTTGTTTATCTATTGACTCTATTGTCCCAAAATAATATCCATTAACATTTTTATTTATTAAGTTAACAATAGCTTTATGTGTTGAACCAGCCCAACCTATATCAAAAATATTCACTGTATTATAATCCATTACACCCTCTTGGTTTAAATATTTTATTAAAATATCCTTCTCTTTTTTTAATATCCTATTTATATCACTCCATATTTCTTCTAACATTTTTTTTACTCTATATATATTTTTATCTGTTATTCTTTCTTCTAAATTATTTAAACAATATTTACCTAGAATATCTAAGTAGTTATTACTATCCAACCCTAAATTATTAAATATTTCCTTAATATTTAATTTCTGATTAAAACCCGAATTATATATAGTAAGGATATCTATAGCTTCATCTTTTTTATCTATTAAGCTAGGATATATATAAGCACGTCTAGATGCATATAAATACTTCCCTAATGGTAAATTAGGGTAATGCTTTTTAAGTTTATTATATAACTTAAAAGGTACATATCCATCTCTTGCCAAGAAATAAATATTATCTTTATCTTTAAGCCATTTTAGTAAATCAAACATTAAACCTATATAAATTGAAGAAACATATTGTACACCAAACAAATCCCAATAATTGTAATCATTTTTATAATATTTTGTATTTATTTGTACAGAATATATTATAGAATCAGATAAATTATTAATTTTAGGAATATTTTCTCTTTCTATAAGTTTTTTATAATAAATTCCTTTTATACCCTCTTTTTGTGCATTTATAATATCTGATTGGTAATTATCGCCTATATGAATCCATTTAGCATTTTTACTTATGTTCATTTCTTCTCTAATATATGAATATAAACTTCTTGTAGCTTTAGTTTTCTTAACTTCTGATGAAATATATAAGCCATCATATTCTGTATATCCATTTAATTGTAATAATTCTTTAACGATAGTCTTAGATAAGTACATATCACTAATCATAATAACTTTTTTATTCTTTTGTTTAGCATAGTTATATACATCTTGCATACAACTATTTGGAATTAAAAAATTTTTTTCGCATTCTATTTCTAATTTTTTTAAATGATTAGCAATATCTCCTAGCTTCTCTTCTATATTTTCATATATATCATCTAATGATACGTCTTCATATTCACTTCTTTTTCTTGCAATATTTTCTGAAGATATTCTTATTTTAAAAAAGTTAATTTTCTCTTTATATTTATTAAAATATTTTATTTCAACAACTTTAAATATATCTGATGGCTTAACAACATTTCTTAATAATAATGTATCAAAAATATCAAATGACACTATTTCTGAATCATCTATATATTGCTTCAACTTTTCTATTTCTTTCTTGTAATCCATTATTCATCTCCTACCTCATGTTATTGGCAATTACTTTTGGAGAAATAAGCCTTTTTCCCATAAATCACCAATATACTTTTTATGATAGAATTCGTGTTTTGTTTAGATTGAAACTTATTTTTTTATTTAAAATGTTAATTTCAATCTAATTCTAAATCTCAAACTCAATTTTCTGTTCTTTTAACACTTTCCACTTCTTGTCTTTTTTAGAAAAAATCAATTTTTCATTCCCGTCTACCGGCCACTCAATCCCAATCTCATCATCATCCCATCTAATCCCACCTTCATCCTCAGGATGATAAAACTCCGTACACTTATATGTAAACTCAGCTTCATCAGATAAAACTAAAAATCCATGGGCAAAACCTTCTGGTATATAGAACTGTTTTTTGTTTTCTGCACTTAAAATAACTCCATACCATTCACCATAAGTTTCAGAACCTTTTCTCAAATCCACCACTACATCAAAAACTTCTCCGCTTATAACTCTAACCAATTTACCTTGTGGATGTTTCTTTTGAAAATGAAGTCCTCTAAGTACTCCTTTTTTAGACTTTGATTGATTATCTTGAACAAATACCATATCAAGACCTACTTCTTTAAAATCATTATAATTATAAGTTTCCATAAAATAACCTCTGTTATCTCCAAAAACATTAGGCTCTATTACATACAAGCCATCTATAGGCGTTTTGATAAATTTGAATTTACCCAAATCAATTCTTCCTCTCTACTTAGTTTGATACATTTTATTATAGTAGTTTTGGTATTCTCCACTATTTATATTATCCATCCACTCTTTATTTTCCAAGTACCATTGTATTGTTTTCTCTATGCCTGCTTCAAAAGTAGTTTCAGGCTCCCATCCTAATTCTTCTTTTATCTTTGTTGGATCAATTCCATATCTTCTGTCATGTCCTTTTCTATCTTCTACATATTTAATAAATTCTTCTTTTATTGTATTATCTACATTTTCACTTAAATATTTAATTATTGTTTTAACAATGTGTATATTTGTTCTTTCATTATGTCCCCCTATATTATAAACTTCCCCTAGCCTTCCATTATTAATTACCATATCTATCGCTTTACAGTGATCTTCTACATAAAGCCAATCACGAACATTCAAACCATCACCATAAACAGGTAATACTTTTTTATTTAAACAGTTATTTATTATAAGAGGTATCAATTTTTCTGGAAATTGATATGACCCATAATTGTTTGAACATCTAGTTATATTAACAGGCATTTTATATGTATCATAATATGCCTTGACCATTAAATCAGCACTAGCCTTACTTGAAGAATAAGGACTGTGAGGATCTATTGATGTAGTTTCCATAAAATATCCTGTTTCTCCTAATGAACCATATACTTCATCTGTTGAAACTTGAAGATATTTTTTACCTTCTTTAAACCCGTCTTCTGTTTCCCATACATTTTTAGCTGCATTTAAAAGATTTACTGTACCAAGTACATTAGTCTTTACAAACACCTCTGGCTCTCTTATACTTCTATCCACATGAGATTCAGCTGCAAAATTAACTACATAATCTATATCATTTTCTTCAAACAATTTAGTTATTGATTCCTTATCGCATATATCAGCTTGTACAAATTTATAATTTAGATTATTTTGTACACTTCTTAAATTTTCTAAATTTCCAGCATACGTTAACTTATCAACATTTATAATTTTTATATCATCATACTTATTTAACATATATATAATAAAATTTGAACCAATGAATCCTGCTCCACCTGTAACCAAATAAGTTTTCATGTGTTTCCCTCCATTTTTTTAATAATTATAGTTTTTCTACTGCTGATTCTTCAGCCATTCATAGCTCCTTATATTTATTAAAATTGGGGTTATATTCTCTTATAAACACCTTTAAAGCTTCTTCCCATTCTCTCATTTCATCTCCAACTGTACATCTAAGCATCATATTATCAAGTGAAGAAAAAGATGGTCTTTTAGCTACTCTTTTGTACTGTTCTGATGTTACTGGAGAAACTGTACAATCTATATCTGCAAATTCTACTATTTTGCATGCAAAATCATACCAGCTACACTCTCCTTTTCCTGTACAGTGATATATTCCATATTCTTCTGTAAGAGCAACTTTTAATATATGATGTGCTAAATCCTCAGCATTAGTTGGATTACCTCTTTGATCATTTACTACATCTAAATGACCTTTTTCTTTTGCAGCTTTCATTATTGTTTTTACAAAGTTCTTTCCATTATATCCGTATAGCCATGCAGTTCTTACTATAAAATATTTGCTGCAAAACTGCTGAACATATCTTTCTCCTAATAATTTTGTTTTTCCATATACACTAACTGGACTCGGAACATCATACTCACAATATGGTATCGTTCCTTCTCCTTCAAAAACATAATCAGTTGAAATATGTATAAGCTTAGCTCCTATTTTTTTACAAGCTTTTGCTAAATTTCTTGCTCCCAATGCATTTACTTTAAATGCATCTTCTTTATTTTCTTCACATCCATCAACATTTGTATATGCTGCTGGATTTATAACTATATCTGGCTTTTCCTTTTCCATAAAAGCTTGTACATCTGCTATAGACGTTATATCTAAATTATCTATATCTATTCTCAGTATATTTGATGATTCATATATAGGATCAATATCTCCAAGTTCGCTTTTTCCTTCTTTTAATATATTTATAATTTGACTTCCTAGCTGTCCTTTAGCACCCGCTACTAATATTCTCATAAGAATTTCCTTTCTATTACGTAATTGCAACCTCGTCTATTGCAATTTCTCTTTCTCTACTACTAGCTATTCTTAAAAGATACTTACCATACTCTGTTTTCTTTAAAGGCTCTGCTAATTCAACCAATTGTTCTCTATCTATGTATCCCTTTCTATAAGCTATTTCTTCTAGGCAAGCTATGAAAAGTCCCTGTCTTGTTTGAATAGCTTCTACAAAGTTTGCAGCATTCAGTAATCCGCTATGAGTTCCTGTATCAAGCCATGCCATTCCTCTACCAAAAAGCTCAACCTTAAGCTTTTTTCTTCTTAAATATTCATTATTAACAGAAGTTATTTCAATTTCTCCTCTATCTGATAGCTTTACATTTTTAGCTATTTGAACAACATCATTATCATAGAAATATAAACCTGGTACAGCATAATTAGATTTTGGATTCTCAGGTTTTTCTTCTATAGATACTACATTTTTATCCTTATCAAACTCAACTACTCCAAAGGATTTCGGATTACTAACATGATAACCGAAAATTGTAGCTCCTTCTTCTCTTGAAACAGCTCTTTGAAGTCTTTCACTAAAACCATATCCGTAGAATATGTTGTCACCTAAAACTAAGGCTACTTTATCATTTCCTATAAATTTTTCTCCTACTATAAATGCATCTGCAAGCCCTCTAGGTTCTTCTTGAACCGCATATTCTATTTTTAATCCTAAATAACTTCCATCTTCAAACATTTCTTTAAAAGTATTTGTATCTCTAGGAGTTGAAATAATAAGAATCTCTTTTATACCAGCAAGCATAAGTACTGACATTGGATAATATATCATTGGCTTATCATATATAGGCAATGCCTGTTTTGATATTGATTTAGTTATTGGATATAACCTTGTACCTGATCCCCCTGCTAATATTATTCCTTTCATATCATCTTCTCCTTATATTGCTCTTATTATTGTAGTAATTACAGCTTCACTTAATCTATTTAAGTTATAGTTTATTAAACATCATTTTTAACATAATGTATTTTAATACTATATTCCACATCATTCCTATTTTATTATACCTTTCTGTTTTTGGTATTTCAATAAATTATTACATAATTATCGCTTCATATTATTATATTGTTGTCTATCATTATCTAACTTTGTATAAAAATCTCCCTACTATATATATCGTTTTCCTTTTCTCTTTCTTAATTTGAAAACCCCTTTTTTTGACCCTTTTAAGCTATGTAATATAAACCAGTTAAGTTATTATATTTCATAATAACCTTGTTGTTCTTTATTTATATATATTATGATGATTTTTCTTATATCTTGTCATGTTTAAGAATGGCATTCCCCCGACACTTTAAATAAAAAATCAGAGTAAAAAAGAAAAGATATTATTGATTTCAAATTCTCCCCCAAAATCAACAATATCTTTTATCTTTTCTCTCTTATCTTTACTCTATTCTACCGCTTCTCTGTTTTTTTAACTTCAAATTAATACTTATCCCCATACCAAGCAACACCCAAAATACTGGTGCAACAGATACTACGCTGTCATTAAATATTCCAGCTACTATATAACCGCAGCAAGCTAGAAAAACAGCTAAACCTAAAACAGAATAAAAATCATTAAATTCGTTTTTAAAATAAGTTTTTATACTTGATACAAAGTATATTAAAAACATTGCAAGGAGTGCTATTAGAGATATAACTCCTGTATTTATTCCTGTTTGAAGATATAAGCTATGAGCCTTATCTACAAGCATATTATCTGTTCCATAAGCTATTACTTTTCCTACGTAATCATCCTGTGGAAAAAATATAGCAAAAGTATCTGGTCCATTTCCTATAAACATTGTTTTCTTCAATAAAGGTATAGAACGGGACCATATATATCCTCTTGCAGAACCTATCTTTTCTTTACCTTCAAAACCAAATTTTTCAACCTTTTTCAAGTCAACTTCTTGTTTTTTATGATTTATAAACTTAGCTTCATTATCCTTTAGCGCAAACTTTAAATGTGTATGTGCTTTTATTAAAGTTAACACTGTTTCCTCTCCTGATGATGTATAAGTTTTTCCTACTTGTCCAACATACTCTTTGTACCTATCGTCATTAAATACTAATTTACCATTTGAAGTTATCTTTGTATCTATCTTTTTATCATTTTCATCTTTAAACTCTATTTTTTCATTTACAAGATTAAAGCTTAATCTTTCTTTAGATGTGTATACATATACTTTTCCATCTTTAATCTCAACATCTTTTAAATAAGATCCTTTTGCTTTACTTAAATCTCCCGCATCACTAACTATACTTGATAATCTTGATACAAGCCTTCCATCAGAGGCTTTATTCATTCCAAATATTATAATAACTACTACAGCCAGTGAACCTAGTACTATTTTCCAATTTTTTATTAGAACTTTTCTAAGAAGTATAATCATCATCACTAATGCAAATACTCCTCCTATTACTCCAGCACGTGAGTTACATCCAATCCAATTTATAAACATCAATGCTGTAACTATTATCATAGGTATTTTATATTTTTTATCCTTTATAAGCAAGGATAGTGTCATAGTAAAAGGAAACAACATAGCCATATAGCTTCCTACATAGTTATAGTGATACATTGTAGCATATATTACGTTTTCACCTAAATAAAAGTTCATCTTTGCATTTTCGTATTTTGATGGAAGTATCAACTTTTTAACAAAATCCGTTTTAAAAGGATCATTTCCAAAATACTGAAGCACTCCAATTATTCCTATAAATATAGCTGAGCACAAAAGTGCAATAGTAATAACCTTATACTGTTTTTTTGTATTTAAAACGTTTATAGCTGCTATCATTATACATATGTACGCTAAAAGAATTAACATACCTTCATATCTTTCTACAAATCCCAAAACAGATATAGACTTATACTCAGAAAGTATTGTTGATAAAACAATAAAAAATCCATATATCCCCATAGGTATGTATATTATATTCTTCTTAAATTCAATTTCCTTTTTAAAAAGCTTTATTATCATTATAAGTAAAGCTATTGATGATAATATAAGTATTGTCTCCATTTTATAATATGAAAATAAGTCTGCACTTTTACTAGGTCCTTTCCAATAAACCTTTGCTGCACCTTGAAGCTTAACTACTTTTAAATAAACAATCAAAGGTACTATTGAAACCAAAAATGCCAGTGGTAAAACACTATACCACTTTTGGTTATTTTCTTGTATATCCATAATATTTCCTCCTCATTTAATACTAACTCATTATCTCTTCTCTTTTCTCTCTAATCTTTTATCTGATAATTAAGTTCAGTTTTGAACTAGGTTATCTATATTTACTTTATCATAGATATTATACCATGTAAATATATTGAATTTGTTAAATATAAATGAATAAAAGAACAAAAGTATATATTGCTATAAAGACGTTTCACTTCACTAAGAAAGTTTGTTCAAATGCCTTTTACGCAATATATACTTTTATTAGGATACTTAAAGTTAGAAATTATAAAATTTCATAATTTCCTATAGAATAAAACTAAAAACCAAAGAGTGAAAACACTCATTGGTTTTTAGTTTTAAAGATATGTTATTAACTTTTTTGATATGCTATTGAATTTTTCACTGCAAGATAGGACTGCAGCATTTTGATTTGATTTTTATTAGATATGAAAATATATTTCTATTAAATCCGCTCATTTATATCAAAGCAAGGAAGGATACAAGAAATATCCTTCTTTACTTTATTAATTTAATTATTACTATTTATCAAAAACAGTAGTAAGTTTCCAAGCAGCATTATCTTCATTTTTCAATTCTACTTCTGTATCAATTGTAGTACCGTTACCTTCTTCATCGAATACTTCATTAGAACCTGTTCTGATTGATAATGATACAAAATCATCTATTGAATCAAAATCATCTTCATCTGCACTAGTTGCATCAAGTTTTAATATAACAGTTTTGCTATCTAAAAGTTTAGCAGCTACTACATCTACATCACTATCATCAGTATCAAATGTAAGGTTATTGATATTAGCACTTGACATTGCTTCTTCAAATTTTAATACTACAGCTGCAGTTCTAGTGTTTCCATCTTTATGGAAATCAGTTACCATTACTGCATCTTCATAATCATCTCTATCATCTAATTCAATACCCATTGCAACTGTTGTTGTTGAATTATCATTGCTATCTTCTTTTAATATAGCTAATGCTGGATTTATTTCATCTTCAACTATCCAAGCTTGACTTCCTTCTAAAGTATCACCATAGTTGTTTTCTGATTTTGGTGTTTCTATAGTTGTAACTGCAACTACATATTCTTCGTCACCTTTTTTGATGTTTCCATTAAATAATAATTGATCATCTTCATCTAATGTGTAAGTTATTGTTGTTTTACCATTTTCATTATCAACTCTCTTAGATGCTGGTGTTATTATTGCACTATCGCTTGCAGCTACAAATTTGTTATCTACCTTATTACCATATTTAAGTACTATATCAGCTTTTTCAAAGTCAATCTTATCTTCTAATACGATTTTTATAGTTTCTAAGTCTGTAGCTGATGGATTATCATCATCTAGTCCAACAGTTGTTTTTCCAGCAACATCTGTATCAATAACGCTTGTTCTGTTTTCATTAACATCTTCTAATTTACTTATTGATAGTTTAAGTTTCTTTCCTTTGAAATCAAATCTATCATCATTATCTGCCTTATTTCCAGGAAGTTTGATTTCTGCTTTATGAGCATCTTCTACTGCTTTTACACTAGCATCATCATAATCAGATAAGTTAATTTTCTTTATAAGTTTATCATTTTCATCACTTATTGATAAATCATAGTTTTCAAGATTGTTTATAGCATATCTACTTTTATCTGATAACATTTCAGTATCAAAATCTACAACTATCTTTTGATCACTTTCACTTGGATTATAGAATCTAGCTGTTACCTCGTTAATAGATTCATTTTCATGTGCTGTAAATTTAGTAGTGTAATCTTTTATGTTATTTTCAGCTTTATCTTCAACATCTTCTATTTTTAATTCATACTTAGTTCCATCTTCTAATTCTTTTGCTAAAGTTAAAGTAACTTCATCATCATCAGTTAAATCAGCATGAGAAACTCTAATATTTTTACCATCTGGATCTGTAACTTTGTAGTTTTCTTCCTTTTCTGCTGATTCTCTATCTAAATCTTCTGTGAAAGTTATTACTACTTTCTTGTTTGGATCTGTTAAATCTGCATCTTGCTCAATCTTTTTAACTTCTGGTCTAACTTGGTCTTTAGTTATTTCAGCTTTAATATTTAAATCATCATTAGTCTTTTCCCATAAGTCTTCTAATACATCAGATTCTACAAATACATATGCAGTTTCTGGTAATAAATAATCTGTTCCAAAGTGTAATGTTACTTCATTACCATCTATTTCAATAGCTTCTGCTTTGTTTTTAGCTGATGAATGATAGAATCCTTTGATTACATCATCATCTTCGTCTACATATTCGAAACCATCTTCGCTATCATATTTCTTTTTAACATCATTCTTATCCATAGCTATCTTAGTTTCATCTTCGAATTCATGGAATCTAACATCTTTGTTGAATACTAAAGTTATTTCATCATCTTTAGCTTTTTTGTATTCAACTATTTTTAAAGCATCTTTATTGATATTTACTTTTGTTTTAAATGTGTCTTTCTTCAAGCTATATCCAGCAAAATCTTCTGCTCCTGATTTAATATCAACAGTTAAATCTTCACCATCTTTTAACTCACTGTAAAGAACGATATTTAATTCTTTACCATTATTAATAGATTTAACTTCTTCTATTGAATAGTCTCCATCATTAACTTCAAAAGCATCTTTTAATTCTTCATTTTTTTCAGCAACTACTGGCTCAGTTAATTTAAGTTTTATAGTTTTTATACCAACAACATCTACTGATTCAACTTCTGGCATATTAAAATCTTTAACTTCAAAATCTTTTGTTGTTTCTGTACCAGTAACATTTTCGTCAACTTTTAATTTATATTTAGCTTGGTTTTCATAATCTCCATCATCATCGCCAACTTTACTGTGATCTACTGTTAAAATCACTGTTTTACCATCTTCTTCAAGATCAGCTGATTTTATTAAATCATCTATTTCATCTTCATCAGCATCTTCTACTGTATAGTTTTCTTCATCTGTTGCTTCGTCTTTAGCATCTCCAGTTAAAACTTTGTTGAAAGTAACTTTGATTTGAGCAGCATTTAAAGCTTCTACTTCTTTAACTACTAAATCACCAGTTTCAGTTTCTTGACCTTCTTCGTTGTATGCAACTTCTCCGTCTTTAACAACAGCTTTTTTAACTGTTGGAACTTCTACAACTCCAGCATCTTCTGATTCTGTAAATGCGTTCATATCGAATGCACCTTCAGCGTTCATGAATGCATCTGAAACTGAAGCAAAGCTTACATATCCATTTTTATCATCGTGGTATGAATGAACTCCTTTTCCTTCAGCTAATTTAGCTGAGAAATCTTCATATAATGGAGCTTCTAATCCTTCGCTGTTGTCTAAGAAAGATTGTACTAATTCTGATTTACTATATTCGTATACATTTTCACCAACTTTTACTGTGTAAGCATCTACTGCTGCGAAAGCTTGAGATGTTAACATTGCTGATGCAACCATTCCTGCTAATGCTGCCTTTGAAAGAACATTAACAACTTTTCTTTGTTTTGCCATAATAGTGTTACCTCCTCATACTTTTATGTTAAAATATTTTATTTTTTATTTAAAATGTAAAGTCGCTCTTGGCTAATTTACTTATTTTACAGTGAATGTGTAATTGTTAGCATCTTTTAATGCTTCTTCATCAGTTGAATAGATTACAGCTTTAAATGTTTTGCTGTTTTCATAATATTTTAATTTTGTTCCATCATTATATTCAACTTCGAATTTTTCTCCATCTACTCCAGTTACTTTAACCATTCTGCTCATTGCATCTAATCCAGCTGCAACTTCTACAGTAGCTTCTGGTGTTTCAACCTTTGTGCAAACTACTTTGTAGCTTTCAGCATTCTTTAATGCTTCTTCATCAGTTGAGTAGATTACAGCTTTGAATGTTTTGCTTGATGAATAGTATTTTAATTCTGTTCCATCACTATAAGTTACTTTATAGTTTTCAGCATCATCAACATTTAATGTTACTTTAACCATTCTGCTCATTGCATCTAATCCAGCTGCAACTTCTACAGTTGGTGTAACTTCTCCAGTTCCTTCAGTTACTGTTACAACTTTAAGAACCCAACCATCATATTTGTTTTGACTATCAGCTTTTTTACCCCATACATCTACAAGGTAAGTTCCTGGTTTTTCAAAAGTATATGAAGTAGCTTCTGCTGTTTCATAATCTTCATCTATCATCCATCCTTCTTTTCTTGTTGCTGCTGATGGATTAAATATGTGTAATTTATATTCATCTGATCCAGTTATAGCTATTTTTTCTCCTGCTTTGTAAGTATCTTTAAGTCCAAGTTCATCCATGTTTGCTCTTTCAGCAAAATATCCATCTTTTTGAACTTTGAAGTTTTTCACAGCATAGCTGTCATATTTAGCTTCTGAACCAGCTTTTTTAATCCAGATTGAAGCTTTATATGCTCCTTCTTCTAAATTCTTAACTGCTGTTGGAATAAATGGTTCTGTACCTTTTACAGCATCTGAATAACCATCAGTTATTTCAAACCATTTTCCTGTTTTAATGTTTTGAGCCCATACTCTGTATTGAACTTCTTCTTCTGTGTTTGCTTGAAGTACAAATGAGAAATTGTCACCTGCTTCAACCATTGTATGATTTGGTGCTATATAAGTTACTGCTGGTACTTTTGCTGTGTTAACTTCAGCAAATGCTGGTTTAACCATTCCTACTCCTGAAGCTACTAGCACAGCTGCTAAAAGCATGCTTATCTTCTTTTTAACCACTTTTGTTCCCTCCCATTTTGTTTGTATTTTATTATTTTTTAAATTATTAACTTTGGGTTGAATAATTTATGTAAGTTAGGGAAACATAATACTATAAAAATTATATCTCCTTACAATTACCATACTTAAACTTTTTACGTATTAACTCAATATTCTACATAAATTTAATAAATCCTTCTTTTCATAGAAGTATTACATGTTTTAATCGGTAATTCATGCTGATGAAGTAATAAACTTAATTGCCAAGTTTTATTACAATATTAATTATATAGGTTTTTGTCCCACTTATCAACAACAATTAAACAAATTATGCGTGGTAATTTCAAAACATTGATGATATATTTACCATCATTTCATTAAGATTCTATAAATTTTAAAAAAGTTTTTATAACTTATTTCTATCTTTAACACATATCACCACATAGTTACTCAATTCTTACATAAAATTACCTTATCGAATTGATTTTATAATATTTTACCATAAAATGCAATAGAAGATGGTATATTTTTTATAAACTCCATAATATATATTTCGAAATCACACTAAATATTCTTTACTGTTTTATTTTGGTAATTTTTTTTCATAATATTATTACATATAGAACTACGTAGACTTTTTTCTAAAAGTTATACCTTTTTATTATTTTTTATATTGAATTTGCATATTAACCATACAATTAACATAATATACTTTTAACTATAAAAAGTTACCCATTTTTCAACTATTAACTATTAATTATTAACTATTAACTATTAATTGAAGTTTATGGGGGAATAAAATTGAAAAAACAAAATAAATATCTTCTTCTTAGATTGATATATAAAACAAAAGAAGATGATATTTTTGCTTTAGGTTCTCAACTTGCTTACAGCTTATTGTTATCTTTTTTTCCTTTTTTGATATTTTTAATGACTATGATTGGATTTAGTTCTGTTACGAGCAACGATGTTTTATTAAGTTTAAGAAGAATTATGCCTTCCAATGCATTTGAATTGATTTATGCTACCGTAATAGAAATTTTTGATTCCAGAAAAAGTGACTTACTTTCTTTCAGTTTGATCATAACAATTTTTATAGCTTCTAACGGTTTTACTGCCGTTATAAACGCTTTAAACAAAGCCTACGATATGAACGAAAATCGTTCATTTTGGGAAGTATATCTTACTGCTATTTTATGTACTTTTATACTTGCATTTATGATTATGTTTTCACTTTTTTTACTTGTATTAGGTAATCTAATAGGTATAACTATAAGCACCACCTTCAATCTACCTTCAACCTTTGATTTTGTATGGGATTTATTAAGATATTTCATTACATTAATGTCAATGATATTTATTTTTGCTATCATATATAAGCTTACTCCAGCTAGAAAACTTAAATTTGTAGAAGTCCTCCCTGGCTCAATTTTTGCAACCATAGGTTGGTTAATA
The DNA here is from genome assembly GCF_026735135.1 of Clostridium aestuarii. Taxonomy (GTDB): domain Bacteria; phylum Bacillota; class Clostridia; order Clostridiales; family Clostridiaceae; genus Clostridium_H; species Clostridium_H aestuarii. The sequence goes on along the minus strand of NZ_JAPQER010000003.1, from coordinate 169,354 downwards.
GCCTCTATGTGCTTTGCCTTTTATGTAGATAACTTTAATAATTATTCAAAACTCTACGGAGGAATAGGCGCAGTTATAGTATTGTTGATATGGTTGTTTTTGACTTCAGTAATTATATTAATAGGAGGAGAAATTAATTCATTGCTCATTGAAAGTTGACGTTCTGTGTTAGCAAGCTAACAGGCGAAGTTGACATGAAATGTCTACTTAAAGACATTTTAGTTGACATGCGGTATCAGCAAGCTGATACTAGCAGTTGAGAGTTGAAAAACAGACAAAGATTGGTATGCTGTGTCAGCTAGCTGACAAACGCAATAAAATCGAGTATAGATTATCCATACTCGATTTTTTAATTAGTATTTGTTTGATAGTTTATTTTTTGTTTTGTAGTTTTTACTATAGAGTTTAACATTCTAATTATTTCATGTAAATCATTTATTAATGATTTACCTTTAAATTGGGTTAAAAATTTAGTTTCTACCAAAAGTTCTATCCAATAATCTGTTTCAACAGCTTCTTTTAGTGCTATGTTAAATTTAGAAAGAAAATCTTTATCACTTTGTGCATCTAACCCTTCTCTTATATTTGCACCAATACTAGTTCCTGAACGTACAATTTGCTTAGATAATATATATTCTTTTTTTTCAGCACATAAATATTTATATAATTCAATCATTCTAATTGAAAAATTAAATGCATTTTTATATACTATACTATTATTTAAGTTTCTCATTGATAACACTCCTTAAATTTATTGTAAATAAGTATTATCAATTATCACCTTGGTAAGAAAAAATATTCATATTAATCTAAAAGATTTTTCTTCTTCAACTCTCAACTGTACCTGTTAGCTTGCTAACACAACATGTCAACTAAAATGGCAGTTTTATGGCATTTTCACGTCAACTTCGCCTATCAGCTTGCTGATACAGAACGTCAGCTGCTTTTTAGACTTCCATAAACGCGACCCCAACAAGTCCTGGTCCACTGTGCACTCCTGAAACGGGACTTATTTGTCCTCCTATTTGTACTGATTCAACTTCATCTATTTCCTTGATTTTTTCATAAACATCTATTGATTCTTCATAAGCATTTCCATTCATAATATAAGCTCTAATTTTTTTACCTTGAAATTCCTTCTTTAAAATATTGACTAATCTACTTAAAGATTGTTTTCTTCCTCTTACTTTATCGTATGTAAAATATTTTCCTTCCAAATCTATACTTATTATAGGTTTAATATTTAAAAGACTACCTATTGCACCTGAAATTTTTCCTATTCTTCCACCTCTTTTAAGGTATTCTAATGTCTTAACTACGAAAAACACTTTAACCTTTTTCATTAATAATGGAATTTTATTTACTATTTCTTCAAAGTTCTTACCAGCTTTAATCATTTTACCACATTCTTCTACTAATATACCTTCACCTAAAGAAATTGATTTAGAATCACATACATAAGTTATTATATTTTTGTAATTTTCAGCAACTAGTTTTAAAGCATTTGTGATTCCTGATAATCCTGACGATAGAGTTACAGCTATAACGTGCGTATAACCTTCTTCTTCTAATCTTTTAAATAAATTCTCCATATCCTTCATAGAAGGTAATGATGAAGTTGGAACTTCTTTATCCAAATTATTATAAACTTCCTCTGGTGTAATATCTATTTTATCCTTATATTCCTTATCCTTATATATAATTCTAAAAGGTAAAACATTTATATTATATTTTTTTATTATTTCATCTGTTAAGTCTGCTGTAGTATCTGTTATCAAAGCAATTTTGTTCATTGATACTATTCCTCCTTATAACATATCATTTTAAACTTTTGTTTATAGGTTTATTTTGCTTCTTTTTTTATGAAATATTATGCCTCTGAAAAAAATAACAATTCAAAGCTACAACGGATATTTTTTTGAATATATCTTAACTTCAAATTAATATTTTATGAATTTTTTATTAACATTACTTTAATTTTATTATTTAACAGCTATGTTGTAAAGAATTTTCTACATTTTTATGGTAATAAATGAATTTTTGTCGTTATATGCTATTAAAAAGTGTAAAGCACTTTTTTAAATTAAGAATTAAAGTTTTGTTTTTAATTCCTTAACACTTTTGTCATCAAACTGTAACAAAAGAGGAATAATATATACTTAGAGTTAATCGATACACAAAAACAAGGAGGAATCCATATGAGAAAATTAGGACACAGCAATAATACTTTTGAAGATCAACCTTTTATTGATGGAGAAATTATTCAGGATAGTTATATAAAATCCGATTCTACCAAAAAAAATAATAAAAACAAAGGTTCGGGTAAAAAAATTATTTCTTACATTATAATAGGTTTAGTTTGCGCATCACTTGGAGGAGGTATATCTTCTTTTGCTACTATTAAATATTATAATAACTTAGCTGCTGAACAAAAAATCGAAAATAATATACCTAATAATAACAATAACATAGTTAAAACAACAAATAATACCGTACCATTATCTGTTGCTAATATTGCAAGGCAAGTAGGTCCTGCTGTAGTAGGTGTTGCTACAAAGAGCATGACTTCATATGATGTATTTGGATTTCCAGAACAACAGGAAGGTATGGGTTCTGGTATTATCTTCAACGAAGATGGATATATTCTTACAAATTATCATGTAGTAAAAGGAGCAAGACAAATAAATGTCATTCTTAACGAAGGTAAAGGAAAACCTGGAAAAGAAATTCCTGCAAAATTAATTAATTACGATGCTACTTTAGATGTAGCTGTTATAAAGCTAACAGAAAAAGTTCAACTTCCTGGTGTAGCTGAATTTGGAGATTCAGATAATATTGAAATTGGAGAACCTGCTGTTGCTATTGGAAACCCACTTGGAAAAGAATTTTTAGGTACAGTAACTGCTGGTGTTGTAAGTGCTGTTGATAGAGAAATACAAATAGAAGGTGAAAAACATAAATACATCCAAACTGATGCTGCAATTAACCCTGGTAACAGTGGAGGAGCTCTTGTGAATGTATATGGACAAATAATAGGCATTAATAGTGCTAAAATAGGTGGTAGTCAGGTAGAGGGTATTGGTTTTGCTATTCCTATTAATGAAATAAAACCTAAAATAGAACATTTATTAAAACCGATTTTAAAAATTGGTATTGTAGCAAGCGACATTGATTCAGCTCGTTCTAAACGATATAATGTCCCAGTTGGAATATATATTCACCAAATTGAAGAATTCAGCCCTGCAGAAAAAAGTGGCTTATTAGCAGGAGATGTTATTGTTAAATTTGACGGTAAAAAAGTTAAACAAGTAACTGAATTAAATAAGCTAAAACAATCTCATAATGTAGGAGATGTTGTTAAAGTAGAGCTCGTAAGAAACGGGAAAACTAAGACCCTCGATTTAAAATTAACAAATTAATTAAATAGCTAATTATCATTAATTTAATATAGTAGTTATAATTTCCCCCTAAAAAATTATAACTAAAAAAGTAGTATAGATTAATTCTCATCTATACTACTTTTGCTTTTCATAAAATATCTACCATATCCCTAGTATCTATAAATAAACTTTGTCAATTTTTCTTCATAGAAAAATAAAATTTAACTCCAATTTTGGTATTTTCTGCTCCATATTCGCTGTGGTGAAGTTCTAAAATATTTTTTACTATAGCAAGTCCTAGCCCTGTTCCACCAAGCATTCTATTTCTTGATTTATCTATTCTATAAAACTTATCCCATATTTTTTCTATTTGACCTTCCGGTATATTATTTCCTTCATTCTCTACTTCAACCCAAACCTTATCCTGTTTAATGAATGCTCTCACTATAATTTTACCTTGATTTTTTGTATGTCTTATAGCATTTGTTAGAAAATTGGTTATAGCTTCTTCGATTTTATTTTCATCACCTAAAACTTTTAAATTATCTTGTACATCCATTATTATTTCTATATTATTTTCTTCATCATTTTGATAATTTAAATTCTTTAGTCTTTTTATAGTTTTTATTATTGTTTCATCTAAAATAAATTCATTCATGTTCATTTTAAAAGTACCAGATTCCATTCTTGATAGCTCAAGCATATCTGCAACAAGTCTACCCATCTTTTGGGCTTCATCAATTATTACATCTAAATAGTATTCTCTTTCTTCTCCTTGAACTATATTATCTTTTACTCCTTCAGCATATCCTTCAATTAAACTGATAGGAGTCTTTAATTCATGAGAAACCGATGCTACAAATTCCTTTCTCATTTTTTCTAATTTCTTTTCCTTTTCAATATCCTTTTTTAATTTTTTATTGGAACTCCTAAGGGAATTTAAAGCTTTATTCAAATTCTCCGATAAAAAATTCAATGTTGCTGCAAGATTTCCAATTTCATCTTCTCTATTCGCATCACATTTTTCTGTGAAATCAAACTTAGACATTTTTGTAGCTTTCTTGTTTAGATTAACAAGTGGTCTTGATATCATTTCAGAATAAACAAATGATAATATCAGTATTAAAACTACTGCGGCTATATATATGTATATATAATATTCTTTTATTACATCTGCAGCTTCATTTACTGGCTGAAGAGAAGAAACTGCAAAAATCACTTTAACAGGGATATTGTTGATAACTACTGGAGACACACAAACGATATTCTTAATATTATAAAATTTACTATCAAATATATATGTAATAGCTTCTCCTTTGTTTTGCAAATCAATAAACGCTTTTGGATCAGATGTCCACTCTTGTATTATCCCTTTTATTACATTAACTCTAGTGGAATCCTTAAGTTCATCCTCATAATTAGTTATATAATTAAGTAATCCATTACTTTCTAAAATAACTATCTTTGCATTATTGCTTTGTTCAAATTTTTCAATGATTCTTATGGTTTGTGTGCTCCTTTTTAAATTTTTAATATAATCCTTTTGAAAGCTTTCTAATTCTATTTTAAGCTTATTAGTTTTTTTATTTATATAAAATTTTTCAAAAAATAATGATTGAAAAATAAGCTGAATACTTATGAATGATATAAAAAACACTGTTGTTACAATAAACAATTTAAAAGTTATACTTTTTTTATTTATTCTCTTCAAATTTATACCCACACCCTCTTACAGTAACTATGTATTTAGCTTTATTCTTTAGTTTTTCTCTAAGCCTTTTTATATTTGTGTCTACTGTTCTAGCTCCTCCATAATAATCAAATCCCCATACCTTATCTAAAATTTTATCTCTTGTTAAAACTATACCTTTGTTTTTAACAAATAATAATAACAAGTCATATTCTTTAGGTGACAACAAAATATCTTCCTCATCTATTTTCACTTCATGAGACAACTCATTTATTTCTAGTCCATTAAAATTCATAACTCCTTTTTTATTTTTAGAATTAATTCTCTTTAACAATGCTTTTCCTTTTGCCACTAGAACCTTAGGACTAAAGGGCTTGGTAACATAGTCATCTGCTCCAAACTCATACCCTAAGAGCTTGTCATCTTCCTCTGACTTTGCCGTCAAAATAACTATAGGCACATCTGAATTTCTTCTTATATTCTTACAAACTGTATATCCATCCATATAAGGCATCATTATGTCTAGTATGATTAAATCTACTTTATTAGCATTAAATATTTCTAATGCTTTTATACCATTTTCAGCTTCCAAAATATTAAATCCACTACTCACAAAATAATCTCTTATAAGTTTCCTCATTCTATCTTCATCTTCTACTATTAAAATAGTAGTATCCATTTTTAATCACCACCCTTAATATAATTCACGGTTAAAAGTATTAATGCAATTAAGAATTAACAATGAACAAAATTAGTTTTTTTGCATATATATAAAATTGTTCTTAAATTTATTTTAACACAAATATTAAAACATCTAACAAGAGCAAATTATATAATTAATTCTTAAATTTTAATTCTTAATTGTTATTTAAAAAAGTTTCCATTGAATTTCCTTTTATTTCCTGTTATAATTTTTCATGTAACTATTTTTAATAATCATAAAAAGTATACACTTTTTCATAAATATGCTGTACTTTTTCATGGTTTTTATTAATATGTGTGATAGTATATGATATAATATCTTTGTTATTAACATATTATGCACATTAACATATTATTTATATAAATAGGATTTGAAAGTGCAACACACTTTTCTTATAAACTGTTTAAAAGGAGGAGACCACATGACCTTTTGTGACGAAAATAATATAGAACTGATAAAAAGCGAGCTTCGTTATTTAAAGCTTCTTGCTAACCAATATCCTAATATATCTGCTGCAAGTACAGAGATTATTAATTTACAAGCTATTTTAAATTTACCTAAGAGTACTGAACATTTCATCAGTGATATCCACGGAGAATATGAATCATTTACACATATGTTAAAAAACGCTTCTGGAGTTATAAAGCGTAAAATAGATGATGTTTTTGGAACTTCACTAAGAGAAAACGAAAAAACAAGTTTAGCTACATTAGTTTATTACCCTGAACAAAAATTAGAATTAATTAAGCACTCTGAAAGAGATTTAGAGGATTGGTATAGGATAACACTTTACAGAATTATTGAATTATGCAAGGCAGTTTCTTCAAAATATACTCGTTCCAAGGTTAGAAAAGCTCTTCCTCAAGATTTCTCATATATAATTGAAGAAATGCTTCATGAACAGGGAGAAAAAATAAATAAACATGAATACTATAATGGAATAATCAAAACTATAATAGATATTGACCGTGCTTGCGAATTTATTATTGCAATTGCCAATGTTATTCAAAAGCTTGTTGTAGATAGACTTCATATTATTGGAGATATTTACGATAGAGGTCCTGGTGCTGAAATTATAATGGAAGCTTTAATGAATCATCATTCAGTGGATATTCAATGGGGAAATCATGATATTTTGTGGATGGCTGCTGCTGCCGGATGTGAAGCTTGCATATGTAATGTTCTTAGAATTTCACTAAGGTATGCCAACTTAAATACTATAGAGGATGGTTACGGAATAAACTTACTTCCACTTGCTACTTTTGCTATGGATATTTACGAAGATGATCCATGCAGCAACTTTATACCAAAAACAATAAATAAAGAATTAAGTGAAAAGGAACTTAGATTAATTTCTAAGATGCATAAAGCTATTTCAATTATCCAATTTAAGCTTGAAGGACAAATCATAGAACAGCATGCTGAATTTTCAATGGATGATAGATTGCTTTTAGATAAAATTGATTACCCTAACGGTACAATTCAACTTGAAGAAAAAATTTATGAACTAAGTGATACGTGTTTTCCAACAATAGCTCCTAATGATCCTTATAAACTTACTGATAGAGAAGAAGCTTTAATTGCAAAATTAAGACGTTCCTTTGTGAAAAGTGAAAAACTTCAAAGACATATTCGTTTTATGTATACCAAAGGAAGCATGTACTTAAGATGCAACTCCAATTTACTATATCACGGCTGTATCCCATTAAATGAGGACGGTTCATTCAAAGAATTAATAATAAATGATAAAAAATATAAAGGTAAAGCTGTTTTAGATAAATTTGATACTCTAGCAAGAGAAGCTTATTTCTTTAAAGATGGAACACCACAAAAAAAATATGCACTTGATATGATATGGTATTTGTGGTGTGGTTCTGATTCACCTGAATTTGGTAAATTAAAAATGACTACATTTGAACGCTACTTTATTAATGATAGTGACACTCATCATGAAGAACGAAATAACTATTATAAATATAGAGATAATGAAGATGTATGCTGCAATATTCTTAAAGAATTTAACTTACCTCCAAATTGTTCTCATATAATCAATGGGCATATTCCTGTGAAAACCAAAGAAGGTGAAAGTCCGATTAAAGCAAACGGCAAACTACTTGTAATAGATGGTGGTTTCTGCAAAGCTTACCAACCTCAAACAGGAATTGCTGGCTATACTCTAATATATAATTCTTATGGGCTTTTATTAACTTCTCACGAACCTTTTGGTTCTATCAAAAAGGCTATTGAAGAGGAAAGAGATATTTTGTCTTCTACTATTATTTTAGAACATGCTGTAACTAGAAAAAGAGTAGCTGACACCGACATTGGTGAAGATCTTAGAAAACAAATTAGAGAACTGGAAATGCTTCTTATTGCATATAGAAAAGGTCTTATTAAGGAAGCTTAAAAACAGTTGACGTTCTGTGTTAGCAATCTAATACAGAACGTCAACTGTTTTTATATCATTATTTTTATCTTATTGTGTACTAAGTATGACTCATATTCAAATTCATACCATCTATTAACTTTTACTTTATCACCTAAAAATTCGAATTTTGGTGAAAAATCTTTTGTAAAGTCTACATCATTAAGTGTATTGAATAAGAAAATACCTTTAGCACCAGCTTCATAAGCTTGGTGAGCTCTGATTAAATATTCTTCTACTGTTAAATATTGATTATCAGGTATATATAACCCTTTTTTCAACAATGCTTCTGTTTCTGGAGTTAAATCTTTTCCTTTTAGATTAGCAGTAATTCCAACATATAATTCTACTTTTGTTCCTTTTACCATTTCTACATATTTGTTTATATCATAAAAATCTTCATGAGTTATAGATGATGGTATCAATCTATTGATTAAACCTTCTTGTACCCATGTTTCTATGTCAAAACCATAAGAATCTGGATTTAAATATGGAACTCTTACAGATATTTTTATGTATGAAGGAATTTTTTTTCTAACTTCTCTCATGAATCTATTCATAATATCAATTTTTCGTTTATCTGAAACTTCATTTCCCATAACCTTTGGATATCTACAAAAATCAAGAGTTATAGCATCAACATTATCTACTTGTGAAACTTCTTTAAGTACATTCATTATATAGTTTCTATATCTTGAATAATAATAACTTAAAAAGAAACTGTCATTCTGCATATTTTGCTTATATTTATCATATATAGTTCCATTTAAAAAATATCTTGCCTTATCATTATAAAATGTATTCATACGCATAGATACATTAACTCTTAATCCCTGCTCTTTCGCTCTTTTTGCTACAATTTCCAAAGGAGATTTTCCTGATTCTAATATATTACGGATTTGAGTTCTTGCTAATTTATCTCCCTCTCTTGTATAAGCATCATACTTTTCTGAGCCTTCAAAAGATTTACCTGCATAATAACTGTCATAATTCAACCATCCTGTTGTTCCTATTTCCCAATTTATTTCTCCTGCGTCTACACTTTTAAGAGAATCAACAGCCACTTTTTTTAATTCTTCTGTGCTTGGACACTTTCCCCAGAAGAAATCAGAAAAACCATCATTATCATAAACCACTCTTTTATATTTTATATATTCATTATAGCTGTTGTGTAGTTTTACCTGTTTTTCATTTAACCCAACTACTTTTATATAAGTAAGTTTAGCTTTTTTATCCTTTAGAGGTTCTATAATTATATTATTATTATCAAAATTCTCTATAAAAGCAAAAGCTTCTTCAACATATTGATTTCTTCCTTTTAGCCTTGTATTATTAAAAATGTTTATTACCTCTTCTTTTTCTTTTCCTTTAACCTTAAATCCTTCAGTACCTGTGGCATAACCTATGTATACAGCAAACCATCCTTTAAGCTGGAATGGCAATTTCAATTTAGAAGCATTTTCTTTGTTTTCAATTACTGCTCCACCGCCATCTAAATATTGATATTTATATGCAAACAAATCCCAGTTTGCTTCTTTTAAATCTCTATCTTCTATATCTTTAACCTTATCTAATCTGTTCAATAGATATTCTTTTCCTGGCTCTGAGATTATAATATCTCCCTCTTTTATTTTTTGCATAGATGCATATGTATCTACTTTTTCTATTTTAAATTTTATCTCTTCTGTTTTTGATAATTTATTATTATGTAAAGAATAAATGTTTTTATCTACATTTAAAGTATAGGTTTCTCCCATGTTATAATGTTTTATTGGCGGTTTTACTATAATAGATTTTGAATCACGCCCCAATTCAACTGTTGTATAAATTTTATTCCCAGCTTCATCTAATACACTAACAGCTTTTTTAGTATCTTCATCAAACTTTATCTTTTGATTAAATTTAATAGTCCAAACCTTATCTTTAGAAACAGTTTGAACATTTTCCATACTAGCTTGTACACAGCCTGGAATACACCCAATCAACATTATCATAATGATTAATGCACCCACAACTCTTTTGTAAATTATTTTACACACCATCAGTCTCCCCCTATTGCTCTAGCAAACTTTAATCCCTAAACATTATAACCTTATTTAAATAAAAAAACTACCTACATGAAATTGATTTTCATTTTTTTACTTATTTTCCACTCCAATAATTGTAACGTTTCTAAAATTCCAATCTTGTGTTAAATTATACGTTTTTTCAGTTTCAATAATCTTTACTGTAGGACGCATTGAACATTCTTCATTATTTTCTACAACAATAGCAGTTTGTCCATTACTTAATTTTACTATCGTACCTAGTGGATAAGGGGCAATTTTTCTTAAAAACAATCTTACTAATTTAGGATCGAAAGTAGTTCCATTATGTGCCATTATATATTCTATCGCCTCAGATGGAATACTTGCCTTTTTGTTAGGCTTTTCAGAAATCAAATTATCATAAGCATCACAAATAGATATTATTCTTCCAAAAAGAGATATGTTTTCTCCTACCTTTTTATCTGGATATCCTTTCCCATCATATCTCTCATGATGCTGCAAAATCCCTACATAAGATGTAACAGCTATATTGTAATACTGTTTTATGTACTTATACCCTTTTTCAGGATGAGTTTTTATGATTTTTTGTTCTTTTTCTGATAGTTCTTCAGTTTTATTAATGATATTTTTAGGAATAAAAACCTTTCCTATATCATGTAATAAAGCTGAGGTAATTAATTTTTCCAATTTAATCTCATCTAAATTCAAACCTATTCCTAGCACCGCTGCTAATACACCAACATTTACTGAATGGCTGTACACATAATCATCAAAGGTTTTTATGTCAATCATATTTACCATTATGCTTTTATTATGTAATATTTGATCCATAACATTTTTAGCTATAATTTCTACAGTATCTAAAGATTTTACTATGCTTTTAGGATTATTATAAATCTGTTTGATTGTCTTAACTGCGCCCACTCTTAATTCTTCTGATATTATATTTTCAACTCTTATATCTTTTGAAAGATCATCATCAACATAAACTCCATTAATAACTAAGTTCTTAAGGCTCTCTATATATTCTTTAGTTAGTGAAACCTCTTTTGCAAGTAACACAGTTCCACCTGGTGAATATACATTTCTACCTAATTTCATTCCTTCATTTAAACAATTAACTGGTACATACCTCATTAAAACACCCCACTCTTTAAGTTAACAATTATCATCTGATACGTTCAACTGTCTCTATTGTATTATCGTATAAAACCCTACTATATGTAGTATTTCACTATAGAAACATTTACCAATTACCAGATGATCCGCCGCCTCCAGTGTCTCCCCCACCAAATCCACCGAATCCTCCTCCTGAAGGTCCACCTCTACCACCACGACCTCCTCCAAAGAAAGAATTCCAAAACAGCATTTTAAGAATAAACTTTATAATTCTTCCTCTATTAAATATTAAATCCAAAAATACTAATCCTAATACAAAATAAATAGGAATAGGATTTCTTTTTGTATCTGTAGTTCCTTTATAATCAAAATATATATTTTCACTTTTATTTAAAGTTACATTATATTCTTCAGCTATGTGATCTACAAAAATAGAATAAGCATTTTTTAATCCTTTTCCATAATTATCAGTTTTAAACTTAGGAACAGCTATATCTTTCATTACTCTATTACTTAAAATATCCGGAATTACTCCTTCAAGTCCTCTTCCAACTTCCACTGACCACGTTCTCTCTTTCATGGAAAGTAAAATCAAAAGACCATTGTTATCTTCTTTTTGCCCAATTTTCCATTCTCTAAAAAGCTTATATCCATAATCTCTAATTTCTATTCCTTCTAATGAATTTATTATAACGACTACAGCCTGTGCCCCTGTTTTATCCTCTAACTCTTTTCCAACTGACACTATATACTCTTTTGTTTCATTATCTAATATTCCAATATAATCATTTACATATTTTAAATTTGTAGGCTCAGGATATGATTCTTTTGCATTTACCTGTTTAAAAGGAACTAATATTAACAATAGTATAAATAACCCTGTTAAAAATCTATTTAAACTTGATTTTTTCATTTATTATCACCTACTAAACTCAACCTTTGGAACTTCTTTTACACCTTCAGCAGCTTTGTAATACTCCTTGTCTTCAAATCTAAAAATCCCTGCAATTATAAAATTAGGGAATTTTTTTATTGTAGCATTATAAGTATCTACAGTTCTATTATAATCCTGTCTTGCAATATTGATTCTATTTTCTGTTCCTTCTAGTGCCACAGTCAAGTCTCTAAAATTAGCACTTGATTTTAAATCTGGATATCTTTCCACCACTACTAAAAGTCTAGATAATGCTGTTGACAATTCATTATCTGCATTAGCTTTTTCACCAACAGTTTTTGCTCCTCCAATCTTAGCTCTAGCATTAGCAATTTCTATAAATATATCTTTTTCTTGGGCTGCATACCCTTTTACCGTATTTACAAGATTAGGAATCAAATCGTTTCTTCTTTGAAGTTGAGTATCTATATCTGATTGAGCTCTTTTCACTTTTTGATCTAAACTAACCATTTTATTATAAGTTCCTATAAATAGCACTGATATCAACAATAAAAATGCTACTCCTATTAATATTGATTTTAGAGTTTTATTCATTTTTTTACCTCCGCACCAATTTTATCTTTATATTAATATATTATTTTCTCTATACTATAATTAATACCCCTTTTTCAAAAAATTTAATCGCAGCAAAAAAACAGTTGAAAATTGACAGAGGACAATTCTCAACTGTTTTTTAAACGTAGTTTACCTTAACGGTTTTACCTAATTTTTTCATAACATCACACAGCTCGTCTATTAAATTTAACTTTATATTTAGATCCATAGGGAAATCTGGATTTTGATGTGCTAAATTTACTGTCTTCCCAACCCATAAATTCAAATGAGTGCAATCTTCTACAAGCATTCTACTGAGCAACGATGCACCATCATTTCCATCTAAGTTATATATATTATCATTTTTCAAATAAGCCTGAGTACATTTTTTTAATTTATCCAGCGCCTTACTTAATGTTAAAACACCTTCTGTTATTAAATCTATTCCTATCATAGTTGATGTAGGCGGAACATCTTTATAAAGAATATCCATATTTACTTTAACTTTTCTTCTTAATTCTCTTGATGCAATATTAGCAGCAGTTCCTCCACAAATAATTTTTTTTCCTTTCCCCTGCATAAGCTGTTTGATAACAAAGGTATCATTTCCCTTATTTACTGGTGGCCCTGTAAATAAATCAATATACTCCGGACCTCTGATTTTCACACTCACAACCGTAGTGTCATCACCAGGTTTTTTACCATATAAATCCCAGCAAATTCCTATTAAATCCGTTGAAACATTTTTAGCTGATTTTTTAGTATTACAGCTTCTTTCTAAATAATCTCTTACATTGTCCCATGTCCAACCTAAATTAAGTATTTCTCCTATTCCTGCATGAATAACTCCATCACTAACTGCTGTAAGCACATCCCCTTTTCTTGTTGTGAATTCACTTACATAAACCTTTTTGCCATTTATATCAAGCTCTTTTTTGGATATATCTATATGTTTATTGTCTCTTATTATAAAAAGAGGCGGATTATCATATTCAGCAGCATAAACTCTTCCATCATTATATATCTTAAGAATGGTAAAAGTAGAATAAGCTATATTTCTCACCTTGCATACTGGTAAGGTGTTTACTATTGTATCTACCGTTTCGTAAATATCTTCTCCTTCTCTTAACATTGTAGCTGCAATTTTAGTGGTAAGGGTTGATAAAATATTTGCTTTTACTCCACTTCCAAGACCATCTGCCATAACTATGATAGTGCTATCTTCAAGCTTAACTATTTCAACATTATCACCACAAAGCTCTTCTTCATGCTTTATCAAGCTATTATAAGCAATATCTATAAACAGATTCAATTAATATCACCCTCTTCCCCTGCAATCACCTTTCTTAATTTATTTAATATTACTTTTGTTTCTGCAGTAGTTTCACCTAAAACTCCTGCTATTTCTTGCGCAACTCTCATTTGTCTTTCTATTACCTTTTGAGCAGCATCTAAAGTATTCTCTTTAACTCTCATTAATTCTTTTTTATTTTTTTCTTCTTCCATAATATCAGTCATAGCAACCAAAACAAGGTTTTGCTTTGGTAAGTATATTATATTCACCATAAACATAACATTATACTGAGGATAATATACCTTCTTACCAATTATGTTTTCTTCCGTTTCTTTTACTCTACGAAAATCTTCATCATCTATTAACATTCCTACTGGTTTTCCTAAAATTTTTTCACGATTTACTGTGAAAACTCTTTGCGCCGCCGGGTTGATTTCTACAATATTCATGTCTCCATCTACCATAATAAGACTATTAGCTGTATTTTCACAAATTACATTACTCAACCGCTCTGCTCTACTTCTCATAAAGTGAAGACACATTTCTGGTTCAGCCATTTTTTCAAATATAGCTTGTGCTTTTTCTCTACATGTGTCATATCCACAAACACCACAATTAAGCTTGTCTTCTTTTGTGTATTTACCCATGTGCTTCATAATTTTCTGTATTTCCTTTTCATTTGCAATAGGTTTTTTAAAGCTTTTATTTTCATACTTTGTGAAAAAATTTATATTATTCAAATCAAGTTCTCTATACTTATGCTTATCTTCCTTTTCTCGTTCTTCTTTTCTTTTTAAATATTTTTTTGTTTTTTGCAGTCTCTTATAATATTCTTTTTTATTTTTCATCATGTTGTGTCCGCCAATGCATCCACCTCTGCAAATATTAAGTTCTGCAAAAATTCCTTTAACAGCTCCTACTTGAATACTGTCCAATATATCAATACAATCTTGTGTACCACTTACATTCATATGGTGTAACAATTTATTATCTATAGTATCTTGTATAGATTTAAGCACATCATCTTTTGACAAAAAGCTTCCTCCATTTTTTAATACCTTTTTATCAAATTCTTTACTTTCAAGTTCTTCTAAATTAATTCCTGAACTGTATATCCATTTATTAACCTCATTAAAATTTAAAACTGCATCAACAACTTTTTCCTCTTTAAATTCATCAGCTTCAATTTTTTTTGCAATACAAGGGTCCATAAATACTATAAAGCTATCCTGTCCATAAATACTTTTTAAAATTTTCGCCTTAGCAATCATTGGTGAAACCACTGGAATCATATATTTGATTAAATCTGGGTAATATTTTTCTATTAATTGGTTTGATGAAGGACAAAAAGTGGTTATATAATTTTCCATATTATTTGTCTTCATATATTGTTCATAATAATATGATAAAACCTTCATTCCCAAATCATTTTCTTCAACAAAAGAAAATCCAATTTTTTTAAGTGCTGCTACCAACTTACCTTCATCCATTTTAAAATAACCTGCAAAAGAAGGAGATATACTTATAATAACTTTTCTATTAGAATCTATTGCATTTTTAACTTTATCTAACTCACTGACAACCTTTGTTGCATTTTGAGGACAAATTTCTAAGCATTGTCCACACGCTATGCATCTCTCTTGAACAATTTTTGCTTGTCCGTCTTTAAATTTTATAGCTTTAACATGGCATGCACGGAGACATTTATAACAATTTTTACAACTAGCCTTTGAAAAATTTATATAGTTCACTGCTTTCCCCTCTCCCTAAGTTCTCAACTTTTTCAAAATTTCTTCTTCAAAAAATGTTTTTATGTTGCTTTCGTTAACGGACAAAACAGAACCATCATTTACTTTAATGGAAACTGGTTTACCACAATTTCCAAGACAGCAAGCTCCTTTTACTACAACTTCATTTTCAAGATTGTTATCTTCAACCATTTTTATTAATTGATTTATTATATTGTAGGAACCCTTAAGATAGCATGTACTTCCTACACAAACTGTAATGCTTATCACTCTAATCACCTACTTCTAAAACTTTCATATTATACTACATTTTATATTATAAATTAAGTTGAGTAGATTTTCACTCAATTATGATAATTTTTTTTAATATTAGAGTTTATTTCAAATTTTTCTATATTTTTATTACTCTCCTGCAACAACTTTTCTGAGCTTATTTAATATAACTTTTGTTTCAGCTGTAGTTTCACCTAATAATCCTGCTATTTCTTGAGCTACCCTCATTTGCTTTTCTATAACTTCTTGAGCAACATTTAGAGTATTTTCTTTAACTTTGATAAGCTCTTTTCTTTGCATCTCACTTTCTACAACATTTATCATTGAAACTAAAACAACATTTTGTTTAGGTAAATAAACTATATTTTTTATGAAAACAGCATTGTATTGCGGATATGCATCTTTCTTACCAATTATACTTTTTCCTGTTTCCTTAACTCTTCTAATATCTTCGTCTCTCATTAGTAAAGATACAGGTTTTCCTTTAATATTTTCACTTTTCACCATAAATACTTCTTGTGCTGCTGGATTGATTTCTTTAATCTTCATATCTCTATCTACCAAAATAATACTACTTTCAGTACTTTCAACTATTACATTAGATAAGCTTTCAGCTTTACTTCTCATAAAGTGCAGACACATATCAGTTTCTGCCATGCCCTTAAAAATAGCCTCTGCCTTTTTTCTACAAGTATTATACCCACAGACTCCACAATTCAACTCATCTTCTGATTCAAATTTACCCATTTCATTCATTATTCTTCTTATGTCTTCCTCACTTGGAATTCTGTCTTTAAATGTTTTATCCCTAAAACTTGTAGAAAAATCAATTTCTAATTCCAAAGTATTTAATTCTTCATTAGAACATTCTTGCAAATTTATTGATTTCTTTTTTCTTTTAATATATTCTTTAACTTTATGCAATCTTGTATAATAATCATCCTCATATTTTGTACTATTAGGTCCTCCTACACAACTTCCTTCACATACATTGATTTCTATAAAAGCTCCTTTGATATTTCCTTTTTTCATACTTTCGAAAATTTTAATACAATTATTAGTCCCACTTACAGAAATAGTTTCTAATGACTTTTCATCAATTACATCTTCTAATGCTTTAATAATTCCTCCCTTAACAGGAAAACCGGCTCCTTGTTTAAATGAATTCTTGTTAAATTTTTCACTTTTTATACTGTTTAAATCTATATTTTTCTCTTGTAACCACATTTTTATCTCATCAAAAGTTAAAACTGCATCAATAACATCTTTAATATTTTCTCTATATTCATCTGCTTCAATCTTTTTAGCAGCACAAGGACCAATAAATACAATAAAACAATCACTTCCATAAATACTTTTTAGTATCTTTCCATGAGCAATCATAGGTGAATCTATTGGAATCATATATTTTATTAGTCCAGGATAATATTTTTCTATCATATAATTTGCTGAAGGACATGCTGTAGTTATATAATTCTCAATGTTATTTTTTTGTAGGTATTCTTTATAATAACGTGTTACAGCATCAGCTCCTATTGCCGTTTCTTCAATAGTAGTAAATCCTATTTTTTTTAATCCAGCTACTACCTTACCTTCCTCTACATTCATATACCCCATAAAAGAAGGTGCTATACTTACAATAACCTTTTTACCAGAAATTAAAGCTCCCTTAACTATATCCAAATCATTTATTATTTCTCTTGCATTTTGAGGACATACTTCTAAACAATGACCACATGCAATGCATCTTTCTTCTACTATTTCTGCTTGTTGATTTTTAAATCTTATAGCTTTAACAGGACATGATCGTAAACATTTATAGCAATTTTTACAACTTGCCTTAGAAAAATTTATATAATTCATTAATGCTCACCCCCAATATTATTATAAATCAACTTGTTATTTTTTTCACTAACAAACATTGTTAAAAATTTTTTCTTTTTTATTTTCAGAATATTGACAATTTTGAATTATTGGTGTATTATAATAATATAAATTATTATATTTTATAATTTAAATATACCAAATTGGAGGTGCTTTTATCCATAAAATTCTAAAAAAAATTTAAAAAGATTGGAGTGATACCACCACAAAATTAAATTAAAGGGAGCTACAATTTTGGAAAAAGAAATTTGTCAATTTGATAGCTAGGGTACATTTATATAACTTATTATAAATGTACCCTAGCTATTTTTACATAGAAATAGTAATTTTGTTATAACTTAACTGTATTTATAGTTTGTATTATTTTTAATTTATAGTATAATATAATTGAAAGTAAGTATTCATTTGTATATTAACGTACTAAATGATACATAGTATCATAAACCATACTTACAAAAACGGGGGGTTTAAATGACAAAATTAAAAGAAAAAACCTATAATTGTGGAATGGAACTTACCATGGATGTTTTAGGTGGTAAATGGAAGACTGTTATTTTATGGCATTTAAGAAAAAAAACTCTTAGATTTAGTCAATTAAAGAGAAGATTAGATGGTATAACACAAAAAATGTTAACTCAACAATTACGTGAACTAGAACACTGTGGACTTGTAAATAGAAAAATATACCCTGAAGTTCCGCCAAAAGTAGAATATAGCCTATCCAATTACGGAAAAAGCGTAGTCCCTGTTCTTTATTCTATTTACAAATGGGGAATCAATTATTCTAAGACCTTTGATTTATCTCTCAATTTAGAAGATAGCATAATAGAAAAAATTATGAATGAAGAGATTTAAAATGCTTATGTAAAACCATAAGCATTTTCATTTTTATTTTTATTTTTATTCTTATATCTTAAATCTGTTTACCTTTTCTGCAAATTCATCTGCCATACTTGTAAGCTCTTCTGCTGAAGCTGTAAATTCTTCAATAGAAGATGATTGAGTTTGAATTGAAGCTGATATTTCTTGAGTTGCTGCTGCAAATTCTTGTGAAATATTGTTAACATTTTCTATTTTATCTACTATCTTATTTTTTTCTTTAATAGAATTATCTACTGCCTCATATACATTTTTTATATATGGTAGAATTTCTTCTACTTGTCCAACTATATGTTTAAATGAAATTACGGTCTTATCTACTACTGTTATTTCTGTTGTCATTTTTTCTGAAACCAGTTCAGTAGTTTCAGAAACTTCTTTAGTATTATCCACTATTGTCTCCACTAATTCAGTAATACTTTTTGATGATTCTAAAACTTGTTCTGCAAGCTTCCTTATTTCTTCTGCTACTACTGAGAAACCTTTTCCAGCTTCACCAGCACGTGCAGCTTCTATAGCTGCATTTAACGCTAATAGATTTGTTTGTTTAGCTACTGCATTTATTACATCCATAACTTCTGTAATTTTACTAACATTACTATTCAAAAAGCTAATTTTTTCTGTTGATTTTTGAAAGTTTTTCTTCATATCATTTACAACATCAACTAAAACTTTAAGTTGATCTGATCCTGTATCTGCTGAATTCTTAATTTTATTACTATTGTTTGAAACCTTATCTACTCTATCATATATAACATCTAAATGCTTTGAAAAGTTTTCAACATAATCAGTTATCTCATCAATATCTTGAGCTTGTCCTGTTGAATTATTTGCTACTTCTTCAGTGCTTGTTGCTATTTCTTCTCCTGATTGAGCAATTTCTTCACTTGAAGCAGTAAGATTTTGTGAAACACTATCTAAATTTTCAGCAGCTCCTTGAACTCTTGATATAACATCTCTTAAAGTACCCATTACATAATTTAGTGATTTCATAAGTTTTCCAATTTCATCATCTGCTTTAGCATGAAATTCTACAGTAAAATCGCCTTCAGCTACTTTTTCCATCCTCTTACTTATTAACTTTAATGGTTTTGTAATATCTCTTGCTAAAAATACTGCTGCTATTGCCGCTGCTAATATAACTATTAAAGTAATCCATACAGACTCTATAAATCCTTGTCTTGATATTTTATTAAGGGAATCAAGTGAAATTCCAACTATAAGAATTCCCTCAATACTATTCCCATCATAAAAAGGCATTAAAACCTCATATACCTCTTCATCATTATTTCTTGTATAAAAATCTCCAATAGTTTTACCATTTAATACTTTTTCAACCTTTTCAAATTCTTCATTGTCTTTATTTCCTATCAAATTAGACTCAGTATGTGCTATTATATTATTATTTTTATCATCTAATGCTATGTATTTAATTCCATTATTACTTTCCTCTTTAATTTTTCTTAATACATTACTTATATCTTCTGAATCAGATATTTTATATTTATCTATACTTTTTCTTGCTATGGTACCTACTAAAGCTCCTGAATCATTCATTTGTTTCTTAAGCATTCCAGTAGACCTATGTATAAACAGACTAGTTACTAATACTACTGCTACTGTGGTCACCAAAATAAAAGCTACTACTATTTTTTTACCAATAGTATTTAACATATATATCTCCCCTTTTATTTACCTTTTACTTTTCTTGCATTTAACTTACTTGTACACCATAATTTACTAAACCACTCCACATTATAGCACAACAAATTAATAAATCAATGTATTTTAATATATGTTTACATATCTTTAAATAAATCCTCCATCTACCGTTATAACTTGAGAGGTTATGTAACTTGCAGCATTACTTGCTAAAAACACTGCAGCCTTTGCTATATCTTTTCCTTCTCCAAACCTCATCATAGGAATCTCATTAACTAATTCTTGTTTTTCATCTTTCGATAACCACTTATTCATCTCAGTATCTATAACTCCCGGTTGTATAGCATTCACAGTGATTCCAGATGGAGCTAGTTCTTTTCCTAATGCTTTGGTAAATGAATTCATTCCACCCTTTGAAGCTGAGTATGCAACTTCACACGATGCTCCAACTTCCCCCCATATAGATGATATATTAATTATGCGTCCTCTTTTCACCTTAAGCATATGCTCTACAGCATTATGACAAATATTAAAAACACCTTTTAAATTAGTATTAATAATACTATCAAAGTCATTTTCATCCATATCTATAAAAAGTCCAATTTTAGATATTCCAGCATTATTTACAAGTATATCTAGTTTTCCAAATTTCTTTATTATTTCTTCTATAATATTTTTTGCAGTGTTATAATCACTTATATCTCCCTTAATTGCTATAGCATATATACCTTTTTTCTTTAGCATTTGTAAAGTATCTTCAGCTGCCTTATCATTTTCTCTATAATTAATAACTATAGCTGCTCCACAATCTCCAAATTCCTCTGCTATACTTCTACCAATTCCTCGACTTCCACCTGTAACCAATACTACTTTCCCTTGAAAATTCATATATCCACCTACTTTAATTTAACTTATTTCCAAGGTAATTATATCACTTCCATTATTTTTGTAAAGAAAACACATACATATAACTTTAAGATTTAAAGTTATATGTAATTAAAAATTAACAATTAACAGTTAATGAAGAAATTTAGCTAAAGCTAAATTCTAAAATAAAAAAAAGATGATAAAAAACATCATCTGTTTTTAAATTTAGTTTTACAATAGTAAAGCAATCTTAATTATTAATTGAGGAAATTACATAATTTAAAATTTAAAATACTAAATTTATGCTATTTCCTCAATTAATACTATACTCAAATCCTAATATACTAGTAGTTTTTTTCTGCTTTCTATTACCATTATTTTTAACTATCTGTTCAAATATAGGTTCTATAACATCAACTAAAAAAGGATCAAACTGTATACCTCTATTTATTAATATTTCTTTTTTACATTCTTCTAAACTTAACGCTTTTCTATATGTTCTATCACTCATCATAGCATCTATTGAATCACATACTGCTATTATTCTGGCTCCCCTAGGTATCTGTAACTGTTCAATTCCTGCTGGATATCCTTTTCCATCCCATCTTTCATGGTGATGAACAACTATTTTTGCTATTTTTTTTAATCTTTTTGATTTACTCAGTATTTTGTATCCAATAACAGGATGCATTTTTATCTGTTCCCATTCATGAGGTAAAAGTTTTCCTGCCTTATTTAATATTCTATCTTCTATTCCAATTTTTCCTATATCATGAAGATGTCCAGCTATATGAATATCTTCTAGTTCACGTCCTTTTATACCAGCAGCTTTTGCTAATTTATAGCTCATATCTCCAACTCTTGTGGAATGACCGCTTGTATAAACATCTTTTGCTTCTAACGCTAAAACCAAACATTCTATTACATCATGAAATATATGTTTATATTTTAGCCTAGTAAATAAAAACATACGTTCCTCCTTATTATGTCTTATCCCCTATATTCCTTTAATGTTTTCTCTATATGTACCCATGACCTTTTGGCAAATAAAACTTTTGTATCACTGCTTTTTATTTGCTTTTTTATTGTTTTTGCCATTTGATGGTTTACAAAATCCGTTAAAACAAGAACCACATCAGTTTTTTCAGGTATCTTATAAAATTTTTGGCTTTTCTTACGTCCTGATAAATGATTTATATTATCAAATCCACTTCCCTTTAAATTGTCTTTTATGTTTCCTAATTTATCCCCACCTATAACTAATAAACTCATAATAACTCCCCTTCCTAAAAAAACAGTTAAGAATTAATAGTTAAGAGTGGAGAGTTAATGATGTTTTGCTTACGCAAAACTAACTTCGCCAATAATTCTCAAAATAATGCTTAACCCCTTTAGTCATTTTTTATTATATGATATTCATTATGATTGTTTGTTTTTATATAAGGATGGCTTTTAAGCCATCCTATATTTTTCATTTAAGAATTCAGCCAATCTGAATTCTTTCCTTCACTCTTAATTTTTCACTTTCAACTGAACTTTTAGTTGAACCCTAACGCGCTTCCTATTTGGAACACAAGCACTGCTGCAACCCAACCTACTGCAAATGTATAAGCTGCTGCAAATATAGTCCATTTATAAGAGTTTGTTTCTCTTTTTATTGCTCCTAATGCAGCTGCACATGGAGTGTAAAGCAATGACATTATCATAAACGCAAATGCTGTAAGTGGTGTAAAAGATGATTGTATCGCTGCTGTAAGTTTAGCACCTTCTTCAACCCCTGCATATACCATTCCAAGTGTTGCTACAACTGCTTCTTTAGCAATAATACCAGAGAATAATCCTACACCTGCTTGCCATGTTCCAAACCCTGCTGGTTTAAATATTGGTGCTATGAAAGCTCCAATCTTACCCAAAGCAGATGCTTCACTGTACTGTTCAACTCCAAATGGAAGCACAGATAATATCCAAAGTAAAGTTACAACTGCAAAAATAATTGTTCCTGCTTTTTTTAAGAAAGCTCCTGCTTTTTCCCACATATGAAGCATTACACTTTTAAATGAAGGTAAACGATAAGGCGGTAATTCCATTATAAAATAAGAAGTTTCTCCTTTAAACAATGTTTTACTAAAAATTTTTCCTATAATTAAAGCCATAAGTATTCCTACTACGTATAAAATGAATAAAATCAATCCAGCTTTTTTTTGGAAAAATGCTCCTATAAATACCATATATATAGGTAATCTAGCTCCACATGAAACAAATGGATTTATAAGTATTGCTATCATTCTATCTTTTTTACTTTCAAGAGTTCTTGTTGACATTATTCCTGGTACATTACATCCACTACCAACTATCATTGATACAAAGGTTTTTCCATGAAGTCCCAATAGTCTCATCAATCTATCCATAACATATGCAGCTCTAGCCATATAACCACTGTCTTCTAAAATTCCTATAAAGAAGTACATTACCATTATTATAGGAAGAAATACAACAACAGCTCCAACGCCTCCAATAATACCATCGCCTATAAATGAAGTTAAAATTTCTGAAGCCCCTGCATTTGTAAGCGAAGTATTTACTGCTTCTCCTAAAGCTCCCATTCCTTCATCTAATAAATCGGAAAAGTATTGTCCTACTACAAATGTTAACTGGTAAAGAATATACATCATAGCTGCAAATATAGGAATTCCTAGCCATTTATTAGTAACAACCCTATCAATCTTATCTGATGTTGTCTGATTATAATTCTGCTCCTTTTTAACAGAATCAGCTACTACATCACCTATAAACTGATATCTTTTATCTACAATTGCCATTTCTGGCTCATATCCTATTAATTTAGTGACTTTTTTAATACTTTCATTCAAATGTTCCAGTGTTCTTTTAAAGCCACTTTTTTCATTTACTATATCTAACATATATTTATCATTTTCAAGCAATTTTATAGCTGTCCATTCTGATGGGTATTCAATTGTAGCAGCACTTTCTTCAATAGAACTTTTCAAACTTAAAATTTCATTTGTAAGTTCTTCACCATAAGATATGTTAGCTCTTTTCTGCTTCACTTTACCAGCATATTCTACAACTTTAGAAACCAATTTCTTTATTCCTTCTTTTTTAGGTGCAATTGTAGGTATAACTGGAACTCCAAGTTCATTTGATAATTTATCTATATCTATCTTTATATTTCTAGCTTTTGCTTCATCCATCATGTTTAATGCAATAACTACATTTGCATCCATTTCAAGCAACTGAGTTGTTAAATATAAATTTCTTTCAATATTAGTAGCATCAACTACATTTATAACAACATCAGGTTTATCTTTTATTATAAAATTTCTTGCAACTACTTCATCTTCTGAATATGCTCCAAGGCTATAAGTACCTGGTAAATCTACTATTTCATGGTTCTGTCCATCGTGTTTTAATTTACCTACTTTTTTTTCTACTGTAACCCCTGGCCAGTTTCCTACATGCTGTCTTGCTCCTGTTAATACATTAAACAAACTAGTCTTTCCGCAATTGGGATTACCCACTAAAGCTATTGTGCTCATTATTTTCCCCCCTGATAATATCATTTAACATTTATGAATTTGATATTCATTCTCATTATAAATTCAAAAAATAATCTTCTATTATTCCTAATAACTAATAACATTCTACTATAATTAAACTAACTCGCTTGAACCATAATTCTCTGAGCCATACCTCTTCCTAGTGCTATTCGACTTTCTCCTACAGCTACTATAAGCGGTCCTCTATCATTATTTACTATTTCAATTTCCGTACCTTTATTAAATCCCATTTCTATCATTTTTTTACTAAATGTATCTCCACCATTTATTTCTTGAATTTTAGCTTTTTCTCCTCTATTTATAAAAGCTAAAGGAATTACAGACATACAATCTCCTCCTTTAATCTTACTCTACCATAACAGCCAAAGCTTCATTTTTTCTAAGTGTCAATTTATATCCTCTTAATAATATTTCAATTGGATCTCCAAGTGGCGCCTTACCAGTTACTTCAACCTGTATTCCAGGAATTATTCCCATATCCATCAATCTTCTTCTAACAGCACTATCTCTCGCTAGTGTCTTAACTCTAGTTTTTGCTCCAACATCAATATCATTTAAAGTTCCCACCATATTTTCTACCTCCTATTAATCATATACTCGATAGTGATTATCTATTCCATTTGTTATTGATAATTATTTTCACTGTATGTTAATTGTATATCTCTTTTTTTTTATTGTCAATAACAATTTGTATGCTTTTTCTATTTTATTCTGTTTTGTCTTAAGTGGCATTCATGATTCTGTAAGGTTTAATTCCCTGAATAGCAAGATTCATTATTTTATACTTAGCCTTATCATATCTTTCGAAGATATCCTTTGCTCTTTCTGTATCATGGTAAACTTTCCAATATCCTCTTAACAAACATTGCTTATTGGGACAATCCACAAATTCTATAACATCTTCAACAGGGTACCCTAGAAAAATACCCATTTCATGTGGGCATACATGTTCATATCTAGTATGTAATAATTCTAAGCATTCTTGTAAATTCATTTTTTCTGCATATCCAAATCTTTTTAAAAAATTTATATTTCTTTTTTCTTTTAAAATTTTTTCTAATTTTTCTTTATTATAAAATAGTACTGCTGTAATTTTTTCTGTTTTCTTAAGTTCATGAAATTTAATGCTAAAATCTTCTTTTATTTCCTCTTTATATTTTTCCCAGTATTTATATAAATTTCTATTATTTCTATTATTAAAAACAACTAGAGAAGATGACTTTTCTTTTGTGATAGTAGGAGCTGCACTATATGCTATTGTAGAAATTAAATAATTTTTATCATCTTGTTCACTTATTTTTTTCATAAAGTTCCTCACCATCATTTCATTCATAAAAAACCATCCTCTCTTAAATAAAATAATTTCATTTTATAAGAATATTGGAAAGCAACATTCTTATATTAAGCTTTTGCTAATTTTTCTCCTAATTCTTTGCAATTAGTAATTGCTTCATCATCTGGTTCATTATTAGCCATTAATCCTTCATCGTCTATTAATTGTGCTCCACAGTTTTCCATTCTTTCAACCCAATTTCTCATCCACTCGCCATCACCCCATCCGTATGAACCAAATAGAGCTAATTTTTTTCCTTTAACTACTGATTCTATTGATTCTACAAATGGTTCCATTTCAGCTTCTTCTAGCACTTCTTGACCCATTGATGGACATCCTAATGCAAGCACATCTGAATTAACCACATGATCAGCAGAAGCTTGATTAACTGCAAGTAATGAAACCTCTACTTCATCTATTTTTGCTCCTTCAGCAATTGCATTTGCCATTGCCTCTGTGTTACCTGTTCCACTCCAATAAATGATATTTACTTTTTTCATATTGTTACCCCCTCTATGTAATTGATAATGAATTTCAATATCATTATATGTCGAAAACTTATTTTTGTAAACAGTTTTTTATAAAAAATATTGCAAACCAATATTTTTCGGATGTATTCCTTGTAATATAAGCTTCATAACTCTATTTCTACATTCATCATAAATTTTAAAAGTATTCTTAGCATAATTAATATTGTTATAAACTTTCCAATAACCAAACATCAAACATTTTTTGTTAGGATATTCAATAAATTCTACAACATCTTCTAATGGATATCCTAGGAAAATTCCTATTTCATGTGGACATGTAACTTCATATCTCTCTTTTAACACTTTTAAAATCTGATTAATTGACATTTTTGAATTATATCCAAATTTTTTTAGAAATTTTATGTATTTTTTTTCTTTTAATATTTCTTTTATTTGATTTTGATCATAGAATAGAACTACTATACTATCTTTTAAATTTTTCAGTTCATAAAATTCTATATTAATTTGTTCTTTTATATCTTTTTTATATTTTATCCATAAATCACATAGATTTCGTTTTCCTTTGTCGTGAAATATTATAAGATAAGATGCTTTCTGTTTTGCTATAACTGGAGCTGCATTAAAGATTATAATTGACATTAGATACTGCTTATCATCAAATTCGTCTATTACTTCTAATATATTTCTACTTAAAATTTCACACATTAAAAATTCTCCCTATAAGAATATTATGCCTCCGCACTTTTCTTATAGTATTTGTGTTATTAGATTTTATATTAGAAGTTTTACTATATTGGTTTTTAGTTTTTTACAATGAATAATAAGTATATAATAAACTCTAAAAGCACATCATAATTAGTGTAATAATAACTATAAGGAGGTTGTTTTATGGCTTTTAAAATTAATGATTCCTGCATAAGCTGTGGTGCTTGTGAACCTGAGTGTCCTGTTAATGCAATAAGTCAAGGTGATCAATATTATGTAATAGATCCAAATACATGCATAGATTGTGGTGCATGTGCAAATGTGTGCCCAGTTGCTGCACCAGTACCTGAAGACTAAAACTAGTTAAAAATTTATAATTAATAATTAGAACAAAAAATAATTAAGCAAAGCTGTGATATAACCAAACAGCTTTGCTATTAAAATTAAAGTTTTGCATAACAAAACTTTCTTCATTCTCAACTTTTAATTTTCAATTCTTAACTAAAGAAACATGTTCTTCTTGACATCTAAACTCTAAACTATTTCTTAAATCTTTCTATAGCTATTTTGCCTTTTTTTGTTACATCCCATATTTTAACAATTTCTTTGAATTCACATGAACATCCACAACTAGAACATGCTCCTGAGCATTTGCAAGGTTTATACTCCTCTATATATCCCATATTAACAAGTTGTTCTTTCATTTGTATTATCATTTGTTCACTTGTATGAAGTTTTTTTGCAACTTTAGCATCAGAATATGCACCACCTTTTGATATCTCATAAAGCAAATTCATTAACATAAAACCCCTCCTATATAGGTTCGATAAAATTTATTTTATCCGCAACTACTTTTATCTTTTTTATTTCATCAAAAGCTACAGATTTAATAATTTCTTGATTTTTATATAAATAGCTAATTAACCACATATCCTTAATCATAACATTCCCCTTTGTTGATAATGATTATCATTTTAACTTATATTTTTATTATAATTACTATTGTAGAAAATATCAAGCAAAAAATAAAAAGCTTTTAATTTTTTAAATAAAAACTAAAAGCTTTATTGTCTATCATTTTTTCTTCTTTAGGAATAACTCCACCTGCTTGATGGTACCTTGCATAAAACTCTTGCAAAAATTGATTAGCAATATTTGCATTATGAATAAATAACATATTTTCATCGTTTACCTTGTTACCATTATTACTCCAATTGGTAGAACCTATTACTACTACAGGATCACTACTAGTATTGGCATCAATAATCATGGTCTTACTATGTAGTTTTCTTTTTTCTTTATCTTTAAATATTGGTGGTTTGTTTTTATATTGCTTTATCATCTTTTGAGATGCAGACCAATTTTTATAAAAAAAACTGGAATCAAAAACACCTTTTAATTGAAAATTTGTACGTTCACCATTTGTACGTTCCCATTTATTTTTTAATAGAGAAACTATATTTTCATCTGACCAACTGAAAATATCAAAATATACTCTAAAATTAGCTTCTTTCTTAACTAATTGTTGCAATTTGCCTACTGCATTATCACCAGGTGAAAAATATACTTCTACTAATGTACCATTTACATCAACTTTATGTATAGTATTGTCTTTTTTTCTAGAATGAAAATCAGCTTTTTCAGGGTTAGGATTTATGCCACTGCCTCCCCACATTTCATTAAATTCATCTTTATATACCTGTGCAAGCTTAGATGAATTAATTTCTACTGAATTTTGAGTATTTCCATCAAGTATTCCCTTATTCATATTTTCTTCTGAACCATATAAACCCGTTTCTGTGAAATTCCAACTTCCTGTCCACACCCACTTATTATCAATTATTACAAATTTATTATGCATCTGGTCATTAGGACTATAATATATACTTCCAGACTTTTTTTCTCCTTCAGTAATCATTAATCCTGTTATTAAATTTTTGCCTATTTTAATTGATTTTTTAGAAATATCATTTAGATCTGGTAAGTTAAACTGTTTTCTCAAAGTTTTATTAGTAACTGCAAACATGGGTGAATCACAAATCACATGAATATCATCCTTAGTTCCTATAATATGATCTTTCCCTCTTATCATTTTTTCAATATTCAACTTCATTATGTCATATCTTTCTTCATATTCTCCATTTACATTTTTTGCATCTGCAACAACTCTAATAGTTAATCCATCTGCTGCTTTGTCAATTAATGCTTCTACAATTTTAGAAAGATTAATTTCATAAGTTGCCATATCAATACTTTTCTTGGCATTATTTATTCTCATAAGCAATCGTTCTTCTAAATTTACATTGTAATTTGCTTCATTTCCTTGTAAAGCATATTTTGTTAAAGCACTTTTATTAAAATAAACGTTTATAGCCCCTTCCTCTTCAGAAACATTCTTAATATGCTGTCGTGATGGTATATTATCAATGATATCCTTTGTATTATTAACTATCTTTTTCGCATTACATCCATAAAATAAAATTGAAAACATAATTACAAATAATATGGTGCTTATTTTTTTAAATTTAACTTTATTCATTTAATAATTACACCCTCTTTTAATAATACTAAATTTAAGAATATTGTGTAACAATATTCTTAGTTAACAATTGACAGAGGACAATGGACAGTTAATGATATTTTGCTAATGCAAAACTACAATCTGAAATTGCAGCTACCTGCAATTTCAGATTCAGAATTAAGCTCAGCTTAATCCTTTCCTACACTGTCAATTGTCCTCTGTCATCTGTCAACTAAAAAGTGCCTTGCACTTTTCTTATATGGTATTTCGAACATTAGTTTGGTTGAAAGATAAAAATATAAGCTGCTAAAAGCAACTTATATTTTTATAACTTATTAAATTATTCTTGAACAATAGCACCTGTTGGGCAAGCATTAGCGCAAGCTCCACAATCTATGCAAGATCCTGCATTTATTTCGAATTGAGCATCTCCTTGTTGAATAGCTCCTACTGGACATTCTGAAGCACAAGCTCCACAACTAACACATGCATCTGTAATTTTATATGCCATTTTAAAACCCTCCATCACCGAAATTTAATTTTTATGTAATAGTTTTTACTCATATATAATAGCATATTTTTTATAGTAAATAAAGTTTTATTGCATATTTTTTGATATTATTTTTATTTTTTGCCACGTGAATAATTATCATTACCAACTTATCTATTGCTATTTTCAACTGCATTCTATAAATAGTTTCATTTTTCTTTACCATACTATATTTATATAGTTGTAAAAAAATTTTAAAAAATCACAGTACCAATATAATACTAGTACTGCAATTATAATTATTAATCTTTATATTTTAAAACTCTCATTGAATTTAAAACCGCTAGTAATGCAACACCTACATCTGCAAATACACCTTCCATCATAGTCGCTAACCCAAAAGCGCCTAGAGATAAAACAACTAATTTAACACCTAAAGCAAAAACTATATTTTGCATTACAATTTTTCTAGTATATTTAGCAATTCCAACAGCAGTTATTAACTTAGAAGGCTCATCTGTCATTAATACAATATCTGCAGCTTCTATTGCAGCATCTGAGCCTAGCCCACCCATAGCAATCCCTATATCAGCTCTAGTAAGTACAGGAGCATCATTTACTCCATCTCCAACAAAAGCAATTCTCTTGTTTTTCCTATTACCTTGCTTCTTTAAATTTTCTATTTTTTCAAATATCTCAACCTTGTTTTCTGGCAATAATTCAGTATAAACATTATCAATTCCTAACTCACTTGCAACAGTATTTCCTACTATTTTATTATCACCAGTCAACATTATAGTTTCTTTAACCCCTAACTTTTTAAGTTCTTTAATTGCTAAGACAGAATCTTCTTTTATTTCATCAGCTATAAGGATGTATCCATAAAATTGATTATCTACAGCTACATATACAACAGTCCCTATAGAATTACATTTTTGAAAAGATATTTGATATCTGCCCATTAATTTATCATTTCCAGCAAGCACTTGTTTCCCTTTTATTAAAGCTTTAATTCCGTGACCTGCTATTTCTTCATAATCCTCTATGATAGATTTATCAATTGCTTTGCTATAAGCTTTTAAAATTGAATTAGCAATTGGATGATTAGAATATGATTCTGCAAAAGCAGCATATCGAAGTAATTCTTCTTTTTTCACTTCATTAAATGTATTTAATTCTGTAACATTAAATACACCCTTAGTCAAAGTTCCTGTTTTATCAAATACAATAGTATCAAGTTCATTCAATGCTTCTAAATAGTTGCCACCTTTTATAAGTATGCCTTTTCTAGACGCCGCTCCTATACCTCCAAAAAATCCAATTGGTACTGAAATTACTAAAGCACACGGACACGAAACCACTAAGAAAATTAATGCTCTTCGCAACCAATCCGAGAAGATTGCTCCTTTAATAAAAATAGAAGGCACTATTGCTAGTACAATTGCACAAACCACTACAATTGGAGTATAATATCTAGCAAATTTTGTTATAAAATTTTCAATTTTAGCCTTTTTAGAACCAGCATTTTCAACTAGTTCTAATATTCTAGATACTGCTGATTCAGAAAATATTTTAGTAACCTTTACGTTTAAAACTCCATTCTTATTTATGAACCCACTTAATATTTCATCTCCCTTTTTAATCTTTCTTGGAACAGATTCTCCTGTTAAAGCAGATGTATCTATCATAGATTCTCCTTCTAAAACAGCTCCATCTATTGGAACTTTTTCTCCTGGTTTTACAATAATAACATCTCCTATATTCAACTCTTCTGGTAATACTTTTTTTACTGTTGAACCAATTTTTAAATTTGCTATATCTGGACAAATATTCATCAAATCTGCAATAGATTTTCTAGAACTATTAACTGCTTTTTGTTGAAATGCTTCACCTATCTTATAAAAAATCATAACTGCAACTGCTTCTGTAAAATCTTTAATCGAAAAAGCTCCTATTGTAGCTATTACCATTAAAAAATTCTCATCTAGTGCATTACCCTTAATTATATTTTTCAAAGCTAGTACCACAACATCTCCACCTATAAGCAGATAACTAATTATAAACATAGCTAATTCAGTATTAAAAGAAAACTTTCCAATAGCAGCTATAGAAAAAATCACTATCCCTACACCAAAACTAATAAACTTTCTTTTGCTTAATACACCTTTATCTGCTTGTACATTATTTGTTATTGCTCTTTTATTTTCTTTTTCAATAACAGTTACATCTGGTTCAAGAGAAGTTACTATTTTATTTATTTTAGAAATTATATCATTAAAGGAACTGTTGTTTTTTAATTCAACATTTAACGTTGATGTAGCAAAATTCAATACAGATGAAGCTACTTCTGGCAACTGTCCAACTTGATGTTCTATCTTTGCTGAACATCCTGCACATCCTAACCCATCCAATATAAATTGTTTTTTATTTATATCATTTGTGTTAGAATAGTTTTTTTCAGTTTTTTCATAATTATGCTTGTCTATATCACATCCACAAGCACATTCTTCATGTCCATGTTGATGATTGTGTTCATGCTTATTTTCATGATTATGTCCTTCACATCCACACATACACCTATGATTATCTTGTTTATGATTTTCTTCCTTTATAGTTTTCATTTTTATTTCCCATCCCTTCGTTAAGTTTAGCCTTGTTAATCTATTTTTGTTAGATAATTATAAAACCCTTCCTCATATTAATATATGAGCATAAATTCATATGTTGAATAAAAAAAATAAAAACTTCATAGTATAATAATACTGCGAAGCAATATTATTATACTATGCATGTTGAATATGTTCTAATCCCTTACTAAATACACTTTCTACATGTTCATCATCAAGCGAATAGTAAACAATTTTTCCTTCTTTTCTATACTTTACAAGTCTAGCTGTCCTTAATACTCTTAATTGATGAGAAACAGCTGATTGTTTCATATTAAGAAGATTACTTATGTCACATACACACATTTCATTAATAGATAATGCATATAGTATCTTTATTCTTGTAGTATCTCCTAATACCTTGAAAAATTCTGCTAAACCAACACTTGTCTCTTGTGATATCATATTCTCTTTTACTTTATTAACTACATCATCATGTATTTGATTACATGAGCATACTTCTATTTGATTTTTTTTATTATCCATATAATCATCCCTTTATTTTAATATATGAACACTTCTTCATATGTTCTGATATTAATTTATCATTTTTAAAACTTTATTGCAATACTTATTTTAATTTATTTTCAATAAATTCGAACATAATTACTTATTTTAGTTTCTGGAATATTTTTTTACTTTCAAACTTTTCTATAATTTCAATGCAAAAAAATTACATTCTTTCTTAAATCAATCAAAAAACACAAAAGACTGTTGATCAACCATTCAACAGCCTCTTAATCATACAACAAATTAATAGTTTCTATCTCTATTTTTTTGTTGTTTTCTTTCTCTTCTGCATTCTAAACATCTCTTTGGCTCATTGTCAAATCCTTTTTCTTTGTAGAATTCTTGTTCACCTTCAGTAAATATGAATTCTTTTCCGCAGTCTTTACAGATTAATGTTTTATCAGCCATTGTTACCCCTCCTTATTCTTCGGATTTAAACATTCTAATACAAATTCTTCCGAGAATAGGGAGAAATTTTGCTTTCGACATGCTAAATCACATTCAACACCATGAGTATATCACTATCCATATGCATAGTCAATATCTTTTAAATATTTATACTAAATCTTCTATATATACATTTTTTTGTTGTTTTAAATCTATAAATTCCGAATTTACCATTATTAAAGGTTTGCATATATTATAAGGATCTATCTTTATAATTTTACCTATTTCTCCTGTATTTAGTCTAACCATTTCACCTATATAGTAATTAATCATATTATTAAAAAATACTGTCCAACAATTTAAATCTAATTTATTTATAGCTTCTTGTTTCATCAATTCAAGTGCCTTAAGAGGTGATTCTTTTTTTCTATAAGCTGTATTAGAAGTCATAGCATCAAATATATCTGCAATAGCTATTATTTTGCCAAAAATATGTATTTTATCATTGCTTAATTTCAAAGGATATCCAGATCCATCAACTTTTTCATGATGCATAAGCACTCCAAAAGCTACAGCTTCATTTAAATATGGCATTTGCTTTACAACTTCATACCCAATAACAGTATGTTTTTTCATAGCTTCAAATTCTGCTGGAGTTAATTCAAATGGCTTGTTTAATATATTAATATTTATCTTAACCTTTCCTATATCATGAAGTATTCCAGAATAAGACAATAACGTTAAATCTCTTTCATTGAATCCCATCCATCGTCCTAGCATATAACTTAAAATAGATACATTAATAGAGTGTCTGCAAAAATATTCATCCACTTCTCTTGCATTTACAATACTTTTTATAATAATACCGTAGTCTTTAGATTCTTCTAATATATTTTTTTGCAACTCTCTTAATTCTTTCATATTGGGTTTTGTGTCATTTTCAATGCTTTTAAAAACCGTACTTAATTTATTAGAAAACGTTTTAAGCACCTGCTCTTTTTTCTTAAGTTCTATTGCAGATTTACTAATAAAATCTTGTATTTCTTCTTCCTCTTGCTCATCATCATATACACATACTTGCATAAATGAATCTAGATTTTGTATTTTTTTTATATAGTTACTGGTTATAACCATTTCTTTTTCTAGTAATTTAATATTATTTTGTATTACTTCTTTTGCTAAAATCATCCCAGGTACTAATTCTTTAACTCCTATTTTCTTTGTTTTTTTACTCATTCCTACTTCTCCTCTTTGCCTAAACTAAATTGAAAAATCACATTAAATACTATTAATTTTTATTAGAACTTTATAAAAATTTTATTCTAATACTATCAACCTAATTAATTACTGCTAACTTATCATAAGGCATAAAATAAATTTTCTTACAAATATATTATAGCATACATTAAAATGCAAATAATAATAATAATTGTAATTTTTAACTTTATATATTTTTTATAATCTACTTTAGATATCTAAGAAAATAACAAATCAAAATACACATAAAAAAATCAAAAACACCCCCAAAGGAGTGTTTGAATCAGATTAACTTATTTAAATATTTCTAAGGTTCTATTAAGAATTCCCGTTAAATAAGCTAGTAAAACGCCATAATTTGTTATATTAACATTTTTTTCTCTACACATATCAATTCTTGTAAGCATTGTCTTTCTATTTAACATACACGAAGCACAATGTATAACAAGATCATACTCACCTAGATTTTCTGCAAAATCATGCCCCATTTTAAATTCAAAATTCAAATCCTTACCTGTATGTTTTCTTAACATTCTTGGAATTTTTACTCTTCCTATATCCTCATGAGAATGGTTATGAGTACAACTTTCAGATATCAATATTCTTGAATTCTCATCTAATTCTTTTATTTTAGAAATTCCATCTACAAATATATTTAAATCTCCCTTATTTCTAGCCAACAACATAGAAAAACTAGTTAACTTTATATTTTGTGGAACAATTTTACTTACTCTCTTAAAAGCTTGTGAGTCTGTTACTACTAAATCCACATCCTTAATATCTTCAAGTGCTGATTCTAATTCTGTATCCCTTACTACATAGCTTTTTATTCCATGGTCTAAACAATCTCTAATTAATTGTACCTGTGGAAGTATTATTCTTCCTTTTGGAGCTTCAGAATCTATTGGTACTACTAAGACAACCTTACCATTATAAGGAATCAAATCTCCAACAATAGGTATTTCTTTATCATCTTCTTGAATTCTTCTAATAAGTTCATCTTTTAAAAATAAAATGTTCTCTTCTTTACTTGCTGATACAAAAATAATATCCTTAAATTTATTCTTTATTTCTTCTAGTTTTTCTTCTAAAACAGTATCTATCTTATTTATGACTGTCATATAAGGTATATTATATTTTTTGAAATTTTTTATAGTATTTTTATAAGCTTTTTCATCTATATCGTTTATATCCATAACATAAATTGCAAAATCTGTTCTTTGAAGTATTTTAAGACTTCTTTTGACCCTAAGTTCACCTAATTCTCCTGTATCATCCAGTCCTGCTGTATCTATAAAAACTACTGGCCCCAATGGGATAAGTTCCATAGCTTTATTTACAGGATCTGTTGTAGTTCCTTTTACAGAAGATACCAAAGATATTTCTTGTCCAATAATAGCATTTAGTAAAGAAGACTTTCCCACATTTCTTTTTCCATAAATAGCTATATGTTTTCTGTTTCCATTAGGTGTATTATTCATTTTACTTTCTCCTCCACTTTATATTATCCCCTCTTGACATTTCCAGTGAAAAACCTGCTCTATTAATTCTTCCTTCTATACATTTTCTACACTCCGCTGCTTCATCCCCTGTGCATATTTTTCCATCATACAATGAATATTTTTCTCTCACCTTCATTGGCGATAAATTAGGCATAACAACATTCGCACCAGCTTTTAACCCTTTTTCTCTTCCTAGTGGATCTATAGTACCTAAAGCTGTAGTTGCAGGAAGTAACACATCTGGTAAAAATAATCTAATAAGAGCCAACAAAACTATAGTTTTCTCAACTGTACCATTTTGTTCATTTGCTAAAGGTGTGTCTTTATGAGAGATGAAAGGTCCTATCCCTACCATATGAGGCTCAAGTTCTTTTAAGAAATGTAAATCCTTAACGTAATCTTCATTAGTCTGCCCTGGTACTCCAATCATAAAGCCAGCTCCCACTTGATACCCTATTTTTTTTAAGTTCCACAAACATTCTATTCTGTTTTCAAAACTCATCTTTGGGTGAAGCTTATTATACAATTCTTTTGATGCTGTTTCATGTCTTAAAAGATATCTATCTGCTCCAGCATCATAGTACTTTTTATAAGAATTATAAGATTTTTCTCCTATAGAAAGGGTAACTGCATGTTCTGGAAATTTTCTTTTAATTTCCTTAATTATTTCTACAATTTTATCATCTGTATAAAAATCATCTTCTCCACCTTGAAGTACAAAGGTTTTATATTCCAATCTATCTCCTTGTGTGCAAACATCTAAAATTTCTTCTAGAGATAGTCTATATCTATCAGCTTTTTTGTTAGCTGCCCTAATACCACAGTAAACGCAATTATTCTTACAATAATTAGTAAATTCTATTAACCCTCTTAGATAAATTTTATTATCATAAACTTTCATTGTTGTTTCGTGAGCCCTACTTATTAAATAAGCTTTATCCTTGTCTGTTATGTTATTAATTAAATCTAACAGTTCATTTTTATCTAAATAATTTTCCTTATATAATTTATCAATTATTCTTCTCATATTCTAAATCTCTTTCTTTGATATAGATGTTTTTACTAAAACATGTTCAATGTTACCTAACTTACCCGTAAGACTATTTATTTCATTTAAATCACCAATAACAGTAATTGCAATTACTGATATTCCTTCTTCTTCAAAAGGTATTCCCATTCTTCCTCTAATAATCCCTTTAAAACCAGTTACTATATCATTGAATTCCTTCTGACATTTTTTAGGTTCTTCTAAAATGGCACTAATTACAGCAATTTTTTTCATATACTTCTCCTCCTAATAAAACTAAAAATATATCATCTTAGCTTTAGAAATAATCTATATT
Organism: Clostridium aestuarii; assembly: GCF_026735135.1. Lineage (GTDB taxonomy): Bacteria > Bacillota > Clostridia > Clostridiales > Clostridiaceae > Clostridium_H > Clostridium_H aestuarii. Next base: position 131,110 of record NZ_JAPQER010000003.1, on the reverse strand, counting down.
TTCTATTGGAATTCTATACGATTTCTTCCATTTCTTTTAGCCAAATACAGCAAGCCATCTGTAATTTCCATACATTCTTCTTTACTATATTTTCTATTTTCATATACTCCTATACTAACAGTTACTTTTAATTTATCATATTTCCATACAATAGATTGTATATTTTCATTTATTCTTGTAGCAATATTTTTAGCTACTGTCTTTTGTGTATTAGGAATCACAATCAAAAATTCTTCACCTCCATATCTTCCAACATAACCATCTCCTCTTGTTATTTCTTTAAGCGATTTACTAATTCCAATCAAAACTTTATCTCCAACTGGATGTCCATAAGTATCGTTAATCATTTTAAAATGATCAATATCCATCATTAATACTGAAAATATTGTTCCATTTTCCTTATAATTTTCAATATAGGTTTTTAATATTTCTTCAATATGACTATGATTATATAATTGAGTTAAACTATCTCGAATAGATTTTTCATATATTTTTCGATTTTCTTCTGATAATCTTTCTAAACAATCGAAACCATTAGAAAAATCTAAAGCCAACATATATGCTTCTAAAAACACAAATATAAACATTCCTATTTGATACACATATATAGTACTAACTGTACCATTGTTTAACATAATATCATTAATTCCTGTAATACATAAAATCAAAAATGCAGCTAACGATATCTTAGCATCAATATTGCCATTCTTCACCTCTGATATTAAAAATTTCAATAAATATATTACTATCCCAAGTAAAATTATTTGTCCTAAAATTCCTAGACGGTCATAAAATTCTCCACTAGTTGTTAAGCAAATAATTGTAAATACACTTCCAAATGCCAACGCAACATTTACTATTTTTAAAGATATATTTTTAAAATTTTCTTTTAGAAATAATATAAACACAGGGACCCATAAGTAATATGTAATTGCTGCTATTTTACTTAATACTTCATAAGGCATATTAGGATAAGCTTGTACCAAAATACGTTCATTTAAAATGAGACACCTTAATTCGATTAATAGACATAATAATGCAAAATATAAAAAAGATTTTTTCTTTCTACGTAGAATATATAATACAAAATGATATAATATCATTATAAACAAGTTTCCAGCAATAAATAAATCTATTGCTAAACTTATAAAACCTTGTTTCATAATCTGATTTTTTGTTCCAAATTTTATTGCTCTAATAATTGGATTAACACTTCTATAATTAGAAGTTTGAATAACAATATCGATAATGCCATCTTCTGCTGTAAAATAAGAATAACTCGGTAAGAATATAGCTTTCTCTTCTTTTATATTTCTTCCAATTTTACCATGTCCACCTTGATAAATTCCATTTATCCAAATCTTTGATGAAGTTAACATGCTATCTATTTTTAATCCATAAACTTGTTTGTTTTGTGGAACCAGTACTTTTAAATGTAGTGTCATGTACCCCTTAGTTTCTCCATTTAATTGTTCCTTTAATTTTCCTGGTATAATAAAATATGATTTTGGATTTCTGTTTTTTATTTCTGATGGTTCTAAAAATTCTTGATAATATATCTCCCACTGCCCATTTAGATTTACTCTTCCATCTTTATTAAAAACCCATTTTTTTAAATCAACTATTCCATTTACTGCTTTTATATTATTTTTTCCTAAACTTTTAAAATTCACTAGAATATATACTGCATAAAAAATAATAAAAAGAACTATTGCACCAATTAAAAATTGTTTCAAATTCCTTTTCATTCCCCCCACCCTCTCCTCTATTTGAAAATATATAGCCACTTAATTATAACAAATTCACCACTAGAGCCTATATTATACTGTAATCACAACATGATTTTATTATATATTATTGCATATAAAAAGCCAATGCCATCTAATTAGCAGCATTGGTTTTTACACTGTTTATTACTTTTTATCATATATATTTGATATATATTTGATATATAGCAAAACAAAATAGGCTATTACTAAACTCTTTAGGTAATAACCTCTTTTTAACTTTAATATTATTATATAATCAAAAAATTAATATTTATTTATAATAATTGCTACAAAATATTAACCTTGCTCTAACACATCTAAATTCCATAAATTCACATTAATATCCTCTGTCGATAAGCTTTGTAAATCGCCTGCTCTTTTTTCTAACATTTCTAAAGTAACACCAGCTATAGCTCCTTGTTTAGAAAGTTGAATAGCTTCATATTTTGATATTACTGTTCCATCTTCTAACTTATATCCTATAATTTTTCCTTTATAATTTTCTTCAACATCAGTTATAACATGTTCAAGTTCTAAATTTCCATACATCATTCTTAACACCTCCACTACTATATAATATGCATCCACATGATATATATGACACTGTTTTTAGTAATATTTTTAATATATGCTGTTTTATTTTTCAAAACATTTATATATCATAACACTTTCATTGATTTTCGTTACATTTTTAACAATATTTTATATTTTAGCAGCAGTATGTGTTATATTATTAACAAACTCTTTAAATTAAAAAGTCACCAATAAATCTTACAAACCGAGTAAAATTTATTGATGACTTTTTATGTATCATTATTTAAGTTTTGCAATTAAAAATTTACTTTGTATTCCGTTTTCTTTAAATTTGCTTTCATATTCTGTCATCATATTTTCTTCCGCATTATCACTATTATGTAAATCATAAGTTTTATACAGAATTTCAAATCCACTTTCTTCAAAATACTCAAAAGATTCTTCAAATAATTCTAAATCATCTGTTTTAAAATGGATTTCAGTTCCATGCTTTATGAACTTTTTATACTCTGTTAAAAATTTAGTATGAGTAAGTCTTCTTTTTTTATGTCTATCTTTTGGCCAAGGATTACAAAAATTTATAAATATTCTACTTATTTCATTTTTGTCAAAAATCTCACAAATACCTGTTATATTCATAGCAATAAGTCTTGCATTCTCAACTTCCACTTCATTTAATTTTCTAAGTGCAAAAACTAGTATCTCATCCTTAAGATCAATTGATACTAAGTTCTTATCAGGATATCTTTGTGCTACCTGTGCAGCAAATCCTCCTCTTCCACATCCTAGTTCTAAATATATATCATTATTATTTTTGAATTCCTCATTCCATTTTCCTTTTAGTTCTTTTGATTCATCTAATGATTTAAATACTGGACTTGCCTCTAACTCTGGTCTTGCCCACCATTTTTTTCTTAATCTCATTTATTCTCCTCCTTGGTAGTAACCATTTTAACTATCTTTAATCATCATTTTTATCCCATCCATCACTAATTTCTGAATAATTTCAACTAATCTCTAACCCTTACAGCTATATCGTAATAAGTATTCCTATACTATTAACGCTATTATCTTGTAGAAAAATTCAAAAAGTAAATTAGTTGGTGGATAAATAACCCACTTTGCAACAGGACTCATTATAAATATAAGCAATATTAACATTTGATATCTATAAATAGTTCCTGCAATATTATAAAAAAATTTAGGAAATAAGTCTCTGAGTACATGAAACCCATCTAATCCTGGAAGTGGTATTAAATTAAACACAACCAATAAACAATTTATATAAATAGCTTGTAAACATATTTGTTTTAATATATAAGATAAACTACCATTTACAATTGGATATTTAATAATTATTGCAAATATAATAGAAAATACTAATGCAACAAATAAATTTCCTACTACTCCTACAATAGATACTTTCAAATCATCTTTATAATAATTTTTAAAAGCACTTGGATTAGTTTGTACGGGCTTTGCCCATCCAAATCCCACAAATAAAATCATCAAAAAACCTATTGGATCTATATGTGTAATTGGGTTTAAAGTAAGCCTCCCTTGAAACTTAGGAGTTTTATCTCCCAGTCTATCTGCCACCCATGCATGGGCATATTCATGGAAAGTAAATCCCATCAATATTCCTGGAATAACAAAAATAGTCTGTAATATATCGAAATTTCTAAACATTGTCTTCCTCCTAAATAATTAATATCTACATTATACCAAACTGTAATACATTAAAAAAGTTTGCACGATAAAATCGTGTAAACTTTTATTTTAGTGTTGTTTTTACAAGTTTTCCATTGCTAACAGATGCTATACCCCCATCATACATTTGCATAAATAATCCTTTATACTCTGTTTCCTTTTTAGAATTAACTTCTGTTACAATGCCTTTCAAATTATCATTAACATAAATTTTTCCTTCTGTAGATATACAAATATCTTTTTTATTTATCGGTTCAGATAAATGTATTTTTTCCCATTCAGCTGTATCTTGTTCTGCTTTACCATAGTATATACTTTTTATTTTGGCAACCTTATTTACCTTGTCATCTTCAAGCTCTCCTAAATAAATCCTATCTTCTCCATCTGCTGATATAAGACTTAAATGATTAACTCCATCTATTGTAATAGGTTTATTTTTACGTGTTATGTATATTTCATTTCTAGCATATGACCCATAAGCAATTCTATCATCATTAGGTAATATTACCATATCATCTATAAAATAAGCCTTCGAATCAACCTTATTTATTCGCTTCATAACATTAATACTATATATACCACTTCTTCCACCTTTCAAAGAAACCTTAACATAAATCATATTCGTAAAAGGTGTTAATTCTATATCATCAACTTCTGATTTCTTTTCTGTACGTATTGAAGTTTCATTACCTTCCTTTGTTTGAAGCTTAGTATTTTTATTTCTTTCTGCATCATAAGAATAAAATACGTATTTTGCACTACTATTATATTCTTTTTTTACTGCCATAAGCATTATATCTCTATCTGGTGCCCATTTATAATAAGATACTTTTAGCTTGTCCTCAAGCTCGATACTTCTCTCTTCTCCTGTATTAGTATCTACTACTTTTAACATATCATCTTTATAATATGAAATGTATCCACCATCAAAGGATAATGCTGTGTGTTCAACATCTTCAGGAACAAATATCATTACATTACTATCTTCTTCTTTATTTTTTTCAGTAACCTTCTTAGAAACTATAGCAGTTACATCTTCTGCAGCAAACAGATACTTATCAACATAAGTTAAAACAGATACTTGCATAATTAACGATATAAATATCCATATTACTATTCTTTTCAAAACTCTCATTTGTTTCTCTCCTTTAAGGTTCAACATATATGGTTGTAGGTATTGATCTTTCTCCTAATGCATCACATGGATTATTAATAACCTTACCTTCATAATACATAGTAGATGATGATCCACCATCTAAATTAGCAGCATTATATGCACCATATTCATACATTATGTCTTGTACCTCTCTATATGTTGCACCTATACTACTAGCTTGTCTACCATCAATAACTAGAAGTATTATACTACCATCTTTTTTTTGACCAATAGCAGTTCTTGCAGATACTCCACCACCGCCATCTCCGCTTCTAATAAGTTTTCTTCCATTTACTATCATTGTATGATTAAAAGAAATTGCTTCCATAACATTTTTTTCTTTTAATTCCTTTACACTATGATATCCTACTAATAAAATTCCATCCTTAGTAATTGCTCTTACTTCATGTTTTTTATTTTCATTCTTATAATCATTATGAATAACTTTACCATTTGATATTATTATGCCTTGTGCATAACCACCATTTCCTGCCCATATCTTTCCACTAGGAGATCTATCTGTAAAGGCTCCTCCATTCACAGCTGCAACAGCATTATTTCGCTTAGCTATTTGACTTGTAGTTTCTCCTCTTACTCCTAGCTTATTACTATATCCTACCTTCACTCTAGTAGGATCATGTATTATTAACATATAGCCTTTAAATTTTCTACCTTCTATGTCAAATCTCTCAATGCTGTTATCATTCTTTTTATTAATTTTCACTACCTCTTCAGTACCTTCTTGAATAACAGTATCTACTTTATTTTTATTTTGAATTTCAGCTATACGTTCATCAGATAAAAATGCAGTAGCAATCCATTGGTGACTCATAGTTGTCATTGCTGCTCCTACTATAGTATCTCTAGCATTTTGGAAAGGTCCATAATAAAGCATAAATGGTCCTGTAATTCCTGTAAATACTATTTCAAATACTATAAAAGCTACAAATGTTTTAAAAGAAAGCTTCTTTTTTCTTGTTTTCTTCTTTTTCATCATATAATTATCATCCTTCTATATACCTATCTTTATAGTAAAACATACTCCAAATTATATTTTACAACAAAGATAACTTTTTTTAAATAGAATTTATATGCAAAAATGAAAAACATTCATAATTTAAGAAAAGTGCTACGCACTTTTCTTAAAGTCTCTTAGACGCATCATATGCAAGAGCAGATCTTTCACATTCATCATATTTAAGTGTTACTTGATAGCACAGCTTACTTCCCTTCATCCTTTCAGAGGCATAGCATAATCCATTAGATCTATAATCCAAGAAAGGCTGATCTATTTGTTCTGGGTCACCGACTAATACCAATTTAGTTCCTTCACCTACTCTTGTTATAATTGCTTTTACTTGTTTTGGCGATAAATTTTGTGCCTCATCAATTATAACCCAATTTTTCACAATGGATCTTCCTCTTAAAAATCCTACTGCTTCTGTAGTAATAATTCTTCTATCAAACAATTCTCTTATTTTGTCATTAAGTTCCTTTTCGTTTTTATATCTTTCCTTTTCATCAGAATCAATTAATATTTCTAAATTATCAAAAATAGGTCTCATATAAGGAGCTATTTTTTCTTGTTCAGTACCTGGTAAATATCCTATTTCTTCATCCATACACACATTAGGTCTGCACACTAAAATTCTTCTATATTCACTACTGCCTTCTTCTAAAATTTTATGAAGTCCCACAGCTAAAGAATATAATGTTTTTGCAGTACCTGCTGGTCCTTTTATAATAGCAAGTGGTGCCTTTGATGCACTTGTAAACAACGATTCCATAATAAATCTTTGTCCTACATTTCTTGGAGAAATTCCAAGAGGTATCATATCTTTATATAAAAGTGAAACTATTTTTTCACCATCAACTCTTCCCAAAGCAGTTTTTCTCGGATTATCTGAGGAATGGATTATAAGAAATTGATTTGTATATAACTTTGGATTTGAATATTCTTGAGTATCTTGATTATATATATTCACTTCATTAATATCTATGGATTTATTTTTATAAAATTCATCTATTTTTTCTGAAAATGTGTATACATCTGCTCTTCCTGTATATTGATCATCATATTCTGGAACAACCTTTTCATAGTAGTCATCGACCTTTATATCCATGGTGTCAGCCTTGATTCTTTCAAAGATATCTTTTGTAATTAAATATACATCTTCGCCTCGCGCTTTTAATGCTTTACACACTTGAATTATTCTGTTATCAGGCTTAGTTTTATCCCAATATGGCGGTATTTCTGTGTCATAATGATTCATTTCTACTCTAAGCATACTGCCATTTTGAAGTTGTACTCCTTTATTAAGTTTTCCTTTTTTTCTTAAATCATCCATAAGACGAGCAGCAAGTCTAGCATTAGCCCCTAATTCACCTTTATTTTTTTTAAATGTATCCAATTCTTCTAATACTACTTCTGGTATAACTACATTTCCATCATCAAAACATAGTATAGAACGTGGAGAATATAAAATTACATTAGTATCTAAGACATATGTTTTTTTCAAAATATAATTCCCCCTCTCTATACATTATATTATGCTGTGAATATTATATGTGTATTAAAAGAAGTAAAAAATAATAAACTTTCAAATCGGCATATGCTAATTATTGACTATTAATAATTTTTATTATATAATATTTATAATCTTTTAAACAAGGTGGTGCCTAATGGATAATATAAAAACTATCTTCAAGGAGAAGAAGTTAAAATTAACCCCTCAACGAATAGCAGTTTATAAATATCTATGTTCTACTAAAGAACATCCCTCAGCTGAAATTATTTATAAAGCACTTCATTCTGATTATCCAACAATGAGTTTAGCGACAGTATACAAAGCCTTAAAAACTCTATTATCAGTAAATTTAGTTCAAGAATTAAATGTTGGTGAAGGTAATTTTAGATATGATGCAAATATCTTAACCCATCCACACATTCAATGTATATCTTGTGGTAGAGTTGACGATATAGAAGAAATTTCTTTTGAAAATTTGAATGAAAAAGTTAAAAGTTATACAGATTATAAGGTATTATCCCATAAAATATATTTTTATGGAATATGCAACAAGTGTAAGAAAGAATAGGTTTTTTAACCTATTCTTCTTTTTTATATATTTTTATAAATATTTTTATAAGCCTTTTCATACATATTAATAAGCGGAGGTGAGTATTTTGAGATTCAATGTTTTATTTTTTAAAAGGAAACATCTATATTATGCTGGTTTAATTACACTAGTATTAATATTTTTTATATTTTATATTTCATCTAAAAACAACATAGTTTCTTCTACTTTTACAGTTAATTTAAATAACAAATCCTATAAAGCTGATTTTACAGGAGATGGGAAAGAGGATATCCTTTATATAACAACGAACAAAGATAAATATCATTTACAAGTAAATACTGAAAAAGATAGTATTTACCTTGAACCTAGTAAAAAATTGCCTATAGTTGGTAATTTTTATCCTTATTGGACTATGAGAGTTAAATTGATAGATATATCTCGTGATAAAGTTCCAGAAATATTTATTCAGTCATCTTATAAAAATAAACCTATTCAACATATGTTTGTATACAATAATAATACTTTTAAAGATATTTTTTGCAGTTATAATAATATCTTAGGTTTTGTAGATTGCACCAATAATGCTACTCCTAAAATTATTTCTGGTAAAATTTCAAATGGTAATTTGGAATTTTGTAGATATATTTTTCTTCAGAATAAATTAGAACAATACAGTGAGCAAACTTCTAATATATTCATGGGAAAAGATACAATTATGTTTTTCATAAATCTTATAACTACACTCTCTAAAGATTATAAGCCTACTTCAGAAAATCTTTTTGTTCCTCATATATCCTCTAATTCACTAGCTCTAATAGAAGCATTAGCTAATACTGATAGCACATATATTTTTCAAGATGCTACCTTTATGGATACCAAATCATATAAAAATGGAACTCCTTCGCAAGTTGAATGGATTCTTAATTTTAGAGGTATTTCAAAGCAACCACAAAATACAGTTAAAAATTATACTTTAAAACTTAATTTAAAAGCATTTAATAATTCAAAAGAAAAATTTCATTTTAAAATTAATTCGATTTCTTTGATAAAATAAATAATATAATTCAAAAATAATATAGTCACTTATTTAGAAAATTTTTTTAACAATAAAAACGGACCGCTATTCGCGGTCCTAAATCAAAAGGGGGATGGGGGGTTTTAGCACTAGTGGGAGAGTAATCAAAACATTTTAATATATATGACTATCTCTCCAATGTACATTATTTATAATAACCTTTGTTAAATTTTTTATTCATTTTTGCTATAATTTTTTATACATTTTTACAAATTGATAATTTCTAATTAATCACTATATTACATGAATTACCACCGTGCTAAACTATCTTGGTTTTCTTGTGCCATTTTATAAGCTCTTAAACGGTATCTTTAAACTCATCCTTATTATTTACTACTGTATTCTTTATCTTCATTACTGCACTTTGAAGTTCATCAGCATAAAAAAATCCTTTTTCCCTAGTAAGCATTTTAGCTGCCATCAATAAAGCTTCTAGTTCTTTTGAATCTAATTTAGGATATTTTATATAAAAATCTTTATTTATAGAAAAACCTCCATATCTTCCTTTCTTTGATTCTACTGGTATATTTGCTGCCTTTAACGCCTCTACATATCTATAGATAGTTTTTTTATCTACATTAAATATTTCAGCAATCTCTGAGGCTGTTGTTAACTCTTTACGTTGAAGCATGATAATTAATTCTAATAAATGCGAAAGTTTAGACATAAATACCACCCCTAACCTATACTTATTAATGTTATCGTATAATTTTCTATAAGATTTAATAAATTTATTATTTAGTATTTTTATTTAATATAATGTTTTATAATAGTTATATACAAATATCAGAACTATAAGGGGGGAAAATCATATGTTAAATGAAAAATATTCTAATAGAATTGAAAACCTTGTTGGGAAAGATTGTAAAATAACAGGCAATTTAACTGGGAAGGGCCTTTTGCAGATAGATGGAAGAATTAAAGGCGATATTATTTGGGAAGATGATATAATTTTTGATACTACTTCTTCATGTATAGGAAACATTTCATGTAAAAATGCATTTGTAAATGGAGAGATATTGGGTAATATTCTTTGCGAAAATAATTTAACCATAGAAAACAATGGTAAAATACATGGCGATATTACTACAAAATACTTAATAATAAATGAAGGTGGATGCTTTAACGGTAACTGCAACACCCTTCCAGATGAAGATCCTGATGTAACTTCATAAAAATAAACTTCCATTTGGGAAGTTTATTCTGTATCTATATATTTCTTTTTGTATATGTTTGTATTATTTTTTCTAATATCTCTGCCTTTTCATCATTAACCATAGATTTTATCGCACCTAATAACTTTACTACAGAATCGCTATCTTCATCATAATTTTTTATAGAATGTTTTTTCTTTTTTGTCTTTTGTTTAACTACTCTATCTTCATATTCATTATCTTGGTAATTATATTCCTTATTCATTTCTTCATTATTCACATTAATTGTATCGTCATCATAAGTATTAGTATCTTTTATTAATTTATTTATATCAACATCTTTTAATTTATCCGCTAAAATTTTACTTTGTTCATAAAGTTCTTCTGTGTTAACTGAATTATCTCCACTTTGATTATTTAATCCACCTAATCCACCTAAAAGTGCACTAAGTTTCCCTATATCTATATTTCCTAATATAGATGCTATACTATTTATATCAAAATTACCTAATCCACTTAATCCTTTTGATTCCTGGTAATCATTATAGTCTCTATAATCATTTTTTTGTTTTTTTTGTTTTTTATGCTTTCCCATTTTATCACCCTTTTATAAATAGGAGGGCTAAAAGCCCTCCTTATTATTTTTAACGACCACAACAGCATATTCCTGACTTGCATAATCCGCCGCAGCAAAGCAAGAATAAGAAGATTAATAATGTTCCTGTTTCAGCATCAATTATACATGATTTTCTTAATACTATTAAGAACAATGCTAATTTACAAGGATCAAATCCTCCACATGAACATCTTCTGCTACTACATCTTTTTGACATAATCGAACCCCCCTTTCTTGGGCCATGGTTTCAATGTATTCTATTCTTCTTCTTCGGTTTCTGTAGTTTCTACATTATCATTTTTACCGAAATTCAAAATACTGTTAAGAAAATCCGGTTTTTGATCTTGATTTTCCATAGATTCTCCATCACCTGTTTTTCCAAAATTCAAGATACTGCTAAACAAATCTGATTTCTTACCTCCAACTTTGCATTTGCGTTGACTAACAAGAAGTACTACTACTATTATTATCAATATTGAACTGTTTCCGCCTCCAAAGCCTCCGCATCCACCAAAGTTACTGAAACCTCCATAATTACAGCAGTCACAACAATCTTTTTTCTTACAGTGTTTTCGATGTTTTTTTCTAGAACAGCTACAAGTGCATTGCTGACAATTATTGGATTTAGTGCAATTACAAGCTATCAATATTACAATTATGAATATTAGTAGGGGGAATCTACGTCCTATTCCTAATCCTTTTGTTACATTCAAAACTTGACTTATTTTTCCAATATTGTCCAGGCTACCATCAACGTCACTTCCACCCATCATATTGTTTATCATCGAACCTATTCCTTCTAAATTGTTTAAATCCACTTTACCTCCCCCTTTCTGCCCCTCCTACTTCTTCTTTTGTTTTCTAATACATACTATTCACTTCTTTGTTAATTTGACACAAAAAAAATAGACATGCAGTATATAAAATACTGCATGTCCTTATATATCTTCTAATAAAAGATTTATAAGTTCTTCCTTTCCATCCTTTTTTACTGATGAAAAGAAAATAAATTTGTCTTCATCTTTAATATTTAAAACATCTTTAATAACCTTTTTACTTTTTTGAAATTCACTTTTCTTTAATTTATCACTTTTAGTTGCTACTATAATTGCCTCATATCCATAATATTTAATCCATTCATACATATATACATCTTCATTTGTAGGCTTATGTCTTGAATCTACAAGCAACACAATCTTTTTCAATTGAGGTCTATCTACTAAATACATTTCTATCATATGACCCCATTTTTCCTTTTCTTTCTTGGAAACTTTGGCAAAACCATATCCAGGCAAATCTACAAAATAAAATTCATCATTTATTAAGAAAAAATTTATAAGTCTAGTTTTACCTGGAGTAGAACTAATTTTAGCAAGTTTTTTTCTATTAGTCAAAGCATTTATCAATGAAGATTTCCCTGCATTTGATCTTCCAACAAAAGCAACTTCTAATTTATTATCTACTGGATATTGAGAAGGCTTAACTGCTGATATTATGAATTCCGATTTTTTAATTATCATTATTTTTCTCCTCTATAAAAGCATTTTGTAAAACATCATCAATTTTCTCTGCTAATATAACATCTATTTTATTTAATACTGATTTAGGTATTTTTCTTATGTCTTTCTCATTTGCTTTCGGAATTATTATAGTATCAATTCCCGCTCTAAAAGCTGCGAGTGTTTTTTCTTTTAAACCTCCAATAGGTAAAACTCTTCCAGTTAATGTTACTTCACCAGTCATAGCTAAATTATGTTTTACTTTTCTATTTCCTAAAGCTGATACCATAGCAGTAATCATCGTCACTCCAGCAGAAGGACCATCTTTAGGTACCGCTCCTTCTGGAGCATGGATATGAATATCCTTATCTTTATAGAATTCTGGATTTATTTCATATTTTTGAGCATTTGCTCTAACATAACTATAACCGGCTTGTGCAGACTCTTTCATAACATCTCCTAGCTGCCCAGTAAGCTGAAGTTTTCCTTTCCCATGCATTACACTTACTTCTACTGGTAATGTATCTCCTCCGTATCCTGTCCATGCCATTCCCATAACTACTCCGACCTTATCTTGTTTATCTGCTTTATCATAAGAAAATATTTCAGGTCCTAAATATTTTTTTACATGATTTACAGTTATAGAAATTTTATCTCTATCTTTTTGTAACATATCAGCTATTGCTTTTCTAATAACTGCAGCTATTCTTCTTTCTAAACTTCTTACACCTGATTCTCTTGTATAATTCTCTATTATTTTGTATATAGCAGAATCTGAAAAATTCACTTTTTCTTCTTCTAAATCATGTTCTTTAAACTGTTTTGATATTAGATACCTTTTAGCTATATGGAATTTTTCTTCATAAGTATATCCCGATACTTCTATTATTTCCATTCTATCAAGAAGTGGTCTTGGTATAGTATCTAATGAATTAGCCGTTGTTATAAACATAACCTCAGATAAATCTAAGTCTAATTCTAAATAATGATCTCTAAAACTACTATTTTGCTCACTATCCAACACTTCAAGTAGTGCACTAGCAGGATCTCCTCTAAAGTCTGAGTTCATCTTATCAATTTCATCTAACAAAAATAGTGGATTTTTAGATTTAGCTTTTTTCATTCCATTTACTATTCTTCCTGGAATTGCTCCTACATATGTTTTTCTATGTCCTCTTATTTCAGCTTCATCTCTTACTCCGCCTAGAGACATTCTGACAAAGTTCCTATTTAAAGCATTAGCTATAGACCTAGCAATAGACGTTTTACCTACACCTGGTGGTCCTACTAAACATAGTATAGGTCCCTTTAAAGATTTACTCATAGATTTAACCGCTAAGTATTCAACTATTCTATCCTTAACATCATGTAACCCATAATGCTCATCTTCTAAAGTTTCTCTAGCTTTTTTTACATCTAAATTATCTTTTGTTCTTTTGTTCCATGGAATATCAAGTATACAATCTAAATAGGTTCTAATAACCCCGCCTTCTGATGAATAACTCCCAGTATTCTTTAATCTATTTAATTCGTATAAAACTTTTTCCTTTACTTCTTTAGGAAGTTTAGCTTTTTTTATTTTTTTAGAGTATTCTTGTATCTCTTTTTTATTCTCATCATCTTCACCAAGTTCTTCTTGTATCGCCTTTATTTGTTCTCTTAAAAAATAATCTTTTTGAGATTTATCTATTTTTGTTTTTACCTTAAGTCCAATTTTCTTTTCAATATTTAAAATTTCATTTTCATTTTTTAATATTAAAAGAAGTTTTTCTAATCTTTCATATACATCAAATGCTTCTAGTAATTCTTGTTTTTTCTCTTCTTTTAATATTAAATATGAACTTATTATATCAGCAAATCTCCCTGGATCATCTACTTCATCTAAATTTACTAATATTTCAGCTGAAACATTATTTGAGAGTCTTATATATTCCTCAAAATCTTCTTTAACTGAGCGTATTAATGCTTCACATCTAGTTTCATCATCTAATATTTCATCTTGTAACATTTCAACTTCTGCTTTTAAAAATGGTTCCTTTTGAGAGTAATTAACTATCTTTGCTCTATTTTCACCTTCTACTAGTACTCTGATAGTATCTCCTGGTAATTTTAATATTTGTTTTATATTACATATAGTTCCTATATTAAAAATTTCATTTTCCTCTGGTTCCTCAATTTTTGCTTCTTTTTGTGAAGCTAAAAAAATCTTCTGTCCATTTAGCATAGCCTCTTCAACTGCAAGAAGAGATTTTTTTCTACCAACATCAAAATGTAATACCATATAAGGAAATATTGTTATACCTCTTAATGGTATTAACGGAAGAAGTATTAATTCTTTTTCCATATTATACCCTCATTTCTAGCTTACTTTGTTTTTTATGGTATATTATATATTAAAATATTTATACTATGCTATTATACATATAAACTATCTTTTTTTCAATTCCCCTTTAATATTTTAATATCTTATATAGATTTACAAACTCAAAGTTTAGTTTATATTTATTAGTTAAATTTTACTTAATAGCTAATATATATATTTTCGTATTTTCATTAAACTTTATACCGATTCAGCAGTAAGAATATCTATATTAGAATTAACATCTAAAACAACATCCTTTTTATTTTCTTTTATTAACGCAATTTTTATAACTTCTTTTATATCAGTAACAGATATTATCTTAATATCTTCTTCATTTTTAAATCGTTCTTGCCAATTTTCTTTAGGTATTATTACAATTTTTGCACCCGCTTTTTTTGCAGCTGCAATTTTAGCATTAACACCACCTATAGGTTTTACTTTACCATGCAGCGAAATTTCTCCTGTCATAGCAACTTCATTATTTACTGGCATTCCAACTATAGCACTATAAATAGCCGTAACCATACTTATTCCAGCAGAAGGTCCATCTACAGGCATGCCCCCTGGGAAGTTAACATGTATATCATACTCATCACAATTTTTATCAAAAACTTTTTCTAATACTGTCAATGCATTTTCAATTGATGCTCTTGCTGTACTTTTCCTCTTTATCTTTCTATTCATGCTAGTTATTTCTTCTTCCTCAACTATTCCAGTTATTTTTAATTTTCCTTTTCTTGATGATGTATTTACAGCCGTTGCTTCAATTTCCATAATTATTCCCATGTTTGCTCCATATACTGCAAGACCATTTACATAACCAACTTGTGGATGTTCAGGTATATTTTTTTCAGGTCTTGGAGAATATTGCCCATTTTCTATTATCCATTCTACATCTTCAACCTTTATAATATCTCTATTGTCATTTAATGCTATTCCTGATGCAAGCTGCACTAAACTAACAGCTTCTCTACCATTACTTGCATATTTTCCTACCAATTTTTTAGCTTTTTCTTCTATATTAAAACATATCTTATTTATTGCATTTTTAGCTATTTTTTCAACTTCATCCTCAAGCAATGCTCTGAAAAATATTTCTACAGCTCTAGATCTTATTGCTGGACATATTTCTTCTGGATTTTTAGTAGTAGCACCTATTAGCCTAAAATCAGCTGGTAACCCATTATCAAAAACTTCCTTTATATATGCTGGCATATTAGGATCTTCTGAATTATAGTACGCACTATCTAAAAATACTTTTCTATCCTCCATCACTTTTAAAAGTTTATTCATCTCTATAGGATGCAATTCTCCAATTTCATCGATAAATAGTACTCCACCATGAGCTTTAGTAACTGCACCTAATTTAGGCTGTGGTATACCTGCTGTACCTAGCGGACCTGCTCCTTGATAAATAGGATCATGCACAGATCCTATTAATGGGTCAGCAATTCCTCTATCATCAAATCTTACAGTAGTTGCATCTATTTCAATAAACTTAGAATCGTTATTAAATGGTGAATCTTTTCTTTTTTGGGCATCTTTTAATACAAGTCTTGCTGCTGCAGTTTTCCCTACTCCCGGTGGTCCGTATATTATTACATGTTGAGGGTTAGGACCACATATTGCAGCTTGAAGTGCTTTTATCCCTTTTTCTTGACCTATAATTTCTTCAAATGTAGTTGGTCTACTTTTTTCCGTAAGTGGTTCTGTCAATTTTATATTTTTCATTTTTGCTAACTTATCCATTTCTTTCTTACTTTCTTTATTTATAACCATTTTATTATTACTTTGCCCTTTAAGAGCATTAAAAAAATAAAGTCCCATTATAATAGTAACAACTAAACTTACTAAACTTAATGTAGAACTTGTCATCATAAACTATCATCTCCTTCTATATAAAATTAGAAAATTATTCATTCTTCATCTTATATTTTGTTCAATTGGAAATAATATATTCTTATTTTTAAATTTTAAACTAAAAAAACACCCTAATCGGGTGTTTTTTATGCTGTTTCAGTTTCTCTTTTTTTTCTTTTACCTTTTGTTGTATTTATAGTTGGTCTTACTCCACCTTCTGCTAAAACTGTTTCTGGTTGCTTTGTTTTAACAGTTTCTTCGTTAATTATAACTTTTGCAATTTCTGTTTTTGAAGGTAAGTCAAACATTATATCTCTCATTATATCTTCAATTATAGCTCTAAGTCCTCTAGCACCTGTTTTTCTATCTATGGCTTGATCTGCAATAGCTTTTAAAGCTTCATCTTTAAACTCTAATTCAACATCATCCATTAACAATAGTTTTTGATATTGCTTTACAAGCGCATTTTTAGGTTCTTTTAATATTCTAACTAATGCTTCATTATTTAATGACTTAAGAGTTACAACTATAGGTAATCTTCCTACAAATTCAGGAATCAAACCAAATTTAAGTAAATCTTCTGGTAATATAGCTTTTAAAACTTCACCTATATCTTTTTCTTTTTTAGATTGTATTTCAGAACCAAATCCTAGTGTGCTTTTTCTAGTTCTTCCTTCAATAATCTTTTCTACTCCGCCAAAAGCACCACCACAAATAAATAATATATTTGAAGTATTTATTTGTATAAATTCCTGATGAGGATGTTTTCTTCCACCTTGTGGTGGAACAGATGCTATAGTTCCTTCAAGTATTTTTAATAAAGCTTGTTGAACTCCTTCTCCTGAAACATCTCTTGTTATTGATGGATTCTCAGATTTTCTAGCAATCTTATCTATTTCATCAATATAGATTATTCCTCTTTCTGCTCTTTCTATATCATAATCTGCATTTTGAATTAACTTTAAAAGTATATTTTCTACATCTTCTCCAACATAACCTGCCTCAGTTAAAGTAGTAGCATCCGCAATAGCAAATGGTACATTAAGTAGTTTTGCTAAAGTCTGTGCAAGTAAAGTTTTTCCTGAACCAGTTGGTCCCAAAAGAAGTATATTACTTTTTTGAAGTTCCACATCCTCTACATTAACTGTTGAATTAATTCTTTTATAATGGTTATACACAGCAACAGCTAATGACCTTTTGGCTCTGTCTTGACCTATTACATATTGATCAAGATAATTCTTTATTTCATTTGGTTTTGGAAGTGAACTAAGATCTACTTCAGTATTTTCTTCAAATTCATCAGTAATTATCTCTGAACATAATTCAATACATTCATCACATATATACACTCCCGGTCCAGCAATCAGCCTTCTAACCTGTTCTTGACTTTTTCCACAGAATGAACACTTTAATTGTTTCTTATCTTCATATTTAGACATTACTACACCTCACTAAGGTTTATTTCTTTCTCGTTATAACATCATCGATTAATCCATATTCTTTAGCTTCTACAGCTTCCATAAAATTATCTCTTTCAACATCTTTTTTTATTTTTTCTAGAGATTTTCCTGTTCTTTCACTTAAAATTCTATTTAATTTATCTTTAATTCTTAATATCCTTTTAGCATGTATATCTATATCTGTAGCTTGACCTTGAAATCCTCCAAGTGGTTGATGTATCATTATTTCACTATTAGGGAGAGCGAATCTTTTACCCGCTGCACCTGCTGTTAAAAGGAATGCACCCATTGAAGCAGCCATACCTACGCATATAGTAGAAACATCTGGCTTAATATACTGCATAGTATCATATATAGCCATTCCTGCTGTAATTGAGCCACCAGGACTGTTTATATATAAGTATATGTCTTTATCAGGATCTTCTGCCTCTAAAAATAATAATTGTGCAACAATTAAGCTAGCTGTAGTATCATTTACTTCTTCTCCTAAAAATACTATTCTATCTTTTAATAGTCTTGAATAAATATCATAAGACCTTTCTCCTCTATTAGTTTGCTCAACTACCATTGGTACTAAACTCATTTTCTCTCCTCCTTATTCAAATAATATTTCTATTATGATTATCACCTAGTATTTAATATGCTATTCATATTGAATATAATTCATTGTAAAATTAATTGCCAGAAATATTTCTGGCAATTAATTTTTGTACTTACAATATTATGCTATTTCCTTACTACTTTCAACTAAAAGTTTTACAGCCTTATCATTAACTACTTGAACTCTTAGATAATCTTTTTGAGCTTTAAGTATACTATCAACCATTTTTTCTGGTTCATTACTTCCATATTGAGTTGCTATTTCAGTTGCTTTAGATTTTAATTCTTCATCATCAGCTTCTATATTTTCTTCTTTAACTACTTTTTCTATAACTAACTCAGTTTTAACTCTTTTTTCAGCAGTTTCTTTCATATACTCTCTAACTTTTTCTTCTGAGCTATTTGTATATTGATAATATGTGTCAATATCTAATCCTTGATATTTTAATCTCATTTCTAAATCTTTAACCATATTATCTACTTCTTTATCTATCATAGCTTTTGGAATATCAACTTCTGTTTTTTCACAAACCGCTTCAAGAACAGCTTCTTCATATTCAGCTTTTTCTTTTGCTTTATTTGCTTCATCTAATTTCTTTCTTGTATCAGCTTTAAATTCATCCATAGTATCAAATTCAGATATTTCTTTTATGAATTCATCATCTAATTTTGGTAATTCTTTTACCTTTATTTCTTTAATAGTAACTTTAAATACTGCTGGTTTTCCATTTAGTTCTTCTCTTCCATACTTTTCTGGGAAATTTACATTAACTTCTTTTTCATCTCCAGCTTTTAATCCTATTAGTTGATCTTCGAAGTTATCAATGAATGTGCTTGAACCTATTTCTAATGAATAGTTTTCTCCTTCTCCACCTTCAAATACTTCTCCATCTATAAATCCTTTGAAATCTATAACTGCTAAATCACCTTTTTCAATAGTTCCATCTTCTTTAGTGATAATTCTTGCATTTTTTTCTTGCATAGCTTTTAATTGCTTTTCAACATCTTCATCTTGTACAGTATATGAAGTTTTTTTAACTTCTAAACCTTTATATTCATTAAGTTTCACTTCAGGCTTAACTGTTACTTCAGCTGTGTATATAAATTCTTTACCTGTTTCTATTTGTACTATGTCTATTTTTGGATAATCAACTGGTGTTATATTATGTTCTTCTATAGCGTTTGGATATGTATCTTCACAGCAATAATTTATTGCATCTTCATAGAAAACTCCTTCTCCATAATATCTTTTAATTATGTTCATTGGTGCTTTCCCTTTTCTAAATCCAGGAATGTTAAATCTTTTTACATTTTTTTTATATGCTTTTTTCAAAGCTTCATTAAATTTTTCTTTTTCAACTGTTATTTCTAGTTTAATAACATTATTTTCTACATTTTCCATTTTAGTGTTCATTATGTTTTTTCCTCCCAATCACCGTAAATACTTATTTTAACTTCATATATTATAACATACATATTTAATTTTTTACAAACATATATACATATTTTTTTCTAATTAAATTATATACTAAAAAATTTATATTACAATATATTTTCAGAAAAAAGTATTTATGGATTTTTTTTTAGCAATTTTACACTTTTTAGAATTTCATTGTAATTAGAATAGTTATCACTATAAACCTCTATTATACCCATACCTTTATACTTTACTTCTTTTAAATCCGAAAAAATTTTTTTATAATTCACATCTCCTGTTCCCGGTAAAAGACATTGGTTTTTATCGTCTCTATCATTTATATGAAAGTTAACTATATTCTCATTCATTACCTTTATATATTCTTCAATAGGTATTCCAGCCTTATAGGCCTGTTTTATATCTAACGTAAAATTCAATGGATATTTACACCGTTCCTGAAGCATTTCCAAAAAACTAATTTGAGATGACATACACCAAGATACATTTTCTTGAGCAAGCTTTATTCCTATTTCTGAAGATATGTATATCAATTCATTATATATCTCTATTATAAATTCATCATTTAAAAATCTAGTATCAATTTTTCTTATTCCATGAAAAGTATAATATTTTGCACCTAGCTTTTTACCAGCCAAACAAACTTGTTTAAAATACTTAATCATATCATTTCTTCTTCTTTTATAATTATCAAAAATATAGGGTTCAAAAAAAGTAGAAAATGCATGAACTGAATTAATACCAAAGTTATTCTTTTCCTTTTCATATAAAAGCCTATCGACAAACTTCTCACTAAATTCACTAGGACAATTGAAAAAAATTTCTCCTTTATCAAATCCCAAATCTTTCATTAATTTTATACTATCTTCTAAATATACTTGTGGATAAAAACATGCTGATGAAATACCAATTTCCACTGTATTAAAACCACCTTTTATTAAGTTTAGTCGTGATGACACACTAACACTAACTCAACTGCACATGTACGTCTTTTGCATATGCATGTCAACTAATATTACCATATTATTAAAAATTCTAAAACAATTACTTAATTATTTTAATTTGTCCGTCCACTATAACTTCCAAGCCATCTTTTGTAATATTTCCATATTCAATTTGTTTTCCAAAAATCTCTTTTGATGATGATTCAAGATACTGCTCATGTTTGTTAGCACTTATAGTATACTTCCAAATAAACCTTTCCTCTTTTTTATTAAACCAAGGTAATTGAGAAAAATATATTATATTATCATCATCTAAAAATTTAGGATAACTATTCCATATATAATTTGGATTAATTTTTAACCTATCACCTTTTGGAAATACAGTTCCTTTACTAGATATGTACTGTTTTTTTGTAATATCAGTTTTACTACCCTTTTCATCAATAAGTATCATATTTTGCGTATTTTTTTCTATAAGTACTACCTTGTTTTTAGACGGACTTATACTATACTGAATATTTTTAGGATTAACATCTTCATAATTTTTTTTTCCATTATTCATTATAAATATAAGATTAATTTCTTCACCATTAGAAAGCTTTATACTCATTGTCTCTTGTTTTACTTTTTCTTTTATTTCTCCTTTTACTTCTTCTTTTTTTACATTATCCAGTTTACTCTCTTTTTCTTCATTAATATTTTTTTCTTCATTTTCTGAATTTGGAGCTTCATTATTTTTTAATTTAATTATTTTTTCAGAAATTTTTTCTATTTCTGATTTAAAACCTTGAGCAATATTTTTTCCAATATTTTTATTAAACAGTAAAACATAAGTAACCCCAATTATGATTACAGCTACAATCAAAATTCTTCTTCTTTTCTTTCTTTTTCTCATTTTTTCATCATAACCCTTACTAAATATACTTGGTTTTGACATTATCTCACCTCCTAAATTAAATTTAAATTTTGAATATTTTGATGTTTCAAGATAAATATATAGATCAATATGTACTAAATAATCTTTAATGTTCTCATACACACTACTATTCTCTACTTTTATACAAATATTATTATACAAAAAAAGACTTAAGAATTCAAAATTCTTAAGTCTTTTTTTTATTACATATAATTTATATCTACTATTCAGTAAAATAGCAGTTTAAAGACCTGTATTCAATATTTTCATTATCCCTAACAAGCCTTATAGTCTTTAAAAATATTTTTGCAGTATCTATACAAGTGAAAACTGGTATTTTAAATTCAGCTGCTTTTCTTCTGATCTTAAATCCTAAACTAATAGGATTATTTCCCTTAGTTGGAGTATTAATTATTAAATTAATTTTTTCTTCATTTATAAACTTAAACAATTCATCATTTTCTAATATATCACATTCAATATCACTTTCTTTTAAAACTTTACCAGTACCTTTTGATGCATATATTTTAAAGCCTAAATCGTAATATTGTTTTATTATATCTATACCTTCTACTTTATCAACATCCTTAAGTGAAACATATACGGATCCAGTTGTTCTAATATCCATACCTGCTGCTACAAAACCTTTATATATTGCTTTGTTTAAATCATAGTCAACTCCTAAAACTTCTCCTGTAGACTTCATTTCTGGTCCTAAATAGGTATCTACATCTGCAAGTTTTTCATTTGAAAATACCGGAACTTTAACAGCATGTAGCTTACTCTTTTTGTTAAGTCCTGTTCCATAATTCATATCTTTTAATTTATTTCCTAACATAGTTTGTACAGCTATATTAACCATTGGTATTCCAGTAACCTTACTTAATATAGGAACCGTTCTTGACGCTCTTGGATTCACTTCAATTACATAAAGTTCTTTTCCATCAAAAACATATTGAATATTTACAAGTCCAACTGTTTCTAAAGCTTTTGCTATTTTTTTAGTAGTTTCTACTAATTTATTAACTGTATCATCGGTTAGAGTTACATAAGGATATACTGTAATACTATCTCCTGAATGTACTCCCGTTCTTTCGATATGCTCCATAATACCTGGTATTAAAATATCTTCTCCATCAGCTATAGCATCTACTTCTATTTCAGTACCTCTAACATATTTATCTATAAGTATAGTATGCTCGTTGCTTAAACTTATAGCTTCCTTCATATATTTTTCTAGAGCTATTTTATCATATATTACTTCCATAGCACGTCCACCTATTACATAAGACGGTCTTACAATAACAGGATATCCTAATTTCTCCACAACTTCATAGGCTTCTTCTATATTTTCAGCAGAATGTCCTGTAGGTGTCTTTATATTTAATTTTTCAAGTAACTTTCTAAATTTTTCTCTATCTTCTGCGAGGTCTATTGATTCAAAGCTAGTTCCAAGTATATTAATACCTCTTTCAGATAACTTTTCTGCTAAATTAATAGATGTTTGGCCTCCAAATTGAAGTATAACTCCTTTAGGTTTTTCTTTTCTAATAACACTCATAACATCATCAATATACAGTGGCTCAAAATAAAGTTTGTCTGAAGTATCAAAATCAGTACTTACTGTTTCTGGGTTATTATTAACCATAATCGATTCGTAACCAGCTTTATTTATAGCCCAAGCTCCATGTACACAACAATAATCAAATTCTATTCCTTGACCTATTCTAATTGGTCCAGAACCTACCACCATTATTTTTTCATTGTCTGATACTATATTTTCATCTTCACTTTCATAACATGAATAATAATAAGGAGTTTGTGCTTCAAATTCCCCACTGCAAGTGTCAACCATTTTATAAACTGGATAAATATCTTTTATCTTTTTTACAGCCTCTATTTGTCTAACTTCTACATTTGATAATTTACTTATTTGTTCATCTGTAAATCCTAACGTACTTGCCTCGCAAATAAGTTCATCATCAACAACTTTCATTTCTAATCTTTTCTCTATTTTAACAATCTTATTTATTCCATTTAAAAACCACTTATCAATTTTAGTGATTTCATGAATTTCATCTATAGATATTCCTCTTCTTAATGCTTCCGATATAGCGAAGAGCCTTTCATCATCTTGCATTTTGATTTTTGATATTAGTTGTTCATTTGTAAGACTCTCTCCATTATTAAGCCTTAACCCAACAATGTTGCTTTCAAGACATGTTATAGCTTTTATAAATGCACTTTCAAAGTTTCTATCTATAGCCATAACTTCTCCTGTAGCTTTCATTTGAGTTCCAAGTCTTCTTTCTGCTGTATTAAACTTATCAAAAGGCCATTTAGGCATTTTAACCACAACATAATCTAAAGCTGGTTCAAAGCAAGCACTTGAACTTTTTGTTACATAGTTTTTAAGCTCGTCTAAGCTATAACCCATAGCAATTTTAGCTGATATTTTAGCTATTGGATAACCTGCTGCCTTAGATGCTAAAGCACTTGAACGACTAACTCTTGGATTAACTTCTATAACTATATATTTCTTGCTATCAGGATCTAGTGCAAATTGTATATTACATCCACCTTCTATTTTTAAGTTTCTTATAATCTTAAGTGCAGAGTTTCTAAGCATATGGTATTCACTATCTCTTAAAGTTTGAGAAGGTGCTACAACTATACTATCTCCTGTATGAACACCTACTGGATCTATATTTTCCATATTACATACTATAATACAGTTATCTTTTTTATCTCTTATAACTTCATATTCAAGCTCTTTCCATCCTGCTACACTTTGTTCTAATAATATTTGATTTATAGGACTCATTTTTAATCCTAGTTCACATATTTCCCAGTATTCTTCTGTAGTCTCCGCTATTCCTCCACCTGTTCCACCTAGAGTATAAGCAGGTCTTATTATAATTGGAAGTCCATTTTTTTCTAAAAATTCTTTACACTGTTCCATATTTACTGCAATTGTACTTTCTGGAATTGGTTCATCTATTTCTAGCATTAATTCTTTAAAACTCTCTCTGTCTTCAGCTTTTTTTATTGATTCACTGTTAATTCCTAAAAGCTTAACTTCATATTTATCTAATATTCCTTTTTCTTGTAATCCCATTGCTAGATTTAATGCAGTTTGTCCTCCAAATCCAGCAAGTATTCCATCCGGTCTTTCTTGTTCAATTATTTTTTCTACAACCTCTACTTTTAGCGGCTCAATATAAACTTTATCTGCCATATTCATATCAGTCATTATTGTAGCAGGATTACTATTTACTAAAATAGTTTCTACTCCTTCTTCTTTTATAGCTTTACAAGCTTGCGTTCCTGAATAATCAAATTCAGCTGCTTGTCCTATTATTATTGGTCCAGAACCTAAAATTATAACTTTTTTTAAATTTTTATCTAATGCCATAGTTTTACCTCCTAAGTTTTATACTATATTGCTTGTTCTTCGATACTGTTATCCATATTAGAAATAAATTTATCAAACAAATATGCTGAATCTATCGGTCCTGGTGCTCCTTCTGGGTGAAACTGTACCGAAAATACTGGTAAAAACTTGTGCTTCATTCCCTCTACTGTATCATCATTTAAGTTTGTATGAGTAATTATTATATCTTTATTTTTTATACTGTCTCTATCTACAGCATATCCGTGATTTTGAGATGTTATATATGCCTTATCCTTTTCTATATCATACACTCCATGATTGCCACCTCTGTGTCCAAACTTCATTTTATAAGTATTACCGCCCAAAGCAAGTGCAATTATCTGATGACCTAAACAAATTCCAAAAGTAGTCTTATATTTAATTAGCTGTTTAACCGTTTCTACAACTTCTGGAACATCTTTTGGATCTCCTGGTCCATTGCTTAACATTATTCCATCAGGATTAATCTCCATTATCTTTTTTAAACTAGTATTATAGGGAACTACTGTTATATCACATCCCCTATTTTTTAAATTTTCTATTATGTTTGCTTTTGCTCCAAAATCCATTAAAACCACTTTATGTCCTTTTCCTTTTATGTTATATATTTTTTCCGTACTAACTTCCTGAACGTAATTTTTACTAGAATCATAATTTTTAATATATTGTTCCAACTCTGAAATTGTTAAATTTTCAGTTGTAATTACGCATTTCATAGTACCTGAATTTCTTATCTTCTTAGTTATACTTCTTGTATCCAAACCCTGTACTCCAACAATACCCATTTCTTCTAACATTGAACTTAAAGTTTTTTCATTCATAAAATTTGATGGACTTTCACATATTGATTTAACTATAAGTCCCTTTGCATATATTTTTTTAGATTCATTTTCTGTTTTATTAACTCCATAATTTCCAATTAAAGGATAAGTCATATTTATAATTTGTCCTGCATATGAAGGATCCGTAACTATTTCTTGGTATCCTGTCATTGAAGTATTAAAAACCAACTCACCTACAGATGTACCTCTTTTTCCAAATCCCTTACCATTAAAAATTGTTCCATCTTCAAGATATACTGTAGCATTCATTTTATACTACCTCCTTATAATTACAAATATATTCATACCAATTAATTTTATGCATATTTTGTGTATAAATAAATACGGCATTTTCATTTTCCAATATCATTATCCTTGTTTTATAATATTTAACCAAGCTTTTTATTGCTGTATTTATTTTATTTTTATACATTTTGTTTTATATTTATACACAGGTTATCATTTTAAAATTTTATTGTCAATAGCATATATGCACAAAAAAACCTTCTGCTTAAGAGCGCAGAAGGTTTTTATAATCTATTATCTGATTATTAATTACCTTTTCAGCCTCTCTGGACCAAATTAAAGGTACGAACATATTCAATTTTTAAATTTATTTTTGTTAATAATAATAAAAAAACTTCTGTCTAGAGTACAGAAGAATACTGCAATATTTATAAAACTATAATATATAGTCTATAATCATTTACCAGTACCTTATTAGTCTCTCGGACTACTTTAAAGGATTAATGCATTTATTTTGTTTTTACAATTGTATCAAAAATAAATACACATGTCAATGTTTATAGTTTATAATTTAAAAGATTATAAATTATAAACTCTTTATTATTAAATTAAATTTTTCTTAAAATACCGAACATTCAAATTTATTATTATTGTAATATACGTCATGTTTCGTAAGTTTAATATTTTTTTTAAAAAAACATTAACTTTTTTGACTTTTTATCGTATAATCTAAATATAATAACTTATAAGAGTGTACCATATTTTTATGGCTATTACTATTATACTTAAATTTAAAGTTATATAACAAGGAGGTTTTTTAATGTTGAAACATTGGGAAGAATTTAATATTGGCAATTGGACAGAAAACATAGATGTAAGAAATTTTATACAAAAAAACTATTGTTTATATGAAGGTAATGAAAGCTTTTTAACAATTCCCACAGAAAAAACAAAAAAAATATGGAATAAAACACATTCTTTAATTATTGAAGAAATAAAAAAAGGCGTACTTGATATTGAAACAGAAAGTTTTTCAGGAATAGATAAATTTCCACCTGCGTACTTAGACAAAGAAAATGAAGTAATTGTAGGTTTTCAATCTGATACCCCTTTTAAGCGTCTTGCTAATCCATATGGTGGTATGAGAATGGTTGAACAATCTCTAAAAGAATATGGATATGAACTAAAAAAAGGATTGAAAGAAACCTTTAATGAATTTAGAAAAACTCATAACCAAGGTGTTTTTGATGCTTATACACACGAAACAAGAACAGCTCGACACGTTGGATTATTAAGTGGTCTACCTGATGCTTACGGAAGAGGAAGAATAATTGGAGACTATAGAAGAATAGCTTTATATGGAATGGACTTTTTAATAAAACAAAAACATGAAGATTTTAAAAATTTAAAGGGACCTGCTACAGAAGAAATGATAAGACTTCGCGAAGAAGTTTCTGAACAAATAGAAGCTATGAAAAAACTTAAAAATTTAGCAGCTTCTTATAATATAGATATAAGTGAACCAGCTAAAAACGCAAAAGAGGCAGTTCAATTTTTATATTTCGGTTATTTGGCTGGAGCTAAAGAAAACAATGGTGCTGCAATGTCTCTTGGTAGAAACTGTACATTTATAGATATTTACATTGAAAGAGACTTGAAAAACAGTATCATAACTGAAGAAGAAGCTCAAGAAATAATAGATCAATTTGTAATAAAATTAAGATCTATAAGACATTTAAGAACTCCTGAATATAACGAATTATTTGCTGGAGATCCTAACTGGATAACAGAAGCAATTGGTGGAATAAGTATTAATGGAAAACCACTAGTTACAAAAACCGCTTTTAGACTTTTACACACTTTGACTAATTTAGGTCCAGGTCCTGAACCAAACATGACAGTATTATGGTCAGAAAAGCTTCCTGAAAACTTCAAAAAGTATTGTGCTAAAATGTCTATTAAAACTGATTCAATTCAATATGAAAATGATGATATAATGAGACCTATATATGGTGATGACTATGCTATAGCTTGCTGTGTATCAGCAATGCAAGTAGGTAAACAAATGCAGTTCTTCGGTGCACGTACCAACCTTGCTAAAGCACTACTTTATGCAATAAATATGGGTATTGATGAAATGAAAAGAGAAGATGATGGTAGTTTAATAACAGTTGTACCTGAAATACCTGAAATTAAAGATGAAATTTTAGATTATGATAAAATCAAAGAAAATTATTGGAAAGTTTTAGAATACGTAGCTGATCTATATGTTAACACAATGAATACTATCCATTATATGCATGATAAATATGCATATGAAGCAAGTCAAATGTGTCTGCATGATACTAAAGTCCATATATTTATGGCATTTGGTATAGCTGGATTATCTTGCGCTGCTGATTCTTTAAGTGCAATTAAATATGCTAAAGTTAAACCTATAAGAAATGAAGAGGGAATTGCAATAGATTTTGAAATTGAAGGTGATTATCCTAAATTCGGAAATGATGATGATAGAGTTGACGATATAGCAGTAGAATTAGTTAAAAAAGTTTCATCTGAACTAAAGAAACATCCTACTTATAGAAATGCTGAACATACTTTATCAGCTTTAACTATAACCTCAAATGTAGTTTATGGTAAAAAAACCGGTTCAACTCCTGATGGAAGAAAAAAAGGTGAGCCATTAGCTCCTGGAGCTAATCCAATGCATGGAAGAGATATTAACGGTGCTCTAGCTTCACTTAATTCAGTTGCTAAAATTCCTTATAGAGACTGGTGTCAAGACGGTGTATCAAATACATTCTCAATTGTACCAGATGCACTTGGTAAGAATGATGAAACTAGAATAATAAATCTTGTAAATATTTTAGATGGCTATTTCTCTCAAAGTGCATTCCATTTGAATGTTAATGTGCTAAATCCTGAAACCTTAATGGATGCTATGGAAAATCCAGACAAATACCCAACTCTTACAATAAGAGTATCAGGTTATGCTGTACACTTTAACCGACTTACAAGAGAGCAACAGCTTGAAGTTATCAAAAGAACATTCCACAATAATATATAAAAAAAAGTGCCAAAAGGCACTTTTTTTTATATATTATTATTTTATCTTTCTGCTTCCTGGTTTTACATATTCTAATCCTTGCTTACACAATGGACATTCTTCAACATTATAGCTCTTTACCTCAAGTTCTACAGCACTGTATATTGGATATTCAAAATCCGCTCCATTTCTTCTATCTGTTATACAGCAAACACCTATTACTTCTCCACCTAATTCCTTTATTACTTCTGCTGTTTCAAGAGATGACTTTCCAGTAGTTACAACATCTTCTGTTATTAACACTTTTTGACCTGGCTTTATTTCAAATCCTCTTCTTAATGCCATTTTTCCATCTACTCTTTCAGTAAAAATTGCAGGTTTATTTAATTGTCTTCCAAGTTCATAAGCAACAATCACTCCGCCCATTGCCGGTCCTAATACTATATCAACATCTAAATTCTTAACTTTTTCTGCTACTACACTTAATACCTTCTCTGCTTTTTCTGGATATTGCAATAATTTAGCACATTGACAATACTTATCACTATGTCTTCCTGAAGATAATAAGAAATGCCCTTCTAATAATGCCCCTACTTCTTTTAATATTTCTGTTACATTTATGTTATTTGCCATGTTTTATTCCTCCTCTTATAGTATTCCTTTTATTTCACTAATATTTTTAATTCCTTCTTCTTTCATAAAGCTTTGAATTCCATTAATAATATCAAGACAAATATCTGGTTTTATAAAATTTGCAGTTCCTACTTGCACAGCATGTGCTCCTGCCATTATAAATTCTATTGCATCTTCTGCACTGCTTATTCCACCAATTCCTACTACAGGTATATCTACTTCTTTACACACCTCATATACCATTCTTAAAGCAATAGGTTTGATAGCTGGTCCAGAAAGTCCAGCAGATATATTATTAAACACAGATTTTCTCTTTTTTATATCTATCGCCATAGCTTTAAAGGTATTTACCATAGAAATAGAATCTGCTCCAGCTTCACAGCATTTACATGCCATATCAACTATATTCTCTGCATTTGGTGATAACTTCACCATAAGTGGCTTTGAACAAACCTTTTTCACTTCAGATACAACTTTATATGCTATATCTGACTTTATGCCAAAAGCCATTCCTCCATGTTTAACATTTGGACAAGAAATGTTGAGTTCTACTATATCTACATCTATATTATTTAATTTTTCTATTCCTAGTAAATAATCTTCTATAGTACCTCCACCTAAATTAGCAATTATTGCTGTATCCAACTGTTTCATTTTTTTAAATTCATTGTTAATAAAATTATCAACTCCAGGATTTTGTAACCCTACACTATTCATAATTCCGCTAGCAGTTTCGTGTATTCTTATTCCATCATTTCCTTCTTTCTTATTTATGGTAAGACCTTTTGTACAAATTCCACCAAGTTTTGATACATCAAATAATTGTCCATATTCATCTCCAAAACCAAAGGTGCCTGATGCAGCAATAACAGGATTTTTTAACTCTACTCCGCATAAGTTCACACTAATCATTAAAAATCAAATCCCTTCCATCAAAAACTGGTCCATCTTTACATGTTCTTTTATTACCATCTTTAGTTTTACAAGTACATACAAGACAGGCTCCAATTCCACAAGCCATCCTGTTCTCCATTGAAACATATACTGGAACATCTTTTTCTTTACACATATTGATAACTCTTTCCATCATAGGTTCTGGTCCACAACCTATAACCAAATCGTATTTCTCAGGTTGTAACAACTCAGTTATATAACCTTTATGTCCAATATCTCCCATTTCTGTGGATATCTTGACTTCATTTACATTTTTTTCCACATTATCCACAGAATAATCCACAGCTTTAAACCCTGCATATAAATCTATATCACAATCTTTAAGATTTTTTATCAAATAATGCATAGGAGCAATTCCAATTCCCCCTGATACAACAGCAATCTTTCCTTTAATTTTTTCAACATCAAATCCATTCCCTAAAGGTCCCATAATTTGAACTTCATCTTCTTTTTTTAATTTACTTAAAAGATTTGTACCTTTTCCAACAACAGCATATAAAAATGTTATTCCATTTTCATTTAACTCATGTACACTAATAGGTCTAGGAAGAACAAGACCATCTTCCCAACATTTTAGCATATAAAACTGTCCAGATTTAGCTTCAAATTCTCCTTTTACCGTAAGCTTAAATATACCCGGAGAAATTTCTATATTTTCAACAACTCTCTCTTGTGAACATATCATCCGTATTCCACCTCAATCTCTTTTAGTTTGAAATTTAAACTTATCTCAACGCTTTCTGCATCTTTATAACTTCTGCTCTAGCACACTCATCAAATCTTTCTGCACCATTTTCGTATTTTTTATAAGCTAAAAGAATTCCTCTTGAAGAATTTACAATTCCTCCATTACCTTCTTTTAAATAAACCTTAGCTTCTTCTGCCCCTCCGCCTTGAGCTCCAAAACCAGGTATTAAGAAAAATGTTTTATCAAATTTATTTCGTATTTCTTTTCCATCTATAGCAGTAGTACATCCAACTACTCCACCTATAGAAGTGTATCCACACTTACCTGTAACTTCTTCTCCAAGCTTTTGAACCTTTTCACCTACAACTTCATAAACTTTTCTTTTAGCATTACTTTCAATATATTCAAAATCCTTCGAGCCTTTATTTGAAGTTCTTATCAAAACGAAAAGTCCTTTTTCTTTATTCTTAATATAATCCATATATGGTTCTATGCTATCCATTCCCATATATGGGTTTACTGTTATAAAATCAGTTTCAAAATCTCCTTCAAAATGAGCTTTTGCATACATTTCTGCTGTTTTAGAGATATCACCTCTTTTAACATCCGAAATAGCTATACTTCCTAATTTTCTTACATATTCTAATGTTCTTTTATATGCCATTAATCCTTTTATTCCATATGCTTCGTAATATGCTATTTGAACTTTATAACATGCTGTATGCTCTATTGTTGCATCTACTATTTTTTTATTAAATTCAAAAATAGCATCTTCTATGTTAATAAATTTATCTAAAAACCACTTAGGAATATACTCTAAAGAAGTATCCAACCCAACACAAACGTTCCCTTTATTTTCAACCACTTCATATAATTTATCTATTATCATTCATATCCCACCTTATTAGTTAATCTCATCTATTTGCTATATACAGTTTTTCCACCTTTTATTGTCATCAAAATTTCTCCATAAACCTTTTTTTTATTAAAAGGACTATTTTTTCCTTTTGATACAAATTCCTCTGAGCTTATGATGTACTCTTTTTCTAAATCTACTAGAACTAAATCCGCATCATATCCAATAGCAATCTGTCCTTTACTAACTCCCATAATTTCTGCTGGTCTTTTAGACATCAATTCTGATAATCTACTTAATAATATATTTTCTTTTTTTACAAGCTTTGTATAACACACCGAAAAAGATGTTTCTATACCCGATATTCCAGGTGAACCTTTTATTTTATCTTCATAGGTATGTGGCGCATGATCTGTAGCAATAACATCTACAAACCCTTCTTTAATACTCTTAATTAGAAACTCTACATCTTCTTTATTTCTTATTGGAGGATTAACTCTGTATTCCACATCATCTTCTGTTAAAGCCAAATGATGCGGCGTTACCTCACACGTTACACTAGCTCCTTGTTTTTTAGCTTCAATAACATCATGCATAGCCTCTTTTGTACTAACATGTGCCATATGAAGTTCACATCCTGTAAATTTAGCAAGTGATATATCTCTCCAAGTCATCATGTTTTCTGCCATTCTCATATCAATGTTGCTCATTTCTGGATTCTCTGCATGAGATATTACTATTAAGTTTTTATCTTTTGCCTTAATCATAGCTTCAAACATTATCTTGTTATCTGCCACACCTTTACCATCATCAGAAATAAACTTAACCTTTGAATCTATTTTTTCCAAATGACTTAAATCTTTTCCGTCAAGATTTTTAGTAATAGAAACTACTTGATGAGCATCAACAAGTCCTACTTTATTAACTTTATCAATTACATAATTAACTGTTTCCATATCTGAACAAACAGGATTTGTATTTGCCATAAGATTAACCATAGTATATCCACCACGTACTGCTGCCATACTTCCTGTTAATATATTCTCTTTATGAGTAAAACCCGGTTCTCTAAAGTGAGCATGCATATCTACAAACCCTGGTAAAAGTACTTTTCCTTTTCCATCTATAATTTCACAATTTTTATCTAAATTTTTTCCTATTTCAAAAATTTTGCCTTCATTTACATATATATCTCCATAAAAATCCTGTGCCCAATCTACTACTCTAACATTTTTAATTAAAACTTCCATACGTAATATTTCTCCTTTCTTTTAACCTTGTAAACTGATAAACTTTTTAATTATAGATTTTTTATCTATATGATTCATCACAATACTTACATCTATATTCTTTACTTTCTTCGTCTACTAGGTAAAACTGATGAGGAATATTCTTTTCTATAGAAGTTATGCATCTAGGATTTTTGCATTTTATTACATTTTCAACTTCTGCAGGAAGCTTTAGTTTTATCTTTTCTTTTGTTTTCTGGTTCTCAATAATACTAATTGTTATATTAGAATCTATAAGTCCTAATACCGTAAAATCTATATCAATTTTATTTTCTATTTTAATTATGTCTTTTTTTCCATACTTTTTACTACAAACGTTCATTATAAGTGCTACTGAAAACTCTGCTTTATCTAAATCTAGATAGTTAAAAATTTTCAATCCATTTCCTGCTTTTACATGGTCAATTACCACTCCATTTTTGATACTATCTATATTTAACATTATTCACACACCCCCAAAAGTTTAGCCATTAATGCCATTCTAACAAACATTCCATTTCTAGCTTGCTCAAAATAACGTGCTCTTGAATCATTATCCAATTCACATGATATTTCATTGACTCTTGGAAGGGGATGAAGGATAATCATATCATCTTTTGCACTTTTCATTTTTTCTTCATTTAATATATAGCTATCCTTAAGTCTTACATAGTCTTCTTCATTAAAAAATCTTTCTCTTTGAACTCTAGTCATATAAAGTATATCTAAATCACTAATTACGTCTTCTAATTTTTCAACTTCAACAAACTCTATATTATTTTTTTCTAATACTTCTTTCTTTATATAATCTGGAATTTTTAATTCTTCTGGTGAGATTAAAACAAACTTGTTATTTTTATACCTAGATAAGGCTTTCACTAATGAATGAACTGTCCTACCAAATTTCAAATCTCCACAAATCCCAATTGTTTGATTTGAAAATTCGCCTTTTATTCTTCTAATTGTAAGTAGATCTGTTAATGTTTGAGTAGGATGTTGATGACCTCCGTCACCAGCATTTATAACAGGTATTTTTGAATTCATAGTTGCAACTGTTGCTGCACCTTCTTTAGGATGTCTCATTGCAATTATATCCGCATAGCATTCAACAACTCTTACAGTATCTGCTATACTTTCTCCTTTTGAAGCTGAACTAGAACTTGAATCTGAAAATCCTAAAACCTTTCCGCCCAATCTTAGCATAGCAGCTTCAAAACTCAATCTTGTTCTAGTACTAGGCTCATAAAAAAGTGTTGCTAATAACTTTCCTTCACAAATCTTAGCATATTTTTTAGGATTTGCAATAATATCATCTGCCAAATCAAATATTTCTTTAAGCTCTTCTACTGTAAAATCTCTTGGATCAATTAAACTTCTTCCTTTTAACATACTCTTCCTCCTTCTTAGTCTCGCTGAACTAAATTTAAAGGTAACATAAAAAATGCCTTCCCAGATATGAGAAGGCATAAATATACTATATTTATTTACAGCCACAAAATTTCACACAAATCAAAACTACTGGCTGCCATCACCTTCTCAGTATCTCGTACCAAATTAAAGGTATAATTATCATTCGATTTTAAGTAATTTTATCATATAAATATGATAATTGCAATACCTATTTAATAATATTGTATAACAATATTATTAAAATTAGTCATTTACACTTAGTTTAGTTGTCCTAAAACAAGCACCTTAAAATTTTTACCATAATAAAAATCAAAAATATATGAGCCTTAAAATAAGACTCATATATTTTTTAGATAAATATTAAATTTTTTAAGCTTGTAATCCTAAACTTGCAAGTATTAATATAACTACAAGTACACATAATGGAATTACAACTGAACACATTCCAATATCCTTATATGATTGTTTATGTGTTAGTCCACAGATTCCTAATAATGTTATAACTGCTCCGTTATGTGGTAATGTATCAAATCCACCACATGCTAATGTTGCTATTCTATGAAGCACTTCTGGACTTATCCCTGCTGTTTTAGCCATTTCCATATATTGTTCTCCTAATGCTGCAAGTGCTATACTCATACCACCTGATGCTGAACCTGTTACACCTGCTAATACATTAACCGATATTGCTTCTGAAATCAATGGATTACTTGATACTCCAAGGATTGCAGCTTGAATTATACCAAATGCTGCAAGTGATTTTATAACATTTCCATATCCAACCTCTGAACATGTATTAGTTATTGCAAGAAGTGAGCCTATTGCACCTTGATTAACTGTTTTTTTAGTGTCTTTCAATCTATTTAAGTTCAAAACTATAGTAAGTATAATTGCTATAACTAATGATATAATCAAACTCCAAATACCTGTAACTTTTGATAATTTAGTACCATAGTCTGCTAAATATGTTCCATCAGTTCCCGGAAAATATATTCTTCCTAACACAAAATTAAGAACCAACACTACGATTATTGGTAATAATGAAATCCCGAAAGATGGCAATTTGCTTACATCTATTTCATTTATCATTTCATCTGGATGATCTCCATAACCTTCACCTTTTGCTTTAGCTGACTTAGCTCTATAATTTAACCAAAACAAACCGCCGCCGCACATTAATATAGCAGCTATAATACCTAAAACCGGTGCAGCATATGCGTCAGTTCCAAAGTATGGCATTGGAATTGCATTTTGTATTTGTGGTGTTCCTGGAAGTGCTGTCATTGTAAAACTGAATGCACCTAATCCAATTGAACCTGGTATTAATCTTTTTGGTATATCTGCTTCTCTATATAGTTGTGCTGCTATTGGGAATACTGCAAAAGCAACAACGAATAATGAAACTCCACCATATGTTAGTACTGCACATGACAATACAACTGCCATAATTGCTTTATCTTTACCCAATTTATTAGCTATTGCATGGGCAATTGCTTTAGCTGCTCCTGAATCATCCATTAACTTACCAAAAATTGCTCCAAGTAAAAATATTGGGAAATATGATTTAGCATATCCTGCAAAAGCCTTCATAAATATCTCTGTATAAGTTGCCATAATATGAGCACTAGCTCCACCACTCATAATTGCTGCAAACATTGCTAAAACCGGTGCAAGAATAAGTACTGTTATTCCTCTATATGCAAGGTACATCAAAAGTAGTAATGATACTATAACTCCTATAACTCCTACCATATCTTTTATCATTCCTTTCTTATTTTTCTATTATTTCTTTTTTTAATTTTCCATGAAGCATAAATGCTTCATAGAAAATTAAAAATTTAAATATAAAATTTATTATTTTTTACTTAAGTCCCATAAGCTCATTTTTAAAAATTCTTTCATCCATTAACTTAAGATCTTCAGCTATTATTGGTTTAAAGTTCATTCTTCCTAATACATCTTTTTCTAAGTCTACTCCTGGTGCTATTTCAGTAAGAACTAATCCTTCTTTTCTAAGTTCAAATACAGCTCTTTCTGTTATATATAAAACAGGTTGTTCTACTTCTACAGCATATTCTCCACTGAATGTAATTTGTTCTACGTTTTCAATAAACTTATTAGCTCGTCCATCTTGATTTATAACTAATTTTCCGTCATCAACAGCTACTTTTAAGCCACCTGCTGTAAATGTTCCGCAGTAAACAACTTTTTTAGCATTTTGAGTTATGTTAATAAATCCACCACATCCAGCTATTCTTGTACCAAACTTACTAACATTTATGTTTCCTTTTTTATCACATTGAGCTAATCCTAAAAACGCAACATCTAATCCACCACCATCATAAAAATCAAATTGATATGGTTGATCTAAAATACATTCTGGATTTGTAGATGCTCCAAAACTCAAACCACCTGCTGGCACTCCACCAATTGGTCCAGCCTCTACTGTTAGTGTCATTGTATCTCCTATTCCTTCTTCATTAGCTACTGCTGCAACGACTTCTGGAACACCTATTCCTAAATTTACTGCTGCATTTTTAGGTAATTCCATAGCTGCACGTCTTGCTATTACCTTTCTTTCGTTAAGTGGTGCTGGTTTTACATCATTTAAAGGTATTCTTACTTCCCCAACATATGATGGATTATATTCCTCACTAGGTGTTTGCATACTTGATTCATCATCTGATACTACAACTGCATCCACATATATTCCTGGAATTTTAACAAATCTTGGGTCTAAGCTTCCTGCCGCAACTATTTTTTCAACTTGTGCTATAACAATACCACCTGAATTTTTAGCTGCTTGTGCTATTGAAACTGCTTCTAATGTAGCCGCTTCTTTTTCTAAAGATATATTTCCTTTTTCATCTGCATAAGTACCTCTAATTATTCCAACATTTATTGGTAACGCTTTATATAATAAACGTTCTTGTCCATCAATATTAACTACCTTTACTATATCTTCTTTTGTAATTTCATTTAATTTTCCGCCTTCAACTCTTGGATCTATAAATGTTTTTAATCCAACATGAGTAATTGTTCCTATCTTACCTCCTGCAATATCTCTAAACATATGAGTAATTGTTCCTTGAGGAAGATTGTAAGCTTCTATCTTGTTTTCTAATGCTAATTTTTGAACCTTTGGAGCAAGATTCCAGTGCCCACCTATTACTCTAGCAAGCAATCCTTCATGTCCTAAGTGGTTTAATGCTTTATCCTTACTATCGCCTTGACCAGCTGCATAAATTAAAGTTAAGTTTTTAGGACTACCTTCACCTAAAAATTTCTTTTCAATTTCTAAACTAACTTTTTCAGGGTGTCCTATGCCAATGAAACCTTCTACCGCTATAGTATCATCATCCTTAATCATTGAGATAGCTTCTTCAACACTTTTTACTTTTGAAATCATGTTTTAATACCCCCATATTTTTGTTTTAAGTTTTTTTAATATTTTAACTATTAATAATATAGCTAATCTTTTTACCATCATTCCTTTCTTGTTTTTAGTATATAAATCCTATTAAAAATAATTTTTTTAATAGGATTATATTATGCTTCTATAAGTATTGCATTGAGAATATTTAGAATTTTAGTTTTATGGATATGATGTATAATTCATAAATTATGCTTTATTATTAAAAATAAACTAGCACTATTAAATGTATGATATTCTTCTATTCGAAAACATTATAGCAATTATTTTTTTATTTGTCAATAATTGTATTTATTGTAATATACTTTAAAATCGTTTTGTAAAATCCTGATATATTTTTATATCTCAAAATAAAAATAGACACTGAATTAATATTAAATTCAGCATCTATTTGACACACTATAAAATTATATATTTCTTAAACGACTCCCATATTTGCAAGTATTATTACTATTACAAGTACACATAGTGGAATTACAACCGAACATACAGCAATATCTTTATATGATTGTTTATGTGTTAATCCACAAATTCCTAATAATGTTATAACTGCTCCATTATGTGGTAATGTATCGAATCCACCACATGATAATGCTGCTATTCTATGAAGCACTTGAGGATTTATACCTGCAGCTTTAGCCATTTCCATATATTGTGCTCCTAAAGCTTCAAGGGCTATACTCATACCACCTGATGCTGAACCTGTTACACCAGCTAATACGTTAACTGATATTGCTTCTGAAATCAATGGGTTGCTTGATACTCCAAGAATTGCTCCTTTGATCATAGCAAATGCAGCAAGTGATTTTATAACATTTCCATATCCAACCTCTGAACATGTATTAGTTATTGCAAGAAGTGAACCTATAGCACCTTGGTTAACACTCTTTTTAGTATCTTTTAATCTATTAAAGTTTAAAACTATAGTAAGTATGATTGCCACAACTAATGCAATAATCAAACTCCAAATTCCTGTAACTTTTGATAATTTAGTACCATAATCTGCTAAATATGTTCCATCTGTATTTGGAAAATATTTTCTTCCTAACACAAAATTAAGAACTAACACTACAATTATTGGCAATAATGAAAGAAGGCAAGGTGGAAGCTTACTTGTATCTATTTCATTTACCGCCTCATCTGGATGGTCTCCGTAACCTTCTCCTGCCGCTTTAGCTTTTTTAGCTCTATATGTTAACCATAACAAACCACCAACGCACATTAATACACCAGCGATAATACCTAAAGTTGGTGCAGCATATGCGTCAGTTCCAAAGTATGGCATTGGAATTGCATTTTGTATTTGTGGTGTTCCTGGAAGTGCTGTCATTGTAAAACTAAATGCTCCCAATCCAATTGAACCTGGTATTAATCTCTTTGGTATATCTGCTTCTCTATATAATGATGTTGCTATTGGAAATACTGCAAAAGCAACAACAAATAATGAAACTCCACCATATGTTAATACTGCACATGATAATACAACTGCCATAATTGCTTTATCTTTACCTAATTTATTCGCTATTGCATGTGCAATTGATTTAGCTGCTCCTGAATCATCCATTAACTTACCAAAAATTGCTCCTAGTAAGAATATTGGGAAATATGATTTAGCATATCCCGCAAATGCTTTCATGAATATTTCTGTATATGTTGCCATTACATGGGCATTAGCACCATCACTCATTATCACTGCAAACATTGCTAAGATTGGTGCAAGAACAAGTACAGTTATTCCTCTGTATGCAAGATACATTAATAATATAAGTGATATTATTACACCTATAACTCCTACCATTTTGAATACTTCCTTTCTTTATATCTATTATATTTATACATGATTAAATTTCTAGGAAGTATCTATACTCCCTAGAAATTTAATACTTTAAAAAATAATAATTTTATTTTAATCCCATAAGCTCATTTTTGAAAATTCTTTCATCCATTAACTTAAGATTTTCAGCTATTATTGGTTTAAAGTTCATTCTTCCTAATACATCTTTTTCTAAGTCTACTCCTGGTGCTATTTCAGTAAGAACTAATCCTTCTTTTCTAAGTTCAAATACAGCTCTTTCTGTTATATATAAAACAGGTTGTTCTACTTCTACAGCATATTCTCCACTGAATGTAATTTGTTCTACGTTTTCAATAAATTTATTAGCTCGTCCATCTTTATTTATAACTAATTTGCCTTCATCAACAGCTACTTTTAATCCGCCTGCTGTAAATGTTCCGCAGTAAACAACTTTCTTAGCATTTTGAGTTATGTTAATAAATCCACCACATCCAGCTATTTTAGGTCCAAACTTACTAACATTTATGTTTCCTTTTTTATCACATTGAGCTAATCCTAAGAATGCAACATCTAGTCCGCCGCCATCATAGAAATCAAATTGATATGGTTCATCTAAAATACACTCTGCATTTGTAGATGCTCCGAAACTTAAACCACCTGCTGGTACTCCACCAACTGGTCCAGCCTCTACTGTTAGTGTCATTGTATCTCCTATTCCTTCTTCGTTAGCTACTGCTGCAACTACTTCTGGAACTCCTATTCCTAAATTTACTGCTGCATTTTTAGGTAATTCCATAGCTGCACGTCTTGCTATTATCTTTCTTTCATTAAGTGGTGCTGGTTCTACATTATTTAAAGGTATTCTTATTTCTCCTACATATGATGGATTATATTCTTCACTTGGTGTTTGCATGCTTGTTTCATCATCTGCTACTACAACTGCATCCACATATATGCCTGGAATTTTAACTAATCTTGGATCTAAACTTCCTGCAGCAACTACTTTTTCAACTTGTGCTATAACAATACCGCCTGAATTTTTAGCTGCTTGTGCTATTGAAACTGCTTCTAATGTAGCCGCTTCTTTTTCTAAAGATATGTTTCCTTTTTCGTCTGCATAAGTACCTCTAATTATTCCAACATTTATTGGTAACGCTTTATATAATAAACGTTCTTGTCCATCAATATTAACTACTTTTACTATATCTTCTTTTGTAATTTCGTTTAATTTTCCACCTTCAACTCTTGGATCTACAAACGTCTTCAATCCAACATGAGTAATTGTTCCTATCTTACCTCCTGCAATATCTCTAAACATGTGAGTAATTGTTCCTTGAGGAAGATTGTAGGCTTGTATTTTATTTTCCAATGCTAATTTTTGAACCTTTGGAGCAAGATTCCAATGTCCACCTATTACTTTTGAAAGTAACCCTTCATGTCCTAAGTGGTTTAATGCTTTATCTCTACCATCACCTTGACCAGCTGCATAAATTAAAGTTAGATTTTTAGGACTGCTTTCATTTAAAAATTTCTTTTCAATTTCTGCAGTAATCTTTTCAGGGTGTCCTATACCAATAAAGCCTTCTACAGCTATAGTATCGCCATCCTTAATCATTGAGATAGTTTCTTCAACACTTTTTACTTTTGAAATCATATAGTATCCCCCCATAAAAATTATTATTTTTGTTAATTTAAATTTATTTTGTAAATATATTTTTTAATTATAAATATATTTTTTAATTATAAAAATACACTTATAATTATTTTTGATTTATTATACTTATAATAATTAATCTATATTTAAAAATGTTTTTACTTTCGGTAACAAGTATACCAACTATTATATAATATGTCAATTTTTATAATTTCTTCAGTATTTTTATAAATTTAAATAGATTTTTCACTTTTTCTGTAAATTGGATTAGTCATAAATTTTAATTATTCACTTGTTATATTAACAAAAATAAGCGCTTTTATATGTTCACCACATATAAAAACGCTTATTAATCTATACTTTATTTCTATTTTACTTTGATGCTCTTGGAGGCATTACTTTAGCTTTACCATCTATAACAACTTTTCCATCTTGGTTAGTTACAGTTGTTTTAAGAACCAATCTGTTTTTTTCTTCATTTCTTTCTATAACTTCAGCTGTTGCTGTTACTGTGTCTCCCATTCTTACTGGAGCAGTAAACCTAAGTTCTTGACCCATGTATATTGTTCCTGGTCCTGGAAGATACATTCCAAGTACTGTAGAAATTAAACTTGAAACCAACATTCCATGACATATTCTACCCTTGAACATTGTTTTTTCAGATTCTACTTGGTTAAAATGTGCTGGATTTAAATCTCCTGAAATTCCTCCAAATAAATATACATCTGTTTCTGACATAGTCTTTGTAAATGAAGCCTTATCACCTATTTGGATTTGATCTATTGTCTTTCCTATCATAAAAAAAGACCTCCTTTAATTTTTTATTTTGTAAATTTATACATTACATTATTAATTATCAATTTCTTCATAAATATTATTTTTCCTTCTTTTATTAATTATTTACGCAATCTTTTTTGTAAATAAACTTAAAAGGGTAATTAAATGAAGAAATTATATAATTAAAAATTTCAAATGCAAAATGCAAGTTTTATTGTAAACAGCGCCTTAAAATTTCTCAAATAGATAAGGATATGAAACTAATATTAGTTCATACCCTTATCTATTTAAATCATTATATATTTTACTATTAAACTACGCCAAAAGTTGCAAGCATTACTATTACTACTAATGTACATACTGGAATTACAAGTGAACACATTCCAATATCTTTATATGATTCTTTATGTGTTAATCCGCATATTCCTAATAATGTTATAACTGCTCCATTATGTGGTAATGTATCAAATCCACCACATGATAATGCTGCTATTCTGTGAAGCACTTGAGGATTTATACCTGCGGCCTTAGCCATGTCCATATATTGTGCTCCTAACGCTTCAAGGGCTATACTCATACCACCTGATGCTGAACCTGTTACACCTGCAAGTACATTAACTGATATTGCTTCTGAAATCAATGGGTTACTTGATACTCCAAGAATTGCTCCTTTGATTATAGCAAATGCTGCAAGTGATTTTATAACATTTCCATATCCAACTTCTGAACATGTATTAGTTATTGCAAGAAGTGAACCTATTGCACCTTGATTAACTGTTTTTTTAGTATCTTTCAATCTATTAAAGTTTAAAACTATAGTAAGTATGATTGCCACAACTAATGATATAATCAAACTCCAAATACCTGTAACTTTTGATAATTTAGTACCATAATCTGCTAAATACGTTCCATCAGTTCCTGGGAAATATACTCTTCCTAATACATAGTTAAGAACTAACACTACAATTATTGGGATTAATGAAGTCCAGAAAGATGGAAGTTTGCTTGCATCTATTTCATTTACTACTTCATCTGGGTGATCTCCATAACCTTCACCTTTTGCTTTAGCTGACTTAGCTCTGTGTGTTAACCATAATAAACCACCAC
Organism: Clostridium aestuarii; assembly: GCF_026735135.1. Taxonomy (GTDB): domain Bacteria; phylum Bacillota; class Clostridia; order Clostridiales; family Clostridiaceae; genus Clostridium_H; species Clostridium_H aestuarii. The sequence continues at coordinate 86,821 of NZ_JAPQER010000003.1, read as the reverse complement.
CACACATTAATATACCAGCAATAATACCTAAAACCGGTGCAGCATATGCATCAGTTCCAAAATATGGCATTGGAATTGCATTTTGTATTTGTGGTGTTCCTGGAAGTGCTGTCATTGTAAAACTAAATGCACCTAATCCAATTGAACCTGGTATTAATCTCTTTGGTATATCTGCTTCTTTGAACAAAGATACTGCTATTGGGAATACCGCAAAAGCAACAACGAATAGTGAAACTCCACCATATGTTAGTACTGCACATGACAATACAACTGCCATAATTGCTTTATCTTTACCCAATTTATTAGCTATTGCATGTGCAATTGCTTTAGCTGCTCCTGAATCATCCATTAACTTACCAAAAATTGCTCCTAGTAAGAATATTGGGAAATATGATTTAGCATATCCCGCAAATGCTTTCATGAATATTTCTGTATATGTTGCCATTACATGAGCACTAACTCCTCCACTCATCAATGCTGCAAACATTGCTAAAACCGGTGCAAGAACAAGTACTGATATTCCTCTGTACGCAAGGTACATTAAAAGTACTAATGATACTATAACTCCTATAACTCCTACCATATCTTTTATCATTCCTTTCCTTATATATAATAAACCTTATTTCTTATTTAAGTCCCATAAGCTCATTTTTGAAAATTCTTTCATCCATTAACTTAAGGTCTTCAGCAATAATTGGTTTGAAATTCATTCTGCCTAATACGTCTTTTTCTAAGTCAACCCCTGGTGCCACTTCAGTAAGAACTAATCCTTCTTTTCTAAGTTCAAATACAGCTCTTTCTGTTATATATAGAACAGGTTGTTCTACTTCTACAGCATATTCTCCACTGAATGTAATTTGTTCTACATTTTCAATAAATTTATTAGCTCGTCCATCTTGATTTATAACTAATTTGCCTTCATCAACAGCTACTTTTAATCCGCCTGCTGTAAATGTTCCGCAGTAAACAACTTTTTTAGCATTTTGAGTTATGTTAATAAATCCACCACATCCAGCTATTTTAGGTCCAAACTTACTAACATTTATGTTTCCTTTTTTATCACATTGAGCTAATCCTAAGAATGCAACATCTAGTCCGCCGCCATCATAGAAATCAAATTGATATGGTTCATCTAAAATACACTCTGCATTTGTAGATGCTCCGAAACTTAAACCACCTGCTGGTACTCCGCCAACTGGTCCAGCTTCTACTGTTAGTGTCATTGTATCTCCTATTCCTTCTTCGTTAGCTACTGCTGCAACCACTTCTGGAACTCCTATTCCTAAATTTACTGCTGCATTTTTAGGTAATTCCATAGCTGCACGTCTTGCTATTATCTTTCTTTCATTAAGTGGTGCTGGTTCTACATTATTTAAAGGTATTCTTATTTCTCCTACATATGATGGATTATATTCTTCACTTGGTGTTTGCATACTTGATTCATCATCTGCTACTACAACTGCATCCACATATATGCCTGGAATTTTAACTAATCTTGGATCTAAACTTCCTGCAGCAACTACTTTTTCAACTTGTGCTATAACAATACCACCTGAATTTTTAGCTGCTTGTGCTATTGAAACTGCTTCTAATGTAGCCGCTTCTTTTTCTAAAGATATGTTTCCTTTTTCGTCTGCATAAGTACCTCTAATTATTCCAACATTTATTGGTAACGCTTTATATAATAAACGTTCTTGTCCATCAATATTAACTACTTTTACTATATCTTCTTTTGTAATCTCGTTTAATTTTCCACCTTCAACTCTTGGATCTACAAACGTCTTCAATCCAACATGAGTAATTGTTCCTATCTTACCTCCTGCAATATCTCTAAACATATGAGTAATTGTTCCTTGAGGAAGATTGTAAGCTTCTATCTTGTTTTCTAATGCTAATTTTTGAATCTTTGGAGCAAGATTCCAATGTCCACCTATTACTTTTGAAAGTAACCCCTCATGTCCTAAGTGATTTAATGCTTTATCTCTACCATCACCTTGACCAGCTGCATAAACTAAAGTTAAATTTTTAGGACTGCTTTCATTTAAAAATTTCTTTTCAATTTCTGCGGTAATTTTTTCAGGGTGTCCTATACCAATAAACCCTTCTACTGCTATAGTATCGCCATCCTTAATCATTGAGATAGTTTCTTCAATACTTTTTACTTTTGAAATCATACTATATACCTCCCTTACAAATTTACTTTTATTCAATTTCTCTACATTACTAATACCTAGCAATATGCATGCCAAAAAAACTGAACCTAGAATCAATCAAATCTCGATACTATTTTACAAATTATAGTTCACTAACTTAGTATATTTTTTAACAAACATTTTTATTATTTTGCTATTTTCGTTAGTATTTTCGTACATTCCACATTTTACGACATTTTTTTTGTTAACCATTCCTAACACTTTGTTTTATTTTATACATATATGTACGTTTTTTCTTACATTTTTAATTTTTTCCCAATATTTTATCTCAAAATATTATGTTTAGCCATTTTTTCATAAAGAGTAGTTCTACTTATATTGAGTCTTTTTGATGCCTTAGTTTTATTACCATTACAAATATTTAAAGCACTGATTAGTGCATCTTTTTCAGCTTTATTTATAACATCATCCAATTTATAAATTTCTTGTTCTTCAACTCTTCCTATAATTTCGTCCGGAAGGTGCTCCAACCCCACTTTCCCTCCATATTCCACTATATTTAACGCCCTTTCAATCACATTTTCCAATTGTCTAATATTGCCATACCATTTATAGTTTTTTAAATACTCCATAACTTTGTTAGAAATACCATCTATTTTTTTATCTAATTTTTTACATATTTTATCTGTCATATATTCCACAAGAATCGGTATATCTTCTACTCTTTCTATAAGAGATGGTATCCCTATAGTTACAACATTTAATCTATAATATAAATCTTCTCTAAATTGTTTTGTCCTAACCATTTCTTCTAGATTTTTATTAGTAGCAGCAATAACTCTCATATCTATCTTATTACTAAATATAGAGCCTACTCTCTCCACTTCTTTTTCTTGAAGAACTCTTAAAAGTTTCACCTGCATATGAAGTGGCATATCTCCAATTTCATCTAAAAAAATTGTTCCTCCATCTGCTAATTCAAATTTTCCTATTTTTCCTTCTTTATTAGCTCCAGTAAAAGCTCCTCTTTCATATCCAAAAAGTTCTGATTCAAGTAAATCGCTAGGAATAGCTGCACAATTCACCTTTACAAAATTACCATGTGCTCTATCACTTTCTCTATGAATAGCATGTGCAAAAAGTTCTTTGCCAGTACCACTTTCTCCTCTAAGTAATACATTTGAATTCGTTAATGCTGTTTTTTTAGCAAAGACTTTAGCTTCAATCATTTTTTTGCTTTCCCCAATTATATTATCAAAACAATATTTAGCACTATTAGTTTGCTTTATCTCTCTTCTATATCTCTGATGCTCTTTTTCTAAATTGCTTATTTTTTTATGCAGCATATTAAAATCTTTTATATTCCTAAACAACACTTTACCTACAGCCCCCTTAACTTTTCCTTTTTCTATTAGTGGTATTCTTGTTGCTATCATATATCTTCCGTTTACTTTTTGAAGCTGAGCCGATTCTACTATGCCCGTTTGAGCTACTATATGCATCCTTGTATTTTGTATAACATCCGAAATATGTTTCCCTATAACATCTTCTCTATCTAATTGTAAAAACTCAGTATATGCTTTACTTATCATAGTAATATAACCTTCTTGATTAACAACAACAATACCATCATAAGCCATTTCTAAAATAGCTTCGAGAATTTCAGATAAATGTTTTTCTTCATTAAATTTTCTAACAACATTCAAATAACGTGTATTATCATAGATTAGTGCAACTGCCCCAAGAATCCTTTTTTCAGCCTTATTAGAATTTATTTTTATCTCATCATTTAACATAGGTATGATATCTATTGTTAATATTTTATTATTTATTTTTATTTTTTTATTTGTTTCCTTTTTTTTAATTTGAATCACTTTCATCATATCAAACTCTGGAAATATATGTGATATGTCTTCCCCAATAACATTTTCGTTCTTTATTCCAAGACTATTTTCTGCCCCTTTGTTAAAATTCATTATTATTCCTTTATTATTAATAACCATAACCCCATCACGAATATGTTCAATTATTGTTAGGAACTTTTTAAAAGAATCATTTGTAACTACCATTTTATGCATATATCTAACCCCTTTTACGATAAACTATATTATAATATCATTTTAACAAATACACATACTTTATTCATCCTTATGTGAAAAAAAACAGTATGCAAAATCACCAAGTGACTTTGCATACTGTTTTCTAAATCATTATTTTTTTAATTATACTACTTTGCTGCTCTTGGAGGCATTACTTTAGCTTTACCATCTATAACAACTTTTCCATCTTGGTTAGTTACAGTTGTTTTAAGAACTAATCTGTTTTTTTCTTCATTTCTTTCTATAACTTCAGCTGTTGCTGTTACTGTATCTCCCATTCTTACTGGAGCAGTAAATCTAAGCTCTTGGCCCATATATATTGTTCCTGGTCCTGGAAGATACATTCCAAGTACTGTAGAAATCAAACTAGAAACTAACATTCCATGACATATTCTACCCTTGAACATTGTTTTTTCAGATTCTACTTGGTTAAAATGCGCTGGATTTAAATCTCCTGAAATTCCTCCAAATAAATATACATCTGTTTCTGACATAGTCTTTGTAAATGAAGCCTTATCACCTATTTGGATTTGATCTATTGTCTTTCCTATCATAAAAAAACCTCCTTTAAGATTAAATAAAATTTATTTACTAACTTTAATATTTTATGTCGCAAAATTCATGCCAATTATAATGGTTTAATTATAAAATCATCAATTTTCATAATAAAAGTTATTCCAAAATTATTTTCTTGTAAAATAAAAAAATAATTTCTTATGAAAATTCACAAGAAATTATTTATGTGATAGATAAAAAATTCAATTTATCTCTCTTCTCTAAAATAAGCATTTCCCAAAGCACGTGGTGGTGCATTTTTTTTATTTTGCTTGAAAGACACAATAACAAGTATCATAATAGTCACCAAATACGGCAACATATCTATTAAATATTGTGACACATGTGATGTTAACACTTCAAATCTGAAACCTATTATATCTAGTCCTCCAAATAAATAAGCACCTACTATAGCTTTATATGGATTCCATGATGCAAAAATAACAAGTGCAACTGCTATCCATCCTCTTCCCGCTGTTACATTTTCTTGCCATGCTGGAATATACACAAGTGAAAGATAAGCACCACCAAGACCACACAATGCTCCTCCTAAAAGTACATTAACATATTTATATAATCCAACATTTATACTTGCAGCATCAGCACACGCTGGATTTTCTCCTACTGCTCTTAGATTTAGTCCCTTATTTGTATTATAAAAATATATTCCTAATAATATTACAATAACATAACTTAAATATATAAACATATCTTGTTTAAAAAATATAGATCCTACAAAAGGTATCTTATGAATTATTGGTAATGAAAAAGGTTTAAAAAAAGCCTTTATTGAATCCGGTGCTGTTTGACCTATTAATCCTTTTCCCAATAGACTTGAAAGACCCGTACCAAAAATAGTAAGAGTAAGCCCTGATACAACTTGATTAGCTCTAAGACTTATTGTTAAAAACGCATATATAAACGCTCCAAAAGCACCTGCTACCGCTGCTGCCAATATAGCAAGCACAGGATTTGCAGATTTTAATCCAACCATAAATCCAAACACCGCGCCAAGAAGCATCATACCTTCAACACCCAAATTTAAATTTCCAGCTTTTTCAGTTAATATTTCTCCTAAAGTGGCTAAAAGCACTGGGGTCCCCGCAACTACAGCTGCACTTAAAAATGATATCATTGAATCCATTATTTTGCCTCCTTTAGTTCTATATCTTTTGTTTCTTTTATTAACACCTTATATTTTATAAAAAATTCACTTCCTAAAACAAAAAATAAAATCATCCCTTGAATAACAAGTGCTGCAGCTTCTGGTATACCAAAAGCAGTTTGTATATATGATCCACCTTGAAGTAAAGCAGCAAAAAGTACTGAAACTATCATAATAATTGGAGCACTCAATGATGCAAGCCACGCCACAATAATAGCAGTATAACCAACTCCTCCTGAAACTTCTACAGATAAAGTGTTACTAACTGCTGATGCTTGAATCATTCCTAGAAGGCCACATAATCCTCCACTTAAAAACACTGCACTTATTATTGTCTTTTTTATATTTATTCCAGCATATTGTGCAGTTTTTTCACTTTCACCAAGAACACTAATCTCATAACCTTTTTTTGTATACTTCATATAAATATACATAATAACAACAAGTACAATTGATATCATCCATCCTATATGTATACCAAAAACCTTTGGAAGTATTGCATTATTTGAAAAATTAGGTATTTTAGGGAATCCCATAGCCTTTGGATCTTTCCATAAATCATATTGAAGATACGCAACCCATTTTAACGCTATATAATTCATCATCAAAGTAATAATCGTTTCATTCGTTCCCCATTTTGATTTAAAAAACGCTGGTATAAACGCCCATATTCCTCCACCTATTATCCCCGCAATTGCCATAAGTACAAGTAAAAGTGGTTTAGGTAAATATTGAAAATTCAAAGCAACAAAAGCTGATAAAAATGCACCCATCATTATCTGTCCTTCTCCACCTATATTCCAAAATTGCATTTTGAAAGCAACCGACATTCCAAGTGAAGTTATCAAAAGAGGAATAGCTTTTATTATAGTCTGTCTAATTTTATAACTGGAACCGAAAGCTCCTTTTATCATAGACATATATATCTTTAATGGATTAAATCCAAACATTAAAATAAAAATACCAACTATTAAAAGTGCAAGGAGTATGGCTATTGTTCTAATTCTTATACTTTGTGCTTTTGTTATCTCACTTTTTTTTACAATTCTAAACATTAACTACATCCTCCTCTAATTTTTTGCCTACCATTAACATTCCAATTTTTTCTTTAGTAGCATCCTTAGAAGATAAAACACCAGTTACTTTCCCATTGCAAAGCACCATAATCCTATCACAAAGTTCTATTAAAACATCCAAATCTTCTCCTATATAAATCACTGAATTACTTTTTTTCTTTTCTTCATTAATTAAATCATAAATTGTATAACATGTATTTATATCTAAACCTCTTACAGGATATGCCATTATCAAAAGCTTAGGGTATAAACTCAATTCACGTCCAAGTAATATTTTTTGAATATTTCCTCCCGAGAGATACTTTATAGGATAATGTATGCTCGGCGTTTTTATTTCTAACTTCTCAACCATTTTTTTAGCCTTATCTTCAACTGGTGTTCTATTAATTAAAAATCCTTTTTGTTTTTGATAATCCTTTAATAAAAGGTTATCAACCATATTCATTGAAGCTACAAGTCCCATTCCAAGTCTATCTTCTGGTATAAAACTCATACTAATTCCCTTGGTTATAATTTCCCTAGGAGTTTTACCAACCAAACTTTCATCTTCAAATATAATATCTCCACTTTTCGTTTTCTGGATTCCTGCTATAGCTTCACATAATTCTTTTTGACCACTACCTGCTATTCCAGCTATCCCTAAAATTTCTCCAGAATAAACATCAAAACTAACATCTTTAAGAATATCTATTTTTTCTTCATTTAACACATTCAATTTATCTACTTGTAAAATTTTCTCTCCTTTTTTGCTATCAAACTTCTTTATAGACAAATCTACCGCTCTTCCTACCATAAGTTCTGTAAGCTCTTTAGGCGATGTTTCTGTCTTATTCAACGTTTTTATACTTTGTCCTTTTCTAAGCACAGTTATTCTATCTGATATATTCATAACTTCATCCATTTTATGAGTTATAAATACAATAGAACAACCTTCTTGTTTCATCTTCTCTACTATTTTAAATAATTTTTCACTTTCTTGAGGTGTAAACACCGCTGTGGGTTCATCTAAAATAAGTATGTTCGCCCCTCTATATAAAACCTTTAATATTTCTAAATTTTGTTTTTCTCCAACTGACATATCATAAACATTTTTTTGTAAATTAACTTCCAATCCAAATTTATCTATAATTCCTTTTATTTTTTTAATATTTTTTTTCTTATTTAAAAATAATTTTCCTTTTTGTCCAAGCATTATATTTTCTACAGCAGTCATATTTTCTACTAATTTAAAATGCTGATATATCGTTCCTATTCCCGCTTTTATAGCCTCTTTAGGAGATGAAAATGTTTTTTCTTTTCCATGAACAAAAATAGAACCGCCATCAGGAGTATACACCCCTGATAGCATGTTCATTAATGTGCTTTTTCCAGCACCATTTTCACCTAAAAGTGCATGAACTTCTCCTCCATGCACTTTTAAATTTATATTGTCATTTGCTATTACCTTACCAAATTTCTTAATTATATTTTTCATTTCAATATACGGAATTTTATTTTCCTGCATTTTTAACACCCTCGACAAACCAATCCATTTTTAGCAATTCTTCATCAGTCATAACCTTGTCTTTAGCTATTTTTTCTTGGCCTTTATTATCTTTTATAGGTCCAACAAATATTTTATTTTCTCCAGATATTATATCTTCTTGAGCTTTTTTAATTTCTCCTTCTGCTCCTTCAGGTGCATTTTTAGTAAGTGGAGCAAGTTCGATTACTCCATCCTTTAATCCACCCCAATAGCTTTCAGATTTCCATGTTCCATCCATTATTGCTTTAACTTGTTTTACATAATAAGGTCCCCAATTCCACACTGGTGCTGTCATATATGCTTTTGGAGCTTTCTTTTGCATATCTGTGTTATACCCAATTGAAAATGCTCCTTTTTCTTCAGCTGCTTGTTGTGGACCTGCAGTATCTTGATGTTGTGCAATTATATCTGCGCCTTCATCTAAAAGTGCTTTTGCAGCTTCTTTTTCTTTTGCAGGATCATACCATGTATTAGTCCATTTAACCTTAACAACTGCATCAGAATTTACAGAACGAACTCCTAATGTAAATGCATTAATACCTCTCACAACCTCTGGAAGTTCATGAGCACCTACATATCCAATTATATTACTTTTAGTTTTCATTCCAGCAACTATACCTGATAAATATCTTGCTTCATACATTCTTCCAAAATAATTTGACATATTTTCAGAAGACATAAATCCAGAACAATGTAAAAACTTAACATCTTTATGTTCTTCAGCAGATTTAGCCATACCATCCATAAATCCAAAACTTGTTCCTATTATAACGTTACATCCTTCATCAATCATATTTTCTATTACTGTTTGAACTTCTGCAGTATCTTCTTTAACTGATTCTTTATATATAGTAGCTACTTTTAATTCTTTCTCTAAATATTTTCTTCCTTCATCATGAGCATATGTATATCCTTCATCACCAACTGGTCCAACATAAATAAACCCTACTTTCACTTCTTTTTTACCCTCTGCACTTTCTTGTGAGTTAGCTGTGTTTTTCTTATTTTCTGAAGAACATCCTACTAAAAATATACTTAGCGACATCATTAGTGTTAGCATTAAAACAATAATTTTTTTCATGGTTTTTCTCCTCCATAATTTAAAATATTTATAATGTTATTTTTATAATATTACTAAAATTTATACTTTTTTAATGTTAATTATCAATTACCTATAGTTCAGGTTCATCTATTTTATTTCCCGCTACATATCTAGCGACTATATTTCTATCATCACCTATATAAATAAACCTTTGTAATCGTTCCTCAATATCTCTATTCACTTCTCCAAGACTACTGTCATCTATAATCAATGCATCAAATTCATAACCTTCTTCAAAACTTCCAACCTTACCAAAAAACTCTCCTCCGCCTTTAGTACCCATATAAAACACTTCTGAAGTAGATAACGGAGTATATTTTTTATTAGATTGAAGCCATTTCACCTTAGACATCTGCACTGATACATTCATAACATTTGCTATAGAAATCTTATGTCCTCCGCTAATATCCGAACCTAAACCTACTGTTATTCCTTTTTCGATAAAATTCCTTACAGGCATAATTCCTGTAGCTACATTTAAATTAGAATTTGGACAATGTACTGCTATAACTCCATTAGTTCTCATTAATTCCATTTCTCTATCAGTACTATATATGCAATGAGACATTACTGTGGGCTGTTGACCAAACAAACCAAATTGATTATATACATCTGCGTAATCTAGGGATTCAGGATATAATTCTTTTACCCATTCAATTTCTGATATATTTTCTGATAAATGAGATTGAACAGGAATATTATATTTTCTAGATATATCTCCAATTCCTTTCATAACTTCAGAAGTACAGCTAGGTACAAATCTTGGAGTAATAATAGGCTTTACTAACTTTGATTTATTAAAATACTCAGCTGCAATCTCTTCTGTATCCTTAATAGATTGTTCACTCTCTTCTCTTAAAAAATCTGGGGAATTCCTATCCATATTTACTTTTCCAACGAAAGCTCCAATTCCTGATTTTATAAATAAATCCAACAATATTTTAGTAGCTTCCTTATGTATACTTCCAAATACAGCTATTCTAGTTGTTCCTTGTCTCCATATTTCTTTTATAACTTTTTTATAAATTTTTGTTGCATATTCTTTATCTTTAAATTTTGCTTCTTCTGGGAAAGCATATTCCTCAAGCCATTCTAATAATTGTTTGTCCATTCCCAATCCTAAGTTAGCATATTGTGGAGCATGAAAATGCAAATCAACAAATCCTGGAATAATTAGCTTGTTTCCATAATCTATTACTGTACAATCTTTATATTCTTGTGAAATTTTTATATCTATTTTTTTCACTTTACCACTTTCTATAAAAACATACCCATTTTTTATAACAGTAAACTCTTTAGGATTTTTAGTAAATATTATATTTCCTTTTAAAATTTTAGTGTCATTCATAAAAGCATCTCCTAATTTTTAAAAACAATCTTTCCATTTCCCATAGATTCTATAATAGCTAAAGATTCTAATTGAATATTTTTTTCCTTAATAATTTCCCTTCCATTTTGGAATCCCTTTTCTATAACAATTCCTATGCCACTCACTTCTGCATTTGCTTGTTTCACAACATCTATTAATCCTGATGCTGCATTAGCATTAGCAAGAAAATCGTCAATTATCAATATCTTATCTTCTGGTTTTATATAATTTTTAGAAACCTTAATTTTGTAAGATTTATTTTTAGTAAATGAAAAAACATCTGCTTCATAATTTTCTTTATCCATATTACTGCCTTCTTGTTTTTTAGCAAAAACTACAGGAACATTAAAATACTGTGCAGTAATACATGCTATTCCTATTCCCGAAGCTTCTATTGTAAGAATTTTAGTTATATCTTTACCTTCAAACCTTCTTTTGAATTCTTTTCCTATTTCATTAAATAATTTAATATCTATCTGATGATTTAAAAAACTATCAACCTTCAATACATCTTGTCCTATAATTTTTCCATCTTTTAAAATTTTATTTTTTAATAATTCCACGATATCTCTTCCTTCCCGAAACATACTTTTAAAATAACAAAAACTCTCTAGTTTATATCTAGAGAGTTTATAAGTCATAATTTATCATCTATAAAAAATAACTATAAAAACATTTTTCATCTATGATAATCTGCCATATAACTCTCGTAGTCGAACATTTTACGGCTGCTCGGTAGAAACACTTAGTCCATATTACTAAACATATACGAGAATGCGAACAATATTAAATTTTTAACTTTTATCATTCGTAGTTATTATTTATATGTATATATTAAATCAATTTAACCTAAAAAGCAATACCTATTTTTTATTTTTATAATGATTAAACCCAATTTTTCCACTAATTCATCAACATATTATTTATAATTCTCCATAACATAATAGTGACAAAATAATAAATCACAATAAATATAATAATTATATATAATAAGGAGGAAACTATATATGAAAAATCTAGTTCCTGAAGCAAAAGTAGGCTTAAATAAATTTAAAATGGAAGTGGCAAAAGAAATAGGAGTTCCTCTACAAGAAGGTTATAATGGTAATTTAACTTCTAAACAAAATGGATCTGTTGGTGGAGAAATGGTTAAAAAAATGGTACAAAATTATGAAGAGAACTTATAATAAATAAATTATAAGTTAAATTAAATCGTTTATAAATAAGGCTTTAAAGAATTAAAAATAATTCTTTAAAGCCTTATGTTATTTACCTTACGTAATGGTTGTAATGGTGCGCCCAGAGGGAGTCGAACCCCCGACCTCCAGATTCGAAGTCTGTCACTCTATCCAGCTGAGCTATGAGCGCTAGACAATCAAAAAATGAAAATGGAGCGGGTAAGGGGAATCGAACCCCTGTGTTCAGCTTGGAAGGCTGACGTTCTACCATTGAACCATACCCGCTTACTTATAAAGTTAAAATGGTGATCCACCGGGGAATCGAACCCCGGACAACTTGATTAAAAGTCAAGTGCTCTACCGACTGAGCTAGTGAATCATTTGGCTGGGATAGCAGGATTCGAACCTACGCATGTAGCAGTCAAAGTGCTATGCCTTACCGCTTGGCGATATCCCAATGTTATTGGGGTGGACGAAGGGACTCGAACCCTCGACAACCAGAACCACAATCTGGCGCTCTACCAACTGAACTACGTCCACCATATGGTGTGCGATCAGGGGTTCGAACCCTGGACCCTCTGATTAAGAGTCAGATGCTCTACCAACTGAGCTAATCACACATGTTTTTTGGTGCGTCTTAAGAGATTCGAACTCCCGGCCCACGCCTTAGAAGGGCGTTGCTCTATCCAGCTGAGCTAAAGACGCATCTTTGGAGCGGGTAAGGGGAATCGAACCCCTGTGTTCAGCTTGGAAGGCTGACGTTCTACCATTGAACCATACCCGCATATATTGGAGCGGAAGACGAGATTCGAACTCGCGACGTTCACCTTGGCAAGGTGACGCTCTACCACTGAGCCACTCCCGCATGTTTTTTGGTCGGGGTGGCAGGTCTCGAACCCGCGGCCTCATGGTCCCAAACCATGCGCGCTACCATCTGCGCTACACCCCGTTATTGTAACTATATATGGTGTGCGATCAGGGGTTCGAACCCTGGACCCTCTGATTAAGAGTCAGATGCTCTACCAACTGAGCTAATCACACATGTTTTTTGGTGCGTCTTAAGAGATTCGAACTCCCGGCCCACGCCTTAGAAGGGCGTTGCTCTATCCAGCTGAGCTAAAGACGCATACTTTGGAGCGGGTAAGGGGAATCGAACCCCTGTGTTCAGCTTGGAAGGCTGACGTTCTACCATTGAACCATACCCGCATATATTGGAGCGGAAGACGAGATTCGAACTCGCGACGTTCACCTTGGCAAGGTGACGCTCTACCACTGAGCCACTCCCGCAAATTTGGTGCAGGTGAAGGGAGTCGAACCCCCACGCCAAAGGCGCTAGATCCTAAGTCTAGTGCGTCTGCCAATTCCGCCACACCTGCACATTTTAAATTTTAAATGGTGATCCACCGGGGAATCGAACCCCGGACAACTTGATTAAAAGTCAAGTGCTCTACCGACTGAGCTAGTGAATCAAATGGCTGGGATGGCAGGATTCGAACCTACGCATGTAGCAGTCAAAGTGCTATGCCTTACCGCTTGGCGACATCCCAATTTTAATGGGGTGGACGAAGGGACTCGAACCCTCGACAACCAGAACCACAATCTGGCGCTCTACCAACTGAACTACGTCCACCATATGGTGCGTCTTAAGAGATTCGAACTCCCGGCCCACGCCTTAGAAGGGCGTTGCTCTATCCAGCTGAGCTAAAGACGCATACTCTGGAGCGGGTAAGGGGAATCGAACCCCTGTGTTCAGCTTGGAAGGCTGACGTTCTACCATTGAACCATACCCGCTTAATGGTCGGGGTGGCAGGTCTCGAACCCGCGGCCTCATGGTCCCAAACCATGCGCGCTACCATCTGCGCTACACCCCGATACTCATCTGCTTAAGAAATTTAAAATTCATCAACTCAGTGCGTTGCTTATTGATTTTTTTATTTCTTTCAGCGACATGAATTATTCTACACTATATTTCATAATACGTCAACACTTTTTTATATTTTTTATATTTTTTATACTTTTTATAACAATTTTATGCTTGGTCGTATTTGTCCATCTTCTATTTTTATTGTTGCAAAACTCCTATGAGCATCTCTTGGAAGCGCAGCACTACCTGGATTTATAAACCAAACCCCATCTTGGAATACAATTTGAGATACATGGGTATGTCCAAATAAAACTATATCTACTCCTAATTCTAAAGCTCTATATTTCAATCTTAATATATTGTATTTAACATCATAATTATGTCCATGAGTAACTAATATTTTAACTCCATTCATCTCTTCTATTCTTTCTAATGGTATTTTAGTATTAAAATCACAATTACCTCTAACATTTATAATATCTTTTTTATAATATTTTTTTATGCAATCAACATCTTGAACATTATCACCTAAATGTATTAATATATCTGTATCTTTTACAGCTTCAGCAATCTCATAAAAAAATCTGTTCATTCTATGTGTATCACTAATAACTCCTATAACCATAGTAAATCCTCCTTATAATAATTCACTAATTTTTTTTTCAAGCTTTTTCAAAGCTGTTCCTCTATGGCTTATAGAATTTTTTTCTTCTGAACTCATTTCAGCGAAAGTTTTCTTAAACTCTGGAATATAAAATAAAGGATCATATCCAAATCCATCTACTCCCATTTCTTTATAATTTATATATCCCTTAACTTCCCCTTGTACTTGTATTTTCTTATTATTATCTATAATCACTTCTATAGCACAAACAAATTTTGCTGTTCTTTTTTCAAGTTCAACATCTTTTAACTTATCTAATAGTTTTTCATTATTCTTTTTATCATTCCCATGTTCCCCACTATATCTAGCAGAATATACGCCTGGATCTCCCTCTAATATATCTACCATCAGCCCTGAATCATCAGCCATAACCATATAATCTCCTACAATTTTCTTTATCTCACTTGCTTTAATATGCGCATTTTCCATAAAAGTTTTTCCATTTTCCTCTATATCAATATCGATTCCTGCTTCTTTTAACGAAACAATCTCAATAGGAAATTTTTTTAAAATTTGCTTTATTTCACTTATTTTATGTTGATTATTACTCGCTACTATCATTTTTTTCATGTTGTTCACCTTTCTCTTCTTACATACTTTAAAAATGTTCTTTTGCACTAACAAATATACTTCTCTCTTCTTTAATAATATTACCTATACTAAATGTATCAATGCCATATTTATTTGGTTTTTATACTAACTCTTTTAATATTTTAAAATATTATCAACTTTTGATAACTTTTTTCATATTATTTATATAAGGATTAATTTAAGGTGGTGCAGTATGCTAAGATATATAGGACCCTTTTTACGAATGAATAAGTTAAGCATAAACCAAATTAGAAGTCAGCTATTTCATCTATCAAAAGAATCAATTAAAGATATTGTATTATATTCAAAATCTGGTATAACAATAGACCTTAAAGATTTAAATTTAAAAAACATATCCAGTACTGATATTAACACATTAAACTTAACTTCTCCACTTTTATGCATATATAAAAGAGCAACTCCATCTCTAAAAATGAAAGATAATACTTTATCTTGGAATGAAAATAAGGTAAAAAAAGTTGTTAACATATCTAGCAACGCTTATATGACTCTATGTCTACTAGAACTTGTTGATTATTATAAAAAATTCAAAAACATAGACTCTACCAAATATGCTTACAGCACTTTACTTATTGAACTTTCAAAAAAACAGCTAGAATTTTATGTATCTTATTTAAGAAATGAAGAAGGTGTTTTTATTGACAAAAAAGATTGTACAGACTCTATAACTGGAGAATTGAGATTCAAACCTAAAAACAAAGAATTCAAATTTTCAGAACAAGCTTTGTTAATGAACGCCTATTATAAATGTTCTACTTACTTGGAAGATAAATTTAAGGAGTCATATAAAAATTTTTCTATGGATATTCTAAATATGTTCATAGAATTTAAAGATGAGCTATATAATACTTCCTTTGATAATAAGTGTAAAACTTGCTTAAATCTAAATATTTTTTATAGTTATTCTAAAATGGAAGATGTTAAACCTCTTCTATTAGATATATTTGATTTATTATATGAAGAATATTCTTCAAAAATATATAGCACATATAATATAGAATATCTATGTTTATTGTACTTAAATTCAACACTTTTATATGAAAATACTGATATATATAAATTTAAAAAAATAGCTGAAAATTTATATAAAGATATTGCTAAATATTATAAAGAAGATTTATCTATATTCATAAAACCTTCTGAAAATAAAGAAATGCAATTTTCTGCAAAAGAAATAATCCTTTATATTTTATCTGGTTTGTATCAGCTTAAGTTTGATGAAGATATTGAAGATATTAATGAAGAAATGATTATAAATATATTTACGAATCAGCTAGTAAACTCAGGAATCATACTAAGCTGGCCTGACGCTCCAACTTTAGATGATATTGAGCGCTATAAAGGTTTTATAGAAAAATCTGAGAATTTATTGGATGAGCAGTACTTTAAACTACCTACTATTGCAACTCCTGAAAGAAATGAGCTTGCTCCAATATTCATTAAATATGTAAATTATAATAAAAGTAAAAAAATTTTCAAGCAAGGCAAACTTACTTTTGATAGTAGAAAAAATTTAAACTTATTTTTCATAATACTCTATTTTTTTAATCACAACTCTAATATCTATTAAAACTCCCTCAAATTAACTTTTAGATAATCGTATAGTAATAATTAAACATGCTTAAACTATATTCAACAGAATATACTAAAAAACAAGTGAAGGAGGTCTCTTAAATTCGATAATTTAGATAATGCAATAACAAATATAAATTGTTCCTATGAGTGTATATATTCTAAAAATGGAAAATGCACATTGAATTATATTGAATCTCTTTCAAACACAATAGTCGATAATAACAAATGTGCTTATTTTACTTCAAAACTATCCAATACTAAAGCCCTTTACTAGGGCTTTAGCTTATTATTATTCACATATACTCTTTTTAAAATAATATTCCCTTTTTTATTTATTTCTATATTTTTTATATAGTTTTTTTTACATACTATATTATCAACAAAGCATATTGGTATACATGGCATATCATCAATTAATATTTCCTTAGCTTTATTTAAAAACTCAATTTGTTTTTCTTTAGTTTGAGCAATTTTTGCTTTTAAAATTGCTTCATCAAATTTATGACTTTTATATCCATATATATTAAATATCGAATCACTTGAATATTTTTCTAAAAAACACATACTAAAATTATATTCTCCTTGATAATTCGAAAGCAAAATATCATATTCACCATTATTTATAACTTTCTTTAATTCATCCTCATTGTATCCTTCGCTACTAACATTTATATTTAGTATTTTTAAAGCCTTTACAATTGAATTTACTATTTTTTTATTAATATCTTTATTGTTAAAATATGCTATTTTTATTTTTTGTCCATTGTATTTACTTTTTTCTAAAAATTTCTTAGCTTTATCAATATTACTATACAAATCTAATACTACAGCTTTACTTTCTTCATTAATATTCTCTGGAATATAATCCACAGCTGCTTCTCCTACCCCTTCTAATTTATTCTCTACAATATCGTTTCTATTTATACAATAATTTATAGATTTTCTAAAATCAGAATTTGTAATTACTCCCCCTTTATATAAGTTGAATTTTAAACTTATCCCTTCGATTGAAGGTGATTGGAAAAATTCATTCTTTTTAATAAATTCATCTATAACACTAATAGGAGGATTCACAATTATATCTGTTTCATTTGCTTTATAATCAGCTACAGCAAAAGCATCCATTTTTTCACTACTTATATGAATTTTTTCACTTAAAACACTTTTTTTATCCCAGTACTCATTATTTTTTATCAAACAAAGCTCATCATTTTCAATAATATTATCTAAATTAAATGGTCCTGAATACATTATACTTGAATATTTATTTTTCCAATCCTCTAAATATTTAAAATCCTTTCTCAATGCATATATAGGTTGACTTAATATCTGCAAAAAATAACTACAAGGATAATTTAATCTTATTTCTAAAGTTTTATCATCTATCGCTGTTATAGCAACAGATTTAAAATCAACTTTATTTTCTACATAATCCTTTGCTCCAAAAATACAATATAATTGTTCCTTATATATATTATTTTTACATATTAATACTTTAGAAAAAAACTCAACAAAATCCTGTGCTTTTATTTTTCTTCCATTACTCCACTTAGCTTTTTCTCTCATTTTAAATGTATAGCACAAGCCATCATCGCTTATGTTCCATTCATAAGCTAATGCCGGTACTATTTCATCATTTTTATCCACCGATATTAGTCCTTCAAATAAACATAAAAGTAAATCCTGCTGTCTAATATTATCATTATCCAACATTAATAAATCCTTTGGTAAAACCCCTATATTATACATTACATATTTCCTAGTACTTATAGTTTGTACTTTTTTCTGTATACATCCACTTGGTAATATTAAAATAAAAATCAAACATATATATATACATAATTTTTTTTTCATATACTAACCATCCATTCAACAATATACTTATATATAGATTATTAACAGTATAAAAAAAAATAAACAAAATTTAATAAATTAACTAATTTTGTTTATTTACTAATACCTAATACCTAATTTCTAATATCTATAAATAACTTTGTCAATTTTCAGTATCAACTTGCTGATATCACACGTCAACTAAAAATATTGATTCGCAATACTCTTATATAGGTAAATACTTATAAAAGTTAATCTTTTTTTGTTTAAATATATAAATTGTTTTTTCTATAATTCCTAATTGTGTCTTCATGAAATAACTATAGTCTTCTAAAGTAACCTTTTTAGGAAAGACAATACGGTGCTGCAATTTATGTATCTTGGCCTCAAATACTCCTGTGGTTATATATATTGCCTTATGTGGATTTACTTTCTTTACTTTGCTTAAGAAACTATTATACTCATCAATAAAAATTATATCTGCTATATGATACTTTAATAAGATTTTCTTTCTTTTACCTATTAGTTCTATTAAAATTACATTATGAGTTTTATCTATAATATTGTATTTAATATTTTTTTCTTTACAATTTCTTATTAATATATTTAAAATAGTATCTATTTTTATTCTTCTCAATCTATACCTAGATTTTGTTATTTCTTTTTTTCTTATTTTAAAATATAATGTGTCCCATATAAAATTCTTCATACAATACAATTAACTCCTTTAACAATAATTATCATTATATTATATGATTATTTACTAAAATTTATATTATAAACATATAAAAAGAGCCTTTCGGCTCTTTTTAATAAATTTCCATAAACATAAAAAACATAGTTCCAAATCCTACAAACATACATAATAACGAATTTACCCATTCTTTATTTGTTATACACAACTGTTTAACACTCCATAAAAGCATTGTTATAATTATACTGCATTGAAAAATATAATAACTATTAAAATGTTCTAAATTTATAAATTGGTACGTTGAAAACATTGTAAGTATTAAACATAAAGTAGTAATTAATACAGAAATCCATGCAAATATGCTTATAATTTTCTTCATAGTACATCCCCCAGATTTATACTTAATTTTTATCCCTAGTCATATTTTCAAATTCATCTTCTGTAATAATATTAATTCCTAATTCTACTGCTTTGTTATACTTTGAACCTGGATTATCTCCAACTAAAACATAATCTGTTTTTTTACTTACACTACTTGAAACTTTTGCTCCAAGTTCTTGTAATTTTTCTTTTATCTCACTTCTTGAAAATGTTTGTAGTGAACCTGTAACAACAACTGTCTTTTCATTAAAAATATTTTTTTCTACTTTTTTTTCTTCAAAATACGGTTTTACACCTAACTGTAAAAGTTCTTCTATACTTTTTAATATTTTTTCATCATTAAAAAATTCTATTATACTATTAGCAACAATATCTCCTATATCTTCTACCAATATTAACTCTTCGAAAGTAGCTTTTTCAATATTTTCAAGCACTTTAAAGCTTTTAACTAAATCAGTACTAGTCTTTTTTCCTACGTTAGGTATTCCTAGTGCATAAATAAAAGATGGCAAATCACAACTCTTACTTTTTTCAATTGCATCTATTAAATTTTGTGCTTTTTTCTCTCCAAATCTATCAAGCTTCAACAAATCATCTTTTTTTAGTCTATATAAATCAGAAATAGACTTTATATCTAACTCTTCAAATAATTGTTCTGCTGTTTTTTCACTAAATCCTGCAATATTCATAGCTTCCCTAGCAGCAAAATGCACAATAGATTTTACAAGCTGTGGTTTACATGAAAGCGTATTTTCACAAAAATAATGAACTCCCTGCTGAACAACTTCACTACCGCAATATGGACAAATCTTTGGAACATCAATCATACTTGTTCCTTCTAAAGATGTTTCTACAACTCCCATTATTTCTGGAATTACATCATTAGAACGTCTTACAAAAACTATACTTCCTATTTTTACACCTTTTCTATTTATGTCATCTATATTATTTAAAGTAGCTCTTCTTACAGTAACTCCACCTATTTCTACTGGTTCTAATATAGCTGTTGGGCTAACTCTTCCACTTCTTCCTACATTCCATTCTACATCTAATAATTTAGTAGTTGCCTCTTCGGCTTCAAATTTATAAGCAAGTGCCCATTTAGGAAATTTCACAGTATATCCTAACAATTCTCTAGTTCTAATATCATCAATAGCCATTACAACACCGTCTATATCATAATTTAGACTGCTTCTTATTTCCTCTATATATTTTATTTCTTTCTGTATTTGCTCTATTGTTGAACATTCTTTTACATAGTCATCCATAGGAAATCCTTTTTCTTTTATAAAACTCAACATTTCTGTATAAGTTTTAAATACATTTCCTTCGTTATATCCTATGTCATAGAAAAATGCAGATAAATTTCTCCTTGCAGTTTCACGAACATTTAAATTTCTAAGTGCCCCTGCTGCACCATTTCTTAAATTTTTGAGAGGAGTTGCCGCTACTTTATTATATTCTTCAAAAGCTTCTTTTGTCATTATAGCTTCGCCATGAATTTCAATTACCGCATCATTATCAATAATAAGGGGTAATGTTTTTATAGTTTTTACTTGTGATGTAATATTTTCACCAACTTCTCCTGTACCCCTACTTGCTCCTTTTGTTAATATTCCTTCCTCATTATATGTACAGTTAATGGTCAACCCATCAAATTTTTTAGTTAAAATATATTTTATAGGTGGTAGTTTATCTTCATGAGTACTGTTATATTCTTTTATCGCCTTAACATTTTTTTTATGCCATTCTTCAATTTCGTTTATACTTTGTGCTTTTCCCAAACTCCAAAGTCTAGCTTTATGAGTATACTTTTCAAATTGAGGCAGTATAACATCTCCAACTCTTTGTGTTGGAGAATAAGGAAGTATTATTCCTGTTTCTTTTTCAAGGTTTACAAGCTCATCATATTTTTTATCATATTGTTTATCTGATACAGTATGGCTATCTAAAGTATAATACTCATATGCATATCTATTTAACTCTTTTACTAACTCTTCAATATCCAGTCTTTTATCGCTCATATATTTCCACCATCCCATTACTTAGTTTAACATTTACCATTAATTTTCTCGATTTTTAACTGAACTTAAAGAAGTTTAATAGGTGCTACATTAAGCATAAGTTGCTTTATACCCATATTATCAAAAGCTATTGTAGCTTTAACATTATCTCCGTTCTTAGAAATACTCACTATAGTACCTACTCCAAACTTTTCATGTTTAACTTTTCTTCCAATACTCACTTCAGTAGAATCAATTTTTTTGCTAGAACCTTTAGTTTCATGTGAAAGTGAACTTGTGTGTTCATCATTTAAAATAGAATTTATAGCTTTTGAGGCCGTTTTTTCTCCAAAACTTAATGCATGAGGTCCTAATTCATTATTTTTATATGTATTATATGAAGTTTTTCTTGAAACACTTGAGATTGTTCTTCGATCTTTTATATTTTCTCTTAAATTAAGTGATATTTCATTTATAAAATCTGATTCTGAATAATTTACCGTTCTTCCAAATATTCTTCTACTATTAGCAGAAGTCATATATAATTTTTCTTTAGCTCTAGTTATTCCAACGTAGCAAAGTCTTCTTGCTTCCTCCATCTCCGCAAAATTATCCATACACTGAGTTCCTGGAAAAATTCCATTTTCCATACCTACCATAAATACTACTGGGAATTCTAATCCCTTAGCACTATGTATTGTCATCATAACTGTTGTATCAGTCTCCCCATCATAATTATCTATGTCTGCTACCAATGCAATCTTCTCTAAAAATGCTGAAAGCGATGTGTCCTCTGATATATTTTCAAATTCTACCGCAGCTGATACTAATTCTTTTATATTTTCTATTCTGCTAATATCTTCTATTTTCCCTGAATCCCTTAATGCTTTTAAATAGCCTGTACTTTCCAGTATTTCTTCAATCAATTTTGATACACTAATCTTGTCCTTAGTTCTGTTAAAAGAATTTATAAGACTTGTAAATTTATTAATAGAATTAATACTTCTTTTTGAAAGACCAGGTATATTTTCTACTTCTAAAAGCACACTATACATGCATTCATCCATGTAATTTGCAAATTCTTGTATCTTGGATACTGTAGCATCTCCTATAGATCTTTTAGGAACATTTATTATTCTTTTTAAGCTAACATCATCTTGTAAGTTATTTATGAATTTCAAATATGCTGTTATATCCTTTATTTCTTTTCTATCATAAAACTTTTGTCCACCTATTATTCTATAAGGAATGCTTCTTTTCATTAAAATATCTTCAAATATTCTAGATTGTGCATTAGTTCTATATAGAATAGCAAAATCCTTATAGCTTCTGTTTTCTTCTTGCATAATCCTTTTTATTTCATTTGCAATAAATTGACCTTCATCCATATCAGAAAAAGCTCTATAAATTTTTATTTTTTCTCCACATGGATTTTCTGTTCTAAGTATCTTATTCTTTCTTTGTGCATTGTTTTTTATAACTACATTTGCTGCATTTAGTATATTTGCTTTTGATCTATAATTTTGTTCTAATTTAATTGTTTTAGTTTGTGGGTAATCCTTCTCAAATTCTAAAATATTTCGTATATCTGCACCTCTCCATTGATAAATGCATTGATCATCATCACCAACTACAAAAATATTTTTATATGCATCTGCTAAAAGCTTCACTAATTCATATTGAGCTTTATTTGTATCCTGATACTCATCTACCATTATGTACTTAAATTTATTTTGGTAAAACTCCAATACATCTGGATTTTTCTTGAATAGCTCTACAGTTTTAAATATTAAATCATCAAAATCAAGTGCATTACTATTTTTTAATTTTTTTTGATATAAAAGATAAGCATCTGCTATTTTATTCTTTCTAAAGTCTTTTTCATTCTGTTTTTTATATTCATCTGCTGTAACCAATTTATCTTTTTGTTTTCCTATTTTTGAAATTATTTCTCTCTCATCTATATCTTTATCATCTATATTTAGTTCTTTCATACATTGTTTAACTAAAATTTTTTGATCAGAACTATCATATATTGCAAAATTCTTATTATATCCTAATTTATCTATTTCTCGTCTTAAAATTCTAACACAAGATGAATGAAAAGTAGACACCCACATACTATCTATATTAATATCAACTAATCGTTTAATTCTTTCCTTCATTTCTCCAGAAGCTTTATTAGTGAAGGTTATAGCTAATATATTATAATAAGGAATATTTAAGTCCTCTATCATATGCGCTATTCTATATGTTAAAACCCTTGTCTTACCTGATCCTGCACCAGCTAAAACAAGTAAAGGTCCATCAATAGTTATTGCAGCTTCATATTGTTCCTTATTTAACAATGATTTCAAATCCACTTTATCACTCCTTTACATTTTCTTATGTATTATTCCCAGCTTATTCTTTCTAATACAATGTTATATCCATCACTTCCATAATTCAGGCATCTATTTACTCTGCTTATAGTTGCAGTACTTGCACCTGTAGCTGTTGCTATCTCTGAATAAGTTTTCTTTTCCTTTAACATTTTTGCTACTTGCAATCTTTGATCTACTGCTTTTAACTCACTTATTGTAAATATATCCTCAAAAAATCTATAACACTCTTCCTTTGTCTTTAGGGATAACGCAGCTTCACAAAAATAATCCATTTCTCTACTTTCTAATTTAGATTTATATTCTGACACAAAATCACTCCCTGATCTTTATGATTTTCTACATATTAAGTTTTCTACATATTAAATTTTATCATTTTAAATCATATTCTTCTATAATAATTTACACATCTTTTTATTTTAATACTTTAAATGCATAAAATCCAATATAAAGTTTAACCATTTATAACTTATCACATTTCACATTTCATTTTTTTACATAATAGTAATATATTTTTATTGTTTTATCTATCCTTTTAATAATATATCTATAAAAAAAAGACAAACTAAGATTATATGGAGGTATTATGATGAACTTAAAAAATAAAACATTATCACTTATTGGAATATTAGTATTTTCTTTATCTTTTTCATATAAGATTTTTATTTCAAAACAAAAATATATAGCTGAATTAGATAAAATTTCTTTTGAAATTGAAAATGAAATTTCTAAAAAAAGCAAAAAAATAACTTCTATTGAAAAAGATATTACTTCTCTACAAACAAAATTGAAATTATTAGAAAATCAAACTACAACTCTGAAAGAAAAAAATAAACATTATAAAAGCCAACTAAATATATAACACTAAAGAAGGTAAAATTATCATGAAAAAACTATTTTCTAACGTCATATTAACTTTTTTAATAATTGCTCAAACATTCTTCATTTTTATAATATCTAATCAATACATTTATGCTACTACCCTTGAAAAAAAAATAAATGACAAAAAAATTTTATTAACTAACCTTAATAGTAAATTAACTAATAATAGTTCAACAAAAGAATCTCTAATAAAAAAACTACAAAGTACTGAAAACCAAAAATTAAAATTATCAAACGAAAATATTAAGTTAAAGAATAAGATATTTCCACATAAATCTTCTACTAAATTTTATATAGCAAATATGCCAAGCGAAAAAATAGCATATTTAACCTTTGATGATGGTCCTTCTAAAAATACTATAAAAATACTAAACATATTATCTCATTATAATGTAAAAGCAACTTTTTTTGTAACTGGTTCTTCATCTAAGTCTTCAATTGATATTTATAAAACTATCGCAAATAAAGGTCATGCTATCGGCAATCATACTTATACCCATGACTACAGTAAAATATATAAAAATGTTGAAAATTTCACAAAAGATTTTACTAAATTACAGGAGCATTTAAAATCTTCTGTTGGAATTAACCCTAAAATTGTACGCCTTCCTGGTGGAAGTAACAATACCGTTAGCCATAAATATGGTGGAAACACTGTTATGAATGATATAACTACCTATTTAATTGATAATGGATATACCTATTTTGATTGGAATATAGACTCTACGGATGCATCGGTTAAACTTCAAAATAAAAATAAAATAGTTAGTTCTGTTTTAAATAATTCGAAAAAAAAATCAGCAATAATAATTTTAATGCATGATGTTTCTATTAAAACAACAACAGTGGAAGCACTTTCTGAAATCATTGAAGGATTACTTAAACAAGGGTTTCAATTTAGAGTTCTTTCTCCTAATGAATATACTACTCAATTTTTAAGGGTCAAATAAAACATTTGACCCTTTTTTATGATTTTACCACTTTACAACTTTACCTTGATAAAGTATAATATAAATAACACTTAACAAAATAAAAAAACAATTTACTTATGGGAGGATATAAATCATGAAAAAAATAAATAAATTATTAACTTTATTAGTAAGTTTTATGTTAATACTATCACTTGTAGGATGTGGTGATAATAAAGGGTCTGAGAAAGATATTGTTAATGAAAATGGAATACCAAATAAAATAATTGTAGGTCTTGATGACAGTTTTCCACCAATGGGATTTAGATCCGAAGAAGATGAAATTATAGGATTTGACATTGATATGGCAAATGAAATGGCTAAACGAATGGGTGTTGAAATAGAATATATGCCAACTGAATGGAGTGGAGTTATTCCATCACTTAAATCTAAAAAATTCACTATTATAATCTCTGCTATGAGTGTATCTGAAGAAAGAAAAAAAGAAATTGCTTTTTCTAACCCTTATATATTAGAAAAACAAGTTATAGTTGTAAAAAAAGATAATACATCAATCAATTCACCTGAGAATTTAAAAGATAAAGTAGTTGGTGTTCAATTGGGAAGTACTAGTGATGAAGCTATAAAACCTCTAAAGAATACTATCAAGAAAGTTGTTCAATATGATAAAAATACCGAAGCACTTCAAGATTTAGCAATTGGACGACTTGATGCTGTTGCAGTAGATGAATTAGTTGCACGATATTATATAAAAGAACACAATGATAAATATAGAGTAGTGGAAAAAGAAATATCAAAAGAACCTATAGCAATAGGTATTAGAAAAGAAGATACCAAATTAAAAGAAAAATTCGATGAAACTCTAAAGGCTATGCAAGAAGATGGAACAATGAGTAAAATATCAAAACAATGGTTTGGTGAGGACATAACTAAAATAGATTAATAATAATCGATTAAAGGAGTGCTATAAAATGGACACTAGGATTTTAAAGATAGCTTTTCCTATTCTTATGAAAGGAAGTATTACAACAATAGAATTAACTGTTATTTCTATAATTTCTGGAACTTTACTTGCATTAGGAATAACATTTTGCAAGATTAGCAACAATAAAACTTTAAATTCATTTGGGAATTTTTACACATGGTTTTTTAGAGGAACTCCCCTTTTAATGCAACTATTTGTAATTTACTACGGACTTCCTCAAGTAGGCCTAAAGTTTAATCCTTTTACTGCTGCAGTAATTGGATTGACTCTAAATATTTCTGCATATATTACAGAAATAATAAGAGCATCTATTCAATCTATCGACACTGGGCAGTGGGAAGCATCTAAAGCTTTAGGATTAAATTATTGGCAAACAATGTTTTTAATAATCATTCCTCAAAGTATTAAACGAATGATTCCTCCAATGTCAAATGAATTTATAGCACTACTTAAAGATACTTCTTTAGTTTCTGTTATATCTATGGGAGATTTAATGAGAAAAGCTCAACAAATGTATAGCACTACCTTTAAACCACTTGAAATATTTTTCTTAGCTGCTCTTCTTTATCTACTAATGACAACAGTATTTACAACATCATTTAAAATACTTGAAAACAAATTTGCATTTGAATAATATAATAAAAAATACTAAAACCACTATCCCGTTGATAGTGGTTTTAGTATTATATAGGGCAGGCACGTCCTGGGGCTGGAGTGCCTAATAATAAAAAGGGGGCTATTCATTCTTTTTATTTCCCTTACAAAAGTAATTATATTAGATATCTTGATAAATTGCAATAGACTTTGCATAATTAATTGTAAACAAAATATTATATTAATCTATATCCTTCATAAATAATTCATATTTTTATTCTTAATGACATATTTATATTATTAAATTTGCTTAAACATCAAAATTTCCTCTTCTGTTAACTCTCTATATTCTCCCTCACTTAAACTTTCATCTAAATCTAGTTTTCCCATTTTTATTCTTCTTAAGTAAACAACTTCTTTTCCTCTAGCTTCAAACATCCTTTTAACTTGATGAAATTTGCCTTCCTGTATTGTAAGATTTATCTCTGAACCATTTTCATCAGCACTTATAATTTCTAGTTTAGCTGGCATACATTTATATCCATCATCTATAGTTATTCCCTCTTTAAAAGCTTTTATGTCATCTTCATCTACAACTTTATTTATCTCTGCATAATACACCTTGTCTACATGATGTTTAGGCGATGTAAGTCTATGATTTAATTTTCCATCATTTGTTATTAAAAGTAGTCCTTCTGTATCTTTATCTAATCTTCCAACTGGAAATGGATCTAAAACTGTATCTTCATATTCTAACAAATCAATTACAGTTTCATCATATTTATCATAAGTTGCTGAGACTACTCCATCTGGCTTATTCATTATTAAATAAATATATTCTCTGTAATTAATAGCTTCTCCATGTACTTTTATAGTATTTTCATTTGGTTCTATCTTCATACTACTATCTTTGACTACTTCTCCATCAACTTCTACTTCTCCTTTTTTAACAAGTGTTTTTATTTCTTTTCTCGAACCATATCCCAAGTTTGATAAAACTTTATCCAATCTTTCCATGTAATTTTCACTCCCTGTTTAGTATTTATATACTAAACTATTTTACCAAAGTTATTCTATACTTTCATAATAAATATTAAAATTTACTAATATTATTTAATATTACTTCTTTATTTTAATTTTATCTCCATTAAAGGATTAATATTTTGTAAAATATTTTCATTTATAATTTCCTCATCAGCCCTTATTTCTATTGTTGAATAATCCTCATATGAACATTTCTTATAACTACTTTTAGCTAAAACAAGAATTTTATACATACCTTTAACAAACGGTATGAAAGTATAATAATTCTTTTTGCTGTATTTCTGTGTTAATATCCACTCACCTTTTTCCATTAAATAAAATTCATAAATAACATCTTTGCCTCCAGTACTCTCAGCTGTAGCAGTGACAGGGTCATTGCAAACGAATTCCAATCTATCACACTTTAATTTAGTATTTGTTATAGGAGGTGCTTCTCTAACTACAATTGTTGCTTCCTTTATGCTGTCAAATTCTTTTCTACTTTCTGTATTCTTAGCACATACTTTTACTACATATCTTCCACTACATTTTGGCTTGAGAATATATCTCTTATTCCTAACATAATCTGTTTCTTCTACTTTATGACCATTTATTTCTAATTTATATTTAAGTAAAGTATCACAGGTATCCTGTGTAATAACATTAAAAACCACTTGCTCCCCCAATAAATAATATTCTTTAGGATCCATCAAAATATAATCAATCTTTGCAGGTATATAATCATAAGCATCAATGTGTATCATTGCATGTGCATCAAATTTTTTATCTGAATATCTATCTTTAACTCTAATTTCAACTTCAAATCTTCCACCTTCTTCAGGAGTAAAATTTGCCCAATTCATCTCTCCATAATTGATTTTTTCCATTTCAATATTATCTTTTCTTACTATAAAACTATATAAAAGCTTAGTTCCACCTTCTGCTATAACTTTAATATTAATACTTTCATTTATTAAAACAGTTTTTTTATTATCTAAAACTACATCATCTATTTTTACTGGTTCTCGTGGTATATTATCAATAACATATTCTATAGAACTTTTCACTTCATACTTATCGCTGCTTGAAACATCCCTTACCAACAAACTTAATTTATATTCTCCTGATTCTTTTGGTATCCACATAAACTCATTAGATTTTATATATCCAGAATCTTCATTTTTATTTCCTTGAATAATAAACCTATATCTAAGCTCTTTTCCGCCGCTTACAATAGCTTTTAGCATAATTCCCTTCCCCATAATTTGTGGAGAGCTTAAATCACTTGTAAAACTCTGAATTTCAATTTGCGTATACGGCTTTACTTCATAATATATAATTGCTCTATCATCGTAGACTTCAGGTGAATACATATCCTTTGCTAAACATAACAATCTATATTTATCGCTTTTTTTCTCTATATAGCTAACCATTTTCTTCGTGGAATAATCTTGTATACACTGAACTTGTCCACTAGAATTAATTTTTATAAATTTGTATAAAACTACTCTATTATCATCATAATCACTATCCACTTCAAAAACTAATTCCTCATCTGTTAATAATTCTGAATTCAAACACCTAAAATCTTTTATTTCAAGTTTTCCTGCTTCAACAATTTCAAACTCTATCTTTTTTGCATCTTGAAAAATTTCATTGGAATCTACTGATTTGCATTGGACTAAAATTTCTTGTAAACCAATTACATTAGCACTCCATATAAAAGTGTTATCTCTACAATAATCCTTGGCAAGTATCCACTTTTCATCTTTTTTTATCATATACCTGTATAAAATCGAACTTTTTTTTGGCTGTACAGTTAACTCTACTTTTTCACCAAGATATAACTTTTCCTTGTTCAAATATATTTTTGTAATTAGCTCATCTTCATTTTCTTCAGTGCTTCCTATTATATATTCTCTTTTAGCTAAATAATCAAAAGGTTTAACACTATCTTCTTTTTTAGCTTGTACCATTAAAAGATACTTTCCATCTTTTTCCGGCTCCCAAAACGCACTATCTTCTTCACTAAAATCCTTAAGTGTTTTCCAAGCTCCATCTATACCTGTCATAAACTTAAACAACAAGCTTTTATGTGGTTTATCTAGTACATTAATTTTTATTTTTGCATTTTTTTCTTGCGGAGATTCTAAGTTGCAACCAATAACAAATTCATCCATTTTCATCATCCCCTACCTATAATCTACCTGTATTATACATTATACTATAATTCCAATATTTGTAAAAGGCATATTTAATTTTTGACTTCTTTTAATTAAAAGTTTATAATTAAAATATTAAAATCCTATTTTTTACATTCTAGGAGTGCTGCTATGTACAATATTTATGCATCTGTATCAGGTTTTAAAAAAATCATAATTAATATAAATAATACTATAACATTTAATATAAATAATCTTAAAATTAAAAATGGTCAAAATTTTATACCTATACTTAATTATTCGACAACAAGTAGCAATGATTTTATACTTTTTTTAAAAAATGAAATTAATATAAAAAATTTGTGTTACATTATTTACGAAGGCGTGCAAATAAAAGCTTCCTATAAAGACTTATTTTTAACCTCTGAATTTAATGATACACTTTATTACGGTGGTAAATTAGGTGTTACTTATACGAAATACTCTTCTACATTTAAACTTTGGTCTCCACCAGCTTCATCCGTATTCTTACTTCTATATAAAAATGGAGATCCTTCAATCAATGAAACTCCACTGAAAATTCCTATGACAGAAAAAGATGGCGTTTGGAAAGTAACTATATATAAAAATTTAGCTAACTATTTTTACACTTATAAATTAACAGTATATAACAATACACAAGAAGCTATAGACCCTTACGCAACAGCTGTAGGAATAAATGGATTAAGAGGCGCAATAATAGATTTAAATGAAACCAATCCTAGAAAATTTAATAAGGATAGTATTCCAACACTTGATAATTATTGCGATGCTATAGTCTATGAAATAAACATACGTGATATTTCAATGAATGAAAGCAGTTGCACAGTTCAAAAAGGGAAATTTTTAGCTCTTACAGAAGAAAATACTATGTATAACAAAAAAACCTCTACATGTTTTTACCATTTAAAAGATTTAGGTATAACTCATGTTCAAATTATGCCTTGTTTTGATTTTAGTTATCTCAGTATAGATGAAAAAAATTCTAAAAATTATAATTGGGGATATAATCCTCAAAATTATAATGTACCAGAAGGTTCATTTTCATTAAATCCTTATGATCCTAAATGTAGAATTTTAGAAATGAAAAAAATGATACAGCACCTACACAAAAATGATATTGCAGTAAATATGGACGTCGTATACAATCATATATTTCATACTACTGAAAACAATTTTGAAAAAATATTTCCTGAATACTATTTTAGATTTGATAAAAATGGAAATTTTTCAAATGGAAGCGGCTGTGGAAACGATATAGCATCAGAACATAAAATGGTTCAAAAATTTATCATAGACTCTGTTCTTTTCTGGGCTAAAGAGTATCACATTGATGGTTTTAGATTTGATTTAATGGGAATTCATGATATTAATACTATGAATTTAATTTATAAGAACTTAAAAAATTTCAATAAGAATATAATGGTTTACGGTGAAGGATGGAATCTAAACACCGAACTACCTGAAAACATTAAATGTACACAAAACAATTCAAAGAAAGCTCCTAATGTGGGCTTCTTTAATGATACAATAAGAGATTCTATAAAAGGAAACATATTTGTTACTAACGATAAAGGTTTTGTAAATGGTAAAAAAAATTTAGAGGATAAAATTAAATTCTGTGTAACAGGGTGTTCTATTCCATTAAAAAATTATAAAAATACTTATATATATCCATACCAATCTATAAACTACACATCCTGTCATGATAATTATACATTATGGGATAAAATTGAATTAACTAATACACACGATACAATCGAAGACAAAAAAAACATGGTTAAACTGGCTAATGGAATAATCTTAACTAGTCAAGGCGTACCTTTTCTTCATTCTGGAGTTGATTTTTGCAGAACAAAACATGGAATAGAAAACAGTTTTAACTGTGATGATAATATAAATTCTTTAAATTATAATAGAAAAACTCAATTTTTAGATGTATATAACTATCATAAAGGCTTAATTAAAATAAGAAAGCAACATTCAGCCTTTAGAATGTATTCTACTGAAGATATTAAGAAACATTTATATTTTATAGAAAACACTCCTCAGAACACTGTAGCATTTATACTGAAAAACAATGCTAATATGGATACATGGAAAAATATATTAGTTATATATAATGCTAATAGATATTCAGTTTCTATTACCGTACCTAATGAAACTTGGATTCAAGTAGTAAATAAATACTATGCCGATACTAAACCACTAAAACTCCTAAATACAGATAAAATAGAAGTAGAAAGTCTTTGTATGAATTTATTTTATTCTTGCTAAGAAGCTTAAAAATATTGATTTACAATATTTTTAAGCTTCTTTTTTATATTTAAACTGTTTAACTTTAGGTATAGTAAATATAAACACATAAAGTACTGTTGAAAGGGTAATCCCCGCTATTACATCAATTACCGAATGCTGCTTTATAAACATTGTTGAAGCACATATAAGTACCATTGCTGTAACTGATAAAAATTTAACCTTTTTATTGTTAGAAAACAATGAACTATTCCAAACCACAGCATTTACAGCCACAGAATTTATTACATGAATACTAGGACATACATTTGTTGGCGGATCTACGGAATATATAAACCCAACCATGCTGGTTAACATATCATTTTGCTGTAATACAGGTCTCATATTTTGTCCACTTGGCCAAATAACAAATATAGCATAGCTTATTCCCATTCCACAAAATATAAACTTAACTAAATTTATAAAATCATTTCTTGATTTTAATCCAAAATATACAAAACCAATTCCCATATAAGCAAACCAAAACATGTATGCCAATATAAAACCTTTTGAAAACGGTATATAATCATCTAATTTGCAATGCATTATATATCTAGGTTCTATAAACTTTTGACATATACAAAAAAATAATATTAATGGTATAAACATAAGTAAATATAAAAAATGTCTGTGCTCACCTATGAATTTTTTAACCACTTCCACTTTTTATTCTCCCCTTTTCATTATAAGCTTCAAAAGATTTTTATATAAACGCTCATTATCATCTTTTGTTCTTTTTTTGGGACTAGATGTTTTTCCACCTCCTCTCCTTACCTTAGCTGATATATGTCTTTCAAATAATAGCCTATCAATATTATCATCACTATAAATATATCCTTTAGGACTTATAGCATAGGCTTTCTTTCCAAGCACCATAGCTGCAACCCCAAAATCCTGTGTTACTATAATATCGCCTTTTTGTGCTTCATTTGCAACCTTCATATCAACACTTTGAAACCCACTGTCAACAACTTTAATAATACTGTAATCACTTCGAATTACATGGTTTATATCGCTGTACATTATAACTTCTATATTATTTTCTTTCGCAGCTTTTTCAATAAGTTCTCTTCCTGGACATGCATCTGCATCAACTACTATTCTCATATTATACCTCCTCATCCTATATTTATTGTACCACATTTGTAAAAACTTAATCATTTTGAAAAATTTATATAAAAACATAACTTTTTTAATTTTAGTATCGTATGTATTAATAGAAGTAACTTGGAATATTTTTCTACAATAACATGAATTAATTATTTAGGAGGAATCATATATGAACAAGAAAAAAATTTTTTCACTTTTATTAACTGCATCTTTACTTTTCAGCTCAACTTCATATGTATTTGCTGCAGATTTTAAAATTAGTCAACCTGAACCAGCTATAACTACAACTCTAACAGCTTCTTCTAATTCAGAAGAAAGAAATGTAAAGATTTCAAAAGAACAAGCTAAAAAAATAGCTAAAGAAAAATTAAAGAAATATTTTGACATAACTATTTCTGAACAAGACTTTAAATGCAACATTAATCTTAACTCTTACACTATTAATAAAGATAATAAAAATTATATATGGCATATGAACTGGTATTCTAATTCCCATAACAGTTCTAAAAATATAAGTTTAACACTAGATGCTAATACTGGTGATTTAATTTCAATGAATAACTATAACTATAATGAAAACAATTCAAGTATACCTAAACTTTCTATTGAAGATGCTAAAGAAATTAGCAATAAATTTATAAAAAATATAAATCCATCTGAATACAAGCTTTGTGAACTTTCAAAAGATAAATGGTTTTCAAATAGAGGTACTTATTCTGACTATAGCTTCAACTATGTAAGAAATATTTATGGAGCTAAATACTACAGTAACTATATTACTGTAACTATTGATGGAGTTACTGGGAAAATAAAATCTTATAATTTCAATTGGGACAAAAACCTTAAAGTTCCTCCTATGCCTAAAATCAATTTAAGAGAAATTGCTGAAAGTAACTTTAAGAAAGAAATGAACATGGAATTAAAATATAAACTTTTGCAAAATAAATATGAGTATCAAAACAAAGACAATACTAAAAATGTTAAATTAGTTTATGAACCATCTATAGAAAAAGGCTATTCTATAGATGCTAATACAGGTAAATTTTTAACATATGATTCAGATAAAAACGTTAATACCCAAACAGCTAAATTAAATGAAACAGAAATTCAAAATTTATATAAAAATTATAAAAAACTATCAAACTATACAAAACCATTAGAAAAGGAAGAAGCTTCAAAATTAATGACAAACTTTGTAAAGAAATTTTATGGCAACGGCTATACTATTGAAAATTTAAGTTATTCAGAAAATGATAACAGCTATAAAAGTACTGAAAAGAAAACATGGAGAGCAAGCTTTACAAAAAAAATAGAAGTAACAAATCCTAAAACTAATAAAAAAGTATCTAGAACATTAGGCGGCAATATAACGCTAAACGCATTAAATGGACAAATATTACGTATTAGCAACTATTTATCATCATATTATGACTATGATAAAAATTTCACTCCTAAATTCACTTGGAATGAAGGTTATTATAAAGCTGTTGATTTATTAGGAGAACATTATGGTGATAAAATAAAAAATTTAGAACTAAATCTAACTCACACAGAAACAATATATAAAGAAAATGATCAAAAGAAACCTGAAAGATATTATCGTTACTACTTTACAAGAAAGGTTAATAATTTATTATATGATAATGATAATATTTATATAGAATTTGATACTAAAACTGGACAGTTAGTTTCTATGCGATGTTCTTGGGATGATGATATAAGCTTCAAAAATCCTAATAATAGTATTAGTATAGCAAATGCTAAAGATTCTTTTTTCAAAAAATATAAACCTGAATTAAGATTTATAATGAAAAATACAAGTAATGATAATAAAAATCCAAAAATGGAATTAAAATTAGTATACGTTTTGGACAGTCCTAATGTTTATATAGACGCCTTTAATACCAATATATTAAATAGATATGACGGTGAAGAAATTAAATTTGATATATCCCATTTTCTTAATGAAATCAAAGAAAGCAAATATGAAAAAGAAATAACTATTTTAGCATACTCAGGTTTAGTTGATACTAAAGATTTCACATTAAAAAAAGAAATTAAAAACATGGATTTAATTAAAACTCTAGTTGATGCTCTTGGATACACTCCTTATATTGTAGATAGAGTAGAAACTTATAATAAATCATCTGCTTTAGAAAATTCAAAATCTGATTCAGCTGATACTAACGAAAGTGCTCTTACTAATGAAGATTATTTAAAAATGGCTAAATATTATGGTTTTATAGATGGTGATATTAAAAATTTCAATTTTGAAAAGAAAGTATCAAGAGAAGAAATGTGTAAAGCTCTAATAAAATTTTTAAATTATGAAAAAATAGCAGAATGTAAAGATACTTTTGCCTTAAACTTTGAAGATGGAAACAAAGTATCTAAAGAAAACTACGGATATGTATCTCTTGCAAAAGGATTAAAATTAATAGAATTAAATAATAATAAATTAAATCCAAAACAAACTGCAACAATGGAAGATTTAGCAATTGGATTATTTAGAGCACTTGAAAATAAAGAAAGTAGTCGTTTTTATCCTTATCCTTTATACAGATAATAATTCTAGATTCTAAAAACAGTTGAAAATTCAAAGTGAAAAGTTGACAGTGATTGTAGTTTTGCATTCGCAAAACATCATTCACTGTCAACTTTCAATTCTCAACTTTCAACTGTTTTTATTTAAGTTTTGCTTCAATAGAAGCTTTCATATCTTCATATCCTGGTTTTCCAAGTAAAGCAAACATATTCTTCTTATATGCTTCAACTCCTGGTTGATTAAATGGATTAACCCCTAACATATATCCGCTTAATCCACATGCTTTTTCAAAGAAATAAACTAAATATCCAAAATAATAAGGAGTTAATTCTGGTATATTTATTATCATATTAGGAACTCCACCATCATTGTGAGCAATTACAGTTCCTCTAAATGCTTGATTATTAACAAAATCCATATCTTTTCCTTCAAGGAAATTTAAACCATCAAGATTTTCCTCATTTGCTTCAATAAAAATTGATTTTCTTGGTTTTTCAATGTTTAATTGAGTTTCAAAAAGATTTCTGATACCTTCTTGAATATATTGTCCCATTGAATGTAGATCTGTTGAAAAATCTGCTGCTGCTGGGAAAATTCCTTTACCATCTTTTCCTTCACTTTCACCATATAACTGTTTCCACCATTCTCCTGTGTAGTGAAGACATGGTTCAAAATTAACCATCATTTCGATAGTTTTACCTTTTGC
The DNA here is from genome assembly GCF_026735135.1 of Clostridium aestuarii. Taxonomy (GTDB): domain Bacteria; phylum Bacillota; class Clostridia; order Clostridiales; family Clostridiaceae; genus Clostridium_H; species Clostridium_H aestuarii. Next base: position 49,322 of record NZ_JAPQER010000003.1, on the reverse strand, counting down.
ATACAATGCATTTCTAGCTGCTGCATATCTATATGCTGTATTATTTTCTAATTCAGGTACACTATATTCTTCTCTTGCATCAGCTGCACCTTTCATCATTTCTTCAATATTTACTCCTGCTGCAGCAATAGGAAGTAATCCAACTGGAGTTAAAACTGAGAATCTTCCTCCAACATCATCAGGAATTATAAAAGTTTCATATCCTTCTGAATCAGCTAAAGTTCTTAGTGCTCCTTTAGCTTTATCAGTTGTAGCAAATATTCTTTCCTTTGCTCCTTCTCTTCCATACTTCTTTTCCAATAAATCTTTGAAAATTCTAAATGCTATTGCAGGTTCTGTAGTAGTTCCTGATTTTGATATAACATTTACTGAAAAATCCATATCTTTAACAGTTTCTATTAAGTCTGCCATATAAGTAGAACTTATATTATTTCCTACATAAAATATTTTAGGAGCTTTTGTTTTATCCTTTGAAATCACATTATGAAAAGTATGTGTTAACATTTCTATAGCCGCTCTTGCTCCTAAATATGAACCACCAATTCCTATAACAATAAGTACATCTGAATTACTTTTTATCTTTTCTGCTGATTTTTGTATTCTAGCAAATTCATCTTTATCATAATTTACAGGTAAATCTATCCATCCTAAAAATTCACTGCCCGCTCCACTTTTTTCGTGAAGCACATTATGAGCTGCTGTAACCATTGGTTGAAGCTGATATACTTCATGTTGATTTAAATAAGGTTTAGTTTTTGATAAATCTAATGATAAACTGTTGGACATACATTGACCCTCCAATAAAATAAATTTGATTATTGTTTATTAATAAATGAAATTTTAATCTATTTATGAATAAAGTTCAAGTTATACTATTAATATCAAAATCTAAAACTTAAAGTTTGATATCAATAACAATGTACAATATTTATTTTTCCCTTATTTCAACGTATATTATCCTAATTATTCTTTATCTAATATAACTACTATAATTTCTAATCTATTAAAAAATTTTAAAGGTGTTCAACTATTTTTTAACTTGTCCTTATAATTATCCATTTCCATATTTTATCATAAATTATATTTTTTATCAAAACTTATTCATAAAAAAGTTTAAATCTTTTACTTATCCAACACAAAATTTTCAACAACCTTGATAAATTTATCGGTATCTTCCATAACTAATAAATGATTGCATCCCTCAAATTTTTCAACTCTTGAATTAGGTATTTTGCTATTCAAATATTCTGAAGCTTTATTAGGATATAAAGTACTTTTTTCACCATATAAAATAAGAGTTGGAACATTAATCTTCGATATGACTTCTCTATAATCTGAATTTGCCATGGCAACCCACATTGAAAGCAAGACATATGGTTCATTAGCCATACTTCCTTTTATTATAGCCTTAATCTGTCTTTCATCTAGATTTGAAGCAATATCTTTTGTAAACCTTTCTACAAATCCTTTCCAATCACAGCACAATTCAGACATTATCTTTAAATTTTCTTCATGTGTAAGCTTTCCATCATAAATTCCTAGCTTCCACTCCTCATCACTTATAAACTTTGGAGTCATATCTATTATTACTGTTTTATCAATTCTTCTGCATCCAAACCTCTTTATATACTCAAATAGAACCAAAGCTCCCATTGACCATGCAATTAAAGTAACATCTTCTAAATCTAACTTATCCATAAGTTGTTCTAAATCCTCAGCACATCTTTTCATTGTAAATCCATTTTCAGGCACATCTGACTGACCATGTCCTCTTAAATCATATATTATAACTCTAAATTTTTTGCTTAAATAATGTGCTGGTATAGCAAAACTTGCTTTATTTGCTGCCCACCCATGAATAAACACAATAGTTTTTCCTTTTCCCTTTTCTGTATAACAAATATTTGTATTGTCATCTGTTAAAATATGCGGCATATATTATTCTCCTTAGATTTACACTTCCATAACTCATATAATCTTCATGAATTTTTATTGTAAATCATAATTATTTTTCTAAATCCCCTCTAAGCTTCTCTGCATTATCCATATCTGTATTGCTATATAATGAATTCTTAAATTTCTTTCTTTGTTCAGGAGGAAGAGTTTTATATATAGATTTGACCCTTTTAACATTTCCCCAAAAATTATAAGATGGATTTGCCATTAAATTATCTACAGTAGAAGACATTATATCCACCATTTCTTTTTCTTTAGCTGTAGTAACACTGCTTCTAATTCTGCCTAAATCACCTTTAGCCTTTGCAAGGGATTTCTGTATTGACTCATCTTTCTTCTCTTTATTAATTTTTTCTTCTACTTTAGGATTATTATTTTCAGAAGGTTCTTTTATTATTTTATTAATACTATCTTTTACTTCTTTATCTTTAGAATTTTTAGCTATGTTTTTTAAACCTTCATCAATCTTGTCCAATATTTTTTTATTATCTAAATTATTAATATCCTTTTTAGCTTTTTCCACAATTTCTATTGTCTTTTTTATTTCTTGTTTATTCCCCTCATCTTTAACTTTTGATTGTAACTCTTTTAAAGATTCACTAGTTTTATCTAATGTAATTTTAATATTTTCTTGTTTCTTTTCCTCTTTGTTGTTTTTCTTTATTGGAATTAATGGTTTTACAGAAAGAAATAATTTATCTCCATTAATTTTGACATCCCTTATATCATCTTCTGAAATATCTCTATTTAATTTAATATTATTATTTTCTACAATAACCTTACCAGCAAGATATTTTTGTATATTATTTAACACCATATTTTTAGAAAGCTTTAGTTTACCTACTTTAAAGTATTCTGGTTTATATATTAAATTTTTTTTATCATATATAAGTTCTCCTTTGGTTGATAAAACTAAATTTAATTTTTTATATTCCACAGGTACAAACATTATTATCTTATCATTTAAAATATTAACATTAAAATCTTTTACAATTAAACTTCCCTTTTTTATAGGTTCCGTAAAATAAGAAGAAGTAATATTATTAATATCCTCTTGTGTTAACTCTAATTTCCCTTCATTTTCAGCAGCTTCTCCTAATATACTTAATAAACTCCCAGCCGCTGCCTGATTATTCGCAGTATATTTATAATCTCCTTTAGAAAATATCAAATAAGCAAAAACACCTATTATACAAACTATAAACAATATTATTTTTAGTACAACATTTTTCACTTTTTTCTTCATTTTAGTTCCTCCAATCTTACTATATTCATGTTTAATTTTATCATTTCTACCTTTAATATTAAACCATAACTTATAGTACATATTTTTCTTTTATTTGGAGGGTATTTGGGAGTTATTGTAGAATATAGTACATTGCAGTTGATTTATAAATTATTTTAAGAATGAAGGTGCTAGTAATGAAAGTAAGAAAAGCAATAATACCTGCTGCAGGACTAGGAACAAGATTTTTACCTGCAACAAAAGCACAACCAAAAGAAATGCTTCCTATAGTAGACAAACCAACTATTCAATACATAATTGAAGAAGCTGTGGCATCAGGTATAGAAGAAATATTAATCATAACTGGAAAGAATAAAAGGGCAATAGAGGATCATTTTGATAAATCAGTAGAACTTGAAAATTTATTAACTGAAAAAAATAAAACTGAGTTATTAGATATGGTAAAAAGCATCTCTAATCTAGCAAACATCTATTATATAAGACAAAAAGAGCCTAAAGGACTTGGTCATGCTATAAATTGTGCAAGAACCTTTGTAGGTAATGAGCCTTTTGCAGTTATGTTAGGCGATGATATAGTAGACAGCAAAACCCCCTGTTTAAAACAGTTAATGGACTGCTACAATGAGTATAAAACAACTATTTTAGGAGTTCAAGAAGTACCAGAAGAAGATGTTTCTAAGTATGGAATAGTAAAAGGACTTCATATTGAAGATAGAATATATAAGGTTAAAGACCTTGTGGAAAAACCTGCTCCTGAAGAAGCTCCTTCAAATGTTGCAATACTTGGAAGATACATAATAACACCACGAATATTTAACATATTAGACAATACAATTCCAGGTAAAGGAGGAGAAATCCAACTTACAGATGCATTAAAAACATTGATTTCAACTGAAGCAATGTATGCTTATAACTTTGAAGGGGAAAGATATGATGTTGGAAACAAAATGGGCTTTTTAAAAGCCACTATAGAATTTGCACTTAAAAGAGAAGATTTAAGAAAACCATTTGCTGAATATCTTTCTACATTAAACTTTAACAATAAAGAGTAATTTTAATTTTTAAAATTACTCTTATTAATTTAAAACTTATTATAAATTACATAATATATAAAATAATATATAAATGTTCCTGATACACTTCCACTAAAATCTATTACAATATCTTTTACAGTAGAACTTCTTCCAGACACAAAGCTTTGATTAAACTCATCTAATACTGCTAAAAATAAACATATAAAGAAAATATAAATCAAAGCTTTTTTCCCTTTAAATTTAAAAGAAAAGAATGTAATTGAAATAAAAATTGCTAAAATTAAATACTCCATAAAATGAGCATTCTTTCTAACTAAAGCATTTAAATCCTTATTTATGTATTTTTTTGTATTTTGAACTATATCTATATTTTTAGTTTTTTCTTTTATAATTCTTGTTATAGCTTTACTTTGTTTTTGAGATATATTCCCTACATTGTTTGAATTATAAAATATAAACCCAATCCAAAGTATACATCCAATAACACATAATAGTATAAATATTTTCTTTAGTATAAATAAAGTATACTTAACATCTTTTTTCATAACAATTATGCTCGCCTTTCTTGTATAATATATTCCAATTTGTTAATAATTACATTATATCAGAATATAAATTATTAAAACTATTTTAAATTTAAAATCCAGCAGAACTTTTAAGAACTACTGGATTAATATTTATAATAAAGTATTCTAGTAAAATTATCGATAATAATATGTATTAGCGAATTTAAAATAACACGGAGGTTATTATGAAATATATTATACCTTTGATTATATTTATAATTATTGTAATAATTACAACCTTAGCATTATGTAAAGCTGCTGGAAAAGAAAATCCTACAGATGATAATTATAAAAAATAATTTAGAACACTATCAACTCTATTACTTTTTATATCCATCAGGATGATTTTTATGCCAATTCCATGCTGTCTCAATTATTGTTTCTAACGAATCATACTTTGGTTCCCAACCAAGCTCTTTTACAGCTTTTTTAGATGATGCTATAAGAATAGCAGGGTCTCCTGCACGCCTTGGTGCCTCTTCTGCTTTTATATCTATGTCAGTAACTCTTCTTACTGTATCAATAACTTCTCTTACAGAAAATCCTTTTCCATTTCCTAAGTTATAAATTTTACTTTCCCCACCATTTTTAAGTCTTTTTAATGCTAAAAGATGAGCTGAAGCTAAATCACTTACATGTATATAATCTCTTACACATGTTCCATCTTCAGTGTTATAATCATTACCAAATATCATTATTTTTTCTCTTTGTCCAAGTGCCACTTGAAGAATTATAGGTATTAAATGTGATTCTGGTCTATGATCTTCTCCTATTTTTCCGCTTATATGTGCTCCTGCTGCATTAAAATATCTAAGAGCTGTATACTTTATTCCATAAGCATTATCACACCACTTAAGTATCTTTTCAACTGTTAATTTTGACTCTCCATAAGGATTTGTTGGAAATGTCTTATCTTGTTCTAATATTGGAATATTCTCTGGCTCACCATAAGTTGCTGCTGTAGAAGAAAATACTATATATTTTACGTTATGATCTTTCATTGCTTCAAGCAAATTTATTGTTGAACCTACATTATTATTAAAATATTTCAGTGGATTTTCTACACTTTCACCTACAAGAGAATCTGCAGCAAAATCTATAACTGCTTCTATATTATTTTCATTAAACACTTTATCTAATATATTTCTATCTCTTAAATCTCCTTCATAAATTTTACCACCTAATACTGCATCTCTATGTCCTTTTTGAAAATTATCTAATATTACTACTTCTTCTCCTTGTTCAAGAAGCTCTGCTACCATATGGCTTCCTATGTACCCAGCACCGCCACAAACTAAAATTGACATTAAAATCTCTCCCATTATATTAATTTAAATATCTAATTCTTCCCCATTTTTGTCCATCTCTAGTCCCATATATAAATAATTAACTCCTTCATACCACAACTTTGTATCTTCCTGCTCCAAAATATCATATACTTTTGAGTTATAAAAATTTAATAAAGCTTGTTTTTTCGATATGCCATGATTTTTAGCGAACCGCTCTGATACTTTTGCTACTTTTAAAGGAATAAATATATGAACATTTTGTTGTGTTACTTTTGGCAAGCTCATAAATATACCTCCTGATAATTAATAAATTTTAGGTATTTTAAATCTTTTCTTGAACAAAAACTACACTAAAGATTTATTCTTATTTTCTTATATTGTACCTTATGCTCTACTATATCTTTTTGTTGACACTTTTTCCATTTAGCCCTAAGGGTCTGACCATTTTACGAAGGAAGGTTTCGCCTGACTGAGCTTGCTCATGGTATTTGCGAGGGGAGCTTCACTTTCCGAACTTGCTCTAAAATTGCGACATTTTTCGAATTTTCACTGACCTATATTACTAATATTTCTTAAATATTAAAAATGATGGAAACTTAGGTTTAAACCATGTTGACTTTGGAGGCATTATGCAGTTATTATTTGCACACTCAACAAATTCCTCTTTTTCTAATGGATATGTTTGAATTAAAACATCTTTTTTATCTGATGATAATTCATATTTTTCCAACTCACTATCTGATATATACTTAAGTTTTCCAGTATCAAAAATACGAAAAGCTTGTGAAATAATTTGTGTATTTAATCGATAAATATCATTATTCCAAAATGCATCAGAATTTAAGTCTATCAGATTAACTACAAAACTGTCGCCATTATAATTTATACGTATTTTCCCTTTAGAAAGAGAAGTTTTTGATGGAAATATATCGAATCTATTGTAAATAAACTCTCTAGCTTTATCAAATAATTGAGCATCAATATTGGGAATAATACGATGAATTGGTAAAATATCTAAATACTCAAAACTAATTAAACATGATAAAACTGAATTTTTAAAACTAGATAAAGAAGTTGTATATAAACGATGATGTCCATCTGCAACATATAACTTTTCAACTTCTAAAAATTCCTCCGATATCTTCTGAGCTTCTTTACCACAAAATACATAAATTTGTATATCTTCCAACATAAAGTAATCTATATACTTCTTCTCTTCAATATATGATAAATAATTAACCTTTTTTTCATGTGCTAATAATACTGGTGCAACTTCGCAATTGTAACCATGCAAATTACTTAGCATCCCCTGAATTGTATCTGGTAAAACTAATTCATGGCATTTAATTCTACCACTATCATACTCATCAATAGGGATATCACATACCACACCATAGATATTCTTATATTTAAAAATATAAATTGCATTATTAAAATTTTTAATTTGTTGAGAATTTAAAGCTTCTTTTTCTTTTCTTGTTAAAAAAAGAGTTCTTTTATCTAATTCTATTTTATTATTCTTAACATTAGCTAAATTGATAAATTCAGAATCGTATATTTTCCCACTGATATTTATATATGATTGTTCTAGCATATTAATTTGCATATGCTTCACCACCTTAATTTTTTATATAGGGTTGTTACATAACTTATACCTTTTTTCAAGTCGCTCAACGCTCCAAAATCAATTTTACTTTTTAAATCATTCACATAGAATTAGTAAATATTAAAATCAGTTATATCCAAAATTTATCTTTAGGAGAATCTAAAGATATTTCTTGCCCAACTTCTTTTAATTGAGCAATTTGATAAATTTTTTCTGCAAAATAAACATCATGCATTGAAAGTCCAATATTATATATAATAATTCTCTCTTCATCATTCATTCTTCCTTCAGCATCGCCACTAAGAACATCTGAAATTTCAGCAAATTTTTTGAACTGATTAAAATATTTAAATCCTTTAACGTGGTCTGTATCATCAGCATATACTTTATCAAAGAACAGGTCGCAATTCATGAATCCTCTTGTATGAATTGGTACAACTAAACATCCTTCATCAAAACAGTTATCTTCACATATATCTTGAGCAAAATAAGTGACAGAAGATATGATAATATCACTTCCTTTTACAACATCTTCATATGAATCACATAGAACAAATTCAATATTATCCGAATTAGATAAATTTTTTATATACTCTTGAAACAATAAATGCTGGTCTTTATATTTCATAAGTTTTAATAAAATTTTCCTATATGGGAATAATGAAAGTAAAACTTTCAATGTAGCTCTCGCTTGATTACCTAAACCTATAATCCCAATCTTATTAAAATTTTTTTTACCTAAAAGCTTAATTGAGTGTGCAGCAACTGCACCAGTGCGCATAGTAGTAATATAATTACCATCCATTAAGGCCTTAATATTACCTGTCTTATAGTCATATATCATAATTTGGCTATCCAACGCAGGTTTTCTTGATGGATATCTCGTTACAACTTTTATTCCCCCGCCATTATATTGAGGTAGCAAGGAAGGCATAACATTATAAAATATTCCTTCTGTGGGTCTCATACTAATTTTTGATGGTAATATCACATTACCTTTATCTTCTAGCATATTAGATACCCATTTATAACACTGAATAGGTTCTATGTTTAAATCTATAATATCGTAATGTGTAAAAATCTTCATTTTTTCTCCCTTAAAAAAATATATTTATATACATACTATTTTATCCCAAAATCTTTTTTAGTGCTTTTATCAACTTATCATTCTCGTTTGGTCGTCTAACAGCCACTCTAATAAACTGACCATTAAATCCTTTCTTTTGAGATAGATCTTTTATAAATATATCATGTTCATCTAACAAAATTTTTGTTAATTCTTTAGCTTGATGAGATTCTAGGACTTCACATAATACGTAATTTGCTTGTGTTGGTACTACTCTCAAATTCTCAATTTCTGAAAGTTTTTTAATATACTCTTTTCTAACCTTCTTAAATTTATTCATTGCATTTTGATAATCACTCTTATACTTTTCAAATATCTGCATATAAAATTCAGCAAATGAGTTAATATTCCAGATAGAAACATCCTTTTTAATAAAACTAATTATATCTAAGTTATTAGAAGCCAACACCCCTAAACGAAGCCCAGGTACACCAAAAGATTTTGAAATACTTTTTACTACTATTAATTTTGGATAACTTTGCAATATATCTTCATTAATAAGTGTAGTTTCTTCCTCTTTATCAACGAAATCAACAAATGATTCATCCACAATAAAAGTAATACCTTTTTCTTGTGCCCACTTTGCAATCTTTAAAATACCAGATTTTTCTATATAATTACCTGATGGATTATCAGGATTGATCAATACTAAAGTAGAAATATCTTTTTTGTCATAAAAGCTTATCAAATCATTAGCTGAATAAGTATAATTATTGTTATCAGAATAATACGCCACAATATCTTCTGGATTTCTTCTATTAGGATATTCTTCAAATGTAGGTAGAATAACGCCTATTTTTCCTTCGAGTTTTTCCATCAATGATTTTATTAGCTCAGCTGCACCATTTCCTACAACCACTTGGTTTTTATGTATTCCAAAATACTTAGCAGCCAATAAACTATTAACATCCATACCTGATGGATAGTCACAAATCAATCGTTCAAATTTTGCCTTGATCTCATCTAATAATTTTGGTGTTGGATAAAATGGATTCACCAAATAACAAAAATCTATCAAACCTGGATATCTCCAGTATCCACCATATCTGCTCTGAATTCTAGTTAGTTTGTCTTCAGTAGAAGTTGCAAAAATCGACTCAGCAATATCAAGATCTTGGATATCATCTATTTCGTACCATGATTCATCATCTAAAATTGTAGCTTTTATTTCTGGTTTATCCAATAGTGTTATAACCTTTAACACTTGCTCATAATACTCATTATCACCAAGGGCCTTGCTATATGCCTCTAAAAATGGCACATAATGTGTATTAGAAAACTCTTTACTAAACTTATATATATTAACTGTCTTATAATAATTTTGAATATCAGCAAATTTAAAGTGTTTTTTATCCAAAAAATTCTTGATGTTATTACCTTCATCTAGAGTAACAACTGTACCATCCATCCAACTTTCATATTTTGCTACTAAAGCCAAACTAGGATACGGATCCTCAATTATCTTTTGTAATACAGAATCTTCAAATATTAAATCAGATTCAAGCAATAGCGTATCCTCCTTTAATAGGTAGTTTCTTGCCAAGTAAAGAGAATATATATTATTAGTTTTATAGTAAATCTCATTATTTACATAATTAATGGGAGTATGAATATTTAGAGTTTCTACATACTCCTGTAGCTCTTTTCCTTTGTAACCAATAACAATTGTTATGCTAGATAAATTTAATCTATCTAATTGAGATAACATTCTCTCACTCATAGTAACACCATTTACTTTTACCATACATTTTGTATTATCATTTGTTAATTCTTTTAGGCGTTTTCCCATTCCTGCTGCTAAAATAATTGCTTGCATTTTATTCATTCCTTTCTTCCCTAGTTTTACTTATTAGCTAGTAAAATCATTTTTTTCCACTAACGCTATCTTATTTTTCTTAATATTAGCTAGATTAATAATTTCTGAATCCTATCTTTTTCCACTAAGTATATATATTTTTCTAGCATGTTAAATATATCATTCACCTTCTTGATATATTTAACAAACTATTTTTTCCATGGATATTCATAAATCTCAATACCTTCTATATGTTTCAACTCATCTTGTTCCCTTTTACTTGGTGGAATCATATAATTTTCACCATATTTTTTACACAGTACTTGATGATAGTCTACAGGAATTTTGTAAACTCTATTTTCAAACTCTACTTCTTTAAAATTATTATAACACTCATTTGTAAAAAGTTGAGAAACATGCATTGGCCAAAAGTATGGATTAAATGTCCAACTTTCTCCATTTTTATTTTTAATGATATACTTATCAATTATTTTTTTACTTACTTTTTTAGTAATAAATATTTTCATGAATTTAAAAATATAAAATCTAATTTTATGTTTTCTTTTATAGTAATTTGATGAAATATCATGTGTATGACATCTAGTTAAAAAACTAATTAAGTACTTATTCATATGGGTATATTTTTCTTTTAAAACAGGTATGTATGAAAATATATCAATAAAGATTTTTTCATCAAAATTTGAAGTTTCAATATATTTACTAGGTATTATTTTGCTTGGTTTATACATAACTTTTATAGGTATTCCCCACATTTCATAATTACTTGTTCTCCCATCATGAATTTCAATGTTACTTGGAAGCTTGTCCTTTAATTTAGGTACTATAAATTCTAAATCTTCTTGCTTCATAGCAATATCTATATCGTCATCCCACGGTATAAAACCCTTATGTCTAATAGCTCCTAATAAACTTCCTGAATCTAACCAATAATCCACATTATATTTTTCACATACTTTTACTACCTCATCTAAAATATACATTTGTATTTCTCTTAGTTCTTTAATATCAAACATAAAATTATCCTCTCTGCTTTAATTTATTATTAAGAAAAATATTCATTTTATATACATAATTCCAAACTATTTCGTTTTTTAATAATAACGAAACTATTAAAAATATAATTGTAGCTATTATACCTAAAATTACTGTTGTAATAATAGATTTTCTTAAATAATTACTCATTATTAAAACAATAGTTACTGTAATTATTGAAGCTCCTAAATTAATTAATAAATAATTAATAATTTCTTTCATATTTAATTCTGGTAATTGAATAGTCATTTTATAAAACAAATACCAAGTTGAAATAAGTTCTACTGTTAATAAAGAAATAATAGCTCCATAAATACCAAAATGCGTATCCAATAATACATTACCAGTTATCATAAAAATAAGTATAATATTTGATAGTTTTACTACAAAACGTTCTTGTTTTAATGGTATAAAAAGTGCATTAGTAAGAATTCCTCTTAGTGGACGTGTAAACGCAATTACAGCCAGAATTTGCATATAAAAACCCACACCCTCGAAATTTCGCCCAAAAAACCATGATGAAAATAAGGGTGAAACACTAATAATCCCAGCTACAAAATAAAATCCTACGGTAATACATGCTTTTAGAGAAATATTAAACATTTTGATAAACTCTTCCATCTTATTTTCAGAAATATAGAAGGACATTCTAGGTAGTAAAACCATACCTACAGAATTTATTAATCCAACTGCAATATTTAATATTTTTTGTGATTGCTCATAAAAAGCTACATTTTCTATATTAGAAAAAATGCCCAATAATGTTTTATCTAAAGATACAAATAAAACTGTTGTAATACTGGGTATAAAAAACCATAAACTTTTTTTCAAATGTATAATAACATTGCTCATTTTAAATATAGGTTTTAATATATATTTTTTTAATGAAAATAATAATCCTAAATTTCCAACTAAATAAACTAAAACATTTAGAAAAACATATCTATTCAGTTGATGCTCTTCTTTTATAAAAATAAATATTAAAACTGTTAAGCTACTTCTAAGTATAGTATTACGAAGAACAACCTTATCAAATTCTTCAATCCCAATAAAAAACCATGAAACTTGTGTAAAACTAAAACATATCATTATTTGCCAAAGCATTAAAGTATTAAAGTATTTATAAAATAAAAAATAATTCACAATAATAAATAATCCACTAGAAACTATGGTCATAATAAATTGCATAATCCATAATTCCCAAAATGTTTGATTCCTTTTATCTTTAGATGATTTTACAAATGCAATTTCTCTACTCCCGTATGATTCGATACCAAAATATGAAATATAAATAAATATATTAGTTATAGAACAAGTATAACCATATATGCCTATACTTGTTCTATTAAATATTCTGGAAATATATGGAATTGTAATTATAGGAAGTAGTACTATAAATATTTGATATAAGCCATTGTATATAATATTTTTTTTTAATTTCTTGTCCATATGTATTTTCCTCTCAAAATTTCTCGAGTAATAACTGTAGTACGCTAAATAAAAATACAATTATATATGCTTATTTTGCAATAAATTATATGTTTAAAATTTTATTATAACTAAACGATAACTTTAAGTTACTATTATTACACACGCTGTCATTATGGAATTTAATAACTTGTACTAATTTATCTTGCAGTATCTATTTATATAAATATAAGCTTTCACCACTTATTTATCTAAATACATCCCATATGTTATTTGGGATTTAATTAATACTACAATTCTTTTATTCTAAATATCTGCATTTTTTAAGTTTTTAATATATTTTAAATTTATTACTCTATACTTTTAAAGAGGCTCTTTATTCCATAACACCCCAATTATTTCATCTATAATTTTAGGTGTAAAATGTATTGCAAAAATAACACCTGATAAATAAGCTATTCCATTCATTAAATCTCCTCTCATTAGAAATATTAAATGAAATGTAATATAAAATGAGATTACTTCATAGTATCCCCCAATCTCAAAATATTTTTTACATGTAATCCCTAATTTTGCAAGTACTAGTGCAAATAGTATCATTCCAATTAAACCAAAGTTTATATATCCTTCTGATGGAAAAGGATTAGATAAATTATTAAACCACATTCCATAATAATTAATTAAATAATTTCCTATTACTATTCCAGTAGATTCTGGTTTATTGTTCCATATATTCCTAGGAATAAAAAATAACATAGAGCCTAACAATTGATGTCCTTTTGTTATTCCATTATTTTTTACAAAATCTACAGTCGCTATAAAATTTGACCATGCATCATAATGTAATGTGTTAAATTGTTCTGAATAATTAATATTCATTATCCCTTTAATTATTTGTACATTACCATTTATAATATCCCTTAAACCATATTCAGAATGTGTTATAATAGTACTTGCAGGGAAAAAAATTATAAATAATATTAATAATTTTAATAAAAATTTTCTTGTATTTAATTTTTTTCTATTTAAATAAAATAAAATAGTAAGATATAATGGTCCTATTGCATTTCTTTTTTCTAAAAACGGATTTTTTATAAATGCAAATAATAAAAAGAAAACAACTAAATTAATTAAAACTTTTCTATTCTTAAATTTGTTTTTATAAATATACAAATAATATGTAAATAAGAAAAATGGTAACATAAAGAAATATTTATTAATTATAAGACTAGTACTTTTATTCATGTTATCTTCAAATTCACTCGTTCTAAAAATAATTTTTTTCAAAATATCCGGTATATATATAAGTAACACTATTAAAAACATTATAGTAATAACTAATGACACAGTTTTATAACTTACAATTAAATCCTCATTATATATATTTTTATCAAAATTTTTATTTAGTAATATAAATCTAAAAAAATTATAACTAACTAAAAAAATACATAAGTATATATTTACTCTTATTATTAATCCATTATTTATTGGAAAAGTATTTGGCAAATACCCTTGTTTCAATTGAAAAATTGGAGCTATAATAAAAAACAAAACATAAAATAATATTAATGTACTTTCAAAATATAAAAATTTTCTTTTACATATATAGGCAACCATCAATGAAATAATCAATATATTTAATAAAAATGACCCATAAACACTACTAATCCCAAGTGTAAAAATAGCAAACATATTTAGTACTATAAATATTAGCAAACTAATAAAAATATTTTTAAAACCATTTTGTTTATTTATCTTTATGCTCTTCATCTACATCAAATCCTCTATTTATCTTATATTAGAACCCAAAATCATTTATATCAATCATCCTTAGTTATAATCTAACTTTACAAATATGTCATGAATGTTATTTATATAATTTTCTTGTTGAAGGTATTGATTTATCTTGTTATAATTATTTTCAATAATTTCTTTGTAATTATCTCTATTAAAATAAAGTTTATTTATAATATTTATGCTTTCAATATAATTATCATATTTAATAAAAAAACCATTTTCTCTTTCTACTATTAAATCCGGTATTCCTGCATGTTTAGTTGTAATAACAGTCATTCCATTGCCCATCGCTTCAATAATAGAGATAGGTTGTCCTTCTTTAGGATATCTAGTCAAAAGCATAAATATATCACTTTCTTTTAATAAATCACTCTTCTCTTTTCCTAATACTATTCCTTTATACTCAACAACATCTTCAAGGTTATTTTCTTTAATAAAATTTATAAACCATTCTTTATCTTTTTTATTGTAAAATTTTCCTGCAAAATTAAATTTTAAATAATCAATGTTTTTTTCTTTAGCTAATTTAGCAATATAAAGTACATCTTTATACCCTTTGCTCTCAATAAAATTACTTAAATACAATACATTTAATTTGTTTTTACTTTTAATATCCTCTAGTTTCTTTTCAAACTCTTCATCACTAATCAAAAATTCATCATCTACACAATTAGGAACAACAAAAATCTTTTTCTCGTCTATCATTCCTTCAAATATATATTTCAAAGAATTACCTAAAACTATTACTCCATCTAATCCCTTAATTGCTTTATAATTTAATTTTCTTTGAATCTTTCCACACTCTTTTTCAATAAGAGTTCTATAATATCCACCATGTAAATGAATTAAACATTTTTTATTTTTTCTTCTAATAGTTTTTAAAATTATTAGATCTCTTATATTTCCACCTTTACTTTGAGCAATTGTAAAATAAAATAAATCTGCATCACTTTTTCTTATTTTATTTAAATTACTCAAAAACTTTTTGTTATCAGTAATATTCACTTTTTCAAATTCGTAATCATCCTTCAACCATGAATTATATAGTGTATCTACTGCCTTAGATAAGCCATGTATTGGAGGTGGAAACTGAGCTATAACGCATATTTTCTTTTTCATATTAATCACCTTTAATTTTTTATATTTTACAAACTTCCTAATAATTTCTTAACAATATGATTTGTTGTTAAATTATTTCTTAAATACTCATTTCCATTTTCAGACATTTTTTTTCTACCTTGTTTATCTATCATATAAATAAGATTATTTTTATAGCTTTTTAAGTCTCCGTATAAACTACACTTTCCAGATTTATATTCTTCTTCAAGAAGCTTTCCGTAATCAGTGTGTGCATCAACACATGCTAATATTGGTAATCCAGCTTCCAGATAACTTAACGTTTTTGATGGAATATGTGGAACTTTTAAATCCCCATCAAGATTAATCAACCCAATATCGCATTGTTGTAGTGCAGCTTCATATTTTTGGCTTGGAATCCTATCAATTATTGTTACATTATGCAATTGTTTTTCAATAACATATTTTTTTAACTTTTCTTTTTCTGTCCCATTACCAATAAGTAGAAAATGTAACTTGGGATATTCATCTTTTATTTCATTAGCAAGTTTCAAAAGAAAATCTAGGCCTTGTTGAATCCCTAACACCCCACCAAAAATAGCAACAATTTTACCTTCTAATCCATATTCTTTTTTAAAATCAATTGTATTTTCTTTACGTTCACGAATTGTACGCCAATTTGGTAAATAACATAGTTTTTTCGAATCAACTTCTGGTAAATTCACCTTAACATATTCAATGTTTCCCGCTGACATACATCCAATTTTATCTGCCAAATTATATAATTTTATTTGTTGATATCTAAAATAGTAGTACATCGGTTTTGGTAATACTCCCATATTCATTGCCATTTGTGGAAACATATCTCTTAATAATAAATATGTTTTAGCCTCTGGATTTCTTTTTTTTAAATATGAAACTATTTTATACATTCCAGGAATAATACTAATTGGTACAATCAAGTTAAATCGAACATTCGAGAAAAACTGTTTTATTGCTTTTTTATAGTAATAAGGAATTAATTCAGTTGTAATTCCCTTTTCAATAAAGTTCGTATTAAAATATTTTGTTGGCATTTTTACACGTAAAACTTTAACACCTAACTTTTCTTCCACAAATGTAGACTTTTTAACTACATCAGCGCTAATATAATCCTGAATAGTTACTACATAAACATTGTATCCTTGTTTTACAAATTCTTCTGCTAAATCAGAGTACAAATTTTTTTCCTTTTCAATATTGGGAAACAGTACTTGAAGCATTAAAATATTTTCCATATTTTATCTATTTCCTCCAAATAAACTTATTTATTACTGATGTATAACCTTGAATAATATTAACAACCTTAGTTGAAACATTAATATCTGTGTAATCATGCGCTTTAACTAATTGTTCACCTAATTGCTTTTGTTTTGTTATAACTTCAATAGCTTGAATTATACTATCAAAAGTTATTCCACCTAAAATAACTGATCCCTTATCTATAGCTTCCGGTCTTTCAGTACTTGTTCTTATAGATACTGCAGGAAATCCCATTATATTTGATTCTTCTGCTAATGAACCACTATCTGATAGTACACAGAATGAATCTTTTTGAAGTTTATTATAATCGTAGAATCCAAAAGGTTTTAACTGTCTTATATTTTTATGAAATTTAATACCTTTAGATTCTATTCTGTTCCAACTCCTAGGATGAGTTGAATATACAACTGGCATATTATAAGTTTTTGCAATTTCATTCAATGCATCTATCAAATTTTTGAAATTATTATCATTATCTATGTTTTCTTCTCTATGTGCACTTACTAGAATATATTTACCCTTTTCTAGTCCTAAACTCTCCAATACATCACTTTCATCTATCTTATTCATATATCTATTAAACACCTCTGGTAATGGAGAACCTGTTACAAAGGTATATTCTTTTCTCATTCCTTCTGATAATAAGTATCTTCTTGCATGCTCTGTATAAGCCATATTAACATCGCTTGTAACATCAACTATTCTTCTATTAATCTCTTCTGGTACATTCTGATCAAAACATCTATTTCCAGCTTCCATATGAAATACTGGAATTTTTAGTCTTTTAGCAGATATGGCACTTAAGCAACTATTCGTATCTCCTAATATTAAAATAGCATCTGGTTTTTCTTTATTTAACACTTTATAAGAAGCTGCTATAATGTTTCCCATAGTCTCACCCAAATTGTTACCTACAACTCCTAAAAAATAATCTGGCTTTCTCAAATCTAATTCTTTAAAAAACACATCATTTAAATTATAATCCCAATTTTGTCCTGTATGAACTAATATATTATTAAAATATTTATCACACTTTTTTATTGTTTCACTTAATCTTATTATTTCTGGTCTTGTTCCTACTATCGTCATTACCTTCATTTTATTCATAAATTAAACCTCCAAGAAATATGTATCTGGTTTTTGAGGATCAAAGCATTCATTTACCCACATCACTGTAACCATATCAGTATCACCTATATTTACAATAGAATGTGTATACCCTGTAGGAATGTCAACTACTTGAAGCTTTTCTCCTGAAACTTTATATTCTATAATTTCATCTGAATCTATCTTTCTAAATCTGATTAATCCTTCTCCACTAACTACAAGGAATTTCTCATTTTTTGTATGATGCCAATGATTTCCCTTTGTAATTCCAGGTTTTGAAACATTTACTGAAACTTGACCTCTGTCAAGAGTTCTGATAAATTCAGTAAAAGCTCCTCTGGCATCACAGTTCATTTTTAAATCATATGAAAAGTTATCTTTTGGCAAAAAACTCAAATATGTACTATAAAGCTTTTTAGTAAGTTCATCTTCCATATTAGGTATACTTAAATTTTTTCTACTTTCTTTAAAGCTTTTTATTTTATCTGCTAATTCCCCTAACTTTATATGATAAACAATAGGTATAAAGCAATATGTGTCTTTCATGCTTTCATTACCTTCTAAGGCTCTTATAAATTCATCTACCACATCATCTATATAGCACAAAGTAATTTCTGCATTAGTATTATTAATTTGAATATCTAAATTTCTTGCTATATTGTAGCAAAATGTAGCTACCACCGTATTATAATTAGGTCTACTCCATTTTCCAAAAAGGTTAGGTAATCTATATACTAATACCTTAGCTCCTATTTCTTCACTATATTTAAACAATAAATCTTCTCCAGCTCTTTTGCTTCTGCCATAAAGGTTATCCTTATCAGCTTGTATAGATGAAGTAATAAGTATTGGTGATTTATTATTATGTTTTTTTAATTCTTCTAAAAGTTCAGATGTAAATCCAAAATTTCCTTTCATAAATTCTTTTTCATCCTTTGGACGATTTACCCCTGCAAGATGAAAAACAAATTCACAGTCTTCTGCATATTCATCTAATAAAGATTTATCTGTATCTATATCAACCTTTAGTATATTTTTATAACCTCTATTATTAAGTTCTGCAATAAGATTTTTACCTACAAAACCTTTTGCTCCTGTAACAAGTATCTTCATTAACTATTCCTGCCTTTTCTAATTTATTACATATAATTATTTAGTAACGGCAACTTCCTTTATAGCCTGCCACAGTCCTAGTTCTTCCTTTATGTAGTCAAGTTGCAAAAGTTTTTGCTTAATTTGCTCTACATTAAGAATCTTGGTATTATGAGAATTATATTCATTTTCTGTAGAAAGCTTTTCATTTCCCTCCACAAAATATTTGTCATAATTAAGATCTCTTTTATCTGCTGGAACTCTAAAAAATTCTTCCATATCCTCTGCATGAATATATTCTTCTTTTGTTAATAGTGTTTCATATAACTTTTCGCCATGACGAGTTCCTATTATCTTTATTTCATTGTCTGCATGAAAAAGTTCTTTCACTGCTTGAGCTAAATCTCTGATAGTTGAAGCTGGTGATTTTTGTACCATTATGTCACCTGTTTCTCCATTTTTAAATGCAAATATTACAAGCTCAACAGCCTCATCAAGACTCATAAGAAATCTTGTCATATTAGGATTAGTTATAGTTAAAGGCTGATTGTTTTTTATTTGCTCTACGAACAGTGGAATAACAGAACCTCGTGATGCCATAACATTTCCATATCTTGTACCACAGATAATAGTTTCATCATCTGATACTGTCCTAGACTTTGCCATAAACACCTTTTCCATCATAGCCTTAGATATACCCATAGCATTTATTGGATAGGCTGCCTTGTCTGTTGAAAGACATATTGCCTTTTTTACACCATATTCTATAGCAGCAGTAAGAACATTATCAGTACCTATTACATTTGTTTTTACCGCTTCAATAGGAAAGAACTCACAGGATGGTACCTGCTTTAAAGCTGCTGCATGAAATATATAATCCACACCATGCATAGCATTTTTTACGCTAGCTAATTCTCTAACATCACCTATATAAAATTTTATCTTATCATTTTTGTATAACTTTCGCATATCATCCTGTTTTTTTTCATCACGAGAAAATATACGAATTTCACCTATATCTGTATTTAAAAATCTTTTAAGTACTGCATTTCCAAAAGAACCTGTTCCACCTGTAATTAATAAAACCTTATTTTTAAACATCTAACTTCCTCCAAACTATAATCTCTAAAGTCTTATTTCATAATTCCTAGTTCATAACTCATTAATTATTGTCTTTATATCAGCATGCATAATCTTATTGTTTACTTACCGCCTTGCCCTTTTTCAACACTATTAACTACTAGAGCCATTTTTATAGCTTCTGGTCTTGTGCCAAATATAGTCATAACTTTAATCTTATGCATATTTTCCATCTCCTCTTTAGATAACCAGATTTTTACCCATAACTATTTAATCCTTAATTATTAATATATTAATTTTGTCTGTTTTGTTTTAAATTTACATCTTAACTATCAGCTCTTAATTTTGCACTTTCAACTGCTTCTACGCTGCATTCTCATCCCCAAACAATACCTTAACTGTCTTAAAGATAAGCTTTATATCCACCCAAGTGCTTCTCTGTTTTATATACTTAACATCAAGCTCCATCCATTCTTCAAAATCAACATTGCTTCTTCCACATACTTGCCAATAACAAGTTAGTCCTGGAGTGGCCATCAATCTCAACTTCTGATAATCAGTAAACTGTTCAACTTCTTTAGGCAAACTAGGTCTAGGCCCCACTAAACTCATTTCTCCTTTTAACACATTAATTAACTGTGGAAGCTCGTCAATGCTTGTCTTTCTTATAAATTTCCCTACTTCTGTTACTCTAGGGTCTTCCTTAATCTTAAACATAGGTCCTGACATTTCATTTTTATCTTTAAGCTTGGTCAATTTTTCTTCTGCATCAACACACATGGATCTAAATTTATACATATTAAACTTGTCCCCATTTTTTCCAACTCTCTCTTGCGAAAAAAATATAGGACCTTTAGAATCCAACTTAATAGCTACAGCTACTAATAATAATGGTATAAATAAAACTATAATTCCTAAGAGTGAGCCTATTACATCTATTATTCGCTTTATAACAAAATAGACTTTATTTTTTTTAAAATCATTTTTTATTCTTAACTCTTTATCAATTTGTAATTCTTGCATAGGTCACCTCCACAGTTTATATACATCAAAATATTATTTTTACTTATTTTTTTAAACTTTACTTTTATTTACAATCCTCTTCCAAAATAAACCTAAGTCTAAAACTATCCTGTCAGCTAAATTACCGCAACAAAACAAATCACAGAAAATCCTCCTACTCTACACTCTGTAATCTATAATTTGTTTATATTCTAATTCGGCAACCCAGCTACCATAGTTTTAACCTTAGGCCTGAAGCTTTGCGTCCCCACCTTTTGATGAGTTTGCTATTATCGTTATTATTATCTTTTAGCTTATAACAAATTTTATTTTTGAAATTTTCTATTTCTTGTATTTTATATTTATTAATTAAATTACATATAATCTTATTATTTTCTATTTAGTATTACTTTTTCCTCATATGTAATTTAAATTACTTTTGTCCATGTATTAACAATTATAACAAATCAAACAACAAAATAAAAGCAATAAATACCCAATATTCGGTATTTATTGCTTATTTGTTAACCCTTTAACGAGCTATCTCTTAAATATAGAAAAAATGCTCTTTTTTACTTGTATTTTACTGTTATTATTTGTTATATTTCCATTATTTAATAATTCATCATAGTTTGATAATATTTTTTTATACAATATTTGATTATTTTCTTTTATAAATTCAAGTCCATCTTTTATTTTAGGAGCTCTTTTTCTATTTGAATGAGCATCACTACCTATGAAATCACAAATTCCATTCTTTATTAAAGTCTTTGCTGATTTTTGAACTTTTTTCCCATGTAGCCCTATAATACTACTTGAATTTATTTGAAATAAGCATCCTTCATTTATAAAATCATTTAATATACAAGGGTCTTTATATACATATACATATCTTTCTGGATGAGCTATAATTGGAACAACATCAAGCAATCTCAATTCATATATAGTATCTAGTGCAAAATCCGGAAGATTATCCATTGAAAATTCTATAAGCATATATTTTGTACCATTAAGTCCGTTTAGTATTCTTTGCTTATATAAATCAATAGTATATTTATCTAAAAAAATTTCTTGACCAGGATATATTTTTAGAGCAATATTTTCTTGTTTTGCTATTTTCTTTAAATCATTTACCTTATTTACTACATCCTCATATGCATTTTCATAATGGTGCCTATAAAAATGAGGAGTGGCAATTATTTCTTTTATGCCATCTCCTTCAGCTATTTTAATCATATCCAAAGTCATTTTTATATCTTTTGCACCATCATCAATATTAGGTAGTATGTGACAATGGATATCCTTCATCTCTCTTTGTTCTCCCCTTAGTTTTTTTATTTCTTCTTTTCTTTTTAGATTTATTATCATCATCTCCATAGTAATAATAATATCCGTAGCCATATCCCTTACCACTATTAAAATCTGCCTTTGTTAAAATTGCTCCTAGTATGTTAGCTTTTACTTTTAAAAGGAGTTCCTTTGCTCTTAAAGCAATTTCTTTTTCTGTTGTTCCTGACGCTATTACTAAAAGCACTCCATCTACTAATGTAGATAAAACTTGAGCATCTGTAACAGCAATAACAGGCGGACTATCTATAATAATATGATCAAATTCTTTTTTTGCAGTCTCCAAAAAATCTTTCATCCTTTTAGATGAAACCATTTCAGCAGGATTAGGAGGCTTGGTTCCTGAAGTTAATATGTATAAATTATCAGAATACTGTTTAACAGCTTGATTAAGGCTTATCTCTCCTACCAAATAATTTGATAATCCATATGCATTTGATAGTTTGAATTTTTTATGCACTGTAGGTTTTCTAAGGTCACAATCTATAATTAAAACCTTTTTATCAGATTGAACCATAGAAATAGCTAAATTTGCAGCTGTAGTAGACTTTCCTTCTCCAGGACCTGCACTTGTTACTAGTATGGTTTTAAGTTCATTATCAAAGGATGAATATTGTAAATTGGTTCTAAGGGTTCTAAAAGCTTCAGAAGCTACAGATTTAGGGTCCCTTTCTAAAATTAACACTATATGTCGCCTCCTTTATTCAGCTTCATGCTCTGGTATTATTCCTAACACTGGAATTTCTAAATATTTTTCTATATCATTTTGAGTTTTTATAGTATTGTCCATATATTCTAATATAAAAGCTATACCTACTGATACCATAAGTCCTAAAAAGAATGCTATAGCAATATTTAAAACTTTTTTAGGTTTTACAGGATTCTCAGGTAATTGAGCCTTGTCCACAATTTGAACATGACCATTAGGTATGATTTTAGGCGCCTTTTCCATAAAAGCTGTTGTTACAGCTTCTACTATTTTCTTAGCTTCCTCAGGTTCTTTATCTTGTATTTTTATATCTATTATTTGAGTATCGGCTTGTGGTATTACCTTAAGATTATCTAAAAGTTCTTTAGAAGTCATATTAAGATTTAATTTCTTTATAACATTTTCTGCTACTTCATGAGTTTTGGCAATTCTAACGTAGCTTTTTACTAATTTTTGATACATTACTACATCTGAAGAATTATATGTAACCTTTTGATCTTGTACTTCTGCTGTTTTTCCTATAAACACGCTTAATTTAGCTTCATAAACAGGAGTCAATACAAAAAAGCTTATAATTGCTGCTGCAATAGTAGTTATTAAAGTAATTCCTACTATTAGTTTTAATCTTTTTCTTAATATTTGAAAAAGCTCTCGTAAATCTAACGTTATCTCTTCTTCCATTTGCTTTCCTCCATTGTATAACTTTACATATTTTAAATATTATAATTACTATATTATTGGAATCATATCCCTAATGTCTATTCCAAATATTTTAATTAAATCTTGTATTTCTTCTAATCCTATATATTTTATTACCGCTGTTTGTAAATCCTGTTTTTCGTATTTTCCTAAGTTATTATACAGTTTTTTAACTTCTTCAACTTCATTACTATAATCATAATTAGCATCTTTAAGTATTTTTCCTATACAATTATCTATTTTTCTGATTATAGTTTTTTGACTTTCTAAATCTAAATATTCTTCAACTTTAGGTAATTTACTTTTTATTTTTTCTAATCTAGCTATTGTTTCTTTTGACACCTTTTTGTTTTCTGAGT
Organism: Clostridium aestuarii; assembly: GCF_026735135.1. GTDB lineage: Bacteria > Bacillota > Clostridia > Clostridiales > Clostridiaceae > Clostridium_H > Clostridium_H aestuarii. The sequence continues at coordinate 24,652 of NZ_JAPQER010000003.1, read as the reverse complement.
CTTTATCTTTATCATCGTCTTCATTTTTTTCATCGTTTTTGTTTCCTGATTTTTCTTTTTCACTACTACCTGAACTACTTGAAGTATTATTCTCTTCTTTTATTTCATTATTTTGTTTTTGCTTTATTAACTTTTCTATAATTTCATTATTTTCAAGATTTACATTATAAATTGATTCAGATATTTCTTTTTTGTTTAATTCTTTTATAACTTCATTTAAGTTAAAAAGTTTATCTCCTTCATACTCTAAAAATTTCTGTGTTATTTCTTCATAACTAACATATTTTCCACTATCATCATGAAGCATATATATTTGACCTGATTTAACTCTGGATAAAAAATCTTTATACAGAATATCGTGTTCATTACCTTCACTTTTTAAAAATGAATCTATAAGCACACTCATATCATATTTATATAGATTATTATTTGCCTTTACTACGTATCCATCTACTCTTGCAAAAGCTGTTATACTAAAAAAGCCTGTCATCGCAAAGGCTGTTAACAAACAGCATAATATTTTTTTCTTCATTTTAATTCCTCCTAGAGATTAACTTAAAATCAAATATTACATTCATATTTTACATGAAAATGAGTTAGCCATAAAATGGTTAACTCATTTTATTATTTTAAAGTTAATCGTAGTTAGTTGTTAACCCCAATTTCAAATTTTTCTTCATTTGAAAACTCAATTGTAATTCTTTTTCCTTTTATCTGTGATAGATTCATATCTTTTATACTATCAACACCAAAAGCATCTTTTACATTTTCTATGTCTATTTTATTTTCTTTACTATCATATACTGTTGTATCACCTATTGTAACCTTTGTAAGTTCTTGTCCTGAAATTTTTAATTTTAAATCTTCTGGTATATTGTATACGCCATCATCTGGTTTAAGCTCTGAAGCTAATGTGTCATAATCTTTACCTCTAATTGCTTTAATAAATGCTGCAAATATTCCTTCTTCCTTTAAATTATCAGCCGTATTGTTATATCCTTTTTTCTCTAATACCTTAATAGCTTCTTCTTTAAAGTCTTCAATATCATTTTGATATTCTGATTTATATCCTTTTAAATTACTATACATTTCACTTGCAGCTTTTATTTTATCTTTTTGACTGTTTGTTAGTGTTAATTTTGATACTTCTTGTATATCTGCTATAATCTTATCTATGTCGTCATTCTTATCTAATATATTTTTGACACTAATTAAATTATATTTATCATTTAATTCATTTATTCTATTGAATAATCCAACTACTGTTCCATCTTCTTTTTCTGAATTTATTTCAATTTCTATTGATTTATTTGAACTATTATAATCTTTAATACTTATGTACTTCTGTATTTTATTAATATTATTTATATTTTCACTACTTAAAATTTCTTTTACAAAATCACTTACAGGTTTTTCTTCTTTTTCTTCTATTGCCTTTTGTTCTTCTACTGCTTTTTCAAAGGCTACTTTAATTTCTGTTATTGCTTTAAAATCTTTACCTACTAATTTTTCATTAACTTTATTTTTATGATTTAACTTATTGTAATCAGTTAAATTTATCTTTAATATACCTTGATTATCTGATAATAATTTTTCGATTTCATTAGATTCTGCTGCATTAATAGCATCTATTACTACTTTTCTTTCTGTATTTTTAGTGTTTATTGCAACTTTTAAAGCACCATTATCTACACCATCTATCTTTGTATTTTCATCTACGTCTAAAACTAGATTTGCTATTTCATCTACTGTAAGTGAATCTCCATTACTATCTTCAAATTTAATACTTGAATCTTCACCTGCTTTAAGTTTTCCAATTATTCCATTTTCGTCAACTACTAATGTAATTGGAGTACTTACTTCTAAGTTATCAACTACTGCTTCTACTTTTACTGCTGCTTTTAATGGAGCTTTAATATCTAATACTGTTCCATTAGCTTTTATTTCTATTCCAGCTTTTTCTCCCATTTGAGCTGATGAATCTATTTGAACACTTGGTTTGTTACCATTAGCACTTCCTACTGTAATAGGTACATTTATTGAACCTTTTAATACAACTGGATGTATTGAATCTGCTGATGGCTCTATTCTAATACCATCTTTTAAATCTGCATCTTTACTAATGTTTAAACTTCCTCCATTTGGATCTTCAAATACAAACTGTGATGAAGCTAGTCCATTTTGATTCCATGTGCTGTTACTTACATCCTTAACTTGAATTTTCCCTTTAACATCAGCATTGTTATTAACTGTTGCCTTAGGTGCTTTTACACTTAAGCTACCATCTATTGTTAATTTATGGTATTTATTTCCAATGTTAACATTTGATGCTGACATAGTATCTATTTCAATATTTGCTTTTAAATTATATTCTCCATTGGATATAATATTTACACTTCTATTAAAATTAATATTTTCTCCAGAACCAATATTACCAGCTATAGTTATATCTTTTATATTTGAATTACTTGCAGCACTTTGTAACTGTTTTATAGTACTTACCGTTGCTGTTGTAACAACATCATTATGGTTATGACTGCTGTGACTTGATCCACCGCCTGAAACATATGATACTTTCTTATAACTACCAGAAATAGTTTTTATTGTATCAGCTTGTACATCATCTATATAAACTTTGCCATCTTTTACAGTATCTATTATTAAACTTCCTTTAATTTTTGCATTTTTTAAAGTAACATTATTACCTGTTACTTTTACATCCATTTTTATTTCTTTGTCTTTAAAATCTAATGTTACATCATCCTTTACTATGTTCATAACATCAACAACTTTTCCATCTTTAATTTCTCTTTCATAAACATAATCAGGAGATTTTTCTAATTTCTTTGCTTTTTCTATAGTTTTATTAAAATCAAATTTTTCCTTTTTTTCATCTGCATCAAGAAAGGCATTAGCTACATCTTGATAATCTACATATTTTTCAGAATCATCATGATATCCATAAATACCATGTTCCTTTACATTATTAGAAAAATCTTTAAATAATAATTTTTCCCCTTCTTTTTCACTTAAGAAAGCATCTACTAACTTGTCCTTGTTGTATTGGTATGTAACATTACTTTTAGTATCCTTTACAATATACCCATCCACCATTGCAAACGCATTGATAGTAAGCCCCATTGTAACAGTTGTAGCAGTAACTAAAGCTATTAATGCTTTTAATTTACCTTTCTTCATTTTCATTTCCTCCCATTTCATAAATATAATAATTTAAACATAATTTAATATTAAATTCATTTTATTGTTTGACTGTAATACTATATCATACATTATATATCTTACTGTAATTGTTGTAAATTACCAAATATCATTTTTTATTCATATATAAACAAATCTTGTAGTATAATAAGATTTGTATTTATAAAAATATGCAAGGGATTTATACAAGGAGGAATCTATGAGCAGCTTAAGATTTGATAAAATAAGTGGAAACTCCGTAATAATAAATGAAAATAGACGTAATAGACCTCATGATGTAAATAACACTATTCAAAATACTGAAATAAAAAACAATCTAAATACTTGTCCATTTTGCCCTGGGAATGAAGAAAAAACTCCAAAAGAAATATTTCATATTGGTGAACCTTGGAGTTTAAGAGTTATGCCTAACAAATTTCCTATTATTGAAAATAAGTTTAAAGACACAGCAAGACAAGATTTTAATATATATAAAAATCTTACTGGAGAACATTATGTAATAATAGATTCTAACAAACATTTTAATTATCTGCATAAAATGAATATTGATGAAATCAATAATTTAATTGCTTGTTATAAAGAAAGCATAGAAAAATTGTATAATAATAAAAGCATAAAATACGTACAACTATTTAAAAATTATAGAATTGAAGGTGGTGCTTCTTTAGAGCATACTCATTCACAGATTATTTCTATGAATTTTTATCCTGAAAATGTAGATGAAATAATACAAAACTCTCAAAAACATTATAAAAAAAATAATAGCTGTATTTTTTGTGATTTAATAAATTACGAACTAAAATCAAAAAAAAGAATAGTATTTGAAAATAAAAGCTTTGTTATTATTACCCCATATGCTTCTTTCTATCCTTATGAAACAGCTATCTATCCAAAAGAACATTCAAGCAGCTTTACTTCAATAGATAAAGAAAAAATATCAGATTTATCTGAAGCATTAAGTTTTATCTCTAAAAAGCTCTATAAAAATTTAATGGACCCAGCATATAACCTATATTTTAATAATCTTCAATATGAAAATACATATTTTCATTGGAGTATAAGTATTACTCCCCGTATTACTAAACAAGCTGGTTTTGAACTTTCTACAGGAGTTATGGTAAATGAAATTTCTCCTGAAAAAGCTAGAGATATATTATCTCACTAAATAATTTATTGGACTTATTAAAGCTAGCAGAATTGTTTTAACTCTGCTAGCTTTAATAATATATTTAAACTTTAACTTATATTAACTTGTTTTAATCAATCATCAACTATATTTTCACTATTATTCCCACTCAATAGTAGCTGGTGGTTTAGAAGTTACGTCGTAAACTATTCTGTTTACTCCTTTAACTTCGTTAACTATTCTTCTTGAAACTTCATCTAATATTTCATATGGTATTCTAGCCCAATCTGAAGTCATAGCATCTGAAGATGTTACTGCTCTTAATGCTATTGTATGACAATATGTTCTTTCATCTCCCATAACTCCAACTGAACGAATATTAGGTAGACATGCAAAGTATTGCCAAATCTTTTCTTCTAGTCCTGCTTTTGCAATCTCTTCTCTGAATATTGCATCTGCTTCTCTTGTAATAAATAATTTTTCTTCTGTAATTTCTCCTAGAACTCTAATTGCAAGACCAGGTCCTGGGAATGGTTGTCTCCATACAAGTTTGTGAGGAATTCCAATTTCTTCTCCTACAGCTCTAACTTCATCCTTAAATAATTCTCTAAGCGGCTCTATTAATGAGAATTGCATATCTTCTGGAAGTCCACCAACATTATGATGGCTCTTTATAGTAGCTGAAGTATCTGTTCCACTTTCAACTACATCTGGATATATAGTTCCTTGAACAAGAAAATCTATTTGTCCAAGCTTATTTGCTTCTTCTTCAAAAACTCTTATGAACTCTTCTCCAATTATTTTTCTTTTTCTTTCTGGGTCACTTACTCCATTAAGTTTTCCTAAAAATCTCTCTTGAGCATTTACTCTTATAAGATTTAGATCAAATTTTTCTTTAAATACTTTTTCAACTTGATCTCCTTCATCTTTTCTAAGTAAACCATGGTCAACAAAAATACAAGTAAGTTGTTTACCTATTGCTTTATGCACAAGAACTGCTGCAACAGATGAATCAACCCCACCTGATAGTGCACAAAGAACCTTTTTATCTCCTACTAGCTCTTTTATTTCTTTTATCTTTTGTTCTGCAAAAGAAGTCATTGACCAATCACCATGTACGTCACAAACATTAAATAAGAAATTTGAAAGCATTTTTTGACCAAATAAAGTATGTTCAACTTCTGGATGGAATTGAACTCCATATATTTTTCTTTCAGCATTTTCCATAGCTGCAACTGGACACTGATCTGTAGTTGCTATTATTTTAAATCCCTCTGGAACTTCAGATACATAATCTGTATGACTCATCCAAGATTGATCTGCTTTCTTTATTCCATCGAATAATACTGAAGTAGAATCTATATTAACTTCTTTCTTTCCATATTCTCTTATATCAGGACTTTCAACTTTTCCGCCTAAAGTATAAGCTGTTAATTGATGTCCGTAGCATATTCCAAGTATAGGAACTCCCATATTAAAAATTTCTTTATCTATCTTTGGAGTATTTTCTCCATAAACACTACTAGGTCCACCTGTGAAAATTATACCTTTAGGATCTTTTTCTTTTATTTTTTCAATTGAAGTCTTATATGGTACTATTTCACAATAAACATTATGTTCTCTAACTCTTCTTGCTATAAGCTGATTATATTGTCCGCCAAAATCTATTACTAAAACTAATTCTCTACTCATATTTACCTCCAACCACTTACTTTAATATAGATTTTCTGATACATCAGAAAATTATCATTCACTATCAATTCTCAACTATCAATTCTCAACTTTCAATTCTTAACTAAAGAAAATTGTTTTGCAATTTTCTTTAAGATTGTACACTATAGTTTGGTGCTTCTTTAGTCATTGAAATATCATGTGGATGACTTTCTCTTAGTCCAGCTGAAGTTTGAACCACAAATTTAGCATTTTCATATAAATTAGTAAGTGTAGGTGCACCTAAGTATCCCATTCCTGAACGTATACCACCTATTAATTGATATAATGTATCTGCTAAAACACCTTTATATGGTACTCTTCCTTCTACTCCTTCTGGAACAAATTTTTTATTATCTTCTTGGAAATATCTATCCTTACTTCCACATGCCATTGCTGCAAGAGATCCCATTCCTCTATATACCTTATAGCTTCTTCCTTGATATATTTCTACCTCACCTGGTGCTTCCTCACATCCAGCAAGAATTGAACCCATCATAACAACCTTAGCACCTGCTGCAAGAGCTTTTACTACATCTCCTGAATATTTTATACCACCATCTGCAATTACTGGTATATTATATTTGTTTGCTTCTTCAACACAATCCATAACAGCTGTAAGTTGTGGAACTCCAACACCTGCAACAACTCTTGTTGTACAAATAGAACCTGGTCCTATACCAACCTTTACACAATCTGCTCCTGCATCAATTAAAGCTTTTGTAGCTTCTGGTGTTGCAATATTACCCGCAATAATTTGAAGTTCTGGATATTTATCTTTAACTTGTTTTACAGCTTCTAATACTCCTCTAGAATGTCCATGTGCAGTATCAATAGTTATAACATCAACATTAGCTTTAACTAAAGCACCAACTCTATCCATAATATCTTTTGTTACCCCTACTGCTGCTCCACATAAAAGTCTTCCTTTTTCATCTTTTGCGGCATTAGGATATTTTCTAACTTTTTCTATATCTTTTATAGTTATAAGACCTTTTAGATTATTATCTTCATCTACTAATGGAAGTTTTTCTATTCTATGTTTCTTTAATATATCTTTAGCTTCATCTACAGTTGTTGCCTCTGATGCAGTTATAAGATCTTCTTTTGTCATAACTTCATCTATCTTTTTGCTGTAATCTGTTTCAAATAAAATATCTCTATTTGTAATAATTCCAGCTAATTTTCCTTCTACTGTTATAGGAACACCTGAAATTCTATATCTTTTCATTAACTCTTCTGCTTCTCCAAGAGTATTGGAAGGTGCTAAATAAAAAGGATCTGTTATTACTCCATTTTCCTGTCTTTTAACTTTATCTACTTCGCTAGCTTGTCTTTCTATGCTCATATTTTTATGTATAATTCCTATTCCGCCTTCTCTTGCCATAGCTATCGCCATTTTAGCTCCAGTAACGGTATCCATACTTGCGCTCATTAGTGGTATGTTAAGTTCTATTTTGTTTGTTAAATTAGTTTTTAAACAAGAATCCTTAGGTAAAATTTCTGATTTGTTTGGTATTAATAATACATCATCAAATGTATATCCTTTTTTAAAAATAACTGCCATTTTAATCAACTTCCCTTCAAAATTATTTATATAAGAATGTTGCCTCGCACTTTTCTTAGTTTATGTCAAAACATCATCTTTTATTGCCTATAAAAAATACATTAATCCATTTTATATAAAATATAAAAAGTGGGATTAATGTATACAAAACACATCAACTCCACTTATAGTCGGAATTTTACGGCTTCCGGTAGAGACTCCTCGCCATATTCAAGGTATATATAAGCGTATCTAAATGATATTGACTTTATTTTTTTATTAAGTATTATTTTATTTTATGTTTTGAATTTTGTCAATTATTTTTTTACTTTTTTTGATAATAAACTTGCATAGCCATAGCAAATTTTGTAGTATAATGACTTTATATAAATTAAACATCTTTAAAAAATAATAATTTAAAGATAAGATAGATATTATTTTGAGGATTTCTAAAGGAGGATAAGCATGATACGCTTTAAAAAAGAATATAACGTATTATTTTTAAAATATATTAGGCGTTCTATAGAAGACTACTATATGATAAAATCTGGTGACAAAGTTGCTGTAGGACTTTCCGGAGGTAAAGATAGCATTTTTTTACTTTTTGCCCTTAAACTTATACAAATGACATCAATAAAAGATTTTGAAATTATAGGAATCAATATAGATTTAGGATTCAACACAGATATTTCACCTTTAGAAGAGTTTTGCAATAAAAATGGCATCCCCATTATAATTGAAAAAACTGATATAGCAAATATAGTATTTAATGATAGAAAAGAAAAAAAACCTTGTTCATTATGTTCTAAACTTAGAAAAGGAGCATTAATCAGAGTATCTTTAGATAACAATATTAATAAAATTGCTCTTGGACATAATAGTGATGATGTTATAGAAACACTTTTTATGAATGTTTTAAAGGTAGGTAAACTTGGAACTTTTCATCCTAACATATATTTTGAAGATAAAAATATTAATATAATAAGACCTCTTATATATATTAAGGAAGATGTAATCGAAAACTTAACAACCACATATAATCTTCCAGTAATAAAAAGCAACTGTCCAAAAGATAAAAAAACCACAAGAGAAGAGATGAAAAATCTACTAATAAAATTAGAAAAAATATATCCTGATGCTCAACAAAAAATAATAACTTCTTTATCAAATGTAGATTTTAAAAATTTATGGAAACAGAAAAACAATTAATAGTTAATAGCTATAAATAATATAAAGTTTTTATAATTAAAGGGATTTTTGCCTATCGCAAAAATCCCTACTTTAACTATTAACTCTAAACTTTTAATTTTTAACTGTATTTTAGTACATTCCGTCCATTCCCATTCCGCCCATTCCTGGTGCTCCAACTGGTGGTTGATTCTTTTCTGGCATTTCAGCCACAACACATTCAGTTGTTAAGAATGTTGAAGCTACTGATGCAGCATTTTGAAGAGCTGATCTTGTAACTTTAGTAGGATCTACTATACCTATTTGAACCATGTTTGTATATTGTTGTTTTAATACATCAAAACCTATACCTGGCTCGCTCTTTTTCACCTTATCAATTATTACAGAACCTTCAAGCCCAGCATTTTCTGCTATTTGTCTTACTGGTTCTTCAAGTGCTCTTCTAATAATATTTACTCCAACTTGTGAATCTGCATTATCCATAGTTATTTTTTCTACTTCATTTACAGCATTAACATATGCAGTACCACCACCTGCAACAATTCCTTCTTCAACTGCTGCTTTAGTAGCTGCAAGAGCATCTTCTATTCTTAATTTTCTTTCTTTAAGTTCAGTTTCAGTGGCTGCACCAACTTTAACTACTGCAACACCACCTGCAAGTTTAGCTAATCTTTCTTGAAGTTTTTCTCTATCAAATTCTGAAGTAGTTTCTTCGATTTGATTTTTAATTTGATTTACTCTATCAGCTATAGCACTTTTGTCTCCTTTACCATTAACTACTGTGGTATTTTCTTTAGAAACTTTTACACTTTCTGCAGTTCCAAGCATATCTAAAGTAACGTCTTTTAAATCTCTTCCTAATTCTTCTGCTATAACTTCTCCACCTGTTAAGATAGCTATATCTTGTAACATTTCTTTTCTTCTATCGCCAAATCCTGGAGCTTTAACAGCAACACATGTAAATGTTCCTCTTAGTTTATTAACTACTAATGTAGCTAAAGCTTCTCCTTCTATATCTTCAGCAACTATTAATAATTTCTTTCCTTGTTGAACTATTTGTTCAAGTATTGGAAGAATATCTTGAATATTGCCTATTTTTTTATCAGTTATTAATATATATGGTTCTTCTAAAATAGCTTCCATTTTTTCTGTATCTGTTACCATATATGGACTTAAATATCCTCTATCAAATTGCATTCCTTCAACAACATCTAATTCAGTTGCCATTGTTTTTGATTCTTCTACAGTGATAACACCTTCATTGCCTACTTTTTCCATAGCATCTGCAATTAGCTTACCTATTTCTTCATCAGCGGCTGATATTGCAGCAACTCTAGCTATATCTTCTTTTCCATCAACTTGTTTTGAACCTTTTTTGATTTCTTCTACTGCACATTCAACTGCTTTTTTAATTCCTTGTCTTATTAACATTGGATTTGCACCAGCAGTTACGTTTTTTAATCCTTCTCTTATGATTGCTTGTGCAAGTAATGTAGCAGTTGTTGTTCCATCTCCAGCTACATCATTTGTTTTTGTAGCAACTTCTTTAACAAGTTGAGCTCCCATGTTTTCATATGGATCTTCAAGTTCTATTTCTCTTGCTATGCTAACACCATCATTTGTTATAAGTGGTGCACCAAATTTTTTATCTAAAACAACATTTCTTCCTTTAGGTCCTAAAGTAACTTTAACTGTATCAGCTAATTTATCTACGCCTTTTTGCATAGAACGTCTTGCTTCTTCACCAAATAAAATACTCTTAGCCATTTTTAATTACCTCCTATATTTAAATAGTATCTGTTTCTTAGTAATCTTCTTATATACTGACTTTAAACCTAAAATTGCCAATATCTAATTTTTAAACTTTATGTAAAATAAAGCCTATTTGTATTATTTATTCAACTGCTGCCAATATATCATTTTGTCTTAATATTGTATATTCTTCTCCATCAAGTTTAACTTCTGTTCCTGAATATTTAGAAAATAATACTTTATCTCCAACTTTAACTTCCATTTTAACTTCTTTTCCCTCAACAAATCCGCCTGGTCCTACAGCAACTACTTCAGCTTCTTGTGGTCTTTCTTTAGCACTTCCTGGTAAAACTATTCCGCTTTTTGTTGTTTCCTCAGCTTCTAATCTTTTAATTACAACTCTGTCTCCAAGTGGTCTAATTCTCATATAAACCCCTCCTCATATATTTATATAATATTCATATAAAATTATTTTTATATTTGTTAGCACTCATTAAAGTTGAGTGCTAATACAATTATTATGATAGTTTATACAATATTTAATATCAAATTCCACTTTTTGACTTCACAGATTATTTAAGCTCATTATATTAGATTATCTTAAAATATTAAGCCAAATCATCTTTTTTCTACCATTTACTATATATTACACCATATAAAGAAAGTTCGACATACTTTTTGCTTGAAAATTGAGAATATTGCTTCGCACTTTTCTTATAGTGACTATTATTTTTATTCTATGACAATAATGATTAATAATGTTTAATATTTAAAAGGAAGTGAGATTATTGAAAAAATCTAACCATTATATATATCAAATATTACTTACTATTTGCATCTTATTGTTGTTTCCTATATTAAGTCTAAAATTTACACTAAATTTTAAACCACTATATTATTCAGATGTTGTATCATTAAATATTTCTCAAATTTCTAATTTAGATACTAATGAAATAAAATTAAATTATGATTATATTATAAATTATCTTCAAAACCCTAATAATAAAGAATTTGAATTACCTACATTACACTATTCCGACAAAGGAAAAATTCATTTTGAAGAAGTAAAATCTATATTTAACAAACTTAATTTTATATTTTACATATTAATTTTCATTATTCTGATAACTTTATCTTTAAATTGGAAATCTATGAACTTTAGTTTTTTTAAATGGAGTTCTATTTATTTATTATTTATCCCTTTAACTCTTTTACTAGCTTTTTTAATAAATTTCGATAAAAGTTTTACATTTTTTCACAAAATATTCTTCAATAACGATTACTGGCTTTTAGATCCTAAAACAGATCCTATAATAAACATATTGCCACAAGAATTTTTCTTTCATTGTGGAATCATAATAGTTTTTCTTATGTTTATATGGAGTTTTATACTTTATTTTGTTTATAGAAAACTTACTAACTATTTTTCTTTTTGATGTTTGCTTATTATCTGTACTATTATTGTCTCTCCCTTTAATACTCCAATAATAAACAAAGCACTCATCATTATTGCAATAAATATCAACATTTTAAAATTACCTGTTAATATCTTGGAACCAAAATAAGCTGATATTGCTATCCCTGGTATCCTTCCCAAAGTAGAATATAATGCAAACTCCTGTAATGATATGTTTGAAACCCCACAGATATATCCAAAAACATCTTTAGGTACTCCCGGAACAAGATACAATAAAAATATTACAGTTTTTTGACTCCCTAGCTCTAAAATTTTTTCAATAAAATTAAATTTATTTTTTGACACTATTTTTTCTACAAAAGGCTTTCCAAATCTATTAGAAATTAAATAAACAATAATACTTCCTGTAACTATTCCTAAAAGTGATAGTATGCTTCCTATAAATGTTCCAAAAATATATCCTCCTGCTATTTGAACAACTTCTCCTGGAATAAAAAATGCAACCACTTGTATTATTTGAATTCCACAAAATACAAATACATTATAGACTCCATAAGACATTACATACTGTTTTACTTTTTCAGGATCTTTTAACACATCAAAATATTTATAATAATATTGATATCCTGAAATTATGAAGAATATTAGTATAAATATTAATATAATATATCCTTTATATTCTATAATTTTATTTTTTATATTTTTTAGCATATTATCTCCCTTATTTAACTACACCTCATTTTATAATAAATATACTATATTGTTTGATTAAAATTCTTTAATTATGAGTTTAATTTTAATTAAAATAAAAGAGCGAGGTGTTAATTTTAAATTAACACCTCGCTCTTTTATTCATTATTTCTCTAAATTAATTTCTTTAAATTCTTCTAATTTATCATTTTCAATTATTGATTGTTTTTTAGATTCCTTAGTAAATTTATTCAAAGATTGTTTTGTCTTATTTTTATAACATACTGCAACAGGTCCACCAATACATCCACCTTCACATAACATACCTTCTATGAAATTTCCTGGCAGTTTACCATTTTTAGCAAGAAGCATGTATCTTTTTAGATTTTCTTTACCGCTTATTTTAACCGGTTTAAATTCTACATTTAGCTTCTTATCTTTTATAACATTTTCTATTGCAGCAGAAAGTCCTCCACCTTGAGCAAATCCTCTTCCAAATGCTGAAGCATCTTCTATAATCTCATCTTCGCATTTTTCTAGATCAACCTCATATGCTCCCATTATAGCTGCTATTTCTTCAAAAGTTAATACATAATCAATTATTCCATTTACTTCTTCTCTTACCATTTCACTTTTTTTAGCAGTACAAGGACCAATAAATACAACTACAGCATTTTTATCCTTACTTTTTATTAGTTTTCCAGTGGCAACCATTGGAGAAACTGTATTTGATATTTTATCAACTTCATCAGGGAATTGTGTTTCAATATATGCTACAAAGCCTGGACAACAAGAATTAGTCATATATGTTTCTCCCTTTTCCATTCTTTCTACAAATTCCATAGCTTCATGTATTGTCACAGCGTCTGCTCCCAATGCAGCTTCTACCACATCTTCAAATCCAATATTTTTTAATGCATTCTTAACTTGTCCAACACTTACTTCTTCTCCAAATTGTCCTGTTATTGATGGTGCTATAACTGCATATAATTTTTTATCTGAATCCAACCCTTTTATAACTGGTACTATATAACTTTTATCAGATATAGCTCCAAATGGACATGCTTCTACACAAGCTCCACAATTTATGCAATTTTCTCTATTTATAATAGCTCTTCTGTCTTCATAATGTATTTGAATAGCACCTGTTGGACATACTGTTTTACATGGTCTCATAACCTCTGACACAGCATTATAAGGACAAGCTTTTTTACATAATCCACATTCTCTACATAAATCTTGATTTATATATGCTTTACCATTTATTCTTGTTATTGCATTAGCTGGACATACTTCCATACATTTATGTTGAATACATCCCCTACAAACTTCTGTAATAGTATATTTATTTATAGGACATGTATCACATGCTGCTTCTATAACATAAATTATTTCATCATTTTTATCTTGAGAATGTACATATTCAATAGAATTTGCATCAGCAATATATCCAGCAGCAAGCTTAGCTCTTTCCTTTACAATAGCTCTTTCATGATAAACACAGCATCTATATTTAGGCTTATTCCCTTTGATTACTTCATAAGGAATTTTGTCTATTTCATTTTGTGTAAATCTACCCTCTTTTGCTAAAACAGCAACATTTTTTAAAACTTCATATTTTAACTTTCTTAAATCTGTTTCAAATTTTATCATTTATTTCCCCCCGTTTGTATATAGCTAAGAATTATTCCCTCAATTTATTTTCTCAATATATAACCTCAATAAAACAACGTTTTAAGCAAGTTTTTATAAATTTAACTTTCATTAGTATTATAACAGATGACTTTTCAAAAGTAACGAAAAATATTGTAACAGATACATATAAAAAAAGTAACAGTTTGTTTATTTATTCATAAAAATACAAACTTTACGTTTTTTCTTAATTTATACTATTTTTTTTAATTATATTCTTATATCATTTTCTCTAGCATAATAAAATAAATACTGTTGTGCAAATCCTGAAAATTCTCCAAATTTATTTCTTGCGAATTCTCTTATTTTTTTTAAAGATACATCTGGTGCTAAATAAAAATGCTGCATAGCTCTTTTAACCCATATATCCACAGGAAATGCTGAGTATTTTTTCATAGAAAAAAGCATTACACAATCTCCCACTTTGGGTCCAACCCCACTTAATTTTTGTAATTCTTTGTGGCACATATCATCATCTAGATTCTTAATATAATCAACATCTATTTCTTTATTTGAAATTTTATTTATTGTATCTTTGATATACTTACCTCTAAATCCTGTTCCACATTTTTCGAATTCTTCTATAGTACAGTCTTTTAATACCTCAACTTTAGGAAAAGTATAGTATACCATATCTTTATATATGATTTTTTCTCCCCATTGCTCTGAAATTTTATTTATAACTTTTTTTATCATTGGTATTCTATTATTAGCTGATATGATAAAAGATATTATTATCTCAAATGGTTCCTGATTAAGTATTCTGATACCGTTCCCAAATTCTATAGATTTTTTTAAAATTTCATCTTTACTTAAAATTTCTTTTATAGACGAATAATCTCTATATAAATCAAAATATTGGCACCATATATTTTGAAAATCTTCCTCATTAGTATTATATATAATTACATCATTACCTTTTTTCTCTACTTCAATTACTTTGTTAAAAGCAATTCCTATGTAATTTCCATTTTCCTGCCTTTTCCATCTAAAACATTGTCCACAATCAAAAATATGAGTAAGTTCAAAATTTCTTACATCTTTAATTATTATTCCATCTTGAAATTCTTCTACATAATTAAAATCCATTATATATACACCTCCTTCACCTTATAAGAATATTGCGACGCGATATTCTTAATTATAAGAAAAGTGCGTCGCACTTTTCTTATTTTAACTCTTACTTTACTTTTTATCCATACTTTCATTGTTAAATTCTATTAATCTGTTTATACTATTATTATAAATTTGTTTATATTGGAAAATTTACATAAAAGGAGAATCTAAAATGGAAGATAAAATAATTTATGATGGTTGGCTAAAATTATATCATAGACAATTAGAAGGTAAAAAATATGATATTATAAAAAATTATGATGCTGTTTCAGCAATAATTTTAAATGAGTTTAATGAAATTTTGCTAGTAAAACAATTTAGACCTTCAGTAATGACTAATACATTAGAAATTCCTGCTGGATGCATTGATATTCCTGGAGAAGATATAAAGGAATGTCTAGTACGAGAAATAAAAGAAGAAGCAAATATAACCTTAACTACAGATGCTTTAGAAAAGATCATCTCATATAAACCTATAATGGGTTTTAGTAATAGTACTATGCATATATTTAAAGCTAATGTGAAAAAATCATGCCTTAAACACACCAAAATTAATAATGATGATGTAACAGAAGTACAGTGGATGCCTTTTAATGAATTTGAAAAAAACGTGCAAAACACTAAAATATGCGACAGTAAAAGTGTACTGGCTTACTATTATTTAAAATCGTCGATTGAAAAATAATTTTCTAAACCATTTAATTTAGGCATCTGAAAAAATAACAAAACATATAATGCTAGAAATACATTTCACCGCATTATATGTATGTTTTTAATTTAAACTATTTCTTTAATAAATGTTCATGAATAGCTTTTGCTGCTTTTTTTCCTGCCTCCATAGCAAGTATAACTGTAGCCGCTCCTGTTACCGCATCTCCACCTGCATATACTTTTTCTTTTGAAGTCTTACACGTTTCCTCATCTACTACTATACATTTCCATTTATTTATATCTAAACCTTCTGTTGTAGATGGTATTAATGGATTTGGAGAAGTACCAAGAGACATTATAACCATGTCTACATCTATAATAAATTCTGAACCTTCCATAGGTATAGGTCTTCTTCTACCAGATTTATCCGGTTGTCCAAGTTCCATTCTTATGCATTTCATTCCTTTTACCCATCCATTTTCATCTGATAAAATTTCCACTGGGTTAGTTAATAAATCAAAATTTACTCCCTCTTCTTTTGCATGATGTACTTCTTCTACTCTGGCTGGAAGTTCTTCTTCTGATCTTCTATATACTATATGAGCTTCTGCTCCAAGTCTTAAAGCTGTTCTAGCTGCATCCATAGCAACATTTCCTCCACCTACAACAGCAACCTTTTTACCTATTTTAACTGGTGTTGCATAATCTGTTCTATAAGCTTTCATTAAATTTACTCTTGTTAGAAACTCATTAGCTGCAAATACTCCATTTAAATTTTCACCTGGTATACCCATAAATTTAGGAAGACCAGCTCCTGACCCTATAAAAATTGCCTCATAATGTTCTTCTTTTATTAATTTATCTATTTTAGCAGTTCTTCCTACTATAACATTTGTTTCTATTTTAACTCCTAATTTTTTTATATTTTCAATTTCTGACTTAACTACTTTATCTTTAGGAAGTCTAAACTCAGGAATTCCATATACTAAAACTCCACCTGTTTCATGTAATGCTTCAAATATAGTAACATCATAACCTTTTTTAGCTAAATCCCCTGCACAAGTAAGCCCTGCAGGTCCACTTCCTATTACTGCTACTTTTTTATTTTTCTTAGGCTCTGTGTCAGTAAGATTTATATTATTTTCCCTTGACCAATCTCCTACAAATCTTTCAAGCTTCCCTATTGATACAGGTTCTCCTTTTATACCAAGTACACATTTACCTTCACATTGGGTTTCTTGAGGACATACTCTACCACATACTGATGGAAGTGAACTATATTTTGCTATAACCTTTGCAGCTTTCTCAAATTCTCTATTTTTAACATGTTGTATGAACAATGGAATATCAATTGATACTGGACATCCTTTTACACATAAAGGATTTTTACAATTAAGACATCTGCTTGCTTCAATTACAGCTTCCTCTTCTGTATATCCCAAACACACCTCATTAAAATTTTTGGCCCTAACTTTAGGATCTTGTTCTTTAACAGGTACTTTTTTCATTCTATCCATTATTCTTCACCTCCGCAGCAACCACATCCACCATGATGGTGATGATGTTTATCTTGATTTGGTTCTTCCATTTTCAATTTTTCTCTTCCTTCTTCTGTCTTATACATCGCTTGTCTTCTCATAGCTTCATCAAAATCTACTAGATGCCCATCAAATTCTGGTCCATCTACACATGCAAATTTAGTTTCATTTCCTATTGTTACTCTACAAGCACCACACATTCCCGTACCATCAACCATAAGAGGATTCATACTCACTATCGTTTTTATACCATAAGGTTTAGTAGTAAGTGCTGCATACTTCATCATTATAATTGGTCCAATCGCAACTACGTAATCATATTTTTTTCCTTGATTTTCTACTAGTTCTTTAAATTTTTCTGTAACTAGCCCCTTAGTTCCATAAGAACCATCATCTGTTGTTACATATACATTATCTGCTACTGCTCTCATTTCATCTTCTAATATTAACAATTCCTTAGTTCTAACCCCCATTATTACATCCGATTTCATTCCATTGTCATGAAACCATTTTACCTGTGGATATACTGGTGCTGCCCCTACTCCACCTGATATAAATAATACTTTTTTATTTTTTAATTCTTGTATATCTTCATTCAAAAATTCAGAAGGTTTTCCAAGCGGTCCTACAAAATCTTGAAAATATTGTCCCTCTTCATATTTAGCCATTTCAATTGTTGAGTATCCTACTGCCTGAAATACTATAGTCACTGTTCCTCTTTCTCTATCATAATCGCAAATTGTAAGAGGAACTCTTTCTCCTTTTTCATCTGTCTTTACAATTACAAATTGTCCCGGCATAGCCGTACTTGCAACTCTTGGTGCTTCTACATCCATAAGATAAATATTTGGTACTAAAACTTTTTTCTTGATAATTTTAAACATTATTACACCCCATATCATTTTATATAAATATTATATTTATTCATATATAATTTATTTAATTATTTACTATTATAATTAATAAAAATGTCTTAGTAAAGATAACTTTATATAAAATTTTTTTCTTATTAGTAATAAAATACATATATTTTAAATTGTATAATTATACATGCTATCAAATTTAAATACAAAATAGCTGTTGAATTTAAATTGAAATTCAACAGCTATTTTTATATACTATAATTTATATTGAAGAATTCTTATGCTTGAATACCCAAACTTGCAAGTATTAGTATTATAACAAGAGTACCAATTGGAATTAAAACTGAAACTATTCCTATATCTTTATAAGATTCTTTATGTGTTAATTGACATATTCCAAGTAATGTTATAACAGCTCCATTATGTGGTAAAGAGTCAAATCCTCCACATGCTATTGTTGCAATTCTATGAAGAACTTGTGGATTTATTCCAGCTGCATTTGCCATCTCTAAATATTGTTTTCCTAGAACTGACAATGCTATAGCCATACCACCTGATGCAGAACCTGTTATACCTGCTAATACATTACAAGATATTGCTTCTGCAATTAACGGATTACTTGATATTCCAAGCATAGCATTTTTTACAATAGCAAATGCTGCAAGAGATTTAATAACATTTCCGTATCCAACCTCAGATGATGTATTTATAATAGCAAGCAATGAACCTATTGCACCTTGATTACAACTTTTCTTAACATCTTTTAATCTCTTAATATTTAAAATGATTGCAACTAAAATTGAAATTACTAGAGCTATAATTAAGCTCCACATACCTGAAACCTTTGATAATTTAGTAGCATATTCTGATAAATAAGAAGCATCATAAGTTGAACTACCAAAGAAATATTTTGATATTACAAAGTTTAAAACTAATACTAAAATTATTGGAATTATCGATATACCAACTGATGGTAATTTTGATATATCCATATCTGTTACATTTTCATTTAAATGATCTCCATAACCTTCTCCAGCTTTTTTAGCTTTATTAGCTCTATGAGTTAACCACATCATTGATGCACCTAACATAATAGCTGACGCAATCAATCCTAACACTGGCGCAGCATATGCATCTGTTCCAAAGTATGGCATTGGTATTGCATTTTGTATTTGTGGTGATCCTGGAAGTGCTGTCATTGTAAAACCAAATGAACCTACCGCAATTGAACCTGGAATTAATCTTTTTGGTATATCTGCTTCTCTAAATAAAGATACTGCTATTGGATATATAGCAAAAGCAACAACAAACATTGAAACTCCACCATAAGTTAATATTGAACATGATAGTGCAACTGCTAATATAGCCTTATCTTTTCCTAATTTCTTAGCAATAAAATGTGCAATAGACTTTGCTGAACCTGTGTCATCCATAATTTTACCAAAGATAGCCCCTAGCATAAACACTGGGAAATATTTTTGAGCATATCCTGCGAATGCTTTCATAAATATTTCTGTATACGTTGCCATCACATGAGCACTAGCTCCTCCACTCATTAACGCTGCAAATATTGCTAGAATTGGTGCAAGAACAAGTACTGTTATTCCTCTATAAGCAAGATACATTAAAAGCATTAACGATACTACTATTCCAATAACTCCTATCATTTTTTATTCTCCTTTCTACGCTTTTGTTTTTTGTTTTGATACTCTAACTAAAGTTAATCAATTATATTACTTGATTTATAAATATCTTTATTTCTATTTTTATTTTTAAGTTTTATAAGTTTTAATTTATATATTTTATATTTGTAAGTTTAAGTTTACTATTTTTAAAATTTGTAAGTTTTGGTTAGATGTTTCGTAAGTTTTAGTTTGATTTTTTTAATTTATATATTTTATATTTGTAAGTTTTGGTTCAATATTTTAAATTTATAAGTTTCAGTTGGATGTTTTCGTAAGTTTTATTTTAATATTTTTTAATTTTTGTATTTGTAAGTTTTGGTTCAATATTTTTAATTTCGTAAGTTTTTATTAGATGTTTTTGTAAGTTTTTATTTATAAAATTTATAATATTGTAACTTATTGATTCTTTGTTTTAAACACTTCTTTTTTACTATTATTTAAGTCCCATAAGTTCATCTTTGAAAATTCTTTCATCCATTAATTTAAGATTTTCAGCAACAATTGGTTTAAACTCCATTCTTGCTAATATATCTTTTTCTAAATCTACTCCTGGTGCTATTTCAGTAAGAACTAATCCTTCTTTTCTAATTTCAAATACAGCTCTTTCTGTTATATATAAAACGGCTTGTCCTACTTCCATTGCATATTCAGCACTAAATGTGATTTGTTCTACTTCTTTAATAAACTTATTCACTTTTCCTTCTTGTGCTATAGTTAATTTTCCATCACCAGTAGATATTTTTAATCCACCTGCAGTAAATGTTCCGCAATACACAACTTTTTTAGCATTTTGAGTTATGTTAATAAATCCACCACATCCTGCTATTTTGGGACCAAATTTACTAACATTTATATTTCCTTTTTCATCACATTGAGCTAATCCTAAGAATGCAACATCTAATCCACCGCCATCATAAAAATCAAATTGATATGCTTGATCTAAAATACATTCTGCATTTGTTGATGCTCCAAAATTAGCTCCACCTGCTGGCACTCCACCAATCGGACCTGCTTCAACAGTTAATGTCATTGAGTCACCTATACCCTCTTCATTAGCCACTGCTGCAACACCTTCTGGAACACCTATTCCTAAGTTTACTACTGAATCCTTTGGAAGTTCCATAGCTGCACGTCTAGCTATTATCTTTCTTTGATTTAAAGGCATTTTTTCTACAGCACTTAGTGGAATTCTTGTTTTTCCACAGAACGATGAATTAAATTGTTCTACGAAAGTTTGTGGAGCTGTAGAATCTACTACAACTGCATCTACATATATTCCTGGAATTTTAACTAGTTTAGGATCTAAGCTTCCATTTTGAACTACTTTTTTCACTTGCACTATAACTATTCCACCAGAGTTTTTCGCAGCTTGTGCTATTGAAATATTTTCTAGTGTAGCTGCTTCTTCTTCCATAGTTATATTTCCATTTTCATCTGAATAAGTTCCTTTTAATAAAGCAACATTTATAGGTCTAGCCTTGTAAAACAAACGTTCATTTCCATCAATATTTACAAGTTTAACTATATCCTCATCATCTTTTGCAACATCATTTATTTTACCACCTTGCAATCTTGGATCTACAAAGGTTTTTAATCCTACATGAGTTATTGTTCCTATTTTTCCTGCAGCAATATCTCTAAACAAATGAGATATTGTTCCTTGTGGAAGATTATAAGCAGCTAATTTATTTTCTAGCGCTAACTTTTGAAGTTTTGGTGCAAGATTCCAGTGACCGCCTATAACTTTTGTAACTAAATTTTCATGTCCTAAACGATTTAATCCTTTATCTTTTCCATCACCTTGACCCGCTGCATACATTAATGTTAAGTTTTTGGGACTACCTTCCTCTAAAAATCTTTTTTCAACTCCAGCAATTACAGTATCTGGATGAGCAATTCCAAGAAAACCTCCAGTTGCTACTGTATCTCCATCTTTAATCATGGCAACAGCTTCTTGAACACTCTTTACTTTTGTAGCCATATAAAATTCCTCCTTCACATCTATCTACAATTTTATAATTAGCAATATCCATGCCAACAATGTTTTATTTTTAACAAACCTACCAATACTCTATTATAACTAGCTATCTATAATTTAAAAACACTATGTATTTAATAAAATTTAACTATTTTATCGAAAAATGTCTTGATTTGCAGACATTTTATGGTGAATTTCAAAAAATAATGTAGCATTTTTCATACACTAGAAAATTTTCATTGCATATTTGTATGAAAAATGCTACATTGTTATATAATTATCCATCTATACTATTTTATTTATACTAACATATTATGTTTATTCATTTTTTCGTAGAGAGTACTTCTACTGATATTAAGCATTTTGGCTGCTTTTGTTTTATTTCCATAACACATTGTTAATGCATTTATTATGGCATGTTTTTCTGTTTTATTCAAAACCTCATCCAAACTTTCAACCTTTTGATTAAAAACAATACCAGTAATCTTTACTGGAAGGTGCTCAGGTGAAATCTTCTCTCCGTCTTCTACTACATTTATAGCTCGCTCAATAACATTTTCTAATTGTCTCACATTGCCTTCCCATTGATAATTTTTTAATAATTTTATAGCTTCATTTGAAATTCCATTTATTTTTTTATCTAATCTCTCACATAGTTTATTAATTAAATAACTAACAAGTAAAATAATATCGTCCTTTCTTTCTTTTAACGGAGGTATATTAATTTCAACTACATTAAGCCTATAATAAAGATCTTCTCTGAATTCTCCTTTATTAACCATACTTTCTAAATTTCTATTTGTAGCAGAAATAATTCTTATATCTATCTTTTTGGCACTATTTGCTCCTATTCTTTCAACTTCTCTTTCTTGAAGAACCCGTAAAAGTTTAGCCTGCATTTTTAATGGCATATCACCAATTTCATCTAAAAAAATAGTCCCTCCATCAGCCAATTCAAATTTTCCCATTCTTCCTTCGATATTAGCTCCAGTGAACGAACCTTTTTCATATCCAAAAAGTTCCGATTCAAGTAATTCATTTGGAATTGCTGCACAATTAACCTTTATAAAATTTTGTTTTGAACGCTTACTTGTATTATGTATAGCATGTGCAAAAAGTTCCTTACCTGTACCGCTTTCCCCTTTAAGCAATACACTTGAATTGGTACATGCTGCTTTTCTCGCTAAAGACTTAGTTTCTTCAATTATCTCACTATCGCCTACTATATTTTCAAAAGAATAAATTGCCTTACTTATTTGTTTATCTTTTTTATTTTCAAATTCTTTTTCTATTTTATTTATTTTTTTATAAAACAAATTATAATTTCTCGTATTTCTAAACAACACATTCGCTACAGCTCCTACAATTTCTCCATTTTCTATTATAGGTATACGTGTTGCTATAATATATTTGTCATTAATTTTTTGAAGCTCAGTGTTTTCAACTCTTCCTTTTTTAATAACTATATGCATTCTTGTATTATCTATAACTTCTGTTACATGCCTTCCTACAGTCTCTTTTTGATCTACTCCTAAATATTCTGCATATGACTTACTCATAAGTGTAATTATACCTTCTTTATTAACAGCCACAACTCCATCATATGTTCTTTCTAATATACTTTCTAATTCTTTAATATATTTTTTATTTTTATTAAGCTCTTGCAATAACTTATATGTATTCATATTTTCAAAAATAAATATGATTGCACCAACAACTTTATTTTCACGTTTAATTGGTATAGTACTAGATATTATTTTTACACCATTAATTTCTACAAGCTCATATTTTTGTCCAATACCACTATCAATAACTTTTTTTGCTTTAAATTGAGGAATGAAATCAGAAATATATTTTCCTAAAATCTTATCAAATTTAATATTTAAAATACTCTTAATCTTTTCATTATAATTGGTAATTTTACAGTTACAATCTAAAATAATAATTCCATCTTCAATATTTTTCAACATAACCTCAAATTTTTCATCATAATATTCATTCATCATAATAGTTAATTCCCCCCTTTAAAATAGAGCTTCTATCATATATTATTTTATCAAATTCAGATATTATAATCACTATATAATTTGTGAACTTAATTTAATAAAAAAAGAAGTTATACAAATAAATGTACAACTTCTAGTATATCATATAAATATTAACTTATTATGGTATAAACTTCATTATAATATATACCTTAGTTCTATTGTTCCATTCCTTTAATTTGAGCTGTTAATTCTGGAACTATTTTGTTTAAGTCTCCTACTAATCCTAAATCTGCAACATGCATTATTGCTGCATCTTCGTCTTTATTTATAGCGATTATATAGTCACTATCTTGCATTCCTGCTAAGTGTTGGATTGCTCCTGAGATTCCGCATGCAATGTATAATTTTGGTCTTACAGTTTTTCCTGTTTGACCTATTTGTAATGCATGGTCTATCCAGTCGTTATCTGTAGCTGCTCTTGATCCTGCTACTA
>NZ_JAPQER010000029.1 GCF_026735135.1 Clostridium aestuarii | reverse complement strand
ACCCGTTCCCATTCCGAACACGCAGGTTAAGCTTCAAAGCGCCGATGGTACTGCATTGGAGACGATGTGGAAGAGTAGGTCGCTGCCAGGTAAGTTAAAAACACTAAGCAAAAGCTTAGTGTTTTTTGTATAAAAATTATGTTATTAATAAAATTATTTAAAATGCTATATTTAGAAGATATAAATACAATTAAAATGCAAAGAGTAAGGGAGCAAAAATAATTTGTTGTAAGTAACATAGATAGCTGATATAAAACTTATAACATCTACAATAGATGAGAATATTTATAAAGAACAATTCTATTTATCAGAAGTAAAGTTTACAATAATATTTAGAGATTTAAGAGAGGCTATGATTTGAGATAAGAATAAATAAAGTATACTCATCCTTGTGTATCAATGTGAGAATTGATAAGTAAAATAGAGAAAAACAAAGTAATTACATGATAACTTAAATGAATGAAGTTTATTGCATATAACTGAGTTAATATTTGTGATAAGATATTCCTTGTCGTCGAGCGAGACGATAAGACAACAACAAATTAAAGAATTTAAGAAGATTTAAAAAATTCAAAAAGTTGTTGACAAGAAGAAATTCA
>NZ_JAPQER010000028.1 GCF_026735135.1 Clostridium aestuarii | reverse complement strand
TTGCCACCATTTAGCTAATCTGTATAATGGATCTGTTCCTTCTGGAACATCATTTCTAAATTGTCTTGATTCTTGTGCAAGATCATCTGCAACAACAGCTAAACCATTTTCTTTGAAGATTTCTAATACTTCATTTGGCTCAGCAGTGATTCCTGTTAAGATAACCTTTTTACCTGTCCATGGTTCAACTGGTAAAGCTTTAATTTCTGCTATTAATTCTTTTACCATAGCAGTGTGTTTTGATTTTTCCATGAAAAGTCTTGCTTTTATAACTGCATGACGTTTTATTGGATCTATTATTTGTGGATATTCAGCAACAACGTCTGAGAATTCACGCATAACCTTACGGTTTTCATTATAAACTTCAATACTTTTATTTATTGCTTCATCTGTAATTTCAACATTTAATATTTTTTCTAACTTTTGACGAATAATCTTAAATTCTTCAACTAAGAATTTATTTGCTGCTTCTATTTTTCTGTTTTGAGGGTGTGTAAATACGATTACTGGAGATGTTCCTTTCCATTTTTGGCTAAGACATTTCAAAGTGTCACATGGCACTGAGAAAAGTACAGCTTCTAAATCATCGTATGCACCTTCAATTTGCATTTCCATAACTGATTGCATTATTGAACAAGCAAATGGTGCTAAATATGCACGTGCTTTAGAAATACTCTTTTGTCCTCCCCATATACCTACTGGAAGAAATCCTGCTGCATGAATCATTTCTTCTGGAGCATAAACAGGCATAACACCTACTGCACCTTTTCCTGTTTCTTTTTTGTAGTCTTCCATAGCTTTTTTAGGGTTA
>NZ_JAPQER010000027.1 GCF_026735135.1 Clostridium aestuarii | reverse complement strand
ATCTTCTTCCACCTTGTTCTGCTGAATCAAATATAAATGTAGATGTTTGGAATATTGGAGTAGCTAATGATCCAAATTGCTTGTCTCCTGCATGTCCTCCGTGTATAGCTTGTGTTGCAACGCCCATGTTTGCCATATGTTCTTTATTCATTTATATTGCCTCCTTAAAATTTTATATTTATTATCTATTTTATCATTGTAATTGTTTTCATAAGTATTAATAGCAAGTACTATGCCAAGCTACAAATGTTTTTAAGAATCATACGTTTTTTTTACAAACAAACATTCAAACCCTATATTTCATACCATTTCTCTATTTTTTTCAAATTCATAATAATAAAATTCAATTTAATAATTTAACACTTTGTAAAGTTTTGTAACCGCTTTGTCAGTAATTATGTAAATTTTATTTTCCATTTGGTTCTTTTTATTTCCACTTGATTTTTTTATGAAATAAAATATTTAAACTATATTCATAACTTTTAATCACAGAATTTACAGATGAACTTTTTTTGTTTTAATATAAAAAAAACAAATTAACTGTAAAGAATATATTCCCTTACAATTAATTTGTTATTCTTCATAATCTTAAATTAAAAATTATGCTTTAACTTCTATTTTACTATTAAATCTAAAGCTTGTTTCAAGTCAGCGATTATATCATTTGCAGTTTCAAGACCAACTGATAATCTAACTAATCCATCGCTTATTCCTGCTGCTGCTCTTTCTTCTGCAGTATATGGTGAATGAGTCATTGATGCTGGATGTTGAATTAATGTTTCAGTATCTCCTAAGCTTACTGCTAATGAAGCTAATTGAACATTATTCATAA
>NZ_JAPQER010000026.1 GCF_026735135.1 Clostridium aestuarii | reverse complement strand
TGTTGGATTGCTCCTGAGATTCCGCATGCAATGTATAATTTTGGTCTTACAGTTTTTCCTGTTTGACCTATTTGTAATGCATGGTCTATCCAGTCGTTATCTGTAGCTGCTCTTGATCCTGCTACTACTCCACCTAATACTTCTGCAAGTTCGTTAAGCATAGCAAAGTTTTCTTTGCTTCCTACTCCTCTTCCACCTGCTACTACTACTTCTGCTTCTGAAACATCAGCAACTTCTTTAGCAGCTTTAACTACTTCTAATAATTTTACTCTTAAATCTTCTTCAACTAAAGCAGCAGATACTTTTTCTATTTTAGCTTCATCTACTTTTGATTCATCTTTAGCTAATTTATCAAATACTCCTGGTCTTACTGTTGCCATTTGTGGTCTGTGTTCTGTACACATGATTGTTGCCATTAAGTTTCCACCGAATGCTGGTCTTGTCATCATTAGATGTCCTGTTCCTTCTTCGTTTTCTAATGCTGTACAGTCTGCAGTTAATCCTGTTGAAAGTCTTGCTGCAACTCTTGGTCCTAAATCTCTTCCTAAGAAAGATGCTCCGATGAAGATAACTCCTGGTTTTCTTTCATTAGCTAAATCACATATAACTCTTGTATATGCATCAGTTGAGAAATGAGCTAACTTTTCATCTTCAGCATATAATACTTTATCTGCTCCATAAGCTAATAATTCTTTTGCTATATTATCTACTTTGTTTCCTAGTAAAACTGCAGTTAATTCTACTCCTAAATCATCTGCAAGTTCTCTTCCTTTTCCGATTAATTCTAATGCTACTTTTTGAAGTTCTCCATCTCTTTGTTCAGCAAATACCCATATACCTTTGTAATCTGCTATATTCATCCTATTTCCCTCCTG
>NZ_JAPQER010000025.1 GCF_026735135.1 Clostridium aestuarii | reverse complement strand
GTTGCAACACAAGCTATACACGGAGGACATGCAGGAGACAAGCAATTTGGATCATTAGCTACTCCAATATTCCAAACATCTACATTTATATTTGATTCAGCAGAACAAGGTGGAAGAAGATTTGCAGGACAAGAAGAAGGATATGTATACGGAAGACTTGGAAATCCAACAGTTTCTGAATTAGAAGAAAAACTTGCTTTATTAGAAGGAGCTGAAGCAGCAGTAGCTACAGCATCAGGTATAGGAGCTATATCATCATCATTATGGACAGCATTAAAAGCAGGAGACCATGTTGTTGCATCAGATACACTTTATGGTTGTACTTTTGCATTATTAAATCATGGACTTACTAAATTTGGAATAGAAGTTACATTTGTAGATATCACTAATCTTGAAGAAGTTAAAAATGCTATAAAACCTAATACTAGAGTAGTATATTTAGAAACACCTGCTAACCCAACATTAAAAATCACAGATATAGAAGCAGTAGCTAAAATGGCACATGAAGTTAAAGATTGTTTAGTATTTGTTGATAATACATTCAATACTCCATACATTCAAAAACCATTAGATTTTGGTGCTGATGTTGTTCTTCATTCAGGAACAAAATATTTAAATGGACATGGAGATGTTATCATAGGATTTGCAGCAGGTAAAAAAGAATTTATAGATCAAGTTAGATTAGTTGGAGTTAAAGATATGACAGGATCAGTTTGCAGTCCTATGAATGCTTACTTAGTAATCAGAGGAATGAAAACTTTAGATATAAGAATGGAAAAACATAGTTCAAACGCAATGAAAGTTGCAGAATTCTTAGAAGCTCATCCAGCAGTTGAAAAAGTATACTACCCAGGACTTAAGAGTTTCGCACAATATGATTTAGCTAAAAAACAAATGGCATTACCAGGTGGTATGATATCTTTTGAAATTAAGGGTGCAGTAGAAGAAGGAAGAGTAATTATGAATAATGTTCAATTAGCTTCATTAGCAGTAAGCTTAGGAGATACTGAAACATTAATTCAACATCCAGCATCAATGACTCATTCACCATATACTGCAGAAGAAAGAGCAGCAGCAGGAATAAG
>NZ_JAPQER010000024.1 GCF_026735135.1 Clostridium aestuarii | reverse complement strand
AGCTGCAAGAGCTAAATGGGCAGCAACAGATTGTGCTATGTATGTAACAACTGAAGCAGTTCAACTTATGGGTGGATATGGATATATTAAGGATTACTCATTAGAAAGAATGATGAGAGATGCTAAGGTAACTCAAATTTATGAAGGAACTAACCAAGTTCAAAGAATGGTTATTTCAGGAAATATATTTAGATAATTAAGGAGGGGTTTAGGCATGAATATAGTAGTATGTTTAAAACAAGTTCCAGATACAACAGAAGTTAAAATAGATCCAAAAACAGGAACACTTATAAGACAAGGAGTTCCATCAATCATCAACCCAGATGATAAAAATGCTTTAGAAGAAGCATTAAGATTAAAAGATGCAAATGAAGCAAAAGTTACAGTAATCAGCATGGGACCTCCACAAGCAGAAGCAGCATTAAGAGAAGCTATTGCAATGGGAGCAGACGAAGCAGTTTTAATTTCAGACAGAGCATTTGCAGGAGCAGATACATTAGCAACTTCACATGCATTAGCAGCAGCGTTAAAGAAATTAGACTATGATATAATATTTGCAGGAAGACAAGCTATCGATGGAGATACAGCACAAGTAGGACCAGAAATAGCAGAACATTTAGGACTTGCACAAGTAACTTATGTAGAAAAAGTAGAAGTTAAAGAAGATACATTAAAAGTAAGAAGAGCATTAGAAGATGGATATGAAGAATTAGAAGTAAAAATGCCATGTCTATTAACAGCTATTGGAGAATTAAATGAACCAAGATACATGAGCATGAAGAATATCTTCACAACATTCGAAAAAGAAGTTAAAGTATGGAGTGCAGATGATATAGATGTAGATAAAGCTCTTTTAGGATTAAAAGGTTCACCAACAAAAGTTAAAAGATCAATGACAAAAGAACCAAAAGGAAAAGGTGAAGTAGTTACATTATCAGCAAAAGAAGCAGCAACATTTGCAGTTTCAAAATTAAAAGAAAAGCACTACGTTTAATATATAAGAAGCAGGAGGGAAATAGGATGAATATAGCAGATTACAAAGGTATATGGGTATTTGCTGAACAAAGAGATGGAGAACTTCAAAAAGTAGCATTAGAATTAATCGGAAAAGGAAGAGAACTTGCAGATGATT
>NZ_JAPQER010000023.1 GCF_026735135.1 Clostridium aestuarii | reverse complement strand
CTGCAAATCTTCTTCCACCTTGTTCTGCTGAATCAAATATAAATGTAGATGTTTGGAATATTGGAGTAGCTAATGATCCAAATTGCTTGTCTCCTGCATGTCCTCCGTGTATAGCTTGTGTTGCAACGCCCATTTTTGCCATATGTTCTTTATTCATTTATATTGCCTCCTTAGAATTTTATATTTATTATCTATTTCATTATTGTAATTGTTTTCATAAATATTAATAGCAAGTACTATGCCAAGCTACAAATATCTTTAAGAATTATATGTTTTTTTTACAAACAAACATCCAAACCCCATAGTTGATCCCATTTCTCTATTTTTTCAAATTCATAATAATAAAATTCAATTTAATATTTTGTAAAGTTTTCTAACCACTTTGTCACTAATTATGTAAATTTTATTTTCCATTTGTTTTTTTTATTTCCACTTAACTATTTTTTATAAAAAAATGCTCTTGAAAGCCCAACTCTTTCAAGAGCATTTTTGCTATATTTAATTACATGTTTATGCTGCTTTTTCTTCTAACACTTCTACATTTGACCAATTCCAAGGTTCTTTTCTCATAAGATTATCTGCATATGGAACAAACGTTGCTATGACAGTTGAAATTAATAGTAGTTGTTGAAACCATAATAATGGAATTATTTCCAATGGAGAAACCGCACCTTTAGTAAAACTTGTTAATATTAACAATTGTGCTCCATAAGGAATAAATCCTTGTATTACACATGAGTATGTACTTAATAGCGCTGCACTTTTACGTGGGTCTACTTTATATTTATAACAAAGCTTCTTAGCTATAGGTCCATTTATTATTATAGCAACTGTGTTATTAGCAACTGCAGCATCTGTTAATGAAACAAGAGTAGCAATACCAAATTCCGCAGTTTTTCTTCCTTTTATCATAGTTTGAACTTTATCTAATAAAAATTGTATTCCACCTGCCCTAGTAACTAATTCAGCTAGCCCTCCAGTAAGCATTGATAATAAGAAGATATCTGTCATATTAGTAAATCCAGCAAATATATTTTTACCTAAACTCAAAATTGTTAAATCTCCATAAAACAATCCAATTGCTCCTGATAGAAATATACCTCCAGTTAAAACAACAAAAACATTAACCCCAACTAGAGCCAAAACTAATACAAATATGTATGGTAATACTTTTATTATATTAAAATAATAGGTTTGCATTGCAGGTATATCTGTAGGATGTCCAAAAATCAAAAGTAAAATAATTGTTATTATTGCCGCAGGGGTTGATAAATATATATTGACTTTAAATTTATCCCTCATATCACACCCCTGCGTTCTTGTTGATGCAATTGTTGTATCAGATATCACTGATAAATTATCTCCAAACATCGCTCCACCTAATACTGCCGCTAATGTAAGTGGAAGAGCTAGTCCCGCTTTTGCAGAAGTTCCTATTGCAATAGGAGCTACCGCTGCAATAGCTCCAACAGAAGTTCCTGTAGCAATTGATATAAATCCTGCTATAAGAAACAACCCTGCCATTACATATTGAGGTGGTATATAAGTCAATCCTAAGTTTACTGTAGAATCCACGCCTCCCATTGCTTTAGATACAGATGCAAAAGCTCCTGCTAGTAAATAAATCATACACATAATAACTATATCTTCATTTCCGCACCCTTTTACAAATGTATCAAATTTTTCATTTATTGAACCTTTTAATAAAATAAACGCTGTAATAACTCCAGCAAATACAGCTACCGGAGCTGGCAATTGGTAAAATGCCATTTTCACGCCCTTAGCCTGTAATATTAAACCACTCCCAAGGTATACAGCTATAAATACTACAAACGGTATAAGTGCCTTTCCATTAGATATTGGAATATTTTTTTTATCTTTCATATGAAAAACCTCCTTCTAAATTTTTTAAAAATATAGTATAATTAGATTTGTTAGTATATTAATATGATTTTGGTTCGTCTTGTAATTTTGTGAATATTATAATAGCTATCAGATTAGTGAATTATGTATACAATTTTTAATATGTTACTAGTTGCATACATAATTCACTTAAATATAGTTCAATATTGAAAAGGTATACATTTGTATCTCGGGGGAGAGATTTTGTAAAACCAAATATTTAAACTATATTTATAACTTTTAATCACAAAATTTACGGATGAGCCTTTTTCCTTTTAGTACAAAAAACAAATTAATTGTAAAGAACGTATTCCCTTACAATTAATTTGTTACTTTTGCCAATCTTGAATCAAAAATTATACTTTAACTTCTATTTTACTATTAAATCTAAAGCTTGTTTTAAATCAGCAATTATATCTTCTGCAGTTTCAAGACCAACTGATAATCTAACTAATCCATCACTTATTCCTGCTGCTGCT
>NZ_JAPQER010000022.1 GCF_026735135.1 Clostridium aestuarii | reverse complement strand
TTACTTCACCTTTTCCTTTTGGTTCTTTTGTCATTGATCTTTTAACTTTTGTTGGTGAACCTTTTAATCCTAAAAGAGCTTTATCTACTTCTATATCATCTGCACTCCATACTTTAACTTCTTTTTCAAATGTTGTGAAGATATTTTTCATGCTCATGTATCTTGGTTCATTTAATTCTCCGATAGCTGTTAATAGACATGGCATTTTTATTTCTAATTCTTCATATCCATCTTCTAATGCTCTTCTTACTTTTAATGCATCTTCTTTAACTTCTACTTTTTCTACATAAGTTACTTGTGGAAGTCCTAAATGTTCTGCTATTTCTGGTCCTACTTGTGCTGTATCTCCATCGATTGCTTGTCTTCCTGCAAATATTATATCATATTCTAATTTCTTTAATGCTCCTGCTAATGCATGTGAAGTTGCTAATGTATCTGCTCCTGCAAATGCTCTGTCTGAAATTAAAACTGCTTCATCTGCTCCCATTGCAATAGCTTCTCTTAATGCTTCTTCTGCTTGTGGTGGTCCCATGCTTAATACCGTAACCTTTGCATCATTTGCATCTTTTAATCTTAATGCTTCTTCTAAAGCATTTTTATCATCTGGGTTTATGATTGATGGAACTCCTTGTCTTATAAGTGTTCCTGTCTTTGGATCTATTTTAACTTCTGTTGTATCTGGAACTTGTTTTAAACATACTACTATATTCATTATTTAAATCCTCCTCATTACTTAATCTATAGATTATCTGAACATTGCTCCTGAAATAACCATCTTTTGAACTTCATTAGTTCCTTCGTAGATTTGAGTTATTTTAGCATCTCTCATCATTCTTTCTAATGGATAATCTTTAATAAATCCATATCCACCTAGCATTTGAACGCAGTTAATTGTTACATACATAGCGCAATCTGATGCTGTCATCTTTGCTAATGCTGCTGATACTGAATATGATTTTCCACTATTCTTATCATTTGCAGCCTTGTATACTAAGTATCTAGCTTGTTCAATTCTTGCCTTCATTTCAGCCATTTTAAAAGCTAAATATTGGAATTTAAATAATTGTTTTCCGAACTGTTTTCTTTCTTTCATGTAAGTTACTGTTTCTTCTAAAGCACCTTCAGCTATTCCTAATGCTTGAGCAGCTACACCAATTCTTCCTCCATCAAGAGTCTTCATTGCCATACCAAAACCTCTGCCTTCTTTACCCATTAGGTTTTCTGCTGGCACTTTACAATCTTCAAATATAACTTCTCCAACTTGTGATGATCTAATTCCCATTTTATCTTCAATTTTTCCTATTGAAATTCCTGGGAAGTCTTTTTCTACTATAAAAGCAGATAATCCTTTAGTTCCCTTACTTTTATCTGTCATAGCAAATATTACAAAAGTATCAGCCATTGGGCTATTTGTTATAAAACATTTTTGACCATTTAATATATAATGATCTCCTTCTTTAACTGCTACTGTTTGTGCACCTGACGCATCTGTTCCTGCACTTGGTTCAGTTAATCCAAAAGATCCAATTTTTTTACCAGTACATAAATCTGGAAGATATTTTTTCTTTTGTTCTTCACTAGCGAACGCATTTATTGCACCCATACAAAGAGAAGTTTGTACTGAATAAGAAATACCAAGAGATCCATCTACTTTTGAAATTTCTTCAACTGCAAGGATGTATGATAAATAATCTCCACCGGCTCCATTATATTCTGTTGAGAAAGGTAATCCTATTAATCCCATTCTTCCCATTTTTTTATATTGGTCTATAGGGAAAATTCCTGTTTTATCCGCTTCTGCAGCTATAGGTTTAATTTCAGTTTCAGCAAATTCTCTAACTGCTTGCACTACTAGCTTTTGTTCTTTGCTTAATTCAAAATTCATTTGCTTACCTCCTAAGTTTTAATTCTATAATTTAAACATTTACATCAATTAGTTTTATTTTAATATATTTAGCTCCTTATCACAAGTATGCACTTTTAAGTTTTATACTATTATTTTTAATACATAGTATCTTTTTTATACTAAGTATGTTTTTTCGCACTAAGCATGTAAAGTTTATACCTTCACAATATAAAAAATAGGCTTATTCCAATATGTTACTATTGGAATAAGCCTATTTAAAACTAAACTCTAAATTATTGCATATCCTTAATTTGAGCTGTTAATTCTGGAACTATTTTGTTTAAGTCTCCTACTAATCCTAAATCTGCAACATGCATTATTGCTGCATCTTCGTCTTTATTTATAGCGATTATGTAGTCACTGTCTTGCATTCCTGCTAAATGTTGGATTGCTCCTGAGATTCCGCATGCAATGTATAATTTTGGTCTTACAGTTTTTCCTGTTTGACCTATTTGTAATGCATGGTCTATCCAGTCGTTATCTGTAGCTG
>NZ_JAPQER010000021.1 GCF_026735135.1 Clostridium aestuarii | reverse complement strand
TCTTTTGTTCTTCATTACTGAATGCCCAAATTGCTCCCATACAAAGTGAAGTTTGTACTGAAAGTGCAATTCCTGTAGTTGCACATGCTTTTGAAATTTCTTCAACAGCTAAGATATATGATAAATAATCTCCACCTGCTCCTTCATATTCAGTTGGAAATGGTATTCCGAAACAACCATATTTACCCAACTTTTTGAAGTTTTCCATTGGAAATTCTCCAGTTTGATCACTTTCTGCTGCTATAGGTTTAATTTCATTTTCAGCAAACTCTCTTACCATTTGTCTTACTAATTCTTGTTCCTTAGTAAATTGAAAATTCATTTTTTTTACCTCCTATCTGTTTTGAACCTTTCGAACTTTTTTAACAAATTTTGTCATATTATTTCAAAAGGTTTACAGAGAAGTATTCATATTTTTTCATTTTTCTATATTTTTTTACTTCTCTTTAATATTACTTTGTTTTTTTATTAACAAATTTAATTTTATTTTAAAATTGAAATATTATCAAGTGAGCACTTTTTTGTAGCATAGCATCACAAAGGGTACAAAGTATATTTTGTATACTTTGTACCCTTCGTGATGCTATATATTATTCTAATTTTCATTCTTAACTAAATCTTTTTTTATGTAAAATTCATACATTAATATTCATTTTTACATAAATATTATTCAATTTTTGATAAATATTTATCTTATTTATATTTATTTTAGTGTAAATAAAATAAATAATCAAGTATTTAGTTTTTTATAAAACATAATAACAAATAAAAAAAACCGTACAATTTGTACGATTTTTTTATTTGTTATATATATTTCTAATAAATTATTGTTGCATAGCTTTTATTTGAGCTGTTAATTCTGGAACTATTTTGTTTAAGTCTCCAACTAATCCTAAATCTGCAACATGCATTATTGCTGCATCTTCGTCTTTATTTATAGCAATTATGTAATCACTGTCTTGCATTCCTGCTAAATGTTGGATTGCTCCTGAGATTCCACATGCAATGTATACTTTTGGTCTTACAGTTTTTCCTGTTTGTCCTACTTGTAATGCATGATCTATCCAATCATTATCTATAGCTGCTCTTGATCCTGCTACTGTTCCACCTAATACTTCTGCAAGTTCGTTAAGCATAGCAAAGTTTTCTTTGCTTCCTACTCCTCTTCCACCTGCTACTAATATTTCAGCTTCTGAGATATCTGCAACTTCTTTAGCAATTTTAACTGCTTCTAACACTTTTAATCTTAAATCTTCTTCTTTTAAGTTTGCAGATACTTTTTGTATCTTAGATTCATCTACTTTTGATTCATCTTTAGCTAATTTATCAAACACTCCAGGTCTTACTGTTGACATTTGTGGTCTGTGTTCTGTACACATGATTGTTGCCATTAAGTTTCCACCAAATGCTGGTCTTGTCATTAATAAGTGTCCTGATTCCTCTTCTATATCTAATGCTGTACAGTCTGCAGTTAATCCTGTTGAAAGTCTTGCTGCAACCCTTGGTCCTAAATCTCTTCCTATGAAAGAAGCTCCTATAAAGATAACTTCTGGTTTTATTTCATTAGTTAAATCACATATAACTCTTGTATATGCATCAGTTGTATAATGAGCTAACTTTTCATCTTCAGCATATAATACCTTATCTGCTCCATAAGCTAATAATTCTTTTGCTATATTATCTACTTTATTTCCTAGTAAAACTGCAGTTAATTCTACTCCTAATTTATCTGCAATTTCTCTTCCTTTTCCTAATAATTCTAATGCTACTTTTTGAAGCTCTCCATCTCTTTGTTCAGCAAATACCCAAACACCTTTGTAATCTGCTATACTCATTCTATATCCCTCCTATTTCTCTTATATTTATCTATATTAAACGTAGTGTTTTTCTTTTAATTTTGAAACTGCAAATGTTGCTGCTTCTTTTGCTGATAATGTAACTACTTCGCCTTTTCCTTTTGGTTCTTTTGTCATTGATTTTTTAACCTTTGTTGGTGAACCTTTTAATCCTAAACGAGCTTTATCTACTTCTATATCATCTGCACTCCATATTTTAACTTCTTTTTGGAATGTTTTAAATATATTTCCCATGCTCATATATCTTGGTTGATTTAATTCTCCAATAGCTGTTAATAGACATGGCATTTTTATTTCTAATTCTTCATATCCATCTTCTAATGCTCTTCTTACTTTTAATGCATCTTCTTTAACTTCTACTTTTTCTACATAAGTTACTTGTGCAAGTCCTAAATGTTCAGCTATTTCTGGTCCTACTTGTGCTGTATCTCCATCGATAGCTTGTCTTCCTGCAAATATTACATCATAATCTAATTTCTTTAACGCTCCTGCTAATGCATATGAAGTTGCTAATGTATCTGCTCCAGCAAATGCTCTATCAGAAACTAGAATTGCATCATCTACTCCCATTGCAATAGCTTCTCTTAATGCAGCTTCTGCTTGTGGAGGTCCCATGCTGATTACAGTAACCTTCGCTCCTTTTTCATCTTTTAATCTTAATGCTTCTTCTAAAGCATTTTTGTCATCTGGATTTATGATTGATGGAACTCCTTCTCTTATAAGTGTTCCTGTCTTTGGATCTATCTTAACTTCTGTTGTATCTGGAACTTGTTTTAAACATACTACTATATTCATGCCTAAACCCCTCCTTAATTATCTAAATATATTTCCTGAAATAACCATTCTTTGAACTTGGTTAGTTCCTTCATAAATTTGAGTTACCTTAGCATCTCTCATCATTCTTTCTAATGAGTAATCCTTAATATATCCATATCCACCCATAAGTTGAACTGCTTCAGTTGTTACATACATAGCACAATCTGTTGCTGCCCATTTAGCTCTTGCAGCTGATACTGAGTATGGTCTTCCTTGTTCCTTATCCATAGCTGCTTTATATACTAAATATCTAGCTTGTTCAATTTTTAAATCCATTTCAGCCATCATCCAGCCTAATCCTTGGAACTTAAATAATTGTTTTCCAAATTGTTTTCTTTCTTTCATATAATCTCTAATTTCATTGAAAGCTCCTTCAGCTATTCCAAGACCTTGAGCTGCAACACCAATTCTTCCTCCATCAAGAGTCTTCATTGCTATACCAAATCCTCTACCTTCTTTTCCAAGTAGGTTTTCAGCAGGAACTATACAGTTTTCAAAAACGATTTCTCCAACTTGTGCTGCTCTTAATCCCATTTTATCTTCAACTTTTCCTATTGAAATTCCTGGGAAGTCTTTTTCAACTATAAATGCAGATATTCCTTTAACACCTTTACTCTTATCTGTCATAG
>NZ_JAPQER010000020.1 GCF_026735135.1 Clostridium aestuarii | reverse complement strand
CAGAAGAAATAGGAAAACAAGCAGTACAAGTAGAAGAAGCACCTGGATTTGTAGTAAATAGAATATTAATTCCAATGATAAATGAAGGAGTAGGAATTTTAGCAGAAGGAATAGCTTCAGCAGAAGACATAGATATAGCTATGAAGCTTGGAGCAAACCATCCAATGGGACCTTTAGCTTTAGGGGATCTTATAGGATTAGATGTATGTCTTGCTATAATGGATGTATTATACAATGAAACACAAGATTCAAAATATAGAGCTCATTCATTATTAAGAAAATATGTAAGAGCTGGATGGCTTGGCAGAAAAACAGGAAAAGGATTCTTTGATTATTCAAAATAATATTTATTTAGATAGAGTTTGTTTATAAAAACTTATAAAAGAATAATTCTAAAATTGAAAATATAAAGTGATTGAAAATGGAGGTCTGTATAATGAAAAGTGTAGTTATCGCAAGTGCAGTAAGAACACCAATAGGATCCTTCGGAGGAGCTTTAAAAGATGTTTCAGCAGCAGATTTAGGATCTATAGTTATTAAAGAAGCATTAAATAGAGCTGGAGTTAAACCAGAACAAGTTGAAGAAGTTATAATGGGTCATGTTATTCAAGCTGCACAAGGACAAAATACATCTAGACAATCATCTATAAATGCAGGAATACCAGTAGAAGTACCAACATTTGCAATAAATAAAGTATGTGGTTCAGGATTAAGAGCAGTATCATTAGCATCACAAATGATAAAAGCAGGAGATGCAGATATAATTGTTGCAGGTGGAACAGAAAACATGTCAAAAGCTCCATATGTACTAGAAGGTGCAAGATGGGGACAAAGAATGGGCGATGGAAAAATGGTAGATACAATGATTAAAGATGCGTTATGGGATGCATTTAACAACTACCATATGGGAATTACAGCTGAAAATGTTAATGATAAATATGGTGTAACTAGAGAAGAACAAGATAAATTTGCATTAAGGTCTCAACAGTTAGCAGAAAAAGCAATAAAAGAAGGAAGATTCAAAGATGAAATAGTTCCAGTAGTTGTAAAAACAAGAAAAGGTGAAGTAGTAGTAGATACAGATGAATATCCAAAATTTGGATCAAGTGCTGAAAAATTAGCTAAATTAAGACCAGCATTTAAGAAAGATGGATCAGTTACAGCAGGAAATGCTTCAGGAATAAATGATGGAGCAGCAGCTTTTGTTATAATGAGTGAAGAAAAAGCGCAAGAATTAGGAATAAAACCATTAGCTAAAATAGTTTCTTATGGTTCAAAAGGTGTAGATCCTTCAGTGATGGGTCTTGGACCAATAGGAGCATCAAAAGTTGCATTAGAAAGAGCAGGATTAAATATAGAAGACATGGATCTTATAGAAGCTAACGAAGCATTTGCAGCACAAAGTATAGCAGTTTCAAGAGAATTAGGATTTGATAAATTAATGGACAGAGTAAATGTAAATGGAGGAGCTATAGCACTTGGTCATCCAGTAGGATGCTCAGGAGCAAGAATACTTGTTACTTTATTACATGAAATGGAAAAGAGAGATGCTAAAAAAGGTTTAGCTACACTTTGTATAGGTGGCGGAATGGGAACAAGCGTTATAGTTGAAAGATAAAAATAGAAGAATATAAAAATATCTTATATTCATATAATAATTTGAAATTTATTTAGGAAATATAAGAATAGTTTTGATTTATTGATATATAAATCAAAACTATTCTAAAAAATATTTTAAGAAATCAAGCAAATGCATAAAGGATTGATTGATAATTAACAAACGATGATACTTTAATTTCTTTCTATTCTCTTCAAAAAATTGAGAGAAAATTAAATTCATATAAATATTTTAATAAAACTAGTTTTATAATTAGGAGGTAAGAAAATGAATTTTCAATTTACTAAGGAACAAGAATTAGTAAGACAAATGGTAAGAGAGTTTGCTGAAAATGAAATTAAACCTATAGCAGCAGAAAGTGATCAAACTGGAGAATTCCCAATGGAAAACTTCAAAAAATTAGGTAAGTATGGTTGCTTTGGAATACCATTTCCAACTGAATATGAAGGAGCAGGTGGAGACTATTTATCATATATCTTAGCTGTTGAAGAAATTTCAAAAGCATGTGCAACTACAGGAATTGCACTTTCAGTACAAACTTCACTTTGTATGGGAGCAATTTGGGCATTCAGTAATGAAGAACAAAAGAAAAAATATATGCCAGGTTTATGTTCAGGTAGAAAATTAGGTTGTTTTGGATTAACTGAACCAAATGCAGGAACAGATGCTTCAGGTCAACAGACTATAGCAACTAAAGAAGGAGACCACTATGTATTAAATGGTCA
Organism: Clostridium aestuarii; assembly: GCF_026735135.1. Taxonomy (GTDB): domain Bacteria; phylum Bacillota; class Clostridia; order Clostridiales; family Clostridiaceae; genus Clostridium_H; species Clostridium_H aestuarii. The sequence continues at coordinate 1,230 of NZ_JAPQER010000020.1, read as the reverse complement.
AAAATGTTTTATAACAAATGCTCCAATAGCAGATGTTTTTGTAATATTTGCTATGACAGATAAGAGTAAAGGTGTTAAAGGAATATCTGCATTTATAGTTGAAAAAGATTTCCCAGGAATTTCAATAGGAAAAGTTGAAGATAAAATGGGATTAAGAGCAGCACAAGTTGGAGAAATAATTTTAGAGAACTGTATAGTTCCTGCTGAAAATCTACTTGGAAGAGAAGGTAGAGGATTTGGTATAGCAATGAAGACTCTTGATGGTGGAAGAATCGGTGTTGCAGCTCAAGGGCTTGGAATAGCTGAAGGTGCTTTTAATGAAATCAAAGAATATATGAAAGAAAGAAAACAATTTGGAAAACAATTATTTAAGTTCCAAGGATTAGGTTGGATGATGGCTGAAATGGACTTAAAAATTGAACAAGCTAGATATTTAGTATATAAAGCAGCTATGGATAAGGAACAAGGAAGATCATATTCAGTATCAGCTGCAAGAGCTAAATGGGCAGCAACAGATTGTGCTATGTATGTAACAACTGAAGCAGTTCAACTTATGGGTGGATATGGATATATTAAGGATTACTCATTAGAAAGAATGATGAGAGATGCTAAGATAACTCAAATATATGAAGGAACTAACCAAGTTCAAAGAATGGTTATTTCAGGAAATATATTCAAATAATTAAGTAATGAGGAGGAGTTAAATAATGAATATAGTAGTATGTTTAAAACAAGTTCCAGATACAACAGAAGTTAAAATAGATCCAAAGACAGGAACACTTATAAGAGAAGGAGTTCCATCAATTATAAACCCAGATGACAAAAATGCTTTAGAAGAAGCATTAAGATTAAAAGATGCAAATGAAGCAAAAGTTACAGTAATCAGCATGGGACCTCCACAAGCAGAAGCTGCATTAAGAGAAGCTATTGCAATGGGAGCAGACGAAGCAGTTTTAATTTCAGACAGAGCATTTGCAGGAGCAGACACATTAGCAACTTCACATGCATTAGCAGCAGCGTTAAAGAAATTAGACTATGATATAATATTTGCAGGACGACAAGCTATCGATGGAGATACAGCACAAGTAGGACCAGAAATAGCAGAACATTTAGGACTTGCACAAGTAACTTATGTAGAAAAAGTAGAAGTTAAAGAAGATGCATTAAAAGTAAGAAGAGCATTAGAAGATGGATATGAAGAATTAGAAATAAAAATGCCATGTCTATTAA
>NZ_JAPQER010000002.1 GCF_026735135.1 Clostridium aestuarii | reverse complement strand
AACAAGAGAGTATAGTTAATGTTAACTGTAAACTCTTAATTAAAATAATCCGCGATAGCTCAACGGTGGAGCACTCGGCTGTTAACCGATAGGTTGAAGGTTCGAATCCTTTTCGCGGAGCCATTTTTTATTTTTTGAGAAATTAAGAATTATAACAATTAGCCTATATCTTTAATATAAAGATATAGGCTTTTCATATCTAAAAAGCTGATAATTATTAATCAGCTTTTTTATTGTATACTAATAAAATTACACAAATGATAATTAAAACAATACTTATAACTTGAGCCATTTTAAGAGAACCAAGCATTAAGCTATCAGTTCTAAGACCTTCTATGAAGAATCGTCCTACAGAATAGAAAATTAAATATAAATAAAATATAGATCCTTTTTTTAGTTTCTTTCTACTTAAGATTAAAAGCAATATAAAAATTGATATATTCCAAATAGATTCATATAAAAATGTTGGATGATAATAGTTACCATCAATAAACATTCCTTTTTGTATAAAGCTTGGGAAATGTGATATGAATTCTTTAGAAACTGTACCACCATGGGCTTCTGAATTAAAGAAATTACCCCAACGTCCTATAGATTGAGCTAGAATAAATGAAGGAGCTATCAAATCTAAAATTTTTAAAAAGTCCAATTTTTTTGCTTTGGTTAAAAAATAACCACTTATTACTGCACCTAAAATTCCGCCATGTATAGCAAGACCTCCACCACGAATATTTAGTATTTCTGACAGATTAGAACTATAATAAGACCAATTAAAGATAACATAATATAATCTTGCACCTAAAATAGAAAGAGGAAGGCAAAGTATAAAAATATCGGTTATTTTATCAAAGTCAATATTATAGTATTTACTTTGTTTATATGCAGTTAAAAGCCCTAAAACCATTCCTAAGCTTATTAAAATTCCATACCAACGGATCTCAAGTCCAAACATTTCAAATGCTACTGGATTCATATTATCACTACCTTTTTATTATTTTTTCACCGTTACTTTCTAAAACTATTGTTCCATCTATATCTGTTCTATATATAATTATATTTTTTCCTTTTAGCTTAGATAAAGTTTCTTTGTTAGGATGACCATAGTCATTGTTTTGCCCACAACTGATTACAGCTACTTTAGGATTAACTTCGTTTAAAAATTCTGTGGTTGTTGATGAAGTACTTCCATGATGACCAACTTTTAATATATCAGATTTTATATTGTAACCTGTATTTAAAATTTCACTTTCACTTAAAGCTTCAGCATCTCCTGCAAATAAAAAACTAGTATTTTTATAAGTAATTTTAATCACTGCTGAATAGTTATTTGTATTATTATAATTATCATTGTTTGGTGCTACAAAGATACAGCTTGCATTTTTACCTATATCTAGTTTTTTTTCAGCTTTTATTGGAATAATTTTAAGATTTTTTTTATTTAAAGCTGTAATCATTGAATTAAAAGTTTCTGTATTTGCAATTTTTTTAGGCGCATAAAATTCAAGTATTTTAAATTTATTTATTACATAGCTCATTCCTCCTATGTGATCATCATGTGGATGAGTTGCAATAACATAATGTAAAGTTTTAATTTTATGTTTTTTTAAATATGAATAAACAGTTTTGGCCTTGGGACCAGCATCAATTAATATGTTTTTATTATTAACCTGGATTAATATAGAATCTCCTTGACCTACGTTAATATAGTGAACTAGCAGTTTGTTTTCATATGAGGGTATTACACTAGTTTCTTGCAATCTGTTAAATCTTATAAAAGTAAATATACATACTGCAACAATCAGCAATATGTATATTGGTTTTTTATAGAATTTCATTCAGCATACCTTCTTTGATGGAAATTTAATACAAAAAAATATTACAGATATAAAAATAGCCTAACATATATTATATAGTTATAACAGCTTAATGTAAAACAATTATGTGACTTTAATTTTAATAACAAAACTGTTTGTTGAATTGTAAGAATTAGAATATTATAATAGAAGTTGCAAATAAACTAAAGAGAGGAAGAGTTTTATGAAAACAGTATTAGTATACATATATTTTGCTTTTAATATGATAGTAACAATATTTTTTAAAATAAAACTGAATTATTTAAGAAAACATAAGACGAAAGAGGAAACAGAAAAATATATACATAAAATTGTTATTAATTGGGCTAATAACTTACTCAAAGTTGTTGGAGTTACAATAAAAGCAGAAGGATTAGAAAATATTCCAGAGGAAGCTTGTTGTTTTGTGGGAAACCATCAGGGGAATTTTGATATTCTAGCAATAATTGCTGCTATAGATAAACCTATAGGATTTATTGCTAAAAAAGAATTAAAAAAACTAAAAATTGTATCTGGATGGATGAAAGAGATTAAGTGTGTATTTATAGATAGAAGCGATATAAGAGAATCTTTAAAAGCTATAAATGAAGGAGCAGAGAATTTAAAAAATGGACATTCTATGGTTATCTTTCCAGAAGGTACTAGAAGTAGAGAACGTCAAATGGGTGAATTTAAAAAAGGAAGTTTAAAGATGGCTTTAAAGGCTAAAGCTCCTATTGTGCCTGTTACTATTGATGGTAGCTATAAAATATTTGAAAAAAACAATGGCCGATTTAGAAAAGGTGATATAAAATTAATAGTAGGAAAACCTATATATATTAATAATATGACTAGAGAAGAACAAAAGAAATTGTCTAAACTAGTTAAAAATGAAATTGAAAAAAATCTTTAGTGAGTTATTTAGAATATAAGTTTAAAACTTTAAAAACAAATAAAAGATATTAACATTATAGAAAGTGTAAAGTACCTTATGGAAGCTTTGCACTTTTTATTTTATAATTAAATAAATCAGTCATTTTGATAAAAATCAAGATTAAAGTTAGCAATTATTATTTTCAAGGATAAGGGAATGAAGCATATCTACTTCTTTTTTTAAGTTTGAAGTTTGAGTTTCTAAAACATTAATTTTTTTTAATATATCAGAATTATCTTTTTCTAATGAAGTAAGTTGTTTATTTAAGTTATTAGTTATTTCCAGCTTTTCATTTATTAAAGGTGCATACATTTTTTTTATAGTTGAATGTTTGTTGAAAATAAATGTAGTTTTAGTATAAAATTTAATTAAAAATAACTTTGTTTTTATGATAAATGTTTTTATTATTTCAAATAACTTATTAAACGATTTGCGTGATAGTTCTATTAAAAAATTAAATTTATCCATAAATCTCACCTTTAAACTTATTTTAAAGGTATTTTACCATATAGAGAACTAACTTAAAAGATATATTATTTAATTAAGGAGATTCATAATTAAAAATTTAAAATGTGAAATGAAAGTTTAAACTGATTTTATAAGGAGGATATGTAGTGAAAAATAGAAATATAGATTCAGAAATTCTTAATAAATATATAAATAATAAGCAGAGTCAAATAACATATTTAGATAACATAAAAAATGATTTAGAGAGTAGAATAAAAAAGGAGAAAGAGAATATAGAAAAAAATATTAGAAAATTAGAGAAACTGAAATTTGAAAATTCTCTTATTCAAGATAAATACAATAGTTTGTATAGGATAGTTAAGGAAAGAGGAGTGAATATATGTATAAGAAATCATAGTTTTAATATTTCAGAATGGGATAATTTATTTATAAAATCATATAAAAACAAGAATATTATAATTTCCAAAAAAGGTCTAGAATTAGAGGAGCTGGATTTAAAGATAAGTAATGTTTTCTATAGAGAAATACAGTCTAATTTATATAGTCTTATAGTTACCAGGGTAGATAAAAGATTTATTAAGGTCAAATTTTTAATAAAGGATAAAAATAAAAGTATACTTTAAATATTATAAAATGAATAATTAAAAATGAAATATTGCATACGGAAATTGCAACAAATAATAAAATATGATATAATGTAGAACAATGACAAGCAAAACAGTGCTAGTGTAGTGAAAATTGAAAAAATAACTAAATCAACATTCATTTAATTGGAGATATTGAGAAACTTAAAATTAATATTATAAAAAATATAATTAATTTTTTATTTGAGAAGGGGCTGAAAAAATGGGGTTTAATATTGTAGAAAAAATTTTAAAAGAACATTTAGTTGTTGGTGAGATTAAAAAAGGTAATGAAATAGGAATAAGAATAGATCAAACATTGACACAAGATTCTACTGGAACCATGGCATATCTGCAATTTGAAGCATTGGATGTGGATAAGGTAAAAACAAAAAAATCAGTTGCATATATAGATCATAATATGCTTCAAACAGGTCCGGAAAATGCAGATGATCACAAATATATTCAAACAGTTGCTAAAAAGCATGGAATTTATTTTTCAAAACCTGGTAATGGAATATGTCACCAAGTACATTTAGAAAGGTTTGGAGTACCAGGGCAAACTCTTCTTGGATCTGATAGTCATACTCCAACAGGTGGAGGTATAGGAATGCTTGCTATTGGAGCCGGCGGACTGGATGTAGCTGTAGCTATGGGTGGAGGAGAATATTACATAAAATATCCACAAATCGTAAAAGTTAATTTGATTGGAAAGTTACAGCCTTGGGTTACTGCAAAAGATATAATATTAGAACTTTTAAGATGTCTTTCTGTAAAAGGTGGAGTGAATAAGGTTTTCGAATATGTAGGTGAAGGAGTTAAAACACTATCTGTTCCAGAAAGAGCTACAATTACAAACATGGGAGCAGAACTTGGTGCTACAACTTCAATATTTCCAAGTGATGAAGTAACAAGAGAATTTTTAAAAGCACAAGATAGAGAAGAAAATTTTGTAGAATTAAAGGCAGATGAAGATGCTCAATATGATGAAGCAGTAGAAATTAATTTAAGTGAGTTAGAACCATTAATTGCGTGTCCTCATAGTCCTGATAATGTAGTTAAAGTATCAGAATTAAAAGGAGTAAAGGTGGATCAAGTAACAATAGGAAGTTGTACTAACTCATCTTATGTAGATATGATGAAGGTTTCAAATATTTTAGATGGAAAAACAGTTAATGAAAATGTATCTCTAGTAATTGGACCAGGATCTAAACAAGTATTAAATATGATTGCAGAAAATGGTGCATTGTCAAAAATGATTGCAGCAGGAGCAAGAATAATTGAAAGTGGATGTGGTCCATGTATAGGAATGGGGCAATCACCAGCCAATAACGCAGTGTCTCTTAGAACAATAAATAGAAATTTTGAAGGAAGATGTGGAACGGTATCAGCAGGTGTTTATCTGGTAAGCCCAGAGACAGCAGCAATTTCTGCATTAACAGGATATATTACTGATCCAAGAGAATTTATAGAAGCTATAGAAGTAGAAATGCCTAAGAAATTCTTAATAAATGATAATTTAGTTGTAAAACCAGCAGAAAATTCTGAAGAAATTGAGGTTGTAAGAGGTCCAAATATTAAACCATTCCCTCTAGCTGAATCACTTAAAGATATAGTAGAAGGTAAAATTTTAATAAAGGTTGAAGATAACATAACTACGGATCATATAATGCCATCAAATGCTAAATTATTACCATTTAGATCTAATATACCTCATTTATCAAATTATTGTTTAGCTCCTTGTAATCCAGAATTTTCTAAGAGAGCTAAGAAAAACAATGGAGGATTTATTCTTGCAGGAGAAAATTATGGTCAAGGTTCAAGTAGGGAACATGCAGCTTTAGTACCTCTTTATCTTGGAGTAAAAGCTGTGTTTGCAAAATCTTTTGCTAGAATACACATGGCAAACCTTGTGAATAATGGAATAATACCTTTGGTGTTTGAAGATTGTAATGATTATAATGATATAGATGAATTTGATGAAATAGTGATAAATGATGCAATTAGTAGTGTTGAAAACGGAAAAATTGTTATTGAAAATAAAACAAAAGGAAAAATTTATTCTATGAAATTAGAAGTTTCACAAAGACAGAAAAATATGATAATTAAAGGTGGACTTATTAATTCAATTAAAAATAAATAAATAGATAGATAACTTGAATAATAAAAATGTTTATTTCGTTGAAATTTTAAATAAATCTTAATATGAAAAGGGGTAAGCAAAATGGCATATAATATCACATTAATACCAGGAGACGGAATTGGTCCAGAAGTTATGGAGGCTGCAAAAATGGTTATAGATGCAAGTGGAGTTAAAATTAATTGGGAGGTGGCTGAAGCAGGAGCTAAGGTTATAGATGAATATGGAACTCCACTTCCTGATTATGTGATAGATAGTATTAAGAAAAACAGAGTTGCACTTAAAGGTCCTGTAACAACACCTGTTGGTAAAGGGTTTAGAAGCGTAAATGTTGGGCTTAGACAATCTCTTGATCTTTATGCAAATGTAAGACCTGTAAAAACATATTCAGGAGTTCCTTGTAGGTATGAGAATGTAGATCTTATTATTGTTAGAGAAAATACAGAAGGTTTATATGCAGGTATTGAACATAACGTAGGAGATGTGGCAGCTGAAAGTATAAAGGTAATAACTAAAAAAGCTAGTGATAGGATAGCTGAATTTGCTTTTAATATTGCGGAAAAGCAAGGAAGAAAGAAAGTGACAGCAGTTCATAAAGCAAACATAATGAAATTATCAGATGGCTTATTTTTAAACTGTTCTAGAAAAGTTGCAGAGAAACATAAGGATATTCAATTTAATGATATGATAGTGGATGCTATGAGTATGAGACTTGTTCAAAATCCACAGAATTATGATGTGCTTGTAATGCCTAATCTATATGGAGATATATTATCAGATATGGCATCAGGTCTGGTTGGAGGACTTGGAGTAGTTCCAGGAGCTAATATAGGTGAGGACATAGCAGTGTTTGAGGCAGTACACGGTTCTGCACCAGATATAGCAGGTAAAAATATAGCAAATCCTACAGCGGCTATTTTATCTGGTGTTATGATGCTTAAATATTTAGAAGAATATGAAGTAGCTAAAAAAATAGATGATGCTGTGGCTAAAGTTTTGAAAAAAGGAGAGATAGTAACTACTGATTTAGGTGGAACTGCTAAAACTATGGAGTTTGCACAAGAGGTTATTAATAATTTATAGTTTTGATTAACAAATATATTTTTAATGAATAAAAAATTGTAAGGGACAATAAAGTTTCTTTACAATTTTTTTATTTTTTATATTAAAATACAAATTTAGATTTAATGTTGTTTTCAGACAATTGTAATATTCTACAAATTATGATATATTTTAAAAGTAGTGTATACTATATGGTTTTTTAAGGGGTATTTAACTATATAAAGGAAGGCGATGTAAAAATGTCTCAAAAAAAATTATCAAAATATAAATCTGTAAAGTTTAAAATACTTACTGTTCCACTAATAATTGTATTTATAATTGTAATGTTAATATCTGTTTTAACAATTCATATAACAAAGGATAAATTATTAAAACAAATACATCAGGATGGAATAAATTTAGCAACACAAGTGTCTAGTCAAATAGGAAAAAATAGTGTGGCAATGGATACAATAAATCAATCAATAGAAGATAAAATAAGAAATTTGGGTGAATTTTTATCAGATAAACCTAATGAAATAAATAATGAATATTTAAGAGGAATTTCTAAATATTTTAAGATTGATGAAATAAATTTTGTGGATTCAAAAGGAAAGGTGATTTATTCTAATGTGCCTTCAAGTATAGGCGCAATTTTTGGAGAAGATCATATATCGTATTCGGTTGTATCAGGTAAAAAAAGTGAACTTATGGAAAATCTCAGGAAAAGTAGGGAGACAAATGACTATTATAAATATGGATATGTTATTAGACCAGATGGAGGAATGATACAAATAGGAATCCTTGCAAACAAAGTAAATGAATTAAGGACAAGCCTAGAACCTCAAACTTTGGTTAATGATATTGTAAGGGATGAAAGTATAATTTATGCTTGCTTTATCGATAAAAATTTAAATATTATAGCTCATAGTGATGAAAAAAGAAATAATGAAGCTTTAAATGATGAAGGAAGTAGACAATCAGCTGTAGAAGGAGAAGTTTATTCAGAAGAAATTACTTATGGTGAAGATAATATACGCGTTTATGATGTGAAAGTTCCAGTCTATAAAGATGGTGTTCATATTGGAAGCTTGGATATAGGATTATCTATGAAAAATGTATATCAAACTACTAGTAGAATTGTAATTATGATATTAAGTATTGCTGCTATTTGTTTTGCGATTTCAGCACTGATATTATATTCAATTGCAAAAAGTATTATAAATCCAATGGAAAAACTTGTTGATACATCTAAAAAAATAGCTGATGGTGAACTTGATGTTATAGATATAAATATAAAATCTGATAATGAAATAGGTATTCTTGCTAATAGTTTTGGATATATGTCGCATTGTTTAAGGGTGATAGTGGGAAGTATAAAAGAGCAAGTAGATAAAACAAAAGATATGTCAGATAATTTAACAGCTAATGCTAAAGAAATGACATCGGCATCAAATGGAGTAGCTATTGCTGTCCAGAATGTAACAAAGGGAGCGACTAATCAGGCAAATGATTTAATTGAAACAGTAAAACACATGAATAATTTAACATCTGAGATGGAGAGTGTAAAAAACAAGTTGCTGTTAGTAAAAAATAACTCAGATGAAGCGAAAAACGAAGCAAGTATAGGAAAAGATCAAATAGATGCTTTACTAAAATCTATTGAAGAAGTTAAAAAAGGATTTGATATAACTGTAGATACAATAAACGAATTAAATTCCAGTGTATCTCAAATAAGTAATATAACTTATGTTATAAACCAGATTTCAGAGCAGACTAATCTTCTTGCACTTAATGCAGCAATAGAAGCAGCAAGGGCAGGAGAATTTGGAAAAGGATTTGCTGTAGTGGCAGATGAAATAAAAAAACTTGCAGAGCAATCAAAAAAATCAACAGAACAAATACAAGTTTTAGTTCAATCAATAAGTAATGAAACTGGCGATGTAATAAATAATTCCAGTGAAGTTAAAGGTTTAGTAGAAAACCAGATGAATACAGTGTTGGAGAATGTAAAATGTTTTGAAAGGATATTAAAATCTATAGATGATATAGTACCTCTTATTGATACTACATATTCATCACTTAATAAAACAACAAAATCAAATAAAATAGTTTCAGATAAAATAAAAGATATATCTACTATTGCTGATGAAATATCTTCATCTTCGGAAGAAATTTCAGCATCTACAGAAGAGATGTTTGCAAATTCAGAAGAAGTATCAAATTTAGCTGTACAACTTAATGAAATTACAGTTAAATTAAATGATGAAACGGATAAGTTTAAATTATAATATAATTTTAATAAAATCAAAACTTGCAGGATAGTTTCTTGCAAGTTTTTGTTTTATTAGTGTGTTTAGTAAAATCTAAATATATTTGTTTGTAAAAAATATATTTACATTTGAAATTTTGATTAGTAGTATTATATAATGTAAAAGTATTTTAGAGTAAAATTACATATCTAAATATAAATAAAATAATTTATTCTAAATTAGGGGGGGGCTTATATGGAAATAAGTATTCAATTTAAAGACAAAGAAGAATTTAAAATGGGAGTAAAAGCAGGAATTCCAATTTTTATGGGGTATTTTCCGATTTCGCTTACTTTTGGATTGATTGCAAAGAATTGTGGATTATCCGGAGCTTTAGCAGTAATTATGGCCTCCGTAAGTTTTACAGGAGCGGCACAATTTATAGGGGTTAATATGTTTGCTCAAGGTATTGGATTGAGTAGTATTATAATAACTACAGTTATGATTAATGCAAGATATTTGCTTATGTCGTTTTGTGTTGCCAATAAGTTAACGAAATCTGTATCAACAAAAATAAGAGCTTTATTAGCTTTTGGAATTACAGATGAAGTTTTTGTTGTGTCGATGACAAAACAAGAATTAAAAACTTCTTTTATATTTGGGGCACAGCTTATTTCACACGTTGGTTGGGTTACAGGAACGTTAGCAGGTGTGCTTTTAGCAGATATACTACCTAAATCTATTTCTAACAGTATTGGTATTGCAATATATATTATGTTTTTAGGTTTGCTCCTTCCAGCGGTGAGAGAATCTATAAAGATAGCTATAGTAACTGTTATTGCAATGCTTATTAGTTCAATTATATACTGGATTCCATTATTGAATAAATCAATTGGTAATTGGAGAATAATTATTACTATTATTGCAGCTTCATTAATTGGAGCAGTATTCTTGCCAATTAAAGAAGGTGAAGATAATGAATAGAATTATTATTATGATTTTTTTTATTGCAATGACTACTTATTTAACAAGAGCAATACCTTTAGTATTATATAAGGGGAAAGAACCAACAAAGTTTGTAAAATCATTTTTGGAGTATATACCGTATGCTGCGCTTAGTGGACTTCTATTTCCTGAAGTGTTATTTTCCACTGGAAGTGTTGTTACTTCATTAATAGGATGTTTATTTGCAGGTATTTTAATTTTAAAAAAGCAAAATATGCTTATTGTAGTAATGGGGACAATAATTTTAGTATATATGATGAATATGTATTTTTAGATATATTGCGTGAATAATTTTATTCTACATACAACTAGTGTTAAAAATTATCCTATAAAAAGGATGATAGTAGTGTTGATTTACTATATATTTTGAATAGTTTTATTAATATGCTTATGAGTAATGTATACTTGTAAGCATATTTTTTTATACATGTAAACTAAGAAAAAACTGTATATTTATAAAAAGGTATTGCATAAATATACTGAATGTTGTATAATTATTACATTGCAAGGGAGAAGTAAATCAACTAAGAACATGTATATCAATGGGTTAAAAAATGTTTAGAAGGGAATGGGTGAATAAATATGAAAAAAATATTGACGATTCTATTAAGTATTATGATAGGGGGGAGTTTATTTATAGGATGTGGAAGCAATAAAGATTCAAGCAAAGAACAAAATAAGCAAAATGTAAATTCATTGGAGAAAGTTAAAGAGGCAAGAAAAATAAAAATAGGTTTAGATGATTCATATCCTCCAATGGAATTTAGAGATAAGAGTAATAATCTTGTTGGATTTGATATAGATTTTGGAAATGAAATAGGTAAAAAATTAGGGGTTGAAGTAGAGTTTGTTCCAACTGAATGGAAGGGGATACTTTTAGCAGTTCAATCTGGTAAGTTTGATGCTATAATTTCAGGATTAAGTATTACAGAAGAAAGGAAAAAAACTATATTATTTTCTGAACCTTATGTTATGGGCGGACAGGTTATAGCAGTAAAAAAGGGAAATGATTCAATAAATAAATTAGATGATTTAAAAGGGAAAATACTTGCATGTCAAATGGGTTCAACAGGTCATGAAGCAGCGAAAAAGATGGAGGGATTAAAGGAAGTGAAACCTTATGATAAAATAACTGAGGCGTTTACTGAATTGTCAATAGGTAGAATTGATGGAGTAATAATGGATGCTCAGGTTGGAGGATATTACTTAGCTAAAAATCCAGGGAAGTTTGAAGTGTTAGAAGAAAAAGTAAGTGAAGAACCTATGGGAGTTGGATTTAAAAAAGAAGATACAGAATTAAAAGAAGCAATACAAAAAGCTATTGATGAACTAAAAAAGGATGGAACTCTATCGAAACTTTCAGTTAAATGGTTTGGATTTGATGCATACGATAAATAAAGAAATTAATATTAATTAACAAAGCCCTTGTATTGAATGATACAGGGGCACAATTTTAAAAATTTTATATAGTGAGTTAGGGGGAATAAAATTTGGATACTAACATTTTAAAGGATATGTTTCCTATATTGCTTAAAGCGAGTATTATGACTATAGAACTTACAGTAATATCTGTGGTTTTAGGAAGTGTAATAGGCATTTTTGTATCGTTATTAAAATTAGGTAAAAATAAAATTGTGTCTGGAATGGCTTCTTTGTATACATGGCTGTTTAGAGGAACTCCTATGCTTTTGCAATTATTTGTATTTTATTATGGACTACCTTTTGTAGGAATAGAATTAAGTCCAATGCAGGCAGCTATACTTGGATTAAGTTTAAATTCAGGAGCATATATGGCAGAAATAATAAGAGGGGGTATACTTTCTGTAGATAAAGGTCAATTTGAAGCTTGCAGTGCTTTGGGATTTACTTATATGCAGACTATGAGAAAAGTAATTTTACCACAAACATTTAAAAACATTATTCCGCCAGTAGGAAATGAATTTATAACAATGCTTAAAGATACATCTTTAGTTTCTGTAATAGCTATGAGCGAGCTTATGAGAACAGCGCAATTACAATTATCTGCAACAGCAAAGCCAGTAGAAGCATTATTTATAGCCGGAGTGTTATATCTTTTTATGACAACAATATTTACAACCATTTTTGGTGGATTTGAGAAAAAATTATCAGTATATTGATTGAGGTGTTTAGTATGAATATGATAGAAACTAAAAATTTAACTAAAAAGTTTGGAAGTCTTACGGTTTTTGAAAATTTGAATATAACAGTTAAAAAAGGTGAGGTTTTAGTAATTATAGGACCCTCAGGATCAGGGAAAAGTACTTTTTTAAGATGCCTAAATCATCTTGAAATACCTGATGGGGGAGAAGTTTTAGTTGAAGGACAAAAGCTTAATATAAAAAATAAAAAACATATGAGAGAGATGATTGAAAAAATGGGAATGGTTTTTCAAAATTTTAATTTATTTCCCCATATGACAGTTGAGAAAAATGTTATAGAAGCTCCTATTACAGTAAAAAAAGAAAGTAAGGATGTAGTATTAAAAAGATCAGAGAAACTTTTAAAGAAAGTAGGATTAGAAGAGAAAAAAAATTATTATCCATCTAAACTTTCAGGTGGGCAAAAGCAGAGAGTTGCTATAGCTAGAGCACTTGCTATGAATCCAGATATAATGTTGTTTGATGAACCTACTTCTGCATTGGATCCTGAACTTGTAGGAGAAGTTTTAAGTGTAATGAAAGGGCTTGCTGAGGAAGGTATGACAATGGTAGTAGTTACACATGAGATGGGATTTGCAAAGGAAGTTGCTGATAGAGTTATTTTTATGGATGGAGGTAAAATTGTTGAAGAAGGACCTCCAGAATGTATATTTAGTAAACCAAAAGAAGAAAGAACTAAAGTTTTTTTGAAGAAGGTATTAAAATAATAAAAATATATGTATATTTATAAAAAGTATTGCATAAATATAAATAAAGTTGTATAATAATTTCATGGAAGTTTTCTAAGAAATATTAATAATTATACGAAACACAGTAAAACAATAGTGGTTTCAAATATAGTATAAATAAAAAATATTAATAAATATACATAAGATTATATGAAGCTAATTTTAAAAAAATGAATAAAAATTCAGTGTGAGTATAGGGGAAAGGGGTTTTATAAATGAAAGATAAAGTTGTTTTAGCATATTCAGGAGGATTGGATACATCGATAATAATTCCATGGTTAAAGGAAAACTATGATTTAGATGTTATTGCTTGTTGCATAAATTTGGGGCAGGATGATGACTTTGATGAAATAGAAGTAAAAGCATTAAAGTCTGGAGCGGAAAAAATATATATTGAGGACTTAACTTTAGAATTTGTAGAAGATTATGTTTTTAAGGGTGTTAAAGCTAATGCGATGTATGAAGGTAAATATTTGTTAGGAACATCATTTGCAAGACCACTTATGGCTAAAAAACTTGTGGAGGTAGCACATAAAGAAGGTGCAAAATATATATGTCATGGATGTACAGGAAAAGGAAACGATCAAGTGCGTTTTGAAGTAGGCATAGCTTCAATTGATCCTTCAATAAAAATAATTGCTCCTTGGAGAATGTGGGATATTAAATCAAGAGAAGATGCTATTGATTATGCTAATGCAAATGGAATTGAAATACCAGTTACAAAAGAGAAGATATATTCTAGAGATAAAAACATATGGCATGTAAGTCATGAAGGTGGAGATTTGGAAAATTTAAAAAATGAACATAAACAGGATATGTATCTTATGGTTACTCCTCCTGAAAAAGCTAAGGATGAAGTTACTTATGTAGAAATTTATTTTGAAAAAGGTATAGCTAAAAAAATTGATGGAAAAGAAATGAATCCAGTGGAAATAATAAAAACATTAAATAAACTTGGTGCTGAAAATGGTATTGGAGTTATAGATCTGTTAGAAAATAGACTTGTAGGAATGAAGTCAAGAGGAGTTTATGAAACACCAGGTGGAACTGTTTTATATAAAGCACATAAGGAACTTGAGTATTTAACTATTGATAAAGATACTTTTCATTATAAACAAGGTATAGCACAAAAATATGGTGAATTAGTTTATAATGGTTTATGGTTTACTACACTTAAAGATTCATTAGATGCTTTTATAGACGTAACGCAAGAAAAGGTAACAGGTACTGTGAAACTAAAGCTTTACAAAGGAAATATGATGGTAGCAGGTATGGAATCACCATATGCTTTATATGATGAAGGAATATCATCATTTGGAGCAAGTGAATTATATGACCATAAGGATGCAGAAGGATTTATTAAATTATTCGGGCTTCCAAGTAAGATTAATGCTATGATTAATAAAGAAAAATATTAATAAAAATTTATGTGCTAGTTAATTATAAATGTATAGATATTAACTAGCACACTCTGTTTATTTAATATAAATAATAAACAAATATAAGTGTAATTTAGAAGATATATGTTGGAGGAGTTTGGTATGAAACTTTGGGGAGGAAGATTTAAAAATGCAGAAAGTAAGCTTATGGAGGATTTTAATAGTTCTCTAAGTTTTGATAAAACTTTATATTATGAAGATATAATAGGTAGTATTGCACATGTTAAAATGTTATCTAAGTGTAATATTTTGACTGAAAAAGAAAAGGAAACAATAATAAATGGATTAAATGAAATTCTTTCAGAGATAGAAAGTGGTAAGTTAAAACTTGAAGGGGATTATGAAGATATACACAGTTTTATGGAAGTGAACCTTATAAAAAAGGTTGGAGAAGTTGGAAAAAAGCTTCATACAGCAAGAAGCAGAAATGACCAAGTAGCAGTAGATATGAGACTATATTCAAAATCTAAATCTAAAGAAATAGTAGAAAACATAGATATACTTTTAAAAACTATTAAAAAGATTGCAGATGAAAATCATGTTATAATGCCGGGATATACCCATCTTCAAAGAGCACAAGTTGTAACATTTACTCATCATATGATGGCATATCACAGTATGTTTAAAAGAGATAAACAAAGATTATTAAATGCTATTGAAATTATGGATGAAAATCCGTTGGGATGTTGTGCCTTAGCTGGTACAACTTATAATACAGATAGACATTTTACAACTAAGGAATTAGGTTTTAAAAAGCCAGTAGATAATTTTATGGATGGAGTAAGTGATAGAGATTATTTATTAGAGCTTATTTCAGATTTTTCTATAATAATGATGCATTTAAGCAGAATGAGTGAAGAATTTATTATATGGAATAGTAAGGAATTTGACTTTATATATATAAGTGATGAATTTTCTACAGGTAGCAGTATAATGCCTCAAAAGAAAAATCCAGATGCAGCAGAGCTTATAAGAGGCAAGACGGGAAGAGTTTATGGAAATCTTATGGGGCTTCTTACAACTATGAAAGGACTTGTGCTTACATATAATAAAGATATGCAGGAAGATAAGGAACCTTTTTTTGATGCAAGCGATACGGTTTTAAAATGTTTAAAGGTTATGAATGGAATGGTATGTACTTTAAAAATAAAAAAAGAAAAAATGTATAAAGCAGTTAAAAAAGGTTTTTTGAATGCTACTGAAGGGGCAGATTATCTTGTAAATAAAGGAATGCCTTTTAGAGATGCACATGGTGTTATAGGAGAAATTGTTTTATATTGTGAAGAAAATGATAAAGCGATAGAAGATTTACAAATAGATGAACTTAAAAAGTTTAGTGATTTATTTGAAATAGATATATATGATTTTATTGATTATGAAAATACATTGAATAGAGGAATAAAAAAAGAGATGTAAATTCGTTGTTGACTAGAACTTATTGTTGATGTATAATAAAAAAAGTAAATAAAGTGAATATCGAAGTTAGTGGTAGAGGTGCGGTATTTAATAGTACTGTTGATGAGTTAAGCACAGTGATTCATCAGGAAAGGAAATGTCGCCGAAGCATATAACTGATGCTTTAAGGTTATATGTTGGGATTGTATAGAATATGTACAGTACTGTCACAAATATTATGTTTGTGGAGAGCTATCATTCAACTTATTAGGTGCTGGTAATTAATATTATTTTAATTACAGTTAATAAATAGTATTTAATAAGCCTTGAGTGTAAGCTTGAGGCTTTTCTTGCGTTTTTAAGAAAGCTCTCTCTTCGATATAAATCACTTTTAGTAAAAGATAAATAGGGGGAGACAAAATGAAAAGAAATAGGAATTTTATTTTTACTTTAATTGCTGTACTTATGTTATTTGCTACAACAGCATTAGCAGCTGAGCCAGATGTTGTGCAGGCTAATGCAAATAAATTTGGTGTGTGGACTTTATTGCCACCTTTAATTGCAATAATTCTAGCGTTTATAACAAAAAATGTAATCTTATCACTTTTTATTGGAGTGTTTTCAGGAACATTTTTAATAGGATTAAATGATTATAGTGTTTTTGGAGCAATTTTTCATGGATTTTTAAATATAGTTAACCATGTGCTTGGTTCACTTGCTGATCCTTGGAATGCAGGTATAATACTTCAATGCTTAACTATAGGAGGACTTATAGCTTTAATTACTAAAATGGGTGGAGCAAAGGCTGTAGCTGAAGCATTATCAAAAAAGGCTAAATCACCAACAAGTACACAAATAATTACATGGCTTTTAGGACTTTTTGTATTCTTTGATGATTATGCAAATTCACTTATAGTTGGACCAATAATGAGACCAATTTCTGATAAAATGAAAATATCAAGAGAAAAATTAGCTTTTGTAATTGATGCTACGGCAGCTCCGATAGCTGGTATAGCAGTTATTTCAACATGGGTAGGGTATGAACTTAGTTTAATAAAAGAAGGATATGAATCAATAGGTCAAAGTGTTAGTGCATATAACTTATTTGTTGAGACTATTCCTTATAGATTTTATAATATATTAATTCTTATATTTATAGTATTTACAGCTCTATTATTGAGAGAATTTGGACCAATGTTAAAAGCTGAAAGAAGAGCTAGAACAACAGGAAAACTTTTAGCTGATAGTGCACATCCTATGGCTTCAACTGAAACTGAAGAGTTACAACCAAAAGAAGGAACTGTGTTAAAAGTTAAAAATGCAGTAGTTCCTATATTAGTATTAATAATAGGAGCATTTCTAGGATTTTATTATGATGGATATAGAGCGATAATGAGTGATCAAGAAGCTAATGCACAAATAGTTGCATTATTTAACCAACATCCAGTATCTTTTAAAGTGATTCAGGAATTCTTTGGAGCTTCAGATGCTAGTATAGTTTTATTCCAAGCTGCATTACTTGCGAGTATTGTTGCTATTGTAATGGGGGTAGGACAAAAAATATTTACTTTAGGTGAAGCACTTGATACATGGGTAGAAGGAATGAAATCTTTAATAATAACAGGGGTTATATTACTTCTTGCTTGGTCATTAAGTGGTGTTATTAAAGAGCTTGGAACAGCTAAATTTTTAGTAGCTGTATTATCAGGAAATTTACCACCATTTATATTGCCATCAATTATATTTATATTAGCAGCTATTATATCTTTTGCTACAGGTACTTCATATGGAACAATGGGTATTTTAATGCCGCTTACAATACCACTTGCTTTTGCATTAAATCCAGATCATGCATATATGGTTTCAGCTGTTAGTGCGGTTCTTACTGGTGCTATATTTGGAGATCATTGTTCTCCAATTTCAGATACAACTATTTTATCATCTATGGGATCTGCGTGTGACCATATTGATCATGTTAAAACACAGCTTTATTATGCATTAATAGTTGCAGCAGTAGCTGTATTAGGAGGATATATTCCAGTAGGGCTTGGAGCACCTATATATTTAGTGCTTCCAATAGATATAGTTCTTATAGGTCTTATAGTTAGATTTGTAGGAAAGCCAATAGAATCAGAAGAGGTTTTTGAGTAAAAGATTGTTTAAAAAAGAATTTTAAAAGACCTAAATATAGAGTTTATCTATATTTAGGTCTTTTGTTTTTGTATTATCAAAATATTTATAGTTATTCACTGCTTTGGTCAATTATCATTTGACTAATGTTGCGTAACAGCAATAGTCTATTTTGATTTTAAGATTTTACAAACTTGATCTACATCTTTGTCGCCTCTTCCAGATAGGTTTACAATTATAATTTTATCTTCAGAACATTGTTTAGCTAATTTAATAGCATAAGCAACTGCATGAGAACTTTCTAATGCAGGGATAATTCCTTCTGTTCTAGATAATTCTTCAAAAGCATTTAAGGCTTCTTCATCGGTTATTGATACATACTCAGCTCTTTTAATATCTTTATAAAATGAATGTTCAGGACCTACACCTGGATAATCTAATCCGGCAGAAATAGAATATACAGGGAGTGATTCACCTTGTTCATCTTGAAGAACATAAGATCTAAAACCATGCAATACTCCAGGTTTACCAAAACTTAGTGTAGCTGCATGCATACCTGTTTCAATACCTTTTCCAGCAGGCTCAACTCCTATGAATTTTACTTCTTTATTATTGTAAAAAGGAGAAAATAATCCAATTGCGTTACTGCCGCCACCTACAGCTGCTATAAGGTAGTTAGGTAAAATGCCTTCAGTTTCAATAATCTGTTTCTTTGCTTCAGTGCCAATAATAGATTGAAAATAATTTACCATAGCTGGATAAGGATCAGGACCAACAGCTGAACCTAGCATATAATAAGTGTGTTCATAATTCTCCATTAGATCTTTTAAAGCCTCGTCCACAGCTTCTTTTAAAGTTCTCATTCCATGTTTAACAGGAACAACTTTTGCTCCTAAAAGTTCCATTCTAAAAACATTAAGAGATTGTCTTTGAGTATCCTCTTCTCCCATATAAATTATACATTCCATATCAAATAAAGAGCAAACAGTAGCAGTAGCAACACCATGTTGTCCAGCACCGGTTTCTGCAATGATTCTTTTTTTACCAAGTCTTTTTGCTAATAATACTTGCCCCATAGTATTATTAATTTTATGTGCTCCTGTATGATTTAAATCTTCTCTTTTAAGATAAATTTTTGCTCCACCAATTTTTTTAGTTAATTTTTCAGCAAAATACAGCGGAGAAGGTCTTCCAATAAAATTTTTGTAATAATAATCCAATTCATCAATAAATTTAGAATCATTTTTGCATTTATAGAATTCAGCCTTGACTTCATCTAAAATTTTGATTAGTTTATCAGGAACATAACGTCCACCAAATTCACCAAAAAATCCTGTTTTGTTATCTAACATAATAAATTGCCCCCTTATAATATATTTTAATATATGAAATTAATTAGAAAACATTGATATTTGAACGTTTAAAAGATAATTGAATAGCATTAAATATAACGGCTCCCCCTATAGTATTTACCAATGCCGTTGGTATAACTACAGTAGTAAATAATGCAGATAAAGAAACTGAACCTGGAAGTCCTACTAAAATAGAGGCTGAAAGTAAAAATACAAATCCACTAATTAATGTTCCTAATAAAGAGCAAATTATGACTTTAATCTGATTACTAAATTTGTTTAATAATGGTATTATGATAAAGTAAATAAAGTGAGATGTTATTATTTTATCTATTATATTTGGAAGTTGACCACCAGGGAAATTAGTTGTTAATGCAGCTAGAATCCCGCATATTATACCTGTAATTAAAGTTGTTTTATATTCTTTGTTTATAAGGATTATTATAAACATTGTTGTTAGCAAGAGATCTGGTTTCATCCCAAATAATAATGGTGGAGAAATTTGTCGTAAAATAAATCCTATAGCTAAAATAAGTGAATTGATAATTGATTTTCTTAGATCTAAATTCATAATATAGCCCCCTCGTTTTATATATAAAGTAATTAGAAAATATTGATATTTGAACGTTTAAAAGATACTTGTATAGCATTAAATATAACTGTTCCAGCTATAGCATTTACTAGAGCTGCTGGTACAACTACAGCGATAAATAGTGTGGATAAAGAAACAGAACCTGGAAGTCCTACTAAAATTGATGCTGAAAATAAAAATATAAATCCGCTAATTAGTGTTCCTACAGAAGAAGATAATATAATTTTAAGTTGATTACTCATTCTATTACGTAAAGGTAAAAACATGAAATACATTAAATTAGCTGTTATGATTTTATCGATTATATTAGGTAACTGTCCTCCAGGAAAGCCGGTAGTAAGTGCGGTTAGAATTCCACATGTAATTCCTGTAATTAAAGTGGTCTTGTAATCTTTATTTAAAACTATTATTATAAACATCATTGCAAGCATGAAATCCGGCTTTACAGATAATATTGGGGGGGATATTTGATGTAGGATAAGTCCTATCCCTAAAAGTAATGAGTTAATAATACCTTTTTTTAAATTTGAATTCATAATAAATCTACTCCTTTTTAAATAAATATAGTTTAAATTATTTTTTGATATACACCAGTCACATAGATCATCATTTCATGACATATTAACTCACCACCTTTTATTAATATTATTTTTAAATAATAAAAAAACTCCGTCCTAATAAATAGGACGGAGATTATCCGCGTTGCCACCTAAATTATGTTTAAAACATATAACTATTAAATTATATGGTATTTAAACATCTCTCACTTCAGATACTAACATATCCTATCGCTGTAACGTGCGAAACACGGTAAAGACTAATCTCTAAATTTAAAATTCAGATTTCGGTTTACATCTAGCAGGTCCATTCACTATAAGATATCGTATTGGGTTTCCACCATCCCCAATTCTCTGTGACTAAATCTAATAACTACTCTTCCTGATCAATGATTTTATTAAAAAGTATTTTAAATATATTTTAATATAATAACTTTATAAAGTCAACAAAAAAATAAAATAACTCTCTTTTATATGAGAGTTATTTTCAAAATTATTTTTCTTCTCTGACTTCTCTATTTTTTCCTAAGAAAGAAATAGAATAAAGACCAGCAATACCAACTAGAGCATAAACTATTCTACTAAATGTTGACATTTCGCCAAATAAAGCGGCAACAAGGTCAAATCTAAAGAAACCAATTAATCCCCAATTTACAGCCCCAATTATAACTAATATAAGAGCGAAAATATCTAATGTTTTCATAAAATTACATCTCCTTTATGAATATATGTCTTACAAAATTTATTATTTGCAATTTCATAAAAAATATTAGTGAAAAATAAATAAATATTAGAAATATAGAAAAATATATGATGTAAAGTTATTATAATAAAATAAAAAATCAGTATTAATAAATATTAATACTGATTATAAATGGGAAATTTAAAACTTAAATTTTTAGTGTTTCATAATAAATTTACATTTTTAGATAGTAATATGTAAAGTCCTATTTTATAATTGAATGTTTCTATCTATTGGTTGTGATAAAGATATAAATGTATCTGTTCTTTGAATTTCAGGGATAACCTGAATTTTATTTACAAGTAAATTTTGAAGGTCAGAAATACTTTTACAAATAACCTTTGCAAAAACAGAATATTGACCTGTTGTATAATGAAGTTCTACAATTTCTTTTATTGTTTCTAATTCTTCTAAAACTTTATTATAAGAGGAAGCTTTATTCAAGTATATACCAACAAAGCAACATACATCATAACCTAATTTTGAGTTATCCAAAATAAGTTTAGTTCCTTGGATTATACCTAGGTCTTCCATCTTTTTCATTCTAACATGAATAGTGCCGCCACTTACGTGGCATTTTCTTGCTATTTCTAAATAAGGAGTTCTAGAATCCTTTATTAATATTTCTAAAATTTGAAGATCTAAATCATCGAGCCCATTTATTTTTAAATTCATAGAAGTCACCTCGGAATATATAATGTTTAATAACATTATATGAAAATTTTTTATGAAGAAATAATTAATAATATATTATAAGTATATTTATATTTATTTTCACGAAACCTGAAATTTATCAATGATATTTAATAAATCAAAAATAATTAACGGAAGATAAAAAATAATGAAAAATGTTTTATAAACACTAATAATTAATATTATAGGTATATTTTATAAAAATATCAACTAATAACTTGAAAAATGTACATATATAAAAGTATAATATAGTAATGGATGACAAAATAAGAGGAGGAAGCGTAATGAATTTTGCGAAAGTATTTTTAGAAATGTTAGTGTTGGTTATTATAGTTTTGCTTGTTTATAATGTTCTTAAAGCTTATGTTTTAGACAAAATAAAAATTAATAAATGGGTGGTTCTTTCTATTGCTATTATAGTATTTATTGTACCTAGTATATTTTGGGCTAATAAAGTACCTAATAGGTTTTTACAGTATGCGCAATCAGCTGTATTTATAGTTTTATTTATGTGGTTTATGGATTTGATGGGATGGGGAAAAAGAAGACGTTTATCAAATGATAAAAATGAAGTAATAAAGGCTAAAGCAAAACCTAATAGAATAAAAAACAATACTGATATGGAAATATTAGAAGAAAAAAAGAAGAAAAAAAGAAAATAAACTTAAACAGCAAAATATGAAATAAGGTTTTGCTGTTTTTTTTAGAGATATGAAAATTAAATTTAATATTATGAGGTGAATATATGAAAATTATGTTTTTAGGAGGAGCCTGTGAAGTTGGTGCTAGCTGTGTATTGTTGAAGACTAATGATGAAAATATATTAATGGATTGTGGAATAAGACAAGGCAATTCTAAAGATCCTTTACCTGATTTTAGAACAATTCAAGAGTATGGTGGCGTTGATGCTATAGTAATAAGTCATGCTCATTTAGACCATATAGGAACACTGCCTATAATAAGTAAAGAATATCCTAATGCTAAAATATATATGAATAATATGACTAAAGATTTGGTTAGAGTACTTTTATATGATAGTCTAAAAATAATGAACAATAGAGAGGCTGAAATTCCTCTTTATGCAGAAATTGATGTTGAAAATATGCTTAATAGAGTATTTACCATAAATTATGAAGTAGAATTTGAAATATTAGAGGATATAAAGCTTACTTTATACAATGCAGGACATATTGCAGGAGCGAGTTGTGTATATTTAAAAACAAAAGAAGGAGCGGTTTTTTATTCGGGCGATTTTTCTGTTTTTTCACAAAAAAGTGTTGAAGGAGCTAAATTGCCTAGATTAAGACCTGATATAGGAATATTTGAATCGACTTATGGTGATAAACTTCATTCAAATAGAGAAATAGAAGAACAAAGACTTATAGAAATAGCTAATAAATGTATTGATAAAGAAGGAAAGATGATTATACCAGCTTTTGCGTTAGGAAGAGCACAAGAAATAATATTAATATTAAAAAAAGCTATGAATAAGGGAAGCTTAAAAAAGGTTAATGTATATGTTGATGGAATGGTTAAAAACATAAATGCTGCTTATAAACATAATCCACTATATTTGAAAAATAGTTTAGGAAAGAAGATTTTAAGAGGGATAGAACCTTTTTATGATGATTATATAAAGGCTATAAGCAATAAAAAAGAAAGAGAAAATATAATAGAGGCAAAAGAATCTTGTATCATAGTTTCTAGTTCAGGAATGTTAACGGGAGGTCCTAGTCAATTATATGCAGAAAAATTAGCAGCAGGAGAGAATAACTATATAGTGATAACAGGATATCAAGATGAAGAAGCTCCAGGAAGAAAACTTCTTAATTTATTAGAAAAGAATAAAGAAGATAGAATTTTAGAAATTAATGGAAGAAGCATGCCTGTTAGATGTGATATTCAACTTGTTGGGTTGTCTGCACATGCAGATAAAGGAGAGATAAAATCTATTATAGATAGATTAACACCTAAAAATACTTTTTTGGTGCATGGAGATGAAAAAGTAGTGAAAAGATTAGCAGGAGAACTTATTGGAGAGGTGAGAAGTAGAATATATGCACCAAAAAGTGGTGAGGTTTTTGATATAGATATTAGAAATAAAAGAAAGCAATTGAAAAGACAGTTTTCTTATGTACTAAGTAGTAATGAACAGCTAAATAGATACAATGTTGATAAGCTTTGGAACTATGTAAGAGAGAATTATGAGGGAAAATTATTTACGATAGAAGAACTTGTGTATATATGGTATGGAGAACAAAAGAATGAATGGGAAGATTTAAAAGATATTCAAAAATTAATCGTAGGTTCTATTTATTTTGAAAGTGATATACAAAGATTGTTTATGTTTAAAGCACAAACTAAAGAAAAAGTAGAAGAAGCTTTAAGTCCAAGGGAGTTAAAACAAAATGAAATAAATGATATTATGTCAGAGTTGTTTGATGAATATGGATATAAAAAAGCGGGGCTTAAAATTAACGATAAAACAGCAATATTAAATTTTGATTTTCCCAAGGTTATAGCTGATTCTATATATGAAAAAATGAAAGAATTTAAAGAGCAAACCTCTTGGAATATCAAGATTAATGAGTCAACAAATATTAATGCTGCAGAAAATATTATAAGATCATTATTAAAAGAAGCTGATATAAAAAAGATATCCTATAATATTCAACAAGAAAATATTAAGGTTATACTTAATTCTACATATAAATTAAAAGATGAAAAAGAAAAGTTTAAAAAGGTAACAGGTTTGTCATTAGAAATTAACCAAGCTGGTGAGAAAAATGAAATACAGGATAAAGATTTATTTATTGTAAATGATAATAAAGATAAAATGGAGCAAAATACAGCGTTGAATTTAATAGATAATGTATTTACGAATAAGGAATTTAAGCCATACAAAAAAAGTATAAAATCAAATTGTCATGGAAAATATATTGAATTATCATTTATATCACCAATTATAGGAAAAAGATATATGGATAATATAAAATTATTATCTAAAGAAATTGGATGGGCTATTTCTATTTCCAAAGCTGTTAATCAAAATGCAATTATTAATTTAGCCATTAGATTGTGCAGTGAAGTAGGGATAAAACTAAAAAAGAACCCTTCTTTTAATCCTACTAATTTATGTGTAACAATAAAATCTGATAATATAGATGAAGAAAAGTTTCATAAGGTTAAAGAATCGTTTAATTATGAAACTGGATGCAAACTCATAATATAAGAATATTGCGATGCAATATTCTTATATTATTCAGTAAATACAGCAGAAGCTATTCCACATTTGTTGTTTTTATGGATTATTTTAATTACATACCATTTTTCACTTATATAAGGAAGAGATGTATTCCATGCAGCTTTAGTTTGCGTGTTGAAAATCTTTTCTTTTATAATTTCGCCCCCATTAGATATGATTTCAATCTTGTTTATAGGGTTTTTTTTGTCTTCTGCAATAATATTGAATTTTAACTCTCTAGTACTATTAGTTTTAATTATACTTCCCATATGGCAATTGTTTACTAGAATGCTTAGTTTTAATGTTCTGGTTTCTGATGAATAAGTTCTTCTGTTTTTAAATGCTTCCATAAAATCTTGTTCTCTTAAAGATTTTGATACAACTACAGTTAAATTATCGGTATCACCCCAGTTAGCTCTGTGATTGTCTTGTCCATTAATTGCTCCTAAATGCCAACCTTTATCTAAAAGTTTATAATAATATTTTTCACCATTAAGATATTTGTAAGGCGGTGAACCGTTTCCTACTTCAATAAAATTAATAAATTTATCTAATCCTTTGTGGAATTTAAAAGATTCTATATATTTGTGTGGGTGATTTATAGAAACTATAGCAGATTTTTCATCTTCCAACCAGTGGTTGAATTTATCGAAATCTTTGACTTTAGATTTTACAAAATTAGCGCTATTAATAACATTAAAATCACCATAATGATTAGATGAAACTTCAAATCCTCGTAAAGAAAGAAAATGCTTGCCTTTCTTAATGAATTTAATTGTTTGTTCTTCGGTTGCGTGCCATTTAGACCTTTGTTTTGAGTTATAGGTTATTTTTTTGCCTAGACTTTTAGAATGATCAGTTATGATTAAAAAATCCAGCCCTCTTTTATAAGCGTATTTAAAAGCTTCTAAAGGAGTTCCTCTACCTGTAGAGTAAGAAGTATGAGCATGAGGTATACCATAATAGAAGTTGTATTTTTCATACGCTAATCTATTTTTTTTTATTTTAAAGGACCATTTCATTTTAGTTGTATTTCCATAGGAATCAAGGATTGATATTTTAATATGATGATTTCCACTATGAAGTTTTTGAAAAGGAGTATAGCTTATTTTATTTTGTGCAATCTTGCAATTAACTTTTTTATTATCTAAATACATTTTAGCATTGATTATATTATTAATAGACTTATGGGGCAATAATATAAGGGATATTTCTGGTGAACAATCATATGTTGATGATTTGTTTTTTGGATTTACTATAATTATATCTTTATACATTGTATGATCTCCTTATAAGGAATCTATCCTAATATTTATAGTATTTATATATTAATGTATTAGTGTATGATGATAATATTTTTTATGTACAACATGTTATAATGTATATGTGATGTTATTTTCAAAGAGCTTTATTTATAGAGACTGTTTTGTAAAAATTATATAAACACGAAGGTTTAATAATATAATTAAGATAAGTGTTAAGATTATAAATAGTGGAGGAATGCAAATTTGAAAATAGAGGATGTAATGAGAACTAAAAGACAAAACCTATCATTAAACAATACTTTAAATAATGATAAAAACTATCATCTTACTTATGACCAATTAGATTCTATTATTGAATCTTCTTATGATGGAATATATGTTACAGATGGAAATGCCAATACTTTAAAAATAAATAAGTCATATGAAGAAATAACAGGCTTAAAAAGAGACGATTTATTAGAAAAGAATATGAAAGAATTAGAAAAAGAAGGGTATATTTCACAATCAGCTACTTTGCTTGCATTAAAACAGGGGAAAAGTGTGACAATACAGCAAGAATTTAAAACTGGCAAAAAAGTTATGGCATCTTCTAGTCCCATATTTAATGAAAAAGGTAAAATATTTCTTGTAGTAACAAATATTAGAGATGTTACAGCTCTTTTAGATTTGAAAGAACAACTTGAAAAAAACAAGAAACTTGCTAAAAAATATTATTATGAAATTGAAGAAATGCGAGCTAAAATTTTAAACTCAACAGATATTGTAGCTAAAGATCATAGAATGCTTGAAACTATACAGCTTGGAAATAAAGTTGCTAAAGTGGATACTACGGTATTGATTCTTGGAGAAACAGGAGTTGGAAAAGAAGAAATTGCCAAATTTATACATAAAAATAGTAACAGAAAAGACAAACAGTTTTTAGAGATAAATTGTGGAGCTATTCCAGAAACTCTTATTGAAGCAGAGCTTTTTGGATATGAAAAAGGCGCTTTTACTGGAGCTGGTAAAAGTGGAAAAATGGGACTTTTTGAAGTTGCAGATGGAGGAACTTTATTTTTAGATGAAGTTGGAGAAATTCCACTAGAGATGCAGGTTAAGCTTCTTAGGGTGCTTCAGAAAAATGAGATAACAAGAATTGGGGGAATAAAACCTATAAAAGTTGATGTTAGAATTTTAGCAGCAACAAATCGCGATTTAGAAAAGATGGTAAAAGAGAAAAGTTTTAGAGAAGATCTTTATTATAGGTTAAATGTAGTTCCTATCAATATATGTCCACTTAGAGAAAGAAAACATGACATAGTACCTCTTATCAAACATTTTTTGGCTAATTTTAATAAGAGATATGATTTAAATGTTTCTTTTACATCTGATGCTTTAAAATGCCTTTATGAATACAATTGGCCAGGAAATGTAAGGGAACTTAAAAACATTGTAGAAAGGCTTGTGGTTATGAATAGTGAGGGCAAAATATGTTTAAATGATTTACCCGACAAAATTATGTCTTTAAATAATAAAAACTTAATAAAAGCAAATGACGATATTATTCCACTAAAAGAAGGAGTTGAAAGTTTAGAGTATGAACTCATTATGAAATCTTACGAAAAATATGGAAATGTAAGAGCTGCAGCTAAGGTGTTAGGAATAAATGCATCTACATTTGTAAGAAAGAGAAAAAAATATTTGCAAAAATATTCTTCCCAAAAATAATAACTTTGAAATTGCAAAAATGCAACGTGTTGCATTTTTGCAATTTAATTATATAATACTGATTAAATTATAAATTTAGAATTTAAAAAAAAGATTTTAAACAACATACATATGATAATGAATAGTGAAGTTTGCTTTACTGATACAAAATTTTAATCAAATTATTTTTATTGTGTTTTAGGTAAAAAATCTAAATATCAATTTAGATTTTGGTATATTTATATAACTTATAATATGAAACATTGTTGCAAAAATGCAACAATGTTTATTTGTTATATGAACGTATTTTTACTATTCAGAAGTTTAATTTGATGATGCAGTGTGATTTATTATGGATTCTATAGAATAATATTAAGATTTTCAATGAAAAATTTAATATAAGTAATTATGGCATGAAAATTGCTTGTTAAAATAATAACAAATATAAATATTAAATATTAAACATAGATGATTAGGAGGAATTAAAATGAGTAACTTAGAAAAAATAAATGAAATTATTTGTGATTCTTTTCATATAAAAAATGTAGAAAATATAAGTGATGAGTTAGGTCCGGACGATATAGAAGGTTGGGATTCTATGGCTCATGTAGAGATGATAACAGCATTTGAAGAAGAATTTGAAATAGCAATGGATGTTATTGATGTATCAAGAATGTATACTATAGGTGATATTAAAAAAATTCTTAAAAAGTATGATGTTGAGATATAATATGACCTTTACAGATTATATCTTTGAAACTTCAAGTAGATTAGATAAAACGGCTGTGATAATAGATGGAAAAGAAATGTCTTATAAGGATATATATAGTCAGGTAGAGAAAGTAAAAGCTGCATTAAAAAATACTAAAGGGGATAGTATACTTCTTATTTCTGAGAATTCTAGTTTTTTTATTCAATGCTATTTTGGGATTATTAAAAGTGGAAGTATCTGTGTACCAGTGAATCCATCTATAAGTAGTCAAGAGATAAAATATATTATGGATTGTTTAGATATAAAATTAGTATTTATTCAGGAAAAATATAAAAAAAAGATAGAAAAGGTTATTTCCAGTGAAGTAGAAATTTATACGGAAAATGAAATAGAGGACTTACCATATATGCAGGATGAAGATTATCAAATAATAAGTGAAAATGATACTGCGGTAATGATATTTACATCTGGTTCTACTTCAAAACCTAAAGGAGTAATGCTCACTCATGGTAATTTGAAGCATAATACAAATTCTATAATAGAATATTTAAAGCTCACAGAAAGTGAAAGAGCGGAAGTGGTATTGCCTTTTTATTATTGCTATGGTACTTCTCTATTGCACACTCATTTTAAGGTTGGGGGAAGTCTTGTGTTAAATAACAGATTTATGTTTCCTCAAACGGTAATAGAAGATATAAATAAATATAAATGCACAAGCTTTGCTGGGGTTCCAAGTACCTATCAAATCTTATTAAGAATGACTAATTTGAAAAAATGTAAATTACCTTCTTTAAGATATATAACTCAAGCGGGAGGAAAACTAGCAAATGTATTTATAGAAGAGCTTATGGATACATTAAAAGGTACTCAAATCTATATAATGTATGGACAAACAGAAGCTACGTCTAGATTATCCTATTTGGCACCATGCGATATTAAAGAAAAAATTGGATCTATAGGAAAAGGTATTCCTGGGACGGAACTTAAGGTTTTAAATAAAGAAGGATTACCTGTAAAACCAGGAAAAGTAGGAGAAGTTGTGGCTAAAGGAAAAAATATAATGAAGGGATACTTTAACAGCAAAGAAGAAACAGACGAGGTTCTTAGAAATGGGTATCTATATACAGGAGATTTGGCTACAATAGATGAAGATGGGTATATATATATAGTTTCCAGAGAAAAAAATATTATAAAAAGTGGTGGAAATAGAACAAGTCCTAAAGAAATTGAAGATGTAATTGTACAAATTCCTGATGTTGTTGAATGTGCTGTTATTGGTGTATATGATGAACTTTTAGGAGAAGCTATTAAAAGTTTTGTAGTATTAAAAAGTGATAGCATAAATATGGATACTAAATATATAAGGGATTTTTGTAGAGATAGACTTGCTTCATATAAAGTTCCTAAATATATAGAGTTTTTAAAGAAATTGCCTAAAAATTCTTCTGGAAAGATTTTAATTCACAAACTTAAAGAAATGGAAAAAATAAGTATATGAAATAGGTGAATTTAATGGAAGACTTAAATTTAATGGATGATATTATATTAGGAGAACAATTTGAAAGAGTACAGAAAGAAAAGGAAAAGCTATTTCTTCAAGTTATGAAACCGCAATTAAAAGAAAATATGAAGAACTTAAATATAAAGAGTTTATACGATAAGTTAGATTTTAATGTTGATGAAATAGAAACAGTAGAAAAAGTACCTTTTATACCTGTAAATATGTTTAAGTATTTTGAACTTAAAACTTGTGATGATGAAAAAGTAATTAGAACACTAAATTCAAGTGCTACAACTACAGGTAATCCAAGTAAGATATATTTGGACAGAAAAACCTCCGTTCGTCAATCGCAAGGGCTTATTGCTACATTAAAAAGCTTTCTAGGTACAAAAAGAAGACCTATGCTTATAATAGACAGCGAGGATATAAATAAAAAATCTGCAACTATGAGTGCTAGAGGGGCTGCTGTAAGAGGGGTAAGTACGTTTGCAAATAAAATAAACTATGTTATGGATAAACAAGGAGAAGAGCTAAAAATAAACTTAGAAAGACTTAGGGAATTTGAACAAAAATATAAGGATAGTGAAATATTAGTATATGGGTTTACTTATATTGTATGGTCTAAGTTTGTAAAAGTATTAAAAGAAAACGGCATAAGATTAAATATGCCTAATATTAAACTTCTGCATAGTGGTGGATGGAAAAAACTTACTTCAGAAAAAGTAAATAAAGAAGAGTTTTCTAAGACAGTTGCAGAAATTTTTAATACAAATCCGAATAATATAATAGATTTCTATGGAATGGTAGAACAGGTGGGAGTTGTATTTATAGATTGTGAATGTGGGTACAAGCATGTTCCTGACTTTGCAGAAGTTATAATAAGAGATTTATTAACTTTAGAAGAAGTTAAAACAGGTGAAACAGGACTTATAGAAGTTATGAGTATTTTAGCATCAAGTTATCCAGCACAAGCTATTTTAACAGAGGATATAGGCGAATTTGTAGGAACTGATGATTGTAAATGTGGAAGAAAAGGCAAATATTTTAAATTTAAATCTAGAGTAGAAAAAGCAGAGATAAGAGGATGTGGAGATACTTTTGCTGAAAAGGAGAATAGATTATGATTGAATGTTATGCATTTAATGGTCAGTTCTATAAAAATGGACTAAAAATTAATAGTTTTGATGAGATAACTATTAACTTAAAAGATAATAGAAAAATATTATCTTCTATGCCTGTAGAAGCAATTGTACTTATCATGCATGAGTACAGCAAAAAACTTTCTTCTAATAGAGAAATTTTAAAAATTCAAGGAGTGCCTTTCCTTTCTTTTTATTTAAAAAAAAATAATATAAAAAAATTATTAAATGTAAGTTTAGGAAAAGAAGAATATTTAGACAAGTTTTTAGAAGTTGATGATGAAAAGTATATAAAAGCTCAGGCAAGAGGAATGGTGTGCCATTGGGTAGCTGGTAATGTACCCACATTAGCTATATATTCAGCTTTTCAAGCTATGTTGTGTAAAAATTCAAATTTGCTTAGAGTTCCTCGAAACAGTATAAAAGATGTTATTAAATTATTAAACATTCTTGATGATATTGAAATTGACTTTGAAGGTAAAATATATTCTTCTGAAACCTTATTAAAAAATATATGTATTATATATTTTGACAGTGGAGATAAAAAACAGAATTCTCTAATGTCTCTTCAAGCTGATGCTAGAGTAATATGGGGTGGAAAAGATGCTGTGGATTCGATTGCTTGTTTACCTAAAAAGACGACGTGTAAAGATTTAGTTTTTGGACCTAAGTATTCTTTTGCAGTTTTTGATAAAACAGCAGTGGAAAGCTGTGATTTTGATAGATATTTGGAAAACCTGGTATCGGATATAGTTGCTTTTGATCAGAAGGCTTGTTCTTCACCACAAGTACTATTTGTTGAAAAAAGCTTTGTACCTATTGAAAAAGTAGGATACAGGTTATCAAAGATTTTTCAGAAAATGAGTAAAAGATATATAGAAAATGGTATAGAACAGTATATAGCTGCTAAGATAATAAATAAAAGAGGAGAGTATGGCTTGAGTTTAGACAAGACTTTTTATAGCAGTAAAGGGCTTGAATATACTATTCTCATAGATAAAGACGTTAGATTAGAAGAACCTGTTCATGGGAGAACTATTTTTGTAAAAGAAGTAGATAATATATTTGAAGTTGTAAAATTGATTACAAATAAAATCCAATGTGTTGGAATAGCATCAAAGGATAAAGAAAAAGTTATAAAATTTGCAGATTGTGTAACTAAATCGGGTGTTGATAGGGTAACAAAAATAGGATTCATGAATTTATATGATTTCCCTTGGGATGGCAGTTTAGTACTAAATGAGCTTGTTAGATGGTGTTCACTTAATATTAAAGGAATGATTTAATAAGGGTGGAAATTACCTCTCATAAAATATATAGAATGGAGTGGAAGTATGTCTATTAAGTTAGAATTAGTAGAAAAGGTACTCGATGAAAAGGTAAGACCCTACCTTGAGAGTCATTATGGAAATGTAAAAGTTGAAAATATTGAAGATGGTATAGTTGAAATTCAGCTTTTAGGTAAATGTAGTGGATGTCCATCTGCAAAGTATACAGTTGAAGAAATAATAGAAACTGCTTTAAAAGCAGAAATTCCTGAAATCAAAAAAGTTGAACTTAGCAGTGTAATTAGTGAAGAACTTTTAGGTTTTGCTAGAAAAATATTAAAAAAGAATAAATAATAAGGTGATTTTGTGAAAATTGGAGTTAAATATTGTGGTGGATGTAATCCGAGGTACGATAGAAAAGGAATTATCTTTAGATTTAAAAAAGAATTTGGAGATGAATATGAAATAATGTCAGCAAATGAAAATAGTGTGTATGATGTAGTTGTAGTTTTATATGGTTGTGCAAGTTGTTGTGCTGAACATGAAAATCTTAAATCATTATATGGTAAAATACAAATTTCTTCTGATGATGATTATTATAAAATTACAAATTTAGTTAATAAGATCAATAGATTAGATAGTAAATAAAATTTATAATAGGACTAAGGGTTATGGCTAATAAATTTAATAGGTTAATTCTGGTAAAGTAAAATTTTGCTAGGATTAATTTTTTTATATAAATTAGAGAATTTTAAAACTTTTAAATTGTATGGTTAAATATGAGATTTATTGTTCACTACTTCCAAAATTTTTTAGAGTCAGAATAAACTTAAGATATAGCCAAAAAGAAGATTCAAGGTACTATTTATAAGAAAAAAATATAAAAAAGTTTAATTTTATAGGAATATAGGAAAAAGATGTTGCAAAAATGGAACTTGTTCCATTTTTGCAACAAAGCTATACCTTTGAGTTTGTTTTATTCTATGTTGTGGAGGGGTGGAAGGTTTCATGTCTAAAGTATGTTAAAAAAATATCAAATATTGTTGCAAAAATAGAACAGAATTCATAATTATTTTAATAATAAGCTAATGTTATTATTCTTATTATTAAAAAACGATTAAGGTAATATATAATTTAAAATAAAAAATACATAGTTAAAAGTGCATGAAATAAGGAGTGCTGTAAAAAAAACACCTGTTTTATTATTTTTTTTATATAAATTTTTAAATTTGGCATAAATGTTGCGATATAAGTTTGTGAAAATACAAACAATATAAAAATTATATGTAATACTTTGAAAAAAGTTAATGAAAATATATTTTATGAAAGGGATGTTTGAAATGGCATTAATGACAGGAGAACAATATGTAGAAAGTCTTAGAAAGCTTAATTTAAAGGTTTATATGTTTGGAGAAATAATAGAGAATGTAGTAGATCATCCAATATTGCGTCCATCAATGAATTCGGTTAAGATGACTTATGATTTAGCTCAAATGGAAGAATATGAAGATTTAATGACTGCTACTTCACATTTAACAGGTGAAAAAGTTAATCGTTTCACAAATATTCATCAAAACACAAGTGATTTGGTTAAAAAAGTAAAAATGCAACGATTATTAGGACAAAAAACAGCAGCTTGTTTTCAAAGATGTGTTGGGATGGATGCTTTCAATTCAGAATATAGTACAACTTATGAAATAGATAAAGCATATGGTACAAACTACCATGAAAGATTTAAGAAGTTTATTGAACACGTACAAAAAAATGATTTAACAATAGATGGAGCAATGACAGATCCTAAAGGCGATAGAGGATTGTCACCAAGTAAACAAGCAGATCCGGATTTATACTTAAGAGTTGTAGAGAGAAGAGAAGATGGTGTTGTGGTTAGGGGAGCAAAAGCACACCAAACAGGTATTACAAATTCACATGAAATTTTAGTAATGCCTACTATAGCTATGAGACCAGAAGATAAGGATTATGCAATATCTTTCGTAGTTCCAACAGATGCTGAAGGTATAACTATTATAATGGGACGTCAATCTTGCGATACAAGAAAGAGCGAAAATGGTGCTGATTTAGATGTAGGAAATTATAATTTTGGTGGACAAGAAGCATTAGTTGTGTTTGATGATGTTTTTGTACCAAATGAAAAAATATTCTTAAATGGAGAAACTGAATTTGCAGGAATGTTAGTTGAAAGATTTGCAGGATACCATAGACAAAGTTATGGTGGATGTAAAGTTGGAGTTGGGGATGTATTAATAGGAGCTGCTGCATTAGCTGCAGATTATAATGGAGCTGCTAAAGCAACACACATAAAGGATAAATTAATAGAAATGACACACTTAAATGAAACATTATATGCGTGTGGAATAGCATGTTCAGCAGAAGGACATAAAACAGAATCAGGAAACTACTTAATAGATTTATTACTTGCAAATGTATGTAAACAAAATGTAACAAGATTCCCATATGAAATAGTAAGACTTGCAGAAGATATAGCAGGTGGATTAATGGTAACTATGCCATCAGAAAAAGATTTCAGAAGTGAAGAAGTAGGACACTATGTTGAAAAATACCTAAGAGGTGTTGAAAAAGTTTCAACAGAAAATAGAATGAGAGTATTAAGGTTAATAGAAAACTTAGCTCTTGGAACAGCAGCAGTAGGATATAGAACAGAATCAATGCATGGAGCAGGTTCACCACAAGCACAAAGAGTAATGATAGCAAGACAAGGTAACTTAGCTCATAAGAAAAAATTAGCAAAGGCTATAGCTAGAGTAAAATAATAATTTAAGGGAGAATTTATCTCCCTTAAATTTAAAAAAGATTTTAATAATTAGTAAAAGGAATTATTTAATATTAATTTTATATATTTACATAAGGTGTTTTAATGATTATATAGATATGTTTGATAAAATATATAGTTAGAATGATATTGAAGGAGGATGAACAAGTGAACTGGAAAGACCTTTATAAAAGTAAGGTAGTTGATGCTAAAGAAGCTGTATCTCATATAAAATCAGGAGATAGAGTAGTAGTAGGACATGCTTGTGCAGAACCCGTAACTTTAATAGAAGCAATGGTAGAAAATAGAGAAAATTATTCTGATGTAGAAATAGTGCATATGGTAGCCATGGGTGGAAGTGAATATGTAAAACCTGAAATGGAAAAACATTTTAGACATAATGCTGTGTTCGTAGGTGGAAGTACTAGAGAAGCAGTTAATGCAGGTAGAGCGGATTTCACTACTTGTTTCT
Source organism: Clostridium aestuarii (assembly GCF_026735135.1). Classification (GTDB taxonomy): domain Bacteria; phylum Bacillota; class Clostridia; order Clostridiales; family Clostridiaceae; genus Clostridium_H; species Clostridium_H aestuarii. The sequence goes on along the minus strand of NZ_JAPQER010000002.1, from coordinate 833,687 downwards.
TTCATGAAGTACCAAAATTATTTAAAGAAGGATATATGCCAGTAGATGTTGCTTTGGTTCAAGTTAGTTCACCAGATGAACATGGTAATTGCAGTTTAGGAGTATCAGTTGATTATACAAAGGCAGGAGCTGAGTGTGCAAAAATAGTAATTGCACAAGTAAATAAACAAATGCCTAGAACAATGGGTAGCGCATTTATACATGTATCTGACATAGATTATATAGTTGAATCTTCACATCCTATAATTGAACTTCAACCACCTCGAATAGGTGAAATTGAAAAGGCTATAGGAGAAAATTGTGCTTCATTAATAAATGATGGTGATACATTACAACTAGGAATAGGAGCGATTCCAGATGCAGTGCTTTTGTTTCTTAAAGATAAGAAGGATCTTGGAATACACTCTGAAATGATTTCTGATGGAGTGGTTGAACTAGTTGAAGCTGGAGTTATAACTAATAAGAAGAAAACTCTTCATCAGGGGAAGACAATTGTAACATTTCTTATGGGAACTAAAAAATTATATGATTTTATTGATAATAATCCTATGGTAGAAATGTATCCAGTTGACTATGTAAATGATCCAAGAGTTATTATGAAAAATGATAATTTGGTTTCTATCAATTCATGTGTTCAAATTGACTTAACGGGACAAGTGTGTTCAGAAAGTATAGGTAGCAAACAAATTAGCGGAGTTGGAGGACAGGTTGATTTTGTAAGAGGAGCTGCTATGAGTAAAGGTGGTAAATCTATAATAGCTACACCTTCAACCGCAGCAAAAGGAAAAGTATCAAGAATTGTTCCATTTTTAGATGAAGGTGCAGCAGTTACAACTTCGAGAAATGATGTGGATTATATTGTAACGGAGCATGGTATTGCTCATCTTAAAGGAAAAACATTAAAAGATAGAGCAAGAAATTTAATAAATATTGCCCATACTGATTTTAAAGAAGAACTTATAAAAGAATGGGAAAAGAGATTTAATGCTAAATTTTAGGTGCTATATTCTTTTCTTTTGCTTTGAAATGTTAAAAAAATAACAAAAATTAAATAAAATAAGTTAAAATATATTATAATTTCTATAAAAAATATAATTAAATATAAAACAATAGAGAAAGAAGGCGAGAAGATGATAAAGTTTGACCTGATAGGTTGGCTGACAAATCCATTTATATTGATGTTTGTGGCTGTTTTTACAGGACTTTTATTTGGAAAAATAAAATTCGGTAAATTTAATTTTGGAGTTTCAGGAACACTATTTAGTGGACTTTTAATTGGATGGTGGGTTTATGGATATGGAGATAAAATAATAAAAGCTGGTGAAAAAGCAACGGGATATAAAGCAGCAAACAAAATGATAAGCGCGGGGATTGTTTCTAAAGATTTTTTTATATTGTTTTTAGTATTATTTGTTGCTGCAGTTGGACTTTTGGCTGCAAAAGATATGGGAACTGTTTTAAAAAAATATGGAGCTAAGTTCGTTATTCTAGGATTCTTAATTACATTATTTGGAGCTGCAGGTACATATGGAATGACGTTTTTAAGTGGCGGATCAAGCCCATATGAAGTATCAGGAGTTTATACAGGAGCACTTACAAGCTCTCCAGGGCTTGCGGCGGCATTAGAGACTGCTAAAGGGCATGCTACGGAAAAGACAGAAAAATTTGATTTAATGACTGATGGAGAAAAGGATAAATTTTTTAAAATATTAGATCCAACAGGAAAAATTAACAAAGAAAATACTAAGGAACTTACGGCGGAATTAAAAGAAAAATTTATAGCTGCTGCTGAAGGCGGTGTTGGTGTAGGACATGCTATTGGGTATCCATTTGGAGTTCTAATAGTTATACTTGCGGTTAACTTTTTCCCAAAAATTTTTGGAATAGATGTAGAAGAAGAACAAAGGAAATTTAATGAGGAAATGAAGGCTGCTAAAAGAGAGTCAGGTGGAAAAGAAATAAAAGAAGTAGCATTTGATTTAACAGGTTTTGCAGTAGCTTGTTTTGTGGGATATACAGTAGGAAAAGTGAAAATACCTATGGGACCATTAGGCGATTTTAGTTTAGGGTCTACAGGTGGAGTTTTATTAGGGTCATTAGTACTTGGACATATAGGAAAAATAGGACCGTTGAATTTTAGAATGAACAATAAGATTCTTGGTGTAGTTAGACAACTTTCACTTGCATTTTTTCTTGCAATAGTAGGGCTTAGATATGGTTTTATGGTATTTGATTCTTTGCTTGGTACTGGGTGGTATTTAGCTATAGTATCAATAGTAGTTGGAGTTGTTGGAATGCTTTTGGGATTATTGGTTGGAAGATATGTATTTAAGATAAATTGGATAATGCTATCAGGAGCAATCTGTGGAGGAATGACATCTACACCTGGACTTGGAGCTGCTATAGATGCTGTAGGCAGTGATGATCCAGCAGCTGGATATGGAGCAACTTATCCATTCGCATTGCTAGGAATGGTTATTTTCACTATAATTCTACATAAAATGCCAATGTAATGGATTTTTTTCTCAAATTGTTGAATACTTATAATAGTGTATGTTAAAATGTTAACGTTGAATCATTAACGTTGAAACATTAATTTTTAGTATTGAATGAGTTTTATATAAAGATTTTTTATAAAAATCATGCAAAAATAAAATTTTATGTTTAATAGATTTCCTGTTAAGCTGGATTAAGGAGTGGGAAAATGCGTAATGATAGAATAAGAAATAAAGAACTATTTAATAAGATGATGTCAGCAGAAGAAGCAAGCAACTTAATAAAAGATGGAATGGTAATAGGTGCTAGCGGCTTTACACCATCAGGATATCCAAAAGCCGTACCACTTGCACTTGCAGAAAGAGTTAAGAAAAGTGGAAAAAAAATGAAAATAACTTTATACTCTGGCGCATCATTAGGACCAGAAGTGGATGGAGCATGGGGAGAGGCAGGAATTATTGCTAAAAGACTTCCATATCAAACAAATGCTGAATTAAGAAAAGAAATTAATGCAGGTAATGTAGAATATTTGGATATGCATTTAAGTCATTCAACTCAATATTTAAATTATGGAGTACTTCCAAAAGTTGATGTGGCTATAATAGAAGCTTTAGCAATAACAGAAGATGGACACATAATTCCTACAACAGCAATTGGTAATGCTCCAGCATTTATAAAAAATGCTGACAAAGTTATTGTAGAAGTTAATACAGCTAAACCAATGGAACTTGAAGGAATGGCAGATATATATATACATGAGAATCCACCATGTAGAAAACCTATTCCATTAACTGAAGTAGGACAGAGAATAGGAACAACTTACATAGAATGTGGATTAGATAAAATAGCAGCGATAGTTGAAACTGATATGAAGGATAAAGCAAGATCATTAGCACCAACAGATGAAGTGGCTAGAAAAATTTCAGAAAACATATTAAAATTTTTTAGAAAAGAAGTTGAATTAGGAAGATTACCTAAAAACTTATTGCCATTGCAATCTGGAGTGGGAAGTGTTGCAAATGCAGTGCTTTATGGGTTGTGTGATTCAGAATTTGAAAATTTAACATGTTATACAGAAGTTGTTCAAGATTCTATGCTGGAATTGTTAAGATGTGGAAAATCTAACTTGATTTCAACTACATCAATAAGTGCATCACCAGAAGGGTTTGAAAAGTTTTTGGAAGAAATTGATTTCTTTAAAAATAAAATAATTTTAAGACCTCAAGAAATAAGCAATAATCCAGAAGTTGCTAGAAGGCTTGGTATAATAGCAATGAATACTGCTTTGGAAATGGATATATATGGAAATGTTAATTCTACGCATGTAATGGGGTCAAAAATGATGAATGGTATAGGTGGTTCAGGAGATTTTGCTAGAAATGGAGCTATTACAATATTTACTACAGCTTCTACAGCTAAAAATGGAGATATATCATCAATAGTTCCTATGGTTTCGCATGTCGATCATACTGAACATGATGTTATGGTTATAGTAACAGAGCAGGGAGTTGCAGATTTAAGAGGAAAAAGTCCAAAGGAAAGAGCACTAGAAATAATTAATAATTGCGTTCATCCAGATTACAAACCAATGCTTTTAGATTATTATAATAGAGCTTTAGAAAATGGAGCTAAACATACACCACATATATTAGATGAAGCACTTTTATGGCATTCAAGATTTCAAAAAACAGGAACTATGAAAAAATAAAAATTATGTGTAAAGATTACTAAAAGTATTTATAAATTTTGAATACTTTGATATAAATATAAAACTATAAAACTATAAAACTATAAAACTTCAGGAGGAATTGAAATGGATAACAAACAATTTATTTTAGAACTTGTAGAAAAGGCAAAAAAAGCTCAAGAGGAATTAGCAACATATACTCAAAAAGAGTTGGATGCTATAGTTAAAGTAATAGCTAAAACTGTTTATGATAATGCAGAAGAATTAGCTGAAATGGCTGTGGAAGAAACAAGAATGGGAGTATATGAAGATAAAGTTGGTAAAAACAGAGGAAAATCAAAGACTATTTGGAACAATTTAAAAGATAAAAAAAGTGTTGGAATAATAGATAGAGATGAAGCAAAAGGACTTGTTATGGTTGCTAAACCAGTAGGAGTAGTAGGAGCAGTTACACCAACTACAAACCCAATAGTTACTCCAATGTGTAACTCAATGTTCGCATTAAAAGGTGGAAATGCCATAATTGTTGCGCCACATCCAAGATCACAAAAATGTAGTGCATATACTGTAGAATTAATAATGAAAGAATTAAAAGAACAAGGCGTAAAATGCCCACAAGATGCTATCCAAGTTATTAGAGAATCTTCAATAGAAAAAACTAACGAACTTATGAAAGCTGTTGACGTAGTAGTTGCAACAGGTGGTATGGGAGTTGTTAAAGCTGCATACTCAAGTGGAAAACCTTCATATGGAGTTGGAGCTGGTAACGTACAAGTTGTAATTGATAGAGATGTAGATTTTGTAGATGCTACTGCTAAAATAATAGCAGGTAGAAAATTTGATAACGGTATAATTTGTTCAGGAGAACAAACTATAATAGCTCCTGCTGAAAAATATGATGAAGTTGTAGCTGCAGCTGTAGCAAATGGTGCGTACTACATCGATGATGAAGCAGCAGTTGATAAGTTCAGAAAAGTAATCTTTGTAGATGGACACATTAACAAAGATGTTGTTGGTCAATCAGTACAAAAAGTTGCTGAACTTGCTGGTGTAGAAGTTCCACAAGAAACAAAAGTTATATTATTAAAAGCTAGTGGAATTGGTGCTGAAGATGATCTTTGCAAAGAAAAAATGTGCCCAGTAATGGCTGCTTTCAAATACGATACATTTGAAGAGGGTGTAAGAATAGCTCAAACTAACTTAGATTTAGAAGGAAAAGGACATTCAGCTGCTTTACACTCAAACAACCAAGAACATATTGACTATGCTGGAATTAACTTAACTGTAAGTAGATTAGTTGTAAATGCACCATCATCAACAACTGCTGGTGGATCATTAACTAACGGATTTGCTCCAACAACTACTTTAGGCTGTGGAACTTGGGGTAACAACGCAATTTCAGAAAACTTCGATTATAAACATTTAATAAACGTTTCAAGAATTGGAATGGTTATTAAAGATGCTAAGGTTCCAACTGATGAGGAAATTTGGGCTTAATTATAAACTGAAGTTAACTATTTAAATATAAGCCGTTTTTTAAAGCGGCTTATAAGTATAAATTAATTATTTGTTAATATCTAAGGAGGCCTTAGTATGAGATTACTAAAAATACAACCAGAACTTCATAAGTTTAATACATTTGCTGAGTTTGCTAAAGAATTTAACATAGGTGAAGGGGATTTTGTACTTACAAACGAATTCCTTTACACACCATTCATGAAAGAGTTAGATCTTAAAGCTGATTTCATGTTCCAAGAAAAATTTGGGTTTGGTGAACCATCAGACGAAATGATTAATGCTATAATGGCTGAAATAAGAGGAAAAGATTATAAGAGAATAATTGCTATAGGTGGGGGAAGTATTATAGATATTTCTAAACTATTAGTATTAAAAGATTCAGGAAACTGTGTTGATTTCTTTGAAAAAAGTGTACCATTAGTAAAAGAAAAAGAACTTATAATAGTTCCTACAACTTGTGGAACAGGTAGTGAAGTTACAAATATTTCTATAGCAGAAATAAAATCAAAACACACAAAAATGGGTCTTGCTGTAGATGAATTATTACCAGAGCATGCAGTATTAATACCTGAATTAGTAAAAGGGCTTCCATTTAAGTTCTTTGTAACAAGTTCAGTAGATGCATTGATTCATGCTATTGAATCTTATGTATCACCAAAATCAAATTCTTATACAGAACTTTTCAGTGTAAAAGCTATAGAATTAATTATTAAAGGATATATGGATGTAGTAGAAAAAGGCGAAGAATATAGAACTGAAATAATTGAAGACTTCGTAGTTGGAAGTAACTATGCAGGTGTTGCTTTTGGTAATACTGGAGTAGGAGCTGTTCATGCGCTTTCATATCCATTAGGTGGAGTTTATCATGTTCCTCATGGTGAAGCAAATTACCAATTCTTTGTTGAAGTATTCAAGACTTACAACAAAAAGAACCCAGATGGAAAAATAAAAGAAATAAATAAAGTATTAGCTGATATTTTAGGAGTAAGTGGAGACGTTGACGTATATGCTGAACTTGCAAATCTTCTTGATAAGCTATTAGCAAGAAAACCACTTAAGGAATACGGAATGAAGGAAGAAGAAATAGAAGGATTCACTGACAGTGTTATAGCTGGGCAACAAAGACTTCTAGTTAACAACTACGTTCCTTTCACAAGAGAAGATATTCTTAATGTTTACAAGAACTTATTTTAATAAGTTCTTGTAAACATTATAAAAAATAATAAATAGGCAAGAAGCTTTAAAATAAAGGCTCCTTGCTTTTATTTTATTAATTGATATTATTATGGTATAAATATATTTAAAAGAAGGTGAAATTTATGTTTGATAATAGTTTTATATACAATAGACATAGTGTTAGAAAATTTCAAGATATCGAAGTACCTATGGAACATATAAAAGAAATAATAAAAGCAGGATCATTTGCACCATCAGGAAAGAATGTTCAAAATTGGCATTTTGTCGTAATTAAGAATAAAGAGTTAATTGAAAAAATAGCTAAAGCTGTGGAAGAAAAAAATAAAGCTGTAGCAGACAAGATTTTAGATAAAAATATTAAAGAAAAATTTACTAAAGGACTTAGATACCAACTTGCATTTAAAAATGCTCCAACTATAATTTTAGTTTATATAGGTGAATACATACCAACTGGTTATAATGAATTGAAGTTAGCAGGGGCACCACAGGAAGAACTACAGGCTCTTTTAGATACAGCTTCAGGAGTACAAGGGGTATCAGCAGCTATGGAAAATATAATGATTGCAGCCGCTAATATGGGATATGGAACATGTTGGATAACAGGACCTATGTATGCAGCAAAAGAGATAAGTGAAACAATAGGATTTAAAAAAGATGGATATTCACTTATGGCATTAACTCCAATTGGTGTTCCTCAAGATAAGGATATTAAAAGTCCTCCTAGAAAACCTATACAAGAAATAATGACAGTAATAGAGTAGTTATAGACTTCTTGCTAATGCGCTTTACATAAGTGTTCTGAGTTAGTTTTTTCAATAACTTCTTTAGAAAATGTGATTTTGCTCATATTAAAGACCTTCATATTTACTGATAATTATATATAAAAAAGAACCTATATGTCAGACACTCTTTTTTAGAGTGTCTGACATATAGGTTCTTTTTTATATTGCGGGCACTCTTCATCTAAAGTACATTCAAAATATACTAAAACCTTTCAAGACATGTTGATAGGCGATAAAAAAGTTATTATTAAACTTAACAATACAAAAATGTTTTGTAATAACTCTAACTGTAGTTATAAAATTTTTGCAGAAAAACTTGAGTTTTTAGATAAAAATTACAAAAGACAAATAGGTGTAATAATTAGTTTATAAGCGTTTTAAATAAATATAAAATATAAAAAATAAAAGAGGAATGTGAATAAAAATGTAAAATAATATATATATGGGAAATTATACAAAATTGGTTATATGTAAAAAGAAATAACTAATAAGATGTAAAAATATTAATTATTAATGTATTGTGTGATTTTTAATATGGATAAAACATTAGAATGAGTAAAAGTATTAGATTTAACACACGCATACAATAGACCTTTCTTTACAACTTTTTTAGCAGATAATGTTACTGGATGGAATATAACTTTGTGTAGGAGTATTGATGTTGCTTTATAATCGTGAGAAAACAGGAATAGGATAAACAGATAACACTGTAACATCCAAAGTTTTATGTTGATATTGGTATCTCTGGTGCAATTTAGCACAAGGTAGGTATGCAGGATTCAGAATTAATAATTGAATTAAATAAGGATGCAACAGCTGAAATCTTTGAATGTACAGATGAGGGCATCGATGGAGACTTATTTAAGGTTGTTCCAATAATGATTGACGAAATTATAAATGCAAGAAGCAATAAATAACTAACGTTACCCTAGGGGTATAGTTAAGGTGTTGATTTGTAAATGTATGTTAAAAAAATATCCAATATAGGGTTGACTATCCAATAACTGTATCAAATATAATGATAGTATCTTAACTAACTTCAAGGCTTTGGAGATACAAAGGATATTTTGTGAACCGTATGTTATAAAAGGTAGGTATCACTAAACGTCAATAAGAAAAGTTTGAAGATGTAAGCTAAGAGTTCAGTGCTAGGATAAATATTAATAGCTTATTGCAAAACTATCAATCAAAAAAGTAAATACTATCCTAAATATCACAAAGATGAATTTGATTTTTAATATTGATCATAAGGATACCACCAAGAATTTATATTTTGTGGTTACTATATATATTCGACATTAGGTGAGGAAAATCCTTTTTGATAAAACTTGAAAATCCTTGAATCCTAACGGGTTTAGGGGGGTGCAAAAAGCTAATAAATATTCATTAGGGGGTAAGAAATATGGCATTTGTAAAACCAGAAAAAAATTATGAAACTATGATTCGTGTACGTATGTCTTCATCAGACGCACACTATGCAGGAGAATTAGTAAATGGTTCTCGTACAATAGAGTATATGGGAGATGTTGCTACAGAATTAATGGCTATGCATGATGGGAATGAAGGACAATGCATAGGATATGAAAAAATAAGCTTTACAGCACCAACTTATGCAGGAGATTTCATTGAAGTAGCAGGAAGAATAATTGGAGTAGAAGGAAATAAAAGAAAAGTTCAATTAAGAGCTTTCAAAATAGCTGGTAATGCTGGTCTTATAAAACAAAATTCTGCAGTAGATGTTTATGAAAATCCAGTTATGACTCTTGAAACAATTGCAATATATGAAGTTCCAGCAAAATAATTTAAGAATAAATTAATTTAACATAAAGTGAAGTTTAGAAAATTGAGGAGGTGCCTTTAAATGGTAAGAGAATCTGTATTAAGATATAGAATGAATGGAGGACATTATTTAGGAGGAGTTGTTCAACCTAACATACATTTAGATATTTATGGAGATGTTGGAACAGAACTTTGTGTTCTTCAAGATGGAGATGAATCATTATTTGCAGGATATGAAGATGTTGAATTCTTAGCTCCAGTATATGAAGGAGACTATATAGAATGCAGAGGGAAAATTGTAAAGTTAGGAAACAGTTCTCGTAGATGTGAATTTAAAACATATAAAGTAGCAACACCATCAAGAAGAAACGGAAAATCAGAAGCAGCAGAAAATGATATGGATATATTAGAACCACCAGTACTTGTAGCTAAAGGAATAGGTACATTAATAGTTAAAAAACCTTGCCAACGTGGAGTCCAAGCAGAGGGTGTTGTGAAAAATAAATGGGACTAACTTAATAGGTAGATAAATTTAAATTAATTTGTCTTGTTTAAACAATTTTATTTTTAATATTAGGGGGTAAGAAATATGGCATTTGTAAAACCAGAAAAAAATTATGAAACTATGATTCGTGTGCGTATGTCTTCATCAGACGCACACTATGCAGGAGAATTAGTAAATGGTTCTCGTACAATAGAATATATGGGAGATGTTTCTACAGAATTAATGGCTATGCATGATGGCAATGAAGGACAATGCATAGGATATGAAAAAATAAGCTTTACAGCACCAACTTATGCAGGCGATTTCATTGAAGTAGCAGGAAGAATAATTGGAGTAGAAGGAAATAAAAGAAAAGTTCAATTAAGAGCTTTCAAAATAGCTGGTAATGCTGGTCTTATAAAACAAAATTCTGCGGTAGATGTTTATGAAGATCCAGTTATGACTCTTGAAACAATTGCAATATATGAAGTTCCAGCAAAATAATTTAAGAATAAATTAATTTAACATAAAGTGAAGTTTAGAAAATTTATTTAGAAAATTTAGGAGGTGCCTTTAAATGGTAAGAGAATCTGTATTAAGATATAGAATGAATGGAGGACATTATTTAGGAGGAGTTGTTCAACCTAACATACATTTAGATATTTATGGAGATGTTGGAACAGAACTTTGTGTTCTTCAAGATGGAGATGAATCATTATTTGCAGGATATGAAGATGTTGAATTCTTAGCTCCAGTATATGAAGGAGACTATATAGAATGCAGAGGGAAAATCGTAAAATTAGGAAACAGTTCTCGTAGATGTGAATTTAAAACATATAAAGTAGCAACATCATCAAGAAGAAACGGAAAACCAGAAGCAGCAGAAAATGATATGGATATATTAGAACCACCAGTACTTGTAGCTAAAGGAATAGGTACATTAATAGTTAAAAAACCTTGCCAACGTGGAGTTCAAGCAGAGGGTGTTGTAAAAAACAAATGGGACTAAAATAAACAATGGAAAATAGGATGACATTTTGCTATCCTATTTTCTTACAAATAAAAATTTTAAAGAAAATATTTTAAAAGTTGCTGTTAAAGAAAAATTGTAACAAAATTAATAGAAGAAGACAAGAAAAAAAGTTAAACATAAAAGATATATTTAAATTGAATAAAAATAATCTGCTCAACATTTCTAGGAAATTATATATTTTAACTTGATGGCTATGCGTAAGCTAATAGAATATTAATAAGTTTAGATATAGCAGTTAAATATGAGTCACCAATATCATTTTCAAATGTAATTTTAAATCTACTGAAAAAGGATTCAGCAGGTTCACATTCTCTATCCCTGCCCAAATCGGCATAATAATGTTCTTTAAAAGAATTTGGGATAAAAGTATCAATATCAAAATTGTCAGTAAGTAAATTTATAAAACCGATAGGTTACTTAGTAATCATGTTATTAAGTTCAGAGGTTTGTTTCAAAATATTAAGTTGTTTAGTTTTATTAATACAAAACATGTTAAAAATCTCCCTATAGTATTTTATGTATGTGGTGTAATTCTATTATGCTGTAGTGGAAGATAATATAGAAGCTTAATGGCTTAAAAATTAGTAAAGTTAATTATTGCAGAACTATGCAATCGTTTACTAAATATATTATACAAGGAGAGTTTGATATGAGAAAATTTGACAGTATTATTAAAAGTGGTACAATCATAACAGCTGCTGATACATTTGAAGGCGATATAGGCATAAAAGATGAAAAAATTATACAAATAGGGTTAAATTTAGAAGATAAGGAAGCTAAAATTATTGATGCAAAAGGGAAATATGTGATGCCAGGAGGCATAGATCCTCATACTCACATGGATATGCCATTTGGTGGAACACATGCTAGTGATGATTTTAATACTGGAACTGTTGCAGCAGCTTGTGGAGGAACAACAACAATAGTAGATTTTTCAATACAATCTAAAGGAAAAACATTAAAAGAAACTGCTGCGATTTGGCGAGAAAAAGCTGATGGAAATGCTGTGATAGATTATGGTATTCATTTAAATATAACCGATATGAATGATGATATTTTAGAAGAAATACCTACTATGATTAAAGAAGGGTATCCTAGTTTTAAATTATTTATGACTTATGATGGTATGAGAGTTACAGATTATATTCTTATGAAGACATTAAAAAAGGTTCATGAAAATGGTGGATTAACATCTGTTCATGCTGAAAATTATCATGCTATAAAATACTTTACAGAAAAATTAAAAGCAGAAGGGAAAGTAGAACCTAAATATCATGCAGTATCTCGTCCAGATATAGTGGAAGGTGAAGCTGCTGGTAGAGCTATAAAATTAGCTAAATTATGTGGAACTCCCCTTTATATAGTGCATAACAGTTGTGAAGAATCTGCTTCAGAAATAAAGCGTGCAAGAGAAGCAGGATATCCAATAATGGGAGAAACATGCCCGCAATATTTAGTATTATCATATGATAATTATGAAGAACCAGGATTTGAAGGGGCTAAATATGTTATGTCACCACCTTTAAGAAATAAGAGTAATTGGCCATACATGTGGAAAGCATTAGCAAAGAATACTGTTCAATTAGTAGCAACTGATCATTGTCCATTCTTTATGAAACAAAAAGAATTAGGAAAAGAATTCTTTGGAAAAATTCCAAATGGAGCGCCTGGTGTAGAATTAAGAATGGCATTGATGTATACCTATGGAGTAGGGGGAAATAATTTTGATTTACAAAGATTTGTGCAGATTACATCAACTAATGCAGCTAAAATATTTGGAATGTATCCTAAAAAAGGTACTATCGCTGTAGGTAGTGATGCTGATATCGTTATTTTTAATCCTCATATAGAAAAAACAGTAACAAAAGAAATGCTTCATGAAAATGTAGATTATACCCCTTATGAAGGAATGAAACTAAAAGGATATCCAGAAGTTACAATTTCTAGAGGGAAAGTAATTGCAGAAAATGGTAAATTTACTGGAGAAAAAGGTTATGGTAAATTCATCAAAAGAAAAGCTCCAATGATAATATAACTAAATATGTAAGACTATTGTTGAGTAATTATGTTTGGTTAGAAAAGAAGTGGTTTTAGCAAGTGGAATATTTTCAATATTCATAAAATAAATACGATTAAATATGAAAAATTAGAGAGGAGTATTTGATAATGAATAACAAATTTTGTGATGTAAAAAGAATGGAAGATAAGATCAAAACTTTTGCAACTTATGGTGATGCAGGGCATGGTGGAATTACTCGATACTCATTGTCACAAGAAGCTGTCCAAGCTAGAGAAGAGTTTAAAAAGAGAATGAAGGCTATTGGAGCTGAAATAACTGTGGATGATATGGCAAATATGTATGCTACTATTCAAGGTTCAGATTCTAATGCAAAACGAATTGTTATGGCATCTCATGTTGACTCAGTAAAAAATGGGGGTAACTATGATGGAATCTTAGGTGTTATGACAGCTATGGAAGTTTTAGAATCTATTGTAGATCAAAAGATTCCTCATAAGCATCCGATTACAGCTATGATTTGGACAAATGAAGAAGGTTCGTTATATCCACCAGCAATGATGTCATCAGGTGTTGTTTGTGGAAAATTTGATAAAGATACAATGATTGCATCAAAGAGTGTATTAGATGGAAAAACTACTTTTGGAGAAGCTTTAGCAGCCAGTAATTATGCTGGAACAGTAGAAAACAGATTAAACCCTAATGATTATGAATGTATGTTTGAACTTCACATTGAACAGGGTCCAATCCTTGAAGCTGCTAATAATGATATAGGTGTTGTTACTTGTGTACTTGGTATGCTTAACTACAGAATAAGAACTTATGGTCAAGCAGATCACGCGGGTACTACTCCAATGGAATATAGACAGGACGCTCTTTATGCAGCTTCTCAGGTTCTTATTTATTTGCATAATGAGTTAGACAAACTTGATCCAGCTCTTGTTTATACAACAGGTGAAATTAAGTGTCATCCGTGTGTTCATACAGTAATTCCTGATTTCGTTGACTTCTCAATTGATGCAAGACATGAAGATCCTAAAGTAATTGAACAGGTTCTTGATATTATTAAGAATATGCCTAAAGAAGTTGCTAAATGCAAGGTCGATTATGAGAAAGCTTGGGCACGTGATACAGTATACTTTGATAAAGAATTAGTAGAGTTTGTTAAGGCAAGTGCTGATGAATTAAGTATTTCTAATCAGTACATTAACAGTGGAGCAGGACATGATGCTCAGTTCGTATCAGAAATAATGCCTACTACTATGGTCTTTGTTCCTTCAAAGGATGGTCATAGCCACTGTGAGCCGGAGTTCACATCTGTTGAGCAGTGTACAAATGGTGCAAGTGTAATGCTAAACACAGTACTTAAGGTAGATGCAAAATAGAAAATTTAAATTCATTTAGTAGCATAAAAAATATGTGAAATATTTAAATTCTTCATTCGTATATAACTTAATAAATATTTTACATATAAAATATAAACTATTTATTATAAAGTCTTAAACTATTGTTAATAGAATTAAAAGGCACAGGTATTTATTATTCTGTGTCTTTTAATTTAAAAAACAGCACAAAAGCTATTGGAAAAAAGTTGATTTTTAAGATTGTGTATAATCTAATAAAATAGGGGTGAAAAAATGAAGAATTTATTTGCACTTTCTTTAACTACTGCAATTTTGTGTGGTATTTGGACAGGGTTAAGTCCTTCTTTAGGATTGCTTGGATGGGCGGGATTTGCTGGATGTACAGCATTTTTTGCAGCAGGAGGTAAGTTAAAAGGTTTTAAAACAGCTATTATTACAAATTTAAGTGGTGTTTTTTGGGCTATGGTAATTATACAAATATGTAACCATATGGAGTTTGCACATGTGGGTGCTATTAGTACTGCTGTGATAACATTTATGATGTGTATACAGGCTAAAATCAAATTATTCGAATTTATTCCAGGAACATTCATAGGATCATTCTCAACGTTTGCTTCTGGAGGAGATTGGAAAGCTATAATACCAGCACTAATTTTGGGTGCAATTTTAGGATATTTATGTGAAACAAGTGGTGCATGGTTATTTAATGTAATAAATAAGAATACTGATTCTGAAGAAAACGTTGATATGTAGTTTTTTCAGTATAAGCAATTTATCTTAATATCTATAATATTTATATAGTAATGTATTAGTGTATAATGATAATATTTTTGTTTATTATATCTTACAAGATAAAGAATTTACAGGGTTGACTATAAAATATTAAAATGATATAATTTTCATATATTTTGGGAGATGAAGCTCTCCAAGGGAAGTTTATTCCCAAAAACGCAGGAATGCTAATAGCTTCTACGATTTTTGTAAATCGTAGAAGCTATTTTTATTTTAATACAAATATTATATGTTTTTAGTTTTTTATGTATTAACAAAAGAGTAGAAGGGGGAATACAAAATGATAAAGAGTATAATGCTAATTTTATTATTAGGATTTTTATTCAGTAAAATGTTTGAAAAAATCAAATTACCTGGTTTATTAGGTATGATTTTAGTTGGAATATTAATAGGACCTTATGGATTAAACTATCTAGATTCTGGATTCTTGAAAATTTCATCGGAAATAAGAACTTTAGCACTTATTATAATACTTTTAAGAGCAGGTCTTGGATTAGATAAGGAGATATTAAAAAAGGTAGGGAAAACAGCTATAAAAATGAGTATGATACCATGTTTATGTGAAGGGTTTTTGATAACATTCACAGCCAGTAAAATGTTGAATTTACCAATAATTGAAGCTGGAATGCTTGGATTTATAATTGCAGCTGTATCTCCAGCGGTGGTTGTACCATCTATGTTAGAACTTAAAGAAAGTGGATTAGGTATGGATAAAGGTATTCCAATAATTATTTTAGCGGGTTCTTCTATAGATGATGTTTTTGCTATTACTTTATTTACTGCATTTTTAGGTATGGCAAATAATATAAATAAGTCTGTAGGAGTACAAATAGCACATATACCAGTAGAAATTATTGGAGGAATTATTCTAGGATTACTAGTAGGAATTATATTACATAAAGTATTTCAAAGTTTGAAGTTGAAAGAATTAGAACAACTTGCAATACTTTTCGGAACTGCTTTAATAGTAAAGCTGATAGGTGATAAAATCGGTGTTGCTGGACTCTTATCAATAATGACTATGGGATTTGTATTATTACAAAGATCATGTAATATAGCAGTAAAATTAGAAAAAAAGTTAAATAAGATGTGGTTTTTTGCTCAAATATTTTTATTTGTATTAATAGGTGCAGCAGTTAATACTCAGGTTGCATTAGATGCAGGTGCTTTAGGATTAATAGTTATAGTTGTAGGACTTATTGGAAGAACAATTGGAGTTATAATTTCATTAATTGGTTCTGACTTAAACTTTAAAGAAAAACTATTTTGTGCTATAGCGTATTCTCCTAAAGCTACAGTACAAGCTGCAATTGGAGGAGTACCATTGGTAGCAGGAATATCTTCAGGTTCTGTTATTTTAGCAATAGCAGTTTTAGCTATTTTATTTACAGCACCACTAGGTCTTATTGGTATAAAGACTTTTGCTCCAAGGTTATTAAAAAAAGAAGAAGATATTATTGAGAAAACAGTATAAGAAAAGTGCAAAGCACTTTTCTTATTTTTTGTTGTTTATGAGTTTTGCTATTTCATTAAATAACAATGGCATTATACTTAAAATAATTATCCATTTCCAATCATATATGTTTAATTTATACACTTTAAAAATATTTCTAAATGCAGGTATAAATAATAATGTGTTTTGAAGTAATATGCCCAATAATATAGATAATATTAAAGGTTTGTTAGTAAAGAAACCTATTTTAAATATTGATTTTTCTGAATTTCTCATATTTAATGAGTGTACCAGTTCAGAAATACTCATTACCATAAAAGCCATAGTTTGAGCATGCATTATAGAATTAGAATATCTAGTAATGCCAATTTGAAAAGCTATTAAAGTTAATGCTCCAATTAATAGACCATTTAATGTTAAACCTTTTATTGAGCCGGCAAAAATGCTTTCTTTTGGACTTCTAGGTTTTTTAGTCATAACACCTGTATCAGTTGGATCAATTCCTAGAGCTAAAGCAGGTAAAGAATCTGTTATTAAATTTATCCATAGTATGTGTACTGGTCTTAAAGGTGATGACCAACCCAAAAGTATGGCAATAAATATTGCTACTAATTCACCCATATTACAAGATAGTAAAAATAAAATAGATTTTTTTATATTTATATATATGTTTCTACCTTCTTTGATAGCTGAAACAATAGTGGAAAAATTATCATCAGTTAGGATTATATCAGAAGCTTGTTTAGCCACATCCGTTCCTGTAATTCCCATTGCAACACCTATATCTGCAATTTTTAGAGAAGGAGCATCATTTACTCCATCGCCAGTCATGGATACAATATTTCCTTTGGATTTGAGTGCTTTTACTATTTTAACCTTATGTTCAGGTGAAACCCGAGCAAAAACTTTTAAATTATCTATTTTTTCATTAAGTTTATCTTGAGACAGATTGTTAAGTTCTGTTCCTGAGATAGTTTCATTCTCATTTTGAGTTATGTTTAGAGTTTTTGCAATTGCAAAAGCAGTTGCTTTATGATCGCCAGTTATCATAATTGTAGATATACCAGCTTTTTTACATAAATTTATAGAATCTTTTACTTCTAGTCGTGGGGGATCAATCATACCAACAAGACCTATTAAAATTAAATCTTGTTCCAAGACATCTATTTCAACATGTGCATCTTTAACTTTTTTATAAGCTGAGCCTAATACTCTAAGAGCATCATTTGACATAGAAGAAGCTGCATTTAAAAAATCATTTTTAATTTTATCTGTTAGTGGTATGGTTTCATTATTTATATAGGCTTTATTGCATATTTTTATTAGGTTATCTACAGCGCCTTTAGTAAAAACATAAAATTCATTATCGTATTCATTAACAGTAGTCATGAGTTTTCTATCAGAATCAAAAGGAATTTCATTTATTCTTTTATGTTTTTTTTCTAATTCATCTTTAAAAATATTAAATTTTATTCCCGCATCTAAAAGTGCTATTTCTGTTGGATCACCTGTTTTATTGTTTTCCGAATATGTTGCATCATTACATAGAGTTAGACTTTGTATAAGTAAATTGTGTATATAATTTTTGGAGCTTAATTTATGTATGTCTTCTAAGTAATTATCAGAATAGAATTTTGTTACTGTCATTTTATTTTGAGTCAATGTTCCTGTTTTATCAGAACAAATAATATTAACAGAACCTAGGGTTTCAACAGCAGGAAGCTTACGGATAATAGCATTTTCCTTAATCATTCGCTGAACACCTAATGCTAAAACAATAGTAACAATAGCAGGAAGACCTTCTGGAATAGCAGCAACTGCTAAGCTTATTGATGTTAGAAACATTTCAAATAAATCTCTTTTTTGAATAAAACCAATTACAAATATAACTCCGCAAATAATTAGAGCACTTATCCCAAGTATTTTACCTAGCTGTTCCAATCTTTTTTGGAGAGGAGTTAATTCATTCTTTTCTTCTTTTAGCATTTCAGCTACTTTACCTATTTCTGTATCCATACCTATTGCAACAGCGATTCCTACACCCCTTCCATGACTTGCAAGAGTAGACATAAAAGCCATGTTTTTTTGGTCTCCTAGAGGAATGGTTTCGTTTTCTAAAATTAATTGGGAATTTTTTTCTACAGGTACTGATTCGCCAGTTAATGCGGATTCGTCAACTTTAAGATTAGCGGTTTCTATAAGTCGTAAGTCACAGGGAACATATCTACCAGCATCCATGATAATAATATCTCCAGGGACTATTTTTTCAGAAGAAACTTCTTTTAATTCACCATCTCTTTTCACTACAGCTTTGGGTGTAGATAAATTTTTTAAAGCTTCCAATGATTTTTCTGCTTTGGATTCTTGAATTATTCCAATAACAGCATTTAATACAATAATAATAGCTATTATTATTGCATCACTTACTTCTCCTACAGCAGCAGAAACAATTGCTGCTGCTATCAGTATATAAATCATTATATCGTTAATTTGAGTCCAAAACATTTGTAAAATGGTCTGCTTTTTACCAGAAACAAGCTTATTTAAACCATATTTTTTTGAACGATTAATTACTTCTTCAGTAGAAAGACCTTTTATCGAATCAGTATTTAATTCTTCTAAGGTCTCATTAATTTTTTTGCTATAGAACATATATATTACCTCCATGTTATTATTTATATGGCTCATAATAATATTATTATTTATATAATGAAAATTATTATATATATTAAAAACTAAAGACCACAAATATAGAATATGCTATATTTGTGGTCTTTAGTTTTTATATTTTAAATTTCTTAAAATGTTGGTATAATTCCATAAAAAATTATTCCTAATATTCCTGAAAAAAATATGATTAAAATTGGATGAAGCTTAGTTTTGAATAAAAGAAAACCTATAAGTCCTCCAATAATTAAACTTTTCTTATCTTGTAGAGAATATGAATTTTTTGCTAGAAGTATAAAAGCTGAAAGTATAAGTCCTATAACAGCTGGACGCATTCCTAACATTGCTGCTTTTAATACTTTTGATTCTTTAAACTTCATTATGTAATGAGTTGCAATAGATACTAATATAAATGAAAAGGTTATAACACCTAAAGTTGCAAATAAACTTCCCAAAACACCTTGTATCTTAAAACCTACAAAAGTAGCAGAATTAATAGCAATAGGACCTGGGGTCATTTGTGCTATACCAATTATATCTTTAAACGTAGAAAGACTAATCCAATGATGTTTTTCTACAATTTCTTTATTTATAAAAGGAAGCATTGCTAAGCCACCACCAAAGCTGAACATACCTATTTTTAGAAAGGTATAAAAAATCTGTAATAAAAAATTCATTAATTCACCTTCTTTCTAAGGAATACAGCACCATAGATTCCTGATAAAATTATTATTAAAACAGGATGAATATCCAATACAGAAATAGCTATAACTGTTAACAGAATCATTAAAACAGTAGAAAGTTCTTTTTTTAATGATTTTGATAGACTAATTACAGCAACAAGAATAAGCATAGGAACAGCAGAAGAAATTCCTTTAAATACTAAATCTACAATTAGGTTATTTCTGAATTGTAGAAAAAAATATGCGATAATTATAATTATAAAAAAAGAAGGAACAACCACTCCAGCTAATGCTAGTAATGCACCAACCACACCACCTATTTTATATCCTATAAATATAGAAGAATTTACAGCAAGAGCTCCAGGAAACGTTTGTGATATAACAATTATGTCTAAAAATTCTTCTTTATCTATCCAATGTTGCTTATTTACCACTTCTACCTCTATAAGAGGAATCATTGCATATCCTCCTCCAAAGGTAAACGCACCTATTTTTAAAAATGTAAAAAACATAGTTAAAAGTTTTTTCATATAATTACCCCCATCAGTTAGCTATATAAATATAATTTAGTGATTTCAATGTAAATAGTTTGAACAATATAAAAATATTGTTATTTAACATGTCTAATTATAACTTAAAATTTTTTTTATATAAATAAAAATTTAAAATTCATTTTTATATATAGACAAATTATATGATTTTAAGAGTGAATATTTACATCAAAATTTATTATGTGGACATGGCTAATGAATAAATGATAAAATTAAAGTAATATAGAATTTTGTTTTTATTAAACAAATTAGATATAATACATACAAATGAGTTTTGAGTGGGAGTGAAAGTTATGGAAATCTCAAGAGTAGGTAGAAATACTCCAATAAAATCGGAGAAAAAAATAGCTACTGGTAAAAAAAGTTTTTCTCAAAATTTTAGTTTTTCACAACAAAAAAAATCTGAAGAACAGTTAAAACAAATGCTTCAGGATATAAAAAAGAAAGGGAATAGACTATCTATAACAAAATGCTATGCTGATGTAGCTGCATATAAGAGAATGATAAGAGGGTATCTGGAGTCTATACTTAGTCATATGTATGGTGTTAAAAAAGATATTAGTTTTTGGCAGACTCAATATTTTATAACAGTAGAAACTATAGATGAAAAATTAAAAGAAATTACTGAAATGCTTTTAAGCGATGAAAAAGAAAATTTAGGAGTTGCTGCTACAATTGATGAAATTACTGGACTTTTGGTAGACATATATAAATAAAAGTTGAGAGTTGACTAGTATCAACCCTCAACTTTTATTTATATAAAAGTTTTAAAGCCAAGTTTTATAGCTTGCATCTGATGGCATTCGCCAATCTCCTCTAGGAGATAAACTTATGCTTCCTACTTTTGGACCATCAGGTAATGCTGAGCGTTTGAATTGTTGAGTGAAAAATCTTCTTATAAATTTATCAAACCACTTTTCAATAGTTTTGTCATCATAAATATCTTTAAATGCATGTTTAGCAAGAAATAATATTTTTTTAGGAACAGCATTTTGTCTTATGAAATAATATAAGAAGAAATCATGAAGTTCGTAAGGACCTACTATATCTTCAGTTTTTTGTGCTATTTCTCCATTCTTATCTTTAGGAAGAAGTTCGGGACTTACGGGTGTATCTAAAATATCAACAAGTATCTCAGAAATTTTATCAGAGGATTCTTTATCTGCTGCATATTGTACGAGGTATCTAACTAAGGTTTTAGGTACTGAACAGTTTACAGAGTACATTGACATGTGATCTCCATTATAAGTAGCCCAGCCTAGTGCAAGTTCCGATAGATCCCCAGTCCCAACTAAAAGTCCACTTTCTTTGTTAGCTATATCCATAAGTATTTGAGTTCTTTCTCTTGCTTGAACATTTTCATAGGTAACATCATGTTTTTCAACTAGATGATTTATGTCTTTAAAATGCTGTAGGCAAGCATCAACAATATTTATCTCTCTAAAATCCGTACCTAATTCTTTACAAAAATTTACTGCGTTATTATAAGTTCTATCTGTAGTACCAAATCCTGGCATAGTTATTGTGATTATGTTTTCTCTAGGTATATTTAAAATATCAAATGTTTTAACTATTACAAGTAAAGCTAATGTAGAATCAAGTCCACCAGAAATTCCTATAACAGATTTTTGTATTCCAGTATGTGTTAGACGTTTTGCAAGAGCAGCAGTTTGAATATTAAATATTTCTTTACAGCGATCTTCACGTTCGCATTCATCAGAAGGTACAAAAGGATGTTTATGAACAAATCTATCAAACTCGTTTACCTTTGAATCTATGAAGTTAAAAGTAACTTCATTAACTTCAAAAGGTAAAAATTTGGCGCTATCTCTAAAACTTAAATTTTTCAAACGTTCATTATTTAATTTATCTATATCAATTATTGAAGTGATGATTTCATTTTCACGTTGAAATCTATTATTTTGTTTTAAAATAGTACCATTTTCAGAAATTAATAAATGCCCACTAAAAACTAAGTCGGTAGATGATTCAAAAATCCCAGCAGATGAATATACATATGAAGAAATACATCGTGCACTTTGATTTTGAATCAATGAGTTTCTATATTTTGATTTACTTACAAGCTCATTTGATGCAGAAAGATTTCCAATTATATTAGCACCACCTAGACTAAGGTATGAACTTGGAGGTATAACAGTCCATAAATCTTCGCATATTTCAAAGCCAAATTTAAAAACACCACTAGTAAAAATTAAATTTACTCCAAAAGGAATGTTTTTTTGAAATGTAAGATTTATAGATTTATTTTTTATATCAATTCCATCAGTAAACCATCGCTTTTCATAAAATTCTGAATAGTTAGGTATATAACTTTTAGGAACGATTCCAAGTATAGTGCCATTATATATTATATATGCACAATTATATAAACAGTTATTATATACAAGGGGAGAACCTATAGCTATTAGAATATCTTTATTTTTTGAAAAAGCACAAAGTCTTCTTATTGCTAAGTTGGATTTTTCAATTAAATGTTGTTGAGAAAATAAATCTCCGCAAGTATATGATGTAATACAAAGCTCTGGGAAAACTACCAATTTACAATTTTTATTCAAAGCGTTATTTATACAATCTTTTATATTTTCAACATTAAAATTTATATGTGCTACATTAGTTACAGGGCATGCAGCAGCAACTTTAATGAAATTCATTATTCAACACTCCAATCTTTATTATGTTGTAAATAGTTTATTTCATTACACAATTTTTATAATATTTACCTTTTAACTATTTAAACTCTACACTGTGCAATGTTTATCTGTCAACTATTTTACTATATAAAGAATGAAAATTTAAGTATAATTAATGATTTTATGTTAACAAATAAGAAATTATATCAAATTTAATATTTATGATGTGAAATATGAAATACAGTTAAAAAACAACTTAATTTCAATAAACACAAAGGTATAAACATTTTTTAATAATAATATATTATAGCTATAATTATTGTATAAGTAGAGATAACTATATTAAAATATATTATATTGATATATAATAAGACCAAAGAAAATATAAAATGAAATTAGTTATAGGAAGGAGGATTCCTACATTATGTGGTTTGAATTAGTGTTATGGTTGATTATAGCAGCTATTGCCTTAGCCATAGACGCAGCTACTAGTAGCTTTTTATTTATTTGGTTTACTGCTGGAGGAATAGTAGCAATGATATTAGCTTTACTTCATTATTCTTTTTCAACTCAACTTATTACATTTATAGGAGTAAGTGCAGCATTGATGGCTTTAGGTTATCCAATTGTAAAAAAAACTATAAAAAAAACAGTACCAAGAACACTTAGAATGGAAGAAGAATATATTGGAGAAGAATTTATTGCAGATAAAAATATTAGTGATAAGGCAACAATTAAATTTGAAGGTATATATTGGACTGTAAAGAATGAGGGACAATTTATAAATAAGGGTGATAGAGTAAAGATTATAGCAATAGAAGGTAATAAATTAATAATAAAAAAAATTTAGTATAAAAAAGAAAGGAGAAATTTATTATGTTTTCAAATATTTTAGGAGGAATAATACTAGTCATAATTTTAGTTGCAATTTTGACTTCTATAAAAATTGTAAATACAGGATATGTTTATATTGTTGAAAGATTAGGTCAATATCATAGAACACTTCAACCAGGGTGGCATTTTACAGTGCCTTTTATAGACTTTGTAAGACGCAAAATTTCTACTAAACAGCAGATATTAGATATACAACCGCAAAATGTTATTACTCAAGATAATGTAAAAATATCAATAGATAATGTTATTTTCTATAAAGTTTTAGATTCTAAATTTGCAGTATATAATATAGAAGATTATAAATCAGGTATAGTTTACTCAACTATTACAAATATGAGAAATATAGTTGGTGATATGACTTTAGATGAAGTTTTATCAGGAAGAGATAGAATAAATTCAAAATTACTTGAAATAGTAGATGAAATTACTGATGCTTATGGAATTAAGATTCTTTCAGTAGAAATTAAAAATATAATTCCACCATCAGAAATTCAACAAGCAATGGAAAAACAAATGAGAGCAGAAAGAGATAAAAGAGCAACTATTCTTCAAGCAGAAGGTGAAAAACAAAGTGATATAGCAAGAGCAGAAGGTGAAAAGCAAGCTGCAATACTTAGAGCGGAAGCAGAAAAAGAAGCAAATATAAGACATGCAGAGGGACTTCGTGAATCTCAATTACTTGAAGCAGAAGGTAAAGCTAAGGCTATTGAAATAGTTGCAAAGGCAGAAGCAGAAGCAATAAATCAAGTGAATACAGCTATAATTGAATCTGGAACAAACGAAACAGTTATAGCTTTAAAACAGGTAGAAGCTCTTAAAGAAATGGCAAAGGGACCATCTAACAAGTTAATACTTCCTAATGAAACTTTATCATCTCTTGGAAGTATAGCTGCAATAGGTGAGATGCTTAAAAAAGAAGAAAAGTAACAACGGTAGACAACTTTTCAAATGATAATGGTTAATATGTAATTAATAGTTGTTAATATTTAAAGAAATCTAAATGCAATAAGATATGCGTTTAGATTTCTTTTTTTTTATATTTTTAGTTACGTAAGTTCTTTAATTTATAGTAAATTTGAAAATAATGGTTGAAATTCAAATTATATATATCTATAATTAATAATATGTAAAAAAATGGAACGAAAAATGCATATATTAATATAAAATTTAATTTTAAAGGAGCGAAAATGGAATGAAAATATTAATGCTTTCTTTGGGGTACTCATCTAAAGATATTGAAGGAACAGCAAAACATGTATATTATTTGTCTCATAGTTTGGCACAAAAAGGTCATGAAGTTCATGTAATTACTTGTGAAAATGGTACTTTGCCTATATATGAGAATGATGAAGGAGTAGAAGTCTATAGAATATCACCTTATAAAATAGATACAAATGATTTTACTAAGTGGATAATGCAGCTTAATTTTGCAATAGTAGAACAAGCTATAAGATTAATTAGAAAACATGGAATGATGGATGTTATACATGCACATGATTGGACCACAGCATATGCAGTAAAAACTTTAAAATGGAGTTTAAATATCCCCATTATAAGTACTATACATTCTACTGAATATGTAAGAAATAATGGAATAAAAACAGAAATGCAGAGATATATATCTTCTGTAGAATGGATGCTTATACATGAATCTTGTAAAGTTATAGTTTTTAGTAATTATATTAGAAATGAAATAAAGAGTATATTTAAAACTCCTCAGGAAAAAATATGGATTATTCCAAATGGAATAAATACTAAAGAAACTAAAATTAAATTTGAGGATTTTAGACGAGATTATGCTGAAGAAGATGAGAAAGTTATTTTGTATGTTGGAAGATGTATTTTTGAACAAGATAAACAGCTTTTAATAAATTCTATTTATGAAATAAATAAAAAATATAATAAAATAAAGTTTATAATATCGGCAAAAGATAACAATATACAAGAATTAAAAGAAGATATAAGAAATATAGGAATGGAAAATAAAGTTTTATTTATTAATTATATGGATGATGATAAGAAGAAAAAGCTATATAAAATATCAAATTTAGTGGTATTTTTATCTCATTACGAATCTTTAGAAGTTTCTGTATTGGAAGCAATGGTAGCAGGCTGTCCTGTGGTAGTTCCTGATAATGCAGCATTTCCAGAATTAGTAGAACACCAAATTAATGGTATGAAATTTATTAAGGAAATATATGAAAGTTTGAATAATAATATAATACAAATACTATCTGATGATAAGTTTTCAAATTCTTTGAAAAAAAATGCACTAAAAAGTATATGTGAAAAACATAAGTGGAACAAAGTTACCAATTTAACACTTAAACTATATAAAAAAGTTATAGATGAGGTGAAAAATATTAAATAATATTATTAATTTCATTCTGTAAAATTTTACAAGGTGTAAAAATAATAAAATTTGCACAAAATTTAATAAAATCATATAATAATAATTATTGTTATGATATTATAATTAACAAGGGCTATGAATTTACTTTTAGGGGGTACTTATTGTGAATGCAAAAAAATATGTAGAAAAAACATTTGAAGAAATGAAACAACGAAATGATGGACAGATAGAATTTCACCAAGCAGTGGAAGAAGTCTTTAAATCCTTAATTCCAGTATTTGAAAAACATCCTGAATACATAGAAAATGGTATTTTAGAAAGAATTGTTGAACCAGAAAGACAATTAATGTTTAGAGTTCCGTGGGTAGATGACAATGGTAATGTTAAAGTAAATAGAGGATTTAGAATTCAATTTAATAGTGCGATAGGTCCTTATAAAGGTGGACTTAGACTTCATCCTACTGTAAATTTAAGTATTATAAAGTTTTTAGGTTTTGAACAGATATTTAAAAATTCATTAACAGGTCTTCCAATTGGTGGAGGAAAAGGAGGATCAGATTTTGATCCTAAAGGAAAATCTGATGGAGAAATTATGAGATTTTGTCAAAGTTTTATGACAGAACTTTGCAAATATATAGGACAGTATATGGATGTACCTGCTGGAGATATTGGGGTAGGTGGAAGAGAAATTGGTTATTTGTTTGGACAGTATAAAAGATTGAAAAGTACTTATGAAGCCGGTGTTTTAACTGGAAAAGGTTTGAATTATGGTGGGAGTCTTGTAAGAAAAGAAGCTACAGGATATGGTTTGATTTATTTTGTTGATGAAATGCTTAAAGGTAAAGGAATGAGTTTTAAAGACAAAAAAGTTGTAGTATCTGGATCTGGTAATGTAGCTATCTATGCTATGGAAAAAGCACAACAATTAGGTGCTAAAGTAATAGCTTGCAGTGATTCAAATGGATATATTTATGATAAAAACGGAATAGATTTAGACACAGTTAAAAAAATTAAAGAAGTGGAAAGAAAGAGAATAAAAGAATATATTAAGTATCATAAAGATGCAGAATATCATGAAGAACATAGAGGAATATGGACAATACAATGTGATATAGCTCTTCCATGTGCTACTCAGAACGAAATAAATGAACAGGAAGCTAAAGTTTTAATTGAAAATGGTGTAATAGCTGTAGGAGAAGGTGCTAATATGCCATCTACATTGGATGCAGTAAATGTATTTTTACAAAATGGAGTTCTCTTTGGACCTGCAAAAGCAGCTAATGCAGGTGGAGTTGCAGTATCAGCTTTAGAAATGTCTCAAAATAGTATGAGATATTCTTGGACATTTGAAGAGGTAGATGAAAGACTCAATAATATAATGAAGAATATATATATAAATACAGTTAAGTGTGCTGAAGAATATGGATATAAAGATAATTATGTGGTAGGAGCTAATATAGCAGGATTTTTAAAGGTTGCAGATGCCATGCTAGCACAAGGAATAGTATAAGAATAAGTTTAAAAGGTTTAGCTTAGATGTTTGACTGAGCTTAATGAATAAAAACAGAGTATTTATATACTCTGTTTTTATTTGTTTAAAATATTAAGTATTGGTTAATCTAAGAAATTACATAATTCGATTAATTGACAAAATAAATTCCTTGTTCTATACTGTAGAGGGGTATGATGGATCGTAAGAGTTAGATGGATGTTTGTGATAAATATGGATATTTAGTATGAAAATGCATAATAAGTAGTACGAAAAAATGTGTAGAAAAAAGTAATAAGTGTGCTATACTTATTAGTGGCATAATAAATATTATTCAGGAGTTGATATATATGAAAGAAACAGGATATATAGTGTCTACAAATGGAGAATATGCTTCAGTAGTTTTTAAAAGAGGTTCAGCTTGTGGAGAAAACTGCGGAAGTTGTAAAGGTGGATGTGAAGTATCAGCAGTTACTACCCAAATAAAGAATACCTTAGGAGCAAATGTAGGCGATAAAGTTAAGGTTACGCTTGAACAAAAAGTTTTTAATAAAATGATTTTATGGGTATATGTATTTCCGTTAGTAATGATGGTTATTGGAATAGGATTTGGAATAAATGTATTTAAAGACGCAGGGTATAAAAATTATGAATTATTTAGTTTTTTATTAGGAATGGTTGCTCTTGCAATTTCATATTTAATTTTAAATATTGTAAGTAAAAAAATGAGAAATAATAATGACTGTTCTTTACGAATGGTGGAAGTAATAAAGGGATAATAAAGGGATATAAATATAGAAATACTATATTTATATCCCTCTGCTTTTTAGCAGTAATTATTTTTCAAGACAAATCTTGAAAGAAACTGTACATAATGATAATATAATTAGGTATAGTGTAGAAAAATGAGTTTTATATTAAAATACATAGATAAGGGGAATCTTCAAATGATAGAATTTAAGAATGTATCATTAGAATTAGAAGAACAAGATGCAAAAGTTGAAATTATAAAAAATATGAATTTAAAATTAGATGAAAATAAGATTTATGTTATTACAGGTCCTAATGGAGGGGGAAAATCTTCATTATGTAAGCTTATGATGGGAATATACAAACCTACTTCAGGAGAAATAAATTTTGAAGGTGAAGATATTTCAAATATTAGTATTACTGAAAGAGCTAAAAGAAAAATAGGATATGCGTTTCAACAGCCACCACATTTTAAAGGGATGACAGTAAAGGAACTTTTAGAGCTTGCAAGTAAAGAAAATAAAAACAAGATAGATATATCTGAACTATTAGCAGATATGGGACTTTGTCCTAAGGATTATATTAATAGAGAAGTTAATGGAAGTCTTTCAGGTGGAGAACTTAAAAGAATAGAGATTGCATCGGTAATTGCAAGAGAGTTAAGACTTGCTATTTTTGATGAACCAGAGGCGGGAATAGATTTATGGAGTTTCCAAAGACTGGTTGAGACTTTTAGAAATATGCACAAAAAATATAAAACTACAATAGTTATTATTTCTCATCAGGAACGTATTATAAATATTGCAGATGAGGTTATAGTTTTATCAGATGGAAAAATACAAAAAACAACAAGTAAAGAACAAATTATAAAAGAAATTAAAGAACAAGCTGCTTGTGATTTTTGTGGTACTTGTGAGGGGAGAAGGTAATAGGTATGGTGAATTCAATAGAAGAAAAAATATTAAATAAAATCGATGATACTGGTGAGTTGTTTAATGGGGTACATAACATTAGAAGTAATGGAGAATCTATTAGTAGAAATACATCTAATAGTATAAGCATTAAAAATAAAGAAGATAAGTCAGGTATTAATGTAGTGATACAGCCTAATACTAAAAATCGAAGTGTGCATGTTCCAGTAATAATTTCAAATGAAAATATTACAGATACTGTTTATAATACCTTTGATGTAGGAGAATATGCAGATATTTCTATTGTGGCTGGTTGTGGAATTCACAATTGTAGTGCACAAAAAACTGAACACATTGGAATACATGAAATATTTATACATAAAGGAGCAAAGGCTAAATATATTGAAAAACACTATGCTGAAAGCACAGGAAAGTCTCAAAAGGCTTTTCATACTAAAACCGTTATAGATGTAGAGGAAGATGGAATACTTGAAATGGAATTAGTTCAAATAAAAGGTGTTGATGATAGTAAAAAAGATATGGAGGTTAATTTACATAAAAATGCATATCTAATTATTACAGAAAGAATATTTACTGAAAGTGATCAGGAGGCAAACTCTAATTTAACTATAAATTTAATAGGAGAAGATGCTTCTGCTCAAATTATATCTCGTACTGTAGCAAAAGATAAATCAAAACAAAAATTTTATTTTATGTTAAATGGTAAGAATAAGAGTAGAGGCCACATTGAATGTGATTCAATAATTATGGGAAATGCAGAAGTTACATCTATACCAGCACTTTCAGCTAGTTGTGAGGATGCTCAACTTATACATGAAGCTGCTATTGGTAAGATTGCATCGGATCAGCTTATGAAACTAATGTCACTTGGACTCACTGAGGAAGAAGCACAAGAAACAATTTTACAAGGATTTTTGAAATAAAAATAAATAGGTAAAAACGATATTTCTAGTAAAGAAATATCGTTTTTATTTTTTGTATTAGAGACTAAATTATATACTAAAATTAAATTGGTGTTTATAGTGGTAATAAACATTAAGTATATTTAGCTAAAATTCAAATATTAAAGAGAACTAGTATGTAGTAGGCGGTTTATGGATAATATATATTTAGATTACTTAAGATAACAAAGAAAGGAATTAATATTATGATGTATAGTAATAAAATTTATGAGTATTTAACGGGAACGATTTTAGTATTAATTGCTATTTTTTTATTAAGTAAAATGAATTATTTATTAATACCTTTTAAGGTGATTATGGATACGTTATTTTTAGCTATTATTATAGGAGTGCTTTTTTACTATATTTTACGTCCTTTAGTTAAATTTCTAGAAAGGAAAAAAATAAATTCCAATATTGCTGTCTTACTAGCTTTTTTAATTTTGTTAAGTGTTTTAGCTTTTATATTTATAAAAGCTAGGGCTTCATTAAGAAATGAATTTAGCGATTTTTTTTCTAATATGGCTAAACAAATCGAAGTTGCTAAAAGAGATACTGATATTATAGAAGAGAAATTCTATCATATTATTCCTATTAAAAATATACAGCAAAAACTTATAACTAGTTCACAAACAATAGTTAAAAATGTAATGGGGAATACTGGAAAATTTATTTCTAGCTTGGCCAATATAGGAAACCAAATTATATTAATACCTTTTATTTTGTTTTATTTATTAAGAGATGATACAATATTTGCTAAGAATTTTTTAAAAATTATACCCCAAAAACATAGAGAAGATATTAAAGGGTTATTAAGGAATATAGATAAAACTTTATCAATATATATAACTGGTCAGCTAATAGTATCAACTGCTATTGGGATATTAACTTATATTGGATATAAAATCATAGGAATAGAAAGTGCTTTTATATTAGCAGTATTTTCAATGATAACATCTATTATTCCTATTTTAGGAGTTTTTATTGGAGTATTACCAGCTGTACTTATTGCACTTAGTGGAGGAATATCCATGGTAATAAAAGTATTAGTGGTTTTATTTGTAGTTCAGCAGCTAGAGGGCAATTTTATTTCACCTCATGTTATAGGAAATAGATTAAATATACATCCATTGGTTGTAATATTTGTAGTTATAATGTTTATTTCATTATTAGGATTTATAGGAGGTTTTTTAGCTATACCAACTTATGCTGTATTAAAAGTTGTGATTAAAGATACCCTCAAAATTATGAGACGTAATAGATTAAAATAATAAATAAAAAATTAATTGTAATTGTATATCAGTAGAAAATCGATTGTAATAAGGATTAAATATTGTTATCATAGTTAATAAACAAAATCATTAAATATAGTAATTTGGGGAGGGTATCAAAATGTTAAACTTTAATTATTCAATTCCTACAAAGGTATATTTTGGAGAAAACCAAATAAATAAGCTTGGTAGATTAATAAAAAAACAGGGTTCAAGAGTTTTATTAACATATGGAGGAGGAAGTATAAAAAGAAATGGAATATATGATAAAATTGTAGAAATACTAAATTCACAAGAAATTTCTTTTTTTGAACTTGGAGGCATTGAACCTAATCCTAGACTAACAAGTGTAAAAGAAGGAGTTAGAATTTGTAGAGAAAATAATATTGATTTTATACTAGCAATTGGTGGAGGAAGCATAATTGATTGTTCTAAAATAATAGCAGCAGGATATCATTATGAAGGAGAACCATGGGATTTCTTTGTTGGTAAAGCAAGAATAACCAATGCACTTCCGATAGGAACGATACTTACTATTTCAGCAACAGGTTCTGAAATGAATGGTAATGCTGTTATAAGTAATCTTGAAACAGAAGAAAAATTAGCTGTAAGTAATGAAATATTGAAACCTAAGTTTTCAATACTTGATCCAATGTATACAACAACAGTACCAGCTAATCAAACAATAGCGGGTACTGTAGATATAATGAGTCATGTTTTTGAACAGTATTTTAGTCTTACAAAAGAAGCTTTTTTACAAGATAGATTGGCAGAAGCTGTACTTAAAACATGTATAAAATATGGACCAATAGTAGTAAAAGAGCCTGAGAATTATGAAGCTAGAGCTAATTTAATGTGGGCATCGAGTATTGCACTAAATGGATTATTAACTTATGGGAAGATTACAGATTGGGCCACACATGGGATGGAACATGAACTTAGTGCTATATATGATATAACTCACGGAATAGGACTTGGAATACTTACATCGCATTGGATGAGTTATGTTTTAGATGAATCTACAGTAGATAAATTTGCAGAATATGGAGTTAATGTGTGGAATATTGATATCAAGGAAGATAAATTAGCAATGGCTAAAAAAGCTATTGCTAAAACAAAAGAGTTTTTTGCAGCACTTGGTATTCCTGCAACACTACATGAAGTAGGAATAAATGATGAAAGATTAGAGGAAATGGCACAAAAAGCAGCAGGAAATAGAGGATTAGGAAGTTTTAAGAAGCTTCAAAAAGAAGATATTCTAAAAATTTATAAGGCTGCATTATAGACAAATTAATTTGTAAAACACCTGATGCTTGAACTGATATATGTCAAGTAGACAGGTGCTTTTTATTGAAAAAATTTCTTTATTTCTGTGTAAAATATTGTATAGATTTTATTTTTCATTAGAAGAAAAGTATTTTATATGTATATTGATGTTAATTTACAAGTTGAATGTTCAGTAAATATATTTTTGGTATGTAAGGTAATAGAAATAATGTAACATAAATATATATTATATATAGTAAATTTATGGGGGGATAAAATGGGTAACTATAATTCAGAGTATGAAAGCTATTATAACTCTATTGTTAACCAAAAAAGAAACTATAATTATGGATATTATAATAATTCTTCAGAAAAAAAACATAAGAAGAATATTTTAATTAAAAGATTAATGCAAGATTTATGTGGGGTTTTGGTTATGTTGACTTTAGTTATCATATGTAAAATGATAGTTACTCCACAAACTGTGGCAGTATATAAATATTCTAAGAAAATTGTGCACAAAAGTTATGATTGTGGTAGTGTTGTACAAAAAATAAAAGATATAAGGTTTAACCAAAATATTCAAGATGATATTGTAGAATTTATTGATAAAGTTAAAGCAGGATTTTTAGGTGAAAAAACAATAAAGGAAAAAATAAAAGAGAAGTTTTCTCTTCCGGTTTATAGTAATCTTATAAAAGAAAAAGAAAGTGGAATTGATATACAAATGAAAAGTAACAGCAATGTTTTAGCAAGTTTTAATGGAAAAGTAAAAAAATGTGGGATGGATGATAATTTAAGACAATATATTTTAATAGACCATGGTCAGGGTGTAGAAACGAAGTATTGTAATTTAGAAAGAATAGTGGTTAATAAAAATGACACAGTAAAAAAAGGTGATATAATAGCTAAAAATAGTAAGGATAACTCAGGAGAATTTATCCATTTCGAAATTTTATTTATGGGTAAAAATATGAATTTAGAAAAAAATATAAGAGTGAAGAAATAAGAAATGAAAAATACAGAACGTTTATTTGTGAAAATAAGTAAATCATTTTTGCCATATATAATACTACTAATTATTATAGGAATAAAAGGCGGAGTAGTTATTTCTTTTTTACTTGTTTTTATTCATGAACTTGTACATTATTTAACTGCTAAAAGACTGGGATTTAAGGGTGTGGATATTGAAATTTTACCAATAGGAACTGTATTAAAGTTAAAAAAATTAGATGAAGCTGAACCTAAAGAGGATTTAATAATATCATTAAGTGGTCCCTTAAGTAACTTGTTTTTAGCATTTGTTTTTTATTTACTTAACAGAATATTACCTAATTATTATTTAAGGTTACTGTGTACAACTAATTTAACATTAGGGGCTTTTAATCTTATTCCAGCACTACCTCTTGATGGTGGAAGGATATTAAGAGATATTTTATCCTTTAGAACTTTATATAAAAGAGCTAATAGAATAACTGTTAAAGTGAGTATGATTATTGGATTTTTTATGTTAAGTAGTTTTGGAATCCTATTTCTCCATGGCATAAAGAATATTAATATAGGAATTATTGGAGTCTTTATAATAATTATCTCATATAAAGAAAAAGAAAGGATAGTTTATTTAATTATGGGGGATATTATAAGAAAAAAATATAAGTTTATGAAAAAAGGTTATATAGAAAATAAAAGTATATCCATTTATTATAAAAAGACTTTACTAGAAGCATTAAGTATAGTAGATAAAAATAAGTACAATATTTTTACAGTATTGAACTCTGATATGAAAGTTATAAATAATATATATGAGAATGAACTTATTGAAGCGTTAAAGGTATATGGAAATATAACAATAAAAGAATATTTAAATAGTATTGATGAAATAGACAAGATGGATAAATGGGCAGATATTAGTATGGAAGAATGGAAAGAATGGAAAGAAGAAATAAATAAATAAAAATTACAAACCCAATTAACTAAATTATATAGTGGTTTACTTAAGACAAATTATTTTATTTTTAGAATGTATTATGATAAAATATTATGATAGAAATATACACGGTAATATAACTTAGGAGGAAGTTTGATGAATAAGATTTCAGATGATATATTGTATAAAGTTCAAAAACCTGCTAGATATACTGGTGGAGAGTTGAATTCTTTTCAAAAAGATAAGGATAAAGTTGATATAAGGTTTGCGTTTTGTTTCCCAGATGTTTATGAGGTAGGAATGTCTCATTTAGGAACAAAAATACTTTATTATACGTTAAACCAAAGAAAAGATACATTTTGTGAAAGAGCTTTTGCTCCATGGCCTGATATGGAAGAACAAATGAGAAAAAATGATATACCTATGTATACTTTAGAAACTAAGGATTCATTAAAAAACTTTGATTTTGTTGGTTTTACTTTGCAGTATGAAATGAGTTATACTAATATACTTAATATGCTGGATATGGCAGGCATAACTATAAGAGCTTCTGAAAGAGAAGAAGAAGAACCAATTATTTTGTTTGGAGGACCTTGTGCTTATAATCCTGAGCCACTTTACAATATAGCAGATGTTTTTGCTTTAGGAGAAGGTGAAAATCAACTTGATGAGTTGATGGATTTATACAAAGAATGTAAAAAAAAGGGGCTAAGCAAAAAAGTTTTTTTAAGAAAAGCTGTGCGAATAAGAGGAATATATGTACCGAGTTTATATGAAGACAGTTATAATGAAGATGGAACTATAAAAGAATTTAAACCTAAGTATGAAGATGTTCCAGAAAAAGTTGCAAAGGCTATTGTTTATAATTATAGTGAAGTGGAATTCCCAGATAAGTTAATAGTACCTTATTTGGAAATAGTTCATGATCGAGTTACACTTGAAGCTTTTAGAGGATGCACAAGAGGTTGTAGATTTTGTCAGGCAGGAATGATTTATAGACCAGTTAGAGAAAAGACCACTGAAAAACTATTAGAGCAAGCAGATAAATTATTAAAAGCTACTGGGTATGAAGAGGTCTCTCTTGTATCACTAAGTATTTGCGATTATTCAGATATACAAAATTTAATTATGTCATTAATAGAAAAATATAAAGAAAAGAAGGTAGGGGTGTCTCTGCCATCAATTAGAATTGATGCTTTTTCGGTAGATTTAATAAAAGAAATTCAAAAGGTTAGAAAGACAGGCCTTACTTTTGCACCAGAGGCAGGAAGTCAAAGAATGAGAGACATAATAAATAAAGGAGTTACTGAACAAAACCTTATAGACTCTGTAACTAGCGCTTTTAAGTCTGGTTGGTCAACTATAAAGTTATACTTTATGATTGGTCTTCCTTATGAGAGACATGAAGATATAGTAGGTATAGCTGATTTGGGACAAAAAGTTGTTGAACAATATTATAGTATACCTAAGGAAGAAAGAAAAAAAGGGCTAAAAGTTACTTTAAGTACATCGATTTTTGTGCCTAAAGCGTTTACACCTTTCCAATGGTCTCCACAAAACAAGATGGAAATTGCAAAAGAAAAAATCAAACTTGTAAGAGGAGAAATTAAAAGCAAGAGGATTACATATAACTGGCATGAATCACCAGTAAGCTATATGGAAGCAATATTAGCAAGAGGTGATAGAAAATTATGTGAGGTTATAATTAAAGCTTTTGAAAAAGGAGCCAAATTTGATGGGTGGGATGAATATTTTGATTTAGGTAAATGGTTAAGTGCTATGGAAGAATGTAATGTGGATGGAGATTTTTATGCTTGTCGTGAAAGAAGCTATGATGAAATATTTCCTTGGGATTTTATAGATATTGGAGTGTCAAAAGAATTTCTAATTAGAGAAAATGAAAAGGCAAAAAAAGGAGAACTTACACCAGATTGTAGACAAGGATGTAAAAACTGTGGAATAAATACTAATGAAAAATTTAGAGAGGGGAAGTGCTTCGAAAATGCGTTATTTAATAAAGTTTACGAAGGATAACAGCATAAAATATATCTCTCATTTGGAGTTAATGAGGACCATACACAGAATGATAAGAAGAGCAGAATTGCCTGTTGAATATTCAAAAGGATTTAATCCCCATATAATTTTATCCATAGCACAGCCGCTATCAGTAGGAGTATATTCTAAAGGAGAATATATGGATTTGAATTTTAATGAAGAGACGGATGAAAAATATATAAAGAAAAAGTTAAATGAAAATGTTCCTACGGGTATTAAAATTTTAGATGTAATAAAAGTAAGAGAAAAAATAAATAATAGCAAAGTACCACAAGCTATGGCTGCTATTGAAGCTGCTGAATACGAGCTGGTTTTGAAGTGTAATAATACAAAAAATATTGTGGAAAAGTTAAAAGAATTAGTTAAAAAAAAGGAATGGAATATTATCAAAAAGGGTAAAAAAGGCGAGAAAGAAATTAATATAAAACCTATGATTAAAAACTTTAAGTATAAAATACAGGAAGATGAGTTGAAAGTGAAAACGTTAGTTGCTTGTGGAAGTAAAGAAAATTTATCTGCGCAATTATTAGGGCAATACATTAAAAATAATATGGAAGATATGAATAAAGATTCGTTTATACATATAGAAAGACAAGAAATGTTTGCTTGTGAAAGCAATAAATTTGTATCACTTGACAAATATTTTAAACAGTAATATGGTGATGAAATACTATTAAAGTTTATTAACATAGGGTGATTATTAAATCAAGGAAAGTACCTTATGAATATTTAAAAACAAGTAAAATCAAAGTTAACCTAGAGTTAACTTTGATTTTGTATTTTTATTTATACAGTTATATAAAATAATGTAATTGTGTTTGCAAAGTAGTTTTAAATTTTATTTTAAACATAAATGGGGTATAATCATAATAAGAAGAAAGTGAAGCTTAATTTAAGAGGAGTTTATATTTAAATGAGTTTTTATTTAATAGAGGAAGATGAATTTATTTTTGTACCATACAATTTATTAGCAATTGATTTTGAATTTACTACTACAAGGTTTATAAAAAATAAAGCTAGAAAATATATTCAGGAAATAGTAGAAATAGGTGTAATATATAAAAATGATGATATAACAAAAGAATATACCAGTATTATTAAACCCAGATATTTTACTGAATATAAAAATAAAAACAAACATAATGTATGTGCAGGAAGTTTTTCTTATGGAGATATAGAAAAGGGAATTGATTTAAGCACTATGTTTGAGAAAATAAAAAATATGTATGTTAAAGAAGAAACAATTTGGGTGTCATGGGGAAAAGCAGAGTATGATATATTAAAAATGTTATGTAAAATTTATGGCATAACACTTCCTTTTTTAAAGGAAGATTATATGGATTTATCCTTGGAATTTAGGAAATTTTACAATATAAAACAAAATATATCTTTAGATAAAGCATTGAGCTTGTTAAATATACCTATAATAGATAGGCATAGAGCTTTACCAGATGCTAGAGCACTAATGAATATTATAAATAAAATGTTAGTTCAAGGATATGTATTAAAAGAAGGTTGACATTAATACATGACAACTAGATGAAGGGGTGGCATATTTGGAAGAAGTTTTTATAGAAAGACAAAATGATATTTTAAGAATTGTACTTAGGAATAATGGGAAGCTTAAAGAGTGTTTTATAGAGGAAGAAAGTGATGAACCATGTCCAGGCGAAATTTATAAAGGAATAGTTAAAAATATAGTACCTTCTATAAAATCTGCATTTATAGATATTGGTTTTAAGAAAAATGCCTATATGTATATTCATGGTAAATTTGGAAATACATCCATAAAAAATGGAGATGAACTTTTAGTAGAAATTATGAAAGAACCATTAGGTGAAAAAGGACCTAAAGTTACTAATCAAATAAGTATTCCGGGAAGATATGCTGTTATCATAACTTCAAACAACAACTTGAATTTTTCAAAAAAACTTGGAGACAATGAAGAATTTATACAATACATTAAACAAAATATAGAGAAGCCAAGTGATGTAGGGGTTATGATTAGAACAAATTCATTAAATGTTGAAATAGAAGATATAAATAAAGAAATAACTCAGTTGTATCAGCATTATAAGAAGATAGTCAAAGAAGATGCATATTCAATAAAACCTAAGCTTTTGTATAATGGAGGGGGAACTCTAGGAAGAGTTTTAATAGATATTTTAAGCGAAAATACTGAAAAAGTAATTGTGAATACAGAGAGAGATTATAATTATATAAAAGAGTTTATAAGTAGGAAATCAGATATAAATTTACAAGTAGAATTATATTTAGAAAAACAAAGTCTTTTTAGTTATTATAATATTGAAAAAGAAATTTTATGTTTAAGAAATAATAAGGTTGTACTTCCAAGTGGTGGAAATATTATTATAGATAAAACTGAAGCTATGTATGTAATAGATGTCAATTCAGCAAAAAATACAAAAGAAATTTCTATTGATAAAACTGTGCTTAGTACTAATACTGAAGCAGCAGAGGAAATAGCAGGACAGATTATGATGAGAAATTTAGGTGGAATAATTTTAATTGATTTTATAGATATAAATAATTATGAAGATAAGAAGAAAATAATAAAAATATTAAAAAGAGGATTTAGAGATGATAAGAAAAAAACAGTTATATATCCTTTTACTAAGCTTAATTTAGTACAAATTGCAAGAAAAAGAAGAGGAAAATCTATATATGATTATATTGAAGAAGAATGTGGTATTTGTAAAGGTAAAGGAAATAGAATAAAGCTTTCTTATTTAAATAATCTCATAAAAAATGAAATAATTAAAATAAGTAATGCATGTAAGATAAATGATATATATATAGAAATTGATGAGATATATGAAAAAGATATTTTAGGAGATGTATTACAATTTATAAAAGAAATAGATGCTCTGGATAAAAAAATATATATAAATTTTATGAGCAATTTAGAGTATTTTAAAGTAGAAGCTTTAATTTTTGCAAGCCAGATAAGAAAATTTGAAAACCTTAAGATATATGGTTGAATTTTGCTTTACAAATATTGATGAATATGGTACAATGGCATCTGTAAACCGCACGCATAAGGTTTTATTATAAACACAAAATGATTTGTGTACCGAAAGTGGCGAGACTCTTATTAAGGAGGTGTTTTTAATGTATGCAGTAGTAAAAACTGGTGGAAAACAATACAGAGTTCAAGAAGGCGATATCTTATTTGTAGAAAAGCTAGAGGCTGAAGTTGATTCAACTGTTGAATTAAACGAAGTGCTTGTTGTAAATAAAGATGGAAACTTAGTAGTTGGAACTCCAGTAGTTGAAGGAGCTAAGGTTGTTGCTAAAGTACTTAAACAAGGAAAAGCTAAAAAAGTTATCGTGTTTAAGTATAAGGCAAAAAAAGATTCAAAAAAGAAAAAAGGACACAGACAACCTTACACTAGATTACAAATTGAGAAAATAGAAGCGTAATAATATGATTGATGTATTATTCAAGTTTAAGAAAGAGTGTATTGTAGCATTTGAAATTGAAGGTCATGCAGGGTTTGATGATATTGGAAATGATATTTTGTGTAGTGCAGTGTCGTTTTTGTCACAGGCCACTCTAAATGGGCTTATAGAAATATTAAAAGTGAATGTGCAATATCAAGCTGAAGATGATGGATATTTAAGTGTTAACATAGAAAATGAAGAAGATGAACATATTGAAAAATGTCAAATCTTACTTAAAACTATGTTGCTAGGAATAAAAAATTTAATTAAAGATGGTTACGGAGATTACGTACGTCTATTTGTTAAGGAGGTGTAAAGAATGATAAGAATAAACCTTCAAATGTTTGCCCATAAAAAAGGTCAAGGTGCGTCTAGAAACGGTAGAGATTCTGAATCAAAAAGACTCGGAACTAAATGTGGGGACGGACAATTTGTTCTTGCTGGACATATTTTAGTAAGACAAAGAGGAACAAAAATCCATCCAGGAGTAAATGTTGGCAGAGGGGGAGACGATACCCTTTTCGCTAAAGTTGATGGTATAGTGAAATATGAAAGAGTTGGAAGAGATAAGAAAAAAGCAAGTGTTTATCCAGTAGAATTTGAAAAAGTAGCTGAATAGTTAAAGGCACCCAGTAGGGTGCTTTTTTACTAATTTATTTATTGGGGGAATATAATGAAACAATTTAGTGAATATATTAGTAACCTCAGAAAACAGAGACATGATTTTATGAATGACATACAAGTTATTTATGGATATTTACAGCTTGAAAGAGAGGAACAGGCAAAAAAATACATAGAAGTTATGATAAAGCAAAATGAACAAATAAGTAGTATATATGCTCTAGGTGATGAACATTTTGGTTTTTTTATTGAAAATGTGTTAAAGGATTTAAAAAATAGAGAAATAGAGTTAGATATTAATATAGAAATAAATGAATTTTCAAAAAAAGTATTTGCTAGTGAATACAATAAAAAAATAGATTTAGTAAATAATATATTTAATGAATTAGAAAATAATAAATGTAAATTTATTTATATATATAT
This sequence comes from Clostridium aestuarii, assembly GCF_026735135.1. Classification (GTDB taxonomy): domain Bacteria; phylum Bacillota; class Clostridia; order Clostridiales; family Clostridiaceae; genus Clostridium_H; species Clostridium_H aestuarii. The sequence goes on along the minus strand of NZ_JAPQER010000002.1, from coordinate 792,146 downwards.
ATTTGAAGATGAATTAGGACAGAGCTTATTAATAGCTAATAATGAATTAGCAGCTGATGAATTAGAGTGGATGGAAGAATGGAAAAAAATTGATTTAAATATAAATGATATAAATTTATATAAATATATATTTAATAATGAATATGCTTATAGGTTAACGTTTGTATAATAAATAAACTAAGGTAAGGTGATACAGAAAATGTTTGTAGATATTGCTAAAATATTTATTAAATCTGGAGATGGAGGAAATGGATGCGTTTCCTTTAGAAGAGAAAAATATATTGCATTAGGTGGACCAGATGGTGGAGATGGAGGAAAAGGCGGCAATGTAATACTTAAAGCTGACAGGAATCTAACAACATTACTGGATTTTAAATATTGTAGAAAATATGAGGCTGAAAACGGAGCAGATGGTAGAGGCGCTAAATGCTTTGGAAAGCATGGCGAAGATTTATATATAAAAGTTCCAATGGGAACGGTAATCAAAGATGCTGAAAGTAATAAAATTATGACGGATTTATCTCATGATGGAGATACTTATATAGTTGCTAAAGGTGGAAGAGGTGGAAGAGGTAACTATCATTTTGCTACGCCAACAAGGCAGGCACCTAGTTTTGCTGAACCAGGAATGCCTGGAGAAGAAAGAACAATCTCATTAGAACTTAAGTTGTTGGCAGATGTAGGACTTTTAGGATTCCCTAATGTAGGTAAATCTACATTGTTATCAATGGTGTCAAAGGCAAAACCTAAAATTGCTAATTATCATTTTACAACTTTAAAACCTAATTTAGGAGTTGTAAAAGTAGAAGGAGTACCAAGCTTTGTTATGGCAGATATTCCAGGTATAATTGAAGGAGCGTCTGAAGGAATTGGACTTGGTTTAAAATTTTTAAGGCATATAGAAAGAACTAGGTTATTAATTCATGTTATAGATATATCAGGAAGTGAAGGTAGAACTCCTATTGAAGATTTTAAAAGAATAAATGAAGAACTTAAAAACTATAGTATAAAACTTTGGGATAGACCACAAATTATAGCAGCTAATAAGAATGATTTATTGTATGATGAAGAAGTTTTTGAAAATTTTAAAAAAGAATTAAACAAAATGGGATATGATAAAGTATTTAAAATATCAGCAGCAACAAGACAAGGGGTAGACGACTTAATAAAAGAGGCTGCTAGGATATTGAGTACAATACCTGTAAAAGATTTAGAAATAGATGAAGAAGAAAAATATGTTGAAGAAGAAAAGAAATTTACTTATGAAATTAAAGTAGAAGGAAATGTATATTCTATAGAAGGAAGTTTTGTAGACAGACTTCTTCAAAGTGTTAATGTATATGATCCTGATTCTTTAAGATACTTTCATAAAGTATTAAAAGATAAAGGAATTATTGATGAACTTAAAAAATTGGGAATTCAAGATGAAGATATTGTAAGACTTAATAATTTTGAATTTGAATTTTTACTATAGGAGGATAAGTATGATAACTAGTAAACAAAGAAGCTATTTAAGAGGTCTTGCTAATAGAATACAACCTATTTTTCAAGTGGGAAAAAATGGGGTTGAAGAAACTTTTTTAAAGCAAGTCAAAGATGCATTAAGAAAGAGAGAGATTGTTAAATTGAAAGTTCTTAATAATAGTGGAATAACAGCAAGGGAAGCGTCGGATATTTTATGCGAAGAAATAAATTGTGAGGGCGTTCAAGCTATAGGGAATGTGGTTGTACTATATAAAAGAGCAAAGGAACCTAAAATAGAGTTACCAAAATAAATAGTTATTAAAACTGCTGAAATTAATTATCAGCAGTTTTTTTATTTTTCATAAAAAATATAGTAAATACTATTAATGGAACTATGACAAAATTTATTAATGATATATAGTTATAATAAATTAATAAATTAATTAATGTAAAATTATTTTGGGTAATAAAAAATGAAAATATAAAAATTAAAATTGTAATTATGTATATATTATATTTACTGTGCAAATTTATTCTTTCTAATAGTTTTAAAATAGCATAAAAAGTTAATATATACTTTACAAACCATCCACCTACCATTTGAAGCATTACAAAAAACTCTCCACTTTCTAAAAAACCAAAGTATCTTACTAATTGAGTTTGTATTAGCTTAGGATATAATATATTTACTGATCTTTTAGGTCCAAAAGTCATTATGATTCCTGTCATAGAAACAATTTGCATTTGTATAACTATAACTAATGCAATTATATTAGTTTTTATTAATTTATTTTTACTATTGCTATCTATATTTACTAGAAAAGGTATAGCTATTGACCAACTGCTGTATAAACCTAGTGATTTAATTACTCCTATTAATAAGTTTAAATCTATGCCATTAGCTAAAATTGGGAAAAGATATTTGCTTTGTTTGTATTTCATTGTCATTACACCTAAATTTATTCCTGCTACCATTATAAAAGCAATAGCTATAATAGTTATAATTATTATAGACCTAAGTCCTTTCTTAATTGAATAGACTGCTGCTAATAAGAAAAATATGAGTATGTACCAATTGGGAGTTTCTAATAGTAAGTTTACATGCATTCCACTAGCTTCAATTGAAGAACTTTCAATTAAAGTTAGAAATAAAGTTAATGTAAATAAAAATAAAAATAAGGTTCCAAATATATTTCCTAATGAAGAGATATATATGGTATGCATATCATAACAATTAGTTTGTTTACAAATCCATAATATGTAAATAGAGAATAAAAATATAAATATAGAAGCTAATATTAGTGATATCCATGAATCTCTTCCTGCATATTCAATAACTAAATTTGGATATGTTTTTAATGCTACTATAGTGGTTCCTAAAATTATAAATATAAAATGTCTAGAATTTAATTTGTTCACTTAGTCACCACCTTTTAAATACATTTTAATACATTTTATAAAATTAAATCATATATAGTTAATTTTTTATAATCATTATAATATTATTTACAAGAAAACGAATAGTATCCCTGTTTCTACAAAAAATAAAATATGAGAAGGACATTATATTATAAGAAGGGATATCAATGGATAAAAGATATATTGATTATATAAAAGAAAAACTAAAGGATAATTTTGATATTAAATATAGGATTATAGAATGTACAGAAGGAAAGATATATGTGATTTTTATAAGTGATTTATGTGATTCAAAATTTATAAGTGAGTATATAATTTCACCTTTAATGCAAAGCAATGTGGTAAATAATATTGAAAATATAAAAGGACAAGTTTTGGTAGCAAATGATATTGGAGATGTGAATTCAGAGGAAGATGCAGTGTTTCACATATTATCTGGAGATGTAGTGATGATATGTGATTTTTGGCAGACTGCAATTTATTGTGAAGCTAAAGGATTTTCGAAGAGAAGCATAGATATTCCACCAACGGAAGCAGTGATTAAAGGCCCTAGAGAAGGCTTTACAGAGGTTAGTGTTGATAATGTTGCGTTGATAAGAAGAAGGATTAAAAATGAAAATTTAAAATTTGAAAGTTTATCTTTAGGTCAAAAATCAAATACTGCAGTGATGATTTGTTATATTAAAGAAACAGCACCTCAAACTTTGGTTAGATATGTAAAAAATATAATTGAAAATATAAATACAGATTTTGTTTTGGACATAAATTATATTGAAGAAAAACTAAAGTATAGTAATACTGTGTTTGATACAATTGGATATACAGAGAAACCGGATATAGCTGCTTCAAAATTATTTGAAGGAAAAGTTATAGTGATTGTAGACGGCTCACCACAGGTGGTTATTGCACCTTATTTTTTCTTAGAACACTTACAAGCGGCTGATGATTATTATTTAACCAAACATTATGTAAATATATCAAGACTTCAAAGGTGGATTGCTTTTTTAGCTGGCCTTTTGCTGCCAGGACTTTATGTTGCTTTAACAACGTATCATTCTTCTCTAATCCCTACTATATTTGTATTTAGATTAGCAAATGCTAGAGCGGGAGTCCCTTTTCCTACTATAGTGGAAGTGTTACTTATGATTATTTTTTTTCAATTGCTAAGAGAAGCGGGGATAAGACTTCCACAACCTACAGGTCAGGCTATGAGTATAGTAGGAGCTCTTATTTTAGGAGAGGCAGCTATTGGAGCTGGATTAGCGTCACAAAGTACTATTGTAGTTGTTGCATTATCTTCAATTGCGACTTTTTTGATTCCCACTTTATATAAAGCTATTTTGACATGGGAAATAATAATATTAATGTTTTCATCACTATTAGGATTACCAGGATTTTATATGGGCTTTTTCATCTTGATTTCACATCTTGCAGTATTGGATAGTTGTGGATATCCTTATTTATATCCACTAGGAACACTACAAACTAAGAAACTTAAAGATGTAGTTGTCAGAGGAAATCTTAGTGAAATATCTAAAAATATATTTGATGAGGATGGGAAATGATGAAAAAGATTATTTGTTTTTTTATTATAATAATTATGAATAGTGTCTTTATAGTCGGATGTTTTAGTTACAAAGATATTAACAAGGTTTTATTTGTTACATCGGTATTTGTTGATATCAATAAAAACAATAACAATCCTATAATGTATGTTGAGGCTTTCAAAGCTAACATAGGAGGTGAAAATGAGGCTGGAAAAGATGAAAGACTTATTTTTAAGGGTACAGGTAAAACTTTATTGGAAACAGTGAGAGATATTGCTTTAGGATCTAGTTTTAAGCTTGATTATACACAAAATAAAGTTGTGGTTTTTACTCAAAGAGCTGCTGAATATGGTTTGGATAATTTTGTTGATTTTTTTGATAGAGACCAAGAATTACTTATAAGATCATATATTGCTATTTGTATTGATGATCCTGAGAAGATAATTAAGCCAAATTATAAGGAAGAAAACTATGTAGGAATATATATTAGGGAGTTAATAGATAATATAGGTGCATCTTCTAGAGCTATGGAATTACCACTAAATGAATTTTATAACCAAAGATTAATTGGTGATAAAATCAATATAGTAACTATAATACAAAAGAAAAAGGATGTTCTACAGAATCAAATAGAAATATCTGGAGGAGCTATAATAAAAGACGATAAGATGGTTGGAGTTATAAAAAGAGAGGAGGGTCAGGGGTTTAATTTTATGATGAATAGTGTGAAATCAGGTACATTAGAACCTGCAAATCCTCAAGAAAATAATAAATTTATAACTTTAGAAATTTTAAATAGTAAGACAAATACAAAGATTGAATATGATGAAAAAGGTATAAAATTAATCAAAAACATACGAGTGAAAACTTCTTTAGCAGAAGTTCAAAAGCAATTTACTATAAATGATAGATCATTAAAGCAACTTGAACAGACAACAGAAAATAACATAAAAAAAGCATGCTATAATATTTTTTATAAATTTAAAGATGAAAATTTAGATGTTTTTGATATTACTGAAGAACTATACAGAAAATATCCAGAAAAAAAGGTTGAAAATATTATGGAAATAATAGATTTAATTGTAAATGTAGATGTTAAAGTGGAATCTGCAAATGATACATTGAATTTTGGTAAGTAGCTTTGCTTTAGATAAAAAATGCATACCTTTTAATTTTACAATAAATTTTACTCTTTTTATGATATACTTTTATATTGTAGAAAATTTATTCTGAATTTTATAATATAAAACAGTATTTGATTTATAAAAAATAAAAAAAAGGATGATATATTGTGAGTAAAAAAGGAATTTTTGGTGGTACCTTTGATCCTATACATAATGGACATTTACATGTAGCATATGAATCATTATATAAATTGCACCTGGATAAGGTTATATTTATGCCATCTGGTAATCCACCTCATAAAACTAATAAAAAATTAACGGATTCATGTATTAGATATAATTTTATAAAAAAAATTATACAAAATGAGGAAAAATTTGATATAAGTGATTATGAAATAAATAAAAAAGGTTTAAGTTATACTTATGAAACTTTAGAGTTTTTTAATAAAATGGAGCCTAAAACTAAATGGTATTTTATAACAGGTGCAGATTGCTTGATGGATATATGTTTATGGAAAAATGCAAACAAGATTTTAGAGTTGTGTGAATTTGTAGTCTTTAATAGACCTGGATACAGCAAAGAGGAAATTATTATGCACAAAAATAAAGTTGAAGAAAAATATAATAAAAAAATTACGTTTTTAGATATACCTATTTTGGAGATTTCTTCTACGAATATTAGAAAAAAAGTAAAAAAAGGAGAAAACATAAGTTATTTAGTGCCAGAAAAATTAGAAGATTTGCTTACAAAAATGAATTTATATAAATTATAATTTATACGGGGGATTTTAAAATGTGGTCAGAGAAAAAAATAATAGAATATTTAAAGAGAAATTTAAAGGATAAAAGATTTAAACATAGTTTAAGTGTTAGAGATACTGCAGTGAAGCTTGCAGAAATTTATGGTGCTAATGTGGAAAAAGCAAAAATAGCAGGACTTGTTCATGACTGTGGTAAATACGTAAAAAATGATGAAATGTTAAATATTGCTGAAAAATATGGGTATAATATAAATGAAGTGTGTTTAGGAAATTCGAATATATTACACGGCGTTGTAGGTGCTTATATTGCAAAAAATACTATGGGAATAGAAGATAATGAAGTATTAGATGCTGTAGTTTATCATACTACTGCTAGAAGAAATATGACTCTTCTTGATAAAATTATTTACATAGCAGATTACATTGAACCTCTAAGAAGTTTTCCAGGGGTTGAAAGAGTAAGAAAGGTAACTTATGAAAATTTGAATGAAGGGTTAATTATGTGTTTTGATAATACTATAAAATATGTAGTTGATAAAGGAGAACTTTTACATAATGATACAATAGAGGCTAGAAATTATATGTTATATTCCCTAAAATGGAGGAAAGATGAGTAAAAAAAGAAAGAAAAATCTTTTTAAAAGTTCAATAATAGTTTTAATATTTGCTATATGTTTGATGCTGTTAAGTGAAAAATATCTACATAAAGGGTTAAATAGTAATCCTGAAGTTGTCAATGATGAAATAGATAATGTGATTGACGATACATATGATGATAAATATAAAAACGATAAGTCAATAAATATTTTAGCTTTAGGAGAAGACATAGGAACTCCAGGAGTCAAAGATAAAAATAATCCTAAAAGAACAGACACAATGATGCTTGTTCATTATAACGATGTACAGAAAAAAGTTAATATAGTATCTATTCCAAGAGATACTTTGATAAGGATTAACAGAAAAAATGCAAAAATTAATGCAGCAAATGCTGTGGGTGGAGCAGAATGTGCTGTAGATGCAGTAGAAAAGCTTTTAAGTCTAGATGTTGATTATTATGTAAAGTTAAATTATGAAGGGTTTAGAAAAATTGTAGATTGCATTGGAGGAATAGATGTAAAAATACAGAATGTTATGAATTATGATGATGATACTCAAGATTTACATATTCATTTTAAAAAAGGTACGATTGTTCATTTAGATGGGGAAAAGGCAGAACAATTTTTCAGATGGAGAAAAAATAATAATGGAACTGGACTTGCGGAAGGCGATCTTGGAAGGATACAAAATCAGCATATTTTTATAGATAAAGTTGTTGAAAAAGTTAAAAGTCCTAAAATAATACCAAGAATTCCAGCAATTCTTATGATCTTGCCTAAATATTGTCAAACAAACATGTCAATTGATGATATAATGAAATACGGATATAATTGTATTAGTGCTAATCAAATTAGTATGTATAGTTTAAAAGGAGAAACCGAATATTTAGAAGAAATTTCTTATTTCATTTATGAAAAACAATACAATAAAAAAATTTTGGATGAAATACATGACATTAAAGTGAATAAAGAACAAGCTAGGATGAATAAAAATAAAATTGTATTTTTAAATGGAGTGAATAAAACGAGGTTGCTTACTAATTATAGAAAATAGCTTTAAGACAAGAAAAAGACACTATTATGCTAATACAAATGAATAAAGTAAAATCAAAATTCATGTTATTGTAGTTAAAAAGCAAACAAATGTATTATATAAAAGGATTTAGTATTAAAAATATAGAAAAAAGTAGTTAAAAAATAAAAAATTTGATATAATAGTTATGTTGTGTAAAAATAACAATTACATAAAATATAAAATGAAAACTAGGAGGAATATAAAATGAAAAAAGAAATTATTAGTACTAAAAAAGCACCAGGTGCAGTAGGTCCATATTCACAAGCAGTTAAGGTGGGAAATTTATTATTTACTTCAGGTCAAGTTCCAATAAATCCAGAAAACGGAGAATTAGTTACTGGTGATGTAGCAGCTGCTGCAGAAAGAGTTATGCAAAGTTTAAAAGCAATTTTAGAAGAAGCAGGAACTGATTTTTCTAAAGTAGTAAAAACTACTGTTTTATTAAGTGATATTAATGATTTTGGAAAAGTAAATGAAGTTTATGGTAAGTACTTCCCTTCTGAACAACCAGCAAGATCTTGCTTCCAAGTGGGAAAACTTCCATTAGGCGCATTACTTGAAATAGAAGTTATAGCTATAGTTGAGTAATAAATTAGTTTTTAATGTAAATGCTGATGAGGATAATTTAAAGCTTAATGAGTATTTACGAAGTATAGCTAAATTTTCTAGCAGATTTAGTAGAAAAGCTGTACGAGATGGGCATGTGAAAATAAACGATAATAATGTTACTTTATATACTAGAGTAAGAGCTGGAGATAGAATTGAAGTTGAAATTGAAAAAAAAGAAGAACAACAAGATATTGTTCCAGAAAAAATACAGCTTGATGTAATATATGAAGATTGTGATATTATTATAGTTAACAAGCCCTCCAATATGATAGTGCATCCAACTAGGAATTATCCTAATGGAACACTAACTAATGGATTATTGTATTATTTTAAAGAAAAAAATGAAAAGAGCATTGTAAGACTAGTTAGTAGACTTGATAGAGATACAACTGGCTTAATACTTGTGGCTAAAAATTCTTTTAGTCACATGGCTCTTGCTAGGGATATGGATAAAGCTGAATTTCAAAAAAATTATTTAGCAATTGTTCATGGAAATCTTAAAGAGAAAAAAGGAATAATACATAAACCTATATATAAATGCGAGGATGGAAGTATTAAACGAGTTATAGACAAAAGGGGTCAAGAAAGTATAACTCATTTTGAGGTTGTGGAGAGTTTTAATGATGCAGATCTAGTTAAGCTTACTTTAGAAACAGGAAGAACACATCAGATAAGAGTACATTTAAGTAGTATAGGACATCCCATTTTTGGAGATACTTTATATGGAAATGAAGTAAGAAAATATATTGATAGACAGGCTTTACATGCATACAGGCTACAAATTCCTCATCCTAGAACATCACAAATATTAAATTTTGAGTGTGGATTGCCTAATGATATGAATGAGCTTTTAACGAAACTTAAAAAAAGTTATAAAGTATAAAAGAGCACAAATATAAATGTTTAAATTTGTGCTCTTTTATTATTTAAAGTTTTTGTACTTAGACATATAAATCTTTTCGCGTATCTTTTCTTTTCTTTTTCTTCTTTTTTTGTCTCTAATTTTTTTTCTTATTCGTAACATAATAATTGCTAGTATTAATAATATAGAAGTAAATTTTAATATTTTCAATAAGAATGATTTTATCATATTAAAATTAAATTTTTCACTAAAATTAAACAAAGGTTTTTTGGATGAATAATCAATGCCACTAGCTAAGTTTAAGGTTCCTATACGCTTATCTTTGTATAATATAGAAGCAGTTAATATATTATCTCCTCTTTTAAAAGACTTTTCACTTAAATCTTTATTATTTATTTTTAGCGTAGGAACTTCATTTGATGAGCTGTTTTTTACATAATAAAAGTTTTCACTAGCTAAAAGGGGGATTTTAATATTATCATTTATAGTATATTCAGTTAGGTGATCTCCTTCTAAATAGAATGTTTCTAAAGAAAAATTGTCAAAACCATAATCAAATAATTTTCGTACATCTGACCAATAAGTACGTTCTGAATCATGAAGTAGGACAGCTATAAGCCTCTGTCCATTTTTTGATGCAACAGATACATAAGAATGCTTTGATTGAACAGTATAGCCAGTTTTACCACCTTCACATCCCTCATAATAATATTCTGAGTTAGGTTGAATTAACCTATTTTTATTCCAAATTGGACGTTTTTCTTTGCTCTTGTTTGTAGGTTCTATGTAGTACATTGTAGTGGTTGCAATTTCTTTAAATTCTTTATGTTTGCTAAGTTCTTTTAATATTAATGCAAGATCCATTGCACTTGTTCTATGGGCAGCATCGTATAGCCCGTGAGGGTTTACAAAGTTAGTATTTTGACAACCTAATTCTAAAGCTCTTTTATTCATTAATTCACTAAATGTATCAATAGAACCTGAAATGTGTTCTGCTAGTGCTTGTGCACAATCATTACCAGATTGTAATAATAATCCATATAATAAATCTTTTACAGATAATTTTTCACCTTCCAAAATTCCTATTCTACTTCCTTCTACAAAAGGAGGTTTTTTACCTATCTTTACTATATCGTCCAATTTACAATTTTCAAGAGCTAAAAGAGCGGTCATGATTTTAGTAGTAGAAGCTGGAGGGTACTTTGAATCTTGATTTTTAGAATATAATATTGAGCCAGTTGTTGCATCCATCAACACGACCCCATCAGCAGATATTTTAGGGGGTACATTTTTGGCTTCAGCTTTATTTGCTGTCAGTGAAAATATTAATATAAAGGCTAGTATGTATGTTATTAGTTTGTTCATCATATACCTCCTGAGTTTTATATGAATAGTATAACAAAAAAAATTAATCATATCAAAAATAGAATGGAAAGTTAATTTGTTTTTTAAATAAGGAAATTGCATAATTTCAAAATTACATAGCTACATGCAAGTTCTATTATTCACTGCTTCGAAAATTTATCTTTTGAGGTTTAGGATAAGCTCGAAATATAGCGAAAAAAATTTTTAAAGCGTTGTTCACAACAAAACTTGTATTTTAAATTTTAATTATGTAATTTCCTTAAATAATAAAATTTAAGAATGTAAGTTATTAAATTTTATGTTGATGTCAATAATGATTAACTAGGACATTAAAAATGGAGGATAAAATGCTAAATAGGGAAAAATTGATTGGATCAATAGCAATGATAGTAGGATGTACAATTTTTTTGATAGTTGGCTGTTTACTATCAAAACCTCAATGCTGTAATAATGAAGATATTTTTGTTAGCAGTAGTAATAAAAAATTTGAAAAAAATGATAAAGTGATTGTAGATAATTCTAAAGAAAATAACTTAAATGATAATATAAATTCAAATGAATATAAAAATATTGTTGTTGAGATTAAGGGCGAAGTAAAAAAACCTAATGTATATACAGTAGAATATGGAAGTAGGGTAAAGGATTTAGTAGAAAAAGCAGGTGGATTTACAGATAAGGCAGATAGTTTAAGTATAAATTGTTCAATGAAGCTTAAGGATGAAGATTGCATAATTGTATATAGTAAAAATCAAATTAAAAATTCATTAAAAGTAAATACTATAAATATATCTAATTCAATTTCAAATGCTAAAAGTAGCAATAAGATAAATATAAATACTGCGACAAAAGAGGAATTAAAAACATTACCCGGTGTTGGAGACACTATTGCTCAAAAAATAATAGATTATAGAGAAGAAAATGGAGAGTTTTCATCAATTGATGATTTAACCCAAATAGATAGGGTAGGTTCTAAAACATTAGCAAAGCTTAAGGATAAAATAGAAGCCAGATGAATATAAATTAATAATTTTGAATTGGAGCAAGAAAAATGCTATAATATTATAGCTACATAATGTTTGAAATATATAAAATAAAAAAGAAAAAGGAGTAATGATTGATGGAAGAAACATTAACACAACCATATGAACAAAAACTTGAACAAGAACTTGAACAAGAACTTGAACAAGAACAACAATTTGAACAAGAACAAGAATTAATAAAACCTATAAAAAAAGTTATATTTAAACATAACACTAAAGAAAGATTAGGTGTAGAAGTAAATTTAACTGAAGGTAAGGAATATGAAGTGTTAAGTGTAAAAATACCTTTTCAATATGAAATCAAACCATCAGTTAATAACACTGTGTTATATCTAATTGAAGATGATAATAATGAAAAAAACTATTTTCGTGAAAATTATTTTAAAGATAACAATAATAAAAAATAAATTAGTGAGCCTTTTTAGGCTCACTATTATTTTTTTACCTATTTAGTTAAAGAGTTTTATTTTATGAACGACTATTATCATAGGATTATGTTAATGGTAATTAGAATATAATAAAATATGTAATGAAAAAGATGAGGGATTTTTATGAAGGCTTGGTATAATTATAGTTGGAATGATATAGTAAAAGAACTTAGAAGTGATATTCATAAGGGGCTTTCAAAAGAAAAAATAGAAGAAAATAGAGAAAAATATGGAGCAAATAAAACATTAAATATAAAACAGAAAAATTTCGGAAGTTTATTTTTAAAGCAGCTTATAAATTTATATGTAATAGTTGGAATGATAATATGTTTACTATTATTTTATAGTAGCAAGATTCAACTTGCTACTATTTTGGGACTAATAATTTTTTTATGTGCTATCCTTTATACGCTTATAGATTATGAAAATGAAAAAAAATTAAAAGAGCTAAAAAAGATAACTCCTAAAGAGACTATGGTTATTAGAGATGGCAAATGGAGTAGAATTGATTGTGAAGAACTTGTTGTAGGTGATATTGTTTATTTGGAAAGAGGAGACATAGTTCCAGCAGATTTAAGACTTATAGAATGTAATAAATTAAAGATTAAAGAATCTGCTGTCACTGGTGATATTGGTGTTATAGAGAAATATCAAACTAAAATAGAAGATAAAGAAATATTATTGACTGACATGAAAAATTTAGTTTTTAAATCTTCTTTTGTTATAGATGGAAATGCTAAAGCTATTGTAGTTACTGTTGGAGAAGGTACTCAAATAAGGAGAATAACAAAATGGTTTTTAGAAGAAAAACATGGTAAAAATATTTTAGGAAAGAATATAACAAATATGATAAATATTTTGACTATAGTTTATATTATAGCAATATGTATTATAGGAATATATAGTTTTAATGTTAAAGCTGATATAGAAAAAATAATAACATTAATATCTATTGGATATTTAACGCTAGTGCCGCTAGAAACAATAATAATTACTACCATTATATTGTTAAATATTAAAAACAAAGTAAAAAAACTGGGCGTTGAACTTAAGGGGATTTCTTCAATTCAAATGCTTTCCAAGACCGATGTTATTTTTGTAGATAAGATAGGAACTTTAACAGAAAATCAGATGTATGTTAGAAAAATATATTCTTGTGAAAAAATTATGGAAGTTGATTCTAAAGAAATACATATAGATGAAGATAATATAGATAGAATTTTAAATATTGGTATTTTGTGTAGTGATGCTAAAAGAAATACTGATGGAGAAATTATAAAAGGAGATTTGATTGAAAAAGCTCTTGTAATGTATGGAATAAAAAAATCAATTTATAAAAAGGAATTAGATAAAATATATAAAAGAACATTTCAAATACCTTATGATACAGATAAGAGAATTAAGACATCGTTAAATAAAATAGATGATAATTATAGAGCAAATGTTAGAGGAGCAGTGGATAAACTTTTAGAAAGATGTACTCATATAATGAAAAATGGTGTAGAAATAGAATTGACCGTTGAAGACACAAATCAAATAAAAGATGCACATTTAAATATGTCTAATGAATGTCTTTTAGTTGAAGGTTATGCATATAGAAATTTTCATTATCAACCTACTGTTAATGAAAATATTGAAAGTAATTTAGTTTTTGTTGGATTAATAGGATTTGAAAATCCTATTAAAGAGAATATGAGTGAATATTTGAACTATTGTAGAAGTTTAGCGATAAAGCCAGTGATCATGACTAATGATAATAAAGTTACTGCATTAGCTTTTGGTAAAAAATATGGAATTTTAAATAGGAATGATATGGTTTTATCTGAAGTAGAAATGGAACATATGACTGATGATGAAGTTGAAAAATTTATTGAAAGAATAGGAATTTATTGTAAAATATCTGCTGAAAATAAATGGAGAATTGCGTATGGTTTTAAAAAGTTGGGATATAATCTAGCAGTTGCTGGCAACAAATTTACTGATTTGCCTAGTTTTCAAGCAGCAAATGTAGGTATTGCAACAGGTGAAAACTGTACTAATATTGCTAAAAAATTAAGTGATATATATGTTAAAGATAATGATTTTATGAATATTCTTTCATTTATAGAAGAGAGTAAAAAAGTAATAAAAGTTTTAAAGGATATATTAAGTTTCATTTTAATAATATCTGCAGGTGAATTTTTAGGAGTGCTATTCTCTATATTTCTAGGATGTCAGTTCCCTATAAATGCTAAAGTGTATTTAATTATAAATTTTGTAGTAGTATTTTTAAATTCATTACTTATATATAGTGAATATCAAAATATTAAAATTAATAAATATGAAAATATTTTAATAGATAAAAATATTTTTAAAAGTTTTAATTTAGGAATGCTGTTATATGGAATTTGTTTTGGGGTTTTTCCTATATTAGTTTTTTATTTGGAAAGAAAAAATAGTAGCCTTATAGGGCAAGTAAATGCTTTTATTTTAACTTATTTTGGTATTATGGTATTTGTTTATTATTTTATAGAATTTAAAAAGAGTTTAAAAAACAAAGTAATAACCATGGTTATGATAATTAATGTGATTTTAGCAATTCCTATTTTATCAATAATTTATAATGAGAAATTATTAAATATACTAAAAAGTAGCTTAGTTCATTTAAAAATAACAGCAATTATTTTGATTATTGAAATAGCAATAGTTGCGTTTACTAAAGAAGTAGATAGAGTTTAAGGGATTAAACCTCCAGGTGTTTGGCTAAATTAATACATGGAGGTGTTTTTGTATGTGTGATAGAATTGTAGCAAATATTTATGAGGATAAAAAACTATGAAAAGACCGCTTATTTATTATGCTATAGCTGTATTTATGGGATGTTTTTCTTCAATTGTTTTAGATAGTAGTATTTTATTTGGTACGGTTATAGCGGTATTATTTTTTGTTAGTATTTTTTTTACACTAGACAGTAAATTGTTTATTATTATAATCTCATTCTTTTTTATTGGATGTTTTAGCATATATATATATTTTAATTTTTCACTTAGCAAAAAAGCTGATTTTAGAATTATCGAGAACAAAAATAGATATTGTATTGCTAAATGTAAAGGTAGAAAAATAATACTTTTAGGTAATACAAATAGATTAAAAGATGGATATGAAATAACTGCAACAGGGAATTTTACATATAATAAGAACTACTTTAATGGTGTTGTAGGGACATATAGAGTAGAAAAATACATAGAAAAGAATAAAGACTTTATTTGTAAATTATATGACATGAAAAGAAATATATATTACAGTTACTCTGAAATATTAGGTGGGGAGAAAACAGGAATAATTATGGCTACCGCTTATGGTGATACAAAGTACTTATCACAACAATATAAAGATCAATTTAATAGACTGGGAATTTGTCATATAATTAGTGTATCAGGTTTTCATATGGCTTTAGTATATAAAATTCTAGAATGTATTATAGGAGTTAAATTAGCACTAGTAAGTTCCTTTGCTTATTTAATGTTTACAGGTGCAAAGGCAGCTACAATTCGTGCATATGTGATGATATTTATATTAAAGTTATCAAAAGTAGTTTATAAGAACTATGACAGTATTTCAGCACTTAGTTTAGCTGCGATTATTTTATTTTTAATAAGACCTTATTATATTTTGAATATTGGTTTTATGTTGTCTTTTTTATCTACACTAGGTATAATTTTATATAGAAAAAAAATAAAAAGAGTACTATATAAACTACCTGAGAAGATAAACAACAGTTTAAGTATAACTTTAAGTGCTCAAATATTTTCAATGCCATATGTAATGTGTACTATTAATAATATAAGTTTGTTTTTTATACCTGCAAATTTAATTCTTGTGCCATTATATTCGGTTCTTATATTTTTAGCCAATTTAGGAGTTTTAGTGTATAAAGTTACTCCCATATTTAAAATTATTACTTCAATTTTATATTTAATTATTACTGCTATAGATGGAGCAAATTATATACTACTTAAATTTGCACCACCTATTATAATATATAATTATTTTTATGGAATTGATTTAATGATATTATTTATGAGCTATGTGTTTGTAAAGAAAGGTTACAGGATAGTAAAATATGTTCCTCTGTTATTGTTATGTTTTATTATTGTTTATAACGTGATATAATAAAAAATACTGTATGAATTTAAACATAGGGGGCAGAATATTGATTGATTTTTTAGAATTAGAAAATAAGCTAAAAAAAAATGAAATAAGTAATTGTTATATATTTTGTGGAAGCGATGAGCGTAGTATTAAAAAGAACATAAATAAAATAATAGATATTTCAGTAAAAAAAGACTTTTTGGATTTGAATTATGTTCAACTAGATGGAATGACAGTTGATAAAGAAACTATTATAAATGCTTGTGAGACTTTACCATTTATGAGTGACAAAAAGGTTGTCGTTATATATAGAGCTAATTTTTTAAGAGATAAAGTAGATAAATCTATGGAAAAAGTTTCGAAGGAAATTAATGAGTATGTAAAGAAACTGCCTACTGAATGTATATTAATAATGTATTATATTTTTGATAATGATAGAGAAAAAGAAAGTAATAAAGTAAAAAAAATAAGTAAAATAGCTACTGGTGTTAAATTTTCTAAATTAAAAGGAAGTATGTTACAGAAGAAAGTTAAGACTATTTTTGATGAAAAAAATAAAAAAATAGATAAAGTAGAATTAGCTCTATTTTGTAATGCTGTAGAAAACAATATGGATATAATAGAGAATGAAGTTGAAAAATTGTGCTGTTTTGCATTAGGTAGAGAAATAACTAGTGAAGATATTATGGAAATTGTAAGCAGTAAAAATGATAATGATATTTTTAATTTAGTAGATTATTTATCTCAAAGAAAACCTCGAAGAGCATTAGATATTTTAAATGAATTATTATTTAAGGGAGAATCTGTAACGAGTATTCTCAGAATGATTGAAAGACAGTTTAAACTTCTTTTTGATATAAAATTAGGTGTGGAAAGTAGTAAAACTAAGGAAACTATGTCAAGAGAACTTAAACTTCATCCATACATATGTGAAAAAATGATGATTCAGAGTAAAAAGTTTACATTGCTACAAATACAAAAAAGCATTGAATTATGTTTAAATACTGAAAAATTGTTAAAAAGCAGTTCTGTAGATGCTAAAACTGAAATGGAGCTTTTAATTATAGAAACAGCTAGTGTTTGATTAGTGCTAAATTTAAAAATTATTTATAAAAAGACAAAAAACCGGTGTTTAAGTTCACCGGTTTTTTATTAAGCGCTTAAATTACTTAATTTTGCAGCTAATCTTGATTTTTTTCTAGCTACTTTGTTTTTATGTAAAATTCCTTTTGATGCAGCCATATCTAATGATTTAACGCATACTTCAAAAGCAGCTTTAGCTTCTTCCATACTTTGACTAGCAATAGCAGCTTCGAATTTCTTTATTTTTGTTTTTAATGCTGATTTAATCATTTTATTTCTAAGAGTTTTAGTTTGGATAACTTTTATTCTCTTCTTAGCTGATTTAATGTTTGCCATTTCATTTTCACCCCCTTGTTATTATAGTAGGGTTAAGCAGCTTGGGGAATTCTTAATGAACTGCCTTACTCAACAAATGATATTATAGCATTATTTGTTGAGCACTTCAAGTAAAAATTAAAAAGTTTAGAATTTAAAATTTGGTTGGTATATATGGTGAATTAATAAAAAGAAAAATGGAAAACATAATAATAAAAAATTAGTAAAAGAGGAGATATATTTATGACTAGAATAAGAACGGATTTAGCTGTAGAAGCAAAAGAAGTATATGAGCAACAAAATGAAGGAAAAATACCAGGAGTTCAAATTGAAGAATATGAAGAAATAGGAATGAAAGTTACACATGTTAAGATAGTTAATGAACATGGAGAAAAAAGTATGGGAAAACCTATAGGAGAATATATAACTATTGATATGCCGGAATTTGTTCACTACGATAAAGAAGTAATGGATGATGTAAGCAAAGCACTTGCTAAAACGTTATCTAAAATAGTAAAACTGGATAAGAGCATGACAGCTTTGGTAGTTGGGCTTGGAAATTGGAATGTCACACCAGATGCTTTAGGACCTAAAGTAATATCAAAATTAATGGTTACGAGGCATTTGAAAGAGTTAGTACCAGATAGTATTGATGAAAATGTAAGACCAGTATGTGCTATTTCTCCAGGTGTGTTAGGACTTACAGGAATTGAGACTGCAGAAATAATTAAATCTGTAGCAGATAAAATAAAACCTAATCTAATAGTTTGTATTGATGCTTTAGCTTCAAGAAAAACGGAAAGAGTAAATAGAACTATTCAGATAGGAGATACAGGAATATCTCCAGGTTCTGGAATAGGTAATAAGAGAATGGAAATAAGCAAACGAACTTTAGGAATACCTGTAATAGCTATAGGAGTTCCTACAGTAGTTCATGCTGCAACGTTAGCGAATGATACTATAGATTTAGCAATTGATGAAATAATCAATCAAGCTACTAAAGGTGGAGAGTTTTATAATATGCTTAAATCACTTAATAAAGGAGAAAAAGAAAGACTTATAAATGAAATTTTGCATCCTTATGTTGGAGATTTAGTTGTTACACCTAAAGAAATAGATGTTGTTGTTGATTCCATTTCAAAGGTGATTGCCAATGGAATTAATATTGCACTCCAACCAGCTTTAGACTTAGAAGATATAAATAAATATGTGAATTAGTAATATTTAAAAAATGACGCCTCATATATATAAATAAACAGAGGAGGTGTCATGGTGTACATTCAGAAGAATAAACTAAAAAAAAATAATTTCACACTAACTACAAGTTTGTGTATGTTACTTATAAGTATTCTTTTTTCATTATTGTTATTTAATAAAAATGGAAAAGTAATTTTTAATAGAGAACAAGAAAAAGATAAATTTTATACTAAAGTTTTGAATTACACAGTACCATTAATTAAAGTTACATCATCAAAACAAGAAGCTGATAAAGAAAATGAATTATTAATAAAGGGATTTTTAAATTTATTAGGTTTTAAAAGTATAAATTCTTTATGTATTGTAGGAAAGGAAATTTCTTATTTAAAAGTTGATAAAAACTATAATATAGCATCAAAATATGATTATGAAGAATTTAATAAGTCAAAGATAAATTCTAAAATTGCAAAGAAAAGACAAGAAAGTATTTTTAATAACTTTACATTAGACGATGACCAGATACTTGAAGATGAATTACAAACTAAAATTGAGCCCAATGGGAGAATGCTTCCAGCATATAATCCTAATTTGAAGAAGACATTGCCTTTAAAGCCGGAAGTCCTTATTTATCATACACATACTTGTGAGAGTTATAAACCAGGACCAATTAATACTATAGACAAAACAAAAAGCGTATGTTCAGTAGGTGAAGAATTAAAAAAGGAATTGGAGAGATATGGTGTATCTGTAGTTCATGATACTACAGTTCATGATACTACAGCTTATAGGAAAAGTTATGAAAGATCACGGGTAACTTTAAATAAGTATATGAATCAATATAAAGATTTTAAATTAGTAATAGATATGCATAGAGATTCTGTTGAGAATAAAGAAGCTGTTACTACAACAATTAATGGAGAAAATGTTGCAAGATTTATGTTTGTTATAACTAAGAAAAATCCCCATTTTAATAATCAGATAAAACTTGTAAAAAAAATCATAAATATATCTGATAAATTATATCCTGGTTTTTGTAAAGGAATATTTTATTACAATTATGGTAGAAAGTTTTATAATCAAGATATTAGCAATAATGCTACTTTAATGGAGATTGGATCACATATAAATACTACGGAAGAAGCTAAAGCATCTGCAAAATATCTAGCTAGAATAATTGCAGAATATTTGAATGGAAAGAATTGAATAAAAAAATAAAAAAAAGTACATCCTTAATAAAAAGGAGGTGCTTTTTTTATGAAAAAGAGTAAGATCATTTTTAACCTCATTTTTTTCAGTTTTATTATAAGTATAGTGTATGGTGTTGTGAAGGTGAATGCAAATCTAAATAGACAAATATATTTAAGTGTAGTTGGAAATCACGATTATAAAAATAATAAGACTAAATGGGAATTAGGACATATGCAGCAAATATTAGATAGCACTGATAGATATTTAATAAAAGACTTGGTGGGTAAAAAAAATGATGGTAGTGTTCCTAAAATAAAAGTTTTGTATAATTTAAAACCTTTTGATTTTAGAATTTATACAGAAAATTATATGTTTTTCATAAATAAAGATGTGATTTCTAATATTAATGCTAAATTTGATAAATTTACATATGGATTAATGGAAAAAGTCTTAAAATTAATAAAAATTATGGAAGAAAATTTGGTTAGATTAGTTTGATGAAAAATACTTTTTATTGACATGTATACAGCGTTGTATGGTATAATTTAATTTGATTTATTATGGCAATGGGGGTAAACAAATGCAGAATAATAGAAAGAAACAGATAAGAAATTTTTCTATAGTAGCACATATTGATCATGGTAAGTCTACACTAGCAGATAGGTTATTGGAAGCAACAGGTACTTTGACTGAAAGAGAAATGGAAAGTCAAGTGCTTGATAACATGGAGCTTGAAAAAGAAAGAGGAATAACTATAAAATCTCAGGCTGCAAGATTAGTTTATAAGAGAAAGAATGGAGAAGAGTATATATTAAACTTGATTGATACTCCTGGCCATGTGGATTTTTCTTATGAGGTTTCAAGAAGTTTAGCAGCATGTGAAGGAGCTCTTCTTGTTGTAGATGCAACACAAGGAATACAAGCCCAAACTTTAGCTAATTGCTATCTTGCACTGGAACATGATCTTGAAATTGTACCGGTTATAAATAAAATTGATTTACCGAGTGCTAGACCAGATGAAATAAAGCAAGAAATAGAAGATGTTATAGGGATTGAAGCAAAAGATGCACCACTTGTTTCTGCTAAAACTGGTCTAAATATAGAAGATGTATTAGAAGCTATAGTTGAAAAAGTACCAGCACCACAAGGAAAGGAAGAAGCTCCTTTAAAGGCATTAATATTTGATTCTTATTATGATAGTTATAGAGGAGTTGTATGTTATATAAGAATTAAAGAAGGAATTGTTCGTCCAGGTACAAAAATAAAATTCATGGCAAGTGGGAAAGAATATGAAGCAACAGAGGTGGGGGTTTTTGCACCAGGATATGTTCCGATGGAAGAACTTAGAGCAGGAGAAGTTGGATATGTAACAGCATCTATTAAAAATCTTAGTGATGCTGGAGTGGGTGATACGATAACAGAAGCGTTAAGACCTGCAGATAAACCTCTTGAAGGATACAGACCAGCTATGCCTATGGTTTATAGTGGTATCTATCCTGTAGATGGGGCAAAATATGATGAACTTAAAGAAGCTCTTGAAAAATTGAAAATAAATGATGCAGCGTTAGCATTTGAACTAGAAACATCTGCAGCTTTAGGATTTGGGTTTAGATGTGGGTTCCTAGGACTTTTGCATATGGAGATTATTCAGGAAAGAATAGAGAGAGAATTTAATCTTGATATCATAACTACAGCACCATCTGTAATATACAAAGTATTTAAAAATGATGAAGAAGTGTTTGAAATTACAAATCCAGCAAATCTTCCAGATCCTACAGAAATAGATCACATGGAAGAACCTATAGTAAAGGCTTCTATAATAGCTCCATCAGAGTATGTTGGTGCAGTAATGGAGTTATGCCAAAATAGACGTGGTACATATATAGACATGGATTATATTGAAACTACAAGAGTAGTAATAAATTATTATATGCCACTTAACGAAATAATATATGACTTTTTTGATATGTTAAAATCTAAAACAAGAGGATATGCTTCTTTAGATTATGAGTTGTATGGATATAATCAAGCTAAATTAGTTAAGTTAGATATATTGTTAAATGCTGATATTGTTGATGCCTTATCCATGATTGTACCTGAAGAAAGAGCATATCATAAAGGAAGAGCTATAGCTCAAAAATTAAAAGAAGTTATTCCAAGACAAATGTTTGAAATTCCAATACAAGCAGCAGTTGGCTCTAAAATAATAGCAAGAGAAACTGTAAAAGCAATGAGAAAAGATGTTCTTGCAAAGTGCTATGGAGGAGATATTTCAAGAAAGAAAAAGCTTCTTCAAAAACAAAAAGAAGGAAAGAAAAGAATGCGTCAGGTTGGTAGTGTAGAGGTTCCACAAGAAGCGTTTATGTCAATACTAAAAGTTGACTAAATTTTAGCATTAATAGTTAAATGTTAAGAGCAGAATTTTCAAAAACAAAATAAAAATAGATTTGGGAGCGTGTTATGAATAATATAATAGCACTATATATTCATATTCCATTTTGTAAGCAAAAGTGTTTTTATTGTGATTTTCCATCATATTGTGGAAAAGAAGATAAAATGCTTAGTTATGCAGAGGCGCTTTCTAAAGAGATTGATAATATGAAAAATAAAAAATTTGGTACAATATTCGTAGGTGGGGGTACTCCCACCTATTTATCTTTAGAAGGTTGGAATATTTTAAAAAAAAGTATAGACAAACTAGAAAAAAATAAAGATTTAGAATTTACAATAGAGGGTAATCCTGGAACTTTTAGTAAGGAAAAACTAAAATTATTTAGATCAATGGGTGTAAACAGATTGAGTATTGGACTTCAAGCGTGGCAGAATACTCATCTTGAAAAATTAGGCAGGATACATACGGTAGAAGAATTCAAGACAAGTTTTAAAATGGCAAGGGAAATGGGATTTGAAAATATAAATATAGATTTAATGTTTGGAGTTCCAAATCAAAATTTACAAGAATGGAAAGAAACACTAGAAAACGTAATTGATCTTAATCCAGAACATATATCTTGCTATAGCTTAATTATAGAAGAAGGAACACCTTTTTATGATTTATACGAAAAAAATAAATTAAATTTACCAGATGAAGATATTGAAAGACAAATGTATAGATATACTTTAGAATATTTAAAGGACAACGGATATTATCAATATGAAATATCCAATTTTGCAAAACCTAGTAAAGAATGTAAACATAATTTGATTTACTGGAATTTAGAAGATTACATAGGATGTGGTTCATCGTCTCACTCTTATTTATATGGAGATAGATGGATGAATGAAAGTAATATTGATAATTACATAGAAAAAATAATCAATAAAAATTCAGCAATAGTCCATAAGAAAAAGAATTCAAAAGAAGAAGAAATGGAAGAGTTTATGTTTATGGGACTTAGAAAGATAGAAGGAATCTCTATAGAAAAATTTAATAAAAAGTTTAAAATTTCTATATATGATGTTTATGGAGAAATAATTAATAAACACAAGAAAAAAGATCTATTGAGAGAAGAAAATGGAAGAGTGTTTTTATCGCATAAAGGAATAGAAGTTTCAAATTTTGTAATGAGTGATTTCCTGTTAAGTTGTTAAAACATGGGCGCAATAATGAGAAAAAAAGAGATTTCTAAAGAAAATTTGAATATACAACGGAAATTGAAAGAAATAAATAAATTATGGAAACAAAGTGGTGTTGACAAAAAAATAGTAGAGTGATAACTTAAAGACGTAGTCGTTAGCACTCAACAACATAGAGTGCTAATAAAAGGGGGATTCATTGATATGGATTTTAACCTAAATGAAAGAAAGTTAAAGATATTAGAGGCTATTATTCGTGATTATATTTGTACAGGAGAGCCTATAGGTTCCAGAACAATAGCTAAAAAATATGATTTAGGTATAAGTTCTGCTACTGTAAGGAATGAGATGTCTGACTTAGAAGATATGGGATATATTGAACAATTACATACCTCTTCAGGTAGAAGACCTTCTGATAAAGGATATAGGCTGTACGTTGATAGGCTTTTAGAAATACCAAAGTTAAGTCTAGAACAGGAACTTAAAATAAAGGATGAACTCATTAATGAAGCTTTATATGAAGTAGATAAAATAGTAAAAAAATCAATTTTACTACTTTCAGAACTTACTAAATTAACTTGTGTAGTTAAAATGCCATCAGCAAGAAATAGTCGTATTAAGTTAATTCAACTTATGAACATAGACAACAATAATATTTTAGTTACTGTTATTACACAAAATGGTCTTATAACTAATAATATTATAAGAGTAAGTAAGCCAATTGATAATGATATTATTGAAAAAATTTCTAAGGTTTTAAATAGTAAACTTAATAATTTAACAATACAGGATATTAATTTAAAAGTAATAAATGATATTAAAAATTATTTAAATAAATATGAAGCTATATTTGATGCTATTATTACTGTGCTTTACGAAACTTTGAGTAAAGATGGTAATAGTGAAATTTATTGCGAAGGTACAGCCAATATATTTAATTATGTTGAGTACAATGATATTGAAAAAGCAAAACAGTTTTTATCTTTAATAGATAATAAACAGATAATGTGTAAATTATTTGATGATGCAATTTGTGGTGAACATGAGAATAACAATGTGCATATTAGTATAGGAAAAGAAAATTTTATAACAGATGCTCAAGACTGTAGTGTTGTGTCTACTATATATAGTTTGGGAAATAAACCGCTAGGCAGTATAGGTGTTATTGGACCAACAAGAATTCCTTATTCTAGAGTTATTTCAGTGCTTACACAATTTGCGGAAACACTTAATGAAAATATCAATAAAATTTATTTTGGAGATGACGAGAGGTGAAATTACAATGAATATGGAAAATGAAAAAGAAAATTTAGAAAAAAAATCGAGTGAATCCAATATAGAGGATAATCAAGAGAACATAACTGAAGAAAAAGTTGAAGCTGAGAAAATTGAAGTTGAAGAAACTGAAAATAATGATGAAGTATTACAACTTGAAAAAGAAATAAATAATTTAAAAGAAGATAATAAAAAATTAAACAATGAATCTAATTCATTAAAAGAAAGATTAATGAGAATAAGTTCAGAATATGAAAATTTTAGAAAAAGAACAGAGAAAGAAAAAAAAGCTATATATACGAATGCATGTGAAGATATACTTGCAAACATGCTTCCGGTTTTAGATAATTTGGTAAGAGCTATTTCAGTAGATGGAAGTGCAGAAGATTTAAAAAAAGGAATTGAAATTACCATAAGACAATTTGAAGATGCATTTAAAAAACTTGAAGTTGAAGAAATTTCAACAGATTGTGAATTCGATCCGAATTATCATAATGCAATAATGCATATTGAAGACGAAAATTTTGAAAAAAATCAAATCGTAGAAGTTTTTCAAAAAGGCTTTAAAAGAGGAGATAAAGTTTTAAGATATAGTTTAGTTAAAGTAGCTAATTAGCTTAATATTAATAATTTGAAATTGTAAATTAACTTAATGGGAGGTAAACAAAATGGGAAAAATTATAGGAATAGACTTAGGAACAACCAATTCATGTGTAGCGGTTATGGAAGGTGGAAATCCAACTGTTATAGCAAATGCAGAAGGTGCTAGAACTACACCATCAGTAGTAGCATTTAAAGATGATGGAGAAAGACTTGCTGGTCAAATTGCAAAAAGACAATCAATCACAAACCCTGATAAGACTATAGGTTCTATAAAAAGACATATGGGAACAGATTATAGAGTTAATATAGAAGACAAGAAATATTCACCAGAAGAAATATCAGCAATGATACTTCAAAAATTAAAAGCAGATGCAGAAGCTTATTTAGGCGAAACTGTAACAGAAGCAGTTATAACAGTTCCAGCATATTTTAATGATAGTGAAAGACAGGCTACTAAGAATGCTGGTAAAATAGCAGGACTTGATGTGAAGAGAATAATAAATGAACCAACAGCTGCATCACTTGCATATGGTCTTGATAAGATGGATACTACTCAAAAGATTTTTGTATATGATTTAGGTGGAGGTACTTTTGATGTATCTATTCTAGAGCTTGGAGATGGAGTGTTTGAAGTTAAATCTACAAATGGAAATACTAAGCTTGGTGGAGACGATTTTGACGAAAAGATAATGAATTATATAGCTGAAACTTTTAAAGCTGATAATGGAATAGATTTAAGAAATGATAACAGGGCTCTTCAAAGATTAAAAGAGGCAGGAGAAAAAGCTAAAATAGAATTATCATCATCAACAACAACTAATATTAATTTACCATTTGTAACAGCTGATGCAACTGGTCCAAAACATATTGATATGAATTTAACAAGAGCTAAATTTGATGAATTAACTCATGATTTAGTAGAAGCTACAATTGAGCCAATGAGAAAAGCATTAAGTGATGCTGGACTTTCAGTAGGAGATATAGATAAAGTGGTACTTGTTGGAGGATCTACAAGAATTCCAGCAGTTCAAGCGGCTGTTAAAAACTTTACAGGAAAAGAACCAACTAAAGGAGTTAATCCGGATGAATGTGTTGCTATGGGTGCAGCAATTCAAGCTGGAGTATTAACTGGAGAAGTTAATGATATCTTACTTTTAGATGTAACTCCATTAACACTTGGTATAGAAACAATGGGTGGAATAGCTACTCCGTTAATAGAAAGAAATACAACAATACCAGCAAGAAAGAGTCAAATATTTTCAACAGCTTCAGATAATCAGACATCAGTGGATATTCATATAGTTCAAGGTGAAAGAAAAATGGCTGCTGATAACAAAACTCTTGGAAGATTCCAATTAACAGATATACCACCAGCACAAAGAGGAATACCTCAAATTGAAGTAACTTTTGATATTGATGCTAACGGTATACTAAATGTTTCAGCTAAAGATAAAGGAACAGGAAAAGAAGCTAATATTACAATTACAGCTTCTACTAACTTAGATGATTCAGAAATAGATAAGGCTGTTAAAGAAGCAGAAAAACATGCAGCTGAAGATGAAAAGAAAAAAGAAGCTATAGATGTGAAGAATAATGCGGATTCTGTTGCTTATCAAACAGAAAAAACATTAAAAGATCTTGGAGACAAAATTTCAGCTGAAGACAAAAAAACTGTTGAAGAAAAATTAGAGATGTTAAAGAAAGTTAAAGATGGAGAAGATATAGATGCTATTAAGAAAGCAACAGAAGAAGTAACTGAAGCATTTCATGCAATATCATCAAAAATGTATCAACAAGCAGGACCACAGGAAGGATCACAGGCAGGAGCAGACACAGGAGCAACTGCTGATTCAGAAAATAAGAAGAATGATGATGTGGTTGATGCAGACTTTGAAGTTGAAGATGATAAATAATTTAGGTATAATGAAATAGTTAAGTTATTAAGGGATGGGTAATTACCCTTCCCTTAATTTTAGTAATCAAATGATTAATGTATTTTATATGGTAATAATACAGTAGGTGGTGGGAAATAAAGGATGGCTAGTAAAGATTATTATGAAATTCTGGGAGTATCAAGAAGCGCTAGTGAAGATGAGATAAAAAAAGCTTATAGAAAGCTTGCAATGAAGTATCATCCAGATAGAAATCCAGATAATAAGGAAGCGGAAGAAAAATTTAAAGATGCAAATGCAGCTTATCAAGTATTATCAGATGCTCAAAAGAAAGAACAATATGATAGATTTGGTACTACTGATTTTAATGGTGGTGGCGGAGCAGGCGGATTTGATTTCTCTGATATGGGTGGTTTTGAAGATATTTTTGATTCATTTTTTGGTGGAGGTTTTTCATCTAGAAGAAGAAAAAATGGTCCAATAAGAGGAGCTGACCTTGAGTATACCTTAAAGTTAACTTTTGAGGAAGCTGTTTTTGGTGTGGAAAAAGAAATATCTATTACTAGAAATGAAAATTGTGAAAGCTGTAATGGAACAGGGGCAAAACCAGGTACTAGTCCTAAAACTTGTGATAAATGTGGTGGTACTGGTCAAGTTAGATATCAAAGAAATACTCCGCTTGGAAGTTTTGTAACTACTTCAACTTGTGACAAATGTGGTGGTACAGGAAAGAGTATAAGTGATCCATGTTCAAAATGTCATGGAAAAGGTACAGTTAGAAAAAATAAAAAAATAAAAATAAAGGTACCTGCTGGAGTAGATAATGGTAATGTATTGCCTTTAAGAGGTCAAGGTGAACCAGGAAAAAGTGGGGGTCCATCAGGAGATTTATATGTAAATATTAGAGTTTTACCACACAAATTTTTTAATAGAAAAGGCTTTGATATATATATAGAAGAACATATAAGTTTTGGTAAAGCAGTTTTAGGAGCAGAATTGAAAGTTGAAACTGTAGATGGAGATGTTAAGTACAAGGTGCCTCAAGGAACACAATCTGGAACTGTTTTTAGATTAAAAGGTAAAGGTGTGCCAAAAGTTAATGGACATGGTAGAGGCGATCAATATGTTAAGATTATAGTAGATATTCCAAAAAATTTAAATGACAAGCAAAAACAAACATTATTAGAATTTATGGAAGCTAGTGGTGAAAAAATAGAAGATACTATTAAAAAATCTTTTGTTGATAAGATAAAGGATAGTTTTAAATAAAACTTGTTTCTCTCATTTGAGAGAAACAAGTTTTTAAGTTTACAGTTTTAAAGAGTTGCATTATAATTAAATAAGTTAAATTTGCAAAGAATTTTTAACATAAGAAGGAGTGCTTTTTATAATGGATAAAGATTGGTTAGAAGTAGAGCTTATTACAAGCAGTGAAGCTGTGGAGGCTATAACAGGGATAATCTATAATACAGGAGTACAGGGAGTTTCTATTTTGGATTCAGAAGATATAGAAGATAAGAAAAAGAACCCAGGGGAATTTGACTGGTTTGATGAAAATGGGATGGATATAAGTATAAAAGAAGGAGCTATTATAAAAGCGTATTATAAGCAAGATGAAAAATTTGATGAATATTTAGAGTATATAAAGGAAAAAATAGATGAGTTGGATAATTTAGGTATAAATAAAGGTGAAGGCTCAGTTATTGTAAAAAAAGTAAATGAAGCAGATTGGGCGAATAATTGGAAACAGTATTATAAACCTACTAAAATAGGGCAAAAAACAGTAGTTAAACCTACATGGGAGAACTATAATAAAGAAGATGATGAAATAATAATAGAATTAGATCCAGGTATGGCTTTTGGAACAGGAACTCATGAGACAACAAGGTTATGTATTAAAGCTTTGGAGAAGTATGTAAAAGAAGACTCAATCGTTTTTGATATAGGAACTGGTTCAGGTATACTTGCAATTGCAGCATCAAAATTAAATGCTAAAAAAGTTGTTGGAGTAGATCTTGATCCAGTTGCTGTAGATGTAGCTAAGGAAAATGTGAAACTTAATAATATAGATAATATAGATAATATAGAAATACTTTATGGAAATTTAATGGAAGTTATAGATGGTAAAGCTAATATAGTAGTTGCTAATATACTAGCTGATGTAATAAAACTATTAGCTGAGGATGTCAAAAAGTTTATAGTGGATGATGGATATTTCATAGCATCAGGAATAATCTTGGATAGAAAACAGGATGTTATGGATAAATTAAAAAAATGTGGATTTAATATAGAAGAAGTTAATATAGATGGTGAATGGTGTTGTATAATTGCAAAATCATAAGAAGGAGAGTTGGTTGTGCATAAGTTTTTTATATCACAGGATAAGATATGTGGAAATAAAGCTATAATTGAAGGCGAAGATGTAAAACATATATACAAGGTATTACGGCTTAAAGAAGGAGAAAATGTAAATATAAATAACTGTAATGGTAAAGAATACTTAACTCAAATACAAAGTATTACTAAGAGTGAGGTTGAAGTTGAAATATTAAAAGAATTACAAGTTAACAATGAAAGTCCTATAGAAGTATATTTATATCAAGGGCTTCCTAAAGCTTCAAAAATGGAGATTATCATTCAAAAGTGTACAGAATTAGGAGTTAAAGAAATAATTCCTATAGAAACTAATAGAGTATCTTCTTCTATAAAAGATATAAATAAAGAAATGAAAAAATTAGATAGATGGAATAGAATAGCATTTGAAGCATGTAAACAAAGCAAGAGAACTTTGATATCTAATATTAGAAGTATATTGAAATTTGATGAATTTATTGATGAATTAAAGGAAATGGATTTAATAGTAGTAGCATATGAAAATGCAGAAAACTATGGTATTAAAAAGCTTATTCAAGAGCTTGACAAACAAGTTTTAAAGGTTGCTATAGTAGTAGGGCCAGAAGGTGGATTTGAAGAAGAAGAGATAAAAAGTCTGAAGGATAATGGTGCACACATTGTTACTTTAGGTCCTAGGATACTTAGAACTGAAACTGCGGGTTTGACATGTGTTAGTTTAATTATGTATGAATTGGGAGATTTAGGAGGGGTAAGTTAATGAAAGTCGCTTTTGCTACATTAGGATGCAGAGTGAATCAATATGAATCAGAAGCTATGACAGAAAAATTTATAAAAAATGGATATGAAGTAGTATCTTTTAATGATGTAGCAGATGTTTATGTAATAAATACTTGCACTGTTACAAATATGAGTGATAAAAAGTCAAGGC
Organism: Clostridium aestuarii; assembly: GCF_026735135.1. Lineage (GTDB taxonomy): Bacteria > Bacillota > Clostridia > Clostridiales > Clostridiaceae > Clostridium_H > Clostridium_H aestuarii. The sequence goes on along the minus strand of NZ_JAPQER010000002.1, from coordinate 761,313 downwards.
AAATGATATCTAGAGCTAGAAGGTTGAATAAAGATGCCATAATTGCAGCAGTTGGATGTTATTCTCAAATTGCTCCAGACAAAGTTTCAAAAGTTGCAGACATAGATGTAGTATTAGGAACAAGAAATAAAGGAGAAATAGTATATTGGGTAAATAGAGCAAGAGAAGAAAAAAAACAAATTGTTGTTGTAAATGATGTTCTTAAGAATAAAGTTTTTGAGGACTTAAAAATAAAGGAATATCAAGATAAGACAAGAGCTTTTTTAAAAATTCAAGATGGGTGTAACAATTTTTGTTCATATTGTTTAATACCTTTTGCTAGAGGGGCTGTATGCAGTAAAAAACCTGAAAAAGTAGTTAATGAAGTTACAGAACTAGCTAAACACGGCTTTAAAGAAATAATTCTATCAGGTATCGATATTTCTTCTTATGGAGCAGATTTAGATGGAGATATTAACCTTTTAAATATACTTCACGAAATAGATGAAATTGAAGGCATTGAAAGAGTAAGAATAGGTTCTATTGGACCTGAGTTTTTCACAGAAAATATTATTAAACAAATGAGTAAATTGAAAAAATTATGTCCTCATTTTCATCTTTCACTTCAAAGTGGATGTGATGAAACTTTAAAAAGAATGAACAGAAAATATACAGCAGCAAAATATAAGAATATAGTTGATGAACTTAGAAAAAATATTCATGATTTATCTATAACTACTGATATAATTGTAGGTTTCCCAGGAGAAACTGAAGAGGAGTTTAACAAAACATATGATTTTCTAGAGAATATAAAACTTGCAAAAATGCATATATTTAAATATAGTCCTAGAACAGGAACTAAAGCTTCAGCTATGAAAAATCAAGTTGATGGAAATATTAAGGAAGAAAGAAGCAAAAAACTTATAAACCTTAATAAAGATAACGAAAGAGAATTTATGCAAAAATTCATAGGAATAAAAACGAATGTTCTTTATGAGCATAAAATAAGTGAAAGAGAAGAGTACTATGAAGGATACACACCTAATTATATAAAGGTTATTTCAAAATTTAAAGAAGATTTAAAAGGTAAAATATTAGATGTTACTTTAAAAAATATAGAAGATGAATTAATTATAGGTGAAATTCTATAAGTATAAAAAATAATGTTATTAGAAGGAATTTAGCATACTTTTGTTGAATACTTATACATTGTTGGTAAGGAGGTGACACACATGGAAGATTGTATTTTTTGTAAAATTGTAAAAGGTGAAATACCAAGCAAAAAAGTTTATGAAGATGATAAGGTATTGAGCTTTGAGGATATTAATCCAGCAGCACCAACGCACATTTTAGTAATTCCAAAAAAACACATAGAAAGTTTAAATGAAATAACTGATGAAGATTCTGAAATAATAGCTCATATCTTTAAAGTTTGTAAAGAAATTGCAAAAAAACTTAATATACAAGAAGGCGGATATAGAATAGTAATGAATTGTGGAAAAGATGGAGGACAGGAAGTCCCTCATATCCATTTTCATATGTTAGGTGGAAGAAATCTTACCTGGCCACCGGGTTAAGTAAGATAAAATTTAGTTAAACAGTGAAAACAGTTGACAGTATATAAAATAATGTTGTATAATTAGCAATGTGCTATTTTGCCCTCAGCAACTATAAGCAACTTAGCTTTGAATACTGCTAGGGAGGGAGGGATAATCGGTGTCAGAAGTTAAAGTAAGAGAAAACGAAAGTTTAGAAAGTGCATTAAAAAGATTCAAAAGATCATGTGCTAAATCAGGTGTTTTATCTGAAGTAAGAAAGAGAGAGCACTATGAAAAACCAAGTGTTAAAAGAAAGAAAAAATCAGAAGCGGCAAGAAGAAGAAAGGCAAAACATAGATAGAATATAATGTTATACTGAAAGAAGGTACTTGAAGTATGTCTCTTAAAGAAAGATTACAACAAGATTAGAAAAATGCCATGATAAATAGAAATAATTTATGGCTAGTACTTTAAGTATGGCAAGGTCTGCTGTTTTACAGGTCGAAAATACTGATAATAAGACGTTAGATGATGAAGACATTATAGGAATTTTATCAAAAAAAGTAAAACAGAGAAGAAAAGCTATTGCTGTTTAAGAAAGGCAATAGACAGGATTTAGTTAAAAAACTGAATCTGAAATAGAGATTTTATTAGAGTACCTTCCTAAGCAGTTGAATGAAGATGAAATTGCTGAAATAATTAGCCAAGTAGTTGATTAAGTAGGGGCAAATAGTATAAAAGACATGTGAAAAGTTATGTTAATTGCTATGCTTAAACTAAAATGGCGTGTATACGGTAAGCTCATCAGCTTAATTGTAAAACAACATTTAAAATAAAAAATCTATAAGTTTGACTTAAGAACCAGTTAAAAGCTGGTTCTTTTTATTTTGTATTTAATTAGTAATTTATTAAAAGATTTCTTCATAAATTAGTATGAAAGAAATTTTGAGGAGAACATAAATTGAGAGATAAATTAGATAAGACAAGAGAAAATATTGCGCAAAAATTAGATTTGCCTAGGGACGTTGTTTTAAACATACCTAAAATAACTATTACTGGGAATAATGAAATAGCTATTGAAAATCATAAGGGAATAGTATTATTTGAAGAAAATAAAATGATAATAAATTCCAATATAGGACTAATATTGATAGAGGGCGAAAGATTAGAAGTAAGATTTATTGGGGGAAGCACAATAATTATAAGTGGGAAATTTAAAACTATAACCTATCATAGGAATAGAGTGCAAGGGGAATAAATTATGAGGAATTTTAATTTTAATAAATACAAAAAGGGAATAATGACAATTGAAATTCAATCAATAACTCCTGAAAAATTTATAAATTTGCTTTGGAAAAATAATATATGTGTTAAAAATATTAAAAGAAAAAATATAACTACACTTTGTATTGACATAAACCTTAAGAATTATCATAAAATAAATGTTATAGCTAAAAGAACTAATACAAAAATAAAGATTATTGATAGGCGGGGCGTATCATTTTTTATGATAAAAATTAAAAAGAGAAAAACACTAGTAGGTGGAGCAATAATATTTGCTATAATAATTTACTGTTTATCTACCTTTATATGGGATATAGAAATAATAACAGAACAAAATATTACTCCTTATGAAATCAGAAATCAATTAAAGTCTTTTGGTATTACTTGTGGAGTTAATAAAAGTAAAATAGATGTATATGATATAGAAGATGAAATAGTTAAGCATAATAAGGATATTATGTGGGCTAGGGCAAGGATTGAAGGGGGAAAGCTTAAGATAAATATTGTGGAAAGGCATCAGCCGCCTCAAATTGTTATAGATGATAGTTATTGTGATATAGTAGCTAAAAGAGATGGAGAGGTTGTAAGAGTTTATACAACAGAAGGAACTGCTATAGTTAAAAAAGGTGATATAGTTAAAAAAGGTGATTTGCTTGTAAAAGGAGAACAAGGTAAGGAGGAGAGTTCATATAAGGTACATTCTGATGCAAATGTTATTGCTAGAACTTTTTATGAAGAAATAGGAGAAGTTTCAACTAAAAAGGTGAAAAGAGAGAGAACAGGCAATAAATTAGTAAATGTTTATTGTGAAGTTTTAGGAAAAAAAATTTATGTTAAGAAATCAGAAAATAATTTTAAGATTTATGATAAAATAGTTATAGATAAACCATTAATTAAACAAGAAATTTATTATGAAGTTAAGGAACGGATTGATACTCCTAATAAGGAGCAAATTACCCAAAAGATTACTAAGGAACTTTTTTCTAAAATAATTGTAAAACTAGATAAATCTGTTAAAATAATAGATAAGATAGTAGATGTTAAAACTAAAGAAGAAAACTATCAAGTTAGAGTTGTATTAATAGTAGAAGAAGATATAGCTCAGCCTAAGAAAATAGAAATAGATGATGAACTTACTTAAGATATATAAGTTAAAAAACAAAGGGATGTGGTTATAAAAAATGGATAAATTTAAATATGTAATAGACAGTAGAAAAACTAAAAGAATAATAACTTTTTTGTTTACATTTACCTTTATATTTGTTGTTTTGATTACATCTTTAGTAACTAAAAAATATAATCTAAAAGAAGGTGAAATTGCTAGGTTTAATATTAAAGCACCAAGAGAAGTAAAGGATGTGCTAAAGACAGAGGAAAAAGAAGAACAAGCTGCTGAAGCAGTTGGAGAAAAATATAGCAAAAATTTGGAGATGAAAAAAAATATATTAGAGGAATTAGAGAGTTTGTTTTTTTATGCGTCTAAGCAAGCTGATAGTGACTCTGTTGGTGAAGATGAAAAAATTAAGAAATTAAAAGAAGATACGTCAATTAATTTGTCTGAAGAAGATATAAAAACTTTTGTGAGCCTGAATAAAGAACAAATGAGTTTGCTTAAGAAAAATTTAATACCTATTATGGATAAGGTTTTAAATTACAATATAGAAGATAATGAAGAAAGTATAAAAAAAGCACAGGATACTGTTGATGTTAAGTTCAATGCGGCTAAGCTTTCAAAAGTTTTAAGAGAACTTGGAAAAAGCATAGGATACTCAGAAATAAAACCTAATTTCTTTTATGATGAAGATAAGACTAATCAATTAAAGGCAGAGGCTAGGAAAAAGGTACAGCCTATTATGATAAAAAAAGGGCAAACTGTAGTTAAAGAAGGAGAACCAATAACTGCAAGAGACTTAATTATATTGAAAGATTTAGGATTATTAAATGATAATAATAATAAATATATTTATATAGCAGCAGGTGTGCTGGTACTTTTAGTAATGTTTATACAATGGTTTTATCTTCGTAAGTATTATAGAGAAATTTATTATGATAATAGTAAACTTATTTTGATCAATATACTTACATGTATATCAGTGTTATTTGCAAGAACATTTAGTACAGTAACACCTTTTTTGATACCACTAGCATGTATACCAATGTTGTATACACTTTTGATTGATGATAAAATCTCCTTAAATATGAGTATAATTAGCTGTATATTAATAAGTGTAGTTGTTAAATTTAATATAGAAATAACTTTGCTGACAGTATTAAATAGTATACTTGGAGCTATTGTTCTTAAAAAGCTGCAGCAGAGAAACGATATATTATATGCATCTTTGTTTATAGGTGCTATAAATTTAATTTTAACTTTTACAGTAGGATTTTTATTAAGTAATAATGTTTTTCAGGTAATGAAAAATTCAGGATATTCATTTATAGCTAGTTGTATATCTGCAGTTTTAACAATAGGTTTTTTACCAGTATTTGAAAGTGTTTTTGATATAGTAACTACTATAAAACTTTTAGAGTTATCTAATCCTAATCATCCAGTACAAAAAAAATTGCTTTTAGAATCACCAGGTACATATCATCACAGTGTACTTGTAGCTAATTTAGCTGAAGTAGCTGCTGAACAAGTTGGAGGTAATCCTGTACTCGCTAGGGTTTCAGCTTATTATCATGATATTGGAAAAATTAAAAGACCTATGTTTTTTAAAGAAAATCAAATAGGAAAAGATAATCCTCATGATAAAATTAATCCTAATTTAAGTACTTTGATAATTACTTCTCACGTTAAAGATGGATTAGAAATTGCAAAAGAATATAAGCTTCCTAAGGTAATTCAAGATGCTATAGAACAGCATCATGGAACATCACTTGTGAAATACTTTTATATTACTGCTAAAAACACTAGTGAAAAACCTGAAGAAGTAAAAGAAGAAGATTTTAGATATGCAGGACCTATTCCTCAAAGCAAAGAAATTGCTATATTAATGCTTGCGGATAGTGTAGAAGCAGCTGTAAGGTCAATAAATGAACCAACAAAGGGTAAAATTGAAGAAATGGTAAATAATATAATTAAGGCTAGACTAAATGAATATCAGCTTGATAATTGTGATTTGACATTAAAAGATATTAACAAAATAAGAAAAGCTTTTTTAAAGACACTATCAGGAATATATCATCAAAGAATTGAATATCCTACAGAAAAAAACATAAAAAACAAAGGAGATTAATGAAATGATATATATAGATAACAGACAGAATAAGATAGAAGTTACTGAAAAATTGATAAAAAATGTAGAAAGAATAATTGGATATGCACTTAAAGAAGAAGGGGTAAATATTGATAGTGAAGTGAGCGTTATCTTTATAGATAATGAGCAAATAAAAGAAATAAACAAAGAACAAAGGAATATTGATAGTATTACAGATGTTTTATCCTTTCCTATGTTAGAGTATGAAGATGGAAGCGTATATAAAGAAGTATATATAGACTATAAGTTTTGTGAGGCTGATCTTGATGAGGGAAAGCTTGTTTTAGGTGATATTGTGTTATCTTTAGAAAGGGCTAAACAACAAAATCAGGAGTTTGGGCACTCTTTTTTAAGAGAAGTATGCTATCTTACAGTTCATTCGGTACTTCATCTTTTAGGATATGATCATATGTTGGAAGAAGATAAAGATAGAATGAGAAAAAGGGAAGAAGAAATATTAAACGAATTTAATATTACAAGAAACTAAAAAAGTTAGGAGATGAGAGTAAAACTCTTACTCTTAATTTTTTTTACTCTCTGAGTTGAATTTAGGGGTGAATGTGTGTGAGAAAAGTTAAAAAATTAATGGATAGTTTTAACTATGCAATTGAAGGAATGATATATACAGTAAGAAATGAAAGAAATATGAGGATACATATGGTTGCAACCTTACTTGTATTAACAGCTTGTTTTTTTTATGATTTAACTAAAATAGAATTAATAACAATAACAATAACAATAACAATGGTTCTTGTATGTGAGATGATTAATACTGCAATAGAATGTACTATTGATGCTACAACTAATTATTATCATCCACTAGCTAAAATAGCTAAAAATGTTGCAGCTGGTTCAGTTTTGGTATCTGCAATAAATTCAGTCTTAGTAGGATACATTATTTTTGGTGATCGATTAAGTCCTTTTACTTTTATTGTTATGAGAAAAATTAGAAATTCAAATCCATATATGATTTTTTTAAGTTTAGTTATAGTTTCACTAGCAACTATAATAGTTAAAGCTATATTTGGGGAAGGAACTCCATTAAAAGGAGGAATGCCTAGTGGTCATAGTGCTATAGGGTTTTCTATAGCAACTACTATAGTTTTACTTACAGAAGAACCTGTCATTATTATACTTAGCTATCTTATGGCATTTATTATTGCTCAAAGTAGAGTGGATTCAGAAATACACTCTATTTTTGAAGTTGTGGTTGGAGGGGTTTTGGGAATATTTCTCACTATGTTGATTTTTAGAGTTTTTGGTTAAAATATTAATGCGAAGGTTTTAAATTACTATCAAGACATGATATAATCTAGATACTATCTATATGACAAATTTAATACTTTGGAGGAAAGGTTATGGAATATAGAGATTTAATAGAAGAGGCTCTGAAATTTAGGGAGAACGCTTATGCACCTTATTCTAATTTTAAAGTAGGTGCAGCAGTTATTATGGATGATAATAAAATATATGGAGGATGTAATATAGAAAATGCATCTTTTGGTGCAACTAATTGTGCTGAAAGAAGTGCTATTTTCAGTGCTGTATCAAAAGGAAATAGAAATCTTAAAGCTATTGCGTTAGTTGGAGATACTTCTACATATACTTATCCATGTGGAATTTGTAGGCAGGTTATTAGCGAGTTTTGCGATGAAAATACTGATATAATACTTGTAAAAAATGCAAATGATTATGTAATAAAAAAAATTGATGAAATACTTCCAGGAGCATTTACAAAAAAAGACTTACAAAAATAAGGAGGAATTATGTTTAAATCAGGATTTGTAACAATTATAGGAAGACCTAATGTAGGAAAATCTACACTTATAAATACAATAATAGGGGAAAAACTATCTATAGTATCTTGTAGACCACAGACTACAAGAAATAATATACATGCAATATTAACAAAAGATAATTATCAGATTATTTTTGTTGATACACCAGGTATTCACAAGCCAAGACATAAGCTCGGTGAATACATGGTTAAAAGTGCACAGGAAGCGAAAAGAGAAGTTGATTTAGTAATGTTCATGACAACTCCAGAAGAAGAAATTGGAAAAGGAGATGAAATGATATTAGAGGGATTAAAAAATAGTGAAAAACCTGTATTCTTGGTTATAAATAAAATAGATGAAAATAATCCAGAAATAGTTGCAAAAGCACTAGAAGCATACTCTAAGTATATGGATTTTGCCGAAATAATACCTATTTCTGCTAAAAGAAAAAAAAATATCAATACTCTTCAAGAATTAATGGCTAAGTATATGCCAGAAGGACCTAAATATTATCCAGATGATATGATAACAGATCAACAAGAAAGATTTGTGATTTCTGAAATAATTAGAGAAAAATCATTAAAACTTTTATCACAAGAAGTTCCTCACGGAATTGCTGTGGAAATAATTTCTATGAAAAAAAATCAAATTGGAACTTATCATATAGATGCAAACATACTTTGTGAAAAGGATACACATAAAGGGATAATTATAGGTAAAGGTGGAAGAATGCTTAAGAAAATTTCAACTTATTCAAGACAAGATATGGAAAAGTTTTTAGATGCAAAAGTTAATCTTAAAATCTGGGTTAAGGTAAAAAAAGAGTGGCGTGATAGTAAATTCATGTTAAAAGAATTAGGATATAGAGAATAAAAGGAAAATTTTACAAAAAAATAAAAAAAATACTGTTATTTGTTTATATAAATAGGTTATAATAATAAATAGGAGATGGTTTTCTGGCAATATTTAAAAGCAGAGCTGTTGTTCTAAAAACTCAGGATTTTAAGGAAAAAGATAAAATTGTATGGTTGTTCAGTGAGAAATTAGGAAAAATTTCATCAATAGCAAGAGGTGCTAAAACTAGTAAAAGTAAATTTCTATCGTCTACACAACCCTTTTGCTTTGGCGAATATGTACTTTATAGAGGTAAAAACTTATATACAATAAATGAAGTTGAAACAATAGATTCATTTCAAGGAATATTAAAGGATTTTGATTCAATAACCTATGCATCTTATTTTTGTGAATTAATAATAATAGCTTTAAATGATGAAGAAAGCATAAGGGAGTTTTTTAAAGAATTTGTTAAAGCTTTTTATCTTATCAAAAACAAAGCGGTGGATTTGGAAATTTTAACAAGATGCTTTGAAATGAAGCTTTTAAAGTTTACAGGATATGGTTTCGATTTTGATAGATGCAGTATATGTGGTAAAAAAATTATAAGTTCAAACTATATAAGTTTTCAATATCACGGTGGTATATGTAGGAATTGTAGAAGGAGTAATGGTACTAATATAAGTTATACTGGATATAGTATATTAAGATTTTTAAATAATATAGAGTTGGAGAATATAAATAGGATTTCAATACCCCGGGAAGTGAAAAATGAAATATATAAAATTTTAAACATATTTATTTCTCAAAGTTATTCTAAGAAACCTAAAAGTTTAGAAATATTTAAATATTTATAAGGGAGTGAGTTCATGAGTGAAATTTCTTTAGAAAAAATAGATATTATTAGGGAAAGAACAGGAGTTACTTATACTGAAGCCAAAGAAGCTTTAGAAAAGTGTGATGGCAATGTAGTTGATGCTTTGATATATATTGAAAAGAACCAAAGCAATATTAAAGATGATTTATATACTACAAAAGATGAGTTTATGAAATGGATGAAGGAAACAGTTAAGAAAGGTAATGTTAATAGGATTAGAATAAAAAAAGATAAAAAAGTAATTGTGGATATTCCAGTTAATATGGGATTAGCTGCTGGAGCAGTAGCTCTTTTGTGGCCACCACTTGTAGCTGTAGGAGTATTAACAGCAGTGTTTACAAAGATAACAGTAGAAATAGTAAAAAGTGATGGTTCGGTTGAAGTGTTTAATAAAATAATAAGAAATAAAGCTAAAGATGTAAAAAACAAAGTAGATGATATAACAACAGATATGAAGGACAAAGTTGATGATGTAAAAAATGATATGAAAGACAAAGTTGATGATGCAAAAAATGATATGAAAGATAAGTTTGATATTGGAAAGAAAGATGCTAAAGATGACAATGTTTATCAATATACTGTAACTTTTGAAGAAATTGATGATGTAGGTAAAGAAAACAATGACGGCATATAATGCTGTCGTTTTGTTTTTTAGTATAGGCTAAAGTGTATAATATATAGTGCTACTTTAATAAAATTGTAGAAAACAAAACATATATATACCATAAATATAGTAACAAATAAGAGGTAATTGAAGAAAAGTATATCATTTATCTAAATATTTTTTAAAAATGAGTCATAAATAAATAAAAGTGTTATGCTAATTTACTAAACACATGATATAATGTAGTAGCATTAACATAGAGGGGGTCGAAAACAATTAAGCTTTCAACAAGACAAAAAGATATTATAGAATTAGTAAAAGAAAATCAACCTATAACAAGTGAACAATTAGCAAATAGAATAGGAGTTACTAGAGCAGCGTTAAGACCAGATTTAGCTATTCTTACTATGACAGCGATATTAGAAGCTAGACCAAAGGTTGGATATATATATTCTAAAAAACCAACTTCAAGTATAGTATATGATTACATAAAAAAAATTAAGGTAAAAGATATAATGTCAAAGCCTGTTACTTTAGATGAACAGACTACTGTTTATAATGCTATAGTAAATTTGTTTTTGAATGATGTAGGAACTATTTTTGTAGAAAATAATGGATGCTTAGTTGGAGCGGTTTCTAGAAAGGATTTTTTAAAAATCGCTATAGGGGGAACTGATATAAACAAAGTTCCAGTAGGAATAATTATGACAAGAATGCCTAATATAATATTTGTTGAACCAGAAGAAGATGCTTATTCAGCTGCGCAAAAAATTATTGAACGTGAGGTGGATAGCTTACCAGTAATTGAAAAATTCACAGAGGAAAATGAAGAGAAATTTAAGGTAGTAGGTAAGCTTTCAAAGACAAACATAACACGTCTTTTTGTGAAAATGGGTGAGGAAAATCAATAATAAGTGTTTAACGGGGAAACCCGTATAATAAAAAGACAAAATACAAAGGGGATGTTTTTATGAAAAATCAAAAGTATGTTTATCTTTTTAATGAAGGTAATGCAGGTATGAGGAACCTTCTTGGAGGGAAAGGTGCTAATCTTGCAGAAATGACAAATTTAGGGATACCTGTTCCGCAAGGATTTACACTTTCTACAGAAGCTTGCACAAAATATTATGAAGATGGAGAAATAATATCAGATAATATTGTACAGCAAATAGAAGAAGCGCTTTCAGAAACTGAGAAAGTGACAGGTAAAAAATTTGGTGATAAAGAAAATCCTCTTCTTGTTTCAGTAAGATCTGGTGCTAGAGTTTCTATGCCGGGAATGATGGATACAATACTGAATTTAGGACTAAATGATGAATCAGTAAAAGGAGTAACAAAGCTTACAAACAATGAAAGATTTGCATATGATTCTTATAGAAGATTTATTCAAATGTTCTCCGATGTTGCAATAGGACTAGAAAAAAGAAAATTTGAAGATATTTTAGATAGCGTAAAAGAACAAAAAGGTGTTAAATATGATACAGATTTAGATGCAGAAGATCTAAAAAATATTGTAGTTCAATATAAACAATTATACTTAAAAGAAATTGGAAAGGAATTTCCACAAGATCCTAAAGAACAGTTGATGGAATCAGTAAAAGCTGTATTTAGTTCATGGAATAACCCTAGGGCTATAGTATATAGAAGATTAAATGATATACCAGCTAGTTGGGGAACAGCTGTAAATGTTCAATCAATGGTATTTGGTAATATGGGAAATAATTCGGGAACAGGTGTGGCATTTACAAGAAATCCTGCTACTGGTGAAAATAAAATTTTTGGTGAGTACTTAATAAATGCACAAGGAGAAGATGTTGTAGCTGGGATTAGAACTCCTCAGCCAATTTCAAAATTACAACAAGATCTTCCAAAATGTTATAAAGAATTTATGGATATAGCTGAAAAACTTGAAAAACACTATAGAGATATGCAGGATATGGAATTTACTATAGAACAAGGTAAATTATATTTTTTACAGACAAGAAATGGAAAAAGAACAGCAAATGCAGCTTTAAAGATTGCTGTTAGTTTAGTAGAAGAGGGAACATTAAGTAAAGAAGAAGCCTTGTTAAAGGTTGAACCTAAACAGTTAGATTCATTACTTCATCCAACTTTTGATGAAGAAGAATTAAAAAAACATACGCCTATTGCTAAAGGGTTACCAGCATCACCAGGTGCTGCTTGCGGTAAAATCTATTTTACAGCTCAAGATGCTAAAGCACATCATGAGAAAGGTGAGAAAGTAATTTTAGTAAGATTAGAAACTTCACCAGAAGATATTGAAGGTATGGTAGCCGCTGAAGGAATACTTACAGTAAGAGGAGGAATGACTTCACATGCAGCAGTTGTGGCAAGAGGAATGGGAACTTGCTGTGTAGCTGGATGCGGAGAACTTAAAGTAAATGAAAAAGAAGAAAACTTTATTGTTAGAGGAAAAACTTATAAAGAAGGAGATTATATATCTCTTAATGGTAGTACCGGAAATGTATACGGAAATGTATTAAAAACAGTATCTCCTGAAATAACAGGATATTTTGGAACATTTATGGCTTGGGCAGATGAAATTAGACGATTAAAAATAAGAACTAATGCTGATACTCCAAGAGATGCTGAACAAGCGGTTAAATTTGGAGCTGAAGGAATTGGACTTTGTAGAACAGAGCATATGTTCTTTGATGAGGAAAGGATACCTGCTGTTCGTGAAATGATAGTTTCTGATAATGAAGAGCATAGAAGAAAAGCATTAGAAAAATTACTTCCAATGCAAAGAAAAGATTTTATAGGTATTTATAAGGCTATGCAGGATAGACCAGTAACAATAAGATTCTTAGATCCTCCACTACATGAATTCTTACCAAGTGAAATTGAAGATATAAGAGACCTTGCTGAAGAAATGGGATTGAGTTTTGAAGAGTTAAAATCTACAATTGAAAACTTGCATGAATTTAATCCAATGATGGGTCATAGAGGATGTAGACTTACGGTTTCATACCCAGAAATTGCTGAAATGCAAACGAGAGCAATAATAGAAGCAGCAATTCAAGTTAAGAAAGAAGAGGGATATGATATTGTTCCAGAAATTATGATTCCACTTGTTGGAGAAAGAAAAGAATTAAAATATGTTAAAGATATTGTTGTTAAAACAGCAGATGAAATAATAGCTGCTGAGGGTATTGATATGAAATATTTAGTTGGTACTATGATAGAAGTACCAAGAGCAGCGTTAACAGCAGATGAGATAGCTAAAGAAGCTGAATTTTTCTCATTTGGAACAAATGATTTAACTCAAATGACTTTTGGATTTTCAAGAGATGATGCAGGTAAATTCTTAAATGATTATTATGATAAGAATGTATATGAATCTGATCCATTCCAAAGATTAGATCAGAGTGGTGTGGGTAAACTAATAGAAATGGCAGTACAATTAGGAACAAAAACAAGAAAAGATTTAAAAATTGGAATTTGTGGAGAACATGGAGGGGATCCATCATCAGTTGAATTCTGTCATAGAATAGGACTTAATTATGTATCATGTTCACCATTTAGAGTTCCACTAGCAAGACTTGCAGCAGCTCAAGCTCAGATAAAAAATCTTAGATAATAAATTTTAGTATAAAAAAGTCACCGTTTAATATATAGGTGACTTTTTTGTAGTATTAAATTTATTTTCAATATAACAAGAAAAACTTTCTGCAAATTTAATTTGAGAATCAAAATGTTTAGTGGATTTTTTTAATATATTTGTAAATGATTTTTTGTTACATTGTCGTATATTTCTATAATAGTCTCTAGAAATTTTCCAATATCTTTGTGGAAAAGCTAAATAACCTAGTAAATAGTTGTATTCATCAATAGTTAATGGACGTATTTTTTCATAAGATTCTAAACAATTTAGTAGAATGTCCATATTCCAATCAGTATTATCTCTTTTCAGAAGTCTTCTAAAAAAATAAGAAAAATCATGAACAGCATAATCCATTCTACATTTGTCAAAATCTATTAGCCATATATTTGAAGAATTATCAAATATTATATTTTTGTTCACATAATCCATATGGCATAAAGATACTGTCAAATTATCAGGATTAATTTTGCTCAAAGCTTCAAGTGATTTTTGTGCTAAGTAGATCCCTTTACCGAAATCATTTAAGAAAGTTTTTGAAAAATAATCTTTGTATTTGAAGGCTAAATTAGAGTTTGAAAGTAAATTTTCAAAATGTTTGTTAATAGATTTATAAAAATCATTACATCCTTTTCTATTAAAACTTCCTATTATTGGAGTAAAATTTAAACAAATATTATGCATGTAACCTAGATTATAGGAAGACTTTATTAAATGATCATGGCAATCATAGTCACATTTATCTCCATCAATCCATGGTGTTAATATAAATAGCATGTTTTTATAATTGACAAATCGACCATTGTATTTAGTAGGAAGAATTTTAGGGACACGTATATTATTTCGGTATAGCCATTCAATAGCAGAGTAAACAAAAAGTAGTTCTTCTTTATTAAAGTAAACTTTTTTTAAACAATATTGTTTACTTAAATAAGTTACTTTGTAAACAGCTCTTTGTTTATCTGTATTTTTGAATTTTATTGCAGTTACCTGTGAATTTTCTAAGTTATAGAAAGGTAAAACTGATCTTTTTACATTTTCTTCAGACAATAAGTTAAAGTTGTATGATTTAGCTGATTCAGGCATAGTAACACTCCTTAAAAAAAGCTTCAATATAAACATATTAATAAAGTTTATATATTATACATTTAAGTTATAAAAAAAGGAATTTCATATAAAAGTATAGAAATACTATAGAAAGAAGGAAATAAAATTAGCGCGAAGAGGTGCTTTTCAATGAATATACGAGAGAAGATAGAATACGATGAAAAAAATATTTTAATACCGTATGCTGCTTTTTCATCAAACACTAAAGGAAGAAAAAAAATAGAAGAAAAAGATAGTATAAGAACAGTATTTATGTTAGATCGCGATAGAATAATTCATAGTAAATCCTTTAGGAGATTGAAACATAAAACGCAGGTTTATATAAAAACATGGGGAGATCATTATAGAACTAGACTTACGCATACTCTAGAAGTAGCCCAAATAGCTAAAACTATAGGTCGGGGAATAGGATTAAATATAGATTTAATTGAAGCCATAGCATTAGGACATGATATAGGACATGTAGCTTTTGCTCATAATGGAGAAGAAGTATTGGACAAATTAAATCCTAAAGGATTTAAACATAATGAAAATAGTATAAGAGTACTTTCAAAAATAGAAAAACAAGGGGTAGGGTTAAATTTGACTAAAGAGGTGCTAGATGGTATATTACATCATAGTGGATTTTCTAGAAAGGAAAAAAAATCCTTTACTTTAGAGGGACAAGTGGTTAGATATAGTGATAAAATTGCATATGTTAATCATGATATAGATGATTCAATAAGAGCGGACTTATTAAGAAAAGAGGAGATTCCTAGAGAATTTCTTCAAACTTTAGGACAGACTCACGGAAAAAGAATAGGTACTCTTGTCAAAGATTGTATTTATACTACTTTAAATAATATAGAAAAAGATAAAATTGAAGTAGGGTTAAGTTACAAAATAGAACGCAGCTTAGTAGAGTTAAGAAAATATATGTTCGATAATATTTATAATGGGGAAATACTAAAAAAAGAAAGGTATAAGGCTAAATTTGTTTTAGAACAAGTTTATAATTATTTTTTGAAAAATCCTCAGAATATGCCTAGATTTTATTTACAAATAGTAGAAGAGGAAGGGCTTTGCGTTGGAGTTACAGATTATATTTCTGGTATGAGTGATGATTATTGTTTATACTTATTTAATGAATTATATGTACCAAAGATTGTAATGTATTAGAAATATGAATAAAATTTACAAATAAATCAAAAAATACATTAGTAAATATTAAAATAGAGAAATATGAAAAAAATGAAGGAAATTTCTGTTTTCTAAAGAATATATATATCTATAGAAATTTGAAAAATTAAAGAAGGATATTATGTTTTTTTGTCGAATACATACATGGTTGATTTAAAAACAAATTTAAAATAATGACTGGGTGGGAAACTCAAGTGATAAGTGAAGAAATAATTGAGAAAGTCAAAGAACAAAATGATATAGTTGATATTATTTCTGAAAATGTGAAATTGAAAAAAGCTGGAAGAAATTTTGTAGGGCTTTGTCCATTTCATCATGAAAAGACACCTTCCTTTAGTGTGTCTCAGGATAAGCAGATATATAAGTGCTTTGGATGTGGTGAAGCTGGTAATGTAATCTCGTTTGTTATGAAGATTAGAAACCTTCCTTTCGTTGAAACAATAAAATACCTTGCGGAGAAGGCAAATATAGATATAGATATTGATGATAATAGCAAGGCTAAACGAGATACAAATGAAAGGTTTTACAAAATAAATGTAGAAGCAGCAAAATACTATTTTAAAAATCTTCAATATGAAAAAATAGTTATTGATTATTTGAAGAGAAGAGGAATTCAGAATAATACAATTAGAAAATTTGGATTAGGGTATGCATTTAAAGGATGGAATAATGTAATTAAATACTTAAAGAATAAAGGATATTCTGAGCTCGATTTGCTTAATGTGGGATTAATCATAAAAGGTAGAAATAATTCTTTCTATGATAGGTTTAGAGAGAGAGTTATATTTCCAGTGTTTGATTACAGAGGAAAAGTTATTGGGTTTGGAGGAAGAGTTTTAGATGATTCTAAGCCTAAATATTTAAATTCTCCTGAAACTCAAGTGTTTAAAAAAGGAACAAATCTTTATGGATTAAATTTTGCTATAAAAGATAATATAAATAGAACATTAATTATTGTGGAAGGGTATATGGATTGCATATCTTTGCATCAATATGGGATTACTAATGTTGTAGCCTCTTTGGGAACAGCACTTACATCTAATCAAGCTAAATTATTAAAAAGATATGCTGATAAAATAATAATAGCATATGATGCAGATTTAGCGGGACAAAAAGCTACTATAAGAGGACTTGAGATATTGAAAAAAGAAGGGTTCGATTTGAGAGTCTTAACAGTTCCAGAAGGTAAAGACCCAGATGAATTTATTAGAAATAATGGTAAAGAAGCTTTTTCAAAGCTGGTAGAAAGTTCCTTGCCTTTTATTGATTATAGAATAAAAATGGCTAAGTATGGTTTGAATTTAAAAAACAGAGAAATGACTATAAAATATATACATAAGGTTGCTGAAATTATTTCAGAATTGGATCCTGTTGAAAAAGATGTTTACATAAGAAAAATTTCAGAGGAAACAAACATAAAACAACAAGCAATATACGATTTACTAAGTGAAGAAATTCAAAAAAATGTAAAAATTACACAAAATATGTATACTCGAAATGATTTTGGACAAAAATTATACTTAGAGCCTGCTTATGTAAAAGCAGAACGTAATTTGATAAAAATTATGCTTCAAGATATTGAAAATTATGAATATATAATAAGTGTTATTAGTGTAGAAGAATTAATAATAGATAGCCATAAAAAAATATTTAATCTAATAAGTGAAAATATAAAAAATGATATTGAAAATATAGAAGCTTATATAGAGGCTAGATGTAATGATACAGAAACTTTAAAAGAATGGATAATTATTGAACAAATTGAACCTATAAATAAAGAGAATTATCAAGAGCTTGTAAATGATTATATTAGAGAAATTAAAAAATTTAAGCTGGAGGAGTCGAAAAAAGAAATTATGAAGAAAATCAAAGAATATGAATCAAAAGGATTATTTCAAGAATCATTAAAATTTGTAAAGGAATTTGAGATAATTCAAAATGAAATAATGCAAATTAACAAGTGTGAAAGGAGGTAATTAAATGACCGAAAAGAACAAAAGGAAAAATACTTCTAAAAAAACTACTATAAAAGATAATAATGAAAAAATGAAAATAGTAAAAAGTCTTATTGATAAGGGAAAGAAAAAATCTAGTTTGACTTATAAAGAAATTATGGATGAACTAGAAAATGTGGAATTAACTCCTGAACAAATAGAAAAAGTTTATGCAGTTCTTGAGTCAATGGATATTGAAATAATTGGAAATGCAAAAGATGTTGAGACACAACAAGAAGAAGAATTAGATTTATCTGTACCAGAAGGCATATCAATAGATGATCCAGTTAGAATGTATTTAAAAGAAATAGGGAAAGTACCTCTTTTAGCGCCTGAAGAAGAAATCGATTTAGCTAAGAGAATAGAAGAAGGAGAAATGTTTGCTAGGAAAAAGTTGGCTGAAGCAAACCTTAGATTAGTTGTTAGTATTGCGAAAAGGTATGTTGGGCGTGGAATGCTTTTTCTTGATCTTATTCAAGAAGGAAATTTAGGTCTTATAAAAGCTGTAGAAAAATTTGATTATAGAAAAGGTTATAAGTTTAGTACTTATGCTACATGGTGGATTAGACAGGCGATAACAAGAGCTATAGCTGATCAGGCAAGAACTATAAGAATACCTGTTCATATGGTTGAAACAATAAATAAACTTATCAGAGTTTCAAGACAATTAATTCAAGAATTAGGACGTGAACCTCAACCAGAGGAAATAGCTAAAATTATGGAAACACCAGTTGATAAAGTTAGAGAGATTATGAAGATAGCTCAAGAACCAGTGTCTTTAGAAACTCCTATTGGAGAAGAAGAAGATAGCCATTTAGGAGATTTTATTCCAGATGATGAGGCTCCAGCTCCAGCTGAAGCAGCTGCGTTTATAATGCTAAAAGAGCAGCTTATTAATGTACTTGATACATTAACTCCTAGAGAAGAAAAGGTTCTAAGACTTAGATTTGGACTTGATGATGGAAGAGCAAGAACACTTGAAGAAGTTGGAAAAGAGTTTAATGTAACTAGAGAAAGAATCAGACAAATAGAAGCTAAGGCTTTAAGAAAGTTAAGACATCCAAGTAGAAGTAAAAAATTAAAGGATTATTTGGATTAGAGATAAGATGTTTTCAAAAAGAGTAAAGTTTAACTTTACTCTTTTTTTATGATATAATACCTTTAAAGAGGTGATGTGATGGAAACATATAAATGTAAAAAAGGTAATGGACCTTTTCTTATATTTTTATTAATAATATTAATTAATGCTTGTGTATTATTAATAAACCATTTGGTGGATTTATATGTACTGCTTTCATTAATTAAAATTTTTTTAGTTGCAATTAATATTTATTGGTTTTATTATTTGATTTTAGCGTTATCATTAAAATATGTAATTGATGATGATAACTTATATATAATGGGTTTTTGGGGATTAAAAAAGGTAAAGATTTCTTTTGATAGTATAAAAGCATATAAAACCTCTAAAGGAATTATAAATGGTGTAAAACTATCAGGGATTGGTAAGAATAATTTTGCTTTTGGAAGATATGTTTTAAATAAGATAGGAACAACTAGAATGTTTGTAACTTATGGTTCAGAAGTTATATATTTAAAAACTGAAGAAATAAATTATGCCATAGCGCCAGAAAAAATAGATGAATTTAAAAATGTTTTATTTGATAGGAAAATTAAGTTTTTAGATTGGGAATATGAAAATAATAAAGAAATAAGCTTACATAAAGAAAGTGGATTTATGTTGCCTTTTATACTTGTAAGTGTTGTAATAGTAATTTTTACTGTTACACCTTTTATTCTATACTTAAAGCAGGTGCTTCCAACAAAAATGCCATTAAGTTTTAATGCTAAATTTGAACCAGTAAAAATGGGCACAGGAAAGCAGTTTGCTTTTAAACAAATGACATATGGTATTTTAAATATGGCAATTTTATTTTGTATGTATTATGCAGCACATTTTCATGCTAAATATGATAAAAAAAGTGCTAATAGATATATTTATATTGTTTTAATAATAGCAGTAGTATTTTTCTTAATGCAAATCAAAACATTAATTCAATTTATATAGGAGATAAGGTTTATGAATATAAGTACTAGACTAAAAGATATCGCATCAATGCTAGATAAATGTAAAAATATGGCTGATATAGGAACAGACCATGCATATTTACCTATTTATTTAATAAAAAAAGGAATTTGTAATAGTGCTATTGCATCAGATATAAATAAAGGGCCAGTGGATAAAGCAAGAATAAATATTAACAAAGAAGGATTAAGCGAAAAAATAGACTGTAGATTAGGGCAAGGGCTTAGAACTATAGAACCTTATGAAGTGGAGTGTGTTGTAATTGCTGGCATGGGTGGAAATTTGATTAGAGATATAATCGAAGAAAGAAAAAATGTTTTTAAAAGTTCACAGTATATGATACTTCAACCTGTTCAAAATCCTGAAGTTTTAAGAAAGTACATTTATGAACAGGGATATGATATAATTGATGAGGAATTAAGTATAGATGAAGAAAAATTTTACGAAATAATAAAAGTTAGATATGATAATAAACCTAAAAAACTTGACAATATTTATTATGAAATAAGCGAAAAGTTAATAAGCAAAAAACATCCTCTTTTGAATAAATATATTGCTTTTAAAATAAATAAATGTAAAAATATATTAAATTACATAGAGGATAAAACAGAACCAGCTAAAAAGAGAAAGCAAGAAATTGAAGTTAAGGTAAATAAATTGGAGGAATTGTTATTATGTCTTTAATGGTTAGGGATATAAAAAATATAATGGAAAAAATTGCGCCAATAAAATTGAAAGAGGACTATGATAATGTAGGCTTAATGGTTGGAGATTTAAACAGTGAAGTCACGTCTGTTCTTGTAGCTTTAGATTGTACTTTAAAGGTTATAGAAGAAGCGAAACAAAAGAAGTGTAATTTAATTTTTACGCATCATCCTCTTTTGTTTAGAAAACCATCGGCTATTACAACGGATACTCTTATAGGCAAGAAGATTATAGAATTAATTAAAAATGACATAAGTTTGTATTCCAGCCATACTAATCTGGATTCTGTTAAAGGCGGAATTAATGATATAATTATGAAAATATTAGAATTTGAAAATTTTGAAATAATTGATCCTGTACATAATGTAGGCTTGTCATATCAAAATAGTGGAATAGGGAGGATTGTTGCTTTAAAAGAGCCTATAACATTAAAAGAGTTATGTGAAAAAGTGAAAAGCACGTTAGAGCTTTCTTATGTAAGATATGCGGGAGAAAATTTTAAAAATATAAGTAAAATTGCAGTAATAAATGGAAGTGGTCAGGATTATTTTGATGTTGCTAGAAAATTAGGTGCTGATTGTATTATCACAGGTGATACTACATATCATTATGTTAGTGACTACAATGAACAAGGAATAGCTGTAATAGATGCTGGACATTTTGGAACAGAGTGGCCAGCGGTTAAAGTTGTAGGTGAAATTCTAAAAAACAAAATACAAAACATGGGTTTTAATAATGACGTTATTGTTTCAGAAAATATTTATGATCCATATAAATTAAAATAGAAATGAGTTTTGGGGCTTATTTCTATTTTTTATTTTTATTAATAAAGTTGGTTGTTAATTATTCAATGATTTATATAAATGAAATTAAAGCCTTAAGATAAAAATATATTAGGGGGAATTTAAATGAAGTATAATTTAGAAAAATTAATAAAAATTGAGAAAAACTATAATAAAGTTAGAGAAAGTAATAAAATCTTAAAAGACGGGTCACATATGTATTTGCTGAGAAAAATGAAAAAGGAATTTGAAGAAGCTAAAAATATATATTTAGAAAAGAAAGCAAAAATAGAGGAAATGGAAAGTAAATGCATTAAAATAAATAAAAATATAGATTTAGAAAAAGAAGAACAAAAACAAAGTGAATATAAATTATATAATGAATGTGGAAGTAATTTCGGTATGATGGCAAAACTTGAAGAACAAATAGAGAAACATAAATCTAAAATTATAGAGATGGAAAATGAATGCATAGAGTTTTTAGAAAAAGAAGAAGAATTTAAAAAAGAAAAAGAAAAGTTGAGACAGCAGTTGTTAAAGGTAAAAGAGGATTTTTATAATTGTAAAGAAGATGCAAGTAAGAAAATAACTAAAGCAAAACAGGAGATTGTTAATGTACAAAGGGAAGTGGATAAATTAGAATTAGAAATTCCAAAAGAAATATTAGAAAAGCTTAATTTATTAAGAAATGAAAAAGGTAGTGCAGTTGTTGAAGTTAAAAAAGGAGTATGTATGGGGTGTAAAATAAAGATATCATTGATTACTTTAAATAAATTAAATAATAGTAAAGAAATAGTATGTTGTGAAAACTGTGGAAGAATAATTTACTTAGGTGAAAGTTGAAATTGTGATTAGCAAAAATTTACAGGAAAATAAATTTGATTTTTGATATGTAATGTGGTAAGATTATATCTGCGAGTAAGCCAGACAGTCGCTGCTGCAAATTTTGCAGGAGAGGAAAGTCCGAGCTCCGTAGGGCAGGGTGCTGGGTAACCCCCAGTGAAGGCAACTTTAAGGAAAGTGCAACAGAGATATACCGCCAAAGTTTACTTTGGTAAGGGTGGAAAGGTGAGGTAAGAGCTCACCAGCGCATTGGCGACTTTGCGGCTATGTAAACCCCACTTGGAGCAAGATTGAATAGGAAGACACATGAGGTTGCCCGTCTCGTCTTCGGGTAAAATCGCTTGAGCTTATTGGTAACAATAAGCCTAGATAGATGACTGTTTAACACATAACTCGGCTTATAGACTTGGTCGCACATTGAAAACACTGCCTTTCGGGGTATGTGTTTTGTTTTTTGCCACTCTAAATTTGATTTAGTAATTTAGTGATTTCTATTATAGTAAAAGTTAAAGTGTAAAGAAAATAAAAAACAATTAGAAAATAAATATGTTAAAAAAGGATACTTCTGTATAGATGGAGGTATCCTTTTTTTAAATCTAATAAATTTAAGGTTTAAATATAAGAGAAAATGAAATGAAAAATATAAAGTATTAGTATTTTAGTTTTCTTAAGAAATTTGTAAGAATTATAGCAGTAAAAAATTAAATAATATATGCTAATATAGTGTAAGAGATATCTCAGAACATTAAGGAGTGAAATATACATATGTATAATATATTAGTTGTTGATGATGAAAAAGAAATAACAGATGCTATAGAAGTTTATTTGAAAAACCAAAATTATAATGTCTTTAAGGCATATGATGGAAAACAAGCATTAGAAATTTTTGAAAAAGAAGAAATTCATCTAATCATAATGGATATTATGATGCCAAGGCTAGATGGTACAAGTGCTACCATTAAAATAAGAGAAAAAAGTACAGTTCCTATCATTATGCTTTCTGCAAAGTCAGAGGATATGGATAAAATATGGGGACTTAATATTGGTGCAGATGATTATGTTACAAAACCTTTTAATCCAATGGAATTGTTAGCAAGAATTAATTCTAATCTTAGAAGGTATACAAGCTATTCAAATACTGTAACACAAAAAGAAAATGTCATAAGAATAGATGGGATTGAATTAAATGATGAAAGTAAAGAAGTTTTAGTAGATGGTGAATCAGTAAAATTAACACCTCTTGAATATAAAATTCTTTATTTACTTATGAGCCATTCCAATAGGGTATTTTCTATAGAGGAAATATATGAAATGGTATGGAAAGAACCAGCATATAACCCAGATACAGTTACAGTACATATAAGAAGGATTAGAGAAAAAATTGAAATTAATCCTAAAGAACCAAAATATTTAAAGGTGGTGTGGGGAATTGGATACAAATTTGAAAAATAATATAAAGGATGATAAAAATAAAATTATGTCATCAGCTTTTATGACTGTACTTATGATATTCATATTTTCAGTGATTTCAGTAGGAAGTTATGCACCTATCAAAAATCTTGTGATTAATACGGAAAAAAGCACAAAAGCTTATATAGAAAGTGATAACTTTATTTTTACATTAAGAGGATTAACTGATTACTTAAAAAAATCAAAAATTCAAGAGGATAGTTGGGATAATACTGGATATGAAGACTTAAAAAGCATTAAATATTACATTACCAATAAGGATAAAACTATTAAAGTAACCAATATACCAGATGATGAAGAAAGTAAATTGCAAGAGATAATCAATAAAAGTCGGTTTTATGCACATATACAAACTGATGAAAAAGGTAATGCTAAAGTAGATAGTTTATCAAAATATAAATTTAATAAATCTGAATTTATACGAAGGTTAGAAATAAGTGATGAATACAAAGCAGATTATGCCAATCTAGATATTACATATATTATTCCAATGGATTTATCTCCTTATAATGATATGTTTACCTATAAAATAAAAGATTTTAATATTACGTCATGTTGCGTATTGATTTTAGTAATAGGAGCTTTAAGTTTGCTTATCCTAACTATAATAGCTTTTTCTATACCTTATTCTGTACAAAGCAAAATATCTATTTGCAGGCTTTTTAATAAAATGTTTTTAGAACTCAAGGGAATTACATGGATTGCAGCTATTAGTGTTTTATTTACAGTTCTAAATGAACTTAGTTATAGAGTTTATTCAGAGTTTAACATTATAAATATTATTTGTGATGCTAATATGTATTTTTATATTATAGGAATTTTAACAACCTTTGTATTATATTTACTTGTTTATTTAAGTATTATTTATATTAAATATATTTATCATACAGGATTTAAAAAAGGTTTTATTCAAAATAGTGCTTTATTTAGAATATGTTCTTGTATTTTTAGAAAAATAAAAACAATCTTTAAAAAAATATTAAGTATAGATGTAACAAAGGATGTTTATAAAGAAATGGTTAAAATATTAGGGATTAATTTAATCATATTATGGGTTGTTGCATTATTTGGAGCTTTTGGAGTGATTTTAGCGATTGTTTATACTATATTTTTATTTAAATATTTGTTAAAGATTATTGTTAATGTAAAAGAGTTAAATGACATTAGTATGAAGCTAGCAGATGGTGATGTTGATATTACTATTAACGAAAATATGGGGATATTTAGTCCAATATGTAAAAATCTAAACAATATCAAAGATGGATTTAAAGTGGCAGTTGACAAAGCAGTAAAAAGTCAGAAAATGAAAACAGATTTGATTTCAAATGTATCACATGATCTTAAAACTCCACTTACATCTATTATTACTTATATTGATTTATTAAAAAAACAAGATATTACAAATGAAACCAAAAAAGAATATATAGATATTATTGATAGGAAATCTAAAAGGTTAAGCGAATTGATAAAGGATTTGTTTGAGGCAAGTAAGGCTAGTAGTGGTAATATAGAATTTAATTTAGAAAAAATAGATGTAATTGCTTTATTCAGACAAACACTAGGAGAATTAGAAGAAAAAATCAATGAAAGCACACTTCAAATGAAGATGAAGCTTCCAGAAAATAAAATTATTTGTGAATTAGATGGTAAGAAGACTTATAGAATTTTTGAAAATATTATGTGTAATATATTAAAATACTCTATGCCTAACTCAAGAGTATACATAGATATTTTAGAAAATGAAAAAGAAGTAAGCTTTACATTTAAAAATATTTCAAATTATGAAATGAATTTTGATGCAGAGGAGATTACAGAGCGTTTTACAAGAGGTGATAAGTCTAGAAATACAGAAGGATCAGGACTTGGTCTTGCAATAGCTAAAAGTTTTATAGAACTTCAAAATGGAGAGTTGATAATTAATATAGATGGGGATTTGTTTAAATTGATTGTTAAATTTCAAAAAACTGAAAAAGAATAAAGGTAACATAAAGAATTTTATATTAATATCTATATAATATAAAAGCTTTTATTTAATTTAAAGTATTAAATTAAAAAGGAATTTTAAATTTTATGTTGTATTTTAAATGTAAGAGGTGATTATTTATGGAAATAAATATAAAAATACAAGATGGTGAATTATTAGAGGTATTGAAAGCTTTATTAAGTGATAACAGACAAGCAAAGATGTATTTTGAAGAAAACACAAATGAAGAATCTAGAATAGGAATGACATCACCAGAAGAGGTGAAAGAGGTATATAATAATATTTTAACACAAGCTAAGCAGCAAGGTATTTTGAGTGGATTAGATTTAATAAAATAACTTATATAGGAATAAAACTTCTTATTTAAGAATTTAAGAAGTTTTATTCTTAAAAATTTTAATTAAAATAATGTGATTGGAAGTTTACCGTCTATAGCTAACAACAATCTTTTTTCTACTGCATACCAGTTTATAAGTTTCCACCATTTGTTTACATATTCGCTGCGCTTATACTGATAATCAAGATAATATGCATGTTCCCATATATCCACAACGAGTATAGGAATACTGCCCCATTCCGTAAGATTTTGGTGCTTCTCAGCAGTTAAAATTTCTAATCGTCTCCATGTAGGGTTCCATGATAAAATACCCCAACCAGAAGCTTCCACTTTTATTGCAGCTTTAATTAATTGTTCTTTAAAAGCTTCAAAATTTCCAAAAGAATTACTAATTTGTTGCATTGTATAAAATTTAGGTTGTCCGCAGCAGCCAATTGGAGCCATTATAGACCAGTAAATGCTGTGAAGTATGTGTCCGGAGCCATTAAAAGCTAATTCTCTTTCTAAAAATTTTATAAGTTCAAAATCGTTATTTTTACGTGCTTTAACTAATTCAAGTTCTGACTTATTTAAGTTGTTTACATATGATTTATGATGTTTATCATGATGGTATTTTAAAGTTGTTGAGCTGATTATTGGCTCAAGTGCATTATAAGGATAAGGTAATGGTGGCAATTGATGTTTGCCAAGTGTAATTGGTGCTGAAAACATATTAAACCTCCTGAGAATATACTTAATAAGTTTTATAACTTTATTTTATTCAAAATCAATCATAATGGTTAAGAATTTTGGAACTTAACAAGCTCTATTTTTGATATAAATATATTACTTGAAAATAATAATTCATGTTAGAAATATTATTATATTAATTGTATAATAATGCAATATAAATATAAAATATATATTGATAATATTGAATTGAAATTTACGTATTATAGGATTTTACATAGTTAGAATTTTAAATGGGAAATTAGAGTTTTTGCGAATGGCGTATTAAAATTATAGTCAATTAAATTTTGTGAGAGGAGTATAGTTTTTGGTTTTTAAGTGTAATAGTCAAATTTATTTATCAAGTATATTTATAAGTTTTTCTGCATCAATAATAGCATTGTTAATTTTTATTAATATAAAATTTATGATGAATTTAAGTGTGTTTTTTTGTTCATTAATTTTTATCGTAACTTTTTTTATAGTGAAAAATATTTTAGAGTTAAAAGTAATAATACAAGATAATTACATATGTATATATGATAAATCTGATAAAAAACTTATAAATATA
This sequence comes from Clostridium aestuarii, assembly GCF_026735135.1. GTDB lineage: Bacteria > Bacillota > Clostridia > Clostridiales > Clostridiaceae > Clostridium_H > Clostridium_H aestuarii. The sequence goes on along the minus strand of NZ_JAPQER010000002.1, from coordinate 733,774 downwards.
GATGATATATTCAATATTGATATAAAGTATGTGGATAACTTTGAATGTAGAGGGAAATATATGATTTTAAGAAATTATAGAAGACATTTATTGTGTAATATTTGTGTTGATTTTTTTTCTTCATGTGATTTGGATAAGATGGTCAATGTAATAAAAGAGTGTAATAAATATATAATAATAAATGACTATACAAGATAATGCAAAAGATTACAATTGAAATAAATAACAAAAAATGTATTGTTATATTATGGATTTGAAAAATATAAAAAAATCTTTATAATAGCTATGTAGAGACAAATTAAAAAAGGAGAGATACTAATGGGAAAAGCATTTCAGATTTTATTAATAGTTTTAGGTGGAATACAGATACTTTTATCAACACAAATGGAGAAAGTTGTAAGAAATAAATATCGTTCTGGGGAAGTAAAAGATGTTGAAGGGCTAGTAAAATGGGAAAGAATTTATAGCATTGTAATGGGAGTGTTTATAGCGCTTTTTGGTGCATCAGGTCTTGTTGAAGGCTATGAAAAATATAGTAGCATATTGATATATATAGTAATTGCGGCTATGGTTATTGGATCGATTGGAAAAAGAAGATATATAAAAAAATAAAAATAATTTACAAAAAACTATTGTAATATTATACATAATTTATTATAATGTTACTTAATTTATTAAAAACAAAATATGATATTAAGAAGTTCGGATGAAGGTAGCGGGAGAGAGATGGTTTTCCATCCACCGAAGGGGTTAATCTTTCAGGTAGCTATAGTGGTAGCAAAAGACCGTTATCGGACGAGCCTCTGGAGAGATCTGCGTTTTGCAGGCACCGAAGGAGCAAAGCAGAATATAAAATTCTGCCGAAACTCTCAGGTAAAAGGACAGAGGATTGAGTTATTCACACAATAATTCTATCCTCCTCCTGTCCGAGTTAGTAATTACATTAAATCAATAGGAGGATGATAACATGTCAAATCTATTAACACTATTCAAAAGCATCGATAACGTGGTGTGGGGACCACCACTACTAATCTTACTAGTAGGTACAGGTATTTATCTGACTTTAAGATTAGGACTTTTACAAATCTTTAAATTACCATTAGCATTAAAATATTTGTTTTCAAAGGATCATGAAGCTGAAGCAGAAGGTGATGTGTCAAGTTTTGCTGCACTTTGTACTGCATTGTCAGCAACTATAGGTACAGGTAATATTGTTGGTGTAGCTACAGCTATAAAAGCTGGAGGACCAGGTGCTTTATTCTGGATGTGGATAGCTGCATTTTTTGGAATGGCTACAAAGTATTCAGAAGGATTACTTGCAGTAAAATATAGAACAGTAGATAAAAATGGCCAAATGTCAGGAGGACCAATGTATTATATAGAAAAAGGTCTAGGAAACAAATGGCTTGCAAAGATGTTTGCTGTTTTTGGTATAGGAGTTGCATTCTTTGGAATTGGTACTTTTGCTCAGGTAAATGCAATAAAAGAGGTAGCTAAAGATTCTTTCAATATGCCAATAGTAGCTACAGCAGTAATATTAACAGTATTAGTAAGTCTTGTAACTATTGGAGGAATAAAGAGTATAGCTGGTGTTGCGGAACGTACAGTACCGTTTATGGCTGTGTTTTATGTCGTAGGTTCAATTATGATTTTAGTAGCTAATGCTAGTTTGATTCCACAAACAATTATGTTAGTAATTAAAAGTGCATTTACCCCTACAGCAGCAGCAGGTGGATTTCTGGGTGCTACAGTTATGAAAGCAATTCAAAGTGGTGTAGCAAGAGGTGTTTTCTCAAATGAATCAGGTCTTGGTAGTGCACCAATTGCAGCAGCTGCGGCAAAGACAAAATCATGTGTTCGTCAAGGACTTATATCAATGACAGGTACTTTCTTTGATACTATAGTAGTTTGTACTATGACAGGTCTTGTGTTGATATTAACAGGAGCTTGGAATTCAAATCTTGAAGGTGCAAATATGACAAGTGCAGCGTTTAAGGGTGGTTTATCAATTCCAATGATAGGTCAAATGATTGTAACAATAGGACTTATATTCTTTGCATTTACAACTATACTTGGATGGAATTATTATGGTGAAAGATGTACGGAATACTTATTTGGAATTAAAGGAATAAAACCATATAAGGTTATTTATATAATACTAGTTGCATCAGGTTCATTCTTAAAACTCGAATTAATTTGGGTTATTGCAGATATAGTAAATGGGTTAATGGCAATACCAAACTTAATTGCATTACTTGGATTAAGTGGAGTTGTAGTGGCTGAAACTAGAAAATATTTTAAGATTTTAGAGGAAGAAAAAATAGGAAGAGTTGAATCAATTAAAGGATAAGAGAATAATCACTAATATAAAAACACACTATTGTTCGTTTTAGCACGAACGATAGTGTGTTTTTGCGTTTTATAATAATAATATATACGAATGTTTTTTAAAAAAAACACAATAATGTATTGACTTGCTGTATATCCAGTGATACTATTATCTCATAAGATATTCGTATAAGGAGGTCTACTAATGAAGGTAGCAATTATCTTTGGAAGTAAATCAGATATTAGCAAAATGAAGGGTGCAGCTGATATATTAAAGGAATTTAATATTGAATATAAAGCTTTTGTATTATCAGCTCATAGAGTACCTGAAAAACTATCGGAAGTTATAGATAATGTAGAAAATGAAGGCTATGAATGTATAATAGCTGGTGCAGGACTTGCAGCGCATCTTCCAGGAGTCATCGCATCTCAAACAATTTTACCTGTTATAGGGGTACCAATCAACGCAGCATTAGACGGATATGACTCGCTTTTATCAATGGTGCAAATGCCAAAGCCAATTCCAGTAGCAGTAGTAGGTATAAATAATAGTTTTAATGCAGGGATGTTAGCGATTCAAATTTTATCTTTAAAATATCCAGAATTGAAAGAATGTTTAATAAAATATAGAAGCGATATGAAAGAAAAATTTATAAATGAAAATTCTGAGGGGGTTGAAATATAATGGATAGAAATATGTTATATGAAGGAAAAGCAAAAAAAGTATATGAAGGTGACGATGAAAGTCATGTAATAATTTATTATAAGGATGATGCAACTGCTTTTAATGGCGTTAAAAAATCACAAATAAGTAATAAAGGAATTTTAAATAATAGTATTACATCAATGATATTTGAGCTTCTTCATGAGCATGGCATAAAAACTCATTTTGAGAAGAAACTAAATGAAAGAGAGCAGCTTTGTAAGAAGGTTGAAATAGTTCCACTTGAAGTTATAGTTAGAAATACTGCAGCAGGAAGTATGGCAAAAAGACTTGGAATTGAAGAAGGAATGGAATTAAAAACACCAGTTTTTGAAATATCATATAAGAACGATGAACTAGGAGATCCACTAATAAATGATTATCATGCTGTTGCACTTGGAATTACAACTTTTGAAGAATTAAAAAATATATATGATGTTACAGCAAAAATAAACGAAATATTAAAAAAATTCTTTATAAAACAGAATATAAAGCTTATAGATTTTAAAATAGAATTTGGAAGATTTAATGGTGAAGTAATCTTAGCTGACGAAATATCACCAGATACATGTAGATTTTGGGATGCTGTTACAAATGAAAAATTGGATAAGGATAGATTCAGAAGAGATTTGGGAGACGTAGAAGAAGCGTATGTTGAAATACTTAAAAGAATTGATAATGCTCAATTGACAATTGATAATTAGGAAGTTGAGGGATAAAATCTATGAATAATGATGCTGTGATATTGGAAAAAGAAATTGAATGTGATAAGTTTAAAGAAGAATGTGGAGTGTTTGGAATATATTCCAAGTCTAAGTTGGATGTAGCTGCATTAACTTACTATGGATTATATGCTCTACAGCATAGAGGTCAGGAAAGTGCAGGTATAGTTGTTTCAGATGGTAGAAATCATAATTGCTATAAAGATATGGGATTAGTATCAGATGTTTTTAATGAAGATATACTACAAGAAATGAAAGGGGAGGCAGCTATAGGGCATGTTAGATATTCTACTACAGGTGATAGTAAAGCTTCCAATGCTCAGCCTATTTCAAGTAAATTCAAACTTGGAGATATTTCTATAGCACATAATGGAAATCTTGTTAATGCAGGTGTAATAAGGGAACTTTTAGAGGACGCAGGGGTTTTATTTCAAACATCAATTGATTCAGAAGTTATACTAAATTTAATAGCAAGAAAAGCTAAAAAAGGTATAGAATCGGCTGTGGTTGATGCTATTCAAGCGGTTAAGGGTTCTTATGCAATAGTTATATTAACAAATGATAAATTAATAGGAGTTAGAGATCCGAATGGTATAAGACCTATGTGTATTGGGAAAATTGGAGAAGATTATATTTTATGTTCTGAAAGCTGTGCGTTAGATGCAGTAGGAGCTGAATTCGTTAGAGATGTTAAACCAGGAGAAATTGTGATTGTAGATGCTAATGGACTTAAATCAATACAATTTGCAGAAAGAACTAAGTGTATGACTTGTGCATTTGAATATATTTATTTTGCAAGACCTGATAGTGTTATAGATGGGATTAATGTTTATAGTTCAAGAGTATTAGCTGGAGAACAGCTTTATAAAGAGGCACCAGTAGAAGCTGATATAGTTGTAGGGGTTCCGGACTCAGGAATACCGGCAGCAGTTGGATATGCAAAAGCTTCAGGAATTCCTTATGGAATAGGTCTTATAAAAAACAAATATGTAGGAAGAACTTTTATATCTCCTTCACAAAAAATGAGGGAAAAAGCAGTTTCAGTAAAACTTAATGCTTTAAAGATAAATGTAGAAGGTAAAAGGGTTGTACTTGTAGATGATTCAATTGTAAGGGGTACAACTAGCAGAAGATTAGTTGAAATCCTAAAAAAAGCAGGTGCGAAGGAAGTTCATTTTAGAGTATCATCTCCAGTTGTAAAATATCCATGCTACTTTGGAATTGATACGCCATATAGAAAAGAATTAATTGGATCTCAAATGGAAGTTAAGGAAATAAATGAATTAATAGGTTCAGATACTCTTGGATATCTAAGTATAGATGGACTTTTAAATGTGTTAAAAGGAAACAAAGGATTTTGTCTTGGTTGTTTTAATGGAGAATATCCAATATCGGCTCCAATTGAAAATTCAAAGGATTATTTAGAAAGGTAGTGAACAACATGGCAACTTATAAGGACGCAGGGGTAAATATTGAAGAAGGATATAAAGCAGTTAAACTAATGAAGGAATATGCAGGAAACACATTTAATGCAGGAGTGCTTAATAATTTAGGAAGTTTTGCAGGAATGTATGAACTTCCTAAGTTTAAAAATCCTGTTCTTGTATCCGGTACGGATGGAGTTGGAACTAAATTAAAAGTAGCCTTTGATATGGAAAAATATGATACAGTGGGTATAGATTGTGTTGCAATGTGTGTAAATGATATATTATGCCACGGAGCAAAACCACTGTTTTTCCTGGATTATATTGCTTGCGGAAAGCTTGATGCAGAAAAAGCAGCGGATTTAGTAAAGGGAGTCAGTGAAGGATGTATGCAAGCTGGTTGTGCTCTTATTGGAGGAGAAACAGCCGAAATGCCTGGTTTTTATAAAACGGGAGAATATGATATAGCTGGTTTTGGTGTAGGAATTGTTGAAAAGGATGAAATAATAGATGGAAGTAAAATAAGTGTAGGGGATGTCCTTATAGGAATTGAATCTTCAGGAATTCACAGTAATGGATATTCTTTAGTTAGAAAATTGATTACTGATTTAAATAAGGATTTTGATGAAAAGAAAATTGGAGATGTAATATTAACTCCTACAAAGATATATGCGAAGATAGTTTTGAATTTAATAAAAGAATATAAAATTAAAGGAATGGCTCATATAACTGGAGGGGGATTTTATGAAAATATTCCTAGAATGTTTAAAGATGATTTTAAAGCCGTTATAAATAAAAACAGTTTTGAAATTCCTCCTATTTTTAAATATATGATGAGCTTAGGAGTAGAAGAAGAACATATGTTTAATACTTTTAATATGGGAATAGGGTATGTGGTATGTGTAAGTAAAGAAGATGCTGAAGATGTTATTAAATCAATAGAAAGTTTGGGCAGTAAAGCGTATAAAATAGGATGCGTAGAAGCTGGAGGCAAAGGTGTATGCTTAAAATAGCAGTTCTTATATCAGGAGGAGGAACTAACCTTCAATCAATAATTGACAGTATAGAAAATAATTATTTGAATTGTTGTATAGAGTGTGTAATTTGTGATAAAGCGGGGGCTTTTGGAATAGATAGAGCTAAAAAACATGATATTAAAACTTTTGTAATTGATAAAAAAGAGCATGGGGTTGCTCTTTCAGATAAAATATTAGAAATTGTGAATGAAAAGGTAGATTTAATAGTTTTAGCAGGATTTTTATCCATATTAAAAGGTGATATTTTAAAAAGATTTCACAATAAGATAATAAATATTCATCCGTCTTTAATACCATCTTTTTGTGGAAAGGGTATGTATGGAATAAAGGTTCATGAGAGAGCATTAGAATATGGAGTGAAAATTACAGGATGTACTGTTCATTTTGTAGATGAAGGTACAGATACGGGAAGTATAATAATTCAAAAAGCTGTTAAAGTTTTAGAAGATGATACTCCAGAAACCCTTCAAAAAAGGGTGCTTGAGCAGGAGCATAAAGCTCTTTCAGAAGCTATAAAGCTTATTTCAGAAGGAAGAGTTAAAATTGAAGGAAGAAAAATAAAAATAGTCTAAGAATAAGTTAAGAGTGGAGGAAATATCATGATTAAAAGAGCATTGATAAGTGTGTTTAATAAAGAAGGAATACTAGAACTTGCAAAGTTTTTAATAGATAGAGATGTAGAAATAATATCTACAGGGGGAACATTCAGACACTTAAAAGAAAATGGAATACCAGTTACAGAGGTTAACGAGGTTACTGGTTTTGATGAAATATTAGATGGAAGAGTTAAAACACTTCATCCAGTTATACATGGTGGTATTCTTGCTGTAAGAGAAAATGAAGAGCATATGAAGGTTATAGAAGAAAAAAATATAAAACCAATTGATATGGTAGTTGTAAATTTATATCCTTTCTTTGAAAAGGTAAAAGAAGATTTAGAATTTGATGAAAAAATAGAATTTATAGATATTGGTGGTCCAACTATGATTAGATCATCAGCGAAAAATTTTAAAGATGTTATAGTTCTTACAGATACAAAGGATTATGATAATGTAATGGAACAGATAAAAGAGAATGAAGATGTAGACTATAGAACAAGAAAACATCTTGCAGGTAAGGTGTTTAATTTAATGGCAGCTTATGATGGAGCTATAAGCAGTTTCCTTTTAGAAGAAGAGGAATATCCTAATTATTTAGATTTTTCATATAAGAAATCTATGGATTTAAGATATGGTGAAAATTCTCATCAAACTGCTGCTTATTATACTGCTACAAATGGAAAAGGTGCAATTAATAATTTTGAACAGCTGAACGGAAAACAGCTTTCATATAACAACATAAAAGATATGGATATAGCATGGAAAACAGTATGGGAATTTGATGAGATAGCTTGCTGTGGACTTAAGCATAATACACCATGTGGAGTTGCTATTGGAAATGATATTAGAGAAGCTTACATAAAAGCATATTCCTGTGATCCAATTTCAATTTTTGGAGGAATTGCAGCTTGTAATAGAAAAGTTACAAAGGAAGCAGCAGAAGAAATGGTGAAAATATTCTTGGAAATAGTTATAGCACCTGAGTTTGATGATGACGCACTTGAAGTGTTAAAAACTAAGAAGAATTTAAGAGTTATAAAATGTGCTGTTAAGCCAGAAGATGAATTCAATATTGCTAAAGTAGATGGCGGAATTTTGGTAATGAGTGAAGATGATAAATTTGCTGATAAAATCGAAGTTGTTACTGAAAAGCAGCCAACTGAAGGTGAAATGAAGGACATGATATTTGCAATGAAGGTTTGTAAATATGTAAAATCTAATGCTATAGTTGTAGCTAAAGACGGTATGGCTACAGGAATAGGAGCAGGTCAAGTTAATAGAATATGGGCAGCAAAACAAGCACTTGAAAGAGCAAAAGATGGATTAGTGCTTGCATCGGATGCTTTCTTCCCATTTGATGATGTAGTAAAAGAGGCTGCTGAATATGGAATTAAAGCCATAATTCAACCAGGTGGATCAATAAGAGATAAGGATTCAATAAAAGCATGTAATGAAAATGGAATATCAATGGTGTTTACAGGAATAAGACATTTTAAACACTAAAATTTAGTTAAAAATAGAAGATTAAAAATTCAGTAAAGAATAAATTTCAATATGTTTAAATTTTAAACTGTTGTGATAGGGAGTTGAATTTAAAATGAAAGTATTAATAGTGGGTTCTGGTGGACGTGAACATGCTATAGCTTGGAAAATTTCAGAAAATTCCTCAATAGATAAGATTTATTGTGCACCGGGAAATGGTGGTACTGCCAATGAAAATAAATGTGAAAATGTAAATATAGAAAATATAGATGAATTAGTTGTATTTGCTAAAAAAGAGTGTATAGACCTTACAATTGTAGGTCCTGAAGCTCCATTAGTAGAAGGAATAGTAGATAAGTTTAAGGAAAACAACTTAAAAATATTTGGTCCATCTAAAAAAGCTGCAGAACTTGAGGGAAGCAAAATATATGCTAAAGATTTTATGAAAAAGTATGGAATAAAAACTGCTGAATATGCAGTTTTTGAGGATAGAAAAAAGGCGTTAGACTATTTAACAAAATGTAGTTATCCAGTAGTAATAAAAGCAGATGGGCTTGCTGCTGGAAAAGGAGTTATTATATGTGAGAATAAGTTTGAAGGTATTGAGGCAATAAACAAACTTATGTTAGAGGATATATTCAAAGGAGCTGGACTTAAAATAGTAATTGAAGAATTTTTAGAAGGTGTTGAAGCTTCTATTCTTTCTATAACAGATGGAGAAACTATAATTCCTTTTATATCTAGTGAAGATCATAAACAAGTTCTTGATGGTGATAAAGGACCTAATACAGGAGGAATGGGAGTTGTTGCTCCAAATTGCTACTGTAGCGATGAAATTTTAGATCAATTTAAAAAAGATATTTTGAAGGCTACTTTAAATGGAATTAAAGAAGAGAAAATGGATTATATAGGTACTATATTCTTTGGAATTATGATAACTAAAAAAGGGGTTTACCTTTTAGAATATAATGTAAGAATGGGCGATCCAGAAACTCAAGCAGTATTACCTCTTATGGAAAGTGATTATGTAGAACTTATATTAAATGCAATAGATAAAAATTTAAGTAATGTTAAATTAAAATGGAAAGAAAAAAATGCTTGCTGTGTTACAGCTGTATCAAAAGGATATCCTATAAAGTATGAAAAAGGATTTACAATAAAAGGCTTAGATAAAGTAGAAAATAAGATGTTTGTATCTGGAGCAGAGTTACAAGAAGATAAGCTTATAACTTCAGGCGGAAGAGTATTATCTGTAGTAGCATTAGGCGATACTTTAGAAGAAGCAAGAGAAAAAGCTTATGATGATATTGCTAAAGTTAACTTTGAAGGTATTTATTATAGAAAAGATATTGGAAAAAGAAAGGGATGTGTACATGAAAACTAAAGTTAGAAGAATATTTGTTGAGAAGAAACTTGGTTTTGATGTTGAAGCAAAGGGCTTTTTAAAGGATATAAGAGAAAATCTTAATATAAAGGATGTAAAAGATTTAAGAATATTAAATCGTTATGATGTAGCTGGAATAGAAGATGAAGAATATTTAAAAGCTAGAAATTTAATTTTTTCAGAACCTACAGTAGATAATGTTTATGATGAAGAAATTAGCGTAGATGATAAATGTAAAGTATTTGCAGTGGAATATCTCCCAGGACAATATGATCAAAGAGCTGATTCAGCAGCTCAATGTATTCAAATACTGACTCAAAAAGAAAAACCTATAGTAAGATGTGGTAAGGTAATTATAATAAAAGGTGAAATTAGTGAGGAAAAGCTAAAAAAAATCAAGCATTATTATATAAATAGTGTTGATTCAAGAGAAGCACTTTTTTCAAAACCTGAAAGTTTAGAAATGGAAACTAATATTCCTCAGAATGTTGAAATCTTAGAGGGATTTGTAAATAAAAATGATGAAGAACTTAAAAGCTTTATGCAGGAACAAGGATTTGCGATGAGCTTTGAAGATTTGAAGTTTTGTCAGCAGTATTTTAAAAATGAAGAAAAAAGAAATCCTACTATAACTGAAATTAAAGTTATAGACACTTATTGGTCAGATCACTGCCGACATACAACATTTTCAACAAAAATTGAAGAGGTTGAATTTGAAGAAGGAAAATATGTAGAGCCTATTAAGAAAGCGTACAATGAATATTTAAATTCTAGAGATTTTGTATATGGTGATAAAGAAAAAGATATATGTTTTATGGATATAGCTGTAATGGGAATGAAAGAACTTAGAAAAAGAGGAATGCTGGATGACCTTGAAGTATCAGATGAAATCAATGCTTGTAGTATAGAATGTGAAGTTGATGTTAATGGTAAAATTGAAAAATATCTTATTATGTTTAAAAATGAAACTCACAACCACCCAACAGAGATAGAACCTTTTGGTGGTGCTGCAACATGTCTCGGCGGGGCAATTAGAGATCCTCTTTCTGGAAGATCATATGTATATCAGGCTATGAGAGTTACAGGATGTGCAGATCCTAGACAAACAATTGAGAAAACTTTAGATGGAAAGCTTCCTCAAAGACAGATAACTATAAAAGCAGCTCATGGTTATAGTTCTTATGGAAATCAAATTGGTCTTGCAACAGGACATGTAGCTGAGGTTTATGATGAAGATTTTGTAGCAAAAAGGATGGAGATAGGAGCTGTAATTGCAGCTTCACCTAAGGAAAATGTTATACGTAAATGTCCAGTTAAAGGGGACGCAGTTATTTTAGTTGGTGGAAGAACAGGACGTGATGGATGTGGTGGCGCTACAGGTTCATCTAAAGAACATGATGAAACATCAATTTTAAATTGTGGCGCAGAAGTACAAAAAGGAAATGCTCCTACAGAAAGAAAGCTTCAAAGACTTTTTAGAAATGAACATGTTAGCAAAATGATTAAAAGATGTAATGATTTTGGAGCAGGTGGTGTTTCAGTTGCCATAGGAGAATTAAGTGAAGGGCTTAATATAAATTTAGATTTGGTTACTAAAAAATATGATGGATTAGATGGAACTGAGCTTGCTATATCTGAATCTCAAGAAAGAATGGCTGTAGTTGTAGAAAATAGTGATGCAGCAGAATTTATAAAATATGCTGAAGAAGAAAATCTTGAAGCAGTGAGAGCAGCTGAGGTTACTGATGATAATAGACTTAAAATGAGCTGGAGAGATAAGTATATAGTAGATTTAAGTAGAAAATTTTTAGATACCAATGGAGTAAAACAAAAAACTAATATAAAAGTAAATAATCCTTCAGAAAATACTTATTTTAATGAGAAATCTGTAGATGATATTAAACAAAAATGGATAGAAACTATGGAAGATTTAAATGTGTGTAGTCAAAGAGGATTAGTAGAAAGATTCGATAGTTCCATAGGGGCAGGTACTGTATTAATGCCTTTTGGTGGAAAATACCAAGCAACTCCAAGTGAAGTTATGTGTGCTAAAATTCCAGTATTACATGGCGAAACAAAGACAGGGAGTATAATGGCTCATGGGTATAATCCAAAGATAGGTAAATGGAGTCCTTTCCATGGAGCTTTATATGCAGTAGTTGAATCAGTAACAAAGATAGTTGCTGCAGGTGGAGATTATAAAAATACAAGGCTTACATTGCAGGAGTATTTTGAAAAGTTAGGTAGTAATCCATCAAAATGGGGTAAACCATTCAGTGCTTTACTTGGAGCTTTTTATGCTCAAAAAAGATTTGGAATACCTGCAATTGGTGGAAAAGATAGTATGTCAGGAACCTTTAAAGATATGAATGTACCTCCTACTTTGGTGGCTTTTGGAGTGAATGTTGTAGATACTGATAAGGTTATATCTCCTGAATTTAAAAAGTGCGGGAATAGAGTTGTTTTATTAAAGGCTCTAAAGAAGGAAGATAATATTCCTGATTTTGAAATATTAAAAAAGAATTTTGATGTTGTAAATAAACTTATAAGTGAAGGCAAAGTTTTGGCAGCTCATAGTGTAAGAATGGGTGGAGTTGCGGAAACAATAGCAAAAATGTGTTTTGGAAATAAAGTAGGAATGAATTTTTCACATAATATAAAAGCTGAAGATTTATTCAGTGAAGATTATGGTTCAATTATTTTAGAGATAGATGATAAGGTTGAATTAAAAGAAGCTTTTTCAAATGTAAATTATGTTCTTTTAGGATTTACGCAATCTAAGCCATTAATAAAAATTAATAATGTAGAAATAGATATAGATGAACTTTATGAAAAATGGCAAAAACCATTAGAAAAAGTATTTTCTACTAAAACAGAAGATATAAAAGATGAAATAAAATATGAAATATCAGATAAACAGGCAATTAAAGGACCTTCAATAAAAATTCCAAAGCCTAGAATATTTATACCAGTATTTCCTGGGACAAATTGTGAGTACGACTTACAAAAAGCTTTTACAAAAGCTGGTGGTGAGGTAGAAACTAAAGTATTTAGAAATATAACACCAAAAGATATAGAATATTCAATAGAAGCTATGGCTAAATCAATAAAGCAGTCTCAAATAATAATGCTTCCAGGTGGATTCAGTGCTGGAGATGAACCTGATGGTTCGGGGAAATTTATAGCTACGGTGTTTAGAAATCCTAAAGTTAAAGAGTCTGTAATGGAACTTTTAAACAATAGAGATGGGTTGATGCTTGGAATATGCAACGGTTTCCAAGTACTAATAAAACTTGGCCTTGTACCTTATGGAGAAATAAGAGATATGGATGAAGAGTGCCCAACATTGACATTTAATAAGATAGGCAGACATATGTCTAAGATGGTAAATACAAAGGTTGTTTCTAAGCTTTCTCCTTGGTTAAATAATGTAAGAGCAGGAGATACTCATGCAGTTGCAATTTCTCATGGAGAAGGAAGATTTGTTTGCAGTGACAAAATGGCAGAAAAGTTATTTGAAAATGGACAAATAGCAACTCAATATGTTGATTTTGTTGGCAATCCTAGCTGTAATGTAGAATTCAATCCTAATGGCTCTATGTATGCTGTAGAAGGTATAACAAGTCCAGATGGAAGAATACTTGGGAAAATGGCTCACTCAGAAAGAATAGGTAAAAATGTTTATAAGAATATTATAGGAGAAAAAGATCAAGAAATATTTAAAGCTGGAGTTGAATACTTTAAATAAAAATTTATGAATTATTAGCTGCTGATAACTAGTTATCAGCAGCTTGTTTTTTTGATTAATTATCAATTCTTATCTGTCATCTATAAACTGGTATATTGCATATGATATAGCAAATGAATATTATCAAGAATCCGGGGAGAATAATATGAGTTTGTTGTATGAATCGCATGACGATAAGTTGTTAGCATTTATAATAGATTTAAATAAAAGAGCAAAGAATTTAAGTTATATATGTAAAAAAATTATTTCAACAGATGATGATGGAAGCTTTATGAATAAGGTAGTGACTTCTAGTGATGATAGTAAAATAAAAGCTTATGTGACAAATAAAGCAAGAAAAGGAATATTTAAAGTAAAAGTCATACAATTAGCTGACTGTCAGGAAAATTTAAGTAAAATCGTATATGAAAAAGCACTTGCAATAATAGATGATGGGAAACATACTTTTACTGTAGCTATAGGAGAAAAAACTATAGAACTTGCTGTGAATATAAAAAGTAGTGACACAAATGGTGCTGTATTGCGCAAACTTAAAGAAGTTATAGAAGAAGAAAATATAGGAATTGAAGTTTTTATAGAAAAATATGTATATGATAAAGAAAGATTGATTTTAAAATCAAAAATAGAAGGGAAAAATAATGAATTCAGTATATTTGATAAAGAAGGAAAGATTGTTTCTTATACAGGTATATGGAATAAATTTATTAATGCACAAAACACTGAATTTACTATTAATGATAAGTATTATGAAAGTCAGAATGATACAGCATTGTTAGATAAAGAAAATATAATGTTAAAGATTAAGAGTATAACAAAATATCAAAATGTAATAATAAAAATTTTCCATAATACTGATGTAATTAAAAACGATATGATGGAATTTATTGATTTCTATAACGAGCTGGTAAAAATGTTAAGAAATGATATGATAGAAAGAAATGCTGAAGACAATTTAATGGATTTAGCAAAAAAATATAAAAGAGATTTAAGTAAATTAGGATTGATATTTAATTATCAGTATATGCTGAAATTAAATATGAAAGTTTTTATAAAAAAAATCAACAATGATTATGAAAAAATAAAAGGATGTTTTTTTAATGAAAACAATTTTTTATTAAGGATTATTGAATTTTGCAAGGATATTAATGAAGAAAAAATTATTCTTGTAAATCATAGTAAAGAAGATAAGAAAGATGTATCAAAAGAATTTATAGATGAAAGATATGATGGATATGGAAAGCTTGTAAAGGTTGCCAATTCTATAGGAGAAAAGATTGACTTTATTTGTTAGAAAAAACAGAATTTTATTACAATAATAAAATATATTGACTTATACAAAGTGAAATGATAACATTTTTCTTAGTAAAATTTAATAGAGTTATGTAACCCCATATAATTCCGATAACAAGGTTCGGTAGTTTCTACGAGAAAACCACGAAATTTCTCACTATGGGTAAATCTAAACAAGTATTTTAAAATCTAGTATCAGATTTACTCACAATCTAATACTAGATTTTTTTATTTACAAAAGGAGGACAAACGTGTGGATATTACAAGAAAAACAAAAGAAACAAAAAAATCAAAATCTATTTGGGAATCATTATTCAAATTATCTGAAAACAATACAGACGTTAAAACCGAGGTATTAGCAGGGTTTACTACATTTGTAACAGTGGCATATGCACTTTTAGTAATTCCTAATATTTTAAAAATTTCAGGAATGAATGCAGCTGGATTAAAAGGAGATGCAGCAGCTTCGCTTAGTATTATTAATGATCCAATAGTGGGTTCAGCTTTTGCCAGTACATGCATAGCTTCAGCTATCGGTACATTCATAATGGCATTCCATGCAAATTTACCCTTTGTGTTGGCACCAGGTATAGGGCTTACAGCATTCTTTTCTTACAGTGTGTGTTTAACATTAGGATATACATGGCAGCAAGCATTGGCAGCGGTTTTTATATCGGGAACAATATTTATTTTAATTACGCTTACATCAATAAGAGAAAAAATAGTAGAATCTTTGCCCAACAATCTTAAACTTGCTATAACTGGAGGAATTGGACTTTTTATATCGCTTATTGGTCTTAAAAGCGGAAATGTTATAGTTGCAAATTCAGGAACTTTAGTTAGTTTTGGAAGTTTTACAAATCCAAGTACTATATTAACTGTAATAGGAATTATTATTATGGGAATACTTATGGCACGTAAAGTAAAAGCATCAATGTTAATAGGAATTGTTTTAACTACTTTAATAGGAATACCTATGGGTATAACTAAAATTTCAGGTGTGAAATTGTTTTATATTCCTCCAGTAGGAAAAACTTTTATGGCTTTTGATTTTAAAGGACTTCTTGCACATGGGGGTACAGGAGTTATTGGTGCAATTACAAGTATTTTAATGGTTGTTATAACTTTCAGTTTAGTAGATTTATTTGATTCTATAGGAACTTTAGTAGGAACAGCTCAAAAATCAGGAATGATTGAAAAAGATGGAAAAGTTAAAAACATGAGAAAAGCTTTATTTTCTGATGCTGTAGCTACAACATTGGGAGCAATGTTTGGAACTACTACTTTAGCAACAGTTGTAGAATCTACAGCAGGTATTTCAGAAGGAGGAAGAACAGGACTTACTACTTTTGTAGTAGGGATTCTATTTGCAATTTCTATTTTCTTTGGTGGACTAGTTGGTGTTGTTCCAGCAGAAGCTACATCACCAGCGCTTATAATTGTAGGTGTTCTTATGCTAGGAGCTGTTAAAGATATAGATTTTGATGATTTTACAGAAGCTCTTCCAGCATTTTTCACAATTGCTATTATGCCTTTCAGTTATAGTATAGCTAATGGTGTGGCAGCAGGAATGATATTCTATCCAATAATGAAAATTGTAACTGGAAGACATAAAGAAGTTCATCCTATAATGTATATTATGGCGTCATTATTTGTAATAAGATTTATTATGCTTCCTCAATAAAAGGTTACAACAAAACTTCAATTTGGCATTTAAAAATTTAATTGTAGAAATTTTTAGATTATAAAAAAATATTTTTGCAAAAAAAATTTGACAAATTAGCAGAAATTATGTATATTAATAATTGAAAAAGTTGTTAAAAAAATATCAAAAGATTTATTTAATATTTAGGAATGTAATTAAAGGATACAGCGGGCAGTTGACATATGTAGCAGTTGACCCAAAGCCTTATTTACATATATAAAAGCGTTTCGTTTATCATAAACGAAGCGCTTTTACATTAATGAAAACATTTTATTGTACAGTGAAATTATTAAATATATAATTTTTGTATAAAAAATATGATATTATTAAGAAATAGTAGTGGTATGTACAAAGGAGGATGACGTATATGAAAATAGCTGTTATATCAGATATACATGGAAACATTTTTGCATTAGAAGAAGTGCTTAAAGATATAAATAAAAGACATATAAATACAATAGTATGTCTTGGGGATTTAGTTGGATATGGTCCTTTTCCAAATGAAGTAATTGATTTAATAAAAAAAGAGAATATATTACTTATTATAGGAAATTATGATTCAGCAGTAGTAAGTGGTGATATAAAATATGTTAGGGATAATGAACTTAATAAAAACTTTGTACTACCTTGGTCATGTAGTGAAGTAAGTGATAAGAATAAAAAGTTTTTAAAGAGACTTCCACAAGATATAACTATAGTAGATAAGGGGAAAATTATAAAATTTGTTCATGGAAGCACTAGAGCAGTAAATGAATATTTAATGGAAAATTCAACGGAAGCAAAAGAAGTAATAGACGAGTTTACAGGTGATGTACTTGTTTGTGCACATACTCATTTACCTTATTCTAAAAAATATGATAATAAGCTTTTGGTGAATGATGGAAGTGTTGGTAAACCTAAAATAGGAAACCCAAATGCTACTTACTGCATTTTAAAGGTAGAAGAAGAGGGTATTGATGTTGAACTTATAGAAATACCTTATGATTATGAGAAATTAGCTGTAGCTATGGAAGAAAGAGATTTTCCAAAAAATTTAATAGATTCAATAAGAATGGGAAAATAGCATATTTAAATAGTTTATAGATGACAATTGAAAGTATGTGCAGTTTTTAATTAGCAACAATTCTTAACTGTTGGCTGTCGTTTGTTCACTGTGAACTGTTATAACGGGGGTAACAATGAAAATAGCAGTAGCTCAGTTTAATATTGATGTAAGAAATAAAGAAAAAAATCAGCAAAAATGTGAAGGTTTTATAGCTGAAGCTGGTAAGAAAAAAGCTGATATAATTATATTTCCCGAGATGACTTTGACAGGATTTTCAAGGAATATAAACCGTATAGGGGATGAAAATGAAGAAACTATAGAATGGTTTAAGGAAAAGGCTGATATGCACAATATTAATGTGTGTTTTGGGTATGTTGAAAAGGCGACTAGTGGAAAAGGTAAAAATAATTTATCAATGGTATCACCCAATGGTGAAGAACTCCTTAGGTATACTAAGATGCATCCTTTTTCTTATGGAAGGGAACATGAATTTTATGAAAAAGGTAATAAGATTGATTTTTTTAAGATAGATGATTCTACATTTTCAGCCTTTATATGTTATGATTTAAGATTTCCAGAAATATTTCAAATAGCATCTAAAAAAGCACAAGTTATTATAGTAATTGCAAATTGGCCAGAAGCAAGAAGAGAACATTGGATCACTCTTTTGAGAGCAAGAGCTATAGAAAATCAATGTTATGTAATTGGAGCGAATATAGTTGGTGAAACAAATAGAATTATTTATAGTGGTGATTCTATGGTTATAGATCCTTTAGGGAATATTATTGTAGCTAGTCATAAAAAAGAGGAATTAATTGTAGCAGATATAGATGTTGAAAAGATAAGTGAAATCAGAAACAGCTTTAATATTAAAGTAGATAGACAGGAAGAACTTTATTTTGAATTAATGAAGAATAAAAGACTGCAGTAATAATTTTCTGCAGCCTTTTATTCTTCTGTGAAAATTATAAACATTATATATGTTATACTGTTAAAGATGAAATAAGATAACAAACAGTAATGAACATGAAAGGAGATAACATGGGAAAAACTTTAGTTTTAGCAGAAAAACCTTCAGTAGCTCGTGATATTGGAAAAGTATTAAATTGTAATAAAAAAGGGAAAAGCTCATTAGAAGGTTCTAAGTATATTGTTATTTGGGGATTGGGTCATTTAATTACACTTGCAGATCCAGAAAGATATGGAGAAAAATATAAAAAATGGAGTATGGATACTTTACCTATGCTTCCAAAGAAAATGGAGCTTGCAATAATTAAAAAAACTTCAAAGCATTTTCATAGCATTAAAACTATCATGCAAAGAAAAGATATTGACGATTTAGTAATAGCTACAGATGCTGGGCGTGAAGGTGAACTTGTTGCTAGATGGATCATGGAAAAAGTTGGATTTAGAAAACCAATTAAACGTTTATGGATTTCATCTCAAACAGATAAGGCTATTAGAGATGGCTTTAATAATTTAAAACCAGGAAAAAATTATGAAAATTTATATAGATCAGCTGTATGTAGAGCAGAGGCAGATTGGATTGTAGGACTTAATGTTACAAGAGCATTAACTTGTAAATATAATGCACAACTTTCAGCAGGAAGAGTTCAAACTCCAACACTTGCAATGATAGTAGAGAGAGAAGAAGAAATAAAGAAATTTGTTCCAAGAGACTATTATACTATTAAAGGAAAGACAAAGGAATTTGAGCTACAGTGGCAGGACAATAGAAGTAGTCAGACACGTACATTTAATAAGGAAAAAGCAGAAAAAATTGCTTTAAAGGTAAAGGGTAAAACAGGAGAAGTTACAGAGGTGAAAAAAGCTGCAAAGAAAAAATATTCTCCTGCATTATATGATTTAACAGAGCTTCAAAGGGATGCTAACAGAAGATATGGATATTCAGCTAAGAAAACATTATCACTTATGCAGAGATTATATGAAAATCATAAAGTGCTTACATATCCAAGAACGGATTCAAGATATTTAACTACAGACATAGTTGCAACTTTACCTGAAAGATTGAATAATATAGCAGTTGGACCATATGCAAAGAGTGCAAGACAGGTGCTTAGAGGTAAAATAAATGCAAACAAAAGATTTGTTGATAACGGTAAGGTCTCAGATCACCATGCTATAATTCCAACGGAACAGAGATTAAGCTTAGGAGAGCTTACATCTGAGGAAAGAAATATTTATGATTTGGTAGTAAGAAGATTTTTATCTGTATTGTATCCTGCTTTTGAATATGAACAAACTACAGTGAATGTTTCAGTTGATGAAGAAATATTTATATCCAAAGGTAAAATAGTTAAAGCAAAGGGATGGAAAGCAGTATATGATAATGAAGAGGTTTTAGATGATGATATTGATAATGAAGATATAAAAGATCAATCACTACCGGAGCTTAATAAGGGAGATAAGGTGAAATTAGTTGATGTTAGATCAGTAAAAGGACAGACTAAACCACCAGCAAGATTTAATGAAGCTACTTTGCTTTCAGCTATGGAAAATCCAAAAAAATATATGAATACAGATAATAAAGAACTTGTAAAAGCTATAGGAGAAACAGGTGGATTAGGTACAGTCGCTACAAGAGCAGATATAATAGAAAAATTATTTAACACTTTTTATATTGAAAAGAAGGGAAAAGATATATTCCCAACATCAAAAGGAAAACAATTAGTAGAACTGGTACCATCTGATTTAAAATCCCCTACACTTACAGCAAAATGGGAGCAGCAGTTATCTCAAATTAGCAAAGGAAATTTAAATGATAAGAAATTTATAGGAGATATGAGAAATTATGCTTCAAAACTTGTATCAGATGTAGCAACTAGTACGGAATCTTATAAACACGATAATATGACAAGAGCAAGATGTCCAGAATGTGGTAAATATTTATTAGAAGTAAACAGTAAAAAAGGAAAAATGCTTGTATGCCAAGATAGAGAATGTGGATATAGAAAAGGATTAGCAAAGGTAACTAATGCAAGATGTCCAGAATGTCACAAGAAGCTAGAACTAAGAGGAAAAGGTGACGGGGAGATATTTGTATGTGCTACATGTGGATATAGAGAGAAAATGTCAGTATTTAAGAAAAGAAAAGAAAATCAAAGTAAGAGTGTTAATAAGAGAGATGTAAATAAATATTTGAAAAAACAAAATGTAGATGAGCCAATAAATTCAGCTTTAGCAGATGCTCTAGCTAAGTGGAAAAATCAATAATATAGGAATAAAAAAGTAAAACTTCTTGAAAATTTAAGAAGTTTTCTTTTTTATTGCTTCGAAAAAATCTACTTTAAAGGAAGTAGTGAGATTTACTTACAAAAATGTAAGTTTTAAATTTGAAAATGTAATATAAATGAATTGATATATATATATTTGTTTTTTATAATATAAGTTATGATGTAAAATAAAAAAACAAGGAGTGAAAACTTAAAAATATGATAAATAAGATAAAGGTAAATATACCATCGTTAAGTTTGATGTTGATAATACCTGTGATAAATATATTTTATGCATTTTTAAATAATTCTTCTAGAGGTGTATACGATATTTCAATAGGTTTGGATAATTTAATTCCTTTTTCAAAAATATTTATAATTCCATATATAATTTGGTATCCTTTTATGATATCTACATTAGTTTATTTTTGCTTCAGAGATAAGGAGATATATCATAAAATGATTATTAGTTTAATTTTAGGATTATTACTAAGTTATGCTATATTTTTCTTGTTTCAAACGGGAATTGAAAGACCTGTAATAGAACAAAATGATATATTATCAAAACTTGTTAAATTCATATATAAAACGGATAATCCATATAATTGTTTCCCAAGTATTCATGTTTTTACAAGTTATCTCATGATAAAAGGAATAGTAAATTGTAAGGCTAAAAATACAAAGAGTATATTAATTGTTAGTTTTACGGCAACAATTATAATTTTATCTACTTTATTTGTTAAACAACATCTTGTTTGGGATGTAATAGGAGGAATAATTTTAGCGGAAATTGTTTTTAAAATTAGCAAAATTTATAAAATGCTTTTCAATATGGTATCCAAAAAGATTGCTTTAGGTAAAACACAGAATATGTAAGTATCATAAAGACATTTGTAGTGATGAATTACAGATATTTTTATAAAGGATAGATTGTTTTATGAAAAAATAAGTAAAACGAAGATTGCTATAATAAAATAATAAAGTGGATATCAAAGAAAGGATGTTTGTAATGAGTGATACTGAAAATTACTTAGATTCATTTGATGGAACAAAAATTTTTTATACAAAGGATATACCATCAAATCCAAAGGCAACAATACTTATAGTACATGGAATTGCTGAACATTGTGGAAGATATGAATATGTAAAAAATAAATTTGTTGAAAATGGTTATGTAGTATATAAATTTGACCATAGGGGTCATGGTAAATCTGACGGGAAAAGAGGGTATGTAAACTCTTTTAAAGATTTTGTTGAAGACATTGATAGTTTTGTCGAATTGATAAAAAAGGAGTATTCAAATATACCATTATTTATATTTGGGCACAGTATGGGAGGATTTATTACAGCTTGTTACGGTATACTTTATGGTGATAAAATTTGTGGACAAATATTATCAGGTGCTGCTACAGGAGATATTCCGTTTTCAGTAAAATTAAAGAGTTTAAAGTTTCCATACTTTTTTAGAGGACAAGTACCAAATCAATTTTGTGATCTTGTTTGTACGAATAAAGATGTTGTAGAGCAATACAAAAGTGATGAACTAGTATTAAAAAATACAACTGTAAGATTAAATCTTCAAATAGCAAATTCAGGAATAAAATGGTTAAAAAATAATATAAAGAACTATAATTGTCCATGTCTTATACTTCATGGAAAGGAAGATAAAATTGTTTCACCTAAATCTTCAGTTAACTTTTATGATACTATTTCTTCAAAAGATAAGGATATTAAATTATATGATAATTTATATCATGAAATATTAAATGAAGATTGTAAAGATAATATATTGGATGATATTATAAAATGGTTAAATATAAGAATAAGTTAATTTAATTATAGGCATAAAACTTTAAAGCTTAAAGTTTTATGCCTGTTTTAATTATATCTTAGGTTTAGTAAAAATTTTTTTAATAAATAGTTCTATTTATATTAAAGTCGAATTGTTTTACACATAATATATATAATGAAAATTTAGCAGAAAGCAATATTGGAGGGAGAAAAATGATACAACATCTAATTAAAAATATAGATTTTTCAAAAGTTATAGAAATGGAATCTCTTGTAGATTATCAAGAGGGAACAGTAATAAGCAGAACATTGTCACAAGGAAAAGCCTCAAGTGTTACGCTATTTGCTTTTGATAAAGGAGAAGAAATTAGTTCGCATTCATCTAATGGAGATGCATTAGTATACATACTTGATGGTGAATCAGAAATTACTGTTGGGGATGAAAAGTTTATGGTAAAAAAAGGTGAGACAATAGTTATGCCAGCAGGGATTCCTCATGCACTTTTAGCAGTAGAAAAGTTTAAAATGTTTCTAATTGTTATATTTAGCCAATAATATTATTAAGATATGTGTTTACACTTTAGTGTTTTGTTAATGCAATTAGTGTTGAATAAAAATAAATCTAACAGCCTTAGTATAAGAAATATTCTAAGTTTCTTATACTAGGGCTGTTAAATTCTAAAAATTGATTTACATTAAAAATCGTTTTATGTACAATGTATAATAAAGTAATAAATGTAAAAAATATTAAATAAATATTGTTTATATATTTTTAATATAGGTAGTCTATGTACAAATATAATAAAATAGGTCGGTGTAGGTGTACTACATTAGATATAAAAGGAAGTTGGTAAAATGAAAAAAAATAAATTATTGATAGTAATTATAGCAGTACTTATATTTATATTAATGGCTAAAAATACCGC
Organism: Clostridium aestuarii; assembly: GCF_026735135.1. Taxonomy (GTDB): domain Bacteria; phylum Bacillota; class Clostridia; order Clostridiales; family Clostridiaceae; genus Clostridium_H; species Clostridium_H aestuarii. The sequence continues at coordinate 710,357 of NZ_JAPQER010000002.1, read as the reverse complement.
TTTTGCACGAGTGAAAGGATATATTATAAAAGACACTATAAATAATAGATTTTATCAGTATGATAGAGACGAATTAATTGATTCATTTTTAAATAATATATCAAAAGAAGGAAATAACTTATTATTTTTAGATTATAAAAATAGATTAAAAAATAACAAAATGTATTCATTTTATAATGATTCAAGGAAATATGTGGCATGCAAAGAGGTAAATAAAGCATTTGAAAAAAGTAAAGAAAAAGGAGAAAAATTTTATTTAGACAAATTCATGAAGAATACAGATAGTGTGGAATTTCCTGAGTATGTATACGCTAGAAAAATAAAAAATGGTCAAGTTGTTAGTATACTTAACAGTACTAAGGATGGAATAGTAAAGGATTTAAAAAGTAATCAAAGGGATATTAAGTTAGCAGATGAAAAAGAGGAACAGGTTAAAAAAATATCAACAGTTAATAGACATAATCATAGTAAGAAGAAAAATAATAATAAAGATGTTAAACCTATGATAATATCATGGAACAATCCATCAGGGAAGAAGTGCGTAGGAGATTGGATAGACATAAAAATTAATTCAAATTTATCAAATAATGTTAGTTATATTAATAATGTGGTTTATATCATGGAATGTACAAGAAATGGAGAAACTGTTGCAGAAAGAGATATAACAGTAAAATATCATAATATAGCACTAACAAACGATAAAGGTAGATATTTAATAGGAAATAAACATAAAGTAACCGGAGATGAAGAATATACATTAAATATAACTTTTAATACTTTAGGTGAATATAAAATAAATATTTATGCAGATAGCTAATAATATTAATTAATCAGAAAATATAATTATTTGTTGCAATAATGTTTTTATGGTATATATAATAAAAATAGTTTAATTATTGGAGGGGATATTGTGAGTAACTATTTCCATATAGCTATAGGAGATTCGCCAAGAGGAACTATAAGAGTATATTTTAAAGAACATAAAGATAGCAAATACTATGGAGAAACAAGGTGTTTTAGAGATGATCTTTCTACAGGTAGTATATATGAGCTTGAACGAAATATAGACAAAAGAGTTCAATGGTTTAAACAAATGTTTATTGAAACTGTAGAACTAGAATTTATAAAGGAAATTGACAAAGAAATTGAAGAAAATTATAACTTAGAGTTATCTATTCCAGAAGATGGTAAAATAATAGTTTGGCATGGTGATAATGTTATAGAGCAAACTGCTCTAAGGTATTTAGCTAATAGATTTAAAAATAATGAAATATATGAAATATCAGTGTCGAAAAGTGTAGAAAAAGAATTCAATGGTGAAAAATATAAAGCTAGAGCAACTGGAGAATGTAATCCAGAAGAAATAGGAAAAGCTTTAGAAAATATTTCCCTAATAAAAGAAGATACAAAACAAATGTTTATGGATGAATGGAATGAACTTAGAAAAAGCAAATCTACGTTAAGAATTTTGAAAGATGGAAAAATAATTAATGTAGATGAGAGCTATTATGATGCAGATATATTAGAATATACCCCTAATGAATTTATGAAAGCAGCAAGGGTAATAGGTACTGTTATGGGAATGTCACAACAAGTGGTAGGAGATACATTTATTGATTATAGATTAAGAAAATTAATAGAAGCAGGAAAAATAGAGTATAGAGGGAAACTAAGGTCTATGAGAGAATTTGATATAAAGATAAAATAAAATTATTTCAAGTATAGATTAAAAAATTAGAATAACAAATTGGAAAAAGTCCTCCTTGAAGTTAATTTTAATATTCATCAAGGAGGATATGTTTTTATTATTTTTTGAAATAATAAAGTTTTCCATCTTCAATAGAACAATCAATTAGATCTTTATTATAAAGATAAGAAATAAATGCAGAAATAGAAGATAGATTAAGCATATACTTTCTGATTCCTACGGATATATCATCTAATATCATTATATTTTCAAGAATATCTTCTCTAGTGCAAGGCTGATCTAAAAGTTCTAAAATCATGTCTATGTATTTTTCAATGTTTTCAATGTTTTTATCTATTAAAGTTAAAAGTTCAGCTTTAGTAAGTATATTTTTACCATGACTTATTACAAAGTAATCTGCATCAACTTCTCTAAGATTTTCAAGAGTTTCTATACTTGCTTCAATATCAAATAAAAAAGGAAAAGGATATTTATCAAGTGTCTCAGCGCTGAATATGCAGTCTCCCAAAAAACAAACTTTTTCAGGTGTTATAATTCCTATGTGTTCTTCAGAATGTCCTTTTAAAGGAATAATTTCAAATTTTTCATCATTTATTTTATTAGTACCGTATTCCAAAATGTAATCGACCTTAAAAGGTTTTGCTTTTACAGCTATTTTTTTTATAGGGGGAGCTGAAGAAACTATAGTAGAAAGAAGCTGAGGATTTTCCATGTATAATTTTTCTTTTTGTGAAGTATATACAATAGTACCTGTATAATTTTGGTTGAAATAATGGTTTCCACCGCAGTGATCCAAATGAGCATGGGTATTGATAATATATTTTGGATGAAGACCATTGTTTTTTAATATATCATCAAATTTTTTTGCAGCTGAGTTATCCAATCCTGAATCAATTAATGCACAGAATTTATTTTTAAATACGTATACTCCTATATTTGTTGGAGAGTCTATGTAATATGTATTTCCTTTTATCTTAGTTAATTCCATTGTTGCCACATCCTTTGAAATTTAGTTTTCATATTAAAATATATCACAAATTAAAATTTATAACAATTTAATAAATGGCATTTGCCATAAAACAATAATTGGTGTATAATGTATTCAGCATATGCCATGAAACTAAAAATAAGTATATGTGGCATAAATAGAGTAGGAGGTATTTAAATGAAAATATTAGTATCATCTTCAGGAAAAGTAAAAACAGATGTTTTGGATTCAAGATTTGGTAGATGTAGTTATTTTCAGATTTTTGATACAGAAACAAAAGAATATACAGTGCTAGAAAATAAAGGAGTGACATCAGCTCAAGGAGCAGGAATAGCAGCAGCACAGCAAGTTGTTGACAATGATGTAAATATTGTAATAACAGGTGCTGCAGGTCCTAATGCTTTTAGAATATTAGATGGTTCAGGTATAAAAATCTTCAAGGGAACAGAAGAAAAAGTTGAAGATATTATAGCTTTATATTTAGATGGAAAACTTCAAGAAATAGCTCATGCAGGTACTGCTCACAATGGAATGCACAAATAAGGAGTTGAGCTAGTTTGAATATAGCAATATTAAGCGGAAAAGGTGGAACTGGGAAAACAACAGTATCAACAAATTTAGTAAAGATATTAAAGGCTTCTTACATAGATGCAGATGTTGAAGAACCAAATGGATTTATATTTTTGAAGCCTGATATTACTAAAAAAGAAGAAGTTAAAGTTATTTACCCTTTAGTAGATGATGAAAAATGTATTATGTGTGGTAAATGTGCAGAGGCATGTCAGTTTAATGCACTTGCTAAAACTAAAAAAGATATAATACTATTTGAAAAATTATGCCACGGTTGTGGAGTATGTGAAATAGTATGTCCTGTTGGTGCTGTGCATTATGAAGAAAGAACTACTGGTGTGATTGAAGAAGGTTTATCAGAAGGAACAGTATGTAAACGTGGTTTGTTGAATATAGGAGAGCCTATGGCTGTTCCAGTTATTAAAACTCTTTTGAAGAAAGCAAATGAAGGAATCAATATAATAGACTGTTCTCCAGGAACATCCTGTAATGTAGTTAATATACTTCAAAGTGTAGATGCAGCAGCACTTGTAACAGAAACAACAGAATTTGGTCTTCATGATTTAAAGTTAGCAGTAGAACTTGTTAGAAAGTTTAATATTCCTTTTGGTGTTATAATCAATAAGGAAATCAATAAACATAATATAATAAGAGATTATTGCAAAAATGAAAATATTAATGTATTTGGAGCAGTACCTTATAGTAGAGAAGTTGCTGAAATTTATTCTAAAGGTAAAATGCTTGTAGAAAATGATAAATACAAGAAAATATTTAAAAATATAGCTTCCGAAATGGAGGTGGTGATATCTTGGAACTAGTTGTAATTAGCGGAAAAGGTGGAACAGGAAAAACTACTATTTCGGTAGCTTTATCAGAACTTGCTAAAGATGTAATAAAAGCGGATTGTGATGTTGATGCTCCTAATCTTTATTTGATGTATAAAGGACAGGATGAACATAAAAAAGATTTTGTTACAGGAAAAAAAGCAATAATGGACGAAGAGGCATGTATCAAATGTGGGAAATGTGAAGAAGTATGCAGATTTGATGCAATAAAAGATTGCAGAATAAATGAGCATAAATGTGAAGGTTGCGGTGCATGTTCGATTATATGTCCTTCAGATGCTATTAAGCTGGTTGACGATATTGGAGCAAGAACTATGATTACTAAAACAGAAAAAGGTGTTGTTTCCAGAGCAGAAATGGAAATAGGTGCAGATGGCTCAGGCAAATTGGTAACTGAGGTTAGAAAAAAAGCTAAGCAATATGCACAGGATGATAGAATGATAATTTCTGATGGATCACCAGGAATAGGTTGTGCAGTTATGGCATCAATTACTGGTGCAGATGCTGTTTTAGTAGTAACAGAACCAACAAAATCAGGACTTGAAGACATGAAAAGGGTTCTGTCAGTATGTGATTTCTTTAAAATAAAATCTTTAGTATGTATAAATAAAGCAGATATAAATTTAGAAGTTGCAGAAGAAATAAAAAAATATTGTTGTGATAATAAATATGAAGTCGTAGGAGAAATACCTTATGATGATACTGTAATGAAAGCTATTAATAATTTAAAGTCTATTACAGAATACAAAGATAGCAAAGCTAATTTAGCAATAATAAAAATGTGGAATAAAATTAAAGATAATATTCATAAAAATTAATAGTACAATAAAAGGAGGAAGTTTAAATGAAAATAGCAGTAGCAGTAGATGGAAATATGGTAAGTGGACATTTTGGACATTGTGAAGGATTTAGAATGTATAATGTTGAGGGAAAAAAGGTTTTAGGTAGTGAAATGATAGCAAACCCAGGACATAGACCAGGATATTTACCTGTATTCTTAAAAGAAAATGATGCAAATGTAATAATTGCTGGTGGAATGGGAGCAACTGCACAAGATTTATTTAATGAAAATGGTATAGAAGTAGTCGTAGGTGCTGTAGGAGAAGCAGAAAAATCAGTAGAAGCATTCTTAGCAGGAACATTAAAATCTACAGGTTCTGTATGTACTGAACATGAACATGAAGGACACTGTAACGAATAATAAAAAAAGGGTGAGTATTCACTCTTTTTTTATATTATTAAAATATGTTATAATAAAAAATAAATGAGTTTAAGAGTTATAAGTTATAAAAAATGTGAGGAGAATGATATGCCGAGACCAGTAAAATGGAGGAGAGTTCAATTTTTCCCTGAAAACAATTATTTTGTTCCTCTGGGTAAAAGAAAATGTGAGCTTCAGGAAATTGTTTTAAAAATAGAAGAGTTAGAAGCTATGAGACTTAAGGATATCGAAAAATTAAATCAAGAACAATGTGCAGAAAAGATGATGGTTTCAAGACAGACTTTTCAAAATATAATTGATGGAGCGAGAAGAAAGGTAACACAAGCATTAACAGAGGGGAAAGCCATAAAAATAGAGGGTGGAAATTATACTATTAATGTTTGTACATTAAGATGTTTGAATTGTGGAAACGCATTTGAAATAAATTATGAAAATAATAAAAGAGAGTGTCCTAAATGTGGTTCAATCGAACTCACATGTGTAAGAAAAGAGAATTTTTGTGATAAAGACTGTAGTAGAAAAAATAAAGAAATATAAGTTTAAAAAAATTTATTGACATTTTCAAATAAAAGATGTATATTAAAAATGTAAATATTGTAAAAATTGAATTATCATTTTTTACAAATCAGCAATTGACCATAAGGCAGTTGACGATAAATTTTCGATTTAGCAGGCAGTTGACCTGTTATGATAGGCAATTGACCTGCTTATTGGTCATATCATCTGACAAAAAAACTCTGGCGTATTGCTAGAGTCTTTTTGTTTTTATATACTATTGAAAAATGTTTTTTTTATGTGTATTCTTAATATTGTACTTTATATAAGTAACGAACTTTGAAACTTATAGTTTAATACAATTTAAGCCAAATATTTATGTTTGACTAATTAGGAGGAATTTAATGTGTTAGAACAAAATGAATTTGAAGAAAACACAAAAGACATAACTAAAAAAATAAGTTTTTTAGATACTTTTAAAGCAAATCTTATAGATTTAATAGTTACAGCCATAATTTCTGTAGCAGCTTTATTTGTATTTGATCTTTTGTTAAGAATTTTGTTTGGGTATTATGTAAAGGAAATAGTTCCTATGTTGTTTATTTTTTATGTAGTAGTATCATTAGTTAGCACAAGTATTGCAGAATATAAAAAGGCACAAACTATTGGTAAAAAAGTAGCAAATCTTAAAATATCTAAAATAGTCTAGGAGTGAACATATGAGAAAGAGAAAAGTATATGAATTTAATGTTGTAGATACAGAATTCCCAGGGTTTGGAGTGGCTTATTACGAGGGTAAAAAGGTTTTAATTAAAAATGCACTTCCAGGTCAAAAGGTGAAGGCTTTTGTACATAAGTTTAAAAGTGGTAATGCACAAGCAAAGATAAATGAAATTATTGAAGATGCAGATTATAAGATAAAAGCAAAATGTCCTGTTTTTGAATTGTGCGGAGGATGTTCCCACCAATTTATTTCCTATGAAAAACAGTTGGAATTTAAGAAAGAGCAGGTACTTAAATTATTTAAAAATGCAGGAATTAAAGATTTTGAATTTCTAGGTATAGAAGGAAGTCCAGAAGAATGGGAATATAGAAACAAGATGGAATTTACCTTTGGAGATATGGAAAAAGGTGGAGAACTTTGCCTTGGAATGCATATGAAGGGAAAAAGCTTTGGAATAATTACAGCTGATGAATGTCAAATAGTAGATGAGAATTTTAGAATAGTCTTGAAAACAGTATTAAAGTATTTTAGAGAAAAAAAATTATCTCATTACAGAATAATGAGCCATGAAGGATATTTAAGAAACTTAGTTATTAGACAGGGTAAGAATACAGGAGAGCTTCTTATAAATTTAGTAACAACATCTCAGATAGACTTTGATATGAGCGAGATTACAGAAATGCTAAAAGGATTGCATTATAAGGGAGAATTAAAAGGAATACTTCATACGATAAATGACTCTCTATCAGATGTGGTTCAGGCAGATGAGCTTAAAATATTATATGGACAGGATTATATTACAGAAGAATTATTAGGTCTTAAATTTAAAATATCTCCTTTTTCATTTTTCCAAACTAACTCAAGAGGAGCAGAAAAATTATACAGCATAGTTAGAGAATTTATGGGAGATGCAAAATCTAAAGTAGTATTTGACCTTTATTGTGGAACAGGAACTATAGGTCAAATAGCAGCCAATAATGCTAAAAAGGTTATAGGAATTGAGCTTATAGAGGAAGCAGTTAAAGCAGCTAATGAAAATGCTAAGCTTAATGCTATTGATAACTGTGAGTTTATAGCAGGAGATGTGGCTAAGGTAATAAAGAATGTAAAAGCTAAACCAGATATAATAATTTTAGATCCACCAAGACCAGGAGTTCATCCGGTTGCATTAAAATATGTAATAGACTTTGATGCTAAGGATATAATTTATGTTTCTTGTAATCCTAAAACATTGGTTAATGATTTGAATGTTCTTATAGAGGCTGGATATAAGGTTGAAAAGGTAATAGCTAAGGACATGTTCCCATCAACGCCGCATTGTGAATGTGTAGTGAAGCTATATCGATAATTAAAGGTTACGGTGTTCCTACAAAACAGGTTCTTAACTTTATTGATATTAAAAATGAGTATATACTAAAATATAAGAAACGAAATTAGTAGTAAGAATATAATAATTATTTAGGGTGGATGAGTTTTTGCGACAGCTAAAAGCTTGTTCACCCTATTTGAGTATAGAGGAATATTGGATAAGTACAATACGCATAAAAAAGGAGAACTTTTTATGCATGCTTTTAAATATAAGTGGAAACTGTGATGAAGTTATATTGATAATTGAGATTTTAGAACTAATGCGTTTTAATATTGTATTAAAAAATAAGGTTAAAATCATAAAAAAATATCGAAAATTAGAGGAAAAAGTAAAAAAATATAGAATAATAAATAAAAATAGCGAATCAAGGCGAATGAAAGGAAGTGCTCTATGATGAAAAGTATAAAAACAAAACTTATTATTTATTTTTGTGCGTTGCTTATTTTAATAATTTCAACTATAAGTTTTTTAGATTATAGTAAAGGCTTAAATGGAATGAAAATGCTTCAAAATGAATTGTTGACAGAAAAGCTTAGGGGAGATATTTCTTCATCAACTTATTATTTTCAACAGTATTTTGGGAATGTTTATTATAAAAATGGTCAATTGATAGATGAAAATGGTAAGAACATAGAGTCTAGAAATGAAATGGTGGATGCTGTTTTAGATAGTATGGGAAATGTAGCAACTATATTTAGTAAAAATGGGGATGACTTTAAAAGAATTGCAACAAATATTATGACTGAAGACGGCGAAAGAGCTATAGGAACTTTCTTGGGAAAAGAGAGTTTAGCGTATAAAGATGTGACACAAGGAAAAGAATATATTGGAAAAGCAGATATTTTAGGAAAGCCTTATATGACTGTATATAAGCCATTACTAGATAAAGATAAAGATGTTATTGGAATACTATTTATAGGGGTACCTAGTGAGAAATCTAATCAATTTATAGAAAAACATATAAGTCAGCTTAGAAATAGATTAGTTGTTATAAGTACAGCAGGATTAATATTGGCAATATTTGTTGCTTATATAATTGCTAGAACGATAACTCATGCTATTGTTGATACAACAAATTATGCTAAACAAATGGCTGAATTAGATATAAGAAAAGATATACCAGATAAATTTCTAAAGAAGAAGGATGAAATAGGACAGTTAGCATTAGCGTTTAAAAATCTTACCCAAGCGTTAAAAAATGTTATTAAGGATATTTCCAAAGCATCTCAACAGGTAGCAGCTTCATCAGAAGAACTGACAGCAACATGTCAACAATCATCAACAGCTTCACAGGAAGTGGCTAGAACAATAGGAGAAATTGCAAATGGTTCTAATGAGCAAGCAAAAGATATAGAAAAAGCTGTTGCTAATATTAATGAATTAGGAGTATTGATAGATGATGGACAAGATAAACTAAAAGAATTAAATCAATCAGCAGACAAAGTTACGCAGTTAAAAGAAGAAGGTATTAAAAATATTGAAGACTTAGTTGAAAAAACAAAAATAAATCAGAATGCATCACAACAAATTAATGATGTAATTGTGAATTCAAATAAAAGTGCGGAAAAGATTTATCAATCTAGTGAAATGATTAAGAACATTGCAGAGCAAACTAACTTATTAGCATTAAATGCAGCAATAGAATCAGCTCGCGCAGGAGAAGCTGGAAAAGGTTTCGCAGTAGTAGCAGATGAAATTAGAAAATTGGCAGAGCAATCTAACCAATTTACAGAAGAAATTTCTAAAACTATTAATGATTTAAAATCAAAAACTGAAAATGCAGTTATTACAATGCAGCAAATGACTACAATTGTAAATGAACAAACTGAAAGTGTGAAAGAAACTGAAAATAAATTTGAAGGAATCGCACAAGCCATAGAAAAAACAAGAAAAGCAATAGATACATTGAATGAATCAGAAAAAATGATGGCAAACAAAAAAGATAATATAATTAGTAGTATTGAGAATTTATCAGCAATATCCGAAGAAAATGCAGCTGCTACAGAAGAAGTATCTGCTTCAGTAGAAGAACAAACTGCTTCAATGGAACAAATATCAAATGCAAGTGAATCATTGGCTGAATTAGCAGAAGAAATGAATATTATTATAGCTCAATTTAAATATTAAAAATATTAACCATAAAATGTATATATTGCAAATAATAAGGTCATTTTACAATGATTTGGACAGATGATTATATTACAGAAGAGGTTTATAAAAAATAACAATTAGATTGAAAAGAGATATGATTTCTAAATGGAGTAATTTCAGTTAAAAAACACTAGCTTATTGGAAGAAGATTAAGCTAGTGTTTTATCTAGTTAAATATACTAATTTAAAAGATGTTATTTAAGTTTAGCTAGTATAGTCATTATTACGCCCATAAGAGTAAAGCATATACCTACTATTTTTTTTAAGGTTTTTTCATTTATATTATTGGCATAACGAGAACCTATAATTCCTCCAAGTATTGCGCCAATGCTTATTAAAGCACTTAGCATAAAGTTTATATTGCCTTTAGCAGCATATCCAATAGTTGAAGAAAGTGCTGTTATAGCCATTATAAGAGTAGAAGTTCCTATAGCTTTATGAAGTGGAAAGGACATTATTGATATTAAAGCAAAAAGTATCATAACTCCTCCGCCAGCTCCAAATACACCACTTAATACTCCTATACCTAATCCTATAATTAAAGATGCCAATATTTTTTGCCATTCTGATTTAAAACAAATAAATTTATTAATTTTGTTTGGTGAACTAGTTTTATTTTTATAGCTTTTAAGTAACATGGATAAACCTGCAATAATTAATACAATTCCAAAGCTAGAAGAAAGATTGCTTTCCCCCATATTACTTGCCAATGATGCTCCTAATTGAGCACCAATAATAGAAGTTAAAGCTATCCAAATACTTGATTTAAGGTCTATATTACCATTTTTGTAGTAAGAGTAAGATACAGTTAAAGAAGCTACAACATCTACAAAAAGGCTTGTACCTATTGCGGCATGTACACTAATGTTAAAAAACATAGTTAGAATAGGAACTATAACCATAACTCCACTAGCACCAATAAGACTTGTTATACTACCACATACAATACCAATAAATATTGATAATAAATAAAATTGTAAACCCATAAAGATACTACTCCTTTTCTATTTTATAGATAAATTAATAAGTTGAATTAAAAAGTTTATGTTATCTTTTTTTTCATTAGGATGGGAGTCTAACATTATTAATACGGATGATAATAAAGACTCTGCTAATCGAATATTAATGTTACAACAATCGTTAAGACTATCTACTTTATTAAAAGAATTAAGAAAAATTGTTACTCTTAAAAGCAAGTTGTTTTTCAAATTAATAAATAATTTATCAGCTTTTAAGTCATTTGATGAATCATTTATCAAAGTTTTACCTAAACCATTTCGTGCTTCAATATCTTCATAAAGTGTTTCTATAAATTTGTTTACTTTTTCTGTTGATGATATAGTAAGAGAATTTATGGAATCAAGCTTATTAAAGGTATTTTCCCAACTTTCTTCAAGTATGCTTAGATAAAGTTGCTTTTTATTTTTATAGTAGTTATAAATAGTTCCAACGGATATTTTAGAATTTTTAGATATCATCCTCATATCAACATTATTGTAGCTAAACTCAATAAATAGTTGCATAGCACAATTTCTAATAGTTTTTTCAACATCCTTTATTATCTTTGGCATAACATTACCTCCTATTATGAACCTTCGTTCATTTAATTCATAAAACTATTATATATATTTATGATTCTTTTGTAAATATATTTTTAATCAAATTATGTGTAAAAAACTTTGTAGCAAGTATTAGGTTAAGTTGAAAATACAGAGTGTTTTTACAATTTTAGTAAAAGACTAAATTTAATGTTTTATTATGCAAATTCAGTAGAAATTACAGTTAAAATAGTTTAAAATTAATAGATTTATTTGTTTAAATATATATTCATTGATACTACAATAATAGAAAAATGTTGAATTTTGATAAAAAACAGGTAAAATATATTTTGCAAGTATATTTTAATTAAAAAATATATCAAAATATGTCAACTGGGGGGGAAACTAAAATGTTAAATAACTTTAAAGTTAGAACAAAAATATTTATTTTATCATTAACGATGTTTATTTTAATGATTTTAATGGCTGGTATGGGTTATAACAATATTTTAAAAGCTAATAAGGATATGACATCCATGTATAAAGATTACTTATTGGCAATTGAACGTATTAATGATAGTAGAACTCAATCAAGAGCAATTGAAGGGGATACATATTATATAATGCTTCATGTGGATGAATCTGATAAACAGAATGTAAGGATGAGAGATTTAGGAAATAGAGCAAAGATCTTTAATGAAAATTGGGAGGAATATAAAAATTTAGATCTTGACAAGGAAGAGAAAGATTTAATTCCTATTATTGAAAGTAATATTCAAAAGTATAGAGAAGGAAGAACTGAGGTATTAAAGCTTGCATTAGAGGGAAAACAAAATGAAGCCTTAAACAAGTACGTTTCAATTGAAAATATAATAAATAATTTGCATGATGAATTAGAGAAATTATCTGATTATAATGTAAAACGTGCAGATGAAGTTCATATTCAAAGTAATGTTATGTATAAAAAAACAGTAACTGTGTTTTTGATTTTACTAATAGTTGCTGTAATTATTGGAGTGGTAGTTGCTATTATTATATCAAGGAATATAACAATTCCTTTAGAAGGTTGTGTTAAGTATTTGAAATTACTTGGTAAAGGTGATTTTTCTATTGAAGTTCGAGAAAAATTCATAAAACGTAAGGATGAAATTGGAGAAATTGCAGAAGCATCAAGTTTAATGCAAAAGTCGATTAATGCATTGGCAAAAAATATAAATAATGAAGCGTATGCTATTGTAAATGTTGTTAAAAATGTAAATAACAATGTAATTGATTTAAACAGCAATATAGAAGATGTTTCAGCAACTACAGAAGAATTATCTGCAAGCATGGAAGAAACTGCAGCTTCAGCAGAAGAAATGTCAGCAACTTCACAAGAAATAGAAAGAGCTGTACAATCTATTGCTCAAAAGTCACAGGAAGGTGCAATTCAAGCAGGAGAAATAAATAAAAGAGCAGAAGATACAAAAGGAAATGTACAAGCAGCACAGAGAAAAGCTTATGAAATGCTTAAAAGTACTCAAATTCAGCTTGAAGAAGCTATAGAATCATCAAAAGTTGTTGAACAAATAAATGTGCTTTCTGATTCTATAATGCAGATAACATCACAAACAAATCTTCTTGCACTAAATGCGGCAATTGAGGCTGCAAGAGCAGGAGAAGCAGGAAAAGGATTTTCAGTAGTAGCAGAAGAAATAAAAAAACTTGCAGAGCAGTCAAAAGATACAACAGTAGAAATACAGAATATAACGAGTAAAGTTACAGAAGCAGTTAAAAATCTTTCTGAGAACTCAAATAATCTACTTACATTTGTAGCTACAGATGTTAATAATGATTATAAGAAAATGCTTGATGTTGCTGATAAATATAGTAAAGATGCTAAGTTTGTAGATGATCTTGTAACAGAATTTAGTTCAACTTCTGAAGAACTTTTGGCTTCTACAGAAGATATATTAAAAACTGTAGATGGAGTAGCACAAGCAGCAAGTGAAGGAGCAGAGGGAACTACAGATATTGCTAATAAAGTATCTAGTGTTACTGATAAATCCAACGATGTTTTAGAACAGGTTTCAAAATCAAAGGAAAGTGCAGAAAAATTGAAAGAAGAGATTCTAAAATTTAAGATATAATATATGCTTTTTAAAAATTAAATTAATTTTGAAAAAGGAGATGCAAATATGTTCAAAAAATTATTAGAAAATATAAAATTAAATCCACCACTTGTACATAATATAACAAATTATGTAACTGTAAATGATTGTGCTAATATTGTTTTAGCAGCTGGTGGCTCACCACTTATGGCAGATGATGTAAATGAAGTAGAAGACATTGTATCTATAAGTAATTCCCTATATATTAATGTAGGTACCCTTAATACAAGAGTAATAGAATCTATGCTGAAAGCAGGAAAGAAAGCTAATGAACTAGGATTACCAGTTGTACTAGATCCAGTAGGCGTAGGAGCTTCAAAGTTAAGAAATGAATCAGTAAAAACTTTAATAGATGAAATAGATTTTTCTGTTATTAAAGGAAATATGTCTGAAATAAAAGCTTTGTATACAAATGCAAAAAATACAGGTGGAGTTGATGTGCAAGAAGACGATCTTGTTGACAATCAGAATATTGAAGAGGCTATTGAATTTGTAAAAAAAGTTGCTAAAAAATTCAATTGTGTTATTGCTGTTACAGGAGCTATTGATATTGTAACAGATAGTGAAAAGGTATGCTTAATACGTAATGGACATGCAATGATGTCAAAAATTACAGGTACAGGATGTATGACAGGCAGTGTAATAGCCACATACTGTGCTTCTAATAAAGATAATATTTTTGCTGTTTCAGTAATGGCAGTTACTGTGATGGGATTATCAGGTGAAAAAGCATATGAAAAAATAGTAGAAAGGGAAGAAGGAACTAGCAGTTTTAGAACATATTTGATTGATACTGTAAGCTTAATGGATTTTGATACATTGAAAAAGTATGCTAAGATTGAAATTGTATAATAAATAATTACTGCATAAATAATCTATTAGAATTAGAGGTGCTGATATGAAAAAAGTATTAACTATAGCAGGTTCTGACTGCAGCGGTGGAGCAGGTGTTCAGGCAGATTTAAAAACAATAATAGCCCACAAATGTTATGGAATGAGTGTTATAACTGCACTAACAGCTCAAAACACAACAGGTGTTTATGGTATAGAAGCTTGTTCAGTAGATTTTGTGAAAAATCAAATGGATTGTGTATTTACAGACATTTTTCCTGATGCTGTAAAGATAGGAATGGTTTCTTCAATTGAAATTATTGAAGCGATTGCACAAAAGTTAAAGGAATATAAACCTAAAAATATTGTGGTTGATCCTGTTATGGTTGCAACTTCAGGAAGCAAATTGCTTAATGATGATGCTATCAATAAATTATTAAATGAATTAATGCCACTAGCAACGGTTATTACCCCTAATCTTTTTGAAGCAGAAATTCTTTGCGGATTTCAAATTAAGAGTATAGAAGATATGGTGAAGGCAGCTAAAAAAATAGCTGAGAATTATGATGGACATATTTTAATTAAAGGTGGACATCTTGAAGATAATGCTAATGATTTATTATTTTCAAATGGTATAATTCATTGGTTTGAAGGTGAAAAAATCGAAAACCCTAATACACATGGTACTGGTTGTACTTTATCTTCAGCTATTGCTAGTAACCTTGCGTTAGGGTACAATGCTGAAGAGAGTATACGCAATAGTAAAGAATACATAACTGGTGCATTAAAAGCAAAGCTAGACCTTGGTAAGGGGAGCGGTCCTTTGAATCATTGTTATTAAAAAACAAGAAACCACTAGTTGCACAAGTAACTAGTGGTTTCCTTTTATCTAAAATTAAAAGGAAATATTTATAAAACATAGAATAATATATTATGTTATAAATTTATATGGAAAGATGTAGAGGATGAAGAATGGGAGTTGAAGTTATGAAGAATATTTTAATAGTTGAAGATGATGAGGGGTTAAGCAGAGGTATGTCCTTTACTTTTGATAAGTCTGGTTACAATGTATATAGTGCTTTGAATTTAAAATCAGCTAATGAGCTGTTCAAAAAAGTTAATATAGATATGATTATTTTGGATTTAAATCTTCCAGATGGAAATGGTATTGATTTTTGCAAAGAGATTAGGAAGTCATCATCAGTTCCAATTATAATGCTTACTGCAAGAGAACTTGAAACTGATGAAGTTGAAGGTTTATATTCTGGTGCAGATGATTATATTACAAAGCCTTTTTCTCTTTCTGTTTTAATGGCGAGGATAAATTCTACTTTTAGAAGAAGTGTAAACAATTATAAATTTAATGAAATTAAATCAGAAGCCATAGTAATTAATTTAGATAATTTAAAAGTTTATAAAGATGATATAGAAATAGCTATTAGTTCTACTGAATTTAAATTGCTAAAATATCTTATGAAAAACAAAGGACAAGTTTTACTTAAAGAGCAGATACTAAGTAATTTGTGGGATGACAGCGGTAATTTTGTAGATGAAAACACGTTACCTGTTACTATAAGAAGGTTGCGTAAGAAAATTGAAGATAATCCATCTAACCCTAAATATATAAAGACTGTTCATGGTATGGGCTACATATGGTGTGAGGAGTAAAAAATGAAAAGTATAATAATAATTACTATTATTGATATATTAGTATGCTGCTTAGTTATATTTTTTTCAAGAAGATATATAGCTAAAAAGTTTGATTTTATAAGTTGTGTTTTAGAACAAATATTGTCCAAAAAAGATGATGTTAAAATATCTGAAACTAGAGATTCTAGGGAGTCTAAATTAGCATATCAAGCAAAAAACGTTATAGAAATGATAAATAATGATGTAAATAAAACTCAAAAGGAAAAAGAAATTATAAAGGAATTGATTGGAAATATTTCACACCAAATAAAAACTCCCTTAGCAAATATATCTATGCATACAGATATATTGTTAAATGGAGATTTAAGTGAAGATGAGAGTAGAGAATTTTTAATGAGAACGAAAGAACAATCAGAAAAAATGAATTGGCTTATGAAATCTCTATTAAAAATGTCAAGATTAGAAACTGGAGCTATAGATTTTATACCTGATTATGAATATATAAAAGAAACTATTGCAAAAGCAGTTAGCTCAGTTTATTCTCAATCAAGTGATAAAAACATAAAAATTCAAGTTGAAGAGTTTGAGGATAGAAAGCTTTTTCATAACAGAAAATGGACTTGTGAAGCTATAACTAATATTTTAGAAAATGCTATAAAATATTCACCTGAGTTTTCTAGTGTAAATATTAAAATCAGTCCACTTGAAATCTATACTAAAGTTGAAATTACGGATCAAGGAATTGGAATAGATAAAAAAGATTATAATCAAATATTTAAAAGATTTTATAGAAGCGAAAATGTGTCTGATTACAAAGGTATGGGAATTGGGCTTTATCTTTCACAGTTTATATTGTATAAAGAAGGTGGATATATAACAGTTAAATCATCTTTAGGAGAAGGAAGTATGTTTTCGATTTTCTTACAAAATTGAAAGAAAAAAATTGAAATCTGTAAAGATTATGTAAGAATTAAATTTTATAATTGGATTATACCAAAGGTGATAACAGTTATTGGCTCTGGTGTAATCCAATTTTTATATTGAGTCAGGAGGAATAATTATGAACATATTAAAAAGCAGTATGCTTAAGAAATATTATGGTAATGAGAAGAATGTAGTAAAAGCTCTTGATGGAGTTAACATAGAAGTAAAACAAGGAGAGTTTTTGGCAATTGTAGGAACATCAGGTTCAGGAAAGTCAACTTTACTTCATATGTTAGGAGGGCTTGATAGACCTACAAGTGGAGAAGTTATAGTTAGGGACAAAGAGATATTTAAAATGAATGATGATGAACTAACTGTATTTAGAAGAAGAAATATAGGTTTTGTATTTCAAAGCTATAATTTAGTACCTATTTTAAATGTCTATGAAAATATAATACTTCCTGTTGAACTTGATGGAAACACAGTAGATAAAGATTACATAAATAACATAATAGATACTTTAGGGTTAACAGAAAAAGTAAACTATCTTCCCAATAATTTATCAGGTGGGCAGCAGCAGCGTGTTGCAATAGCAAGAGCTTTAGCTGCAAAACCAGCAATAATTCTTGCAGATGAACCTACTGGAAACCTAGATAGTAAAACAACTCAAGAGGTTATAGGACTTTTAAAAGTAACAAGTAAAAAATTCAACCAAACAATAGTTATGATTACTCACAATGAAGATATTGCTCAGCTTTGTGATAGAATCATACGCATTGAAGACGGAAAAATTATCTATTAGAGGAGGTGATTTGGATGCGTAATAATAACCAAAAGGTCATAAATAACTTATCACGAAAAAGCTTAAAAAACAATAAACTTAGAAATATCTTTGCAATAATTGCCATAGTGTTTACTACAGTACTTTTTACTACTCTTTTTACCATAGGAATGGGAATGATTAAATCCATACAAGAACAAACAATGCGGCAAGTTGGAACATCTGCTCATGCAGGGTTAAAGTACCTTACTTATGAAGAATATAATGATATGAAAAATCATCCTCTAATCAAGGATATTGGATATTCTATTCTAGTGGGTTCTGTTGAAAATAAAAAGCTTATTAAAAGACCTACAGAGATACGTTTTGCAACTGATAATACAGCAAAATGGGGATTCTGTTATCCAACAAAAGGTAAAATGCCGAAAAAAATAAATGAAGTGGTAACTGATACTATTGTGCTGGATATGATGGGGGTACCGCATAAAGTTGGTTCTCCAATAACATTAAAATATACAATAAATGGTAACGATTTTACTAAGGATTTTGTTTTATCTGGATATTGGGAAGGCGACATTGTTGCAATGGCAAGTATGGCATATGTTTCCCAAGGATTTGTAGATGAAAATCTTTCAGATTTAGATCAAAAATATCAAAAGGATAATAATCTATATTCTGGACTAGTTTTTGCAGATGTAATGTTTAATAATAGCTTAGATATAGAAAAAAACATACAAACTGTAATAAAAGAAAGTGGTTATGGTCTTAAAGATATAGATTACGGTGTTAACTGGGCATATATGTCTGCAAAATTCACTTTAGATCCTACTATAATTTTAGCAATTATAGCAGCAATAGTATCTATAATTTTTACTGGATATTTAATTATTTATAATATTTTTCAAATTTCAGTTACAAAAGATATTCGTTTTTATGGACTATTAAAAACCATAGGGACAACTTCAAAACAAATTAAAAAACTAGTAAAAAAACAAGCATATATGCTCTCCGCGATAGGAATACCAATAGGACTTATTTTAGGCTATATTTTAGGGGTTGTATTGTTACCAATAATATTAAGTATAACAAACATTGACAATAGCAGTATTTCAGTAAGTCCAGTTATATTTATAGGTTCGGCTTTATTTTCTCTTATAACGGTATATATAAGTTCACGAAAACCAAATAAAATTGCATCAAAGGTTTCACCTATTGAAGCTGTAATATATACAGGGATAAAATCACAATATAAAAAGAAATCCAAGGAATCATCAAAGGGCGCAAAAATTCACAAAATGGCATTTGCGAATCTATTTAGAAATAAGAAAAAAACTATAGTGGTTATTATTTCAATGTCTCTTAGTTTAATACTTCTAAATGCAGTTTACACCATAACAAAAGGATTTGATATGGATAAATTTTTAAGTAATAACGCAGTAAGTGATTTTAATGTGGGACATGTAAATTATTTTAAATCTCATTTTGTAAGTAAAGAGGATATGCCATCACAAAAATTGATTGATGAAATCAACAGTATGGATGGTATAAAAGGAGCTGGCAAGACATATTATAAGTATAATTTACACCAATTGAGCAAAAATGGTATGAAAAACTTTAATGATATCTTTACAGATGAGTTTATGGAACAGATGGATAAACATAAAAAAGAGCAATTGATACAAAGTAAAAATTCAGGAAAAGTAGGCTTGGATATTTATGGAGTTAATGATTTTATTGTAGGAAAGCTTAATATTGTAGAAGGAAAATTTGATAGAAAAAAATTTACCACAGGGAAATATGTACTAATTAGTCCTCTAATTTATTCTGAAGATGGTGATAACAGAAGTTATTATAATATTGGAGATAAAATAACTATAAAATTTGATGATAATAAACAAAAAACATATGAGGTGATGGCAAAGGCAAATATTCCCCATAATATTTCTTTACGACGATACAGTGCTGAAGGTATGCCATGTTTTCTACCATCCAGTGAGTTTAAATATCAGGTTAAAGAGCCTATGTTTATAAATTATATTTTTGATGTAGATGATAAAAATAGTGAATCCATGGAAAAATTTCTTAAAAACTATATAGATAATATTGAACCTATGATGAATTATAAATCAAAACAAATTTATGTTGATAGTTTTAAACATTTGCAAAACACTTATTTGATCGTAGGCAGCATACTCTGTTGTATTGTTGGATTTATTGGTATATTAAATTTTATAAATTCTATTATTACAAGTATAATTACAAGAAAAAGAGAATTTGCAATGTTGAAAAGCATAGGGATGACAAAAAAGCAGCTTTATAAAATGCTTGTTTTTGAAGGAATATATTATGCATTATTGACAATAGCCATAACACTGACAATTGGAAATGTATTTTCCTATCTTGTAGTACAGGCAATAGTGGGAGGAATTTGGTTCTTCACATATAATTTTACTATATTGCCAGTATTGATTGCTGCACCAATACTAATTATTGTTTCAATATTGATACCACTTATATCTTATAAAGGAACTAGCAATCAAAGTATAGTCGAACAACTTAGAGAAAATGTATAGTATATTTATGAAGAATATTTTAATTAAAAATGGACTATATATAGCTTAAATAAGCATATATAGTCCATTTATTTTAATTTATATGTTGATTTGAAATTTATTATATAATATTAAAATTTTAATTTATCAATATATCCTTTTAAGTGAGTTGCTGAATCTTTAAATTTAATTAATTCTTCTTCATTTAAGGGAACTTCCAGTACTTTCTTTATTCCACTAGATCCTACTATTGTTGGAATACCTACATAAACATCATTTATTCCATATTGTCCTTCAAGTAGACTTGAAACCGTTAAAATAGAGTTTTCATCTCTTAATATAGCTTCAACTATTCTTTTTATTGCTAATCCTACAGCGAAATAAGTTGCTCCCTTTTTGTTGATAATTTCATAGCCTGCATTCTTTACACTTTCATGGATTTCATATTTTGATAATCCATCACACTTTTTACATATATTATTGCAGTAGTAATTTATATTCATACAACCTATATTAGTTAAACTCCAAGTTGCCACCTCAGAATCTCCATGCTCACCTATTATATATGTGTGAATATTTCTATCATCTATATTAAAATGTTCACTTAATAGATGCTTGAATCTTGAAGTATCAAGAACAGTACCAGAACCAATAACCCTTTCTTTTGGAAAACCAGAAAGCTTATAAGTTATATAAGTTAGTATATCTACAGGATTTGCAACAACAAGTAATATAGCATTTGGATTATATTTTACAATTTGAGGAATGATTTTTTTAAATATATCAAAATTTTTATTTATTAAGTCTAATCTTGTTTCGCCAGGCTTTTGAGCTGCTCCAGCAGTTATGATTACTATATCAGAATCAGCAGTGTCTTTATAGTTTCCAGCATATACTTCTACTGGTTTTAGAAAGGATACACCGTGAGATAAATCCATAGCTTCTCCAACTGCTTTTTCTTTGTTTATATCTACAATAACAATTTCAGATGCAAATCCAGCCATCATAAGTGCATAAGCAGAAGTTGCTCCTACATATCCTGCCCCTATTATTGATATTTTAGTACGTTTAGTATTCATAATATTCACCTCTATTTAAAATTAAAATAATTTTATTTAATTACAATATAATATTGTATATTGTATATTATATAATAATTATTATTAAAAATACAATCTTATTTATTATATAATAATTCTGAATTTATTTTTCCTTTACAAATATAGTATATTAAGTTATAATATACACGTAAAAATTAAATAAAGTTAAAAGTTGCTAGGAGTGCCATAATATATGGCTGAGACCGATTTGTATCGGAATTCTTCGAACCTGAAATAATTAGTATTAGCGTAGGAAAGCACTATTATAAATTAAAGTAAATTCTAATATATTTATATAAAAGCTTGCCTATAGGTAAGCTTTTATTTTTTTAGGTATTAGAGAGGAGAGAGAATTATAATAAAACAATTTAAAGGTAGTAAAAACAAGATGTTATACCTTATAACCAATAGAAATATTATAAAAGCGGGTGATTTATATAGTGTTATAAAAGAGGCTGCTGATGGAGGAGTAGATGCTGTTATTCTTAGAGAAAAAGATTTATCTTTTGAAGAATTGCTTCCAATTGCAGATAAGATTAAAGATATTATAGAAAATAAAAATGTAAAATTAATAATTAATGGAAATATGGATGTAGCTAAAAAAATAAAAGCACACGGAATTCATATAGGATTTAAAAAATTTATGGAACAAAAACATGAGTTTGATGGTCTAGTAGGAGTTTCAGTACACAGTTTAGAAGAAGCAGTATTAGCAGAAAAAAATGGAGCTGATTATGTGTTTGCAAGCCATGTATATGAAACAGACTGTAAGAAGGGGTTAAAACCTAGGGGAATAAATTTTATTAAAAAAATTAGAGAGAATATTGGTATAACTTTAATAGGTTTAGGTGGTATAAATGAAAAAAATGCACAAGAAGTTATTTGTGCAGGTATTGATGGAATTGCAGTAATGTCTTATATTATGGCAGATAAAAACCCTTATGCAGCTACAAAAATATTAAAAGATAGTATACGCTAATAAGATAAAATTTTGGGTAAAGCAACATTGATGAAAGTTGCAATGTTTTGAATTAAATTAATTTTCATATATTTTCATATAAAAACATGAGGGGAGGGTAGATATACATGATAGTTAATGGTAAAGAAGTAAAGTTTAATGAAGGAATGAATATAGAAGAACTTATTAAAAAGTTTGATTTAAATATGGACAAGGTGGTTGTAGAAGTTAATTTAGAAATAGTTTCAAAAGAAAAATACAATGAGTTTATACTTAACAAAGAGGATAAAATTGAAATTATAAGCTTTGTAGGTGGAGGCTGATTATATGAATATATTTGTAAATGAAAAAAAATTTACTCTAGAAGAGAATGCTACTGTTTATGAAATTAGAGATGTTTTTAAGAAAGATGCAGATGTAGTTATTTTAAATGGATTTATTATAAAAGAAGATTTCACTTTGAAAGATAACGATAAAGTTATTTTAATAAAAAAAGGAGAAGTTCCAACTAAAGAAGAATTAGAAAATCTTTTAGTTGCACGACATACTCCAAAGGTACATGAAAAGGTTAAGAAAGCCTGTGTAGGAATTGCTGGTTTAGGAGGACTTGGCTCAAATGTAGCAGTATCTCTTGCAAGAATAGGAATAGGCAAACTTGTATTAGTAGACTTTGATATAGTTGAGCCTAGTAATTTAAATAGGCAGCAGTATTTAATAAAACATTTAGGTGTGACAAAAACAGAAGCCATGAAGGAACTTATTTCAGAAATTAATCCTTTTGTAGAAGTAGAAATTAAAAATGAATATATTACACAGGAAAATGCATTAAGTATTTTTGAAGGTGTGGATATTATAGTTGAAGCTTTTGATAATCCACAGGCTAAAGCTGCATTAGTTAATGTAATATTAAGCAATAAAAGGGATAAAATTGTAGTGGCTGCTTCAGGAATGGCTGGATATTTTTCTAATAATACTATAAAAACTAAAAAAGTTAATGAAAATTTTTATTTAATTGGTGATGAAACTAATGAAGCAAAGCAAGGGTGTGGTTTGATGGCTCCAAGAGTTGCTATTGCAGCTAACCATCAAGCTAATACAGTTCTAAGATTAATAATGAAAGAAAAAAATATATAGGAGTGTTAATTATGGATAATTTAAAAATTGATGGAATAGAACTTAAAAATAGGTTGTTTATTGGAACAGGTAAATTTCCAGATAAAAAAATGCTTACAAAGGTTATAGAAAAATCAGAATCACAAGTAATAACTATGGCGTTAAGAAGAGTTGACATTACTTATAAAGAAGAAAATGTTTTAGAATATATACCTAAAGATAGAATCTTTCTTCCAAATACTTCAGGGGCTAGAAATGCAGAAGAAGCTGTTAGAATAGCAAAATTAGCTAAAGCTAGTGGGTGTGGAAATTGGATTAAAATTGAAGTTATATCTGATAACAAATATTTACTTCCAGATAATTTGGAGACAATAAAAGCTACAGAAATTCTAGTTAAAGAAGGATTTACTGTTTTACCTTATATTAATCCAGATTTAATGGATGCTAAAAGATTAGTGAATGCTGGTGCAGCAGCAGTTATGCCTTTAGGAGCTCCAATTGGAACTAACAGAGGGATAAGAACTAAAGAAATAGTTCAAATATTAATTGATGAAATAAATCTTCCCATAGTTGTAGATGCAGGTATAGGTAAACCATCAGAAGCGGCACAAGCCATGGAAATGGGAGCAGAAGCAGTTTTGGTAAATACAGCAATAGCTACTGCAGAAAACCCAGTTGAAATGGCACAAGCTTTTAATTTTGCAGTAAAGGCAGGAAGAATGGCTTATCTTGCAAAGGCAGGAGCAGTGAGAAAATATGCAAGTGCATCTTCACCTTTAACAGGATTTTTAAATGAAGGAGAGGCATAAAAAAATGAGTTTCTACAATGAATATTTAAAATATAAAGAATTTGATTTTGAAAATTTTTGGGGAAATATAACTGATGAAGATGTTTTAAGAGTTATAAATAAGCATAAATTAGATGTATATGATTTTTTAACGTTACTATCTCCTGCTGCGGAAAATTATTTTGAAGAAATAGCTGAAAAGGCTCATCAGTTGACATTAAATAATTTTGGAAAAGCTGTAATGTTATTTACACCAATGTATCTAGCAAATTATTGTGTGAACAAATGTGCTTATTGTGGTTTTAATTATACGAATCATATAAAAAGAAAAAAACTTACAATGAAAGAGATAGAAGAAGAAGCTAGAAGAATTCATGATACAGGATTAAGACATATTCTTATTTTAACTGGTTCATCAAGAAAAGAAACACCAGTTTCTTATATGATTGATGCGGTTAAAATATTAAAAAAATATTTTGATTCTATATCTATAGAGGTATATGCTCTTGAACAAGAAGAATATAATCAACTTGCTGAAGCTGGAGTAGATGGTTTTGCTATGTTTCAAGAGACTTATAATGAAGAAATATATGATAAGGTACATATTGCAGGTCCTAAAAAGAAATATATGTTTAGGTTAGATGCTCCAGAAAGAGTTTGTAAAGCTAAAATGAGAAGTGTATGTATAGGTGCTCTTTTAGGATTGGATGATTGGAGAAAAGAATTTTTCTATGTAGGACTTCATGCTAAATATCTTCAAGATAAATATTCTGATGTTGATATAGCAGTTGCACTTCCTAGAATAAGACCTCATGTAGGAAGTTTTACAGAGATACATGATGCAAATGATAGAAATATAGTTCAAATGGTATTAGCATGCAGAGTGTTTTTACCTCGTTTAGGGATAACAATGACTACAAGAGAAAGTGCAGAATTTAAAAACAATTTAATACCACTAGGGGTTAACAAAATATCGGCAGGAGTTTCTACAGAAGTGGGTGGACATACCTCTAACAAAAAAAGTGATCCTCAATTTGATATAATAGATGGTAGGAGTGTTGAAGAAGTAAGACAAGGATTGTTAAAAATAGGATATCAACCTGTTTTTAAAGATTGGATGCCAATTTAACATAACTAATAAAATACTTTAATTTATAATAAAGTGTATCCTATAGGGTAGACAATTTTAAAAATGCTACCCTATAGAGTATTTTTATAAACTTAAATCCATATCTCCAAATTTAATCCAACCTTTTTTTCTCATGAACTCAGAGAAGATAAAAGAAAGAACAGCAGGTGCAATAAATTGTAATAATATTATTTTTAAAATTAATGTATATGCTACTTCGGTTCCCTGCATTGCTGTAAAAGTACCTAAAGGTCCTACTAAACCACTGGTACCCATTCCTGCTCCAATAGAGATATTTTCCATTTTGAATATAGTAGTAGATATTGGTCCAATAATAGCACCAGCAAGTGTTGGTGGAATGAATATTAAAGGATTTTTAAAAATATTAGCGACTTGAAGCATTGAAGTTCCAATACCTTGAGAAATAAGACCAGATGTTTTATTTTCTCTATAACTTGATATTGCAAATCCTACCATTTGAGCACAACAACCAACTGTTGCTGCACCAGCTGCAAGACCTGTTAAATTTAGAGATATTGCAATAGCTGCACTACTTATTGGCATAGTAAGAGCAATACCCATAAGAGATGAAACAGCAATCCCCATAGGAATAGGACGTAGAGTTGTAGCTACATTTATAAGTTCACCAATATTTGTCATAAATGTTGATATGTATGGGCCAACAAACTTACCAGCGATGCATCCTGTAATTATTGTTATTGAAGGAACTAGTATAATATCTATTTTTGTTTTATTAGAAATTAGATTTCCAAATTCAGCACCAATTACGGCAGCTATATATGCACCTACTGGTCCACCAAGAGAATAACCAAAAGCTCCAGTTGCTGCTGAAGAAAACATAGTG
Organism: Clostridium aestuarii; assembly: GCF_026735135.1. Lineage (GTDB taxonomy): Bacteria > Bacillota > Clostridia > Clostridiales > Clostridiaceae > Clostridium_H > Clostridium_H aestuarii. Next base: position 683,906 of record NZ_JAPQER010000002.1, on the reverse strand, counting down.
AGAGGAGCACATTTTAATCCATGAGCAATAGCTACGCCTATAGCAGAACCAACAACAGGCGATTTTGCAGAAACAATATTTGCAAAATCTTTTATAAAAGCAAGTCCTGGTATTTTGGATAACTGTGACAAAATAAGACCTATTATCAAAGAAGCAAAAAGTCCTAAAGCCATTGCACTAAGTGCATCTAAGGCATATCTTTTAAAGAATTTTCTAAAAATATCTTTTGTTTGTTTCATTTTCAAAGCCCTCGTTTTTTAATTTATTATGTACATGCAAATGTATATACATGTGAATAATTATATAGTTTTCAGATAAACTTTTCAATAATAACGTATAAATTTGTTAATATAAGATTTTTGAAATACATTTTTAGTTTGTGTAAAAAATAAAAGTTTATTAAGCAAAACATATAAATTTTGGAGTACATAATGTGGTAAGGTGAATAAAATGTATAGATAGTAATATTTGGAGGGACACATATGTTTATGTTTCCTGGATATTATATGTATAGATTAGATAGATATTTCTATAAAATTCTTGTAAATACCAAAATATTTACGCTTACACTTTACCAGAATAATAGAATTTTAAAAACATATCCTGTGGCTGTGGGGAAACCATCAACACCCACACCAAAAGGTATATTTAGAATTATTAATAGAGCTGTTAATCCTGGTGGACCTTTTGGCGTTAGATGGTTAGGCTTAAGTATTAAAGGATATGGAATTCATGGTACTAATAATCCTGGTTCTATAGGAAAAGCAGTTTCAAATGGATGTATAAGAATGTATAATAAGGATGTGTTAGAACTAGCCAATACAGTGCCTATAGGAACCATAGTGAAAATCATATAATGAAAAATTAAGAATAGAACTTCTTAAGAATTTTAGAATTTAAGAAGTTTTATTTTGCTATATAATTGGTATATACAACATATCAATATGTTGTATATGAATATATTCATATATGTAATTATTTTAGTATTAAAAAATACTAGTGAGGAGCGAAAAAATTGAAAAAGGTATGTAAAACTAATCCTCTTCCTCTATATTATCAGATAAAAGAAATATTGCAGGAAATGATAGAAAATAGGGAATTAAAATCAGGCGAACTTATACCACCAGAAAGAGAAATATGCGAAATACAAGATGTGAGTAGGATGACGGTAAATAAAGCAGTAATGGCTTTAGTAAATGAAGGGTATCTTTATCGTGAACAAGGGAAAGGAACCTTTGTTGCAGAAATAAAGGGAAAACAGCAACTTCAACTCAAAGGATTTACTGAACAAATGATAGAAAAGGGTTTGAGAGCAGATACAAAAATTCTTTCCTTTAAAATAAAATTAGCTACTAAATATGATAGAGAAGTTCTTAATATAGATAATGAAGATAAACCTAATGTAATAGAAATTAACAGATTAAGAATAATAAATGGAGAGCCTTTTGCAATTGAAACAGTGTGGCTTCCACAAAAATTGTGTTCTAATATAACAAGAGAAATGTTAGAAGGGAGATCACTTTATGAAATTTTAGAAGAAGAGTATAGGTATGTATTTGAAAAGGCAAAGCAAACAATAGAACCTATAATGCTTAATGAATATGAAGCAAAACTCTTAGAACAAGATATGAATTCTCTAGCACTTATGTTTAGAAGAGTAACCTATTTAGAAAATGGAGTTCCAATAGAGCATACAAAAGAAATATATAGGAGTGATAAATATAAGTATGAAGTGATTTTGACTTAATAAAGATTTTTAATAGAATATTGAAAATGAGGAGATGATAGCCGTGAAAGCAATAATAAACGGCGTAATATTAACAAAAAAAGAACTATTAAAGGATAAAGTGATAATTTTTGATAAAAAAATAGAAAAGATAATAGGAATTAAAGAATTCAAAAAAAATTATTGCAAGTATGAGGGAATACAAATAATAGATGCAAAAGGAATTTATATATCTCCGGGATTTATAGATATTCATATACATGGTGCTGGTGGGTGTGATGTCATGGATGGAGATATAGAGGCTATAGAAACCATAAGTAAAACAATTTGTAAAAATGGAGTTACATCATTCTTGCCTACCACTATGACAATGTCAAAAGAACAAATTTGTAAAGCTTTAAATTCAATAAGAGAAGTTATGACAAAAGAAAAAATAGATAATATATATGGAGCAAAAGTGATAGGCGCTCATATGGAAGGACCATTTGTAAGTGAAAAATTTAAGGGGGCTCAAAATAGCAAATATATAATGAAACCAGATTATTCATTTATAGAGAAATATACAGATGTAATAAAGATAATAACGTTAGCTCCAGAAGAAGATAACAATCATAAATTTATAAAAAAAGTAAAGAAAAATACAGAAATAATATTATCTATGGGACATTCAAATGCATGTTATGAAGAAGCTATGAAAGCCATAAAAGATGGGATAACACAAACAACTCACACCTTTAATGCAATGAAACCTTTGCATCACAGAGAACCAGGGGTAGTAGGAGCAGCATTAGAAAGTGATATATATTGTGAACTTATAGCTGATAAAATTCATGTTCATCCAGGAATATTTAATATATTATTAAAAGTTAAAGAAAAAGAAAAAATTGTTTTAATTACTGATTGCATGAAAGCAGGAAATCTTAATGAAGGTGAATATGAACTTGGAGGACAGAAAGTTATAGTAAAGAATGGTTCAGCAAAATTAGAGAATGGCACTTTAGCTGGAAGTATATTAAAGCTCAATGAAGCAGTAAGAAATATATATGAAAATACAGATTTAAGCATTAATGAGGTAATAAATATGGTTTCTTTAAATCCAGCAAAAATATTAAAAATGTATAATGAAAAAGGAAGTGTTGAAGTCGGAAAAGATGCAGATTTAATATTAATTGATAAAAATTTTGATGTAAAAATGACTATTGTAGAGGGGAAAATTGTCTATAAGTAAAGATAACTTTATATAAATAAGAAGGTGTATTAAATGAGAATAATGATTTTAAAAGATTACAATGAAATGAGTAAAAAAGCAGCTAAAATACTTGCAAGTCAAGTTATTTTAAAACCTAATAGTATTTTAGGACTTGCCACGGGCAGTACACCAGTGGGTATGTATAATGAGTTGATAAAATTTTATAATGCAAATGAAATAGATTTTTCAGAAGTTAAGACTTTTAATTTAGATGAATATTATGGATTAAATAAAAATAATGAGCAAAGTTATTATTATTTTATGATGAATAATTTTTTTAAACATGTAAATATAAATCTCCAAAATATAAATATACCTAATGGAATGGCAGAAGATATTGAGAAAGAATGTTTTGAATATGAAGAAAAAATTTTACAATCAGGAGGTATAGATATTCAAGTATTAGGTATAGGAGCAAATGGGCATATAGGTTTTAATGAACCTGATGTAAATTTTGAAGCAAGTACTCATCTTGTAGAACTTGAAGAAAGTACAATAAAGGCAAATTCAAGATTTTTTAAGTATATTGATGAAGTTCCTAAAAAAGCCATAAGCATGGGTATGAAAACGATAATGCAGTCAAAGCAAATAATTCTTTTGGCTAGTGGAAAAAATAAAGCAGAAGTAATTAAAAATGCCATAGAAGGGAAAATAACTCCAACAGTTCCTGCATCAATCCTTCAACTTCATACAAATGTTACATTTATAATAGATGAAGCAGCAGCAAGTAAACTTGAAAGTAAAATAGAAGTAGCATATGGCTAATATAAAACAAGGATTTTAAACTTTTTAAGAAGTTTAAAATCCTTGTTTTATATTAATATATAGCATATTATTTACAAGTGTAAGAGTCAAAGCAAAACTTTATTTTAATTTAATAAAGTTTTGTTTTCTTGTAGTGAAAATTACAATATTGCAATAGGGAAAAAACACCTATATAATACTTTAAGGGATGATTTTTGTATTAGTAAAAATACTATTATATAAAATTAATATATATTAAGGAGAATTTATATGAAGTATGAACTTATAAGGGAAGATTTTTTAAGAAAATATCCTTTTGCAGAAGAAGAAATTATGAATAATGAAATAAAATGGAATGATTTAAATGACATATATGTTGATTTTAATAATTATAGGGATACTTATGAAACTCAAGCTGATTTTATAGCAAATACTTTGAGAACACACAATAAGATACACTCAGTAAAATCAAGAGTAAAGAATCCTGAACGCTTAATTGAAAAAATTATTAGAAAAACTAGTGATAGAAAACAAAAATATGAAAAAGATTTTCAATTTCATGTTGACAATTATAAAGAAGAAATAAATGACTTAATAGGTATTAGAGCAATACATATTTTTAAACAAGATTGGGAGAGTATACATAGATTTATCTTAAATACATGGAAGGTTATTGAAATAACTGCTAACGTAAGAGAAGGTGATGATACTAAAAGATTTGAAGAATTGAATATTGAAATTCAGTCAAGAAAATCAGGATATCGATCAGTACATTATCTTGTAGAGTTTTTCCCAACAAATCAAAAGGTTATAGCAGAAATTCAAGTAAGAACAATATTTGAGGAAGGATATGGTGAAATTGATCATCAGCTCAGATATTCGCATAAAGAAATTCCAGAAGTATTGGCTTCAAATCTTTTGTTATTTAATCGTATAGCAGGTAGTGCAGATGAAATGGCATCATTTATAAATTTACTTAACAAGAACTGGGGTGAAATGGAACAAAAATATGAAAAAATAATAGCTTTTAAAGATGAAGAGATAAGAAAATTGAAGTTAAAAATACAAGAGTAAATTCTATATAACTTCCAATAAATAGAATCAAAGTAACAAATAATAATCAAGAATTATAAAAATACCCAATTTTAATGGGGATTTTTGTTGAATGTGGTATAATGTTTGTAAATTGAAACATATGCTACAATATTCTTGTATAACTTTTTTATAACCAAAGGAGGAACTTGTATGGAAATATTTATGGCAAGACAACCTATACTTGATAAAAACATGAAAGTATATGCATATGAGTTGCTATATAGATCAAGCCTTGAAAATTTTAGCAAAATAGATGAAGCGGATGAAGCTACAATGAGTGTACTAAATAATAGTCTTCTTTTATTAAGAAATAATAATAAAGTTTCAAGTAAAAAATATTTTATTAATTTTACAAAAAATCTAATCATTAAAGAAATGCCATTTTTATTTCCCTCAGAGAATATTGTTGTTGAAATACTAGAAGATATAGTTCCAGATAAGGATTTTTTAGATGTCTGTAAATTGCTTAAAAAACAAAATTATATTCTAGCTTTAGATGATTTTGTTTTAGATTACAAGTATTTAGAGTTAATAAAGATTGTTGATATTATAAAAGTAGATTTTATTCTTACGTCTAAAGAAGAGAGAATGGAGATAGTAAAAAGGTATAAAAAATATGGTGTTCAATTTCTTGCGGAAAAAGTAGAAACAAAAGAAGAATTTGAAGAAGCTATAAATTTTGGATATTCTTATTTTCAAGGTTTCTTTTTTTCAAAACCAGTTGTTATGGTAGGAAAAGATATTCAGGTAATTCCATCTAATGTAATAAGATTGTTAAAGGAGCTTAAATTGGAGAGTCCAGAGTATTCAAAAATAGCTAAGATAATTGAAAGGGATGTCTCACTAACATATAAACTATTAAAATTAGTTAACTCACCAATATTTGGTATATCAAATAATATAACATCTATAAAGCAAACATTGGTGTTTTTTGGATTTAAAGAATTAAAAAAGTGGATTTCAATAATTATGATGCGAGATATGGGAAATAATAAACCAAATGAATTAATAAGGAAATCGTTGATTAGAGGGAATATGGCTGAGAATATTGCTTCTCTTTTTACTGTTAATATAAAAAATGAATGTTTTTTAGTTGGAATATTATCTTTAATTGATGTTTTAACAAATAGAGATATGAAAGATGTGTTATCTCAAACCCCTCTTGAAGATGATATAAAAAGAGCGCTTCTGGGTTATCAAAATAACTTAGGTGAAATATTGAAAATTGTTATAGAGTATGAAAAGGGGAATTGGCAATTTATAGATAACTTTTGTGATAAATTTAATTTAAGTTTTGAAGAGATAAGAGATGCTTATATTAATGCTATTAGATGGAGTAATGAAATAATGAGTATATGAAAAATTAAAAATACTTTATAAAAATAAAATGCGTTGGTAGGAATAAAAATTTTCAACCAACGCATTTATCATTTAAATTTTTAATTGAGATTTAGAATTAATTTCTAATACAAGTTCATCTACGACTTTAGCATCAATGATATAGTGATATTTATCATCATCCATTCTAACCATTGTATATAAATATGTATTGTCTCTAAGGTTTATTATTTACAATTATACACTATTTTCTAATATTCTATGTTTTAGAAAATAAGATATTAATGAACAAATTAATTTAAAAAACGAATATGAGAATTTAAGAATAAAACTTCTTAATAATTTAGGATGTTTTATTTTTTTGTATTAAAAATACAAACAATTAGAAACCTTTTTATAAATAGTGAAAAAATTTATCTAATTATAAAATTTACGGATAAAACTATAATAAATGTTTTTGACAATAAAAGACGTTTTTTTACACATATAAAATAATTTATTGAGAAAAATTTAATAATATTTTAATGTTTTGCGAGAAATAGTGGAAAATTAAAGTAGAATTTGATAAAATTATTTAAGAAAAGAGAATTAAAAAATAAATTTTTATGGTTTATCATTAAATAAGGTTTATTACATAAAGCAACAATAAAAAATTTATTGGAGGAATTTTATGGGTAGAAAAAAGATAGTATTTATTGCTTCTATAATTTTGTTATGTTCAGTAATTTTATTAGCTAGACAAGCATCTAATTCTAAAAATATAAATAAAATATCGTTTAAAGAAAGCACTAATACAAAATATGAAATTTTTAGTGGAAGTGGAAAAATGGGTGATAAAGACGGTAAGGTATTAGAGGCAGAGTTCTTGTTTAATTATGGAATGGCTTTAGATAAAGAAAAAAACTTATTGATAGCAGATTCATATAATAACAAAATAAGAAAGATATCGAAAGATACAGTTACAACATTAGCAGGATATTCAGATAAAAAGGACAATTTTAAATTACCTTTAGGGGAGTATATAGATGGTGATATAAGTAAAGCAAAATTTGATAAACCAAGAGATTTGGCTGTGGATGGTAAAAAAAATGTTTATATTTCTGATAGCGGAAATAATGTTATAAGAAAAATAATGAATGGAAATATATATACTTTTGCAGGTACAGGTAAGAAGGGGTATAAGGATGGCAACGCAAAAGAAGCAGAATTTAATTTGCCTTCAGGAATTGCAATAGATAAGAATGGAGATGTTTATGTAGCTGATATCTTAAATCATGTTATACGAAAAATATCTAAAAAAGGACAAGTTTCTACTTTGTCAGGTATTAAAAGTAAATACGGTGGATATAAAGATGGAGATTTAAAAGAAGCTATGTTTAATGAACCATCAGATATAGTTGTAGGTAACGATGGAGCAATTTATATAGCTGATAGCGGAAATCAAAGAATTAGAAAAATAAGTAAAGGAAGAGTTACAACTATTGCAGGCTCTGAAAATCAGTATATACAAGGTACTAACTATATAAAAGGTGGTTTTCAAGATGGACAAAAGGGAAGTGCAAAGTTTAATTTTCCTAAGGGTATATGTTTAGATGAAAAAGAAAATATTTATGTAGCCGATACGTTTAATCATAGTATAAGAGTTATAAAAAAAGATGGTACAATTTCTACATTGCTGGGAGATGGTAAAGCGGGAGTTTATAGTGAAGCTAGACTAAACCAACCCACTTCATTAATATATATGGATGGATACTTATATGTGTCAGATAATAAAAACAACATAATTAGTAGATTAAAGATAGATTAGGAGATTGTTAATGAGGACAAAAAATATATATTTTTCAATGTTTATTACGTTGGTAGTTGTAATTATTTCATTTATAGGGTTGTTTGATAGTGTGGAAAATAACGGTAGAGATTCTTTGTTTCAATATAAAAAGAAAAATGTGGATTTGCAAAACATAGTTATTGTAGGTATAGATGATAAAAGTTTAAATAATATTGGAAGGTGGCCATGGGATAGAAACGTTCATGCAAAGCTTATACAAAAGTTAAAAGAAGGAGAGGCAGCAGTTGTTGGAGTGGATGTGATTTTGGCTGAATCTTCTAAAAAAGAGAGCGATGATGCATTAGTTAATATAGTTAAAAGTGTAGGAAATGTAGTGTTTCCTGTGGTAGGTAACTTTAATTATAAAAAGTTATCAGCGCAGTTTAAAATGGGAAAAATTATAGGCGATGTAAATCCTGAAAGTATTATTGAGAGCTTTGAGCAATTAAAAAAGATTAGTGTAGCAGGGCACATTAATGTTTTTGAAGATCCTAAAGATGGAATAGTAAGAAGTGCATTGGAATCTTTTAAATTTAATAATAAAGAAATAAAAAGTTTTGACTATGTAATAGTAAAAGAATATGAAAAAAGGACAGGAAAAAAGATATTAAATGGAGAGATACCAAAGGACTTTTTCAATAGATATTATATTGATTTTAATGGTGTTCCTGGAGCTTTTAATCATGTATCATATTACGATGTTTTAAGTGGAAAAGTACCTCCTATATATTTTAAAGATAAAATTGTTTTAATTGGTCCTTATGCTGAAGGCTTTCCTAATGATAGCTTTTATACTTCTATTCAAAAAAATGCAAGAATGTATGGTGTAGAGGTTCATGCTAATATTATTCAAAATATACTTCATAATAATTTTAAGCAAGAAGTATCGGAGCTTATTAAAATATTGATAACAATATTTTTGGGAATAGCTTCATACTTTATTTTTAATAAGATAACTCCTAAATTATCGTTTATATTGCTTTTATTATTGTCAGCTATTTATTTGATTATTTCAAGATTTGTATATTCTAATGGATATATTTTGAATGTAGCTTATCCGTTAATATTATTAGCTCTCCTTTATATTTTTAGTATTGCCTATAAATATTTAAATGAATTTGCAGAAAGAAGGAGAGTTACAAATATTTTTGGAAAATACGTAGCACCTCAGGTAGTTGACGAAATATTAAAAGGTGAATTAAAAGAAATGCAATTAGGTGGAGAAAAAAGAGAAATTTCAGTCTTATTTGTAGATATTAGAGGATTTACACCGTTGTCAGAAAAAGTACAGCCAGAGCAAGTAGTAGAAATTTTAAACGAATATTTAACTTTAACATCAGAATCAATATTTAAATTTAGAGGAACATTGGACAAGTTTATTGGTGATGCTACAATGGCAATTTTTAATGCTCCATTAGATTTAGAAGAACATCCGTTAAAAGCAGTACAAGCAGCATTTGAAATGAAAAAGGGTTCAGAAAAACTTAGAAAAAAATTACAAGATAAATTTGGTATATCTGTTGAATTTGGAATAGGAATTAATACAGGATATGCAGTAGTAGGGAATATAGGATCAAGTACAAGAATGGATTATACAGCTATAGGTGATACAGTAAATACTTCTGCAAGGCTTGAAAGTAGTGCTAAAAGAGGTCAAATATTATTAAGTGCTTCAACTTATGAAAGAGTAAAGGATAAGATTAAAGCTAATTATTTAGGTGAAATAAAGGTAAAAGGAAAAGAAACTATGATTTCGATTTATGAGCTTGAAGATATAAACGTAGACTAGAAAGGAGGAAAAATTTATTGGCAGAATATAAATTTAAAAAACGAATGCAAAAGTTAGTTGCAAAAATGAGTATAGCAGTTTTTATAGTTGGTATATTTTCGGGAAAAACAATATATGCAAAGGAATACAGAAGTGCTCAAATTACTAAGCTTAAAGGTAATGCAAAAGTATTTATACAAGGTGGTGAACGCCCATTTGATGTTTTTGAAGGGATGAGTTTAGTAGAAGGAAATAGTATAGTTGTAGATGAAAATTCACAAGTAACACTTTTAATAGATGATGATAAACAAATAGTTATTTCAGAAAATAATCAGTTAACTTTGAGTGAACTATCTGGAGATGAGTCTGAAGGGCAAACATCAATAGGACTTTGGTCGGGTAAAATATGGGCAGATATTAAAAAAAAGTTAAAAGGAGCAAGTAAATTTGAAATAAAAGCTTCTTCTACAGTAATGGGAGTAAGAGGGACAAAATTTTATGTGAATTTTACTGAAAATAATATTGATGTTGGAGTGTTAGAAGGAATTGTTAGCACTAGTACATCAATAAATATTACTGATAATAAAAATAAGGTTGTTAAGGAAATTCAAAATGTATTAGAAAAGAATGAACATATGGTTGTGGATTCGGAAGTGAATGGTGAAAAAAATCTAGATATGAAGAAAATAACTAAGGAATCATTAGATTTATTTATACTTCAAATAGTTAAGGAAAATTCAGAAAAAATAGATTCAAAATTATTAGAAGGAATAGAAGAAGTTATAGAAACGAAGAAACAGGAGAAAGAAGAGAATGATAAAAAGGAAGAACAGCAGTATAAAATAAGTGTTCCTATAAGACAATATACAGCACCAAATGATAGAGATAATAATCCACCACCAGATAACAATGCTACACCAGATAACAATGCTACACCAGATGAAAATGCTACACCAGATAACAATGCTACACCAGATGAAAATGCTACACCAGATAACAATGCTACACCAGATGAAAATGCTACACCAGATAACAATGCTACACCAGATAACAATGCTACACCAGATGAAAATGCTACACCAGATAACAATGCTACACCAGATGAAAATGCTACACCAGATGAAAATGCTACACCAGATGAAAATACTATACCGGATGAAAATATTATACCGGATGAAAACACTACACCAGATGAAGACACTACACCAGATGAAGACACTACACCGGATGAAAATACTATACCAGATGAAAATACTACACCAGATAAAAATACTATACCAGATGAAAATACTATATCTGTATCAATAGTAAATAGTGCAAGTAGTTGGGCAGAAATGAAGATAGCAATAGAATCACAAGATTTAGCATTGAATTTAGGAAATGAATATATAGCGATGGGAATAACAGAAAAAACAAAAGTAGCAGAAATAGTATTAAGTTCAAGATCAATAGAAGGATATGCCGATAAAGGAGCAATACAAACAGCATTTAATACAGCAGTATCAGAAGTAATAAAAGAAAAAGAAAAAGAAGTAAAACAAAAAGAAGAAGTAGAAAAATTAGCAGCAGCTGTATTATCAGTGAATAATGCAAGTAGTTCAGAAGAAATGAATACAGCAATAGAATCAGTAGATTTAGGATTGAATTTAGGAAATGAATATACAGCAATGGAAACAACAGAAAAAACAAAAGTAGCAGAAATAGTATTAAGTTCAAGATCAATAGAAGGGTATGCCGATAAAGGAGCAATACAAACAGTATTTAATACAGCAGTATCAGAAGTAATAAAAGAAAAAGAAGAAGAAGTAAAACAAAAAGAAGAAGCAGAAAAATTAGCAGTAGCTGTATTATCAGTGAATAATGCAAGTAGTTCAGAAGAAATGAAGACAGCAATAGAATTAGTAGATTTAGGATTGAATTTAGGAAATGAATATACAGCAATGGAAACAACAGAAAAAACAAAAGTAGGAGAAATAGTATTAAGTTCAAGATCAATAGAAGGGTATGCCAATAAAGGAGCAATACAAACAGTATTTAATACAGCAGTATCAGAAGTAATAAAAGAAAGAGAAGAAGAAGTAAAACAAAAAGAAGAAGCAGAAAAATTAGCAGCAGCTGTATTAGCAGTAAATAATGCAAATAGTTCAGAAGAAATGAAAATAGCAATAGAATTAATAGATTTAGGGTTAAATTTAGGAAATGATTATGAAACATTGGAAGCAGTAGAAAAAACAAAAGTAGCAGAAAAAGTATTAAGTTCAAGAGTAATAGAAGGATATGCTGATAAAGGAGAAATACAAACAGTATTTAATACAGCAGTATCAGAAGTAATAAAAGAAAAAGAAGAAGCAATAAGACAAAAAGAAGAAGCAAAGAAATTAGCAGCAGCTGTATTATTAGTAAATAATGCAAATAGTTCAGAAGAAATGAAGACAGTAATAGAATCAGCAGATTTAGCATTGAATTTAGGAAATGAATATACAGCGATGGAAGCAACAGAAAAAACAAAAGTAGCAGAAAAAGTATTAAGTTCAAGATCTTCAGAAGGATATGCAGGTAAAGAAGAAATACAAACAGTATTTAATACAGCAATGTCAGAAGTAATAAAAGAAAAAGAAGAAGAAATAAGACAAAAAGAAGAAGCAGAAAAATTAGCAGCAGCTGTATCAGCAGTGAATAATGCAAGTAGTTCAGAAGAAATGAAGACAGCAATAGAATCACAAGATTTAGGATTGAATTTAGGAAATGAATATACAGCGATGGAAGCAACAGAAAAAACAAAAGTGGCAGAAAAAGTATTAAGTTCAAGATCAATAGAAGGATATGACGATAAAGGAGCAATACAAACAGTATTTAATACAGCAGTATCAGAAGTATTAGAAGAACAACAACAACCAGAAGCACCTATAGTAAATCTACAAATTGATTCTGATGAAAATCTTAACATTAATGGGGCAGATAGTACTATGGAGTATCAAATAGGTGATGGAAGTTGGAATGATATTAGTCAATTTAGTATGTATGAAGCATTAAGAAATACGGATGCTTTGATAAACATTAATGTAAGAGTAAAGGCTCAAGCAGGAGAAGGTGGAAATGAGAGTGGGAAAATTACAACTTTAGTTATGAAGAATAACAGTGTTGACTCTCAGATAATGTATGGTGCAGTAGTTAAAAAAGAAACGGGGATTTATACAGTTAAATTATTAAATAACATTAATAATTTAAATAATATTTGGGTAAAAATTGGAGATAATGATTGGACAAAATATGAATTAATTGATAATAAGGTTTCTATAAATACAACTGAAAATATTAGAGTTAAATGTGTTGCAGATAATTTAATTGATGAATTAAAACTATTAGCAATTGATAATACAGTTATAGCACCAAAGCCATATGATAATTACATTGAATTTAGTATGGATAATCTAAATAATGAAGTTAAATTTTATATAGCAGGGATAGATCCAGAAGAGCTTGAATACGATAATATTACAATTAACACGGCACAAGATGTAGATGATTATGTTAATCAAAATAGTGGCATTGGTTTTGCAGAGTACTTAAATGATGTTGTGGAGTATCAGAGTAATTATAGATGTAAGGAAACCTATATGTCAACAATGAAAGCATATATTATTGCGGAGTATGAAAATAAGAAATATTTGGTATATGTTTCTGAAAAATTTACAAATCATATCATTATGACTGTTGAAGGGCAAGCAACAGTAAATAGTGCAAATAATGATTATGATATGAAGGTGGCATTGGAATCAGGACTTTTAGAGTTGGATTTTGGAATGGATTATGGAACATTAACATATGAAGAAAAATTAAAAGTAGCAGAAAAGGTACTAGCCTTAAGACCAGAACCAGCATTTCCAGATAGAAAATCAATCAAAGAAGCATTTGATACAGCAGTATCAGAAGTAGTAGCATCAAAAACAAAAGCAGAAGCTGATAGATTAGCAGCAATATTAGTAGTTAACAATGCAGAAGGAGAAGATAATTTAATTGTAGATAATACAACAGGAATAATACCAATTGGAACAGTAGTAACTTTATATGATTCAAGCATAGGTGGAAATAATATAGGAACAATTAATATTGAAAGCACGACTTCAAGCAGCATATCAATATCAGCAAATATATTTGATACTTTAAACACTGCTTATGTTTCATTAACAGAACCTGATGAAAATGAAAGTGAAAGATATGAATTTATTGTACCAAATGTAATAGAGGCACCAATTGTAAATTTACAGGCTAATGTGGATGGAAATATTAGTATTAATGGGGCAGATAGTACTATGGAGTATAAGATTGATAATGGAAGTTGGAAAGATATTAGTGATTTTGAAACCAAAGAATTATTATCAGTTAGTGTAGATATAATAGATATTAAGGTAAGAGTTAAAGCAGTATTACAATCAGGAGGGCATGGAAGTGGGAAAATAACTACTTTAACAATGAGTAATAACGATAAATATTCTCACTTAGGTTATGATGGAGTAGTTAAGAAAGAAGCAAATCGTTGGTCGATCGAATTGTTAAATAATACTGATAATATAAATAATATATGGGTAAAGATTGGAGATAATGGTTGGATAAAACATGAATTAATTAATAATACTATTTCTATAAGTGCAAGTGAAAATGATAATATTAAAGTTAAATATGTGACAGACAATTCGGTTAATGAATTGAATTTAATAACTGTTGATAATATAATTATAGACACAGATAGTGGATATATTGAATTTCATGTAGAAGATGATAATGATATTACATTTGAAGTGGGAGCAGTCCAATCTTCTTCTAATGAAGTTATTAATGGCCTAAATGATATAATGGCTAATGGAGAAATTTTAAATCTTTGGTCACTTAGTAATCATAATTATAAATATCATATTCCTTATGGAGAGTATAAAATTTATATAGTAGCTATATATAAGAATGAGAGCTACATATTATATATTTCAGATATGATTAATCGTGAATTACCAATTCCGGATCCAGCATAATGTTTTAATTTATACAGTGCTGAAAAAGTAATATCTAATTTTTAGAATTATTTAAAACAATAATTTAGACAAAATGAAGGAGCAATTATATAGTTAATTATATAATTGCTCATTATTCTAATTTTATATTATAAAAACTTTATTAAAAAGTACTCAATAGTAAAATTATAAAAAAGTTTAATCTGTAACTTATTATAAATAGGGTTTGATTTACAGGAGGAGTTTCATGGGAAGATATAAAGGGGTTTTAAAATTTATTGGATGCGGCAGTGCATTTAATGTGAGATATGGAAATAATAATGCTTATATAAAAAAAGGTAAGTCTCTATTGTTAATTGATTGTGGAAGTAGGACTTTTAGCAAAATTATTAAAAATAAATTAATTGATGGGGCAGATTATATAATTGTTTTGATTACACATATGCATTCGGATCATATAGGTTCTTTAGGTGATTTAATAGCCTATTGTTACTATGTTTTAAAGAAAAGGGTAAATATAATTTATCCAAATATTCAACAGATAAAACAATACTTAAATTTAGTAGGTATGAGTGAGGAGGTATACTTTTTAATAAATGAACAAGAAATATACAATATAAAAACAGAGGATTTTAATATTGTTATTGAACCTATTAAAGTTGAACATGTTAAGAATTTAATGTGTTATGGATATGTTTTAAATTATAATAATAAAGCAATATACTTTAGTGGAGATTCTTCAGAAATAAGTGAGTATATATTAAATAGATTTTATAATAATGAAATTGATTATTTATATCAAGATACGTGTAGTTATGATTTTAAAGACAATCCTCACTTGTATATAAATAAATTATCCAAATATATAAAACTAAGCTATAGACAAAGGGTTTATTGTATGCATTTTAATGAAAAATTTGACTTTAATAAAGCTTTAGAATATGGTTTTAATTTGGTAGAAAATGAATATTAAATAACTTTGAAGAGTAAGAGGTGAAACCTTGAATAATAATGAAACTATAAATAAACTTAAATATACAATTATGCAATTAAACAAAATAGGAATGGCTTTATCACAAGAAAAAGATACATATAAATTACTTGAAAGTATATTAGAATTCGCCATGGAATTTACAAAAAGTGATGCAGGAAGTTTATACACTGTTGAAGAAAAGGAAGAGAAAAAAATTCTAAAATTTGCAATAACAAGAAATAATTCAAGAGAAATTAAATTTAAAGAATTTGCATTAAATGTAGATAAGAATAGTATAGCGGGATATGCTGCTTATACTGGAGATTATTTAAATTTAAAAAATGTAAAAGAAATTCCAAGAGAATTAAGTTTAAAATATAATGACAGCTTTGATAAAATTATTAACTATAAAACAATTAATATGTTAGTTGTACCTATGAAGGATTTTGAAGGAAATGTAATAGGTATTCTTCAAATTATAAACAAAAAAAAGGATTATAATAAGAAGCTTAACAGTGAAGATGATTTTCAAAATTATATAATACCTTATGAAAATGAAGAAGCAGAGATGGTTATTTCTATAGCTTCCCAAGTTGCAGTATTGTTTCAAAGAGTTAAATTGTATGAAAAAATAGAAATGTTATTTAAATCTTTTATGGAAACTATGGTAGCTACTATTGATGCTAGAAATCCAGAGACTGCTGGTCACTCTAAAAGGGTTGCAATTCTTGCTTTAAGGTTTGCAAAATCTATTAATAATGTAGATTATGGTAGTTATAAAGATTATGTTTTTTCTAATGAGGAGTTAATGGAATTTTATTATGCAGCACTACTACATGATATTGGAAAAATTGGTATATCAGAAAATGTATTGTTGAAGAAAAATAGACTAACAAATGATAGAATTGGAAGTATTATTTATAGATTTAAATTTATTAAAAAGAATTTAGAAATTAAAGAATTTAAAAATTTAATAAATGAAGAAGAAAAAGGAATTTATAATAAATTAGATGAGTATTTAGATTTTATAGTACAAACTAATACAAAAGGATATATAACTGAAGAAGAAGAAGAAAAACTTGAAGAAATTAAAAAGGTTAAGTATGAAGATTATGATGGTGAATTGAAATTATTAATAGATGATTTTGAATTTAAGAATCTTAAAATTAAAAGAGGAAATTTAACACAGGAGGAAAGAAAACATATAGAAAAACATGTTATCTACACAGATCAAATACTGAAAAAAATTAATTGGGTGGAAAATTTAAAAAATGTAAGAAGTATAGCTATTTCTCACCATGAAAAATGCAATGGTACAGGATATCCTTTTAAACTAAAAAAAGAACAAGTTTCATTTAAAGGAAGGATGCTTACAATTTTAGATATTTTTGAAGCACTTACAGCAAGAGATAGAGCATATAGAAAGGCTCTAGATGTAAACAAAGCTTTGAATATTTTAAAAAGTGAAGTTGAAAGAGGTTATTTAGATTCAGAACTGTACGAAATATTTATAAAAGAAAAAGTTTATAAGGTGTTAGAAGAAAAATAAATTTGTCTATGTATATTATTAAAAAAACTGAAAAATAGTGGTACAATAATGTATGAAAGTAACAAAATGCTTGTTTTATTTCAAACTTAAATACAGGAGGCAAATATTATGAATAAGAGAGTAGCGATAGTATTTATGGCATTAACATTAGTATTTTCTACTTTGTTTGCAGTAGGTTGTTCAAATAAAATAGAAAATATTAATAAAGAAAGTAAAAGTAGTATGGATGATGCTAATAAGGAGAATAAAAAAGAAAAAATCAAAATAGCTGCATTAAAAGGTCCTACAGGTATGGGGCTGGTTAAGCTTATGGAAGAAAATAAGGATGATTATGATATCACTATGTTTAATTCACCTACCCAGATAGTTCCTAAAATTGTGAATGGAGAATTTGATGTAGCAGCAGTACCAGCTAATTCAGCAGCTGTTTTATATAATAAAACAAAGGGTGGAGTTAAGCTAGTGGGTATAAATACTTTAGGTGTTTTACATATTGTTGAAAATGGTGATACAATAAAGAGCATAAAAGATTTAAAAGGAAAGACACTGTATGCTAGTGGAAAAGGAGCTGTTCCAGAGTACGTTTTGAATTATATATTAAAGAAAAATGGATTAGAGCCTGATAAAGATGTTAAAATCGAATATAAAATGCATCATAGTGATTTAGCAACTGCTGTTGCTTCAAAAAAGGTTGAAATAGCAGTATTACCAGAACCTTTTGTGACTACAGTAAAAATGAAAAATAAAGATTTAAAAATTCAATTAGATTTAACAAAAGAATGGGAAAAGGTATCAGATGCAAATAGTAAATTAGTTATGGGAACGTTAATATGTAGAAAAGATTTTATTGATAAAAGAGGAAAAGATGTAGATGAGTTTTTAGATAGATATAGGAAATCTATAGATTTTGTAAATAGTAACAAAACAGAAGCAGGTAAGCTTATAGAGAAAAATGGCATAATTTTAAAGGCAGCAATAGCAGAAAAGGCTATTCCTAAATGTAATATAGTATTTATTAGTTCACAGGATGGAAAGGATTCTTTAGAAAAATTCTATAGTATTCTAAATAAAAGTAATCCAAAATCCATTGGAGGAAAAATTCCAGATGAAAATTTCTACTACACGAGTAAAAAAACAAACTAAAAAAACAAAAAAAATAATAAAAAAATTTTTAATATTACTATTTTGGTTGTTAATATGGGAGCTATGCTCCCTTTTTATTAATAATGAAATCTTGTTTCCATCACCTTTTAGTGTATTTAGAACTTTATGTGTGCTTATAGGAAAGAGGTATTTTTGGCAAAGTGTATTTAGAAGTATTTTAAGAGTAATAGTAGCACTTATTTTATCTATCATTATAGGTATAATTTTAGGAGTGATATCAGGAATTAATGAATTTGTAGAAGAATTATTAAATCCTTTTATAATAACAATTAAAGCAACACCAGTTATTTCAATTATAATAATAGTTTTAGTTTGGGTTACATCTTCTAATGTGGCAATACTCGCAAGTGTGTTTATGTGTTTTCCACTGATCTATACTAATGTACTTGAAGGAATAAAATCAGTAAATAAAAATTTAATTCAAATGGCTCATATATATAAGGTTAAGAGAAAGTACATATTAAAGGATATTTATTTGCCATCTATAAAACCATATATTGTATCAGGAATACTTATGTGTTTAGGTATTGGATGGAAGGTATGTGTGGCGTCAGAGGTTTTAAGTACTCCGAGATATTCTATAGGATTAAATCTTTTAAATGCAAAAACTATTTTAGATACGGAAGAACTTTTTGCATGGACTATTGTAGTGGTTTTATTAAGTTTTATTTTCGAAAATATGTTTAAATATTATATAAAAAATAAAGCCAAAGAATGATATATGAAGGATACTATATGGAGAAGATAATTATGAGTGATAATGTTAATGATTATGAAGTGAAATTAATAAATGTATGTAAGAGTTTTGAAGGACAAAAGATTTTTGATAACTTAAACATAGAGTTTATGAAAAACAAAATTTCAATTATATTGGGACCATCAGGGTGTGGTAAAACAACGTTGTTAAATATTATAAGTGGTATAGAGAAAGCAGATACTGGAAAAATAATATTTAGTGATAATAACATATCTTATATTTTTCAAGAGGATAGGCTTATTCCATGGCTTACAGCTTATGAAAATATAGCATTTGTTTTAAAATCATATATGGAAAAAAAAGAAATGGACGATATTATAAATAAATATTTAGTAATGGTAAAACTAAAGGAACATAAAGATAAATTGCCAGCTAAACTTAGTGGTGGAATGAAAAGAAGAGTTGCCCTAGCTAGAGCTTTTGCACATAAAAATAGATTATTACTTATGGATGAACCTTTTAAAGGGCTTGATTTTGAACTTAAAAAAAGTATAATAGAAGAGTTTTTGCAAATTTGGAGTGAAGACAAAAGGACAGTTATAATTGTAACTCATGATATAGAAGAAGCAAAACTATTAGGAGATAAAATATATTATTTATAAAAAATTTCATCAAAAAAAACTTTCAAAAAAAGAACTTTAAGGTTAATTTTTAATTATTGTGATATAATAATAGAAGTGATGGAAAATAATACTGATATAAAAGTAAAATATATCATCTACAATGTAGGGTATATTACTAGAATAATAATTAAATATTGGTAAAACATAAATAAAATTTTATGATGCATAGACAGCAAATTTTTTACCACCTTTATAAAGGTGGTTTTAATTAATTCAACCTATCTTTGGTTTATAGGTTTAGGTTAAACCTTTCAATATAAGAAAATACAATAAAAAGGAGAATACTTGCAATGAAAAAAAATTATAAAATGAAGAAAACAATATCTGTAAAGCGCTTTATTTCGGATTTAGGAGAAGAATTTTCTGAGAACATGAAAAAAAGATTATTAGAACTAGAAGTAAGATGTGTTTTAACAAGAAAAGAAGATAAGTGTAAGCTTGATTTAAAACATGTGGAACACACTCAGTATGAAGATGGCTCAAAAGCTCCAAAGGAATATGTATATGGACAGTTTATAGTAAATGAAGGAATATTATATTTTTCAGATAGATGTACAGAAAGTGATAAAGTTATGCAATCTCCAATTGTAAGCGATATTTATGCTTCTTTAAATAATGAAGATATGATTTCTGATGAAGAGTGTAATGCAAAAAAAATAGATGACAGTAATATTGATTATGTTATAGATACTATATTGACAGTGTGTCCTGAAGTATCACAAAAATATCTAGATATTGTGAAAGAAATGACTTCATACCCAACAAAGTAGAATATTTATTAAATAAAATATATATTATGGAGTGATTATGAAAGAATATTTTTCTATAGGAGAAACAGCTAAGATTAATAATGTATCTATTCAAGCGTTAAGAATTTATGATAAGATGGGACTTTTAAAGCCAGCTTATGTTGATTCTAAGAGTAATTATAGATATTATACAATAGATCAATTTATGTATTTAGATTTAATAAAATATTCAAAAAACATAGGAGCTCCTCTTAAGGCACTTAAAGATGTATTTAATACCAAAGATGTTATAGCACTTCTATCGTTTATACAAAGTCAACGAAAAGTAGTAGAAAAAGAGATGATTAGATTAAAAAATGTAAGTATAGCTATAGGTCATATAGAAGATAAAATCAAGTATGCAATAGAAATGAAAGAAACTAATGAAATATATTTTAGAGAAATAGAAAAAAGATTTACCATAGATGTTGAGTTGAATAGAAAAGATAAAGAGAGTGATATAGAAATAAAACTAAGAAATATGGATAAAGTTGTTGAAGATAATGAGCTAATGTTTGAAGGTGAATCAGGATATTTCATCAATTTAGATTTGTTTTTAAATGAAGGTGAGATTTGTTATAAGAGTATTTATTCGACAATTTGTGGTGAAGATATTGATAATAAGAATATAGGAATTAGAACAATACCAGGTGGAAAATTTATATGTATAACCTATTTAAATAATGAAAGAGAAACAGCAGTAGAAAAATTAAGAAAATATATTAAAGAGAATAAGATTAATCCTATAAGTACTAGTATAGAAACTCAATTATTCAATACACTAGGATTATGGAAAAATGATGAGCTATTATATGAATTGCAAATTTTGATTTAAAGTTATTGACTCTATACATGGTATAGACTTTATAATCTCTTTTAGGAGGGATGATTTATGAAGTCACTATGGAAAGAGTTTATAAAATATGCTGTACCTTCTGTAATAGGTATGATGGTTTCAGCACTTTATATTGTTGTTGATGGAATATTTGTAGGTAGAGGTGTAGGGACAAGTGCTTTAGCATCAGTAAATGTAGCGCTACCTCTTATAACATTGATGATAGCCGCGACCATGATGATAACAATGGGAGGGGCATCGGTAATGTCCATAAAGTTTGGAGAGAATAAGCATGAAGAAGGAAATAATATATTCTTGCAGAGTATATTTTTAATAGTAGTTATATCAGCAGTATTATCAATAATTGGTATGTTATTTCCAGAGCAATTAGCTAGAATGCTTGGTGCTACTGATGAATTGTTAAAAGGAACTGCTGATTATCTGTATTACTATTTGATTTTTGGAATTGGATTTTCAGGAAGTTTAGCATTAAGTGCATTTGTTAGAAATGATGGTAATCCAAATTTAGCTATGCTTTCTTTGATTGTGGGTGCATTAACTAATATAGCATTAGATTATGTGTTTATATTTATACTCCATTGGGGAATATCAGGTGCAGCAATAGCATCAGGATTAGGACAATTATCTAGTGTAATTCTTCTTTTAACTCATTTTGTTAGGGAAAAAGGAGTACTTAAGTTATATGTGCCTAAGCTAAAAAAACATGAGCTTATAAGAATTTTGAAGACAGGAACACCAGAGTTTATAGTTCAGTTATCACCAGCAGTTACTATATTTGCTTTTAACCAGGTTGTAATAAGAAGGTTAGGAGAAATTGGTATGGCGGGTTATAGTATCATTGGTTATATAAGTACTGTGTTATTAGCATTGTTTATTGGTGTTTCTCAAGGAGTACAGCCATTGTTAAGCTATAACTATGGAAAGAGAGACTATGAAAAGGTAAATAAAGTATTCAAAATGGGAGTTAAAACAAATTTTGTAGCTTCATTAGTTATATATGGGATAATATTAATTTTTGGACAAAAAATAATCAGCATTTTTAATGGTAATGAAACTCTTATAAAATTAACTTATGATGCTATGACCATTTATGTTTTCTCATTTATTATAGCTTCAATAAATATAGTTAATGTAACTTATTATCAATCTACAGAAAGATCAAAGATAGCAAATATTATATCTATAAGCAGAGGAATGGTGTTTACGATAATTTCATTAATAGTTCTTCCTCATGTAATAGGGAATATAGGAATTTGGATTTCTATTATCTTAGCTGAGATTTGTACTTTGTTATTAATTCTGTACTTAACATATGGTAGAAAAGCATGTATATAAACTAATAATAAGAAAATTGTTGCACAATAAATTCAGAGCAAAGGTATATTTTTTAATTAGAAAAGCTTGATTAATATAAAAAAACCATCAATTTAAGAATTTAAGAGTAAAACTTCTTGAGAAAATTTTGGAACTTAAGAAGTTTTACTCTTTTTATATTGATATACATTAAGGTAAGTAAATACTTTTCAAAGATTTCTCATACAATATAGTAATAACAATATAATTAAAGAAGAGGAGAGTATGGATAAAGATAATAGTGGTTATATTGATTTAGATAGCAGAGCTGAGAAAATGCTGAGAAAAGGTGAATTTTTAGGACGTGGTCATAATGGGATTGTATATTTACTTCCTAACAAAAAAATAATTAAGATTTTCAAAGATAAGAAAGTATGTAATAAGGAATACGACATTTTGAAGAAAACTGAAAATAGTAAATATTTTCCTAAGACGTATGCTCATGGACCATATTACATTGTAAGAAGCTATGTAGGTGGAGAACGTTTAGATAAATATATTAAAAAAAGAGGTTTTAATAAAGAGATAGCACATAATATTATTAAGCTTATTAAAGAATTTAAAAGACTTGAGTTTAAAAAACTTGATATTAGATGTAAAGATTTGTACATTGGAAAACAATTTTCACTGAGAGTAATCGATCCTAAAAATAATTATTCTGAAGAGGTTATTTATCCTAGGCATTTAATGAAAGGACTAAATAAATTAGGTGTTTTAGATGAATTTTTATCAGCAGTTAATGATGAATGTCCTGAGGCTTATAAACTTTGGAATTTTAGAATGAAACAGTACTTAGATAAAGGAATCAAATAAGTGTTTAGGCATCTTAAAAAATAACTAGTAAGGATACTAAGAGATTTTGTATCATACTCATAAGTATCTTTGACTTGTTATTTTTTAAGATGTCTTATTTAAATTATCAGAAACTATTTTTTACTTAGGTATTCTTCAAGTGTTATGTTTTGATTTGCAATATTTTTTGCGTCTTCTTTACCAATATAACGAATATGCCATGGTTCATATTGATAACCTGTAATATGTTCTTTATCTTTTGGATATCGTATGATAAATCCAAAGTCAGCAGCATTCTCTTTAACCCACTTTCCTTCTTTTGTATTTCCAAAGTATTGGGTTAAATAGAAATTTACTGTTGCACTTGTTATATCCATTGCTAGCCCTGTTTGATGCTCACTTTCTCCTGCTTTGGCGCTAAACTGATTAGCAATTTCTATGCCGTGTTTGTTAATGCTTGAAGTAAATATTGCTTCTTGACGAGTATATGAACGATAACTGGATACTGCATACAAGTCAATATTATCTACCTTTGCTTTCTTAAATAATTCTTCAAGAGCTAATGCTGCATCACGTCTCATTAATTTTTTTTCATTAAATTCCTCAAAAGAGAATGGAACATTTGGTATTACAAGATTTTCAGGAACATAATCCGAAGGTAGACTATTATTTTTATTTACCAGTACTAAAATATCACTGGGGTTTGATACAATATTATGTTTATTAAGTGTTGATTGTATTGGAAGGTATAGGATTTGATTAGTATAAATAATATCATCAGTTAATTGATTAGCTGTGTTTATTTTAATATTCGGAAGCTTATTTTTAATATAATTTTGAATTCCTTGTTCTAAGTTTTCTTTATCTGTTTTTGGTATTTTATCAAATTCTTTTGCAAATTCATTTAATTGTTGATTTAGATATAAAATAATTATATAACCATCCTCATCTTTAATTATTTTATGATTAGTAAAATAGTTCATTTTATCACCCTAATTTTTTAGTATTTCCAAATGATAAGGGAAGTATACTAGGTTAAATTATAATTACAAAATTCGATATTTATAAAATAAAAGCAGTAGGTGATTATTATAAAAGTAGTTTTGGTTTAATATGGAGTGTTGATTAATATATATTACTATATTGTAGATTTATATGTAAAATTCACTTTAAAAAGAGGTAATATGTTTAACAAATAGTGTATTTTGTAAATGGTATTTATGTGAAAATAATATGGAATAATCAAATTTTTACAATTAATTACTTGAAATATACATATTTTTCTTGAAAAATGTCGATACAACTATTATAATTATATCGTTAAATAAATTTAAGCAATTTTAAATAGAAGTTGGAAGCAATGAAGAATTCTCTTTATCTGGGTACCTTGAGAATTTAG
This sequence comes from Clostridium aestuarii, assembly GCF_026735135.1. Taxonomy (GTDB): domain Bacteria; phylum Bacillota; class Clostridia; order Clostridiales; family Clostridiaceae; genus Clostridium_H; species Clostridium_H aestuarii. Next base: position 658,898 of record NZ_JAPQER010000002.1, on the reverse strand, counting down.
AGCTAGTGGTGCAACCGGTCAACAATTAATTATTATAATTAATTGTTTTTTTTTATTTTACTTTAAAATTTTGTTGTTAACGATAAGTTGATATGTGAAAATTAAATTAATTATTAGGGGGTAAAATATAAAATGAAAAATTTGAAATTCAGAACAAAAATGTTAATGTCTTTTGCTGTAATTATTATTTTTACAAGTATATTTTCAATTAATATACTATTAAAAATAAATACTTTAAAAACAACCTGGAATGATAATAAAAAATTAACAATGATTCAGGAATTAAGAAATTCTATAAATGCTTGTGGTATAAATGTAAGAGATATAAGAATTGAAAAAAATTTAAAAACTATTGATATGAAAAAAGGATGGATACGTGAAGCAATTAAAAAATATAATAGGACAATAAAAGAATTTGATAATGAAGATGATCCTGAAAACAATAACAACATGTTAAGGGAACTAAACAAAAAATCAGATAAATATTTTTTGCATGTAAACAATATTTTAGAGCCAAAAGATATGTCTAAAGTTACAGATAAAGAGATGTTTACTCTTATTAGTGAAGAAAAAGACTTGTTTAATAGTTTAGATAAATTTGTAAATAATGAATTTGAAAAGAATAGTACTGAAATTTCACAAGGGGAAAATTATATTAGGCATATAATAATTTTAGCAATTATACTTATTATAGGACAGTTGTTTATAGGAATCATTATTGGATTACTTTTAGAATTAAATATATCTAAACCAATTCAAATGGCTATTAGTGATTTGAAAATAGTTTCAAAAGGTGATTTTACTGTAGTTATTCCAAATGAATTTTTAAAACGTAAAGATGAGATAGGAGAGCTTGCAAATGCAGTTAATTCAATGCAAAAAGGGTTAATTGCTTTAATTAAAGAAATATTAAATGATTCTCATAATTTAAATGTAGCAAGTGAAGAACTTTTTGAAATAACTGAAGATATGAGTTTCAAATTTAAAAATATAAATAATGTAACAAAGACAATAGCAGGTGGTGTACAAGAAACAAGTGCTTCAGCAGAAGAAATTACAGCTTCTGTGGAAGAAATAGATTCAAGTATAAATGAATTGTCCATGAAAGCATTAGATGGAAGCAATAATTCAAATGAGTTTAAAGAAAGAGCATTAAATCTCCAAGATAACAGTAAAAATGCTTTAGAAGAAATAGAAAAATTATATGAACAAAAAAAACAAAATATATTAAATGCAATTGAAGAGGGAAAGATAGTACAAAATATTAAAGTTATGACGGATACTATTGCAAATATAGCAGAGCAAACAAATTTACTTGCTTTAAATGCATCTATAGAAGCAGCAAGAGCAGGGGAAAAAGGAAGAGGATTTGCTGTAGTAGCAGATGGAGTAAGAAAGCTTTCTGAACAGTCATCAGAGGCAGTAGCTGATATTAAAAATACTATTGATAAAGTACAGATAGTATTTGAAAAACTTTCTTTCAATAGCAGTGAAGTATTAAAATTTATTAATGATTATATAAATCCTCAAATTGATTCATTTGTTAATATGGGAAATCAATACTATAATGATGCAGATTATGTAAGTAAAATGTCAGAAGAATTAGCGGCTATGACAGAAGAATTAAATGCTACTATAAATCAAGTAAGTGAAGCAATTCAGGTTACGGCTGAAATTGCACAAAAATCATCAGAAAATACAGATGAAATACATGTAGATATAAATGAAACATCTGATGAAATGGAAAAGGTAATGAATGTTGCACAAAATCAAAATGAACTTGCTCAAAGACTTAATGAAATAGTAAAGAGGTTTAAAATATAAAATATATAATTGCAAAACCAAAAAAATGATATTGAAAATTAATATCAATTGCATTATAATGAATTTATTGTAAAATTTTATTTAACACAGAGTGATAAGGATAAATTTATGATACAAAATAGCTAAAGTTTATTATTATAAATCTAAATATGAAGTAGAAATGGGGAGAGAATATGGAGAAAAAAACAAAATTAAAAAACAATGAACTAAGCAAAAGTTTTTTTCTATCTTACTTACGTTTTTTTATTTTAATAGTTTTTTCAGTTTTGATTATAGCAGTTGCCTCTTTTTTAAGTTCCAAAAAGGCTTTAACTGATTTAGGAGAGACTGCATTGAAAAATAGGATTGAAATGGGACTTGCTATGATGGATAGTCTAGAAAAACAAGTAAATAAAGGAACCTTAAATAGAGATGAAGCTCAAGAAATATTTAGATGCCAAATGCTAAATCAAAAACAAACAGATGATAAAACTAGAGGATTTAATGAGAAATTAGAACTAAATATAAAGGCATATATGTATGCGATTGATAGTAATGGAATTGAGAAAATGCATCCTTTTAAAGAAGGAGAAAATATATCTAAAGTTAAAGATGTAAGAGGAAACAATGTAATTGAACTTATATTTGCTGAAGGCAATAATCCTAAAAATGATGGGATAATACATTTTTGGTGGAAAAATCCTACGGATAATAAAGAAAAACCAAAAGTAAATGCTGTGGGATATTTTGAACCGTGGGATTGGTATATAAATGTAGGATGTTATAATGAAGATTTTTATAAACCAGCTTATAATATTTTAAAATTTATAATTTTTATATCTTTAATAATAACGTTAGTTTCTGTTTTATTAATAAGAAATTTAATGAAAAAGAAAGTAAAGCCTCTTAGTAATATAGTAGAGTGCATGGAAATGGCTTCAAAGGGGAGTATGAATGTAAAAGTTAATATTAAAAATAAAGATGAAATAGGATATATAGGCGAAGTATTTAATAAAATGATTGATGAAATAAGAAATGTTTTGTTAAAAATAAAAGAAATATCTAATACTCTTGAAGAAAAGGCTTTCTTTATAAATTCATCTACAAATATTACTTTAGAAAATACTAGTAGTATAAAAGAAGCTATGGAAGAAATATCTGCTGCAATAAATGATTCTACCAGAGAAATGCAAAATAGTTTTGAAAGTATGCAGATATTATCACAAGATATAGATTTAATTAAGAAAAATAGTATTATTATGGATAATGAAGCTAAAGAAGCAAATAGCTTAAACTCAAATATTATAAACATACTAAATGATTTGGAAAATAAAAGCCAAGAAAACATAATTGCATCTAAAGAGACTAATAACAATATACAAGACTTATTTAATAAATCTAATGCTATAGTAGGAATAATAGATACTATAGAAGAAATTTCTAATCAAATAAACCTTCTTGCTTTAAATGCTTCAATAGAATCCGCTAGGGCGGGGGAAGCTGGAAGAGGCTTTGCTGTAGTAGCAGAACAAATTAAAAAGTTATCTAATGAAACTTCTGGAGCTGTAAAACAGATAAATATTTTAATAAATGAATTGATAAATGTAATTAATAGTTCTGTAGGTAGTGTAGAAAAATCTGGGGAAGTTGCAGAAAATCAAATAGAAACCATAAATAAAACAAGAGAAACTTTAAAAAAAGTTATTGATTATATAGAAACAATGCCAGAAATTATTGAAGAAAATGTACAAAAAATATATGGAATATATACAAATAAAGATGCTGTAAGCTCTTCTATGGATTCAGTACTTTCAGTGTCAGAAGAAATATCTGCATCGTCAGAAGAAATAGCAGCTTCTACTTCAGAAGTAAAAGAAAAAATGGATAATATAAAAGACTTAACAGAAGAATTAAATAATTTTTCTAAGGATCTTAATGATAGACTAAATCACTTTTCATTATAAATTTAATAGGTTCAATTAATTTATTAATTAAATATATAAGGAAATTTAGCACTTGTGTGAGCAAGTGTTTTTTCTTTATATAAAATTTTGCAAAGAAAAAGAATTAATTTTACTATTAGAAGGAAAAATAAAAGAAATGAAATTAATAATATAATTTATAAGAAAAAAGGTGAGGAATTGGTAAAAAACGAGAACAGTGTAAGAATTATTCCATTAGGAGGTCTTGGAGAAATTGGTAAGAATATAACAGCTATTGAGTATAAAGATGAAATAGTTGTTATAGACTGTGGAATATCTTTCCCAGAGGAAGAAATGTATGGTGTGGATTTAGTAATTCCTGATATTACTTATTTATTAAATAATGCGCAGAAGGTAAAGGGGATTTTCCTAACTCATGGACATGAAGATCATATAGGATCATTACCTTATATTTTAAAGCAATTGAATGTACCTGTTTATGGTACACGATTAACCTTGGGGTTAGTTGAAAATAAATTAAGGGAACATAATATACTTTCAGATTGTGAACTTCATAGGATAAAAGCTGGAGATGTAGTAGAAATAGAAAATTTTAAAATTGAGTTTATAAGAACTACGCACAGCATAGCAGATTCTTGTGCTATTGCTATTCATACACCAGTTGGTGTGATATTACATACTGGTGATTTTAAAATAGATTATACACCTATTGATGGATTAGTGATGGACTTGGAACGCATCTCAAATCTAGGAAAGCAGGGAGTACTGCTGCTTATGGCAGATAGTACTAATGTACAGCGTCCAGGTCATACAATTTCAGAAAAAGCTATAGGAGAAACTTTTACTAGAATATTTTCTAAGTCAGAAGGAAGAATTATTGTGGCAACATTTGCATCAAATATCCATAGAATGCAGCAGATAGTAAATGCTTCTGTGGAGTATGGAAGAAAAGTAGCCTTCAGTGGAAGAAGTATGGAAAATATATCACAGGTAGCTATTGAACTTGGATATCTGCATATACCTGAAGAGTATCTTATAGGTGTAGATGAAATACGTAATTATCCTAATGAGCAGATAACTATAATAACCACTGGAAGTCAAGGAGAACCTATGGCTGCTCTTGCTAGAATAGCTTTTTCTACTCATAAAAAAATTAAGATTGAACCGAAAGATTTGTTTATTATTTCAGCATCACCGATTCCAGGAAATGAGAAACTTATATCTAAGGTAATTAATCAATTATTTAAAAAAGGGGCAGAAGTAATTTATGAGGATTTAGAAGAAGTGCATGTTTCAGGTCACGCATGCCAAGAAGAATTAAAGTTAATTCATACATTAGTTCATCCTAAGTATTTTATGCCAGCTCATGGTGAATACAGGCATTTGAAACATCATAGTGATTTAGCTCATAAGTTAGGTATGGAACGGGAAAATATTTTTGTTTTAGAAACAGGCCAGGTTTTAGAAGTATCAGAGAAAGAAGCTAGGATAGATGGAAGAGTTCCTACTGGTGCTGTGTTTGTAGATGGACTTGGAGTAGGAGATGTGGGAAATATAGTTCTTAGAGACAGGAGACGATTAGCTCAAGATGGTATGCTCACAGTAGTTGTTACCATAGAAAAAGAATCTTATAGTGTTATAGCAGGACCAGATATAATTACGAGGGGATTTGTATATGTAAGAGAATCAGAGGCTTTAATTAATGAAGTAAAAGAAATTGTTAGAAAAGAGTTGGATAATTGCTTAGAAAATAAAATTATTGAATGGTATGTATTAAAAGCTAATATGAAAAAATCTATAGAAAGATATTTATATGAAAAGATAAAAAGGAGGCCAATTGTTCTTCCTATTATTATGGAAATTTAATTATAATTAGTTTTTTACAATAATATTTATAATTAGTTTTATAAAGTTAATTATTTTAGTTATAAGTTATGAATAAAAACAGAAGTGATTTGTGCTTCTGTTTTTTATTCTAACTTTAATTTTAACTTATTAAGTGTTAGGTTTTTTTTATAATAGACGATACTTTTAATATAAGTATGTTTTTTATTGATGTATTATAGAAAATACCTAGTAATAAATAAAGGGGGAAGTTAAAAACTATGAATACAGAAGAAAAATATATATTAGTTATTGATGATTCTGCAAGCATTAGAAAATTTATAAGAATTATTTTAGAAGAAGCAAATTATAAAATATATGAGGCTTGTGATGGAGAAGAAGGTATTAATGTATATAAAGAATCTGACAATATTGATTTAGTAATTACTGATGTATATATGCCGAAAAAAAGTGGTTTGCAAGTTGTAATAGAATTAGGGCGATTAAATAAAGATATAAAAACAATTGTACTTTCAGATGGTGGAGAAAAAAATTTTTCAAATGAGTTAGAGGTTTGTGAAGCACTTGGAGCTACCTATTTTATAAAAAAAGATTTTGTTAAAGATAAATTGATTAAATTAGTAAATGAAATATTTTCAGAATAGTTTTATTTTAAAAAATGATGGTGCCAAATTAAGTTTTCTAAGAAGAAGTTAAATGTTGTTGCATGAGTAGTTGTCTGGCACTTTAAGAATTAAAATGCCAGACATATGCTATAAGGTAGAGCATAATGTTATAGAGAATATCTAGTTTTAAAATGAGAGTTTCTACATTTGAATATGAGTGATTGTTATCGGGTTAACAGTTTTGCTATTTTTTCATTTGTTGCTATCTCTTCAATACGATTAATTCCAAATTGTTTAAGTATTTTCATTACATTAAGATTATCAAAGGGTGTCATAATTAGAGAATCCTCTCCAAATTCATTTACTATTTTTGTAGCTTTATCTACATTTATGTTAGTTCTTGGTCCTCCTACGCAGCCGCCTTTACATCCCATACCTTCTATAAAATTTGCACCAATATCTTTTCCAATAGATAAGTCATCTAATATTTTTTTGCACCCTTGAACTCCATCAACTTTTTTAGCCTTAAGCTTAATAAGTCGTGTTGGATCAAGTCTATTTACTACTGTTTTAACTGAAAAACTTACACCTCCAGTTCTTGCATACACTCTTCCAGCAAAAGAAGCTTGATCTTTTTCATCTCCAGGTAATTTTTTTAAATTAATATTGAGTACTTTAAATATCTCATTTAGTTCTCTGAAATTTAATACAAAGTCCACAGCACCTTTTAAAGCAGGTTCTTTTATTTCAGCTTTTTTAGCAACACAAGGTGCTATAAATACAACTTTTATATCCTTATATAATTTCTTTAAAAATCTGCCTGAAGCTATCATAGGTGATACAGATGGAGACATGTGCTCAAAAAGATTAGGATAATTTTTCTTTATTAAATTAAACCAGATTGGACAGCAGCAGCTAGTTAAAAAAAAGTCATTTTTACTTTTTACTAAATGAGTAAATTCAAAAGCCTCTTTTATAGTTAAAATATCAGCAAATAAGGCTACTTCAACCATGTCTTTAAAACCTAAAAGTTTTAAAGCCGTTCTTAACTGTCCCATAGATACATCTTCACCAAATTGTCCCACTATTGCTGGGGCTACAGTGGCATAAACTGTTGTGTTTTCATCTTTTAAAAGATCTATTATTGGCATAAACTCTATCTTATCTGCTAAAGCTCCAAAATTACATGTAGTAACGCATTCTCCACAGTTTAAACAGTTATTACGTACTATTACAGGTCCTTTATTTCTTTTGTAAATATGAGCTTCATATTTACAATCTTCACTGCATTTACAATTTTCCTCTTCGCAATATTCACAAGGTCCATCTATTTTTGTAATAATAGGTTGATTAATTTCTTTAGAGTTTTTGATAATATTTATTTCATCTTGAAAATTATCTTTATCTCTTGGGTCTAGTCCCATAGCTACTCTAATGTGATTTTTTATGAAGAAAATGTCTTCATCCTTAAAATTATATTTTTCTTTGATATCTTCTGCAAGAATGTTTAGAGTATCAGCATTTTTAAGTTCTCCATTCCAATAGCGTTTTACTAGTTCTCCAAATATTTGCATACGTTTTTCTTGAAAATTATTAAATCGATTATCTATAGTTAATCACCTTCCCTTTGAAATTACGTGAATTAATGTTTACATTTATATTTTATAATTTCCAAATTTAAACTCTTTATTCAGATATAAGTATAATTAAATATCCCAAAGAAAGAATAAAAAATGATAAGTGAGATAGTTTTCTGTTTTAGAAGAAGTGTTGTTTAGGAATATTTTGTATGTTATTATGTATTTAATTGTAGTGATAATATGTGTATAAAACTTTAAAATATAAAGTATTATGTAATGGGCAATTAATAATTAAAATTAATTTGATATTGTAAAGTTAAATTTAAATTAATTTTTACAAATGGTTATACATAAAGAAGTTTTTAGAAAGGGGGAAGGTTAAAAAATGTCTAAAAAAAAGAGTGCTATAATAACTTTTTTATTAGGGCTACTTTTAGTTTTAGTATCTATAAAATTTGAAAATAATCCAATCCCATATAAAATTTTAAGTGGTGGTGGTTGTGTATTAGGATTAATAGGTGGTTTTAAACTTATGTCTTTGGCATATAAGAAGTAAAAATCTAGTCATCAAGATTGATAGATGTAACATAAAGCATAATTGAAAGGGGTACAAATATGACAGAAAAGCTTTATTATATAGAGCCTTATTTAAAAGAATGTGAAGCAGAAATAGTGGATGTAATAAAAGAAGAACAAAAAATATTGGTAGTTTTAAATAAAACTCCTTTTTATCCAGAAGGGGGAGGACAGCCTTCTGATACTGGAAGTATAAATGGAGTTAAGGTTATATATGTTTATGAAAAAAATAATATAATTTATCATCAAATAGAAAAAGAACTTAAGTGTGGAAAGGCAATATGTAGTGTGGATTTTGAAAGAAGATTTGATTTTATACAGCAGCATTCTGGAGAGCATCTTTTATCAGGAGTTATACATAAGTTATATAAAGGGAACAATAAAGGATTCCATATGGGAGAAGATTATGTAACTATAGATATAGATATATATCCTTTTACTGATACTATGATAGAGGAAATAGAAAGGGAAGTAAATAGATATATATATGTGAATGAACCTTTTGTAACTTATATTGTAGATAAAGAAGGTTTAAATAAAACTTCTTCGAGAAAGAAGATAGATGTAGAAGGAGATATAAGAATAGTAGAAGCAAAAGATATGGATTGTTGTCCTTGTTGTGGAACACATGTATTAAGAACTGGAGAGATAGGTATTATAAAAATACTTAAAGTAGAAAAGTATAAGGGTATGAGCAGAATGTACTTAAAATGTGGAAAGAGAGCATACGAAGATTTTAAAGTTAAGCATGAGATAATAAGTACTTTAAGCAAGAAATTTTCTACAGATGAAAATCATTTAATTAAAAATGTAAATAAACAATCTGAGGAAATATTTAATTTGAAAAGACAGCTAAATGATTTGAAAATTAAGTTAGCGCAAGAGGAAGCTATAAAATTAATAAATGATTCAAATGAAAGCTTTATATTTAAAAGCTATGAGAATAAAAGTTTTGAAGAGGTTAAGGATATTGGAGAAGCTATAAGTAAAAATCCATATATATGCATATTGACTTCATTAAAAGACAAAAATATATTATTTATTAATAATAGCAATATAAAAATAAGCTGCGGAAAGGTTTTTAAAGAACATATTAGAGAATTTAATGGCAAGGGTGGAGGTAAAGATAAAACAGCTCAAGGAGCTTTTGAAAGTTTAGAGGACTTGGATAAGTTTTATCTATTCTTATGTAAAATGGTAAAAAATTGATATTTATATAATTTAGCAATCTTTTGTTATTGATCTCAATGACAAGAGGTTGCTTTTATTTTTAAGGATTAAGTAAAACTTATCAAAAAAATATATATGACTATCTTTTATTTATAGAATATAAAATATTAAAATTACAAGTAGTCAGATGAATAAGATAGAATCTTACATGATTGTAAGGTATATGTAATGAAAATCGATAGTTGATAAATAGATGTTCATTATATAATTTACACTGTAAGTATTATTTAGTTCAAAGATTAATCGGTTTAGGGGGGAGTTTTATGAGATTGAATAGCTTTCAATTAAAAATTTTTGCAATGATATTAATGGTTTTAGATCATTTACATTCTTATGTTCCTAATATGCCAGAGTGGTTTAGTTATGCAGGAAGAATAGTAGCACCAATATTCTTTTTCTTTATAGTGGAAGGATTTTTTCATACGAGAAGTAGGAGAAAATATAACTTTAGACTGTTTACTTGGTCCTTAGTTATGTTTGCTGGAAGTAAATTAGTTGTAATGTTGTTTAAAAGAGAATATGGACTACATAATAACATATTTTTGTCCATGGCAATGGCGGTATTATTAATGAGTTCTATTGAATTAATTAAAAAAAATAAAGAAAATAAGAAATTATATGTTTTAGGTATTGTTGGAACAATAGCAGCAGGGGCTATATCTGTATTTACAGAAGCTAGTATATATGGTGTAGCTATGACATTAGTTTTTTATTTCTTAAGAAATAAAAAAGGAAAAATGATTATTGCATATATAATTGTATCATTAGTACTAACCATTGGATTAAGTTTACCAAGTTTTATAACAGATCCTAATTATACAGCTTATGGTTTGTTTTTCTTTGATGTCCAATGGATGCAGGTTTTTGCTTTCCCATTTTTCCTTATGTATAATGGCAAACGTGGATTAAATATAAAGCTTACAAAATACTTATTTTATATTTTTTATCCTGTACATTTATGGATTATATATATAATGGGTTATTATTTGGGCGGAAAATAAAATTTTGTAATTTTTTGAACAGGAAGATAGATTTTATATAAATGAAAGGATGATTAGTTTGAAAAACGTATTGGTAGCAAAAGATTTGAAAAAGATTTATGGCAGAGAAGGAAATGTATATACTGCATTGAATGGAATAGATTTAGAAATAGAACAGGGAGAATTCATAGGGATTATGGGACCTTCAGGTGCAGGAAAGACTACTTTATTAAATATTATATCTACTATTGATAAGCCTACTAGTGGTAAGGTTGTTATTGATAATCAAGATATAACAAAAATGAAAGATAAAGATTTAGCAAAATTTAGAAGAGAAAGGCTAGGTTTTATATTTCAGGACTTTAATCTATTAGATACATTAACAATTAAAGAAAATATAGCACTACCATTGGCATTGGCAAGGATTAATAATAAAAAACTAAATAAAAAAGTTAGAGAAATATCTAAGCAATTAGGAATTAATGATTTGTTAAATAAGTATCCTTATGAAGTTTCAGGTGGACAGAAACAAAGGGCTGCTGCAGCAAGAGCTATGATAACTAGACCATCTTTGGTTTTGGCTGATGAGCCTACAGGAGCATTAGACTCAAAATCATCAACAGAATTATTAGAAGCACTAAGTGAATTAAATAAAAATGATAAAGCAACTATTATGATGGTAACTCATGATGCCTTTGCAGCAAGCTATTGCAGAAAAGTTTTATTAATAAAAGATGGTGTAATATATGAAGAGATTAATCGTATATCAACAAGAAAAGCTTTTTTTCAAGAAATAATGGAGATGATGTCTAGAGTAGGTGGTGATAACAGTGCAGTTGTTTGATATAGCTTTTAACAATATAAAAAAGAATTTCAAGAATTATTTTGTGTATATTTTGTCTATGATTTTTAGTGTAACTATATATTTTATATTTAAATCAATTGAACACAGTAATGAGATAAATGAAGCATTATTGTCAGTTGTTAAATTAAATGATGCATTCAAAGGAGCGGCTATTGTTATTGCAATATTTTCAGCAGTATTTGTATGGTATTCTAATAGTTTTTTTATAAGAAAAAGAAAAAAAGAGATAGGATTATATTCACTTTTGGGAATAGAAAAAAAGCAAATCGGAAGAATGTTATTTTACGAGACATTAGCAATAGGAACTATATCTCTAGGTATAGGAATAATTGTAGGAATATTTTTATCAAAAATTTTTATAGGAATTCTTATAAAATTAATAGGAATACCTACTGTTATAAAATTTACGATGTCGTTTAAAGCAATTAAAGAAACTATTACTATATTTTTTATATTGTTTTTAATAATTTCAGCACACGGCTATTCAATAATTTATAGATATGAATTGATTGAATTGTTTAAAGCGGAAAATAAAAGAGAAAAAGAACCAAAGGCATCTTTAATATTATCAGCCTTATCATTAATACTTATAGGAGGTGGATACTGGATATATAATCATCCCTTAAATAGTTTTATGTTAACTATTTTGATTACTCTTGTATTAGTAATTTCAGGAACGTATGTTTTGTTTGGGTCATGTATAATTTTTGTAATTAAAGCTTTAAAGAAAAATGAAAAAAAATATTTTAAAGGATTAAATATGATATCTACTTCTCAGCTACTTTATAGAATTAAAGGTAATTCTAAAACATTAGCAACCATAGCAATTTTAAGCGCTTCTACATTAACAGCTATGGGAGTAAGTGTAAGTTATTATAAAAACTTTTCAGAAACAATGGATAAATCAATGCCATTTTCATATGTAAGTACTTTAGCTGAAAATGATTTTGATAAACAATTTAAAAGTATAGTTGATAAATATAAAAATAATAGAATATTATCGGAAGTACATGTGAATGTTGCAGAACTTGAAGTTAAACTTTCAAATTCTGATAGTAGAGAATTACCAACAAGTATAATATCAGAGAGTCAATTAAAAAAGATATTTAAGGCTAGAAAGTTAAATTATGACCTTCCAAGCTTAAAATCTGAAAAGGAAGTGATATTTTTTGATGAATTTTATAATTCAAAATTTATGGAGAGTTATAAAAATAAAAAGGTTACTGTAGATTTTGATAGTTCTAAAGAAAAATTCAATATATTAGATTTTAGAGATTATGCACTATTTAATGAACATATGTTGTTTAAAATAATTGCAGTTAAAGATAGTGTTTATCATAAGTATAATTTAAAAGATAAATCAAGAAAAATTGATGCCTATATTGTGGATAATCAAAATAAAAGTGAAGCTTTAGATAAAGAAGTAAATAATTTGTACAAAAAAATAAAAGACAAAGCTTATGATGAAGGTAAATCAGAGAATTTAGGAATGGTTTCATCATATTATTCAGTATATAAAGAAATATCTACAATGACAGGAGTAATGCTATTTATAGGAATATTTTTAGGGTTAGTATTTTTAATATGCACAGGAAGTATAATATTTTTCAAGCAACTTTCAGAAGCACAAGAGGAAGTATCAAGATATGATATTTTGAGAAAAGTAGGAGCAGATAATAAGGAAATTAAAATGAATATATTTAAACAAATGCTATTTGTGTTTTTAACTCCTTTTTTAGTAGGTTCAATTCATAGTTTAGTTGCAGTTTCACTTTTTACAGGGGCATTTAAGGTTAATTTGCTAGAGGTTAGTGTTTTAACTATAATACCTTATCTAATAATATATTTTATTTATTATTTTGTAACATCAAATTTTTATTATAAAACAGTTACCAGACAAAGTTAAAATATATAAAAACTATTATATAATCATAATGATGTTGCTAAACATATAAGTTTAATTTGTTTCTAACAATATCTTTTTATGATTTTTATAAGGTATAAAGCGTTGAATCAAATTAGAGATACTTAAAGTTTTTTATTAATATAAACCTTATAAGTATGTAATGAACGTGAAAGATAAATCGATAGTTAAAGATTTTTATAAGTTTTAAAATATAATTGTAAGTTGAGTTTGGAAGAAAAAAGATAAAAAACAAATAAAATTTTGAATTAGGAGGAACATAGAGATGAAAAAAATAGGAGTGATTTTTGGAGCAATATTAGTATTAATTATAGGGGGAACATTGCTTGCTAGAACAGTAATATTTCCTTTGAAATATAAAACTGAGATTAAAAAATATTCTAAAGAATATAGTGTAGAACCAGAATTAATAGCAGCTATTATTCATATTTCAAGTAATTTTGCTCCAAAAGAATATGAAAAAGGTGAAAAATGTGGTCCTATGAACTTACAAGATAAATCAGCAGAAGTGATAGCAAAAGAAATGGGTTTTACAGATTTTAATCTACAAAATTTAGCTGAACCAGATACTAATATAAAAATAGGTACTTGGTTTATATCACAAAATTATAAAAATAAAGATATTGAACAAGCTGTAGAAAAATGGGGAGGCGTAAATTGGCAAGATGTCAAAGGAAATAAAGAAAAAGAAGAAAGAAAAGAATTTTGGGAAGATTATTATAAAAAGAATTTTGTGGAAAAAGTAAAAAGTAGAATGAAAATATATAAGATTTTATATCCAACTTTATAATAGACATGGTTTTACACTGAAGAAATGTAATAGTTTCTTCAGTTTTATTTATATAAATATAAATAATTTTACATTGAAATTGATAATTATTGATATAATTGTATAAGAAAGCTTAAAAAGAAATGTTTAATTTAAATAAATATAATTGGTTATTAGAAAGGTGACAATTATGAGTTATAAAATAATGATAGTAGAAGATGATAAAAACATAGCAGGATTTTTATCAGATTATATTAAGAAATATGAATATGAAACATTAGTAATAGAAGACTTTGATAGAGTTTTAGAGATTTTTATTGAAGAAAAACCTGATTTAGTGTTACTTGATGTCAATTTGCCTAAGTATGATGGGTATTTTTGGTGTACAAAAATAAGGCAAAACTCAATATGTCCTATAATATTTATTTCTGCTAGAGATAGTGAGATGAATCAAGTTATGGCAATAGAAAGTGGGGCGGATGATTACATAACAAAACCCTTTTATTATGAGGTCGTTTTAGCTAAAATAAAAGGTCAGTTAAGAAGAGTTTATGGAGAATATGCTTCAAAAGTAGCTTCTGTAGAGAGAATTATTGAAATTGAAGGTATTTCATTATATCCTGAGCGTTTAGAACTTTATTTTGAAAATCAAGGAATAAGTTTAACTAAAAGAGAAGCTGAATTACTAGAAGTTATAATTAAAAAATATCCTAAAGTGGCAACAAGAGAAGTACTTCTAGAAAAATTATGGGATGATGAGAATTTTGTAGAGGAGAATACTTTGAATGTTAATATAACAAGGGTTAGAAAAAAATTAAATAAGTTTGGAATAGAGAATGCAATAGAAACAGTTAGGGGTTCAGGGTATAGATTAAATATTACTTGGAGGAATTCTTAATGAAGTTATTTTTTAGAGAGCAAATAGGATTAATTGTTTTATATATTTTAAATTTTGTTGTTTTATTTACAATTTACTTTGTGTTTAATGGATTTAGTGATTTAGATAACACATTATATTTTATATTTTTAAGTTCGTTTTTACTTGTAACTTATTTAATAATAAAGTATTTAAATGATAAAAAGATATATTTTGCTTTAAAAACAAAGCCTGATGATTTTAACAATGTATTAGGAATTTTTGGAACATCAGAATTTGGAAAGGATTTAAATAGGTTTGTAAATGATTTATATGGTATTTATCAATATAAAGTTCATTCTTATGTAAGAAAGCAAAATGAGCATTTGAATTTTATAAATCAATGGGTACATCAAATGAAAACTCCTTTATCAGTAATAAAATTAATTTTGCAAGAAAATGAGGATGAACCATATGTTTTAGAGATAAAAGAAGAGACTGAAAAGTTGGAAAGAGGATTAAATATAGCATTATATAATGCAAGATTAGATACTTTTGAACATGATTTTAATGTAATAGATTTAAATTTAAAAGAATTAACTAATGAAGTTGTAAATTCACTGAAAAGATATTTTATAAAAAATTTAATTTATCCTAAATTAAATATTAATGAAAATTTGAGCGTGAAATCTGATAGAAAATGGATTAAATTTATATTGGAACAATTAGTAATAAATGCAGTTAAATATTCTTTAAATAAAGGTAAGTATGTTAAAATAAATGCTTATAGAGATAAGGGTACTATGATTTTAGAAGTAGCAGATGAAGGAGTGGGAATACCTAAAAAAGATTTAAAGAGAGTTATTGAGCCTTTTTATACAGGAGAAAATGGGAGGAAATTTGGAGAATCAACAGGTATGGGGCTTTATTTAGTAAATGAGGTCTGTAAAAAGTTAAATCATGATATAAGTGTTGATTCAGAAGAAGGAGTTGGAACTAAAGTGAAAATTGTTTTCAAAAATTTTAAGCTATATAATGAGGTGAACTGATGAGTGTATTAGAGTTAAAAGAGATATATAAGATTTTTGGTTCAGGACATGGACATATAGCTTTAAAAAATATTAACTTAGTGTTAGATAAAGGAGAATTTGTTGCTGTAATGGGACCTTCGGGAAGTGGAAAAACTACTCTGATGAATGTTGCTGCTACTGTTATGAAAGCATCTTCTGGAAAAGTGATTATAAATGGTTTAGATATGGAAAAGTTAAATAAAGAAAAATTAGCCATAATGAGAAGAGAAAAAATAGGATTTGTTTTTCAAGATTTTAGACTTATAGATAATTTGAATATTGAAGAAAATATAATATTACCACTAGTTTTAAATGAAGTAAAAGCTAATGAAATAGATAACAAGTTAAATAGACTAAAAGACGTTTTGAAATTAGAGGATATAGTTAATAAGAAGAGTATTTACGAACTTTCTGGAGGCGAAAAGCAAAAAGTTGCTATTGCAAGAGCTATAATACATGAACCAGCAATATTGTTTGCAGATGAACCAACAGGAAAAGTAGATTCTAATTTAACAAATAATATAATGAATTTATTTAAAAAAATAAATAAAAATTTTGGTATGTCTATAATGATGGGTACACATGATCCATTATCGGCAAGTTTTTGTGATAGAGTTTTATTTTTAAAAGATGGAGAAATATATAATCAAATACATAAGGGAGAAGAAAAAAGTGATTTTTATAAGAGAATTTTAGATGTAATTGCTTTTTTAGGAGGCAGTAGGTATGACTTTTGAGAAAATAGTATTGAATAATGTATTTAGAAATTTAAGAGTACATATAGGATATTTATTAAGCAGCATTTTTTCATTAGCTACATTTTTTATACTGTCTATGATTTATTATCATCCTTTTCTTGAGGGAAGTTACCTTAAAGATATTTTTTTATTTTTTAGAGAAATAATTTATATAATAACGATATTTTTTGTTATGTATTTTTTAAAGATGTTTATTAAATCAAAGAAAAAAGATTTTGGAATATTTTTGATATTAGGGATGAATAAAAAGCAAATAAGAAAAATATTGTTTATAGAAAATATGGTTATAGGAGTTTTATCTATAATAATAGGAATAATTTTTGGTGTTGTGTTTTTAAAATTTTTCATAGTTATAATTTCTAACATATTAGAAATTGAAGAATTAAAATTGTATTTTTCAATGAGAGTAATATTAAAAACTGTATTTAGATACTTGATATTATTTTGTATGATACCTGTATTTATAGGAAGAACTATAAAAATTAACAATATTATTGATTTAATAGATTATAAAAAAGAAGAAAATTTAAAATTAGAAGTATCTTTAATAAAATCAGTAATTTCTATTGCTGTAATTATAGCAGGATATATATTAGTGTTTACCTCTAATATAAATAATATTTTATCTATTAGACTTTTGATAATATTAATGGTATTTGTATTGGGCAACTACTTATTCTTTAATTATATAGTTAATTACATAATATATTTATTTTCCAAAATTAAGAAAATTTATTTAAATAAGATGAATTTTTTGTTTTTATCTGACTTAAAGTATAGAGTTTATGACAATATAACTATGCTGTTTATAGTAACTATATTATTAGCTGTTTCTTTTACATCAATAGGGTCTGCGTATATACAAAAATCTGTATTAAAGAGAGATGCTGTTAAAAACTCGCCTTTTAGTTTGAATTATTTAGTTAATGATTATTCTAATTATGCGCAGGATGAAAGATTTATTGATGATATACTTAAAGCTAATAATTTAAAATATAATAAAATAGAATTGCATGTAATACAATTAAATAAGGAACAAAATGAAAAAAAACAGGAAATTAATTTTATTAAACAAAGTGAATATAATAATGCAGTTTCTATAATAAAAAGAAAAATGGTGAATTTGAAAAAAGGAGAAGTTGTATTAGTACCTAGATATGAAGACATATTACAATCGGAAAAGAATTTAATTGGAAAGAAATTAAATTCTTTTGAAGATGATAATTTCATTATAAAAAGTAATGTGGAAGGATGTATTACTTTAAAAGGAGTGTTACAAAATACATATATTTTATCAAATGAAGAATTTGATAGAATATATGATAAATATGATAAAAGATTATTTATAGGATATGAAATTGATAACTGGGAAAAAATAGATAAAATAACTAAAAAAATAAAATATAAATATCAGAAAAATGATAAAAATATAAATGATTATCTTACTTTTAGAGTAGAGTTATATAATTCAGAAAAAACAATCAATAATATATTAGTATACCTCATAGTTTTTGTAGGAAGTATATTATATTTATCAGCTGTTAGTTTTATGAACTATAAATTTTACATAGAAATTAAACAAGAACAGAATAAATACGATAATATGATTAATTTAGGATTAACTTTTAGAGAATTAAAGAAGATAATATCTAGAGAAATGATGGTAATTTTTTTTGTACCGTATATAATAGCAACTATAGATGCTATATTTGCATATAGGATTTTATATATAGTTTATGAAATTCCTATTTTAAAGTCAATTTTACAAATAGTAAGTATAATTTTTGCACTAAATATGATATATTTTTTTATTTGGACATTTAAAAATATCAGTTACCTAGAGAATAATTAAATTCAAGAGAATGAAAGAGTGAAAACTCTTCATTCTCTAGTAAATAATAGTTTGTTTTTAATGTTTTTATCAGTTTTTATTTTTTGTGTACTGTTACTGTTTTTCTTATCTTTTAATTGAACTAATAGTATTGAAGTTATAATTAAAAACATACCTATCAATTGAGGAATTTCAAATATTTCACCAAAAATTATAAAAGCTAATATTGAAGCTACTAGAGGTTCTACACTTGCAACAATACTTACTTTACCTGATTCTATGTACTGAAGTGCTTTAATCATTGCTTCATTTGGTATAAGTGTAGCAACAAAGCCAATTCCAAGAATATTAATTAATGAATCTGTACCTTTAATTGATTTTACTAAATCCCATGGCGGTACAAAGAACCATAGAAATATTGCTCCAAACAAAAATGAATATATCAAATGTGTTTTATAGGAATATTTTTTTATAGCAATTTTTCCTAAAATATTCTGCAATGCAACTGTAACGCCAGAAAGTATTCCCCATAGTATACCTATCAAATTTAATTTAAAAGTGTTACTATCATATGCTTTTACAACTAAACAGCATCCTAATATAGCTAAAATTAAAGCTATAATTTTTTTTGTTGTGAATTTTTCTTTAAATATAAAATATGATAAAACAACCACAATAATAGGATTTATAAATAGTAAAACTGAAGCAGTAGCAACTCCTGTATATTTAACTGCATAACTAGATGCAATAAACATTCCATCTAACGCAAATATTCCATAAACAGCAAAGAATAGTAATCCCTTTAAATTTGTTTTAAAGCATTCTGGATTTTTTATTAGGTTTATTATAAGATAGAAAATTACTGCTATAGTTGGTCTGAAAGATGATATTGTCATAGAGTTAAATCCTAAATCATCTAAGTTCTTTACAAAAATGCCCATAAAGCCCCATGAAACTCCTGCTAGTAAGGCTAATAAATATCCATGTTTATTTTTATTATAATCTGTCATAAAAATATCTTCCTTTCACATAATTTTACAAAAATTTTTAAACAAAAAATAAAGAGAGAACAAAACCCAAGTTTGTTCTCTCTGTTTATATCCAGAGTCTATCCAGATATAGTACTTTTGCCTGAGAAATTCATCTTATCTTATTGGGATAGAACAAGATTTGTCCCTTCGGCGGCTTAATAGTTTAAGCTCTCTCTTATATCTTTCAACTAGTATAAATTATATTTAATTTTTACAGAACCATTTGTAGAAATTGTTAATTGCATAAAACTTTAAAGTTTTAAATTTTTTGTTTATATATGATGGAATAGCTATTCTCATAAAAAAACATAAAAATAAAGAGAGAACAAAACCCAAGTTTGTTCTCTCTGTTTATATTCAGAGTCTATCCAGATACAATACTTTTGCCTGAGAATTTCACTATGCTTTATTGGTGTAAAACATAGTTTGTCCCTTCGGCGGCTTAATAATAAGCACTCTCTTATATCCTTCGTCTAGTGAACTTTATTCAAGATTTCCATTTATTACTTAATGTTAATTTCATTAAGATTGTATAATATAAAAACATCATTGTCAACAAGTTTTGTTTTAAATTGTATAAATTTTTTATTTACATATTAAAAAAAATTATGTATTAAGGAAACTATCCTTTACTAAGAAAAAAATATAAATTTGAAAACAAAGTAGACAAATTTTATTGCTTAAAGGTATAATAAATAATGCAATAAATTTAATTTAGGATGGGATATTATGAATGAGACAACGCTTATAGTAAAAAAAGAATTTATTAATAAATACAAGAATGGATATCCGTTGATTTTTAAAGAAGCTATAGAAAATATAAAAGATTTAAAAAAAGAAGGACAAATTGTAAAGATTATAGATAAAAAAAATACTTTTTTAGGAAGAGGATATTATGGAAATCAAAACAAGGGATGCGGTTGGGTTTTAAGTAGTAGTAAAAAAAGTTCTATTGATTATAAATTATTTTATGATAAGCTTAGGAACGCACTATATAAAAGAAAAAGATTTTATTATTCTAAGGATACTACTGCATTTAGAGTAGTTAATGGAGAAGGAGACGGAATAGGAGGTCTTACTGTTGACTATTTTGATGGGTATTATCTTATAACTTGGTATAGTAAAGGAATATATGCATTTAAAGATATAATAATTAAAGCAATAAAATCTTTAGTACCTTTTGATGGCATATATGAAAAAAAGAGATTTGATGAAAATGGTATGGTTATAGATCAAGACAGTTATGTATGCGGAAGAAAAGCACCAGAACCCCTTATAGTTAAGGAAAATGGAGTTAACTTTGCAATTTATCTTAATGATGGTGCAATGGTAGGAGTGTTTTTAGATCAAAAGGAAGTAAGAAAATCTATTAGAGATAAGTATTCTAAAAATAAAACTGTATTAAATACTTTTTCGTATACAGGAGCTTTTTCCATGTTTGCGGCAAAAGGAGGAGCAATTACTACAAGTCTTGATTTAGCAAAGAGAAGTTTAGATAAAACTATTGAGAATTTTAATATAAATAATATTGATTATAAAAAGCATAATATAATAGTTGAAGATCTTTTTGTTTATTTTAAACAGATAAAAAAGAATAATATAAAATTTGATATGGTTATTCTTGATCCACCAAGTTTTGCTACATCTAAGGATAACAGTTTTAGTGCAGCTAGAGACTATAAAGACTTGGTTAAATCAACTATTGAGATAACAGAAGATGAAGGAATGATTATAGCTTCTACAAATTGCAGTACATTTAATATGATAAAGTTTAAAAAATTTATAGACAAAGCTTTTGAGGAATCAAATAAAAAATATCAAATAATAGAGGAGCATCAGCTTCCAAAAGATTTTGCAGTTACAGATAAATTTCCAGAAGGAAACTATTTGAAAGTTTTATTTATAAGAATTTACTAAATTGAAAAAGTTTTAAATGAAAAGGCTCAGAAAATTTGCTAAACTAATTTTCTGAGCCAAAATATTAACCATTAAATGTGAAAATTCTTATTTGGTTAATAATTTATATTTTAAATTTAGATATTAAATTTTCTAGTGATTTTGAAATAGAATTCAAAGTGGCAGAATCTTCCGTCAAACCTTTAACACTAGTTCCTTCTTCAATAGTAGATTCAAGTATATTTTCAGTAGAATTTTTTATTCCTTTTGAAGAGTGTATTATTGTTTCAAGAAGTTGTTTTACCGTGTCATTAAAAGTTTTTTGCTCTTGTATCATAGAACTTAATTCTTTAGAATATTTCTCGAAATTATCTAAATTTTCAATAATAGAATTTAAATTAGACTGAGTACCCTTTATAGAATTTAATTTAGTTATTGTATTTTCCACATCTAAATTCATAGTTTCTATAGTTGTATTTGATTCTTCTTCTATTTTGAGTACTAAGTTTTCCATTTCATTTAAAGTAGTATTCGTTTCTTCTGCTAGTTTTCTTACTTCCTCAGCAACTACTGAAAATCCTTTACCTGCTTCTCCAGCTCTTGCGGCTTCGATACTTGCATTTAATGATAAAAGATTAGTTTGCTTTGAAATATTCCTAATCATATCTAATGTTTTATCTATCTGTTTTGTTCTACATTCTAAATTTTTCATAGATTTTACAGAAAAATTAACTAAATTTATAATTTTATTTAATTCACCTACTGAAGTGTCCATTAAATTTTTAGTTTTCTTTATAACTTCTACACTATGACTTGTTTTATTAACATTTTCTTTTGACATGTTATAAATTTTATCCATAGAACCATTTACATCATCAAAGCTTTCATAAATATTGTTTATATCTTCATTTTGTTTTGTGATATCAAAATTTACTTTTTTAATTTGTTCATCAATATTATCTGCGGTTGAGACTATAGTGTCATTTGTAATTTGCAAATTACTAGAAATTTGATTTAATCCACCGACATCATTTTTTATAGAATAAATAATATTTCTTATAGATTTTGAAGAATCATTTATGGCTTTTATTAATATAGCAATTTCATCTTTTTCTTTGATGTCTATAGTTTGAGTTAAATCTCCATTTGTTAGTGCTTTTGAACATTCAATTCCTTTATCAATAGTTTTTAATAATTTTTTACTTAAAAACATTGAAATTAGAATTGTAAATAGTATTCCTACAACTAATAGTGCAATATCTATAATTAAAATGCTATTTAATTGATTAGTTATAGCTGATTTTTTATATAAAATAATTAATTTCCATCCTGTGGAGTTAATATTATTATAGAAAGCGTAATATTTTTCTTTATTATAGTCTGTAATTTCAAATGCTGTTTCTTTACTTTTTATTGTATTGTATAATGCACCAATTTCATTGTTTTCATTATTAATATTCTTTTTCAACATATAGTCTGAATTAGTATGATATATATACGTACCTTCCTCAGAAACTAGTAGTGGAAATCCTTGATTCTTTAAATCTATATTTTCCATTATTTCTTGAATTCTATCTAAGTTAACATCTATACCAGAAACACCTATAGTTTGTCCTTTATTATTTTCTAAAATTTTTACGCCTGAAATAAGTTTTCTTCCAGTAGCATCTTCTAAATATGGTTCTGTCCAAGTAAATTCTTTTGTATTTATGCCTATTTTATACCAGTCTTGTTCCCAATATTTGAAGTCGTTCATAGTACTTGGTTCAAAAGAAGAGGGAGCTTTATTTTCATCTCTAAGAATGCACATATATGGAAGTTCATTTTCAATTTGCATATTTGGTCTGAAAAATGTATATAAAGTTTCTAAGTTATCATCTGGTTTCATTATATCTGATAAAGAATCTTTTAAATATAGTTTTACACTATTATAATTTTCTTTTGTATATTCTAAATTCTTACTCATAGATGCAATAGTATTTCCTTTTGCTTCAAGACTTTTTATAACTTTATCAATATCTTTAGATATTTTTTGAGTATTCATTAACTCTTTTTGTTCAAATTCATGAAGAATTTTTTTCTTTGCTGTATTATAATTGAAAAAGCATATTAATATTAAGATAAAACTGATAGTCAGTGAAAACCAAAATATTAATTTACTCTTTATACTGCGCATTAAACTTCACCTCAATATTAATTTATTAGCATATTTTAGCTAACTATATTTTTTATTTAAAGAGAAAACTTAAATTTTAGTATTTCTCTTTATTTTATTCTAGTTTTTATAAAAAAGTGTCAAATGTCTATTATATTTGGTTTAGTGTTTATGAAATTAATAGAATATATTTTTTATCAATAATATATGAAGTTTATGTGGTAGATTAGAAAAAAACATTGTATAATTAATGTTGAATTTTGTCGTGAATTTGGAGTAGTGTTATTTACTAGAAGGGAGAGAAGTATGAGTATATTAACGGTTAAGAACATGAGCCATGGGTTTGGCGATAGAGCTATATTTGAAGATGTTTCATTTAGATTATTAAAAGGGGAACATATTGGATTAATAGGGGCAAATGGAGAAGGTAAATCTACCTTTATGAATATAATAACTGGAAAGCTTATGCCTGATGAAGGAAAGATTCAATGGAGTAATAGGGTGAATGTTGGTTACATGGATCAGCATACTCAATTAGAAAAGGGAAAAAGTATAAGAGATGTATTAAGAGAGGCTTTTCAATATCTATTTGATTTAGAACAGGAAATGCTTCAAATAACGGATAAAATGGCTGAGGCATCACCAGAACAATTAGAGAAATTATTAGAGGAAATGGGAAATATCCAAGACTTATTAGACAATAATGATTTCTACATTATAGATGCAAAGATTGAAGAAATTGCAGGAGGATTAGGTCTTAGAGATATAGGATTAGATAAAGATGTAACTGACTTAAGTGGTGGACAAAGAACTAAGGTGTTACTTGCAAAGTTGCTTTTACAGAAGCCAGATATTTTATTATTAGACGAGCCTACTAACTATTTAGATGAGCAACATATTGAGTGGCTTAAAAGATTTCTTCAAAATTATGATAATGCATTTATATTAATATCACATGATATTCCTTTTTTAAACAGTGTAATAAACTTAATTTATCATGTAGAAAACAGACAGCTTACTAGATATGTTGGAGACTATGATGATTTTATGAGAATCTATGAAGTCAAGAAAAAACAGCTTGAAACTGCATATGAAAGACAGCAGCAGGAAATTGCAAAGCTTGAAGACTTTATAGCAAGAAATAAGGCAAGGGCTGCGACTACTGGAATGGCAAAAGCTAGACAAAAGAAACTAGATAAGATTGATAAAATAGAGATTTCTTCAGAAAAACCAAAACCACAGTTTAACTTTAAAAAAGGAAGAACTTCAGGAAAGCTTATATTTGAAACAAGAGATTTAGTTATAGGGTATAATGAACCACTTTCAAAACCATTAAGTTTAATCATGGAAAGAGGTCAAAAGATTGCTCTGGTAGGAGCTAATGGACTTGGTAAAACGACTCTTTTAAAGAGTTTAATGGGTCAAATTAAGCCTTTGAATGGAGAAGTAGAACTTGGAGATTATCAGTTTTTAGGATACTTTGAGCAGGAAATAAAAGAAGCTAACTATAGCACTTGTATTCAAGAAATTTGGAAAGAGTTTCCTTCATATACTCAATATGAAGTAAGATCAGCTTTAGCAAAATGTGGATTAATCACAAAACACATAGAAAGTAAGGTTTGTGTTTTAAGTGGAGGAGAGCAAGCTAAGGTTAGATTATGCAAGCTTATAAATAGAGAAACTAATATATTAATATTAGATGAGCCTACTAATCACTTAGATGTGGAGGCTAAAGAAGAGTTGAAAAGAGCTTTGAAAGAGTACAAGGGAAGCATATTGTTAGTATGTCATGAACCAGAATTTTATAGAGATATAGTGACTGATATTTGGAATTGCGAAGAATGGACAACTAAAATCGTTTAATTAAAAATATTTAATGCGTTGAGTGAGAAAGTAAAAATGATCTCACCAACGCATTTGGTTTTTTTATAATAGGAGGGATAGAAGCACTTATAGGGAGTATATTTGGTATAATATCGACGATAATTATAAATATAATTATTAATAAAAATAGGAGTTAAATATTTTAAGTAGATAGATAATTGATTTAAAAATGAGAAATACTAATTTTAAAAGAAATGGCAATATTAGTTTTTTAATATTTCTTAAAATTGTGGTAATATGTTATCTAACAGCACTATAAATGATAAATTTTTAAAATTAAAATTTATTCAAGATAAGAATTGACAGTAAAGTATAATTTTGTTTTTGCAAAGTTTAAATTATTGGAGGACATATATGATAAAAATTATAGCGGATTCAACATGTGATTTGTCTCAGATGATTATTGAAAAGTATGATATTAGTTTAGCGCCGTTAACTATTAATATAGCAGGAAAAGCATATAGGGATAGAATAGATATTAAACCAGATGAATTTTACAATATTATGGAGGACTTAGATGAATATCCAACTACTGCAATGCCAAGTCCTACTGAATATTTAAATATAATAAAGAAGGCGGTTGAAGACGGTTACACAGAAATATTATGTATCTGTATGTCTAGTGGCACAAGTGGTGCTTATCAATCTGCTACGATTGCTAAAGAATATTTTTTGGAAGAAGACCCCAAATCAATTATCAAAGTTCACATTTTAGATTCAAAGTGCATGAGTCATGGCAGTGGATGGTTAGTTCTAAAAAGTGCAAGATTAATAGAACAAAGGGTTAGTTTTAAAGAACTAATAGAGTTTAATGAGACATATAAAACAAATGTGAAACATTTTCTCTCTGTAGATGATTTAGACCATTTAGTGAAAAGTGGTAGATTAACAAATGCCAGTGCATTTGTAGGTAAAATTCTAAAACTTAAGCCTATAATGACTATGAAAAAAGGAAAAGGAGCAATTGTTGCCAAAGAGAGAGGGCTAAAAAAAGTATTTAAACATTACGTTAATGAATTTATTAATAGGAATGATTGGAATATTACAGATTTTATTATAATTGGTTATACTTCAGATATAAAGGTTGCTGAAAATCTAAAACATAAAATTATTAAAGAGACAGATTTTATAGGTGATATATTTATTATGCAAATGGGTGTAGCAGTAGGAACACATGTTGGATTAGGTGCTATTTCCATGTATTTTATTGAAAAAGGGCATAAGAAAGACAATTTATTAATAAATGAAATGCATGAAATTATTGAAAAGAAAAATGAATTATTAGAAAGAATTAAACACAATAAATAGATTGAGAAAATTGCATGAGTTCTAGATTACATAGATACATGCAATTTTCTCAATTAGCAAATTTTCTACGTATAAAATAAAAAACTTGAAATTAATAATTGTAAGGTGTATGATGAATTTCGTTAGCTAAATAATTAGATAGCTAAATAATTTATGAGTTTGAGGTGTTAATAGTGAAATCACGTTTAGATAAAAATAAACTTCCAGGATATTTAATACATCAGATAGCACATGATTTTCGGTTTAAATATGATAAAAAATTAGAACAATATAATATAACTTGTTCTCAGATAAAAGTAATGAGATGTTTATGGAATAAAGATGGAATCACTCAAAAACAAATATTACAGCAAATTAATATTAAACCATCTTCTTTAACTAAGCTTATTAATATTTTAGTGGGAAAAGGCTTAGTAGAGAGAAGAGAAGATGAGAGAGATGCTAGAAATAATTTGATTTTCTTAACCTCAAAAGGGAAAAAAATTGAGAAAGAGACATGGGAAATAATATTTAAAATGGAGGAACAACTAGTTGAGGGGTTTTCACAAGAAGAGAAGTATTTATTAATATCTTTTCTTGTAAGAATGCAAGAAAGTTTTCAGAAATAATATAAATAAAATCATAGAGGAATAGTTATATATAAATGTTTAGATAGCTAAATATTTATATAAAAAGGAGAGTAGGGGTATGGATAAAACAGTAAGATTGAGAGAAGAGAATGTAGCAAGGCTATTATTGAGATTTTTTATACCAGCTATTATTGGTAATGTGGTAAATGCTTTATATAATATTGTGGATAGAGTATATATAGGAAGAGGAGTAGGAGATTTAGCTTTAGCTGGATTAAGCATTGCATTTCCTATTATGATAATTACTTCTGGATTTGGCATGCTTATGGGTATTGGCGGAGGAGTGTTGGAATCTCTTAATTTAGGGAAAAAAGACCAGAATAAAGCAGAAAAAGTGTTAGGAAATACATTTGTATTGCTTATTATTGCGTCAATTGCAGTAAGTATATTGTGTTTTATAATAAAAACTCCATTATTAAAAGCTTTTGGTGCAAGTAAAAATACTCTTAAGTTTGCAGAAGAATATTTATCGATTATTTTATTTGGAACTATAGTTCAAAATTTAGGATTTGGATTAAACAACTCTATTCGTTCTGAAGGCAATGCTAATATTGCTATGTCAACTATGATAATTGGTGCTGTATTAAATATAATTTTAGATCCAATATTTATATTTGTTTTTGGAATGGGAATAAAAGGAGCAGCCATAGCTACAGTTATTTCTCAAACAGTTAACACAATATGGGTTATTGTACATTTTAGAAGTAATAGAAGTATATTAAAACTTAAGAAAGAAAACTTAAAATTAAATATTCAAATTGTTAAAGGAATTATCGCAATAGGTATGGCTCCTTTTGCAGTTCAAGTAGCTGGTGGAGCTGTGAATGTTTTATTAAACAAACAGTTAATCATATACAGTGGAGATTCTGCTATTGGGGCTATGGGAGTTATAAATAGTATTTCCATGCTCATAATAATGTCCATAATATCTATAACACAAGCAGCTCAACCTATTATAGGTTATAATTATGGTGCTAAATTGTATTTCAGAGTTAAAAAGACTTTAAAATTAGCTGTTACTGGTGCAGTTGCTCTTGGTGTTGTATCAAATATAATAATTCAATTATTCCCAGAGCACATAATTGGAGTGTTTAATTCAGAGCCTAAACTAATGCAAATAGGTTCTGTAGGATTAAGAATTTTTTTGTGTATGCTTCCAATTATAGGATACCAAATAATAGGTTCTAATTATTTTCAGGCTATAGGAAAAGCTAAGATTTCTATAATACTTTCAATGTTGAGACAAGTAGTTATTTTAATACCGTTATTAATAATTTTACCTAAATATTTAGGGCTAATTGGCGTATGGGTTGCTTCTCCAGTATCAGATGTTATTTCATTTTTTATAACAATGATTCTTTTTAGGAAAGAAGTTAAGAAACTGGATATAGGCAATTTGGATAATACAGAACTAGAAGTATGTTAAATTAAAAAATAGAAACAAAGGATTGTTGAATATGGCATATATTTATATTGTAGAGTGTAATGATGGAACACTTTATACAGGGTGGACAACAAATATTCAAAGAAGAATAAATCAGCATAATGAAGGTAAAGGTGCAAAATATACTAGAGCTAGACGTCCAGTAGTATTAAAATATTTTGAAGAATTTGAAACAAAACAAGAGGCTATGAAAAGAGAATATAAAATAAAAAAAATGTCCAGAAAGGATAAAATAAAGTTGTTTACTGAAAAAAAGTTATCTTCCAATTGAGTAAATCCAAATGTTAAATTAATAATTTAACATTACATTTATGTTTACATATAATAAAGAGTAAAACAGAAATTATAGGTTAAAACTTATAATTTCTGTTTTACTTCGTACATAAGATAGTAAGTGTAAATATAAATTTTTTATGGAGGTATAAATGAAATTTAAAAAATTTGATGAAAATACTTTTGTTTTAAGGTTGGAAGCTGGAGAAGAAATAGTTGAAAGCTTGAAGCTGTTTTCCAGAATAAATAATATTAAAGCTGCTAGTGTTAGTGGAATTGGTGCTGTGCAAAAAGTTGTTCTTGCAGTTTATAGACCAAGTATAAAAGGATATAAAATAAGAAAATTTGATAAAAATTTTGAGATGACAAATTTAGAAGGGAATATTACTACAAAAGATAATAAACCATATATTCATATTCATGTAACATTAGCCGATAAAGAATTCAGATGCTTTGGGGGACATCTAGAATCAGCTATAATAATGCCTACATGTGAATTGGTGATTAATGTTATCCATGAAGATATTGAAAGGATATATGAAGAGAGTTTAAATATAAATGTAATGGACTTGTAGTTTTATTAAGCCATCTAATGTAATAATTAGATTTTTATGTTTATATAAATAGACATTTTAGCTGTGATATAATATTTATATTAAGGAATATATTTTTTATAATATATTTTCTAAAGGTTCATAAAGCTATGAAATTTTAGAAATTGGAGGATAAAAACAAATGAAGAGACCATTAAGTAAATCAAATTATAAATTTATTTTAAAGGAGCTAATGTATCAAAGAGAAAAAGAGATAATTACTGAAGAACAGTTTAATAGAATTGTCAATTCTTATGAAGAGGTATCAAGTGTAAATTTTATAAGAATACTTGTTACTATAGGAGCAATTTTAATAGGGCTTGGGATTTTAAGTTTTGTAGCTAGTAACTGGGATTATATCAGTAAAATATCAAAAATTATTATTATTATATCTGTTTTAGGAATATCTATGTTTACATCGTTTAAACTGGAGAGTAGTTATGAAAAGACATCAAAAGCTTTATTATATTTGAGTGCATTAATATATGGTTCAGGAATATTTTTGATAGGACAAATATTTAACTATGGTGGAGAATTTACAACAGCTTTTTTGCTATGGGCAGTAGGAATATTAGCAATTTCGCTGATAATGAAGGAAAAAATACTATTTATGTTTTCACATGTATTATTAATTATATATATAAACGGAAATTTTAGAGAAAATATAATAATCTATCCTTTGATACTTATTAGTATTTTCTATATTGGTAATAAATATTTTAATCATGATAAGTTTATAACATTCCTTAATAATGCCGCAACTTTGAATTTTATATTGTATTTATTGGATTATATGAATTTAAATAATAGCTATAGAGTTATTATATTTTTGTTAATAGGATTAGGAATGTATTATATAAAGCACAATTTAAATTTAAGTATATTTAAGCTCCAAGGACTTATTTTAATAGGAATAAATGGAGTGGTTTTAACTTATAAATATGTTTGGCAAGAACTACCGTTTATAAACAGTGGAAGTGTAATAGCAGTTGTGTTTGGTATACTACTTTTGATATATTTATTGAGCTTAGTTAGAAAAGGACTTTTAATACCCTTAGTATTTATCTGTATTTTGATTTTAAGATATTATTTTGATACTTTATATAATTTTATGCCAAAATCATTGTTCTTTGTTGTTGGGGGACTTATCCTCCTAGGATTTGGTTATTACTTTGAAAAACTTAGGAAAAGCCTTGGAGGTGAACTAGATGAATAAATTAATTCAGAGAAGAGGCTTTAAATATTTAGCATCATTTTTTATATTGTTTTTTATTTTAACTTCTATGACAGTACGACCAATAATGACAAATATGCTAGGAGAAGAAATACTTATTAAAATAAAACCTCTTGATCCAAGAGATTTATTCAGAGGTGATTATGTACAACTTAATTATGAGATAAATGATATAGATTCAGAAAAGTTAGATAAAGAAATATTAAAACTAAAAGGTGAAAATGAATATTATCCTTTTGAAGCTTTAAAAGAAAATAAACTGTATGTATCTTTAAAAAAGAATGTGAAAAGTTATGAGGTAGATAAAGTAACATTAAAAAAACCTAAAGAAGGAGTATTTCTTAAGGGTAAATATGAATATTCTCTTTGGCATAATAACAAGAAAGATAAATTAGATGGAATAAGGGTTAAGTATACATTAGATAAATATTTTGTACCTGAGAATACAGGAGAAGAATTAGAAGAAAAAGCTAGAAAGGGAGAAGTTTTTGCAAAGATAAAGGTGTATAAAGGTTATTCTTATTTAAAAGAGATTGTTGATTGAGAAAATTTCCTTAAAAAATAAAAGTTAATAGTTGATTTAAAAGGAGCATCCATGCCAATGATGGCGAGGATGTTCCTTTAGTATAATTATGAAAATTTGTGATGTGAATTTTAGATATTGAATTATTAGTATATATTTTGAGTTATTAATATTAAGTAATATAGTGTAGTTAATAATATAGTATTTATAGTAGCTTATATTATACTTCTATGTATAAATAATACTTTAAAGAGAGAATATATAGTTTGAATATATAGTATTTAATTACTTATGAAAAATATTTTATCTACAAGGATGGAGTTATATGAAACCGAAAATAAGTACATATCAATTTTTTATAATGATGGTTTTACTACCTTATGGTAGTGCAGTACTATTTTTTCTAGCTCCTGAAAATAAACAAGATGCATGGATAGCTATGATTATTTATTCATTAAGTGGAATTATTCTCCAATTACTATATATATCATTGTATAATAGCTATAAAGAAGATACGTTGATTACATATTTACCCAAAATATATGGAAAATTTTTAGGTAATGTGTTTGGAATATTATATATATTATATTTTACATATATAGGTTCAAGAGTGGTAAGAGATTTTTTGGAATTGATAAATATTACTGGCTTTAAATATACACCTATGTGGGTTATAGGGGCAACTTTCATGGTAGTAACAATATATGGTGTAAGCAGAGGTGTGGAGACCATAGCCAGTGTTTCACAAGCGTTTTTTATTGCTATAATTTCTTTACCCTTATTAGTTGGGGTATTATTAATATTATCAGAAGATGTATTTAGAATTAGTAATCTTAAACCTATTTTGCAAGATGGGATTATAGAAGTAATAAAAAATGGGTGGCCTCTTATATTTTTTCCATATGGTGAAACAATTGTGTTTACGATGTTTTATCCTTATATAAATGAACAAACAAAAATAAAGAAGGTAGCTGTGGGTTCTATTATATTTGAAGGTATAATACTGTCCTTTGTAAATATATTATTTATATGTGGATTAGGAGTTGATCTTACAGTAATAAGTATTTGTCCTTTTTTTCAGGTTGTTCAACGAATAAGTGTTTTTGAGTTTTTAACTAGGTTAGATATAATATTTGTAATTATTTTAATTATAGGAGGCTTTTTTAAAATTACTATATTAATGTATGCTGCAGTTTTGGGAACAGTACAAATAACTAAAATAAAAAATATAAAAGTTTTTTCATTAATATTTGGAATGATAATTTTTATTCTATCCCTAGTTATAGCAGAAAGTTATTTACAGCATATAGAAATAGGCTTAGAATTTGTCGTTAAGTATGTACATACAATCTTTCAAATAGTTATTCCATTGTTAACATTTATATTACACTATATTAGAAAGATATTCTATAAGCCAAGAAAGCTATAGGAAAACTTAATCTTGACAGAAAGTGAAAGTATAACTTTTGTTGAAAATTATTAATATAATTAAAAAAGGGGCTATCTAAGAATAAATTTTAAATACAATATACTGATTTGTAATTTGAAAATTGCACAGTATATTGTATTTTTTTATTTTCATACAACTTTTGTGTGTTAATAACAATATTAAAACGTTACTTGTTGAAAAAAACAGTGAAAAAAATCGAAATTTTTAGAAAAATGCAAGAATAGTCTTGCGAAATTCACAAAGTTTGTTTATAATAAACATAAATAAACTTTTAATGAGCTTTTATAAGTTTCAAATACTATCAAATGTTTATTTTAAACACTTAATGGTATTTAAAATGAAAACTATTAAAAAGGAGACTTTAGTATGTTGCTTGAAGAAAGAAGGAAGAACATAATTGAATATTTACAAAAACATGGAAAGGCAGAGGTTGAACAGTTATCAAAAAAATTAGATGTATCTGCTATGACAATAAGAAGAGATCTTGCATATTTGCAGGAAAAAGGATTGATTGTTCGTACTCATGGAGGAGCAATATGCAATCCAGTTCAAAATTATGAGATTCCTTATTTATCAAAAGAAAGCATAAACAAAGAAGAAAAAGAAAAAATCGGGAAAGCAGCTGTAGAACTGATTTTAGAGAAACAATCAATAATAATAGATGCAGGGACAACTTGTTTAGAAATAGCTAAAAATTTAAATTCTAACAAAGATATAACTGTAATAACTAATGATATAAAGATAGCAAGTATTGTGTATAATTATCCGGATGTTAAACTTTTTTGTGCAGGAGGATTTGTACAACCTAATTTAGGAGCGATGTTTGGAAATTATGCTGAAAAATTTATTGAGAGTATAAACGTAGATTATGCCTTTATTGGTGTTTCTACAATTGATGATGAGTTTGTTATATCAACACCAACCTTTGAAAAAGCATTTTTAAAGAAAAAGATGATGGATAGTGCTAATAAAGTGGTTATGTTAGCAGATAGCAGTAAATTTAATAAGCGATCTTTAGCTAAAATTTGTAAATTAGAAGATATAGATATTTTAATAACGGATAATAAAATAACTTATGAAATGAGACAAGAAATTGAAAAAATAATACCTAAACTTATTATTGTATAAAGGTGGGATTACGTGGATAAAATTCTGATTATTGCTGATGATTTTACAGGGGCTAATGCAACAGGAGTATTATTAAAAAAAAATGGTTTTAAGGCAACATCTTTTTTAAGCTATGATAATGTTGATGATTATGATGGAGATTCTGAAGTTTTATGTATTAATACTGATACTAGGGCTTCAAATTCAGAAGATGCATATAAGCTTTTTAAAAAAATAACTGAAAGCTTTAGTGATAAAGCTAAAATTATTAGTAAGAGAATAGATAGTACTTTAAGAGGAAATATAGGAAGTGAGATAGATGGGGTACTAGATGGACTTAGTGAAGAACATAAAGCTATAATAGTGCCCGTTTATCCAGCATCAGGAAGAATTGCTGTAGGCGGATATTTGTTGGTAAATGGTGTTCCACTTCATAAAACGGGTGTAGCAAAAGACCCTAAAACCCCTATTACATCATCAAATATCTTGGAAATAGTAAAAATGCAGACAAACAGAGAAGTTGGTTATATTCCAATAGAAGATGTGTTTAAAGGAGGAGAATATCTATGTAAACAATTACAAGAAATCAAAGAGGATATCATTGTGATAGATGCTATTTCCGAGGAAGATATAGATGTTATTTCTAAGGCATGTATCAAATCTCAAATAAAATTTATTTGTGTAGATCCAGGTCCCTTTACTCAACATATAGCCTCAAATATTATGATAAGAAAAAAACAGAAGACAAATAAAATATTAATGGTAATAGGAAGTGCTTCTGAGTTAACACTAAATCAAATGGAATACCTATTCAATAAAAGAGAAGTGCTTATATATTGTTTTGATATTGATAATTTATTAGATAATTTTGAAGATGAAGCAGAGAAAGCCTGTAAATATATACTATCAAATTGTGATAATTATAAATATATATGCCTTACAACTACATTGAAAAAAGAAAATATATTGAACTTAAAAGAATCAGCAGAAATTAAGAATACAACTTTAAACCAGTTGTCATCGATATTATCCAGTAATATAAATAAAGTTGCAACCAGAGTTTTAGAAACACAACCAGATATAAAAACTGTTTATCTCAGTGGAGGAGATACTGCTTTAGGTTTTATAGAGAGCATAAATGCGAAGGCAATAGAGATAGTTGATGAA
The DNA here is from genome assembly GCF_026735135.1 of Clostridium aestuarii. Lineage (GTDB taxonomy): Bacteria > Bacillota > Clostridia > Clostridiales > Clostridiaceae > Clostridium_H > Clostridium_H aestuarii. The sequence continues at coordinate 623,569 of NZ_JAPQER010000002.1, read as the reverse complement.
ATTATTCCACTTGCAGTATATGGAAGTTTGATTCAAGGAAAATTTGATGGAATAAAGGTAGTTACGAAAGGAGGGCTTGTAGGGGAGAAAAGTACATTAGACGATATTGTTACTTATATAGAAGAAAAATCTAAAGGAGGAGATGTGTGTGGATAGACCAATAATTGGAATACCGTTAGGAGATGTTGCAGGCATAGGACCTGAAATCTTAGTAAAAGCATTAGCTAAAAAGGAAATATATGATATATGTAAACCAATTGTAATTGGAGAATATAATTCAGTACAACGAGTAATAGAAGTAACAGGAGAAAAACTGCAAATAAATGTAGTTAATGATACTAAAAATGGAAAATATGAATTGGGATATATAGATTTAATTGATTTAAAAAATGTAGATATAAGCAATGTTGAATTTGGAAAAATACAGGCAGAGGCAGGGAAAGCAGCTTTTGAATTTATAGAAAAATCAGTTAAATTATGTAAAAACGAACAAATTGTAGGGATAGCTACAACTCCTATTAATAAAGAAGCACTAAAAGCTGCTAATATAAATTATATTGGTCATACGGAAATATTAGCAGGACTTACAGATAGTTATGATCCTCTTACTATGTTTCAAGTGTATGATTTACGAGTGTTCTTTTTAACTAGACATGTTAGTTTAAAGAAAGCAGTTGAAATGATAAAAGAGAATAGAATTTTAGAATATATTCAAAGAAGCAGTCGTGCACTTGAAGACTTAGGTATTACCAATCCTAAGATGGCTGTTGCAGGATTGAATCCTCACAGTGGTGAGCATGGATTATTTGGAAATGAAGAAGGTGAACAAATAGAGCCTGCAATTAAAAAGGCACGTGCTGAAGGAATAGATATAGTAGGACCTATTGCAGCTGATTCCGTTTTTCATATTGCATTAAATGGTTTATTTGATGGTGTTTTATCACTATATCATGATCAAGGACATATAGCTACAAAAATGGTGGATTTCGAAAGAACTATTTCTGTAACAATTGGGTTGCCGTTTATGAGAACATCAGTTGATCATGGTACAGCTTTTGATATAGCAGGTAAAAATATAGCAAGCTCAGTAAGTATGGAAGAAGCAATAAAATTAGCAGCAATTTATTCACCAGCGTATATTTCGAAAAGAAAGGAGGAGTAATATTATATAGTATTTGCTATCTAGAGAATAGTCAAAATTTTATGAAAATATGGAGGGTTGTTAATGAAAAAGGTATTTAGTTATATTATGGTTTTAGCTCTTATGGTTTCTTTAATAGGATGTGGTAGTGAAAAATCAAGTACAAATTCAGAAGATAATAAAAAACAAGAAGTAAAAACTATGCGTATAGCACATACACTTGCTCCTGATTCGCATTATAATAAAGGGTTAATAAAATTTGGAGAGTTATTAGAAGAAAAATCAGGTGGTCAACTAAAAGTTGAATTGTTTCATAGTGCTCAACTTGGAAGTGAAAGAGATGCTATTGAAGGTATATCACTAGGAACATTAGAAGCTACATTGACATCTACAGCTCCATTGGCAAACTTTTCTAAAAAATTCATGGTGTTTGATTTACCATTTATAATTCAAGATAGAGAGAAAGCTTTCGCTGCAATGGATGGTGAAATGGGTAAAAATATGCTTGGTTCACTTGATAGCAAAGGTATAAAAGGTTTAGGATTCTGGGAAAATGGATTTAGAATGCTTACAAATAGTAAAAGACGAATCAATACACCAAAAGATATTGCAGGATTAAAGATAAGATTAATGGAAAACCCAGTTCATGTTGAAACTTTTAAAGTATTAGGAGCACAGCCCGTTCCAATGCCTTTCGGTGAGTTATTTACAGCTATGCAACAAAAAACTGTTGATGGACAAGAAAATCCGTTAGTTATAATAGATACTAGTAAATTTAATGAAGTTCAAGAGAATTTAGCTTTAACAGGACATTTTTATTCACCGGCTGCTTTCTTAATAAGTAAATCTTTCTTTGATGGCTTATCACCAGAATTACAAAAAGTTGTATCAGAGGCTGAAGTTGAGGCACGAAAGTGGCAAAGAAATTATTGTCAGGAGTTAGAAAAAGAATTAGTTACTAAATTAGAAGAAAAAGGAATGAAGATTACAAAACCTGATAAGAAAGCGCTTCAAGAAGCTACAAAATCTGTTTATGATAAATTTAAAGATGAAATTGGTGAAGATGTTATTAATGCATTGGTAAAATAAAGCAAATACTTGACGACTCTTATAAAATAAGAGTCGTCGTTGTATAAGAATTTAACTTGAATTAGGGGGTGGCAAGGATTGGTAAGATTTTTTGATAGGATTGAAGAGTATATACTTATAATATTATTTCCACTTATGACATTAATAGTTTTTGCAGCAACTGTATCAAGATATTTAAACCTTGTATCAATGCCTTGGTCAGAAGAACTTGCACGATATATAATGGCTTGGATGGCTTATATAGGTGCTAGTTTAGGAGTAAAAAGAAGTGCTCATTTAGGTGTTGAAGTTATAGTGAATCTTTTTCCAGAGAGGTTAAAAAAATTTGCAGGAATATTGAGAGTAGTAATAATACTATTGTTTAATGTTTTAGTTATTATGTTTTCTTATAAAATTATAATGCATCAAATTAAAATAGAACAACTTTCTCCAGCTATGGGTATACCTATCTGGGTTGCTTATTTATCTGTACCTGTGGGTAGCTTTATGATGTGTATTCGCTCAATACAGATAGTAATAAAGCAAAATACAAGTAAAGAAGAATAACGAAAGGGGTGAGTTAGGGGATATGACATTATTATTATTTGGAACATTATTTATATTATTAATTTTAAATATACCAATAGGGGTTTCGTTGGGATTAGCATCTATTACTGCGCTTACGTTTGGTGATATGCCAACGCCATCCTTAGTTGTTGCACAAAGAATGTTTACGTCTGTTGATTCATTTCCATTTATGGCTATACCGTTTTTTATGCTTGCTGGAGGACTCATGGAACATGGGGGTATTTCAAAAAGGTTAATAAAATTTGCTGAGGCATGCGTTGGTACAGTTGGAGGAGGCCTTGCTATTATAACTATTATTGCTTCTGCGTTCTTTGGCGCAATTTCAGGATCAAATCCAGCAACAGTTGCAGCTATTGGTGGTATTATGATTCCAGCTATGGTTAAGGCGGGGTATCCAAAAGATTTTGCTTCAGCGGTTGCAGCTGCAGGAGGTACTCTTGGAGTTGTAATTCCACCAAGTATTCCTATGATTACGTATGGTGTTGTTGCAGGAGTTTCAATAAGTACTTTATTTATAGCAGGTATTGTACCAGGTATTATTTTAGCTATAGGATTAATGGTGGTTATTTCTATTTATGCAAAAAAACTAGATTTGCCAAAAGGAAAACCTACAAATATAAAGAAAATTATTGCTGCTTTTAAAGAAGCAATTTTAGCACTTTTAATGCCAATAATTATTTTGGGTGGAATATATGGTGGTGTATTTACTCCCACAGAAGCAGCTGCTGTAGCTGTAGTATATGCTTTTATAGTAAGTGTATTTATATATAAGGAAATAAAAGTAAAAGATTTATCACCTATAATAGTAAAGGCTGCAACTAGTACATCTGTAGTATTATTTGTTATTGCTACATCAGCTTCTTTTTCATGGATAATTACTAGTGCTCAAATTCCAGCAAAGGTTACTACTGCAATGATGGGATTAACATCAAATGTTTTTGTAATTACGCTACTTATTAACATAATGTTATTGTTCCTAGGAAGTTTTTTAGAAACTCAAGCGATTATATTACTTGTAGCGCCTATATTATTACCGCTTATGACGGGTTTAGGAATAAGCCCAATATTACTAGGTATAATTATAGTTGTTAATACTTCAGTAGGTATGATAACCCCTCCTATGGCAGTTAATCTATTTGTTGCTTGTGGAATATCGGGATTAAAAGTAGAACAAATTAGTAAAAAAATACTTGCTTTCTTGATTACGGAGATTGTTATTGTATTACTAATAACAAATTTCCCTCAAATTTCTTTGTTTTTACCTAGCATTCTTAAATAGTAGTTTTGATAAAGTAGAGTATCTACAAAGCTTTGTGAAAGTAAAAGGCTTTGTAGATATTTTTTATAAATGACATATAAAGGTTAATTTGTAGTTGGTGGAGAAATAATATATGGGGTGATATTATGGAGTATCCTAAAATGTATAAGGTGAGACAAAATTTTGATAACTCAAAGATTAGGGATATCAAAAAAGAAATAATAAAAGAGTGCGGATTAATAAATATAGGAGAAAAAATAACACCAGGAATGAAAATTGCTGTTACAGCAGGAAGTAGAGGGATTTCTAATATTTCAGAAATTATTAAAATAGTTTGTGATTATTTAAAAAATTTAGGAGCTCATCCGTTTATAATACCAGCTATGGGTAGTCATGGTGGGGCTTCAGCTAATGGTCAAGTAAATGTTTTAAAAAAGTTAGGAATTACAGAAAAAAGTATGGGATATCCAATTTTTTCAGATATGGAAACTATATTTCTTGAGCAAACTGAAGATGGTGCACCAGTGTATATGGATAAAAATGCGTATTATTCAGATGGAATTGTAGTAGTAAATCGTATAAAACCACACACAGATTTTAATGGAGATACTGAAAGTGGATTGTTAAAAATGATATCAGTAGGTCTTGGTAAGGCTAAAGGTTGTTCATCTATGCATACCTATGGACTTAGGAAAACGATACCTAAAGCTGCAAAAATTGCTATGGATAAAGCTCCTATATTATTTGGAATAGCTATACTAGAAAATTCAAAGGATGAAACGTATAAGTTAAAAGCTGTTCTTCCTGATGAATTTGAAAAAGTAGAAAAAAAACTTTTAAATGAAGTAAAAAATATTGTGCCCAAATTACCATCAGATTTTTATGATATTTTAATTATTAAAGAGATGGGGAAAATGTTCAGTGGTACCGGGGTCGATACAAAAGTAATAGGAAGAATGATGGTTTTTGGAGAAGAGGAACCTAAAAAGCCTGTGATAAAAAAAATTGTCATATTAAATTTATCAGATTCGTCTTATGGAAATGCATTAGGCATTGGATTAGCTGACATAACTACTAAAAAATTAGTTGATAAAATTGATTTTGATGCTATGTATGCAAATGTAATACCAACTACATTTTTAAGTAGGGCAAAAATACCTATTACAATGATAAATGACAAAAAAGCCATAGAAACAGCCTTTGAGACAATTGGTTCAGTTATTCCGAAAGAAGCAAAGATAGCAATTATAGATAATACATTACAACTTGAGGAGCTATATGTGTCAGAAATGGTTTTGAAGGATTTAGATAAAATTCAAATTTTAAATAGTGATGTTAGCTTAAAATTTGATGATCAAGGAAATATAAAATTATAAAGGAGCTGAGTAGCTGTGAAAATGATGCATACTAAATTACCAGAATTTATTCTAAAAATGAAAAGAGCAGTAGCTAAACATTTTGCAGATAAGGAAATAGATATTAAAGGTCTTGAAAATTTGAAAACTGCGAAAATGCAGTCGTTGCGCACAGGAAGAATTGAGTCAGCAGTAGAGGAAATTGCTAATGATAATGATGTTAAAAAAGTAGAATTAGTAGTAATGCCAAGAGTACCTGAAACTATGCATACTGTTGTAGTAAAGGGAATTGATAAAGACGGTAAACCTAAAAAAGCTATTTTAGAAGTTATAAATATACTTCATCCTACTGAAGAAGTGGAATTAGAAGGATGTGAAGAAATTGATGATAGAAGACCATCACTAGGTAAACACTAAGGGGGGAGAATAATGAGCAAGTTTATATTTAGATTGATAAAACAAGGAGCTGGACCTAAAGGGCAAGTTCCACTTAATATTGCATTAGTAGATAAAAAAGATATATTAGATGCAAATTTAACTATTGAAGAAGCAATTAGGAAAATTGCAAAAAAAATTAATGGACCTGTTGGTATAAATATTTTTGATCTTGACGCAGTTACTACAAGTAGTGATGGCATTATGCTTGAAGGTACTATAATTGCTATGGGAGCGGGAGATGTAGGAAAAGTTCATAATGAATTTGGAATATTATATATGGAAGAAATGCATTATAGTGAAGAACTTATTAAAGAAGAGCCTCATTTAAAGCAGTGGACTGAATACTATAAAGGTAAAAAACTATTCAGAGGACCTGATCCTAAGAAAAAATTAATACCAGTCCATAATGTAGTAATGACAGGGAAAGCAGTAAATAATAATTCAGCTACAGAAATGATGAATGCTGTTACTATGGAAGAAATTCTTTTACCTATTTTTGGTCAGCTCCAGCTAATGAAGGACAAATCTGTTTTAATGGGAAATACAGGAGAATTTATTTCAGTTGGCATTGGAATGACCGTTGCGGAAAAATACGGCAGAGTATTTCCAACAAGACAATTTAAGGCAGGTGAAACTGCTCATGGTTCAGGCGAATATGCAAAAACATTGAAAAAAAATATTCCATGCATAGTAGCTCCAAAAAGTGTTTTAGCAAAATATATTATACAAGCACTTAAATGTGGTATGGTACCAGCTAGGCATATAGGATGTTCTCCAGCAGTACTTGCTGTAGCAAAAGCTTTAGGTGCTGAGATAGATTTTGAAAATATAACTAAAAAGGCTGAGGTAGAACTTTCAAGCGTAGGATTGAATATAGAATATTTAAAATCACCATCAGAAAAACTAACAGAAGAAGAAATAATAGAAAAAGCTGATAAAATAATACCAGGTGTTGATAATCCAATATTAGTTAAGGCAGAGGAGTTAATTGAAAAGGTTGAAGTAGAGATCTAAAAAGAGGTGATCTAATGGACACATATGTTATTGCAAATATTGACAAAACTGTTGTAAAAATTAAAGGGCTTAAAATAAAGGGCATCAAACCTTTTGAGATTGAAAAAAGATTAACCGAAATTATAGGAAGGCATTTAAGAGTTATTGGAGTTACAGGAAATTCTATCGATATGGACGTGTATGGGCTTGAACCCGAAGCAATTTTGAAAAACGAAGAAGGAATAATAAAAACCATTTCAATAGTAGAGGGTATAACTGCTTCAGAGGTTACCAAGATTGATTCAGCTGAGAAAGCTTTGGAAGTAGATATAGAAGATATTCCAAAAGGAACTAATTACGGTTGTGCAAGGGAAAGGTGGATTGACATTGATAAATAAAGCTGCTATTTTACCAACTGGGGACGAAATATTAAATGGTATTGTTATAGATACCAACAGTCCTGCTATAATGGGAATAATACTTGAAGAATTTCCACAATGTGAAATAACAAGATTAAAGCCTTGCAAAGATAATGAAGAAGAAATAATAAATAAGCTAGAGAAATGTATTTGTAGCAATATTGATTTAATAATTTTTATTGGTGGTTCAGGGGGAGGACATCGTTATGTTAAGGGTTTGGGAAAAGATTATACTCATAGTGCCCTTGTTAAATATCTGAATGAAATTAAGTTTAAAGAAATATATGGATATAACGGTCATTTATGGTCTAAATTAATTGCGGGAAAAAAAGATAAAAGTATAATAGTAAATGTACCTGGACCATATGTTGAAGCGGTAGAGGCTGCAAAAGCATGTATGAATTATGTGAAAAATGTAGGAGATAAAATAGAACTAGAAGAGTTAGTTGGAAAAATTGCAGAGGCTGTTTTGAAACAATATCCAGTTTATGGAAAAACAATATGAAGTTAAAATGTTTTTTATTTAATGAAGTTACAGAACAGGGATACAAATTTTTATGTACTGGAATCTGTTCGCAATATGCAGAGCAAGATATAAAAAATTTATCTGAACAAATAAAGAAAATAAAATTAAAAGTAAAAGATGATCCGTTTTATATTGATTATATTCTAGCGATACATCTTCAAAAGGTTTGTGCTGAAACTATTTATGGAGTGGGATTGACCATTAAAATTCCTGGAATAATAAAAAACACAGGTGGAGTTATTGGAAACCCTCATATGAATCCTACTTCTGCTGAAGGATTAAGCGAAAATATTGGACATGGTTTGAGTACTGCGGCATATTCTGGAGGTCCTGGGATAATAATAGAAGGAAGCATTGAGCATGCAGAGAAAATTTTAAGAGCGGCATCGGAAGAAATGAGCGGTATGAAGGTTTTGGAATTGATGAAAGACAAAGCAGTAGCATTGGGTATAAATAAAGCTATTATGATATGTGATGGAAGTGGTATAAAAAGTAGTGGATGTGCGTTGACCTTATATAATAATAAGACAGAAAAATTAACTTTAAGTAAATGAGTATTAATGTTAGAGGTAGTATTTACACAAAAAACTTTAAAAAGAAATATTTTAAATATGGAGTAAGTAGTTACGATTAGTTCCAATAGTAATTGCTTACTTTATTTTTATTATTGGTAATTAATTAAGAAAATTGTATAACTTCATACATTAAAAATTATAAAAGTTTTCAAAAAAATACCGATAAAATATATATACTGTTTTTTTACCAAATTGTTAAAAAGTTTATGATATAATAAAGAATAGCTTTTAAATATGATTTAATAAAAGGTAAAATATTTAGGAGGAAAAGTGATGAATTGGAATGCATTGTCATATACAATACCATTGTGGATTACTTTAATCTTCTCCATAATTATTTCAGTATATATTTTTAAAAGACGAATTGTTCCAGGAGCTACAGCATTATTTGTAATGTCCTTAATAATGGGATTATGGTCTTTAGGGTATATTTTTGAGCTTCTTTCACCAAATTTAAGTGAAAAAATATTTTGGGATAATATTCAAATGCTAGGAGGAGCACTAGGAAGTAGTTGTTTTGCTTTTGCGTTACAATATACTAAACAAGAACTGTATCTTAAGAGAAAAATATGGATTTTGTTAGTAATTGAGCCTGTGATTATGTGGAGTTTAGCAGTGCTAAATTTAACAGGATTATTTAGAGATAATGCATACCTTTATACAGAAGGAACACTTACTGTACTTATTTATGATGTGGGAATTGCATCGTGGATTGATTTTATTTATGGCTATGTTATGTATATTTTGTTTATTATCTTACTTATTAAGTTTTTTATTAGTTCGCACACATTATTTCGTAAACAGCTTGCAACTATTATAAGTGGTTTAACAATTACTGCTGGTGGTTACATATTGTTTTTTTTAGATTTAACGCCTAAATATATGAGAGATCCTACTCCATTTACTTTTACCATTTTGAATTTATGTATATTTTTTAGTATATATAGGTATAGGCTTTTAAATATAGTTCCAATTGCTAGAGAAATTCTCTTTGAAAAAATAAATGCGGGAATACTTGTACTGGATATTAGTAACAAAATTGTAGATATAAATATATTAGCACAAAATATATTTAATGTTAAAATCAATAAGGCTATTGGACAACCAATTGATAATATTTTTTATGATTTTAAAGGGATTTTAAAAGAATTAGATGAATTAAAACAAAAGAAATTAGAAATTTGTCAAAGAAAAAATGATGAAGAATGTATCTATGAAGTAGAAATCTTACCTTTATTTAATAAGAAAAATATTTATAATGGATGGTTAATTGTAATTAATGATATTACTAAAAACAGAAAATTAGAAAGAGCTTTACAAGCTAGTGAAGAAAAATATAGAAATGTATCAGAACTTGCTAATGATGGTATTGCTATTGTACAAGATGGATATGCTAAATATGTAAATAAAAAAATATTAGATATGATAAATTATTCCTATCAAGAAATAGTTAATAATCCTTTTTATAAGTTTATTGTACAAGAATTTAGAGAAAATGTTAAAGAAAATTATAAAGCTCGTTTATCAGGGGACAGTGTTGGTAACAGATATGAATCAGCTTTACTTTGCAAAAATGGTGAAAAATTATATGTAGAAGTTAATGCGGCAGTTATGAATTATGATGGACGTCCTGCTATATTAGCGTATATAAGAGATATTACAGAACGTAAACAAGCTGAAAAAGATCTAAAAGATTTAGCTGAAAAGGATCCACTAACACATATTTTAAACCGACGACAGTTTTTTATGCTTGCTCAAAAGAAATTTGAACAATGTACAAAATATAAATATTCTATGTGTGCAATTATGATAGATATTGATCATTTTAAAAAAGTAAATGATAATTATGGACATGCAATAGGAGATAAAGTTTTATGCTCTGTAGCAAATGCTATTGTTGATTCACTTAAAGATTCTGGGGTAGCTTGCAGATATGGTGGAGAAGAATTTGCTGTGTTTTTAACTGAAACAGATATTTATAAAGCTAAACTAATAGCAGAAACAATACGAAAAGATATAATGAATAGTTCAGTAAATACTCATAAAGGTGAAATACTTGTTACAGTAAGTTTAGGAGTATCTAAAATATTAAATTTTGACAAGGACAGTGTAGATAAGCTGTTTGATAGAGCAGATCAAGCTCTTTACATAGCTAAGCAAGCGGGGAGAAATAGAGTAAAAGTATATGAGACTTAAACATAAAAGTATCTGCAAGAAAGCTGCAGATGCTTTTTATTTTCTAAAATGAGCCTTTGTTTAATAAAATAATTATTAAATTTGTAATTGATTGTTACTTTTTTTTAATCTTTTCTTGAAAATATATAATATAATGGTTTATGTATGTTATTTTGGGTTATTTTATAAGAATATTATTAATAGCTAGTGTAAATAGAAATTTTGATATTATTAAGAAAGCAAAGGAGAAAGGTTATGAAAAGAGTAACAAGAAAAAAAAGACGTAGAAGATGTATAAAAGTTAAAAATAGAAAAAGATTTGTTACAGTATTAACAACGATTATTTTAATTATAGTTATGCCAATAATAGTAAAAGAAATCTCAGCATTTACCATACAATCAAAATGTAACAGTAATAAAGTAGAAAATATTCCTAAAAATATCGTAAGTATTTCTAAAGATAAAAAAGAGGATATTAGAAAAATGAAAAATAGTTCTAAAGATATTAGTAACAAGAAAATTGATGATAAGGTGTTCTTTAAAGATTCAGTGTTTTTTGGAGATTCAATTACAGATAGTTTATCTTTTTATGAAATTTTAGATGAATCTAATGTTGTTGGTATTATAGGAATTTTACTTTCAAAAGCACATACAAAAATTGATAAACTAGTGGAAAAAAATCCTAAGAATATTTTTATATTACTTGGAGCTAATGATTTAGAAGATGATATAAGTGTTAATTATTTTGTAGATAAATATAAAGAATTAATACATAGTATTAAGCAAAAGTTGCCAGATTCAAAAGTTTATATTCAGTCTATTCTTCCAGTTTCTGAAAAAGTTAAAGAGAAAAAACCACTACTTAATAATTTACGTATAAATAAATTTAATGAAGCTATTAAAAACATGACTAAAGAGGAAAATATAAATTTTATTGATTTAACATCAATATTAAAAAATACTGATAAAAATTTGTATGAGCCAGATGGGGTACACGTTAAATACCAATTTTATAAATTATGGTTAAATTATTTAAAAAATAATATATAAAGCAAATTAAAAAGAAAAGGAGATTTAAAAATGACAAAAATCTTAAAAGCAACAAACAAAAATATTTTTATTACTATCATTTTACTTATTTCTACTGTAAGTTTTTTAGCAGGGTGCTCAAATTCTAAGAATTCAGCGGATGAAAATGTATCAGTTAAAGATATAAATGAAAAAGTAAAACAAACTATTGATGTATCAGAAATGAGAGAAGGCGATGGTGAAAAGCTTCAGAAATTATATGATATTAATCCTGAAGATTTAGAAGAATTTGTTTTTTATACTCCTCCATCAAATATAAAAGCTGATGAATTGATAATAATGAAGGTTAAGGATTCTGATAAAATTGATGATATTAAAGAAAAAATATCTAAAAGAATTGAACAGCAGGGTTCAAATTTTAAAGATTATCTTCCAGAAGAATATTATTTAATAGAAAAGCATGTATTAAAAGATAATGGTAATTATATTCTTCTTACTGTATCAAAAGATGCAGAAAAAATAGAAGATATATTTGATGAAGCTTTTAAATAAATGACATTAAAGGATAATACTTTCTTAGTGGAGGTGGACTAGAATTGGTTTTCAGCAGTCTTATATTTATTTTTGTATTTTTACCATTAACTATTATTACATATTATATAGTTCCTAAAAATTTTAGGAACTTTATACTGCTTATAGCAAGTCTTGTGTTTTATGCATGGGGTGAACCAATATACATATTTATAATGATATTTTCAACTGTTTTTGATTATACAAATGGACTGCTTATTCATAAATTTAGGGAAAGAAGAAGAATTGCACGGTTAGTTTTTATAAACTCTATGGTTGTAAATTTAGGAATACTCTGCTTTTTCAAATATTATAATTTTATAATATATAATATAAACAGCCTTATGCATGTAAATATAGATACACCAAACTTACCGCTTCCAATAGGAATATCTTTTTATACTTTTCAGACTATGTCTTATGTAATTGATTTGTATATTGGAAAGGTGTCTGTGCAAAAAAAAATCATATCTTTTGGTACATATGTAACTATGTTTCCTCAGCTTGTTGCAGGACCAATAGTTAAATATGGGGATATAGATAAACAACTAAATAAAAGAAAAGAAAGTTTAGCTATGTTTGGAGAGGGAGCAGAGTTATTTATAATAGGACTAGCTAAAAAAGTACTTTTGGCGAATAATATAGGACTTTTATGGGATAATGTAAAAGCTACTCCAATTGGGGAGATTTCAATACTGTCAGCATGGCTTGGAATAATTGCATTTACTTTTCAAATATATTTTGATTTTAGTGGATATTCGGATATGGCATTAGGCCTTGGGAAAATGTTTGGATTCAATCTTATAAGAAACTTTAATTATCCGTATATATCTAAAAGTGTAACAGAATTTTGGCACAGATGGCATATTTCACTTGGAGCTTGGTTTAGAGAATATTTATATATTCCTCTTGGTGGAAATAAAAAAGGAAGATTAAAGCAGTATAGAAACCTACTTTTAGTATGGCTTTTAACAGGATTATGGCATGGATCAAATTGGAATTTTATTTTTTGGGGATTGTATTTTGGAGTATTTGTAACTATAGAAAAAATATTTCTATTAAAGTGGCTTAAGAATAAACCTATGGCAGGTCATATATATACGATGCTTGTAGTTATTATTGGATGGGTTTTGTTTGAATTTGAAGATATAACTAAATGTATTGCCTTTATTAAAGTTATGTTTGGGTTTGGACAACACTTATTATTTAATAATAAAGCTTTATATTATTTTCATACCAATGCAATACTGTTTATAGTACTTATAATTTGCTCAACGCCAATAACTAAATATATTGTATTAAACGTTAGAAAAAAATTAAAAATGGTGGGTTCTATAGCCATTCCGGTGTCATATATGCTGTTAATATTTGTTGTTACTGCTTATTTAGTAAATGAAACTTATAATCCTTTTTTATATTTTAAATTTTAAAATATATGTATCAATTAGAGTTAAAAGAGGTGTAAACTTTGAATAAATACGACAATATAAGTAGATACATTATAGGAATACTTCTTGTACTATATATTGGAAGTATAGCGGTTTTCAATATAATACTTCCAGATAAAACATTTTCAGAATTAGAGAATAGGATGCTTGAACAAACACCAAGGTTTTCTTTAAAACATCTTATTAATGGTAAGTTTACTTCAAACTATGAAAAATATATTTCTGATCAATTTGCTTTTAGGGATTTTTGGATAGGGGTTAAGTCAGAGTCTGAAAGATCTATTGGTAAAAAAGAGAATAATGGAGTTTATTTAGGCAAAGATGGCTTCTTAATAGAAAAATTTACTCCAGATATTAAGAGAGTTAAAAAAAATATAAGTTCAATAAATTCTTTTGCGGCTTCAACACCTAATCTTAATAAATATTTTATGTTGGTACCTAATTCTGTAAGTATATTAAAGGATAAGCTTCCTGTTTATGCTGATGATGAAAATCAGCTAGTTTACATTGATAAAGTAAAAAAAACTCTTAGTAACAATATAAAATTTGTTGATGTATATAGCACTTTGTACTCAAAAAAAGATGAGTATATTTTCTACAAAACAGATCATCACTGGACAACTAAAGGTGCATATTATACTTATACAAAGCTTATTGAAGAAATGGGATTTATACCTCATGATGAAGAAGATTATGAAGTTAAAAATATTACAAATAGTTTTTATGGTTCACTATATTCAAAAAGTGGGTTTAGACAAATAAATCCTGACAGCATTCAATTATATATACCCAAGGTGGATGAAGAATATAATGTAAAGTATTATGATAAAAATGAGATTTCAAATTCTTTTTATAATATGGATAACATTAATAAAAAGGATAAATATACTGTATTTTCAGGTGGAAATCATTCATTGATAAAAATAAAAACTAATGTTAATAATAAAAAAAAATTAGTAGTAGTTAAAGACTCATATGCTAACTGTTTCATTCCATTTTTAACTGGATATTATAGTGAGATTTATGTTGTGGATCTTAGATATTATACTGATGATTTAAGTATACTAATAAAGTCTAATGAAATAAATGATATGTTAATTCTTTATAACGTTAATTTTTTCTGTAAAGATGCATCAATTAATAATATTTACAAGTGAGAAAATTATATGATTGAGGAAGTTTCATGATTTCAAACTTATATTTTGCACTTGAAAATTTTAATTAGTCAATTTCTACAAGTAACTAAAAAGGTAACAAAGAGATATAGAATAATCTCGTTTGTTACCTTTTTTATTTGATAAAATTAGAATATTATATGAGCCATTAATGTAACTATAGGTAAAGTAATAAGTGTACGCTGAATGAATATTATAATTAAATCCTTTAAAGAAACAGGTATTTTTGATCCTAATAACAATCCGCCCACTTCAGACATATAAATAAGTTGGGTAACTGAAACACATGCTATTATGAAGCGTGTCAATTCACTTTTAATTGTAGCACCAATAACTGATGGAAGAAACATATCTGCAAAGCCTACAATAAGTGTTTGAGATGCTTCTTTGGCTTCTGGTATTTGTAGAAGCTTTAATATAGGAATAAAAGGTAGTCCCATCCATTTGAATATAGGAGTGTATTCAGCTAAAATAAGAGCAAGGGTTCCCATTGCCATAACTACAGGTGCTACTCCAAGCCACATATCAAGTATATTTTTGATTCCTTGTTTTATAAAATCACTTAAGCTAGTGTTTTTACTAGCTTTTTCTACTGCTTTTTCTATTCCCCATTTAAAGGGAGTATAGTTTTTAGGAATTATTTCTGAATTCCCTTTTTTCATATTATTAAAACATGTGTCAGGCTTTCTTGAAAGTGGTGGAATACGTGGAAGTATTATAGCTGCTACTAATCCTGATAAAGTAACAGTTAAATAAAAAGGAATAAAAAGATGTCCAAGATTTACTTGAGAAATAACTACAAGACTGAAGGTTATTGAAACCGCAGAAAAGGTTGTACCAATAACTGCTGCTTCTCTTTTTGTATAATAGCCTTCTTCGTATTGTTTGCTTGTAAGCAGTACACCGATTGTTCCATCACCAAGCCATGATGCAATACAATCTATAGAAGAACGTCCAGGCAAAGTAAAAATAGGACGCATGATTTTTGTAAGTATAGCTCCAAAAAATTCTAACAAGCCAAAGTTTAATAACAGTGGTAAAAGCATTCCTGCAAAAAGAAATACAGAAAATAAAACTGGAAGAAGGTCATTTAATAAAAGACCACCTGTTTTTTCTGACCATATCCAGTTCGGTCCTACCTTGAAAAATGTAGAAATTACAAATATAGTCCCAATAATTCTAGCATAAAACCATAGTGGTGATACATTAAACAATGTGTTTAAGAAATTATTATTTAAAACATTTTTAGGTTTTAATATTTTAGTTACTATTGTACCTAAAAAAGTAGTACATATAATAATTGTCATGATTTGTGGTAGAATGTTTGAAAGGTTATTTAGTACAAGATTTGAAAGTAGTGCAATAGGTATAGTGATTTTCCCATTATGTAAAATAGGAGTCATAAAAAACAAAATACCTAATAGTGAAGGTATTAAAAATTGAAATAAATTTTTTGAGGAAGGTTTAATATTTATTTTTTCTTTTAGTTCACTCATTTTTAATCTCCTTTGTGTATTGTAAATATTTATACAGCAACATTCATTATAATGTATAAATATAAGTTTATCAAGATGGTTAAAATTAAAAATGAAGAGAGTATATAATTTTTAAATCAAATAATGAAAGTGATTTATCTGTGTGATATAATATGTTTGTTTTTGAAATTTTTAATTATGTGATTTACTTAAATGGTATATGGAAAAGGTGATTAAATGATACTTAATAAAAATAAAGTAGTTGTTGGTTTAAGTGGAGGAGTTGATAGTACTGCTGCAGCGTATCTTCTTAAAAAGCAGGGATATGAGGTTGTAGGAGTTACTATGATTCTTTTTTATGAATATGATAAAAAAGGTAGTATAATTGAGCCTCAGTTTGTTAAAGATGCTAAGCGGGTTGCAAAAATACTTAATATTCCTCATTATGTTGTAGAATATTGCCAGATGTTTGAATCAACTGTTAAAAAAGAATTTGTAGAAGAATACTTAAAAGGAAGGACTCCGAATCCGTGTTTGACATGTAATAAGATAATAAAATATGGTAAGCTTATAGAAATTGCTCAAAGCTTGGAGGCATATTATGTTGCTACAGGGCATTATGCTAATATTCATTACGATGATAAATTAAATAGATACAGGATTTATAGGGGAAGGGCAGAGCGAAAGGATCAGGCATATTTACTTTATTTTTTAAGACAAGAACAATTAAAACACTTAATATTACCTCTTGGAAATTATCATTCAAAAGAAGAAGTAAGAGAAATTGCTACTAAGGTTGATCCTAAGATTGGAGAAAAAACAGATAGTACTGATATATGTTTTGTTCCAGATGGGGATCATATATCATATTTGAAATCTGTATCTAAAATAGCTTCTATAAAAGGTGATTTTGTAGATATAAGCGGAAAAATTTTAGGTGAGCATATAGGAATAGTAAGCTATACTATTGGACAGCGTAGAGGTTTAGGAAAAGATTTTGGAAAGCCAATGTATGTAGTAGACATAGATATTGAAAAAAATCAAGTTATACTTGGAAATGATGAACATACGTATTCAAGAGGATTAATTGCTAAGAATGCAAACTTTACGATTTATCATGAATTAAAAGAAGAGGTTAAAGCAAAAGCACAAATATGTCAGTGGGGATTATTTTTACCTGTTGCTATTTCAAATTTAGGACATGGAAAGATTAAAGTTATGTTTCACAAAAGTGAACGAGCAGTTGCTCCAGGACAAGCAGTGGTGTTTTATCATGGTAATGAAGTTATAGGTGGAGCTACAATTGAATCAGTGATAAAGTGAATTCTTTAAAAGGTATCTACAAATATGTGGATGCCTTTACTTTTTAGATACAATTTGGCAACAAATATAATATATAATATAAATGATAAACTATGTTAATTAAGTAAAAGTATTTTATTTGAAAGAAAGGATGAGTTTTATGCATAATTCAATACTTATAGTTGAAGATGATGACTCTATTAGAGATATACTTTTATACTCATTAAAAAATGAAGGATATTCAGTAAAGGAAGCTTCTAATGGAGCTGATGGTTTGAAATTAGTAAAGCATGAGAAGATTGATTTAATTATACTGGATTTGATGCTTCCAGATATAAGTGGGTTTGATATATGTAAAAAAATATCTATTGAATATAAAATCCCTATAATAATGCTTACTGCTAAAAATGATATAGTGGACAAGGTATTGGGATTAGAACTTGGAGCAGATGACTATATTACCAAGCCTTTTGATATAAGAGAGGTGATTGCCAGAATAAAAGTAAGCTTAAGAAGAATAGAACAGCTTAAGCAAATTAATTTTGAAGAAGAAAATACTATTGATCTAAAAAACAATATAAAAATATTTAAGGACAGGCATGAAATTTTTAAAAATGATAGGATGATAAAGTTAAAACCAAAGGAGTATAATCTTTTATTAATATTAGCAGAAAATAAAAAAAGAGTATTTTCAAGGAATGAACTTCTGGAAAAGGTATGGGGATTTGATTTTGAAGGTGATAGTCGTACTGTAGATGTTCATATACAAAGAGTAAGGAAAAAGCTAGATGATATTAAAGAAAGCTCAATAATAGAAACAGTTTTTGGAGTTGGATATAAGATGCTGTAACGAGAGGAATGGTAACTAAATGAAGTTGTCTATAAGATATAAATTTGTTATAGGGTTTTTAGTTATTTTTTGTATAAGTTTTATTTCTATAAGTTTTTTTATAAATAAAATAATTGTTAAAAATAATGAAAAAATAATAAGCAAAGAATTTTTAAGATTTCAAAAGGATTTAACAATATATTTAAATCAGTATTTAAAATTAAAACAAATAGCATTAGATGAAAATGAATTTGAAAAAAATGCACAGGATATTGCAGCAGTATTAGCAGTGAAAATTGATGACAGGGTGGTTGTTTATTCAGGAAAAGGTGGATTTTTATCTGATTCTGCTTGTGAAAATGGTAAAATACCTATTTATGAAGAGGTAAATAATATAAATGAACATAAAAAATATAATAAAGACTTAAAATTAGCTGTTAATAATAAATCAGCGTATACAATAGTGCCTATTGATAATAAATATATGGTTATTTTTTCATGCCCTATTTTTATTGATGATGTGAAATTAGGTATAGTTAGGTGTAACAGAGATTATACAGAATTATTTAATTCAAGTGAAAATTTATTAAGAGTAATTAATATATCTATATCATTAGTATTTGGATTGATTTTTATATTTTCAATTTTATTAGCTACTAAAATAACAGTACCAATAATAAAATTAAGTAGAATTTCAAAGGAAGTTGCTAAAGGAAATTTTGATGCTGATATAATTGTAAATTCAAGAGATGAAACAGGAGAACTTACTAGCAATTTCAATAAAATGAAAAATCAAATTAAGAAACAAATTGAAACAATAAAAAGAGATAGAGATAACTTAAAAACAATTCAAAAACATAGAAAAGCTTTTTTTGACAATGTAACACATGAAATGAAAACACCACTTACTATTATATCTGGGTATTCACAAATTATCCTCCAAAAGGATTTTAAAGATAAAGAGTTTTTTAAAAAAGCTGTTGTCAAAATAAAAAATGAAAGTGATAGAATGCATAATATGGTATTGGAATTACTAGAAATATCAAAAGTTGAATCTAAAGTAAGCTCAGATCAAATGAAGAAGATTAACGTATCTGAAGTTATATATTTAACCTGTGAAGATATGAGGATAAGGGCAGATAAATACGATATTTTAATAGATAAACATATAGATAAAGACGTGTTTGTTTTAGGAAATGAAAATGAATTAAGAAGGATGATGATTAATTTAATAGATAATTCAATTAAATATGGTGATATAAAATCTTCAATTAAAGTTAAGATGTTTAAGGATAAAAATTACTGCAATATGATTGTTGAAGATAAGGGGCATGGAATATCTACAGACAAATTGGATAAGATATTCAAACCTTTCTATAGGGTAGATAAAGTAAGTTCAAGAGAAAAAGGAAGCAATGGATTGGGATTGTCTATTGTCAAAAGTATTGTTGAAAAACACAGAGGCGAAATAAATATAGTTAGTAAAGAAAATATAGGTACAAAAGTTTATATAAAAATTCCTCTAATTGTTTACAAAATGGCAACATCTGTTTAAATTACAGTAATAACTATTTTGTACAATAATTACAGTGAAAGAAAATATTGAGGAGGAATTGAATATGAATAAAAGTAAAAAAATATTTGCATTAAAAATTGGTATACCGGTAATTTTAGCTGTAGGGTGTATTAGCATAACATGGATTTTTAATACTAAAACGTTAGTGGCGTCAGATAAAACTGTAGTTGTTTGTGAAGACGCATCTGAATTAAATATATCTGATGATAAGCCGCTACAAATAGTTCAAAGAAGAAAAATAGCAGATATAAGTGGATTGCATGATATATTTGGATTTAATGAAAAAAATCAAGCTATTGTTGGAATAGGACTTGGTAAGGAAGAATTTGAAAAAAAATACAAAGATAAAAAGCGTACCGAGATGAGTGATGAGGAAAACGATGAAGCTTATAATGATATCCATGGTAAGTTATATAAATTTGATTTAGAGACTTTAAAAAAGATTCCTTTGAAGAATGGAAAAGACATTGTAGATGCTGAAGACGTTACAGCAGGATTTTCACCAGATAAAACGAAATTTGAATATACATTTAATAAAAAACAATATATTTATGATATCAAGAACGATACAAGTAAAAGTTATTATAACAGAGAAATGTGTGGTGTATGGTCACAGGATGGAAATTTTATTATAAATAGAGTAGCTTTTGGGTCAAATGAGTCATCTAATAATTTATATGTATATGATGTGAAAAATAATATCATAAAAAAGATTCACATAGATGATAAAGTATTTGTATATTGTATGAATTTTTACAGTGAAGATGGAAAGAAAATATATTTTTTAGGTGAGCAATCAAAAGAAGATAATGTGAGTATTAGAATACAGGGTATATTTAAAGTAAATATTGATACTGAAAAAGTAGAACCGGTAATGCTTTTGCCATATTTTAATAATAAAAAAGGTTCTAGAAGAAATAAAAATCGTATATATGATGATTATAATTTAATTGATGGAGAAAAAAAGATAATATTTGAAGGTAGATTAAATGAAGAAGATGGGATATTTATTTATGATATAGAAAGTAAAAGATTTCATAAGTTAATTGCTTCTCCAGAAAAAGGAGTTGCATTTTCATATTGGCTTTCACCAGATAAAGCTAAAGTGATTTATACAATTTCACGAAAAAAAGGTAATAAAAGATTTTGGAATTTATATGGTGCAAAAATAAGTGGCAATAAATTAATAAATAGAATAAGTTTATGTAAAGATATAGATTTAGGTGGAATAGTTGCTAATATGATACAGTGGAGTAGTAATAGCAAGAAAATAATATTCTTTGAACAAAATAGTGAATATAATAAAAATGATTTTAATATATCTGATAGAAATATTATTAATATGATTACTTTTAAATAAATTTTAACAAATAACTGGTATGTGAGATGAATTGAGGTAAATAATCTACATGCCAGTTTTTGATTTTAAAATCTGAAAAATGAGAAATAGCTAAATTATTTGCAAATTCAAACGATAAAACAAATAATACAGAAATTTAAAACATAAGGGGTGTAGATTATGAGAAACACAAGAATTGTTATTGTTGATGATTCTCTTTTTTCAATAAGTATTCTTCAAGATATTCTGGAGGAAAAAGGATTTGAGGTTATTGGGCAAGCTAGTTCTCTGGAAGAAACTATTGAAGTGGTTAAGGATAAAAAACCTGATCTGGTAACCATGGATATGACCATTCCGGGAACCGATGGTTTAGAATGCACAAGAGCAATCCATGAAATAGATGGAAATATTAAAGTAGTAATTGTAAGTTCTATGATGGATGATGAAATAGTTAAAAAGGCTAAAGAAAATAAAGCTTCAGGTTATGTTCAAAAACCAGTAGATCCAGAAGAAATTAATACTGTAATAAAAAGTGTAATGGCTGGTGAAGAATTATTTGATGAGCTAGAAAAAATATACTTTGATGTATTTAAAGAAAGTTTCTCCAATAACCTTAATAAGCTTACAAAAACAACACCATCTTATGCTGGAGAAGTTAGATTAAATAATACTGAAAAATCTAGAGGAATTTCTGTAGTGGTGGGAATTATAGGTAAATATTCTGGAAGAATGATATTTGATTTGTCTTATGAAACTGCTAAGAAGATGGCAACGGTTGCGTTAAAAAGGGAAGTGAAAGATATAAAAGAATGTTTAGCTATGAGTGGAGAGTTTGCAAATATAGTTGCAGGAAATGCTTGTTCAATATTAAATCGTAAAAACAAAGTTTTGGGATTGCGTGTAGCACCACCTACAATATTTCATGGAAAATCATTAAATATATCAAAAACTACGCTGGATACAATTTCAGTAGCAGCAAAAACACAATTTGGAGAAATGTATTTGAATGTAGGATTTAAAAGAGGTGAAGAATAATGGATGTAAAAATAGTAAATCCTTTTATTGAGGCTTTTTTTAATATAATGCCTCAAATAGGATTTAATGATATAAAGAAAAAAGAAATTATTGTAAGAAATAAAAATATTAAAAGTATAGGTGTAATGATAAATTTGGGTGTTGTAGGTGATGTGAAGGGGAATGTTATATATGGCATAAGTGTAGAAAGTGCAAAGAAAATTGCTTCCAAAATGATGATGGGAATGCCTGTTAATGAGTTGGATGATATGGCTCAAAGTGCTATATCAGAGCTTACAAATATGTTAACTGCCAATGCTAGTATCAATTTTTCTAATATTGGAATAAATACAAATATTTCAACTCCAGCATTGATGTATGGAGAAGATTTTCAAGTAAAAATGAATACAGATAAAATCTTGTATGTTGAGGTTATTGTTGATGATATACCTATTGAAATTAATATCGCTTTTACATAATATATAAATTTTTAATAGCATTTAAATGAATGGAAACACACAAAGTATATAGGAGGTGGACAGATTTGCTTTTATACAAATCTATCTACTTCCTTTTTAAAATGGAATATTTTGATACTGTTATTTGTTTATGATGAAAAATTATTTATGTAAATTATTCATTTTTTATGTTATCTGATGTTGCGGAAATTTCATTAGATGCTTCTAAATTAGAATCATTTAAGGTATTAATTTCTACATAAGGAGTATTGCTTTTTATACCAGCAGGTTTCTTTTTAAATATACCTAGTATTTTCTTGAAAAGTCCACCTATACCTAGTATGATTAATATCCATATTTTTTTAAATATAAGTAGTATTTTTGCTAATAATCCTAGTTTTGATGCTGCTACACCACCTGCAATTAATGTTACTAAGCTAACTTTAGAAACTTTGTCTTCGCCTTTTACATAATCGGTATACCTACTTCCTTTTTTATAAGAGTAGCTGCTAATTATGTTTTGTAAATGAGGTTTAACCTTGTCCATCTTCCCTTTATCTGCAACTAAAGTAACTAAAGTTACTCCTTTTCTACCAAGAATTCTTACATTATAATTCACTATCTTTTCTCCTTGAGAGGAAGCTAAAATGGACCAAACTAAGTTGTGAGTTTTGGAATCATAATGTGGTTTTTCATCCCAACCAAGTATATTTAAGGTAGGAGTACCTTGTGTTAATCTTCTTTTATTATCTTCTTCTGTTCCTTTTTTTATAGATGATAATAATTTATCTGCATTTATTTTTGTTGCATCATTATCGCTAACATATCCTATAGGGTCGTATTCAAATAAAACATACCAATCTTGTTCTGGATCACTTGAAAGAACTATTCCTTGTTCTATTCCACTAATAGAATTATCCATTTGCTTCATTAGTGTTTTAGTATCTTTATCATTAGCAAAGACATACTCACTAGACAAATTTAATTCTGCTAAGTTATCGCCTACATCAACAGTAGCAGGACCAACAATCCAATTAATATTTATTTTAGTATTCTCATCCGCATATGCAAGTTGAGAAATAAATAGAACTGAAATTAAAGTTAATAAGAAATATGATAATTTTTTGTACATAAAGTTACCTCCAAATTTAATATATTAAGTTTAAAATAATGCTAAGAAATTTTTAACTATAAAAATATGATATTTTTTATAATATGATATTTTTGTAAAAATAACAATTAGCTTGTATATTTTAACATAATTATGTATAAAGGGTCAATATTTCTTAATAATAAATTTAATTTAAATTTAAATTAAATTAAATTATAGATTATACATGAGACGAAAGTTGCAATTATTGAAAATCGTTAAGCATTAAATGTTTTAACTAAAATAAAATTTGTTGATAAAATTAAAATAAAGTTAATGAAAAGGAAATTTAAATATTTAGTGAACAAAAATATTTTTCATATATGCTTTTCATTTTTGACAAACATATGTTCTAATGGTATTATGTAGAAAAATATGTCATAACTATAATGAATGTAGCGAATTTTATAAAATATGTAATGAAAGGAAGTTAAGATAATGATAAATCTTAATAAAGAATATATAGATTCTCTTGCAACTAATGCAAATGCTATAAAAAAGGGAAGAGAATTAGGAAATACAGGTTTCGTTAAACTTAATAAATCACAGGATGAGTCAATAATTTTTGGAGAATGCACAGGAAGTGGAAAGAAAAATTATTTATGTTCTGCTGATTTCCTTGATATGAGTAATCCAGTGTTTAGGTGTAATTGTCCAAGCAAACAATTTCCGTGTAAGCATACCTTAGGACTTATGTATGCTTATGCAGCGGGGAAAGAATTTGCAATAGAAGATATTCCAGAAGATATTTTAGAAAAAAGAGAAAAGAAAGAAAAAAAAGAAAAAACCAAAGCTGAAAAAAAGAAAACACCTAAAAAGAAAAATAAAACAGCATTAAAGAAGAAAATAAATGCTCAATTAGAAGGAATTGAACTTTTAGATAAGGTAGTTAAAAGTATTTTAAAACAGGGTTTTGCAGCTATTACTAAGGAAGACATAAAGGAATTAGATTCCCAAGTAAAAGAGTTAGGAAATTACTACATATCAGGTGTTCAATCAGAACTCAAGAGATTGATATTAATGCTTAAAGCTGGAAAGAAAAGCAATGAAAGTATTATGCAGCAAATAATTTATTTAAAAGCTCTTATAAAAGAGGGAAAGAAACATTTGATAAATAGACTAGAAGATGAAGAGCTGAATCTTGCTGTTGATTCTAATATAGAAGAATTATTAGGACATGCTTGGAAGCTTACAGAACTAGAGGAATTAGGTCAATTTAAAAAAGATATTAATTTGATTCAGCTTTCTTTTAATTCTTGGGAAGATGATGCTAGAGGAGAAAATGTAGACGAAGGAATCTTTTTGAATTTGAATACTGGAGAAATTCAAAATACATATAATTATCGTCCTATAAAAAGAAAGTCAGATATGAAAGGTGAATATCCAGTAATAGCTTTATTAGAAATTCCTACTCTATACATATATCCTGGAGATTCAAATACAAGAATTAGATGGGAAGAAATGATTGTTAAAGAAGCTGGTACTACTGATTATGAAAAAGCTTTTAATTATGCAGAAAAATCATATACTCAAGTTATAAAAAGGGTTAAAAATTATATTAAAAGTCCACTTAATAATGTTCTTCCTAGTGTTTTGTTGTATTATTCTAAAATTGGTAAAGTAAATGGTAAGTGGGTAATAGAAGATGAAGATGGAAAAAGATTAGTTTTGAAACAAGATTATAATCAAGCCGATTGTAGCCTATTATCTTTGCTTAATGCTGATTATATGACAAATAAAGCTATTTTAGTAAAAATTATTTATGATACAGAGGCAAGAAGAATAGAAGCTTATCCACTTAGCATAATTAGTAAAGAAAAAATAGTTAGATTGACTTATTAGGAGGTAGGTTGCTGTGAGTAAAGAATTATTAATAGAATTACAAAAGGAATGTATTGAACTTGGGATGGCTGGAAGTAACCTTGGCATAGATAATATTAAATTCCAAAAATTATTGCCCAAATTTGAAAAGCTAGGACAAAAAATAAAGCCCTTTAGAATGGTTGCAGAGAGAATTAATACTTTATTAAATTCAAAACATCATGAAAGTGAAGATAATTTAATATCTCTTTTAAACCTAGTTAATGCTATATTATCTACGCAAGCTGAAACTGATATTGAAGGAGAAATTCAAGTAATTGAGGGAACTTCTGGTGATATGAATGCAAATGTATCAAGTCATATTATCTTGCCAGTAGCAAGAGCATTAACTACTACAGGTGGGGGTCGTTATAATGTTATTGAGGAAGCAGTTAAAGAGGAGGTAATTTCAGATTTTAGATTAATTCCGTTACTTATAAAGGGATTAGATGATAAATACGGTGAAATAGGTCAGCTGATTTATGATAAGCTGAAGGATGTGAACAATTCTGAGTTTCTTCCCCTTTTACAAGAAAGTTTTGATAGACAAGGTAAAAAAGGTGATGCATTTAGACTAAGTCTTATTGCACAAATTCTTGGAGAAGATATAAGAGAATTCTGCATCGATTTATTAGAAGATAGTTCTAAAGATATTAAAGTTGAAGCTGTGAATATTTTAGGTAACTTAAATGATACAGAAAATATTTTATTAGAGCAGGTGAAATCAAAAAGTAAAGATGTTAGGAAGGCAGCTTATTGCGGTCTTGTAAAAATAAATTCACATGAAGTAAGAAAAGAATTAGAAAAAGCTATTAAAAAAACGGATTATGATATTGTTCTATCAGCTATAGAATGTTCTAATGAAGAAAATTATACAGATATTTTACTTGTAGGATTAAAAGACTCTTATGAAAAGCTTACTAAAAAGCAGAGTGAAAAGGGAATCCAAAAAATTGTTGATATTCTATATGAAATAAAAGAGCATAAAAGTAAAGAAGTATTTGAATTTTTAGTTAAATGTTTAGAAGATGATAAAATAGATAATTGGGAAATTAAAGGATACTATTATACAACATTTCAAAGTTGTGTAGTTAAGTGTATAGCAGAATATGAAGATTTTTCAGAGAAAGATAGAGATATAATTGAGAGTAAAAAAGAGAACCAAAATTATAGTGATTTTGATTTAGTTTTTAAAATCTCTCTAAAAAGTAGAACTCAAGAGGAAATATATGAAATATATAGTCCGTATTTTATAAATAGAAGAATCAAAAAAGAGATGGTAAATAAAACAATGCGTATATTTTCAGAATACTTAGGATGTGATCCAACAAATTGGAAAGTAGGTAGAGACATTTGGTATAGAAATTTAACGCAAGGGGATATAGAAAATGTGCTTCAGCCTGTCTATAAAGATTTTGATAAACGATGGATAGATATATTTAAAAAATACAAGATATATTATATGCTTTCATATACATTGAATGAAAATGATACTAGTACAGTAGAGTTTATGGTTAATAGTATGAAAAAATATGAGAAATTGAATAAATATAATCGAGAAAATTTTGGAGAGTTTTCGGATGATTTAATGGGTATACTTACTGGGATGGTAAAAATAGGATATGAGGAAGCTTATGAAGTGATTTTAAAATATGTAAAAGCGACAATTGGGGATAATTTAAAATTTGATAAAATATTATTGCTTATACCTTATCTTCCTTCAAGCTATATAGATGAGATACAAAAATATATATTGGAGTTAAAAAATATGGATACTTCAGTTGATAATGCATATTTAGAGAGGGGAATTAAAAACATAGAAAGAGTTTTAACACGTTTAGAGAAAAATTAATAATCAGACAAAAGATTAGGAGTTGATGACTATGAAAAAAAATGATAAGATAATGCGTTTATCAGTAGAAAAACTATACGAAAAAGAAATCAAAGCTTTAATCAAGGCAGAAACAGAAGTCATTCCAGAAGGATGGCAGATGTCACCTAAATCTGTTAGAACTTTTATTTTAGGAGGTAAGGTAGGTAGAACTCAAATTACTCCTAAATACATAGGGAATCAAAGATTAGTTGAAATTGCAATTGCCACATTGTTGACAGATAGATCACTTCTTTTAATTGGAGAGCCTGGAACCGCAAAGTCATGGTTATCAGAAAATTTAACAGCAGCAATACATGGAGATTCTTCTAAGGTTGTTCAAGGAACAGCAGGTACTACTGAGGAACAGATTAGATATTCTTGGAATTATGCAATGCTACTTGCAAATGGACCAACAGAAGAGGCATTAGTTAAAACACCTGTATTTAGAGCAATGGAAAATGGACAAATTGCAAGAGTTGAAGAAATTTCAAGATGTGCATCAGAGGTTCAGGATGCATTGATTTCTATTCTTTCTGAAAAGAATATATCTATTCCAGAGTTAGATAAAGAGATTTATGCTAAAAAAGGATTTGCCATAATAGCAACAGCAAATACAAGAGATAAAGGTGTAAATGATATGTCTTCAGCACTTAAAAGACGTTTTAATATTATTGTGTTACCTACACCTAAAAAGATAGAAACTGAAATTGAAATTGTAAGAAAAAGAGTTAAAGAGATTTCAACAAGTCTTGATTTACAAGCACAGCTTCCAACAGAAGATTCTATAGCTAAAATAGTAACAGTATTTAGAGAGCTTAGAGAGGGAACTACTTTTGATAAGACTATGAAGCTTAAGAGTCCTAGTGGTGTAATATCCACAGCCGAAGCTATTTCACTTTTAACAAACAGTATGGCTCTTGCGGGAAGCTTTGGAAATGGAGAGATTCAAGATGTTGATATTGCAGCAGGATTGCAGGGTGCAGTAGTTAAAGATGAATCAAAAGATCAAATAGTTTGGAAGGAATATTTAGAGAATGTAATGAGAAAAAGAGGCTCAGAGTGGAAGGATTTATACAAGGCATGTAAGGAGTTAAATGGATAATGAATAATGTAAATGTTTTTGGAGTACGTCATCTTTCACCTAGTAGTTCATATCATTTGATAGAATTCTTAGAAAGAATAAAACCTACAGCAGTATTAATTGAAGGTTTATGTGATGCCAATGAACATATTTCTTCAATTGTTAATCCTAAAAATAAAGCTCCATTAGCAATATTAGCATATACAGATAGTATACCTGTGAAGACTATATTATATCCTATAGCATCCTATTCTCCAGAATATCAAGCTTTAGTTTGGGCAAACAAAAATAATGCCTATTCAGCATTTATTGATCTTCCATCTGATATATCTTTGATGTTAAATACTGTAGATGAAGAAGTTGAAGTAGAGCATGATGAGAATATTATAAAAAAGAAAATAGATGCAGCTTACATATATAACAGAAATTCTTTATATGAAAGAATTGCAGAGCTTTCCGATGAACCAAATTATGAAACATATTGGGAAAGAAATTTTGAGCATAATTTAGATTTAGATTCCTATAGAAATATGATTTATGAATTTTGTGTGCATATGAGACAGCTTACAGAAGAAAGTGAGGCTGTACATGACAGAAAAGAATATGCTAGAAACCTAGTTAGGGAAGCTTTTATGAGAAGGCAAATTAAAGATGTTATAGAGGCTGGTCATAAACCAGAAAAAATAGTTGTTGTAACTGGTGCATATCATGCTTCCGCATTGAATATGGATTTAAGTCCTATGAGTGATGATGAAATAAAAGCGTTGCCTAAAACTAAAACAAATATTACCTTAATGCCGTATTCCTATTATAGATTATCTAGTCAAGCTGGATATGGTGCAGGTAATAAAGCACCTTTTTATTATAAGTTAATGTGGGAATGTTTAACTGAAAATGATTTGGAAAAACTCCCAGCAATGTATGTTACGAATTTAGTAAAATATTTAAGAGATAAAGGTACATATAGATCACCAGCAGAAGTAATAGAAGGGGTTAGACTTGCAAAGTCTTTAGCATATTTGCATGGAAGTAAAATACCAACACTTATAGATCTTCAAGATGCTAGCAGTACATGTTTAGGTCAGGGCAAAAAGTCAGTAGTTGCTGAAGCTATGGTAAGAACTGAAATTGGAATAGAAATTGGACATATTGAGGAAGGTATAAGTCAAACTCCTATACAAGATGATTTTTATAGAAAATTGAAAAAACTAAAGCTTGAAAAGTATAAAAGCACAGTTGCACAGGATTTAGTTTTAGATATTAGAGAAAATAGAAGAGTTAAATCTGAGAATTTAGCCTTTTTGGATTTGAGAAGAGCGGAATTTTTTAATAAGCTTAAGCTTTTAAATATAGACTTTGCTACACCCAAGAATACTTCTCAAGATAAGGCAACTTGGAAAGAAGAATGGGTTTTAAGATGGACTCCAGAATCAGAGATTCAGCTAGTGGAAGCTGTTCTGCTTGGAAATAGTATAGAACTTGCCACTGCATTTAAATTAGATGAAATTCTTAAAACTTGCGAAGATATTTCGGAAGCTTCGGAACTTGTTTTAGTAGCTTGTAAATGTGGAATGGAAAAAGCTGTTGATAATGGAAGAAGGATAGTTCAAGGATTATCTGCAGATGCAAGTGATTTTGTTGAAATTACTAAGGCACTTAGAAATATTTATCAGGTTATTAATTTTGGAAGTTTAAGAAAAATTAATACTGATAATTTAATAGAAATAGTAGAGCAATTGTTTTTAAAATTAAATCTTTTGATGATAGATTCATGTAATTGCAATGATGATAGAGCAAAGGAAATTATTGCATCAATATCACAGATAAATTTAATAGTTTCAGATAATATTATTAAATTAAATTATGAAATTTGGAAAGAAAAGCTCATAGAACTTTCAGATAGAGATGATAGAAATCCTAAACTTTCAGGATACGCTGCAGGAATTTTGCTTGAGAAAAATGAGATATCAGAAGAAAAATTATCACAGGAAATTTCTCGTAGACTATGTCCAGGTGTAGAGGTAGATTTAGGTGCAGGTTGGTTTGAAGGGTTAGCTGCAAGAAATCATTATACTCTTGTTTCGAAAATTGTAATTTTACAAAAATTAGATGAATATATAAATTCATTAGATGATGAGGAATTTACTAAAGCACTGGTATTTTTAAGAAGAACCTTTAGTGAATTTAGTTCTGATCATAAGCGAAGTATCAGTGAAAATTTAGGAGAGATGTGGAACACAAATAATGATGAATCAGAAGAAGAAATTCTGAAATCTTTAGATGAGATAGATGAGGAAGCTTTTGAGGATTTAGATGATTTTGATTTTGGAGATATATAATTATGGATAAAAAAAAGTTGAAAAGATGGAGATTGATATTAGGAAGTGAAAGTGAAGAATGTTTACAGAATTATAATAATGAAGGATTTGCTTTAGATAGTGATGAGAAAATTATGGACGAAGCATTAGCTGCTATATATGATGATACTTCTTTAAGTACTTCTAATAGTGGTTATGGTTCAAGAAGAAGTGCAGGTCTTGGAAAGTCAGCCCCTAAACTGGCAAAATGGTTAGGAGATATTAGAAACTATTTTCCAGAAGATATAGTAGCTGTAATACAAAATGATGCTATAGAAAGAAAAAATTTAACACAATTATTATTTGAACCAGAAATTTTAAAAGATGTTAAACCTGATATTTCTATGGTTTCAACTCTTTTAGCACTTAAGGATCAGATTCCTGAAGAAACAAAGGATACAGCACGAGAATTGGTTAGAAAACTTGTAGAAGATATACAAGAAAGATTGAAAAATGATATAGAAAGAGCAGTAGCGGGAGCAATAAACAAAAGAGAGCATTCTCCTATTCCATCACTTAAAGCAATAGATTGGAAATATACAATAAGTAAAAACTTAAAAAATTATAATTTAGAACATAAAAAGATTATTCCAGAGAAATTTTACTATTTTAATAGAGCAAAGCAATCTAATAACTGGACTATAATTTTAGATATTGACCAAAGTGGTTCTATGGCTGAATCAGCTATTTATGCATCAATAGTAGGATCAATATTTGCCAGTATAAAAGCATTGAAGACGCATGTCATTGCTTTTGACACTTCTGTGGTGGATTTAAGTGAAGAATGTGGGAATGATCCTGTAGATATGATTTTTGGAATACAATTAGGTGGAGGAACTGATATAAATAAGTCTGTTACATACTGTCAAGAACTAATCAGTGAACCACAAAAATCTATTTTCATACTTATTTCGGATCTTTATGAAGGTGGAAACCAACGGGATTTGATAAGAAGAGTGAAAGAAATGAAGAATGCAGGGGTAATAGTTATATGTTTATTAGCTATATCAGACAATGGAGTTCCATCTTATGATGAAAGATTGGCAAAAAAATTTGCATCAATGAATATACCTACGTTTGGAGCTACTCCTAATGTACTTCCTGAATTAATAGAAGGAGTACTAAAAAATAAGGATTTAGGAGAACTTACTAAAAATATTGGTAAGAAATAAAAGGAAGGATGATTAATATGAAATTATATTTTGCAGGTCCTTTATTTTGTAATGCGGAAAAAGAGTTTAATAAAAAACTAACCAAACAAATTGAAAAATTAGGATATGAAGTGTTTTTACCTCAGGGGGATGGAGCTATTATAGATAAAGAACCATATATAAATATGAGTAATTCTGAAAAAGCTAAAGTTATATTTGAAATTGATAAAAAGGAAATGTTTAAATCTGATATATTTTTATTTGTACTTGATGGCAGAATACCAGATGAAGGAGCTTGTGTTGCATTAGGAATGGTTTATATGCACAAAAATCTTATAAATAAGAATAGAATATTGATAGGGTTACAAACTGATAAAAGAGCTGCATATTTGTATTCTAAATTAAATCCAATGATAGAAGCATCTATGGACTATATTGTTGAAAGTGTTCCTGAATTATTAAAATTTCTAAAAGAAAAAATAATAAATAAATAAGTTCTTATATAAAACTTAGAACTAAATGATAATAAATGAAATAAAAAAGTAATAATAACAAAGCTTGTATAATTTCAACAATTATACAAGCTTTGTTTAGTTTAATAAAAAGGTATTTTACATAGAGTACATAACAATCTTACAAAAATGTAAGGATAAACAGTATTATTGTAATCTAATTGAATGGATTGTGTTTTGTTTTATCTGTAGAATAAAGTTAAAGATGAACAAAAGAACATTTAAAGGAGTGAGTAAAAATGAAAAAAGTGATTATTGGTTCAATAATACCAATTATTTTGCTTATTGGAATAAGCAGCTCCGCATATCAAATTAAGGACAATAAGTATTCTATGAATGAAGATTTAGTTAAACAAATTTCTGATAATATACCTAACTATGTTTCAATAGATAAGATTCCAGAGAACTTAAAAAATGCTATTGTATCTGTTGAAGATAAAAGGTTTTTTAAGCATTATGGGTTTGATGTTTTAGCAATTTCAAGAGCTGTTTATAAAGACATAAAAGAAGGTAAATTTAAGCAAGGAGGAAGTACTATTACTCAGCAGTTAGCTAAAAATTTATTTTTATCAGCAGACAAAAAAATGTCTAGAAAGTTTAAAGAATTAATTTTAGCAATCAAGTTAGAAAATAAATATACAAAAGATCAAATTTTAGAAATGTATTTGAATGTTATTTATTATGGTTCGGGACAATATGGAATTCAAAATGCAAGTAAAGGATTCTTTGGTAAAAATGTATGGGAACTTTCATTAGAAGAGTGTGCTATGTTAGCAGGGTTACCTCAGGCTCCGAGTGCTTATAATCCTAATAAACATTATGATAGAGCTAAAAAAAGACAAGAAATTGTACTAGCTTTAATGAGAAAAAATGGTTTTATTGATAATCAAGTAGAACAAAAAAGTCAAAAGGAAATGATATTAGCTGCTGAATAATTTTAAATACAAGTTTTTATAACCTAAAATACTCTTCATTTAATATGAAGGGTATTTTAGGTTAATGTTATTTGTTTTATTCAAATTTTGTCCCACATTTTGGACAAAATTTAATATCAGTATTTTTCCCTAAATATGCTTTACATGCAGGGCATCTCCAATTTAAAAATGAAAATATTACAGAACCTATAATAATTACTCCAACAATAATACAAATAACTATTCCAGGAATTCCCAAAAAAGAAGTTTCATCAATTCGAGCATTACTAAGCTCAGGATGAGTTATTCTTATAATAAATCCTATTAATATTATAGCTATTACTGGTATAGTAGTTATCACCTGACGTTTTTTTCTTTTTTTAAACTCCTTAATTACAGCTGTATTAACCTCTTTATACTGAATCCCATCGAAGTTTTCATCCATTGTTTTTGTCACTCCTTTATATATTTAGTGAAGTATATTCTATATTAATTTAATTATATTTATACATAAATAAACACAAAATCCATTTTATCAGCAAAAGATTAAAAATACAATTAGAAAAGTATAGAGTTACATGATAAAATATGGGGATAAAGATTTAATATTATAATTATATAAAATTTAAAGTGATTTTGTTGTGATAATAAGACTTAGTATAACTAGAGAGGTAATATAAAATGAATAATAAAACATATATGATTAACAACTATAAAAATATTGCTGAAAAATTTAAAGAAGAAAATCAGTTATTGAAAGCACTGAAATTTTATGACAAGGCATATTCCTATAAAGAAGGAAATAGAGATGTTGAGTTACTGTTAGATATTGCGTTATTACATGATGAACTTGAAAATTATACTTTGGCACAAGAAAAATATTATGAAGTGTTAGCTATTAATTCAGAAGATGCTAGGGCTTATTATGGTTTAGCAGTTCTATATGATAATCAAAAGAAATACTTAAAGGCTATAGATTATTATAAAAAAGCTATAGAAATTAATCCTAATTATGATAGAGCTTATTTCTTTTTAGCTAATGCTTATGATGAAATTAAAGAAAAGGATAAAGCCATTACATATTATAAAAAAGTAATAGAACTTCAACCAGAAGATTTTTGGGCTTATGTAAATTTAGGTTCTATTTATGAAGAATTAAATAAAAATGAGTTAGCTTTAGAAATTATGAAAAAAGCTTTAGAAATTATTCCCGACCAATATATGGCTTTGTATAACATGGGAGTGATTTTGAAAAAATTAGGTTGTAACTCAGAAGCTGTATGTTATTATAAGCAGGCTATTGAAAAAAATCCTCATTACCCATCTAGTTTTTTGAATCTGGCTGTTTTTTATAAGGAGCAGAAAAACTATAAAAAAGCGATTGAAGTTATTAGTGAAGGCATAAAATATAATTTAAAAACGGATTTTTTATACTATAATAGGGCTTGTTTTTATGTACATGAAAATCTTTTAGAACATTCACTAAATGATCTTATTAAAGCAGTTGAACTTTATCCTGGGTTTATTAAATATATAAAAGAAGACGATGAATTAAATCCAGTAAAGAAACTGAAAGAATATAAAGAAATTTTTAATAATAAAGAGCGTC
Organism: Clostridium aestuarii; assembly: GCF_026735135.1. Classification (GTDB taxonomy): domain Bacteria; phylum Bacillota; class Clostridia; order Clostridiales; family Clostridiaceae; genus Clostridium_H; species Clostridium_H aestuarii. The sequence goes on along the minus strand of NZ_JAPQER010000002.1, from coordinate 588,311 downwards.
TGTAACCGCAATGTTATGGGGTTCTTTTTCTAGTTTTATGTAAGAATATTCATATGATTGTATAGTAGACTAATAAAATTAGTTTAATATTTTTAATTGTAACTATTGCAGTATTATTTATTTCTTTTCAGATATCTAGAAAGGTTTATGATAAAAGAGAATTTTAGATATATGTATATCAAATTTATTATATGGTATAATAAGGTATAATTTCATGTTAAGAAAAAGGGAGGTATACAAATGAGTGTACATATAGGAGCAAAGGAGAATGAAGTAGCAAAAACCGTTTTATTACCAGGAGATCCGTTGAGAGCAAAGTATATTGCAGAGAATTATTTGGAAGATGTAGTTTGTTACAATGAAGTAAGAGGAATGTATGGGTTTACAGGAACATATAAGGGGAAAAGAATTTCAGTTCAAGGAACAGGTATGGGAGTTCCATCGATATCTATATATGCAAATGAGCTTATAGAAAGCTATGGTGTTAAGAATCTAATAAGAGTAGGTAGTTGTGGTTCTATACAAGAAGATGTAAAAGTAAGAGATGTAATTTTAGCTATGAGTGCTTCAACTACCTCAGGTATTAATAAAATACGTTTTAAAGGAATGGATTTTGCTCCTACAGCTAACTTTGATTTGCTAAAGAAAGCTTATGATATTGCTAAAAGCAAAGAGGTTAACGTTAAAGTAGGAAGTGTACTTACTAGCGACTTGTTTTATAATGATGATCCAAATTCATGGAAACAATGGGCAGATTTTGGTGCATTAGCTATAGAAATGGAAACTGCTGGTTTGTATACACTTGGAGCAAAATATGGCGTAAATACTCTTACAATTTTAACTGTTAGTGACAGTTTAGTGACTGGAGAAGAAACAACTTCATATGAACGTCAAACTTCATTTACAAAGATGATGGAAATTGCACTTGAAATAGCAGAATAAATGGATAAATTAGTAAAATAAAGTTATTTGTAGAAAAACTTATTATGTATAAGTATAAATCTTAATAATTAAAAAAGTTTTTTATAACCACAGGCATAGCCTGTGGTATTCGTTATACAATAAAAAAGAACCCTAAAATCAATTAAGATTTTAAAGTTCTATTCTAATTCCAAGAATTCTATTTGAATTGATTTGCTAATCGTTTCTTTTTTATTTCAGCAATACCCCATATAACAATTGGAAAAATCACTTGAAATGGGAAGGCGTAATATGGATATATTCCTTTATTCCACTCCATATAATCCATTACACTATCAAATTCAAAATAAGATAAATTAAGTATAAATAAAGCTATAGGAGTTACAATAAATTGGTAATGATTATATCCAAAAATTCTAGTAAATCCTTTACAGGCAGCCAACAATGTTATGCTTATTTTAATAAAGCCTCCTAACATAAATACCAGAGCAACTAATGCTTCTAATCTTTGTAAAACTTCACCAATATTTATTTTTTTAACAGTGGAATAAGAAGGATAATGTAATGTTAAAGACGAATTTATTCCTAAGACTAGAGTATTAGTTAAAGAGGTCATGAGCAATATTATTCCTCCTAGCAATAAACCTATAATATAAACTTTATAAGGCGATTTTTGTGTTTTAAATTTAGAAAAAGCCATTGTAAATGATACAGTTTCAACAAAAGGTATTGAAAGTGGTCCGAATGCTCCTTTTACAACTGGGTTTATACCATTATATAAAACAGGTCGAATATTATTTATATTCATATTAGGAATTAATAATAATACAATACTAAACATAACAATAATAACTATAGGTAGGAAAAATTCTGCCCATCTACCCATAACTTCGGTTCCTTCCTTTACTGCCCAAATACATAGTATTATTAGGCTCATCATTATGATAATTATAGGTGTCTCAGGAAGTGAAACAGTTTTAATAAAATTACCAAAATCCCTTAAAATTAAAGATGTTAAATCAATCATATACCAAGTAAATAATACTATAATTGCTTTTGAAATAAACCTACCAAAACAAAATTCTATAATATCAAAAAAATCTTTATGTGGAAAAAGATAGTGGATTTTCGAATATACAGCCATTATAGGTAATGCCATAAAAATGGCTAAAATAATAGCTAGCCATAAATCTTTTTCAGCTTCAAGTCCCATTACCAGTATTGAAGATTCACCTATTATAAACAAAACAATAAGAGATATACCTTGCTTATCAGAAATAACTTCTTTATTCATTAGTTGTTCCACCCATCAAAATTATTGAGTAAATTGATAATTATTTTATTTAAAATAATTAAATATATTTACTTAAATAGTTTAACCAAATAACTAAATATTATAGTAAATTTCTTCCTACTATAATATTTAATTATTATTCAACCGTATTAACTATTTATCAATAGAAGCGGCAAGAGTAGGAGAAACCGTAAAAAAATTGCAGTAGTTGCTGATGAGATTAGAAAGCTTTCAGAACAAACATCTATTTCTACAGAAGAAATAAGACAAAAAATAAATGATATCAAAAAGTTTACATGAAGAAATAAATAAGTTTATACTATAATTATAAAAGGAGTTATTTTGATAATTTTTAAAATTATTTTAATTTAGTAAAATTAAGGGGGATAAATACTATGAAGGTAACTGTTGTTTTCCATAGTGTATGTGGAAACACATATCTTATGGCAAAAGAAATTTATAAAAATTTTTTAAGAAAGGGAATAGATGCTGGAATATATAGAGTAAAAGATGATGATTTAAAAGAACTTTCACATAATTATCCAATAATTAATGAGTACTTAGATGAAATCTTACAAATACCAATTATAGATTTAGAGACTATTTTGGAAAGTGATTACATCTTTTTAGGTTCTCCAACTTATTTTGGAAATGTATCTGCTGAAATGAAAGCTTTTATGGATTCTTTTTCGCCTTTATGGTCTGATGGAAAATTGTTTGGTAAAAAACTGGTTGCTTTTACCTCATGTGGTGATCCTCAAGGTGGGGGACAAGTTTGTCTGCGTTCAATAAATACTTTTGCACAGCATATGGGGATGCTACCAATTCCCATTCCAGCAAATTTAAGTTCTAAAAAAAGTTATCCAGCTTATGGAATGATGCATTGTTCAGGAGATATGGGAGATAATAGATTAGATGAATGTACAAAGGATGATATAAAAAAATTAATAAATTTATTGGTAAAAAAACAAACTATTTTATGATAATATAGTACAATAAAGATATTGAGAGCATTTACAAAGTAAAACTCTGCAGAAATATATTCAGCAGAGTTTTACTTTGTAAAAAAATAAAATTTAATATTATTCCAAATATTTTCGGACACAAAATCACTATAAACACCAATATAAGTTTTGATATTTATTAAGCATATGTTATATTGAATATTAATAGAGTAAACAGAATGACTAGAATATATTTAAGATAAATTTAATAATAATTTAATTTCAATTTAAGAACTAATTGTTATAATTTTTTATGCTGAATTTTAAGTAGCGTGGGAGGGAAAACTTTGAATCTTGTAAAAAGTATAGAAACAGGAAAAAAAAGTATCAATAGAATGGGAATTTTAAAAGCTTTATTAGTTGTAGTTATTTCAATTTTTATAGAAACAGGTGGATTTTTCTTTGATGGTTGGACAAGCACTTTGGGAAATGCAGAACATTATATGAAACTTGTTATTGATGTGATATTTAAATTTTTAGCGTTGTTGGTGATTTTAAAACTATTTAGCAGAAAATCTTCAGAAGAGTATAAATATAATGCTCCAGGTTTACAATATTATATTTATATTTTTGTTATGGTTATAGGATATCGCTTATTTTATGAATATAGTGTAGGAGGTATTACTAGACATATAAAAATGAATCCTATAATTGAAAAAGCATTCGAAGAACTTGCGATTTCACCTATTGTTTTAATCATTTCAATTGTCTTTATTGCACCTATATATGAAGAAATGATTTTTAGAGGAATTATACTAAACGGCTTGGCTAAAAAAATCAATATTAAAGTTGCTGTTGTTATATCAGCTTTGTTATTTGCTGTAATGCATATGAATTTAATTCAGGGTATAAATACATTTTTCCTAGGTATTTTATTTGGATTTATTTATATAAAAACAAAATCAATATATTTAAGCATTTTTGCTCATTTTATTAATAATTCTTTTGGAATTATTATTGGTAGCATAATAGAACAACTAGGATTTGGAAATACTTTAGTACTTCAATCTACAGTAACAATTATTGGAGCTATATTTATGCTTATTGCATGTCTATGGTACAATAAAAATGCAAAATTTAATATATGTAGCTCAGATTTATCCTAAATAGGATTTAATCTGAGCTTTTTATTTTATGAGAAAACATCTACAAATAAGTAGGTGTTTTTTATTTATAATCGAAAAACTTAACTTTATTAGAAGTTTTTATCGTTTGTATTGTAACAAAAGACATAATATCAAAATATTTTAATATTATAGTGGTTAAGGGAGGCAGAATTATGAAATGTGAAATAATTGATTGTATAGATGCTGGAACTGAGTACTGTCCTTGTCATTTAGCAGAAACAGGAGATTGTATTTTATGTTCAGAACTTTCTGATAAGAAATTTTGTGATTGTGTAAACTGGAATGGTACTTGCATATACCAGGAATATATTTTAAATGGAAGTAAGGCAAAAGAGGGAAGAAAAAATTATTTGTGTAGAATAGTAAAAAAAGAACCAGTTGAAGGAGATTTGATAATACTTACTATAAAAGTTTCTCATGGTTTAGTACAAGAATTAGTTTACCCAGGAAGCTTTGTTTTCCTAAGAAATCCTTCAAGCAATCAATATTATGATTCACCGATTTCTATTATGGAAGCAGATAGAACAGCAGAAATAATAAAAGTAGCTATAGAGGTAAAAGGAACAAAAACAAAAAAGATAGATGAATTAAAAGAAAATGACAATGTTTTAGTAAAAGGTCCGTTTTGGAATGGAGTTTTAGGAGTAAAGCATGTATATAATGCTAAAAATGGGCATTCTATTATAATTGCAAGAGGTATAGGAATTGCTCCAATGATACCTGTGCTTAGAAAATTACATTCTAATGGTAATAAAGTTACTGTTATATTTGATAAGGCTAATTATAAAAACAACTTTGTTAAAAAGTATTTAGAAAAGTATGATGCTGAGGTTATAGAATGTTGTACATTTAACGCTGGAGAGATAACAGAAGAATTAAAAAATATATTATCTAAAATAATTGATAAGGAGGAAATAAATTTAATACATTGTTCTGCTGTAGATATTCTTATTTATAAGATATTAGAATTTATAGATGAGGATATAAATTATTCTTGCTGTAATAATGCAAAAATGTGTTGTGGTGAAGGAACCTGTGGAGCATGTACAGTTAGATTTAAAGGACATAAGCTTAAAAGATTATGCAAACTTCAAACTGATCCTAGGTACATTTTTGAAGGGAGGAGACTAATATGAAGGTTATTGTAATTGGTGGAGGTTGGTCTGGATGTGCTGCAGCAATTGCAGCTAAAAAGGCAGGAGCAGATGTAACAGTATATGAAAAAACAGATTTACTTTTAGGACTTGGAAATGTTGGAGGAATAATGAGAAATAACGGAAGATATACTGCTAGCGAAGAGCTTATAGCTTTAGGTGGCGGAGATTTGATAAATTTAACAGATAAAAACAGCAGACATAAAAATATAGATTTTCCTGGGCATAAACATGCATGGCTTTACGATGTAAACAAAATAGAACCTGAAGTTAGAAAATATTTAAAGAATATGGGTATTGAGTTAAAACTTATTAATAGAGTTATAAATGTTGAAAAAGAAGGAAATAAAATAAAGGGAATATATTTGTATGATGGTAGTTATCAAGAAGCTGATGTTTTTGTAGAGACTACTGGAACTACAGGTCCTATGGGGAATTGTTTAAGATATGGAAATGGATGTTCGATGTGTATTTTGAGATGTCCAGCTTTTGGACCTAGAATAAGTATAAGTAAAAGAGCAGGTATAGAAGATATTCAAGGAGAAAGAGCAGAAGAAGTATATGGAGCTTTCAGCGGCTCGTGTAAGTTGTGCAAGGAGAGTATATCACCAGAGGTACTTAAAGAATTAGAAGAAAAAGGAGTAGCTGTTTTAAAGATTCCTTCTGAGGATATAAATATGGATAAATTAAAGATAAAAGTTTGTCAGCAATATGCTTTAAAAGAATTTGCTGAAAATGTAGTTCTTTTGGATACTGGACATGTAAAACTTATGACATCTTATTATCCTTTAGAAAAACTCAGAAAGATTAAAGGATTAGAATATGCTAGATATCTAGATCCATATGCTGGGGGTAAAGGAAATTCAATAAGATATTTGGCAATAACCCCTAGAGATAATGGTATGAAAGTAAAAGGGCTAGATAATTTATTCTGTGCAGGAGAAAAAGCTGGATTATTTGTAGGGCATACTGAAGCTATATGTACAGGGACTCTTGCGGGGCACAATGCTGTTAGATATGCAATTAATAAACCATTATTAGAACTTCCAAAGAAAACAGTAATAGGAGACATCATTAATTATGCAAATCATAGATTACTAGAAGAAAAAGATAAGAGAAGCAGATTTACATTTGCAGGTTCTATTTACTTTGAAAGAATGCAAAAATTAGGGTTGTATACTATTGATAAAACAGAAATTAAAAATAGAATTCAGAAGGTAGGATTAAACAATATATTTGGAGAAAAATTAGTATAGACTAAAAAACGTAATAAAGAGTTTAGGAAGTTAGGAATATAAAAATATGTTTATAGTAACAAAAGCATTTTGTGTATACAGGGTGCTTTTGTTTATCAATTTTAATATTTTTTATATTATGATTTATACAACGTGTATTACGTTTGATTTTACTAGCTGACATTTTTACTAAAGAATAACTACCTTTGAATCCTTGTTCTTTTATAATTTTATATATTTTTGTAGCTGAATGGCTTTTGGCAAAATATTAGTTACAACAACTGAATAAGTATTAGCTCTATCCCTAGTTATAATTTTTATTGTTGGATGTTGTTTGAGCCATTTCTTAAGCGTTTTTTAGACCTGTTATAAATATATAAAGCTAACTGATATTTGTTTAGTATAGGTAGAGAAATGGTTATTATTGCAGAAGAGAAAGCAAGTCATTTTTTAAAAGGAACAGGAAATTTGAAATGTGATAATTTCCTCATCCTATAAGTCTGAGAGAATTATCACATAGTGTGTATAGTAAAAAATATTAAATAACATCTAACACATAACAATAATTTTGTATGGTACGGTTTGGGCTGGGATACTCTTTGTAGTAGCACCATATATAACAATTAGATATCGGTTTGAAGGATTTTCGATAAAGGCTTGATCATTTTCAAGTATTATGTGAGTAAAGGGGGCAATGTTTAATTTTAACATATTATCGCTACTCACTAATTGATTATTAAAATAGTCTACTTTTACATTTTGATATGGTGTATCTTCTGCCATTACAATGGCATTATATTGTGGTGGGAAAATGAGAGGAACAGGTACATTTTCATCATAAAATCCAGTTACCACATCTCCTGGTACCACCATTATGTGGTCTACAAAGTAAGTACTTGGTGCCACAACGAAATTTACTAAAGCCCCATATTCATTTTCCACAGACATTAATTTATAACATCCTATTTCTGCATCATTTCCTCCTGGATACAGATCCATAATCATGGTAACAACACCCTTGAAAGATAGAAAATTTTTCATTTTTGCCGTCCTTATTAAAATTTATATCCTATATAGCTTATGAATTTTTAATATTTTGTGTTACATTTACTACTAAAACAGACAATTTTTAATTGAAATGAAAGATATTATAAATAAAAGTATTGATATATAAATGAATTAGTATTATACTTAAGTAAAATTTGATATAAATTGCAGGGGAACTTATATAGTTGAGAAGGTTAAAACCTAACCCTTAAAAACCTGTCAGTTAATACTGTCGTAGGGAGTTAAGCATGAATCTTGATTAGATAAAGGTGTTTTAATCTATACGATTGAAGCATTTTTTTAATGCTAATAAAATGGTAAATTTGAAATAGAAAACTTAATGTAAAGAAGAACATAACTTTTATGTGAATTTAGAAAAGCATAAAAAGGGGTACACCACCTTGGGTGTATTTACTTTTTATGCTTTTTTTTATTAATAAATAAAATAGGAGGAATAAAAAATGAATGCAAGTGTAGCAATTCAAGTATTACCAAAGGTGGAAGGGGAAGAACTGATTGGCATTGTTGATGAGGTTATTGCTTATATTAAGAGCACAGGCTTAAATATGTCCGTTGGTCCTTTTGAAACCACAATCGAAGGGGATTATGATGAACTCATGGATATTGTAAAGGAATGCCAAAAAATCTGTATAGATAAGGGAGCGCCAAGTGTAATGGCTTACGTTAAAATAAACTATAATCCCAAGGGTATATGGACAATTGAAAAGAAAATAAAAAAACATCATTTAGAAATAAAATAAGAAGTGAGGTCAAATAAAATGAAAAAAGAAATCTTTAAAAAACAGATATTTACAGCAGTTTTAGCAAGCATGGGATATATACTAAGTACCTTTGTATCTTTTCCAAGGATGGCACCATTTCAGCATTTTATTAATGTTATAGCAGCAGTTTTTTTAGGACCATTTTGGGGGTTTTCATGTGCATTAATGACTGGACTTATGAGAATGACGTTAAATGGTTGTACTATTTTGGCAGTCATAGGTGCTGTTGTGGGTGCATTTTTATCAGGTTTATTGTATAAAATATCCAATAAATTAATATTTGCAGTTGTTGGAGAAGTAATTGGAACAGGAGTCTTAAGTGCAATTATTGCATATCCATTTATGAGAATATTTTATGGCTTACCAGATATGTCCATATTTACATATGTTCCATTTTTCATTCCATCTTCTTTTATGGGAGCAGTATTAGGTTATGCATTATTAAAGACATTAGATAGATCTAACGTACTTTTAAGTTTAAAATCTCTTTTAGATAACTAAATTTTAGTGAAATAAAAAATAGGAGGAAATCAAAAATGTTTGAATCAATATTTCAAAATATAAGAAACAGTAAGCCTATCGTTCATTGTATAACAAACTTTGTTACAGTAAATGATTGTGCAAATATTATACTAGCTGGGGGAGGATCTCCTACCATGGCACATCACAAAGATGAGGTGGAAGAAATTACTCAAAATAGCCAAAGTCTTGTACTTAATATGGGAAATGTGCACGAAGTATCTTCCATGATTTTAGCAGGGGAAAAAAGCAATTCTTTGAAACATCCAGTAGTTTTAGATCCAGTAGGAATAGGAGCTTCAAAGCTAAGAAATGAAACATTTATAAATCTTTCTGAAAATATAAAGTTTTCTGTTATAAGAGGAAATATATCAGAAATTAAAGCAATAGCAAACGGAAAAGGTATTACAAAAGGAGTGGATGCCAATGAGAAAGATAAGGTTACAGAAGAAAATCTTAAAGAAACAGTGGAAATGGCAAAGATGATGAGCAAAAAATTGGGAAGCATTATTGCCATTTCAGGCTCCATAGATATTGTATCAGACAAAGAAAAAACATATATAATTCGAAATGGACATCCTATTATGGCAAAAATAACTGGAACAGGATGTATGTCTACGGCGCTAATAGGTACCTTTTGTGGAGCAAATAAAGATAATATCTTAGAAGCTACAGCATGTGCAGTAGCAACAATGGGAATAAGTGGAGATATAGCTTTTAAAAAAATGAAAATATTTGAAGGCGGTACTATGATGTTTCGTATGTTTTTAATTGATAGTATAAGCAATATGACTTTAGATATTATAAATGGAGGAATTAATATTGAGGAAATATAGATATGCTATCTTTGATATGGATGATATCCTAAATTTATTGAACCATATTTCACATGTTTAGAGAAAGAGTTAGGGATTGATAAGAAGATAGTATGAATTAATTAAAAGGAGCCAAGCTCCTTTTTTAGGTTACTAATTGATTTATAATATTTTCTTTAGTTTCTTGAATTTATTTTTATTAATGGTATGAACTCCATTTTTCCAACTACTAAGAGGGTTGGTCCTATTCTTAAAATTTTAGCTGTAGTTCGTAAACTTAAATCGTTTTTGTTTCTCTAGTTTTTAATGATATTAGGATAATCATATAATATAAGTTTAGAGTATTTATCATAGTTTTTTCAAAACCAATAAAATAGGGGTACTGATTCCTATATTTATGTAATATATAATATAATTGGGATATAATTTAAAGAAATTACGTTACTAGAATATAGTGTATAGTTTTATATCAAAATTTATAAAAAAACATTAGGTAGATGTAATTAATGAAGATAACATTGTTCTAATAGATAAAGTATTTATATTAGAAGATTTTAAAATATATTGTAATAAGGATTATTTAAATGATTTAATAGGGGGTATTATAATGGGAATGGGTTTTGATGAAGGCTTTTTTTGCGGTATGCCACCTTTTTTTATGTTGTTCTTTTTAATTGTAATGGGGATGATTATTTACGGCGTAGTAACTTCAGCTAATAGGTATCACAAAAATGCTACTTCGCCAATATTAACACAACATGGAAAAGTAATTACTAAACGTACTAGTGTAACTCATCACTGTAATAGTAATAATCATAGAAGTAGCAGTCATACTTATTATTATGTTACTTTTGAAACTGATGCAGGTCAGCGAATAGAGCTAACTATAAGTGGTAAAGAGTACGGTATGTTAGCAGAAGGTGATTGTGGAATGGTTACATATCAAGGTGAATGGTTTAAGCAATTTAAGAGAGAAGTGATTTAGATTTTTGTTATAAGTAAAAAAAGGTATAGAGGTGGAAAAATGAAAACTTTAATATTTTCATTAATAACACTAGTTGGTATTTTATTAATTTATATAGGATGTAAGAAGAATAATAATATTTCAAAAGTAATAGGTGTTATTTTTTTAATTCCAATGATATTGGTGGTTATAGGAAGTTTTGTTTAGCATATATTTATTGAATAATATAAAGAAAATTATATTTAAAATAAAAGCAACTGCTGGTTGACAAAATTGTTATGTTCGATTGGTAGAAGTGTAATAATTTTATTAGTATACTTGACTTAGAGGTGATTAAAATGAGCTTTCAAGAACAATTGCATAGATTGAGAAAAGAAAAAGGATTAACACAAGAAAAATTAGCAGAAATTATTGGAATATCAAGGCAAGCAGTTGCAAAATGGGAAGTTGGACAGTCATACCCTGATATTGCTAGATTAATTGCATTAAGTGATTTTTTTAAAGTAAGTATTGATAAATTGGTAAATGATTATGAAGAAAATTGCCGTTTACATATAGAAGAGAATAAGGAAGATTATATAAATGAAGATATAATACAATTTTTATGTACAGCAAAAAAATCTACATATGCAGATAAAGGTGCTGAGGTTGAATCGTTTAGACCTAATTCACATGATTTACAGTATATTGAAGGAAATTTAAGATATATTGATACCTATTTAGGCGGAGAACAATTTGCTGGAGAAGAGGCATTATGGAAGGACGATATTCCAATTTGGGGAATGAATTATAATGGGAGAATTATTGGAGAGGGTTTTTCAGGAAAATTTTTAAAAGAGGCATTAGCTTTAGTACCTAAAGAATATCCATATCGTGGTCCAATGGTATATCAAAATGGACAATACAAATATCATTGCATTGTTAATGGAGAATTTGAATGGTTTCAAGGGTATGAAGAAATTTTTTTGAATGATATCAAAGTATATGAATGTATTTTTAATGGCGGATGTATTAAATAATAAGTTATTATGAGGATGAATTGAAATTAAATATAATTATGAAAGTGAGATAGTGTACATGATTTTCAATAGAAATGATAAATGTTGGTGTGGTAGTGGTTTAAAATATAAAAAGTGTCACATGGATTTTTATGAAAAATTAAAAAAATTAAAGCAACAAGGATATGAAGTGCCAACAAGAAATATGATTAAGAATAAAGAGCAAATTGAGGGAATAAGGGAAAGTGCTAAAATTAACAATGGTCTTTTAGATGTTATTAGTGAGAATATTAGAGAAGGTATGAGTACAGAAGAAATAAATATATTAGCGCATGAATATACAGTATCTCATGGAGGAATACCAGCGGATCTTAATTATGATGGTTTTCCAAAGAGTATTTGTACATCAATTAACGATGAGGTGTGTCATGGGATACCCAGCAAAGATATAATTCTTAAAACTGGAGATATCATAAATGTTGATGCAACAACTATACTTAATGGATACTTCTCAGATGCATCAAGAATGTTTGAAATTGGTAATGTAAGTGAAGAAGCTAGAAAAATTGTTGAAGTAACTAAAGAATGTTTATATAAAGGAATAGAGACTATTAAACCTTGGAAGAGTTTTTTAGGAGACATAGCAGCAGCAGTGCAAGAGCATGCAGAAAGTAATGGATACTCTGTAGTTAGAGAGTTTGGAGGGCATGGAGTTGGACTTGCTATTCATGAAGATCCTTTTGTGTATCATTTTGGAAAAAGAGGAACAGGTATGATTTTAGTACCAGGAATGGTATTTACTATTGAACCTATGATAAATGGTGGAAGTCATGAAATATTTATAGATAGAGATAATGAGTGGACAGCATTTACAGCTGATGGGTCACTTTCAGCACAATGGGAACATACAATTCTTGTAACTGAAGATGGTATAGAGATAATATCGAAATAAAAAAAGATTGCATAGAGCTCAATAAACGTTTTCCTGATAAGCAAACGAGGAATTAGATAAGTTGGCTATGAATTTTGATGAGTAACTTCAAGAATTTGGAGAATGGTTTGTCAATATGAAAAGACTATGATAGTATATAAGTCTATAAGGAATTACCTATATATTTTTTGTGAATTTCAAGTTCGTAATTGCTATTCTTATGAAGTTGTAAAAGCGAAATTGAAAATAACTTTTATATATTAGAATTAACAATAACGAATGGAGGAAATGAAATTATGATGGATTTACCAAATTGTCCAAAATGTAATTCAGAATATACTTATGAAGATGGAAGTCTTTTTGTTTGCCCAGAATGTGCTCATGAGTGGAATTTAGAATTAGAAACTGAAAATAGTGAAGACAAAAAGATTATCAAAGATGCAAATGGAAATATCTTAAATGATGGTGATGCTGTAACAATAATCAAAGATCTTAAAGTAAAGGGAAGTTCATTAGTCATAAAAATAGGTACAAAAGTAAAAAATATACGTTTGGTTGATGGAGATCATGATATTGATTGCAAAATTGATGGATTTGGAGCTATGAAATTAAAATCTCAATTTGTTAAAAAGGTATAACTAAGTATAGATTGAGCTAGGCATTAAGCCTAGCTCTTTTATGTAGTTCAATTTTTCTAAACAGAAGCAAAAATAGTGTTAAGAAGAAATTCAAGATTATTTACATGAATGATAAATGTGGGTATGATATTATATTTAAAGATTTATAAAAAAGGAGAGAAGACTAAAGTGAGTAATGTTTTAGGAGAATATGTGATTAATAATGAAGATGCTAAGGTTATTATATTAAAAAATATAACAATAAAAATATTAGATAATGACTATACTTTTTATAAAGGAAATATTTATGATATGCATGGATATTATTATATAGTTGAAAATGATGAAATTGAATTATATTATACTATTAAAATTCAAGATAATGTTCCAATTTCAATATCAGGAAGGTATACATCACAATTATGTTATATATGCATAGATGATTGGTCTAGTGAAGGGGAGAAATGCCTAATAGGATTAATGAGTGAACCTTATAAAGATACAAAATTAGCTAGTATATTAGATGTAGAAGAAGAAATAAATGAAGATTGTATTAGCGAAGAAACACCACATAAAGATAGACAAATGTATGCTTGGAATGGTGAAAATGGTGGTATCATAGTGGTGAAAGAAGGAGCGTATATTTGGAGTGAAGAAAATAATAGGTATGTAGAATTGAATAAAGAGATGAGTTAAATAAATTGAATATATTTCAAGCTCTTTTAGAAGAAGACTATAATTGGAGGTATAAAATTGAAAGAGAATCTTAATAAAATCCTGAGAATAGTTTGTATAGGACTTATAATTACGATGATGCAACCATTTAATATGATTAAAGTTTTTGCAGAAGAACATACTAAAACTATGACTATACTGTTTACTCATGATATGCACGATCATTTTCTTCCTTTTAAGGTTAAACAAAATGAAAAAGTTTTGCAATTAGGAGGATATGCACGACTCCAAAGTGCTATAAATGAAGAAGAGAAAAAAAGTCCAAATTCAATATTAATTGATGCAGGGGATTTTTCTATGGGAACGCTTTTACAGTCTGTATATGCAAGTGATGCACCAGAGCTTAGATTATTAGGAAAAATGGGTTATGATGTGACAACTTTGGGAAATCATGAATTTGATTTTAGAGCTACAGGCTTGACTAAAAGTTTAAATGCTGCAATTAAAAGTGGAGACAAGTTACCACAAATTGTACAGGCTAATATGGAATTTCCAATAGACAAGAATGGAAATTTAACTAAAACACTTTCAGATTTGAAACAAGCTATGAAAGTGTATGGGGTAAAAGATTATACCGTAATAGAACGTAGTGGTATAAAAATAGGCGTTTTTGGTTTAATGGGAAAAGATGCAGCTTCTAATGCACCTATGTCGGAGGTTAAGTTTACTGATGCTGTTAAAAATGCGAAGAGAATGGTGCAAATATTAAAAGAAAAAGAGAAAGTAGACCTTATTATTTGTTTATCACATTCTGGTATAGATAAAGATAAGTCAAAATCTGAAGATGAAATATTAGCAAAAAAAGTTCCGGAAATTAATGTAATAATAAGTGGACATACTCACTCAAAGTTAAATAAACCTATTGTAGTTGGTAATACCATAATAGGTTCATGTGGAGAATATAGTGAGAACTTAGGTGTTATAAAAATTTCAAAAAACATAAAAAAAGGTTGGGAATTGGATAGCTATAATCTTAAGCAAATAGATTCTAGTTTAGAAGCGGATAAGAATATTTTTAATAGTATAAAAGATTTCAAAAACATAGTGCAGCAAAAATATCTAAATAATTTTGGAATGAAATTTGATGAAGTGTTAGCAAAAACAGATTTTAATTTTGTAGCTTCATCTCAAATAGGGAATAAACATGGAGAAGAACCCTTAGGTAATCTTATTAGTGATGCTTATATATATGCTGTAAAAAAAGCAGAAGGTCCAAATTATAATCCGATTTCAGTTGCTATTGTACCATCGGGTACAATAAGAGGTTCATTTGTAAAAGGGGATATAACTGTATCAGATGTGTTTACTGTAAGTTCGTTAGGAATAGGTAAAGATGGTATTACAGGTTATCCTCTGATTTCAGCTTATCTAACAGGTAAGGAATTAAAAACAGCTTGTGAAGTGGATGCATCTATTACTCCAATGATGAGTAATGCACAGCTTTATATGTCTGGTATTAGCTATACATTTAATCCGAATAGAATGATTTTTAATAGAGTTACAAATGCTATATTACAAAAACTAGATGGTACATATGAAGAGATAAATGATACAAAACTGTATCGTGTTGTTGTAGGTTTATATTCTGCTCAAATGCTTTCGATTGTAGGTGAAAAGTCTTTTGGACTTTTATCAATTGTTCCTAAAACTAAAGACGGTACATCTATTACTGATTTTGAAGCTCAGATTATTACTGACACTGTTAATGGACGCAATAAAGAAGTAAAAGAATGGAAAGCAATTGCTGAATATATTAAATCTTTTGATAAAGTGGAAGGAATTTCAAATGTTCCGCAATATTATAATAAAGTTCAAGGCAGAAAAATTGTTAATAAAGATAAAAGTATACATGCTTTATTTAGCCACCCCAACAATATTGCATTAGGGGTTTATGCTATTGTTACAATCTTTGGTAGTGTAGTTGCTTTTGTAGTTGTAATGATTGTAAAACATAAAAAGAAGCTAAAAAAGAAAGAAAAAAAATCTTTTTTTTAGATATTAAGATAAAAATACATTTTAAATGGTTTTTGTATAACAAAATTTATAATTATTGACAAATGAGAATTAAGTTACTAAAATGTAATTATAAGTAAGCATAGAAAGAAGGATGTAAAATGAAAAAACATATTAAAAAAATTGTTATTTGTGGGTTAATAGGTGTTAATCTAGCTTTTGGAGCAGTTAATGTGGCTACAGCGGATACAGGAGTTATGCAAAGATTAGAAAAAATAGTTACTAGAATGGAGAAGGCTTCAGCTAATATGCCTGCGCATTTTCAAAAATCAACTTTAGTTGATATTAAAAATGTAAAAATGATTGATGGTGAATATGGTGGAAAAGAAATAGTTGGTAAAATAACTAATGCTACTGGTGTGGATTTAGATTCAGTAACATTAGAATATGAAACTTTGGATAAAGATGGAAATGTATTAAAATATAATACAGATGTTTATACGCAAAAAATTAAAAATGGTGGAACAATAGATTTTAAAGGTGATGTTATGAATGCTGAAAAAGTAGCAAGCTTTAAATTAAAGTCAGTAAAAATAGAAGCAGATAATATTAAATAAAACTTCTAATAGACTATAGATAAATTGGAGTTTGGTTTTTTGAAAATTAGTATATGTATATAATAATTTTTATGGTTCAATTAGGTATAGTTGTGAATATTATAGAGTATGGTAATAAATATTAAAAAACAAGAGTAATCTAAAAAGCATATATGGTTATTCTTGTTTTTTGATTTTAGCTTAGCGTATTATATAACAAATAAGAACAGTTAAGTTTCAGAGTGAAAAAAGTCCTTACTGCCTTTTTTTATCTCTAGGACTCAAAAATCTAGGTCTCTTTTTAGACAAAGTAATATCACTTAAAATGTAATCCTTCAGATCTTTAATACTTAATGGAGCAATAGGGCTAGCGTATGGTACTCCCATACTTGTAGTTGAAACTAAATTAATTGCGATAAAAGTCATTCCTATGGTAAATCCAAATAAACCCAATGTACCACTTATAAAAATTAGCATAAATTTTAGTATACGCACAGGATGCATAATTGTGTAATCAGGAGTTACAAACGAAGTCATTGTAGACAAAGATATAATAATGACTGTAAGAGGACTAACAAGACCAGCAGTTACTGCTGCCTGACCAATAACAATAGTACCAACAATACCTATAGCAGCACCAATTTGCTTCGGGAGTCTTATGCTGGCTTCTCTTAGTATTTCTGATACTATTTCCATAAGTGTAATTTCTAATAATGCATTAACCGGAACGGGGGCTCTTGAGGTAGCTAAAATTAAAATGTACTGTTCTGGAAGAATATCAGGATGAAAACCAACTATTGTAACATATAACGCGGATAGTGTTAGTGAGGTCATAAAAGTAAATATTCTTAAAGATTTTGAAAGTATTGCCAAAAATATATTATCATAATGGTCATCACCAGAATCTAAAAATTCAAAAAAGGTTTGAGGTAGAATTAATGCTAAATTACTACCTTCAACAATAATACAAACTTTTCCTTTTAATATACATGCACATGCTGCATCAGATCTTTCAACAATACCAACCTGAGGAAATATATCGAAAGTATTATTTTTTATAAATTTTTGAATATAGCCTGATTCAATAATACCATCTATGCTTATATTGTTCAGTTTTTTTTTGACTTCGTTAACATATTTGGGATTTGTAACATCAGTAAGATATACTACTGCAACATTAGTTTTGGTTCTTTTACCAATGGTAAAATTATCAATTGCAAGTGAGGAATCTTTTATTCTATAGCGTATTAAGGATAAATTTGTTTCAAAATTTTCAGTAAAGGAATCTCTAGGACTTTTTAATGCATTCTGAATTTGTGGAGATTCTATACTCCTTTTAGCTATTTTTAAAGTATTTGCAATTATATATTCTTCAGCATTAGATGTAACAATAATTGATTTTCCTTTTAAAATATAATCTATAACTTTATTTTCATCATTGTCTATAGAAATATCATCTATATAAATTATAGAATTAGCAATTAAATCTATATCATCAATTGACTTATTATATTGTAATATAGGTTTTATGATATCGTTAGAGAGTCTTTCTTTGTCTGTAAGTTGTGATATATATATAATGTAGACTTCAGTGTTCATACTGAGTATTTTTCTTATTGATATTCCTGAATTAATTTTTTTAATTTCGTTTATTTTATATATTAGGTTACTTTTATATCTCATTTTATCACCACGCTATATTTACTCTTTCTTTTCAGCATTAGGATCGGATAAATTTTGATTTATAATTTTAGTATTAACACTAACATTAATTTCTGCTTTAGGATATTCTTCTGACCATTTTATTTGTTTATAAACTGTGGAATTATCAGCTCTAAAATATCTTGCAAATCCTAAAATATCACATTCATAATCTTCTTGTGTTCGCTCTAAAATATTTTCAATATCCTTTTTTACTTTATTTGATATCATAGTCTCCAATTGTTTTATATCTCCGCTGCTTATGGGTTCTATAAAATATTGATATCGTAATCTGGCATTTAAATCTAAACTTATATTTATTACTATTTTTTTATTTACATATTTTGTTTTGATTTTTCTGTTTTTAATAGATGTTTTAAAAGAAATCTTATTTTCTTCATTCTTAGGACTAGTCATAACTTCAGTTAATAAAGGATTTTTTGCTAAAAGATAGAGTAGTCCATCACTATCTTTAATGTCGATTGTTCCCACTAATTTTGAATCCTTCATAACAGCAAGTCCTAAGTATTTTATATCTCTTTTGTCTATGCCTATATAAGGTAGAACATAACCTACTTCATTTAGTGCTATATCTGAAAGCATCTCTCCAATAGTTTTATATAGAGCAGAACCATTTTTAGCCAAGAAATTCACAGTGTTTTCTATTAAAAATCCTACAGATAGATCATTTTCTATACTAGTTGCAAATATTTGATTTGGTGGTTCTCTACTTACTACAGCAAGAAGAGTTTTTCTATAATCATATGTTTTGTTTATTCTGTTTAAATAGGGTTCTATACCTTCTTGTGCTAAATTTGAACCAAAAACAACTACTCTTGTTGCTCCCAAAAACGTTGGGTGAGGACGTCTTCTATTAAAATCTATTCTAGCTTCTTCAAAGGTTTTTCCATAAGACAAATCTGTGTAGACGTTTGTTCCTTGAGGAGAACCACCTCTTTCACCCATTTCAGGCAAAAGTTTAGCTACTTCTCCAGAAAACTCAATATTATCTTTTACTTTGTCTACTCCAATAGAGATGACTATACTTCTTTTGTCAATGTCTAGGTAATCCCAACAACCTGTTAAAAATACGGAAAATAATATTAAGATTATAAGTAATTTATGATATCTTTTTATCATATTTCTTCACCTTTGTAATAATTAGTAATGTTATGGGTATTATTATTGCACAAAAAAGTCCTAAATAGCTAATATATTCGAGTGCTTTTTCTATTTCTTCAAAAGTTTTAGGAAATTGAGATACAATAAAAGCTGCTGTTATTATAATAAATGTAAGAATATTAAATTGAATATTGGAATGTTTACTTATATAGAAAACAGTCCCATATGCATATATGATAATTGTACAAAATACAGACATAATCCATATGGTTAAAACGATACCATCAACTCTTCTAAGAAATTGAAGGTATGGAATAGAGATTCTTCTTAATGTAGCTATTAAGGAATCTTTATAATGTATAATATCATCTACGCCCATCACTGATATGCATGATTCTACTACAATTATATATATAATTCCTACAAATATAATTGCTGAAATTGCATATCTAAATACTTTTTTAGTGTTTTTTTCATGAATAGGTACAAAAGTAAGTACTTCCATTCCTAAAAAGGGGAATAAGGTTTTGCCAAGAGATTTAAAATACATTTCAATATCTCCATTTCTAAAAAAAGGCCTTAGGTTAATTAAAGTTCCTTGTGTAAAAACAAGAAAATGTATAATAAGAGCACTAAAAATTATGATAATACCATACAATTCACAAATTCTTGCAATATTTCTTAGACCCTTTATTACAGCATAATATGTAACTAAAAAGAAAAGTAAACATATTACATACACAGGTGTCTTTATAAGTATAGTAAGTCTAATTATCTCACTGGATATTCTAGTAATCATAGCGAAAATTAAAAAAAAATATATAATGTATATGAATATAAATATAGATGTAACAGTTTTACCTACTAATATTTGACTATAATCATAAAGTGTTTTATTCTTATGCACATATCCAATATACACGATTATATATGTAATAATACTTGCTATTAATGTAGAAATTGTTAAGGAAATCCATCCACCACTTCCAGCAGCTTCAGCAACAGTTTTAGCAATATTCACAACACCATAACCCACAATTACACCAAAGATAAGAAAGAAAATTTGTCTACTCGTGAGAGATTCATTCATGTATATACCTCCTATAGTATATAAAACTAGTATGTTCATTATTTTATAAATTATACCTAAAATGGTATTTATAAAAATTTATATGAAATAAATCAAAGCTCTGAAAAGCATACAATATACTTTTCAGAGCTTTTAGTATTTACAGGTTTATTTACTATATCAATTTTTATCATACAAAGTTAATAAATTACTATATATAATTTTATAATCTTTTACTAGATGACTTCCATCAATGATTTCAATAGAATAAGGCTTAGGAAGGGAATTAATATAATCAATAGCTTTTGAAGAAATTATACCACTAGTTATAATGATTCCATTTGAAATTCCATTGTACTCCATTGAACCTATGAGTTGACGAGCGATTTCTAAATTAAGAATATGTTTGATATCGTATGAATGCGGAGATATTTTACATTTAACACAATATGTTTCTTTTCCTTTTTTACATATAATATTTTTTCTATTATTAACGTTCAGTGAATCCATATTGATATAAGTATATCCTTGTTTAGATAAATATGCAGTACACCATTGTTCGAATTCTTTAGGAGTTAAATTATTTAAATCCTTTATGTTAATTTTACATTCTTTTAATCGTTCAATATCATTATATTCTCTATGATAAATGATAAATGCTTTTATTAATTTAAAGACAGTTATTGTAAATAATAATATAATTACTATTAATAAAATATTATTTATAAAATCAGTTATATTATATATTAGTTGGTAAAGATAGTTAGTCATATTTAGATTTACCTCCAGCTATTGAGTAAGTATTTGTTGGCTAGAAAGTTTCATAACAATCTTTTCTCTGATTTGCCATGAAAAACTAGATAAGAGAGTACCATCTATAAGCTCAACATTATATTTTGGGGGGAGATTTTGTACATGTTTTTTAGTTTCAGAAGTAAAGTTACCATTAGTTATTATCATTCCATGAGTTATTTTATCGTGTACCATGACACCAATAAATTCCTCAATATATGATTGACCTATTGATTCATAATTATCACCAATATTATTTTCATTTTTACAATTAGCTTTAAAGCAGTTGATATGTATTTTTGAATTATTACTGTCTTTGCATGTAAGAGTTAATCCGTTAGTTGTTGGTTTTGAAATATTAGTAATATCTTTGAAATTTCTATTTTCCAAAAAATATTTACAATAATTTTCAAATTCACTATTAGTTAAATTTGATAAAAAGTATTTGGAAACCAATCCATATTTCAGTCTGTCAGAATTAAAACTTTTTTTGATTTTATGTACTGAAGGTATTAAATATTTATTTATAATTTTTAATATAAATATAACAAATAAATATAAAATTAGTTTTATGTAAAGATTCATCATATCACTCCTTATTTATTCTTGATATTTAAATTCTATACATAAATATAAAATATATACAATGGATTATTAATTGAGGAAATTGTATAATTGAAAATTATAAACTTTAATTTTCATAATACAAAAAAGATAATATTATGTTAAATTAGTAATATTACCCTAAATTATACATATAATTGTAAATGTGATAGGCATTATATGATGTTTAAAAGGGAGGACTGAGTGTTAATATGAAAGATAAAACTAGAATGAAATTAGCTGATATTTTAGCTTCAAAAGGATTATCCATGAATTATCAGTCGGGAGGGAAAGCTCCAGAAAAAATGATTGATAGAGAAGTAAAAAAAGAACCAACTCCTAGGGCAAAAAAACTTAGAGAACTTTTCTATAATACATTGTCTACAGCTAATACAGAATTTCCTTATTGGTACAACCGTAGATGGGATGAGTTAGATGGAGAGGTTACAGTAATTAGAAGAGCAGAGGCGCTTAAATGTGCATTTTCACATTCAACACCTAACATAATTCCAGGTGAAAAACTTGTTATGCAAAAAACTAGTAGCTTTAGAGGATCTTTTCCAATGCCTTGGCTTTCTGAAAGCTTTTTTGTAGCAAAGGAAGATGAACTTTACAAAGAGGCATTAAAAAGAGGTAGTGCAAGTTCAGGAGAGTTAAGTGCATTTGGTGGCGGTGGTGGAAATGTTACTCAAAGTTTTGATAATGTAGTTTCTATAGCTGGCAAGTTTGGTATGAGAAAAGAAGAAATTCCTGTGCTTTTAAAACTTGCAAAACGATGGGTGGGAAAATCAGTAGAGGATTTAGGTCATAAGTATGAGCAAATGGTTGATGGATACGATTTAAAAGAGAATGCAATGAGAAGTTTGATTTGTATGTTTGATTCAGGATTTACACTTCCACAAGGTAGAGAGGTTATAAATTATTATTATCCATTACAATATGGGTTTGATGAAATAAAAGAAAGGGCAGAACAACGCAAAATTGAAGTTGCAGGTAAAGCAGATGGTGATGGACTAGTTGGTATGGAAAGGTTATATTTTTATGAAGCAGTAAAAATTGTAATTGAAGGACTTCAAAACTGGATTTTAAATTATGCTAAATTAGCTAGAAAATTAGCTAGTACCACAAAAGATGAAAACCAAAGAAAAGAGTACGTGGAGATAACTCAATGTCTTGAATGGATAGCTCATAAACAACCACGAACTTTTAGAGAAGCATTACAATTGACATATACATTACATATAGCTGCTATTAATGAAGATGCTATATCTGGAATGTCAATTGGAAGATTAGGACAAATTTTATATCCTTGGTTTGAACAAGATATGAAAGTTGGACGTATAACAGAAAAAGAAGTTCTTGAATTATTAGAACTATACAGAGTTAAGATTACTGCCATCGATTGTTTTGCTTGTGCAGGAGTTGTAGGAGGGGTTCTTTCAGGAAATACATTCAATAATTTAAGTCTTGGAGGTTTAACGGAAGATGGACAATCTGCTACTAATGATTTAGAAATGCTTATAGTTGAGGCAGGCATTACTTGCGCTACTCCTCAACCAACATTATCCGTTCTTTATGATGAAAAACTACCTGATAAATTCCTTTTGAAATGTGCAGAATGTGATAAAACTGGTTCAGGATATCCAGCATGGATGAATAATAGAGTTGCTATTGATTTCTTAATGAAACAATATGGTCCTGAAGGAATGAATATTGATGAAGCTAGAGCTTTTGCAATAGGTGGATGTTTAGAAACTTCTCCATGTTGTTGGAAAAAACTAAATTTAAATGATAAAGAATATTTAATTCCAGGTGGAGCTGGTCAACCTACAAGTGTAGGTGTGCATTTCATGGCAAATCCTAAGATATTAGAACTAGTTTTAACAAATGGTAAAGATTATAGAACAGGTATGCAAGTAGTTCCACCTCATAATAAGAAACTTAGAACCTATGAAGAATTATGGGGGGCATTTAAACAGTATTATGAAATATTAGTTGATGCAGTTGCAAAGGCAAATAATATTCAACATGATATATGGCGTAAACATAATATGGGTATAGTAAATTCTATGTTAAAACCTGACTGCCTTGATAAAGGATTGCATATAGGAAATATGGGATACAGATATAATGCAACGTTTAATGTAGAAAGCTGTGGTACTATTAACATGGTCAATTCATTAGCTTCACTTAAAAAGTTAATATATGATGAGAAAAAATATACTTTAAAACAAATGGTAGATGCTATTATCAATAATTTTGGGTTTATGACATCTGAAGAGGTTGGAAGCTATTCTTTAGTTGATCAAGAAAAACGTAATAATTCTAGTAAATATGATGAGATTTATGGAGCCTGTTTAGGAGCACCTAAATATGGCAATGACGATAAATATGTAGATAATATATTAAAACAATATGAAGAATGGTTCTCTAAAATGTCACGTAAAGTTGAATCATTATATGGTAAAAATATGTATCCATGTCAAATTTCCGTTTCAACTCATGGAGCACAAGGAAGAGCAACACTTGCAACAGCAGATGGAAGATTAACAGGAACAACTTATTCAGATGCATCTATGTCTGCGTATCCAGGGACAGATAAAAATGGACCATATGCTTTGTTTGAATCAGCAACAGTTTGGGATCATAGTTTATCACAAAATTCTCAGATGAATTTAAAGATTCATCCAAGTGCACTAAAAGGTGTTCAAGGTACAAAAAATCTTCTTGAATTAACACGTGCATATATGAGGAAAGGCGGATTCCATATTCAATATAACATTGTAGATTCTAAGGTATTAAGAGTTGCTCAAGAAAAACCTGATGAGTATAGAGATCTCATGGTAAGAGTTGCAGGGTTTACTCAGTATTGGTGCGAAATTGGAAAACCAATACAAGATGAAGTGATTTCAAGAACAGAATATGAAGGAGTGTGATTTTAATGGAAATAAAGAATTTAAAGCATAGTGATTGTTTCAATTTTTCACGTATAGATGCAGCTAAAGGAATATGTAGGGTGTCAGGAAATCTGATTCCAATTGATAGCAAGGTGTGTTCCAATTTCAAGAAGGCTGCAAAATGTAAATTTTGCAAAAATTTCAAAGAAGCTAATAAAGATGGTATAGGAGTATGTGTAGGATTAGAAAAAGAAGCATGGTGTCATGAAGAATTAGATGCTGTAACTTGTGAAGGATATCACGAAAAATAATAAAGTATTACAACAAGAAAAGGCGCAATAAAATATATTGCGCCTTAATAATATATTAAATAATATTTACAAAGGGGATGGAGTTAGTGGATGAAAAAAAAGCAAAGCATTTAGGTCATATGGTTGTTTTGGCATCATGGTTAGCTGTATTTTGTCTATTTGGATATCGATCAACATTTTCTGTTTTGCAAGGTCCTATGTCTAAATCTTTAGGATGGAGTGCTTCTAAACTAACACTAGGTTACTCTTTAATGATGACCGTATATGCAGTAACGGCATTCTTTAGTGGTATGATTATTGATAAATGGGGAACTAAACCTGCTTATGCTATAGGTTCTGTATGTGCAGCACTAGGGTTTTTAATAACTAGTTATGCGCATAGCTATATGGGATATTTAATTCCTTATGTAGTATTTGCGGGAATTGGAACAGGAATGTTATGGGTATCTTCTACAGTATCTGTCCGTAAGTGGTATGTAGGAAAATCTTATGCTACTATGTGGGGTATTGCATTTATGGGAGCACCAGTTGCTCAAGTTGTTTTGAGTCTTGGAGCTAAAGCTGTACTTTTAACTTTAGATTGGAGAATTGCAATGAGAGGACTTTCAGTGGTAGTATTTATAGCACTTGTTATCGCTTCAATAGTTGCAAAGAAAAACCCTAATGATTATGGTTTTGAAGCTTTTGGAAGTGATTCTATACAAATCAAATCAAATGATGAGCATATTTGGAGTGTTAAAGAAGCATTTAGAACAGCTCCAATTTGGGGTGCTATTATTGCATTTTTAACTAGTATGGTTGCAGAATTTTTAGTTTGGACTCAAGTTGTAAAATTTTGGACAACAGATTGTAAGCTTTCATTAAGTACTGCTACAAATCTTTATGTAATTATAGGTATCGTAGGAATATTTACTATGCCTGTAATGGGAATTGTTTCAGATAAAGTAGTTAAAAAACTAAATAATGAAATAAAAGCTAGAAAAATTATGCTGATATTTGCCCCAGCAGTAGGACTACTTGCATGTGCATTATTATTAAATACTAGCAAATCTTTAGCTGTTGGTGTTATTGCGTGTGTATGTTTTGCAATATATTGGGCTATTGAGCCAGGTGGAGTCGCAGGATATGCAGGAGCAATTTATGGTAACAAATCTTTGGGAAAAATTTGGGGATTAGCAACACTTATAGTAATGGGCATAGGACCAGCTCTTGGAAGTTATATGGGGGCACACTTATATGATATATCAGGAAGTTATTTTAAATCAATGATATTTGCTGCAAGTTCATTTACAGTTTCAATTATTGCAGCAGGTTTATTACCACAATATTCAAAAAAATAATATAATTTTTAGTTGTAATGTTTAAAAAATAAGAAAAGATTTATAGTTATTTTTAACAAATCTTTTCTTATTTGGAATATTGTTAGGAGGATTAGGATGAGAGACTTAGATGTAAAAGGGTTACTATTTGATATACAAAGCTTTTCTGTACATGATGGACCAGGATGTAGAACTACAGTTTTTATGAATGGATGTCCTTTAAAATGTGAATGGTGTGCTAATCCGGAAAGCTGGAAGGGTAGACCACAGATTATGTTTGCTAAAACAAAATGTAAATATGACAAAGGGTGCTCACTTTGTATAAATGCATGTCCACACAATGCTATTAGTTTGAGTGATGACGGTGTGTTATTACTAAATTGGAAGTTATGTGATAAGTGTACCACTTTTGATTGTGCAAAGGTATGTTCCTATGAGGCATTAAAAGTGTGTGGGAAATGGTATACAGTTGAAGAACTCATTAAAATACTTAATAGAGATAGTCATTCTTGGAGCAAAGAAGGAGGCGTTACTTTTAGTGGAGGAGAAGTGTTTTATCAAAAAGATTTTCTTATGGCAGCATTAAGAGAATGTAAAAAAAATTATATTCATACTGTTATTGAGACAAGTGCTTTTGTAGATACAGATACTTTCATGAAAGTAATGCAGTATATAGATTTTGCTTTTATAGATATTAAACATATGGATAGAGAAAAGCATAAACAAAAAACGGGAGTTTATAATGATTTAATATTGAAAAATATTGAAACTTTAGCTAAATCAGATTGGAGCGGAAGAATTGTTTTAAGAATGCCAGTTATAAAGGAATTTAACGATTCAGATGAAAATATTATAAAAATAACAGAGTTTATGAAAAAAGTAGGATTATTTGAAATAAATATATTGCCTTTCCATAGAATGGGTGACTCTAAGTGGAGTCAATTAGGTAGAAAATATCCTTATAGTAAAGAAAAACCAACCTCTCAGAAAAAACTAGATCATATTCAAGAAATTTTTTTAGATAGCCAAATTGCATGCTATACAGGATCAGAAACTCCATTTTAGAGGAGAATAAAACTTTGCTTTCTATTTAAATACATTTCTAAATATTAAGTTGATATTTAGAAGTGTATTTTTTATTTTAATTATTATACAATCTTAATTTTAATATTCTGATATACTATAATTAAAATTAGTTAAATAAAGATTAATGCACACAGGTATTATATAAGGAGTGAATTACTTATGAAAAAGAAAATTGCAGTTGTGACTTTGTCTTCTGCTGTTGCAGCCTTTTACTGTAAACAATTACAAGAATTATTTGGAGAACACATGATTGTTGAAAAATATTCTTTAGATAATAATAGTATTAAAGGAACAATTGATACAGATATAGTAGTGATATCAACAGATTCTATTTATGGAACTGTGAAGAAATATATAAAAGATGATTGTGAAATAATTATAACCAGCATAACTTTATCTAAAATAGGACTTGAGAAAATAACGGAAATACCTAAAGATAAAAAAGTCATGCTTGTAAATTTAAGTTTAGAGATGGCAGTAGAAACTATATCTCTAATTTATCAATTGGGAGTAAACCATGTAGAATTTATACCTGTTTATCCTAGAATAGACGAAATACCAGATTTGGATATTGCAATAACACCAGGTGAATCTAGATATGTACCTAAAAATGTAAAACAAGTCATAGATATAGGACATAGAGTATTAGATATAAATACTATCATAGATATTGCTGTAAAGCTCGATTTAGATGATTTACTAAAAAAACATAAAATACAAAGATATTTTAAAAGTATTGTAACTAATAGATATGGTGTAGAAAAATTAATGAGATTGACTAATAGACTTGAAAGCCAATTTAGTATTTTACTTCAAGGTTTGGAAGAGGGAATAATAGGGGTGGATTTAGAAGGAATAGTATATTTTTACAATGAAAGTGCTGAAAGCATAATAGGATTAAAAAAGGAAGAGGTACTAGGAAAGCACGTTAAAGAATTAATTCCGCAGTTACCTTTTGAACAGGTTTTATATAAATCAAAATCTATCAAACAAAAGTTGGTAAAAATTAATGGTTGTGCAATATCTGTCAATGTTGATCCTATAACTAGTGATAGAAATCTTTATGGTGCAGCTGCAATAATTAAAAGATTTAGTGATGCGGAAAAAGAACAGCATAAACTTAGATCACAGCTTTTAGGAAAAGGACATATAGCAAAATATTCCTTTCAAGATATAATAGGGGAAAGTGAAGTTATGAATAAAGTAAAAGATATTGCAAAAAGAATGGCTAAATCAGATTCTTCTATATTAATTAGAGGAGAAACAGGAACAGGAAAGGAATTATTTGCTCAAGCAATTCATAATAGTTCAAATAGAAAAGAGTATCAATTTGTAGCGGTAAACTGTGCGGCATTACCTGAAAGTTTGCTTGAAAGTGAGCTTTTTGGATATGAAGAAGGAGCTTTTACAGGTGCTAGAAAAGGTGGAAAATTGGGTCTTTTTGAATTAGCTCATATGGGAACTCTGTTTCTTGATGAAATAGGAGAGATGGAATTAAGTTTACAAGCAAGGTTGTTAAGAGCCATTCAAGAAAGAGAAGTAATGAGAATCGGTGGTGATAGAGTAATTCATGTAGATGTTAGAATAATTGCTGCAACAAATAGAAATTTAAAAGAGTTAGTTAATAAAGGTGATTTTAGACAAGATTTGTATTTTAGGTTAAATGTTTTGCCATTGAATCTTATTCCATTAAGAGAAAGAAAAGAAGATATTTTATTGCTAGTGGATGAGATAAAAAAAGAACTTAATATAGATTTTAAATTATCTAATCAAGCTACTAATGCTTTTTTGAAATATAGATGGGAAGGAAATGTAAGAGAACTGAGAAATTATATTGAATATCTTGCACATCTTGAGAAAAAAGAGATAGATGTAGAGGAGCTTCCTTTTAATTGTGAGTGTATTAATTATATAGATAATATAAGTTCTTTGAGTGATTTTGAAGAAAATACTTTGAAAAGATTTAAGATGAATGTTGGAAATAAAATCGAAAAATACATATTTATTTTAAAAAATTTAGAAGAAAGTTATAAAAATAAATTAAGAATAGGTAGAAGAAGTCTTGCTGATAATGCTAAGCTAAAAGGAGTTTTCTTATCGGAACAAGAAATTAGAACAATATTAAATGAGCTACAAAGTTATGGAATGGTTTCAATATCAAGAGGAAGAGGTGGAACAGAAATAACAGAATTTGGTCTAAAAGTAGTGAAAAATTTGTAATATGTAAATCATGAATTATAAGGTACTTAGAAATAATATTGAAAAATCCTTACGTTATTATACGTTGGGATTTTTTATTTAGTAAAAGATATTATAATTATAGCCAAAAGGGTTTAAAGGGTTTAAATGGGTTATATTTAACCTATTAATTATGAGAAAATATGTACAAATTGTGACGAAACAGTGGCTTTTGTGTAAAAATAAAATTGGCACAGTATTTGCTTTAAATAATAACAAAACGTTTTCAAGTTTTAGATTTTCACAACACGTATAAATATGAAGTGTGTGGGAGGTGAATTATTAATAATAAATAATATGTTTGTGAAAGCTACATTATTTATCAAAAAATTACATTTATTATGGAGGCTTAAAATGAAATACGATTTTGATAAGGTTATAAATAGAATTGGTACAAATACAGCAAAATGGGATGAGGTTGAAATGAAGTTTGGCACAAAAGATGTTTTACCTATGTGGGTTGCCGATATGGATTTCAGAATAGCACAACCTATTATTGATGCACTTAAGGAAAGAGCAGAACATGGTATATTTGGATATACAAAAATGTCTGATAGTTATAAAGAAGCTGTATGTAGTTGGATGGAAAAACGTCATGAATGGAAAATAGAAAAAGATTGGGTAATTCACAGTCCAGGTGTTGTTCCGGCATTAAGCATAATTGTAAAAGAATTTACTAAACCAGGAGATAAAATAATTATACAAACACCAGTATATTATCCGTTCTTCGATGTAGTAAGAGATAATAATAGAGAATTAATTTGTAATTCAGTAAAATTTGAAAATGAAAAATATGTTATGGATTATGAAGATTTAGAAAGTAAAATTGATGAAAACGTTAAGATGATGATTCTTTGTAGTCCGCATAATCCTATAGGAAGAGTTTGGTCAAAGGAAGAGTTGGTTAAACTTGGAGAAATATGTATGAAACATAATATTATGGTTGTTAGTGATGAAATTCATGCGGACCTTGTATACAAAGGACATAAACATATTCCTTTTGCATCTATATCTGAAGAATTTGCACAAAACTCAATAACTTGTTTTGCACCAAGTAAAACATTTAATATAGCTGGTTTACAATCTGCATTGCTTTCAATACCTAATAAAGAATACTATGATAAATTTAGTTTAGCATTAGGAGCACTAGATATTCGCAGAGATAACTGTTTTGGAGCAGTAGCTACTGAAACTGCTTATACTGAGGGAGAAGAATGGCTTGAACAGTTACTAGATTATCTTGAAGGAAATTTAGAGTTTTTAACTGAATATTGTGAGGAAAGAATCCCTAAAATAAAAGTAAATAAAACAGAAGGAACATATCTTGTTTGGTTAGATTGTCACGAACTAGGTATGAGTAAAGAAGAATTAGGTGATTTTATGATTAAAGAAGCTAAAGTTGCTTTGGATCATGGATATTGGTTTGGACCAGAAGGTGAAGGGTTTGCAAGAATCAATATTGCTTGTCCAAGAGCGACATTAGAAGAAGGATTAAAGAGAATAGAGAATGCTGTTAATCGTTTATAATCACATATTTACATTAGAAATAAAGAATCAAAGATATGATTATTGTGAAAAAATATTTAAATATAATAAAGCTAGCTACTTATACTGAGTTTAGTAAACTAAACCCAGTATAGTAACTAAATTATTAAGCACTTTTAATTACAAATGATTTTTATATTTTAGTAAATAGGTATATATATTTAGGAGGTATTAATTATGGAATTTGGAATAATGAGTTTATTACCACCAGTGTTAGCAATTATTTTAGCAGTTATTACTAGACAAGTTTTCTTATCTCTTTTTGCTGGTATTATGGTCGGTGAATTAATTATTAAAGGGTGGGTATTTTTCCCTTCACTGACTTCTTCTCTTAGTAGAATTATAGATGTATTTGCAGAAGGATGGGTTACTAAGACGGTGTTATTTTCACTATTAGTAGGTTCTATAATAACACTTGTTCAAGTATCAGGTGGAGTTGAAGGCTTTGTAGACTATTTAACAGAAAAAAATAAGATAATTAAAAATAAGAAAGCAGCTCAACTTTTAGCATTTTTTATAGGGGTTGTTGTTTTCATAGAATCATCAATAACTATTCTTACTTCAGGAACTGTAGCAAGACCATTAACAGACAAATTTAAGGTATCTAGAGAAAAACTTGCATATATATGTGATTCTACATCAGCTCCAATTTGTTCTTTGATACCGCTTAATGCTTGGGGAGCTACATTAATGGGATTAATTGCAGTTCAAGTGTCAAATGGTGTGATTTCAGGAAATCCTACTTCAATACTTATAAAAAGTATTCCTTTTAACTTTTATTCAATAATAGCTGTTTTAGCGGTACCTTTCTATATACTTACAGGTAAAGATTGGGGTCCAATGAAAAAAGCAGAAGAAAGAGTTATGACAACAGGAAAATTAATGAGGGATGGAGCAATGCCTGTTGTAGATATAGAAGCTACAGAAGTAGAAACTAAAAAAGGCGTTAAGGCTAGTGCAAAAAATATGCTTTTACCATTAGCTGTTCTTATTGGTATGATGCCTATAGGTTTGTATATTACTGGAGATGGTAGTATATTTAATGGATCGGGATCAACTTCAGTATTTTGGGCTGTATTAGCATCTTTAACTTTTGCAGCAATATATTATAGAGCACAGAATATAATGAAATTAGATGAATTTATGGGATACGTTTACAAAGGCATAGGATCAATGATTTCAGTTGTTATAATCTTAATATGCTCTATTGCAATAGGAAATGTTATTGGAGATTTAGGAACAGGATCGTATATGGCTGGTTTAGTAAAAGGAAATATACATGGTGCATATGGACCTGCACTTATTTTCTTAATGGGAGCTGTTATTGCATTTTCTACTGGTACTAGTTGGGGAACATTTGCACTTATGATGCCTATAGGTATTCAGATGGCAGTTGCAATGGATGCTAATTTGTATATAGCGGTAGGAGCAGTAATCTCAGGGGCTATTATGGGTGATCACTGTTCACCAATATCTGATACAACAATTCTTTCATCTATGGCTGCAGCGACGGATCATATTGATCACGTAAAAACTCAAGTCCCTTATGCTTTATTAAATGCAGCAGTTGCATTTGTATTATATCTTGTTGCAGGATTTGTATTTTAATAGTTGAATGTAATTTTTAGGTTAATCAAATTATAGATTTAAAATTATGTATTATAAGGGATTACAAATTTAAAATTTGTAATCCCTGTTTTAATTTTCATTTTTTGAAGGATATTGAGTTTTTTTGTCTAATATATAATAGATTAGAGATAAAATTTAACATTAATTAGGAGGTGCTTTAATGAAAGATGGTAAAATCTATTTTTTAATGGTGCTTACTGCATTATTTTGGGCAGGAGCATTCATTGCAGCGAAACTTTCTTCGCCATATATCCCAGCTTTTACACTAACGTTTCTTAGATTTTTGATAGCTACACTAGTATTATATGTGGTGATTTTGATTAAAGAAAAAAGTTTATATAAGCTAAAGAAAAAGGATATACCTGTATTTTTATTTACAGGAATAGTAGGGATGGTTGGATACCATATTTTCTTTTTTACATCGGTTAAATACACTACTGCTATTAATTCCTCAATAATAGGTGCTTCTAATCCTATAATAACTACTATTTTATGTTTTTTATTTCTTAGGGAAAAAATTAGTTTTAAAAGATTTATAGGAATTATTATTTCTTTTACAGGAGTATTTTTAACCATAACAAATGGTGATTTGTCAAGTTTAGGAAATATTAATTTAAATAAGGGAGATCTTATTATGCTTTTAGCGGTATTATGTTGGGCATCATATGCAGTTTATAGTAAAAAAGTTATGCCGCTATATTCACCGATTGTCTTAACTTTTTATAGTTTCCTTTTTTGCACATTGTTTTTAGTCCCATTTGTGATATATGAAAATCCTATATCATCATTAAGTAATGTTCCTTATTATGCTTATGCTGCAGTTGTATATATGAGTATATTTGCATCTGTAATAGGATATTTTGTTCAGCAGATGGCTATAAAACAAATAGGACCTAGTAAAACTTCTATTTTTATAAATTTAGTTCCTGTGTTTTCAATAATACTTTCAGTTATAATATTAAAAGAAACTGTAACTATTATGAAAATATTTGCCGCGGGACTTATTATTATAGGAGTTTATATTTGTCAAAAATCTAATTAGGTGTGTTGTTTTAATTAAAATAATCCTCTATTATATATGAAATTTAACATATTTTTGATTTTTTAGTATGTTTTAAACTTGTTTAGGCAAAATAATATGTGAAATTGAATTATATACATATAGAGGAGAATTATTATGAATATTGGAATTTTTACAGATTCATATTATCCACAAATAAGTGGAGTGGTTACTTCCACTACAATCTTAAAAAATGAATTGGATAAGCTTGGACATAATGTTACTATTGTAACAGTTGCATATCCAGATATAGATGTAGACAATTCTGATGTTATAAGATTACCTAGTATACCATTTTTACCTTGGAAAGAACAGAGAATAGGAGCAATATACTCACATAAAATTATGAATAAAATTAAAAAATTAAATTTGGATATAATACATACTCAAACTGAATTTAGTATTGGTTTATTTGGAAGAATTGTAGCTAATAGGCTAGGGATTCCAGTTATACATACGTATCATACAATGTATGAGGACTATGTTCATTATATTTCAAGAGGGGTCATGCTAAAACCAGCTTCAAACTTTGCAAAGAAAGCTAGTAAACTGTACTGTAATGGGTGCAATAGCGTAATAGTACCTAGTAAAAAGGTGAGAGATATATTAATGAATTATGGAGTAAATAATGAAATAGAGGTTATACCTACAGGAATAGATTTAGAATCTTTTAAAAAAGATAACTATGATTATAATACAATTATTAATATGAAAAAATCTTTAGGTATAGAAAAGGAACAACCTGTTGTATTATATATAGGAAGGGTAGCTAAGGAAAAAAGCATAGATATAATTATAAACAGTATGTTTAAACTTGTTAAAAGAATACCTGATGTAAAGTTATTAATTGTAGGAGATGGACCAGAAAAAAATAATTTGGACATTTTAGCTAAGAGCATAGGTATTGATAATTCAGTAATATTTACAGGAGAAAAAAATTGGAATGAAATTGGGAAATACTATAAAATGGGAGATGTGTTTGTAAGCGCTTCTAAAACAGAGACTCAAGGGATAACATTTATAGAAGCTATGGCAGCAGGAATCCCAGTAGTAGCGAAGTATGATAGAAATTTAGATGGGGTAATAGAGGATAAGGTTAATGGAAGAATATTCAATGAGCAGTATGAACTAGCTAATATTTTATTTGATATTATAATGAATAAAGATAAAGCCTATAAAATGTCTAAAAAAGCTTATGAATATGTAGAAAATTTATCTTCTGTATGCTTTGGAAAGCATGTAGAAGCGGTTTATAATAAGGTAATAAAAAAAGCATATAGCATGCAACGATATTCATAGAGAATATTAATTAAAACTCTGCAAAAGCAGAGCTTTAATTTTAAAAAGAATTGATATAATATATAGAAAAACCCTATATTTTTTATAATACAGGGTTTTTACAAGATAATTTAGAGGTGATTTTAGGATTTATTATTTTTTGTTTTATTATTAGAAGGATTAATTTGAGTAATTAATCCTTCTTGGGCCATTTCATAGCTTGTAGAATTTGGATTTAGAATATTTGACCTATTATCATTATTTTTTTTAGTTGCTTTTTTAGGTTGAGTTTTCTTGCCCATTACATTTCTCCTTTTATTATAATAATTATTATACAAATATAATATTCCTATTTATAAGGGTTACTATGTATCAGTTTATAAATGCTTTATAAAATTGTATGAATTATAATAAATATCTTTTAAAAAGAGGAAATAAAGTTCAAATAGATGATATTGAACTAGAGTATATTAAATTACTAAATGAATTAAGTAGTTCATAAGGATATATTGAGGAGGTAATAATATGAATAAAAATGTTTTGAAAATAATTTTATATATAGTTTGTTGTGGTGGCGGTGGGTTTGCTTTAGGATATTTTGTTTTAAGTAGTATGTTTTAACAAAAACTATTTTTGATAACGTTTACTACAATTAAGGTCTTGTTATATTTAACTGGGAGTGAAGTGGAGTGGAAAAATGTATTGTATGTGGTAAAACAGCAGAAAAGCATCACATAGTGTATAAAAATCAAGGTGGAATAGATATTCCTTTAAATTATGTATACTTGTGCTTCGAACATCACAGGGGAATAGAAGGTCCACACAAAAATAGAAAGATAGATTTAAAATATAAACTAAAGTTTCAAAATGAATTAAAAAATATTCTTACAAAAGACTTTTATAGTATGAGCGAATTAATAAAATTATTAAATATTAATCCAAGACAATCAAACATATTATTGACTCAGATAAAAAAATATAAATTAGGTTATAGAAAAAATGATATAATAAAAAGAATTATGGGCGGAAGAATATACGAATAATATTTCTGCTTTTTTAGTATAATTGAATTTTATTATAAAAATTAGATATATTTTTATATTTGTATTTTATAAATTAAATAGTGAATTGATTAAACTAACAAATATATATATAATAGATGCATAAATTAAATAGTGTAGGTGATAACAGTGAAAGAAAGACTTCAAAAGTATATGGCAGCATGTGGAGTTGCCTCTAGAAGAAAATGCGAGGAAATTATTTTACAAGAAAGAGTTAAGGCCAACAATGTGATTATAAAGGAGTTAGGGTTTAAAGTAGATCCAGAAAAAGATAATATATATGTTGATTCAAAATTAATTCAATTAGAAGAAAATAAAATTTATGTTGTACTGAATAAACCAGAAGGATATGTTTCTACTGTAAAGGATGAAAAAGGAAGAAAAACTTTGTTAGATATAGTTAAAGTAAATGAGAGGATTTATCCAATTGGAAGATTAGATTATAATACCTCTGGTTTGATTTTGCTAACGAATGATGGAAATATATATAATAAGGTAATTCATCCGAGACAACAAATTAATAAGGTGTATATTGCTAAAATAAAAGGAATTCCTACAGAAGATAAAATATCTACATTTTGTAATGGAATTGATATAGATGGTTATATAACATCTAAAGCTGATTTTAAAATTATAAAAAAACTTAATGATAGTTGTGTAGTTAAAATTACTATTCATGAAGGTAAAAATAGGCAGATAAGACGTATGTGTGAGAAAATAGGACACTTAGTAATTAGCTTAAAGAGAATTTCCATAGGTAAAATTAAATTAGAAGAATTAAAAATAGGTGAATGGAGACATCTAGATGAAAAGGAAATAGACTATTTACAAAATTTATAATATAAACAAAGTGAAATTGTAATATATTAATATTAATGGTATATATTATAGTGAATTAGATGAATTTTGTATTGCGCATTATTTTAATTGATGTTAAAATGAAATAAAAATTTCATTTTTCTGTAATCAAGAAAGAAAGGATTGAAAAAACTATGGATGAAAATAACCAACAAGATTTGATGCGAACTATACAAATGAAATTTCCAAGGTTGAGCAAAGGTCAAAAGTTGATTGCTGAATATATATTAAAACATTATGATAAGGCAGCATTTATGACAGCTGCAAAATTAGGAACAAGTGTTGGAGTAAGCGAATCAACGGTTGTTAGATTTGCAAATGAACTTGGATTTAGTGGATACCCAAAACTTCAAAAAGCTTTACATGATTTGATTAAAAATAAATTAACAACAGTGCAAAGAATTGAACTATCTAATAATCTTATAAATCAAGAAAATGCTTTAAAAGGTGTATTAAAAGCTGATATGGAAAATATAAGATCTACTTTAGAAAAAATTAATCATAAAGATTTTGAAGAGGTAGTTAACAGTATTTTTAGAGCTAAAAATATTTATATTATTGGGCTTAGAAGTTCAACAGCATTATCTGAATTTTTAGGTTTTTATTTAAATGTAATGTTAGATAATGTTAGAGTTGTTAAACATGGTATCAGTGATGTTTTTGAACAAATCATAAATATAGATAAAGATGATTTATTAATTGGTATTGGTTTCCCACGTTATTCTTCTGGTACTATACAAACATTAGATTTTGCACGTAGCAGAGGAGCAAAAGTAGTTGCAATAACAGATAGTTTATTATCTCCTTTAGCAACAAAGGCTGAATATACATTGATAGCACAAAGCAATATGGCTTCTTTTGTGGATTCTTTAGTTGCACCGCTTAGTGTAATAAATGCTTTAATAGTTGCTGTTGGATTAAGGGAAAAAGAAAAAATATCAGGTATGTTTAAAGAATTAGAATCGATTTGGGAAGAATATCATGTTTTTTCTCATAAAAAAGAAGAATAGGATATTATTTAAAAGCAAGAATTAGTTAAATATATTTTACAAATTCTTGCTTTGTTTTATATTTATAAGAATTTAGTTTATGAAATATATAGGACTAAGTTTTTATTCACTGTTTATAATTGAGAATAATTAAGAGGTGAACTTATGAAAAAAGTTGTAGTTATTGGCGGAGGACCAGCGGGAATGATGGCAGCAATTTATGCTGCTGAAAATTATAAAGTTACTCTTATAGAAAAGAATGAGAAACTTGGAAAAAAACTATTTATTACTGGTAAAGGTAGATGCAATATCACGAATAACAAAGATATAAGTGAATTTTTTGAAAACATACATGGAAATCCTAATTTCCTTTATAGTAGTTTATATTCTTTTACTAATGAAAATACAAAGGAGTTTTTTGGAAAACTCGGTGTTAAATTAAAAGTTGAACGAGGAGATAGAATATTTCCTGAATCAGACAAGTCATCTGATATAATTAAAGCTTTTGAAAGAGCATTGCAAACAAAAAATGTTGATATAATGCTAAATTCTAAAATCAAGGAAATAATTAGTAAAGATAATAAAATAATCAAAGTTATTGTAGATAATGATAAAGAAATAAAAGGAGATTATTTTATATTTGCTACTGGAGGTTTATCCTATCCCCAAACTGGATCAACAGGTGAGGGATTAGATTTTGCTAAAAAAGTTGGTCACAATGTTATTAAACCCAAACCTTCTTTGGTTCCAATAGAAGTAAAAGAAACGTGGATAAAAGAACTTCAAGGATTATCTTTAAGAAATATAGAATTTTCAATAAAAGGTGAAAAAAATAAAATTTTTTATACAGCTTTTGGTGAGATGATATTTACTCATTTTGGTATTTCAGGTCCAGTTGTATTAAGTGGAAGTAGAATTGTTAATTCAAAACCAAATCTTAAAGCGGTAATTAATTTAAAGCCTGCTTTAAGTTTTGAAGAACTAGATAAACGAATTCAAAAAGATTTTAATAAATATTGTAACAAAGATTTTAAAAATGCACTTAATGATTTATTACCTAAAAAAATTATAGATAAAGTAATTGAATTAAGTGGTATTGATGAAAATAAAAAAGTTAATTCTATTACTAGAGAAGAAAGAAGAAATTTGATTGATTTATTGCAAAATTTTGAGTTGAGTATAAAGGGACTAAGATCTATAGATGAAGCTATAGTTACAGCTGGAGGAGTAGACGTAAAAGAAATAGATCCTTCCACTATGAAATCAAAAGTAGTAGATAATCTATATTTTGCTGGAGAAATGATAGATGTAGATGCAGTTACAGGTGGATATAACTTGCAGATAGCTTTATCAACAGGATATTTAGCTGGTATTCATGTGGGAAAGGTTGAAAATTAATTTTATAAAGGATTTTATTGTTTTTTCTCGAATATATAATGTGTGTGTTAGAAAGCACTAAAACGGCTAGGAAGATTGCTAGAAAGGGGTAGTAAATTGAAAATTTCGGTTGCAATTGATGGACCAGCGGGAGCGGGTAAAAGTACTATTGCTAAAATGGTTAGTGAAAGATTTAATCTCATGTACATAAATACTGGATCAATGTATAGAGCAGTTACGTTAAAAGCTATGGAAAAAGGAATAGCTTTTAATGATATAGAAAGTTTGTGTGAGCTTATAGATAATATGGAAATGCATTTTGAAAATAATGATTTAATTGTTAATGAGGAGAATGTAAGTGATAAGCTTACAATGCCTGAAATATCTAATAATGTATCAAATTATGCGGCTGTTTTAGAAGTAAGAAAAAAGTTAGTCCAGATTCAAAGAAAGATATCTCAAAAATATAATGTAATTATGGATGGAAGAGATATTGGTACTTTTGTATTAAAATATGCATCTTTTAAATTTTTTTTGACTGCTTCTGCAGAAGAAAGGGCAAAAAGACGTTATAAAGAATTGGTTTTAAAAAACGTAGATGTTAATTATGAAAATATATTAGAAGAGATAAAGAAAAGAGATTATATAGATTCCACTAGAAAAATTAATCCTTTAAAGAAAGCTGAGGATGCCATTGAAATAGATTCTACAAATATGAGTATTGAAGATGTTGTAAATAAAATTTGTTCATGTATACAGAGCAAAATATCATAACAAGGCAAAGGTAGTGATATTATGAAGAATATTGTATTAGCAGATAAAGCTGGTTTTTGTTTTGGGGTTAAAAGAGCTGTAGAAAAAGTATTGAAATATAAGGAAAAATATAATAAACCAATATATACTTTAGGTCCATTAATTCATAATAATGATGTTGTGGAATATTTAAAATCTAAAGATATATATCCTATTGAAATAAATGAATTAGATCAGTTAAATGAAGGTAATATAGTTATAATAAGATCTCATGGCGTATCGCCTGAAATTATAGAGACTTTGGAGAAAAAAAAGTTAATAGTGGCAGATGCAACATGTCCTCATGTATCTAATATTCATGAAAAAGTAAAAAAATACTATAAACTAGGATATGGTACAATAATAGTTGGGGATTTTAAGCATCCAGAAGTAATAGGTATTGATGGCTGGTGTAATAATTGCGCTATAATATCTAAAGATGGTTCAAATATAGATGAAACTCCCAATAAAGTATGTGTAGTAGCACAAACTACTGAGAAACAAGAAAATTGGAAAAAAGTATTAAAAGTAGTAGAGCAAAAATCAAAGGAAATTGTAAGTTTTAATACTATTTGCAATGCCACTCAAATCAGACAAAAAGCTGCTTATGATATTTCGAAAAAGGTAGATACTATGGTTGTCATAGGTGGGTACCATAGTTCTAATACAACAAAATTATTTGAGATATGTAAAGAAAATTGTAGTAATACCATTCATGTTGAAAATGCAGGGCAAATTCCTGATGAAATAATAAAAACCAGTATAAATATAGGTGTTACAGCTGGAGCTTCTACACCTGATTGGATTATAAAGGAGGCAATAATAAAAATGAGTGAAAACAAAGATTTACAAGGTAATGAGCAATTAGCTTATATGGAACAAAATGATGTTCAGATTGCTGTTGGTGATACAGTAAAAGGTAAAATTATTTCTTTAAATGAAAAAGAAGCATTTGTAGACATTAAGTATAAAAAAGATGGAATTCTTCCTTTAAAAGAAGTTACTAAAGCGCAAGATGTAAAGTTAACTGATATGTTAAAAGATGGAGATGAAATAGAAGTTAAAATAATAAGTTTAAGAAATGATGATGGATATGTGGTTTTATCTAAAATTGAAATCGAGAGAGAATTGGCTTATAAAGAGTTAAAAAAAGCTTTTGAAAATAAAGATATTTTAAAAATATCTATTAGTGAAGTTGTTAAAGGTGGATTGATAGGAAGATATAGAGGTGTAAGAGTATTTGTACCAGCTTCACATATAGAACTATTCCATGTGGAAAAATTAGATAAGTATATTGGGCAAATTTTTGAGACAAATGTAATTGAGTATAAAGTACAAAAAAGGGGAACTAGAATAGTAGCTTCAAGAAGAGAAATATTATTAAAAGAAAAACAAGAAAAAGAAGAAAAAGCTTGGGAAACAATTGAAAAAGGTCAAATAATAGAAGGAAAAGTAAAAAGGTTAACTAATTTTGGTGCTTTTGTTGATGTAAACGGTGTTGATGGGTTGCTTCATGTGTCAGAAATATCATGGGGAAGAATTGAAAGACCTAAAAATGTATTAAATATAAATGATAAAATAAAAGTTTATATTTTAGATGCGGATAAAGAAAATAAAAAATTATCTTTAAGTATTAAAAAATTAATACAAAATCCATGGGATAATGTTGATGAAAAATATCCAAATGGAAATGTCGTGCTGGGTAAAATTGTGCGTTTTGCCGATTTTGGAGCATTCGTGGAATTAGAACCTGGTGTTGATGGATTAGTGCATGTTTCTGAAATAAGTCACAAAAGAATAGATAAGCCAAGTGATATGTTACAAATTGGAGAAGAAATTAAGGCTAAAATATTAAATGTAGATAAAGAACAAAAGAAAATTAGTTTAAGTATAAAAGAAGTAGAATAGTATTAAATAATATTTATTTTAAATTCAATGAATAATACAATAAGACCATAAGTATAGAAAACTTCTATATTTATGGTCTTAAATTTAGCATATATTTTTCAATTATATTAAATAAATATAATATAGTTCTAGTAATATTTTCGTAAAGTGTAATATATAATTTATTAGTAGAAATATAGGGGGAAGATTCCGTGAAGAATGCTAGAACTGTCAAATATAATTATGACATTTCTGAAAAAGAGAGTGTTATTATAAAAAGAGTTTTAGATAGATATGATTTTGAGGTTGTAAGTTTAAAAAAAGCAAGGAGTGCTTATAAGGTCAAAACTAATGAGGGTAATATTTGTTTAAAAAGGTTTAAACATGGTAAATACAAAGCTGAAAATGGAAGAATTTTAGTTGAAGAACTAGCAAAAAATAATTTTTTCAATACTGCAAAATATATTAAAACTAAAAATTATAATATGTTTGTTAAATATAAACGATTTTTTTTCTATGCTACAGAGTGGATTGATGGTGATGAATGTGATTTTAATAAGATTAGTGAAGCTACTAATTGTGCAAAACTTTTAGCACGGTTTCATAAAGCAGCAAAAATAGAACCAGGAAAACTTAAAATACAAAATAATTTAAAAAATTTGCCTCAAATATATAAAAATAAATTATATGATTTTGATAAGTACAAACAATTTATATCTAAGAGAATGATAAAGAATAACTTTGATTTGATATATCTAAAAAATATAGATGAATTCTATAATAGAGGTATAATTACTTTAAGAATATTAAATGATTCTGAATATTATAGATTATCACAAAAAGCAAGCATAGAGAACACTATATGTCATGATAGCTTTTACTATCAAAATATAATAAACAAGAATAATGAATATTATATAATTGATTTAGATAGTATAGTAGTTGATTTACAAGTAAATGATTTAGCAAAGTTTATAAGAAGGTTAATGAGTAAATCTAGCTATAGATGGGAATTTGAAAAAGCTAAAAAAATAATTGAAGCTTATAGTTCTGTAAATAAATTATCAAAAAATGAACTTGAAATTATATTAGCAATAATAATATTTCCTCATAAATTTTGGAAAATAGGTAGAAAACGATATATAAAACATAAAAATTGGAATGAATATAAATATATTCAAAAACTTAATAAAATATTGGCCAATAGTGAATTACAGGAAAAATTTTTGCAAGAATATATTAAATACCTAGAGAGGTATGAGTAGTATACGTGTAATTAATATTATAATAGATAAGAAGGTAAAATTATGTATGAGGTTACTAGTTTAACTAAAAACAATATGGGTGAGTTTAAAAAACTGAATGCATTAAAAGATGAATTCAATAGAGTAAATAAAGATTATTTTAAGATATACAATAGATTAAATTCATTTCAAAAATTTTTATTAAGGAAAAAAGTAAGATTGCTAAAGTATAATTACGAATATATTGGATATATATGGATAGGGAATACATCAAAATCAAATTGCGAAATTAGTGCTATGAACATAATAGGACATATTAATGAAATAGAAGGTTTTAAGAACTTATTAAGTATATTAAAACCATATTCAGTATTGATTTATGAATGTGAAAAAAAAGATTGTAATTTTAA
Source organism: Clostridium aestuarii (assembly GCF_026735135.1). Taxonomy (GTDB): domain Bacteria; phylum Bacillota; class Clostridia; order Clostridiales; family Clostridiaceae; genus Clostridium_H; species Clostridium_H aestuarii. The sequence continues at coordinate 544,351 of NZ_JAPQER010000002.1, read as the reverse complement.
AGTTTTAGAAGAACTTGGATTTAAAAAGCATAAAGGGATAATAGAAATGACAAATATATTAAATAAAGTTATAAATATAGAAATTCCAATTGATATTTCTTTTGAAAAACTAATAAGAGGTAAAGATGAAAAGCTTAGATGTATTATACAAAATAAAATATTTGAAAAAAATGATAGAGTGCCATTAAATATTGATGATATTTATTATGATGAAATGCAAAGCTATTATTATGATGATGGAGCTATATTTATAAAAAAAGGTAATTGTTATATAGGATATGGTCAGATAATTGTTAAAGAAGGAATTTGTTATATAGTTAATTTTGGTATTTTAAAAGAATATCATAATAATGGATATGGTAAAATTTTTTTAACATATTTGCTTAATTTTATTTATAATAAGAGAAAAAATATTGTTAAAATTAAAGTGGATTCAGATAATTATAATGCGGTGAAATTATATAAAAGTTTAGGATTTAATGAAGATAAAGAAGTATATAAGTGGAGTTTAGATACTTAATTACAAGTAAAAGAGCATCAAAATGATGCTCTTTTACTTGTAATTAGTTATTTCGCCTACAATATTATCATTAGCAATATATGATGACTTTAGATTGATTATACTTGTATTTGAAATTTTATTAAAGTAGCTTCTATCGGCAATACAATTAAATTTTAAATTTTCATTTTGTTTTTCATCTTGTTGTTTTGCATCATACATAAAATCACTCCTTATTTATAGTATATCCATATAGCAGCAGACTAATAATATATGTATAAGAGCTTTAGTATTGGTTTATAATATTGGTTTGAAGACTATATATAGTATTAACAAAATTAGAAATAAAGACTTTGAATAAGATTAATGGTGGTGATAATGATGAATATGGATATTAAACCTATTGTTGTAGTAAGTAAATGCTTAGGTTTTGAGGCTTGTAGATATAATGGACAAATGAGTAATGATGAATTTATTAAAAAACTTAAACAGTACGTTGAATTTATAACAGTATGTCCTGAAGTGGAAATAGGTTTGCAAATTCCAAGAGATGCTATAAGAATAGTAAAGGTGAATGATAACTTAAAGCTTATTCAACCTAAAACAGGTAAGGATTATACGAAGACTATGTTTGAATTTTCAAAGGAGTTTTTAGAAGGATTAAATGAAGTAGATGGATTTATACTAAAAAGTAGATCACCGTCTTGCGGAATTAAAGATGTGAAAATATATAATGGACTTGTAAAGGGGGCTTCTTGTACTAAAGGTAAAGGTATTTTTGGAGAAATGGCTATAGAAAAATTTCCAAATGTTGTAGTAGAAGATGAGGGAAGATTAAAAGATTTTAAAATAAGAGAACATTTTTTAACAAAACTTTTTATAATAAGTGATTTTAAAAGAATAAGAAAACTTGAAACTATGTACGAGCTTGATAATTTTCATAAGAGAAATAAGTTGTTATTTTCTATGTATAATAAAACACAATTAAAAGTTCTAAATGATATTATTAAAAATAGACAAAATAAAAAAGTTAATGAAGTTTTTAAAGAATATGAGAAATGCCTAGCTTTAGTTTTTGCAAGAAAAGCACGACAAACTTCCCAAATAAATTCTTTAATAGAGTGTCTAAATTATTTTTCTGAAAAAATAGAAGAAAAGGAAAAAAAGTTTGTAATAGATACTATAGAAAAATATAAAGAGGGACATATACCTTTTAATGTTCCATTGTACTTGGTTAAATCATATGCAGTAAGATTTAATGATAAAACTTTGTTAGAACAAAGCTTTTTTAATCCTTATCCGGATGAACTTGTAGAAATGCGTGATTCAGGGAAAGTTTTAACATAAGAATATTGCTAAGCAATATTCTTATGTTGTGTATCAATAAATTACATCAGTTAAAAATAGTCCATGAGCAGGAGCAGTAGGACCTGCTAAAGAACGATCTTTTTGATTTAGTATATTTTTAACTTCTTCTATAGTTAAATTACCTAAACCTACTTCTATTAAAGTACCAACTAAAATTCTTATCATTTTATAGAGAAAACCATTTCCGCAAAAAACAATATCAATATTTCCGTTCTTTTCTATAAAGTTAATATAATTTATTTCTCTAATCGTAGATTTTTTCTTGGATTTTAAGGCGGTAAAGCTCTTGAAATCATGACTTCCTATAAAAAGTAAAGAAGCCTCACGCATTTTTTCTATATCCAATTTATCTTTAACATGGTAGGAATATTTTCTGTTAAAAATATCATGAAACTTATTGTTGCATATTTTGTAAGTGTATATTTTTTGAGAAACATGATATCTAGAATGAAATAGTTCATCAACTTCTTCTGCATTTTTAATAATGATATCCATAGGTAAATATTTATAACAGTAATCTAAAATTTTACTAGTTGAAACAGTAGAATTAGTCTTGAAATTTGCAATTTGATTTTTACTATGAACGCCGGCATCAGTTCTACCAGAAGCTATTAGATTTATTTCTTCATTTGTAAGTTCGCTTAATATTTTTTCTATTTTATATTGAAGTGTATTGTTATTGTTGCCTAATTTTTGCCAACCTTTATATTTGCTTCCATCATACTCAATAGTGAGTTTTATATTTCTCATTTTTAATCTCCTCATTCATTTTATTATAGTGTTAAATTTATGCTATTATAATTCTAAAGTATTTTAATTCAATACGCAAATTTTTATTTAATATGATTAAGTTTGTTATAGAAAATTTTAAAATAAATAGTAAAATTCTCTAAATAGTATGGTTAACATAAATTTGATACTTAAGGTATATTTATGTTAGACTTAATTGTAATTTTTAAATTAGTATAAAGAATAATTTTTTAAGAACGTGAGGCAAAATTATGGGAAAAGCATTATTTATTATGGAAAAACCTTCTGTTGCCATGGAATTTGTTAAGGTATTAAAATTAAAAGGTATCAAGGGAAATGGGTATTTTGAAGAGAGTAAAGCAATATTTACATGGTGTGTAGGTCATATGGTTACTATGAGTTATCCAGAAGTTTATGATAAAAGACTAAAAAAATGGTCTTTAGGAACGATTCCTTTTTTACCTAAAGAGTATAAATATGAAATTATTCCTCAAGTGTCAAAACAATTCGAAATAGTTAAACAGTTGCTTTTAAGAAAAGATGTAGATGTTATTTATGTTTGTACTGACTCAGGTAGAGAGGGAGAATATATATATAGATTAGTAGATATGATGGTTGGAGTAAAAGATAAGGTTAAAAAGAGAGTATGGATTGATTCTCAAACAGAGGAAGAAATAAAAAGAGGAGTTCGTGAAGCAAAACTGCTTTCAGAATATGATGCTCTTTCGGATGCAGCATATTTAAGAGCAAAAGAGGATTACTTATTAGGAATAAATTTTTCAAGACTTTTAACGCTTATATATGGGAAAACTGTATCAAATATCATAAATGAGAAAAATTCTGTATTGGCTGTCGGGCGGGTAATGTCTTGTGTTTTAGGAATGGTAGTAGATAGAGAAATTGAGATAAGAAATTTTATTCAAACATCATTTTATAAAATTGTATCTATTTTTAAAATTGATGATACTTTATCCTATGAAGGTGAGTGGAAAGCAGATGATAGGTCTAAATATTTCGAATCAAATTTGCTATATAGTGAAAATGGATTTAAAAGTAAAGAAGAGGCAGAAAAGCTTATAAATGAATTACAAAACAACTGCTTGAATGATACAGCAATAGTAGAAAAAATTAATAAGAAAAAAGAAAACAAAAATGCACCACTTTTATTTAATTTAGCAGAGCTTCAAAATGAATGTTCTAAAAAATTCAAGATAAATCCAGATCAAACTTTGAGTAAAATTCAAAACTTATATGAGAAGAAAATGTTAACTTATCCTAGAACTGATGCTAGGGTTTTATCGAAAGCAGTAGCAAAAGAAATACATAAAAATATTAAGAAGTTAACTTATTTTAATGACTCGCAAATTAAAGTTATTGCAAGTAAAATAATAAAAGAAAAAAGTTATGAAAATTTAGAGAAAACTAAATATGTAGATGATAAAAAAATAACAGATCATTATGCAATTATTCCTACAGGAGAAGGATTTGAAAATTATAATTCTTTGAGCAATTTAGAAAAGGAAATATATGATTTAGTAGTAAGAAGATTTTTAGCTATATTTTATCCACCAGCAAAATACAGTAAAATATCAGTTCAAACTAAAATTGGTGAAGAAAGATTTTTTACTACTAGTAAAGTTTGTGTTGAAAATGGATATTTAGATGTAATAAATATGAAATTTAGAGATGATACAAAAAAGAAAGATATGAAATTTTTAAATGATTTAAAAAAAGGACAAAATGTACAAATTGATAAATTAACTATGAAAGAAGGAAGAACATCTCCACCTAAAAGGTATACTACTGGAGCTATTATTATTGCTATGGAGAATGCTGGAAAACTTATTGAAGATGATGAATTAAGAGAGCAAATTAAAAGAAGTGGAATAGGAACTAGTGCTACTCGTGCTGAAATATTAAAAAAATTAGATAGGATAGAGTACCTAAAAACAAATTCTAAAACTCAAGTATTGTCTCCAACGGTTAAAGGAGAAATCATATATAATGTCATAAAAAGTTCCATACCTACTCTTTTGAATCCTACTTTAACAGCTAGTTGGGAAAAAGGACTTTCATTAGTTGCAGAAAAAAATATTACCGCGGAAGAATTTATGAATAAATTAGAAGGTTATGTTAGAAAGAATGTTCAAAATGTATTAAAAAATAGTAATGTAATAAATGTTAAGTATTTGATTTCCACAGTTAAAGAAAATAAAAGTATTAATATAAATCAAGAGAAAATTAATGAAGTTTTAGGAGTGTGTCCACTTTGTAATGCAGGAAGAATTGTAAAGAATAATAAAGGCTATGGATGTGATAATTGGAAGAGTGGATGTAAATTTTTTATAGCAAATATATGTGGTATTACTATATCTATAGATCAAATTAAAAAATTAATAAAATATGGAAGTACAGATATTATCAAAGGGTTTAAATCAAAAAAAGGTAATATGTTTAATGCAAGATTAATTTTGAATAAAAACAAAATAGAATTTAAATTTGATTAATTAAATATACTAGGAGACTATAAATCCTAGTATATTTATATTTTTGCAGCTATTTCTTTTAATTTGTCTGCAGTTGAATTTAAGCTTTCTAATGCACTAGTTATTTCTTCTATTGAGCCCACTTGTTCCTCAAAAATATCGTTTGATTTATTTACTTTATGTGATATATTTGCAACAGAATCTTGAATGTTTTTTAGAACAATATTTATTTCACCTATAGATTCTTTACTGGAGCTTGATAATTTTCTTATTTCCTGAGCTACTACACTAAACCCTTTTCCAAATTCACCAGCACGAGATGATTCGATAGCTGCATTTAATCCTAATAAATTGGTTTGCTGAGCTATGTTTGCTACAAATTTTAATATTTCATCAGTATTTTCAGTTTGTTGTTTTGTTTTGTCAACATTTGATTCAATTTCAGAATTTGCTGTTACTATTTTTTGAACATTACAGGAAATATCGTTGATTCCTAATGTTATTTGAGATAAAGAGGTAGCTAAAGTTTCTGATAAGTTTAACATTTCGGTTTGTCTTTTTAAGCTCCTAACTAAGTTAAAAGATCCAATAACTTTGTTGTTTTCTTTTATAGGAATACCGATTACTTTTATATCAATACCAAAAACTTCTTTAGGAACAATATTAGAGAGTGGTTTTGCTGCTTTCATGCATTGGTAAGCAGTACTTGCGCTAGGGACAGGACTATTTTCTTTCACATTCAATGAAAAAGTTTTTCCATCAACATATTTTAAAAAATTCTTAGTGTTTGTAATAGAAAAAGCTAAGTCGTCTTCTAAAAAATATTCAAAATATGGAATCAAATTATTAAATGATTTCATAAGTTCATTTTTATTAATAGCTGTAATCATTTTAATCAATCCTTTCATGAAAATAAAAATATATTACAAGAAAATTATACAATTAAATTGTATGTTTTTCAAATAATTCCAAAACATATAATTTATATACTTAAAATAATAAATAGTGTGATTTATATTGAAAAAACATTTAAAATAGTGTGTAATTCTATCTAATATGAGAATTGAGATGTTTGTATTATATTGATTTTTATGGTAAAATTCATAAAAACAGATTACTATTTAAATTTATGTTAGTACATAAGATAAATGTAAGGGGGAAGAATTTTGAGAAAAAATATAACAAGTATTTTTATTTTATTTTTTTTAATGGGAAATATATTTTATAGTTTTGGAAATAATACTGATTTAGTTATGGCAAGTACAATTGAAGGAAATACAAGATCAAATATAAGTAACCTTGGTTACATGTGTAAAGATGAAAAAAATATCTATTATTCAAATATATCTGATGGAAGCAAGCTATATGAAATTTCAATTGATGGGAATAGTGAAAATAAAATAAGCGAAGATATACCTAATTATATAAATGTAGTTGGAGATTGGATTTATTATTCAAGCGTTAAAGATGGATTTAGAATATATAAAATTAAAAAGGATGGTTCACAAAAAACTAGGGTGAATAAGGATAGTTCTTATTGGCTTCAAATAGTAGGAGATTGGGTTTACTATGGAAAAAGGGATAGAAAAGGACAAAAGCTTTATAAAATAAAAGTTGATGGTACTGATAGAACTAAAATATCCGATGATAATATATATGGATTTACTGTAATAGGAGATTGGATGTATTATTCTAATGAAAGTGATGAACATAAAATTTATAAAATAAAGACAGATGGAAGTAATAAAATAAAAATAAATGATGATAATTCTTTTTACATAAGTGTAGTGGGAAATAATATTTATTATCAAAATTATTCTGATGGGCGAAAAATATATAAAATAGGTATTGATGGAAAAAATAAAATAAAAATAAATGATGATGATTCACAATTTATAAATATAGTTGAAGATTGGATATATTATTCAAATGTTTCAGATGATCTAAAATTATATAAAATAAAAATTGATGGAACACTCAGAACTAAATTAAATAATCAGTCATCTGGTGAAATAAATATAGTAGAAAATAATATTTATTATTGGGGAGCTTCAATTGATTTTAATCAACAAATTAAGTTAGATGCATCTAAGTTATTTGAAATTAAAAATGATGGTACAAAAGAAGCAGTATTTAAAATTGCAAGTAATGATAAAGAAACTAAAGGTATGAGTACATCTAGTATTGTTATTACTTTCATAATTATAGGAATTGGTACTGGATTAGAAATTTGGAAGATGGTTTCCTTATATAGACTAAAGAAATTTATTGGAAAGTTAAAGGTGAATTTGACTGATGATGATGCTAAAAGATATATAAATTTAATAAGAAGTTCTAGAATTATGAAAAGATCAGACACATACATATTATTACGAGAAGGAGTAGAAAAAATTAACTCATCTGAGAACATTAGTGAACAGTTAAAAGAAAAATTAAGAATTACTTTGGAAAAGAGAGGGATTTATCTTAAAAGAAAGGATAACAATGAAAATAAATAAAGTTGGTTCAAGAGGCTATATGTTTACATTTTATGAATTAAAAAACACAGAATTTGATTGTACTACTAATGTATATTTAATAAATGGTAATAACTATATTTTTATATGTGACACTTTTTTAGGTCCTGAATGTATGTATAAAGTTGAACAATTTATTAAAAAATATTTAAAAGAAAAACCAATAATAGTGTTTAATTCTCATTCAGATTGGGATCATATTTGGGGAAATTGTTATTTTAAAGATAATATAATTATAGCTCATGAAAACTGTAGAAAAGATATTATAAGATTTGGTGAGTATGAATTTTGTAAATACAGAGAGTTTAAACAAGGAAAAGTAGAAATTTATCCTCCTAATTTAGTGTTTAAAGATAGAATAACATTTGTTGATGAAGGGATAGAGTTCTTTTTTTCACCAGGTCATACTAATAATTCGGCTTCTTGCATTGATGTTTTTGATAACATAATATTTGTAGGAGATAATGTTGAAAGTCCTAAACCATATTTAAATTATAATAACTTAAAGCAATATGAAAATACTTTAAATGAATATTTAAATATAAAACCTGATACAATAATACCAGGACATGGGAGTATAGCTAATACTAATTTGATAAAATCTAATTTAGAATATATAAAAAAATGTGCTAATAGAAGTTAAATCTATTAGCATATTTTTTATAAATTTTCTTTAGCTTCTTTTACAAGATTAGCCATTAGTTTTTTTACAGTTGTAATTTTATTTAATTTATAAACATTACTTCCAGCGAAAATCAACCCGTTATCTATATTACCGTTAACAGCATTAATTAAAGCTCGTGAAATACAATAAGGGGTTTTACTTGGATCACAAGGCTTTAAACAATGATAGCATTTTTTTATAGATGTAGCTGAAGAATGTAAAGTTTTTAGAAATTTATTGTTTATGGCTCTACCAGGCATTCCTACAGGACTTTTTGTTATAATTACGTCTTCTTTTGATGAATTGATATATGCATTTTTAAAATTAATATGAGCATCACATTCTTCAGTAGCAACAAATCGAGTTGCCATTTGCACGCCATTTGCACCTAGTTTTATAAATTCTGCAATATCTTTTCCATCAAATATTCCACCAGCAGCGATTACAGGAATATGTTTTTTATAAAGATTTTCTAAAGGTCTAATCACATTTAGTACATCTTTTATAATAGATTTTAAATCTTTTGAGGAAGACGAGTTTAATTCATCTGGTGAGAATCCTAAATGACCTCCTGCTTTTGGACCTTCAACGACTATAAGATCTGGTAAATAGTCAAATTTTTTTTTCCATAGTCTAGATATTACTGAGGCAGCTTTCCCAGAGGAAACTATTGGTGCAATTTTAGTTTTAGAGTTTTTTATAAATTTAGGAAGAGTTGTAGGTAGACCAGCACCACATATAATTAAATCTATTTTTTCTTGTACTGCAGTTAAAACTAAATTTTCAAAATTATTTGAAGCTACCATAATATTTACACCTAATATACCTTTTGGACTTAAATTTCTAGCTTTACGAATCTCTTTTTTTAAAGCTGTTATATTAGCATTATCAGTATTGGATTCAAAGTTGTTTTCTTTAAAACCAATTTGAGCTGCTGAAATAACGCCTATACCGCCTTCGTTAGCAACAGCTGAAGCTAAACTAGAAAGAGATATTCCAACGCCCATACCTCCTTGTATAATAGGAATATGGGCGGTTAATTCACCTATTTTTAAAGGTGGTAAATTCATATTATCTACTCCTTTTAAATGCAATTTTAAATAGTTTGATATACAAAATATTTGATAATCAAAGTATAGGAGATAAATAGAATTATGTCAATAAAAAGTTGTTAATGTTACAATATGTGGGTATAATAGATATTATATTTATAATAGCTATTATACTAATTTTTACATAGGAAATTTTAGTGCGATAAATTTGATATGATAAAATTAAGAAAAATTTAACTAAGTAATATGGTTATCATATAAAAGTAAGGTGGGGTTGAAATGAACAATGAAATAGATATAAATAATATCATAAAAAATAAGAATTTAGAAATTAAGTTCCAACCTATAGTATCTATAATTAAGCAACTTGTAATTGGATTTGAAGTTTCAAGTATAGGTTGTCATCAAAAAGATGAGTTTGTTACAATTGATGAACTAATTAAATGTGCTAAAAATAAAGATGTTATAATAGATTTAGATAGACTGTATAGAGAAAAAGCTGTTGAAAGTTTTAGTAAGCTATATTGTGAAACTAAGGAGAAAATTCTATTTATTAATATAAATGCATCTATAATTTCTAAATTTGTGGGCTCAGGTGTAATAATGGATTTAGTGAATAAATTTAATTTAAAACCGCAGAATGTTGTGCTGGAGATTGTAGAAGATAATATAGAAGATATAGAAAGTTTAAAAAGTTTTACAACAAATTATAGAAGCAAAGGGTTTTTAGTGGCTTTAAGTGATATAGGATATGGTTTTGCTAATTTAGATAAGATTTCGTACGTAGAACCAGATATAATTAAAATAAGTGGTGCAATAACTCAAAATATTGAATCAGATTATTATAAACAAGAGATATTCAAATCGCTTGTTAATTTATGTAAGAATATTGGGGCATTAGTAGTTGCAGATGGAATAGAAAGCTTGCAGCAGGCATTTACAACCATAGAGCTAGGAGCTGATATGCTTAAAGGTGAATATTTTGGTATATCTCAGGAAATAACTAATGAGTTTATGGATAATATAAAGGGAAATGTACAATACATAGCTAAAAAGTATAAAGATTATATGATTGATAAAATTAATATAGAAAAATCTAGACATAAAAGATATGAGTCTATTATGGAAAATATACTAAATGAATTATCTAATGTAAGAGAAAAAGAATTTAACAATAAATTAAAAGAAGTAATCTCTGACTATGATATTTTTGAATGTGTTTATATACTAAATAAAGATGGAGTTCAAGTAAGTGATACTTTTACTCATTATAAGAACATGCTTTCTCAAAAAGCACTTATATTTCACCCTGCTAAAAGGGGGACAAATCATTCTTTAAAAAAATACTATTATTTCTTAAAAAATATGGGGTTAAGTAAATACATAACTGAGCCGTATATTTCTCTAGCTACTGGAAATTTATGTATAACCATATCTTCTATATTTGCAAATAAAGATAATGAAAATTATATATTATGCATAGATTTTAATCCCAATGATATAAGTATATAGATTTTAAAATTTAAAATATAATATGAAAAGCTGGATGTGAAAGCATCTAAGCTTTTTTATTTTGGTTGAACCCATTGATTTGTAAATTATATAATTAAAATATTGTATGGAGTTTTTAAATTATGTTTATTATGGTAATATGATTTTGCTATATTATTTAAAAGGTAGGGATTATTAATGGATTTATTTGATCTTGCAATGAGTAAAAATAATAATAAAAAACCTTTAGCTGAAAAAATGAGACCTAAAAATTTAAATCAAATCTTTGGTCAAAAAAATATAATAGGTAAAGGTAGATTACTTAGAAGACTTATAGAAAATGATAATTTAACTTCTTTAATTTTGTTTGGTCCTCCAGGAGTTGGTAAAACAACTCTAGCACATGTGATATCTTTGGAAACAAAATGTGAGTTTATTAAATTAAATGCTACATCTATAAGTGTTAAAGAAATAAGAGAGTGTATAAAAAAAGCAGAGGAATTATTGAAGTTTTATGGAAAAAAGACAATGTTTTTTATCGATGAAATTCATGCGTTAAAAAAAGGAACGCAACAGGATGCTCTTTTAGATGCTGTGGAAAAGGGCGGTGTGGTATTAATAGGTGCTACTACAGAAAATCCGTATTTTCATTTAAATAGGGCGTTGATTAGTAGAGCAAGAATATTTAAATTGGAAGAACTTAAAAAAAATGATGTTAAGGACATATTAATAAATGCCTTAACGGATGCAGAAAGAGGATATGGTAAGTTAAATATAAATATTGATAATGATTCTATTGAGCTTATGGCTAAACTTTCAGGCGGAGATGCTAGAAATGCACTAAATTCTTTAGAACTTGCAGTACTATCTACAACTAAAAACAGTGATGGAGTAATTGTTATAAATAAAGAGGGCATAAAAGAATGTATACAAAATCCAGTTGTAAGTTATGATTCAAGTGGAGATAATCACTATGATGTTATATCTGCATTTATAAAAAGCATACGAGGATCTGATATAGATGCTGCACTTTATTGGTTTGGTAGAATGGTTGTAGGAGGCGAGGACCCGAGGTTTATAGTTAGAAGATTAATAGTGCATGCCTCAGAGGATATAGGAATGAAAGACCCTAATGCGATGTTGATTGTACATGCAGCATGGAATGCACTTGAAAGTGTAGGTATGCCTGAAGCAAGGATACCTATAGCACAGGCTATAATTTACCTTGCAAAAGCAAATAAATCTAACTCAGTTTTAAAAGCGATAGATAGTGCTATAGAAGATGCTAAATATAATCAATATAGAGTTCCAGCTCATTTAAGAGATACTCACTATGTTGGAGCTGAAGAATTAGGAAGTAGGGGTTATAAAAACCCCCACAATTATGAGGAACATTATATAGAACAAAAGTATTTCCCTAGAGAGATGGATACAAAAATATATTATAGAGAAGACTAAAAATGTTGACAAAAATAATCGGGTTTGATATTATACTAGTGAAAGCACAGCAAAACACTCGGAATTGCAAGGGGTGAGTAAATGAAATTATCAACAAAAGGAAGATACGGGGTTAGAGCTATGGTGGATCTAGCTATTCATTATGGAGAAGCTCCAGTGTCTATAAAAAGTATATCCCAAAGACAGGGGATATCAGAAAGTTATTTGGAACAATTATTTTCACCACTTAGAAAAGCTAAACTTATTAAAAGTGTTAGAGGAGCTCAAGGTGGTTATATTTTAAATAAAAATCCTAAAGAAATTACTTCAGCAGATGTTATAAGAGTTTTAGAAGGTCCTATAGAAATTTCTGCATGTGTAGATGAAGGCAATAAATGTAGTAATATGGATCGTTGTTCTACTAGACTTTTATGGAGAAAAATAAAAGAAGGCATAGATGGTATTACGAAATCAATAACATTACAAGATATGGTAGAAGATTATAAAAAGATACTAAAAGATAAGGAGTGATATTAATGGGTAAGAAAATTTATATGGATTATGCAGCTACTACATACACAAGAAAAGAAGTATTACAAGAGATGCTTCCTTATTTTAATGAGAGTTATGGAAATCCCTCTTCACTATATACTTTATCAGATTTAAACAAGAAAGTTGTAAACACTTCTAGAAACAGAGTGTCCAAAGCTATTAATGCTAAAACTGATGAAATATATTTTACAGCAGGGGGTTCGGAAGCGGATAACTGGGCTATAAAAGGTGTGGCTTGGGCTAATAAACATAAAGGAAATCATATAATTACGACTAAAATAGAGCATCATGCTATTTTAAATACATGTAAATTTTTAGAAAACAATGGATTTGAGGTTACTTATTTACCAGTGGATGAATATGGGTTTATTAGTTTAGAAGAGCTTAAAGAAGCTATTACTGATAAAACTATTTTAGTTTCTATAATGTTTGCTAATAATGAAATAGGTGCGATTCAATCTATAAAACAAATAGGAGAAATTTGTAATAAAAGAAATGTTTTGTTCCACACAGATGCTGTTCAAGCTGTTACACATGTTCCTATAGATGTAAAGGATATGAATATAGATTTATTATCTATGGCATCTCATAAATTTTATGGACCTAAAGGGGTAGGGGCACTTTATATAAAACATGGAGTTAAAATAGAAAATTTGATACATGGCGGTGGACAAGAAAAGGGCAAAAGAGCGAGTACGGAAAATGTACCAGGAATTGTTGGAATGGGAAAAGCCGTAGAACTTGCAATTTCTGAAATGTCACATGAAGGAAAAAGAATATCAGAACTTAGAGATAAGCTTATAAAAGAGCTTACTGAAAGAATATCTGATACAAAAATAAATGGACCAATAGGAGAAAAAAGACTTCCGGGAAATGTTAATTTGAGTTTTGTTGGGATTGAAGGTGAAACTTTATTATTAGATTTAGATGATAAAGGAATTTACGCTTCTACAGGAAGTGCTTGTGCATCAGGAGATCTTTCAGCGTCACATGTATTGCTTTCTATAGGATTATCACATGGAGTAGCGCATGGATCTTTAAGATTAAGTTTAGGTGAAGGAACTACGGAAGAAGATGTAGATTATGTTATAAATGTTTTACCACAAATAATTAAAAGAAGAAGAGAAATGTCACCGTACTGGGAACAATATCTTATTGAGAAAGGAGAAAAATAATTATGTATAGTGAAAAAGTTATGGATCATTTTAGAAATCCTAGAAATGTTGGGGAAATAAAAAAACCAAGTGGGATAGGTGAAGTAGGAAATCCTCAATGTGGAGATATAATGAAAATATATATAAAAGTTGAAGATGATATAATTGAAGATATTAAGTTTAAGACTTTTGGCTGTGGTTCTGCTATAGCATCTTCAAGTATGGCTACAGAACTTGTAAAGGGAAAAAATATAGAAGAAGCATGGAATTTGAGCAATAAAGCTGTAGTAGAAGCATTAGATGGGCTTCCACCAGTTAAAATACACTGTTCGGTACTAGCAGAAGAAGCTATTCATGAAGCGATAAATGATTATAGAATTAAGCAGGGATTTGAACCTTGGGAAACAAAAAAACATTCAGAAACTATTCATGATGAAATACATGGAAAATAAATGTATAAAACAGGTGATGAAAGATGAAAAAGAAAGTATTAATAGGTTTAAGTGGCGGAGTAGATAGTTCTGTTGCAGCATATCTTTTAAAAAAACAGGGATATGATGTTATTGGTATTACAATGAGATTATGCTCTGAAATAGATGTTTCACAGGATGCTAAAAAGATTGCAGATAAATTAAAAATTCCTTATTATATATTGGATCTTAGAAATAAATTCAATAGAGTTGTAATTGATTATTTTGCTAATGAATATATGAATGGAAGAACTCCTAATCCTTGTGCTATGTGTAATAAATTCATAAAATTTGAAGAGATGCTGGATAAAGCTAAAGAATTAGGAGCAGATTATATAGCAACAGGACATTATGCAAAAATACAAGAGTATAATGGAAGATATATAATTACTGCAGCTGAAGATGAAAGAAAAGATCAAACGTATATGCTGTATGGTCTTACTCAAAATATTTTAAGACATGTTTTAATGCCCTGCGGAGAATATTCAAAAAGTGAAATAAGAGAAATAGCTAAAGAAATAGGTCTTGAAGTGCATAACAAAAAAGATAGCATGGAAATTTGTTTTATTCCAGATAATGACCATGGCAAGTATATTAAAAATTTTAAAAAAGGGAAAGTAAAGCAAGGAAATTTTATAGATAAGAATGGAAAAAAAATAGGTAAACATAAAGGAATAATTTATTATACTATAGGTCAGAGAAAAGGACTTGGACTAGCTCTTGGGAAACCGGCATATGTAATTGATATACGTTCTAAAACAAATGAAGTAGTGATTGGTGATGAAGATGAGATTTTTAAAGATACTTTAATTGCAAAAGATGTTAATTTTATACCTTTTACTAAACTAGAAAATTCAATGGAAGTTGAAGCTAAAATTCGTTATTCTACATCAAAAAGTAAAGCTACAATAACTATATTACCAGATAAAAGAGTTAAAGTTAAATTCAAAGATAAGCAAAGAGCTATAACCAAAGGACAATGTGTTGTATTTTATTCTCAAGATTTACTTATAGGTGGCGGGATTATTAATGAGGTAATATAAAATTAGAACTTATTTATGCTTTTGATCTAAAAGTAAACATAAACTGTTCTTATTGAGCTATTAAGCTTTATAAGGACAGTTTTTATAAAAGTATAGAAAATAAAAAATTTTAAATTTTAATATTTGACACATAAAAATATTGAAATTCACAAAGAATTACTATATAATGACAAATGTTGACTAAAAAATTTTCAAGGATAATAATATGGATAGAAAAGCTATAAATTCAATGAATGATAATATTATTTAGTAATAGATAAGATATTGACATAAATATTATTTTTTCATATAATCAAAATGTATTTATTATTATAAAAATATATTGTAAGGTAATGACTAGAATTAGTAAATATTGTGGTTCATTAAGAGAGGAAGTGGGTGGTGAAAACTTCTTGAAACGGATATTGAAGCTGTCTAAGAGCCGTGATTTTTTGAGAGATATGTATGTGGTACGTATTAAATGTTAATGCGTATTATTGTATATAATTAGGGTGGTAACGCGGAAAACTTTCGTCCCTTGTTTGGGGATGGGAGTTTTTTGTTTTAATAAAAATTATTTTTCGTGGAGGGAATCTACATATGAGAAAGTTAGGATTAAATGAAGTAAGAGAAGCGTATTTGAAATTTTTTGAAAGTAAGGAGCATTTAAGGCTTAAAAGTTATTCATTAGTACCCAAAAATGATAAAAGTTTACTGCTTATAAATGCAGGCATGGCACCTCTAAAGCCATATTTTACAGGGCTTCAAACACCCCCAAAGACAAGAGTTACTACTTGTCAAAAGTGTATTAGAACTGGTGATATTGAAAATGTAGGTAAAACTTCAAGGCATGCTACGTTTTTTGAGATGCTTGGAAATTTTTCTTTTGGAGATTATTTTAAAGAGGAAGTTATTCCTTGGGCATGGGAATTTGTTACTGAGGTACTAGAAATTCCTAAAAACAAACTATATGTAACTATATACTTAGACGATGATGAAGCTTATGAGCTATGGACTAATAAAACAGATGTTGATCCTAAGCACATATTCAGGTTAGATAAGGAAGAAAATTTCTGGGAACATGGAGTTGGACCGTGTGGACCTTGTTCAGAAATTCATTTTTATAAAGATGAAGGAGAAATAATTTCAGCAGAAGATTTTATGAAAAAGTCAGATGCTGATAGAGCTGTTGAATTTTGGAATCTTGTATTTACTCAATTTGATAAAGATGAAGAAGGTAAGTATAATAAATTATCACATCCTAATATTGATACAGGTATGGGACTTGAAAGAATGGCTACTATTATGCAAGGGGTTGAAACTATTTTTGAAGTTGACACTATAAAGAGCATTCTTGAAAAATCTTCAGAATTAGCAGGAGTTAAATATGGAGAAGATTCAATAAAAGATGTATCACTTAGAATTATAACAGATCATATAAGAAGTGTTTCGTTTATGATAAGTGATGGAGTTCTACCATCAAATGAAGGAAGAGGATATGTTTTAAGAAGATTGCTAAGACGTGCAGCAAGACATGGAAGGTTACTTGGTATAGAAAAAGCTTTCTTAGTTGATATAGTAGATACTATAGTTGAAAATTCAGGGGATGCATATCCTGAATTAAAGGAAAAGAAAGAATATATTAAAAAAATTATATCAATGGAAGAACAAAGATTTGATGAAACTATAGATGCTGGAATAGATATTTTAAATGTATATGTAGATGAAATAGAGCGAGAAGGTAAAAAAGTATTGTCTGGAGATAAAATTTTCAAGTTATATGATACTTATGGATTTCCTGTTGAATTAACTAAAGAAATACTAGAGGAAAAGGAATTAAGTATTGATATAGATGGTTTTAATAAGGAAATGAAATCTCAAAGAGAAAGAGCAAGAGCTGCAAGAAAAGAAAGTACTTATATGGGAACAGATGTTAAGGTGCTTGATACAATTTCATCAGAAGTACAGACTGCATTTGATGGATATAATAAATTAGAATTAAAATCTAAAGTTAAAATAATTATTAAAGATGACAAATTTGTATCTTCTATTGAAGAAGGACAAAAAGGAATAATAGTTGTGGAAAACACTCCTTTTTACCCAGAAATGGGAGGTCAAGTAGGGGATACAGGAATAATATTCACTGAAGGATTTATTGCAAAAGTAGAAAATTGTAAAAAGAATATTGGAGGAAAAATAATACATTTTGTGGAAGTTGAAAAAGGAAGTATAAGTGTAGAAGATGAGGTTATACTAAAAGTTGATAAAGATAGAAGAGAAAAAATTGCTAAAAATCATAGCGCTACTCATATGCTTCATGCAGTATTAAGAAAAGTGCTTGGAGAACATGTGCATCAATCAGGTTCTTATGTAGATGATGAAAGATTAAGATTTGACTTTACACATTTTGCAGCAGTAACATTTGAAGAATTAAAAACAATTGAAAATCTCGTAAATAAAAAAATAATGGAAATACATGATGTTAATACTGAGGTTATGTCTATTGAAGAAGCAAAAGAATCAGGAGCAATGGCTTTATTTGATGAAAAATATGCTGATGAAGTAAGAGTTGTAAAAATGGGTGATTTCAGTAGAGAACTTTGTGGTGGTACTCATATACAAAACTGTGGAAAAATTGGATTGCTTAAGATTGTATCAGAAAGTGGTATAGCTGCTGGAATAAGAAGAATTGAAGCTGTTACAGGAACTAGTGCTTTAGAGTTTATTGAAAGAAAAGCTGAACTTTTAAAAGAGGTTTCACAATCACTTAAATGTTCAGAAAAAGATATAATAGGCAAGTTGAACCAACAAGTAGTAGAAATCAAAGAAAAAGATAGAGAAATATTAATGCTCAAATCTAAAATTGCTAGTGGAGCAGAAGATGAAATATTGAATAGTATTAAAGAAATAAAAGGAATGAAATATGCAGCAGCTGCTTTGAAAGATGTTGATGGAAATGCATTAAGAGATTTAGCAGATAAAATAAAAAGTAAGATGAACAGCGGATTAGTTGTGCTTGGTAGCACTAATGGTGACAAGGTTCAATTTATAGCGATGGCAACTAAAGATGCTTTAGATAAGGGAGTTCATTGTGGAAAAATAATTAAAGAAATTGCAAAAATCGCTGGTGGTGGCGGTGGTGGAAGACCAGATATGGCACAAGCTGGTGGAAAACTTCCAGAGAAGTTAAATGAAGCCATAAAACAAGCAGAAAAAATTGTGGAAGATTCAGTAAAATAGTATACTTTTTATTTGATATAGGTTATAATAATTTTAAAGGGAATTATAACTCGAAACTGCACGGCTTAAAAAAGGGGTGAAGCAGTTATGAATATTGATAACACTATGCAATTTGACATTCAAAAGAATAAAGAAGATTTAACAAGAACTATATTAACGCAAGTTAATGATGCTTTGAAGGAGAATGGATATAATCCTATTAATCAATTAGTAGGATACATAATCTCAGGTGATCCTACGTATATTACTAATTATAATGGCGCTCGAGCTTTAGTAAGAAAATTGGAAAGAGATGAAATTCTAGAAGAAGTTCTTAAAGCTTATTTATCAATAAAATAAAATGCCCTTTTGGGCATTTTTATTTTAACATTACACACAATATGCAATAGAGGAGATACTTCATGAGAATACTTGGATTAGATATCGGAGATAGAACTATAGGGGTTGCTATAAGTGATCCTCTAGGAATTACAGCACAAGGGATTACAACAATAAATAGAAAAAATGAAGAATATGATATAAATGAATTAGTTAAAATTTGTAATGAATATAGTGTTGAGGAATTTGTTTGTGGACTTCCTAAAAATATGAATGGAACAATAGGAATTCAAGGAGAAAAAGCTTTGAAATTTTCTGAATTGATAAAAGAAAGCATTCAGTTGCCTGTAAAAATGTGGGATGAAAGACTTACAACAGCAGCAGCGAATAGAGCTATGTTACAAGCTGATTTGTCAAGGGCTAAAAGGAAAAAACTAGTAGATAAAATAGCTGCTACGTATATTTTACAAGGATATTTAGATAGTATTAGGTAATTTGATATTTGAATTATATTGTTAAAGGAGAATGATTATGGAAAATAATATAAATACAATTATATTAAGAGATGAAGAAAACAATGAAGTAGAATTTGAACTTATTATGAAATTCGATATTGAAGATAGCGAATATGTAATTGTTGCACCTACAGAAGGTGATGAGGTTGAAGCTGTAGCATTTAAAATAGATAAAGATGATAAAGGTGAAGACATTTTTGTAACTATAGATGATGAAGATGAATTTGAAATGGTAACAGAAGCATATGAAACATTATGTTTAGAACAGGATAAGCTTAATTAATAGAAAACCATAATAATAACAATGATTATCAATTGACAAAATGTAAAATTAATATTAAACTTAACTTAGATAATGTGATAAGCTTAGTGGAAATATATTAACAAATATAGGAAATGAGGTATTAAAATGTCTAAAGTATCTTCATCACAAATTGATAGGTTAAAAGATAAATTAAAATTAAATGGATATAAATTGACGCCTCAAAGAAGAGCTATAGTTAATATAATTATAGAAAATAAAGGAAAACATCTTACTGCTGAAGAATTATATGATCTTGTAAAAATAGAATGTCCTGAAATAGGTTTGGCTACGGTATATAGAACTATACAGTTGTTAGAAGAAATAGGTATAGTGTACAAATTAAGCCTTGATGATGGATGTAATAGATATGAATTAGTTAATGAAGATCAAGTGCATCAACATCATCATTTAATATGTACAAAATGTGGTAAAGTAATTGAGGTTGAAGGCGATTTACTTGATTCAATAGAAAAAAAATTAGAAACAAAATATAAATTCAAAATACAAAATCATAGTGTGAAATTTTTTGGAATTTGTGATAAATGTATATAAAAATTTAAAATTATAAATTAAAATACTTGTTTAAAAGGAGGGTAGGGTATTGAAAATAGAAAAAGATAAAATAAAAATCATTCCATTAGGTGGATTAAATGAAATAGGCAAGAACTTAACAGCTTTTGAATACAAAAATGAGATAGTTATTATAGATTGCGGACTTAAGTTTCCAGATGATGAAATGTTAGGTATTGATGTAGTTATACCTGATATAGGGTATCTAATAAAAAATAAAGAAAAAATCAAGGGAATATTCTTAACACATGGACATGAGGATCATATAGGTGCTCTTCCGTATGTACTGAGAGAATTAAATGTACCAGTTTATGGAACAAAACTAACGTTAGGAATTGTTGAAAATAGACTGAAAGAAAATGGGTTATTAAGTTCGTGTAAATTGCATAGAGTAAAACCTAAAGAATTTATAAAACTTAACAATATGTCTATAGAATTCATAAGAACTAGTCATAGTATTGCTGATGCCGTAGCTTTAGCAATCCATACACCATTAGGCATTATATTACATACTGGTGACTTTAAGATTGACTATACGCCGATAGATGGGCAAGTAGCGGATTTAACTAGATTTGCAGAATTGGGTAAAAAAGGTGTTATTGTTATGCTCGCTGATAGTACAAATGTAGAAAGACCAGGTTCTACAATGTCAGAAAAAACTGTAGGAGAAACTTTTGAAAATATATTTTCAAAAGCTGATGGAAGAATAATAGTTGCAACTTTTGCTTCTAATATTCATAGAATTCAACAAATAATTGGAGCATCATCTAAATTTGGAAGAAAAGTTGCAGTATCAGGAAGAAGCATGGAAAACATTGTTGGAGTTGCGTCTGAACTCGGTTACTTAGAATATGAAGAAGGAACTTTAATCAGTATAGATGATATAAAAAAATATACTAATGACAAAATAACTATAATTACCACAGGAAGTCAAGGAGAACCTATGTCTGCTCTTTCAAGAATGGCATCTTCAGACCATAAAAAAGTGAACATAGTACCAGGTGATATGGTTATTATTTCAGCAACTCCTATTCCTGGAAATGAAAAATTAGTGTCAAAAGTGATAAATCAGTTATTTAAACAAGGAGCAAATGTAATATATGAAGCACTTGCAGATGTTCATGTATCTGGTCATGCGTGTCAAGAAGAGCTTAAATTAATGCATACACTTGTAAAGCCTAAGTTTTTTATACCTGTACATGGTGAGTATAGAATGTTAAAACAACATGCTGATCTTGCAATGAAACTAGGTTTACCAAAGAGTAATATAGTTATAGCTGAAAATGGTGGAGTAATTGAAGTTACAAAAGAATATATAAAGAAAAGTGGAAGTGTTTCTTCAGGTCAGATATTTGTAGATGGACTAGGTGTTGGGGATGTTGGTAATATAGTTTTAAGAGATAGAAGACATTTATCTCAAGATGGAATATTGACAGTTGTTGTTACTATTGCTAAAGAAAACGGTAAAGTGATAGCTGGACCTGATATTATATCTAGAGGATTTGTATATGTTAGAGAGTCTGAAGATTTAATGGATGAAGCTAAAAGTATAGTTAGAAGTGCTTTAAGAGAATGTGAACAAAAACACATTACAGAATGGGCTGTTATAAAGTCAAAAGTAAAAGAAGTGCTTAGAATGTTTTTGTATGAGCAAACTAAGAGAAAACCAATGATACTTCCAATAATTATGGAAATATAATACACCAATGTGTTAAAAGTGAATATTTATGATATAGCTCATTAGTTTACAATTGTATTGAAAAATTGTGATGAAGTAAAAAAAAATAGAGAAGTTAATAAAATAAGAAGATTTTAGAGAATTTTAGAAAAATTTAATTTCAGGCATATTCACAACAAATAGAAGCAGCAGAAATAGATTAAGCAACAAAAGATAAATTGTAAAATTTGGATTTGATTATTTCAAGGAATCTAGATTTGGAGCACTATGGTAAGGCATAATAAAGATATTAAATGCAACAATGGGTGTAAATATATCTTTGAAACAGTAAAAGTAAGTTTTTGAAATGTTGACTTTTTAAACTTATGATATTATCATTAGTATGATAAGTATAAAGTTGGATACTAAAATAGTATCCAATTTTTATTTGCTAAAATATAATCTAATTATGATAGTTATTTGAAAGTATGGAGGAAAGAAAATGGAATTATTCGTAAGAAACGACATTAGAAACATAGCAATTATTGCACATGTTGATCATGGTAAAACTACATTAGTAGATGCAATGCTAAAACAAAGCCAGGTATTTAGAGAAAATCAAAAGGTTGAAGAAAGAATTATGGATTCAAATGATTTGGAAAAAGAAAGAGGAATAACTATTCTTTCAAAAAACACATCAGTATTTTATAATGGTGTTAAGATAAATATTGTTGATACTCCTGGACATGCTGATTTTGGTGGAGAGGTAGAACGTGTACTTAAAATGGTTGATAGTGTTCTTTTAGTAGTAGATGCTTATGAAGGAGCTATGCCTCAAACTAAATTTGTTCTAAAAAAAGCATTAGAACTTGAACTAAAACCTATAGTTGTAATTAATAAGATAGATAAACCTAATGCAAGACCTGAAGAAGTTATAAATGAGGTATTTGATTTATTTGTTGAACTTGGTGCTGATGATGAGCAACTTGATTTCCCAATAGTTTATGCTTCTGCAAAAGGTGCATATGCTAAATATGAAGTGGATGATAACAATGAAGATATGAAGCCTTTGTTTGATGCTGTAATTAAAAATGTTAATGCCCCTTCAGGATATATAGATCAACCACTTCAATTATTAGTTACTACAATTGATTATAATGAATATGTAGGAAGAATTGGAATTGGTAAGATTGAAAGAGGAGAAATTAGTAAAAATCAACAAGTTGCTGTAATTAAAAGAGATGGAACAAAAGAAAATGTTAAAGTTGCAAATTTATATGTTTATAATGGATTAAAAAAAGAGGAAGTTGTTGAAGCAAAACTTGGAGATATAGTTGCAGTTACTGGTATACCTGACATCAATATAGGAGAGACTATTGCAGATACTTCATGTGCAGAAGCTATACCATTTGTTGAAATTGATGAACCTACTCTTAGTATGAACTTTATTGTAAATAATTCCCCATTTGCTGGAAAAGAAGGAGACTTTGTTACTTCAAGACAGTTAAGAGATAGATTGTTTAAGGAATTAGAAACAAATGTAAGTTTAAGGATTAAAGAAACTGAGTCAACTGATGTATTTGAAGTGAGTGGTAGAGGAGAATTACATCTCTCAATTTTGATAGAAACAATGAGAAGAGAAGGATATGAATTTCAAGTTTCAAAACCAACTGTTATATACCATCAAGAAGATGGAAAAAGAATGGAACCTATTGAATATTTAACTGTAGATGTACCAGAAGAATTTATGGGTGTGGTTATGGAAAAGCTTGGACCTAGAAAAGCAGAAATGATAAACATGACTTCTGCCGTTAATGGATATTCAAGACTAGAGTTTGAAATACCTGCAAGAGGTCTTATAGGTTTCAGAAATGAATTTATGACTGATACAAAAGGTAATGGTATAATGAACCATGTATTTAATGGATATGAAGAATATAAAGGAGAAATACCAGGAAGAACAAGAGGTTCTCTAGTAGCATTTGAAGAGGGTGAAGCTATAACATATGGCTTATTTAATGCTCAAGAAAGAGGAAAATTATTTGCAAAACCTGGTGTGCCAATTTATAAGGGTATGGTTGTAGGAGAATGTTCAAGAGCAGATGATATAGATGTAAATGTATGTAAGAAAAAGCATTTAACTAATACAAGATCATCAGGAGCTGATGAATCATTAAAACTTATTCCAGCAATTGAAATGAGTCTTGAACAGTGTCTTGAGTTTATTGCTGAAGATGAACTTGTTGAAGTTACGCCTGAAAATATTAGAATGAGAAAAACAATATTAGATAGTACAGAAAGAAAGAGACTTTCAAGAAGGAAATAATAATTTTCATGGGGTGAATTGATGAAAAATAAAAAAGGGCTTACTGTAAGTATTATTATATTGTTTATGTTGAGCTTTTTAGTATTAAAATTTGTTTATGCCATCAAACATCCTTTTATGGTAGAAACTGGCAAGGTGCCGGTTTCTATTGTAAAAGGAAATTCTTTATATACAATAATAGATAAATTAAGTAAAAAAGGTTTAATTAAAAATAAATATTTAATTAAAGTGTATGTTAATGGTAAGAAATTAAATACTAATATTAAACCTGGAGAATATTTAATTGATGCTGATGTATCAATTAAGAAATTTATTCAGATATTAAATGAAGGAAATGAAAGTAAAAATTGTATTCGAATTACAATTCCAGAAGGGTATAATATCGAAGATATAAGTGAGATTATGGAGAAAAAGGGGATAATGAAAAAGCAAGAGTTTTTAAAAAGTTGTGAGAAATATCCTACTCCTGAATTTATTAAAGTAAGCTCAAATATAAGATATTCACTAGAAGGATATTTGTTTCCTGATACATATGAATTTGAAAAAGGAGATACAGGTGAGGAAATAATAAAAAAAATGTTAAATAGATTTGAAGAAGTTTTAAATGATATTACTGAAAAAGAAAATAAGGAAATAAGTAATATTCAAGAATTAATAACAATTGCATCAGTTATTGAAAAAGAAGCAAGGACTGATAGTGATAGAAATAAAATTTCTTCTGTGTTTTATAATAGATTAGATAAGGGTATGAGGTTACAAGTTGATGCTACCGTTTTGTATGCAATGGGTAAACATAAAGGAAAATTATCCTTAAAAGATTTAGAAATAGACTCACCGTATAATACATATAAAGTTAAAGGACTTCCACCAGGACCAATATCTAATCCAGGCAAATCATGTATTGAAGCTGCTTTGAATCCTGATAATAATGAATATATATATTATGTGTTGTCAGATCATAAAAAACATTATTTTACAAATAATTACAAGGATTTTTTAAAAGCTAAAGAAAGATATAAAAAAAGTAACTAAATATTATAGTGTTTAAGTTTGGAGGAACATTAATGAGTGGAGTAGCACATAGCTACATGAGTGATTATATAAGAAGTTTGATTGATGAAGAAAAAGGGATTTTAAAAGAACTTCAAGAATTTGCAGAGAGAGAGAATGTGCCTATAGTTCAAAAGGAAGTAGGAAACTTTTTGAGATTTATAGTAACAACTCAGAGGCCTAAAAAAATTTTAGAATTAGGCACAGCTATTGGGTATTCATCAATTCTTATGAATTTAGCTTCAAATGGTAAAAGTGAAATAACTACCATAGAAAGAGATGAGAAAATGATTAGCATAGCTAAGAAAAATATTTCTAATCATGGACTAGATAAAAAAATAAAGTTGATTGAAGGCGAATGTCTAGAAGTTTTAGAAAAAATAGAAGATAAGTATGATATGGTTTTTATGGATGCTGGAAAAGGACATTATAATCATTTTTTACCACATTGTTTAAGATTGTTAAATCAAGATGGTATTATTGTTGCAGATAATGTTTTATTTAGAGGAATGGTAGCGTCTGATAAGCTTATAAAAAGAAGAAAGATTACAATTGTAAAAAGAATGAGAAACTATCTAGAATTAGTTTCTAAGGATAAAAATCTTATTACTTCTGTAATACCTATGGGAGATGGTATTGCAGTTACTACAAGGAGGGGTACAAATGAATAGACCTGAAATATTAGCTCCAGCAGGTAACTTAGAAAAGTTAAAAACTGCTATAGATTTTGGAGCAGATGCGGTTTATTTAGGAGGTAGTAAGCTCAATTTAAGAGCACTTGCAGATAACTTTAATACTGAAAAATTAAAAGAAGGTATAAGTTATGCTCATGATAGAGGAAGAAAGATTTATGTTACTGTAAATGTTTTTCCACATAACGATGATTTGATTGGACTTGAAGAATATTTAAAAGAATTATATGAGCTAGGTGTGGATGCAATTATTGTATCAGATCCAGGAATAATAGCTACTGCAAAAGAAGTTACACCAAATTTGGAACTACATTTAAGTACACAAGCTAATAATGTAAATTGGAAATCAGCTTTATTTTGGCATGAAATTGGTTTAAAAAGAATAGTGTTAGCAAGAGAATTATCTTTAGAAGAAATGAAAGAAATTAGAGAGAAGCTTCCAAAAACATGCGAAATTGAAGCTTTTGTGCATGGTTCTATGTGTGTATCATATTCAGGAAGATGTCTTATATCAAATTATATGACAGGCAGAGATTCTAATAGAGGACTTTGTGCTCAACCTTGTAGATATCAATATTATTTAATGGAAGAAAAAAGACCAGGAGAATTTTTCCCAATACTTGAAGATGAAAGAGGGACTTATATTTTAAACTCTAAAGATTTATGTATGATTGAACACATACCACAACTTGTTGAAGCAGGAATAAATTCTCTTAAAATAGAGGGGAGAATGAAAAGTGCGTATTATGTTGCTTCTGTAGTTAAAGCATACAGAGAAGCTTTGGATTCATATTTAGAAAATCCAAAGGAATATAAGTTTAAAGAAGAATGGATTAATTGTCTAATGAAACCTAGTCATAGAAATTATTCTACAGGATTTTATTTTGGAGAGAATGAAATAGAAACGTATGAGTCATCTTCGTATGTGAGAAATTATGATATTATAGGTATTGTGAAAAAATTTGATGAAGATACTTTTACTGCTACAGTAGAACAAAGAAACAGAGTTTTTGAAGGTGAGAAAGTTGAAGTTTTAAGAGCAAAAGGAGATAGTTTTGAAGTAATTTTAAAAGACATGAAAGATAAAAATGGAAATTCTATTGAAGCTGCACGTTCAGCTCAAATGATATTTAATATAAAAGTAAATAAAAAACTACAAGAAAAAGATATATTAATAAAAGCCAGGGAGAGTAATAAATGAGAAGACCAATATTAATAGGAATTACAGGTGGAACTGGATCTGGAAAGAGTACTGTAGCTAAGGAAATTTATAGAAGCTTCAATCAAGAATGTATAGCTATAATAGAACAGGATTCATATTATAAAGATCAAACTCACTTAGCTTTTAAAGAAAGAATCAAAACTAATTATGATCATCCAGATGCTTTTGATACTTCATTACTAGTGAAGCATTTAAAAATGCTTTTGGATGAAAAAACTATCTATAAGCCTATATATGATTTTAAAGAACATACAAGAAAAAAAGATACAATTAAAGTTGAATCAAGAGATATTGTTATGGTTGAAGGAATAATGATACTACAAGAACCAGCTATAAGGGAATTATTAGATATTAAAATATATGTGGATACAGATGACGATGTTAGAATTATAAGAAGAATGCTTAGAGATATAAATGAAAGAGGAAGAACTGTAGAATCGGTTATTGATCAATATCTTAGTGTCGTAAAGCCTATGCATATTCAATTTGTTGAACCAACAAAGAGGTATGCAGATATTATTGTGCCAGAAGGTGGACATAATAAAGTAGCTATTGATATTTTGGTATCAAAAATAAAACAAATTTTGTTAGAGAATAAATGATATTTAATATGAATAAAACACCTATTTTAGGCTAAAATTTAACCTAAAGGAGGTGTTTTTTTGAATAAAAAAATATATAGAAAAAGATGTTATAATATTTTTATAATATTTATATTTATTTTTACGATATTAGTATGTAAAATAATAACTTATCAATATTTAGATACTAAAGAATTTAAAGTTATGGCGGATAATCAGTATCAATATAGAGAAAAAGTACAAGAATTAAATTATAAGCTTTTGGATCATAATGGTACAGAATTGTTAGAATGTACTAATAAATATTATGCAGTTATAGATCCATATACTTATCTAACAAAGAATTATTATACAAAATCTGAGGATATATATGCATTAAATATTATTTTAAAAAATTATAACAAAAATTATGATATTAATAAAATTAATTTAAAGAGCAATAGTAAAAAAATGAAGTTCCAGGTTGATAAAAATACATATAATAAATTAATAAAAATTAGAGGAGTAAAAGGATTTTACGCGTATACATATGTAGGAGTGAACAGAGATAGTGCTTGGTGGAAAATAGAAAATATTATAACAAATACAAATAAAGTTATTAATAATCAGTTTAAGAAAAAAACTAAAAATTCAATAGAAAGTCAAATTGCTGAAAAAACTAAAAATAATAAATATATATATAATGTTTTTAAAAAGGATGTTTATGGTAATATATATAATGAATACTTAACAATACCACAAGAAAATATAAATGTTAGATTAACGTTGGACAGAAATATTCAGGAAGTCATGAAAAGAATATTGGATAAGCAGAAGTATTATAAATATAATCAAATTGGTGCAATATTAATGGAAACCAATACTGGAAAAATAAAAGGTATGGTACAAAAGGATGATTCGAAGCCAAATATAAACTTAGGAGTAGCTACGAACCATGGATTTTTCCCAGGGTCAATATTTAAAGTTATAGTTGAAGAGGCTGGTCTAGAAACGGGTAGGGTTTCACTTAATCATATATATAAAATAAACTCTAATTTAAGTAAAAGATATAAGGGTCATGAAAAACATGAATATATGAATGCAGGTCAAGCATTAATAGAATCATCTAATGATATATATGCACAAATTGGAGTGCACGTAGGCATTGATAAGATTAATCTGTATGCTAAACAACAAGGATTATTTGAAAAAGTATTGAATTTTGATGAGGAAATTAATGGAATATTTGAAGGAGATGAAGATGAGGTTGGAGATGTAGAACTAGCATCTTTTGGACAAAAACAAAGAATTACTCCAATTGAAGCTATAAGCATACCTAATACAGTAGTAAATGAAGGAGTTTATGTTAAACCGTATATAATTGAAGCATATGTAGATAATGATAATAAAATTATAGAGAATGTAAATAATTTAGAAAAAAAACAAGTATTAAGTAAAAATATAGCGAATGCTTTAAAAAGTCAAATGATTGATGTCGTGAAATCACAGTATGGTACAGGAAATCAAGCATACATAAATAATATTGAAGTTGGAGGAAAAACAGGGACTGCTGAAAGGCAAGAAGAAAAAAATAAATATTATGACGGTTGGTTTATAGGATTTTTTAAAGTCGATAAAAAATATTATTCTATGATAATTTTTGTAGAAAATATAGGAAATATTAATAGTGGAGGAAATACTGCTGCACCTATTTTTAAAGATATAGTAAAGGAAATATATAATTATTTAAATAAATTTTAGGTGTACATGCAAATTTTTCTATAACAATCATATTATAGTAATAAGCACTATTAGGAGGATATCCTTGTGTTTTTTATTAACTGTTTAATGAATATGATTGGGAATATGACATTTTTTACTGCTTATGTTAGTAATGGAACTTCTTTTCCACAACCATTAAATGAAAAACAAGAAAAATATTATTTAAATAAACTAAAAGAAGGAGATGCTTTATCTAAAAGTATTTTGGTAGAAAGAAACCTAAGACTTGTAGCTCATATTGTAAAAAAATACTCTTATCCCCATAAAGATATAGATGATTTGATATCAATTGGAACAGTAGGTTTAATTAAAGCTATTGATTCTTTTGATAGTTCAAAGGGGACTAGACTTGCGACATATGCTGCGAGATGTATTGAAAATGAGATACTTATGCTTATTAGAAATACTAAAAAATTCAAAAATGAAGTATATCTTCAAGAACCCATAGGAATTGATAAAGAAGGTAATGAGATATCTCTTATGGATGTATTGAGTAGCAATGAGGATTCAGTTGTTGAAATTGTTCAAAGTAGAATACAGATAAAGAAGCTTTATGATAAAATAGATACATGCTTAACACAAAGAGAAAATAATATTATTAAAATGAGATATGGGCTGGATGATGGAAAGCCAAGAACTCAAAGAGAAATAGCAAATCTTTTAGGAATTTCAAGATCATATGTATCTAGAATAGAGAAAAGAGCGCTAAAAAAACTATATAAGGAGTTTAATTGTATAAATAAAAAATAATCAATATTAATACAAATATTACAACTATTACAATAAGGTATTATAAAAATCATTTTAAATTAGCAAAAATAAGATATAAAGTTATTTTAGGTATTAAAAAATATTAAAAATTTACGAAAAATAACTATAAATAAAAATAATGTTTTGACGAAATATTATAAATTAACATTGTAACATAATAGGGGGAAATAATATTGATGACTTTAAATGAGCTATTGGAGAAAACAGTTAAAGAAAACGCATCTGATTTACACATAACTGTAGGTATTGTACCAACGTTAAGAATTAATGGTAAACTTAGTGGCATAGGTGATAAAAAGTTAACAACTAATGATACAAAAAAATATGTAAAGGAACTTTTAGGAGAGACGTATGGTGAATATGAAAAAAAAGGAGAAATAGATACTTCATTTTCATTACCGGGAGTAGGAAGATTTAGAATAAATGTATATAAACAAAGAGGGAGTGATGCTATTGCTATTAGAGCTGTAGGATTAAAAATACCGACTTTAAATGAAATAAAAATGCCGTCAATTATAAAGGAATTAACCAAAAAGAAAAGAGGTCTTGTACTTGTTACAGGACCAACAGGGAGTGGTAAGAGTACTACACTTGCAGCGATGATAAATGAAATAAACTCTTCAAGGGCTGCTCATATTATAACATTAGAAGATCCTTTAGAATATTTACATAGGCATAATAAGTCAATAATTAATCAGAGGGAAATAGCAAAAGATACATTATCATATAAATCGGCATTAAAAGCAGCATTAAGAGAAGATCCAGATGTTATACTTGTAGGAGAAATGAGAGATCTTGAAACTATTTCTACAGCAATTACCGCAGCTGAAACAGGTCATCTGGTATTATCAACTTTACATACCATAGGAGCAGCTAAAACCATAGATAGAATAATAGATGTTTTTCCACCTTATCAACAGCAGCAAATAAAGATTCAATTAGCAGCTGTCCTTGAAGGAATCATTTCTCAACAATTAGTAACTAGAAGTGATGAAAACGGAAGAATAGCAGCACTTGAAATAATGATATTAAATTCTGCTATACAAAACTTAATAAGAGAAGGAAAGACTCATCAAATACAATCTTCAATTCAAACAGGAAGTAAGTATGGAATGAAAACTATGGATAGTAGTTTAGCTGAGTTGTATAAAAAAGGATTAATCTCATATGAAAGTGCATTAACATATTCTATTGATAGAGATATGTTAAAAAGAATGATTACTTTATAAATGTGTACAAAAATATAGTATTTAAATATTTTTTGTGTTAAAATAATTATTAGGTCATAGAATATGATGGGAATAATTAGCATAAAAGTATTTTGTTTTATAAAATATTGTATTATAATTATATCTAATAAAAAAAACCATTAAATATTCTTACAGAATAAAAGGAAAAAAGAATTTTTTGTTGAATATATATTTTAAGAGATTCTGTAAGGGAGGGTAAACCAGATGCACAAATATATAGTAGGGCTAGATATAGGATCATCTAATGTATATGGTGCTGTTGGAAAAGTAGATAATACTGGTGAAATACGTATAGTTGGGATTACAGCTGTAAAATGTGATGGATTAAAAAAATCAGTTGTAGTGGATATAGATAGTACCTCTCGAGCTATTAAAGAGTGTGTTAAAAATTTAGAGAGAATGGTAGATATAAATATTTCTAATGTTTATGTGACTTTACCAGCAGGTGTGAGTGAACTAATTTATAATAAAGGCATAGTTGCTGTAGCTTCAGATGATAAAGAAATTAAAGAAAATGATGTGATGAGAGTATTAGAAGCTGCTAAATTAATAACTGTTCCTTCAGATAAAGAAATCATAGGAATTGTTCCTCACCAATATATAGTAGATGGGTATGATCATATTATTGAACCTATTGGTATGAGTGGTATGCGACTTGAAGTTGATGCTCAAGTAGTTATGGCACAAAGTACTATAGTAAATAATCTGAGAAAAAGCATTAGTAGAGCTGGAATAAATATTAATGGTGAAGTTTTACAACAGCAAGCAATTTCACAAATAGTTTCTACTAGTGAGGAAAGAAGAAGAGGTATCGCTTTTATAGATATTGGATCACAAGTAACGGATATTTCTATATATAAAAAAGGAAATCTTTGTTATACTGGTATGATGCCATTAGGTGGAGATAACATTACAAATGATATATCTATATGTTTAAAAATACCTTTTATAGAAGCAGAAAAATTAAAAATAAAATATGGGGATTTAAGCAAAAAAGGTGATAATACAAAGATTAAAATTAATACAGGATACAATGATGTTAAGGAAATAGAACTGAATTATTTAAATCAAATAATAGAAGCTAGATGTGAAGAAATACTACGTTATGTTATGGACAAGCTTAAACAAAATAATTATAATGATGAAATTTCAGGACTAGTTATAGTTGGAGGCGGATTAGCTTTATTTAATGGTATTAATATTTTTGCTTCAAATATTTTAGGCAAATCTGTAAAAATAGGTTCTCCTAATTATATGGGAGCAGCAAGTCCTGTATATACTACTGTTGTTGGAATTATTAATGATATTGTAAATACTATGAAAATAAGCAATAATTTAGATGACCTTGAAAATGAGGTTAACAATGATTCAAATATAAGAAATAATTTTAAGAAAAAAGAAAATAAAGATAATTTTGTATCAAAACTAAAAGAATTTTTTAATGAATTTTTTTAGTAAGGAGGTTATTATTGTGCTAGATTTTGATGTAGATGTTCAACAATTTGCTAAGATAAAAGTTATAGGATGTGGTGGCGGAGGAAATAATGCTGTTAATAGAATGATTGCAGAAGGTCTTAAAAATGTTGAGTTTATAGGTATTAATACAGATAAGCAAGCATTGGCTGTTTCTAAAGCTTCACAAAAGATACAGATAGGTGATAAACTAACAAAAGGATTAGGAGCAGGAGCTAATCCGGATATAGGCAGAAAAGCTGCTGAAGAAAGTAAAGATGAAATTGAGCAAGCAATAAAAGGTGCAGATATGGTATTCATAACAGCTGGAATGGGAGGCGGTACTGGTACAGGTGCTGCACCAGTGGTAGCAGAAGTTGCAAAGGCTATGGGAATATTGACTGTAGGGGTTGTTACAAAACCGTTTCCATTTGAAGGTAGAAAAAGAATGCTTCATGCTGAAATGGGAATAAAAAGTTTAAAAGAAACTGTAGATACTCTTGTAACTATTCCAAATGAAAGATTGCTTTCTATGGTTGATAAAAAGACTTCATTAGTAGAGGCGTTTAAATATGCTGATGATGTTTTAAAACAGGGTGTACAAGGTATATCAGATTTAATTACTATTCCTGGACTTGTGAATTTAGATTTCGCTGATGTTAGAACTATTATGTTAGATAGAGGTTTAGCTCATATGGGAGTTGGACAGGGAACAGGAGATAACAGAGCTCAAGATGCAGCTAAACAAGCTATTTCGAGTCCTTTGTTGGAAACTTCAATTGTTGGTGCAACAGGAGTACTGTTAAACGTAACTGGAGGACCAGATTTAGGATTACTTGAAATAAATGAAGCTGCTGAGATAGTTCAAGAAGCTGCTGATCCTGATGCTAACATTATTTTTGGTGCTGTGATTGATGAAAATCTAAAAGACGAACTAAGAATAACTGTTATTGCTACAGGATTTGAAGAAAAAATAAAAGAAGAAAAAACGCCACCCCCTTTAAAGCAAAAAGAACAAATTAGTAATAAAGAAAATAATATGTCGTCTTTTAATGAAGCAGCAGCTTCAAGAGAATATGAACAGGTTGATTTGGAAGTCCCTGCTTTTTTAAGAAGATATAATAAATAAAAAGTGCTATATAGCGCTTTTTTTTTATAAAAAATTACCTGTAAAATGAAAAAAATGTAAAAACAATCAAATATAAAAAAACTTTTTAAATATAAGAAATGACAAAATTTTGAAATAAATAGTTATATAATTAGTTTAAAGGAGGGGGGAAGTTGATTGTTTATTTAGATATATTTATTATAGAAAACTTTATAGTGAATTTATTTTTACTATATATTACAGCTCAAACTTTAAAAGTAAATACAAAACTACTTTATAAGATTTTAGCTTCAATAATAGGTACTTTATATGCTGTGATTTCAGTATATACAAAATTTAAATATTTATTTTATATTCCAATTAAATTAGCAGTTGCAGTA
This sequence comes from Clostridium aestuarii, assembly GCF_026735135.1. Lineage (GTDB taxonomy): Bacteria > Bacillota > Clostridia > Clostridiales > Clostridiaceae > Clostridium_H > Clostridium_H aestuarii. The sequence goes on along the minus strand of NZ_JAPQER010000002.1, from coordinate 509,693 downwards.
AGCATGGTTATAATTTGTTTTAAAAAGAGTAATTTTTTATTTAATTTTAAAGCTTCTTTGTTATTTATATTATATTCTATGTTATTGGCTGGTCTGTGTCTATTTATTGAATTGAATAGTACTATAAAGATAAAAATGAATTTTGATACTTTTTCATATAAAGGTTTATTAGCATCAATTATGATAACGTATATATTAATACATAGAATAAGTGTTTACATTAGAGGAAGAAGACAATTAGGTAATTTAATATATGATGTAGATATAGTTGTAAATAAAGATAAAAAAAAGGTAAGAGCTTTTCTAGATACTGGTAATGAACTAACAGAACCTGCTACTAGCTTACCGGTAATAATAGTTGAAAAAAATATATTTAAAGATATGGACTTTAATATTAAAAATAAATTTTTTATTCCTTATAAAGTTATAAATGGATGTTGTGGTAAGTTAGAAGGATTTAAACCTAAATATATTAGAATATATATGGAAGATAGATTTGAGGATAGACAGGTTATAGTTGCTTTTTGTGATAATCAATTGAGTACTTTAAATGATTATAATGCATTATTATCTAGGGGAATTCTTTAAGGAGGGGTGGATTTTGATTAAATTTAATATCCTGTTAAACAGATTATTATTAAAATTTAAAATTTTCTTTGGAAAAGTATATTTTATAGGAGGAAATGATGCTTTGCCTCCTCCACTTTCAAAGGAAGAGGAAGAAAATCTTGTTACTAAAATTATAGATGGGGATGAAAGTGTAAGAACTATTTTAATTGAAAGAAACTTAAGGCTAGTAGTATATATAGCTAGGAAATTTGAAAACTCTGGAATTTTAGTAGAAGATTTAATTTCAGTAGGTACAATTGGACTTATAAAAGCTGTAAATACTTTTGATCCAGAAAAAAAAATAAAGTTAGCTACTTATGCTTCTAGATGTATAGAAAATGAGATATTAATGTACTTAAGAAGAAATAATAAGGTGAAAGCAGAAATTTCTTTTTATGAGCCATTAAATACTGATTGGGATGGAAATAAGTTGTTATTATCAGATATTTTAGGTACAGAAAATGATATGGTATATAATTTTATTGAAGATGAAGTTGATAAACAACTTTTATTTATAGCTATGAAAAAATTAAGCGATAGAGAAAAAGAAATAATAAAATTAAGATTTGGATTAAGTGGCAAAGGGGAAAAAACGCAGAAACAAGTTGCAGATTCGCTTGGTATTTCTCAATCTTATATATCAAGATTGGAAAAAAGAATAATTAAAAGGCTTAAGAAGGAAATTAATAAAATGGTATAGATTGTCCTTAGTATAAAAAATTGCTCCTCAGGGGATAATTTAAATGCCACTACTCTGAGGGAGCTGATTTTTTATGATGATAAACAAAGTAGAGATCTGTGGGGTAAATACTGCTAAATTACCTGTACTAAAAGGAAAAGAAATGAAAGAACTATTGTTAAAAATGAAGGATGGTGACAATGTTTCAAGAGAGAAATTTATAAGAGGAAATTTGAGGTTAGTTTTAAGTGTAATTCAAAGATTTAATAATAGAGGTGAAAACGTAGACGATTTATTTCAGGTAGGATGTATAGGGCTGATAAAGGCTATTGATAATTTTGATTTGAGTCAAAATGTTAAGTTTTCAACTTATGCTGTGCCAATGATAATAGGAGAAATACGAAGATATTTGAGAGATAATAACTCTATTAGAGTTAGCAGATCACTAAGAGATATTGCATATAAAGCTCTTCAGGTAAGAGATAGACTTGTAAGTAAACAGAATAAAGAACCTACAGTTTCACAAATAGCAAAGGAATTGAATATTCCAAGAGAAGAAGTTGTATTTGCGTTAGATGCAATCCAAGATCCAGTATCACTATTTGAGCCGATATATCACGATGGAGGAGATGCTCTTTATGTAATGGATCAAATAAGTGATAGTAAGAGTGTAGATGAAAATTGGCTTCAAAAAATATCTATTAAAGAAGCAATGAAAAAATTGAATGATAGAGAAAAAATGATATTAAATATGAGGTTTTTTCAAGGGCGTACACAAATGGAAGTAGCTGATGAAATAGGAATATCCCAAGCTCAAGTATCAAGACTTGAGAAGACGGCATTAAAACATATGAGAAAGCAGATATAGAGCCTAAAGGCTCTATATTTTTTATGATAAAAATAAGAGTAATAATATGAAAGAAGACATACATATATTTGTACAAACACTAAAATCTTAAAGGGGGCTGATTTCATGGAATTATATTCCATAAATAATTTGAAGTCCATGGAAGTTATAGATATAAATACTGGTTCTAAATTAGGCTTTATTAGAGATTTAAAAGTTGATTGTGAAAATTACAGAATTATATCGTTAATAATACCTACTGAAAAGAGTTCATGGTTTGATAAAAATGATTATATGGAGGTCATGTGGGATGAAATTATTAGAATAGGAATAGATGTAATCTTAGTAAGTAAAAGAGAATTGAGTTTGGATAATAAATAGTGGAATTTTATATAAAAAAAAGTTATAATATATCATATGCAATAATATAGAAAAAGGACGTGATAACTTGAAATGTCCATACTGTGGCTTTGAGGAAAGTAAGGTAGTTGATTCTAGATCTACAGAAGACCATAAGGCAATAAGAAGAAGAAGAGAATGTTTAGAGTGTAATAAACGGTATACTACATATGAAAAAATAGAAGATATACCTATTTTGGTTATAAAAAAAGATTCAAGTAGAGAGTATTTTGATAAATCTAAAATAATTAACGGATTATTAAAAGCTTGTCAAAAAAGACCTGTTTCTAGAGTACAAATCGATGCGATTGCTGATGAAATAGAGAAGAAAATGAGCAATGAAATGGTTACTGAGGTCAAATCAGAGTATATAGGTGAATTGATAATGGACAGACTTAAAGATATTGATGAAGTTTCATATGTTAGGTTTGCTTCTGTATATAGACAATTTAAAGATGTTAATACTTTTATGGAAGAAATAAAAAATTTAATGTCTAATAAAAAAATGCCCTAATGGTAATATGAGGGGCATTTTTTTGTGTTAAAATATAGTTAAAAAAGTTAATTTATATAAATAATTTATTATTATGTTTTATAATAATGTTAAAATAAAAGGAGCAGATATATGAGTGATAATGATTTTAAACTGAAGGGATATGAATTTTTAAAATTTAAAGAAGATAATGCTGAAATATATTTTTCTACTGCTAGAGGTGACTTGGACTTTAATAAGAATACTCAGCTAGGATTAAAAAATATAAACAAATTAAAAAATTGGTTTAATTTAGAAAGAGTAGGATATCTTAATCAGATTCACGGTGATAAAGTTTATAAATATGATGGAATGATTTACGATGGAGATGCAATTATTACAGACAAAAAAAGAATAGCAATAGGAGTTTTTACTGCTGATTGTGTACCTATTATTGTATATGATAAAAACAAGAAAGTTATTGCTGCTGTACATAGTGGGTGGAAAGGTACTATAAAAAATATTTCTATAAGAGCAATAGAAAAAATGATTGAAGATTATAATAGTGAAGTTAAAGATTTAAAAATATATATTGGTCCACACAATATGGGGTGTTGCTATGAGGTTAGTGAGGAATTGATTTTGCAATTTAAAAGTTTGGAATTATATAAGGATATAGATATATCAATTGATAGAAAGTTAAACTTGCAGAAATGTATTTTAAAACAACTCTGGAGTATAGGAATAGAGAATAATCAAATTAATACTTTGAATATATGTACCTTTTGTAGCAAAAAATATAAATTACATTCATATAGAAAAAACAAAGAAGAAAGTGGAAGAATGTTTTCATTTGTATTTATAAAATAAATTTACCGTTGGAGGTATAAATTTAATGGCTGAAGAAAAAATATTAGTTGTTGATGATGAAGAACATATACAAGAACTTATAAAGTTTAACTTAAACAAAAATGGGTATAAGACCGTATGTGCTGGTGATGGTCTAGAAGCTTTGAACTTAGCTAGAAAAGAAATGCCGCAATTGATTTTATTAGATGTTATGTTGCCAGGAATGGATGGATATGACGTTTGTAAGGAAGTAAGGCGAGATAGCTCAATATCGAACATACCCATTATTATGATAACTGCAAAAGGTGAAGAACTGGACAAAATTTTGGGGTTAGAATTGGGAGCAGATGATTATATAACAAAGCCTTTTTCTATAAGGGAATTGATAGCAAGAGTTAAAGCTATTTTAAGAAGAACAAAAACGGAATACATGGATAATGTATTAAAATTTGGAAACTTATCCATTGATTTTCAAAAACATGAAGTTATAAAAAGCGGATACAAAATAGATTTAACTTTAAAAGAATTTGAATTAATTGAAGTGCTTATTAAAAATAAAGGAAGAGTTATGACAAGGGATTTTTTATTAGATAAAGTTTGGGGATATGAATATATTGGAGAAACTAGAACTGTTGATGTTCATATTAGACATCTAAGAAAAAAGGTAGAGGATGATGATAAAAACCCTAGATTTATTCAAACTATAAGAGGGATAGGATATAGATTTAATCCAGGTGAATAATGATGAAAATGAAAAGTAAACTTATGGTATCAATACTTAGTACAATAGTGCTAAGTTTAGCTATGGTTACAGCACTTTATATGATGATAGTTAATTATCAACATGAACAAAATACAAAGAAGAGCTTAATGATGAATAATGAAATTGCTATTAATTTAATAAATTCTAGTATTATTTCTAATAGAAGTGCTTATATAAAAAATTTTGGAGAATCTCGTTTTAGGGTAACATTAATAGGTCCTAAAGGGGTTGTAATCAGCGATTCTGATATGGTATCTTCTAATTTAGATAATCATAATAGTAGAGAAGAAGTATTACAAGCTCGCAAATCAGGAGAGGGGTATAGTATAAGGTATAGTGAATCTTTAGGTAAAACCATGATGTACTATGCTACAACTTTTGAAGATGGATACATTATACGAAGTGCAATGCCTATGGAAATAGTTACTGGATTTGAAGGAAAATATCTACAATACTATTCAATTGTATTAATTATTGTTTTTGCAATAGCAGTTTTATTCTCATCAAAACTATCTTATGTTATTGTGAAACCAATTAGAGATTTAGAATTTATAACATCTAGAATTGCAAAGGGTGAATTTCATAGAAGAGCAAGTATAAATACTAGAGATGAGATAGGACAGCTAGCCAAGACTTTTAATCGTATGGCAGACAAACTTCAATATACATTAAAAGATTCCATAGAAAAACAAAACAAGTTAGAAGCAATATTAAAAAGTATGGATAGTGGCGTTATAGCAGTTGATAGAAGTTATACAGTAATAATGATCAATCCGTATGCTCAAAAAATTTTCGGTGTGAAAAAAGAAATAATAGGACATAATTTAATGGAAGGTGTCAGGAATCACGAGTTAGAAGATATATTTAAAAATAATGAAGAGTCTAAAGAAATAAAAATACTTTGGCCACAAGAAAGAGAATTAAAAGTAAAAACTGCTGATATTATTAGTGACAAGGAGCATATTGGCACTGTTGCTGTTGTTCAAGATATTACAGATATAAAAAGATTAGAAAATATAAGAAGTCAATTTGTAGCTAATGTATCTCATGAATTAAAAACTCCTCTTACTTCAATAAAGGGATTTTCGGAAACGCTAAAATATGTTGAAGATTCTAAAACAAGAGAGAAGTTTTTATCTATAATAGAAGATGAGGCAGATAGATTAACTAGATTAATAAGTGATATCTTAGTTTTATCAGATATTGAGCAGCAAAAGAATTGTAGAATAAAAGAGAAAATTAATGTTAAGATAATTATTAATGATGTTTACAATTTAATGAAACATGCGGCGGATAAGAAAAATATAAAAATAGAAGTTGTTTCTGAAGAGGAATCTATAATATATGGTGATAAAGATAGATTTAAGCAAATGGTTATAAATCTTGTTGATAATGCAATAAAATATTCTGAACAAAATGATACTGTATATATAGGGAATAATGTTAAAAATAATAGAAGCATTGTTTGGGTTAAGGATACAGGGCAGGGAATATCTAAAGAACATATGCATAGATTATTTGAAAGATTCTACAGAGCAGATAAGGCTAGATCTAGAGCACAAGGTGGAACTGGGCTAGGACTTGCGATAGTTAAACATATAGTATTAAGTTTTGGTGGAGATATTTATGTTGAAAGTGAAATAGAAAAGGGAACTAAGTTTACAGTTGAAATACCATTATAAGGCAGCATAGGCTGCCTTATTTTTTTATTTAGATAAGGTTAAAATATATAAATGTTAATTTTAGTTAACATTTATATAATACGAGTTAACATTTACATAATCTATAGTTAACTTTTCTAGTGTATAGTATATTTTGTAAGAAGCAAATTAGGATATTAAAGCATGAATGGAGGAATTATAAAATGAAAAAAAGATCAATTAAGGTGTTAACATCTGTTTTAGCAATAACTCTTATTGGAGGGGTATTTGTAGGGTGCGGTAATAATACTAAAAAGGATAGTATTAACACAGGAAAAGAAATAAGTGGTTCTATTACTGCTTCAGGATCATCAGCGCTTCAACCTTTAGCAAAAGCAGCTGCTGATATGTTTATGCAAAAACATGTTAAAGCTACTATAAATGTACAAGGTGGAGGAAGTGGAACTGGTCTTTCACAAGTTGCACAAGGAGCAGTAGATATTGGAAATTCAGATGTGGTTGCTGAGAAAAAACTAAAAGGTGATAAAGCTGCATTGGCAAAAGATTTAGTTGATCATAAAGTGTGTGGAATAGGATTTGCAATAGTGTTAAATGAAGGAATTCAAGTTGATTCTTTAACTAAAGTTCAAATACAAGATATATTTCAAGGAAAAATAACTAATTGGAAAGAAGTAGGGGGACAAGATTTAAAAATTGAAGTTATAAATAGAGGAAAATCTTCTGGTACAAGAGCTACATTTGTAGAAAAAGTAATGGATGGAAAAGAAGAAGCTGATGGAATAGGTACAACTCAGGATTCAAGTGGAGCTGTTCAAAAATCAGTTCAAGCTACCAATGGTGCTATTAGTTACTTAGCATTATCCTATTTTGTAAATGAAGATGCTAAAAAAGGTATAAAATTAATAAAATTAGATGGTTCTGAACCAACTATTAAAAGTATTGCAGCAGGGAAATATACATTTTGGGCTTATGAACATATGTATACTAAAGGAAAAGCTTCTGGTTTAACAAAAGAATTTATAGATTTTATGATGTCAGAAGAAGTTGCACCAATTATTGAAAAAAAGGGATATATTCCAGCAAGTGCTTTGAAATAATTTTAATAATATAAGGTGAAAATTTATAAAACTAAGACGGATTGTTTTACAATTGGCCTTAGTTTTATATAAAAAATATTTATTTGAGGTAAGAGATTATGAATAAAAATAAAAGTTGGCAGAAGTTAAAAAATGAATATTTAGGAAGAGGTTTTTCTACATTTTGCGGTTTATTGATAGTAGTTTTAACATTAACAATAATAGGGTTTGTAGCTTTTAAAGGGTTAAGTACATTTATTATTAATGGATATTCATTAAGTGAATTTTTGTTTAATAAAACTTGGAAACCAGATGCTGATACTCCTCAGTTTGGCGCTTCTATATTTATTATAGGATCAACATTAGTGTCTATAGGATCTGTAATCATAGCTGCACCTGTAGGAATAGCGTTGGCTGTATTTATGAATTTAATTTCACCTAAACTTGGGATAAAAGTGTTACAACCTGCAATGGAATTATTTGTAGGCATTCCTTCTGTTATTTATGGCTGGGTTGGAATAAGTGTTTTGTTACCATTAATTAAAAAAGTATATGGAGGAGTAGGTTTTAGCTTGTTAGCAGGTATAATAGTACTCACTATAATGATTTTACCAACAATAACAAGTATTTCTTCAGATGCTATTAAAACAATTCCTCGTGAATATCTAGAAGCATCTTATGGATTAGGAGCAACAAGGTGGCATACAATAATTAAAGTAGCTATTCCGGCTGCTAAAAATGGTATTTCAACTGGTGTTGTATTAGGACTTGCCAGAGCTTTTGGAGAAGCTTTAGCTGTTCAAATGGTTATAGGTAACTCGATTAAAATACCGAAAGGAATTGTAGATACCACTACAACTTTAACAAGTGTTCTTACAATGGATATGGCAAATACTATATTTGGTACTGAATGGAATAATGCGCTATGGTCTATGGCTTTATTGCTCCTTGTTATGTCGTTTATATTTATACTAATTATAAGAGCTATAGGAAAAAGAGGTGAAATATAATTGTTGGATCCAAAAAAGAAGGACAAGATTGCTACATTTATACTATATATAATTTCAGGATTTATAGTAATGTTACTTGTAGCTTTTATTGGATATATAATTTATAATGGGCGAAACTGTTTTAATATTAATTTTTTATTTGGAAAGCCATCATTAGATGTTGGAGGAGGAATTGGACTTCATTTATTTAATTCATTTTATATGCTTGTAATATCTTTATTGATAACTGTTCCATTAGGAATAGGAGCAGGTATATATTTAGCTGAATATGCTAAAAAAGGTGTTTTGCTAAATGTTATCAGACTATGTATTGAGACTATGGCATCATTACCTTCAATAGTTGTTGGATTATTTAGTCTTCTGGTGTTTGTTAATATGATAGGAGGGGGTTATTCTATTTTTGCAGGTGCTATGGCTATAACTATATTAAATTTACCTGCAATGACAAGGGTGAGTGAGAATGCTATAAAAGAAGTAGCTAAAAAGGTTAAAGAAGCAAGTTTAGGATTGGGAGCTACTCAATGGCAAACAATAAAACAGGTTATATTACCTTCTGCTATACCTCAAATTTTAACGGGCATAATATTAGCTTCGGGTAGAATTCTTGGAGAGGCAGCAGCATTATTATATACAGCAGGTATGAGTGCTCCAAATGTACGCATTAGCAATGGTACAGCTTTTGATATTTTTAGACCAGCTGAAACACTAGCGGTGTATATTTGGCAGTTGAATTCAGAAGGTATGGTTCCAGATGCAGGTGAAATAGCTAATGGAGCATCAGCTGTACTTATAATTATGGTGCTTTTGTTTAATATTTTAGCTAGAGTAGTAGGTAAAAAGATATATCAATCCTATACTGGGACTAAATAAGGAGGAATAAAATGAATATAATTGAAGTTAAGGATCTTAATTTATTTTATGGAAATAAACAAGCTTTATATGATATTGATTTAGATATACCTAAAAATGCAGTAACAGCTTTAATAGGACCATCTGGATGTGGTAAGTCTACATTTTTAAGATGTTTAAATAGAATGAATGACTTAATTGATGATGTGAAAATTGATGGTATAGTAATATATGAAGGTGGAAATATATATTCTTCAAATTATGATGTGATTGAACTTAGAAAAAAAGTTGGTATGGTTTTTCAAAAACCTAATCCATTTCCTATGAGCATATATGATAACGTGGCATATGGTCCCAAAACTCATGGGATAAAAAATAAAGTTAAACTTGATGAGATTGTTGAAAAAAGTTTAAAAGGTGCAGTGCTTTGGGATGAAGTTAAAGATAGACTCAAAAAAAATGCTATGGGACTTTCAGGAGGACAGCAGCAAAGGCTATGTATAGCAAGAACACTTGCAGTAGAGCCAGAAGTAATATTAATGGATGAACCTACATCAGCATTAGACCCTATATCAACATTAAAGGTTGAGGAATTAATGGATGTGCTAAAGAAACAGTATACTGTTGTGATTGTTACACATAATATGCAGCAAGCAGGAAGAATATCAGATAATACGGCATTTTTTTATAATGGTATAGTTGTAGAGTACGGAAAAACAGAAGATATGTTTTGTAATCCTAAAGATAAGAGAACGGAAGACTATATTACAGGTAGATTTGGTTGATAATATTAATGAATGAGGTGAGCTAATGTCTGCAAGAAAAACGTTTCAAATGGAACTTGATAAATTATATAATGACATATTAAGGATGGGAAGTATTGTTGAAAAACAAATACAGCTTTGTATTAACTCATTAGAACAACAAGATGTTGATTTGGCTGATAAAGTTATAGAAAATGATGATAGAGTAGATAAGCTTATGAGAGATATAGAGGAGAAAAGTATTAAGTTAATTGCTATGCAACAGCCGCTAGCTACAGATTTGAGGTTTATATTTACATGTATTAATATTGTAACTGATTTAGAAAGAATGGCAGACCATGCTGTAGATATTGCAAAAATTACTAAAAGATTAAAAAACGAGGTTTATATAAAGGAACTTATCGAGATACCTAAAATGGCTAAAATAGTTAGTGAAATGATAAAAGATGCTTTAGATTCATATGTTAATAGAGATTTGCAAAAAGCTTATGAGATATCTAAGCGAGATGATGTAATAGATGAAATATATAAAAATATATTTAGTGAAATGTTAGAGATAATGAGTAGGGATAAAACTAAGATTGAACAAGCAACTCAATTTTTGTTTGTTTGTAAATTTCTTGAAAGAATAGCGGATCATGTAACTAATATATGTGAGTGGACAATTTATATAGTAACAGGTGAACAAGTGGATTTAAATGAATAATAATTTTGTAAGATTTCTATGTATAAAATTTATTTAGTTAGCTTATCCATTTAAGAGTGTATATTTTCTAGAGTATAATAAATTGAGTGTAGATATTTTAAATCTATGCTCTTTTTGTTGAAATTAAAAATTTATGTAATCAAAACATTATTTATTGTAGATTTTAAGTAATTTATAATTTATTGTTATTATGTATAGGATTTTAACTAATAATATAAATATAGTGAAATTTAACTTGTCAAATCTTGACGGATTTATTAAGTTAATGATAATATAATTTAATGAGTTAATATAGGTAAAAACTTATAAATTTGATAATAAGCATTTTCAAGTGTCTATTATTAAGAAATTGATTAGGAGGAGAATATAAATGGCTAAACCGATAGTTGCAATAGTTGGAAGACCTAATGTTGGTAAATCTACATTATTTAATAAATTAGCAGGTAAAAGAATAGCAATAGTTGAGGACACACCAGGAGTTACAAGAGATAGGATTTATGCAGAAGCCGAATGGTTAAATAATAAATTCACAATAATTGATACAGGTGGAATAGAACCTGAGAATGATGATATTATTATATCTCAGATGAGAAGACAGGCACAAATAGCTATTGAAATGGCTGATGTTACTATGTTTATAGTAGATGGCAAACATGGTTTAACAGATGCTGACAATGAAGTTGCACAGATGCTGCGTAAGTCTAAAAAATCAGTGGTATTAGTTGTTAACAAAGTTGATAGAAATTCAGACGAAGATAATATATATGAATTTTATAATTTAGGAATAGGAGATCCTATAGCAATATCTTCTTCTCAAGGATTAGGACTTGGAGATATGCTGGATAAGGTAGTTGAAAAATTCCCAAATGATGCTTCAGAAGAAGATGAAAACGAATATATAAGAGTAGCCGTAGTGGGAAGACCTAATGTTGGAAAATCTTCTCTTGTTAATAAAATTTTGGGTGAAGAAAAACATATAGTTAGTGATATACCTGGAACAACTAGAGACGCTGTAGATAGCTATATAGAAACAGAATATGGAAAATTCACTTTGATTGATACAGCAGGATTAAGAAGAAAAAGTAAGATAAAAGAACAAATAGAAAGATACAGTGCTGTGAGAACTCTTGCTGCTATTGAAAATGCAGATGTATGTTTATTAATGGTAGATGCAAATGAAGGAGTAGCAGAACAAGATGAGAAAATAATAGGATATGCACATGAATTGAATAAAGCAATAATGATTATTGTTAATAAATGGGATGTAATAGAAAAAGATGATAAAACAATGAATAAATTTAAGACTGAAATAGGTTATAAGTTATCATTTTTAAAATATGCTCCATTCTTGTTTATATCAGCTAAAACAGGTCAAAGAGTAAATAAAGTATTAAAAATGGCTAGAAGTTGTTATGATAACTATACTAAACGTATAAAAACAGGAGTATTAAATGAAGTAATCAGTAAAGCTGTTATGATGAAAGAACCTCCTATAGTTGGAACGAGTAGATTAAAAATTTATTATGTTACTCAGGTTGCAATTAAAGCACCTACATTTGTGTTCTTTGTAAATAACCCTGCTTTATTACATTTCTCATATGAAAGATATCTTAAAAACCAATTAAGACAGAATTTTGATTTTGATGGAACAGGAATTAAATTGCTATTTAGAGAAAGGAAGGAATAGTATGTCTGATATTACCTTCATAGGTGGAGGGAGTTTTGGTACGGCATTAAGTGTTATGCTTGGTAAAAAAGGGTATAGCGTTAATGTTTGGGACAGAAATCAAGATGTTATTCATGATATAAATGTAAAAAGAGAAAATATAAAATATATGCATAATGTTGTGATACCAGCTAATGTAACAGCGTTTTATGACTTGAATGAGGCTTTGGATAATAGTAAGATAATTGTATTGTCAGTGCCTTCTCATGCAATACGTGATGTGTGTAAGAAAATTAAAGAATGTATTAGTAAAGATGTTGTGATTGTGAATATTGCTAAAGGAATAGAAGAAAGCTCTTTAAAAAGACTTTCAGAGGTAATAGAAGAAGAAATGCCTGTCAATCCGGTTGTTGTGTTGTCTGGACCTAGTCATGCTGAAGAGGTAGCGCTAGACATACCTACAACTGTAGTAGTTACGTCTAAGGACATGAAGTGTGCAAAACAAATTCAAGATGTATTTATGACTAATAAATTTAGAGTTTATACTAATGACGATATGGTTGGAGTAGAAATTGGAGGAGCTGTTAAAAACATCATAGCACTTGCAGCTGGAATATCTGATGGAAGTGGATATGGAGATAATACAAAAGCAGCTCTTATGACTAGAGGAATGAGTGAAATTATAAGAATAGGTATAAAACTAGGAGCTAAGCCAGAAACATTTTATGGATTAACTGGAATGGGAGATTTGATAGTTACATGTACTAGCATGCATAGTAGAAATAGAAAAGCTGGAATATTGATAGGAAAAGGATATACTGTTGATGAAGCTTGTAATGAAGTAGGAATGGTAGTGGAGGGAGTAAAAGCTTGTAGAGCTTTCTATAAATTAAAGGAAAAATTAAATGTAACTATGCCGATTACAGATATTTTATACAAAGTTTTATTCCAAGATAAAGAAGCAAAATATGGGGTGTATGAATTAATGTCTAGGGATAAAAAGGATGAAGTTTATTAAGTTTAAATTTAATAGTATATAAATTAAGTCAGCTTAAAGTTTAGCTGGCTTTTATTTTATTTTTTGTAATATTTTTAAGATTTTTTAATATATATATAATGTTAAAAATAAGTAATTGTTGGGAGGGTAAATCTTTGGAAAACTTTAATATATATAAAGATATTGCCGATAGAACACAAGGAGATATATATGTTGGAGTTGTTGGACCTGTAAGAACTGGAAAATCAACATTCATAAAAAGATTCATGGAACTTATGGTTATTCCTAATATAGAAAATGCTTACAAAAAACAAAGGGCTAAAGATGAACTGCCTCAAAGTTCATCAGGTAAATCTATTCATACAACAGAACCTAAGTTTGTACCAAATGAAGCTGTTGAGATTGATTTGAATGGTTCAACTAAATTTAAAGTTAGGATGGTTGATTGTGTTGGTTATATTGTTAAGTCGTCATTAGGATATTTGGAGGAAGAAGAACAACCTAAAATGGTAACTACACCATGGTATGACTATGAAATACCATTTGAAGAAGCAGCGGAGATCGGAACCAAAAAAGTTATTAATGAACATTCAACTATTGGTATTTTAGTAACTACTGATGGCTCAATAACAGGGATAAATAGACAAGATTATGTTGAACCAGAAGAAAGAGTTGTTAATGAATTAAAAGCGATTAACAAACCGTTTATAATGGTTTTAAATTCTAAAGATGTAACTTCTCCAGAGACATTGGAAATGAGAAAGAATTTAGAGGAAAAATATGATATACCTGTTCAGATTATGGATGTAGCAAATATGAAAGAAAATGATTTAACGGATGTATTTCAAAGGGTACTTAAAGAATTCCCAATAAAAGAGATTAACATAGACATGCCAGAATGGATTGAACAATTAGAAATTAATCACTGGCTAAAAAAAGATTTTATGACTTTAATTAAAGATATGAGTAAGAATATTTATAAAGTCAGAGATGTAAAAAAATTTGTAGATGGATTTATAGAATTTGAATTTTTGGAGAATTCTAAGCTCAATGAAATAAATATGGGAGAAGGTACAGCCAATTTGCAGTTAAATCCTAGACATGAGTTGTTTTACAATGTATTAAGCGAGGTTTGTAATACAAATATCAATGGAGAAAGCCAATTATTGAACATAATGAAAGATTTAAGTGAAGCAAAAATAGAATATGAAAAAATATCAGATGCTTTAAGTGATGTTAGAGAAAAAGGATATGGACTTGTATCACCACAATTAAGTGAGATGAGGCTTGAAGAACCTGAAATAGTAAAACAAGGCACTAGATACGGAGTTAAATTAAAGGCAAGTGCACCTTCATTACATTTTATTAGAGCAGATATTCAGACAGAAATTTCTCCTATAATGGGTACGGAAAGAGAAAGTGAGGAATTAGTTAAATCTCTGTTGGAACAATTTGAAAATGAACCTTCTAAGATATGGGAAAGCAATATGTTTGGTAAATCATTAGAAGTATTGGTTAAGGATGGTCTTCAAAATAAACTTTATAAAATGCCAGAAGATGTTCAAGGTAAAATTCAGAAAACATTAGAAAAGATTATAAACGAAGGTAATGGTGGATTGATTTGTATTATTTTATAATATAAATTTTATTATTAATTCTAGTATTAACATAATATTGTTAATTTTTATTTTAATTATGTAACTTATATTTCCTATAATTAATATTATAATATGGGAGGTGTAATTTATGGAAAAATTTAAGAATTATGGATTATGGGTATCTATATTTGCATTTATACCAATGGTATTAGAAGCTTTTGGACTTGACATTTTACCTGGAAATTATGATCAACTTGTAAATGCGTTCTTGACTATTTTAGTTTTAGCTGGTATTATCAGCAATCCTGAAAAAGGAAAAGGATATTTAGATGATAAAAATAAAGAGTTTAAACGATAAGTCTGGATAACCAGGCTTATTATTTTTTATAATTTATATTACTTTTACATATTTTATGCTTTATTATAAAATAGGAAAGTAAGTTAAGTAAATAATAATATTAGAAAATATAATTATATATTTTATTTAAAACAAGGAGGAGGTTAATAATGAAAAAAGTTGCAGTAATTTTTAATGGTGGAACTATATCTATGAAAGTAGATTCTAGAATCCAAGCTGCAGTACCAACTTTAAGTGGTGAAGAAATTATGGCTATGGTAACAGGAATTGAGAGGTATGCCGAAATAGAATGTTTTAATTTTTCAAATTTACCAGGACCTCATATGGCTCCAAGAAAAATGATGGAATTATCAGAATATATACAGAAAATTTTACTTAGAGATGATATAGTTGGAATTGTAGTTACACATGGAACAGATACTTTGGAAGAAACGGCTTATTTTTTAGATTTAACCATTAATAATAAAAAACCAGTAATTATTACAGGATCAATGAGGAACAGTTCAGAACTTGGATATGATGGGCCAGCTAATTTAGCAGCTTCTATATGTACAGCTATATCTGAAAAGGCAAGAGGAAAAGGCGTACTGGTTTGCTTGAACAATGAACTTAACTCTGCAAGTGAAGTTACTAAAGTAAATTCCATGAAATTAAATACTTTTCAAAGTCCAGAATTAGGTCCTATAGGAATTATAGACAATAATCAAGTTATTTTTTATAGAAATTTAGTGGCTAAAACACATATATATACTGATAAGTTAGAAGAAAACGTATATTTAATAAAATGTGTTGCTGGAATGAATTCTGATATGATAGATTTTTGTATCGGAAAGGGAGCTAAAGGAATAATAATAGAAGCTTTGGGAAGAGGCAATGTTCCACCTGAAATGGTTTCTGGGATAGAAAGAGCAATAAATAATGGGATTGCTGTAGTTATGGTTTCAAGGTGCTTTGAAGGAAGAGTTCTAGATACATATGGATATTATGGTGGAGGAAAGCTTTTAAGAAATATGGGAGTGATTTTGGGAGGTACACTTCCAGGGCAAAAAGCAAGAATAAAGCTTATGCTTGCTTTGGGAAAAACTTACAATTTAAAGGAAGTAAGAAATGTTTTTTAAAAAATAAAACGAATTATATATAAAATATAATTTTGGAATATTCGTAACGGGTTGACAAATATAAAAATATTTGCTATTATAATTTTGAAAAAAGAAATAGGAATACCACTAACTCATATAATCCTAGAAATATGGTCTAGGAGTTTCTACCAAATACCGTAAAAATTTGACTATGAGTAGTCTAAGTGATGTGTATATAAGCATTTAACCACTTGAGATTACTCATAATCTAAGTGGCTATTTTTATTTTAAAATTATATTATATCACTTACTAGGAGGTACAACATGGAAAACTTTTTCAAACTCAAAGAAAATGGAACAGATGTAAAGAAAGAAATCATTGCAGGTATAACAACATTTTTGGCAATGGCATATATTATTGCGGTAAACCCTGATTTGCTAGGAATTGCAGGAATGCCTAAAGGTGCTGTTCTTACTGCAACATGTTTAACAGCAGGATTAAGTACGATTTTAATGGGAGTATATGCTAACTTGCCATTTGCTCTTGCTTCTGGAATGGGACTTAATGCGTTTTTTGCTTTTAGTGTGTGCAAAGGGTTGGGAGTTGATTGGACAGTAGCTCTTGCAGCAGTATTTGTAGAAGGAATTATATTTATTGTTTTATCATTAACGAATGTTAGGGAAATTGTTGTTAATGCTATTCCTATTACCTTGAAGTTAGCAGTAACAGCTGGTATAGGTTTGTTTATAGCTTTTATTGGATTTGTAAATGCAGGTATAGTAATAAAAGATGATGCTACGTTAGTTAAAATGGGTAACTTTACAACTCCGCCGGTTATAATAGCTGTTATTGGTATTATAGTTATAGTTGTTTTATCTAAAAAGAATATAAAAGGAGCATTATTGTGGGGAATAGTTGTAAGTACAATAGTAGCTTGGATTTATGCATTAATGAATCCAGAAAAGGCTGCAGAAGTTTATCATATATATCTTCCAAATGGAATTTTTAAATTTGAATCATTAAAACCTATTGCGTTTAAGTTAGATTTATCATATGCATTTTCTAATCAAATAGGAACATTTCTAACTGTAGTAGTAACATTTTTATTTGTTGATTTCTTTGATACGGTAGGAACTTTGGTAGGAGTTGCATCAAAAGTTGGTATGGTGGATGAGCAAGGAAAAGTTAAAAATGCAGGTAGAGCTTTATTGGTAGATTCAATAGGTACAACTGTAGGAGCTTTGTTAGGAACTTCAACTGTAACAACATATGTAGAAAGCTCAGCTGGAGTTGCTGAAGGGGGAAGAACGGGACTAGCTTCAGTAGTAACAGGAACGTTATTTATAGTTGCTATGTTTTTCTCACCACTATTTATTGCTATTCCAGGGTGTGCTACTGCACCAGCTCTTATAATAGTTGGATACTTTATGATGGAAAATGTAGTAAAAATAGATTTTGCAAATTTTACAGAAGGTGTACCAGCGTTCCTTACTATTGCTTTAATGCCTTTAACATATAGCATTGGAGATGGATTAACTATGGGAATTTTATCTTATGCAGTTTTGAATCTTATAAATAACATATTTACTAAGGATGAAGATAAAAAGAAAAAAGTGTCGCCTGTAATATATATACTTGCAATCTTGTTTATTGGAAAATTAATCGCTACAGGAATTAGATGAAAATATTAAAGAGAAAAATAAAAAAACAAGAAGAGTTTAGATATTTAAATATCTAAACTCTTCTTGTTTTTAATTATACAAATTATTTATAAAAGTTCTTTGAAAGTAGGTATAGTTTATAGGTAGCAACAGGTGATAGAAAAGAATATTATAGACTAAACTTATAAAATGGAGGATTATGTATGAAAACAAATAATAGATTATTGAAGGTTAGTGAGTATCATTTTAAAACTATTAATGATATAAAAAATAAACTTAAAGCTAAAAATATTAAAATTACTGATTTGAGTATAGGTGATCCTGATTTGAGTGTTGATAAAAGTATAATTGATGAATTGGTTTATTCTTTGAATTATAGTGATTTTAATAAATATCCTCCTTATGATGGTATTAAGGAACTTAAATTAAAAATAATAGAATACTACAGGCAAATTTATTTTGTTAATTTAGAATTAGATGAAGTAATAATATTAATAGGTTCGAAGGAAGGTATAAGCAATTTAATACCTGCAGTATGTGATATAGGAGATTATATAATAATACCTAACCCTAGATATCCTGTTTATGAAATGTGTGCAAATTTATGGGGAAATAATCCTTATAAAATTAATTTAAGAGAAAAAGATGATTATTTATTAAATCTCAAGGATATTCCAAATGAGATTGCTAAAAAAAGCAAGTTGATGATTATAAATTATCCTAACAATCCTACAGGAGCTGTTGCAAATAGCCAGTACTATAAAGAATTGATAAAATATTGTAATAAAAAAGAGATTATTTTATGCAATGATGGTGCTTATAATGAAATAATAAAAGAAAATAAAAATCCGATAAGTATTTTACAATATGATAATGAAAAAACTAGTGTTGAGTTTGGAAGTTTTTCGAAAACATATAATATGACAGGTTTTAGAATTGGTTATGCAGTAGGAAACAAGAAGGTTCTAAATTCACTTTTGAAAATTAAAAGCAATATAGATTCAGGTCAATTTAAACCTATTCAATGTGCGGCTATAAAAGCACTTGAGCTTAACAGAAAATATGTTAACAATATTAGAAAGGTTTATAATCAAAGAAGAAAAGCTGTTGAAAAGATTTTATCTGACAAAAAAATAAATTTTTATAAGACCAATGGAACATTCTATATATGGTGTAAAGTTCCTGAAAATTATACAACTGATGAATTTTGTGAGGAGTTATTATATAATTATGGTATTATAGTAACGCCAGGATATGCTTTTGGTAAATTAGATAATAATTATTTTAGAATTTCATTGACAGTTGACGAAAAAACAATATGTGAGAGTTTAAACAAATTAAAGGTATATAATTAATATATTTCATTGTAGTAAAAAATATGATATTATAATTAATAGGCTTCTAAACAAATTAAACTTGAAAATTCAAGTATTAGTTATGTATAATTAAAATAAATTGATAATGTACTTACAGAAAGGTGATAGGAATGGTAAATAGCATGACAGGCTTTGGTAGAGCGATTTCAGATGAAGGTGCTAGTCGCAGTTTTACTGTAGAAATTAAAACTGTAAATCATAGGTATTTAGATTTAAATATAAGAATGCCTAGAAATTTTATGCCTTTGGAGAATAAAATACGAGAAGCTATTAAAGCTAAAATTAGTAGAGGAAAAGTTGATGTTTTTATTAATCAAAATGTGTATGAAAAAGAGGATGTAGAAATAAGTTTTAATGAGGGATTAAGCGATAATTATATTAAATGTCTTGAAAAAATTAGAGATAGATATAAAGTGATGGATGATATTTCTGTATCACTTATTGCTAAATTTCCTGAAGTAATTACTTTAGAAAAAAAAGAGGAAGATTTAGATGAAGTATGGAATTGCTTATCAAATTCTTTAAATAATTCAATAGAATCACTTGTGAATATGAGAGAAAAGGAAGGAAAAAAGTTAAAAGAAGATATTATTTTAAAGTGTGGTATCATTAAGGAATTAGTAAATTGTATTGAAGGAAGAGCTTCTCTTGTAGTTGAGGATTATAAAAAAAGGCTTGAAAATAGAATACAAGATTTACTTGAAATTCCTGAAATAGATGAAAATAGAATTGCACAAGAAGTAGCTATATTTGCTGATAAAGTTGGCATTGATGAGGAAATAGTAAGATTAGGTAGTCATATTATACAATTAAAAGAAACATTGAATAAGAATGAGCCAATTGGAAGAAAATTGGATTTTATTATTCAGGAAATGAATAGAGAAGCAAATACTATTTCATCAAAAGCAAATGATTTGGAAATAGTTAATTCTGTTATAAATATAAAAAATTATATAGAAAAAATTAGAGAACAAGTACAAAACATTGAGTAAAATAGGAGGACAATATGGGTATTAAGTTAATAAATATAGGATTTGGAAATATTGTTTCTGCAAATAGACTTGTAGCTATTGTAAGCCCAGAATCTGCACCAATAAAAAGAATAATACAAGAAGCTAGAGACAGAGGAATGCTTATTGATGCTACATATGGTAGAAGAACAAGGGCGGTTATAATTACAGATAGTGATCATGTAATTTTATCTGCTGTTCAACCTGAAACTGTAGCACATAGATTATCATCAAAGGATGAAGTCGGTATTGATGGGGTTGAAGAGTAATGAGATTTAGTTCTGAAAAAAATAAAGGACTTTTGATTGTAATATCAGGGCCATCAGGTGCAGGTAAAGGAACAATATGCAAAGAGTTATTAAAGAACAGAGATTACTGGTTGTCAGTTTCTGCTACTACTAGATCGCCTAGAAAAGGTGAAATAGATGAGAAAAGCTATTATTTTTTAACAAAAGAGGAGTTCGAAACAAAATTATCAGAGAATGATTTTTTAGAGTATGCTGAGGTATATGGAAATTATTATGGTACTCCAAAATCAAAAGTTATAGAAAAACTTGAAACTGGGAAAGATGTTATATTAGAAATAGATATTCAGGGAGCTTTAAAGGTTAAAGAAAACTACCCAGAAGGAATTTTTATTTTTATACTTCCACCTTCTATGGAAGAATTGAAAAATAGAATAATAAAAAGAGGTAGCGAAACTTCAGAATCATTAATGACAAGATTTAAATCTGCTTATAAGGAAATAAATTATGTATCTAAATATAATTACGCAGTTGTTAATGATGAAGTAGAATTAGCAGTAACGAAGATTGAAAGTATTATAATTACTGAAAAATGTAGCGTAGAAAGATTTGAACAAAATATTTTATCTAAGGAGGGACTTATTCATGAACAACTCAATGATTAATCCATCAATTGTTGACTTATTAAATAAGGTAGAAAATAGATATTCTTTAGTTATAGTAACTTCTAGAAGAGCAAGACAATTAATTGAGGGAGTAAATCCATTAATTGAAGCTGATGAGGAAGCTAAACCACTTACTATTGCAATAAATGAACTTAATGATGGCAAGGTTTCTTATACAGCAGCAATGGAGGAATAGGTGAAATGCAAAAAAATAAAACTGTCGTTATTGGAGTAACTGGAGGTATAGCAGCTTATAAGGCTTTGGATGTAATTAGTAGATTAAAAAAAGAAGATATTGATGTGCATGTTATAATGACAGAACATGCAGCAAAATTTGTTAATCCATTATCTTTTCAATCACTAAGTCAAAATATGGTTATTGTAGATATGTTTGCAGAGCCAAAAGCATGGGAAATACAGCATATATCGTTAGCTAAAAAGGCGGATATAATGCTTATTGTTCCAGCTACAGTTAATATAATTGGTAAAGTTGCAAATGGTATTGGAGACGATATGCTTTCAACTACAATAATGGCTACTAAGGCTCCAGTAGTATTTGCACCAGCGGCTAATACTAATATGTTTTTAAACCCTATTGTTCAGGATAATATAAGGAAGTTGAAACAATATGGATATAAATTTATAGAACCTGATAGTGGAAGGCTTGCTTGTGGAGATACTGGTGCTGGAAAACTTGCAGATACTAAATTAATTACCGATACTGTAATTAGTATGCTTTATGATATTAAAGATTTAAAAGGCAAAAAAGTTCTAGTAACAGCGGGACCAACCATTGCACCAATGGATCCAGTAAGATTTATTACTAATAGATCAAGTGGAAGAATGGGATATGCTATAGCTGAGGAAGCAAGAGACAGGGGAGCTGATGTTGTTTTAGTATCAGGGCCTTGTAGCTTAAATAAACCTTTAGGAATAAAGATGATTAATATAAAAACGAATAAAGAAATGTTAGATGCAGTTAAATTGAATTTTGAAACATCAGATATAGTTGTTAAAGCAGCAGCGGTAGCAGATTATAAGCCCAAAAAATATTCTGAAAGAAAAATAAAAAAAAGTGAAGATCAGTTTTCATTAGAATTAGAAAAAGATACAGATATATTGAGGACGTTAGGATCTATTAAAAAAAATCAGATATTAGTTGGATTTGCTGCGGAAAGCAATGATTTAATTGAAAATGCAAAAGGAAAATTAGAGAAGAAAAACTTAGATTATATCGTTGCAAATGATATAAAATCTCAAGATACTGGTTTTGCGTCTGATTATAATAAAGTTAATATTTTGTGTAGAAATGGAAAAAATATACCATTAGAGAAAATGAGTAAAAGGATGGTAGCAAGAGAATTATTTAATTTAATTATGAAAAAGCGCTGATGCGCTTTTTTCTTGTAATAATATAAGTTAACTTTTATTTAAATAAAGGGTGAAGTGTGTGTATCAATATGCAGGAGTTATAGTAAATAATGAATCAGTACAAGTAGATAAAACATTTACATATAAAATACCTAGAGAACTAATACAACAATTAAAAATAGGTCATAGAGTAAAGGTACCATTTGGAAAAGGAAATAGAAATATTGATGGTTTTGTTGTAGCATTATATACTAGTTGTGAAAATGTCAGAAATATAAAATCTATAATTAATATATGTGATGAATTTACAGTTATACGAGAAGAGGATATTAAGCTTATCAAAAATATGAGAGAAAGATATTTATGTACATATTTAGAATGTATTAAGGTAATGATTCCAACAGGTATAACTAAAGGTATAAAGAAGAAACTTAAACAGACTATAACTATAGGAAATCAGCTTGAAGGAAAATTTTTAAAAGATCCATATACTAAAATATATACAATTGTACAAAAAAACAACGGCATTTATTCAAAAACAGAATTAAACAAAAAGTTTACACTGTCCATTTCATCTATAAATACAATGTTAAAATATGGATTCTTGAATAAAAATGATTCTATAGTTAATAGATATAATATAAAAGAATATTCAGATTATAAAGCTCAAAAGCTTAATATAGAACAAAAAATAGCAGTTGATTCTATATTAAAGTCGCAGAAAAAATTATTTTTAATTCATGGTGTTACAGGTAGTGGAAAAACAGAGATATATATGAATATAGTTAGTGATATGATGAAAAATAATAATGAGAGTATTATATTAGTTCCTGAAATTTCTTTAACTCCTCAAATGGTAGAAAGATTTAAAGGTAGGTTTGGTAAAAACATTGCAGTTTTTCACAGTAGACTTTCTGATGGAGAAAGGTATGATGAATGGTTAAGAGTTAAAAATAAAGAAGTAAAAGTAGCTATAGGAGCACGTTCAGCAATATTTTTACCATTTGAAAATTTAGGAGCAATTATAATAGATGAAGAGCATGAAGGAAGCTATAAATCAGATAGTAATCCTAAATATAATGCAAGAGAAATAGCAGAATTAAAGTGTGAAATTGAAGGATGTAAAATGGTATTAGGTTCTGCAACTCCATCTGTTGAAACTTATTATAGATGTAAAAAAGGTGAAATAAAACTTATAACTTTAAAAAATAGAGCTGATAATGCATTGATGCCAAAAGTTCATATTGTTGATATGCGAGAAGAACTAATGAAAGGTAATAAATCAATTTTTAGTGAACAATTGTATACAGGGATAAAAAATGCATTGCAAAATAAAGAACAGATAATATTATTTTTAAATAGAAGAGGTTTTTCAACTTTTGTTTCATGCAGAAAATGTGGTTATGTGTTTAAGTGCAGTAATTGTGATATTTCTTTGACTTACCATAGTAGGGGCGATTATTTGAGTTGTCATTATTGTGGGATGAAGTATCCAGTGAGTAGAATATGTCCTGAATGTGGTAGTAGATATGTTAAATATTTTGGTGTCGGAACTGAAAAAATTGAAGAAGAGATAAAAAGAATATTTTCAGATGCAGTAGTGTTGAGAATGGATTTTGATACTACTAGACGTAAAAATTCGTATGAGGAAATTTATAATACTTTTAAAGAAAATAAAGCAAATGTTTTAATAGGCACTCAGATGGTTACAAAGGGACTTGATTTTAAAAATGTAACTTTAGTAGGAGTTATAGCTGCTGATTTGTCATTAAATTTACCGGATTTCCGTTCAGCAGAAAAAACTTTTCAGCTTATTACGCAGGTAAGTGGAAGAGCTGGAAGAGGAAAGAAAAAGGGAAATGTTATTGTTCAAACATATAATCCAGATGAATATAGTATTAGATATTCAGCTGCAAATGGTTTTGATGATTTTTATGAAGAAGAGATAGAAATGAGACATAGGATGAATTATCCTCCGTTTTCTAAGGTATTAGCTGTAAATATGAGCAGCAAGAATGAAAGTTTGTTAATAAAAAATATACAAAATATTGGTATAATATTAAAAAATAAATTGAAAAATAATGATAAAATAGAAATGTTAGGACCTTGTCCGTGTGTTTTATCTAAAATAAAAGAAAATTATAGATGGCAGATATTAGTCAAAGGTGATTTTGATAATAAATTAGCTCTAGAGATTAAAAATACTATATACGAGAATATAAAAAATATTCATAATGATGTAAGAGCTAGCATTGATATTAATCCTAATAGTTTTTTATAAGATTCTATTTAGGGCTTTATTATAATTAATATATTGGAGGGGTAAAAATGGCACTAAGAAGCATTAGAGTTGAAGGAGACGAAGTTTTAAGAAAAAAGAGTAGGAAAGTTATTGAAATAAATGATAGAATTTTGACAATAATTGAAGATATGAAAGAAACAATGTATAAAGCACAAGGCGTAGGGCTTGCTGGACCACAAGTAGGAATACTTAAGAGAATAGTTGTAATAGATGTTGGAGATGGTCCAATAGCTTTGATAAATCCAGAGATTATAAAAACAGAGGGTAATCAAATTGATATAGAAGGTTGTTTGAGTGTTCCTGGAAAACAAGGAAAAGTAGAAAGACCTTTTAAGGTTACTGTAAAAGCTTTAAATGAAAAAGGAAAAGAAGTTGAAATGTCAGGTGAAGGACTTCTTGCAAGGGCGTTTTGCCATGAAATTGATCATTTGGATGGTGTGTTATTTGTAGATAAGATTGTTAAGGAAAGTGAGGGAATTTAATATGAATATTGTATTTATGGGTACACCAGAATTTTCTGTACCATCACTTCAAGCGATTATAGACGAATTTGGAGTAAAAGCAGTTTTTACTCAACCAGATAAACCTAAAGGTAGAGGGAAAAAAGTTTCAATGTCTCCTGTAAAGGAATTAGCATTAAAGTACGATATTCCTGTTTATCAGCCTATTAGACTAAAAAAAGAACAAGAAATTATAGAAGAACTTAAAAATATGAACCCTGATTTTATAATTGTAGTAGCTTATGGTCAAATACTTCCAAAGACGGTTATTGAAATACCTAAATATGCATGTATTAATCTCCATGCTTCACTTCTTCCTAAGTATAGAGGTGCTGCACCAATAAACTGGGCTATTGTAGAGGGAGAAAAGAAAAGTGGAAATACTACAATGCTTATGGATGAAGGACTTGATACAGGAGATATGTTATTAAAGCAGGAAGTAGAAATTACTGAAAATATGACAGCAGGAGATTTGCATGATATTTTAATGAGAGATGGATCAGAGATTTTAATTCAAACTATAAAAAGAATGGTTGAAGGAAATATTACTCCTGTAAAACAAGACTCATCTCAAACATGCTATGCATCAATGCTTGATAAGAAGATGGGAGAAATAGAGTGGAAGTTGAGTGCGGAAAAACTTAACAATCTTATAAGAGGTTTAAGTCCTTGGCCTGTTGCGTACACTCATTATAACGATAAAATCATGAAAATATACAAGGCTAAGGTTTTAAAAGAACAGAGTGATGTAAAAAACGGAACAATAATTGATGTGTCAGATGAAGGAATAAAGGTTTCATGTGGTGAGGGAACATTATTAATTGAAGAAATTCAATTCCCGGGTAAAAAGGTTTTAAAAGTGGAACAATATATTAAAGGAAATACAATTGATAAAGGCACTGTTTTAAGATAGTTTAGATAAATATCCAGTTTTAAGGAGGGGTATGAATGTTTTTTTATGATAGTACATTTATCATATTATTACCAGCTCTAATTATATCTGCGTTGGCACAAATAAAAGTAAAAGCTACTTTTGAAAAATATTATAGAATTAAAAGTATAAATGGGTATACTGGAGCACAAGTTGCAAGAACACTTTTAGATGCTGAAGGACTTTACGATGTCGAGGTTAAACAAATTGCAGGGAAACTTACAGATCACTATGATCCTAGAAATCGAATGGTAAGCTTATCAAGAGATGTATATGGAAGTACTTCCATAGCATCAATAGGTGTAGCAGCCCATGAGACTGGGCACGCAATTCAACATCAAAAACACTATGCTCCATTACAAATAAGAAATTCAATAGTTCCTGTTGTTAATTTTAGTTCGAATGCATCATGGATAATTTTCTTAGTGGGTTTTCTTTTCCGTTCATCATATTTAATAAATTTGGGTATTTTATTATTTACAGCTGTTGTTATATTTCAGTTAGTTACTTTACCAGTAGAATTTAATGCGTCTAATAGAGCATTAAGAGTGTTACAACAAAGGACTATACTGTATGATAATGAAATTAAAGGTGCAAAATCTGTATTAACTGCGGCAGCTATGACTTATATAGCAGCGGCATTAATGAGTATATTACAATTGATTAGACTCTTTGTTTTAAGCAGAGATAGATAAAAAGGATTGGAGTAAACATATGGAAAATAGTAGAAAAATATGTGTAGAAATAATAGAACAAGTATTAAATAAAGACTCATATTCTAATATAGTTTTAAGAAAGGAATTAAATAAATCTAATTTAAATGAAAAAGATAAGGCTTTAACTACTGAAATAGTATATGGAACGCTTAAATATAAATATATGATAGATAAAATTTTAAATAACTTTCTTAGAAATGGATTAGAAAAAATAGATTCATATATTTTAAATGTGTTGAGGATTTCAGTGTATCAAATTAAGTTTCTGGATAAGGTACCTAATTTTGCAGTTGTAAATGAAGCTGTTGAGTTAGCTAAAAGCAAATCAATAGGGGTATCAAAGTTGGTAAATGGAGTTTTAAGAAATTATCTTAGAAACTTAAATAAGATTTATTACAAAAGTAATGATTTAGTTGAAGGTTTAAGCTTCAACTATTCATTTGATAAGTGGATAGTAAAGATGTTTATTGATCAGTATGGTATAAAAACTACTGAAAATATATTAAAAGGTTTAAATGAGAGACCTGCTGTTACAGTTAGAGTTAACAATTTAAAAATAGATTATGATGAAGCTTATGACAGATTAATTACAGAGGGATATGATATAGAAGATGGATATGCATGCCCAGAAGCAATTGTAATAAAAAGAGGAAAAAGCATAGAAACAAATCCTTTATTTAAAGAAGGACTAATTACTGTTCAGGATGAAAGTGCAATGCTTGTAGCACCTTCCATGGAAATAAAAGAAAATTCAGAGATAATAGATTTATGTAGTGCACCAGGTGGAAAAACTACTCATATTTCTGAAGTTATGAATAATACAGGTGTTGTAAAAGCTTATGATATTCATTTGAACAAGCTATCTTTAGTTAAAGAAAATGCATTAAGATTAGGCGTGAAAAATATAGTTTGTAGCCAAATGGATGCTTCAATATATAATGAGGATTTGAAAAATACAGCAGAAGCAGTATTGATTGATGTACCTTGTTCTGGACTCGGAATCATAAGAAAAAAGCCAGAAATAAAATATACAAAAAATTTAAAACAACTTAATGAAATTATAGATATTCAAAGAAAAATAATGAATAATGCTGCTGCATATGTAAAAGTTGGAGGAAATTTATTATATTCCACTTGTACATTAAATAACAAAGAAAACGTAAAAAATATAAAATGGTTTCTTAATGAAAATCCACAGTATGTTGTAGAACCTTTATATTATGGTAAATTAGATAATTTTATATATGACGATATAGGCTGTGTCACTATTTTACCTAATAAATATATGGATGGATTCTTTATTGCAAAACTTAAAAGACAATGGTAGGTGTTAAAATGAAAAATATTTTAGATTTTAACTTAGATGAACTAAAAAAGTGGATGGATGAGAATAGCGAAAGTAAATTTAGAGGAAAGCAAGTTTTTGATTGGATATATAAAAAAGGTATATTTGCTTTTGATGATATGAAAAATATACCAAAATCTACAAAGGAAAAACTTAAAGATTCATTTTATATAGGAATTCCCAAAGCAGTAGAAGTATATAAATCGAGTATTGATGATACAAGAAAAATTCTTTTTGAATACAATGATGGAAATTTGATAGAAGCTGTAGTTATGAAATACAAATATGGGAATTCAATATGTGTATCAACTCAAGTTGGGTGTAGAATGGGATGTAAGTTTTGTGCATCAACAGTTGGTGGTGTAGTAAGAAATTTAAGTAGTGGGGAGATAATAGCTCAAGTATTGAAAGCTCAAAACGAGATAAATGACAGAATTTCCAATATAGTACTTATGGGAAGTGGAGAACCTTTAGACAATTTTGAAAATGTAATAAAATTTATTTATTTAGTTAATGCACCAGATACATTAAATATAGGGCAACGACATATTACATTATCAACCTGTGGAATAGTTCCTAAGATTGAGGAACTTGCGGAGGAAGAGTTACAAATAACACTAGCAATTTCTCTTCATGCACCTAATGATAAAATAAGAAAAACTATGATGCCTATTGCAAACAAGTATTCATTACAAGAAATCTTAGATGCATGTAAATATTATTTTAATAAAACTAGTAGAAGAATATCTTTTGAGTATGCACTTGTAAAAGATATTAATGATAAGATAGAAAATGCAGAAGAATTAAGTTCTAAATTAACCGGAATTAAATGTCATGTAAATTTAATTCCTATTAATGAAATAAAAGAAAATAATTTTAAAAAATCTAGGATAGAAACTATAAACAACTTTAAAGGTGTTTTGACAAAATATAATATAGAAACTACAATAAGAAGAGAAATGGGTTCAGATATTAATGCAGCTTGTGGTCAACTAAGAAGACAATATATTAATAAATAACGTAATAAATGAATCAAGGGCTATGTGTGATGGAGGGAACATTTTTATGAGTTTTAAAAGAAAATATTCAGACAGTTATAATGTTGGTTATTTATCAGATGTAGGAAATATTAGACAGGTAAATGAAGACTATTTAGGGTGTTATGAAGGAAATAACTTTAACATATATGTTATTGCAGATGGTATGGGAGGACATAATGCTGGAGATGTAGCTAGTAAAATTGCAGTTGAAAATTGTATAGAGTATATTAAAGAATTAGATCGAATATATGATTTAGAAATAATATTGAGAAGTGCAATAGTCCATGCAAACAGTATTATATATGGAAAATCTCAAGTTGATGAGAAACTCAAAGGAATGGGAACTACTATTACAGCATGCTTAGTAAAAGGTGAAGATGTTGTGATTGCAAATGTAGGTGATAGTAGTTGTTATATAGTAAATGAACATGGTTTAAAAAAAATAACTAAAGATCATTCTTTAGTACAAGAATTGGTGGATGATGGAAGTATTACTGAACAGGAAGCTGTAAAGCACCCAAATAAGAACATAATAACAAGAGCATTAGGAACTAAAAAAAATGTAGAAATTGATGTTTTTAAACTAAATACCAAAAGAATATTTAAGTGTATTTTATGTACAGATGGTCTTACAAATGAGGTTAGCAGAAAAGAAATGTATGATATTATAATGAATAATAATAATGAGGAAGCTTGTAGACTATTAGTAGAATTATGTAAAGGTAAAGGTGGAAAAGATAACATTTCAGTTATTGTATTTGGAGGAGAGTGCGAAGATGACAGGAACTATACTGGGGAATAGATATGAATTATTAGATAAAATTGGAGAAGGAGGGATGGCCGAAGTTTATAAAGCTAAATGTCATTTATTGAATAGATATGTTGCAGTTAAGATTTTAAAAAGCCAATATTTAGACAATATTGAATTTGTTAATAAGTTTAAACAAGAAGCGGCATCTGCTGCACCATTATCACATAATAATATAGTTAGTATTTATGACATAGGTTCTGAAGAGAACATAAATTATATAGTGATGGAATACATAGATGGAAAAACATTAAAACAAGTTATAAATCAACAAAAAATTTTAAATTATAAAGATGCTATTATTATTGCTATACAAATAGCAAGAGCTTTAGAATGTGCCCACAATAACAATATTATTCATAGAGATATTAAACCTCATAATATTATGGTTACAAAAGAAGGAATAATAAAAGTTACTGATTTTGGTATTGCTAAAGCCACAACTTCTTTTACAATTACTAATTCTGAGAGAATTATTGGTTCAGCACATTATTTTTCACCAGAGCAAGCAAAAGGCAGTTATGTAAATTGTAAAACTGATATTTATTCTTTGGGTATAATATTATATGAAATGGTTACAGGGAAACTTCCTTATGATGCAGAAACCCCTGTATCTATTGCATTAAAGCATATACAAGAGGCTGCTGTACCACCAATTCAAATTAATCCAAGCATTCCCCAAAACTTAAATAAAGTAATATTAAAAGCTATAGAGAAAGAACAATATAAAAGATATGATAGCGCTCAAGATATCCTTTTAGATCTTCAAAAGATAAAAAAAGATCCTGAATGTGAAATATTAAGTTATAACGAAGAAAAAGAATACACAAAAATAATGAAGCCTATAGTAAATTTAAAAAACGATAAGAATGAAAATATAGAAGAATTTGAAGATGACGATGAAGAATATCATACTAACGGTAAGGTAAAAAAAATACTTATAGGTGTGTTAGCTGCTGTGTTTATAGCTGTAATTGGTTTTACAGCAGCATATGTTATTTCAAAAAGAAAATTAGAACCACCTAAAGTAGAATCAAAAATTTTTAAAGTACCTAATATAATAGGGAAGAGTAAAGAAGAAGCTCAAAAAATAGTAGAAGCCAAAGGACTTAAGTTTGTAGTTACAATGGAAAGCAGTGATAAGCCCAAGGATGAAGTTATTCAATGTTATCCTTATGAAGGTACAGAAATAGATACAAGTGAAAAAGATGAAATTAGAGCTATAGTAAGTTCAGGACCAAAAGTTTCAACTATTCCTAATTTAGTTGAAATTGAGTTCCAAGCTGCTAAAGAATACTTAAAAATATATGATTTAAAGTTAGGAAGTGTTTCGTATAAGTATAATGATAATGTAGAGAAAGGGTATGTTTGTAATCAATCACCAAAACCAGATGCGGAAATAGGAAACAATACTTTTATCGATTTAGTAATAAGCAAAGGGTCTGAAATAAAATATACTGAAGTACCTAATTTAGTTAATAAAAATTTTGATGAAGTTCAAGAGATTTTAACAAATCTTAAATTAAAACTTGGTAAAGTAACAAAAATTGATACTATAGATGAATCAATGGATGGTATTGTATCTATTCAGAGTATAAATAAAGGTAAAGAAGTTAAAGAAAATACATTAATTGATATTAGTTATTATGTATATAATAATGATGTAGCTGTTATTGTTCCTAATTTTACAAATAAAACAATTAGTGAGGCTAAAAAAATTGCTAAAGAATATAATTTGGTTCTTGAAGTAGAAGGTGAAGATGATTTCGTTATAATTTCACAGGATAAAGCACCAGGCAGAGAAGTAACAGAAAAATCAATTATAAAACTTAAAAGTGAACCAAATCCGTAAAGTTTATTTAGGAGGAATCATGGAAGGAATAATTATAAAAGGAATAGGTGGCTTTTATTATGTAAAAGTAAAAGATCAAGTTATAGAATGTAAAGCCAGAGGCAAATTTAGAAAAAAAGGGTTATCACCTATTGTTGGTGATAAAGTTGATATTACTTTAAAAAATAATAAAGGATCAATTGAAGAAATTTATGAAAGAAATAATGAATTGATACGGCCACTAGTATCAAATATTACTCAAGCACTTGTCGTATTTTCACTAAAAAATCCTGATGTTAATTTAGATCTTTTAAATAAATTTTTACTTCAATGTGAACTAAAAAAAATAAAAGCTATAGTTTGTTTTAATAAAACAGATCTATTGGAAAAATATCAGGACGATAAAGCTGTAAAAATGATTAAAAATGCTGGATATGAGTATATTTTTGCTAATGCAAAGAAAGGAATAGGATTAGAAAAGATAAAAAATAAATTAAAAAATAATGTAACTGTTTTTTGCGGACAGTCTGGAGTTGGAAAATCAACTATACTAAATCAGTTAGTTGGCAGTGAAGTTATGGAAACTGGAAATATAAGTGAAAAACTAAAAAGAGGAAAACACACTACAAGGCATAGTCAATTAGTAGAAATTAATGAGGGGTTTGTTGTTGATACTCCAGGGTTTTCTACGCTTGAAGTGAAGTTTGAAAGTAAAGAAGAGTTACAGGAATATTTCCCTGAATTTTGGGAATATGAAAACCAATGTAAATTTAAAGGGTGTATGCATTATAAAGAACCTGAATGTATAATTAAAAAAGCTGTAGAAGAAAATATAATAGATTCTAACAGATATAAATTTTATATAAAAACATTAGAAGAGATTATTAAGGGGGAAAAAAACAAATGGTAAAAATAGCGCCATCTATATTATCAGCAGATTTTAAAAACTTACAAAAGGATATAACAGACTTGGAAAGATATGGTGCAGACTTCATTCATATAGATGTAATGGATGGAATGTTTGTTCCAAATATTTCCTTTGGAATTCCTATTATTAAAAGTATTAGAAACCTTACAAATTTGGTATTTGATGTGCATTTAATGATAGAAGAACCTTCAAGATATATTGAAGACTTTGTTAAAGCTGGTGCAGACTTAATTACAGTGCATTATGAAAGTGATAAACACTTAGATAGAACAATAAATTATATTAAGAGTTTTGGAATTAAAGCTGGAATAGCATTAAATCCTGCTACTCCAATAGAATCAATAAAGCATTTAATAAGTGAAGTAGATATGATACTTATAATGTCTGTGAATCCTGGATTTGGAGGACAAAAGTATATAAAATATTGTTCAGATAAAATTAAACAAGTAAAAGAAGTTTCTTTAAAATGTAATAAAGAGCTTTTGATACAAGTTGATGGTGGGGTTAATTTAGATAATATTAAGGAAATTGTTGAATGTGGTGCAAATGTAATTGTAGCGGGTTCAGCTGTATTTAAGGATGGTGAAATAGAAAAAAATATAAGAGCGTTGAAAGAAAGGTTTTAATTATGAAAGTTGTTATTGTATCAGGAGGAACAGCTCCTTCTGATGAGTTAATTAATAAGGAAATAGAAGACTGTACATATTTAATTTGTGCTGATAGTGGAGCTAATTGTTTGTATGAATATGATATATGTCCAGATTTCATAATTGGTGATTTCGATTCTATAGAGCCTAAAGTTTTTGAATACTTTAAAAATAAACATAGTAATATAATTCAGTACCCACCAGAAAAAGATTATACTGATACTGAAATTGCTGTAAATAAAGCCGTAGAACTGGGAGCAAATAAAATTATATTATTAGGATGCACTGGAACACGAATAGATCATTCTCTAGGTAATTTAGGAATGTTGATTAAGTGCTTAAAATTAGGAGTTTCAGCATATATTAAAGATAAACATAAT
The DNA here is from genome assembly GCF_026735135.1 of Clostridium aestuarii. Classification (GTDB taxonomy): domain Bacteria; phylum Bacillota; class Clostridia; order Clostridiales; family Clostridiaceae; genus Clostridium_H; species Clostridium_H aestuarii. Next base: position 475,554 of record NZ_JAPQER010000002.1, on the reverse strand, counting down.
GTTGTTACAATTACAAATAAGCCTATAACTTTACTGGGTAGTAGAGGTAAAACATTTTCTTTGGTAGCATATTATGAGAATGTTGATGAATTAAGTATTAGTGGAGCAAAATATCCACTAGATAAATTTTATTTAGAGATAGGTAATCCAATTACAATTTCAAATGAATTTATAGAAGAGCAAGTTGAGATTAATTTCAAAAAAGGAACTTTATTGGTGATTTACCCCACAGAATAAAGGCATGTAAATATTTGCATGTCTTTATTGTAACTAAAAACTACGCTAATACATATAATAAAACTATAAGTAAAGTTTGCCTGCGATATCCATATTTTAGGGGGTTATTATGAAGATTGTTGCTATCAAGCTTCCTAACTTTTTATCAAAATTTTTAAGAATATTTAAAAAAAATAAAAAGTAAAAAAATGCAATTGTATTAACAATTGCATTTTTTACTTTTTCAGTTTAGACAGCACGTTGAACTTTTCCAGAACGTAAGCATCTAGTACATACATTTATTTTTCTAGGACTTCCATTAACTAAAGCTTTGATGCTTTTTATATTTGGCGCCCATTTTCTCTTTGATTGACGATGCGAATGGCTGTATTGAACACCTGAAACAACACCTTTTCCGCATATATCACATTTTTTTGCCATTGTATAACACCTCCTATATTGAAGATAATAATTCCATGTGATAGAACGTAATATATTGTAGCATATATAACATGTTTTTGGCAAGTAAAATATAAATGTAAAAGTAAGAATAAGTATATATATGATTTATTTTCTTGATTTAAAAATATATATATTATAAAATAAATAGTATGTTAAGATAAGGAGGAATGTATATGTTAGGAATTACTGGTGTATATGGTACTATAAATTATTCTGATGAAGTTTTAGCGAATATCGTTGGTATATCTACTATGGAATGCTATGGAGTTGTTGGAATGGCTTCTAAAGATGCTACAGATGGTTTGTGGCAGCTTTTGAAACGTGAAAACTTAAGCAAAGGAGTTAAGATATATAATAAAGATAGTAAACTATTTATAGAAGTACATGTTATTATTGAATATGGAACAAAAATTTCTGTTATAGCAAATAATATAATAAAAAAAGTAAAATACAATGTAGAAAATCAAACAGATCTTGATATTGCAAGTATAACTGTAAATGTTCAAGGTGTAAGGGTTTAAGGAGGTACAAAAATTGGAACGTTTTGAGCTAGATGGACATGATTTACGAAATATGGTAATTAATGCATCAAATAGACTTGAGGAAAAAAAAGAGTTCGTAAATTCTTTGAATGTATTTCCAGTACCAGATGGTGATACGGGTACAAATATGTCAATGACTTTTAGAAGTGCAGTGCTAGAAATTGAAAAATCACAAAATATTTCTATTGGTGAAATTTCAAAGCAGATTGCAAAAGGTGCATTGATGGGTGCAAGAGGTAACTCAGGTGTTATTCTTTCTCAAATATTTAGAGGAATAGCTAAAGGGTTAGAGGGAAAAAGCAAAGTTGATGCTGCTGTTTTTGCAAATAGTATAAAAGAAGGAGCAAAATATGCATATAAGGCAGTTATGAGACCAACAGAAGGTACAATATTAACTATTATTAAGGCGGCTGGAGAAAGCGCTATTAACTGCGATGATGTAGATATAGTAAAGAGATTATATAAGATATGTAAGTATAGTGAAACTATTCTTGATAAAACACCTGATATGCTTCCAGCATTAAAAGCAGCAAAAGTAGTTGATGCAGGAGGTATGGGATTATTAATTATATTAAAGGGTATGTACGAAGCATTAAAGGAAAATATAGAAGCTAAAGTTGAAGATGTTAAACACAAAAATATTGAAAAAAAAGTAGCACCTCAAGTTAACATAAATACAAAAGATATTAAATATGGATATTGCACTGAATTTTTTATACTTGTAGAAGATGCATGTTTGAAGGTTAATGAGTTCAAAAAACTTTTAGAGCCTATAGGAGATTCAATGATAGTTGTTGCTGTAGATGATGTTATAAAAGTTCATATACACACTAATGATCCAGGATGGATATTGTCACAAGGGGTTAAACTCGGTGAATTATCTAAAATAAAGATAGATAATATGAGAGAAGAACATAGACAAATTTTGGAATTGGAATATGCTTCAACTTCTGATGATGAAAAGATTGAAAATATTAGTAGTGATGTACAAAATGAAGAAAAAGAATATGCCTTTGTAGCTATTTCTATGGGAAATGGACTTAAAAATATTTTTAAAGATCTTGGAGTGGATTTAGTCATTGAAGGTGGTCAAACAATGAATCCAAGTACTCAAGATATTTTAGAATGCATAGAGAAAATTAATGCAAAAAATATATTTGTTTTACCAAATAATAAGAATATTATTATGGCTGCAGAACAGGCTTCAAAGATTTCAGAAAAAAATGTTGTAATAATTCCTAGTAAAACAATACCACAAGGTATAACTGCAGTAACTGTATTTAATGATAACAGTTCTCTTGAGAAAAATATTGAAGAAATGAATGCAGCTATCCAAAGTGTTAGCACAGGTTCTATTACTTATGCAGTACGTGATACAGAAATGGATGGTAATATTATAAAAGAAGGTAACATATTAGGATTAATTGAGGGGAAAATTAATCAAATTGGAGAAGAAGTATATGAAGTTTGTAGTGAAATAATTTCAAATATGATTACTGAAGAAAGTGAATTAATTACAATTTTTTATGGAAAAGATTGTGATGATGAGAAGGTTGAAGAATTTTCTAGTAAACTAGAAGAAAAATATCCACATATAGATATTCAATACTATAGTGGTGAACAACCATTATATTATTTTATTGTATCTGTTGAATAAAAAAGCCTAGAGGCTTTTTTTTATTATAGTAAAGGATGGGAAAAATATAATGAATAGTAATGATAATATAAGTGCTTTAAAAGGTATAGGTCCTAAAACAAAGGAAACTTTAAATAAGTGTGGTATATTTACTATTTTAGATTTCCTTTTATATTTTCCAAGAGAATATGAAGAAAAAGAATATTATAGTTCTATAAAACAAGTAAATGAAAATAAAAATATAATTATTAGAGTGGTTGCTAAACAAATAAAGAGAGATATACATATAAGAAAAAATTTGATTATATCAACTATATTATTTTATGATGGGGAAACAAATTTTGAAGCAAAATGGTTTAATCAACCATACATTAAGAAAAAATTTCATCTTATGAAAGAATATATACTTTCGGGTAAAGTTCAGATTGAAAAATATAAAAGGGTTTTGGCAAACCCAATTATTTTAGATAATATTGAAGATGAAGATAGAATGGTTCCTAAGTATTCTTTAAAAGAAAATCTTAAAAACAATTTTTTTATAAAAATAAATTCTCATATATTATCTAATATTAGAATATCTGAAAATTTACCTAAAAAAATTTTAGATAAATATGGGCTTTGTTCTCTTGATAAGGCTATTAGGAATATTCATAATCCAAAAGGAAAAGAGGAACTTAAGGAAGCTATAAAAAGATTGAAATTTCAAGAGCTATTTACATATTCTTTAAAATTATTGATGATTAAGAAGTTGAACAGTAGTAAGGGGATTGCATTTAATATAGCACCAGAACTTAAGGTGTTAAAAGATGCATTGCCTTTTGATTTGACAAAGGCGCAAAGTAGAGTTGTAAGAGAAATATTAATTGATGAGAAAAAAAACATACCTATGAATAGATTAGTTCAAGGAGACGTAGGAAGTGGAAAGACAATAGTTGCAATTATTGCTCTTTTTAATATAATAAAAAATGGGTATCAAGGAGTATTTATTGCACCTACAGAAATACTTGCATCTCAGCATTATGTGGAAGCAAAAACGATTTTAAAAGATTTTGATGTTAAAATTGAATTATTATGCGGTAGTACTACGTTAAAAAATAAAAAAAGAATTAAAAAGGAATTACAAGAAGGAAGAATTGATTTAATTATAGGTACACATGCTCTTTTGGAAGATGATGTTAATTTCAAAAAATTAGGAATGGTTGTAACGGATGAGCAACATAGATTTGGTGTTAGACAGAGAAGCAGACTATACAATAAGGATAAGAAAATTGATATATTAGTTATGACAGCAACGCCTATACCTAGGACTTTAGCATTAACATTATATAGAGATTTAGATATATCCATAATAAATGAATTACCTCCAGGAAGAAAAAAGATTGATACCTACTATGTTGAAAAAAATAAAAGAGATAGAGTATATAAATTTTCTTTAAAAGAAATACAAAAGGGAAGACAAGTTTATATTGTATGTCCTTTAGTAGAAGAAAACGAAAAAATACAATTAACTTCTGTAGAAGAGTTATATACTGAATTAAAAGAAAAATATTTTAAAGGAATGGATATTGCAATATTGCATGGAAAAATGTCCGGTAATGATAAAGAAAAAATTATGATAGGGTTTAAAGAAGGAAAAATAAAAGTACTTGTAGCTACAACTGTAATAGAGGTAGGGGTAAATGTTCCTAATGCTACTTTAATGATAATAGAAAATGCTGAAAGATTTGGATTATCACAGCTGCATCAATTACGTGGAAGAGTTGGAAGAGGAGAGGAAAAATCATATTGTATTTTAATAGCTAACATAAAAAGTGATGTAACAAGGAAGCGGATGGAAATTATGAGTAAAAGTAATGATGGGTTTTATATTGCAGAAGAAGACTTAAAGATAAGAGGAAGTGGAGAAATATTCGGAGTCAATCAGCATGGAGAAAATGGACTGATTTTATCAGACTTAATTGAAGATATACATTTGTTTAAAATTGCAAATAATGAAGCTAAATTAATAATTAATAGTGATTTAGAAGAGGATATATCAATAAAAAGGGACATATTAAGTAAACTTGAAAATACTTCAAAGTATATATGTTTTAATTAAATTTTTAGTTATAAAAATATAAAAATAATTTTGTATAATTAATAGATATATGATAAAATATGAAATAAGATTTTATGTAATTGACAACAAAGGAGGATTAAAATGCGAATAATTGCAGGAAGTGCAAAAGGAAGAAAAATTTTGCCACCTGATGGTATGCAAACAAGACCGACATTAGATAGAGTGAAGGAAAATATATTTAATATAATTCAAAATCGAGTTGTCGATGCTGTTGTTATAGATGTGTTTTCAGGTACTGGAAGTTTAGGGTTAGAAGCAGCAAGTAGAGGAGCAAAGGAGTGCTACTTGGTAGATAAACATCCTACGACTTTTAAATTTTTAAAACAAAATGTAATTAATTTAAAGTTTGAAGATAAGTGTAAATGTTTAAATATGGATTCGTATGATTCACTTAAGGAAATGTGTAGAAAAAATAAAATTTTTGATCTTATATTTATAGATCCACCTTATGCTAAGGAAATGATTCCGCCAGCAATAGGAATAATAAGTGAAAAAATGTTATTAAAAAAAGATGGTCTTATTGTAACTAAAATAGATTCTTCAGAAGAGATATATGAAGGAAATGATGATATAGTTCTTATTAATCATAGAAAGTATGGTAATACTACTGTATGCTTTTATATGTATAGGGAGGATTAATATGAGTATCGCAGTATACCCAGGGAGTTTTGATCCAATTACCGAAGGTCACTTAGATATTATAAAGAGATCAGCGGCTATTTTTGATGAAGTAATTGTATCGGTTTTAATAAACCCGGAGAAAAATGGTAATTTCAATGTAGAAGAAAGAGTGGAACTTATAGAAAGAGTTATTAAAAACTTAGATAATGTAAAAGTAGAAAGTTTTTATGGGTTGCTTGTTAATTATATGAAAGAAAGAAATGCTAAAGTTATTATTAAAGGTTTAAGGTCTGTATCTGACTTTGAATATGAGTTTCAAATGGCTCTTATGAACAAAAAACTTGATCCTACAATAGAAACTGTATTTATGATGACAAATGCCAAATATTCATACTTGAGTTCGTCATCTGTAAAACAAGTTGCCATGTTTGGTGGATGTATAGATGAATTAGTTCCACATGAAATTGCATCAGATGTAATTGATAAAATTAGTAGGAAATAAGGTGATGAATTAAATGGAGGTTATGAAATTACTAGAATATCTTCAAGAAATAGTTGAAACATCACATAATGTACCTATTGTAGGGAAAACAATGATTAATAAGAAGGAATTAATAGATATTATAGAGCAAATTATTAACTATCTTCCTGATGAGTTTAAAAAGGCACAATGGATATGTGAAGAGAAAGAAAGAGTTTTAAACGATGCTCATAAGCAAGCGGAGCTTATAAAAAAACAAAGTTATCAATTATTAAAAAAAGAAATAGAAAATCATAATATAACAAAGGAAGCACAAATAAAAGCCGAAGAAATTGTAACTTCGGCTAAAAGAGAAGCTAAGGTTATCAGAGTGGGAGCAAGGGAATATGCAGATGAAATATTATGCAATTTAGAGAAAGAAATAAACACAGAAGGACAGCAGATGCTTCTCAACTTAAAGAATGATATGGAAAAATATTTAAATGATATAGGAAAAAATATAACAAGCACGACTAGTACGATAAGAGAAAATGTTAAAGAGCTAAGAGAAACGGTTAAGTAATTTATTTATTTTATTTATTGTAAAAGGAAAAAGTAAGAGGAATAATTGAATTACTAATATCCTGTTTAATATAAGCAATTCATTGCTTTGGGTTTGCAGATTGAATACGTACTTAGATAGATTTAAAATACTAAATTTATAAAATAATACAGCTAATATACTACACAATATTCCTTGAAAAAATTTTCTTTTTATATACTTAATTAAAGAAAAATTAAATTTATGAGTAATTGAGTATACTTGACCTGTTATTGATATACCTCCAAAACTTAATAGAAAGCTTATAAGTATGATTTTGAGAGTTATACTAAAATCTCCAGCTGAAATTAAACTGCAACCATTAGTTATTTCAAGTATACCTAAACAGAAACTTTTAATAATACATTCTGGTATATGTAATAATATAGATAATTTTGTTAAAACAATATCAAATATGATATTGTTTTTTGTTATTACAGTTAATACAGAGAAAAACACTACAAATCCTCCTATTGATAAAGAAGTTGAAAGTGCATTATCTATACTTGTTTTTAAAATTTCACCAATATTTTTATTATTTTGGTTATTCTTACAAAGTGTTTTTTTATTTAAATGATTTGTATTGGTAGGAGAAAGTAATAAACCTGTTAAAAAACATGATATATAGCAAGAAACTAGTAATAGTACTCCTAAAAATGAATTATTCAACATCGAAGTACCCACTGTTCCTATTACAAATAAAGGACTTGGGTTAGATGCTATACTTATGAGTCTTTCGCAAGTAGAAAAATTAATAGAATTTTTGTTGTAAAGTTCACAAGCATATTTTGCACCAAGTGGATATCCACATAAAATACTGACAATTAGGACTACGGAACAATTTTCAGGAAGCTTAAGAGGTTTACATAAAAATTTTCCGAAAAATTTTGAATAAATATCTACTGCATTATAAGATAACATTATATTTATCAATACTAAAAAAGGAAATAAAGATACAAAAACGGATTTTATGAATAGTTTACAACCATTTAGTGCTGAATTTAAGCATAGTTCAGGTTTTAAAATTATATTTAGTATTAATAAAGTACATAAGATTGTTACAAAAATATCTTTATTTAAGTTTGAAATCTTATTACTTAATAATTTAAATATTAAAAAAGCTATTGATATTATCAGTAGAATAAAAATTATTTTCATAAATATCTCCTTAAAATAATAATTTGTTTAAAAAAATATATAATCTAGACTATTATATTTATATTTCAAAGAGATACTTTAATATTACTTTTTAAAGTAAACGAATAGGACTAATTTTATAATCATCATATGGGCTTATTGTTTTATTCAATAAACTATATGCTTGAGTTGATTGTATTTCTAAATTTAACACTTCATTTCTTTGTTTTGGAAGCTTAGTATATAAAGGTATTGAAGATGAAATTTTAAATTTTCGTAATATCTCTTGACCTTTTTTATTAAATCCTAAAATCCTAGCATAAGGGCAAGAAGCTTTTCTTAATGTTTGTGTGTTATATTCATCAAATCCTATAAAATATTGACATAAAATTCTATTTATTCTAGTTTGAGTATATCTTTTGCTTTTTACGTTTAATATTAAATCTGTATAATTGATAGAATCTTTTATGCATTTATAAATTTTATTATGTAGTCCCTCTGAAACATCTGGAATATTTTCTAGTTTATTATTTGTTGTAAAAATTTTGTATTTTATATATTTAAAAATTTCTTCTTCAAAAGTCAGACTGTTTTTTTGTTGCATTTTTTTTAAAATATCATAAGTTTCTGAAGGTATTACACTTTTTAAAGAGGCAATATCTCTATTTTCTTTTAGATGTTTTCTTATTGCTGATGCACTACAAAAAATATTATCTATATTAAGATTGTTATAAGAAGAACCTTTTCTGTGTATTGTAAAAGGAATTATAGTACTATTTAATTTAATTAAGCTTTTACAATATTCTATAGCTAAAATATTATTAGATGAGTTTAAGATTTCGGATATATGTGAATTATCATCAAAACATTTTGATAATGCACTACTTCTTGCTAATGGAAAAGATATTCCTTTATCTAAGCTTAATTTTAAATTATATTTAAAATCATCAGGTTCTTCAACTAATATTTTAGCAATTTCTTTTATTGTATTTATATTTCCGCTTTCACTTCCAAAACATAGATTATTTATATTACCTAAATTGTTCAATAAGCTTACTGCACCATAAGCAAAAAATTCTGCTGAAGATAAACTGTATATAGAGGGTAATTCAATTACCAAATCTACTCCATTTGCAAGAGCTAATTTGGTTCGGTTCCATTTATCTATTATTGCAGGAGTTCCTCTTTGTACAAAGTTTCCACTCATTACACAAACAACTCCATCACATTTTGTTATTTTTTTTGAATTAATAATATGGTATAAATGACCGTTGTGCAATGGATTATATTCAGTAATTATTCCAGTAATATTCATTAAATCACCTACCTTGAATAATAGTATACGTTATTGTTTAAACTATTTATGTAATTATGCTAAAAAGTACAAAAAAATCAATAATATTATTAATAAAAAACAAAAATTATTATTTTTTTGTTGAAAAGTATATTAAAAACGTTGTATATTATAATATAGAGTATATTATATAGTATACCATACAATATTGTTATATAAGTTGAAAGGAGAATTTGACATGAAAGTTATGCAAAAAATATGGGATTCAGCAAAAAAAGATTTAAAAACAATTATTTTACCAGAAGGTGAAGAGGAAAGAACTATTATTGCTGCTGGTAAAATTAATGATAACTCACTAGCAAATTTAGTATTAATAGGGAATGAAGAAAAAATAACAACTAAAGCAAAAGAAGTAATGGCTAATATCCAAGGTGTTACAATAATTGATCCTGAAACATCTGACAAAACAGCAGTTTATGCTAAAGAGTTATATGAACTAAGAAAACATAAAGGTGTAACTGAAGAAAAAGCTTTAAAAATAGTAAAGGATCCAATATATTTTGGAACTGTTATGGTTAAAGTTGGAGATGCTGATGGCATGGTATCAGGTGCTATACATACAACTGGTGATTTATTAAGACCAGGTTTACAAATTGTTAAAACAACTCCAGGTACATCTATAGTTTCTGGAACATTTATTATGCAAGTTCCAAATTGTGAATATGGTGATAATGGATTATTATTCTTTGCAGACTGTGCTGTTAATCCAAATCCAACAGCAGAACAATTAGCAACAATAGCTATATCTACAGCTGAGACTGCTAAAAAATTATGCCAAGTAGAACCTAGAGTTGCTATGCTTTCATTCTCAACAATGGGAAGTGCTAGCCACGAATTTGTTGATAAAGTTAGAAAAGCAACAGAAATTGCTAAGGAATTAAGACCAGATTTACAAATAGATGGAGAGTTACAATTAGATGCTTCAATAGTACCAGAAGTTGCACAATTAAAAGCTCCAAATAGTAATGTTGCTGGAAAAGCTAATGTATTAGTATTCCCAGATTTACAAGCAGGTAATATAGGATATAAATTAGTTCAAAGATTTGCTAAAGCAGAAGCTATTGGACCAGTATGTCAAGGGTTTGCTAAACCTATAAATGATTTATCAAGAGGATGTAGTGCAGATGATATTGTAAATGTTGTTGCAATTACGGCAGTACAAGCTCAATAAAAGATTGATTTTAAAACAATATGTAAAAACAAAATTTAGATAAATGATAATCAAAAATTAATACATAATTTAAAGTGAAAATTAGGAGGAATAACGATGAAAATATTAGTAATAAACTGTGGAAGTTCATCTTTAAAATATCAACTTATTGATATGCAAAATGAGGATGTATTAGCTAAAGGATTAGTAGAAAGAATAGGAATTGAAGGATCTATTTTAACTCAAAAAGTTAATGGAAAAAAATACATAATTGAAGAACCAATGCAAGACCATAAAAAAGCGATACAACTTGTATTAGGTGCTTTAGTAGATGAAAAAGAAGGCGTTATAAAAGATATGTCAGAAATATCTGCTGTAGGTCATAGAGTTGTTCATGGTGGAGAAAAATATGCACATTCTGTACGTATAGACAGTGATGTTATGAATGCTTTAGAAGAGTTTGTAAAACTTGCACCTCTTCACAATCCACCTAACATAATAGGAATAAATGCTTGCAAAGAACTAATGCCTGAAACGCCTATGGTCGGAGTGTTTGATACAGCTTTCCATCAAACAATGCCAGAAGAAGCTTATATTTATTCTCTTCCATATGAATTATATAAAAAACATGGATTAAGAAAATATGGATTCCATGGAACATCTCATAAATATGTTTCTTCTGTTGCTGCTGAAATGTTAGGAAAAGATATTAATGATTTAAAAATTATAACTTGCCATTTAGGAAATGGAGCAAGTTTAGCGGCAGTTAAAGATGGAAAATGTATTGATACAACTATGGGATTCACACCACTTGCTGGTTTAACTATGGGAACAAGATGCGGAGTGATAGATCCAGCTATCGTTACTTTCCTAATGAAAGAAGAAAATTTATCAATAGAAGAAATTGATAACTTAATGAATAAGAAATCAGGAGTTCTAGGAATTTCAGGAGTAAGCAGTGATTTTAGAGACATTGAAACAGCTGCTAAAGAAGGAAATAAAAGAGCTGCGTTAGCTTTGAAAATATTTAAACATAAAGTAAAACTATATGTTGGTGCTTATGCTGCTGCTATGAATGGTGTTGATTGTATTGTATTTACAGCGGGTCTTGGAGAAAATGCTATAGAAACTAGAGAAGAAATAATTAATGGATTAGGATTTTTAGGAACTAAAATAGATAAAGAAAAGAACAATGTAAGAGGAGAAGCAAGAATCATAAGTACTGATGATTCTAATGTTAAAGTAATGGTTATACCAACTGATGAAGAATTGATGATTGCTAGAGATACAAAAGAAATAGTTGAAAAATAAAGCATAATATAGCAAAGTCATAATAAAATACTTGACTTTTTAGGTGCAAATTTATATAATAAGTTGTGGCTAATAAGTTCTGTGTACTACATGGACTTTATTAGCCCATTTATAATGATAGAGGTGTGATTATGTTAGTCGACATTTCTGATTTGATTTGGAAAAAAATTAAGAAAAAAGAAATTAATATGTCTTTCGAGGGCAAAAAATTTGTTTTTGATGGGCAAAAAATTACATTTGTAGAACCTGTTATGTTAGAAGGAATTTTTACTATGGCGGGTGATATAATTAATTATGATGGAAAAGTAAAAGTAACTTTGAGATTAGTTTGTTCCAGATGTCTTGAAAATTTTGATTATCCATTGGAAATTGAAATTCATGAAAGATTTTCAAAACTAGACAATACTGAGGATAACGATATTATCGTTATAGATGATGATAAAGTGGATTTTTCACCAATCATTGAAGATAATATTATTTTGTCACTACCCATTAAGAAACTTTGCAATAGTAAATGTAAGGGACTATGTCCGGTGTGTGGCACTAATTTAAATTATTCTAAATGTAAATGTGAGAAGGATGAAATTGATCCAAGACTTGCAAAGTTAAAATACCTTTTTCCAGACAACTAAGGAGGTGAAAGTAGATGGCACATCCAAAGAGTAAGACATCAAATGCTAGAAGAGATTCAAGAAGAGCTCAAACATTTAAACTAAGTGTACCAGGAATGGTTGAATGTCCACAATGTCATGAAATGAAACTTGCACATAGAGTATGCAAAGAATGTGGATATTATAATGGAAAAGAAATAGTTTCAAAGGAAAAATAAAAAGAAAGTCTTAGGACTTTCTTTTTTTGAAATTTTTATACAAAATTTATTTGTAATTTTGTAATTTTGTAAGTTGCATGAATTTCATAAATCGTATGGTTAAAAGTGAGGTAAGGTTATGAGGATTGTAGTTGATGGCATGGGAGGAGATTATTCACCATATGCAGTTATAGAAGGGTGTATACAAGCAATAAAAGAATATAATGTTGATATTGTAGTAACAGGGCCAGAAGAATTAATTAATAAAGAATTAGATAAGTATCAATATAATAAAGAAAAGATAACTATAATAGATTGCAAAGAAATAATTGAGAATAATGAACATCCTGTAATGGCAATAAGACGAAAAAAAAATTCCAGTATATATAAAGCTTTAGAGTTAGTAAAAAAAGGTGAAGCTGATGCAGTAATATCAGCGGGAAGTACTGGAGCATTTCTAGCAGGCGCTACTTTGATAGTAGGAAGAATTAAAGGGGTAAATAGACCAGCATTAGCACCTATAATGCCAGGAAAAAATGGACCGTTTATGGTAATTGATTGTGGAGCAAATGCTGAATGTAAACCTAAAAATTTAGTGCAGTTTGGTCAAATGGGAGAAGTTTATTTTGAAAATATTTTAAAGATTAAAAATCCTAGTGTTGGATTAGTTAATATTGGAAGTGAAGAAGAAAAAGGAAACGAACTTACAAAAGAAGCACATAAACTTTTAAAAGAATGTAACTTTAATTTTGTAGGAAATGTTGAGCCGAGAGAAATTCCAACTGGAAATGTAAATGTTGTTGTATGCGACGGATTTGTGGGAAATACTATATTAAAGACATATGAAGGAGTAGCGGCTAATATATTTTCTACATTAAAAGAAGAAATAATGTCTTCTACTAGAACTAAAATTGGAGGCATAATGTTAAAACCTGTTTTTGATAAATTCAAAAAAGATTTTGACTACAAAGAATATGGAGGAGCTGCTTTCTTAGGGGTTAATGGAATATGCATTAAAGCACATGGAAGTTCAGATGCTAAGGCACTTAAAAATGCAATAAGACAGGCAATTTCTTTTCATGAAAATAATATTATTAATAAAATTAAAGTACATATAGAAAAAAAATTGGTATAAAATATAATATAAAATATTATTATATTATTGACGATACACAAATTTTGTAATATTATCTTATTGTAGAATTTTAATTAGGAGGTGAAATAAATGGTTTTTGATAAAGTTAAGAAAATAATTGCAGACCAACTTGGACTTGATGAAGATACAATAACAATGGATTCATCTTTTGTAGATGATTTAGGAGCTGATTCACTTGATGTTGTTGAACTTATAATGGCATTAGAAGAAGACTTTGACATTGAAATACCAGATGAGGATGCAGAAAAAGTATCTAAAGTTGGTGATGTAGTAGAATATATAAGTAATCACATTGAAGAATAATTAAAGTCCCGTAATCTACGGGACTTTAAATTTATATAAAAATAGAGGAGCTGTTTTGTATGAAAGAGAATAGAGTTAGTATTCTCAATGAATTAGAAAATAAACTTAATATAAGGTTTAATAATATAAGTTTGCTAGATATAGCTTTTACACATAGTTCATGTGCAAATGAAAATAAGAATATAAAATTCAATGAAAGATTAGAATTTTTAGGAGATTCTATATTACAACTTTGTATTTCTGAGTTTCTATTTAATAAATATAAAGATAAGTCAGAAGGTTTTTTAACTAAAAAAAGAGCACTTATTGTATGTGGAAATTCATTGTATAGAGTTTCTAAAAATTGGAATGCTGGAAAGTATATAAATATGAGTAAAGGTGAGGAAATGACAGGGGGCAGAACAAGAGTTTCGATATTATCCGATTGTGTTGAAGCAACAATAGCTTCGATTTACTTAGATCAAGGCTATACAAAAGCAAAAGAATTTATACTTGAAAATTTTAAAGTAATAATAGAAGAAGCTGATAATAATGAAATTATTATTGATCACAAGACAAAATTACAAGAAACAATTCAAAAATTTGGAGAATATAGTGTGGAATATAGTTTGCTTAGATATGAAGGACCACCACATAGAAGAAAATTTTTCACTGAGGTAATGGTGGATTCACTAGTTAAAGGTGTAGGTGAAGGGTATAGTAAAAAAGAATCAGAACAAAATGCTGCAAAAGAAGCTTTAGAAAGTTTGGGTGATAAAGATGAGTAAAACTCATTATATAATACCAATCTTTGTACCTCATGAAGGATGTCCTCATAACTGTGTATTTTGTAATCAAAATAGTATTACAGGGACAAATCAAAGAGTTACTCCAGCTTTTGTTGAACACACTATTAAAGAGTATTTAAAAACAATTAATAGACAAAATTCTGTTGTAGAAGTTTCTTTTTTTGGTGGTACTTTTACTGCAATAGATATAGAAAAGCAAAAACAATTATTAGCAGTTGCTAAAAAATATAAAGATAACGGACTTATAGATTTCATACATCTTTCTACAAGACCAGATTATATTGATGAGGACATACTTACAAATTTAAAAAACTATTCTGCGGATATAATTGAATTGGGAGTTCAATCTTTAGATAATGAAGTACTCTTAAAGACAGGTAGAGGTCATGATAATGAAGATGTTTTCAAAGCCTCAAAACTTATAAAAGAGTTTGGGTTTACTTTAGGACACCAAATTATGTTAGGTCTTCCTGGAGATAATTTTGAAAAGGATATAGAAACAGCAAAAAAAGTTATAGAACTAAAACCAAAGATAGCTAGAATTTATCCTGCTTTAGTAATAAAAGGAACTCCTATGGAAAAAATGTATGATAAAGGAATGTACAAACCATATACTTTAGATGAAGCTATTGAAATAAGTAAAATAGTGTATGCTATGTTTGCAGCTAATGATATTAATGTAATTCGAATAGGACTACAACCAACAGAAGAAATAAATTTAGGAAAAGATGTGATTATAGGACCTTTCCACCCGTCTTTTAGAGAACTGGTTGAGGGAAGTTTGTATAATGATATTCTTTTAGAAGAATTGGCACAATGTGATAATGATGCAGTTAATATATATATAAATAGTAAGGAAATATCTAAACTATATACAAATAGAAAAAAATTTTTTAATGACATGAAAGCAAAAATAAAAACAAATGTCATCAAAGTTTTTCAAAACAATGATATTGATAGAGGCTGTATTTTGTTAAAAATTGAAAATAAATGTAAAAAAATAAATATTAAAGAAATATTGAAAAAAAGATACAAAGAAGGATATTAAAAAGTTTTATAGAATATATTCCCTATAAAGGATGCAATAATATGCAATAATAAATTTTGTAGGGAGGATTAAGAATGGAAGTATTAAAAGTATCAGCTAAATCTCAACCAAAATCAGTAGCAGGTGCACTTGCAGCAGTTCTCAGAGAATGTGGAAGCGTCGAACTACAAGCTGTAGGAGCAGGAGCAGTAAATCAAGCTGTTAAAGCATTAGCTATTACAAGAGGATTTGTAGCACCAAATGGAATCGATTTAATTGTAATTCCAGCATTTTCACAGATATTAATAGATGGAGAAGAGAGAACAGCTATAAAATTTATAGTAGAACCTAGATAGTATAAAACCGTGTTAATCACGGTTTTTTTTATTTATATATTTAATTGATATTTAAAACTATATGTTTTAAAATAATATAGTAATATAGTTATATAATGAAAATTATAGAGATTAGCTTTTATTAATTTTATATTTAGAAATAGGAGAGATAAACATGTTTTTGAAGTCACTTGAGATAAGAGGCTTTAAATCCTTTGCAGATAAAACTGAAATGGTTTTTAAAAAAGGAATTACAGCTGTAGTAGGACCTAATGGTAGTGGTAAAAGTAATATATCAGATGCAGTAAAGTGGGTGCTTGGTGAACAAAGCGTAAAAAATTTAAGAGGAGGTAGAATGCAGGATGTTATTTTTGCTGGGACTGAGTTTAGAAGACCAGTTGGATTAGCACAAGTAACTCTTGTCCTTGATAACAGTGATAGAGAACTTCCAATAGAATATATAGATGTTACTATAACTAGAAGGCTTTTCAAATCAGGGGAAAGTGAATACTATTTAAATAATACAAAATGTCGATTGAAAGATATTCAAGAACTTTTCATGGATACAGGAATAGGAAAAGAAGGTTATTCTATAATTGGACAGGGAAAAATAGAAGCTGTTCTAAGTGGAAGACCAGAAGAACGTAGAAGTATTTTAGAAGAAGCTGTTGGAATTGTTAAGTTTAAAAGTAGAAAAGAAGAAGCGCAAAAAAAATTATATAATACTGAACAAAACCTTCAAAGAATAAATGATATATTTAGTACATATGAAGAGAGACTAGAACCACTTAGAAAAGAAAATGAAAAAGCAAAAGAATTTTTAGAATTATCACAAAAGCTTAAAGTCAAAGAAGTGACAGTAATTATTGATAGTATAAACAATATAGAAAATAAAATTAATTTTTTCAAAAGCGAAGTACAAAATAATGAAATAAACTTAAAAGAACTTCTAAATGAGAAAAATAAATATAAAGATGAACTTATGAAATATAATAATGAACTTGAGAAGATGGAAATGGAAAATAGCGAAGAACGAAAAAAATATTATGATAGTAAAACTAGTAAGCAAAATTTATTATCACAAATTGATTTGTTAAATGAAAAAATTAGTAATTTATCTAATAGTAATGAAAGAGCTTCTAAAACATTAACTCAACTTAATATTAAAATTGAAGAGTTAAAGGAACAAAAAATTTCAGAAAAAATCAAGTTAGAATCAATTAAGAACCAGGAAGATTCTTTTAAAAAGAATATATTAAAAAATGAAGAAATTATGAAACGTAGTAGTAATGAAATTGAGGGGAATAATACATTAATAAAAAATTCTAAATCATATCAAAGTGACTTGTTAAGCAATATAACTAAGTATAAAAATAATTTAGTTTTAATAAAAAATGAAATAAATACTCAACAAAATAAACTAGATGAATATAAAAATAATAGTGAAACGTATGGTAACTCGATAAAAATAAATCATAGTACTAGAAATGTATTAAATAATGAAATTATTAATATAAAGAAAAACATTAATAATTACGAGAATCATATAAGAGAGTATAAAAAAGCTATTTCTATGCAGAACAAAAATTTAGTTGATGAGGAAAAAAAGTTACAAGCGATAACTTCTATATATAATAAAGCAGAAGCTAAGTGTAATGCTTTTATGAACTTAGAAAAGCAATATGAAGGGTATAATAGATCAGTTAAAAATTTGATGACTCATATTGAAAAGCATAAAATACCAGATGTTTTAGACAATACATGGGTATTGGGTGAAATAATAAAAGTAGAGAAAAACCTTGAAGTTGCTATAGAAATAGCATTAGGAGGTAGTATTTCTAATATTATTACCTTGAATGAAAATATTGCAAAAAAACTTATTAAATATTTAAAAGATAATAAGTTGGGAAGAGCCACTTTTTTACCCATTAGCATAATAAAGGGCAAAAAAACACATATATCTGATAAAATTAAAAGGATGAAGGGATATATAGGCATAGCTAGTGAAATCGTATCCCATAATTCTAAATTTATTAATGCAATTGATTATGTTTTGGGGAGAACTGTAATTGCTGAAGACATGAATAGTGCGCTTTCTATAGCAAAAGAAAGTGGCTACAGCTTTAAAATTGTTACATTGACAGGTGAGGTTGTTAATCCAGGTGGGGCTTTAACAGGTGGAAGTTTACATAATAGAAATGTTAGTATAATAAGTAGAAAAAGAGAAATTGATGAAATAACTTTAAATTTAAAGGAATATAGTATTCAAATAAAAGATTCCATAAAAAAAATTGATGTTTGTAAAGTTAAGATAAAAAAAATGGATGATGAAATCTTAAATTTAAGAGATAAAGTTCATTTTCAAAATATAGAAAGCACTAAAATTAATGGTAAAATAAGTGCTATTGATAATGAAAATGATAAATTAAAAAGAGATTTAAAAATTGCAAATAATGAAATGATATTAGCTAAAGAAAATATAGATAATAATATTTTAGAAATGAAAAAAAATGAATATAAAATTGAAGACTTAACTAAACTACAAAATGAAAATTCTAATAAAATTTTTGAAACAGAAAATATTTTGGATAAACAAAATCAACAGTTAAAAGATAAAAATGAAGAAATCACATCATTGAAAATTAAAAAAGCTCAAGTTGAAGAAAGTATATTAAATGTAATTAAAGATATTAGAAGAATAGATGATGAAATAATTGAAATGAAGAATCAAGTAATTGATATAGAAAATGAAATTAAAAAAGCAGATATAAATAAAAGTATTTTAAGTGAAAAAATAATAGAAAATCACAAAAAAATTGATCAAATATTAAAGGATATAAAAGAATATGAAGAAAAATTTAAAGAAGCTGAAATAAATAGAATAAAGATTAAAGAAAATATAAAAAATCATACAGAAAATTTAGAAAAAGTAACATTGTTGTATAATAAAAAAGAGAAAGAAAATCATAATATAGAGATAGCTCTTGCTAGGGGTGATACAGAAAAAAATTCTTTATATAAAAAAATAAATGAGGAAATGGAGTTAACTTATGCAGAAGCAGTAGATTTAAAATTAAAAGATGGAAATATAAAAAAATGCAAAGAAGATATTATATATTATAAAGGTAAAATATCTAAGATTGGAGTAGTGAATTTAGGAGCTATTGAAGAATATAATGAGCTTATAAAAAAGCATGATTTTATGAAATCACAAAAAGAAGACTTAATAAAGGGTAAAGAAGAATTATTAAGCGTTGTTAGTGAAATGACTAGTAAGATGAAAAAAGTTTTTCATGAAAATTTTAATAAGCTTAGAAAAAACTTTAATGAAACTTTTATAGAGTTGTTTAAAGGTGGAAATGCAGATTTAATACTTGAAGGAGAAGATGAATTAACTTCTAATATAGAGATAAATGTTCAACCACCTGGTAAAAAGCTTAGCAATATAAATTTAATGTCAGGTGGAGAAAAAGGGTTATCTGCAATAGCATTATTGTTTGCTATTTTAAAAATGAAGCCAACTCCATTTTGTATTTTAGATGAAATTGAAGCTGCGTTAGATGATTCTAATGTAGTCAGATATGCTCAGTTTTTAAACAAATTTTCTCATAGCACACAGTTTATTATAATTACGCATAGAAAGGGTAGCATGGAAGCTAGTGATGTTTTATATGGTGTTACTATGGAGGAAAAAGGAATTTCAAAAATTATATCTGTTGATTTAAGTAACTAAATTTGATGAAAAAGAGGAGTCGTGAAATGTTAGGGAACTTATTTAAAAAACTAAAAGATGGTTTATCAAAAACTAAAGATAATTTTACAGATAGGGTTACAGATGTTTTAAATTTAGCAGTAAAAATAGATGATGAATTATATGAAGAATTAGAAGAAATACTTATAACCGCTGATATTGGAGTTGATACTTCTTTAGATATTATTGAAAGAGTAAAGCAAAAAGTTAAGGAAAAAAGAATAAAAGATCCTTTAGAAGTGAAAAATTGTTTAAGGGAAGTATTAGAAGAAATATTAGAAGGAGAACAAAGTGGGATTGCTCCTAAAACTACTCCATCAGTTTTATTAGTTATAGGTGTTAATGGAGCAGGAAAGACTACTTCGATAGGGAAAATGTCTTTTAAATTAAAAAATGATGGTTATAAAGTTATGATGGCTGCTGCTGATACATTTAGAGCAGCTGCTATAGAACAATTAGAAGTATGGAGTAATAGAGCAGGAGTTGATATTATTAGACATCAAGAAGGATCAGATCCGGGTGCTGTAGTATTTGATGCTATACAAGCTTCAAAAGCAAGAAAAGCGGATATATTAATTTGTGATACTGCTGGAAGACTTCATAACAAGAAAAATTTAATGAATGAATTAGAAAAAATAAATAGAATAATTGATAGAGAACATGATGAAGCAAAGAAACAAACGCTATTAGTTTTAGATGCGACTACTGGACAAAATGCTTTACAGCAAGCTAAACAATTTAGTGAAGTATGCCCAATTGATGGAATAATTTTAACTAAATTAGATGGAACTGCTAAAGGTGGAGTTATTATATCAATAAAACATCAATTAAATATACCAGTAAAGCTTATTGGTGTTGGTGAAGGCATAGATGATTTACAGGATTTTAATGCTAAAGATTTTGTTGAGGCGCTTTTTTAAAAAAAATTAAAAGGTGTTAAGGAAAAACACTTGACACCCTTTAGTTTTTTTGTTATTATCTTATATGTTGGTTGGTGATTGAATGGAAGAGCGAGTAAAAACATCAATGTTAATGGATTATTACAAAGCACTTTTAACAGAAAAACAAAAAAATGTTATGGAGCTTTATTTTAATCAAGATTTATCACTAGCAGAAATCTCAGAACTTACAAATACAAGTAGGCAAGCGGTATATGATATTATAAAGAGATGTAATAAGATGCTTGTTACCTATGAAGATAAGCTAAGTCTTATGGGAAAAAATAATCAGAAAAACAAACAAAAAGAATTAATTATAAAAAAAATAAATCAAATCCAAGAAAATACAAATGAAAATGAAATAATAGATGATTTACAAGAGGTAATAGATTATATAGTTGAATTTGTTTAGGAGGAATAAGATGGCATTTGAAGGACTAGCGTCCAAACTTCAAGATACTTTAAAAAAGTTAAGAGGTAAAGGTAAGCTATCTGAAAAAGACATTAAAGCAGCTATGAGAGAAGTTAAATTAGCTTTACTTGAAGCTGATGTTAACTATAAAATAGTAAGAGATTTTGTTAAAAGCGCAAGTGAAAAATGTCTTGGAAAAGAAGTAATGGAAAGTTTAACCCCAGGACAACAGGTTGTTAAGATAGTTAATGACGAGTTAAAAGAGTTAATGGGAAGCACTGAGAGTAAAATTGAATTTTCTAGTAATGGTATAACAGTTATTATGTTAGTTGGTCTTCAAGGTGCAGGTAAAACTACCCATTGTGGTAAATTAGCGCTTAACCTTAGAAAAAAGAATAAAAAACCTTTGTTGGTTGCTTGTGATATTTATAGACCTGCTGCAATAAAACAGCTTCAAGTTGTTGGAAAGCAGATTGATGTGCCTGTTTTTACTATGGGGGATAAAGTGAATCCTGTGGATATTGCAAAAGCTTCCATTGAACATGCGCAAAACAATGATTTAAATGTTGTAATAATAGATACAGCAGGAAGACTTCATATAGATGAAGTGTTAATGAATGAGTTGAAAGTTATTAAGGAAGACATACAACCAAATGAAATATTATTAGTTGTTGATTCTATGACTGGTCAAGATGCTGTTAATGTAGCAGAGAGCTTTAATAAAATGTTAGATATCACCGGTGTTGTTTTAACTAAGTTAGATGGTGATACAAGAGGAGGAGCTGCTTTATCTATAAGAGCAGTTACAGGAAAATCAATTAAGTATGTTGGCCTAGGAGAAAAAATGAATGATCTTGAGGTTTTTCATCCTGATAGAATGGCATCAAGGATATTAGGTATGGGTGATGTTTTATCACTTATAGAAAAAGCACAAGAAGCTATAGATGAGGAAAAAGCCAAAGAACTAGGAAACAAAATGATGAATTCGGAATTCAATTTAGAGGATTTCAAAGAATCTATGGCTCAATTAAAGAAAATGGGTCCTTTAACAAAGTTAGTTGAAATGATGCCAGGAGTAAATACTAAGCAACTTGAAGGTGTAGATTTAAGTCAAAGTGAAAAGGAAATGAAGAAAATAGGAGCTATTATTGATTCTATGACAATTAAGGAAAGAAGAGACCATACTTTGATAAGCAGTTCGCCTTCAAGAAAGAGAAGAATTGCAAAAGGATCAGGCACAACTGTTCAGCAAGTTAACAAATTATTAAAAGATTTTCAAATGATGAAAAAAATGATGAAACAAATGAAGGGCCAGCAAAAAAGAGGATCAAAGAAAGGTATGTTTGGAAAATTTCCATTCATGTAGATATTATTCACTTTAAAGGAGGTGAGACATAATGGCAGTTAAAATAAGATTAAGAAGAATGGGTGCTAAAAAAGCTCCTTTTTATAGAGTGGTTGTTGCTGATTCAAGATCCCCAAGAGATGGAAGATTTATTGAAGAAATAGGATATTATAATCCAGTTGCAGAACCTAAGACTATAAAAATAGATGAAGAAAAAGCAATCCAATGGATTAAAAATGGTGCACAACCTACAGATGTAGTTAAAAAGCTTTTTAACAAAACAGGAATAAGTGAAAAGCTTTCTAAGTAGTAACCAGGGGGTGTAGTAAATGAAAAATTTACTAGAAGTACTAGCTAAAGCATTAGTTGATGACCCAAGTATGGTTAGTGTAAATGAAATTATTGGTGAACAATCAATAATTCTTGAATTAAAAGTTGCCCCTGATGATATGGGTAAGGTAATTGGAAAGCAGGGAAGAATAGCTAAAGCTATCAGAACTGTTGTAAGAGCAGCAGCTGTAAAAGAAAATAAAAGAGTTGTTGTTGAAATAATATAATTAGATTACACATAAGTGTACATAAAAGAGTTAGGATTTCCTAACTCTTTTAGAATATTTAAAATTAAAACAAAGGAGTATAGCGTATGGAACAGTTTTTAACTGTAGGTAGAATAATAAATACTCATGGTATAAAAGGAGAAATTAAGGTAAAACCAATTAGTGATGACGTTAAAAGATTTAAAGAGTTAAAGGAAGCTTATATTAATGAAAAACTTGTTAATATTAAAGGATGTAAATTTCAACCTAATAAGGTTATTTTAAAAATAGAAGGCATAGATTCTATTGAAGAAGCTGTTAAGTTAAAGAACAAACCTATAAAAGTAAAAAGGGAAAATGCAGTACAGCTTCCTGAAGACTCTTATTATGAAGCTGATATTATAGGATGTGAAGTTTTTGAAGAAAATGGAAATGCAATAGGCAATGTAGATGAGATTATTTATACAGGAAGTAATGATGTTTACTGGGTTAAAGGTGAAAATGAAGTATTAATTCCAGCACTTAAGGATATTATACTTAAAATAGATATAAATAATAAAAAAATAATAATAAAATCTTTGGATGTATGGCAATGAAGATAGATATATTAACATTATTTCCGGAGATGTTTGAAATTTTCAAATGCAGTATAATGGGTAGAGCTATACAAAAAGATATTATTCAAATAAATACCCATAACATAAGAGATTACTCATTAAATAAACACAAAAAAGTTGATGACTATCCTTATGGTGGTGGTGCTGGAATGGTTATGACACCGCAACCTATAGTAAGTTGTATAAAAAGCATCCAAAAAGAAAACAAAGGCAAAGTTATTTTTTTAGGCCCTAGAGGTGTTACTTTAGATCAGGAGATATCAAAAAAACTTTCAAAAGAAAATGAACTTATATTTTTATGTGGACATTATGAGGGAATAGATGAAAGAATATATGAACATATAGATATGGAAATTTCATTAGGTGATTTTGTTTTAACTGGTGGTGAAATGGCCTGTATTCCAATTGTAGATAGTATTTGTAGATTAATACCTGGAGTGTTATCAAGTAGTGAAAGTTTCATGGAAGAATCGTTCTATGATGGGGTATTAGAATACCCTCAATATACACGTCCAGAGTGTTTTAAAGGAGAAAAAGTGCCTCAAGTATTACTTTCAGGGCACCATGAAAATATAAGAAAGTGGCGAAGAAAAAAGTCATTAATTTTAACAAAAGAAAGAAGAATAGATTTATTTAAAAAACTTAATTTGTCTAAAGAAGACAAAAAATTATTAAAAGATATAGAGTAATTTTACGAAATAACAAATATGTATTGAAAAAAATGTATTTATGTGTTATGATAAACATCGTGCTAGTACGGGTGTTCCTCTGCCTATGTTTGCGTAGGACATGAACATCAAGAAAAATATAAGGGAGGGAAAGCACATGCTAGATATAATAAGAGAAATTGAATCTCAACAAATTAAGAAAGATATAACTGAATTCAACGTAGGAGATACTGTTAGAATTGATGTTAGAATCAAAGAAGGAACTAAGGAAAGAATTCAAGCTTTTGAAGGAACAGTAATTAAAAGACAAAATGGTGGAATAAGAGAAACTTTTACTGTAAGAAGAGTTGCTTATGGATCAGGAGTTGAAAGAACTTTTCCTATAAATTCTCCAATGGTTGAAAACATAAAAGTAGTTAGAAGAGGTAAGGTAAGAAGAGCTAAATTATTATACTTAAGAGATAGAATAGGTAAATCTGCAAAAGTTAAAGAATTAATCAGATAGAAAAGTAGGGACTTGATAGTCCCTTTTTTTTATATAGAAGTATGAACACATATTTTTGTATAAAAACCTATATAAAGGAGGTTTGATTCAATATGGCTGCAATAAATTGGTTTCCAGGTCATATGGCTAAAACAAGAAGAGAAATACAAGAAAATCTTAAGTTTGTAGATGCAGTTATTGAGATTAGAGATGCTAGAATAGTAAAGTCTAGTAAAAATCCAGAGGTTGATGATATATGTAAAAAAAAGCCAAGAATAATTTTATTAAATAAAGGTGATCTTGCAGAAGATAAGGTTACTAAGGCTTGGATAGAAAAGTTGTCTAATGATTTAACAAAAGTAACAGCAGTCAATAGTCTTAATGGTAAAGGATTAAATAACATAAAAAATTTACTTAATGATCTTTTAAAAGAAAAACATGATAGATTAAAGGCCAAAGGTTTGATTAATATTATTACTAGAGTTATGGTAGTAGGAATTCCAAATGTAGGGAAGTCATCTTTTATAAATAGAATGTCAAAAAATAATAGAGCTAAGGTAGGAGATAAACCAGGTGTTACTAGAAGTAAACAATGGATTAAAACAAAAATAGGTATTGAACTAATGGATACACCAGGAGTACTTTGGCCTAAATTTGAAGATGAGGAAGTTGGGTTAAATTTAGCTTTTACAGGAGCTATTAAAGATGAAATAATGGATATTGAGACATTAGCATTTAGACTTATAGAAAGACTACAAAACGAGTATCCAGAGAGACTAATTGAAAGATATAAATTAGGTAATTTAAGTCAAGAGACGATTGAAAATATGGATAATATAGCTAGAAAAAGAGGAGCTGTTATATCTGGAGGTAATATTGATTATAACAGAGTATCTGTTATGTTATTAGACGAATTTAGAGGGGGTAAATTAGGGTCTATATCACTTGAAAGACCATAAACGATATGAAAGAAATTGATTTTACAAAAATGACATCAACAGAAGTGAAAAATTATGTTAAAGTACAATTAGAGAATCATGGTTGTGATTACAACTCACTTTTAAATTTAATAAATAAAGATGAAAGAAAAACTGTTCAAAAATTACATGAAACAGTAGAAAAATTCATACTAAAAAAAGATATGGAAATTAATAGAACAAAAAAAATGTATGGATTTGATAAGACATTTCAAGTACAATCTTATATTGCAGGAACAGATGAGGTTGGAAGAGGACCTTTAGCTGGTCCTATAGTTGCTGCTGCTGTAATTTTAGATTTAAATTATAAGACAAATGAAGACTTGATTTTAAAAATTAATGATTCAAAAAAACTAACACTAAAAACAAGGGAAGAACTAAATAAGATAATAAAACATAATGCTATAAGCTATTGTATAGTAGAAATCGATAATAACGAAATTGATAGTAAAGGTATAGCTTGGTGTAATAACGAAGTGTTAAAGAAAGCATGTGAAGGGTTAAAGGTAGAACCAGAATTAGTTTTATCAGATGGATATGCTATAAAAAAATGCAAGTATGATAATAAGTTTGTTATAAAAGGTGATTGTAAAAGTGCAAGTATAGCATGTGCATCTATTATAGCAAAAGTATATAGAGATAACTTAATGAAGGAATATGCTAAAACTTACCCTCAATATGCTTTTGATAAAAATGTAGGATATGGAACCAAAGAACATATTGATGCTATAAAAAAATATGGACCTACACCTATACATAGAATGACCTTTCTAAAGAATATATTAACAATGTTTTAACCAAAAAAACAGCTATTTATTAGCTGCTTTTTTGGTTAAAAAGCATTTTTAATAAAATTTATAGAATAATTATTGTTATTATGATTAAGGAACACCTCGATAACATCAAATCTAAAATTATAATTATTAAATAACTTGTTTTTCATTATATAAAGTTGAGCTGCTTTACGTATTTTTATAATTTTTTTAGTAGTAACCGCTTCGCATGGATATCCGTAGGAAGAAGAATATCTACTTTTTACTTCTACAAAACTTATGTAGTTAGTTTTTAAATCTATAGCTATTAAATCAATTTCGGCTATTTTACATGTAAAATTTCTATCGATAATTTTATATCCTAAACTTTTTAGATGATTTTCGGCTAAATTTTCGCCGTATGAACCAATAGATACATTAAAAATTTTCATTAGATACCTCCTCAAATTTTCAGTTGTTAAAATTAATATAATTTTAAGTATTGCCTAAAATATATTTTATAATCTGTATTTTATTTTACATAAAAATAATTATGTAAAATAAACATAAATGTAAACTTAAATTTTAATTTAAACATTATGTAACAAAAAGTTAAAAAATAAAACTTAAAATTGTGAGTTGGAATAAAATGTTAAATACTTAAAAGTAGGGGATTAGAGTAATGCAGGAAGTAATATAAATAAAAAGTACTAAACTATATTAGCACTTTTAGTATTAAAAATTAATATGCTGCTTGTTCATTTTGTAAATTTATTTATTTGGATTTTTTCACTCAATGAATCAATATAGTCCTTGCCTTCTTTTAATCCAACTCCAGTATCAAGTCTATATCTTTTTATTGCTTTAATTTCTTTTCCGTCTATAATTAGTTTTGTTAATTCAATATTCATATTTTGTAATTCTGTATCAGACAATCTAATTTCATTAGATTTATTAATAGCTTTATAATTAGTTATACTTAAAATAAAATATGCTACTGCTAACGATAGATATAGAATTGCCATATGATTCTTTTTTTCAATTAAACTCATTATACCTGTAAATGAAAAACAAATGGCTGCTATCAACAATAGTTTCCATGCTTTTGATTTCAATATTAAATCCTCACTTTAAAGTTCAATAATTTTACAGTATTTTACAATTATATCATAGACTACTTTTATATATTATATCAGTTGAGTTAGAAAAAGAGATAGGGGATAGACAAATGAAAAAGAGAGGTATTTCTACCATTCTTAATAACATGTATATTTACTTTTCAAATAATAAATTTGTAAATCCAAAATACTGCTACTCTGATTTTGATACCTATCTCTCGATAAGTGGGTGTTCTCACAAATGATTTACTGTCCTTGTCATTCACTTATAAAAGCAGATGGGATTATATTTGCATCGCCAGTATATGCATGTCAAATAACAGGAGCTTTTAAAAGAGTGATAGAGAGATTTTCTTATTTATTTCATATTTTATGTAATTCAACATAGAATATTTAAGTAGAAGGGGGGATTTTATGGGATATCAAATTAGATTTATTAATTCAATTAAAAGTGGAGCTATTGCTTCAATGAAAAAACATGGAGTTTTAGCAAGCATTACAATTGCACAAGCTATTTTGGAGTCGTCATGGGGTAGAAGTGGATTAAGTACTAAAGCTAAAAATCTATTTGGCATAAAAGCTTTTAGTTCAAAAATTTATGTAATAATGCCTACTACAGAATGGAGCAGAGGTAAGAAAATTAGGATAAATGCTAAGTTTAGAAAATATAACAGTTATGCAGAAAGCATAGAGGATCATGCCTTATTCTTAGTCAAAAATAGAAGATATAAGAGGCATGGGTTTTTCAATACACAGAATTATAGAGGACAAGCAGAAGCTTTACAACGTGCAGGATATGCTACAGACCCTAACTATTCTAAACAGATTATTGCTATAGTAAAAAGATATAAGTTGTACAAATATGATGTTATAGAAGAAAAAGGATATCAGAAGCTTTGGACAAAAGCTTTTCAAAAGTTTTTCAATAAAATATCTCAAAGTAGAGATGTATTATTAATAAATGGGGTTTATGGAGTAAAAGCCAAACAAAAATATTTGCTATTAGGTAAATTATTAGAAGGTAAATATCATGGAATAACTAAAGAAAAACAAAAATATTGGAATACTAATTTTCAAAAATGGTTCAATATAATATCAAATACTAGAAAACCACTTAAAGTAGATGGAATTTATGGAAGAAAAACTAAAGAAAAATATGAACTTTTAGAAAAATTAATGAAAGGCGAATATTAATGATCAAAATCAAATTTGAATATGCATTTCCTATTTTAGTAGTAGCTATATTAGCTGCTGCTTTATTTACTTTCAGACAAGATAAAGATATAGTTAATAAGGTGATTTGTAACTATTGCTAGATATAGTTCAACATACTGAAATAGGTGAATATTTAGTTATTTATAAGGCATTATATGGAATTTAGAGAAGATATGTTAGTAATGTATGAGGAATTCGAAATAGTATATAAGTAGCTGGTAATTTTCTTAAATAACGATATAAAAAGCTAATATTTAAAAAACAGTTAAGACATAACAGCAACATAAAGCGAAATAAATTATACAGAAAAGGAGAACTTATGGCAGAAACATTATTAATAATACTGGGTATTGAGAGAAAAGCAAATATAGTTTTAAAACCTATTTTGAAGGATAGATATCTTTCAAAATAAAAAATATTTAAAAGTCAGGAAGTAATATTACTCCCTGACAAAAGATTAGTGAACGTATGGAGACTTTAACATTATTTTAGGTCTAACCTTAAATAATTATTGTTACAATCTATATCCATTGCTAATCACCTCTCTGGTTATATTATGTGTAGTGTAGAAGTTAATATACTGGTAAATAAAAGAATAGTTAAGAAACCTAAAATTTTGTTTGGCATAAATCAACTTGATTACTAAACAGAAATATTTCTTTTCATATTAAAAATTTCAGGTATTTTGTAAAAGAATATGAACAGAAACATGGTTAGGATTGTCTAAAATGCTATACTATGATGTTATCATACGGTATAGCCATGGCACATGGCAGACTATAATACTGAGAGTCAAAAATGGGAAGATAAAAAATCCATATGGTCATACTCCAAGTGTCATTATTGTTTAATAGTACCTAGTAATTTTGAAATAAAGCCTTCAGCTACTACAGAATTTTATATACCATAAGGGTTTTAGCGGTCCAAATCAAACTAATAATTTGATTTATATGCTGTAAATATTAGAGTTATAGTGCATTACTAGATTACATAAAATTAATTATGTAAAGTAATAAAAAAGTAAACTCAAATTACACAATAAAAAAATTTTAACTATATCAAATATATAAAATCAATAAAAAAAGAGATGAAAAATAAAATTTCAGGAGAAATTTCTCTTGCACATAATGAAGTGCTTTTTTTAATAGATATGTTTTGTGTGTATAATAACCTTTTTAACTAGGCTTTTAATTATTTTTCGCTTATCTTCAAAAGTTAATTTGTTTTGTAGTTTGATTCTAAAACTTTTTTATATTATCCATAGCTAACTCCGTGATAAGTCATACCACATTCACCACATTTAATTAATCCTCTTAACAGATAATTTTTTTAAGCATTTTTTGTAGCATCAAGTTGATTATTTTTAAGAGTTTGTTGAGCTCTATTCCAAGTATCCTCATCAATTATAGCTGGAACTTGTCGTTCTATAAGCTCACGTTGCTTTTTAGAGCGCTTTCCATATATATGTATACCCATATAAGTTTTATTCTTTATCATTCTTCCTATGTTATTAGGTCGCCATATATTAGCTGTATTACCTCTATGATCTTTACTATAATGAGTTGGTATTCTAATTGCATTTAAATAATCAGCAAGTTTTATAGTGCTATAGCCTTTATTGGCTACCATATCAAAAATTAGTCTTACAATATCACATTCACTCATATTATTTTTAGGCATTTTTTTATCATTTATTTGTAAATGTTTATTTTCATCAACATAATATCCATAAGGAATTATTCCTCTAACATATGTATACTGTTTAAAGTTATTCTTGCTGATCTTCCTAATCTATCTAATTTATAAATTAGAAGAGTATCAAATTTCTTTTCTTTGGCATCCTCAATTAGTTGCTTTCCTGAAGTTCTTTGCTCCAAAGGAATAGTACCATTAATACCATCATCCTTATACAATTTTAAAAGCTCTAGTTGGTGTAAATCACAGTATTTATATGCGAACTCTATTTGATTTTCTATTGTACCTCTTTCAGCTTAATCTTCGGAACTTACTCTTATATATTTAAATACTTGTTGGGTTTGCTCTGTTCACAGATATGATTTTATTGGAAAATAACTTATCCATTTATTATTACTACCTTTTTACCAAATACGAACATAAGTTCAATAATTAGTACAATCCTAATAGGTAAATTTTTAAATATATAAAAAAATATTTTTAAGATTTTACATAGAAAAAAGCTATGAGTATAATAGTTATTTAATAAAATTCTGAGAAAGAGGTAATGGGAGACTAATTTATTTTAAATAAGTACTATATGGTAATTTTAATTGAAAAATGAAAAGTGCTAACGTTAAGTTAGCACTTTTAGTATTGTATCTAATCATAATCTTTTTGTAAAATAATATATTATTTTTGTATCAATATAATAATATTAAAATCCGCGTAAAAGTGGTTCTTCTATATCAAGTTCTTGAAATAGCCTCGATATAACTGCCTCATAATCGCATAATCTAACTGTCTTTCTTATTTTCTTAGCATATTTATCACTCTCTGCAAACAAGTGTATCATATAAAACCAAAATTCTTTCATTTTAAATAATACATTTCTATCTCCAGAAAGGATTTTCTGATATCCTGCATAAACTGTATCGTGAAATGCCTTCATTACCTTCTTATCTATGATATGATTATTCTTAATTTCTCCGATTAATGCTGGATTTGCAATAAGGCCTCGGCCTAGCATTACTGCACCTAAACTTGGATACATTTCTGCCAATTTCCTATAGTCCGACCCATTAAAAATGTCACCATTATAGCAAACAGGATTTTTACTTAATGCTAATGCATCTTTAAATACCTCCATATTCGGCTTGTTCTTGTAAAAATCTGTTTGTATTCTTGGATGAATGATAATCTCCTCCAGAGGATACTTGTTAAAGATTTCAATCAGCTCATAAAATTCATCTGGGGAATCCTTTCCAATTCTTATCTTTATGGAAATCTTCGTTGATGACTTTGAAAATATATCCTCTAAAAATTCATTCAGCTGTTCTCTTTGTGCAAGAAATCCTGAACCTTTATGTTTCGCAACGACTGTACCAGATGGACAGCCCAAGTTTAAATTGATCTCATTATAACCAAACTTAGTTAACTCGTTCACCGTACGAATGAAATGCTCAGCATTATTTGTAAGTATTTGAGGAACCACAGACAGTCCTTGATTGTGTTCGGGTAATATATCATTTAATTCTCTTGAAGTAAAGCCCTTATTACTCGTTGGTGAGATAAAGGGTGTAAAATATTTGTCAATTTGTCCAAAAAAAGTTTGATATGCATTTCTATATATATATCCAGTAATACCTTCTAACGGTGCAAAATAGTATTTCATATTATAAGACTCCTCATCATAAGTAATTTCACATCTATTGTATCCAATAAATATGTTTTTGTATAGTCATCTAATTTTCTCTTAATCAATTGCATATAATACTTATACTCTAAATTAAAAATAACAATATCAACATTTTTAAGATGCATATTTAAAATGTATAAAGGTACATATGTAAAAAGTGCTAATTTAGATTAGCACTTTTAGTGTTAAGATATAATATTGTACTATTATGTATTCTGTTTCTTTTAATATTGGCTTTTTATATCGTCATTTAAGAATGTTACGATCAGACATTTATTATATTTTTTTAATATAAACAATTCTAAATATAAAACAAACTAAAGAAATATTTGTTGCTGAA
The DNA here is from genome assembly GCF_026735135.1 of Clostridium aestuarii. Lineage (GTDB taxonomy): Bacteria > Bacillota > Clostridia > Clostridiales > Clostridiaceae > Clostridium_H > Clostridium_H aestuarii. Next base: position 443,002 of record NZ_JAPQER010000002.1, on the reverse strand, counting down.
ATAAATATAATATCTGATATTGATGTTAAAAGATTTTCAAATTTATTACTTTTAATTCTCCATTTCTTTTTTCATAAATTCTTCATGCTTTTTTACGTTAGATTTCTTGGTTTTACATCGAATTTTGCATCGAAATTAATTGGAAGATGTTCTTTGTCAATTATCTTTTCATAGTCTATATCACTGAAATGATTACAAAGAGTAATTTCCACATAAATTAATCTGTTATTTTCTTTATCAGCCAAAGCATAAATATAACCACTATAACTGTCAGCATAAACTGCACTTACTGGATAATTAAATCCTGTTGCACCATATATAAGATAATCTCTAGAGGAATTTAACTTTGACAATCTCTCTGTTTCTTCAATAAAGTCTTCATCATTGCAATTATATACAAGATATGATACAAAATTTGGGTCAAATGGATTATAGTAATAATAACAAAAATCTTCAATTTCTGCTGAATCTGGGATACTTTTGGGGAATATATCATTGCTATGCCCACCCTGATTTCCAAAATATTTACTATAATTCGATATATCAGTAGTTTTATCACTTATTGTCCACATTTTACATAAACTACAAATTAACACAGTTAGTATAATCCCCAAAATTACTAATATCTTTTTCATTTATTCCACTTCCTTTGAATTCTAAAATTGATTTTAATTTCATAATATTCTACAATTTAGTCTTAACACATTATATCTTCTTTACTACACATTTTCTTTAAAGTGTGTAGCTATAAATGCTTGTACAATTATACAAAATAATACTCAAAAAATCTAAACAATTATTGGAAATGTAAATCATTATAGGTATAGTATAGGAAATAACTTATTATAAAACCTAAGATTTTAAAAAGAAAGATGGAAAAGGAAAAATAAAAAAGTGCCTAATTAGCACTTTGGAGGTTCTATAGCAATAGTATTTATTCTATCAAGTAATTTCATGAAAAGTATACTTTATATCTGTAATTGTATATAGGTTTGTATTTATCCCTTCAGTGTTGGCTCTTCCACCAGAAACTCTATTTATTGGGGGACTTTTCATTTTAGATATTTCATAAGCATTTTTTTCTTCTTTATTATTTATTCGTGCTCTATATAAGCTACTTCCAGTATTATAGGTATCTCTATGTAAATTAATGACGGTTTTTAAGTCTTTTGAAAATTGTTCATCCATAAAGAATCTATTTTCATATTTTATACTATTATTAAAATTTTTCAATAATGCGCGTGCATCTTCTTTATTTTTCATAATATCACCTTCGCATAGGACTTTAAGTATAAAAATACTTTTGATTTATTTGTAAATCTTAGAATGTAATCTTGTTATTTTTAACACTGAAAATATTTTAGTTAAATAATCTTTAATTTGTTTTAAATTCTGTATTTATGTTGTAACTCTACTAATTTAGTATTTATTTTTAAAATATTATTCTTACATTTTTGCATAGAATATTTATCATAAAAGAAAATATTTGTTACTATGTATATATAAATTCATAATATATAGTGTAATAGTCTGTACTAAAGTTGAAATTATCATAAAGTGTACTAATTGTATAATCATTCATTGTTTAAATATGATTATAGGTGAAAATTTATTTGGTGTGGATGGTAATTTTACAGGGGATGCTATAGCAACTGCAAGTAATATATTGAGTGGCAAGACGGCATATATTAAAGTTGCAGAATTAAAAGTTTATGTAACTGGTGGTGTTAGAGCATTTTTGATTTAAGACCTAATCTTAATAGAAGGGCTTATGGACAAATACGAGTAAATGAGACTCCAGTTGGCGAGGATGGTTTTTGTAATGCATATAAAATCTTTACAAGTGCAATAGATATTTCAGTTAAGAAAAATGATTTAGTTCAACTATATATAAAAAGCGATACTCAATATTCAATTATTGGGGGAGGTACTCTAAGACTAGGTATAGATACATCTTCAATGGGTTCAGTTATTAAATAATATATACAAGAGGTGATTAAATATGAAATATAAGTTTGAATATCAAACAGAAGGAGAAAAAGAAAATATTATATTAACTAATACAGATAAAATTTTAATTGAACATTAGAATATTACAGAAGGTAAATTTTTCATATTTACAGATATTGAACCACTTGAAAATCAGCTTAAAAATTTAAGAAATACAGTAGATTTATTATTATTAAAGCAGGAATAAATTGTTAAATGATAAATGAAACTTATTTTAAAAAGCTTTTAAGACTTATAAAAGATAATATTATTACAATAGATGATATTAAAAACGAAATAATATAAGATTTGGGGGGGTAACTATAAACAATAATTTAAAGGTTTATATATTAAGCTCAAAGAATAAGGAATTTAATGAACTAACATATGAACCTAATACCCTTAGTTATTCTTTAACAGAGTCCAAAAGTATAAAAGGTGACGATATATTAACTAAATTTAAAAATATTTATAAATTTTATACTGGAACCCCAGAATCTATGCTGGAAATACAAGCTAAGCTAAATGACTTTGTTGCTGATAATGATGATGGAGTAAATAAAATTAAAAGTTGGTTTTGCCTGAAAAATATTCAAGGCAATTATATATCAAGTAAAGGGCATTTATAATTCTAAAAAACATAATATTTTTTAATACTTGGACCTTTTAAAGGTTCTTTTTTCATTATTAGTAATGACGCAATAGGTAGCTATTGTGAAGCAAGAGCACTTAAAAATTTAAGTGTATTTTTTATGTCCCTTTTTAAAAAAACTGAAAAATAAATGTGAAAAACTTGCAAAAACTAAACCATATTTTGTAAGTTATATAAAAATTACCGAGGGGTTATAAAACAACATGCAAGATTAGAAAGAGTTATATTTCATTTAGTGATATGCAACATTGATGAATGAGAAATTTTATTTAAAAAAGAACTTGCTTAATGTAGGTTCTTTTTTATTACGACTTTGGAGGTGTAGCATGAATAGTGAAACGATGGAAATAAAAATAACAGAGCATGAGGAAACGTTAAAAGATCATGATAAAAGACTTGATAGAGTTGAACAGGATAGTAGAGAATTTAGAGTGGAAAACAAGAATCTATGTGATAATATCAAAGGATTAACAAATGTTATGAAATGGTTCATTGGAATATGGGTAACAAGTTTACTTGGATTCTTTTTTTATGTAGTACAAAATAATATTTTAAAATAAAAGGAGAAAAAATTTATGAGTAGACAAACAGAATTTATAAATAAAATAGTACCAAGAGCTATTGTTTCAATGAAAAAACATGGTGTATTAGCTTCAATTACAATTGCACAAGCTGTTTTGAAGTCAGGCTGGGGAAGAAGTTCTTTAGCTTCAAAATACCATAATCTCTTTGGGATAAAAGCCATAGGCAATTGGCAAGGAAAAGCTGTAAACATGAAAACAGGAGAATACCGAAATGGTAGTCATGTCACAGAAAAATATTTTTTTTAGTACAAAAGATTACAAAGGACAAACACGAGCACTTAAAGTTGCAGAGTATGCTACAGATCCTAATTACTCAAAGCAGCTTATTAATTTGATAGAAAGATACAAGTTATATCAATATGACAAAGAAAATAAACAGAAGAGAACATATTCAATTAATTACTGTTTGGAATGGCAGAAATTCTATAATAAAGCAACTGAAACAGTAGCATCACTTATGGAAGATAGATTTATGGCAGTAATACAGAAAAATCAATAAAAATCTTAGTATCATATATAAAGCAAGGTAAGAAATATAAATATTGTATAGAGTTGCAAAAATGGTATAACAAAGTAACACAAACAGCTAAACCTGTTTTAGAAGATGGATTGTACGGTTCAGAAACAGAAAAATCACTACAAATTCTATGGAAACTAGTTGAGGGGGAATATTAGTATGGAATTTATAAAGAATCTGTTACAAATTAAAAAGATTATAGCTTTAGTTCTAACCGGAGTGTTTTCATATTTAAGTATAAAAGGTAATATAGAATCTAAAGATTTTATGACAGTATTTCTTATGATTATTTCATTTTATTTTGGTCAATCTACTGCAAGACAAGCAGCGAAAGATAAATAATTTTACCCTGGGCTTAGGCTCAGGGCTTTTTCTTTTACCCAAAATCAAAAATTATATGTTGATTTACTTATACTGTAAATATTGTATAATAGTAAATAGCTAATTTAAGAAGAAAATTTATATTTAAAAATTATTAAAGAGGAGTGTACCAAATGATAAATACTAAAAATTTTAGTTTAATTGTATCTAATCCTAAATTAATAGGTGAATTGTGTGAACTACTAGGAGGAGACATGCCTAATTGGGAAATGTCAACTGCGGGTGGAAAAGTTTTTTGGAATAATTTAATTGAATGTAATGGTTGGAGATTACAACAAAATAAATTAACAGGTCATTGTAGAATTTTAGATCCTAACGATTATAGAAAAGCGTGGGGAAGCGAAAGTGTAATGAGAAATGCAATAAATAGAATTTTGCAAATGCAGCAATCAAAAGAAACAAGCTATAATAATTCTAGTATTAATGAGAACAAAGAAGAGTTACTGAAAACGTTAGAAAAGTTAGGAGAACTAAGAGATAAAGGAATTTTATCACAAGAAGAGTTTAATGAAAAGAAAGTTAAAATTTTATCTCAAATATAACGTCAAAATAAAAAAAATAATATAAAACAGCAAAAACCCAGGTGTAACAACATAGGTTTTTGTTTAGTTAATTCTTGGCAATAAATATGTGATAACTATCTTAATTTATTGCCACATATTTATATTTTATACGATTTTAAAAATTAATAAGTAACTTATTATTAATGTAATTACCATATACATATCTAAAATAACAGTATTCAAGAAGATTATAAATTAGATCTACAAAGGATATTTTTAACCTTTTATGACTAGACTTATCCCAAGTAACTGTAAGTGTGCGTTTACTACTTTGTATGCTCACGTTTACACTTCCAGTATATAAATTGTTTTTGAAATTCCTAAGGACATTAAAAGAACTGAAAGTAAGATTGATATGCTAAATTTATATGTTAAAGAAATTGAAATGAAACTAAATCAAATTGAAGAAAAATTAGATAAAAAGTAACGAACTAATTAAACGGAGCCTCAGGCTCCGTTTTTTATTATAATTATTTTAAATATAATAGAAATATTATTCAATAAACTGGATATACTTATTAAAAACTATTATGAAAGGAAAAGTATAGTGAATTTTTACTACCTGTTCATTATACAAGGTGATAATGTGGTTATAAAGATAAATTCAGCTACATTTATGGGTATTAATGGAACGTTTATTAATGTTGAAATAGATATATCAAATGGTCTTCCAGCATTTAATATTGTAGGGTTAGCAGATATTTCAGTTAAAGAATCTAAAGAAAGAGTAAGAGCTGCTATAATAAATTCTGGTTTTGAATTTCCTATTAAAAGAATTACTGTTAATTTAGCACCAGCGGACTTAAAAAAAGAAGGTTCTTTATTTGATTTACCTATAGCGGTAGGTATACTTGTAGCTACTAAACAAATAAATATTAGTGATGTTAATAAATTTTTATTTATAGGGGAACTGTCATTGTTAGGAGAATTAAAAAAAGTGAAAGGAGCATTACCTATTGTTGTTGAAGGAATTAAGAATAATATTACAGAATTTATTGTTCCTATGGATAATGTAGAAGAATGTACTATTGTAAAGACAGCTAAAGTGTATCCTTTTCAGAAATTAAAACAAGTAGTACAATTTTTAAAATACAGAGATTTATTACCTAATAATAAAATAAGTAATAATAAAGTAAATTCTAATAATAAAATTTATGATTTTTCAGATATAGTTGGTCAAGAAAGTTGCAAACGAGGAATAGAGGTAGCAGCTGCAGGAGGTCATAATATAATATTATTTGGTCCTCCTGGATGTGGTAAAACCATGATAGCAAAAAGAATTCCCACAATTTTGCCTCAGTTAAGCTATGAAGAGGCATTAGAAGTAACTAAGATATATAGTGTTTCTGGTAATTTAGATAAGGTAAATGGTTTAATTAAAGAAAGACCATTTAGAAATCCTCATCATACATGTTCTAAAATATCATTAGTTGGTGGTGGTAATAAACTTATGCCAGGAGAAATTTCTCTTGCGCATAATGGCGTACTTTTTTTAGATGAAATTCTTGAATTCAATAAAAAAGTTTTAGAGGTTTTAAGGCAGCCGTTGGAAGATAGAATTATAAAAATTTCCAGAGCAAATGGAAGAGTAAAATATCCAGCGAATTTTATGCTAGTTGCAGCTATGAATCCTTGTCCGTGTGGATACTATGGAAGTAATATTAAGGAATGTGTATGTAGTGAATATGAAAGAAGTAGATATATAAACAAATTATCAGGTCCACTTTTGGATCGTATAGATATATTTGTATGTGTAAATGCTTTATCATATAAAGAATTGAGAAACCCAGTTAAAAATAAAAGTTCAGAGAATATAAGAAAAACAGTAGAAGCGGCTAGAAATATTCAAAAAGAAAGGTTTTCAAAAGAAAATATTTATTGTAATGCTCAAATGAATCAAAGAATGGTTAAAAAATATTGTTCAGTAGATTCTGGAACAAATAGGATTTTAGAGAAAATATATAATAAATTCAAGTTAAGTGTTAGAGTATATAGCAGAATATTAAAAGTAGCTAGGAGTATAGCTGATTTAGACGAAAGAGAAAAAATAGAACAGCAGGATGTAATTGAAGCATTTCAATATAGAAAATTTGTATCAGAAAAATTTATATAGAGATTGTTCTGATAAACAATGTCATTTAATCAAAAAAGTTAAATTTAAAAGTGCAAAATAAATTAACAATTACTGGATAAATGAAAAGTTTCTACATTATAAATAATTTATCAAATAAATAGGAGGACATAATAATGAATGATTATGAACTTTGGTTTGCTAATGCTAATTTATCTTATATGGTAAAACTAAAATTATTAAATAAATTTAAATCTGTAGAAAAAATATGGTATTATAGTATACAAAATAAAAAAGATAATATTTTTAATACTAAAATGATTAGTGCTTTAGAAAAAGCTTGGGATAAAAACAAAATTAATTTTATAAAAGAAAAATTAGTTAATGAAGATATAAAAACTGTAGTTATAACAGATAAATTATATCCTGAACGACTAAAAGTATATGAAGATTCTCCATATATGCTATTTTATAAAGGGGATATAAAAAAGATAAACTATGAGCATAATGTTGCAGTTGTTGGGGCTAGAGAATGCACTAATTATGGAGCAAATGTTACTAATCTCATTTGCCAGCATTTATGTAAAAATAATATCAATATAATAAGCGGATTGGCAAGAGGAATAGATACTTTAGCACATTCCAAATGTATAAATATGAATTCGTATACTTGTGCAGTTTTGGGTTCCGGTATAGATGTAGTTTATCCTAAACAAAATTTAAATTTATACCATGATATATCTAAAAATGGATGTATAATTTCACAGTTTATGCCTGGAATTAAACCTTTTTCATACAACTTTCCTATAAGAAACAGAATAATAAGTGCTCTTAGTGATTTGGTTATTGTCATAGAAGGAAATGAAAAAAGTGGTTCATTGATAACTGCAAGTTCAGCATTAGATCAAGGGAAAGATGTTATTGCAGTACCAGGAAATGTTTTTTCACAACAAAGTAAAGGCACTAATAAATTAATAAAAGATGGAGCATATGTTTTTACTGAGATTAAAGACATATATGATATTTTAAATATACAAGATATAAAACAACCACATATTATATCTTCTAAAATGAGCTGTATTGAAAAAGAGGTTTATGAAAACATTGGTAATACTCCGGTGCATATTGATCAAATTATCAATTTAACTCAAATTGATATAAGAAAATTATATGAAGTATTATTTGATCTTAAATTAAAAGAACAAGTAATTTGCTTAAGTGGGAATTATTATGTAAGAAATAATAATAAAATTTAAAGTTAAGTTTAAATTTTAAAATATTGTATTTTTTGATATTCTTTTACAATGTAAATTTAATAGTACTCTTTCTTTTAAATATTCCCAAGTATTAATTTTAGATAAATTATTTGCATAAATAAATTATTAAATGATACAAATATAATAATTGTTTAATATAGTTTATTAATATACATATATTAAATTTTAATATTGACTAAGATTGACATAAAACTATCAAATGAGGTATTATTTGAATTGCAACTATAATTAGTTAAATTATTAATATTATATAATATGTAGTAAAAATAAAATGAATTTAAATTGAATAAATATGACTAACTGAAATAAACTAGAATTAATGGAGGGGATAATATGGGTCAAAAGCTAGTTATAGTAGAGTCTCCAGCTAAAGCAAAAACTATTGGTAAATATTTAGGAAAAAATTATGTAGTTAAAGCATCTATGGGACACGTTAGAGATTTGCCTAAAAGCCAATTAGGTGTTGATATAGAGAATGATTATAATCCTAAGTATATAACTATAAGAGGTAAAGGAGAACTACTAAGTAGTTTAAGAAAAGAAGCTAAAAAAAGCGATAAGATATTCCTTGCAACCGATCCTGATAGAGAAGGAGAAGCTATTTCTTGGCATTTAACTAAAGCTTTAAAAATAGCAGAAAATGAAAAATGTAGAATTGAGTTTAACGAAATAACTAAAAGTGCAGTAAAGGCTGCTATAAAACAGCCAAGACAAATAAATATAGATTTAGTTAATGCTCAACAAGCAAGAAGGGTTTTAGATAGGTTGGTTGGTTACAAAATAAGTCCAATTTTATGGCAAAAAGTAAAATGGGGACTTAGTGCTGGTAGAGTACAATCAGTAGCACTAAAAATGGTATGTGATAAAGAAGATGAAATTAATAAATTTCAATCTGAAGAATATTGGACAATCGAATGTGAATTAAAGAAAAATAAAAATGATAAACCATTTTTAGTAAAATTGACATCAAAAGATAATAAGAAAATAAAAATTAATAATGAAAATGAAAGTAATATTATTGTTGAAGAATTAAATAAAAACAAATATATTGTAAAGGAAATAAAGAAATCTACAAAAATTAAAAATCCATTACCACCTTTTACAACAAGTACATTTCAACAAGATTCTTATAAAAAATTAAATTATTCAACAAAAAAATCTATGTCTATTGCTCAACAGTTATATGAAGGGATAGACATCAAGGGTGTTGGCACGGTAGGTTTAATAACTTACATGAGAACGGATTCAGTTAGAATATCAAAAGAAGCACAAGATAATGCTAAAAAATATATTGAAGAAAGTTTTGGTGAAAAATATTTGCCAAAACAAACTAGAAATTTTAAGGGCAAGAAAAATATACAGGATGCACATGAAGCAATTAGACCAACTTATATAGAATTATCACCTGAAAAAATTAAAGCTAGTTTAAAAACTAATCAATTTAAAATTTATAGCTTGATTTGGAAAAGGTTTGTAGCAAGTCAAATGGCTGAATGCATGATGAATTCGCTATCTATAAGTATTAAAAATGGATTATATGCATTAAGGACAACTAGTTCTAATGTTGAATTTGATGGCTTTATGAAAATATATAAATATGAAGAAGAAGAAGATAAAAATAATAAATTTCCACAATTAACAAAAGATGAAGAACTATTTAAAGATAAAATTAATAGTAAACAGCATTTCACACAACCACCGTCAAGATTTTCAGAAGCATCACTTGTAAAAACTTTAGAAGAAAATGGCATAGGAAGACCTAGCACATATGCACCTATTATTTCGACGCTTTTAGATAGAAAATATGCTGAAAGAAACAACAAAACCTTATTCCCAACAGAGCTAGGATTTATTGTAAATAACATTGTTAGCGAATATTTTAAACAAATTGTAGATATCGAATTTACAGCTGAAATGGAGAATAAGTTGGACAATGTTGAAGCTGGAAAGGAAAATTGGAAAAACATAGTTGATAAATTTTTCTCTCCTCTAAAAGAATGTATAGAAATAGCCGAAAAAGAAGTTGCAAAAGTAACAATAGAAGATAAAGTAACAGATGTTAAGTGTGAGAAATGCGGAAAGAATATGGTTATAAAACATGGAAGGTTTGGTGATTTCCTTGCTTGTCCAGGCTATCCTGAATGCAAAAACACAAAACCAATTATAGAAGAAATAGATACTCCTTGTCCAACATGTGGTGGTACAATTGTGTTGAGAAAGAGTAAAAAAGGTAGAAAGTTTTATGGATGTAGCAATTACCCTGAATGCAAATTTGTTAGTTGGTTTGAACCTGTTGACAAAAAATGTCCTAAATGTGGAGAAATTATGGTGAAAAAACATAGTAAAGCAAAAGGCGACTATATTGAATGTTCAAATAAAGAATGTAAATATAAAATAGAAGAATAAATGAATTGTGTTTAATCTTAGTTTATAGAATTAGTAGTCATTTAAGCTCTTCAACTAATTTTAACAAAAAAACTTATATATACTTAATATATGTAAATAATATATAAAACTGTGTCGAATTTATATCAAATACTGTTGAAATGTACTAAGTACTGTGTTATCATAAGTAAGTGGAAAGAATAATTCTAAATATTTGAAAAAGTATAAAAATTCTAACTTTTATACTTAGAATAGAAAATGGTATTTAAAAAGGAGAGAAATAAATGGCTTCACAATTATTAAATAAAATACGAAGACTTAATAAACTTTTACAAAAATCAGGAGCTGAACCAGTTGTATTTGATGAAATATGTAGTACACTTAGTGATGTATTAGAATGTAATGTTTATATAATAAGTAGAAAAGCAAAAATATTAGGTCATAGCTTTTTTAATGGTGTAGAATGTGAAAGTGTAAAACAAAAAGTAATAAAAGATAAGAAGTTTCCTGAATATTTTAATAACAAATTATTAAGTATTGATGAAACAATTGCGAATTTAGATAATGAAGGGAAATCTTCTTTTGATGAATCTAAGCCAGCAGAATTAGAAGGAAAATTATCAACTATTATACCTATAGTTGGCAATAGAGAAAGATTAGGAACTTTATTTATTACAAGATTTGACTTAAAATTTACTGAAGAAGATTTAGTGTTAGGAGAATATAGTGCTACAATTGTGGGGTTAGAAATTCTAAGATCTGAAAATGATGTGATAGAAGAAGAAGCAAGAAAGAAAGCTGTTGTACAACTAGCTATAGGCACATTATCATATTCAGAATTAGAAGCTGTAGAGCATGTTTTTAATGAATTAGATGGAAATGAAGGATTGCTAGTAGCATCTAAAATTGCAGATAAAGTTGGTATTACAAGATCAGTTATAGTTAATGCTTTAAGAAAATTTGAAAGTGCCGGAGTAATAGAGTCTAGATCTTTAGGAATGAAGGGTACTCACATAAAAATCTTAAACAATAAGTTATTAGATGAATTAAAAAAAATAAAATAGGTTATTATAAAAAAGAGTAGAATTTTTAAATTCTATTCTTTTTATTGTTGAATATGTACAATTCCTATGATATACTACTTAAGGAAGAAAACGCACATTGCCTAATTTATGAAACGGTGCCTTTGAATTCAAAGGTTTTTCATAACGCGAAGGTAATGGAGGAAAAAACCAAAATTCTAGGAGGTATTACTAATGTCAGTTATTTCAATGAAACAATTATTAGAAGCTGGTGTTCATTTTGGACATCAAACAAGAAGATGGAATCCTAAAATGGCTCCATACATATTTACAGAAAGAAACGGTATTTATATTATCGATTTACAAAAAACAGTAAGAAAAGTTGAAGAAGCTTATGAATTTGTTAAAAGTGTAGTTACAGAAGGAAAAGAAGTTTTATTTGTAGGTACTAAAAAACAAGCTCAAGAAGCTATTCAAGAAGAAAGTTTAAGAGCAGGAATGCACTTTGTTAATCAAAGATGGTTAGGTGGAATGCTTACAAACTTCAAAACTATAAAAGCTAGAATTAAGAGATTAGAAGATCTTGAAAAAATGGAAGAAGATGGAACTTTTGAAGTTCTTCCTAAAAAAGAAGTTATAAAATTAAGAAATCAAAAAGAAAAATTAGAAAAGAATTTAGGCGGAATCAAAAACATGTCTGCTGCTAATATAGGTGCAATGTTTGTTGTAGATCCAAGAAAAGAAAAAAATGCTATATCTGAAGCTAAAAATCTTGGAATCCCAGTAGTTGCAATTGTTGATACAAACTGTGACCCAGATGAAATTGATTATGTAATACCAGGAAATGATGATGCTATTAGAGCTGTAAAATTATTAACTTCTAAAGTTGCTGATGCAATAATAGAAGGAAATCAAGGTGAACAGTTAGCAGAATAATTTTTTAAAAAACAACTTACGGGAGGTATACATATGGTTACTGCAAAAATGGTTAAAGAACTAAGAGAACTAACTGGTGCAGGTATGATGGACTGTAAAAAAGCTTTAACACAAACTGATGGTGATGTTGAAAAAGCTATAGAATTTTTAAGAGAAAAGGGATTAGCTGCTGCTGCTAAAAAATCTGGAAGAATTGCTGCAGAAGGTTTAGTATCAACTTATATAAGTGATGATAATAAAACAGCAGTTATATTAGAAGTAAACTGTGAAACAGATTTTGTTGCTGTAAATGAATCTTTTGTTAACTTTACTAATAGTGTAGCAAAACAAATAGCAACTTCTAATGTTTCAACTGTAGAAGAATTATTAGAAGAAAAGTTCATTGAAGATGCTAGTGTAACTGTTAAAGAAGTTTTAACTGCTTTAATAGCAAAAATTGGTGAGAATATGAACATCAGAAGATTTGAAAAATTAAACATTGAAAATGGTAGCATAAACAGTTATATTCATGGCGGTGGAAAAATAGGTGTACTAGTAGCACTTAGTTGTGAAAAAGAAAATGAAGTTTTGAAACCACTTGCTAAAGATATATCAATGCAAGTAGCTGCTGCAAACCCATTATTCTTAGATGAAAATAGTGTTGATCATGATGCTATTAACAAAGAAAGAGAAATATATAGAGTGCAAGCTTTAAATGAAGGAAAACCTGAAAAAATCGTTGAAAAAATGGTTGAAGGAAGAGTTAAAAAATATTTAAAAGAAGTTTGCTTAGTTGATCAAATATGGGTTAAAAATTCAGATTATACTATAACTCAATTACTTCAAGAAAAATCTAAGGAAGTTGGAGCTGAAATAGCTATTGCTAAATTCGTTAGATTTGAAAGAGGCGAAGGAATAGAGAAAAGAGAAGAAAACTTTGCTGAAGAAGTTCAAAGACAAATGGGACAAAAATAATGAATAAATAAAAGTTAATAAAGAGAACACATGGTGTTCTCTTTTTTTAGGAATAAAAGCATAAAATATATGTAATTTTTGGGATTTGGAGGTATAATAATATTATGAGTTTATCAAAATATAAAAGAATTATGCTCAAACTGTCAGGTGAAGCTCTAAGTGGTGAAAATAACTTTGGTATAAACTTTGATGTTGCTAAAAGAATTGCAGAAGAAATAAAAGAAATTGTTGATATGGGTATAGAAGTAGGTGCTGTTGTAGGTGGTGGAAATATCTGGCGTGGAAGAAATGGTAAAGAAATGGACAGAACTACTGCTGATTATATGGGCATGATGGCTACATGTATAAATGCACTTGCATTACAAGATTCTTTAGAAAGTATTGGTGTTGATACTAGAGTACAAACTGCAATCGAAATGAGAGAAATTGCTGAACCATTTATTAGAAGAAAAGCAATGAGACATCTTGAGAAAAAAAGAGTAGTAATATTTGCAGCTGGAACAGGTAATCCGTACTTTTCAACTGATACAACAGCAGCTTTAAGAGCAGCAGAAATTGAAGCAGATGCAATTCTTCTAGCTAAAAAAGTTGATGGAGTTTATGATAAAGATCCTAATAAATATACTGATGCAAAAAAATTCAATTTACTTACGTATATTGAAGTACTTGAAAAGGGTTTACAAGTGATGGATTCTACTGCAACATCATTATGCATGGACAATGATATTCCTATTATAGTTTTTGGACTTGATAAACCTAATAATATAAAAAGAGTAGTTATGGGAGAAAAAATTGGTACAGTAGTATCAAAATAAAAGGAGGATAATTATGGTAAAAGATATTTTCAAAAAATCAGAAGAAAAAATGGATAAAACTATCTTAGTTTTAAAATCTGAATTAGCTTCAATGAAAGCAGGAAAAGCTAATCCTGCTATGCTTGACAGAATATCTGTGGAATACTATGGTAGCAAAACTCCAATTAATCAATTAGCTAATATTTCAGCTCCAGAACCAAGAGTTTTATTAATTCAACCTTGGGATAAAAACTCACTAAAGGATATAGAAAGAGCAATATTACAATCTGATTTAGGATTAAATCCTTCAAATGATGGTAATGTAATTAGATTAATTATTCCAGAATTAACCGAAGAAACAAGAAAACAAATTGCAAAAAAAGTCAAAAAAACTGGTGAAGATACCAAGGTAGCTATTAGGTCGATAAGAAGAGATTCAAATGATAAAATTAAAAATTTAAAAAAAGAAAATGAAATTACAGAGGATCAAGCTATAGATTCTGAAGAAAATATACAAAAATTAACTAATGATTATATTAAAAAAATTGATGAAATTGTTAAAACCAAAGAAGAAGAAATAATGTCTATATAATGTTTTTATATTAAAGTTGTAAAATACCTGCTTAAATGCAGGTATTTTACAACTTTAACCTATAATTTAGAAATGGGAGAGAAGCTAATGAAAAATTTTTTTGGTTTTAAAGATAATAAAAAAAATAAAATTGAAATTAATAGTGATATAAAAAATATACCCCAGCACATAGCTATAATAATGGATGGGAATGGTAGATGGGCAAAAAGAAAAGGATTACCACGAACTTTAGGTCATAAATCTGGTGTAGAAGCTCTAAGAGGAATAGTTAAGGAATGTAGTAAATTAAAAGTGAAATATTTAACTGTATATGCCTTTTCAACTGAAAATTGGAAAAGACCTGCTCAAGAAGTTAATGTGCTTATGAAACTTTTAGTAGAATATTTAAAACGAGAAATAGAGGAACTAAATTCAGAAGGTGTTGTAGTTAAACATATTGGAGATATTTCTAAATTGCCTGAAATATGTCAGCAAGAACTTATAAAAGCTTATGAAAAAACAAAACCTAATAAAGGGTTAGTTTTAAACTTAGCTCTTAATTATGGTGGTAGAGATGAAATAATATATGCTTTAAAAAAGATAGGTAAAGAAATACAAAATGGTAGCTTAACTTGTAATTCAATTAATGAAAAACTAATTTCTGATAATTTATATACAGCTAAAATCCCTGATCCTGATATTATTATAAGAACAGGTGGAGAGCAAAGATTAAGTAATTTTTTATTATGGCAGTGTGCATATTCTGAATTTTGGTATACAAATGTAAAATGGCCAGATTTTAAAAAGGAACATTTACACCAAGCTATTTACAGCTATCAAAACAGAGATAGGCGTTATGGCGGAATAAAATAGGGGTGAAAATATGAATAAAAGATATTTAGGTGCATTATTTTTATCACCATTAATAATAGTATTGTTTTTAGGAGATATATACTTAAAATATGTTGTTATGCTCCTTTCTTTATTTGGTATGTATGAATTTTATAATATTATAAAAAATAAAAACATCACACCTTTAAGTGGTATTGCATATGTTTTGAATATTGTTTATTATACTATAATAATTAGTCATAATTCTTTAAACTTTAAAAATATATTTTTACTTACAACATTAGTTGTGTTCGTCATGATGTGTATCCCAATTATAAATAGAAAGTATACTTTTATTGACGTTTCTGTAACTTTACTAGGTATTTTTTATGTGACTATATTTTTTAGTTTCATAGTACTAGTTAATCAAAAACAATATGGAAACTATTTAGTATGGACTATATTTATTTCATCATGGTTGTGTGATACTGCAGCTTATTATACTGGAAAATATTTAGGGAAAAATAAGTTATGTCCAGATGTAAGTCCCAAAAAAACTATTGAGGGTTCAATAGGTGGATTATTAGGTAGTACAATAGCATGTGGCATATATGGAGTATTTATTAATTCCAAAGGAATTAACATCCCACTTTTCAACTTTTTTGCTATTGGTGTTATAGGCGGTATATTTGGTCAATTTGGTGATTTAGCGGCTTCATCAATTAAACGATATGTTGAAGTAAAAGATTATAGTAATCTGATTCCAGGACATGGTGGAATTTTAGATAGATTCGATAGCATACTTTTTACATCTCTTGTAGTATATTATTATATAACAATAATAATGGGGATGTAATGATTGGAAAACTATAAAAATACATATATAAAGTTAGTATATTGCAGTATAATATTATTTGCTTTTATTATATTAACATTTATAATAAAAAATTATTTTAAGCCATGCTTTATTATTATTTTTATTTTTTTTACCTGTAAACCAATTTATGACTTATTATGTAAATGTAAATTGTTTAATAAAAACATAAATGCAGTTCTAAGTATACTTCTAATAAATTTAATTATCTTTTTTTTAATGTTTTATACAGGTCGGATTTTCATAAATAAAATTCACAATTTATTTATAAATAATTATTCAGAAATAATTATTCAACTTAAAAACATTACTAATAAATTGAATGCTTTATTTGAATTAGATCTTATAAAATTCAATGAATTTGGAGAATTATATTCTAATGTTCCTGGAAGCAATTATATAAAAAAAGGTGCTATATATACAACTAATGGAATATTTACATATTTTATAGGTAATATAGCAACATACTTTATTTTAATTGATAAATATGTTATAGTTAGTACTATTGAAAAGTTATTTCCAGCTAATAAGTTTTTTCTATTAAAACAAAAGTTAAGTACTATAAACAAAATGTTAAAAATAGAATTGATTTTAATTTTAAGTACAACGTTAGAAACACTATTAGGACTTATAGCTCTGGGAATAAATAATGCTGTATTTATAGCGGTGCTTTGTGGTGTTTTGGATTTAATTCCATATATAGGGACTATAATGATATTTATGCCTTTAATTATATATAATTTTGCAATTAAAAATAATATAATTGCTATTGGTTTAATAATATTGTATATTTTTCTTCAGGTAACAAGACAAATTACTGAAACTAAATTTGTTAGTAAAAAATTAGAACTACATCCTCTTGTACTAATTTTAGGAATATATGTTGGAATTAAAATTTTTGGTGTTATAGGTTTATTTATGGCACCAATATATATTATTACGACTAAAGAAATTTTATTTTCAACTTAAGTTAGGAGATATTGTATGAAAAATATAAGTATTTTAGGAGCAACAGGTTCAGTAGGAACACAAACATTAGATGTTTTAAAAAAAGAAAGAGAAAAGTTTAAGTTAATAGCTATTTCTGGAAACAAAAATTATGAAAAGCTTATTGCTATTATAGAAGATTTTAATCCAAAATATGTTGCCGTAAGTGATAAATCAACTTATAAAAAAGTTAAAGCTTATTGCGTAGAACAGAATAAAAAAAGTGAAGTTTTAGAAGGAATGAAAGGCTTAATTCAAATATCTACTTTAAATGAAGTAGATATAGTTGTAACATCTATAGTAGGAATGATCGGATTAATACCAACTTTAGAAGCTATAAAAGCTGGTAAGGATATAGCTTTAGCTAATAAGGAAACATTAGTAACTGGTGGCCAATTGGTAATGAGTGAGGCAAAAAAAAATAATGTTAATATATTACCTGTTGATTCAGAACATAGTGCTATTTTTCAATGCCTTCAAGGTAATGATATAAACTCTATAGATAAAATACTTTTAACCGCATCAGGTGGACCTTTTAGAGGAAAAAAGAAAGAAGACTTATTCAATATAAAACCTGAAGAAGCAATTAAACATCCAAATTGGAATATGGGAAGAAAAATTTCGATTGATTCTTCAACATTAATAAATAAAGGGTTAGAAGTTATCGAGGCCCACTGGCTATTTAATATAGACTATAAAAACATTCAAGTGCTTATACATCCAGAAAGTGTTATTCACTCCATGGTTGAATATAAAGATGGAAGTGTAATTGCTCAACTATCTGCAGCAGATATGAGATTACCTATTCAGTATGCACTTAATTACCCTAGCAGAGAAAATAATTTAATTGAAAAATTAGATTTTTATAAAATTAAAAGTCTTACTTTTAAGAAACCAGATTTTGTAACTTTTAGAGGACTAAATTTAGCATATGAAGCTGGAAAACAAGGTGGAATTATGCCTACAATTTTAAATGCAGCTAATGAGTTAGCAGTAGAATTATTTTTGCAAGAAAAAATAAGTTATTTGAAAATAATTGACATAATTGAAGAATGTATGAATAAATTTGAAAACACAAATCAAATTAATCTGCATGCAATATTGGAGACAGAGAAGGATGTTAAAAGATTTATTAAACATAAGTATAATGTATAAGAGGAGGAACGATTATTGGATATTATATTGAATATTCTCATAGTTCTTATAGCTTTTAGTATTTTAGTTATAATTCATGAATTAGGTCATTTTACATTGGCAAAACTTAATGGAGTTAAAGTAGAAGAATTTGCAATTGGTATGGGACCAAAGATAGTAGGAATAAAAGGTAAGGAAACTTTATACGCCATAAGAGCAGTACCAATTGGTGGATATGTAAAGATGCTAGGAGAAGATGGAGAAAATACATCTGATGAAAGAGCTTTTTCAAATAAATCCCCTATAAGAAGATTAAGTATTGTTGCAGCAGGTCCTATAATGAATTTCATTTTAGCAATAGTTTTGTTTGCATCAGTAAGTAGTCTAAAAGGTTATTTGACACCAGTTGTAAGTCAAGTTGTTCCTGAAAGTCCAGCTATGCACGCAGGAATTAAACCTGGAGATAAAATAATAGAGGTTAACAATTATGTTATTTCCACTTGGGATGATTTTGTAGCTCAAGTTGCTATGTCAAAAGGAGAACAACTTAAAATTATATTTACCAGAAATGATGAAAAAAAATCAGTTAATTTAACACCAATGAAAGTAGAAGAGAGTAACACTTATATGGTCGGAATTTTCTCTACTGTAGTAGAAAAACCAAATTTTTTACAATCACTAAAACACGGTTTTCAAAAAACGGGTTCAACAATTAAGCAAACTTTCTTATCATTAGGCATGATTTTTAAAGGAAGAGCGTCAAAGAATGATATAGGTGGTCCCGTTACTATAATGAGAATTACATGGGCTGTTTCTAAAGCAGGATTAATAAATTTAGTAGCTTTTTCTTCTTTTATAAGTGTTCAACTAGGAATATTTAATTTACTTCCGTTCCCAGCATTAGATGGTTTTTGGATTTTTGTTTCATTATATCAAATAATAACAAGAAAAGAAGTAGATAAGGATAAGTTAGGTTTAATAAATACTATAGGATTTGGTTTGTTACTCTTATTGATGGTTTTAGTAACTATAAAAGACGTACTATACCCAATAAAATTCTAAAGGTTTTTAGGTGATATTATTATGGAAAGAAAAAAGACAAAAAAAATTAAAATAGGAAACACCTATATTGGTGGAGATTCTAAAATAAGTGTTCAATCTATGAATAATACAGATACAAAAGATATTAATGCTACTGTTAAACAAATTAAAGCTTTTGAATCTGAAGGGTGTGATATAACAAGATGTGCAGTGCTTGATATAGAAGCGGCTGAAGCATTAAAAAAGATAGTAGATTTAGTTAATATACCTATTGTTGCAGATATTCATTTTGACTATAGATTAGCATTAAAATCAATAGAAAGTGGTGTTGCAGCACTAAGAATAAATCCTGGAAATATTGGTGATATAAACAGGGTGAAACTTGTTGCTGAAGCTGCAAAAGAAAGAAAAATCCCTATAAGAATAGGTGTTAATTCAGGTTCAATTGAAAAACAATTGTTGCACAAATATGGTGGAGTTTGTCCAGAAGCTTTAGTAGAAAGTGCATTAAATCATGTTCAAATATTAGAAGATATAAATTTTGATGATATCATTATTTCATTAAAATCTTCAAATGTTATGCAAACTATTGAAAGCTATAGGATTATATCTGAAAAAGTAAAGTATCCTCTTCATATTGGGGTAACCGAAGCAGGTACACTATGGAGGGGTACTATAAAATCAAGCATAGGAATAGGAACGTTACTTGCAGAAGGCATAGGAGATACAATAAGGGTATCTCTTACGGAAGATCCTATTGAAGAAATTAAAGTAGGGCGACAAATACTAAAATCTTTAGGTTATATAAAAGAAGGTATTGAATTTATATCTTGTCCAACATGTGGAAGAACCAAGATAAACTTAATTAAATTAGCAAATGAGGCAGAAAAAAGATTATCTTCTTGTAATAAAAATTTAAAGGTTGCAATAATGGGATGTGTTGTAAATGGACCGGGAGAAGCAAGGGAAGCCGATATAGGTATAGCTGGAGGTATAGGAGAAGGATTGATTTTTAAAAAGGGTGAAATTATAAAAAAGGTAAAAGAAGATAAATTAATTGACCAATTAATTTATGAAATCGATAAAATGTAGGCTATGATTTTTCATAGCCTATATTATTTACAGCAATAACTGGTTGATTAGGAGGTTACTTAATGAATGCAAGTTTGATTCAACTATTGAAAACTGAATTGGATAGTGGTTATAAAGATATTTTAGATAATGTAGCAGTAGTAAAAGTTCAATATTTAGCGAAGAGTAACAAGTTAAAAGTTATTTTAAAATCTACAAATGAAATACAGGATAGTGATAAAAATATTATAAAGAAAATGATTTTAAAAAAGTTACCTTGTTTTGAAAATATAGATTTAATTTGTTATAGAAATATTTCTAATTTGACATTAATTCAAGTAGTTGAAAAATATTGGACTGATATAGTTGAAAATATAGGAATAAATATACCTATGTGCAAACAGATTTTAAGCAAAGCTATAAAAAAAGTTGAAAAAAACACTTTGAAAATAAGTATTGGTAATAAATTCATGTGTAAACTTCTTAAATCAAAAAATATTGAAAAATTAACCCAAAATACTTTATGTAATATATTCGATATAAATTGTAGTGTTATTATAAATTATGATTCAACCTTAAGTGAAAAAGACTATTTTAAAAATAAAACAACAGAGGAAAACCTATTAATTAAATCAATACTTGATCAAAAATCTAATTCTTCTAATATGTCTAATTCAATTGAAACAAAACAAACTAAAAAAGCAAGTAATTCATATAATAATAATTATTATTCCCAAAAGAAAGTTAATAAAAATCCTAATGCTATTTTTGGAAGAGATGCTATAGGAGAAATTGTTAACATAAGTGAAATTAAGGAAACATCAGGTATTACAACAGTATGTGGAGATATCTTTAAAATTAAAATAATTGAAACTAAATCAGGAAGAAAAATCATAACATTCTTTATAACGGACTATACAAGTTCTATAACTGTAAAATGTTTTCCTAAACCTAAAGAAACTGATGAATTGATTGAAGAATTAAAAGTAGGGCTTTACTGTAAAGTAAGAGGTGAAGCTGTTCATGACTCATTTGCAAGAGAAGTTGTTATAATGGCAAAAGATATAGTTAAAACTACTAAAATTGAAAGAATGGATACTGCTGAAGAAAAAAGAATTGAACTTCATGTTCATACTCAAATGAGTGCTATGGATGGTTTGTCTTCAACTTCGTCTTTAATAAAACAAGCAGCAAAGTGGGGGCATCCTGCAATAGCTATAACTGATCACGGTGTTGTGCAGGCTTATCCAGAAGCAATGGATGCGGCTAAAAAATATAATATTAAAGTTATATATGGTATTGAAGCATATATGGTAAATGATGGTGTACCTATAGTTACTAATATCAGTAATGATAGAACTATTAATGATACATTTGTTGTTTTTGATATAGAAACAACTGGACTTTCAAGTACTTATGATAAAATTATTGAAATAGGTGCTGTGAAAATCAAAAATGGAGCTATTGTAGATAGATTTAGCACTTTTATTAACCCAGAAATCAACATACCATATACAATCACTGAACTTACTGGTATAAATAATAGTATGGTGAAAAATGCTGATACTGTTGAGAAAATATTGCCTAAGTTCATAGAATTTATACAAAATTCGATTTTAGTAGCACACAATGCAAATTTTGATATATCATTCATTAGAAAAAATTGTAATGATATAAATTTAGAATTTAATTATTCTATTATGGATACTGTACCTTTAGCAAAATTTTTATTTCCAGAATTAAAAAGATATAAACTAAATGTTATTGCTAAACATTTAGGAATTTCATTAGAAAATCATCATAGAGCAGTTGATGACGCGAAAGCGACCGCTGATATTTTATTAAATTGTTTTAATGTATTAAAGGAAAAAAACATTATTAAATTAGAGGATTTAAATAAGAAGTTTTTAGGAAATCAAGATATAAAAAAAATGAATACATATCATTTAATAATATTAGTTAAAAATCAAATTGGTCTAAAAAATTTATACAAACTTGTTTCCTTCTCAAATCTAGATTATTTTTTTAGAAAACCTAGAATGCTAAAGAGCTTAATAGAAAAATATAGAGAAGGTTTAATAATAGGCTCAGCATGTGAAGCTGGAGAAATGTATAAAAGTGTTTTTGGAGGTACAAGCGAAGAAGAGTTAGATAACCTAGCAAAGTTTTATGATTATTTAGAAATACAGCCTTTAGGTAATAACGAGTTTATGATTAGAAAAGGAATTGTAAAAAATGAAAAACAGCTAGAAGAAATTAACAAAAAAATATGTGCTATTGCAGCAAGAAATACTTTGCCTGTTGTTGCTACTTGTGATGTTCATTTTTTAGACCCTAAAGATGCTATTTTTAGAGAAATCTTAATGAATGGTCAAGGGTTTTCGGATGCTAATAACCAACCCCCTTTATATTTAAAAACTACTAATGAAATGCTTAAGGAATTTGAATATTTAGGTATAGATAAAGCAAAAGAAGTTGTTATATATAATCCTAAAAAAATTGCAAATAGCATTGAAGCAGTTAAACCTATACCGGATGAAACTTTTCCACCTAAAATAGAAGGTGCGGATGAAGAAGTTAGAAATATGACCATAAATAAAGCATATTCTATATATGGAAACCCATTACCAGACGTAGTGAAAACAAGATTAGAGAAAGAATTGAATTCAATAATCAATAATGGATATGCTGTATTGTATCTAATAGCACAGAAATTAGTTGCTAAATCTTTAAATGATGGCTATCTAGTAGGTTCGAGGGGCTCTGTTGGGTCATCCTTAGTTGCCACTATGTGTAATATAACTGAAGTTAATGGATTACCGCCACATTATGTTTGTTCTGATTGTAAATATAGCGAATTTTTCACTGATGGTTCAGTATCTTCTGGGGTGGATTTACCACCAAAAAAATGTCCTAAGTGTGGCGCTGATCTTATAAGAGAAGGACATGATATTCCATTTGAAACTTTCTTGGGATTTAATGGAGATAAAGAACCTGACATAGATTTAAATTTTTCAGGTGAAAATCAGGCAGATATTCATAAATATACAGAAGTATTGTTTGGAAAAGGTCATACATTTAAAGCTGGTACAATTGGAACCATTGCAGAAAAAACTGCTTATGGATTTGTTAGAAAATATTTAGATGAAAAAGAAAAAATAGTGCCACAAGCAGAAATCGAAAGATTAACTCAAGGTTGTACTGGGGTAAAGAGAACTTCAGGTCAACATCCAGGTGGAATAATGGTTGTACCAAGTGATAATGAAATTTTTAATTTTTGTCCTATACAGCACCCAGCGAATGATACTACTAGTGATATAATAACAACACATTTTGATTATCACTCAATTAGTGGTAGATTATTAAAGTTAGATATTCTTGGTCATGATGATCCTACTGTCTTAAGAATGTTGAAGGATATAACAAATGTTGATCCTACAACAATATCAATAAGTGATGAAAAAGTTTTAAGTCTTTTTACTTCTCCGGAAGCATTAGGAGTAACTGTTGAAGAATTAGGGTGCCCTGTTGGTAGTTATGGTCTTCCGGAATTTGGAACCAAGTTTGTTCGTCAAATGCTTGTAGATACTTCTCCAAAAACTTTTTCTGACCTTGTAAGAATATCAGGATTATCACATGGAACGGATGTTTGGCTAAATAATGCTCAATATTATATTAAAGAAGGATATACAACGTTGAAAGACTGTATTGCAACAAGAGATGATATAATGATGTACTTAATTCATAAAGGATTGCCGTCTAAAGAATCTTTTACTATAATGGAAAAAGTTCGTAAAGGAAAAGGATTAACAGAAGAACATGAACAAATGATGCGAGAATATAAAGTCCCTGATTGGTATATTGATTCATGTAAAAAAATAAAATATATGTTTCCTAAAGGCCATGCTGTTGCCTATGTAATGATGGCAGTTAGAATAGCTTACTATAAAGTTTATTATGCTCATGCATATTATTGCACCTACTTCACTGTAAGAGGTATTGATGATTTTGATGCTCAACTTATATTAAAAGGAGTAGACGCCATGAAAAATAAGATGAGTGAAATTAATAATTTAGGTAATACTGCAACTCAAAAGGATAAAGGGTTACTTACA
Organism: Clostridium aestuarii; assembly: GCF_026735135.1. Taxonomy (GTDB): domain Bacteria; phylum Bacillota; class Clostridia; order Clostridiales; family Clostridiaceae; genus Clostridium_H; species Clostridium_H aestuarii. The sequence continues at coordinate 418,253 of NZ_JAPQER010000002.1, read as the reverse complement.
GTTTTGGAAATGGCTTATGAAATGCATATGAGAGGAATAAAATTTTTAAAAGTTGATTTATATAAATCAGATGCAGTTAAATTTGTAATAGAGGGCGATGATATTAGACCACCGCTTTGTGCACTTTCTGGTATTGCAGCAAATGCAGCTAAAAGCATTGTTAAAGTTAGAAAAGAAGGTCAATTTATTTCAAAAGAGGATTTAAGAAAAAGGGCAAAAATTTCTAAAACTGTAATAGCAGCTTTAAGTGAACATGGATGCTTAGATGGATTGCCAGAAACAAATCAATTATCTTTGTTCTAATGGTGCATTTACAAGTTTAGGATAAATTGTTTTCTTATATTTACTTGAAATAGATTTTTTAGTATGTTACAATGAAGTTGAATAAATTACTTTGCAAATAAATGTTCGCATAAGAGTGGGTTAAAGCCCGCTCTTTATATTTGTAAAAAACGCAACTGATGTTGCGTTTTTCATTAATGTTTGTTTATTTAAAAATAAATTGTAAAAACTAAGAGTAAGGAGGGTCAGAAATGAAAAATGATATTTTAATTGATAAACTTTCAAATTTAGTAGAACCTATTGTAGTACAACTAAATTATGAATTATACCATATAGAATATATAAAAGAAAACAAAGAAAATTATCTTAGAATATATATAGATAAAGCTGAAGGTATATCTTTAGAAGATTGTGGAAAAGTTAGTAGAAAATTAAGTGATATGCTGGATGAAAAAGATCCTATAAGCGAAAGCTATTATTTAGAAATATCTTCTCCAGGTATTGAGAGAACATTATATAATGATAAACATCTTAGTAAATATATAAATAATATAGTAAACATAAAATTATCAAGATTATATAATGGTCAAAAAACATATATAGGTAAATTATTAGATTTTAATAATGAAAATATTTCAATTGAAATAGAAAATGAAAATGTTAGTATACCTAAAAATAAAATTAAAAAAATTACACTAAAAGGGGAGTTTTGAGGAGGTTTGTAAGACAATGAATGTAGAATTTATTGATGCCTTAAAAGAAATTGTTAAAGAAAAAGGAATTAGTGAAGAGTTGTTATTTGATACGGTTGAAGATGCATTAGTATCAGCTTATAAAAAGAATTTTGCTAAAAGTGGTGGAAATTCTCAAAATGTAAAAGTAACAATTGATAAAGACAATGGTGAAATGCACGTATATTCACAAAAAGTAGTTGAAGAAAATCCTGCAACTGTTAATGAAATAAGTTTAGAAGATGCTAGACAATATGATCCTAAATATCAAATGGGTGATATAGTTGATATAGAAGTTACTCCTAAAAAATTCGGAAGAATTGCAGCACAAACAGCTAAACAAGTAGTTATTCAAAGAATAAAAGAAGCTGAAAGAAAAGTAATATATAGTGAATTTGTAGCAAAAGAATATGATATAATTACTGGAGCTATCATAAGAAAAGATAAAGGAAATGTATTTGTTGATTTAGGAAAACTTGAAGCAGTACTGTGTTCTAATGAACAAATGCCTGGTGAACAATATAATTTCAACCAAAAATTCAAATTCTATATAGTTGAAGTTAAAAATACAACAAAGGGACCTCAAATAGTTGTTTCAAGAACACATCCAGGTTTAGTAAAAAGATTATTTGAATTGGAAGTTCCTGAAATATATTCAGGAGTAGTAGAAATTAAAAGTATATCAAGAGAAGCTGGTTCAAGAACTAAAATTGCTGTTCATTCTAATGATGAAAACGTAGATGCTACAGGAGCTTGTGTAGGACCAAAAGGAATAAGAGTACAAAATATAGTTAATGAACTAAGAAATGAAAAAATAGATATAATCAAATGGAGTAATTTACCTGAAAAATATATTGCCAATGCCTTAAGTCCAGCAAAAGTTATTGATGTATCAATTAATGAAGATAACAAATCTGCTAAAATAATTGTAGAGGATAGTCAACTGTCTTTAGCAATAGGAAAAGAAGGTCAAAATGTTAGACTTGCAGCTAAATTAACAGGTTGGAAAATTGATATAAAGAGTGAATCTCAAGCTAGCGAAACTCTAACTTCAGAATAATTCTGAAGAAAGGTGGTAATTTATTTATGAAAGTAAGGAAAATACCCAAAAGAATGTGTACTGGCTGTTCAGAAATGAAGCCTAAAAAAGAATTAATAAGAATTGTGAAAAATAAAGAAGGCGAAATTTCTATAGATTTAACTGGTAAAAAACCAGGGAGAGGCGCTTATATATGTAAAGATGTTAGTTGTTTAGAAGCCTCTTTTAAATCTAAAAGACTTGACAAAAATTTACAATGCAAAATAGGTAGTGAAATCTATGATAAATTAAAAATAGAAATTTTAAGTGAATAAAATTAAAAAAAACTAATGGGGGTGAACTATTTGGCTAAAACAAGAGTTTACGAATTAGCAAAAGAATTAGATATAACAAGTAAAGAATTAATAGAAATACTTTTAAATGAATTTAGTATTAAAATAAAAAATCATATGAGTGTATTAGATGAGGAAGATGCTGAGTTGATAAAGGAACTATTTGATGATGATTCTGAAAATAGTAAAAAACAGGATATGGATGATACACCTAAAAGTATAGTAGATGAATATGAGGAAGATGCTAACAATTCAGTTGAAGAGAAAAAAACTAAAAAGAAAAAACAAATAAAAGAAGATTGTAACAATGTAGACTTAGACAATAAAAATCAAGAAGAACTAGATGACCAAATAACAATAGAAATGGAAGATACGATTACAGTAAAAGAATTGGCTGATAAATTAAACAAACCGATAACAGAAGTAATAAAACAATTAATGTTTATGGGTGTAATGGCAGCAATAAACCAAGAGTTGGATTTTAATACAGCTGAAAAACTTGGTGAAAAATTTAATGCCTTAGTTATACAAAAAGAACAAAATATAACAGGGGTTGAAGAATTTGAAGAAGATATTGAAGAAAATGATGCTGAAACAAGACCACCAGTTGTAACTGTAATGGGTCATGTTGACCATGGTAAAACTTCAATACTTGATGCTATTAGAAAAGCAAAAGTTACTGAAACAGAAGCTGGTGGAATAACTCAACATATAGGTGCTTATACCGTAAAAATAAACGGTGAGAAAATTTCATTTTTAGATACTCCAGGTCATGCGGCATTTACAACTATGAGAGCAAGAGGTGCTCAAATAACAGATATAGTTATTCTTGTGGTTGCAGCAGATGATGGAATAATGCCACAAACATTAGAAGCAATAAATCACTGTAAAGCAGCTAATGTTCCTATTGTTGTGGCTATAAATAAAATTGATAAACCTGGTGCAAATATAGATAGAGTTAAACAAGAATTAACAGAGCACAATTTAATCGCAGAAGATTGGGGTGGCGATGTTATATGTGTTCCAGTATCAGCACATACTAAAGAAGGAATAGATACTCTACTTGAAATGGTAATTTTAACTTCAGAAATGCAAGAACTAAAAGCTGATTCAAATAGAAAAGCTAGAGGTACTGTAATTGAAGCTAAATTAGATAAAGGTAGAGGACCAGTAGCAACATTATTGGTTCAAAATGGTACTCTTAATAGAGGAGATTCAATCCTAGTTGGTTCTACATATGGTAGAATAAGAGCTATGTTTGATGATAAAGGTAATAAAATCAACTCGGCTGGACCATCTATTCCAGTAGAAATCTTAGGCTTGTCAGAAGTACCTGATGCAGGAGATAGATTCAATGTAGTTAAAGACGAAAAAACAGCTAGAAACATGGCAGAAAATAGAAAAGAAAATTTAAGAGAGCAACGTCTTCAAACAACAAATAGAGTTTCTCTTGAAGATTTATATAATCAAATTCAAGAAGGTAAAGTAAAAGAATTAAGTGTAATAGTTAGAGCTGATGTTCAAGGTTCAGTTGAAGCTGTTAAACAATCTTTAGAAAAATTATCTACTGATTCTGTTAAAGTTAGAGTTATTCATGGTGCTGTTGGAGCTATCAATGAAACAGATGTTACTCTTGCGGCAGCATCTGATGCTATAATTATAGGATTTAACGTTAGACCTTCTAATAATGCAACAACTTTAGCTGAAAAAGAAGGCGTAAACGTAAGAACATATAGAGTTATATATGATGCCTTAGATGATATAAAAGCTGCTATGGTTGGTATGTTAGAACCAGAATATAAAGAGGTTGTTTTAGGTACTGCTGAAGTTAGATTAACGTATAAAATTTCAAGTATAGGTACTGTTGCTGGATGTTATATAACAAATGGAAAAATAACAAGAAATAGTAAAGTTAGGGTTATACGAGATGGTATCGTAATTTTTGAATCAGAAATTTCATCACTAAAGAGATTTAAAGATGACGTAAAAGAAGTAGCTACAGGATATGAATGTGGAATGACAATAGAGAAATTCAATGACCTAAAAGAAGGCGATTTAGTAGAAGCTTATATTATGGAAGAAATAAAACCTAAACATATATAAAAATACTGAGGAGAGATATATATGTCTAAATATAGATTAGGTAGAATTAATGAAGAAGTAAAAAAAGAAATCAGTAATATAATCAGAGATGATGTAAATGATCCTAGACTTACAGCTATGGTTAGTATAACAAAAGTTGAAGTAACAAATGACTTAAGATATGCAAAAGTTTTTGTTAGTCTTTTTGGAAATGAAGAGTCTAAAAAAGCTAGTTTTAATGCATTAAAAAGTTCTCTTGGATTCATCAGACGTGAAGTGGGTCATAGAGTTAAGTTAAGATGCACTCCACAAATAATCTTAGAACTAGATAATAGTATAGAAAATGGTATGCATATAAATGAACTTATTCATAATTTAAAGAAGGATGAAAAGGCTCATGATAATAGATGATATTATTGATGTTATAAGAAAAAGTGAAAAAATAGGAATCACATACCATGTATCACCTGATGGTGATGCCTTAGGAAGCTCTCTTGCATTAATGCAAGGGCTTCTTAAATTAGGCAAAGAAGTTTATATTATGTCAAAAGATATTCTTCCTGAAAATTTTGGATATTTACCATCTTCATTAAAAATAGACAAAAATAATTGTTGTGTTTTAGAAAATACTGATACAGTAATAGTATTAGATTGTGGAAATGTAGAAAGAATTAGTTCTAATATGAAATTTCAAAATAGTAACTATACTTTAATAAACATAGATCACCATTTATCAAATGATTTATATGGTGATTTAAATTATGTTAATGCTAAGGCTGCAGCAACAGCAGAAATTGTATATGAGTTGCTTAATTTAATGGATGTTTTTATAGATAAAGATATAGCCACTTGCTTATATACAGCACTAATTACGGATACAGGTTCTTTTAAGCATTCTAATACTACACCATTAACTCATAATATTGCAGCAAATTTAATAAATACAGGAATTGATTTTTCACAAATTCATAGAAATATTTTTGAAAATATGAATTTTTCAAGATTAAAATTGCATGGTAGAGTAATAGATAATATGTTTTTGGTTCTTAATGAAGAAGTATGTGTGATGGAATTAACCCAAAAACTACTTGATGAATTTGAACTTGATAAAGCTGATACGTCAGATATAATATCTATAGGAACTAAAATAAATACTGTTGAAGTAACATTATTATTAAAAGAATCTCAAGAAGGAACAAAAGTTAGCTTAAGATCTAAAAGTAAAGTGGATGTTAGGAAAATAGCTGAAGTCTTTGGAGGCGGAGGACACATCAGAGCTTCAGGTTTTTTGTGTAAAAAATCACTTGAAATCACTAAAAAGCTTTTAATTAAAGAAATAGAAAAAGAGTTGATAAAATGAATGGTATAGTAAATGTTTATAAGCCTGAAGGAATAACCTCCTTTGATGTTGTAAGGAAAATAAGAAATATTACTAGAATAAAAAAAGTTGGGCATACTGGTACTTTAGATCCTATGGCATGTGGAGTGCTTCCAGTATGTATTGGAAAAGCAACTAAAATTGTAGATTATATAATGAACGATTATAAAATATATAAAACTCAATTAAAATTAGGAGTAGTTACTGACACTTACGATAGAGAAGGAAAAATCATTAGTACTAGCGAAGTGAATATTTCTGAAACTGATTTAAAAAACACCATTAATTCTTTTAAAGGTGAAATTTCTCAAATACCTCCTATGTATTCAGCTATAAAAGTACAAGGTAAACGATTATATGAGCTTGCACGTCAAGGTATAGAAATAGAAAGGCAAGCTAGAAATATTACCTTACATGAAATTAATATTTTAGATATTAATCTGCCGTATGTTACATTTGAAGTTAAATGTTCAAAAGGTACTTATATTAGAAGTCTGTGTTATGATATAGGAACTAAATTAAATTGCGGTGGTACTATGTGGTATCTTGAAAGAACTGAAAGTGGAAACTTTAAAAAAAATGATTCAATAAAATTAGAAGATATAACAGAAGATAATATAAATGATTTTTTAATTCCATTAGATGAAGCTTTAGATAAATACAAAAAAATAAATGTAACTAGTAAAGTAGCTAAATTGTTAATCAATGGTGTTGAAATACAAAATCAAAATCTGTTAAAAAAATTTGAATTAAATAAAATGTATCGTTTTTATACTGAAGATGAAAAATTTATAGGTATTGGTATGCGAAAAGATACAGGTCTTAAAATTAAGAAATTATTGCTTTAGAGGTTAAATAAATGATGATATACGAAGATAATTTTAATATTAAACTAAAAGAAGAAACCTATATAACATTAGGAAGTTTTGACGGCTTACATATGGGACATATGAGTTTAATTAATAAGACAATTGAGTTATCAAAAGCTAGTAATGTTAAAAGTATGATATTTACTTTTAAAAATCATCCCTTAACAACTATTAATGAAGATTTAGCTCCTAAGCTAATAATTACAAATAAAACCAAATCAAAACTTTTTGAGAAAATTGGAATAGATATTGTTAATTATACAAATTTCAATGAAAATTTCATGAAAATATCTCCTGAAGATTTTATAAAAAATTTGGTTAAGCATTACAATGCTAAAGGTTTTATAGTAGGATTTAATTATAGATTTGGATATAAAAATCTAGGAGACATTGAGTTGCTTAAAAACTTAGGACATAAGCTTGGAGTTGAAGTATATGTAATGGATCCTGTAAAATTTAATGATGAAGTGATTTGTAGTTCCAGAATAAGACATTTATTATCAGAAGGTGAACTTAAAAAAGCTAATTATTATTTAACAAGACCTTTTATGTTAGAAGGAAAGGTTATACAGGGCAAACAGTTAGGAAGAAAACTTCATTTTCCTACAATAAATTTGGATTACAATAAAAGATTTATATTACCACGTGGTGGTGTGTATTACTCTATTGTAGAGTATAACAATAATAAATATAAAGGTATAACTAATATAGGTTATAATCCAACAGTTAAAGATAAAAAATTAAGTATAGAGACTCATATATTGAATTTTGATAAAGATATATATAATGAAAATGTAAAAATATATTTTATTGATAGAATACGAGATGAAAAAAAGTTTAATTCTCTTAATGAACTTTCTTCTCAAATATCAAAAGATAAATCTTATGTAGAAAATCAAAAAAACGATTTACATTTTGGCAGTTATTTGCTATAATAACATTTATGAACCTTATCCTATGAGTGCTTGACTGGCCGGCGGCATCCATGGAATATAGGGGATTAACAAATTTGGAGGTGCTTAGATATGGAAAAGGCTAAGAAGCAAGAATTAATAACACAATATGCAACACATGAAGGAGATACTGGTTCTCCAGAAGTTCAAATTGCTTTATTAACACAAAGAATTAACCACTTAAATGAACACTTGAAAATGCATAAAAAAGATTATCATTCAAGAAGAGGTCTTTTAATGATGGTTGGTAAGAGAAGAGGTCTTTTAAATTACTTAAAAGATCAAGATATTGAAAGATATCGTACTTTAATTAAAAAATTAGGATTAAGAAAATAACTTGGAGCGGGCTAGTACCGCTCTATTATTTTATTAAATTAGTTATAATAGGTAATAATATTATTAGGTTTACATATTGAAGGGAGGTAAAAAAATGAATAATGTTTTTGAAACAACTATTGCTGGTAGAAAATTAATAGGCGAATTTGGAAAGTTAGGTATGCTTTCAAACTGCGCTTTAAAAATAAGCTATGGTGATACTGTAATATTGGTTAATGCTAATGTATCAGAGAGTCCTAGAGCGGGTATTGATTTTTTTCCATTAAGTATAGAATACCAGGAGAGACTATATTCAGTAGGAAAAATCCCAGGAGGTTTTATAAAGAGAGAGGGTAAACCTTCTGATAAAGCTATTCTTAACGCTAGGGCCATTGATAGACCATTAAGACCGCTTTTCCCAAAAGGATTTAGAAATGATGTTCAAATAGTATGTACTGTCGTGTCTGTTGAGCATGATAATTTACCAAATATATTAGCAATGAATGGAGCATCTTTAGCTTTATGTCTATCTAGTATACCATTCACAACTCCTGTTGGAACTGTATCTGTAGGACTTGTTAATGGTGAATTTGTAATAAATCCTAATTCAAAACAAAGAGAAGAAAGTGATTTAGACTTAACAGTTTGTGCTACTAAAGATAGAGTTATGATGATAGAAGCAGGTGGCAAGGAAGTTCCAGAAGATGTAATGTATGATGCTATAATATTCGGATTTGAAGAATGTAAAAAAATAGCTCAGTTCCAAGAAGAAGTCATGAAAAAATATGGTAAAACTAAAATTGAAGTTGAAATGTATACTGCAGATAAACAAATAGAAAAAGAAGTAAAAGATTTTGCTTTTGAAATGATAAAAGATGCTATGTATATAACTGAAAAAGCTGCTAAAAATGAAGCTATGGATAAAGTTAAAGAAAAAATCAGCGAAGAATTTGCTGAAAAATATCCTGATAATATTTCTGATATAAATGAGGTAGTATATAAAACTCAAAAAGAAATTGTTAGAAATATGATTTTGAATGAAAAAAGAAGACCGGACGGTAGAAAATTTAGTGAAATAAGAAATTTATCTGCTGAAGTAGGTGTTTTACCAAGAACTCATGGAAGTGGAGTGTTTACAAGAGGATTAACTCAAGTTATGACTGTAACAACTTTAGGATCTATAAACGAAGGGCAAACTATAGATGGCATAGGTGAAGAGACATCTAAAAGATATATGCATCATTATAATTTCCCATCTTATAGTGTAGGAGAAACAAGACCATTAAGAGGACCTAATAGAAGAGAGATAGGTCATGGATCATTAGCTGAAAAAGCTCTTGAACCATTAATCCCTAGTGAAGAAAATTTCCCATATGCTATAAGATTAGTATCAGAAGTATTGAGTTCAAATGGATCTACTTCTCAAGCAAGTGTTTGCGGTAGTACTCTTGCTTTACTTGATGCCGGTGTTCCTATTATAAGACCAGCAGCAGGAATTGCTATGGGACTAGTTACAAGTGAAGATTTACAGCAAGAAGAAATACTTACAGATATACAAGGATTAGAAGATTTCTTTGGAGATATGGACTTTAAAGTAGCTGGAACTGAAAAGGGAATTACAGCAATACAAGTTGATACTAAAATATCAGGATTATCAAACAGTTGTATAAAAACTGCTATAAATGATGCTAAAAAAGCAAGGTTAGAAATATTAAAAGTAATGAATGAATGTATTTCTGAACCCAAAAAAGAAGTATCTAAATATGCACCAAAAGTATTTACTGTAACTATTAATCCTGAAAAAATCAAAGATGTTATAGGACCAGGTGGAAAAACAATAAATAAAATCATAGATGAAACTGGAGTTAAAATTGACATAAAAGATGATGGGTCAGTATTCGTAACTGCTGAAAATTATGAATGTGGTAACAAAGCTTTAGAAATGATTAATGGATATGCTAAAGAAGTAAAAGTTGGAGAAATTTATCTAGGTAGAGTAACTAAAATTTCTAATTTTGGTGCATTTGTTGCAATATTACCAGGTAAAGAAGGCTTAGTCCATATATCAAAACTTGATGTTAAACGAGTAAATAAGGTTGAAGACATAGTTTCAGTAGGAGATGAGATATTAGTTAAAGTTACAGATATCGATTCAATGGGAAGAATAAATCTTTCAAGAAAAGATGCTATTAAAGAATCAGAAGAAGAAAGTAATACTGATAACAAGTAGAAGGGCAGAGATGCCTTTTTATTTTATTAAATTTTAGGAGGTCATATGTATAATTTATTTAAATTGGATAATGGATTAAAAGTAATAGTAGAACATATTGATTATATAAATTCAGTTACTGTTGGACTTTGGATTGAAAATGGATCAAGAAATGAAGATACAAATAATAATGGTATTTCTCATTTCATTGAACATATGTTTTTTAAAGGTACTGAAAAAAGAACTGCCAAAGATATTGTTGAAACTATTGAAAATGTCGGTGGGCAAATAAATGCCTTTACAGGTAAAGAATCTACTTGCTTTTATGCAAAAATCTTAGATACACATTTAGAATTATCATTAGACCTGTTGTCTGACATGCTTTTTAATAGTAGATTTTCAGAAGAAGATATAGAAAAAGAAAAAAAAGTTATTATTGAAGAAATAAAAATGAGTAATGACAATCCAGAAGATGTATTAATGGATTTACATGGTAAAGCATCATTTGGTAAGGATTCTATATCATTTCCAATATTAGGTGATATACAAACAGTAAACTCATTTACTAAAGATATGCTAGAAAAATACATTGATTCATATTATATACCGGAAAACTCAGTTGTATCTATATCAGGTAATTTTAATACTAACAATATTGAGCGTTTAGTTGAAAAATTTTTTGGAAACTGGAATAGTAACAATAAAAAAATAACTAACTATTCCTTACCAAAACTTCAAACAAATAACTTATTTCAAATTAAAGATCTTGAGCAGGTTCATATAAGTTTAGGAATACCTGGTATTGAAGTTGGTAATGATGATGTTTATCCCTTAATGCTGCTTAATACAATTCTTGGAGGAGGAGCTTCATCTATATTATTCCAAAAAATAAGAGAAGAACTTGGGATGTGTTATACTATATATTCTTATATTTCTTCTTATATTAATGCGGGTACACTTAATATATATACTAGCCTAAATCCTGTATATGCAGTAGATGCAGTAAATTATATAAAAGAAGAACTTTATAATTTTTCTAAACAAGATATTAGTAATGATAAAATCTCAAAAATAAAGGAGCAATTAAAAGGTAATTTTATTCTAGGATTAGAAAGTACTAGTAGTAGAATGTTTAGAAATGGTCGTATTGCATTATTTTTAAATAAAATTGTCACTCCTACTGAAGTAATAAATAAAATTGACCAAATAAATAAAGAAAAACTTAAAGAAGTCATGAAAAAAACTTTTAATTTAGGTATACAAAATTCTGCTTTTGTAGGAAATAATTTTGACAAAACAATAATTATGAATATCTTAGAAAAAAATCAAGTTGCTTATAAAAATTCTAAAATGATAAATTTGTAGTGGTATAATTTCAGTGTATATCATAATATATATTATGATATACACTGAGGAGGGAATTTAACTTTGAATGATGATAAAATAAAATTTTATAGCGACATGGAAAGGTATGAGATAATTAATATTAATAACGGTGAGAAGTATAACTATCTTTCAGATAATGACACAATAATTGATAAAGATGGTAATTTAAAACTTCTAATAATTAATAATACTACTAAACATCATTTTAGTTTTTTTGGTAGTGATGTTTTTTGGGAAGTACCTTGGGAATATGTAAATAAAATTGGTACAAGAACTATAATACTAGATATAGAAGAATCTGAACTTAAAAATTTTAGTAAGTAATATCATGGAGGCAATCATGAGAATTTTAATACAAAAATTTGGTGGAACGTCTGTTTCTACTCATGAAAAAAGAAATTTTGTGATAGAAAAAATAGCTCGAGCTCAACAAAAAGGTTTTTTGCCGGTTGTAATTGTATCTGCAATGGGGAGAATAGGACAACCATATGCAACTGACTCGTTATTATCACTTTTAACTGAAAAATTTAAAAATGATAATTATCTAGCTTCAGACCTTTTAATGAGTTGTGGAGAAGTTATAAGCTCTGTTGTGCTTTGTAATCAACTATATTCATACGGTATAGCTTCAGTTCCTTTAACTGGAGGTCAAGCTGGAATTAAGACTAATAATGAATTTAATAATGCTTCTGTAAAAAATGTATCTTGTGAAAATATTATAAACATATTAAAAGATAAAAAAATTCCAATTATATGTGGATTTCAAGGAATAAGTGAAGAGGGATTTGTAACTACATTAGGAAGAGGAGGAAGTGATGTAACAGCAGCACTTTTAGGTAATGCTTTAAAAGCTGAAGCAGTAGAAATTTACACCGATGTAGATGGTATAATGACAGCAGATCCTAGAATTGTGAAAAATGCTTCATTGATTAAAAAAATGAATTATACTGAAGTATTTCAATTTGCAGATCAAGGTGCAAAAGTTATTCATCCCAAAGCTGTTGAAATTGCAATGAAAGGTAATATACCTTTAGTAATTAAAAATACAATGAATGAATGCGATGGTACAATTATTAATAATATAGGATCTATAGATAATAAAAATATTATAACTGGTATTACTCATATGGATAATAGAATTCAAGTAAAAGTAGAATTAAATATAAATATTGACAATGATATTTATTACGATTTATTCCCTATATTAGCAAAAAATTTAATAAGTATAGATTTAATAAATATATTTCCTAACCAAAAAATATTCACCATAGATAATAAAGACATTAATAAATTTAATAGTATAATGAATGACTTAAACCTAAAATATTCATATATTGATAATTGTAGTAAGCTAGCCGTAATAGGTTCTAGAATGCGTGGTATTCCTGGTGTTATGGCTAAAATATTAAAGCCATTAATTAAGGAAAATATAGAAGTACTCCAAACAGCAGATTCTCATACCACTATTTGGTGTTTAATACAATCAAAATATACTAAAACAGCAATAAATGCACTTCATAAAGAATTTGATTTGGATTGCAAATAAAATATGAATAGTCATTACTTCTTAAGCAAAAACTAAGCTTACTAGGAGGAATGATAACTATGAATGAAAAAAAAATAAAATCAGAACATGAAAATGAAAAAATTGATTCGATAAAAGAATTAGGAACAGCAAATGTCCCTTCTCAAATTCAAAAATTTCAAGTATTACCTATAATAGGTCAAATTGAAGGGCATTCTGCTTTGCCTCCTCAATCTAAAGCTACTAAATATGAACATCTTATTCCTCAATTAGTGGCCATAGAAACTAATGAAATTGTAGAAGGGGTACTTATTATACTAAATACGGTTGGCGGAGATGTTGAAGCTGGTCTTGCAATATCTGAAATGATAAGAAGTTTAAGTAAGCCAACAGTATCTTTGGTTATTGGTGGTGGTCATTCTATAGGTGTTCCACTTGCAACTTCTGCTGATTATTCTTTTATATCACCATCAGCCACTATGATTATACATCCAATTAGAATGAATGGTTTGGTATTAGGAGTACCTCAAACTTTCGAATATTTTAATAAAATGCAAGAACGTATTATTGAATTTATTTCTCGAACCTCTAAAATAGAAAAGCCTTTATTAAGGCAATTAATGCTTCAAACTGATGAGTTACTAAATGATATGGGGACTATTTTAATAGGACAACAAGCTGTAGAATATGGCTTAATTGATGAAGTTGGTGGTATAAGCAACGCTGTTAAAAAATTGAATGAACTGATAGAAGATAAAAAAACTAGCTAACAATTTATAAATACCGGCTAGTTTTCTTGCGATGCTTATAATATATAATAATATTAAAGGATAATTATATTTTATGTAGAACTAAAAAATAGAGGTGATGCAAATGACCAAAAAAACTAGCCGGAAAACCAAATATAGTAGAAGAAAAAACTCTAAGAGAAAATCAAAATTTGAAAATGATATTAAGGGAATAATTTTCATTACTATAGGTATACTTATTATATTAAGTGTTTTTATAACAAATTCATCATCGGCGGGATTAATAGGTATAACTTCAAAAAAGATATTAATATCATTTATGGGAATTGGATCGTATTTTTTTCCATTTATAATAATATTTCTTGGCATAAGCTATATTGCTAAAAATGGAAAAGTTAATTTTAAAAAAAGGTTTTATGGCATTTTACTGTTAATTGTAAATTCTCTATTATTTATACAAATGATACTTATAAATGAATATTATACAGAAGGAAATGTATTACAGGGTATCCAAAAAATATACAATGAAGAAAAAATAACTCATGGAGGAATTCTTAGTTACTTAATAGATGTCCCTCTATATAAATTATTTGGTAGTATTGGAACTTATATAATTTTAGTGTCTATTTATATTATTGCATTGATTTTGATATTTCAAATATCTTTAAGTGATATAATACATGAATTTAAAATTAATAAAAATAAAGAGGATCAAGAGGAAGAGGAAGAAGAAGAACCTTTAAAAGAAGTTAAAACTAATTCTAAAAATGTTTTAATTAAGGATAATGATGGTCATCAATCATTTATAAAAAACCTAAATAATAAAATGAAAGTTTTAGATTTTATAAAATCTAGTAACAATGAAGATGAAATACAGATAATAGAACCAAAAGTTATAGCTGAAACATCTTCAGATAAATTTACAAAATATGATAATGAAAATCTAAATGCATATGCTACCAAACAATATTCTAATGAAGAAACAAATAATGAATTAAAATTAAATGATAAAATAATTGAAAATTATTCTTATGATAAAATTGAATATAAATTTCCACCTTTAAATTTATTAAACTATTATTCTTTAGAAAAGCATAATAAAAGTAATAAAAAAGAGTTAATAAATATTGCTTCTAAGCTAGAAGATACCTTAAATAGCTTTGGAGTAGACGCTAAAGTGCTCCAAGTAACCCGTGGCCCTTCTGTAACCAGGTTTGAACTTCAACCTAATGCAGGGGTTAAGGTTAGTAAAATAACACATTTATCAGATGACATAGCTTTAAGTTTAGCTGCGTCTACAATAAGAATAGAAGCGCCTATTCCTGGTAAGAGTGCTGTAGGGATAGAAATACCAAATAAAACCATATCACCTGTGCTTTTAAGAGAAGTTATTGAGGATTCAGAATTTCAAAATTCTAATAAAAATATAGCGTTTGCATTAGGAAAGGATATTGGAGGAAATTGTGTAGTTTCCGATTTATCAAAAATGCCTCATATGTTAATTGCAGGTGCTACTGGTTCCGGTAAGAGTGTATGTATAAATACTTTAATAGTTAGTTTGCTTTATAAATATTCTCCTAATGATGTAAAACTTTTATTGATAGATCCTAAGGTAGTAGAACTTAATGTGTATAATAATATTCCACATTTGCTTATTCCAGTAGTCACCAAACCTAAAAAAGCTGCTGGTGCTTTAAATTGGGCTGTTAATGAAATGACTCGGAGATATAATTTATTTGCAGATAATAATGTTAGAAATGTAGAAGGGTATAATGAATTACATAATAAAGGTAAAATAAATGAGAAACTACCATGGATAATAATTATAATAGATGAGCTTGCTGACCTTATGATTGTTTCGCCAGGAGAAGTGGAAGAATATATAGGGAGATTGGCTCAAATGGCAAGAGCAGCTGGAATGCATTTAGTTATAGCTACTCAAAGACCATCTGTTGATGTTATAACTGGAGTAATTAAAGCAAATATTCCTTCAAGAATATCTTTTGCAGTATCTAGTCAAATAGATTCTAGAACTATATTAGATTCAGCTGGAGCTGAAAAGTTATTAGGAAAAGGAGATATGCTATTTTATCCGGTAGGAGAATCAAAACCTATTAGAATACAGGGAGCATTTATTTCAGAAGAAGAAGTTGAAAAAATAGTTGATTTTATAAAAACACAAGAAAATAGTATTAAATATGAAGAAAAAATAATTAAAGAAATAAATTCAGTTGAAAAAAAAGCTTCTGATTGTGATGAATTAATGGATGAAGCAATAAAATTTGTATTTGAAGCTGGACAAGCATCTACATCATTATTACAAAGAAAGCTTAGAATAGGATATAATAGAGCTGCAAGAATAATAGATGAACTGGAAAACAAGGGAATAGTCTCAGGTAAAAATGGAAGTAAACCTAGAAATATATTAATTGATAAAATCCCTGAAAGTGATAATTAATAAATAATTTTAAATAATACTTGTTAAAATACGATAATACATTTACAATAATTTTTATAGTAATATCAATTATTATTAAGGAGGAAATCAAGTGAATAAATATAAAATAGGCCTTATAAGTTTAGGGTGTGATAAAAATAGAATTGATTCTGAAATCATTCTAGGTACATTAGATACAAAGTATAAAATAGTTAATAATCCCGAGGAGGCAGATATCTTAATTGTAAATACTTGTGGATTTATCGAAAGTTCAAAAGAGGAATCAATAAATACTATATTAGAAATGGCAAAACATAAGAAACAAAATTGTAAAATGCTTATGGTAACAGGATGTCTTTCACAAAGATATTCAAAAGAACTTCATAAACTTATTCCTGAAATCGATGTTATGCTTGGGGTTAATGATTATGACAAAATAGAAGAATATATTAATAATTTTTTTAATAGTAACGATAAAATATGTATATGTGAATATAGTAATTCAAAAATAAATGAAGGAAAAAGAATATTAACTACGCCAAAGCATACTGCGTATATTCGTATATCAGAAGGATGTAATAACTTCTGTACTTACTGTATTATTCCCCAAATACGAGGTAAATATAGAAGTAGAGCCATGAATTTAATAATTGAAGAAGCTAAAAATTTAGTACATAATGGAGTTAAAGAAATTATTTTAGTAGGTCAAGATACTACAATATATGGCATTGACTTATACCAAGAAAACAAACTACCTGAATTAATTAGAAAACTTTCTGAAATTGATGGTATTGAATGGATTAGACTACTTTATAGCTATCCTGAAGAAATTACTGATGAACTAATAAATGAAATTTCAAATAATAAAAAAGTTTGTAACTATTTAGATATACCTATTCAACATATAAGTAACACTGTATTAAAAAGAATGAATAGAAAAAGTAGTAAAGAGCTTATTACAAAAAATATTTTGAAAATGAGAAATAAAATTAGTGATTTATGTATTCGTACATCAATAATAGTAGGATTTCCAGGTGAAACTGATGAAGAATTTAATGAACTCAAACAATTTATTTCAGATATAAAATTTGATAAACTCGGTGTATTTAAATATTCTCAAGAAGAAGGTACCCCTGCGTCTAAAATGCAAAATCAAGTAGAAGAAAATATAAAAGAACTTAGAGAACAAGAATTAATGTTACTTCAGCAAAAAATTTCTAAAGAAAATAATAGTAATAGAATAGGTAAAAAATATAAGGTGCTTATTGAAGGAAAAAAAGACGACTATTGGTTTGGACGTAGTTATGAAATGGCTCCAGAAATAGATGGATTAATTTTCTTCAAATGTGATAATATATTAAATATAGGGGAATTTATAAATATTTTAACAACTGATGCTTTAGAATATGATTTGATAGGAGTTGTATATCATGAATCTTGCTAACAAACTTACTATGATTAGAATCATTTTAGTTCCTGTTTTTCTTGCTTTTATGGTGGTAAATAAGCCTAGTACAATAATTATTGCTACTATTATTTTTATATTAGCATCAATAACAGATAAACTAGATGGATATATTGCAAGAAAAAGAAACGAAATAACTAAGTTTGGTAAATTCATGGATCCACTTGCTGATAAATTACTTGTAACATCCGCTTTAATATCTTTAGTGGAATATGGCATAATTCCAGCATGGGTATCTATGATAATTATCGGTAGAGAATTTGCTGTAACAGGGTTAAGAACCATAGCTGCATCTGAAGGCATTATTATTGCAGCTAGTTGGTGGGGAAAGATTAAGACAGTAACACAAATGAGTGCAATAATTTGTGGCTTAATTACGTTAGTATATAATTATATATTTATAAAATATGCTACGTATGTAATATTAACTGCAGCTGTAATTATAACAATAATTTCAGGAGTAGACTATTTTGTAAAAAATAAAAAAGCATTAGTTACACAGAACTGATTACTAACTTAAAATAAGGTCAATACTTATGAATAAAAGTTCCTATGAATAAAAGTAGGAACTTTTATTCATAAGTATTGACCTTAACGATAAAATGATGTATAATTTTAACAGAACAAATGTTCGAACTTGAAAGGATGGTGAACCCTTAAGGGATAAATATGAATAATGAAAAATTGAAAGCTTTACAAGCGGCTATGACTCAAATTGAAAAACAATTTGGAAAAGGTTCAGTAATGAAATTAGGTGAAGACACTATACTTAATGTAGAAGGAATTTCTACAGGAAGTTTATCATTAGATATAGCTTTAGGCATAGGTGGAATACCTAGAGGAAGAATTATAGAAATATTTGGTCCAGAATCATCTGGAAAGACTACAGTAGCATTACATATCGTTGCTGAAGCTCAAAAAAACGGTGGAGTTGCAGCATTTATAGATGCTGAACACGCATTAGATCCCGTATATGCTAAAGCATTAGGCGTAGATATTGATAACTTAATTGTTTCTCAACCTGATACAGGAGAACAAGCACTAGAAATTTGTGAAGCTTTAGTCCGTTCTGGAGCAATAGATGTTATAGTTATAGATTCAGTTGCTGCTTTAGTTCCAAAAGCAGAAATTGAAGGTGAGATGGGTGATTCTCATGTTGGTCTTCAAGCAAGATTAATGTCTCAGGCTCTTAGAAAATTAACAGGTTCTGTTAGTAAAACAAGATGTTCAACTATTTTTATTAATCAATTAAGAGAAAAAGTAGGGATTATGTTTGGAAATCCAGAAACTACACCCGGCGGTAGAGCTTTAAAATTCTATTCATCTATAAGACTTGATGTAAGAAGAATTGAGACTATTAAACAAGGTGATGAATTTTTAGGTAACAGAACTAGAGTAAAAGTTGTAAAAAATAAAGTTGCTCCTCCATTTAAAAAAGCAGAATTTGATATAATGTATGGTTCTGGTATTTCATTTGAAGGTAATGTATTGGATATGGGCGTAGAGGAAGATATAATACAAAAAAGTGGTTCTTGGTTTTCTTATGGTGATACACGTTTAGGTCAAGGAAGAGAAAATGCTAAACGATTTTTAAAAGAAAATGTTGAAATCTTACACGAAGTAGAAATAAAAGTAAGGGACAAACATAATTTGCCAAAGAGAGATATTGCACAACCTAAAAAAGAAAATTTAGAAAAACAAGATAAATAAAATAGTTTGAGCACTCTTTAACAATAAATAAAAAGAGTGCTAATTCTTTATATATGTTGTCTAACAATGAATAAAGTTTTTACTGAAAACCTGATTTTAAAAAAAATCGTGGTATTTTTTTCATAAACTTGACATAAATTTAAAAATAATATAAAATGAATACAAATACTGGTTTAACATGTGTAATTAATGTATATAATCAAATAAAACACCTTTTCTAGCCTTTAATAGTATTTATTTTTGCATAATTTAAGATAGCATAGCGCAAGGAGGTGTTGATTTGGCAAATACCCTATATATATTGGCAATTTTAGCGATTGTACTTTTATGTATTTTGGTTTTAATATATGTGAGAAAGAATATTTCTCAAGCTAAAATTTCAGAAGCAGAAATTAAAGCTAAAAATATTATACAAGAAGCTAATAAAAATGCTGAATCTATAAAAAAGGAATCGATTTTAGAAGCAAAAGAAGAAGTTCATAAACTTAGAAATGATGTTGAAAAAGAATCAAGAGAAAGAAGAAATGAACTTCAAAGAGTAGAAAGAAGAAATATTCAACGAGAAGAATTGCTAGACAAAAAAAGCGATGTTATTGAAAAGAAAGAAGATTCTCTTAATAAAAAACTTCAACAAATTCAACAAAAAGAAGCTAGTATAGAAGAACTTTATAAGAAACAAAGGCAAGAACTTGAAAGGTTATCATGCTTAACATCTGAGGAAGCTAGACAAATATTGTTAGATGAAATTCGTAAAGAAGTTAAACATGATGCTGCAATAATGATCAAAGACATTGAAAATAAGGCAAAAGAAGAAGCTGATAAAAAAGCTAAAGAAATTATTTCTTGTGCAATTCAAAGATGTGCAGCTGATCATGTTGCTGAAAGCACAGTACATGTAGTTTCATTGCCAAATGACGAAATGAAAGGTAGAATTATTGGTAGAGAGGGTAGAAATATAAGAACGTTAGAAACTTTAACTGGTATAGATTTAATTATTGATGATACTCCCGAAGCGGTAATTTTATCAGGTTTTGATCCTATAAGAAGAGAAGTTGCTAGAATAGCACTTGAAAAACTTATAATCGATGGAAGAATCCATCCTGCTAGAATTGAAGAAATGGTTGAAAAAGCTAAAAAAGAAGTTGAAAATGATATTAAAGAAGAAGGAGAACAAGCAACTTTTGAAACAGGTGTGCATGGTCTTCATCAGGAATTAATTAGACTTCTAGGAAGATTAAAATATCGTACTAGTTATGGGCAAAATGTTTTAAAACATTCTATAGAAGTTGCTTATTTAGCTGGACTTATGGCTTCTGAATTAGGTATTGATCCAACTCTAGCAAAACGAGCTGGTTTACTTCATGATATAGGTAAAGCGGTAGATCACGAAATAGAAGGGCCACATGCTCTTATAGGTTCTGAAATAGCTAAAAAATACCATGAGTCTTCAATAATAGTAAATGCTATTGGGGCACATCATGGCGATGTTGAATATGATTCAATCGAAGCAGTACTTGTTCAAGCAGCAGATGCTATATCAGCAGCTAGACCTGGAGCAAGAAGAGAAACTTTAGAAGCTTATATTAAGAGGTTAGAAAAGCTTGAAGAAATCGCTAATTCATATGAAGGTGTAGATAAGTCTTATGCTATTCAAGCTGGAAGAGAAGTTAGAATTATAGTTAAACCAGAAGATGTTGATGATGCTGAATGTATCGAAATAGCAAGAAATATAGTTAAAACTATTGAGAATGAATTAGAATATCCTGGTCAAATTAAAGTTAATATTATTCGTGAGACTAGAGCTATCGAATACGCAAAATAGTTTTAATGTTTTTCATAAGACATAAATCCTTTTTAAGCTTGTTGATTTTTATAATTACAACAAGTTTAAAGGGATTTTGTTTTTATAGAATTATATTAATAATAAGTGTAATAATATATTAGATGAAATATATTATTACATGAAAAATAATATATATACTTTTGTTATAAATATATTAATACTTAATCTAGGGGGTGAAATGATGATATTATCAAACAAGGCAAAACAAATTTCTCCATCACTTACTTTGGCTATAACCGCCAAGGCAAAAGCTATGGTAAATGAAGGCATAGATGTAGTAAGTTTTGGAGCTGGTGAACCTGATTTTAATACGCCTAAACATATCCAAGATGCAGCAATAACTGCAATCAAATCAGGTTTTACTAAATATACCGCTGCTTCTGGTATAATAGAATTAAAGAATGCTATTGTAGAAAAATTTAAAAATGATAATAATCTATCTTATGAAATTAATCAAATAATTGTTTCAACAGGTGCAAAACAATGCTTATCAAATGTTTTTCAAGCTATTTTGAATCCAGGAGATGAAGTTTTGATACCAAAGCCATATTGGGTAAGTTATCCTGAATTAGTTAAGCTGTCTGATGGAATTCCTATATTTGTGGATACTAAGAAAGAAAATAACTTTAAATGTACAATAGATACTTTAGAAAAATTTATCACTCCAAGTACCAAGGCTATAATAATAAATAGTCCTAACAACCCAACTGGAGCTGTTTATTCAAAAAATGATTTGATCAATATAGCAGATTTTGCTAAAAAACATGATTTAATTATTATTTCAGATGAAATATATGAAAAATTAGTATACGATGGGAACGAACATTTAAGTATAGCTAGTTTATCTGAGGATGCATATAATAGAACTATTGTAATTAATGGAGTTTCTAAATCATATGCAATGACTGGTTGGCGAATTGGGTATGCTGCTGGGAACAAAGACATTATTAAATTAATGTCTAATATACAAAGCCACACAACTTCAAATCCAAACTCTATAGCTCAATATGCAGCTTTGGAGGCGTTAACAAAAAATCAAAATGTATTATACAATATGGTAAATGAATTTTCAAATCGAAAAAACCATATGATTTCAAAAATAAAAAATATAAAAAATTTATCTTGCATTGAAGCTAAAGGAGCTTTTTATATTATGATAGATATTTCAAATATCTATGGTAAAATGTTGGATAACAAAAAAATTAATAATTCTTTGGATTTTGCTGAACAATTATTAGAAGAAGAAAAAGTAGCTGTTATTCCGGGAGTAGCTTTTGGATTAGATGAATATGTTAGGGTTTCTTATGCTACATCTATGGAAAACATTATAGAAGGATTAAATAGAATTGAATATTTTATATCAAAACTACATTAAAATTTCTTATCAAACAGTTTTTTTAATTGCTAGTTGAGAATTTTTTTTAAAATGGTATAATATTAATTAAGTACATAAAAAAGAAACTATCATGAGGTGAGGTGACAGAACATGGTAACAAGAGAAGCTACAATAAAAAGTTCTACTGGACTACATGCAAGACCAGCTACTTTATTAGTAAAGAAAGCATCTTCATTTAAATCTGAATTATACTTAGAATTTAACGGAAAAAAAGCTAATATAAAAAGCTTAATAGGAGTACTTTCTTTAGGCGTTACTAAAGGAGCAAAGGTTATTATTACAGCTTCAGGTGATGATGAAACATTAGCAGCTGAAGAAATTGTAAAAGTAATTGAATCAATCGAAGAATAAATAAAAGGCTATTTAGCCTTTTATTTATTTATTAACTTGACATCATACTTTTATTAATAAACAATATAGTGTTTACTCCAGCTAGTCCAACTAAAATATAAACTATTCGTTCAAGTAATGGAATTATTCCTAAAACTACATTCACTAAATTAAAATCAAATAATCCTATGAGCCCCCAGTTAATAGCACCAATAATAATAAGTATAAAGGATATCTTGTCTATAAAACTTAATTTATACATATTCTCCTCCCTCTAAATTAAAATTAATATTTCTCAGTAGAGTATATTAAACTATATAAAAAAATAGAACGCATTTTTTTAGTTATTTTTACGAACAAATATTTTACTTTACCTGATAATATATGGTATAATATGAATGAATAAATTTAAAAACACAAAAACATATGTGTATGGAGGGTTTAACATGTTAAGAAATACTTACCAAACACCTTTAACAAATAGATATGCATCTTCTGAAATGTCTTATTTATTTTCAGAAGAAATGAAATATAAAACATGGAGAAAACTTTGGACTGCTTTAGCAGAAAGCGAAAGAGAATTGGGATTAGATATTTCAGAAGAGCAAATTAATGAACTTAAAGCAAATATAGAGAATATAAATTATGAAATCGCAGAAAAAAAAGAAAAAGAAATAAGACACGATGTTATGAGTCATGTGTATGCATATGGAATTCAATGTCCTAATGCTAAGGGGATTATCCATTTAGGTGCTACAAGTTGTTTTGTAGGTGATAATACAGATCTCATAATTATGAAGGATGCTCTTCTAATTATAAAAAAGAAACTAATAAATACAATAAATAATTTATCTGAATTTGCAAAGCAATATAAAGAAATTCCTACATTGGGTTTTACTCATTTACAACCTGCGCAATTAACTACCGTAGGGAAAAGAGCAACTTTATGGATTCAAGATTTATTACTTGATTTAGAGAATTTAGATTATGTAATTGAAAATCTAAAATTAAGAGGTGTAAAGGGAACCACAGGTACTCAAGCTAGTTTTATGAAGTTATTTGATAATGATGATAAATTAGTTAAAAATCTCGACGTTCTTGTAGCAAATAAATTAGGATTCGCAAAAACTTATGCTGTTACTGGTCAAACATATCCTAGAAAAGTCGATTCCATTATTTTAAATACACTTTCAGAAATTTCTCAAAGTGCTTATAAATTTAGTAATGACTTGAGAATTTTGCAAAGTATTAAGGAAATAGAAGAACCTTTCGAAAAGAAACAAGTTGGTTCCTCAGCTATGGCATATAAAAGAAACCCTATGCGTTCTGAAAGAATTAGTGCATTAAGCAGGTTCGTAATTGTCACTTCTTTAAACCCTGCAATAACTGCTGGAACACAATGGTTTGAAAGGACGTTGGATGATTCGGCTAACAAACGATTATCTATCTCCGAAGCATTCTTAGCTTTAGATGGAGTATTAAATTTATATATAAATATATCAAGCAATATGGTAGTGTACAAAAAAGTTATAGCATCTCATGTTGAAAGAGAACTTCCTTTTATGGCAACTGAGAATATTTTAATGGAAGCAGTAAAAAGAGGCGGAGATAGACAAGAACTTCATGAAAAAATAAGAACTCTTTCTATGGAAGCTGCTAAAAGAGTTAAAGAAGATGGGTTAGATAATGACCTTATAGAAAGAATAATAAAAGATGGGTCTTTCTATATGACTAAAGAAGAAATATTATCTATAATAGATCCAAATAAATTTATTGGAAGAGCTAATAGTCAAGTTGATGATTTTATTAATGAATATGTAAAACCTGTACTTGAAAAAAATAAAAATATTTTAGGATTAGATGTATCTATAAATGTATAATAGTAAAAAGCTGATAATTAATATAGTAATTGTAAGATTAGTTTAAGGAAAAACATTTCATAATAAAATATCCCAAACCTAACTTCGCTAAATACATATTTAGCGAAGTTAGACTTGGAAAACAAGGAGGGTGTCATGAATTATACACTAAATACTGTTTTTGACCCATTATGCCCAGTACATCTAAATGAATTTCTAAATTATTTAGGAACAATTAAAGGTACATCTCAGAATACCATAGATGGTTATAAACTGGATTTATCCATGTTTTTTAGATTTTTAAAATTATACAAGGGATATGTAGAAATTGATATTGAATTTTCCCAAATACCTATAGATGATATAGATAAAAAATTTTTAAGGGATATCAACCTTTCAGATTTGTATGCATTTATATCTTTTGCTGAGAATTATAGAAGCAATGGTAATTATGCACGCGCTAGAAAAGTAGCATCACTCAAATCTTTTTTTAAATATTTACATAACAAAGCAAAGATATTAGATAAAAATCCAACTATTGAATTAGAAACCCCAAAAATAAATAAAAGAAATCCAGTATACTTAACCTTAGAGGAAAGCAAAGCACTACTATCGTCTATCGATGGTCCAAACAAAGAAAGAGATTATTGTATAATAACACTATTCTTAAATTGTGGCTTACGTCTTTCAGAGCTATGTAGTATAAATATTTCTAAAGTCAAAGAAGATACTTTAACTATAATAGGTAAAGGAAATAAAGAAAGAACTGTATATTTAAACAACGCATGCTTAAAAGCTATTAAGAATTATCTTGCTGTAAGAAATAAAAGAATAGATAAATTAGCCATATCAGATAAAGACGCTTTATTTATAAGCAAAAAAAATAAAAGAATAAATAAAAGAACTGTTGAATTATTAGTAAAAAAACACATAAAAAAATCAGGGTTAGATAGTCAAAAATATACTCCACATAAATTAAGACATACAGCAGCTACATTAATGTACAAATATGGAAATGTAGATATTAGAAGTCTTCAAAAAATATTAGGTCACGAAAATGTATCCACCACACAAATTTACACTCATGTTGATGATGAAATTTTAAGACAAGCTGTACAATTGAATCCTTTAAATGAAGAATAAAAAACGCTCCTCAGCAGTGTTAATTAGCTTAATGAGGAACGTTTTAAAATCATTTTGTATTGTTTCTTTTTAGCAATAACAATCCTGGAAAAGCTTCATTCATTATTTTTTTAACGTTTTCTTGATCTTTGAGCAATTCATCTAGACCATCTACATCTTGAATGTACTCTACTTTTACATTTGCATCTTCAATACTGGAATCTGATGTTGTATAATCTTCTAAATCAACTTTTTCTTTATGTATTTCTTCATTGTCTATATTTTCACCGTTTTCTTCTTCATCCATTATTTCTGCAATTTTAATAGCACGAACATCATATCCTTCTAATTCTAAACATTTTCCGCAATTATTACATATTTTTTTTGGATCTAAATCACATTTATTACATTCTCCACAGTTATCACATATTTTATTAGCTTGTATTATACAAAATTTTGACATTTTTATTTCCCCTTTTATCAAATTACTAACAAAGTATATTGTACTAATGTATTATAACAAAAGAATTAAAATTAATCAAATTGGATAAGAACATTAGTTTGATGTTCTTGGAAATATATGATATAATGCATACTATAGAATAAGGAGTGTTGAAAATGGGTGCAAGAGCTAGTGATAAACAGACAGAAGTATATGAATATATAAAACAATATATAAGAGAAAAAGGTTATCCACCATCAGTTAGAGATATATGCAAAGGAGTAGGTTTAAGTTCCACTTCTACTGTTCATGGTCACCTTTCACGATTGGAAAAAAAAGGAATGATAAAACGCGATTCCACTAAACCTAGAACTATAGAAGTACTAAAAGACCCTCCTATTAAAAAAGAAATGATAAGTGTTCCTATAGTTGGTAAAGTTACTGCTGGACAGCCAATTTTAGCTGTAGAAAACATAGAAGATTCTTTCCCTATTCCTTTAGATTTTATGCCAAGCAATAAAGACTTATTTATATTAAAAGTTTCTGGTGAAAGCATGATTGAGGCAGGAATTATGGATGGTGATTTAGCTATAATAGAAAAAAGTAATTATTGTGAAAATGGTGAAATAATAGTTGCTTTAATCGATACCGAAGCCACAATAAAAAGATTTTTTAAAGAAAAGGATCATATAAGGTTACAACCTGAAAACAAATCTATGGAACCTATAATAGTTGATGATTGCAAGGTTATAGGTAAATTAATTGGATTATTTAGAAAATATTAAAGGATGAGCTTATAAAATGAAGCTCATCCTCTTTTTACAACTTATTTTAATATTCTACTTAAAGCAACCAAAATTCCAATTTTAGCATGATCAAAAGTAAGTCCACCTTGTAAATACGCAATATATGGATCTCTTATTGGTGCGTCAGCAGATAGTTCAATTGATGCACCCTGAACAAAAGCACCCGCTGCCATTATTACTTTATCATCATATCCTGGCATAGCCCAGGGTTCACATTGTACAAAAGAATCTACTGGTGAACCAATCTGTATTCCCTTACAAAATTCAATTAACTTTTCTTTGTCATTAAATTTGATAGCTTGAATTATATCGCTTCTTTTTTCATTATATTTAGGAAGTACTTCAAATCCAGAAAGTTCCATAATTCTCGCACAAAAAATAGCGCCCTTTAAAGCTTCCATAGATACATGAGGTGCAAAAAATAATCCTTGATACATTGAACGCATCACTCCAAAAGTAGCACCACATTCTCCTCCTATTCCAGGAATAGTTAATCTATATGAAGCCTGTTCAACATAATCTTTTTTACCAGCAATATAACCACCTGCAGGAGCTATTCCCCCACCTATATTTTTTATTAATGAACCTGCTACTAAATCTGCTCCAACATCTGTTGGTTCAACCTTATCTATAAATTCACCGTAACAATTATCAACAAAACAAACTATATGTTCTCTAACATTCTTAACACATTTTATTATATCCTCAATATCAGATATAAACAAAGCTCTTCTCCACCCATATCCAGTAGATCTTTGTATATGTACTAATTTTATTGTTTCATCTTTTTCTAATGTTTCTTTTATTTTTTTTAAATCAGGCTTACCATCTTGTGTAAATTCTATTTGTTTATAATTCACACCAAATTCTTTAAGAGAACCTATGTGTTCTTCTTTATTTATGCCAATTACACCATGAAGCGTATCATAAGGTTCTCCACATACAGATAACATTGTATCACCTGGTCTTAAAACTCCAAATAAAGCTGCACCTAACGCGTGAGTACCATTTACAAAATGTGGTCTTACTAATGCACTTTCAGCATTAAAAATTCTAGCATATACTTTATCTAAAGAATCTCTACCTATATCCCCATAACCATAACCGCTAGAATTTGTAAAATGTGATTCACTTATTCTTTCTTCTTGCATTGCATTTAAAACTTTTAACTGATTAAATTCCCTTATTTCATCTAAGAATTCAAATTGATTTTTGACATCATTCAAAGCTTTTTCATACAAATCTAAAACTTTATCATTTATTCCATATTTATAAATTAATTGTTCTCTCATTTCTTTAATCATGTGCATAAACCTCCAAAATATAGGAAAATAAATTTCTAAGAACCACTAAATATCTTAACATATAAAAAAAAAATAGGCAACTAATTGCCTATTTTTAGTTATTATTTTCTCCTGTAAATAAAATCGGTTTTACAGGCATTATTGTAGAAACGGCATGCTTATATATCATCATTTGTTTTCCATCATTATCAAGAATAACTGTAAAACTATCGAATCCTTTTACATTCCCTTTAATTTGAAAACCATTTGTTAAATATATAGTTACAGGTATCTTATTTTTTCTCGCATTATTTAAAAATAAATCTTGTAAATTATTTAATGTTTTATTCATGCTTAATTCCCCTCCACTCTTTTATAATATTATTCTATAAAAACAAATAAAATCCTCTATTTATTTTAAACAATTAAGCTATCCATTTAACGTATTGACCTTATTAAAAATCATATTTATAATTTCATCATCATTTTTATATTTATCTTTATCTATCCATATTACTCGTTTATCTTTTCTAAACCATGTAAGCTGACGTTTAGCATAATTTCTGCTTCCTTTTTTTATCATTTCTACAGCTTCATCAAGTGTGATTTTTCCATCAAGGTAATAAAGTATTTCTTTATATCCTATTCCTTTCATAGATTGCATATCAGAAGTACAGCCCATTTCTTTTAACTTTATAACTTCGTTTATCAATCCATTTTCCATCATTATATCTACTCTTTTATTAATTCTTTCATATAATTTAGCTCTATCAATATTAAGAACGAAATAATAAACGTTATAAGGGATATTATAAATATCTTGCTCAGCATTATACTCACTAATTGTTTTTCCTGTAAGTTTATATACTTCTAATGCTCTAATAACCCTTTTTAAATCATTAGGATATAATTTTTCAAATGATTCTTGATCTATATCACGAAGTAATCCATGAATATATTCTCTTCCATTTTCCACAGCTAAACTTTTCAAATATTCTCTATATGAGTCATCTTTGTGACTATTAGCATAATCATAATTAAATATTAATGAATCAATATAAAATCCTGTTCCACCAACTATCATTGGTAATTTATTTTTAGTACAAATTTTATCAATAGCTTTAGTTGCTTCATTTTTAAAATCTACAACACTAAATTCTTGATGGGGATCGACAAAATCTATAACATAATGAGAAATCCCCTGTTTTTCATCTTCTCTAATTTTAGCAGAACCGATATCCATATGTTTGTATATCTGCATTGAATCTGCAGATATTATTTCACCATTTAGCTTTTGAGCTAATTTTATAGAAATCTCCGTTTTCCCAACAGCTGTAGGTCCGGCAAGAATAAATAAGTTTTTCTTCATCTATATCCTCCTTAAACGTCTATTATAATTATAATGATATTATTGAATTCTTTTAAATTTTTTTTCAATATCCTTTAAAGACATTTTTATTATCGTAGGTCTTCCATGTGGACAATTAAAAGGTTCATCAAGATATCTTAATTGCTCAATTAAAGTCAACATTTCCTCAATAGATAAAGAATGATTCGCTTTAATAGCAGCTTTACAAGAAAGCGATGCAATTGTATTATATTTAACCTCAGTAGTTTTGCCAGTACCCATATTTTTTATATTATCTAAAATCTCAAGGAAAAACTTCTTTGCATCTGCTTTCCCTAAAAGTATAGGCACTTCACGTATACTTATTGTGTCTTCACCAAAGTCTTCAATATTAAATCCAGTTTCTTTAAACAATTCTGCATGCTCTGCATAATAAGAATAATCATCAGAACTCAACTCCAAAACAACAGGAGTAATTAAAATTTGTGAAACCACTTCACTATTCTCTATTTCACTTTTATATTTCTCAAACAATACTTTTTCATGTGCTGCATGCTGATCTATCATATAAAATTCATTTGATGATTGCGCTAAAATATATGTATTGTTAAATTGACCAATTATATTAAGCATAGAAAATTTAGCTGTCTTTTGCTCTTCACTTTTGTTGGGAAAATTTGAAGATTTCTCTTCAGCAATAATATCAAAAGCAGGCTGTTTATCTTGATTTATATTATTTTCTTGCAAATTTTCTTCTGGTTTTTGTTTTGTAAATTCATGTACATTTTTTACATCATTAACGTAGTCAACATCTTTTTTAAATTCTAAATTACTATTTAAATTTTTTATACTACCTTTCAAATCAATAGGTATTTGAACAGAATTTAACTGTGAACCTTTCAAATCTGAAATGTTATTTTCTGTTGATACTTTTTTTTCTTCAAAGTTATATTCAATACTCTCAGTATCTATATCAAAAGTATCTCTAACACTTTCACCTATAGCTTTATGTACAGCATCAAAAACTAATTTATAGATAATTCTTTCGTCTTCAAATTTTATTTCAGATTTTGTAGGATGAACATTTACATCAATAAATTCAGGGTATATTTCTAAAAATAAGACAAAAAAAGGATGTTTATTAACTGTTAAAAAAGATTTGAATGCATTTTCTACAGCTGCTGTAATAAGAGGACTCTTAATATATCTTTTATTAACAAATATACTTTGATTATTTCTACTTCCTCTACTTATTTCAGCATTCCCGATATAGCCATATGCAGAAGCAATATCTCCATGCTTTTCAAAACTCATTATGTTTTCAAATACATTTTTACCGTATACAGATCGTATAGTATCTTTTACATCATTTGATTCAAAAGTTGAAAGTGATCTTTTATTATTACTGTAATATGTAAAAGAGATGTTATGGTTGGCTAATGCGAGTCTATTAACTATACTCGAAATCAAACTTGATTCTCTTTGAGTTGATTTTAAAAATTTTTTTCTCGCAGGTACGTTAAAAAATACATCGTTCACTTCAATAGTTGTACCTATATTACAACCAACATCTTTAATATATTCAATCTTTCCACCAGATATAAGAATTTCCTTACCAAATTCTATATCAGTTGTTCTACTTTTTAAACTTATATTAGAAACAGCCGCAATACTCGGTAAGGCTTCTCCTCTAAAACCAAAAGTTCTTATTGAATAAATATCATCTATACGAGATATTTTACTAGTTCCATGAGGCATAAATGCTTTTTCTATATCATCAGGATGTATTCCTTCACCATCATCAGTTATTTTAATTTTAGTTTTTCCACCTTCAACAATTTCTATAGTAATATTTTTAGCATTAGCATCTATGCTATTCTCTATTAATTCTTTAACAATAGAAGAAGGTCTTTCAACAACTTCTCCTGCTGCTATTTTATTAGAAGTTTCATTATTTAACAGATTAATTCTTTTCAATTTATCACCTTCTATAAAGCTTATAAAGTTTATAATGTTTTAACCCTCTTAATTATATCATATAATTTATTAAATCCCTCCATAGGCGTCATATTAAGTATATCTATTGAAGCAATATCATCAATTAATTTTTCTTTACCAATATCCTCAAAACCTATTTGCTTGATTTCGTTATTTTCTTTTTTTTGTTTATCTAATATAGATACAGCTGTTTCTTTAACGTATTCACCTTTTAGTTCATTATGATTAGTACTATTTTTTACTTGAATATTTTCATTTTCTAAATTGTTTAGTATTTCTCTAGCTCTATCTATAACTTCATTAGGAATTCCTGCAAGCTTTGCAACCTCAATACCGTAAGATTCATCAGCTCCTCCTTCAATTATCTTCCTTAGAAAAATTATATCATCTTCAACTTTTTTTACAGCTATTGAATAGTTTTTAACTCCTTTTATCTTACCTTCTAAAGAAGTTAATTCATGATAGTGAGTTGCAAATAAAGTTTTGCATCTAAGATCATTGTTATTGCATAGATACTCTATCACAGCCCATGCAATACTCAATCCATCATAGGTGCTAGTTCCTCTTCCAACTTCATCTAGTATAATAAGGCTTTTGTTAGTTGCATTATTTAAAATGTTTGATACTTCCCACATTTCAACCATAAAAGTACTTTTGCCACGCGCCAAATCATCAGATGCTCCAATTCTAGTGAAAATCTTATCACAAATAACTATAGAGGCTTTTTTTGCTGGAACAAAACTTCCTATTTGAGCTAAAATATTTATTAAAGCAACTTGTCTCATATAAGTAGACTTACCTGCCATATTAGGTCCTGTAATAAGTAATAATTGTTTATCAGTATTATCCATAATAGTATCATTTGCAACAAAACTATTTCTAGTAATCATTTTTTCAACAACCGGATGCCTACCTTCTTCAATATAAAGTTCACCTATTACATTAATTTCAGGCTTACAGTAATTAT
The DNA here is from genome assembly GCF_026735135.1 of Clostridium aestuarii. Classification (GTDB taxonomy): domain Bacteria; phylum Bacillota; class Clostridia; order Clostridiales; family Clostridiaceae; genus Clostridium_H; species Clostridium_H aestuarii. Next base: position 385,397 of record NZ_JAPQER010000002.1, on the reverse strand, counting down.
TTTCAAGAGCTACAATTGCAAGAGAACTCAAACAATCTATTTCAGATATTAATTTTGCACTCTTTTTCATTCTATCAATATGTTTTTCAATATTCTCTCTTATCTGAACAAATAACTCATATTCAATATCAATTAACTTTTCTTGTGCTCCCAAAATTTTTTCTTCTACTTCTTTTAACTCAGGAGTAACATATCTTTCACAATTTGCTAAAGTTTGCTTTCTAATATATCTATCTTGTGGAACTGAACTCAAATTAGATTTAGTTATTTCAATATAATATCCAAATATTCTATTGTATTTTACTTTTAAAGACTTTATTCCCGTTGCTTCTCTTTCTTCATTTTCAAGAGAAGCAATCCATTCTTTACCATGTGCTTTTGCAGTTCTTAGTTCATCAACTTCTTTACTGAATCCTTCCTTTATTATTCCACCTTCTTTTACTGATAGAGCAGGATTATCCAATATTGATTTATTCAACAAAATATATATATCGTCAAGACAATCTAATTTAGAACATATATTCTTTAAAAGCTCGCTATTAAAGGACTCAAGAATAGTTTTTATCTTGGGTAGTTTTTCTATAGATTTCTTTAATGACAATAATTCCTTAGCATTAACACTTTTGGTGGAAATCTTTCCAACAAGTCTTTCTATATCATAGATATCTCTTAGTTGTTCCTTTAAATCATCATATAAAGGAAGATTAGACATTATTTCTTCAACAGACTCTAAACGATTAACAATTTTTTCTTTTTGTATCAAAGGTTGTTCTACCCATTTACGAAGCATACGTGCGCCCATTGCAGTACTAGTCTTATCTATAACCCATAACAATGAACCTTTTTTAGATTTTTCGCTTAAAGTTTCAGTTAATTCTAGGTTTCTTCTTGAATTAATATCTATACTTAAATAATCAACCGTATCATAATATTCAATTGTATCAATATGTGTAAGTATTGTTTTTTGAGTATCTATAATATAATTTAGAAGTCCATTACACCCCTTAATTAACACGTCATTAAATTTATTAATATCAAAATTAGGAAACTGATTTTTTAAATTTTCAATCCCTTTTTTAGAAAAAAAGATGTTTGGTCGTTTAGTAAATGACATTTGAAATCTTTCTTTTATTGCATCTATTATTTTAATATCAATATCATTTTCAATAATTATTTCACTAGGAATGAACTTAGATATTTCATCAAGAACACACGAAATATTATATTTTGTATATGTGCACTTAAATTCTCCAGTAGAAATATCAGCAAAACTCATTGCTGCTTTTTCGTCTTCTATGTATAAACTCATTATGTAGTTATTTTTTGTATCTTCCAAAAAAGCTGTATCAGAACAAGTACCTGGGGTAATTATTTTTATTACATCTCTTTTTACAATTCCTTTTGCTTTAGAAGGATCCTCTAATTGTTCACAAATTGCAACTTTATATCCTTTATTAACTAATCTATTTATATACGAACTTGCAGAATGATAAGGTATTCCACACATAGGAGCTCTTTTATCCAATCCACATTCTCTACCTGTTAAAACTAATTCTAACTCTCTTGCTGCAGTCTCAGCATCTTCAAAAAACATTTCATAGAAATCGCCTAACCTGAAAAACAAAATGCAATCGTTATTTCTCTCTTTAACTTCTAAATATTGTATCATCATAGGAGTTAACCCCATTACTATTCCTCCTTATTCTTAATAGTATAAAAAGCTCTATAAAAGAGCTTTTTATACTATTTTCCCTGTTAATGAAAATGATTGAGCTTTAGTTATTTTAACATCAACTATTTTACCAATATTGTCAAAGTCTCCTTCAAAATTCACTAGCTTATTAGTTCTAGTTCTACCCATAAGTTTAGTTTCATCATTTTTACTTGGCCCTTCAACTAAAACTTCAACAACTTTTCCGTCATACTCTTTATTCTTTCTTGCAACGATTTCATTAACAACTGCTACTAATCTATTAAATCTTTTATGCTTAACATCTTCTGCAACCTGCTCTTTATGTTCAGCTGCTGGTGTTCCAGTTCTTATAGAATACAAAAATGTAAATGCTGAATCATATTCAACTTTTTTTACTAAATCTAATGTTTCTTCAAAATCTTCTTCTGTTTCTCCTGGAAAACCTACAATAATATCTGTCGTAATAGTTACATTCGGAATAGCTTCTTTTACTCTTCTAACAATATCTAAATAATGTTCTTTATCATAAACTCTATTCATTTTTTTTAATACTTTACTTGAACCAGATTGAACAGGAAGATGTACATGTTCACATATTTTATCACATGATGCTATTGTATCAATTAATTCTTGAGATAAATCTTTAGGATGAGAAGTCATAAATCTTATTCTTTCTACGCCCTCGATTTCATTTACTTTTCTTAAAAGTCCCGCAAAATTAATTTCTTCATCTAAGCCTTTTCCATAAGAATTAACATTTTGACCAAGCAAAGTAATTTCTTTATATCCCTTAGATACTAATTCCTTGATTTCATTTATTATATTTTCAGATTTTCTACTTCGCTCTCTTCCTCTTACATAGGGAACTATACAATATGAACAAAAATTATTACATCCATACATAATAGTAACAAACCCTTTTATGTCACTTTTCCTATCGATTGGTAAATCTTCAACTATTTTTCCTTCTTTATCCCAAATCTCAATTATTGAATTTCCACCTTTTTTTACCCTTTCAATATACTCAGGAAGTTTATATGAGTTATAACTTCCAGTAATAATATCTACCTGTGGATATTTTTTAATTATCTTTTCAGCCATGCCCTCTTGTTGAACCATACATCCACATACAACTATTATCAATTCAGGTTTTTCCCTTTTTAAAGCTTTTAATGCACCTAAATTTCCATAAACTTTTTGTTCTGCATTTTCTCGGACACAACAAGTATTAAAAATAATTACATCAGCTTCATCTTTTTTATCAGTTACTGAGTATCCTATTCCTTTTAATAATCCAGATATTTTTTCTGAATCTTCTTCATTCATTTGACAGCCATAAGTTTGTAAATAAAAATGTTTATTCAATTCCCAAAACCTCCATTTATAAGTACATTTATAAGTATATTTTCTTAATTATTATACAACACAATATTATAGCATAACTAGAGTATATATTCATAGAAACATTTATTTTTCAATTACAATTTAAAAATAAAAGCAGCTTTAAAAGCTGCTTAAATATATTTTTATATGATTATCAATATTTTATTATAAAACATATTTAAAAATCATAAGGTAATGACAAAAGCTTCCACCAAGCACAAACAAATGAAATATTTCATGAAATCCAAACATTTCAGATTTTATTCTTGGCCATTTCACAGCATATATAACCGCTCCTAGAGTATATAGTATTCCACCAAGTAATAACCACATAAGTCCGTTAATACTAATTGTCTTTGAAAGTGGATAAATTAAAAATACTGCTAACCATCCCATTAATACATAAAAAAATGTTGAAAGCTTTCTTGGACAGTTAAACCAAACCATTTTAAATGATACTCCAATTATCGCTAATGACCATATAGTTAAAAAAGCCACCCACCTTAATGTTCCTTCTAAAGCAATGAGACATATAGGCGTATATGTTCCTGCTATTAGCACATAAATCATAGAGTGATCTAGTTTCCTTAACACACTAATAACTTTATCCGAAGATTTTACTAAGTGATAAACAGAACTTGCTGTATAAAGAAATATAAGACTTAATCCAAATATAATAACCGCTATTAACCCTAATTTTGATGAATTAGGTATTGCGCACTCATAACGTATAATTAATATCATACCAACCAAAGAAATTATGGCTCCAAATAAATGAGTTAATCCACTTACGGGTTCTCTAAATATGTTTTTCATGTATACTCACTCCCATTTTTTATAATCATATTATTCTAATATCACCACAACAACACATGGTTTTAAATACTATGTGTTGTTATATTCTTATTTTATCACATAGTTATATATAATATACTTGCCATATATACCTATTTTTCCTCAAAAAGCAAATTTATATTACTTATAGTTTATATTACTTACAATATCTATTAATATCCATATTACAACACGTGGTTTTGAATACTATATATTGAAATGTTTTTATGCATATGATAATATTTATCTAAAATAACTTAAAAATTAGGAGTGTTTTTATGGAATTTACTGAAAATGAAATAGTATCACTTATTCAACAACTTTCTTTAGATAAAGATATTAACCTTTCCGATATTCCCTCTCTTGATTTATATATGGATCAGGTTATAACTCTTTTTGATAATAAATTAGCTCATTTGAAACGAACTGAAAATGACAAAATCTTAACTAAAACAATGATAAATAATTATACTAAAGCTAAAATACTTATGCGTCCGAATAAGAAAAAATACACTAGAGAACATATTATTCTACTAATACTTATATATAATCTAAAACAAAGCTTATCTATAAATGATATAGCTTCTTTATTTAGTGTTTTAATAGAAAATTTAGATGAAAAAAATGATATTGAAATTGATAAAATTTACGAATCATTTTCAAAAATAAAAAAAATAGACACTGATAATATTTCTAAAGAATTAAAAGAAAAATTAGAGTTAATTACAGAAAATACAAACACCCTAAATAAAGAACATATAGATTTATCACAAATGTTAATTACAGTTTTAACTCTTATAAATGAAGCAAACACAAAAAAAAGAATTGCAGAAAAAATTATAGATGAATATTTTATAAACAATATATAAAGAACTGTCTCAAAATAAAGAAAAAACACAATACACTATATGATTTTTATATTATAAATCAGTATATTGTATATAAAATCTATTTTGAGACAGTACTTTTAAATAAACAAAATTTAAAATATATAATCAAATCTTACATTATTATATTTATTTTCTTAGTCCGTAGCCACCATAAACAGTTTTTGTATCATTTATGGATATTACAGGAGATATATTTGTACTTTCAATAAGTCTAATTATTTCATTTTTTCTTTTTCGTTTTGCATGAATAATTAATAGTTTTCTTTTTGTATTTATACCTTCTGCAGCAACTACCGTAACACCAATTTTATGTTCTCTAAGCATTTTAACAATATCTGTACTTTGTTCTTCTGTTACTATCACATTGATAGTTAAAACTCCTATCGCGAGTTTATCTTCAATAGTACACCCTATATAATTTCCACAAGCAAAACCTAGTGCATAAACAACCATCTTTGCAGGGTCTTCCTGTATACCTGTAAGTACACTTCCAATAACATAAAGCCATAATGAAACTTCAAAAAAGCCTATTATTGCAGCATATAATTTTTCTCCTCTAGTTATAAATACAGTTCTTACAGTAGTAAGTGAAACCTCTATTATTTTTGCAAAAAATATAAATAAATAACTTAACATAATACTCTTATCCTCCTTTTTCTTAATTTAAATTAAATTTCAATTAATCTTATAATACAATATTTTCTGATTTTTTCAACTACTTTTTGAAATAAAAATGATATAAAGCTAAAGCCTTATATCATTAAAATTAATTACCAACCAATAAACATTTGTGTCCAATATAATTGTCCTTGTTTATTTCGTGCAACACCTACTCCTATTTGAGAAAAATTAGGATTCAATATATTTTGTCTATGACCTGTAGAATTCATCCACGACTTCATTACCGCTGTTGGTGTTGTTTGTCCATAGGCTATATTTTCTCCTGCTGTTCTATAAGAAACACCAAAATCTTTAATCATTTTAAAAGGAGAACCATAAGTAGGTGAAGTATGTGAAAAATAATTTTTATCTACCATATCTTGAGATTTATATCTAGATACTCTTGATAACTGCCAATTTTCTTTTAAAGGTTTTAATCCTTGTTTAGATCTCTCTACATTTACTAGTTTAACTACCTCGTGTTCTAATTTTTTTATTTCATCTAAGCTAGGAATTTTAATAACTTGGTTAGGATAAATCAAACTTGGGTCAACTATTTGTGGATTATAGCTTGTAAGCTCTGATACGCCCACTTCATATTTCACTGCAATTTTCCATAGACTATCTCCTTGTTTTACTACATAATCAAATGTAGTATACTGCATAGGTTGTGCAAACGCTATACATTTAAAGCTTAATGAAACAAACAATGTAATAATTGAAAATAGTATTTTAGATGTTTTTTTCATGTTTTTTTCCTCACTTTTATTATATTATTCAAATTATATTTTCTCCTAAATTTTAATTTTTATAATTTAATATAAAAATTAAAAAAGATTCAAAAGAATTTTCAACGGTAGTGAGCTGTGCCAAAGATATAGTAGATAAAGCTAATGAAACTAAGATTGTAATTTCATTGGTATAATTATGCATGATTAATAGCTATATACTTTAAAGAAAGTGTGTAATAAAAGAAGTATAATAGTTGTAACGAAATAGTTAAATATTGTGGAACATATCAACGGGAGGTTATAAAATGGAGTACATGGGAAATAAAGAGTACTGGGATGATAAATTTGCTAACAGAAATGATAATCCATTAAGTCCTGAAAAATCAATAGTTGAAAATGTCGTATACTTTAAAAAAGGTACTATTCTTGATATAGCGTGTGGAGATGGTAGGAATTCTTTATTTTTGCTTAAAAAAGGCTTTAGAGTTACAGGAGTAGATTTTAGCACTAAAGCACTTGAACGCCTGAATATGTTTGCTCAAAGAAATAATTATTTAGTGAATACAATGCAAATTGATTTAAGTATACCAAATTCTTTAAAAAATATTAGGGTATTTGATAATATTGTAATTAATCACTATAGATTAAATAAGGAACAACTTGAAAAAATTGAAAGTCACATTACTGATGGTGGTATTTTATTTATTTGTGGTTTTGGATATAAGCATCAGGTTGATTCTAAAATTAGAAAAGAGGATTTAATTTAACCATCTGATTTTGAAGATGTGAAAAATTCATTTGAATTAATTAGGTATATTGAGAATGAAGATGAAAGAGGATTTTTTGTTACTTATATTTTTCGTAAGAGAAAAAGTTAAGACGTAATATCAAAATATTGCGAACTAGTCTAATTACTTTTCTGTGGTGTAAATGAACTCAGTTTATTATAAAATAAAACTATATTATATTTAGTCTATTTAAATTATAAATATATATAATCAATAAAATGTGAGGGTAAACATGGATAAAAAATTTATAGTAGAAAAAACAATAGAATTTGTAAAAGAAAAATTATATAACGAAGGTAGTGGTCATGACTGGTGGCATATAGAAAGAGTACACAACCTTGCGAAATTTTTAGCAGAGAAAGAAGGTGCTGACAGATTTATAGTGGAATTATCAGCTTTACTCCATGATATGGAAGACTGGAAATTCTCGAAAAAAAATAAAACATCAACTAGATTAACCGAACAATTTCTTAAATCATTAGAAGTAAACGAAGAAGATATTATAAAAATAACACATATAATAAAGACCATATCATTTAAAGGTGGGGTGATTAGCTCCAAGCAAGATACTATAGAAGGAATGGTAGTTCAAGATGCTGATAGATTAGATGCAATCGGTGCAATCGGAGTAGCTAGAACTTTCACTTATGGTGGATATAAAAACCGACAAATATATAATCCAGATATTAAACCTATAGAGTTTTCATCATTAGATCAAGTTAAGAATCAAGAAAATCATACTATAAATCATTTTTATGAAAAACTTTTGAAATTAAAGGACTTAATGAACACGGACTCAGCAAAAGAGATTGCTAATAAGAAACATAAGTTTATGGAAGATTTCTTAGAAATGTTTTACTATGAGTGGAATTTAAAATAGCATATAAAAGTAATGTTGTATTTCAATTTATATTACTAGAATTTAGTTCATAATTTTGTTAAATGATGATTTAAAAGATTAATAATCCTAAAAGTAGTTAAGACATAATAGCGAAATATTATGTATCAACACTAAAAGTGCTAATCTAAATTAGCACTTTTTACATATATACCTTTATACATTTTAAATATACTTTTCTCCCCTGCTACACAATAGTTGCTTTAATCATTGTCATTTTGTAATTTAAAATTAATACATCTATATTTTTAATATAATAAAAGCACTCAACACTTAAAATTGAATGCTCTTATACTTAAATCTCTTTATACTTATTTGACTACTAATATTTGATCCTATACTTAAAGATAATAATTTATAACTTTAGCTTTATGGACATGTTAATCTGTTTGCAGTTTTAATTAATAGATTTCTACTTGTAGGTTGAACTATACTAAAATCTATAACATTCTCTTCACCTTTACTTAGTTCCCAACAAGTTAATCTATCTATTCTTTTTACGTCTATAAATAGTTTATCTTCTGTCGGGAATTCTATTAATAATCCTTTTAGCATGCTTGCTTCTAAATCTAAATTATAATTTGAACTAAATGCTAAAATCATTAGATTATTTTTACTTATATCTATACCACACTGCAACACTACATCTAATTTTTTCCTTCCATTTAATAGTTCTTTTCCTATATTGATTCTTGTTTTTAAATATTGTATTTGATTTAATGGGTCATAATATTTACTAGATGCAATTGTTTTTAAAGTTTGTAAAAAATCAAATGATATTTTTCTAAAACCACTAGTATCAACCGTCCGTATATAATCATCTATGGGTTCAATACTTTCCTTTGAAAAAGTTTTACTAATGACATTATAAGTTTCACCTATAGCCCTTCCGTAATATTTATTATTACTTGTCTTTAAATCATTATTATACGCTTTTAAAAATTTATATAAGCTTACTTCCACTCCCTTACTCCTCAAAATAATTGATACATAAATATATTATTATTTAATATCAAAAATTATTATAGATTTTCTGCTAATGTTACCTTCTATAATATTACTTAAATATTTTATATTCCCAATAACTGTTTAGAAATTTTAGGTATTATTTGGTATAATTGTACAAGCATTATATGAATGATTATTAAAATAGAAAATAATTATAAGGAGAAAATAAGATTGAAATTTAGTAAAAATAAAAAATATAAAGAAAAATTTCAACAAGAAATTAGTGTAGGTAATGAGACTTTAAGTGAGTATTGTAGGATTATAAAATCAAATCAAGAATGCCAAGAAAAAATAGAACTTGGCAAATGGAACTGCAATATAGTTAGAAATGAAGATTTTAGTATTGAAAGTGAATTAAAGTTTAAAAAAATATTATGTAATAATGTTGACAACTCAAGGAAGGTATTATGTTTTATAAATTGTAAATTTAGTAAATTAGAGGTTTTATTAAAAAATGTAGATGTTATATATTTTTTTGAATGTGAATTTAATAACTTTAAAATGAAATTTGATGAAGATGAAAACATTTATGATGAAAGTCGAATTTTTATTTTAAACTCTCTTTGTAAAGGACTATTCTTAATTAATTATCATAAGGTTTGTTTTTTCTATTGTGATGAATTACCTAATAGTGCAAGCAGTGATACACATACATTAAGCTTAGTTAATTGTTCACAATGTATGATTACAATATTAAATCATTTATCCAATCCAATTGGATTCAATATACAAAAATCTGAAAATATTGAATGCATTTTTGTAGCATATGATAAACTCATCGTCTTGCGTGATGAAGATTCCTCACACTTCAAAAAGTTTTATTTTAATTTAGAGTTCAAGGAAGGAATAATTAAATCATTTGTACTTGCTACTAAGCAATATTATCAATATTTGAAAGGAAAGAATGATGAAGAAAGATTTTTGTACTATGAATTATATAATTACTTAGATTTGCTTTCTTCACATGGAACTGACAAGTTATCAAAAAAATTTTTCTGGTATACAACTGGATATTTCATAAATCCTCAAAGAATAATATTAAATTGTATACTAATTATTTTGTGTTCGTCAATTTTATACCTGTATTCTGGTTTTGAAATAGTTAATGTTAGAACAGTTGATTATTCTTTTAAAATTGGATTCGATTTAACTTTAGAGGATTATTTAAAATCATTATATTTATCAGTAATAACATTTTCAACAGTTGGATATGGAAATATTATACCAAAGGGTTTTGGTGAATTTGTTGCTAGTTTAGAAATGTTATTGGGTGCTACATATATTGGAATTTTTACGGGTACCATTTTTAAGAGATACGTAGATTAAAACATTAATACTATTATCAAGCATATATACCTTTAAAATAGACTGCTCTCCCCTTCTATCAAACAGGTATGAAGATAAGTATATAATCAAAATAAAATATTTTCTTCTTAAAAAGTGCTCTTATAAGCACTTTTGTTTTTATGCTTTCAGTTGTTGTTTTCCTATATTCCAATTTTCTTATTAAATGATATATATTACCATTATATGTTTATGATATTTTGGTTTATTTTGGTATAATTATGTATGATTAATAGCTACATAATATAAAAAAATTGTGTAGTAACAAGCTCAAATGTATTAAAACATAATCGTAAAAAATTACGAAAGAATATTATAGTGTGTTTTACCATAATCATACTCCAATTACAGATGTTACTGCCTTTATAGGGTGACACGACAATGCTACGCCAAGTCTCAATGCACCTATTGGTGTCATAAAAAAATAAGCACATAACAGAATACCTAACGCAGTAGGAATAGTCCATTTAAGTTTATTTTTCATGCTCATCGCTTCCTCCCAAGATTATATAAATTCTCTTTGTTATATATTGTTTTACGATTATGATTTAATTAATTTATATCCATTAGTACACACTTTCTTTATAAGGCGTCATAATTTGAATTAGGGTAGGTGAAAATAGTATGGATAGAGAACAGCTATTATCTATGGATCCATATATGTTATTAAGCATTGTTAATATGAAATTAAGAGATGAATTTAGCAGTTTTAAAAATCTATGCGACTATTATGAAATAAAAAGTGAAGAGATTGAAGATAAATTAAAAAAGATAGATTATAAATATAATGATCAAACTAAGCAATTTATAGGAGTGTAGAGAAAATAAGAGGTGAAATATATATTTAAGACATAATTGAAAAATATTACATTTAAACACTAAAAGTGCTAATCTAAATTAGCACTTTTTACATATATACCTTTATACATTTTAAATATACTTCGCTACCCTATCTTTCTAAAATCTTATACTATATTACCTCTTTTAATTTTCTACAATATTCCTTAAATATTTTATATTTCCAATAATTGTTTGGAACTTCTAGGTATTATTTGGTATAATTGCTTAGAATTTATAGTGTGTAGTTTTTATTATGAAGAAATTTAAAGAGGATATAATTGATAAAAAAAGATAAGTTAATAAAATTTTGTAAGTTCTTAAAACAGTGATGCCCCTTAGTTACTGCAAATTAAGTAAAAGTTAGTGATAAATATATCCAATTTATTATTTAATATACTATTATTTAATATACTATTATTTTCAAAAAACTAAATTATTAACTTAGGAGGAGATATTTATATGGATATTGATATTATTAAGAAACAATATCAACTTAGGTATAAGAAATTTGAATGCCTCAAGGATGAAATTATTTATATGTTAAAAAAAGAACTAGAAAAACAAAATATTCCTTACCATACTATTGAAGGAAGGGTTAAAACCTATGACTCGTTTGTAGATAAAATTAACAGAAAAGAAATTAAACAGCCTTTTGAAAAAATATTCGATCTTTGTGGGGTAAGAGTTATATGTTTATTTTTAAGTGATGTCTATAAAATTGGACAAATTATTGAAAAAATAATCGATATACATAAAAAAGATGACAAAATTAATGATACACAAAAAGACTCTTTTGGATATTTATCTGTTCACTATATCTGTTCCTTACCATCACATTTTAATGGACCTCGTTATGATGATATCAAAAACTTAAAATTTGAAATTCAAATTCGTACAATTGCTATGAACGCTTGGGCAACAATATCTCATTATCTCGATTATAAATCATCAAATGCTATACCTTCTTCATTGAAAAAGGATTTCAATGCTTTAAGTGCACTTTTTTATGTAGTTGATTCACATTTTGAACTATTTTTCCATGCAAGTCAGGAACAAAAGAGACTTGCTGAAGAAAAAGCAAAACAAGCGGGATTTCTAAATAATGAGGAACTTAACCTCAACACATTATCTGCATATCTTAAGAAACGATATCCAGATAGAAATCATTCTAATTCTAAAAGTTTATCAAAATTAATAGAAGAATTATTGGCTTCTAAATATACTACTTTTAATTTATTAGAACAAACATTAAATAAAACAAAAAAAGTATTTGCTAAATATGAGAAAGATAACCCTCCATCATATTCTAAACAATATGCTGATGTTGGAGTAGTGAGAATTTGTCTATCAATTGCTGACGATAATTTTATTAAAAGTCGTATCTCTACGTTACCAAAATCTTCAATTGAAGGATTCACTAAATATAGAAAATTAATAGAATAGTAGTTGTATTTTATATATAATAAACACTTTTGTGCTCCTAAATACTTCTTCACTCAATTAATACTGCACACATTTATTAATTCTAAAATAAATAATCATTAACCAATACCACATATCATAAAAATATTGTATGGTATAATTTAAAAATAAATTGTTATATAATATTCTGATGTCATATATTATGAAAGGAATGATAATGTGGATTTATTGAGTAAAGCTATAATTATAGCAACACAAGCACATGAAGGACAAACAGATAAAGGAGGAAATCCTTATATATTACATCCATTGCGAATAATGCTAAAAATGAATGATGAAACCTCTCAAATTGTAGCAATATTGCACGATACTATTGAAGATACAGATATAACATTAGAATATTTAAGTAAAGAAGGATTTTCAGAGGAAACAATAAAAGCACTAAGTTCTATTACAAGAATAAGAGATGAAGATTACATGCAATTTATTAAACGTTGCAAAAATAATCGTATTGGGAGAATAGTTAAATTAGCTGATTTAGAAGATAATAGTAATATAAAAAGAATTCCTAATCCTTCAAAAAAAGATTATGATAGATTAGAAAAATATAAACAAGCGAAAAATGAATTATTAAAAATTTAGAATTTCACTTAACAACCTACCTTCTAAAAATAGGTGGGTTGCTTTATGTACTAGAAGTGTAAGCTAAGGCTAAGATACAGATGAGCCGTCTAAACTTTTATATGAAATTTAATCTCAAATTATATACATCAAATTACAAAATTGTTATAATTATAGCATAACAATTAGTTAGTAAATTTAGGACAACTTATAAGTAAAATATATAGTAAGGAGATTTTTAAGCATGGATACAGCTACAACAGAAGCTCAATTAATTTGTTCAAGTGAAATCAATAATTGGAGGAAACTATCTAAAATTAATATTATATTATTGTTATCATATTATATTATATTATTTGTAATAGGTCTAATATTATCTATTGTAATTATTATATTTGATAATTCAGCTCCAGAGCATATATGGTCATTTTTTATTATTAATGAAGAAAATAAAATTAATTATTTTAATTTAGCACTAATAGGCTCTCTTTCAACATCTATTCTAGGAAGTTCTGTTTTTTACATAAGAAAAGTTTATAAATTATGTATTGGAAATAAAATCACTATTCCCAATAAAGGAAATATCAATGATAATATACAAAATATAGGAATGTTATTTTATTTTGTATGTAGACCCCTTTTTTCACTAGCTTTTGCGTTCTTAACCATTTTAGGCTTAAAAGCAGGAATGATTTCTATAACTAAAGGTACACTAGAAGTTAATAATGGTTTCCCGAGTATTTGTATGTTCATAACATTTTTCACTGGATTTTCCTGTGGTGAATTTTTATCATCACTGGAGAAAAAATCATCCTCTGTTATTTCTACTTTAATGAAAACTCCTACTGATCCAACAAATTAAATAGAAGCTCCATATTGAAATGGAGCTTTTGTATATAAATTTAAAACTTATAATTAAAAGAATATCCTAAATCAGTGTAAAAACATTCTAATTCATCTGGTGGAAAAGGCCAAAATTTTCTACAAACATTTCTTTTCTTTCGTATTAAATAATAAATTAAAATAACTATAGGTTGCCTATAAATTAAATTTGTATGATAATTTTCTTTTATAATTTCTTTTATATTATAATTTTTTTTTATATTACAATTATCATAAACAAAACTTCTTATATCCTTTGCTTTAATATCTTTTAAAATTTCTTTATAAGAATCAAGTATAAATATATTTAACTTTTTTTCATATTCAAATTCCAAATTTATAATTTCAGAATATATGGCTTTTAATTCAGGAAGTAAATCAATATATTCTTTTTCTTCTTCAAAAATCATATTATTTACCTCCTTAAATAAACTATCTGTAGTTTCAATAAGAGCCATACTTCTTGCAACTATTCTTTTTACAGACGAATTCACTTTCGTTTTTGGCTTATATATCGTATCATGTGTTAATTCCGAATATGCATGTTGCAATAACGTTCTAATTTGTATTTCACAAGGTGTCCTAGCTTGTATAATAGCATCTTTTAAATTTAGTTGTTCCTTATTTCTTACTATATAATGAACTGATTCATAGTCAAATATTGTAGGATTTTCCTCCCTCTCTTTTTCAAAATCTCTATCTTTTGATACTTCCCATTGTTTATTTTCTTCAATTATATCCTTAATTATTCTTATATTTTCTACTATTAAAACAACAAAACGAATTCCAACTTTATCTGTAATTTCATCATATGGATTTATATAATTTTTATCTCTATAGAATGCTTTTTCTATTAATGACTCTGTTTTTTTTACTCTTGGTTCACAAGGGATTTTTAAAAACTCTTTTATATTATCCACTCTTTCTTCTAATTTAGTCTTTATATAATTTTCTACATATTTACCCCATATATTAAATTTTATCTTATCACTTTCAAACTTTTCTTTAAACTCCTGCTCAGTCACTATTCATCACCTTGAATATGTCCTTCAATATGTAAAATAGTTTTATTCCCCTCATGACCTTTTATTTCTACAAGTTTACTAAATTTTTCTGATGGTGCACTTATTTGTACTTTGGATGAGAAATTAACTTTTCTTTTTTTTAACTTAGATTTGATATATGATAAATCTTTAGATACTGCATGCATTGGAAATTTATTATTTTCCATATAGTCACAATACATATCTTGTTCCTCTATATCAAGATATTCATCCTTAAATTGAGAAACACTTACAATAGTATGATTAGAAGTATTTAAATATGTATATAAAGCTTGATTTAAATCAAATTTTCTTTCAGCTGAAATATCAACTGTATTAACAAATTCTTTTGTATAATTGTAAAAATCTCTAGTTAATTTTTTACTTGTTGGAGTAACTGAACATCCTAAAAAAGAGCTATAAAAATAAACTGCTGCATTAGAAGTTTCTGCACTATTCATATTTTGATCATATATAAATGCTTTGAAATCATCTGGGCTTCTTAAATTATCACGCTTACCTGTATTTTGCATTTCTGTAAACATTCCTATTTTGTAAAGTTTTTGCTGAGGTGTTAATACTAGATTAGCTATGAATTTTAGTAATATACCTCTTTCTTTATTATCATTCAAAGTAAATCCCCCATGAATTTCTGCTTTAATTACACTTATAAACTTTTTTTTGTCAATACCAACCTCGCCGTCGAATATTACTACAATTCCCCCTGGAATATTGGTTCTGTTTTGTGCTTCTGCTAATTTATATGCTATCTCTCTAGATTTCTTAACAAATTCTTCATCTGAATACTCCATAATCTTAGTTAAAATTTGGAATGTACTATTTTCATCTACATTCGCAATATTCATTTCAATGCTATGAGAATCATTACCTAATGCAGTAACAATTCTATTTTGTAACTCTCTCATACCTTCTTCATTTAATGTTGTTAAACTCGTGCTGTATTTAAGAGGTTTAACCTGCTTGTCCTTATCTCTTTTAAATATTTGATGTAAAACTATTCTCTTTATATTAAGTTTAGTATATATGAAACTCATAAATTTTTCTCCTTTCTTTTGTATAGGAATACCATCTATTAGTTATAATTTACATTATAGTATTAATTTAGCTAGTAGTATTATTATATTTGATGTATTTCTGTTCGTCAATTAAATGTATATTATGTATATATTTTAAATTAAATTATTTTTTGTAAATAGTCGTAAAATTCTTAAATATTCTGGTTATTAGCAATAGAAATACATATAATCAAAATATTAAATTGTATATATATTTATCTAACATCACTTTTTTCTGCTTAGATTATTTATTTTCAAGTACTTACTTGTAAAACTTTCTTATATTTTCTTTAAAAAGTTATTGAACTTTATATATATTCTGTATATAATAGTCTTCCGGTAAAGTTGTTTTTACAAATTTCAAATATAAATAAGTTAATAATCTAAAATATTTGTAGAGCTCTTATTTTAAACCTACATCATTTATACGGGAGTTCAATATATAAATGTGGATTAGTAATATAAGACCAACTAAGAGTGGCAAGGGCAGTGAAAACATTTGTGAGAACACCCATCTATCGAGAGATAGGTGTCAAAATCAGAGCATCGGTATTTTGGATTTACAAATTTATTATTTAAAAAGTAAATACGTATGTTGTTAAGAGAGGTAGAAATACTTCTCTTTTTTATTTGTCTATCCCTAGTCTAGTCATTAGAGTACTCTACATCTACTCTTGAGATTTTAAATTTTATTTTATCTCATAATCCCTTTTATTATATATTTCTCTGGAGCAACTTTTCAAAATATTTTTCTATATATTTAAAATTTTACCCATTAGCATTATACTAATTGCGGAACTTACGTTCACATTTACTAAAAAGGTAGTAATAATAAATGGACAAGTTGTTTTCCAATAAAATCATATCTGTGAACAGAGCAAAACCAACAAGTATTTAAATATATAAGATCAATGTACTATACAATAAATACGAGGTGATAAGCAAATGAATGTAGCTATATATACAAGAGTAAGTTCCGAAGATCAAGCTGAAAGAGGTACAATAGAGCACGAATAACTTTAAACAGTATACATATTCTAGGCTGCAACCAGCATAAAATTCGCTGGATATTTTACTCTTCCATTTGCTCTAGAAATTTTTATAATTCTATCTTCCAGCGGCTGCCTTAAAATCTCTAAAACTTTTTTATCGGATTATCTTTCTTCGGACATATGAAAGATGATTCCTAAACAATTTAGAAATCATCTTTTAAATGCTGCTTAACCCCTTTTTTTTAATGTCCTTGACATAGGGTCCATTTTAATCTTCTTTATTAACGACCTTTTTTATTTCTTTAAGTAATATCTCTTTGCTAACATTTTCAATATTATCCATAGAATTCAATAATTTAATAATTCTATATTTTATATTTTGGTCATTTAATTTAAAATGTTCATTTATATAATAAGTTTCTCCCATACCCATTATTTTAGTTTTATATCCCTTTAAATCTAATAATTCTTTTAAGTTTTTCTGTGACTTATCATCTCCATGAACTAATAATATTTCTTTTGGTTTTTCCATAAAATTATCTACCCAATTTATAAGTCCATTCTTATCAGCATGACCAGATAATCCTTCCAAGTTGTATATATGAGCATTTACAGCTATATTTTCACCAAACAACTTAACTTTTTTAGTTCCATCTAAAATTGCTCGTCCTAACGTTCCTTCTGCTTGATAACCCACAAAAACAATAGAACATTCTTTTCGCCATAAATTATGTTTAAGATGATGTTTAATTCTACCAGCCTCACACATACCACTAGCAGAAATAATTACTGCACCTTTTTGCATTTTATTAATTTTTATAGATTCTTGAGGAGATTCTGTGAAAACTAATCCTTCAAATCTTAATGGCCTTATTCCTTTATATAATAAATTTTTAGTTTCTTCATCAAAATAATCACTACTTTTTTCAAAAATTTTAGTAGCATTAACAGCCAAAGGACTATCTACAAATACTGTTATATCTTCTAATTCATTATTTTTAACATATTTATTTAAAGCATATAACACTTCTTGAGTTCTTCCAATAGAGAAAGATGGTATAACGACATTTCCCCCTTTTTCAAATGTCGTTTTTATAATATTAACCAGTTCCTTAAATGACCAATCTATATTTCCATGAATTCTATCTCCGTAAGTTGATTCCATAATTAAATAATCTGTATAATTAATAAATTCAGGATCTCTTATTATAGGTTTATTAGTATTGCCTAAATCTCCTGTATAAACAACTTTTATTTCTTCTTCGTAATCTTCTTTTATATACATTTCAATTATTGAAGATCCTAATAAATGCCCTGCATCTCTAAATCTTATCTTAAATCCTTCAAAAACTTCTATCATTTCATTATAATTAAACTCTTTAAATAGGTACATTGAAAGTTCTGCAATTTTAGAAGTATATAAAGGTTCTATAGTATGCAGTCCCTGTCTTACTCTTTTCCTGTTTTTCCATTCAACTTCCATTTCTTGTATATAGCCGCTGTCTGGAAGCATTATGCTACATAACTCTTTTGTAGCCTTAGTACATAAAATTTCTCCTTTAAAACCTTTTTTATAAAGCAGTGGAATTCTTCCACTGTGATCTATATGAGCATGAGATAAAATTACATAATCTATATTCTTGGGTTGAAAACTAAAATCTTCATTTCCTCTTTCTTTTTCATCTTTGCCTTGATAGAGTCCACAATCTAAAAGGATATTTTTATTATTAACTTTTAAAATATGACAAGAACCGGTAACACATTTAGCAGCACCATAGAATTCTATTTTCATGCAATCATCTCCTTTATGTTTATAGTACTTAATGTTTATACTCTATATTATATTATATTTTTGGGTTTTTTACAAAATATTCTGAAAATTTTTATAAAGATCTATTTTTATCGTTAATAAAAAATGTACTAAATAAGAATGTTAAAAACATTCTTATTTAGTACATTTTTTTATTAATTCGATTATACTGTCCACACCATTATTCAAAACACTAGAATTCATTTTCATTATAAATTTATCTTTATGCTCATATAAATATTCTAATTTCTTAATAAGTAATTCTGATGTTAATTTTTCTTCCTGAACTACCAAGCTATATCCACTTTTTTCAAAAGACCCGGCATTTAAAATTTGATCTCCTCTACTAGATTTACCTGATAGAGGTATAAGTAAATTAGGTTTTTTAAGGGCAAGTAATTCAAAAATAACATTTGCGCCTGCTCTAGATATAAATATGTCTGATGCTGCCATTAAATCTGCTAATTCCTCTCGCACATAATCAAATTGCTTATATGCTTTTTTATTAGAAAATTTATTTTCTAAATTTCCTTTACCACAAATATGAATAATATTATATTTAGCAAGTAATTGGTCTAAATTAGTTCTTATAATATCATTTATTATTTTAGATCCCAAGCTTCCACCTATTACCATAAGAATAGGTTTATTATCTTCAAAACCACAAATTTTACGCCCCTTAAGTTTGCTTCCACTAAATAATTGTGTTCTGATAGGTGTACCGGTAAGTACAGCTTTATCCTTTTTAATAAATTTAATAGATTCTGGAAAAGTAACACATATTTTAGTACAGAATGGAACTGCCAGTTTATTAGCAAGTCCTGGTGTCATATCAGACTCATGTGTAATTACTGGAACCTTATTTAAGTATGCTCCTATAACTACAGGAACCGATACGAAGCCACCCTTAGAAAAAACTATATTGGGTTTTTCCTTCCTTATTATACTAGCTGCTTCAAAAATTCCTTTTATAACTTTAAAAGGATCTGAAAAATTTTTTATATCAAAATATCTTCTTAACTTTCCACTTGAAATTACATGATATTTTATATTTTCATTTTCAATAATTTTTCTTTCAATTCCATTTTGGGTTCCTATATATTGTATATCATATCCTATTTTTTTTAGTTTGGGTATGAGTGCAAGATTAGGAGTTACATGCCCAGCTGAGCCTCCTCCAGTCATAATAATTTTAAGCTTTTTCAAATTACCATCTCCTAACTACTAATAAATAAAATTATTCCATACTTCATACTTATTGTCCACGATTCATTATATGTTGTCAATTGGATTATACAAATAAATTTTTAAAAAAATGACACTTTATATTTGATTTTCTAAAAAAAGTACAAACTTCAACTTATACCTGTAAGCTACTAATATATTATTTTTTAATAGGGTCACACTATTAATGTAACATAAAACAACAATTATAAAAATCAATCATTAATTAAGGAGGAATATATAATGGCAAAAAATCTTGTACCAGAAGCTAAAGAAAGATTAAATAAATTTAAAATGGAAGCTGCTAATGAAGTAGGAGTGAATTTAAAAAACGATGGTTACAATGGAGATTTAACTAGCAAACAAGCTGGCTCTGTTGGAGGTCAAATGGTAAAAAAAATAGTAGAACAATACGAAAGAAATCTATAATATAGCACTTTAAATATACACTATAAAAAATCAAGATGAATATTTTATTCATCTTGATTTTTTAATTAGCATAATATATATTTTAATACTATCTAATATGAATTTTATTTATATTAATTTTTCTATAATTATTAATATCAGATATTTTAATCCAAAATAAAAGAGAACCTATCAATGAGTCAGTTCAAAGTAACTGCTCTAGATTCTCTAAATATGTCTTTCTTAATTTTAAGAATTTTCATAATATTATTATATCACAAAATTATATATATAATACATTAAGTTTCCATTGAATTTTTGTTAGTTTTTTACAATAGGTTAATGTTTATAAGTATCATTCTATGCTACTTAACGGATTAATATTAACAATTTCTTTCATCCTCTCATCATCAACATGAGTATAAATTTGCGTTGTTGAAATATTTTCATGACCTAGAAATTTTTGAAGACCTCTTATATCTGCACCATTTTTATACATCAACGTTGCAGCTGTATGTCTAAGTTTGTGTGGTGAAAATTTCTCCTTTTCTATTCCTGCTTTTTCAATATATTTTTTTACCATTCTTTCTACTGTTCGTTTATTTATCTTTGTATTTTTCTGACTAATAAAAAGAATATCTTTATCTAGTATTTTATTTTCCTTTTCTTTTCTGACTTTTAAATAACTTTCTAATGATTTAATACAAGCTAAATTGAGATATATAACTCTTTGTTTATTCCCCTTACCAATTACAGTTAATTTATTATCTTTAATATCTGAAATTTTTATTCCACATAACTCTGACAATCTTAAACCACAATTTAAAAATAAAGTTATAATACAATAATCCCTTTCTTTATGAGTACCGTCTATACACTTCAACAAACTTTTACTTTCTTCAAAATTTAAATATATAGGATTTCTTTTACCTATTTTGGGCGTTTCTAATTCTAATGCTGGATTTTCATTAATTAGTTTTATTTTTACATTTAAGTATTTAAAAAATGATTTCATTGTAGCTACTTTTCTAGCTTTTGAATAATTACTATTATTTCTGTACTTTTCAACAAAAGTTATAAAACTATATAATTCTGAAAGATCTACTTTTTTTATAAAATCATCATCAATATTTTTTATATCTATATCATTTATTTCGGTTTCTTCTACTATCTCTTCTCTGTATAATCTTAAAAATTTAAATAATAATTTCAAATCATATTTGTAAGCTTTTGCTGTGTTTTCTGATTTACCTTTTATTGAGATTATATAACTCAAAAACTCTCTCACTCTTTTTGGCATGTTTTTATCTTGCATTTCATTAATTTTGTATATCAAGTATATCTCCCCTAAAAATATCAATTTTTCTTATAAATTATACCACACTAACTAGTGTTTTACAAATAACGTCGCGAAATCTATATTTCGCGACGTTATTATTATTTTATGTTTTACTTTTAATAGTTTATTTGTTATAATTTATTTATAACAAATAATAATGGTTATAACTAGTTATAACCATTATTATTAACTAGTTATAACTTAGGTTATAACTAGTTAATAAATTTATCACTCATTGGAATTTTTGTGATATAATAATATTTGTTTACATAAAGGAGGACTAGTATGAATAATACTAATATTAATTCAAATACAGATAATACTATTAAAACAGACAAGAATGCTGATAGAATTTCTGGTAAAATATTACCAAAAGACAAAGAGTTTTTTATTAAATTGAAGGAGGACAAAGATTTAACTACATCCGAAGTATTTAATAAACTTATTGACGCATATAGAAGTGCAAATAAGGACAATTCTACTTTAGATGTTTCTTCTGATCTAAAAGACTTAAAAACATTGTTTGATAATGTTTTTTCCATAATAAATAAAATTGTGGCCAATACTCAGATATCTTTAATAGAAACTAAAAATTCAAATATAAACGAATTAGAAAATTTTAAAAAACAATCAATGGGGTATAATGAGGAAATAAAAATTTTAAAAACCAAAATTTTAAATGAAAGCGATAAAGTAAAAGAGCTAAAAGAGAGCTTAGATAAATTTTCAAAAGAGAATAAAGAATTAATTAAAAAAAATAATGAACTAGAAAAGCAAAATGCTAGAGCTACAAAAGAAGCTTTAAATCTATATAATCAAGTAGATGAAGCAAAAAGTAAATTATCTGATTTTAATAAAATACTTGGTGAAAATAAAAATTTAGATAAAGCTGTAACTAAATTTGAAATAGAAAATAAAAATTTCAAATTAGAAAATGAAAAATTATTAGATAAAAATGAAAACTTAAATTCTGAATTAAAAACAATTTTACAGACATTAGATGCTTTAAAAGAAAAAAATTCTAAAAACTTAATTGATTTTGAAAAACAAAATGTGGGATTACAAAAAGAATTTAATGAAAAATTAAATAATGAAATAAATAATATGCTAAAAGAAAATTCTGAAAAAATCCTAGAAATTGAAAAAGAAAAGCTTGTATTAATGACGGAAAATAAAAATTTGGAAAATAAAATATTAAAGTTAGTAAAAGATAGTTAGAAATAATTTATATATTACTAGTTACAGAAGCCCTAAGTGTAAAAACCACCAGGGCTTCAAACTAATATTATAATATTTCTTTAACTCTTCCAACAATACCAGTATCAAGCATAACTTTAATACCACGAGGATGATTACGTGAGTTTGTAAGAATCTTTTCAACCACACCCTCTGTTAATTTCCCTGAACGCTGATCTTGTTTTTGAACAACCCTCACTTTTGTACCTTGTTTTATATTTTCTCGTATAGTTCCATTCATATTATTATTCTCCTTCTTAACTTCCTAACTTTCAAAATTTTTAGGAATTTTTATTTTTATATTCTTTAATTCTTATAACTCCATCTCATTTAATAGATCTCTAAGTTTTTTTAATTCATCAGCTGATAAAGTTATACCTTTTCCCATTTTTTCATGTTTAGGTGCCCAATCTCTTAAATCAAATTTAGGCATTCTTTCATTCCAGCTGATTATGTTTAACTCTTTAGTCCAACCTTTTGGTGATTCTGAAACTACTCCTATTGTTTCTTTTATTTCATATTTGATATCTGACATTTTTCATCACCTCTCAATTATTGTATTCCAAATTCATTAGTAATGCAATTTTAGGAAATTAATCATTTAGTAAAAATTTCATCATTTTCTAAATATAATAGTATTATATATGATACAAGTACCAAATTACTATAATATTTCACAAAATAATTTTAAATACTTTTAGAATATTAGATGGAAAACATTCCGTTCTTAGTTGTTGTTTTGTGGTAATTCAATTATACTGAATAAGGGAATGGTAGTTTATTTTTGATACCATAGATACTAAAATTTAAAATCACAAAGGAGAAAAAATGTTATTTGAGAATTTAGACATAATCGAACCTATTCAGAAAGCTTTAAAAGAACAAGGGTATATAAAAACTACTCCAATACAAGAAAAGTCTATTCCAACTATACTAAACAGAAAGGATTTTATTGGTTGTGCACAAACTGGTACTGGAAAAACAGCAGCTTTTGCTATTCCGTTATTGCAAAATCTTTCTAATGAAAAAATAGTTAAAAAAGGTCCTAAACCTATCAGAGCTTTGATATTAGCTCCTACTAGAGAATTGGCTATTCAGATAGGAGAAAGTTTTACATCTTATGGTAAATACGTAAATCTTAAAAATATAGTTATTTTTGGTGGAGTATCACAAAAACCTCAAACAAATGCACTTAAAGCAGGAGTAGATATACTAATTGCAACTCCTGGAAGAATGCTTGACCTATTTAATCAGAAATATATTGACTTATGTAATGTAAAGTATTTTGTGCTTGACGAGGCTGATCGTATGTTGGATATGGGTATGATTCATGACGTAAAAAGAATAATAGCACAGCTACCCAAAATCAGACAAACTATGTTGTTCTCTGCAACTATGCCAAAAGAAATATCAAAATTAGTAGATTCTATTGTGAAAGATCCAGTGAAAGTAGAAGTTACACCTGTTTCATCTACAGTAGATACAATTACACAAGAAGTATATTTTGTTCGTAAAAAACATAAAAAATCTTTACTTAAGCATTTATTAAAAGACGAGTCTATAGATTCTGTTTTGGTGTTTTCAAGAACAAAACGTGGTGCAAATGGAATTACAAACGATCTTATTAAAGCAGGAATAGAGGCTGAAGCTATTCATGGCAATAAATCACAGAACGCGAGACAACGTGCCTTAAATAATTTCAAGGAAGGGAAAATAAGGGTTTTGGTAGCAACGGATATAGCAGCAAGAGGTATTGATGTACATGAATTATCTCATGTAATTAATTTTGACTTACCTGAAGTGCCTGAAACCTATGTTCATAGGATTGGGCGTACTGGAAGGGCTGGATTAAAAGGGGCTGCAATCTCTTTCTGTGATGAGGAAGAAAAAGAACATCTTAATGATATTGAAAAACTTATACGTAAAACCATACCATTAATAGAAGAGCATCCTTACAAAATAATTGCTGGTAGTACACCAATAGCAAAGAAAAAAACTGTTAAAAATACTTCTACAAAAAAATATAGTAAAAACCGAAATTCTAGTAGAAGAAAAAATAAGTTACCAAAATAGAAACAAACATCAAAAATATCATGAGAAGAATTTCTCATGATATTTTTTGCTTTAATAAGTAGATTAAATATTTTCATTACTCCATATCAAACAACCCAAGAATTTCTTCATCACTTAAAGTTCCAAAACTCTCACCACTAGACAATTCATCTCCCATTAGTTCTGATATAAGCTTTTTCTTTTCTTCTTGTAGAGCTATGATTTTTTCCTCAATAGTGCCCTTAGCTATAATTTTTATTACTTGTACAACATTCTTTTGTCCTATTCTATGTGCTCTGTCTGTAGCCTGTTCTTCCACAGCTGGGTTCCACCAAGGATCAAAGTGGACTACTACATCTGCAGATGTTAGATTAAGTCCTGTTCCACCAGCCTTTAAGCTTATTAAAAATGCAGAATTCTCCCCTTCATTGAAATCTTTTACCATCTTCATTCTCTTTGATGAAGGTATTGAACCATCTAGATAGCTATACGATATTCCTTCTTTATCGAGTCTTCTATTTATATTTTTAAGAACTGATGTAAATTGAGAGAAAATAAGCATTCTATGACCCTCTTCTATACTCTTATGAAGAAGTTCCACTAAAGCTTCTATTTTTCCACTTCCACCAGTATATTCATTCATTAAAACAGAAGGATCTAGACATAATTGTCTTAACTTAGTTATATAAGCAAGAATTTCTATCTTGCTACTTTTAAACTCATGCTCCTTTACCTTCTTCTCAATAAGATCTAATGCATGGTTTGCATAGGTTCCATAAACTTTTTTCTGTTCGTCATCCATGGTAACCATAAGTGTTTTTTCTATCTTATCAGGTAATTCCTTTAAAACATCCTTTTTTCTTCTTCTAAGAATAAATGGTTTTATAAGTTTATTTAACTCTACTAATACTTCTGGACTCTCTTTAAGTTTTTTATGATATCTTACGCTAAATCGCTTCTCATCATATAAATATCCTTGCATTATAAAATCAAATATAGACCATAATTCCATAAGAGAGTTTTCTATAGGAGTACCTGATAAAGCAAATCTATTCCTTGCTTTTATCTCCTTCATGGCTTGTGCATTTTGAGAGTGAGGATTTTTTATATATTGGGCTTCATCCAATATACAATAATCAAAATCTATCTTCTTATATCCTTCTAAATCCCTCTTTGCTAAGTTATAAGTTGTTACAATTACATCATAATTTTCTATGTTCTTTATTAGCACTTTTCTCTCTTCTTTTGACCCGTTTGCAGCCACTACCCTTAAAGTTGGTGCAAATTTTTGAAACTCGCTTACCCAGTTATATATTAATGATGTTGGAGCTACAATCAAGGATTTACTCCCTTTATTGGATAGTAAAAAGGTAATGGTTTGAAGGGTTTTACCAAGCCCCATCTCATCCCCTAAAATTCCACCAAACCCTAAATAATCTAATGTCTTAAGCCAATTATAACCCACTTTTTGATACTTTCTAAGTTTTCCATTTAACTCTACTGGTTCTTCAAATTTCAACTTATCTATATTCTTGAACTTATCCTTTATTTCTTTTAGTTCTTTTTTTCCTTTTATATATCTGATATTATTTTCTTCTAAATAACCATGTATGAATGCCCCTTTGTTCTTAGCTATTTCAATATGATTCTCATTTATATCCTTAGTAGAAACCACATCTAAAAGTTTCAAAAACTTATTAAGTTCTAATTCTTCTAAATCAAGATACTCACCACTTTTAAGCTTATAATATTTAAGGTTATTTCTAAATGCCCTTAATATCTCTGTAGTTTCCTGTGATGGAATATCCCCTATTTTAAAATTCATTTCAAAGTAGTTATATTTCCCCGCTTTAATATCTCCCTTAATTCCCTTTGTACCTAAAGACTTTAACCCCTTGAAATTTTCTGAGTAATAAACCTCTCCTATTTCTTGAAGTCTTCCTATTTCACTTTTGAAAAATCTAAATATATAATCGTCGCCATTTGTAAAATAAAATTTCTCCTTTATCTCGTGAAAACCTAATGAGCTGAGAAGGTTAATTACATGTGCTTCTTTCTTAGAGTCCCTATATATAATTTTCTCCTGACAATCATCAAATATATTAAATTCATAATTTTCATACTTAACCTTTAATATTAGTGTAATATTTTTCCCATTTTGATCAAAATAAAAATTAAATACACATTCACCCATAACTATTTTATTCTTTATAGATTTAGATAAAGTAACATTAGTGGACAACATATTAAGATCTGGAATTAATTTTCTTAATATCGTTTCTTCCTCTTTCCTACCCATAGTTATAACATTTCCCTTATCAAATATTTTAAGATATGGGCTTATCTTGTAACAGAACTCATACTCTGGAATATATATTGTTGTACCATACAAGAAAACATCATTTTTAGAACCTAAAACCATAGGCATCCCTTCTGGAGATTTCAGAACATAATTTCCCTTTATGGTTTTTAAATCAAAATTTATAGGTGGTATCTCATTTAAAATTTCAGTATCAATATCTCTATAAAAAAATCCCTCACTTAAATACACTCTATGTTTATTTATAATCTGAAAAAATTCTCTAACTAAATATTTAGGAATATTTACATACTTTCCTTGGACACACTTATCTCTATTCCTATTGGATGACTTTTGAATTCCATCCATTTCCTTTAGCATTTCAATAAAATCAATAAGTCTTCTATCTTTTGTACTTAATCTTTGATTTTTTATATCGAAAGTAAAGTTTTTGCTATATTTTATAGCAAATTTATTATGATACGATACTAAAAAATTATCAATATCCTTTAAAATATATAAACTACTTGAACTAATGGATTTGAGTCCTATTTTAAATTCAGCTGATATCTTATCACTCCATTGATTTTTATTTATATAAACCTCTATTTTAATTTCATCCTTATGTTTTTCATCGTCTAGAAGCATAGATAAAATATTACTTTTATTCTCAAATAAGATGTCAGTTTCTTTTAAAAGAGGATGCTTAACTAATTGCCCCAATGCTTTATAAAAAGTAGCAACTAAATGCTTACAACAATAATTGTTTTTTTTAAACTCATTCTTTTCATAATCTAAACAACTGCAATAAGTAGAAAAAATACTCTTCGTATCTCCATCCATCTCAATTTTTGTGTTATATTTATTAAATAGATTCTCCGAAATCACATTGCCATCTATACATATTAAATTGTCTTCACTGGTAATATCCAAAGAAGAAACCAGATCATTATTAAGAACTCTTTGTCCTTTGGAGTGGTTTTTACCACTAGTCTCCTCATTAAATATTTGTAATAACATATTTTCACTTAACATATTCTCACCCTATTAATTTGAATTTACATTTAATTATAACATAAATTGAAATGTCTAATGAAAAGTTAGAAGTGTTTTTAATTAAACACTTCTAAGTGCATCAATTGGATTCAATCTTGAAGCTTTTCTTGCTGGTGTAATTCCAAATATAATCCCCACACCACCAGAGAAGCCAATTGCTAATAGAACAGTTGAATATGATAATGTAAATGGATTGTTTAATAAAATGCTAACTAAATATGCAAGTATAGCTCCTACTACAAGACCAACTATACCTCCTACTAAGGATAGTACCACTGATTCTATTAAAAATTGTTCCTGTATTCTTCTTGGTTCTGCACCAAGGGCTTTTCTAAGTCCGATTTCCGTTGTTCTCTCTGTAACAGATACCAACATCATATTCATTATTCCTATGCCACCTACAAGAAGAGAGATTGCTGCTATTCCTCCAAGAAGCATACTCATCATACCCGTCATATTCTCAATACTGTCAATCATACTTTGCATATTAGATACAGAAAAAGCATTATCTTTGTTGTTGAATGAAACTTTTAGCAAAGACTCTATGTTTTTTGTTGTAATATCTGACATTTCTCCATCTTCCATGTATACATCAAGACTATTTATATAGCGAGTACCAAAATAATTCATGGCTGTTGTATATGGAATTATTACTGCTTTGTTATTATTACTTAGTGAAAATCCCTGCGATTCCTGTAGTGTTCCAATAACTGTATATGTTACGCCACCAATTTTCATTTTTTTACTTATAGGATTAATACCATAAAAAAGTTCTTTTTCAATGTCAGTACCAATCAAGCAAACCCTATTTTCTCCATTTATGTCCAGTATATTTATTCCTCTTCCTAATTTAATTAGGTCCTCAGTTTGTGAAAAATAGACATCGTTTTTTCCTTGAACAACAACATTTTCATAAACTTTTTTATTATATACAATATTTGATTTTTCATTTAATGTTTGAGATACTCCAATTATATTATCAATTTTCTCTAGATTTTTTATATCCCTATCTAAGAGTCCTGGTTTTAATTGAGTTCCCTGTATGTGCACAATTATTTTATTTGCACCAAACGATGAGATTTGATCTGTAATACTATCTGTTGCACCTTTTACAATTGTTATTAAGGCTATAATTGAGGCAACGCCTATGACAATTCCTAGCATGGTTAGGAATGATCTCATCTTGTTGTTGATAATATTTTCCCAAGCCATTTTCAAATTATCTTTAAACATATTTTTCACCTTCTCCTAGTTTACCATCTAAAATATGCACTATCCTACTAGCATTTTTAGCAATATCTATATCATGGGTTATCATAATAACAGTCTTTCCTTCCGCATGTAATTCCTTAAAAAGCTTCATTATCTGATATCCTGTTTTCTGATCCAAAGCTCCCGTTGGTTCATCTGCAAGGAGTATTGTAGGTTCTGTTACCAAAGCTCTTGCAATTGCCACTCTTTGTTGCTGTCCTCCTGATAATTGATTTGGACGATTTTTTATTTTATCTTCCAACCCAACTCTAATTAACATCTCATTTGCTTTTTCTTTTCTCTTTTTTTCAGGAACTCCTGCATATACTAGTGGAAGCATAACATTATCAAGTGCTGAGAGACGTGGAAGCAGTTGAAACTGTTGAAATATAAAACCTATTTCTTTGTTTCTTATCCTTGCTAGTTCAACTTCATCAAGTCCTGAAACCTCATTACCAGATAGTATATATTGACCGCTTGTTGGGGTATCAAGACAGCCTATAATATTCATAAGGGTTGATTTACCTGATCCCGATGGTCCAACTACTGATAAAAATTCTCCAGGATTAATATATAATTCAACATCATGAAGTACTTTATGGTTTTCTTCACCCATTGAATAAATCTTCACTATATTCTTCATCTCAAGTATGTGGTTTCCCATTATTTATTACCTCCTGCAAATGGCGGTCTGAATTCACCTCCAGAGTTTGTTGCTTTTTTAGGTATCATTACGATTTCCTCTGAAGATATGCCAGATTTAATTTCAACGAATAATCCATCATTTATACCGACTTTAATTTCTCTTTCTGTTGGAATGCCTTTATCTCCTTTTATAAAAACATATGGTTCATTTTCTTGGTTAAATTGCAACGCTTCAATTGAGAGTGTCAAAACATTTTCAGCCTTCTCATTGAGCATTTTTGATTCTGCATTCATACCTACACGTACGTCTTTATCGTTTTGTAAATCAATGTTTGCTGTAAAATAGGATACACCATTAATATTTGTAGCTTCTCTTGAAATTTTTGTTATTACTCCTTTTATCATCTTTCCTATACTATCAATATAAACATCTACCTCTTGGGCTATCTTTATGGAAGAAATATCATACTCATCAACTTTTATGCTTACTTGCAGATTATCATAATCCACTATATCTACTAATTTTGTGCCACCTAAAACTTGAGCATTTTCATCAAGATATATTTTAGAAATTTCTCCATCTATATCTGCTTTTATTTTAATATTATTACTAGCTTTAATAACTACATCGTCTTTTTTTACTTTATCTCCTTCCTTTACAACAATTTCTTTAATCTGCATCATTTCCTTTGCTATAATATTTTCACGATTTTTGCTTTCTACAACTCCAGAAAAACTATAATAATTGACTATATCCCTTTTTTTCATTGTTTCAGTCTTATATGAATTTTCAATGTTGTTACGCATACGATTAGGCAAAATAAAAATTATACTCATAGCTATCGCTGCTATTATGATTCCTATAATAATCTTTCCATGTTTTTTTCTTTTTTTATCTTTTTTTACATTTGCCATTTCAAAACTCTCCTCAAAAATAGTATTTTTATCTACACCGTTATAGTAATATTTCTATCTGGATTTAATATTAACTAATATTAGTATGTATAAATCGTTTGAATATATTACTATAAATAAAGCCACATTTTTTAAATAAAATGTACTCTTTGTAAAAGACTATTTATTTTAGGAAATTTAATTATTCTTTTATTTACCAGTATATTAAACTTTTACTCTGCACATGATATAAACATAGAGAGGTGATTAGCAATGGATCCAACTTTTAAAAATAGTTATTTGAGGTTAGACCTAAAATAATTTCAAAGTCTCCATACATTCACTAATCTTGTTGTCAGGGAGTAATACTACTTCCTGACTTTTAAATATTTTTTGTATTGGAAACACTTACTTGTAAAATTCCTTATATTACCTTTAAAAAGTTATTGAATTTTATAGAGATTCTTTATATAATAATCTTAAGGCAAAGTTGTTCTTACAAATTTGAAATATAAATAAGTTAATGATCTGGAATATTTGTAAAGCTCTTATTTTCAACCTACATCATTTATACGGGAGTTCAAGATCTAAATATGCATTAGTTCTATAAGACCAACTATGAGTGGCAAGAACAGTAAATCATTTATGAGAACACCCACCTATCGAGAGATAGGTGTCAAAATTAGAGTAGCGGTATTTTGGATTTATAAATTTATTATTCAAAAAGTAAATACGTATATTATTAAGAGAGGCAAAAATGCCTCTCTTTTTTTAGTGTCCAATATTTAGGTTATAGTTAACAATATAGTTTTATTTCAAAAGATTTTTAGTTTTTATATTTCTATAGTTTTAATTTATTTTTACAGATATTTATTATTTGTTTTTCAGAGAAGAACATATCTCCATCTAAAATATATATGATATTATCCTTTTGAATAATAATTTTACTCTTATTACTATATAGATAATATCCCCTGTCTACTTCCCAATTATTGATGTCTACTTCTTTGATATCATTTTCAATTTCTTTTGCTCTCTGCTCATCGTCCCATTCTCTATAATCTCTTGCTCGTTTTTCTTTTCTTTCAAATTCTTTCTTCATATATCCTTCAAAAACAAAGTCTGCAACATCTTTGTTTATACATTGGATATATTCCGTATCTACTAAGATTATCCTATCTTTTTTGGAAATTTTCTCAGCTATTTCATAATATGAAATACTTATAGGAACAAAAACACTTGATTTTTTGTATATTGTGCTTCTCTCTATTGAATCTATTTCAGTAAAATCTGAAACTTCCAAAACTTTTACATTCTCAGGGGGTGGTATTTTGTTTTCTCTATTCATAATATCTAAACTTGCTATCATATTCATACCACCTATTAATACTACCATCATCAAAGCCAACGATAACATAACGCCTGCTATAAAAAATATGATGTTATATCTCCTTGAATGCTTTTTTGTTCTAAATCTTTTTACACAATAATTTGCTATACAAACTGAAATCACAATAGGTATAGCCACTAGTAATAGTATGGTAATGTGAAATGTAGTGGTAAACACCATAGTAACAATCATTATAAAATATATTCCAATTAAACTCCACGTTAATATATTTCTTCTGACTCTTCCCTTATTTGTTGGAAAACACAATTTTTCACCTTTAGAGATGTTAATTTTATTTTTAATTATCCAAAAAACAGGGTATGCATTTATGCTTATAATGATGATTACAAGAAAGTATGGAGATATAATATTAAATAACCCAGCATTAGTCAATATATCCCTATAATCAAAATTAAATGTATGAGAAAAACCTAAAATTAGTAATGGAAGGAATGCTAAAAGGCTGATAAATTCTGTTTTCATATAGGTCTTTTTGATTATATTAAATTCTTCATAACTATCAGTGTAAATAGGTATAGCTTCATCATTTTTTTCTTTGTAAAAAACCTGATATACCTGATTAGATGCACAAAATGTCCATCCACGTTCTTTACATAATTCTCTATATTCATGTTCTTTTTCATAATCTGGGTAATCAAAAGGAGTATCATTATAAAAGAGTGAAACAGTGAAACTCAGTTCTCTTGGTTCTGTTTCTTCGAATATCATCATTCCTTTTTTAAATTCTTTGAGCATCCACCCTTTTGCAACCATATTCTCAAAGTATTCTTCAAGAATTTTATACTCTGTTATTGAAGTGAAGTTTATTATTCTTTTTGTTTTATTCTTCATATACAATCTCCGTTAATATAGTTTTTCATTTTTAGTAGCAAATTTAATGAATTCCTAGACAAGTATTTAAATCTTAATATTCAACTAAACCTTTTAGATATCCAGTTAGTTAATACTTCAGTTAATAAATCCTCTTTTACTCTTATTATAACAAAATATAAATCATGTTGTAACTTTAGCTCCAAATAATTCATAATATACTAATACATAAATTTTTAGAAGGAGATTTGAAAATGTATTATTATCCACCTTATTTTTGGAGACAAATGCAGAACAAGAACATATATATACTAGATTTCAAGCAAGGAGATGTAAATGGCGATATTATTGTAGATAATGTGTATTTAGTTGGAGAAAGAATATTTGGAGAAAGTCCTTTTATTAATAATATAACCTTAATAATTCAGGATGGAAAAACAAATACTTTTACTAGAATTCCCTTAAAAGAAAATGCTGGATATAATCCAACAATTTTTTTAGGAAATTTTACATTTGATAATGCAAATGATATTCTAATTAGTATTGATTCAGGTGGAAGCGGAGGATATGCTTTCCATTATATATATTCATTTATAAACAATACTCCCAAAAAGATTTTTGACCATGAGAAATTTAACCAAGAATATAAGTATAATGTCATATATAAAGATTACTATGAAGTTGAAGTTAAAAATGGACCCAAAGGTAAAAAATATATCATAGATATTAAATACAAAGGAGAAGAATATTTATCAGAAATATATGATGTTAATGGTAAACTAAAAAAAGCTATTGAAGGATGGGTGAATCCTCTAGGAGGATTATATCCTATAGATTTTCAGAGAAATGGAACCTATGGATTATATGCATCCCAAAGAATAGCTGGTAGGTATAATGCTGATGGCTTAGGATATGTTGAAACATCATTAGAATGGAATGGTGAAAAGTTTGCTCCTTTTTTCCAAACTGTAGGAATACTTGGGTAATCGAGTAAATGGAAGTCGCCCAATTGGCGACTCTCCTCCACACCGAAGCAGACTGTGGAGATTTCCATGACATGGCTCTTCAAAAGTTCAAATTCCTCAACCAATTCATTCCAGACATTTCAACTAATTTATTTACGTTATCTATTCCTTCAATCATTCTATTATCTATCACATTAAAATCTTTTACAAGATTTTTAGGTAACATATCAACAAAAAGCATATTAGCACCTGCACTTAAAGCATTCAAATTTCCTTGAATATCCGCTAATCCATTTTTTGCATCTTCACCTGGCTGTTGCGCAGTAATATTAACTTTAGGCATCATAATTCTCAATATTGAGATCTCTTTTATTGTGGTTTGTAAACTTCCTCTGCCACCTTCCTTTGCAAGAGGAGTATTTGGAACTGGCATATATGGAATAACTGGTGCCCAACTTATATTAAGTTCCTTCATTAATATTATATCATCAGCAACCTGTTCTAGTGTTTGGTGTGGTAATCCAATAATATTTCCGGAAGCCAATTCTATCTTACTGTTTTTTATATACTCTATACATTTCATTCTTTTTTCAAAGTTCGTAGAAGGTTTTATTTTTGTAAACATATCTCTATTTGAAGTTTCGAATTTTAACACATACTCATCTAAACCAACATTTTCTAATGCTCTATATTGATCAATACTAAATTCACCTGCTGCCAAACTCACAAATAGCCCTATTTTTTTTCCGTACTCCACCATTGAAACTATATCTTTAAAATCATATTTAGGATCTTCTCCTGATATTAAAAACACCCTTTTAATACCTAATTTTTTTACAGCTTCTTCTGTCTTTTTTGCATCATCAATACCAATTCTGTATCTTTTCAATCCGGAATTACCAGCTCTCATGCCACAATATTTGCATTGGTTTTTACATATATTATCATATCCAAATAAAGCTGTAACATTAACACTATTTTCGTTATTATTTACATGTACTTCTTTAGCTTTCTGTTTTATAGTATTATTAAATTCTTCATATGGCATTTTTAATATTTCTAGTACCTCTGCTTTTGTTTGTATTTTCATGTATACTTACCCCTTTTCATTTATTTAGATAAATTTAGATTATATTTATATTAGTAATTTTTCTTCTTTTTAATAATTCTATTACAATAATAGCTACAGCTCCCCCAAGTAGTGATATTATAATTTGTGGTGTTGTAAATGCCATTCCAATCATTTTTGCACTTTGTGGTGACAAACCTAATTTAAACATGTATATTAACTTCGTAGCAGAAAAGCTTAAGAATAAAACTTTCACAAAAGTACCTAGCAATACTCCTAGGTATAAACCACTTCTTCCTTTTTTCATAACAATTGCAAAACCTGCTGCGAAAACTATATTTCCGATAACTATAAATGGAGCAAATGGTATTAATGGTGATGCTAAAGCTCCTAAAGGAATTGCAGACATTGGTATAAGTATACTTATTAATATTCCATAATTTAATCCGCAAATATAAGTTGTAAGCAAAATGATGGTGGAAATCAGAGGACCTATGAGCAATGGATTAATTTGAACAAAATTTCTACCAATAAGTTGAAGTATTACTGCAAAAGCTAAAAGTATTGATGATTGCACTAATTTTTTTACGTTATTATTGTTTCTCATTTAAATACCCTCCTATAATATATGCCAACAATTAATTGTAAAACTAAAATTTTCAACTACAAAAAACTTTCCATAGCAAAAGGAAAGTTAACATAGTTTATCCGCTCTTATATGCACCACTCCCTTCACAAATCAGATAATTCTTTTTTGTAAGGTCATACTTTGTAATGAACAAATTATCTAAGGATTCCCTCAAAAAATTTGAACTTTTTATTTTTTACTAATAACTACCAAATAAATTATATGCCTCTTTAGTATAAAGTGTCAATGAAAAGTGTGTTCTGAAATTCCTGAATTTTTAATTATTTTTTAAATTATTAGACATAAATAATTTTCCTTCTAGTGGGTTCAAAACTACATCCAATTTTTCATTTTTAATTTCTACTGATATATCATTGAATATGTCTGTTAATAAGCTATATTCATAGTCATTTAAATCAACAGATATATTCCAGGTTTCAGTAATACTCCTATTAATCAACACTAATGCTAGTGAGTTTTGCTGTACATCATTATAAATATCTCTTGAATTTTTTATTGAACGTATATATCCATAAATATCTTCTCCAAAATAAATAGATTTCCACGCACCAGTTCTAAATACTGAATTTTTGTTTCTGAATTTAATAATTTTTTTATACCAATTTAGGATTTCTTTATTTTCACTTCCCCATGGATATGTTGCTCTATTGTATGGATCCTTTAACCCCTCTATGCCTACTTCATCTCCATAATATATAAGAGGTATTCCTGGAAAAGTAAATTGAATAAGGGTTATAAGTTTCAATAATTTTATGGTTATTGATTCTATTTTATTTTCCTGTAAATGATTTTCATATCTCTTGTCAACGTATGTATTCTGAGTTAAATGTTTATCTTCAATCATTTTTAATGTTGAGAAGAGTCTTTCTACATCATGGGTTCCAAGAACATTTGTATTAGCATAGAAATTGTGAATAGGATAGTTCTCATATAAACTCATAAATACTTTATGCAATGATACTGCACATATTTTATAATCAAAAAATTTAAGAAGATTTTCTCTAAATGGATAATTTGTTACTGAATCTAATTCACTCCCTAATAAATATTTTCTTCTTTTTCCATAGCTTATTTTATTAGATGCATCTTCCCATACTTCTCCTAATAGTATAGATTCATTATCTTTGTTTAAACATGTCTTTTTGATTTCCTCAATAAATTTGTCTGGAAGTTCATCAGCTACATCTAATCTCCAACCTTTTATACCTGAATCCATCCAGTAATTTATAACACTGTCATCGTTTCTTACTATATAGTCTAAATAAGAAGATTCCATCTCATTAACACAAGGAAGTGATTTTACTCCCCACCAGCAGTCATATTCATGAGGGTGTTTTTTAAAGTTATACCAATTATAATATGGTGAATATTTAGATTGATATGCCCCCACTTTATCGTAACTATTATATTGATTGAAGTATATGCTGTCGCTACCGGTATGGCTAAATACACCGTCTAAAATTATATACATTCCTATCTTTCTCGCTTTTTCAACTAACTCTTTAAATATTATATAATCACCTAACATGGAATCAATTTTTTTATAGTCACCTGTATCATATTTGTGGTTGCTTACAGCTTCAAAAACAGGGTTTAAATATAATGTATTTATGCCTAGCTCTTTTAAATAATCTAATTTTTTTATTATTCCCTTTAGATTTCCTCCATAAAAATCCCACCGTATAATTTCTCCTGTATGATGATTTTTAATATACATTGGTTTATCATTCCAGTTTGCATATATGAAAGAATTTTTCTTTGGATTTGATATGATGCCATTCTCATTTCCATTAAAAAATCTGTCTACAAAAATTTGATATATTACAGCATTTTTAAACCAACTTGGTGTTTTTGATATTTTATCATATACAGTTATTTGATAAGGCACAGGATTACTTTCATATATCTCGCCAATTCCACCTAATGAAGATTTATTATTTCCATAATACAGTACATTGTTGAACGTAATTATTTCAAAATAATAGAACAATATTGTAGGTTCATAGGGTGTATTAAAATTTGATATATATATATCCTTATTGTTTATAGTGTTTTCTAAATACATATTGTGTTTGAAAGTACTCTTATCATTTATGACAACTAAATTT
This sequence comes from Clostridium aestuarii, assembly GCF_026735135.1. Classification (GTDB taxonomy): domain Bacteria; phylum Bacillota; class Clostridia; order Clostridiales; family Clostridiaceae; genus Clostridium_H; species Clostridium_H aestuarii. Next base: position 347,066 of record NZ_JAPQER010000002.1, on the reverse strand, counting down.
ACACCATCAATATTTTTTTCAGAATCTATTTGAATTTTTATTGTTATTGAACCATCATTATAAACAGCCCCAAAGGGCTGTTTATAAAACAAATCCTGTGAATCGAAGAATACAAAGTCCATCATTTTATTAATCCTCTCTTTTAGTGAAACACCTTATAGTTTTACAGGTACTCCATGAACATTCCATATGTTATCAGCATATTGTCTAATTGTATTATCACTAGAGAAAATTCCAGAATTCGCAATATTAACAATACACATTTCCTGCCATCTAGAATGATTTCTATAAAGTTGCTCTATTTTATTCTGTGCATTTACATATGAATCAAAATCCTTTAAAACAAAATATTCATCATTATTATAAATAAGATCATGATATATATCATTGAATTCATCCTTAGCCACATTTAAGAATCCATCAGTAAATTGGGTAAGAATTCTATTTACTCTTGGATCGTTATTGAAAATCTCTGTGGATATATATCCTCCCTGCTTATAATAGTTAATTACCTCTTCAGCATTAAGTCCAAATTTAACAATATTATCTTCTCCAACTGATTCAAGTATCTCAACATTAGCACCATCAAGAGTGGCTACTGTAATTGCTCCATTCATCATGAATTTCATATTACCTGTGCCTGAAGCCTCCTTAGATGCAGTAGATATTTGCTCGCTTACATTTGCACAAGGAATTATCTTTTCTGCAATGGAAACACCATAATTTTCTAGAAAAACCACTTTCAATTTTCCATTTATAGTTGAATCATTATTTATCTTACTTGCAACACTATTTATAAGTTTTATTGTTTGTTTAGCAAAATGATAACCAGGAAAAGCTTTTGCCCCAAAGAAGAATGTTCTCGGCGTAATATCCATATTAGGATTCTCTCTTAATCTATTATAAGTATCCATTATATTCATAACATTAAGTATCTGCCTTTTATATGCATGAAGTCTTTTGACCTGCACGTCAAATATTGAATGTGGATCTATATCAATGTTATAATTTTGTTTTATATAATTTGAAAAGTTTATCTTGTTATTTTCTTTTACCTGTGCAATTTTTTCCTGAAAAACAGTATCCTTTGAGTATTTTTCAAGTTCTTTAAGTTTTATAGGTTCTTCTATCCAACTCTCACCTATAGTCTCTGTTATAAGTCCTGAAAGATTTTTATTTGATTTTATCAGCCATCTTCTATGAGTTATTCCATTTGTCTTATTATTTATTTTTTTAGGATAGAAGTTATTAAAGTTTGAAAGTTCCTGATTCTTGAGTATTTCTGTGTGCAGCTTAGCAACTCCATTTACAGAATGACTTCCAACTATAGCTAGATGTGCCATTCTTATATTTCCATCATGAATTATTGACATTTGATTTATTCTATTCCAATCACCATGATATTTACTCATAAGTTCACTACAAAAACGCCTGTCTATTTCCTCAACTATCATATAAATTCTTGGAAGTAACTTTTTAAACATATCAACTGGCCACTTTTCAAGTGCTTCAGCTAATATTGTATGATTAGTATAAGCCATAGTATTTGTTGTTACATTCCATGCAATATCCCAATTCATTCCCTCTTCATCAATCAATATTCTCATAAGTTCAGCTACTGCAACAGCAGGATGCGTATCATTTATTTGTACTGCAATATATTCATGTAGCCTTTCAAGAGACACATTCATTTTTTTGTATCTTTTTATAATACTCTGTAATCCTGCACTTACGAAAAAATATTGCTGCTTTAATCTCAATATTTTTCCATTTTTATTTGAATTGTCTGGATACAATACCTGAGATATTGATTCAACAGAATATTTATATTCAACTGCCTTTAAGTATTCTCCACTATTAAAATATTCTAAATTCAAATCTTTATCTACTGTTTCAGCACTCCATAATCTTAGAGTATTAACATTATTTTTGTTATATCCTACTATAGGGATATCATAAGGAACAGCTAAAATAGGCTCATAATCTTGGTGAACAACACTTAATTTACCATTATCTTCAGAAATATATGAATTTCCTCCAAATTTAACTATTACAGCTTTATCTTCTTTCCTTGTTTCCCATATATTTTGATGTTTCAACCAATTATCTGGTACTTCTATTTGATAACCATCTACAATCTGCTGTTCAAAAAGTCCGAATTTATAGCGTATACCGCATCCATGTCCTGGTATACCAAGTGATGCCATAGAATCTAAAAAACATGCAGCTAGTCTTCCAAGTCCACCATTGCCAAGTCCTGCATCCTTCTCGATATTTTCCAGATCAATCAAATCAATGTTCATTTCTTTTAAAGCTTCATCACATATATCTCTTATCCCCATATTTATTAAATTACTTTCTAGAAGCTTTCCAATTAAAAATTCAAGTGAAAAATAATAAATCTGTTTATTATTTCCCTCAGTATATTGTTTGTTTGTCTTCATCCATTTTTCAGACATATATTCTTTAACTACTCCACCTAGCGCAAGATATTTATGAAGTGAAGAAGCTTCACCAATCTCCTCTGAAAACATAGTTATAAGTTTTCTCTTAAAGTCCTTTTTAAAAATTTCTTTATCTAAGAGCATCTCAATTACCTCCAAATATGTTCCAAACGTAAATGAAATATTATTTTAAAGAACTGTATAATTCACTATACCGTTTAGCTGAATTTTCCCAGCTGCTATCTGTTTTCATTCCATTTATCATAAGGTTTTTCCATTTGTTTTTATTTCTATATATTTCAATTGCATATCTTATAACATCTAACATCTCATGTGCATTATAATTTTTAAATGAAAATCCATTACCTTCATCTGTATATTCATTGTACGGAATAACTGTATCCTTTAATCCACCTGTTTCTCTTACTATTGGAACAGTTCCATATCTCAAGGAAATAAGCTGACTTATTCCGCAAGGTTCAAATAATGAAGGCATTAGAAACATATCGGCTCCTGCGTAAATTTTTTCTGCCAAAACATTATCAAAAAATATATTTGATGATAATTTAGAAGGATATATTGTAGAATAATATTTAAATAAATCTTCATAATCCTCTTCGCCAGTACCAAGAAGTACCAGTTGAACATCCATGCTAAGAAGTTCTTCAATTATAAAAGCAATCAACTCAAGTCCCTTCTGCTTAACAAGCCTTGATACTATGCCAATTACAGGTGTGTTTTTGTTAACAGGTAAATTAAGAATTTTTTGAAGATCTATTTTATTTTTTGCCTTGTCTTTAATACTATATAAATCATATTTGCACTTAATGATTTTATCAGTCTTAGGATTAAACAGTTCATAATCGATTCCATTAACAATTCCTTGGAGCTTATAGTCGTTTTCTCTTATAACTCCTTGAAGACCTTCTCCATAAAAATCATATTTTATCTCTTCTGCATAACTTTTACTTACAGTTGTTATTATATCTGAATAATTTATTCCAGCTTTCATAAAGGAAACACCATCATGAAATTTTATACTATCCTCAGAAAAATACTCTTCACTTAAATCCAATAACTCTCCTAATATACTCTTTGAAAAAACTCCTTGATATTTAAGATTATGAATAGTAAATATAGTTCTTATATCACTAAATTGCTGCTTGGATTTAAAATGTTCTTTAAGTAATAAAGGAATCATTGCTGTGTGCCAATCATTACAATGAATTATATCTGGAATAAAGTTGTCCATATGTTCTATGGACTCAAGTACTGCTCTGCAAAAATATGAAAATCGTTCACCATCATCGTAGAAACCATACGCTTCTGTTCTTTTAAAATAATACTCATTATCTATAAAGTAAAAAGGAATACCTTCATATTCTAAATATTGAAGACCACAATATTGATTTCTCCATCCTACAGGTACATTATAGCTATTCATATTCTTCATTTTATTTTTAAAATTTGACGATATATTTCCATACTTAGGAAGTATAATTCTTATATCTATACCAAGTTTTCTTAATGCCTTAGGCAGCGCATAGGATACATCTGCAAGTCCTCCCGTTTTAATAAATGGATAAGCTTCAGAAGCTGCATATAATATTTTCATACAAACCACTCCAATTATATTTTTTTAGTGTGAGTTAATAGTTTTTTGTTTTTCTATAAGCAAAGGAAATTCTGGTGTACCCTTCAACTCAGTATTTTTCTCAACTATAACATTTTTATCTATGATAACATTATTTAATTTTGTTCCTCTATGAATTTTACAGCTTTGTAGTATTATACAATTTGTAATGACTGCATCTTTGTGAATATGAACATTTCTTGATATTATACTATTATTAACTGTTCCTTGGATAATACATCCATTTGCAATAAGTGAATTTGAAGTTTTGGTATTTTTAGTATACTTTGTTGGCGGTTCATCTTTTATTTTTGTATAAATTGGTCGATTTTTATTAAATAGATCCTCAGTTACACTTAGATTTAGCATATCCATGTTTGCTTTATAATACAGCTTAATTGAATTTATACATTCACAGTATCCTTGAAATTCATATGCATTTACATTAATATCTTTAACATTTTTGTATATTGAATCCTTTAGTGTTACATACTTTCCGGTCTTAATACATTTATATATAAGATTTATAAGAGTTTCTTTCTTCATTATAAAAATTTCCATGGAGATATTAGCATTTTTTTCAACACAAAGGTTTTTTCCAACACTTTGAACTATATTATTTTGATTAATATTTAGTATGTCGCAATTATAAAAACTCTTGTCTGCATTGTTAACAGTCTTATATATTACTGTTATTTCTTTTCCTGAAGCCTCATGTTTTTTAGCAGCTTCTTCTAAATCTATATTACATAGCATATACGAAGAAGCCCAGATAACATACTTCTGCTTACTTCTATGAAAATATTCCATATAATTTTCTAGAATCTTCATATCCGAATTATTAGAATTGGCTATATTAAAATTAAATAAAAATAAACCATCAATTTTTCTATCTAAATCCCAAGGTTTACCCTTTCCTAAATGATCAATAAGTGATCTTGAGTCATTTTTGTTAAAGATACCTATATTTACTATACCTGAATTTACCATATTAGAAAGAACAAAATCTATTATTCTATATCTTCCTCCTATAGGAACTGAAGCAAGTGGTCTGTTAGTTGTTAGTCCTCTTATATCAACTTGATTTTCATTTAAAGTTATTACTCCCATATAATTATTAAGCATAATATCACCTCTACTTATTTATTATTTCTATTCAGATGTAAAATTTGATTTTATTTTACTTTTATTTTCTATAATTGCTATATCTTTTGAATTTCCTATAACGTTATTCCTTCTGATTATAACTTTTTCTCCTATTATTGATTTGTCAATAATAACATTAGTACCAATTTGAGTACCGCGCATTACTACAGAATTCATTATTTTAGTATTTTTACTCACATAAACACCAGGAAACAGAATAGAATTGATAACTTCTCCAAGTACAATACAACCCTCTGTTATTATTGAATTTTCAATTTTTGCATTATTTCCAATATATTGAGGCGGTTTTATGGGATTTACAGAATATATTTTCCAACTTCTATCAAAAAGATTTAGCGTATTATCTTCTTCCAACAAATCCATATTTGCTTCCCATAAGCTCTCTATTGTACCAACATCTTTCCAGTATCCATCAAATGGATATGCAAAAAGTCTCTGATTTTCATTTAACATTTTAGGAATTATATTTTTTCCAAAGTCATTGCTAGAACTTTGATCCTTTTCATCTTCCTTTAAAAAAGTCTTTAGTGTTTTCCATGTAAATATATACACTCCCATAGAGGCCATATTGTTTTTAGGTTTCTCAGGTTTTTCTTCAAATTCATAAATAGAATTATCTTCATAAGTATTCATTATTCCAAAACGCCCTGCTTCTTCATACGGAACTTCAATAACTGATATAGTTGCATCTGCTTGTTTTTCCTTGTGGTATTCAAGCATCTTTGAATAATCCATCTTATATATGTGATCTCCAGATAATATAACAACATACTCAGGATCATAAGAATCAACAAATTTAATGTTTTGATATATAGCGTTTGCTGTTCCTTTGTACCAATTTCCACCTGAAGCACTCATATACGGAGGAAGTAGTGTAACTCCTCCGTGATTCCTATCTAAATCCCACGGACTTCCTAAACCTATGTGAGCATTTAATACAAGAGGCTGATACTGTGTTAAAACTCCTACTGTATCTATACCTGAATTTGAGCAATTACTAAGAGGAAAATCTATTATTCTGTATTTTCCTCCAAAAGGTACAGCAGGTTTAGCAATATTCTTAGTCAAATTTTTAAGTCTACTTCCTTGTCCACCGGCTAATATCATTGCTATCATTTCTTTTTTATACATTTCCTATGCCTCCTTAATGTTAAACTATTTTAAAAATATTGGTTTTATGAAAATTGTTGATAAGGGTGGTATTTTTATGTTTATATGATAGGGTTGATTATTCCACTTTTCTCTAATAGGATGGATATCATCAGTATTTAAATAGTTGTTTCCTCCATAAATGTCCCTATCACTATTTAACACCTCTATATAATTAGTAAATCTTGGTACACCAACCTTAAAATCCTGATATAATATAGAAGTAAAGTTGCATACAATAATTATAAAATCATCATTGTCCTTGCTTTTTCTTATAAAGGATACTATACTCTGACTATAATTTTGATGGTCAATCCAGCAAAAACCTTCACTAGTGTGATCCTGCTGCCATAATGCTTTTTCCTTTAGATAAAAGTGATTTAAATCTCTAACATACCTTTTTAAGCTATCATGGCTTGGATAATCTAATATCTCCCAATCTAATTGACAATCATATCGCCATTCTATAAATTGACCAAATTCTCCACCCATAAATAAAAGCTTTTTCCCTGGATGTGACATCATATATCCATAGAAAAGTCTTATTCCTTTAAACTTCTGCTCATAACTTCCTGGCATCTTATTAAGAAGAGATTTTTTCCCATGAACCACCTCATCGTGAGAAAGAGGCAGAATAAAATTTTCTGAAAAAGCATACATTAGTGGGAATGTAATAAGCTTTTGATAACTTTTTCTGTTGATAATATCCGTCTCCATATATTTAAGCATATCGTTCATCCATCCCATATTCCATTTATAGTTAAAACCTAATCCACCTAAGTCTGTAGGCCCAGTTACCATTGGCCATGCAGTAGATTCTTCAGCCATCATAAACAAATTAGTGAAATATTCAAATATAACTTTATTCAGTTTTTTTATAAAATCTACTGCTTCAAGATTTTCATTACCGCCATATTTATTTCTAATTGGAGAATTTTCCTTCTTTCCATAGGTAAGATAGAGCATATTTGCTACTGCATCAGCTCTAATACCATCAATGTGATATTCTTTAAACCAGAATACTGCATTTGAAATTAAAAAACTATGAACTTCAAGTTTACTTAAATCAAAATTGGCAGTTCCCCAATCATAGTTTTCACTTAATTTAGAATTATCATATTCATAAAGAGGTGTTCCATCAAATTTATATAAACCATGTGCATCTTTACAAAAATGTCCTGGTACCCAGTCTAATATTATTCCTATCCCATTTTCGTGGAACTTATCTACAAAATATTTAAAATCATTTGGTTTCCCAAAACGGCTTGTTATAGAATAATATCCTGTTGTTTGATACCCCCACGACCCATCTAGAGGATGTTCTGTTACAGGTAATATTTCTATATGCGTATAACCCATGTCTTTTACATACTCCACAAGTTCATCAGCTATTTCTCTATATGAATAGAAATTATTATTTTCATCTCTTTTCCAAGAACCAAGATGTACTTCATATATATTAACTGGATTTTCAAATATATTCTTTTTGCTCCTTTGTTCAATCCAGTCTTTATCATGCCAAATGTAATTATTCATATTCACAATAACAGATGCTGTATTGGGTCTCATCTCTGAATAAAAAGCGTATGGATCGCTTTTAAGTATAACTTCATTGTTTTTCGTGAAAATTTCATATTTATATATATCGCCTTCACTTATTCCTGATATGAAGATAGCCCAGAAACCAGATTCTTCTTTGTACATTTCATAATCTGTACCATCCCACCTGTTAAAATTTCCAACAATTCTGACATTTACTGCATTAGGTGCCCATACTCTGAATTGAACACCATATGTATTATCATACTCTATTGGTTTACTTCCTAAGAATTCATAACTTCTAAAATGTTTACCCTCATGAAATAAATATGTATCATAAAAAGGAACATCTAACTGTAGAGATTTCATGCAACACCTCCCATAACAACGTTCTATAAAAAAATATTATATAATTCAATTATTGAAGAATTTTTCGTTCTAGCATTATTATAACTTAATATGATAGCAAATATTCGAACGAATTGTGTCGTTTTATGGATTTTATTCTACAGGTTTCTGAATATTCTGTCAAGTCAATATGTTTAGTGCATATGCATAATTATGACTTGTTAACAGACTTTAGATTCTCTTTTGTCGAAATTTGAAGCAATATAATATTATCTCGTATATAAATTTAAGATTTATTAGATTTTAAATTTATCAGTCCAAATATTTGTTTTATTTTAAAGCTTATCTAAATGTGATATAATATAGGATACTATGAAAAATTTGATATACTATGCATCTTAAAATTAAAAAATTTATTTTTAAGAGATACTAAAAAGCAACTTCAAATTTGTCATATATCAAAAGAAAGAGGTGCTTATCATAAAAAAGAAATATGAAATTAAAGAAAATGAATATGAAATTAAAGAAAACGTTGCTTATTTAACATTAACTAAAAAAGATGGTTCAATTATACATACTAAAATAGATAGTGAAGACTTACAACGCGTAATCTCTAAAGGAGCTTGGTTTCCACAATGGGATAAAAATTTTAACAATTATTTAGCTCAAAACATAAGTAATTGTAATGTAGATGGTAAAAATAAACATGAAAAACAAACTCTACATTCTTTTATTCTTGGTACACATCCTAAAATTCAAATTCGCCATTGTAATGGTGATACACTGGATAACAGAAAGTGTAATTTAGAAGTTTACAATGAAAACGATGGTATTAATGAGTATAAAGAATCCGATACTGAAACCATTGAAATTCTATTAAAAGATAAATATTGCAAAGAAAAATCAAAGACTTTAATTGATAAAGAAGATTTAGATAAAGTACTGCATAGTGGGTATACGTGGGTTCTTTTAAAAACAAATAAACTCTCTTATGCTGTAGCAAATTCTCCAGAAGGAAGAATTTACTTGGACTCATTTATCATGGATACCCCTAAGGATAAAATCACTCAACATATCAATCTAAATACTTTAGATAACAGGAAATGTAATTTAAAAAAACCATCCATAAGTGAAGAATAAAAAATAGCAGGTGACTTAAAATTAGTCTTCCTGCTTAATTTTTTTTAATACTTTATCTTAAGCCCTTTAGCTACTCTTTCACCAAATTCTCTACAAGCTTGGGTTAAATTCCATATTGCCTTTAATTGAATTTTTTTATCTACAGTCCATAAATCATTTATAATATTTTCTATTAAATGGTCCTGCTCTTCTTTTTTTAGGGATCTATATCTCTCTCCTGCCTGCTGAAAGTCATTGGTTAAAGGTATTGTTTTTCTTACTATATCTCCTTCAACATATTGAGGTTGTGAAGGAGATTTAGGCGCTTCCTTTGGATATCCTTGATTTAATGTATTTGGTTCATAATTAACAGTTCCTTCATTGGCATAATAGTCCATAAACCCGTCTTGATTAAAGTTCGTTACTTTGACTTTAGGTCTATTTATAGGAAGTTCTGTAAAATTTATTCCAAGTCTATATCGTTGAGTATCTTTGTATGCGAAAACCCTTCCTTGTAGTAATTTGTCATTGGAAATTTCAACTCCTGGAACAATATTAGCAGTACAGAAAGCTGATTGTTCAACTTCTGCAAAGAAATTTTTAGGTGCTTTATTCAATGTCATTTTTCCAACTTTCATAAGAGGAAATTTATCTTCTGGCCAAACTTTTGTAGCATCTAATGGATCAAAATCCTGATTAAACTCATCTTTAATGTCCATCATTTGTACATATAATATATACTCTACTACTTCCCCATTATTAAGTGTATCGTATAAATCCCTTGTGGCAACATCAGGATCTAGTCCAGCTAATATTTCAGCTTCTTGTCTTGTTATGTTGCTAACACCAAGCACAGGCTTCCAATGATATTTTATATAACATCTGTTCCCTTTGTCATTTACCCATATATAAGTATTAACACCGAAACCCTCCATTGTTCTGTAGCTCTTTATTGTACCGCTATCTGAAAAAAGCCAGGTAATCATATGAGTTGCTTCTGGAGTATTAGAAAGGAAATCCCAAATTCTACTAGATGATTGTATATTAGTATCTGGGGCAGGTTTGAAAGCATGAACAAGATCTGGAAATTTCATAGCATCCCTAATAAAAAATACAGGAATATTATTTCCTACTAAATCGTAATTTCCTTCTTCTGTATAGAATTTTACTGCAAACCCTCTAGGATCGCGTGCTGTATCTGCAGAACCTTTTGAACCTATAACGGTAGAAAATCGCACAAAAACAGGTGTCTTCTTCTTAGTATGCTGAAGAAATTTAGCCTTTGTATATTTACCCATAGGTTGATAGACTTCAAAATATCCATGAGCACCAGCACCTTTAGCATGTACAACTCTTTCAGGTATTCTTTCTCTATTAAAATCAGCTAGCTTTTCTATCAAGTGAATATCCTGTAAAAGCACCGGACCCCTTTCTCCTACAGTTAAGGAGTTTTGATTATTACTTACGGGAACTCCAAGATCAGTTGTTAAATAATCGTTGCTTGATTCATCTATATTTTTCATAAAAACCTCCAAATACATCTCTAAATATTATTATATTATTTGAGAATTGGAAGTGTTCCAAGAATGATTTCATTATATTTACTCCCATAAATAGTATTGATTGCCACCGTTTTTTTTAGCTTTATACATTGCTTCATCACTACTCTTAATAAGAGATTCAATGTTATTTAATTTTTCATTGCTCTTGGTGATTCCTATACTTATACCGACATAATAAACATTTTCATCTTTTACAAAAGGTTTTTTGACTTCGTTAATAATTCTATATGTAATTTTTGCGATTTCATCATTATTTTCAGCTGTTACAATTATAATAAATTCATCGCCGCCATAACGACAGATGATATCTGTAGTTTTTAACACATTTCTCAATCGTTGACCCATTTTTTGCAAGACAAAATCTCCGATTTTATGGCCAAAGGTATCATTGATATATTTAAAACGATCAAGATCAAGAAACATTAGATATTTATTTTGGTTTTTCTGTTTACTAAAAAGAGCATTCTCTATTTTGTTAATATAAGCTCGATTATATAAACCAGTTAATGGATCTATAATTACTTTTGCTTCAAGAATATCATTTTTTCTAATGATACTTAAAAACTGTTGAAGTGTAATAAGAAAGCAACAAATAACAAAGTTAAGAGAACCAAAAGGTAACCATGACACCGGACCTCTTATGAAGATTTCTTGCAACATCGATACGATTATTCCAAATACACCGTAAAGCATTAATTCTGCTCCCTCTTGCCTATTAATATTAGCTCTGACAACACAAAATAAAAAATATAATGTAAATATAATAGACAACCATTTGTTAGGTTCTATAAAAGAGGAATATACCTTGTTTGGTGTAATGAATGTAAGAAAAAAACAAAAGAGGATGTAAGAATAAAAAAAACGTTTAATATATATTGAGTATTTTTTAATTTCAAATAAATGAACAATAAATAACCCCCAAATAGGTAAAAGTATATAGGCTGTAAGAAATTCTAATCTTGTAAGCATATGCCAATCCAATTGGGTAAGCATATCAGAAATAAGTCGCTGATTTATCAGCAATGTTCTGAAACTGTTAGTAAAACATAAAACCGAAAAATATAATGTTGTTTTATCTTTTCGATATATAAAAAATAATCCCAAACTAAATAAACCTATAATAAATACTGTGGAGAAGATAAACATATCTATCATTTTGTTTTTATTTGAATAAGATAATATGTCTTCAACCTTACCAATTTTTATACTGTTCCAAAAACCACCCGTATAATAATCAAAATTAGCAATTTCCATAATCAATTCAACTTCACCGTTTTCATCTGTTTCAAATACACTTGTTATCGGATTCCACTGAGGCGTGTATGTTTTAAATTTGTTACTGACAACACCATTTGATGCAATTTTTTTGTTATTGGCAAACAAATTATATGCCGTAGCTTCATCCGACAATTCAACACCATAGATTTCTAAAGGTTTCAGACCATAGACTTTCAGCTTGTATGTACAGAATCCATACGGTGAAAGATGTATATCTGTATAATCTTCCCATGAACCGGGTACTTTTTCAATTTTGGGGACACTATTTACATCTATATCCTCTTTCAATAAATTAGGATAAAAACTCCATTCACCATTCAACTCAACAATTTCATCTTTACTCCAATCCCAATTTTTAAGATTGAGATTACCATTGCTTGCAAAACTAGCAACACTATTTTTACTTTCAGATATAAAAAAAATATATGTTAATGACATAAATGCCATAAGGAGTATTAGCAAAACTAAACTGTTACGTTGTTTGTTCATATAATTCACCTGACTTTCAAATTGCCATTTAAGCTGCTACTTCTCTAACCCTATTATGACTATCTTAAAATCAGTACTATTAATTGTATCACTTACACGCTTTCCTCTTATTAACTTTCCTACTGCTGAATCTATACTTACCATATCTTCTTCAAGAACATCTAAACCTACCGTAGTTACTAACCTTATAGTCATTAACTCATTATTCAATTTTAATTTAACTCTATCGCCTACACCTATTACATCTTTATCTACTATTTTACTTACTATTATCGCTGAATTCATTAACCTTCTTAAAAAACCTAGCCTTTTATTGTTTTGATAATAACGTTGCTTTGCAGCTTTATATTCTGCATTTTCAGATCTATCACCAAACTGTGCAGCTATCATTTTTTCTTTGGCGATTTGCATACGCAACGTTGTATTCCTATATTCATATTCTTCCTCTATAAGATTAAACTCTTCCTTGGTCATGTGCCTACGCATACAGTTAAACCTCCTACAACTAATAACTAATAACTAATAACTAATAACTAATAACTAATAACTAATAACTAATGAATTTTACTACCTTTGTTTTCATGATTTATCCTTTTTATAAAATTCCATATTCACTTTGAATATAAACATCTTCTCTTTTTTTTGGATTAATTTTTAAGTTTACTTCATTGCCAATGGCAATTGTGTGTAAAATGTGGGCTGGTACTAAAAATTCTTTGGTTACTTCATATTCTTCCCCTTGATAATAAGGGATATTTAAAGAAATTTTATATGCTTTTGTTTTATTAATACGCGTATGAGTATCTATTACTTTTACAATAATGCCCTTCTCCATATGAAAATCAGAAAAATCTTGATGATTCCTTTTATTTAACTTCACTGATTTTATAATAGCCGCTACAATAAGGGGAATCGAACAAACCCATACACCACCATGAAGTATCATAGATAATGACCCTACAGAAGCTGTCGAGCTAAAAACTTGTTCAGGATTTGCAACTTTAACGCCTAACATCGTTTTAAAAATGTTATGTACATTTAGCTTATATAACATATAGCCAATCATTACAATAGCGTAGGTAACAGGTATGCAGTAAGTTTTAAAATAAGCTGTGGGCTTAATAACAATAACAAAATCATCACAGTCATTGCTAATACAAAGAACACTCCCCCTACTGTTAATATCATAACAGAGGTATCTGGCGACACCACCATTCTAACCAGTGGTAACGTTCCAAGGAGAATTGCCGCTAATATACCTAAGATCATTGCTACAACGTTTAGTTTTCTATTTGTTGAATTCTGCTTCATTTTTTCTCCAATCTAATATTTATTTTCTTAGATTTATATTAGCAATATTATGCAATAATTTCAACTCATCTGATAACGTCTGTATTTCTAATTAATAATCTTTATTATAGCTTTTCTTCCTTATTTTAACTTTGAAATTTAGCTCTCATGGCAATCAATTGAAATAGTATAAATATTCGCAGATGTCTTATTCAAAACAAACTATAGATGATTCCATATCAGTTAATAGCAGTTATAAACTAAGCCCTTCTACAGTTAAAATGCTGGATGAACTTAAGTGCTTTATTTATGATGATCCTTATATTAAGTATCAGGATATTGTAGATGCCGCTATTAGATTTTTTTATGATTATAGAAAAGGCAGTAAGTGTGGTGGTAGACACTTACTATTTTGGGAATTGTGGGTATATGGATAATAAGAAACTGAATTATATTTTATAAATACGTATTATTAATATTTTTCAGCTGCTTCCTCAACCAGTTTCAAAACTGTTGATATATCATCACCTTTGTAAATCCACTGACATTTTCCCATTTTCTTTTCTATTCTCTCTTTTTCATTTAAAATTATTAAGCCAGGTAAGTTTGTTACAGGAACATTAAATTCAACTTCTAAATGTTTTCGTTTCTTCACTACCTTTAAAATTTTCCCTTTATGTCCGTTATAAGTAACTCCTGTTTTATTATATTTAGGCTTAAAAGAGTTGCCCAATATTGAACCTATCTGACTAATAATTTTTTCTGCATAATCTTCAAAATAATAATCTTTACTTTTATCAGCTGATATACTCTTGTTTTCTTTTACTATATTACTAGACATGAATTCTAATTTTTCATCAAAATAATTAAAATCAGTATCTGAAATTTCTTCTAGTACGTTTTTAACTGCTTTATAAATCCCATCATAACTTATTTGGCCATTACCAAAAACGGAGTTGAAAGAAAGTGTACTTTTCTATCTTCATTTATTTCTATTGTATATAATGAATATTTTTTTTTTTTATACATCCAATTTGCTATCAATTTAGTCTTAAAATAATCTAAAACTTTATCCGTAAGTATTTTTTCATAGGAAATAATTAATTCAATACTTTTTTTGCTTGCTATTGTATTCTTTATAATTTCAAATCTTCTTGATAAAACTTCTTCGTGATACACGGATGTTGAATCCCAAATAGAATCATAAGGTAACATCGAATCCTTACTCTTCTTAGGTAAAGGTAACAGTTCACACATAAAATGTCCTGAATTATATCTTCCAAGTAGTTTTCTTTCAAAAACATAATTATTTATATTGATTTTGTTAGGTTGTTTCCCATCTAATGCTAATAAAAATGCAGCCATAAATCTCCACACACAAGATCCCTTAAAACTTTCTAATGGTATATCATATAATTCTTCCCAAACATATCTGAAATCCATCGAAAGCTTATACTGACTCCTCAAAGCAAGACTTTCTTCTAAGCTCTTAGTCTCATTGCGCCATATTTCTGCTCCACCTTCTTCTGTCCCAACAAACCAAATACGTCCATCCAATTGACCATAACCTAACCAATTATATAAACTTGAATATACCATGTTTTCAAATGACATAAAAATTCTCCTTCATATACGCTATTGAATTATGCTACTTATTAATTTTTCTTTATGAATACCTGCTTTTTTATATTCACTGTAAAGAGCATCTATTAATTCATTAAAATCATATTCCCATATATTTATATCAAGTTTTTTTGAAATTGATATATAAGCATGTTTAGTAGGTTTATTTAATTTTTTATACTCCATATGTTGCTTTAATTTTTCCATTTTATCTATCACATCTTCTGTTAACCACTCTTTTTTAGACTTATAATAACTCTCTGTTTCAGCTTGAAAAATGAATTTAATCGTATTATTTTGTATTTGATAGCCTACTTCAAAAAAATGTCCATTATATTCCAATCTCTTTTCTAAAGAAATATGAATTAATGCATTTCCTCGTGTTTCGCTTACACTTCCTTGAATTATTTCTCTTTTTTTGAATTCACATAATATCTTATTAAAAAATCTTTTTTGGAGAATGGTTTCAAGTTGATTATTTAGTATATAAATTTGATTTTTTGAATAATTTTCTTCTTTCTTCTTTTTTTCTTTTTCAAATTTTTTTAATGTACCATCAGTAAATACATTTTTGAATTTTCTATGATCACTTTCAAAAGACTTTACAACTTCAACCATTCTTTTGACGGTTATTATATATTCAGATGCTATAACTCTATCTACTGTTTTTGTTTCTATTTCTTTGATAATTTGATTTTCCAGAGCTTCCACTAATAACTCGTAGGATGTATTTTCCCAACCTTTTGATTCTGCTTTTTCAGGTATTAATGTCAAAAAAATATATACTTTATCTTTTGTTTTAAAATCTTCATTTAATATTTCTTTATATCTTTCTAATTGATTTGAATGCTGATTTGACTTTACTTTATTTTCTATCGCAATTACTTTATTATCTGTTTCAATTACTATATCAATATTCTTATATTCAGTGTATACATTGAATATTTCTCCAATTTCTTTTCTAGATATTATTGCAGATAATGCTGCTAATTTCTCCTTTTCACTCATAGCATCGCAATCTTTGGAGAATAACCATGCTATAGTTTGAGAATGAATCTTTTCCATATCCGCTAATCCTATGGAATCAAAAAAACTCATTTAATTCACTCCTCTTTATGTTGATTAGTATTTTATGTCATATCTTTTGTTGAACTCAAATTCATAAATAACCTTCAAATTTAAATTATTTGCGAACCTAAGTTGGCCAATATTTACTTCTCTTCAAATCATAAATTTTTACTTTGTTTATAATTTCTAAAATCTGTTAAAACTATAGCCAAGAGGTGATTATATGCAATCTAACACAATTTGTCCAATAGTTGAACAATATTTAAGTTACCTTGTTGTGATTAAAGGTCGTGCTGATAATACAGTTAAAAAATATCGTACTGATTTACTTATGTTTTTCAACTTTATTATGAACTTACGTAACATTCCTATTATTGATGAAAACTTTGCTCAGGCAGATTTAGAATTTATAAAATCTATTACTCTGCATGATATGTATTCTTTTATTTCTTATTGCCAAAAATCATTAAATTCTTCACCTGGAACTAGAGCTAGAAAAATAGTATCCATACGTCAATTCTGGAAATATCTTAAAACTAAAGCTCATCTCATTGATAATAATATTGCTGAAGAATTAGAAACCCCAAAATTACCAAAACGAATACCTAAATATCTTAACTTAGAAGAATCTGTTCGCTTGTTACTTAAATGTAAGAAATCTCCTAGAGATTACTGTATAATTACTATTTTTCTTAACTGCGCATTAAGATTATCTGAGCTTGCTAGTTTAAACATAGATCAAGTAAATAATGATATTTTATCTGTAGTGGGAAAGGGCAATAAAGAACGTAAAATCTTTCTAACGCCCGCTGCTAAAAAAACTATTAATGATTGGTTACATATTAGAAATGCAATTGATGTCAATACCAATGCTTTATTTATATCTAGAAACAATAACCGTATTACTACAAGAGCTATTCAAAATATTGTCAAAGAATATGTTATTTCTTCTGGACTTGATCCAAAATCTATATCAACTCACAAACTTCGTCATACAGCTGCTACTCTTATGTATAAATACGGTAAAGTAGATATTCCCTCTCTACAGCAAATTCTCGGTCATGAAAGCGTTGCAATAACTGAAATCTATACCCATATTGATGAGCATCAACTACAATCCGCTGTAAACTCTAACCCCCTTGCAATGATGTTTAACTGAACCAAAGAGACACCTAATATTGTGTCTCTTTGAAGAATAAACATAACCTGTGCAATTGTATGGATAATTGGAAGTTTATGATATTTATTATTGTAATTTATATTGAAATATTTCTCCATGATAATATGTATATTTTGAAGCTTCATAAACTATATCTTCGAATTTCTTCATCGTAACTTGACTAAAATTCTGCTTCACATATTTACTAAATTTAGATAATACGATATTTCTAATGTTTATAGCTTTATACTTTTCAGATTGAATTTGCTCGTTAATAATATCTGATGCATTTTCTGTTTCTTTCCCAATACTATCCCCAAATATATCCTTATAAAACTCACAAAATATATTTGGTTTTAATATTATACTAGCAGCTCCCGTTAATAATAGGCGATACATATTTTCATCATAATAATGCTTGTACTTTATAAGAAGAACTGTATTGAAAAATCTTTTAATCTTTCTTGGGCTAGTATTATCAAAAAGAAAATCTATTTTTGAAATTAAATTTATATCATTATCAGTTAGACTTATCGTGATTAAATTATCTTCCCCTCTTTTTTCACTATCCTCATCATTTTTACCGCTGGCAACTTCATCCATACTGAATTTTACATCTTCATTGTATTTATTTTCTTTTATGTTAGTTTTATTTTCTTTTTCATCACTGATTGTTTCAGTTAAATCATCACTTGCATCATTATCTATTTTAAAAGTTATTTCTTCACCTAATTTTTTTATAAAAGATGACGAATTTCTTATACTTAATGGCTCTATCCAAAATGGAATATGTATAATTTTTTCTAAATAATTAATAGCAAAAAAATTCTTATTTTCATTATTGTTTTTCTTATTATTGATCATTTTATCATATATACTTGTAATGCAATTATCAATCCATTTTGAATCTACTGCTAGAATGACAATGAACATATCTGTTGAGAGTAATAATTGTATAGCTTGTAATACTTGTACAACTTTTTCTTCTGGACATCTGTCTAAATCATCAACAACTAATATTATTTTATTTAAGTTTAATTCTTTATCATTTATAACTTTAGTATTAATAATACTATTTAAATTATCTATATCTTCTTTTACAGTATTAATAAATCCCATATTATCTCTATAACCGTTTGTAGCTAATTTTTTCATAATATAATCTCTTAAAAAACTAATTGTTATATTATCATCATTCAATTGATTAAATTCACATTCTCTTTTATTTCTTTTACTTTTTAATATCGTAAGACAACTCTCTCTATCGTTAATTCTTTGTATATTTGGTCCTACTTCAGATAATACTTTTTTTAATAATTTATTATTGGTGATTCTACTAATATATTTGACTGTTAGTTTAACGCCAACTAATATAAAGGTAAGAATTTCAGAAATACCGCTATGAATTTTACTATATTTTAGTAGAGGTAAACTTACTGATATTACTGTTCCCAAAATAGCTATCCAAATGACACTTTTATAATTTTCTTTTATAACTGAAATAAGACTTACAACCTTTTTAAATTCCTGTTCTAATTCCCTAATATTGTCATTAATATCATTAGCCTGATTTAATAATGACTTAAATTCATCTATTTCTCCTACTACAGAACTTATATTATTAATAATATGCTCTATCAATTTTTTCTTGTTGTTTTTTAGATTTTCTTCTAGGATTGATATCTTATGATTAAGTTCTTTAATATTATTGAATTTGTCTTCTTTCAAAAATTCCTTATAATGATTTAATTCTTTTAAAAATTCATTATTGTTATCATCGTGTTTTATTTCTCGTATCTTATTGTTTATAGTATCAAATATTTTGTAGACTAAATTAACAACTATATTGGAATCATAATAATTCCACGCATTAAATGGAACTATCACACATTTATCATTTAAATTACTTTTTATCATTTTAACTAAGGAATCAGCAAAAAATGTCTTTCCTGCTCCCCAACCTCCAAAAATTCCTATAGTTAAAGGTAGTCTTAAGTCTTCGTGAACAATTAAATTTACAAATGCCTCTATATCTTTTGATATATTTAAATAATCATCTTTGCAATGTTCCTCGAGTATTTTCAATCCAAACTTAATCTCCAACTTAAAATACTTGGTATACCCCACCATATTATTTTTATTTGTATATTTATATTTTACAGTTATTTCAGGTTCACGATTTCCAATACAACTCTCCTCATTATCTTTCATATGTCTTGAGCAAAGATAAGGGCATGTATTATCTATACAATAACTTGTAACTCCATATTTGTATTCTTTAAATAAAAATGTAGCATATTCAGCAATATGATTACAGCCTTCAACTGAACATTTGACATTATTCTTTAATTTAAAAGTTAATTTTATATTTTCGTCCTTCAACATTATATCATTTTTCTCTTCTTCAGCATTCTTTAAAATATCAATTTGTATATTATCTATACTTTTATCTGCTGACATACTATTACTATCCTCCATTATTTTCTTTTATATTTACAATTAACCAAATAAAGTATATCATATAGATATAAATTTACATAATGTAACTTTATTGTTTTAATTATTATTACAATTATGAAATATTTTGTAAAATAAGAGAGGTAACAAACAATGATTATTTCATTAAGAAAAAATAATGACCACTTTAATAAGTATTTAGCTACACAAATGCAAACAATGACTCCTGATAATGAGTTTCCGTTCTTGCTAAATTTATTTGATAAAAGTATAAAAGAACGGGTGTCTGTTGATTTACATTTTGATACTAATTATGGATTAGAAGTTATTAAAGGTAAAATAAAGGATGTTGAGTTGAATATTGGAAGTGGCATAAATGATGTCAACATTAAAATTATCTTCTTAAAGAAAGATAATTCTCTGATATGTTTTGATTGTGACCATGTAGGTAGTTCAACAGTTAGGTATAATGAACACTCCGTTCCTGGAAAATTTAATAAATATTATATTTATAATAAATATTGCTCAGTAAAAATTGGTTTTATTTTTCACAATATATAGATTTCAATTATTGCTTATATTTTTAATTTAATGAATAAAGTGGATTCACCACACTCATTAAGGTAACTATTAAAAGCTGCAAATATATTATTTTCAGTAGATTTGTAATTTTTATATTTAAATATAATAGCATCTTAACAAAAAAGACTATGTTCTGTGTAAACTGTATGTCCATCTCTACTTCCCGTTATAGTTATAATTAATTTCATTTAATAGATTCTTAAAACTTCAGACTATCATCATATCCTCCCTATCAAAACATCACTTTCAACTTTATACAATATAATACATATTATAACATTTCAACACATTCTAAACAATTAAGTTGTAAGAGCAAAAATCCTCTTGTGTAGCCCTTTACTACAAATTTATATATTAATCATATAATTAACTCAACATAAAAAAATGCGTCAAAAGCTCTCGCCTTTTACGCATTTCTTCCCTGTAATATTCCTCTGTAGTTTCTGCTGCTGTATTTCTATAGGATATAAAAAGCAGATAAGTTTTGGTTATAATTCATTGTCACAAAAACTTATCCACTTTAAACAATTATTCTCTTAAACTATATCATGCTTATTTTTCAAACTGAAACATATCTTTCTTTGGAAATATTCCAAAAATACCACCAGTATGAATAAACAGTACTTTTTCTCCCTTTTTAAAATTCCCTTTTTTTATCTGATCTACAAGTCCAAACAAAGCCTTTCCTGTATAAACAGGATCAAATACAATTCCTTCTAATCTAGCTATATCTGTAATAAATTTTAGTTCTTCCTGTGTGCTTTTAGCATATCCTATGCCTCCATACCCATCAATAATATTGATATCTTCATCAACTAATGGAATTTCCACATCCATAAATGCAAAACTTTCTTTCCATATTTTCTTTATTTTTTTAACAAAATATTCTCTATCATCACAAACATTTACTCCCACAATTTTAGTTTCAGGCAAATACAATTTTTTTCCTAAAGATAAACCTGTATATGTTCCACCTGAACCAATGGGAGTTACTATATAATGAAAAGTAATATCCTTTTGTTTACATTGTTCACTTATCTCCTCAGCAGCTTTTAAGTATCCAAAGTTACCTATTCCAAAAGAAGCTCCTGTAGGAATTATATATGCTTTCTTTCCTTCTTTCGCTAACTTATCTTGTAACTCCTTCAATATTTCTTCAAGATTATTATCATATTTATCATGATCAATATAATGAATATCTGCCCCTGCTAACTTATCCAAAAACAAATTTGCTTCTATTATAGGAGTATCAAATTTTTTTAATACTACATGGCAATCAAAGCCTAACTTAGCGGCTACAAAAGCAGTAGCCCTACAATGATTTGATTGAATACCTCCACAAGTAATAACAGTATCATATCCCTTATCTATTGCATCAGCCATTACAAATTCTAATTTTCTGATTTTATTGCCCCCAACAACACTCCCAGTAACATCATCTCTTTTTAAATAAATTTCTGGACCACCTAATAATTTACTTAATTTTTCTAATTTATGAATCGGTGTTGGTAATAAAGCCAATTTTTCTCTCCTTGGATAATTAAACACTAAAAACGCCTCCTTGTATTATATCAATTTACTCTAATAAACAGTTTCTCCAAAAACAATGACTACTATCTGAAATGATTTTAACTTTTTGATCTCCTTGTTTTTTATATAAGCAAATATGATACCAACTTTTTCGAAATCATTTCAAAGCCTTTAAATGGTTATTTTTATAATACAAATCGTTTATATCTATAAAACAATACTGAGTTAATAGGGTTAACAGGCGAAATACTCTCCCATTAACCCATTTAGCTTAGTGTTATTCTTCTATAAGTTTTATGCCTTCTTTAGTAATAGTACTTCCACCACGACCAACTTCAACATTAATATACCCATAATTCTTAAGATCATTTAAAATTTTTCTAACATCATACTCGCTTAAATGTATATTGTTTTCAAATGCTTTTTCAGATATACTTCGTCTTCCCAATTTAACTCTATTCTTAAATGAATCATAAAAAAGTTTCAAAACAAAAGTTTCTCTTTTATTTAATTTTGAAATAGTTTCCGATGTTTTTTTAAAATTAATAACGTCTAAATACTGCTTCATATGAAATGGAAGATGTTCTAATGTTATTAAATTAGTCCCAATATTATCAAAGTATTCAATGCAATTTTTAAGTTCTCTAATATTGCCATGCCAATTATAACTCTCTAAAAATTCCATAACTTCACTTGATATTTCAAAATTAAAGTTATTTTCTCTTTTGAAATGTTCAAATAATATACTAATATCTTCAACTCTTTCCCTGAGAGATGGTATATTGATGGGAAGAACATTTAATCTATAGTATAAGTCTTTTCTAAAAAGCCCTTTTTCCACTTGTTCAAATAAATTCCTATTAGTTGCAGCAATAATCCTAACATTAACCTTTATCACTTTGTTTCCACCTACACGCATTACTTCCCCTTCTTGAATCACTCTAAGTAATTTCACTTGTGATTCAAGAGGCATCTCACCAATTTCATCCAAAAACAAAGTTCCTTTATGAGCTAATTCGAATATTCCACTCTTTCCCCCTTTTAAAGCTCCCGTGAAAGCTCCACTCTCATATCCAAATAATTCACTTTCAAGTAAGTTTGATGATAGTGCAGCGCAATTGATTGCTACAAATTGTTTTTCTTTGATAGGAGATGCATTATGAAGTGCTTGAGCTACTAGCTCCTTACCAGTTCCACTTTCTCCTGTTATCAACACTGATGATTTAGAATTTCCCATTCTAAGTACTAATTTTTTGACTTCCTCAATAGCTCCACTTTTACCTATAATATTATCAACACTGTATTTTGCAACATGACCCTTATTAGCAAGTTGTAATCTCAGTATATTTTGAGTGTTTTCTTGTGATTCAAAACTCTCAATTATTGCATAGGCACCATCATTAACTTCTACCTTTTTATTAGTACTTAATTCAGACACAGGAAATATGGAAAGTGTTATATTATTTCCATTTATCTTAATAAGTTTGTTCAGTATGGGCTTTTTAGTCTTAAAAAATTCTTTGAACCCAAGTTCTGGTAATATCTCATTAACATTAGTACCAATATATTTAATGCTTTTTCCAATTATCTTTCTAGCATTTTTATTAAAATTTTCAATTATACATTTCTCATTAACACCAATTACACCCTTTTCCATTATTGATAATAGAGTATTGAATTGATTTTTTTGTGTTTTAGATTTACTTATTAGGAATTCAACACCTTTATCATATGAGACTATTTGTTCAAAATAATCTGACATTCTCTTTTCAGTAAGTGCATCTTCTAAATTAAGTCCAATAGCAATATCAACAATAGTATTTTTGTCGAATACTCTATACCCCAAATCTAGTATTTTATCTACTCCATCAGGAACAAGATTCCTTTCACCAGTAATAATAGCAGTTTTTAAATTGAGAATTTTATTCATATTTGGATACACTGGTATTAGTTCATATTCATCAAATCCTAATTGATATAAGGTTGCAATAGTTTCTATACACATTTCAAAATTTTGATTTACAAGCATTGCAGTTTTATCAATTTTACTATCTTTAAGCATATTAAAAGCATTTTTAGAAAGAGTTAGTTTTGGTATGATAACCTCTACATTATTATCTATATATTTTTTTAATACTTCATATTGAGAGTATGTACTTATAAGAACAGCATCTACTTCTTTAATTTTCTGAACATTATTTGTTTCAAAAGAATATGTAAAAATATCAATGGTATCGTTAAATACTTTAGATACTTGATTCTTATATTCAATTCCAACTTTTTTACTATATGTAATAATTCCAAGCCTTTTTCTCATAATTTCCTCCACAATTTAGAAAGTGATTCTTCTTGATATTTTATTTTTAATAAATCTTAATTTTTCAAAAAATAAAACACTAGCCTAATATTAATAATATACTAAGCTAGTGTTATTTTAAACCTGTCTATTTCCAAGACAAACACTTTATTGGAGTTTTGATTTATATCTTATTTTTTTTATTAACATATCATCAGAAATACTAAACATATTATCTATAAGTTCAGTTCTGAAACTTCCAGTACCTTTAACATTTTGAGAAAGTTCACCGCATATTCCCATAAGTGCTATTGCAAGAACAGTGCTATCCAGTATATTTCCAGAAGAAATATAACTCGCTATAAGAGAAGTAAGCATACAGCCTGTCCCCGTTATCATTGAAAGCATTTCACAACCATTTGTTATTAAATATGTATAAGTACCATTTGTTATTATATCTAACACTCCTGTTACTGCAATAACAGCACCTGTTTGTAAAGATAATGTCTTTAACATTTCTATACTTTCATCAGAATTTTGCTCTGTTACAATATCACATGCTCCAACATCAATTCCTTTTGAATTACTTTTTATACCACAGATTGCTTTTATTTCAGACATATTACCCTTAATAACACTTGGATGACATTCTGAAATGAATTTTTTTGCATAATCTAGGCGAAGTTTACTACACCCTACACCTACAAGATCAATTACTTGTGGAATTTTCTTTTCAAAGGCTATTCTACCTGAAATCAACATAGATTTCATTCTATTATCCGTTATATTACCAAGGTTAACCCCAAGTGCTTTAGAAACAGCAGTAATTTCAGAAACCTCTAAAGGGTGTTCAGCCATAATTGGTTTTGCACCAACAGCAAGAACCATATTTGCACAATCATTTATTGAAATGGGATTTGTAATACAGTGGATAAGGGGTTTCTTTAATTTAACACTCTGTTTTATTTGCAATAGGTTGTTTATTGTAAGTTCTTGGTTTGTCATAAAATTTTGCCCCCAAACTTCTCTGAATTTTTGCAAGCATACCTGTTTTGCTTAATGCCTTGAGAAAAACAAATGCAATTGTTCCTCCAATAAGTGTTCCCATAATAAATGAAGGAACATAGAACATCCATGTAAGTCCTGTCCTACCCCAAATAAATGTCATAATAGGATATGAAAGTATAGCTCCTATTATACCAGTTCCTATAACCTCACCTATAATCGCACAAATTAAATTCCCCTTAGATATTCTGTATAAAGTCCCAGACAAAAAGGCTCCAAAAACTGCTCCACTTAAAGCTAAAGGTGGAATTCCCATGAAAAACATTCGTATCACCCCAATCAATGTAGCACATAGCAGTGAGTACCAAGGTCCAAGAATAACAGAACATACGATGTTAATAAAATGTGCCATAGGGCACATTCCTTCAATACGAAGAATTGGTGAAATTACAACACCCATTGCCACTAGCATTGCCAACATAAGTTTTTTTAATAATTTTGAGTTTTTTTCCATAATAAAATACCTCCTTAATAATATTTGTTTTCCCAATATGTCATACAGGAAATAAATACCATTATAGAGGTGTAATTTTATCGTAACTAAATAGCAATTTCCCATATGACATAAGACATATTGGTCGGTCGAAGCTCAAAAGCTTCCTCTCACCTTGAAACACAAGTTCCCTCGCTATTTAGTTGTATTTTTTATATAAAAGCATAGGGCGCTCCCCCTTTGCTTATTGAAAACATAATCCTTGAAACATAAAAAAATGGGATACTCCGAATAAGGCGCATCCCATTTATACTCATAAAATATATAAACAAATAGTATAAATTAAATATTTCCTTACGCCGGCATTATCCGAATCAAGTTATGGGTCGAAGCATAAACTTCCTCTCAGCCTGCAGTGCAAGCTCCCCTTTTTTAAAAATTATATCATATAATTTTCCTAAATACAACATAATGTGCAATAGAACTAAAGTATTCCTTACCTTTATATTTCAAATATTTCAGATTCAATAAAAATAGCATCTTTTTCTTAGATTATAAAACAACGCTACATTAATTCAATGATATAAATATATCTATAGTTTGGTTGTTCATATCTTCTGAATCATTGTGATACAATTCAAAATCACTATCATATTTTCTATCCAAATCCATATCCCATATTTTACACCACGCTTCACCTACTGCTTTAACCATGTTACCTTTAACAGTAAACTTTGCATACTTTCCTTCACTAATTATTTTTGTGTCAAGACCATCACTATTAGTGGTTTCTGTCACTTCACAACAGCACATAAATGTATACGGTGCGGTTACATCATCTTCATACTCTGTATATAATCCTATTCCTTTTCCATCAACCTTATTTTTAATAGTATCATAGACACCTTCACCAATAAACTTTTCCCACATTGCTCCAATATCCTTCATTGATTGTCCATTTTCATTCGTTGTCCTAATTGATTTTCCAACAACAACTTTCTTAGCTAATGTTACTACTTCATATTTCATATTTTTCACCTCATTATTTTATTTATTCATTTTCTATGACCTAAATATATAATAACAAAGTAAATATGACACCAGTATGTCATGTTTGAAAATTTATTTATACTTTTTCAAAGTTAATTCTAGTTTGTTTTTAATAATGCCTCGTATATATTTTGGTTCAATAATATTAATATATTGACCAAAGGATATTATATAATTATATAACCACTCATCTTCTGCTACCATAATATTAATACTGAAACTGCCATCCTTATTCCTAGTAATATCTTTTTCATCAAATTCATCATAAACTCTATGTTTAACTTGTGATGAAAGTATAATTTTTAAATTAATTACATTTGATGTATGTTGATAAGAAAAATTTGTTTCAACTGAATTATAACAATTCCTATCAAATGTACCCTCAGTTACTATCAAATCCTTTATCCTATATACCTTAAAAGTGCGAAAATCGTTTTTCAATAAACAAAATGCTTGCAAATACCATGCTTTATGTTTAAATATTAATTTAATAGGATTTACTATTCTATTTGTTTTATCTCCAGAAAAATTATAATAATTAAATTTTATACTTCTACAATTAGTTAGTGCAAATTTTAACATTTCAAATTTTGTTTTTTCTGCTTTTGAACTTCCCCAATTGGAAAAGTCAACTTCTATCCAATTATCAATATTTTTATTAAATAAGTTCTTCAATTTTAAAATTGCACCATCAACATTTTCATATTCAGTAGCTTTAAGTATTTCTAATCCAATTAATAGATTATTCTGTTCTTCATTTGATAAAACAGACTTATTCATTACAAAATTATTTAGTAGACTTATCCCTCCACCATTTCCTTTATTCGCATAAATCGGTATTCCAGCCATAGAAAGTTTTTCTATATCTCTATATATTGTTCTTTTAGACACCTCAAATATTTCAGATAATTCCTTTGCAGTTACCCGTTTTTTATCTAATAATATATATACAATTTGAAACAATCTATCAATTTGCATTAATATCACCACCCAAAATATTATAACAGATAAATATAAGAAGTTTGTTTTTATCTAACATAGGGTCCTTTATTAGACAAAGCATCACTTAACCATTTAGGATCCATTTTTAATATATTTGAAGGCAATTGGTTTATAGGGAAAAATTTAACTTCTAAAGTTTCTGGAGAAGTAGTAGAGATTTTCCCTCCAATTATTTTAGCTTGAAAACAACAAGTTACAAAATGTGTTATTCGTCCATCAGGATATTTAAAAATTTGAGACTCTGGATCAGAATACACTCCTATTAAACGTAGTATTTCAATATGCAGACCTGTTTCTTCAAACACTTCTCTTATTCCAGCATTAATTACTGTTTCACCAGGTTCTACATGCCCTGAAGGTATCCCCCAAAGATTAACATCCGCTCTTTTTTGTAATAAAACATTGTTTTCATTATCAAAAATTATAACAGCTACACCTGGACAAATTTCTTTAACTTTTTCCATAATATCTCCTCCTTAATAAAAAAGCTTCTTTTATTTTATTCATAAAAATTCCTATAGAATAAAAAACAAGCCCGAGAAGATAAGAATTCAGCGTATAGGAAATACGCTGAACCTTCCCCCTCGGGCATTTTATTCCAATAGGTGCCTCTTGTAAAACAAGAGATGTAGCGCTTGGTCTCAGCCCTTAATATTTTAAGGCGGAACCCTAGCTACCTAGTCCCAGTTCAATAAAAAATATTTTATATCATTTTTTAAATTCTACCATAAAAAGGTTTAAAAGTCCAAAGTAGGAATACCCTTCTTTGTATATATATCTTTCCCCTATCTCCTTTTCTAAATTAAATGATATAATATACAAAAGTAATCTATGACGTAATCATAAGATATTATGAAATTATTGAACTTTAAAAGGGAGGAATTATATGTTGAAATCAAAAGTATGGAAACTATGGTTTTTTGCAGCCATTTGTTTCTCATTTACAGGTATAATGAGCTTAATTGGAGAAAAAAATTATATGGGAATTCTATATATATCGTTAGCAGCATTATATTTTATTTTAAGTATAACTAATTATAAAGCTAACAATAAATCTAATGAAATTAAATTATCTGACACAGAATTGCAAAATATGGATATTGAATTAATAAAACTAATTACAGACGGGAAAAAAATTAAAGCAATAAAAAAATATAGAATGGCTACTGGAGTTGGATTAAAAGAAGCCAATGACCATGTTGATTCATTGAGCGAAAAAATCTAAATTTCTATTGTATTCAAAATAATCATAAACAAAAATAGAGCCTGCTGGCTCTATTTTTGTTTATGATTATTTTGATGTATTAAACCTCGTTTACCCTTTCAACTTCTATTGGTTCAAACCTATATTCTTGATTAGCATTAGGATATTTATTTTTATCCACTTTACTTAAAAACATATCTTTAGGTCTTGCATATGCTTTACAATCACCATATAGTGCTTTATAAACAACTAAATATTCACCTGTTTCAGTATGCTGAACTATATGTAGTAATAGATAAAAATTTCCTTTAAAATGTCTAAAAATTTTTCCTATGTAATTTTCTAAATTAATACTATTTAAGTCTTCTGATACAAAATTAAAAGATTCGTCAACTTGCATTACTAATCCTCCTTTTCTTGCTGAATGATTTATTTAAATCGTTTAAAAATTAATTTGAATTAAATAATATATTCTATAAATATATCAAAACTCCTTTAATTACTATATTTTAGTACAAAAAAATACCTCACTGTCAAAAATCTAGGTGAAGTAATCTTATAAAAAATAAAAGATCCAGACATTAAAATTTAGGTTTCAAGTCTAAAAATATATAACTAGGCCTGAATGTATTTTTCGCCCGTATACTAAGAATATATTAAATTAATGTATTGATTTTGTTAACCCATAAAACGTGTATATTAAATAAATCCCCAAAATAATATAAACAATAATTATTGTATAATTTGGTTTCTTTTTTTCTTTCCTAAAACTTTTAGCTAATTCATGTAGCGGTTCTCCTATTTCTTTATGAATAATCTCTTGCACATCTTTCTTCTCCATATGATTACCTCCTCTGAATAAATATATGCTACTAAAAATAAAAAACATCGAGCTTTATTTGTCTTTTGTTACTTTGCTATACCATTTTTGAATCTCTATATAATATATATATTTCTTACCTTGCTTTATATATGATATTAAAATTTTTATTCAGTTTTTTGTATTACTACCATACATTCCATCTATTCACTATTATAGAAATTATAAAGATTTTAACCATTAGTTTTATAAAATATTTAAATTAATAATACCTAATACTATTAATATGAAAATACAAAACGGAGATGTTTAATGTGATATTAGTTTGGCTTTTAATATGTATTTTTCTAACAATATTAATTTTAATAACTATAGTTCCACTTAAAATTATATTTAATTCAGATGAAAATCTCGACTTTCATATTTTAGTAACTTGGTTAAACCCTTTTTTAAAAGCAAGTATACAAAATAAAAACACTATTATTTTTCTATCATTATATTTATTTAATAAAAAAGTATTAGCAAAACCTATAAAAGCAAAAGCCAAAAAGACAAAAAAATTAAATAATAAAAATAAATTATATTATTTACGACAAGTTAAACCATATTATTTTAATATTGATACTTCTTATGGGTTTAAAGATCCATCAACAACAGGAATAATATATGGAATAATAAATTCATTTACAAAGTTAATAGATTTTAAAAATATACGTAATAATCCAAATTTTGTTACAGAAAATAATTATTTTAATGTTAATGGCATTATAAAATTACACATTGTTTCAACAATTATAAAATTATTGTCATCATATGTAAAATCACATAAAGTTATTTACCAAAAATAAAAATGCTTATATTAATTTATTAATATAATAAAAAAATTAAGGAGGACTAACTATGCAAGATATTCAAAATGTTGATACCCTATTTACAGATTTACAAAACTTAATGAAAACAGAGTCTTTTATGGGTGCTCCTGTTAACGTAGCTGATAAAACTTTAGTTCCTGTTATCTCAGTTACAGTAGGTTATGGAAGTGGAACAAGTAAAAAACCACCTGTTACTACAAATGAAGGAACTGGACTTGGTTTAGGAGCTAAAATAAAAACTAATGCTGTTGTAGTTATAAATAAAGATTCTGTTTCTATGCTTCCAGTAAATGCAAAAGGTAATGTTAATAATTTACCAAATGATAATAATATCATGACTACCTTAGTGGATAAAGTCCCTGAAATGATAAATAATTTTAAACAAGGCGCTCAACCACAAAATATGGGTCAAAACCAACAACAAAACCAAGCTCAAAACCAACAACAAAACATGGCTCAACAACCACAAAACAAGGCTCAAAATCAACAAAAACAAAATAAATAATTAATATGTAATGTGGATATAATAGAGTTATTCTAACACTTATTTTTATGAAAATATGATTTATTAAGGTTTTATGTAAATAAAAGAACCTAAAGAGTCATCTTTAGGTCAATCTGTTGATAAACATACTTTATCAACAGATTTTTTATATTCTTTACCCAAGAAAATCTTTCAACTTAATAAATTCACTCTTCTCCCCCGTATAGTATAAAACCAATTGATGTAATGCTCTTGTGCAAGCTACATAAAGAAGCCTTTTATCAAAATCACTTTTATAGTTTTCTTTTGAAACATTATATATAAGTACTACATCAAATTCTAAACCTTTTGCTAAATAAGAAGGTGTAACTAAGATCTTTATATCAATACTACATCCTAGTCTGTCTTGTATATTTTTTGCCTCTTTTTCATTTTTACATATTATAGCTATAGACTTATATCCCATTTCATAAAATTTAGCTATATCTTGATAAATCATTTTATTAAGCTCAGTTAAATTATCTATGTATTTAACTTTTGGAGCTGTCTCATGTCTTTCAAAAGATACAATCTCTTGACTATTACTAAGCAATCTTTGATTAAAATTATTAATTTCAAAAGAAGATCTATACCCTTTGTTTAAAGTAATTTTTACCGACTTTTTTTTATGAAGTATCTCTTCTACACAATCATATAAATTCTTCTCTCCATGTTTTTCAAGAGTTTGATTAAAATCGCCCAATACAGTATATCTTGCATTTTTAAATAAAAGTTTAAAAATATGATAATGTATTGGATAATAATCCTGAGCCTCATCTATTACCACTTGTTTAATTTCCCTAAATTTCTCATCACCTTCCATGTTAATCTTAATATATAAAAGTGCAGCAGCATCTTCATAGGATACATTTCCTTTATTAAGTTTTTTATTTGTTTCAAATATAATTTCATCTATATTTTCTGGTAATTTTATACCTTTAGATAATTTTAAAAATAAAATTTTATCCTTAAAAAGCAATTTATATACTTCCATATAATCTACTTCAGTAAATCTGTGAATATACTTCATAAACTTACCAGCTTCTTTAATAGCTATAAGTCTGCTGAAAGATTTTATCTCAAGCATATGATTTTCTGTAGTTCTTTCCACAACCTTCTCAATCATTTCAAGTCTTTTCTTTCTTAGTGGATAAATCTTATTTAATATCATATTCTCTATTCTCGTTAGCCTTTTAGCTATAGGAATATTAATTTTATTATTAAGAAATATGTTTTTTAATTCCTGTCCTGTTTGAATTGTTTTTCCATGATAGTACACATCTTTAAATGGAATTAATTTTCTCTCACAATATTTAAGCAACCTATCTAGTATTTTTACAAATTCATTTGACCCTTTGAATTTTATACTTTCAAGCTTTATCTCAAACTTATCACTTCCTTGCAATGTTATGAGGTTTTCCATCTGTTTTTGCCTTTTCTCACCTTTAACAAAATCATCAAAGATTAACTGCTCTACATTTTCCTCACCAAGCTCTGGAAGTACATCAGAAATATATTTACTAAATATAGAATTTGGAGAAATTATCATAATATCATTTATATTTAACTTTGAACTCAATCCTTCATAAAGCAAAAATGCTATTCTATGAAGTGCAATAGATGTTTTTCCGCTTCCCGCAACACCCTGAACAATCAAAAGGTCATTTTCAGTATCTCTTATGATAATATCTTGTTCTTTCTGAATTGTTTGAATGATACTTTTCATTTTCGAAGAAGCATTTCTACTTAATACTTCTTGAAGTATTTCATCATTTATTTTTATACTACTATCAAAAAAGTACTTAAGCTTTGAGTCTTCAATTTCATACTGCCTTTTTAATAAAACATTGCCATAAATTATACCTGCTGGTGATTTATAAGATCCTTTTCCTAATTCATTTCTATAAAATATACTTGCTATAGGTGAACGCCAATCATATACAAAAATATCATCAGTTCTTGTATCCATAAGATTATATACTCCAATGTAAATTTTATCTACAATATTAAAACCATTTTCACCAAAATCAACTCTTCCAAAGTAAGGAGATTTAATCATCTTATTATATCTATCAATTCTTTTTTCTGTACTTATATAATCTCTTGTTTTTGTATTAACTTCACTTAAATATTGGTTCATCTCTGATATTCTTGCAAATTCCTCGGAAGCATGCGCACTTTCTTCCCACATTTCTTTTCTTGAAGCTATAGTCTTACTTCGTTTTGTATTTAAAGCCTCTTTTTCTTTTTCAAGTTCAGATTTAATGGTAAATATAACTTTTTCAAGATAAACTAGTTCTTCTTTTTGGATTCCATTAAAAGTATTAATTTGACCACTTCCTTATAATTTTTTTGTGAAAATCATTGACATCCTTACTATCTTTATGATAAAATTATTGTATAATTTATATGAGATATGATAAGATTGTTATAATTGTACACAAAATTTAATTATACTCTGAATATATAGTTTTGTAAAGACTATATTCAACTTATAAAGTTCTTCTTTCAACTCTAAACTCAAGACTAAAAAATAAAAAGTATCAGTCTAAACCAATACTTTTTAAATCTTATTTACATATTATATTTTCTAAACTCTTCTAAAATATTCAAAACTCTAGATGCTTTAATTATGACTTCTTGGTGTAACCTCTTTTATAATTAGTTTCGCCCAATCACTATTTGTGTTTTCAATCCACTCACACTCAACATCTAGAAATTTAAGCCACGCATTAACGCCATAACTTTTCTTATTTATTTTTGGTGATTTTCTTCCGTATATTTCTTTTATCTTATCTAATAATTCTATTTGCTCTTCCTTACCTAATTCCTTATCGATTAATTCCTCTATAATTGCTATGCATTCTATATAGGCCTTTCCATCTCCTAAATAAAATTCATCCGCATATATTTGTCTTTCCTTATTTAACACATCACTTATTTCATTGATTTCATCTTTGTTTGACAAATACCGTTTAACTCTTCTTAAAGCTTCAATATCCTTATCTAACCTATTTATTTTTTTTTCTAAATTTTCAAATTCCATCTACATTTCTCTCTTTACATATTTATTTAATCATTATTGCTTAATTATATGTGAAATCATCAATTCACTCTAATAATATATTTTATATTATATGCACAATGACCATTTGTTTATTATAACACTAATTGTGAATATATATCTACAAATTAAGCTAATATACACAAATTTAGCCTTAAAATCCTTAATTTCAAGAAATCTTAATAATAAATTTCTAGTTTTTAATCAAAAGTGTAAGAAATTTATTTTCTTACAAATAATTTTCTTACACTTTTTATAATTTTAGCTATTATATTTTCATGCTTATAAGGCTCATGACACTCATCTATTGCAATTTGTGCTAATTTCTTAATTCCTTCTAATGAGCTAGCTGCTGCAATGAATCTTCCAGTATGACAGAATATTGCATCACTAACTCCTGTCACTTTTGCAAGTTCTTCATCTCTTTTACCTAGCCACGCTTTAGGGAGTTTCTTTCTATCTTCGCCATCTTTTCCTCTTACAGTCTGTATAAGATAATTAGTTTTTGTTTTAAAAATTACAAACAATATTTCCTCATCTTTATCAGTTTCCTTAAGTGCTTCTATATATGGACAATATGTATCAAGTATAACAACTTGCGGAATTTCCCTAGTTTCATAAGCTTTTATTACCTTCTCTTTAGCTTTAAGTACAGATATTTTAAAGTTTATTTTATTATTTAAAATTGATGCTGCAAATTCAACTGCTTTATTAAAATTCTTGTTTTCATTATTTTTCTCATACCATACTGGATTAAATCCTGATAAAATCGAGGAAATATTCATCAAAGGAACTTCTGATTTATCTATCCATATACCATTATCTAAAGCATCTATTCCTTCAATTAAGTTTCTATCAATAAATTTAAAAACATCATCAATTTCCTCTTCATTTAAAGCTTGATCCTTAAAACTTATTACATCTCTTCCAAACTTATTCCATACAAGCCCACAAGATGAATATGGTATGCCATCTTCTCTAAGTACTTTGTCAATACCATGATGATCTAGTTCTCCACCATTGACATCATATACTATATCCAATCCATCTAGTATTTTTTTATCTCTTGTTCTTGTCAATTCTGTTATGAAAATCTCATTTAGTATAGCTGTTGCCATAACTTCATCAGCATGAAATTTTCCATCATGCGTTCCTATTCTCTTAAATTGTTTTTCCACTTCTATATCAACTACCTTTTTACTATGAATTTTTATAAAGATATTAATTTATTCTCGCTAAAACTAAGTCTTTATATATCTTTTAAACTTAATTTCAAATTTGATATAACATTTAAATTGTTTTTACACACAACACACTTATATACTAAATCATCCAATAGTTGACTTAATTTAATTACTTTATCATCTACTAAATTTTGCTTTTTTTCAACTATAATATTGTTTAATTTCTCCTTACCCTCTTCTATATTATAATTCAAATCACAATTACTGCATAAAAAACTCATAATGCCACATCCTTATATTAAATGTTTACTAAATTTTCTTTATATGAATTGTATCATATTTCAATGTAGAAATATGTGTTATTTTGTCAAATAATAAAAATTTTCATTAATAAGATATATCTTTATCTTAATAGTTCACTAAGCTTTTCACCTTTTACTTCTTCTGCCTTCCATTCAATAACTGCAAACTTACCATTAGATATTTCATTTACCTTATTAATCCACTGAATTTCATTGCTTGCCTTAGCTTTTAATATTTCATTAGTTGTATTAGTAGCATACATACTAGAATTAATTACCCACCATTTGCTGTGAATACCTGCTCTTTTTAAATCTTCCTGTAATCTCATGGCTTCATAAACTGGTGTGGTTTCTGCAAGAGTTACAATAATAACCTCTGTATGTTCTTCATTTCTTAGTTTAGGTAATAGATTCTTAACTGACTCTGGTATATCTCCTTGAGAACGCTGTATTTCTTTATTATAGCTTTGAGTTGAATCTAAAAGTAATAAAGTATGACCTGTAGGAGCAGTATCAATTACCACCACTTCATTTTCTGATCTTTTAACTATTTCTGCAAAAGCTCTAAATACTGCTATTTCTTGAGTACATGGTGACCTCAAGTCTTCTTCTATATACTCAATATCTTCTTCACTCATAGTCTCGCTGGCTTTACTAAGTACTTCTTCTCTATATTTTGCTAATTCTTCTTTCTCATCTATACTACTAAGCGTAATTCCTAAATTTTCATCTAAAACAAACTTTAAATGAGCCGCTGGGTCTGTGGTTGTAAGATGAACCTTTTTGCCTTTGCTTGCTAACCCTAAGGCTATTGCAGCAGCAATAGTAGTTTTTCCTACCCCACCCTTTCCCATGGTAAAAATAACTTTCTTATCTGTATTATATAGATCCTCTATAACAGTTTTTAATTTAGGAATTTCATTTATAGTTAACTTTTCATCACTATATTTAATGTTGTCTTCTTTTAAAAATGCTCTTACATTTTCAAGACCTGTTATATTATAAGGTCTTAATGGTATTTCAAATGTTACTAGATTAGTTAAATACTTTGGTATCTCATCAAGAGCCTTTTGTTGCTTTTCATATAAAGCAGTTGATAATATGTCATCATGGATTTGAAGAACGCCATTAATAACTAGAATCTGATTTTTTACACCTATATCCTGCAACTCCTTAGATGC
This sequence comes from Clostridium aestuarii, assembly GCF_026735135.1. Taxonomy (GTDB): domain Bacteria; phylum Bacillota; class Clostridia; order Clostridiales; family Clostridiaceae; genus Clostridium_H; species Clostridium_H aestuarii. The sequence continues at coordinate 309,633 of NZ_JAPQER010000002.1, read as the reverse complement.
TCTTTCAGCTTCCTTTAATGGAGATACTTCTGGCTTTGAAACTAAAATTAGTGTAGTCATATTCTTATCAGCTAATGCCTTTACTGCATTTTTATAAACTTCTTTTCTACTTTCAAGACCCGCTAACTGACCAAGACATGATGCCCCATGAGTGCTTTCACTGATAAAATTGCTCCATGCTGATGGTAGTTGTAACATTCTAAGTGTATGACCTGTAGGTGCTGTATCAAATATTACATAGTCAAATTCTTTTTGGATTTTTTCATCTGTAATAAAGTTTGAAAATTCATTAAAGGCCGCTATTTCAACAGTACATGAACCTGAAAGTTGCTCCTCCATATTTTTTATTACTGCTTCAGGAAGTTTCCCTCTATACGGACCTACAACACTTTCTTTATATTCATTTGCAGCATCTTCTGGATTAAAATTTGCAACAACAAGATTTGGCACTTCCTTTATTGCAACACCTTTGTTATTAAGCTCTGTATTAAAAACATCTTGCAAGTTCGATGCCGGATCTGTACTAACAAGCATTATTTTCTTACCTTGGTCTGCTAATGTCATGGCCGTAGCACATGCTGTTGATGTTTTACCAACTCCACCTTTTCCAGTAAAAAATAAATATTTGGTTAACTCTATATCATTAATATTAAATAACTTTGACATATTTACACACCCTTCCCTTAGTTAACAACAACCATCCTTGCATCCACAACCTTTAGATTTAATTTTAGGTATAGCTTTTTTAATTGTTATTTTAAGGTAGTCCTCTGGTACTTCTAAAAGTTTGCAAAATTCTTCATTTGTTGGATAGGCTTTTGTTTTAACAATTTCACCATTTACAATAACAACTGGAAGTATATCTATACCGTCACTATTTAATAATTGATTAATTACCTTATTATCTACAAAGGCTTGAGGGTTACTTGTTAGATTGTATCTTTCAACAATAATTCCCTTATTCTTCAGATTATTTAATATAGTTGACACTCTTAACAATTCTGGATCAACCCCTGGTCCACAGACTCCTGTAGAACAACACATAGCTGGATCAAATATAATTATCTTTTTCATAAACTCTATCTCCTTTTTATATCTAGTGTAGTGTACCATTCTATAACTTATAGTATTATTTCTTTTAATGGCTCATAAATCAATTCTCCATTAACTCTCTTACTTTCCATAAGAGCAATTGATTTTATTGGAACTTGCATAGGTTCAACATCAATTTCATGCATTGAGTCAACCCTTACTATTTGTCTACCTATTGTAATATGGGGTTTATATTTTCTATTATCAACCTCAAATTCATTCTTAATTAATAAATCTCTTAATTCTCTTTGTAATTTCATAAGTTCCTTGTTCTTTTCAATACCAAGCCAAATAATTTCTTTATTCTTCCTTTTAAATGAACCAATACAAGAAAAAATAAGTTGCTCAGGATAATCCTGTAACTGGTATAAAAGATTAATTAACAATTTTAATTGTTTTTCATCAACCTCACCAATAAATTCCAAGGTTAAATGAAAATTATTAGGGTTTGTAAATTTACCTTTTATTGACTGATTAGCAACTATGTTTCTATATTCTAATAATTTTTCTTTTGTTTCCTGATTAAATGTAACTGCATAAAATACTCTCATTTTTATCACCTATTTTATCTTTGTCCCACAATAAGGACAATATTCAAAATTATATTCTACAATTTTCCTATAACAGCTAAATTTTCTTTTAAGGTTTTAATATTTTCATCCAATTTTGAGGACACATTCATAGATGTAGCCTCCTTTCAAAAATATTGTATCCCAAATTATAAGGCTTTATGAAAAAATCCTAACACTAGAGTCATCTGTAATAAAGTTGTTCATAAATTGCAATACTCCTTAAAATAAAAAACGGTATTTTTATATAATCCAAATTGATAACATAAAAATACCGATTGTTTCTATATTGATTGTTTTTCTTTCCTATGTAAAATGTGTTTCCTTGCTTTTTCCTGAAAGAGTAGTTTCTTGGTTAAAGGATACATCATTATAAAATTTATACTTGCTCAAATTTTAAATTAGTACTATATCTATCAAATCCAATTATAGTATTTTCAAAAATCTCTTTTGCATTATTAATATAAAGCGCTGGATCATTCATTGCATTACCGAAGTGTGTTAGTAATAACTTTTTAACTTCTCCATTCTTTGCTAATTTAGCAGCTTCTTTAAATGTCATATGTTTATTTTTCATAGCTTTTTCTAGATCTTGTTGGTCTCCATAAGTGCCTTCGCATATGAAATAATCACTCTTTTTAATAAATTTTTCTATACTCTTATTAGGCCTTGTATCTGTTATCATTGTAATTTTTATTCCTTTTCTCTCTTCTCCCATAACCATTTCTTTAGTATATTCTTTTCCGTCTAAAACAACCTTTCCTTTATTCTTTTGTAGTTTACTCCATAAAATTTTAGGTACATTATTTTCAAGAGCTTTTTTTACATCAAATTTGGGTTTTCTTTTAAAATAAAAGCTATATCCTATACATGGTGATGAATGATCTAGTTCTAAAGTTAATAATTCTATATCTCCATTTATGTATTCATTATCTATACTTAAAGTTTCTTTGGGATTTTCTATTATGTTAATTTCATAAGGCAACCAATTTGCAATTGTTCTTAAGCCATTAACAGCTTCCGTTATTCCTTCAGGACCTATTATTGTAAGAATTTCTTTTCTACCACTATTTCCAATTGTCCCAAGAAGTCCTGGAAGTCCTACTATATGATCTCCATGAATATGTGTAATACAAATAACGTCTATACTTTTAAAACCTGTATTTGACATTCTCATAGATACTTGAGTTCCTTCACCACAATCTATAAGTATCTTTCTTCCTTTATAACCTATCAATAAAGATGATAAAAATCTATTTGGCATTGGCATTCCACCACCACAACCTAGTAAAAGTAAATCAATCATAAATTATATCAACTCCAATCTTATTGCTTATATAACTATATAATATTACTATATTATATAGTTATCATTTATTTTATTTTCATTCAGTACCTCGTGTAGGAAAAGACTATAATATTTAACCATTATATCTTTAAATGATGCCTATAAATAATAGATGCACTTAAATATCCTAAAAACAATCCATTTATAAAAGTAACTACCATTCTTCCCATTCCAAAACTATCATTAAAAACTATATAAATAAAAAGCATAACAATAAATTCAATAATTAGAGCTGTTATATGGTAAATAATCTTGCTTTTTATAGGTACATTTAAACTTAACCCCTTATTTCTAATTTTATAAAGGAAAATTAATATTATTATAAATCCCAACAAAGTACCTCCGTGTTGGGCTATTTTATATGCATAAATTTTATATCCTAGTAAATCTATAGTATTTCTAAGAAAATTTAGTTTTAATACAAAATATCCAGTTTTATGTGTAAAAGAATCCCAAAATACATGTGTCATCATTCCTATAATACTAGAATATATAAAAATAATAACCTCTTTCACATTAGTTACTTTATTTTTTATACCTATTAAGCCTGTATAATATTTTGATATGCAACTAGGCAAATTGATAATAAATGTATCTTTTATATATTCATAATATATAAAATTTAATAGAAAGCATAATGGTAAATTTACTATTATAGCTCCTAAAATAGTATGTCCTAAATTGCTACTTGGATTAAATAATATAAAATATATAAAATCTGGAGCCATAGAACCTAATATCAATCCACTCAAATTCAAGTATTTATTTTTCATAAAAACTACTGCTGCTGGATGTGCTAATGTAAATGACATTAAACTTCTCCCTTACCCTGTATTTATCTTTTTCCTATTTTATTATTCCTCCACTTTTATATGCTCCTGTATTAATATATTTAATAAAAAACATTATTCTTTAGTTATTTTATTCTATAAATCTATTATAAATAATATCAATCATTCATTCCATTATTTTAGCTTACATTGCTGTGTTTAAATCTTACAATTTTGTAACATAGACTATGAAAAATAATAATTTAATATTATATTTTGTTTAAAATTATAAACACTCAAAGACAATTGAACCTGTAATTGTAGCAAAGATGTGTAATTTTTAACTATTAAACTATTGCACTTCTTCCACATTGATAGTAATATATAATTTAACAGAGCAGGAATTATTTTGAAGGGGGAGTATGGATGAAAAGAGGAGATAAATATTCAATAGGTCAAGTGGAAGAAATTTGTAATATTCCTACGAAAACATTACGTTATTATGATGAAATAAAATTGGTTGTCCCTAAATTTAGAAATGAAGAAAATAAATATAGATATTATAGTAAGGACCAAATGGTAACAATATGTATAATTCGTAAACTAAGAATGTTTGGATTTACCTTAAAGAAAATTCAACAAATTATAAATGATAACAAAGCTGAAACTCTAAAAAAAAGTATAGAACGTAAACTTTTGGAAATCTCCGACGAAATAAATAATCTCCAAAAAAGCTATTCCGATGGCTATGCTTTTTTGCAAAGACTAAAAGAAGGGGTAGATATGATTTCCTACTGCAACAAAGAGGATATTATTACTGAAAATATAGAGATTAAGGAAATTCCTGAAACCGATTTAGTATTTACCAAAAAAGTAATGAAAAATTATTCGAATTCAGAGGTGTCTTTAGAACGATGGGTCGAAATAATTGATTTATGCAATAAGCTACAACTAAAGAGCAAAGGATCAATTATTGTTACATACCATTCAAACCCTCTTGAGCAGTTTTTCTTTAAGGATTCACTCATTGAATTTGGAATGTACATAGAATCACCTACTAAATGCGATAATTGTAGGAAATTTGGAGGATTTACTGCTGCTACTACTACTCACATCGGGAATTATTCGAATATTATAAATACTCATATAAAAATGATACAGTGGATTAACAAAAATGGTTACAAAATTGCTGGTAATATATCCGAAGAATTTATTATATCACCTTTTGATGTAACCAACGTGGATGAACATATTACCAAAATAATAATTCCGGTAACAAAAATTGGTCGTGTAAAGAAAAAATAGGCTTTATTTTAAGTAATAACCAAAAGGTAGTGTATTCACCAATTGAAATGACTACCTTTTTTATTGTCTCTTGTTATTATTTATAAATATTTTGGATTTCAAAGCATACAAGGCATGCCCTAAAGTCTTCTAAAAATAGCCCTTAAGAACACGCCCTGTATTTTTTTCAATGATAACGCAGAATTTGTGAAACTTCTTTTCTTCTTGGAGCTTTTGGCTCTTCTGCTGGATATCCACATGCAACCAATGCAATAATCAATTCGTCTTCCGGCAAATCAATAAATTTTGTAACTCCTTCTTCGTCAAAAGATGCCATAATTACAGTTCCAAGTCCCAATTCTTCTGCTGCAAGACAAATATTTTGGCAGGCAACTCCAGTGTCAAACATCTCCCATGTTGCTCCCTTAGCGGTAGAAGTATAACCATCTCTTTCATAACCAGAACGGTTCTTTACAATAGAAAGAGCCAGAAGCATTGGTGCATTTTTAACAATATTTACATTTTCAGATGCTACCAATGTATTAGCAATTGTTTGAATCTCATAGTCTTTTTCAATAACTGTATAACGAACAGCTTTACAATTATTCCATGATGGAGCCCATCTTGCACAGTCAACAAGTTGCTCTATCACCTCATGTTCCACCTTACATGTTTTATATTTACGGATGCTTCGTCTTTTTTTAATACATTCTATTACATTCATATTAATATCCTAAATTAATATGTCTCATAAACAAACTGAACTACTGTTGATAATGGTGGTTCAGGTAGTACATCGATAGAACTTGGGAATGGTGGCTTTTCAGGAACTTCAATAATCTTGAAAGAACGAACCTCAATTAATGCACGGTTTCCTTCTATGTTCTTAATTCTCGCAATATACTCCATGTAGTCACCTGCAAATGAAGGATTATAAAGACGAACCTTCTTTACCTCAACACAATGACCTGTGTTTCCAAATACCTTTGCCATAAGACGGTTTGCTGTATCATTCATAAGTGTGATGTTTCTTGCCCCGTTTACAACTCCGCCACCATAAAACACGTCACGGTTTGACATTCTATAACGAAATGTTACTGTCTGTTGTTCATTCATAACACAATTCTCCTTTATTCTATATTTTCAGTTTAGCTTCTTTTTTTTAAAGCTTGGATTTATTCTGGAAAATCCTCAAGTGGACACCATGGATCAATTACTAATCCGTCTGGCTGCTCACCACGCTGTAAGTGCTTCTTAACTACAAGACGAACATTTCCCTCTGTACAAAGTACAGGTTCGTTAAACCAAACCATATCTCCTTGTTTACAATCTGTTTTGCCCTCACGGAAAGCAGGTGTAGCAAGCTTGAAAACTTCAATTTTACAGTCACGAGATGTGTTTCCTACCTTCGTAAGAGTTGCTTTAAAGTCAACCATATCGCCTACATAAATGTCTTTGTAACATTTAACATCATGGTATCCAAGACAAAGTGACTCATCACCATCAACTAAAATCATTTCTTCTGTCTCAACGTCTCCGATAAAATCAAACTGACGTCCAATTGGCACTAATCCATCTGGATTGTTGGCATCTGCTGTTGTCATGTTATAGCTTAAAAAAGATACTTTTCTCATTATGATATCCCCCTATTTTTGCCGTGACTGCCTGTTAAAGCAGCCACGTTCTATATTGTATATATACTTAATTTATATTACACCTTCTGCATTCAGCTTTTTAAGTTCTTCTTCTGTAAGTCCAAAAACTTCTGCATTATGTTGTCCTAACAATGGAGCTGGAGTTTCTACACTACCTGGAGTTTCAGAAAGCTTTACAACACACCCTTGGAAGTACTGGTCCCCTGCTGTTGGGTGCTCACAATGCACCATCATTTCACGTGCCTGAATATGTGGATGCTCGATTGCTTCCTTAATATTCAATACTGGACCACATGGAATCCCTACCTCATCCATTCTGCTTTCTATTTCTCTCTTTGTGTAGTCCTTGCACCAATCACGAATTAAATTTTGTAAGTTTGGTATATAGTTTTGGCAACGCAATTCGTTTGTTTTATAGCAAGGATCTTCTAGAAGTTCTTCATGACAGATAGCAGCACAGAATTTTTTGAACAATCTGTCATTACCTACTCCAAGTGCAATAAAACCATCTTTACAATCGTATATATCGAATGGAGCAATAGATGGGTCTACATTTCCATTACGTTCTGGAATAAAGCCACCCACTGTGTAGTTTACAATTGCATTTTCAAGTAAACTGAAGATTGTATCTACCATTGATACGTCAACAAGCTGACCTTCCCCTGTCTTCTCACGGTTGTAAAGAGCCATCAGTACCCCTACTGTTAAGTAAATACCTGCAACGTGGTCTGCAACAGAAGGACCAACCTTTACTGGATTTGCATCCTTGAAACCTGTAAGGTTAATCATACCACCCATAGCCTGTGCTACAATATCATAGCAAGGACGGTGTGTATTTGGTCCATACTGACCAAATCCTGAGCCTGAAGCATAAATAATAGTTGGGTTAACCTTCTTTACAGATTCATAATCAATACCAAGCTTCTTTGTAACACCGCCCTTATAGTTCTCAACTAAAATATCAGCATCATTAACAAGCTCGTAGAACATCTGTAACCCTTTTTCAGATTTAAGATTAAGAGTGACACCCTTTTTGTTACGGTTAACGTAGCAGTAAAAACCACTTTCACCGCTTTTTTCATCAAGTGGTCCCCATTCACGGCACTGTTCACCATTAACTGGTTCGATTTTTATAACATCTGCACCATAGTCAGCTAATATCATTGTACAAAATGGTCCATTTAACGCAGAAGTAAGATCAACTACTTTTAAACCTTGAAGTGCTTTTCTCATGTATAAACCCCTCCTGTATTTGTAATTTATTAATATGTCTCGTAAATAAACTGAACTACTGTTGATAATGGTGGTTCAGGTAATACATCGATAGAACTTGGGAATGGTGGCTTTTCAGGAACTTCAATAATCTTGAAAGAACGAACCTCAATTAATGCACGGTTTCCCTCTATGTTCTTAATTCTTGCAATATACTCCATGTAGTCACCTGCAAATGAAGGATTATAAAGACGAACCTTCTTTACCTCAACACAATGACCTGTGTTTCCAAATACCTTTGCCATAAGACGGTTTGCTGTATCATTCATAAGTGTGATGTTTCTTGCACCGTTTACAACTCCGCCACCATAAAACACATCACGATTTGACATTCTATAACGAAATGTTACTTTCTGTTGTTCATTCATAACACAATTCTCCTTTATTCTATATTTTCAGTTTAGCTTCTTTTTTTAAAGCTTATATTTATTCTGGAAAATCCTCAAGTGGACACCATGGATTAATCACTAACCCATCTGGCTGCTCTCCACGTTGTAAGTGCTTCTTAACTACAAGGCGAACATTTCCCTCTGTACAAAGTACCGGCTCGTCAAACCAAACCATATCTCCTGGTTTACAATCTGTTTTACCCTCACGGAAAGCAGGTGTAGCAAGCTTGAAAACTTCAATTTTACAGTCACGAGATGTGTTTCCTACCTTCGTAAGAGTTGCTTTAAAGTCAACCATATCACCTACATAAATATCTTTGTAACATTTAACATCATGGTATCCAAGGCAAAGTGACTCATCACCATCAACTAAAATCATTTCTTCTGTCTCAACGTCTCCAATAAAATCAAACTGACGTCCAATTGGCACTAATCCATCTGGATTGTTAGCATCTGCTGTTGTCATGTTATAGCTTAAAAAAGATACTTTTCTCATTATGACATCCTCCTAATATTTTTTATTATTAATTAGTCACTGCTACTTTGTTTTTCTGGAATACTGAGTATCCAATAATTGCGGCAACTACTGTCCACGGGAACCATGCAAGCATTTCAGATGATAGCGGAAGTCCCTCATAGAATGTATTGAAGTAACCTAAATCTATGTTTAATTTAATTCCATAAGCGTAAACGGTATCAAAAATACCAAATATTAATGCTGTTATCATTGCATATCGACATACATTTAAGTGTCTTCTGTTCTGATTGTTTGGCATTAATGCATAATATATAACAAGTACTATAGCTGCTGGATAGATACCATCAAGTATTGGTCCAAGGAATGTAAGGATTGAAGAAAGACCCATACATCCGAAGAGTGTACTCAAAACCAAAACTGATATAGATGCCTTCTTGTAATCAACCTTTCCTTCTGTTGTATCCACGAAAAATTCAGCACATCCAGAAGTCATACCAATTGCTGTTGTAAGCGCTGCAAAGAATAGTGCAATTGAGAATAAGATTCCACCTAATCGTCCAAGAAGTTTAGTAGAAACTGCTGTATAAAGCGCTGTGTAATTTAAATCGATTGTCCCCCCTGTAGAAGCACCAATTAACATGTGGCAAAGATGTGTACAGCTTAATAATGCTATACCAATAATGCCTACTCTGATAATATTCTTGCTTATACGTTCGTCAGAAACACCTTTTGCTTTAAGACCATTTAAGATAACAATACCGAATATTAACGAGCAAAGAATTTCGGCTGTTGCATAACCATTTGTGAAACCGTAAGCAAATGCTGAACCTTCATATGTCTTTGCAACTGGTTCTGCAATTGGTATCATAAGCCCCTTACCTACAACGATAATTACAATGATAATAAGCACTGGGAAAAGAATCTGTGAAATACGATCCATTGTCTTTCCAGGACTCATTAAGAACCAATAAGTTATCAGATAGAATATTATCGTAAATATAATCAGTGGTAATCTTAATTCTGGATTTAAACCAAACGCTTGTACTATTGAGTCCCAAGATGCTGCACTCATACGTGGAATAGCATACAGCGGTCCAAGCACAACAATCGTTACGATTGTATATGATACGCCTAGTTTTTTTCCAAGTACACGTGTAGTGATTTCATTATAAGTACCATTGCCCCTTGATAATGCAACATATGCAAGCAATGTAAGCAATAAAGCTGTTATAAATGCTCCACAGAATGCAATCATTACAGATGTACCACTTTCTTTACCCCAGTTCATTGGCCACACCATACTCGATGCACCAAAGTGCATTGAGAAAAGTGCACCACCCATTAAAAATAATGCTGGTAATTTCAAATCTCCATTTTTATTCAAATTATTTTTCATACATCGCCCCCCTAAATTCAATATTTATCCTAGTACTGAACTCTTAACTTACGGCTTCAAACTTTTCTTATTAACATTTAGGGATATCTACTTTTTATGACATACAATTTACAAAATATCCTCTGTATATCCAAATCCTTGAAACTAGTTAAGATACTTTTATTATATTCTATACATTTATTGGACAGTCAACCCTATATTGGATATTTTTTTAAAATATATTGTCAAATTAACACCTTAACTGTACACCTAGGGTAAAGTTAGTTAGTTATTGCTTCTTGCGTTTGTGATTTCGTCAATCATCATCGGAACAACCTTAAATAAGTCTCCATTGATACCATAGTCTGCACATTCAAAGATTGGAGCTGTTGCGTCCTTGTTTACTGCAATTATTAAATCTGAATCTTGCATACCTGCCTTGTGCTGAATTGCACCAGAGATACCAAGGGCAACATAAACCTTTGGATGTACAGTCTTACCTGTTTGTCCAACCTGATGATCTGCTGAAAGCCACCCTGAGTCAATAACAGCACGACTTCCACCTACAACTCCACCACCAAAAGCCTCTGCAAGCTTATGTGCAAGCTCGATTCCGTCCTCAACATTCTTACCGATACCACGACCTACAGAAACGATAACGTCTGCACCAATTAAGTCAATTAGCTGTTTTGCTTCCTTAACAACCTTAAGAACCTTTGTCTTTATGTCGCCTTCAAAAATAGAAACAGGATATACCTCTATTTCACATATATCAGCCTTTGTCTGGTTAAACTCTGCCTTCTTCATAACCCCTGTACGTACAGTTGACATACATGGTCGGAAACGTGGACAGATAATTGTTGCCATAAGATGTCCTCCAAATGCAGGTCGTGTCATCTTTAAGTTCATATCCTCCATTTTGAAGGTTGTTTTGGATAAATCAAGTGTAGAAGATGTTGTAAGAAAATCAACATACTTCTCCATGTCAATATCAAGGTGTGTGCAGTCTGCTGTAAGGCCTGTATGTAAACGAGCTGCACAACGTGGACCAAGATCGCGACCAATGTTAGATGCACCGATTAAGATAACCTCAGGCTTCTTGTCAATTGCAATGTCACAAAGCACCTTTGTATATGCATCTGTTGTGTAAACATTTAACGCAGGATTATCACATACAATTATCTTGTCTGCACCGTATCCTCCAAGTTCCTTAGCAATGTCCTTTACGTTGTGTCCAAGAAGCACACCAATGAGCTTTGAGCCACGCTCATCAGCCAGTTTACGACCTTCTGAGATTAATTCAAAATCAGTATCCACTAATTTCCCATTGCGTTGTTCACAAAATACCCAAATATCCTTGAATGCACCTATATCAGAACTATTAAAAACCATATTCTCATGTCTCCTTTCAAATTATATAACGTGTTTCTTCTGTAATCTGTCTACTAAATCTGCTATTGTTTCTCTGCCATCCCCTTCAAGCATTACACTAACACCCTTCTGTGGTGGCGTGAAGGACTTGAATATGTTAGTAGGTGAACCTTTAAGCCCAATTGTGTCAATCTCAATTAATGGCTCGTCCTTAAGTGCTTCAAAATCAAGAATGGTAAGTGGCTTGCTGTAGCAATCCATAATACCGTTTATAGTCATATAACGAGTAGAAACATTCTTCTCTTTTACACATGTTATAAGACAAGGTGTCTGAACCTCAATCATCATATAGCCATCTTCAAGCATACGCTTTACAACTACTACATTATCTTTCTTATCAATTTCAGTTGCATAAGTAACCTGAGGAATGTCAAGTTTTTCTGCAATCTGAGGTCCAACCTGAGCTGTATCTCCGTCAATTGCCTGACGACCACAGAAAATGATGTCATCTTTACCGATTCCAAGATGTGAAATTGCTGCTGCAATAATCTGAGATGTTGCAAATGTATCAGAACCACCAAACTCACGTGAAGAAATTAAAACAGCATCATCTGCCCCCATTGCAACAAGCTCACGAAGCATTCCCTCTGCTGGAGGAGGTCCCATTGTTACTGCGGTTACCTGACAACCTGTTGCATCCTTAAGTATAAGTGCCTGCTCTATTGCGCTCATATCATCCGGATTAATAATAGCCGACATAGAAGCACGATTTAGAGTACCATCTAGATTTACTGCAACCTTCCCTGAAGTATCTGGAACCTGTTTAATACAAACGTAAATTCTCATTATTCTCTACACTCCTTTTTATTTACTCATCACTGCTCTGGAGATAACTACTTTATGAATTTCGGAAGTACCTTCATAAATTTCTGTAATCTTAGCATCACGATACATACGCTCCAACGGATAATCCTTCATATATCCATAGCCTCCATGGATTTGGAGTGCCAAATTTGTAACAAACCGTGCATTTTCAGAAGCATTAAGCTTACACATAGCAGCCTCTACTGTGAAAGGTTTTCCAGCATCCTCAAGATATGCAGCATACTGTACAAGAGTTTTTGCAGCCATTGTCTTTGTTGCCATATCAGCAATATACCACTGTATCCCCTGTAAACTTGCAATTGGCTTACCAAACTGTATACGTTCTTTTGAATATTTAATAGAAAGGTCTAAAGCACCTTCTGCAACTCCCACAGCTTGAGCTCCTACCCCGACACGTGCTCCGTCAAGTGCTTGCATTGCAATTTTGAAGCCTTGTCCTTCCTTTCCAAGAAGGTTAGCAGCTGGAACACGGCAATCTTCAAACACAAGTTCAGCCGTTTCAGAACCGGAAAGACCCATTTTTGTCTCAATTTTACCAATACTAAAACCTGGTGTACCTTTTTCAACTATAATTGCGGACATTCCCTTTAATCCTTTATTAGGCTGTGTAAGTGCAAATATTATAAGTACATCTGCACGGCTACCTCCAGAGATAAAGCACTTTGTCCCATTTAATATATACTCGTTTGTTTCAGGATCAAAAATAGCTGTTGTCTTTGCGGAACCTGCGTCAGAACCAGCATTTGGCTCAGTAAGTGCAAATGCTCCTAGAGATCCGCCTTTTGTAAGCATATGAAGATATTTTTGTTTCTGTTCTTCATTCCCATATTTATAGATAGCTTGAGGTGCAATTAAATGGATTGATAAAATTGCGCCCGAAGACATACATTTCTTTGCAAACTCTGAAACAGCTATAACCTTTTCCAATGCACCACCGTCAGAACCTCCGTACTGACTAGGAATACCAATTCCTGTAAAACCTAATGCTGCCATTTTTTTAAAATTTTTTTCTGGGAAAACATGCTCAAGGTCAACATCTGCTGCAACTGGTTCTAATTCATTTTCAGCAAACTGTTGCGCCAATTTTTTAATCATTTCCTGTTCTCTGGTTAATGAAAAATCCATATGTTCTTCCATCCTTTCTTTTAATATAAAAGTATAAACATTTCTTGAGAGCATATTTAACGCATGCGTTTTCATGCTTCAAATTTATTTTGTAATGTTCTTTTGATTATGTGACATATAAAATATTACCTTATACAGTTGATGGAAGGTCAATAGCTTTTTGGAGCTTTAATCATACATATATGTTATTTTTTGATTAGGGACTCCCTCCACTGTAGAGAAAGGGGGAAAAGAACACAAAAGAAACTACCAAAATTGAAGGTGATTTGCTTTAACTTACTTTAGTTGAATTGTAAAAATATAAATTGTATAATTAATTCATATATTGAAATAAAAGTTAAATCATCAAAAAAATATTTGAAGTTTATTATTGACATAAAGAGGTGAAGAATATGTCCGAAATTACTAAAAAAGCTTTAGCTGAATCACTAAAAAAGCAATTACAGACAATACCATTAGCAAAAATTACTGTTAACGATATTGTTAATGAATGTGGATTAACTCGACGTACATTATACTATTATTTTCGTGATATTTATGATCTTTTAGAATGGATTTTTAAAACTGAACTTAAAAAAGTTCTTGGTAAAAATAAGACTTACGACACATGGCAAAAAGGTTTTTTGGCAATTCTTATATATTTATCTAAAAATAGGAAAGAAGTATTGAATACCTATAATTCCATTGATAGAGATTGTTTAGAAAATCATTTACATAATGAAATATTTAATCTTATTTTAGAAGTTGTAAATGAGCTAGCTAAAGATTTAAATGTGTCAGAAGAAGATAAAAAACATGTAGTGAAATTTTATGAAATTGCACTTGTAGGTACAATAAGCGATTGGATACGAAATAACATGACTGAAGATCCTAAAAAAATCATCGATAACCTTGATAAGATAATAGGCGGAGATATTTATAGAGCATTATTAAAATATGAAAAAAAAGGGAAGTCAAATTAAAATGACTTCCCTTTTACAGTTTTAACTACACTATATATTTATATTAAACCCTCTAAAGTTGTATCTTTTAATAACTTTTTAATAATTGCTTCAGCTGGTAATGGTCTTCCACTATATAGTGTTTTAGTTGCATTAGCAATAACACGTACATCATATTGACTAGGATATACTTCAGGTGGGTTTTTCTCAAGTCCAAGTAAAGTATACACAGCCATCATAGCAGAACGAATTGAATATTCAACAGTAAACACACAATCATTTTCAATTTCTGCAAATTGACCTAAAAATGCAAGGTTTGTACTACCTTCTGGTACTACTTGTGGTCTATCCCCTTTAACACGAGGCATGAATTGACTTGTAACATAAGGCATCATAGCAGGAATTACAATTGATGTATCAATATATTCTTGCATATCTTTCTCATCAATACCTAGATGATATAAAAGTTCTTGTAATAATTCTTTACCAGTACAGTCACCCATTTTCTTCTTAATGAAATTGCCTTCCTTATCAAGCAACAAAGCATATGCCCATAATACTACCACATCATCAGGTTGATCAGTAAATTGAAGATGTCTATTAGCCGTAACACTTAACACCCAATTTGAATCTTTAATTGTTATTATTCCCCCTGTTATAGTTTTATGTGGAAGTATTTTCCTGCCTGCAAATTTTTCAATAAGTTTAATCATTTTAGGACCTTTTGAAGTTATTGTATATGATTCCCATTTAGTTTTATCAATATTACCACAGAATACTTCTGGTCTTCCGAATGAAGCATCCTTTTTAGATATGTTTTTCCATAACCTCCAGCATCCTCCTTCACTTCTATCTATCACAGGTGCTTTCTCCATACTTCCAAGTGTAGAATTTTCTGTCATAGATCCATTAGTGAAGAATACTAAATCATCTTTAGTAGTTTTTATAATCTCTTCTTTTTCACCATTACGAGTTAAATGAATTCCTGTAACTGTTTTTTTACCTTCAGTTATATCTATATCTAAATTAGTTACTTGTGTATTTAAGTCAAATACTACGCCTTTTGATTCTAACAATTTCTTTAATGGAAGAATCATTGAGTCATATTGATTATATTTAGTAAATACTAGCCCAGACATTTTGCTCATTCCTGGCATTAGATGTATAAAACGATGCATATAATGTTTCATTTCTACAACACTGTGCCAAGTTTCAAATGCAAACATACTTCTCCAATATAACCACATATTAGTTTCAAAAAATGTAGGCTCGAAGAATTGTTCAACAGTAGTTGCACCTAAAGCATCTTCTGTCGCAAGAAATAACTTAGTAAGTTGCTTAACATGAATTTCACCTAGTCCCAAACTTGAAAAATCAAGTTTTTCTCCACGATTAGCAATAGCACGGCAATTAGAATAGTTAGGATCGTCAATATTTAGTTCTCTAAATTCATCTAAAACAGTTCTTCCTGGTTCTTCTAATGATGGTACTCCTCCAAATAAGTCCCAAGTACATTCATAATGTTCTTCCATTTCTCTTCCACCACGTGCAACATACCCATCTTCTGCATTTCCACAACCGTCCATGGCACCGCCTAAAATATCAGTTTCTTCTAGAATAATAATGTTTTTACCATTCATATGACCATCACGTATTAAGTATTCAGCAGCAGCTAATGAAGCGATACCCCCACCAATTAAATATGCTTTTTTATTTTCTATTCCTTCAGGTTTTAAAGTGTTGATATTTTGATAACTTCCCATAATTATTCTCCCCTTTAACTAAGTAAATTTAATATATATATATATATAATACAAATATTTTCAAAAGGAATAAATTACCAAATATAAGCTATTGTGCAAAGATGTAACAAAATCATGATAATGTGAAGACATATATAATCTTGAGATTGATATCTTCTTTTTTATTCTTCCAAGTATCTTTTAACTTTTGTTGTAGTGTCATTATTTTACTCTTCTTCTGTTTTTTATTGTTTACCCTATCTAATAGGAGAATCTATGATACTTTATATCACTAAAATCTCCCTTTTCAAGGTCCGCTTTTCTGATGAAGAAATAGATACTGCCATCCTCTTGTATATTTCCAAGTCCTTCAACTTCCTCATTATAAAGTGAAAGCAAACATATCCATTCATTTGCAAAGCTTACCTCTCCGTACTCATTTAGCACCGTTTCTCCTCTTTCTAAACGAGCTGTGTCATCTGGGCATAAACGATCCTCATCAATTTTTCTAGGATCTCCCCAATCAGGGAAATATGGATATCCACCGATTTTATTACCTAACCGTTCTTGTTCATATTGAGAAGTCATTTCATACTTTTCATCGTGGTCTGTAAACATTTCATTCAAAATATCCTCAATTTCCTTATCTAACAAATAATCCTCTACTGAAGGCGTATCATCAATTTTTTTGTAAGTTACTTTTAATTCAGACCATAAAACATCCCAGCAATCATCATTAGATATTTCTGGTAAATCCTCTTGAAGTTTGCTTTCATCTCTTATGATTTCATTGAAATATCGAGTAGTATGTTCACAAGTTTCTTCTTTAATATAAAACTGTAATAATCCCTTTTCTGGATACCCTTGTAGCTTAGGTATTTCTTCAAAGTTAATTTGTGCCAATAAATACATACCTTCTTCGGGATGTTCTTCTCCTAATGGTAAATAAGGTTTTCCTCCCAGTTTAGTAGACCATCTAGGTACAGCTTCTTTAGATAATTGAAGATGTACTGCTTCCTTTGAATATTTTTTTAGACTTCTTTTAAATATTCCTACAGGTGTATTCATAATCATTTCATCAAACTTTTTTTCAGCAATATCTATATTTTCTTTAAATGGACTAATCTCTTCATCCTTGAGCCATTTGATTGTATCTAATGCTGCTTTAACTACATAAACAGAAGAATCTTCTAGCATTTTTACTAAAGATTTAAGCTGACTTCTTAAAAGTCCTGTTTGATAGATTGCAAAAATCTTTTCCCTATCCCCTGCTAAAAGTAAATTTCCTAATACATCTTTCTCTTCTTTAGCATATCGATATAATCTTTGGGCAAATTCATCCTTTGGCTGTTTAGATGGTTTTTCTAAATCTTCTTTTGTATAAGAACATAAAAATTCATAAATAAATGATTCCGCTACGCCAACAGCTTCCAATAATTCAGTAAAATCATAAATATTTCTATCAGGTTTTTTACGCTGAAGTACACCTGGTTTTACATCATATTTAAATTCATTATAAAAACCTTTCAGATTATTTATATCGCAAAGTTCAGCAAATAATTTTAAACCTCTTAAAGCATACTCTTTGCACCCAACACCACAAATGTAACCAATCTCACAGTTTTGCAATGCAGGTTTGAATTTTTTATGCACATTTTCTTCTATTTCTTCAAAATCTAGTTCACCTTTAATATATTCAACCATTTTTTCTATGATCTGTTGATCTTTAGAGTGAATCATATTCACTCTTATAAATCGGATATATTCATCCAGAAACATTTCATCCATAGCCTTTACAGACGTTTCTCTATCGTATTTTTCTACCAAAGTTCTATGTATGGCCATCTGCTTTCTTATATCAATATATTCTAGTGCTTCACTATTTACAGCATCATCTTCTATATTCCCTTCACCAACCGTTTTGAGAACATCTTCATATATAACTTTTCCTTCATTATGGCATATATAATGACTTTGTCCATAAAGCAGCATCCAAGCTGTTATATAAGTTTTTTGCACTTTTATACGATTTAGATTATCTATAAATTTATCAAATCTTCCTTTTAGAAATTTACAGCCGTTTTTTACTCTATACAATTTAGAGCATATACTTAATGTTTTCAAAGGTGCCAGTTTGGTAAAAAACTGCATGAATCTAATACCCATTTCAGCAATTGCAGAATTCTCACACTTAGCACATAAAAATCCAGTTTGAACTATATTATGAATATGACTAGAGTCATCAAAATATAAATACCTCTCTTGTTTTCTACTTATACGACCACCATATCCCCGTTTAAATCTCCTTTTTAGTTGTTCAAGTGGTTTTTCATCAGAAACAGCATTCATATAGTCTGTAAATAATTTTATATCTTCTTTTTTTAAACCTGATTCGTATTTAAAATCTTTTGCAACTTCATTTACAAATGTATTCTTCAAATACCCACTAAAATAATCAAAGCTTTCTATACATTCTTTTTCAAGTTCCTTATCTTCTGACAATATATAAGCTGCACACAAACTAAATCCACTATTTTTCTTTTTATAATTTTTGAATTTCTCCGTACAACCTACCCTATCTTTCATAAATATTCTCAGTATATTTTTAAGGGGTTCCCTATAACTTTCATTCCCATAATCACTATTCTTCAATACAGTCTTCATAAATCGTTCAGGAATATTAATATTGTTCATGCTATAAAATCTCTCCTTATTCACTTTTATCAGTATATTTATCTAAATATGGTTTAACTTGCTCATATAAATCTGCTGCTTCGTTATTACAGCTGTCATATTAGGTACGTATATTCTGGATAAGTATTTGCAATACAGTAAAGCATATCAACTATAATCTGTTTATGTTTTTTAAATTGTTCCATTATTTTGTCACTCTCCTAGCTATTATTTTTTAATTTCTCTTCTCATCAATTTGCTTACAAATAGATTCATATTCATTATTCCAGTATTCTGGTAAATCTTCATCATAATCATTACCTAAAATATCCGTATATAATTCTTTTATACGACTTTCCCCGTATTCTGTCATAAGGGATTCTTCCTTTACATATTTCTTTATTATTAATTCTTTAAAATAAAGATAATCATCAGGATTCTTTTCAAAATACTCTTTTAAATATCCCCAATTTGGAAACATGTTCCCTCTAGCATAAGAATTATCTGAAATCACAAAAGCCTTTATAAACTCTTTTCTCATTCCGTAAATTTCAAAAAGCTTTTTGAAATATTCTTCAATAACAAATTGTGCATGTTCATCATCCCAATCTGCTATAATATATTCAGCAATAAGATATAGATAGGTTGGATCTTGTTTTGCTAAAAAATAGAGTGCATCTATTCCAGCAAGATACTCATCATCCACCCATAATGACCAAGTATCATTTTCTTTTTTTGAATATTTTGCAATCATTTCACAAGCCCTTACAACTTTATCCTTTAAATTGAAATAGCTACATGCACTGCTAAAGAATAAAGCTTCACTAAAATATATTGGATGTCCATAATAATCCTTCATCTTTTCCAACTCTTGTTGTGCATCTTCTTTATCATCTATCAAACGAACAAACATATAATATTCTATGACTTCTTCTTTAGTTGGACAGTCCTTTAACAACAATGTTTTAATCTCATTACCTTCTTTTTTTACAAATTCAATGTCTCCAATTTGTTTATCTTCCCCTACTTTTCCAGACTCAAAGAGTTCTATATACACATCTAATGCATTTTTCATTGATTCTTCTGATTTTAAATCTACTATAATTTTTATTTGTTTTTCAAATTGATCCATTTCTATTCTCCTCTTTCTTAAATATCATCCTTTTAATTCTCTTAATAAATCTCCATCATATAAGCCCCACTATATGATAAGAGGTTAATCATCGTGTGAGCAACTTCTTTACAATCTTTTAAACATTCCTTAATCATCTCATGGTGATCACCTGGTTCATCTTCTGTAAGAGATCTCCACTCACGTGCTGCAAGCTGATAAGCTGTAAAAAGATAATGTGCCTTAGGATCATTCATTAACAACCAAAGGAAAGTATAGCTATGAAGAATGCCTTCGTTTGTAATTATAAAATCCAATCCTATACCGTATTGTAAGTAAGCTGTCAGTAATTTAACATATGTATATAAACGCTGTCTTTCTTCTTCAAAGGATATCTATTCACTATATTTGAATATCCATCCTCAAAAAACACTGCATATTTATAATCTCTTTTTCCGCAAGAAAAATGTGTAAGTGATCATCACATGTCCAACCATTCAATCTGATAAAGAAATCCAGTGTCCTCAATATAATCTCCTTTTGTTTTCTGTTAAATTTAATAAAATTAAAATATAACGATTAAACTATATCAAACATTCGTTCGTTTCACAATATATTCATAGAATATTTTCCCGAAATATGTAATTAATAGGCATATTCACCCAACCTTTTCATTCACTTGAATGGAAAAAGTATTTCTTTTATTGAGAGATTTACATCTGTTGATATAAAAGATTTTAATGCTTTTTCATTTATAAGTAACTTTACCATAATACCCACGACCTACGGTCGCAAAGATAAATTCGTAGATTTCTATTGCAAACTTTGTAAATGTTAACTTTAAAACTGAAAATATTCTTCATTATAACTCCAGACAAAAATATGTTCCTATACTTAAAAAGCCCTCAAGCGCATGACCAACACTCAAGGACTTTAAATCATTGATATTTTCTTTTCTTCCTGTTTACTAACCCCGTATCAAGAAACATATACTATTTTTACTATTTTGTACTATATATTGTATACACCATTTAATTAGTGCCGACTCCTATTGAATGTGTAGCTTAAAACCCTAATTTTTTACAACAGTTTTTCAAGAAAAAAACCCGTCTCTACATATAGTAAAGATAGGATTGCTTTATTTTTTACATTTTTATAACTTTAGATATAAATTCAACTTCATCATTAATTAATATATATGGAGCATATTCTCTATAACTATCCAAATTGTTTAAAGTTACTATTTGTACCCCGCATTCAAGTGTTGTTAAGGTTAAATACTTAGATAATGATGCTAATCTTTGTCCTTGTTCTGCCTCTAATACTCAACTTCCTTCTTTATCAAATCTCTTTGCTACTAAGTAACACATTGTTTAATAACTCCTTAAACTCATTTTTATAAACTTTCCTAAATACAATTTACTTTATCAGTGGTCGATATCATTATTTAACATATATATTTTTTTTTAACCACTGCCTAAAAAACTTAAGTTGTTCCTCTTTATGAAAATAATGCTCTGCCTTATCCATTACTTTGAAATCACAATTAAACCTTTTTACAAACGCAGCTATTACATCAAACTCACATATAGTGTCTTCTGAGCCGTAAAGAATTGAAGTTTTATTATTCCAAGTAACAATAGGATGTTCTTTTACATAACAATAATAATCTCATTTTCTGTTGCCTCTTGTTCAAATATATGAATTATTTCATCTTCCTTATTTGACATATTGCCATGGACTGCTATAAATAGCTTATCCGATTTATCTCCCCATAAAATACAAGTAATTTGTTATATTTTTCATTTTTTAAAATTGACCTTATAGTTGAGTTCCATACCAGTTCACCATTTTCATCCTTGGTATATCCTAAAAAAGTGATATATTTGCTACAACACAAGTTATATACATTAAAAGATAACGTTGTTTTTACCAATAACAAAACACCTACCATTTATCGATAGATGTTCTTTATTATAAGTAATCTTTATTTAACTTCTTCTTTTAATAAATCATTGATTTCAATTTTAACCTTATCAATTAATTCTTTCTTAACACTTCCAAATTTTTTAACTACTATATATTTAGATAATGTATATATTTTATCTGCTCTAATACAAGAAGTAACTTTAAGTGAGCCTTCTATTAAATCATTATTTGTAAATTCAAAGGAATAGGTATAAGTAATATATCCCCTTGCTTATACATCATTCCACACCTCATCATCTATATCATTATTCCAAAAATCTAAACTACTCTCACTTGCTTTCTGTAAGTCTTTATATAATTCTTTTTCTCTCTTTACTTTTAAATATCCTATAAAATCTATAACCTCTGATATTTGATTTTCTGGTATTTTTTCAATAAGATTAAATAGTATCTCTTTAGCCGTATTCATAAAAACACCACCTTAAACTATTTATATAATTATTATACCCTATTATATAAATAATTTGAATGCATATTTTATTACTTCCTATATAGTTTTACTACGCACTCAAATAGTGTCATTAAAAAGATACACATTTTGAAATACCGTGCTTATATTTGAAAAAAGACTAACACAAGTAATTTTTTTAAGATTAACTCCTCCAAAATTAAAATCTACATCATAATTTTTAACATTGATATTTTCTTTCACTTATTATGCCTTCTCTGATATCTTCCAAGAAAGAGCATCCCCTCTTTCCTTAATAAAGTTCCTATAAATACCAGGAGTGTCTTTTAGTTCACTATGCAGTCCATTCTGAGCAATCTCTCCATTATCCATGACAATGATCTGATCGGCTTCTTGGATTGTACTAAGCCTATGAGCAATAATAATTGCCGTTTTATCTCTTAACAGCTCTTTTAATGCCATCATAAGCTTTTCTTCATTTTCAGGATCAATGCTAGAAGTTGCTTCATCCAAAATAACCAAAACACTTTCCTTAAGCATAGCTCTTGCAATGGAAATTCGTTGGCGTTCTCCACCAGAAAGACTAATACCTCCTTCATGTAGTATGGTATCATATCCATTTGGCAACTCCATAATAAATTCATGGCAGCATGCTTTTTTTGCAATTTCTATGACTTCTTCATCCGTAGCATCCGGTTTTCCAAACTTAATATTGTTTTTCACTGTATCTTCAAACAAATAAACATCTTGAAACACCATCGTGATATGGGATAGTAAATCATCATACTTGTATTCTTTCACATCTGTATCTGAAATCATAATTTTTCCCTGCTGAACATCCCAGAATCTTGCAATCAAATGACATAAAGTTGTTTTTCCAGAACCAGATGGTCCAACAAGTGCTGTTGTTTTTTTTTCAGGAATCAAACAACTTAAATGGTCAATAATCCTTTCTTTATCATAAGAGAATGCAATGTCATCTGCCTTAACATTTATGTCATCAAACTGTTCTTTTTCACCGTCTTCAATAATTGAAATATTTCTTAGTTTGGTGATTGTATCGAGATTTTGCATAGCAATTCCTCTAACTCCCTGCATACTTCCAGCCATCTCGAATCCACCAAAGACAATAAAACTAGCGACCATTAGCATGATGGTTTTTTCTATTTCTATTTGACCTGCTCCATATCTCATTAGCGAAGTTAAAATAATGGCACATGTCCCCAATTTAAAGATAATCATATAAAGTAACTGTGCAGGTGCTAATGCCTTTTCAACATCTAAAAATCCCTTTCTACTATCACTAATCGTTTGATTGATACTGTCCATCGCTTGATTTCCTTGCCCAAAAGCTTTGATAACTCCAATTCCCTGAACATATTCAAGAGTAGCCGAATTCAAATTAATTTTTAATCCTAATAATTTTTTGGTTAAACTATCTGCTTTCTCCTGAAATAGATTATTGATTAAAATACCAAGAATCAAAGTGATAAGAATAATCACACCCGTAATCCAGTCAAAAGGAATCATAAACAATGCCATAATTGCTGTTTGTATCACACCAACTAACAACATTTCAATAATGTATATTCCTGTTGTTTCAAGCTCACCAATGACCGTAGTTAATCCACCAGATACATCTCCTAATCTGTTGTTATTAAAATAACCCATGTGCACATGCTTTAGGCGATCTCCAATCAACAATCGATTTTCTGCTCCCATGTTATAGGAGGCAATGTTCTTATTTCGATCAGCAATATATCCTGATACAATCTTTCCTACAACACTACCTAACATAATGAAAAACACTAAAAGAACATCATTCTTTGTAATACTTTTACCACCAAATATATTTTCACACACCTTTAAAAGAAGTAACATCACAACACCTAGTGTAATTCCCTCAAATATGCCTTTAATAACTTCTGCAATCAACATATTTGTGATTTTCTTAGACTCTTTCCCCGATACGATATATAATTTTTTCATTAAATCAATCATTTACATTCCCTCCATTCCATCTTTTGCATTGATATGGGAATTCCACATAGATTGGTATAAAGGACATGAATTTAATAGTTCTAAATGCTTCCCACAATTTTCTACTTTTCCATGATTCAACACAATAATCTGGTCAGCACCTACAATGGTTGAAAGTCTGTGTGCAATCATAATCACCGTCTTATTTTTAACCAAGGCATTAATCGACTTCTGAATCAACGCTTCATTTTCAGGATCTGAATAAGCGGTTGCTTCATCCAATATCACTATTGAGCTATCTTTTAGAAGGGCTCTTGCAATAGTAATTCGCTGTCTCTCTCCGCCTGAAAAACTATTACCTGCCTCTCCTGCAATGGTTTCATAGCCTTTTGACAAACTCATAATAAATTCGTGACAACTTGCTTTTCTACAAGCATCCTGAACTTCTTTTAAACTAGCATCCGGCTTAGCCATTCTCATATTTTCAAAAATACTTTTATTAAATAAAAAATTTTCTTGGGATACATAAGTCACTAATTCCATATTTTGATTCAACGGCATTTCTTTAATAGGAATGTTGCCAATTCGTATTTCACCAGACTGAACATTCCAAAAACCTGCCAATAATTTGGCAATGGTAGACTTTCCACTACCAGAAGGACCCACAATAGCTGTTAATTGGCCCTCATTGGCATGAAAATTCAATCCATCAAATACTCTGTTTTCATTATAACCAAAGTTTACGTCTTTGAATTCTACAGTTGATCCACTCACACATTTATTCTCACTAGGTCTTTGTAATTTAGGAAGCTCCATAATAACTTTGATTTCACCAAATATAACACGGATATTTGCCATGGTATCCATGTAAGTCATGGCTTTAATCAATGGTTTATAAGATGCATAGGAAAGCAAAACACACATTACCAAAGGTCCAACTTCTATACTCCCTTTCATAAACAAGAACAAAGAAACAGGTAATACAAGCAATAGCGTAGAAGGTAAGATTTCCATCGCTGCCACCATATAAAAACAAGCACTTAAATACCAATCTAGCATTGAACTTCTGTTATTAGAAACAGATTTTTGAAATTTTTCATAGGAAGAAGCTGATTGATTAAATGCTTTAATAACTTTAATTCCTTTGATATATTCCACTACTGTAGCATTCATCTTTTTTGATGCTTCGATGTATTTTTTTGATTTTTTCTCGTATCCACTCATAGTCAGCATTGAAAATAAAATTCCCAAAGGAAGAGTTGCTAAATTTGCAAGTCCAATTCGCCAATCCATTATGAAAATGCAAACTACTAATACAATAGGAATAAGTAAATTTGCAATAACCTCTGGTATTACATGGGCAATAGGTTTTTCCATTTTATCTAAGATCTCAACCATAAATTGTGTCCATTGCCCACTGCTTTTTCCCTCTATCGTTCCCATAGATAAACGATTTAATTTTTTCACCAGTTCTTTTCTTGTATTTTCAATAATTCGAAATGCAAGATTATGTGATGAAAGTGTTGAAATTTCATGAAATACAACTCCACCAACAAAACCACCAAGAGCCATAAAAAATAATGGCATGAAACTATTAATATTGTTTCTTCCACTGATTAACAGTGTAACTATTTTAGCAATTGCAAAATAAGGTAATACATTACAAGCTACACCCAAAATTGCTACTATTACAGAAAATATAATTTTCCCTATATTATCTTTTAAATAATTCATTTTTTCACCTCAATATCCCATTGATTGAAGCAATAATAATGTAGAAGACAAATTTAAATAGTAGTCTTCCACAACCTTGCCCTCATCCAATTTTATTATTCTGTCACATGCATTAAGTATAAACTCTGCATCATGTGATATTATTAAAAATTTTGTACCACTTTTATTCATGTTTCTGATAACTTTACTTACTCTCATCATATTACTTCCATCAAGCCCCGAAGTTGGTTCATCTAAAACTATAACTTTAGCTCCATGCATAATAGCAACACCTAAAGCAAGTCTTTGTTTTTGTCCTCCTGACAATGTTGATGGATGCCTGTCTTTATATCTTTGAAGATCTAATTCAAGCAAAATTTTTTGTGCTTTATATTTTAAGTTCTCATCTACCTTTAACCCAGTCATTAATTCATCCAACAAATCTTCTCCAAATAACTGACTGTCTAAATCTTGAGGTATATACCATATCTCACTAATCCTCTGCTTTGGTTTTAAACTCTTTTCTGATAAAATAATATTTCCATTTGATTCTTTTACAATTCCAGCAACTATCTTGCCTAATGTACTTTTTCCAGCTCCATTCTTTCCAACTAAAGCAATAATTTCATTTGTATCAAAACTGAAATTTATATCTTTTAAAATTTGTTTTTTTCCTATATTCTTAGTAATATTTGACACTCGAAAACTCACGGTTTTAATATTACTTACTTCTTTTTTAGGTAATTCTATACTTTTTAAATCAATGGCTCTTAAACCCATATTCTTCAATTCTAAAGTTCCCATATTATTAATTTCATTTTGTGAAAACTTCTTTACAATTCTTCCTTCATTCATCAAAACATAGGTGTCAGCTATCCCGTTTAGATAATATAATCTATGTTCTACAATTATAATAGTTTTGTCTAACTTTTTTAAATATTCAATCATTTCTCCAAGCAATTTTGTTGATTGAATATCTAAATTAGCTGACGGCTCATCTAAAATATAGATATCAGGGTCAACTGCTTTTGCAGATGCGATTGCAACCTTTTGCCTCATTCCATATGAAAGTGTATATATACTTTCCTCTAAAATATCTTGAATTTGTAGATCTTTTGCTGATTTATTTACTCTATCAACAATTTCATCATGTGATAACCCTAAATTCTCACAGCCAAAGGCTACTTCACCTCCAACTTCGTTGGCAAAAAACTGACTTCTTGGATCTTGAAAAACATTCCCTGTCAATCTTCCAACCTCCCAAGAAGATAAATCGTTAACTTTTCTATTACCAATGAATATATTTCCATGTAAATCTCCTTGATAAAAACTAGGAATTAATCCGTTAATGGTTCTAGTTAATGAACTTTTTCCACAACCGGATTTACCAATTAGTACAACACATTCTCCTTTTTTTACGTCAAAGTCTATTTTCTTAAGTTGATTAACTGTTCCCTGATAAGAAAAGGTCACATTTTTTATGCTTATTTTATTTTCCATATACGCCTCCATTAGTAACCTATTGCCATAATTCCCATTAACAAACTTATTGCTAGAATCATATAATCAACATAACCCAATCTATTTGAATAATAGCTTTCTTTTCTGCAAGGATTATCTACACCTCTCACGATAGATGCCGCTGCAAGCTCGTCTCCTACTTTAATCGCTCTGAATATAATCGGTACAACTGCATATTCAAGTGTTTTTAACGGATGAAACATTATTTTTCTAAAATCACCAATAAAACCTCTTACTTTCATTGCTTCTTTAATTGCTTTTAATTCTCCTGTAACCGTTGGCGCAAATCTTATCATAACAATTAATATTAGTATGATATTTTTTGGTATAGGTAACTTTTGAAAAACTGCTATAACTTTTCCTGATGGTATTTTTGATGTCAGATAAGCTGCCATAATTGGAACAATAAACTTATATATCATTCCAAATAACATTGGTGAAGGAAATTTAATCCCTAATGGTACTAACCTCGTAAGCCAAAATATCGTTAATAAATATACAGTTAAATATATGATGCTCTGTCTTACTAAGCCAAAATATATTAGCAATATAAACAGCCATAAGACAAATAGAACATGAGTAACGATATTCTGAGAAAATATCGTTACTATACATGCGAAAGCTGTTAAGATTAATCCGGTCAATCCATTTAATCTGTTTATATTATTCTTTTTCTCATACATTGTATCAGCCTACTATCCCTGCTTTTTTAAAATGTTTTTTTAATAATTTCTGTCCAAATAAAACTCCTAAAGCTGAAAGAGTTATTGTTATGACAACTCCAATTAACATTAATTCTGGCCTGGTTACCATCTCATACTGTATCATCAAAGTCGCATCAGCGAATCCTCCATTTAACGCCATCTTTTCATAACTTTCCCAAGCTACATATATAGGAACTCCTATACCTAAAACCATTCCGATACCATAAATGCACCAACAAATCATGTTTCTTATTGGATTTCTGTATGCATCTTTACCTATCATTGATAACTCAGCTAAAATTCCAACAACTATGAAATAAGGCAACATAAATGTATAACCCATAGCTGCATTAATTAATCCATAAACAGTTGACCAAATAAAAATTAACCCATGCTTATTAATTCTGTTTGCACAAACCAAATAAAATATTGCTCCAATAAACATTTCAATTCCTGCAGTTCCATATAAATATAGAATTGGTACCGTTACGGTTCCCATACCTATTGCCATTGAAACAATAAAAAATAAAACCATCATTACTGCTACTGTTACAATATCCTTAATCTCAAAATTTGTTGTATTACCGCTCATTTTTTTCCCTCCTGAATAATTATTCTAAAATAGTTATCTATAACTAACTATATAATATAGTAAATGAAATTCATTATCATTTCTCCTCCATAGCATTTTATTTTTCTTCAAAATAGCCCGAATCCTCATTTTTTTTCTTATAATCCTTTGGAAGCATTCCATATTCCTTTTTAAATGCAGCTGAAAACTTACTTGGATTGGAATACCCAAGTTGAAGTGCAATGTTCATAATAGATAATGACTTGTCCAACAAAAACTTTGTTGCTACAGCCATTTTATATTTTTTCAAATACACTGTTGGTATATCTCCATAAATCTGCAAAAAAATACTCCGAAATGTTGTTATCCCTATTCCATTATCAACTGCACACTGTTCTATGCTAATTTTTTCATCCAAGGAGTTTACTAAATAGTCTCTGATTTTTTTTACTTTTTTTATTTGCTCTTTCTTATAATAAGTAATCTTCTTTCCTGTAAATTCAGATAAAGAACGAATATGGTATAACAATTCAATGCTTTTAATTGCAAAATATTCGTTACTTTCTTTCTTTTTTGCTACATAAATTTCATTAAATAAATGCTTCAATTTTTTATCATCTCTACTTATATACCAAGCCCTTTTTAAATCCAAATGACAAAATAATGAATCAATATCAATAGAAAATGTCTTCATAAGCTTTCTCACTTCATCAGAACATTCTCTTTGATTTACAACTAAAGATACTGCTTCATAAATTCCCAAAGGGAACTGATAAGATACTGGCACATAATCGCTTCCGTTTATTCCAAAATCTCCTTCTTGTAAATAGGAAATAGATTGATTTGTAAATTCACACTCAACCCTTCCTTTTTTACACCACGAAATTTCTATAATGTCTTTATGAGGCGTATCTGGTATAAAGGTATCGTATGTATTGAAATTCATAAATACAATCTCAATTCCGTCAAATATCTTATATACAGTTAATATTCCACTTCCATTACACGAATATCGATATATAAAATAGTCCTTATTTTCTTCTATTAATTTAGACTTTTCTTCAAACCATTGATTTTTACACATTTTTATCATTCCCATCTAAATACAAATATTTAGGATTTTAGATATATCCATTATATGTCTTAATTATATAAGCCAAATAATCAATAGTCCATTATTGTATTATAAATACTACAATAAGAATAGTTCTTTCCATCGATATTTTGCATAAAAAGGATCATCTCCATTACTTTGCTATTATCTGTTTTTTATCTAATAATATATACGATTTGAAACAATCTATCAATTTTCACTAGTATCACCACCAAATATATTTTAGGTAGTATATAAAAAAATCCACTAAACAATTTTAGTGGATTTTATAAAGAACTTTAATTTTATAAAGACATCTAGCAATAGGATAACGCAAGGAGAATTATAAGGAATGTGAATTAATCAAAGTATAAATTGTTTAGTTCGTCCCATCATATAGGCAGTTTTTATTATGGATTTTTCCTCATCAGACATTTCTCTATTATACATCTTTTCAAATTGAGTTATTAAAGAGTCCATATCAAT
Source organism: Clostridium aestuarii (assembly GCF_026735135.1). Lineage (GTDB taxonomy): Bacteria > Bacillota > Clostridia > Clostridiales > Clostridiaceae > Clostridium_H > Clostridium_H aestuarii. The sequence goes on along the minus strand of NZ_JAPQER010000002.1, from coordinate 279,087 downwards.
TTTTTCCTTAGGTTGTGACACTCTTTTATTTGGGGTATGGGTATATAACTTTGGTTTTATATTATTATCATAAATTTTTTTAAAAACTTCTGTAGTATAATAGGCATCGTTAAAAGCATCGTGAAATTCACCATTATTAATTGATATATTTAAAAGTTCAACTGCATTTTTTAAACCAATTTTAGTTCTTTTTGGAGCATTAAGATATTTTGAAGCATATTGCTGAATATCAATGTAATATTTAGAAATTAGTGAAGTGGACAGATTATGGAACCGTATATTTCGTAAAAGTTCTTTTATATCAACTGTTCCCCAAACACACAATATTATTTCATCATCACCAATAAATTCTATAAAATCATTATAGACATCTGGAAATAATTTGCATGATTTGATTTTATCATCGGTTATTTTAGTTAATCTTTCCACATAAGGGTGAACAGTATTATATAATGTTGGTTTAATTAGAGCATTAAATGTAGAAAGTGTTTCAAAGTTTTCATTAAGTTTTAAGGCACCTATTTGAATAATTTCAAATGGTAAGTTGGAATTTTTATTAGTTTTAATTTCTTTAATATCTGAACTTTTTTGATTAAATTCTAAATCATATATTATGTAATTCATATCTTCACCTACTATTTAAAAATTAGGCACATGCAAAATTGCTTAGACTATCTGTTTAATAACCGCTATCAATACTAAATTTTCACTCTATTTCAAGAATGTCTAGCTCTTTCTCTAACGTGTTTCCACGTACCATATCATATAGCAATTCTTATTTCTCTACTCCTTTTTAGGTCTTTTTCAACATAATTTCCGCTATTTTTACTACGCTCTCCACATGCCTTGGGACAAACTATTAGCTTTAAAGGAAACACATACAATCAGTGATATATAAATCTTTATTTTGCACTATATATTGTATACACCATTTAATTAGTGCCGACTCCCTTTAAATGTATAGCTTAAAATTTTAATTTTTCACAACAGTTTTTTTAAGTAAGGTGTTTTAATCAATCAATAATCCCATCAATAAAGAATCATAGAACTTACCATTAATTAAAAAATCTCTTTTTACTATTCCTTCTTCTAAAAAACCAAGCTTCTTATATAATTTAATACCTAGTGCATTATCAGTTCTTACTCTTAAATTAATTTTTCTAATTATTCCTGAATCTTTGCTCCAAGTAATTAAATACTTTATCAGTTCTTCCCCTATACCATTTCCCCAATATTCTTTAAGAACACTTACTCCAAATTCACCAACATGAGCATTTCTTTCTCTTGGACCTCCTGAAAAGTTCAAATTTCCAACTACCTTACCATGGATTTCTGCTATAATAAATAAAGCATTTTCCTTCTTCAATGCATTCTCAATAAACTCTTCTTCCTCATAAACATTTCTTCCAAACTCTCCTGCTGCAAATGTTAAAAAATCTGATTCTCCTCCAATAACATTTAGATACTCTATTAATGCTTTAGCATCAGCCTTATTTGCTTTTCTAATTATTATTTTTTCATCCTTAACCTTAATCTCTTTCATTAAATACAACTCCCTGCTATCTTATTTAATTTCTACTAATAATATTTAAATATAAAAAGAGAGCCAACATAATATAAAGCTCTCTAAAATATAAGGCAACAAACATATATCTTAACTTGTACTATAGAAAATACCGTTATTTAATGAATTAAATCCTTTGGATAACTCTTATGATTAATAATTCCATACTCTAACATTAATTCATCTGTTAGATATTTAACTCCTTTACAATGTAAATCTCCTACACCTTCGCTTACCAATTGATAAAGCTCTGATTCATAAAAATAATTCATACTTTCTTCTAAATCTTTATTAGTTCTCTTTGAAAGTTCTAAGATTATATTTTTATATAAAGATTGTAATAATATTTTATTGGCTAACATATTCTACACTTCCTTATTTCCTTCATAACTTAAATATTTATCAATAATCTCTTGATTTATTATACACATCTGTTGATTAGATTTATAATACTTTAATCTCTTTAATGCTCCATCTTTCTCTATTAATTTATCCTGATAAAGCTCTATCGTATTATGTACCCTATCATCAGCTATTCCACCTACTACCATGTCATATTTTAAATAAATATTACTTTCAGCTTAATACTCCCATTTCTTTTAATACTTCTATTAAATCTTCTACTATATACCGTTTGCTTTGAGAGTGTAATGGCTCATAACAAGGGATAATATACTCATCTAAAGTATTTGTATTTTTAATAATTTCATATATTTTTGCAGGATTCATTTCTAGTTTTTCCGCTAAACTTTCAATACAAAATATAGCAAATTCTAATTTTTTTTCATCCATTACAACACCTCCAAATATATCTATTTTATTTATATTATATCCTATATTATAAATAATTAAAATTCAAAATTCTTTACTAGTTCCCGTTTCTTTATAATATCTGCAATCTCTTCTGCTCTATTTTTTCTTATGGTATCATCCAGCTTTGCTTCCTGAATTCTTTGCTTCATACCGATATGTCACTACAATTTTTCATTGATAATAAACTTCAGATTAAGAATAAATATGAGATACAAGCAGATAAGTTTGCAGCAGAGCTGCTTATAGAAAATACTCTTGATAAGGCTGAATATGCTGGGCTAAATATAGAACAGATTTCTAGTAAACTGTGTGTATCTGTTAAACTTTTGAAATATAAATTTAATTTGGAGGACTAACAAACCAGCAGGTGGACTGAAATTAGACCCACCTGCTGGTTTGTTTTATATATAATACTATTCTATTTCATTTTCAAGAGATAGCATTTTCTCTTGCCTCATTTCATGTAGAGTTTTATCATTACCCTTAATTAGAACCCAATCATAAATTCTAATACTAGACCATCCAGTAACCTTTTGCCCCCATTTATTAAATGTAAGTTTTTCACCATTGAAGTCAACATATTTAGCATCAATAACTGTAGCTTCTGAATTATCTCTGTTCTTAATTACTACAGCATCTCCACTTTTAATAATTCCCCACTCAAATAACTTATCCATACCAGGAAGTGTGGTTCTAGTAATAGGTGTATTCCTTTTAGTTGTATATGTAGATCGTTTTTTATCATCTACTTCAACATAAAAATCTTCTAAAGCTGGTGGAGGTAATATTCTATTAATGTCTATAAAATAACTATCTTCTATTTTCATTGGACTTAATTCAAAACAACTAATATCAACATCATTAGCTATAAGCCAAGCTACCACTGATAATGTTTGCTTATCAAAAGATGATGCTATGAATATTATTCTTTGTTTTGAATTAAAAGTTTTTATTGCACTATTCTTTTCAAGAAAATCATTTAAAATCCTTGATGCTTTTTCATAAGCAGTTAGATCACCAAGTTCAAATTCATCTTTATATTTTTCAATGTATGAAGCAAATATTTTATCAACCAGATCATCAGGAGTTTTTACTTTTGCATAACTTGCAGCATATCTTATAGCTTGAAATTCAAAAGCCTCTTTCCTTTGCCTTATATCTTCAACCTCTCTTTTAATCTCAATAAGTACAAGGTTACCATTTTCGTCTACTGCTGTTAAATCACTTCTTCCGTTTTCTTTATTTACAACTTGCTTTCCAACCACAAGTAAAGTTTCATCTTGAAATATAACTTCTATGTTCTTTCTTAAAAACTCTTCTATATGTTCTTCTCTTAAGTTTAAAGATTTAAAGTTTGTGTTTTCTATTTCAATATCTTCAATTTCTATAGAATTTTTTATTTTTACTGGAATTAACATATAATTTACCACCTAATTGTTTTTTATATTTAACATTATAACCTTTGGAAATATTTCCATAACGTTATATTATAATCTAAAGTATATTATTCTAGATTTTCATGGTGTTTTCTTTATAATTTTGATATAAATTAAAGTGCTAGATGAGTAAACATCTTGCACTATTTCTAATAATATAATTCCCATTTTTTACACCCCAGGGGTTCTTGGCGCACCCTTGGGTGCACCTTGCTATCTACAGTCTTTGACATATCAATGGTATGAAAAGTTTGAGTAGATGTTTTTTCTGATTTTTTTCTTTGTCTATATAACTGCTGTGGTTTTATATTATGATCTCTGCAAAAATCTACTATTTTTCCTTTGTGTGTTGAGAATTTCTCCATTATTTCATTCCAGTTTATATCTTTTTTTTCATTTTGCATAGCAGTTCCTCCTTTTACTTCATTACCTGCTATTTTACTTTAATTAATTCCCAAATTATAGGCAGTAATTTTTTTACGCTTACTTTTGTACGTCGCATCAGTTCCACTTTTAGTTTAAAAATTATTGTTACAATAAAAACTTATTTTTATTATTTGAACCTTACTTTAAAAAATACTAATAAATTTTTTCCTTATTCAACTCAATATAAATTAGAAAACTATAAAGCAATACATATATCATTGTAAATTACACGCTCCAGATATATAGAGTACAAAATCTGATTCTACCTATGAAATTGATAAAAAATTTTAGTTTATAACCAATCAATATAATCTTTCTGTAAAATATTCAAAAATTTAATTCAATAAAAACATATTAATTATCAGTCGTTGCTGCCGCTTCAACTTTAAATATCTTATATATATCTTCAATGATTCCACATATCGTTTTACTTTCTCTTCTTAATTCTTTAACTTTAAATTGCTCAATTACTTCTGTATCATCAATTTTCTGTTCCTTTTCATAATCTAATTCTAATAATACTGCATGATAACAAATATGCTCTAAGTAGAAATTCTGTATTGCTTCTACAGCAGCTTTACCACTTTTAAATTGCTTATTTATTATTCGACTTATATTTATATTGTCAATTGATATATATACTGTTATTTCTTGTTCAGACCTTTCAACCTTAGCAACTGAATTTTCATCCCATCCATTTCGAATCCAATATGGATGACTTTTTTCAACTGGTATCGGTTCAATTTTAGGAATAACACTATTTTTAGAATTATTCTTTACTTTTTGTGTAACAACTACATTAATATCATCTGATAATTGTGTTTGTTTTACTTTTAAATCAAACCTAATATTAATAATATCTCCTATCTTTAAATTGCTATTAACTTTAAAGAAAATAACTCCATGACCTTGTTTCATTTTAGTTTTTCCAGTTGTAAAAATCGTATTTTGAGAAGATATTGTTATATTAAAATTGTTATTATTCTTAAAATACTTAGGATCAGCATCTGTTATAAAATGAAGTGCAAATTCATCTCCTACATAAATTTTTTTATTATTATGTGATGTAATTTTTAATAGTTGAGGTGGATTATTTGTTGGTATTGGTTTAAGTGATTGAACAAGTTTATCACCATGTGGTTTATTATTTGGTGAATTATATTTATCCTTAGTGGTAGGATTATTGTTTTCCATATTACTATTTTGATTTGTAGAATCACAACTAATACTTAATGTAGTCTTAATCTTATTAGCTATTCTACTACCCAACTTTTTCATAACCTCAGTATTACTTTTTGTTAAAAATTTCTGTTTTCTCTGATTATTTAATACTTTGAGATTATCGTCTTCTTTTAATGTGTTTATTACTAATTGTTCTAGTTCTTCTAAAATTGTTGATTCTCTTACAGATTCTCTGGTTGTTACAAATAATTCTCTTCTAGATTTATTATCTAATTCATCACAATTCACATGAATAATCAAATATCCATCCAAATATGGTAACTTTAAATCCTTCTTAATAATACTATTTGATAAAGCGTCATGTTTTTGTCCATTATATGTTATAATAATTGGTTTAGATGGTAATGTGTAATTTTTAATAATATTTTTTGAGTTTTCTTTCTCATCCTTAATAACCCACCAAGTTATTTTAATCTTTCCACTATTAAAGTTTCTATAAGCTTCCCCTTGATATTCAATATCATTTCCTTTTGATAACCTTCTACAATTACCTGAAATATTTCTTTTAGAATTCTTAGATTTATTATTGCGTTGTTCTTCAATTTTGAAAGGTAATACTGTATTAAAAAGATAATTATGAACTAGATACCATAAAGAACCCGTTGGTGCAGTCATGATTGAAGAATACTTACCTATGTCCATTTCAATATGTCTTACCAAAGTTCCAAAATCAAATTCATCAAGTGGAATATCTATCTCTAATGGATAACCCGTTATTTTATCTACCATAAATTCATATACACCAATTTTATCTTTATTTATATCCCCGGGGTTATACCTAACAAGCGTATATGCAACTTTATTTAGATTTTCTATCTTCGAAACAGCTCTTGATAATATTAAAGTATATTTAGAGTACGCTAATGCTGTAGATCCACCTTGGCCATAAGCACCTGATAAATATAACTTATTTAATTTTCTACCAGCATTTAAACTTAAAATGCTATCTTCAAAATCAATTGCTTTTATACCAGTTCCTTTATCTCTAATGTCTATTGTAGGTTTTTTCTTTTCATCTGAATTTCTCAAAGTTACTATTACATTTTTAGCTATGGTTTGAATTTCTTTATCATTTAAATTGGTTAATTGACCATCTTTAACATTGAATAACTTTTTTGACGCTTCTCGTGGTGAATTAATTGAAATCTTTCCTTTACCGTTACTTTGTCGTTCTAAATATGCTCTTTCAATTACAGAATCAATTGCATTTGTAATTCTTTCAGTAATCCCTGCCGCAGGATCACTTCCTATATTTATTATTGGATAATTATTTTTATTTTCTCCCCCTACTGATTTCCATGAAATTTTATTCTTTAACTCACATTCAACTAGAGTTACAATATCACTAGCTTTTATCGAATTAATGAGCTTATTAAATAAATTATTCATCTATCTCCCTTCTCTTAAATTGCTTACTTGAAATATTCAATTGTCAACCATTTCATTATATTTCTTCAGTTTTAATTTTTTTCATTAGTTGCTTTTTAGGTATTTTCTGATTTAGATCAATCACTAGAACTTTAATTCCCTCATCCCAATAACAGTAATATTTATCACTTATTGTTGTGTCAAGCCCAAACTTAATACTGAGTAACCGTATAAATTCTCTACATGAAATTCTAGCATTCTTAACTTTATCATCCATATGTGGAAGATTAAATCCACTTGTATCGTTTTTGTCACAGGATTGTATACAGATGTGCTTCATTTTTTCTTCATATCCCAATTTGATTTTCACTGCACTTTTCAGATATTCTGCTGCTGAATTGTTTAAATTTATACCATATTGGGCAACTGTAGCAGAAGGTATTCCTTTGTTGGCGTCAAACCAAACTATATTCATTATTTACTCCTAATTTATTGATATCTAATACTATTGTACTCAGCAATTTCAATTTTGTGATTAATTTGTATTGAAATTCTAAATTTTTTTATTTATTTTTTTAGCAAAATCATTGATATTGTATTCACTTTAAATCATTATCAATGATTTATATATCAATATTGATATTATTTATATAAATAATATTTTATGTTTGTATTGCCTTTGTTTTAATTGACACATAAAAAAGCTAAAAAAAGTCTCCAGAACTCAACTTATATATCTATTTATAAAAATAACTAAAATGATCCCTTATATTAGTTGTATAATTAGGCATCCTACCATTACCTTTTGATAATATTAATATTCTATCTATTTTCGTAGCTTCTCCTCTTTTTTTATTACCCCAAATTTTTGTTACCTTTGTTTTTGTATCAATTTTATCTTCTATAATATCTATTAACTTTAAACTGGTATAATTTTTTGCATATTTCCATACTTCCTCTGCCAATTTAATGTACTTATTATTATAGTTACTAACATCGCCTATAATCACAAATGCCATTCCATCTTCTTTTAATATCCTTTCCCATCCTAAAATAACTTCTTTCATAAATTCTAAATATTCTTTCAGTCGTAATTCATCTTTAAGCTTAAGTTCTCTATTTATTGTATATACTTTATTTGATTTTAATTTTTCATTAATTTCCTCAGAATCATAAATATTATTTAACATCCATAGCCTTATCCAATTATATGTACCATAATTTATTACCTGTAGATACGGAGGACTAGTTATTATCAAATCTATATAATTTTCTTTGAAAATACGCCTATTATAATTAATCTTCATAGCATCAAATCCATATGCTTTACCTTTTACATAATTATTAGATTTTTCTTTGTATAACAAATTAACCTTATACCTTAACGCCTCAAATACATCATTTTTTATCTTATTTATATTGTTTTTTTCTATATAATTTCTAATATAGTTTGGTGACATAGAAAAAGTATTTGGCATTGATATTGATAAATACATTGATGTCCCATCTTTTCTGATTTTTCCATGCATAATCCCTAATAATGAACCCATAATAAATTGATCAACTTTATTTTTTATCTTTAAATTATTCTTTAGATATACAAGCTGAGGTAATGTCACTTCTTCATCATATAGCATTTTAATATTTGGCTCTACATTTAAAACATCTGTATACGTGTAGTTATCCTCTAATTGATTAATTCTTCTTGTAACATTTTGCAACTGCGGCACATTTACTTTAGCTCCAGTCAAGATCCTAGCTAATGGACTCAAATCATTTCCTATACCAATCCTACCATTTAAGCATGCTTCAAGTGGTGCAGTCCCTCTTCCTGAAAAGGGATCAAATACAACTTCACCAGGTTGTGAAAATTGCTTTATTAAATAATTTGGAAGAGAGGGTGGAAACATGGCTAAATATGAACACATAGCATGTAATGAATTTATCCATCTTTTTTTATTTGTTTTCCAAATAATATCACTCCAATCAAATTCCTGTAATTCCATATATTTCACCTCGTTTTAAACGAAAAGATTTTTTGTTATTCTATCTATATGAAAAAAATTTAAATATTATCTCTTTTAATAAATAATACGAAATTATTGTAAAAATTTATAGCAAAAAAATCCGTTTATAAAATAAAGTTTAGTGAAAGATTTGACACTAAATTTTCTAATTTTCCACTAAACAAATTTACTTCAAAGAAACCAGCAGATGGACTAAAATTAGCCCACCTGCTGGTTTCTCTTATATATAATACTATTATATTTCATTTTCAAGAGATAACATTTTCTCTTGCCTCATTTCATGCAAAGTTTTGTCATTACCCTTGATTAGAACCCAATCATAAATTCTAATACTAGACCATCCAGTAACCTTCTGACCCCACTTATTAAACGTAAGTTTTTCGCCATTCCTTCAGTATATATAAATCGTTTTCTATCATCCACCTCAATATAAACCTTTATATTTTTTATTCTAATTTTTACTTTTAATAAGTATTTGGGTATATATTAATTCACATAGTTTAATTGATTTTTCTTTAGAAAATCCCTTTATTTTTTCAATAAATAAATCTACAACTAAATTACAATACCTATTTTTTTTAGGAATTACTTTATATTCAATTACATCTTGGAGAAATTTAGAGAATTCTTTTGTTCTATATTTAGAATCATTTAAATTAAATCTATTTATATGCTTTTGTATAAACTGTTTTTCTTCATCATTATAAGGGTATATATTACTAGGTATAAATTTCTGATTTAATAAATCATATTGTATTAAATAATCCCTTCCTGTAATTTTATTTTTAATTCCAAATGGCTGTAATATTATTTGTCCGCCCTCTTTTTCTGTGTAAATTCTTCTGATTTCATTATATTTACTACAACTCTCTATACATGTTACTCCACATTCTGAAATCAATTCAAAATCCTTCACTTCTTCAACTGTTAATGCTCTGATTTTTTCTCCTTTTTTCTTAAATGATCCATTACACTTTGAACACGCTATAGCAATATTACTAGGACAATTTTTAAGCTTGTCACAATTAAATTTTTCTATAGAATGTTCCAACTCCCCCAAATTTTTTCTATCTATTAAAATCTTTGTATAACAATACATACAATGCCCCTTAGATGCTTCTGTAAGAACTTGCTTTAAATTATCTTTTCCCTTACCTTTATATGAATACAATATATCTTTCTTATATTGAGGACTGAAATTTGGCATATCTAATAAAAAAATATTATTCCCCATAATATCACCAACTCTTTATTTGATTTAATATAAGTTTTTGAGAGTTAGTTAATATTGTTTCATCAATATTTTCCAATCGTTCTTTTTCAATTTCTGTCCATGTTTCACTAATTTTAGAATTCAACAAATTTCTTAGAGTTATTTCAATGTCCTCTATTTCATTACTACTACTTAAATTGTAGATTTTTTCAAATATCTCTCTTACATCAGTAATACTTGAAAAATCATTTCCATCTAAACACTCATAATTATTTTCGGTTAAAACTATAATATTACAATCTATAGAACTTGCTACTACATCTGCTGAATGTGTTGTTACAACAAAATTCATATTAAGAAATGTATTAATTAAAAACGGTAAAATTTTCCCTTCATTTTTTGTTGATAAAAATTCGTTTATTTCATCAATAACTACTACTGGGTTCATTATATTAGATCCTAGAGAATTTTCAAAGTAAATCAATTCCAAAAACAGCCTTATTATTGCTTGATATCCACTTGATATATTTTCTATACCATCTTTTATATCTAAGACTTTTTTTTCTCCCATTATTTTGTCCTTCTTAAGCGTTATTTCAAAATCTATATCCAAAAAATTTTTCAGCATCACTTTTAATTCTTCATGATAATTAAAATATACCTTTTCTATAACACCAATACCTGCTTTATATAAATCAAAAGTATCCACTAAGTTAAAATTGTTTTCATTTAATCTATATTTAACTACGGACTTATATGTTTGATCTAAGTCATCTGCCATACTAACTTTTTCATAATTAAAATTTCTATTAACAGAATCTATAAAATAATAACCCTTTTCTTGCTTTACAAGTAATTGCTTTAGAATCTCCGATTTTCCACTTGAATTATCGCCAACTATTATTGTATTTCTATGTTTAAGTTCTTTATTTAATATTTTATTTTTTATTTCCATTAACATAGTTTGATAACTGTTTGTATACATAATTCAATCTCCCTTTTACCTTTGATTTACTTGATGAAGAACTTAAAATATATTGTTCATAAGACGTATCATTTGCTATAGTTTTACAAAAATCATTTTCAATTGTATAATTTCCATCTATATAAATACTTGCAAGATATAAGCTTTCTAATAATAAGTTAGCTATTCTATCCCCTACTTCTATTTTATCTATAAATCTCTCTATATTTTTCTTGTACATATCTACTGTGACATCATCAAAATGTATAGCTTCATCTGAAAAATCATTCAGCAATTTAGGATAGGAATTTCCATAATTATGTAATTTAATCAAACCATATTCTAGCTTAAAATAATACTGTATTGCTGCAAATCTAAGTAATAATTCAACATCTCTACTATGTTTATGTTTTTCTCCATAGATTTTTCTCCACTTTTCATTAGTGTTATTAATTTCATGTAACATATCATAGAATTTGCATTGATATACACCATTTCTAAGTTCTTGATTTTTAAGTTCTGTTCCACCACTATTTAAGTTTTGAAAAACTTTATATAATATTCTATTCTTCTGATTTTCAGCATCAACTTTTATTTCTATAACAGAAATAGTAGTAAAATCTACAGTTCTTCTTATTTCTTTAGGTAATTTATCATATCTTATATCAATAACTTTTTCCTTATCCTCTTCCCTATATTTCAACTCATAAGTAACATCTTTTAAAGGATATTGATCTTCTAATAACTTTTCAAAACTTATTTCCGCTCTATTTAATCTATCATCAGACATTAATCTTTGTAATTCCACTTGAGTATTTGTACTATTCTTTATATATTTTCCTTTATAATACAAAAATAAACTTAGTATTCTTTGCTGTCCATCAAGTATTTCCATTTGTTTTTTTTCATTACGATATACATATATAGGCGGTATAGGTAACCCCCTTATAAGCGAAATAGCTAAATTTTCAACTTGCTCCTTTGACCAAATATATTTTCTTTGATACTTAGGTATTACATATAATAGATCATTAAAACCATCTATTAAAGTCTTAAATGCCAAATCTGATTTATATTGAGTTACATTTGTATTTTCTATGAAGCTATAATCTTTTTGTTCAGTTATATCTTCATCCTGTTTTTCTATATCTTCAATATTATAATTTTTTTCTTCCATCTTCTTCACCACCTTATTAAATTATACAATATCTGTATTATCTATGTTTGTTTTTACTATCACTAAAAACATTAACTTTCTATAATCTTCTTTCTTGTATATTTTTCTAAAACTATCTAAAATCTTTTATAAAAATAAATACCAAAATCTATATTAACATAATTATATTATAAATCCTATTTTAATATTTTTCTATAATATTTTGTTTGTTAAACTGCATATTAAAAACTCTAATTTAAACCACAATAGTTTTTAGACTTATTTATTCAATAATTTGTCTAATTCATAAATACTAATAATTGGGTATTCAATTTTTTTATACCTTGAAAATAATATTTTATTAGTTACCATGTACGCATTAATCTTATATTTTTTAGAATAGACCATATGTAGTCCTTCCAATATTTCTTTATAGTGTTCTTTCATATAATCAATTCTTCTTTGAAATTTTTCATCATATTTATGGTTTAAAAAAAAATTAAATTGTTGCATATACATTTCATGAATAGAACCGACTTTACTTAAAACTTTACTTTCTATCAACCATATTTCTGCCTTATCCTCATTCACAACCAGTAAATCATAATCACCTAACTTTTGTGGATGTTTATGCTTTTTATCCAGAGAATGAAGTTTTGCATTAGGCCATATATTTTCAAATCCATATTTAGTAAAGATATCTACAATATCATATACCATTAAATCTTCATATCTCTTTTTCCACGCTTTCAGAACCTTCATAACATTATCCATTCCTATTTCATATGGCAAATAAAAATCAGCCAAACCATATTCCCATTTATTATGTAATTCTTTTAATACAACTGGTGAAAAAATTATATTATTATTTAGTTTAATCAATGGTTTAACATCAAAACGATTATCACGTTGTTCCCTTTCATTAACAGGTAAGAAATCTTTGATTTGCCCTCTCCACAATTTCAATTTAATAATATCAACAGTTAGATTTTCTATAATTTTAATAATTTCTTCTCTTTCAATCGGTTCCTGTAAGCACTCTTGAAATCCTTGGATTATTTCTTCTTCATGCATCTCAATTACATTTGGCACTATCTCCAAATAATCCATATTTATAAATGATAATTGCAGATACTCAATCAGAGACAGCATATTCTTAAAATCTATATCCGTATCTTTCTTATATGCACTTATTGCAGCTTCCATAAATACTCGATCTTCTTCATCACCCTTTATAGTATAGTCTTGATTATTATATATACGTTGTTCCAATTCTTCTTTTTGTAATTCCACTTCATCTTCTGCTATAACATCCACAATAAACTCAAAATTTATTTCAATATGTGATTCTCTTTCAGAGTTATAGCATAAATCAGCATTATCCTGTAGCACAACAAGCCAATTGGCAAAGGCCATCAGAAATTCCAGTTCTTCATTGGAACATTTTTTTGAAACCGCTCTATTCAAATTCAAATTTGTTTCTATCAAATACTGCAAACACCGTATATGATGCTTTTCTTCTTCCCTCATATTTATTATTTTGTCGTGAATCTCTTGGATAATTTCTTCTTCAACATTGTGAAATGCCCTATATCTTTTATTATGAACATTTACAGTATGTATTGAATTTGCATAGATACTAAGTACTCGATAATGTAAATCCTCTCTATTAAATGCAGATACTTTTTCCTCAAACATTTTTATAAGACCACCTTGCATGTTTCTAATTACATTTGTAGCCTCTCTTCCATTATATATTTTTTGTTCTATCCCCATTTCATAACATAACTTTGCAATACTCTTTCTTACATTCAAATATGCTTGATCATGAACATTGTATCGAACAGCTTTATCAGACCAGTAATAATCTATAGACATAGCAAAAACATCAACTTCTTTTTTTAATCTAATTTCATTATTTAAACAACTAACTAAAGCTGAATAGTCTTCTTTACTAATTTTTTCTAACGGCTTAAATAATTCTAAGAAATACTTATTCTCTACACTTCTATCTATTGATGTCTCAATATCTCTGTATAGATTTTCTTTATTAACAGCGTACCTAATGCATATATTGTTTCCATAGGTATGAACATCACTATAAACATATTTTCGAGAAATATCTTCAGTAAATCCTGTTTCATCTACTTCTTTTGCATATATACTAGGCATATATAAAATTTGTATGCATTTATTATACATTTTTTTAGAATCTCTAAATACCTTTTCACATCGCTTTATTTTTCTATCATTTAGGTCATCTACAAAATTAATGGTTTCAAATTCTTTCTCTGAAAATCCTATACGCCTAAAAAATTCAACATTATGAATAAAGAAAAGAACACAATTATTGTCAAATCGTTTAACTATTCCCCTAAAACCATGTGAAATTTTATTAATATATTGATAATAACCATTTCCTTTTTCCTCAATAACCCAGCTAAAAGGAGAATCAAACATAAACTCATCACTTCGCCATGGATACTTTTGTAACTTATCTTTATAATAATCCCAAACATATGCAATTTCTACATCATGTGCCAATCCTATCATTTGAAACTCAATTGCTCCTTTTGAAAACATGTGATTTTGTTGTTTCCAAGTTAGAAAATGAGATGCTTTACCTCCAAATCCAAACATCTTTTCATATTCATTTTTTCTATCTTGATTTAAATAAATAGCAAGTTCTTCGAAATCATCCATAAATAATAAAATGTAGGCCATATCTAATGCCGAACATTTGAAATATTTCTCATTTTTATCACCTAATTGCATTGCATGCTCTGTTATATTAGTAAACTGATTAAACAAAATGAATGATATATTTTTATCATTTGGCACATTAATCCCAATAACATTTTCATCATTACTTCTGCTTACGGTTTCCACTATATTTAAGCAATTATTTTTATTTAGGTTTTGAATTTTATCAAGTTCATTATACAATTCCTCAGCAGAATACTCATCCTCGTTTATAGCCAAAATAATATTTTTCTCTGTTTTAGCACAAAAGGCATAAGGTGATTTTGATATTAATTCCCCATCTTTTAGTATTGAAACCGGAAATAGTACTTTAGGACATTCCATATCATCCATCTTACATAATTTACTTAGCATTCTAATAATTGTTGTATTAATAAGATTAGTTTCCTGAATTGAATTTAAATTTTTAATCCAAATACTATATATATCAACAATGATAGATGTATTAAACAATGGATAGACTTGTCCATATTTTATAATGAAATGGCGTTTTTCTATTGGTAAATTACTACCAGCTAGTACTTTTGCAATATTCTTTAAAGGATACTTTTTTATTTCATCATCAAAGAACTCACGTGTTCTATTAAATAATTTTTCTGAAGGTACTAAATATTTAACTTTTTTTTCACCATTACTGATATTTTCTTCTTTAAAAAATTTAATAGTACCAGAAGTATACTCTAATAATCCTTTTAATATTTCTTCCATATTTATCAATTCAGCTAAACATGGAAGGAACTGTAGCATTCCAAACACTTGATTATGCCCTGTACCCGTAATGACATTGTACTCTTTATCTCTCCAATAGAATTTAATTTCACCAAAATCTTCTATAGTGTAATCATCCCAAATACCAACCGGCAATTCTTTCTCAATTTTTTTAAAGAATTCCAAAAAATCAGCATAATCAGATATACGTTTCTTTCCAAAATTTTCTTGAATTAGTAATCCTGCATTAAGAGTCAATGCATTTTCTAATGCTGAACGATTATCTAATGAAATATTAATACAATATATAGCTATTACTAAATCATTAAAATCATATTCAGATAAAATATTTTTTATTGGTAATACTTTTGTTGCAATTCTTTGAAAATCACTTGATACTAACAATTGATTTTTATTATAATCTGCATTATTTTTGCTTTCTATCATTCTATTCATACAACATTTTTTATACTTCTTTCCGCTACCACAAGGGCATGGATCATTTCTTCCTATTTTCATTAAGAACCTCCCAAATAATAATATCTAACTTATATATTTAAATTCATAGCCAACTTTTTTTTATTACAATCGATTATTACATCAATTAAAAGTAAATATCTTTTAATCATATTTTACCATATTTAAGTTAATTTACATATTTATTATATGATTACCCTTTAAATAAATTCACAGTATAGTTTACACACAATAAAAATATCTATTTCTTTACATAAACCTATTAATTTTTAAGTTACACTTCTATATTAACTCAAAAAAATATATTCCTGTATGCAAAAGCCCTCAAGTGCACCATCTACACTCAAGGGCTCTACCCAACCATATTTTCTTTTTTTTTCTGTTTCCTAACCCCGTGTCAAGAAACATATACTATTTTTACCATTCTTTCAGCCTAGATGTACCAATACCTCTACCTGTGTTTCCTTTTAAGCTTTACTACGCACTCGATGTGGCTCGTTTGTGGGAACATGTCAACTGGCTGTACCTCTAATGTTTCATATCCTAACTCATCAAGTATGTTTAAGTCTCTAGCTAATGTTCCTGGATCACAAGATACATAGACCACTTTCTTAGGCTTCATTTCAGCTATAGCCTCTAAAAGAACTTTATCACACCCTTTTCTTGGTGGATCAACTACAACTACATCTGCTTTTATTCCTTCTTCTATTAATTGAGGTATAGCTTCTTCAGATTTTCCTACTATAAATTCAACATTATCTATATTATTTTCTTTAGCATTAACTATTGCATTTTCTATTGCTTGAGGTACCATTTCGATTCCATATACTTTTTTACATTTTTGTGATAGGAATAATGAGATACTTCCTGTACCACAATAAGCATCAAATACTATTTCTTCTCCACTTAAATCAGCATATTCTAAAGCCTTATTGTATAATACTTCTGTTTGAATTGGATTAACTTGGAAGAATGACAATGGAGATATATTAAATTTAAATTCTCCTATGTTATCTTTTATAACATCTTTTCCCCATAGAGTTTTACATTTTTCACCTAAAATCACATTAGTTTTATTAGGATTTACATTTTGAATTATACTTGTAATTCCCTCTATGTTATTAACCATTAATTCTATAAATTCTTTTTTGCATGGTAGATTGTTTGCTTTTGTTACAATAACAACCATAGTTTCATTAGTCTTAAATCCTCTTCTCACCATGATATGTCTTACTACTCCAGCATTTATATATTCATTATAAGGCTTTATATCAAACTCTTTAATCCACTGTCTTGTAAGTTTAACAACTTTATCAGTTGTTTCATCTTGTATTGCACAATTTTGTATATCAATAATATCATGAGTTCTAGGAACATAAAATCCTATTTTAACTTCATTTTTATATTCTCTCACTGGAAGTTGTACTTTGTTTCTATAATTATAGGGACTATCCATTCCTAATGTATCGTGAAGAACTATATTTTCTTTACTATCAACTTTAAGTTTTGCTATTCTTTCTAAACAATCCTTAACTCTGTTTGTTTTAAATTTAAGCTGTGCATCATAAGCTAAATGCTGTAATCCACATCCTCCACATCTATTATATATACTACAAACTGGTTCAACTCTATCCTTAGATGGATTAATTATTTCTATAAGTTTTCCAAATCCAAAGTTTTTTCTTACTTTTAAAACTTTAATACGAACTGTTTCTCCTAGAAGTGCTCCTTGCACAAAGATAGTGTAATTATCTATTTTGGCTACACCTTCTCCTTCATAGCCCAATCCTGTTATTTCTACAACGTGTTCTGTATTTTTTTCTATTGGTATAATTTTTTCCATTTAATATTTCTCCATTTCTTTTCTTTTTTACTATCGTATTATATCTTATCAGAAAATTTAATATAGTAATATAGTTATTCTAAAAATTTAATAATAAAAATTCAACTTACGCGGTATTCTTATATTCAAAGTATTGATATAAATTAAGAACAACCAATATTTTAATAATGTTTTATTTAATATATTTCAACAGATGTCTTGACTTATTATATTTATTAAGTTATAATAAAACCCTAGTCAAAACTTACACATAACGACGCGGGGTGGAGCAGCTGGCAGCTCGTTGGGCTCATAACCCAAAGGTCATAGGTTCAAGTCCTATCCCCGCAACCATAAAAGCTCCTATACTTGAGTATAGGAGCTTTTATTAATAATAAAATATTTCTCTTGACTTATTATATTTATTAAGTTATAATAAAGCCCTAGTCAAAACTTATATATAACGACGCGGGATGGAGCAGCTGGCAGCTCGTCGGGCTCATAACCCGAAGGTCATAGGTTCAAGTCCTATTCCCGCAACCATAGAAACTCCTATACTTAAGTATAGGAGTTTCTTATTAATAATAAAATATTAAACTATAACAGCTTCAATTCATTTATATAAAATTGGATAAATTAAATATTAAAATAACAAACAGCAAATAAAGGTACTTATAATGGAGGTAAACAATGGCTAAAAATCAAAGTGTTAGTGGAAATTTTAATTACAATAATATAGATAAAAAAGATAAGAACTTTATGTATAAAAATCTTCAGAGAAGTAATTGCTATAATAGCAATTTTTCAAATTCAAATTTTAATTATGTAAGTTTTAGAGGTGCACATTTTAAATCATGTACTTTTTGGGGATGTACCTTTAAATGGGCAGAATTTATTGGAACAAATTTAAAAGGCAGTATTTTAAAAAATGCTAAGTTTGAAAATACTATATTTGATTCTGTGAATTTAGATGGGGTTAATTTCAAAGATGCAGAATTTAAAAATACTATATTTTTAGCTACTAATACAGATAAAGCTAAAAACTTAAATTTAAAAGATTCAAACATTAAAGTTTTTGATGAAATGCCACAATTAGAAATCAGCACAGAACTAGAACTAGCAGTTAAAACCATAATGAAAAATAAATATGTAAAGAAAGCAAGGATTTTTGATACAAAAGATGGGAACTTAAACGTATTGAACTTAATGATCTTATTAGATAACTTTGATGAATCAACATTAATAAAAGGATTAACTATCATTGAAGTTGAACTAGATAGAGCTTTTTACACATTAAGTTATATAATCAAGTTACTAAAAAAACATCAAATAGATGGAACTCTTTAATATACTTATAAAATAGAAAAAATATCATGAGGAATACTTCTCATGATATTTTTTCTATTTTGTTAACTTATTTTACTTGCATAACTTCACTATATTTTCTACATGGCTCGTTTGTGGAAACATATCAACCGGTTGAATTTCTTCTACTTTATAGCCATTCTTTGTTAAAAACTTCAAATCTCTTGCTTGTGTTATATAGTTACAAGAAATATAAATAACATTTTGGGGACTCATCTTTACTAAAGAAGATAGGAATTTTTCATCACTGCCACTTCTCGGTGGGTCCATCATAACCGTATCTAGTTTTTCACCAGTTTTAGCCATGTTTACAATGAATTCGCCTGCATCACCTTCATAGAAACGTGCATTCTTTATGCTATTTATCTTAGCATTTTTAATAGCATCCTTTACAGCATCTCTGTTCAATTCAACTCCAATAACTGAATGCACCCTTTTGCTAAGAATAAGTCCTATAGTACCAATACCAGAGTAAGCATCCATAACCACTTCATCACCTTTGAAATCAGCCATCTCAATTGCTTTACTGTATAGCTTATGAGTTTGAATAGGATTAACCTGATAAAACGATTTAGGAGATATATTAAAAGTGCAATTACATAGTATATCTTTAATAGTTCCTTTACCATACAGGACGTTTTCTCTGTCTCCAAGTACCATACTAGTCTTTCTATTGTTCACATTCATTACAATTGTTGTAATCTCAGGATGCTTCTTTAACAATGCCTTCACAAAATTATTTTTTGAAGGGAAAACAGAAGTTCCTGTAACTAGTACCACCATAACTTCTTTAGTAGCAAAACCTGTTTTAATAAGAACATGCCTTAAAATTCCTTGCCTCCTATCCTCATCATAAGGCTTCATCTTGAAGGATTTCATAAGTTCTCTAATTGAAGCATTTATCTCATCTGCCTTAGGATCTTGAATTATACATCGTTGAATAGGAATCACTCTATGACTATTTTCTTCATAAAAACCTGAAATAACCTCGCCTCTTTTTCCATAAGAATAAGTTGCATGTATTTTATTACGATAATCATATGGCTTTTCCATAGTGATAATTGGATTCACCTTACCGAATGGTTTCATAATCTCTTCAACGGATTTTTGTTTGAATTCTGATTGCCCTTTATAAGACATATGCTGTATCTGACATCCACCACATTCATTATAATAAGGACATTTAGGCTTCACTCGGTATTGCGATGAATTCTTAACCTTAAGTATACGTCCTGTAATAGTTCCAGTATTTTTTAATATCTCAACAGTTGCTGTTTCACCTTTCAGTAAATACGGAATTACCACTTTATCATTCCTATGTATTATTATTCCTTTTCCGGTTTCATCCATATCAATACATTTAACTTCTACTATTTCTTTCTTGGAATCACTTTTTTTATGTATTTTCTTTTTAAATTTCGAATTATTTTTGGAATTTTTCTTAAAATTATGCTTAATATTATTCATTGAATCCATCCTTTGTATTAGACATCTTAAAAAATACTAGCAGCATACTAATCTAGTTTTTCAGATGCCTTACTTTAGTTATTGATAATTGTTTAAACATTTATTTTTACATTATAACATTCTTATTTCAAATTAATCAATATTTGCAAAATTAATATGAAAACATCATATTATTTTACTGTTAATTTCAAAATATTATTTTTTATACTATATATTTATTTTATTGAAAAAGTATGGTAAAATTATGTGGATTATGCTTAAGAGAAAGGTAACTGGAAATGGAATATAATTTTGTAAATAATCAAAAACTTAAATTATTAGATACAAAAGTTGACTATGTAAAAGATCTTCTTTATATACTTTTAAAATATAAAAAACCTACCGATACAGAAGTTGTAAACTGTAGTCAATATTTAGACAAGCTTATATTACAATATAAAGATCTTAATTATGAATAAACTAAAGATATCATCATTAACATATATAATTCCATAAAATCAATTGAAATATAACACAAATATTATAGTCTTAAAAACAGATTTTTTATTTAAAATTTTTATTTACATTATGTAACTATAGTATATTCTCTCTATATAAGGGTATCATAATTTATGTAGTGATAAAAAAATTGAAAAAATTTGGTTATAAAGAAATTGATTAAAATTCTTGAATCCACTTCCTTTTTTTCCTTGAATCTTCTATTATATATATCTCCATATTGGATAAGCTATTAATGAACCAGAAAAAGGAGGTGAAAATAAATGGCACAAAAATTAGTACCTGAAGCTAAACAAGGATTATACAAATTTAAGATGGAAGTTGCTAATGAATTAGGAGTTCCTTTTACAGAATATAATGGAAATCTTACTTCAAAGCAGTGTGGTTCAGTTGGCGGAGAAATGGTTAAAAAAATGGTAGAACAATATGAAAGAAATCTATAATAACTAGATAATATATAAATAAACGCATGAGTCCTTATACTCATGCGTTTTAGTATTAAATGTTACACATCTGAAAACTCAACAATTACCTTATCATTTAAGTTGGAATCCACATAGTAATCTTTCTTACATTCTTTTATAATAATTTCCTTATTAAATTTAACACAGAATTCAGTACCTTGATTTATTTTACTTTTTACGTCTATCTTACCTTTCATAAGTTCTACAAGCTTTTTAACTAATGTTAATCCAAGACCTGTACCTTCTGCTTTTCTTGAGAGTGAACTATTAACCTGCGCAAATCTGTCAAAAATATTTTCAATATTCTCTTCTGCAATACCAATTCCTTCATCACGTACTTTAATCCTAACATCACTATCATTAATATTTATTATTATCATAACCTTTTTATCTTTAGGTGTAAATTTTATTGCATTAGATAATAAATTTAAAATAATTCGTTCATATTTATCTTTATCCAATTTAACTAATACTTCTTCAAGATTTGTATCAAAAATCAAATCAATACCCTTGCTTTTTGCATAAAGATTTGCTGAAGTAACTAGATTTTCTGTTAAATAAATCACATCAAATACAGAATAATTAATTTGTAAAAAGCCTCCTTCTGCTTTAGATATATCAAGTATATTATTTACTAATTTTAATAGCCTACTACAATTTTGAGAAACCTTTAATAAAATTTTTCTTATATTAGGAGTTATTTCACTTGAATATATATCATTAGCTAACTGAAGTGATGAATAAATTATAGTTATTGGTGTCCTCAATTCATGAGAAATCATATTGAAAAACTCATCTTTAACTTCAGAAACTTTCTCTAATTTTCTATTTTGTTCTTTTATTTTTATTTCGTTAATTTTTGTTTCTGTAATATCTTTTAAAGTTATTACTGTATAAATTAATTTACCTTTTTCATTTAATATAGGATTGCAATTTAATTCTATGTATTTTTGTTCATTATTTTGTTTATTATTACATTTTATAACTAAATTTTTTATATTAGCTACATGATTTTTATAATTATCATATACTTCCTCAAGGTCATTTCCATATTCCTTTCCGTTATAAATCTTTATATATTTAATTATTTCTTTATAATTTGATATTTGTTGTAATTTAAGACTGGATATTTTAAGAGCTGCCTCATTACAAAAGTTAAAATAACCATATCTATCTAAAACTATCAATCCTTCAGACATATTATTTATAACATCTTTCAAACGTATAAGATATTTTTTTTCTCTATTTCGTAAATTCTCAATAATATCACATTTAGTTTTTATCTCAGTAGAAATAGACAAGAATTTTTCTCTATCTTTTTTTATTCTGTTTACATTTTCCACATATTCTGTAACTTCATAAATAAATATTTCTAAGTGCTCTTCTTTATAATTAATCATAATATCAAAATATCTATTATCTAAAATACATATTTTTTTTAGTTTTTTATCCATTTTATTTACAAAACAGTTAATAAAAATATCTTTACTATTTTTAATAAAATATAATTTTTCTATATTGTATGTTAAAATATCATAGTTTATATTAAATTTATTTAAAAACTCATCATTAACATAAATAATTTTCAAATCTATTCCTTGTAAAATTATTACATTAAAAAGAGTTTTATCATATAATTCATACATGAAAACACCTCCAACATATGGCAGCTTATCTTATATTTATTCTATACGCATACTTTTTTTCCTTCTTTTTACATAAAATAGCCTAATTTACTTTTATAAAAATAAAAATAGATATATCACAATTATCTTTATATAAAGTAATGTGATATATCTATTTTTTATTTGTTATTTAACTCTTTTGAAATCCTAAAATCTTTTATTTTTAATTGCTTACTCTTATGACCATTATATTCATTAATTGAAGGATAAAAAATTATATCTAACTTTAATCCAATCGGATTATTTAATATTTTCATATAATTTTCTCCGTGCTTTTCTTTAAGTATCTCTTTTAGTTCTTCTACTTTATTAAATGCTATAGCATCAATTGTATCTTTTTTATTCATTTTACAAGTTAGCTTTAAAGTATTTTGATTTTTTCCCATTATTTTTATGTTTATAATTTCTATATTTTTTTCTGCAAATAAAGGAGAAGAATTTCCTTTTCCAAAGGGTTCTAATTTTTCAAGTTCATCTATAAATATATAATCAATTATACTTAAAGGTATTCTTTTATCAATCTTGATTTTAGGAATAATATCATTTTCAGTAAGCTTACAATTTTCATTAAGCTTTTGTCTTAGTTTAAGAATATTTTCTTCTTTTATCGATAACCCTGCAGCCATAGGATGTCCACCAAATTTATCTAATAACTCCTTGCATTTCACAAGTTCCTCAAATAAATTATATTCTTCTATGGATCTACCTGATCCTTTTGGCATATTTTTTCCTTTTGTTAAAATTATTGTAGGAACATTAAATTTTTCTCTAACTTTCCCTGCAACTATACCAGCTATACTCTCATGGACATCTTGTTTATATATAACTAAAACTCTATCATTTTTCAGTTCAGAAGTTTCTATATATTCTATTATTTCTTCTACATTTTTAATTGTCATTTCTTGTCTTCTTTTGTTTAATTCATATAATTTTTTTGCAAGTTCTTCAGCTTTTTCTTTATCTTCACACATAAGTAATTCTACTGATAATGCTGCTGTATCCAATCTTCCAGTTGCATTTATACAAGGGCCTATCATAAAGCCTATGTTATAAGATTTTATCTCTCCACCTGTAATTCCTAATACTTCTATTAATGATTTCAAACCTAGATTTTTAGTTTTACTAATCATTTTTAAAGCATGTTTTGCTATAATTCTATTTTCCCCTATTAAATCAACTACATCACATATAGTACCTATTCCAGCAAATTCTATGAATTCATAAGCTTCTTTTTCATCAATACCAAGCTTTATGTAAAGTGCCTGTACAAATTTTAACGCTATTCCTGCTCCACATAATAATTTAAAAGGATAAGGGCAATCGCTTTGTTTAGGATTTATAATAGCATCAGCATCTGGTACTACATACTTTTTTTCACCTTCATTTTCTACAAAAGGAAGTTCATGGTGATCTGTAATAATCACTTGCATTCCTAAACTTTTAGCAAGTTTTATTTCTTCAATAGCACTTATTCCATTATCACAAGTTAAAATAACTTCAGCAGCTTCTTCTTTTAAGGTTGTTATTCTATCGGAGCACATTCCATATCCTTCTGATTCTCTGTCAGGAATATAATACTTTACATTTGCATCTAATTTTAATAAGGCTTTATACAAAATAGTAGTACTTGTAACTCCATCTGCATCGTAATCACCATATACTACAATCTTTTTTCCTTCATCTATAGCATCTAATATTATATCCGTTCCTTTTTCCATATCCTTTATTAAAAAAGGATCATATAAATCATTTAGAGATGTATTCATAAATTTTTTAACTTCATCTACCTTCTTAATACCTCTATTAGTTAAAACCTTTGCAACAATCTTACTAATGTTTGCTTCTTTTGAGATTTTATCAATATCGCATTTTGTAACTCGTAATCTCCATTCTGCTTTCATTTTCATCACCTTCTCTACGCTATTATATCATAATAAGCAAGGATTTGTGGTATAATTGCACTTGGAGGTGCTAATGTTGGATACTTTATTATTTGGAATATCAGGTCTCCCTTTTGGAGATGGAACAAAAAAACTTATCTACAAATCAGGAATTGAATATTTAAAAAAAATTGGTTTAGATGCCATGGAACTTCCTTTTGTAAGATCTGTTAATGTAACGGATAAAAATAAAGATGATATATTAACAGCCAAAGCAACAAATAAATTTTATCTTTCTGCTCATGGTTCATATTTTGTAAATCTAAATGCTGATGAACAAGAAAAACAAGAAAAATCTATGGAAAGAATCATAAAAGGAGCTGAAGGATTAAAAAAAGTAGAAGGAAGAAGTCTTGTTTTTCACCCTGGATTTTATCTTAAGGATTCTAAAGAAGAAACCTTTGAAACTATAAAAAATAATTTGCTAAAACTTCCTGATTTAGGAGTACATTATAGATTAGAAACTACTGGAAAATCAACCCAATTTGGGTCTCTTGAAGAAAACGTTCAATTATGTAAAGCTATATCTACATGCAAACTATGTATAGATTTTTCACACTTACATGCTAGATATAACGGTTGTTTAAAAACTTACGATGATTTTGCAAGAATCCTAGATTATGTTGGATGTGAGCTAGGAGACACAGCATTAAAAGATATGCATATACATATGTCTGGAATAAATTATACTGTAAAAGGTGAAAGAAATCATCTTCCCTTTGAGGAAAGTGATTTTAATTACAAAGCTTGTCTTGAATCTTTTCACAAATTTAATATTAGGGGCTGCATTATTTGTGAAAGCCCATTTTTAGAAAAAGATGCATTGCTTCTTAAAAATTATTATGAATCTCTTTAAATTGTAAAAAAAGCGACGAAAGTCGCTTTTTATAATTAAATTTTACTTTAATTTAAAATCTATAAGCTTGTCCTTAATTTAGTATGTTTATGTATAATACTATTTTTCTTCTTTTTCTTCTTTTTCACTTTCCAAGTTTTCTTGAACAATAACCTTAATATCTTGTAACTCTCTCAAAATTTTTTCCAATAATTGCATTTCCATTTTCTCCATTTTTATCCCCTCCATATTTATTGCAAAATAATTTTTATATACTTTAATTATCGTACAAAAACGGATTTTATTACATAGTATCCTAGAGGAAATATAGTAATATTTATCCACTAAGTATTTTTTATATTAATATTGATAAACTTAAATTATTCTTCTATATTCTATTGATTATATAACATCTTAGCTGTTATAATTATTATGTTTTCAAGTACACAATAGTAAGCCATATAAATTAGGAGAGATAATAATGACAAAAAAAACTTTTAAAGGAAGCGCAATGTTAAATCCTGTTCCTTCTGTATTAATTACATCAAAAAACAAAGAAGGTAAAACAAACGTTTTTACAGTTGCATGGATATCAACTGTTTGTACAAACCCACCTATGATAACTGTAGGTATAAAACCTGAAAGACTTTCACACCAGTATATTAAAGATACTAGAGAATTTGTAGTTAATCTTCCATCTAAGGATATGGTGAAAATAGTAGATTTTTGTGGTGTACGTTCTGGGAAAAACACAGATAAAATCAAAGAATGTAAATTAAATTTAGCTCCTAGCACAAAAATAGAACCCCCTTATATAGATGATTGTCCTATATCTTTAGAATGCAAAGTGAAAAATATTATGCCATTAGGTTCGCATGATTTATTTATAGCTGAAGTTTTAGCTGTTCATGTTGAAGAAACTCTAATTGATGAAAAAAACAAAATTCACTATGAACAAGCAAATCTTATTTGCTATTCTCACGGAGAGTATTTTGGACTTTCAAAAAACGCTTTAGGAAGCTTTGGTTATTCTGTTAAAAAGAAAAAAAAGAGTAAAAATAAAAAACGTTAACAAAAAGAACACAATATGTTTTAAATCCATATTTGTGTTCTTTTCATTATTAACCATAATCTCATTTTTATTATTTGTTATGGTTTCAGTACTTGTATACTAGGACTTTTTAAAACCTTATTAATTACATTTAAAATCATATTTTCATTTACATTAATGTCATTAAATTCATCAAAAATATTTTCAACAGAGTTATACATTATCTTATGAGTAGTCATTTTTTTAGCAAGTTCTATAGATTTTTCAACACCTAGCTCTGTTTTTAAATTTATACTTTTTATAATTTTTCTTATAGTTTTTTCATCAAAAATTTCTTTTGAATTCTTGATTTGATCTATTTTATTATTAATAAGCTCTATTGCTTTATCTATATTATGTATAGATGTTCCAAGCTTTATTGTAAATAATTTTATTCCCTTCTCATTTTTTATGCTACTTGAAATATCGTAAACAAGACCATTTTTTGTTCTTATATCATCATATAATATACTGCTTATTCCCTCACCAAATTTAAGATTAAATATTTTCAATAATTTTATTTCTTTTTCATTTAAAAAATCTATAGGAAAACAATATTGTATTTTTGCACCATTCAAATCACTTCTAGTTTTATAAAAAATACCTTTTTTATTTTTTTCGTAAAGCTGTTTTTCTATAAAATTATATGGTTTATTCCATTGTGCAAAATATTTTTCTATGATTCCTGCAACAATTTCCAAATCTAAAGAAGAAACTATACTTATAACACAATTTTCAGGTGCATAATGTTTATTATAGAATCTTTTAATATCCTCTAATGTAATGCTTTTAATACTGCTTTCTAATCCAATTATTAAATCTTTAATTCTCCTATTTTTATAAGAATTAAAGAAAAGTTCATCCTCACAATGCTGATATGGATCATCTTTCCATTCATTTAATTCTTCAAGAATTATATCTATTTCTTCTTTAAATCCTTTATGTGGAAATATTGGATTTAATATAATATCTGAATAAATTTCAAATCCTTTTTCAAATTCTGTAGATAATGTAGTACCATAATATATAACATAAGGATAATTTGTCATAGCATTATGAAATCCAAATACTTCATCACATTCTTCATTTATCTGTTTTTCACTTCTATGTTTTGTTTCTTTAAAAACCATATGTTCAACTGCATGAGCAACTCCAATTTCGTTTTTATCCTCAACAATAGCCCCTGCATTAAATCCTATACAAAACGAAGTAACCTTACTTTCTCTTTTTATGTATTGAACAATAATCCCATTATTTAATTTATATTCTATCATCAACAAAACACTCCACTCTCATTTATACAAATAATTACATTGTAGCTTATTTTTAAAATTTTTTACATAATTTGTGATATAATTACTCTATGTTCAAACATTGGAGGAACTAAAAATGTTAAAAAGCAATTGCACAACAAAACAAAACTTAGTTCAATTTATAACTTATGCCTTAGTAGGTGGAAGTAATGTACTTATAAACTTTGCTATAATAAATATATTATCATCAATAACTAATATATATTCTGCAACAGATACATATTCTAGAGCACTGCTATATTTATTCGATATAGCAGCATTTGGAGCATATTCAATCAATGGTTATTTATTAAATAGGAAGCTCACTTTTAAATCTAATAAAAGTTCTTACTTAAAATATGCTTTAGTTCTAGGAATTTCAGCTTTCTTTAATACTAATATATTTGTATGGCTTACAGGTCATAATACATTTTATTTGCCTATAAAGCTTTGGTTTAATTTATCAAAATTAATAGCTTCCATAACTGTAGGAATAGTAACTTTTTTAATAAATAAATTCTTTATATTTAAAAAAAATTAATTTTTACATTTCAAATAAGGAGAAAAACTGCATAAACCCAGCTTTTCTCCTTATTATATTATTTTATTTTATCTACATAATCATCTAGTTCTAAAAGAATTAATTTTTTTCCTCTTCCTGCCCTATTTTGAACTTTCATATTTCCTATTTCTACTACCTGTTCTATATTATTTTTAGAAATCATCTTTAAGCATTTTGTATTTTCAGCATCAACAGCTAGTTCTTCATTATTAACTTTACTATTTGCTATAAATTCCGCATAAATAACCTCATCATTGTCATTGTCCTTAAAACTTATTCCTGTAACCCCTGATGCAGTTTTACCCATAGTATTTATACTCATTTTATCAAATTTTATACCCATTGCTCTCTTAGTTATAAGTACTATATCATTATTATCTTTGTCATTACTTAACTTAATATTTATCAATCTATCCTTTTCGTTTTTAATTTTATATCCCTTAACAAAAGTATAATCTCCATCAAATTCGCTCATTAATGTTCTTTTTACATAACCATTTTTACTAAAAAAATACACACTATTATTTTCACTAAAATCTATAATAGACAAAACCTTTATAACCTTTTCCTCTTGTTCATTAAAATCATTAATTAAATCACTTAGACTAATTCCCTTTTCTTGAACATTTTCTAACATATACGCAGGAATTTTAAACACATTACCAATATCACTAAAAATCATAATTTTACTCAATGAGTTAGTATGACATCCATAAAAATTTTTACAAACTTTTTTATTAGTTACCTTTATTAATCCTTTTCCATTAATATTCACAACAAACTTTTTTAGTTTAAATTCATCTGTATATTTAATATTAATAACTTCATCTGAATTTGAAAGGTTAAACAATTGTTTTCCTAATATATTTCTGTCTGTAGTTTCAAGACTAGGTTTATCCACAGTAAATTCCAATCCATTTTTTGTTTTAACCTTTATATATTTCTTTAATATTCTATTGTCAACTAACTGAACATCTATAAGTTTTTCATTAGTTTTTATTTTTAAAGCTACCAATTTAGAGTAATTTGTCTCAAATTTGTCCAAAGATGTTTTCTTTATTATCCCTTTATTTGTAAAGAAAACAAACGTTCTATCTTTAGAAAATTTGTCTAATACATAAGCTTCTACAATTCTTTCCTTATCTAAATCTAAAGCCCTTATTATATTATCTAGCTTTTCTCCTTTTTCTTTCCATTTCATTTCAGGTAATAATGCACATTTAATCTGGTACGCATTGCCTAAATCAGTAAATATCATAAGAGTATCTTTTGTATTTGCATTTATTAAATATCTATTCAAATCGCCTTCTCTATATTCTATATCGTCAACATTAGTATTTGACCTTTTATATGACTTATCAGATAATCGCTTTATATAGCCTTCATTTGAAATTGTTATCACTATATCTTCTTCTAAAATAATTTCATCTAAATCTATCTTAGCCTTCTCATCATCATGTATGATTCTAGTTCTTCTTTTATCTCCGTATTTTTGTTTTATTTCGTTGAATTGTTTTTTAATAACCTTAAATAGTTCTTTTTCACTAGAAAGTATTTTTTCAAGAGATTTAATTTCTTTCTCTAATTTCATATATTCTCTTTCAAACGTTTTAATTTCAAGACCACTTAACCTATATAACATAAGTTCAACAATAGCTTGTGCCTGTGCTTCTGAAAAACCATATTTATTAATAATATTTTTCTCTGAATCTTTTTTTGATTTTGAAGCTCTAATTGTAGAAATTATTTTATCCATTATATCTATAGCCTTGATAAACCCTTCTACTATATGAAATCTTTTTTTTGCTATTTCAAGTTCTTTTTTAGTTCTTCTAGTTATTACATCCTTTTGGTGATTTGTATAATGAACTATTATCGTCTTAAGACCCATAATTTCTGGTCTACCATTTGCAATCGCTACCATATTAAAATTTACATTGCATTGCAAATCCGTCTTTTTAAACAAGTATTTTAATACCTTTTCAACAATATCTTTTTCTACTGATTTTTTAAATTCTATAACTGATCTTATTCCATTTCTATCAGATTCATCTCTAATATCAGTTATAGATTCTAAAGCTTTAGCATGCTTTTTATCAGCTGTCATTTCAGAAATTGATTGAAGGATTTTTGATTTATTTCT
This sequence comes from Clostridium aestuarii, assembly GCF_026735135.1. Lineage (GTDB taxonomy): Bacteria > Bacillota > Clostridia > Clostridiales > Clostridiaceae > Clostridium_H > Clostridium_H aestuarii. The sequence continues at coordinate 247,767 of NZ_JAPQER010000002.1, read as the reverse complement.
TCTATAAGGGAATTCAGTTATTACTATTCCATATCTACCATCCTCCAATTTTTCAATACTTGTTTTAGCTCTTAATGTAACTTTACCTTCACCTTTTTCATAAGCAGAAAGAAGTGCATTTTCACCAATTATTATTCCTCCAGTAGGAAGATCAGGTCCTTTTATATAATCCATAAGTTCTTTAGTAGTTATTTCATTATTATCTATATAAGCAATAACTCCATCTATAACTTCACTCATATTATGAGGTGGTATATTTGTAGCAAGTCCTACTGCTATACCAAAGGTTCCATTTACTAATAAATTAGGGAATTTGGATGGAAGTACTTTGGGTTCAAGCTCCGTATCAGAGTAATTGTTTACCATTTCAACTACATCTTTATCAATATCTTTTAACATTTCTAAAGCAACATTAGTAAGCCTAGCCTCAGTATAACGCATAGCTGCTGCATTATCTCCATCTACACTTCCCCAGTTTCCATGACCATCTATAAGTGTCATTCTTGTTGAAAAATCTTGTGCTAGTATTACCATAGCATCATACACAGAAGTATCCCCATGAGGATGATATTTACCTAAAATATCTCCAACTATTCTTGCTGATTTATAATATGGTTTATCTGGCATAGCTTTTAATTTATAAGCACCATATAAAATTCTTCTATGTACAGGTTTTAAACCATCTCGAACATCTGGTAATGCTCTTTCTTTTGCAACTTCCACAGCATACGGAAGATAGTTCTCAGGCATAACCTCTGAAAGAGAAACTTTTATTATATTATTATCTCTTGGAATATCTATTTTCTTAACCATTGTTCAATTCCTTTCTCATAGTTTAAAATTCAAATAATTTTCCCAATCTATATAAAATTATAAACTTTAAATTCTAAACTAATTAAAACTCTGCATACTTGTACATATACTTTCTTCTTGGTTCTACCACATCGCCCATTAAAAGAGATACCATTTTTTCAGCTTTCGCAGCATCTTCAATAGTAACTTGTTGGAGAGTTCTTGTTTCTGGGTTTAAGGTAGTTTCCCAAAGTTGATCAGGATTCATTTCTCCAAGTCCCTTATATCTTTGAATCATAGATCCTTTTCCGATTTCTTTTTTTATATTTTTTAATTCATCATCACTATATGCATAATTCTTCACTTCTCCATTTTTAGTATTCTTATAAACCTTATATAGAGGAGGTAACGCTATATATAAATGCCCATTTGTAATCAACGATTTCATATATCTGTATATATATGTCATCCATAAAGTTCTTATATGATAGCCATCAACGTCTGCATCACTTAATATAATTATTTTATTATATTTTAAATCATCTTCACTATAGTTATCCAAAACTCCTGTACCTATTGCAGTATTAAAAAGTTTAAGTTCTTCACTAGCTAATACATTTTCAACCTTTTGTTTTTCCGTATTCATTATTTTACCTTTAGAAGGCATTATCGTTTGAAACCGTCTGTCTCTTGCCTGTTTTGCACTACCTCCAGCTGAATCACCTTCAACTACAATAAATTCACGAACTTCAGGTTTTTTTAAAGTGCAAACAGATATTTTTCCTGCAAGCGGTGCAGTACCTCTTCCTATCTTCTTCTTTTCTGCTTCATTTATCTTTTTTATTTTTTCTCTTCGTGAAGCTGCAGATACTGCATTATTCATAATATTTCCAGAAATATCCTTGTTATCTTCTATCCAAGCTCCTAATTTTGTATAAGCAAGTTCATTCATAAATGTGTATGCTTCATTATTTCCAAGTTTAGTTTTAGTTTGCCCTTCAAAAATAGGATTGCTTATTTTAACTTTTAATATAGCAGTCATACCTTCTCTTAAGTCATCACCTTCAAAGCCTTTATCTTTTTCTTTAACTATGTTTAACTTTTTAGACCATTCTTTAAAAGCTCTAGTCATTCCTGTTTTAAAACCAGTTTCATGAGTTCCTGATTCTGTTGTTGGAATATTATTTACATAACTTGCTATATTTTCTGTAGTGGAATCTGTAAATTGCACACAAACCTCTCCATATACTCTCATACCATTGATTTCTTTTTCTCCTTGAAAAAGTATTGGTTCTTTATGAATAGGTGTTTTACTTTCATTCAAGTACTCTATAAAATCTAAAAGTCCTCTTTGAGAATGATACTCTTTTTCTATAATTTCTTCTTTTCTATTATCTCTTAACACTAATGTTATACCTTTATTTTGAAAGGCTAACTCTTGTAATCTTTGATCTATTATGTCAAATTTAAAATCTGTTGTACTAAAAATCTCTGTAGAAGGTTTAAAGGTTATTTTACTACCAGTTTCCTTTGTATTCGTATTTCCTATAATTTCAAGAGAAGTTACTGGCGTTCCAGGCATCTTTTTATTTAATTCATTATCCATGGCATACTCAAAACGCTGTTTGTATATATTTCCCTTTTGTTTAACTTCAACTTCAAGCCATTCAGATAAAGCATTTACAACTGCAGCTCCAACTCCATGAAGCCCACCAGAAGTTTTATAATTTTTATTATTAAATTTACCTCCAGTATGCAATTCTGTAAATACCATCTCTACTCCAGATTTCTTTTTTATAGGGTGTATTCCTGTAGGTATACCTCTTCCATTATCTGCTATTGTAACACTTTTATCTTTATTTAAAATTACTTCGACTTTATTTCCATAACCATTAGTCAATTCATCTATGGCATTATCCAACATTTCCCATATGCAATGATGAAGTCCCTTAGTACCTGTGGAACCAATATACATACCAGGTCTTACTCTAACTGGTTCTAATTTTTCTAAAGATGTCAAATCAGTAACATCATAGGAAACTATTTCTTTATTATTTAAATTCATATTATTCCTCCATATTTTAAATCTTCTATTCACTCTAAGTATATTTAAAAATCATTTTAAAATATAGAAACTAATGTTCTCATATATAAAACCATATTCTATTTTAACCATTTTTCTAATTCATTACAAGTTGATTTTACATATTTTTCGGTAATATACTATCCATTTACTATAATATGGATAATTATCGTATTATATTTTTCCTATTTTATAAAAACAGCCATGAGCAAAACTCATGCCTGTTTTTATTTATACTATATTTTTATTCACTCTTTAGTTTATTACTTTTTCAACATTTAATTCTCTTTTTCATATTTTAATTTTTCACTTCTAAAAATTTTATTTGTTGAAGGCATAAACCCTGAGCATAACCTTATAAGACGTCTTAAGTCATGTTCTTCAATCTTATTTTTTAAATTCAAAGAATCCATAGCTTCTCTTGCTAGAACTAAAGCCTTTTCTTCTTTCATACTATTTTCTTGATTTGTATAATTTACCTCTACATAATTAACAATCTCTGAAATAGTCCTAAGTATTTTTTTTTGATTTTCCGTTGTTGCTTCATTATTTTCTAAAAATCCTAGCATTGTGTATGCTATACCGAAATAATCTTCAGTTATTTTTATTCCTTTATCTTTAAGTAAATATACAAAATAGGCTAGTCCCACAACAAGGAATACTATTAAAACATATTGTATTATTAATTCTCCCATAACGTTCCTCCATTTCTAAACCAAGCACATGTATTAAATATATAATTCTGTAAAAACACTATTACCACCACATACTACTACTTATTTGCCTATATATATTGCTCCAACAACTAACCCCATTACTAAAACATATTTTAGTACTAATAGCATCGTAGCAACCCTCCTCCGATAAATCTATCTAATAATGGTATATGCCATTCTAATAAAAAATGAGACAAATATAAAGCATTAATTTAATACTTTATAAAGATTGTGCTAAATAATAAATTATAAATTTAATTGAAATAAAACAAAGAATGCTGAATTCCAGCATTCTTTGTTTTATGAAACATCTTTAATTTTATGCTTACATATCACAGCTTTAATAGTGATATACTCTATATCCTCTGGTAAAAGATCTTTAAGTGGTTTCAATTTTTCACATCCCACTTCTTTAATCTTTTCTAAAATCAATTCTTCATGCTGCTGTGGAATTAGTAAATTCCAATCTATTTCATATCCTTCAAGACCGCATTTAATTATATGATCCTTAACTGTATCTAATTTTGCTCCTCTAATCTGTGAAATTTCTTCTAGTTTTTTTCCTTCTTTAACCATTGATAAAGTCTTCACATGACTTGGAATTTTTTTATCTTTAGAATCTTCTTCATTATTGATCATTTCTTGTTTTCTTAAATTATGTTCGTTATTATATTCTATAATAACTTCTAAGAACTCTTCACCATATCTTTCAAATTTCTTTTCTCCTACCCCTTTTACATTTAACATTTCTTCCTTAATTAACGGTACATATTCACTCATTTCTTTTAATGAACTGTCTGCAAATACTATATATGGTGGTACAGCTTCTCTTTGAGCAATTTTCTTTCTAATTTCTCTAAGCATTTCAAATAATGAATTATCCTCTTGAACTTTTTCTTTTCTCTTATATACTTTTTGCATAACCTTTTCTTTATTCTTTAATACGTCAATAGCCTTATTTTTTAATTTTACCACTGAAAATTCCTCTTCAGTAAGAGTAAGATATTCTTCAGCAATAAGTACATTAATCAAATCCTTTATTCCTTTTATTGTATAATTTTTCATGATTCCATATGTAGATAATTGATTTAATCTTAAGTTTAATATTTTTTTATTTTTAGAACCTCTGAGTACCTCTGCTATCATAGTTACTCCATATTTTTCTCTTATACGGTATATACAAGAGAATATTTTTTGAGCATCAACTGTTATATCTATAGTTTCACCTTCATTTTTACAATTTCCACAATTATCACATTTATCCTTAACGTTTTTTTCTCCAAAATACTCTAATATATATTTTCTTAAACATCTAGTTGTATGACAATAATCAACCATTGCCTGTAGTTTTCTATACTCACTCATTTTTCTTTCATGTGTTAAAACAGTTTGCTCTATGAAAAATTTTTGAAGCATAATAGCTCTAGGTCCAAATAATAGTATACATTCTCCTGGTTCTCCATCTCTTCCCGCTCTTCCAGCCTCCTGATAATAAGCCTCAATATTTTTAGGCATATTATAATGAATAACATATCTAACATTAGACTTGTCTATACCCATACCGAATGCATTGGTAGCAACCATGATTTTTATATCATCATATAAAAACTTTTCTTGACTTTGTGCTCTTTCATTATCATTCATACCCGCATGATATTTATCTATAGAGTACCCTTTTTGTTTTAAACCCTTATAAATATTCTCCACTTCTTTTCTAGTAGCAGCATATATTATACCTGACTTTTCTTTATTGTCTTCAATATATTTTAAAATAAAATCTTTTTTATTTTCATTTTTCACTACAGAAAAATATAAATTTTTTCTATCAAATCCAGTTATAAAAACCCCTGGTTCCTTTAAGTTTAATAATTTAATTACATCTTCTCTTACATTAGATGTCGCTGTAGCTGTAAATGCTGATATTATTGGTCTGTTATTAAATCGATTTATAAAAGGGTTGATGTTTCTATAGCTCATTCTAAAATCATGACCCCATTGTGATGCACAGTGAGCTTCGTCTACAGCAATTTGAGATACGTTAAGAGTCTGTAAAACTCTACAAAAGGATTCTACTTCTAATCTCTCTGGAGCTACATATAAAAGCTTTAGTTCTCCCTGTGTTGCTTTATAAATTGTATCCTTAACTTCATTTATTCCTTGAGAACTATTAATAACTCCTGCTGAAATTCCTAAGCTATTTAAAGCATCCACCTGATCCTTCATAAGGGAAATCAACGGTGAAACCACTAACGTAAGTCCTGGAAGCATTATTGCTGGTATTTGATAACAAATTGACTTACCACCACCAGTAGGCATAATAGCAAAGGTATCTTTACCATTCATTATATTATCTATAATATTTTTTTGTCCTTCTCTAAATTCTGTATATCCATAATATTTTTTAAGTATTTCTTCAGCGCTTTGGTTCATTTTTTCCTCCTAAAAAATCATATTCAATCTTCTAATAACTTTATCCAATTCATTTAATTTTAATCTATTTGCTTTTTATAAATTATTAGAATTATATATAATAGTTTTAATAATCACAAATAAAATTTTTATTATACTATTATATGTTTTTATTATAAATCAGCTGTATATAAAAATAAATGCTAGCTTATATTAAAGCTAAGCATTTATTTGAAAAATAAGTTTTTTATATCTCATAATTACATAAATAATATTTCTAAAGACTTTAGTTCATCAATATTTATTTTCTTATCTAAAATATTAATCGTTTTCCCTTTCAATTTTTTAGAACTCATAATAAATCTTATAAGCTTTAAATAATTTATGCTTTTCATTACTTTTTTAGTGTCTTCCTCGTTAAGCATTTCTTTTTTTCCACTCTTATAATTAATAACTAATCTCATTTTACTCCTCCATAATATATAGTTCAATACAAATTATATTCAAAAATACTAACGGAATATGTTATAATGTACTAAATAATTATAAAATAAGATGAGTAACTTATTATATTATATAGTTGGACTATTAGATAAAACCTCGTATAAATGCATTGAAAAACACAGAATTTTCTTTAACAGAAAAATAGAAACATATACGTAATGTTTCTATTTTTTATAATTATATATTTTTCATTTTTTAGAATTATCCAATTTTCTCATTTAAATAAATTCTTAAATAATATTTTTAACTTTTTACTTTCATCAATTTTTTCGCTACTCTTTAAGCTTTTACTTAATAATATAGTTCCATTTTTATAAATACACACCTTACCTAAATTCTCACCTTTTTGTATGGGAACTTGAATTTTTACAGGCTTAATTACCTTTGTTTCATAACTTTGTTCTTTTTTTATAGGAATTATAATATCTTCATCACATATTAAATTCACCTTTTTATTTTCATCGATTTCAAGAGAATCTACTATTTCTCCTTTTTTTATTACCTTTTTAAATTCATAATTACCTTTTACATATTCATATATTTTTCTAGTTTCTCCCCATCTTTTACTACAATTAAGTACAACAATTACTATATCTCTTCCTCCCATATTTACTGATGTAACAAGACATTTACCTGCATTTCCTGTGTATCCTGTTTTGACTCCATTAGCACCAGGAATTTGATATAGAATTTTATTTATATTATGATAACTTCTTGTAAAACCATACTCCTTTGCATCCACATCTTTAACTCCTACGATATGATTAAATAACTTATTTTCCTTAGCTTTTGCAGTAATTAATGCTAAATCATAAGCAGTTGAATAATGATACTGACTGTCTAAACCATGTGGTGATTCAAAGTGAGTATTAATTGCTCCAATTTCCTGCGCATATTCATTCATAAGTTTTAAGAATTCTTCTACACTTCCACTTATACCCTCTGCTATTGCTATAGCTGCATCATTCCCCGACCTTAACATTAATCCATATAGTAATTCTCTTATACTTATTAACTCACCTTTTTTATATCCAACCTGAGATCCATGAATATTAGATGATTTACTAGATATTTCTACCTTTTTATTTAAATCCCCATATTTTATAGCTACTAGAGTAGTCATAATTTTAGTAGTACTAGCTATTGGTATTAATAATTCTGAATTTTTTTCATATAATACACATTTAGATTCGCTGTCTACTGCAATTGCACTTCTTGCATCTATATACATGGGTTTTGCATTTACTCTATAAGGTAATATGTTAAAAATTAAGGTTAACAGAATAATAGATGTTATTCTTTTAATATGTTTATTTTTCACTTATAATTCACCAACCCTTCTTAATTATTTTTTTCATATTTTCTTTAAATAGTCATGTAATGTTTTCCGGTTTACATTTAATTTAATTTACATAATTTAAAATATGTAAATTAACATCATATTTATATTTTTGTTCAATAATATTTTACAACTGGGTTATATTTAATAAGTTTTTTGTCAATAATTTTTAATATCATAAATTTATGGAGGTTTTTTTTTGATTTGGGTTTTAATTACTCTGGTTATATTTTTCATACCCATCCCTATTATCATTAAATTTGAATATATTAATAATACTAGTTCACTTTATATGGTTGGAATAAAAATATATCCCCATAAAAAAAAGAAGAAAAAAATAAGGAAATCTTTTAAAAAAAAGAAAAAAATCTCACTTAAAAAACTTATTAGAATAATTAAAAGTTTTAAAACCACACATAGTTTGTTTAAACCTCTATTAATTCTTAATATCGATTTAATATACGGATTTAATGATGCAGCTATAACTGGCATAACCTATGGTTTATTATGGGAACTTAATCGAAACCTCTATAATTTTCTTTCTATTTATTTTAAAAATAAAAAATTTAAAGTAAACATAAAACCTAATTTTAACCAATCAATACTTGAAGCTAAAATTAAAGGAATAATTTTCACAAATTTAGTTAAAATTATCTATAATAAGTTTTTTATTTTTAATCATTATAAAAAAAGAAACTAAAAAAATTTTTATTCCTAAGGAGGCAATATAATGGCAACTTATCCTATAGAGGGTCTTATGAAAAGTACATTAGAAAATATAAAAGATATGATAGACGTAAATACTATTGTAGGTGACCCTATTGAATCAGGGGACGGTACTGTAATAATTCCTATATCTAAAGTATGTTTAGGTTTTGCATCAGGTGGAAGTGAGTTTTCTGATAATTCTTCAAAAGAGGTTACTTCTCAATATCCATTTGGAGGGGGGTCTGGTGCTGGTATAAGTGTTAAACCTATGGCATTTCTAGTAATTAAAGACGATGTTATTAGACTTCTTCCAGTAAATCAAAAGAATACATACGACAAAATTGTTGATGGAATACCACAATTAATAGATATATTAAAAAATGCTTTTTCAAAAGATAAAGAAAAAAATCCAAAAAAGGATAATAACGAAAATGAAGAGGAATAATTTTTTATTTCTCTTCATTTTCGTTATTTAATCCTAGCACTTCTTCATGTTCCCCTAGAAAACTTTCCAGTGTAGGCATACCCTTTAAATTATCTAGTCCAAAATGTCTCAAAAACTCTTCCGTAGTAGCATACATAATAGGTCTGCCAGGTACTTTTTTTCTTCCTACTTCTTTAATTAATTTTTTTTCAATTAAAGTTTGAATAGCCCTATCACTTTTAACTCCTCTTATTTCATCAATCTCAATTCTAGTAATTGGTTGCTTGTACACTATAGTTGCTAAAGATTCTAAAGCTGCTCTAGATAAAGATTGTCTTGTATTAGTTTTTAATAACTTTTGAACAAAATCACCATTTTCTGCTTTAGTTACAAACATATAATTATTATTTATGCTTATTATTTTTATTCCTCTTTCATCCTCATCATATTTATACTGCATTTCTTTTAATAAATTAACAGTAAATTCTTCACTACAATTTATTATTGATGATATCTCTGCAATTGGTAATGCTTCTCCACTAACAAAAAGTAATGATTCTATTATAGAAAGATATCTTTTTTTATTAGATACTTCAGTTATCTCTATTTGGTTTATGTTATTCTCCTTCATATCCATTAATCTCCTCTATAAAAATTTCATTAAAGCTATTCTCTTGAATAGCTGATATAGCCCTTAATTTTATTAACTCTAATAACGCAAGAAAAGCCACAACAGTCTCAATCTTACTTGAAGATTCATATATAAAATTAGAAAATTTCATTCTTTTATTTTTAGCAAGCTGCTTGCTAATTTCTATCATTTTATCTTCAACTTTAAATTTATCCAACGGTATTTCTTTTTCAATAACATTTTCAGTATTCATTTTATTATTATATCTAGTTATTAAATCATTATAAATATTAAATAATTCTAGTATAGTTATATCTTTTAAAATATCTTTATTATCTTCTTTTTCTTTCTTTTCCTCTATTATTTCAGGTTTTTTCTTGAAAGTAATACCACTTTGCTCCTCTTTTTCTTTAAGGAAATCAGCAACAAGTTTAAACTTTTTATATTCTAAAAGCTTACTTATCAATTCCTTTCTTGGATCATTCTCATCTTCTGAATCTTCTTCTTTACTAGCTTTTGGCAAAAGCATTTTTGATTTTATTTCCAAAAGAGTTGCTGCAATAACTATAAATTCAGAAGTAACTTCTAAATCTATCTCTCTCATATTATTTATATATCTTAAATATTGAGCAGTAATTTCATGTATTTTAATATCATATACATCCATTTCATTCTTTTTTATTAAATGTAAAAGCAAGTCAAAAGGACCTTCAAAATTTTCTATTTTAATGTTTAACGGCATTTAAGATCTCTCCTGAATTTTTATTTAAATACTCTTTTTCATTTCTAATACCCGTATTAAGTTTCAATTCCAATAAATAATTCATTACATTTCCTATGTTTTTTCCCTGTTCTATTCCTAAATCCATTAGATACTTTCCATCAACATCTAAAGTAATTTCTTTTAAATTACTTAAATAATTCATTATTTTATATTTATATACATCAAAAAAACTAATTAATATTAGCTCATACAAAGAAAATTTTTTTAACAATTTATAAATATCAAAATTATCTACACACTGAGAAAGTATAGTTTGTATTTCATTCGTCATATTTCTATATCTTTTTAATGAATTTCTAAGTTCTTTTTCTAAAATAGAATTATTTATTAACATTTCCCTAAATTCATTTTGTTTTGAAGCAAAAAATAAATTTAAAATTCTAGTATTTATTTTTAAATAATCACATAATATATTATCTTTTTCTAACAAATCTACTTCTATTTGCATTATATTAAACTGATTGCAACATACTACACTCTCTTTCCATTTACTTTCCATACATAATAAAAGGATTTCGCGAATTACTCTATCATCACTTATATTTTTAATTATCCCTTCTCTAATACATGTACTAATTTCATTTTTATCATAAATATCAAATTCATACCTTGCTGAATACCTTATAGCTCTAAAAATTCTTGTAGGATCTTCATTATAGCTATTTCTATGAACCTTTCTAATCCTTTTTGCTTTAATATCTTTCATACCATCATATAAATCTATAAGTTTATCATCAATAATATCATATGCCATTGCATTTATGGTAAAATCCCTTCTATATAAATCATCATAAAGATTAGAAGGAGTAACTTTAGGCAAAGCTCCACTGTATTCATAGCCTTCTTTTCTACAGTGTATTAAATCTATCGTAACATTATTGTTAAATATAATATTACTTGTTTTAAATTCCTTATAATATATATATTTTTTTATCTCTTTAATTTTTTTTATAATATTAATTGGATCACACTCAATACAAATATCTATATCATTTACCTTTCTATGTAAAATAGCATCTCTTACAGCTCCTCCAACAATATAAACCTTTACGTTTTGCCTAATACATTCTTCCTTTATTAAATTTACTATATAAATATCATCTTTGTCAAAATTATTCATTATATTCATATAACATATTCCTTCTTTTTATTTGATATGTATTATTTATATTATAATACATATCTTAAAAAGTCTACAGTTTTTAAACTGTAGACTTTTTAATTAAATAGCCTTATCAAATAAATTTACTAAATTGTATTTTATATTCTCTAAAATATTATGAGTTTTAATATCTCTATCACTATAAACAGGTACCTTGCCATAAAGTTTATCATTTACATATATCTCACAGTATCCAATAATTTCATTCTTTTTATATTCTTTCTTTTCTTCATTTAAGACACATTTTTTAGTTATTTTATTTTCTATACCTCTTTCTAAAATTAAAGTTAAATTTTTTGAAGCTTTTGCTATTAAGAATTTATCTCCTTTTTTATTTAATGGTATTTTTTCTACATCTTCATCCTTTACCAATAATTTTTTAGCTTCAAATTTTGAAAATCCATAATTCATAAGCATACTTGCATCTCTATTTCTTATTTTATAGGTAGGCGCACCCATTATTATGGTCAACATTCTAATATTATTTCTAGTAGCTGTAGCTGAAATACAATATTTAGCTTCACTTGTATAACCTGTTTTCAATCCATCACAGCCTTTATAAAATCTTACAAGCTTATTATGGTTAACTAACCCAATAGGTGATTTTCTGCCTTCAGATATTGTTTCCATATAAGTTCCAGTATACTTTAAAATTTTTTCATGCTTCAATAATTCTCTAGACATTATAGATATATCAAAAGCAGTTGATAAGTGCCCTTCTGCTGATAATCCATGACAATTTTTAAACGTTGTATCTTTCATACCTAATGATTTAGCCTTTTCATTCATAGCCTTAACAAATGCCTGCTCACTTCCTGCTATGTATTCAGCTAAAGTAACAGCAGCATCATTTCCAGAAGCAATAGCAACTCCTTTTAAAAGTTCTTCAACTGTTCTAACTTCTCCTGTATCTAGAAGCATACTACTACTTCCATTTCCTCCAGCTTTTTTAGCATTTTCGCTTATTACTACCTTATCAGACATTTTCATTTTACCAGAATCTACTGCTTCCATAGTTAGAAGCATTGTCATTATTTTAGTTACAGAAGCTGGTGCAAATTTTTCATGACTATTTTTTTCAAAAATAATTTTACCTGTAGATGGTTCCATTAGCATTGCAGATTTTGCTTCTACATCTAAACCTGTTTCATCCGCTTTAACAGGAATTACAAATATCTGACTTAGAAGAGCTGCTGCTAAAAAAATACTTATTATTACCTTGTTTTTGTTCTTCATATTTATCCCCTTTCCACATTACTTTAACTTTAACTTTATGTTTTTATTTTTACCAATTAGTTTTAGATTATGACAAAACTTAATATTTTACTTTTTATTTAAAATTTAAGAAGTAATATAACTAAATATAAAAAAGCATGGGTCTTTTTCACAAAAAATAAATACACACCTCAAGACATCATGCTCTTGGGTGTGCATTTTTATAAACATCAACTATTTTGCTTTGTTTTGAAATACTAGAATAAATTTGAGTAGTTGCTATAGTATTATGTCCTAAAAGCTGTTGAACCGATTTAATATCAGCGCCATTTTGAAGTAAATGTACTGCAAAAGAATGTCTTAATGTATAAGAATCAATTCTTTTCTTTATACTAGCTTCAGTTCCATAATTTTTAACTATTTTCCAAAATCCTTGTCGAGTCATCTTTTCTCCTTTTAAATTAAAAAATAACAAGTTAGATTTTGTAATATTTAGAATATCTCGGATTTTAAAATATTCATTCAAACATTTAATAGCATACGACCCTATTGGGATTACCCTTTCTTTATTTTTAGTTCCTTTACATTTTATATACGCTAATTTCAAATTCACATCAAAGATTGCTAAATTCAACAATTCTGAAACTCTAATGCCAGCTGCATACATAAGCTCTAACATAGCTTTATCCCTAATCCCTTTATAACTACTACAATCTGGCATAGATAAGAATCTATCTACTTCCTCTACTGTAAGTACTTCAGGAATATTTCTTTTGTTTTTAGGCATTTCATAATTAATAATAGGATTATGAGAAATTTCTCCTATTTTCATTAAATATTTATAAAAATTTCTAAGTGAAACTAAATTTCTAATAATAGAACTATTTGCTCGTCCTTCTTTTTTTAAATTTTGAACATATGCCATAACAGATACAACATCAATACTTATCATTACTTCTTTTCTTTTTTTTAAAAATTCATCAAAATTCCTTATATCTCTTATATATGCTTCAATAGTATTTTTACTTAACCTTTTATTTCTCATATCTTGAACAAACTTAATTAAATATTCTCCCATATGATTTCTCCAATAATTTATTTTTATTTATAATTAGTTAATATATTATATATTTTACAAATACAAAAAAGACTTTACAATATAAATATATTTATATAAAATAATTTCATTTTTATTTATAACATGAAAAACTAAAACACTGTTATTATATATAAGATATCTATTTATAAATGTTTTTAATATAAAATCAATAAATTTAGGAATTATTATACCAAAAAATAATATTATAAAAAAACATTTGAAGACAAGTAAAATAAAATTAAACATTTCATTTTTTCTAATCATATTAAAACACATCCTACTCTTTATACTATTAACTTCATTACATTAGGAATTATGTATCCTTCCAATAAAAATCCTATGATCATAAATCCAGCAATAAGCAAAAACATAGTAGAATACGATGCTATCTGAATAAAATTATTATTTTTAACAGACAATGAAACATTGTGTTTTAATAGTATCACTGAAAATTCCATTGCAATAGCAGACGCAATTATTATACAAGGAATATAAATTATATTTTGTGGAAAAATAGCAATTAGATTAATAAGTAATCCTTTAGAACCTAATACATTTATAACAAAACTTGCTGTAAACCCTAATGTAAAACCTTTTATTAAATCTATAATTAATATTATAGGAATACCAAGCATAGTAAGTCCTAAAAACCAGATTGCTAAAATAATAGCTATATTGTTTTTAAATGCTTCTATAAAAATATGTTTATTATTTATTTTATTTAAGTCAATATTCGTTAAAAAATTAATAAAGTAATCCATTAATCTGCTTCTTTGGTTTTCATTCATATACTTAACAGTATACATTCCTAATACTATTCCTATACAAAGGAATAACAAAGTTATAGAATATAATATTAAATTTTTCTGCATATGTTCTATTATATTTTTAAATCCTTTATTGTTTTTCACTTATTATTCCTCCTTTTGTTGATTACCTTTCTAATATTTATGATTACAAAAGAAGATATATGCAAGCAAAAAATTTCTTCTGATTGTATATTTTAAATTTACATTTTAATTAGTATACATAATAAAAAATATGTATACTAATAATGATTTGCTATACAATCCTACAAATTATATAACAACAAAGCTACTTATATAGATTACAATTTATTTCAATATAAAGTTTTAATAATTAATATTTTTCTTAATTTTTTCATATTCTCAGCTATAATAAAAAACCTTTCATATTCACTGCCAATGAATATGAAAGGTTCCTAGGTATTAAACATATATTCATTGGTCTAAATATATGCTCATTGGTTTAATATAGATGTAATCGGTCTAAATCTCTTGATATACTATACTAACTAACTTTATTTTTTAATCTAAGCTTATCTGCTACCATAGCAATAAATTCACTATTTGTAGGTTTGCCCTTGCCGTTATGTATTGTATATCCAAAGATTTTATTGATTGTTTCTACTTGTCCTCTAGACCATGCAACTTCTATAGCATGCCTTATTGCTCTCTCAACTCTACTTGCTGTTGTATTGTATTTTTTACCAATTGATGGATATAATTCTTTTGTAACTGCGGATAATAATTCTACATCATTTACAACCATACTTATTGCTTCTCTTAAGTACATATATCCCTTAATATGAGCTGGTACTCCTATTTCATGAATTATATTTGTTATTTCAGATTCTAAATCTAATGGTTCACTTTTTCTAATTCTAGTTTGTTCTAACTGCATTGAAGAAATAGTTCTTTTGGTTTGATCACTAGAAATAGTATTATTAAACATTTGTCTAATTCGTTTTGTAAAGACATCCATATCAAATGGTTTTACAACATAATAATCTGCTCCTAATGTAATAGCTCTTTGTGTAATCTTATCTTGACCTACTGCTGAAAGTACTATTACTCTAGGCATAGGATCAACATTCATAGTATTTAATCTTTCTAATACTCCAATTCCATCTAAATGAGGCATAATAATATCAAGAACTACTAAATCTGGTTTCTTTTCTTCTATTAATTTCAATACTTCAATTCCATCCTTAGCAACACCAGTAACAATTATGTCTCTTTGATTTAGCAAATAGTCATTAAGTATATTACAAAATTCTTTGTTATCATCTGCAATGACAACGTTTATTTTATTGTTTTCCATATTTATATCTCCCCTTCTTTTTTATTCCATTTCTTAACAATTATTTCGACAACCAATTCCTATATCCTTCTTTTTTACAAAATTTTTCTAAAAATAAAAAATAAAAGATAGTATAACCTATCTTTTATTCTACTACTTTTTATCAATAATTACTAGTTATTTGGTAAAATCCCAGCATCTCTTAACATCCATTCTATATAAATGCCATAACCTACATTGGGTTTATTTATTAAGACATGCGTAACTGCTCCAACTATTTTATTATCTTGAATTATTGGGCTACCACTCATTCCTTGTACAATACCACCTGTTTTATTTAAAAGTTCTGGATCAGTAACTCTTATTACCATACTTTTAGGTCCTGGATTATCTTGTACTAATAATTTTTCTATTTTAATATCATAATATCTAGGTTCTGAACCATCTATAGTTGTTAATATTTTAGCTTTTCCTTCTTTTACTTCAGTTCTTAATGCTATTTTCATAGGTTTATTATTTTTACTGCAAGTTAATTTTTTATTTGAATTTCCATATATTCCACATTTAGTATTTTTGTATACTTTACCTAAATCCTCATCCTCATTTACAAATATTCCTCTTAATTCTCCTGGGTTACCTTTTTGACCTTTTCTTAACGATATAATAGATGATTGTACTATTTCCCCATTATTAATTTTTAAAATTGTTCCTGTATCTACATCGGTTATGGGATGACCTAATGCAGCGAATTTTTCACTTTTTTCATCATAGAATGTTAATGTACCTACTCCAGAAGTTGAATCTCTTACCCAAAGTCCGATTTTATAAATATCATCAGTTTTATCTTTTACAGGTTTTATTGTTTTTTCTATTGTCTTGTTATTTCTTTCTATTGTTACTTTCATTTTGTTACTTTTATTTAAATCTATTTCTCTAATTAATTCTTCTGAACCATTTATTACATTATCATTTATCTTAGTTATACTATCTCCTAATTGTAATCCTCCTTCAGCAGATGGACTTATAGCCTTGCCTTTATTGGTATCTATATCAGAAAACGCAACTACTAATACTCCTTTTGTATTTAGTTTAACTCCTACTGGAATACCTCCAGGATATACATAAATTTCAGGAATAGATTTTACAAAAACAGATTTAACTGGAACAATTCCTAACAATTTAATATTTAAAATTTTATTCTTTTTATTATATTGCTTAGAGTACAAATTGTATTCGCTTAGTCTTATAATATTATTGGATTCTAATTCCTGACCTTCTCTTGAAAATATTGTGCTTGGAATAATAAATAGCTTATAGCACATACTAATAGCAAAAATCATTAAAGGAATTAAAGTCCAGCATATTATGCATCTAACCTTTTTTTTCATATTCTTACCTCCTGCATAACATACTTTATTTAACTTTAATTTTCCCTTATGTAATTTTATTATGCTATTGTATCTTTGCATACTTAGTAATTTCTTTAATAAGAAAACAAATATATGCTATTTTTTAAAAACAAAAATAATTCATAATCATATACCGATTATGAATTATTTTGTGCAAAGCAATTCCTTTTTTCTAAAATTAGCAAGATTTATCATTTCTTTAGAATGTTCTAAAGTTAAATCTGTGATTTCAGAACCTCCTATCATTCTAGCAAGTTCATATTCTTTTTCTGAATCACTTGTTTTTCTAATATTTGTAAAAGTTTTGTTGTCTTTAACTTGTTTAGAAACCAAAAAATGAGTATCTGACATACTAGCAATTTGAGGCAAGTGAGTCACGCAAAACACTTGATGTAAATTAGATATCAAATACATTTTTTCTGCTACTCTTTGAGCTATTCTTCCACTTATACCTGTATCAACTTCATCAAAAATAACAGATGGTATTTCATCTTTATGTACAAAAACTGTTTTTAATCCGAGCATTATTCTTGAAAGTTCTCCACCTGACACAATTTTTTCTAATGATTTTAATGGTTGACCAGGATTTGTTGATATTAAAAATTGTACTTTATCGCAGCCATTATTATAAAACTTATCTTCAAAATCAATTTGAATTTTAAAAACACTTTTTTCTAATCCAACATAATCCAATTCTTCTTTTATTTTAATTTCTAAAATCTTTGAAATTTCTTTTCTTATATTATGTATACATAAAGCTTCTTGTTTCATATGTTCAGTAATCTTTTTACGTTTGTTTTTTAATTCTTCTATAATTTCATTTGCATTAATCATTTCATCGTATTGCTTAGTTATTTTATCTTTATAATCTAGTACTTTACTTATATTTTCTCCATACTTCCTTTTATATGTATCGATTTGAAAAATTCTACGATTAATATGTTCTAACTCATTTTGATCATAAACTACAGTATCTTTTATATCCCGTATATCATGTATTGTTTGTTCAATATTAAAATAAGATTCTTCTAATGAATCTGTAATTCGTTTTATATTATCCATTTTATTTTCTATAGTTTTAAGCTCTTTAAGCGCTTTGTTTAATGAATCATATACTGACATATAGTTATCACTACTACTATATAAAATATTATAACTATTCATAAGAATATTATTTATTCGTTCAGAATTATTTAAAATAGCATATTTTTTTTCTAATTCCTCATCTTCACCTAGTTTTAAATTAGCACTATTAATTTCATCTATTTGATATTTTAAAAAATCAATTATCTTTTCTCTTTCACCATCTTCAACACCAAATTTTTTTATTTTATTATCAAATTCAATTAATTTATTATAATTAATTGAATATTTTTCTAGTAATAAAGATAACTTATCTTCTCCAAATTTATCCAAATAACTAATATGACTAGATTTATTTAATAATTCTTGATTTTCATGTTGTCCATGAATATTAAGAAGACTTTTAGCCAGATTTTTAATTTGTGATATTAAAACTGATTTACCATTAACTTTAACAACACTTTTTCCTGATTTAAAAGTTTCCCTACTAATAATAACTAAATCATCAAAATTTATTTCCATTTTTTTTAAAGCTGTTTTAATATTATTATTTTCTATATCAAAAATACCTTCTACAAAAGTTCTATTTTCTCCAGTTCTTATTAAATTTTTATTAAATTTACTACCAAGAACATAGTTTATTGCATCTATTATAATAGATTTACCCGCTCCTGTTTCTCCTGTTAGAATATTTAATCCCTGTTCAAAGGATATACTTAAATCTTCTATTAGGGCAAAATTTTTAATATTTAATTGAAGAAGCATGTAACCATCTCCTATTTGTTCGCAAGTATCTTTTTTAACTTTTTAACCAATTCTTGAGCTTTTTTTTCATTAATACTTAATATAAAAATTGTATTATCTCCTGCTATAGTTCCAACAATGCCTGAAAAATTCATAGAATCTATAGCCTCTGCTGCTGCTGAACCTGAGCCTGAAAGCGTCTTCACAACAACAAAATTCTGGACATTCTCAACATTAATTACAGTATTAGTAAAAACATTCACCATCTTATTTGATAAAAAATTTTCACTTGGTGTAATTGATGCATATTTATATGTACCTTTTTCTGATAAAACCTTTATTAGTTTCAATTCTTTAATATCTCTTGAAACTGTAGCTTGAGTTACATCCATACCCTTTTTTTTTAGTTCTTCTGCAAGTTCTTCTTGAGTTTCTATATCCTTGGATTTTATAATTTCTAATATTTTTGAATGACGTTCAATCTTCATATTACATCTCCTTAAAATATTTTTTTTCTTAATACATCAAAATAATCATATCCTTCAATTCTTATCAGCTTGCATTTTTCATTGCTTTTTTTTATTATTACATTTTGATATTTTTCTAAATTTATAGAATCTTGACCATCTACAGTTAAAAAAGCACTTTCATTTTTTTTACTAATTACTATATTAATCTTACTATTACCTTCTAAAATAATACTTCTCATATGCATTGAATGTGGACATATAGGCACTAAAGCTATTACATCTATTGTTGGATATATTATAGGTCCTCCTGCAGATAACGCATATGCTGTAGAGCCTGTAGGTGTAGATATAATTATACCATCAGCTTTAAATGATGTATAAAATTTATCATCAATAAATATCTCATATTTAAATATTCTTGATAAAGTTCCTTTTGAAATTACAATATCATTTAAAGAAACATATTCTTTTCTATCATTATTATTTTCTATCTCACATTGCAGCATCATTCTATCTTCTATGTAATATTTATTTTCTTTTAATTTTTTTAAAGCTTCTTCAAATTCTAAACTCTCAGCCGCAGTTAAAAACCCTAAATTTCCCATATTGATTCCTAAAATAGGAATTCCCAGCGGAGCTACTGTTCTTGCTGCACTTAGAATAGTTCCATCTCCACCTAATACTATTATAACATCTAATTTTTCATCTATAATCTCATATGAATCTATTGAATCCTTATATGTTTTGATATTAGCTCCTTTATTATAAGTACTAATTTTACCAATTATTTCATTTACAATTTTTTCATCAATGAATTTACTGCTATTAATACTTACCCCTATGTTCTTCATTTTTCCTCCTATTATAGATTCTCATGAGATAAATCAACTACCAAATCTACAGTTTTTTTATCAAAATTGTTTTCAAAACTCTTATCTTTTGTAAAATAAACTAAGTATTCTCTATTTCCTTCTGGTCCTTTTATTGGTGAATACTGTAATCCTTTGATTCTTAAGTCACTTTCTAATAAAAAATTTAATATGTCAAGTATAACTTCTTTATGTGTATTTATATCTTTAACCACACCTTTTTTTCCAACTTTATCCCTTCCAGCTTCAAATTGTGGCTTTATTAATGCTGATATTTCTCCTTTATCATCTAATATATTTACGATTGCAGGAATAATTTTCTTTAATGAAATAAAAGAAACATCAATACTTGCAAAGTTTGCATATTCTCCAATATTCTCATTCGTTAAGTATCTTGCATTAGTTCTCTCCATACAAACTACTCTAGGATCCGTTCTCAATTTCCATGCAAACTGTCCATATCCAACATCTACTGCAAATACTTTTTTTGCTCCATTTTGAAGCATACAGTCAGTAAATCCTCCTGTAGAAGCACCAATATCCATACATACTTTATCCTTTAAATCTATATTGAAGCTTTTCATAGCTTTTTCAAGCTTAAAACCACCTCTACTAACATAAGGCATAACTTTTCCCTTAAATTCTATTTTAGAGTTTTCTGGAACTTTTTGACCACATTTATCTACTCTATTACCATCTACAAAAATTTCTCCTGCCATTATACTTGCTTTAGCTTTTTCCCTAGAATCAAAAAAATCTTTTTCTATTAAAAGCATATCTAATCTCTTTTTTTCTACTGAGCTCATTTTTAAACCCCTTTATCCTTAAAATAAATTTCGTAAGCTGAATTTATAATATACTAATTATACTTTTTAAAATACCATCTGGATCTAATCCATTTAATTTGTATAGGACATCTACATCTCCATGAAGTATAAATTTATCTTCAAATCCTAAGTTTAAAACTTTAACACTACTACTTATTGAATTTATATATTCTATAACCAATGTTCCCAAGCCACCATGTAGAACATTATCTTCCAATGTAACTATTTTATAATTTTCTTTTACAAGTTTATTTAATATTTTCTTATCAATAGGTTTAATAAAACATGCATTAATCACAGTAACTTCTATACCAAGTGATTGCATTTTTTCTTTTACTTGTAAAGCTGATTGAACCATTCTTCCTGCAGCTATTATAGCTACATTACCCTTGTCATGAATTATTTCCCAATTACCTCTAGTAAATTTTTTTTGAGCTATTAAATTTGATTTATCTATATCTCCACCTCTAGGGTATCTTATAGCAATAGGATAATTTTGAGTTAGTGCCCACTCAAGCATATTTCCAAGTTCATCAGTACATTTTGGGCTCATAATTGTCATGTTTGGCATATGAGAAAGATAAGATATATCAAAGACTCCCTGATGAGTTTCTCCATCCTTTCCAACAATTCCTGCTCTATCAATAGCAAAAATAACAGGAAGATTTTGTTGGCATACATCATGTATAACTTGATCATATGCTCTTTGAAGAAATGTAGAATATACTGCAAAAACAGGTTTTAACCCTTCTGTAGCCATACCAGCAGCCAAAGTTACTGCATGCTGTTCTGCAATACCTACATCAAAAAATCTCTTTTTAAATTCACTACTGAATTTTTTCAAACCAGTTCCATCTCTCATAGCCGCTGTAATTGCTACTATTCTGCTATCTTTAGATGCTAGGGCAATCATTTTATCTCCAAACACCTTCGAATATGTTTTGTTACTGCTCTTAATCTCTCCTGTTACTTTATCAAAAGGTGAAACTCCATGAAATTTACCAGGATTTTTTTCAGCAAATTTATATCCTTTACCTTTTTTAGTTATTGTATGTATAATTACAGGTCCTTTTATTTTTTTTGCCATAGATAAAACTTTAGAAACTTCTTTTATATTATGACCGTCAATAGGACCAATATACTTAATTCCCAAATCTTCAAAAAACATTCCTGGTACTACAATTTGTTTAATGCCAGATTTAATTTTCACTAAAGATTCAGCAAGTCCACTACCAAAATTTGTTTTCTTTAGAGCATGTTCAAAATTTCTTTTAAACTTATTATATTTAGGATCAATTCTTATTTTACTTAAATATGTAGACATTCCACCAACATTTTTGGCAATAGACATTTGATTATCATTTAATATAATTGTTAAATCTGTTTTTCTATATCCTACATCATTTAATGCTTCTAATGCCATTCCTCCAGTCAGTGCACCATCACCTATAACTGCAACTACATGGTGTTTTCTCTTGCTCAAATCTCTAGCTCTTGCCATACCTAATGCAGCTGAAAGTGACGTACTGCTGTGACCGGTTTCAAACATATCATATTTACTTTCACATTTTTTCGGAAATCCACTCAATCCTCCAAACTTTCTCAATGTGTGAAATTCCTCTTTTCTGCCTGTCAATATCTTATGTACATAAGTTTGATGTCCAACATCCCATATTATTTTATCTTCATCTAAATTAAAAACTTTATATAAACTTAATGTTAATTCTACTATACCTAAATTTGATGCTAAGTGTCCTCCTGTATTAGATATATTATCTATCAAAAAATGTCTTATTTCATTTGACATTTTTTTCAATTTATTAAATTGCATTTTTTTCAAATCACGAAAATCGCTATAATTATCAAGAATCTCATACATAATTCATCTTTCCTTTTTTATAACTTGTATTGTTTTTGATACTATAAAAACAATATCATTACTTTTTTTTATAGCAAAACTTTTGCCTGCAGCTTTTCCACCAACTGTTGCTGCAGCAATAACAGCTCCTATTAATGAGCCTATTAATAAAACATGCATATTATTTAAATTTGGCATATTTAATATAATTTGAGATAAAATTAATGCACCTATAGATCCACTAACTACGCCACACACATCACCAACTACATCACTACAAAAATTAGATACTTTATCAGCATTTCTAACCAAATTCACAGCAATTTTCGCGCTGCTAATTTTTTTTGATGCCATAGCATGAAATGGCACCTCACTTGCTGCTGTAACTGCAACACCTATAATATCAAAAAAAACGCCTAATGAAATTACACAAATAAGAATTATAGATGCTAGTATCAAATTGACATTTGGAAGTATCATATTGGCAAAAAACGAAATACTTCCAGATAGTATTATTGTCCAAAACACTATTTTTATTATCCACATTTTATTATTTTTCTTTTTATTTTTTCTTTTCTTTTTTGAAGAATTACAAATAGTTTTCTTATCTTTTTTATTTAATTCTTTATATTTTAAACCATCCAAAAAACTTCCTCCAATATATGTATCAGAGAATGGCAGCATGCTAGATAAATCTTACGGCTTAGGTCTAGTAGGATTTCCCATAGAGCAATCAGTACGTCGCCGTTCTGACAGTTTCCTTTTAATGTTCTATTTATAGTGTCACCAACTATAAAACTAGACTACCACTTAGTCCGTACTGCAATCTCTAGTATGCTTCTTTCAAACAGCCTAGGAGTTTTCCTCAACAGTTAGGTACTTCCCTAGCCTCTTTTGCAAAGTAGGTTTCATTAAGTCTTTTATCCTACTTACCTCTCCCTACTTCACTCAAGGCAGGCTACGCTGCACATAGCTTTTCACCACAATGCAGGTTTAATCCATTGTCGTAATATGGGAATCTCTCCCATACCACAATCAGTGGTCTCCACGAAGGTAGGGTCAATAACGCATGCCTTTGCGGTTGCCCCAGCCCCCCTTACTCCCAGCACCAACCCATAACTGGGCGTTACAAGCCAGCACCAGAAGCTTCATCGATGTGCCCTTTAGCGGATTTTTAGCCCCGCCTTCAGAAAATACTTACCTGACTAGAATACTGCGCCACTCTTTTACATACGGATTATATCATAGGTAGTACAATATTTCAAAATTTGTTTACACCAATAAAGTATAATTATATCACCGTATGATTTAATTATATTAATGTTAAAATTCTCTTTTTAGAAGAAAAAGAGTCATTTCTTTCAAAATTTTCGTATCTTTTAAAATTTTATCCAACAACTCTAAACATTCTAAAGTTAAATTTTCACAAAGTTCTTTACATTTTTCAAGCCCAAACTTAGATACAAATGTATTTTTATCTTTATTATCATCACTTTTTATATTTTTCCCCAACAACTCTGCGTTTCCAATCACATCAAGAATATCATCCTTAATTTGAAACGCTAATCCCAATTTTTCTCCGAACTCTTTTAAAATATTTATATCATTAACATGTGCATTAGCTAACAAAGCACCAGAAACAATTGCTGATTTAATTAACTGTCCTGTTTTATTTATATGCATATAACATAACTCTTCTTCACTTATATCTTTACCTTCATTTATAATATCTACAACTTGACCTGCTATCATCCCATCTACACCTGCTGCCTTAGAAATCACTGTACAGGCATCCAAATTATTTTTACTAATGTTATTTCTACAATAATCAAACATCAAATTTGAAGCTTCATTTAACAACCCATCGCCCGCAAGAACCGCTACAGCCTCACCAAACATTTTATGATTCGTAGGTTTCCCTCGTCTTAAATCATCATCATCCATACAAGGCAAATCATCATGTATAAGTGAATAGGTATGAATCATTTCTAAAGCACACGCTATAGGTAAAATTTTTTTGTAGTCTCTTTTATAAATATTATAGGTAAAAATCATAAGTATAGGTCTTATACGCTTTCCCCCTGCTTCTAAGCTATACTCCATTGATTCATATATTATTTTGTTATATGTACCCTTATCACTAAAATATGTTTTAAGCCAGTTATCTATTTCACATTTCATATTATTCATTTTCATATTATTCATCTACCTCTACAAAGTCTTTTTCTCCTTGTTCAGTTAAAATTTTTATTTTAGTTTCTGAATCATTCAACATTTTATAGAGTTTATTACAAAGTTTTACTCCATCTTCATAATTTTTCAAAGATCCTTCTAAAGACAATTCTTCATTTTCCATTTCACCTATGATTTTTTCTAGCTTCTTAATTGTACTTTCATAGGATTCTTTTCTTTTAGCCATATAACCCCTCCAATCAATCGCAGTTACATATATCTGTTTTAACTTTACCATCTTTAAATGTTATTTCTATGGAGCATTGCTGCTTTAATTTTTCAGTACTACTAACAATATTCCCTTCACTATCTTGAATTATAGAAAATCCTTTATTTAAAACATTTAAAGGATTATGTGCAGATAGCAAGGAATTCATTTTTACTAAACATTCTTTTTCTTTATTGATTTTTAATTGTATTTTATGTATAAGTATTTGCTTCATATTATCAATTTTAGTATATTGATTGGCAATATTAATCATTGGGCTATAAATCTTCAAATTTTTACTCAATAAATTCAGATAACTATATCTTTCATTTACATTACTTTGGATTTTATTATACATAAGCTCTTTATAATTTTGTATCTTAGAATTCAACTCATTAAGATTAAACACAGCAATTTCTGCCGCTGCTGATGGTGTAGGCGCTCTTTTGTCACTTGCAAAATCTGCAATT
Organism: Clostridium aestuarii; assembly: GCF_026735135.1. Classification (GTDB taxonomy): domain Bacteria; phylum Bacillota; class Clostridia; order Clostridiales; family Clostridiaceae; genus Clostridium_H; species Clostridium_H aestuarii. The sequence continues at coordinate 221,628 of NZ_JAPQER010000002.1, read as the reverse complement.
GTAAAATCTGTTTCATGACCAACACCAGTTATAATAGGTTTATTACAATTATAAATTGTATAAGCTAATTTTTCATTATTAAATGCCCAAAGTTCTTCTATTGAACCTCCACCTCTAGCTAAAATAATTGCATCTATATCTTCTCTACTGTCAAAATATTTTATACCATTGATTATTTGTGCGCTTGCAGTTTCTCCTTGAACAAGTGCTGGATAAATTAACATTTCCACACTAGAATTTCTACGTTTTGTTACATTTATAATATCTCTAAGAGCTGCTCCTGTGGGAGAAGTTACTACTCCTATTTTTTTTGCATATCTAGGTATCACCTTTTTATGAGCTTCTTCAAATATATGTTCCTTCTTAAGTTTATCTTTTAGGTTTTCAAACGCAGCAAATAAATCGCCTTTTCCTTCTTGTTGCATTTCCTCACAATAAAATTGATATAATCCATCTTTAAGATATAAAGATACTCTTCCTCTAGCTATAACACTATTTCCATTTTGAGGATTAAATTTAATATCTTTAGCATAAGATTTAAACATTATACAATTTATTTTTGAATATTCATCTTTTAAGGAAAAATAAATATGTCCACTAGTATGAATTTTAAAATTTGATATTTCTCCTTTAATACTAGCATTTTTTAAAATAAAATCATTATCTAAAACTTTTTTTATATAATTATTTAATTGAGAAATACTTAAAGTTTTTATATGCATATTATTTTAATTCCTCACAAAGATTTTTCATTAGCATAGTAGTTGTCATAGCACCAACGCCTCCTGGAACTGGCGTTACAAACGAAGCTTTTTCAATTACTTCCTCAAAACATACATCTCCTGTAAGTTTACCATCTACCATTGTAGTACCAACATCAATCACAAATGCGCCTTCCTTTATATACTCTTTAGTAATAAACTTAGGCTTTCCTGCAGCACATACCAAAATATCTGCATTTTTGCAAATTTGTTTTAAATTTTTAGTTTTAGAATGACATATTGTAACTGTAGCATTTTCATTTAAAAGCAACTGAGCAATTGGTTTTCCTACAATATTACTTCTTCCTATAACCACTGCGTATTTACCTTCTATTTCAAATTCAGTACTCTTTATTAAATTAATTATTCCTTTTGGAGTACATGGCATATGACATTTTTCTTTTTTATAAAATTTACCTGTACTAAGATTACTTAGTCCATCGATATCCTTTTTATAAGATATTTCAGATGTTATTTTAGCTTCATTTAAATGCTTTGGAAGTGGTAGTTGGAGTATTATCCCATCTATTTCATCATCACAATTTAATTTTCTAATAATATTCATCAGATTATCTTCATGAATATTTTCTTCTAGAAAAATACTTCTTACATCTATTCCTAGCTTATTACATAACTTGTTTTGATTATTAACATAATATATAGAACCGCTATCATTTCCTACAAGAATGTTAGCCATTCCCGGAACTTTTTGACCTTTATCTTTTTTTAATTTAATAAATCTTCTTATTTCTTCTTGATATTTTTGTGCAACTTTTTTACCATCTAATTTTATTCCCATAATTCCACCTCTAAAACTTGTCTTAAGGTTATTCAATTCTATCCTTCTGATAATATAATACTCTTGTGGCTACAAACGGTAAGTTAAACAGCATTATCCCTATATAATAGTTTCTAAGCTTCAGATAAAGTAAAACTCTACCTGAAGCTTAGGAACCTCTTTATATCATATTTGCAAGCACACCATTTATAAATGCTGGTGCATTAGATGCTGAATACTTTTTAGCAAGTTCTATTCCTTCATTGACTGCTACTTTATTTGGTACATCACTAGAAAAAATAATTTCATATGTAGCTAATCTAAGAATGGAAAGATCTACTTTAGATAATCTATTCATTTTCCAATTTTTTAAATTTTTCTCTATTTTATCATTTATAGTTTCTATATTATTTTCAATTCCTTTTATTAAAGTTTCTACATAAGTAAAATCTACATCTTCTAAATCCATTTCAATAGATTGCTTAAAGTTTTCTAATATTTCTTCATATTCTCCTTTGTTTATAGTCATTTCAAATAATAATTTCATAGCTATTTCTCTTGATTTTCTTCTGTTCATAGTACCTCCTATATATTCCATACATTATTTTGATTTTATTTATATTTAAATTATTGTCAACTTAGTTATTCTTATACATCTTAAACATGGAAACACCCTCTGTTTTCAGAGGGTGTAATAATTATTCTTCTTTTTCTTCTTCTTCTTCGTTTTCTTCTATTTTGGGAAGCATTATACTTTGAATATAAACATTAACTGCTGAAACAGCAAGCCCAGTCATAGACTCTACTGATTTCTTAACATTTTCTTGAACAGTTCTTGCTACCTCTGATATTTTAACACCATATTTAACTACAACATATAAATCAATAGTTGCACTTTCTTCTCCAACATTAACTTTTACACCTTTAGATACATTTTTCTTTCCACTTAAGATTTGAGTTATTCCTCCTACTAAAGTGGTGCTCATACCTTCAATTCCATCTATTTCAGAAGCCGCAAGTCCAGCAATAACTTCAACCACTTCATCTGATATTTTAACAATACCCATTTCGACTCCATTAATCACTTGTTCGTTCATATTTGTCCCTCCTTTGTTTTGATTTTTCAAAACAAATAAATCTTATGCTTATTATATCAAATAGAGTATGATTTTACAAATATATTTATTTTTTGCTCGGTTGAATTTCTACATCTCTAATTTGAGTTACATCCATAACAACTTCTTGAATTTGTTTTTTATCTTTTTCTGTTAACTCATCTGTTTTAATAACAACTGTAGCCTTACTTTCGTTAATATAACAAAGCACTTCATCATAACCTTTACTCTTTAAAACAGTCTCTATTTGTGATTGATCTTTAATTGCCAAAGCTAATTCTGTATATTGCTTATTTAACTTTGTTCTCTCTTCTTTTGATACATTTTCATCATCTATTAGCGCTTTCAATGTCTGTAATGTCTGTGCTTCTTTATTATCCCTTATAAGTTGAGATTCTTGAAAAAAATTGGTTGCAGTAGTTTTTTCATTTGATTCATTTAAAGAAATCGTGTTCTTTCCATTTAACATATCATTACCAGCTACATAATCTAAATCAGCATTTAACTTTGTAGCTGCTATTCCTGCACATACTATAAGTGCCAATAACACAACAATAATGACTCCTTGCTTTTTATTCATTTAAATTCCTCCTATTTTATCTTTTATAACCTTTCTAAAAAATTTATATGCTTGTTTCACAAAATATATGTTATTTTTTCATTGGATATACATTAACTTTATCATCTTCTAAATCAAATAAATTCATAACAGCTTTGTGAATTTGTAGTTTTATTAAATTATTTTCAGCTCCTTCAGCTACTATACATACCCCAGTAACCTCTGGATTGTATTTTTTTACTATAAGTGGTTTTGTACCATTTTCCGTATTCATCATTACTACAGTTCTACCATCATTTTTTTGTGTTGTTTTTCTTATTCCACCATCATTATCTTTTTCTTCCATAAAGCTAGTAGAATCATTGACATTAATAGCTGGAATCTGCTCCTCACCTCCCTTAAAATAAAGCATCACTTCAACTTTCCCAACATCTTCAATGTTCTCTAATATATTCTTAAGTTTATTTTCCATTTCATTTTGACTATCTGTTTTTTCTTTATCCATTACATTTGTATTTTCATCATTAATTTTATTTTGTTCAAATACTGCTTTACCTAATTTTTTCATATTGTTATCATTTTTTCCCATGCTACTATCTTTAAAAACATTACTAACCATCAATAATAATACTCCAACCAAAATAAGTATTAGTAAATTTCCTATTTTGTTTTTTCCTATTTTACCTTTTACTATTTCTTTATCTTTTTTTATATTAGCTTCATTATTAGACTTATTTTTAATCTTATCTTTTACGTTTTCTAACTTAAATATTTTTTTAAAATCCATAACATCCCCCTCTTTGTTTTAAGTTTATACCTTTTTAAATTACGCTTTGTACACCGTAATTTTATCTTTTGAAACATCCATAATATCACTTAAGTATTTTTTAATACTTTCTAACTTCTTACTATCTATTGATTCTTTTCCACTAACCTCTTCACTATCTTTTATTTTAATTTTTTGTATTTTTGTTATTTTTTTTATTCCTCCTTCAGTTACTCCTATTTTTACTGTATCAATAACAAAGTTTTCTTTTTCATCCTCATAATTAACATCTATCGCAACTTTATAACTATCCTTTGGAAATTTTTCTTTTAATTTTCTTGTACATAAGTTTTCTAAATTTTTTGAAAAAGCATCAACCGTTTTATCTATAGTTACGTTTTTATACTTATCATAATTTTTTTCATATTCTTTTTCTTCAAAATATCTCGACGCTTCATTAACACATCTATCTACACTGAAATTTTTATCAAATGCTTTTATTACAGGATTAATCAAAACAGTTACTAATATTAACCCTAAAACAAATTTTGCATATTTTTTCATATTATTATTGGGAAGTATCATTTCAACTGCAGTAATAAAAATCACAGTTGAACAAATATTTATAATCCAGCTTCTAAGATTCTCTATCATCTACTCACCCCCCTTTATCCCGCTATGACCATCTTTCCTGCCGAAGCTACAATTGCTATCATAATAAAAAACATAACCGAAACACAAATCAGACAAGAAGTAATAAGAATTAATGAATCTCCTACAGATGATATACACTGAACTAGCCTCTTATCACTAATTGGTTCTATTAACGCTGAAGTTGCTTTATATATTAATGCCATCATCAGCATTTTAATCAAGGGGAAAATTATCATAATAATCAAAATTACTAATCCTATACTACTAAGTGCATTTTTCAAAAGCAAAGAATATCCTGCTACTGTAGAAATAGCATCAGATAAACTTTTTCCCACTATAGGTATAAAATTATCCACTGCAAATTTAACCGTTTTTTCTGCCACTGCATCTATAGTTGAAGTATTTATTCCTCTTATAGTTATAATACCTATAAAGATAGTCATAACAATTCCCTGTGTCCAAAGTACAATTTGATTTAACAGCTTAGATAATTTATCTATCTTATAATCCTCTGAAACATTATTTACAAATTGTATAACAAACGTCATACTAATTATTGGGATTATTAAATCATTAAATACTCTTGCACTTACATTAATAGCCCCTAAAATTAAAGGGTCTAGAACCGCTGCTTGTGTAAACCCGCCTACTGTAGCTAAAAGCATTAACAAAACGGGTATTAGTGCTCCCATAAAATCTGTCATACTTTTAATTGCTTCTTTTACAGTTGAAACTCCCATATAAAAATTTTTTGAAATTAATATGATTAATAAGGCATAGCAAGCAAAGTAGGCTATATTTGATATACTTCCATTATTAAAAGCATTTTCTAAGTTTTTAATAAGTGCACATATTATACATATTATTATTATCATGGACATTAATTTGCCACATGCCGCCACCTCTTTAAATGCATATATCAATAAAGCTTTTATAAATTTTTTAGTTGAAAATTTACCATCTCCACTTTTAATATACTGCTTTACATATGACTTAATATCAATATCATTTAATATTTCATACTCATTTTTTACATTCGTCATATAGTCATATAACTGTTCTACTTTCATATTCTCTTTACTATCTGTTAATGGGTTTTCAGTATAAGCTTGTACATTCAAGGGAATTATTAAAAAAATCATTAACATTACTATAATTTTTTTCATATTATATACCCCACATATCTTTACATTATTTTTAGAATAGATTGAAGCACTGCCATAAGTATAGGTATTGCTAATACTAGTATTAGTATCTTACCTGCAAATTCAACTTTTCCCGCCAGATTACTTTCTCCAGCATCTTTACATATTTCACTACAAAACGATGCTAAATATGCAATACCTAATATTTTAAAAACAATATTTAGATAAACAAAATCTATATTAGCCTTAAGGGCAAGTTCTTGCAGTAATTGAAGTACAGATGTGATTTTATCCATCATAAATAAAAATATTAGTATACCTGCCGCTATGCTAATATGTATCGCTAATTCATCTCTCCTTCTTTTAAATACGAGTACAATGAATAGTGAAATAAATGCAAACGAAACAACTTTTATTATCTCCATATTAGCCTCCTAAAATCGGAACATAGTTCTAACAGTACTAAATAATTTATTTATTAAATTTATTACCATCATTAAAACAATAACTATACCAGCCAAGTTAGCTATAACAGCATAATCATCTTTGCCTGTAGTTTTTAAAATTTTATCTAATACAATAATTAATATACTTATAGCCGCTATTTTAAAAATTAAACTTACATCCAACATACTTATTCCTCCTATACAATCATAATGGCCAATATGGCACCAAAAGAAAACCCTAAATATCTGTACATTTTAACATTTTTATTCATGATTTCCTCAGCATTTTTTATTTGCTTTTTCAAATTAAGCAAAGTAAGAGATATAATATTTTTATGACCATCTATATCTGTTTCTCCCAACGCTTTTGCTAAATTTAAAATTATTTTAATATCATCGTCCTTTAAATCCAAAAGAGATTTATTACATTTTAAAACTTGATTAAATGCACAATAAACATTATCAACTTCATTTTTTAAAAGTAATTTAGAAACCTCTAAAAAAATTTCACCTATAGGTTTATCGCACTTTTCCCCTGCATGAATGAAAATTTCAGGAAGAGGCGTATGCGTATACATTATTTCATTTTGCAATTGATATATTACTCTTTCTAATTCTTGAAGTTGTTGAACCCTTTTTTTTAAGTTTTCTCCATATATAAACCCTATTAATGTAGACCCAAATATAATCAAAATACATCCTATAAACTTTAGATACACATTATCGCCTCCAAAGTTTATCTTTTTTATTAAAGTCATAAATATATTCTACTGTTCCAACTCCATCTTCTGCACTTAATACTATGGCTCTTTCGAATACATTATTATCCAACATATCTTTAAACACTGTTCTTTTATATAAATCTTCTATACCAAAACCATGGATAGTAGTTATTAAATTAACTCCTGAGTTCATTGCAACTAATATACTTTCTATATCTTTATGAGTACCTATTTCATCGCAAACAATAATATCTGGTGACATACTTCTAATCGCCATTATAATTCCTTCACTTTTAAGACAATTGTCAAGCACATCGGTTCTCAATCCTACATCCATTTGAGGAACTCCATCACAACAACCTCCAATCTCACTTCTTTCATCAATTACACATATTTTTCTTCCTCCTATTTTTTTCATATTTAAATTAATACCATTGGATAAATTTTTAGTAATATCCCTTATCAAAGTTGTCTTACCACATTTGGGTGGAGCTATAACTATAGTATTTAAAATCTCTTTATTTTCAATAATATAGGGCATTATTTTTAAAGAACAGCCTATTATTTCTTTACAAATTCTAATATTAATTGAAGCAATATTTTTTATTGTTTTTACTTTGTAATTATCCATAACACAGGACCCACATATTCCAACTCTATGACCACCTTTTATTGTTATATATCCTTGTTTAATTTCTTCTTCAAAAGCATATATTGAATAATTACTAATTCTTTGAAGAATCGTCTTTATATCTTCAATTGTTATAATGTAATCTGTTATAATCTCATTCTCTCCAATATAAATTACTAACGGTTTGTTAATCTTTATTCTTATTTCCTGTAAATTTTCAATTCTTTTAACATTCTCTATTTTCTTTCTTACATCTTGTGGTAAAATATAAAATACTTCTTTAGTGCTCATAATTTTCATCTCTCCTTTCTTATTAAATTTTTATTTACAAGTTGTCCAAATTATTCCTAATAATTTTTTTTAAATATAGTTCTTAACAAAAATAAAATCATATACCGAGTAAAATATAATGAATTTTACTCAGTATATGATTTTTAGGCATAAAAAAATAACATGTGCTATTATAAAGTTTTCTTTACAATAACGCATGCTATTTACACTAATTTTTCTTAATATCTTTTAAAACAATTTTATTTCCACAATTCGGACACATTATTTTGTTATCACTATTTAACAAACTTTTTTCAATAGCTAAAACTTCATTACACTTTTCACATTCAATATCAGCATAATCAAAAGTATTGAATTCTTCCTCATCTTCTTCAATTCCATATAATTCTTCTTCTAAATTACACAAGTTTTCATCTAAAATAGTTACATATTCATTAAATTCTAATTGTTCTTTTTGAATTTCATTAATTTTACATACTATTTCAGATAATACATCATTCATCTTACATAAAACTTCTGCTTCTTTAGTATTTTCTTTAACTTTTAATTCTTCCAAAGCTTCGTTTAAAGAAGATACTTTTGACATAAGAGAATTCATACAATCACTTCCTTTGAGGTAATTACACTCTCTCCATGTACTCACCAGTTCTAGTATCTACTCTTATAGTATCTCCTTCATTAACAAATAAAGGCACTGGAACAATCGCACCTGTTTCTAATGTTGCAGGCTTCATTACATTAGTAGTAGTATTTCCTTTTGCTCCTGGTTCACATTCAACTATTTGTAGTTCAACAAAGTTAGGAGCTTCAACTGAAAAAGCCTTTCCTTTAAAGAACTTAATTATTGCAAACATATTTTCTTTTAAGTACTTAATTGCATTTTCCACTTGGTCATGATTTACTGGTATTTGTTCAAATGTTTCTTGATCCATGAAATAATATAATTCACCATCACTATATAAATACTGCATTTCTTTTCTTTCTATAACTGCTTCTTGGAACTTAGCACTTGGATTAAACGTAGTTTCTGTTGCTCCACCATTCATTACATTTCTAATCTTAACTCTTACAAATGCAGCACCTTTTCCTGGCTTAACGTGTAGGAAATCCAACACAGTAAAAACTTGTCCTTCCATCTCAAAAGTAGTTCCTTTTCTTAAATCTCCAGCTGAAATCATTATGTATACCTCCACTATTCTATTTTCTATTATATATTATATATTTTTTATTATAGCTCTAAAATTCATATTAATGCTAGTCTTATTTTAAACAGAGAAAATTATTTTATGCATATTAACTCTTTTGGTGATTTTGAAAGAATTTCGCATCCTTCTTCTGTTACTAAAATCAAATCTTCTATTCTTAATCCACCAAAATTAGGTATATATACTCCAGGTTCATCTGTAATTACCATTCCTGGTTTTAATATTTCATTTCCAGTAGGACTTATTCTTGGCATTTCATGAACCACTCTACCAACACCATGTCCTAAACCATGACCAAAATATTCTCCATATCCCTTTGATTGTATATAATCTCTTGCAACTTTATCAACTTCTTTGCCAGTAAGACCAGGCTTAATTGTTTTTAAAGCTTTTTTTTGTGCTGCTAATACTACTTCATACATATCTTTCATCTTATCGTTTGGTTCTCCAATTACTAGGGTTCTGGTCATGTCTGAACAATACTCATTATAAACACATCCAAAATCCATAGTTAAGAACTCACCATTTTGAATAATTTTATCTGTAGCTGTTCCATGTGGTAAACTTGATCTTACTCCAGATGCAACTATAGATGTAAACGACAAACCACTTGCACCTAATTTTTTCATAGTAAATTCAAGTTCTAATTCAACTTCTTTTTCGCTCATACTAGCTTTAATAAATGTAAGCATATGCTTAAAAGCTTTATCGGCTATTGAAGCTGCCTTTTTTATGTTTTTAATTTCATCATTATCCTTGATTATTCTTAATTCTTGAACCATTCCTTTTATTGGTACTAATTCACAGGATAACTTCTCTTCATACTCTAAATATTGACTATAAGAAATGATATCGTCCTCAAACCCTAATTTATTTATGTTTAATTCCTTAGCTAGTTTAGATAAGTAATCTGAAAAACTTCCTTTATATTCAGATATTTCATATTCCTTAACTTCTTCTCTAGCCTGTTGAGTATATCTTGAATCTGTAATAAAAATAGCTCTATCTAAAGTTATAACTGAAAAACTTTCATTTCCTGTGAATCCACTCATATAATTTCTGTTGGAATCACTCACAAGAAGAAGAGCATCTATGCCTTTTTTCTCCATCTTTTTTCTTATATTTTCAATTCTCATGCATATCATCTATATACACCCCTTTATTCTAACCAATGATATTTTATCAAAACTTGCGAATATTTGCAAATAGATTTATTTTATGTATAGAACATATTAATATTAAAATATTTTTTTGCTTTAAACAGAGAATTCTATAGTCATGCTGCTAATAATCTCTTGATTTTGTAGCTTTTTAATTTCTATATTGCTAATTTTATGAAATTCATCTTTTTTTTCAATAAGTTTTATAAAGTTACTTAAAACACTCACTTCTCCCTTTAATTCTAAACAAACAGACACTATTGGTTTAGAATCTAATCTTTTTACTATCTTTTTTATATTTATATTTTCGTTATTTCCTATTCCATCTAAAATATTACTATATCTATACTTTATATACTTCTTAGGCAGTTCGACACAATGAACTTTTGCTAGTTGCTCTTTTTTATCATTAAATTTATGCTTCTGAAAATTCCCACTTATAATAACTACTGCTACTATCATTAGTAGTATTATTCTTGCATAATTAAATCTCAATTTTTCATTCATTACCTTTTACCTCTAAACATATCATAAACTTATTTTTATTCTCTTTAATTTCTGTAATTTCTAAATTATTTATTTTATATTGCTTACTACCTTCCATATATTTTATGAAATCATTTATTTTCTCTATATCCACATCATTATTTTCTAATTTAATTATATTATCAGATATACTTACATAATCAAACCAAATTTTATCATTTATATTATCAAGAAAATCATTTAACGTAATTATAGTATTCATTTTTTGCTTTTCTTTAAATTCTATTTTATTATTTTTTAAAACTTTTTGTTTAGTAATTAAGTTTATCTCATTTTGTAATTCATTTACTTTTTTCGTATATACCAATAATCTTATACTAAAACCAATAATTAATATTAAAAACAGTACCACTTGTATCTTAAATCTTAACCTATATCTATCTTTCTTTTTCTTTCTATACCACAATGGTAAAAAATTATAATCTTCCATACACTATCTCCTGTTAACTATAAATGATTTGATTAATCCATCATCTTTTATACCACCTAATTCAACATATTTGAACTTGTTTTGAGATTCAATATATTTTTTAAATTGTTCTTCATTGAAATTAGCACTATATATTTTGGTAATTTTACAATTATATATTGATAATTTATCTATAATATAATTAAAACCCTCTATTATTAACGTACATTTTTTATTATTAAATTTTATAATTTTATTAGCTACAATCTTTTTTCTACATATTCCCAATAAATATGTATCCTTATTAAAATTAAATATTAAAACATAATTTTTTTCCAAAATACACTTATTAAAATAATTTAAAAAATTAAATTGTATTAAATTGATGGACTTTATTTTATTATTAATACATTTCTCTAAAACTTTAAGATTATCACAATTAATACAAAATACTAATACTTCTAATTCGTTTCCTTTATCATTCCATATTGTATATGTATAAAATATTTTATCAGCTTTATTTCCATATAAATAAACTAATTGATTTTCAACTATAACATCTAATTTATACTTATCCACTTTGGGTACAACCATATATTTTATATATACCTCTTCTCCTTCAACTAATACATATACATTTCTATTTTTTATACATACTTCTAAATCTTTTAAATTTTCAAAAATTAATTTGCCTGCTCTTCTTTTATTTTTTAATATATTTCTTTCTGTACGAAGTTTCATACTCACAATATTATTTTTAGATATTTTAAGTATCACATCTCTTTTTAACATAACATATACCCTTCTTATTAATATTCAATTTTGACCAGTTCAAATCTAATTTTATTATTCACTTTATCTTTTTCGCATCTATAATATTCTTTTATTTTTGAACCCGTTTCAGAAACTAAGTCTAAAGTAATATTTTTACTTTCTAAATCATATTTAACAAAGGATTTATTGTATATAATATCTTTATTATCAATACCACTTAATATTTTTTTAATAATTTCTTCATTTAAACTTTCTTGATTTTTTTTAATATGTACGCTTAATTTATATTTTAAATGTTCCCTATCATTTTCGTATATATCTCTATTTAGTCCATACTTAATAAGGTTAACATTATCTTGTTTTTTTATAATTTCTATTTTAAAAACATATAACATAGCTATAACAAGTAAACTAAGAACCAGCAATGTAAATATCATTACGAAACCTTTTTTCCTACTTTTATTCCAAAACATCTTTCATACTTCTTTCCACTTTCGCTTTCTATACCTACATAAATAACATTTTTATCTCTATATACGTCGAATTGTTCAATATTGTTTATAATAGTATTAGTGTTTAATTTAAAATTATCTTTTTTATAATAAGTTATTTGTAGTTTATCTGCCTTTTTATATAGTTTTATTTTTTTTATTATATTTTCTTTATCACTAGTGTTTTTCTTTATTACAAGCTCACCATGATTTACACTTATATCCTTATTATCTTTGTCCTCTATTTGTGTTTCAATAAACCTCAGAGCCTCTGTGCAATAATTTTTTTCTCTATCCTGTTTTATTGCTTTTTTATATTCTAAAGCTCCATTAAAAATCATATTAGTTCCCATTAGTATAATGATATTTGAAATAAACAGTGTAATTATAAGTTCAATAAGTGTAAAACCTTTTTTCATGCGTTAGTATTCTCCTTTATAACAGATACATTTTATAGTTTTATTTTTATTCTTATTTATAAAATGTAAATTTAAACTTAGTTTTACTACTTCTCCATCATCTTCTTCAACTTTCATTATTAAATAGGGCATTTCTTTTGAACTATTACGCACAAATATATCCTCTAAATCTTTATTTTTAATACTTTCTAAACTTATATCTCCTTTATTTATAACAACTTTATTTGTATTTACAAGTGTTTCTATTTCATTAAAATTATGATTATAATAAATAACATTCTTTAACGCTTCTACAAATTCAATATACTTAACAACTTTTTCATTATTATTTCTTAAATTCAAAGCATTCATTTTTATAGAAAATATAAAGATTAATAAAACAAAAAATATAGCCAAACTGCAAACTACATCTATTATCCCTATACCTTTATGCTCATTTTTCCTTAATTTCAACATAATTAGTAGCAACTCGTAGAGTTACTTTGTGTATTTCTCCTTTCATATCAGTAAATTTAATGCTGCAAGCATTTGAAGTATTACCAAATTCATCTATTCTTATCAATTGAACGCCATCAGCTGTATTAAGATATTCCAATTTAAATCCTTTAGGAAAATTATACGTTTGTATTTTCTTAGAATTACAATGAAAAATGATAGTATTGTCATTATGATTAAATAATAAATGTCCGTGTTTACTTATATTTCTACAATATAATTTGGAATCATTTATCATATGCAGTATGGAGTTATTACATAAATCTGTATTTAAATCATTTATTGAATTATTATAAATTTTATAATAATTAACTACAGTAAATGATCCTATTAATCCTATAATACTCAATACAATAACTACTTCCAATAAAGTAAATCCTTTCCTTTTTCTCAAAACTCAACTTCCTCTAAAATGTTGTGATTTGTAAATTATTTATTATTTATAAATAAATCTTATTATTATTTTTTTAATTAGTATCTTGCTTCAAAGATGTATATATTACTTTATCCTCATCATTCTCTTTCTCCGTATCCTTATCTTGTATTATACTAAATCCGTTATCCTGTATCTTAAATTTTAATAAATATTCTTTACTATCTGCATGATATGTTATATAAACCTCATCAGAATTAGTAATTTTCTCAGACGTGTCAGACGTATCAGACGTAACTGTTATATTTCCAATTCCTAACAATTCCGAAGCCGTTTCTTCAATTTTTTCTTTTGAAAGTTTCCCATTATTCTCTATAAAACTTTCAAAAGTAGCAGTATACAACTGTCGTCCAGTATTAATTGCTTTTAATTTTTGAGCTTTTCCTATATATCCTTTTAAACTAGGTGCTAAAAAACTTATTAGTATAACTATTACCCCCATAACTACTAAAAGCTCTATTAATGTAAATCCTTTACTTTTGTTTAATAGAATACGTTTCATGGTACATCACTCCTAATAACAATATTTAAAATACTTCTCCCAATGAATTTATAACATTGATGATAGGCATCATTATATTAATAATAATTATAGCAATGATAATAGATAAAATAATTATAGTGATAGGTTCTATTAAAGAGGAAATTGTATTTATATTATCATTTATGTTTTCTTCATAAATATTAGCTATATTATCTAACATATCATCTAGTTTTCCAGTTTCTTCTCCCATTTCAATCATAGAGATATAAAACTCATCAAAAAACTTTACACTTTTCAAGGCATCAGCTAAACTCATTCCTTCTTCAATATTTAAAATTACTCTTTCTGTTTTTTGTTTCATATAGTTATCACTTAAACTATTTTTTACTATATTAATTGATGTAATAATTGGTATTCCATTGCCAATTAACAAATTTAAGTTCCTCGCAAATTTCAATTCATATGATTTTTTATAAATATCTTTAATATATGGTAGTTTATACTTTAAATTATCTAGTATTTTTTCACTATACCCTTTAACTTTAATAATTGTTATTACTAAAACTAATAAAATCAATAATATTATAAACGCTTTTGATCTGAAAAAATTATTAATAGCAATTATTCTATTTATACTACTTGGAACTTGTATAGAATCAATCATAAAATTATGCACAAAAACAGGAACAATTTTAGTAATAATGCCAACCGTTATTACTATAGTGGTAATAATCAACACTTTTGGATATATCAAAATCCCTCTTATTTTTCTATAAATACCATACTGTTTTAAATAATATTTATGTAAATTTAAAAAAACCTTATCTAGACTACCGCTTTGTTCTCCTATTTCTACCATTTCTATCATTAATTTAGGATAAATATGTGTAAACTCTTTCATACTTTCAAAAATGCTCTTTCCCTCTTCAATATCATTTTTAATAATGGATAAACTTTCATTTATAGATATATTCATTTTCTGCTGTAGCATTATTTCCAATCCTTTTGATAGGTTTATTCCAGAGTTTAATACTTCAAAAAAACACTTGCTAAATATAGCTAAATCTCTATAACTAACTTTTGACCTTAAAAAATTTTTAATATTATTATGGCAAATTGTATAATTCAAAAGGAAAAATTCTTTATTACCTAATATGTTTATAAGCTGTTTTTCATTATCTAATAAATATTTTCCTTTAATGTTATTTCCTTTAATATCTACGGCTTCATACTTATATACTTTCATAAGACACCTTCGTCATTTCCTCAAATGTAGTTATACCATTTTTAGCCATTTCTTTACATCTAACATTTAAAGGTATCATTCCATTTTTAATACTTTGTTTTCTCAATTCGTCTATAGATCTTTTTTGCCAAATTAATTTTTTTTGTTCATTGCTTAAATACATTATTTCAAATACTGCTCTTCTTCCTTTATAACCGGTTTTATTACATTTTTCACAACCTCTTCCTCTATATAATTGTTTTTCAAAGCTAATTTCTAAAGATTGAGTTTCTTGTTCAATATGACTACACACTTCTTTACAGTAAGGGCATATTTCTCTAACTAATCTCTGCGCTATAACCGCAACTAGTGCATCAGCAACTAAATATTGCGGTACATTCATATCTATCAATCTTTCAACAGCACTTGGAGCATCATTAGTATGAAGAGTAGCTAGCACTAAATGTCCTGTTATAGCTGCTTTAACTGCAATTTCTGCTGTTTCCTCATCTCTTATTTCTCCAACCATAATAACATCTGGATCCTGTCGTAAAATACTTCTAAGACCTAAAGCAAATGTAAGTCCAGCTTTAGTATTTACATTAACCTGATTAATTCCTGGTATTGTATATTCAACTGGATCTTCAATAGTAATAATGTTTTTTTCTTCAGAGTTTAAAGCATTTAAAAGAGCACAGAGCGTAGTAGTTTTACCACTATTAGTTGGACCCGTAACTAGCACTATTCCACATGGATTTTTCAGAATTCTTTTTATAATATCCTTTTCTTTATCTTCAAGCTTCAAATTATCCAAACAGATATTATTACTTCCCTTATACAAAATTCTAATTACTAGTTTTTCACCATATATAGTGGGCATAGATGAAACTCTAAAATCAAATAATTTATTCTTATTTTTAAATTCTATTTTTCCATCTTGAGGTATCATTTTTTTAGAAATATCCATTCCAGATATTATCTTTATTCTTTTGCAAACAGCAGAATATATTTTATTTGATATATTTCTCTTTTCTTTAAGAATTCCATCAATTCTAAACCTTATTCTTACCTCATCTTTAAAAGGTTCTAGATGTATATCACTTGCTTTTTCATTTATAGCTTGATTTATAATTAAATTAGTTAACCTGACTATTGGTGCATTCTCAATATCATCATAATTAAGCTCATTTTCTTTATCATCATTTGTTGAATTTTCCTCTAATACCTCTAAAGTCTCTCTTGCCACTTCTCTACTATAATAATTTTCAATTGAAAATAATATATTTTTCTTTATTTCGATATAAGGTATAACTTCTTTATTTGTCATGAACTTAATATCATCTATAACAGAAAAATTGAGGGGATCTACCATAGCTAAACATATTTTGTTTTCTTTTATACTAAATGGAATAATACTGTGTTTTTTAACTATTTCTTCTGGTAAAAGCTTGATAACATTGGAAGGTATTATAATACTATCTAACTGAATACTATCTATTTTATATTTTCTTTTTAATACTTTATAAATGATATCTTTTTTCACTATACTGTTACTTAACAATATTTCCTCTATTTCTTCATTAGTTTTATTTTTAATTTGCAAAACTTTTCTATATTCATCTAATGTTATTATTTGATCCTTTAATAGCATATCTTCAAGCTTAACTAACATTTTCTCCTCCCATATTATTTTAAATAAAATTTTATGGCGATTTATATTTGTTATTTTTGACATATTTACATTATTTAATCATTTAATGTAAAATTTAAAAGCACTCTTTATTTTTAATGGTATAACTGAAAAACCCATAAACAAATCTCTCAATTTATATGATATAATTGTACAAATATTATTTATTATCTGATAACGCAACAGAAAGGAGGTATATAACATATGAATAAATTAATTAAAGTATCAAATCAAGAAGATATATTTTTACACTATCAGGGTACACCAATTGAAACTCTGCTAAAATACCATAATTTAAAACAGCCTTTTGAAAATCACCTCAAAGCAAAGATATTAATAGGAATGTGTATGGATAACCGTAAACAACTTAAGCTTCCAAATAATTTTGCATATATTCTTCGCTCAGGTGGAGGTAATTTACGTTATAGTGAATTTAAAATATCCTATGCCATTGCTCTTGGAGGAGTTAAATCAATAGCATTAATAGGCCATAACAACTGTGGAATGGTAAATTTAGAATCTAAAAAAGAAAAGTTTATCAAAGGATTAGTTGAAAACGCAGGCTGGAATATAGAACAAGCAGAAGAACATTTTAATACCTGTTCTCCAATGTTTGAAATCAAAGATGAGATAGAGTTTTTATTGAGTGAAACAAAACGTTTAAGAAAAAAATATCCTAATATATTAGTTGCACCATTATTTTATAAAATAGAAGACAATCTTTTATATTTAGTTAAAGAAGATTAGATGTCCAAATAAAAAAGTGCTAAACTTTAGCACTTTTTTATTTCATCATATTAAAATTTCTCCTTCATAAACTATTTCTGCTGGACCTGTCATGAAAACTTTTTCTGGTAAATATTGAATTTTAAGTTCTCCCCCTGGTACAATTACTCTAACACTTGAATTGGTATATCCGAATAAATTACATGCTATAACACAAGAACAGCTTCCCGTACCACAAGCTAATGTTGGTCCCGCTCCTCTTTCCCATGTTTTAACCTTTATAGTATTTTTATCTACTACTTCACAAAAATTAACATTAGTACCTTGTTCAAAAAAGTCACATTGCTCTATAAATTTTCCTTCTTCTATATCATGCTCTTCCAATTTACACATAATAACCGTATGAGGTACTCCCATAAACATTGAAGTGATTTTATACTCATTTTTATTTATAATTATATCTTTATTAATAACTTTTTCTTCTGATTTTACAGGTATGTTTTTAGGTTCCAATGAATATTTCCCCATATTGATTTTAATTCCAACGACTTGATTATCTTCTAATTGTAAATATGCAATCTTAACTCCATCTCCAGTTTCAATATTAATAATATCCTTTTTTATAATTGATTTATCATATACATATCTAGCAAAACAT
The DNA here is from genome assembly GCF_026735135.1 of Clostridium aestuarii. Classification (GTDB taxonomy): domain Bacteria; phylum Bacillota; class Clostridia; order Clostridiales; family Clostridiaceae; genus Clostridium_H; species Clostridium_H aestuarii. Next base: position 203,045 of record NZ_JAPQER010000002.1, on the reverse strand, counting down.
CTTATACCATTTCCACACATTTCTGCATAAGAACCATCCGAATTAATTATTTCCATTTTTACATCAGCAATGTTACTTTTTCTAACCACTAAAACACCATCTCCACCAATTCCAAATCGTCTATGGCAAAGTTTCTTAGATAATTCACTCTCTTTTTCCTTTAGTTCTTCATCTAAATCCTCTATTACAATAAAATCATTTCCTGTCCCATGCATCTTAGTAAACTTCAAATTAATAACCCCCTATGTTTTAAAATTATCACTATGGTCAAAATATATATTACCCATATGTTACTTTAATTACACGATATAGTCAATACAGTCAAATTGTTTGTCCTTTATTATTTGACTTGTAAATAATACTTGTAACTAATATACTATAAAGAGTATACCAACGATAATAAATATAATTCTTTAATCAAACGATAAAGTTTACATATAAAGAAAGGATGATACTATGGCATTAGATGGAATATTTTTAAACAGCATAATGTATGAATTAAAAACCACTATTTTAAATGGAAAAGTTGATAAAGTAAATCAACCTGAAAAAGATGAAATAACTTTAAATATTCGACAAGGAAAAACTCAAAATAAATTGCTTATAAGCGCAAGCTCCAATTATCCAAGATTACATATAACCAAATTTAATAAACCCAATCCTCTAAAAGCACCTATGTTTTGTATGGTTATGAGAAAATACTTAACTAATTCTAAAATTGTTGATATTAGACAAATAAATAATGATAGAATAGCAATCATTGACTTTGAAAGCACTGATGAATTAGGTTTTAACAGCATATATTCATTAATAATTGAAATAATGGGAAGACACAGTAATATAACATTGGTTAGACAAAGAGATAATATTATAATGGACAGCATAAAACACATTACTTCAGATATTAATACTTATAGAAATATATTTCCTGGTATAGAGTATATTTATCCACCTAAATCTACTAAATTAAACCCATTTAACTTTACTGCTGAAGAAGTCCGTAAATATATTGATGAAAATAGTATTAATTTCGATGAAACTATTTTTTCAAAGCTTTTTACTGGTATAAGCAAACCTTTATCAAAAGAATTAATTTACAACTTGAGCTTAAATAAAATAAATTTAGAATTAGAATCTCTAAACGATATTATACTTTATTGCAAAAAATTCCTTGATAAATTAAATTCAAATAATTTTCAATTTAATTCATATTCAAAAGAAAATAAAGCACTTGTTGACTTTTATTGTTTGGAATTAAAAAGTATGAATGAATATATAAAAACATCGTATTCTTCTGCTTCTATGTTAATGGAAAATTTTTATTTTTCTAAGGATAAATTTGATAGATTAAAAGCTAAAAGAGCTGATTTACAAAAAATTATTAATAACAACATAAATAGATGTACAAAAAAGACTAAAATATTAAAAAACATGCTCATAAAATGCGAAGAAAAAGAAAAGTTTAAGTTTTGGGGAGAACTTTTAACATCTAACATATACGCTTTAAAAAAGGGTATGACAGAAATAGAAGTTTTAAATTATTACAGTGAAAAATCAGAAAATGTAAAAATTCCTTTAGATATAAACAAAACGCCTTCACATAACGTTCAAGCTTATTATAAAAAATATAATAAATTAAAAAAATCTGAAGAATCAGCGCATGAACAATTAAAACAAAATGATAGTGAATTACTCTATCTTAATTCTGTACTAACAAATCTACAAAATGTTGATAATTATGTTGAAATTGAAGATATAAAAAAAGAACTCATAGAAACTAATTATATAAAGTTTAAAAAATCGTCCAAAAAAAATAAATCTAAATCTTCAAAGCCTTTACATTTTATTTCTAGTGATGGCATTCATATTTATGTAGGAAAAAATAATATTCAAAATGATTATTTAACATTAAAGTTTGCAAACAAACATGATATATGGCTTCATACAAAAGAAATACCTGGTTCACATGTTATTATAAAAAGTACTAATACAATACCAGATACTACTTTAGTAGAAGCTGCAAATCTAGCTGCTTATTACAGTAAAGCACAACATTCTTCAAAAGTACCTGTAGATTATACTGAAGTTAAACATATTAAGAAACCAAATGGTGCAAAACCTGGAATGGTAATATATTCTACAAATCAATCAGTATATATTACTCCTAAAGAACCAACTTTAAAAACAATTGAGAGTTGATATTATATATCAACTCTCAATTGTTTTTTGTTAATCAACTTCATACAGTATAACTGAATCTTCTTCATCAATTTCTGAGACTTTTACAGAAATTACTTCTTTTTTAGAAGTTGGTATGTTTTTACCTACATAATCTGCTCTTATAGGTAGTTCTCTATGTCCCCTATCTACAAGTACTGCAAGTTGAATATTAGCAGGTCTACCATGAACAATAACTGCTTCCATAGCAGCTCTTGCAGTTCTACCAGTGTAAAGCACATCATCAACTAAAATAATTTTTTTATTTTGCACATCAATTCCCAATTCATTATCATTAATTACAGCCTGTGATCCTATCTCACTCAAATCATCTCTATATAGAGTAATATCAACAGAACCAACTTGAACTCTAGTATCTTCAAATTTTTCCATGAGTTCAGCTATTCTATTAGCTATAGGGACTCCACGTCTTTTTATTCCTATAAGCGCGATATCCTCTACACCTTTATTTTTTTCTATAATTTCATGAGATACCCTAGTCAAAGTTCTTTTCATAGCTTTTTCATCTAAAAGCATAGACTTAAGTTTCATTTATTTACCTCCTTATTACAAATTTACTTAGGTAAAAGTATTTTTACCATTAAAAAATTAACAGCTTGAAAGCTTGTTAAGTACATCTATATAATAATTTGGAAGTTCTGACTCGAATTCTATGTATTTACCAGTAGATGGATGAATAAATCCTAATTTTTTTGCATGAAGCATTTGACCATTTAATTTGAATTTTTGTTTTTTAAATCCATATATAGGATCACCTACTAATGCATGGCCAATATATGCCATATGAACTCTTATCTGATGAGTTCTTCCTGTTTCTAATATACATTTAACCAAAGTATTCTTTTCAAACCTTTTTAATACTTCATAATGAGTTACAGCTCTTTTTCCATTTTTAACAACAGCCATTTTTATTCTATCTTTTAGATGTCTCCCTATAAGTGTATCAATTGTTCCAATTTCTGTTTTGATTACCCCTTCAACAAGAGCTATATATTCTCTTTTCATAGAATGTTCTTTAAGTTGTTCTGCTAATTTCATATGAGAATTATCATTTTTAGCAACAACCAAAATCCCTGATGTATCCTTGTCTATTCTATGAACAATTCCAGGTCTTATAACTCCATTTATACCAGATAAATCATCACAATGATATAATAACGCATTTACTAAAGTACCTGTATAATTACCTGGTGCAGGATGCACTACTAAACCTTGAGGCTTGTTTACTACAATTAAATCACTATCTTCATATACTATCTTAATAGGGATATTTTCTGGCTGTACTATAAGTTTTTGAGGTTGTGGAATCTCTACAATTACCTTATCATTTAACTTCAATTTATAATTACTTTTTTTATTTCTATCGTTTATCTTAACATTTCCTTCATTTATAAGCTTTTGAATATAAGATCTAGATTTATCTTCAAAGGCTTTTGAAAGAAACACATCTACTCTACAATTTATGTTTGTATTATCAATTATAAATTCTTGTATATCCATTACCTACCTTCCTTTAATATGTAAATCGCTAAAGTTATAGTACCAAATACTACTAGTATATCTGCAACATTAAAAGTAGGAAAATAATATAAATGTTTATAATGAAGCATAATAAAATCAACTACATATTTATATATGACTCTATCATATAAATTTCCTAATGCTCCACTTATTATTAATGCAAAACTTATCTTAAGTAATTTGGAACTTGGTTTATACTTTATCAAATAATATACCATACCTACTAATACTAATAAAGTTATTAAAGCTAATAATATTATTTTACCCTGAAAAATGCCAAAAGCAGCTCCTTTGTTCTCTAAATATTGAAAAGTAAAGAAATTTTTTATAACCTCAATATCTTTTCCATTAGCTAAAATATTAAGTGCCCACTTTTTTGTTATTCTATCTAGTAATATACCTACAATGATAATTAAAAACTCCACACTATTCCCCCCAACACTTTAGTTAATAGTTAATAGTTAATAATTTAGAGTTAATAAGTTATTATTTAATATTTAGCAACAATTAAAATACAAATAATAATTAACCATTAATTATTAACTATTAACTTAACTATCTATCAGTCTGGTAATTGATCTCTATATTGATTATTACTTATCTTTTCTATATCTTCAACAAATCCAACATCATCTTCATCCTCATATTCATAATCTCCATAATCATATACATTATTCATTTTATTAAAATTTTCAACAATTTGATAGGTATCTTCAGCATCAAACTTGGTTTGATCTTTAAAATCATTATATCCATATCCAAAAGGCTTACCTACTGCTGCTTCTTCAGATGGTCTATTATCTTTTTCAGCAGGCATATGATTAAGTTGTTCTTTTTTGCAATGCACACAATACTGAGTATATGGAATAAAATTCAATCTTTCCTCTGAAATTTCTTTTCCACATTCCTTGCACTTACCATAAGTTCCACTTTGTATATTTTGAAGAGAAATGTCTATTTCTTTTAAAACATTAGTCTCATTTTTTTTCAAGGCAATCCCTTTTTCCTTATCAAACAATTCTGTGGCAATATCTGAAGGATGATTATCATAAAAAGACAATTCTGAGGCCATTTCACTATTAGAATTTATAACCCCATTTTCTTCCATTTGCTTCAAGATAGCCTCTACCTTTTTTCTTTCTCTTAAAAGTTTACTTTTAAAATAGTTCATTTCAACTTTATTCATAAATAACAGCTCCTTATTATATTAAATAATTTTTAATTATTTAAATTCATTAGGTCTATTATTTATTTTTTGTAAATAATTTTTTTTTATTACTAACATTATGAAAAATACATATTAAATTTTTTTACATCATGGATTATTTTTTCAAGAGTATCCATTGATATAGTTTGTCTTGCATCTGATATTGCTTTTTCAGGATTAATATGACTTTCAATTTCAAGACCATCAGCACCAGCACAAATAGCTGCTAACGACATCTTAGGTACTAATTCTCTAAATCCTGTACCATGACTTGGATCTACAATAATAGGCAACCTATATTTTTGCTTAACTACTGTAACCGCATTTAAATCTAATGTATTTCTTGTATATGTTTCAAAAGTTCTTATTCCTCTTTCACATAATACTACATTTAAATTTCCCTCTGCCATAATATATTCAGCAGCATATATCCATTCTTTTATAGTTGCACTCATACCTCTTTTAAGTAAAACAGGCATTTTAGTTCTTCCAACTTCTTTTAAAAGACTATAATTATACATATTTCTAGAACCAATTTGAATCATATCTGTATATTGCATAGCTTTTTCAATATCTCTTGTATCCATTATTTCTGTAATTACAGGAATATTAACCTCATCTCCAACTGCTCTTATTATTTTTAGTCCTTCTTCCTGAAGTCCTTGAAAGCTATATGGAGATGTTCTTGGCTTAAAAGCTCCACCTCTTAAGATATCTACATTCATTTTTTTTAATTCTTTTGCAATATTAAATAGGCTATCATAACTTTCTATCGCACATGGTCCGGAAATTATAACCTTTTTATTTCCACCTATAATAATATCCTTTACATTTACTTTTAGTGCATCACCATTATCATTATCAGCTAATAATTTTTCCATTTGTTCATCACCTACATAGCTTTTAGCATACTTTTTAATATATTAGTAGAATTTTTAACTCCAATAGGAATAAATTTTTCATAATCTATATGGGCCCCATTACTAGCATTATCAGAAATTGATCTTATTACAACAAAAGGAGTTTTATTCAAATAGCAAACCTGAGCTATGCTACCGCCTTCCATTTCACATCCTACTGCATCAAACTCCGATTTTAGCCAAGTTATTTTATCGATATCTGCTATAAACTGATCTCCTGAAACTATTCTTCCTACAAAACTATTATAGTTTTTAAACGCTTTGCACGCATCCATGGCAAGCTTAATTAATTCTTCATCACATTTAAAATCAAAAGTTTCTAGTCTTGGTATTTGTCCAAATCTATCTCCAAAAACAGAAGTATCCACATCATGTTGTACTAAACTATCCGCTACTATAACATCACCAGGATAAATGTTTTTTCCAATACCACCTGCTACTCCAACATTTATTATTCTATCAACTTTATAATCATCTATTAAAATTTGGGTACATATAGCAGCATTAACTTTACCTATGCCACTTCTTACTACAACAACTTCTTTTCCCCATAATTCCCCAACATTAAATTGCATTCCTGCTTTAACTTGTTTTTTATTTTTTTCAATATTATTTAATAATATTTCTACTTCTTCATCCATTGCTCCTATAATTCCAATAACCATAAGTAATCTCCTTTCATATACACAATTATTTTCAAATAACAATTATGTGCTTATATTAGCATACAGTAATACTTTTTTATTGTCAATAATTCGGATTTCTTTACACAAATTAAAAAATCTCACTCAATGAGTGAGAGAATTCTATTAATCTTGTTTAGCAAAAAAACTTTTAATTGCATCTAAATCATTTTCATTAAACTCTTGAGTTGTTCCTATAGGAGCTTCTATTTCCTTAGCCTTTGGATGTGTAACTTTAGGTAATTCAGTTGTATTTGTATTAACTACCTCTCCTATATTAAAGTTTTTAATGAATTCACTCTCTAAGCTATTAAAAGTATCTAACTGTGCATTAACAAAATTCTTATATTTAGCTCTAAATTTTAGGAATTCTTGTTTTAGTGCTTCATACTCATCATTTATTTTTATAACGTCATTATGTGCTTTATCTATTATTTTTTGGGCAGAATCACTAGCTTTCTTAATTATTAAATCCGCTTCATTTTGAGCAGATTGCTTTGCTTGGTCTGCAGCATTTTGAGCTAATAATAATGTATTCTGAATAGTATTTTCAATTTTAGAATAATGCTTTATTTTTTCTTCAAGCATTTCCATTTTCTCTTTCGATGTAGAATTCTCTTTATAAAGTTTTTCATAATCTTCACTTATTTTATCTAAAAACTCATCTACTTCATCACAATCATATCCTCTAAGGGTTTTTTTAAATTCCTTATTATTTATGTCCATTGATGTTATTATCATCTTAACCACCTCATGCCTATATGTATTTTTTTATATTTAATTTCATCCTATTTTTCTGGGTATTTCCTATATAATCAGCAATCTTAAACTTTCCATATCCACGTACAGTTATAACAGAACCAACTTTCACATTAATATTTTTTTCAAAAACTTTTTCATAATCCAATAAAACTTTTCCTTTTTTTATCATTTCCGTTGAAGCACCTCTAGATATTCCACATAATGCAGCAATAACAGAGTCACTTCTCATAGATGTAACTATGATATTTTTTTCTTGAAATCTGCACATTGGAATTTTTACTTCATCTAGATTTAATATTTCAACCTCACAAGGCGATTTTGCTATTCCTTTTAAATTATTTTTTATGTATTCGCAAATATCACTACATACTGCTGCATAACAAATGTTATTTTCAAGTACTAGATCTCCTATTTTTTCTCTTTTTATTCCTAAAGTCATCATAGAACCTAAAAAATCCGAATGCTTTAAAGTAGAAAAAGAAGATTTATTGTTAATTCTAATTAATTCTATTGGATAGCTACTATCGCTATCTTCATTTTCTAATATAGACAACATTCTTCTTTCACTATCTTTAAAAATACCATATGTACTTATTTTACATTCTAATTTGTCACTTATATTCACTAACGGCTTCCAAATATTCGGTGGATAAAATTCATTAAGATAAATATTCTTATTAATCTTATGAAAAAGTAAAATTTTATCATACAATTTTGATAAGATCAATTTGTCTTCACAATTTATGGTTTGTAAAAATTCCTTTTTTTTAATATACATATCTATCCTATAATATTCCTAATATACTTAAAACAATTTTTCTTAATAAACTTATTATTATTAATGCAAATATAGGAGATAAGTCTACTGGAAGCCCTTGTATAAACTTATCTTGTATTTTTCTTCCTGGCGCTAAAAAAGGTTCAGTAAATGTGTGTATTAATTGTGTAAAAACATTTTCACCTCTATATACCCATGAAAGCACTACATCAATTAATATAAGGATTTCTAAAACTTCAAATAATAAATTAAAAGCACTTCTAATCACTATCATCATTTGATCCTCCAATCTATCTATTCCAGTTTAATAATCCTTTACTTGTAAGTTCATCTTTAAATTCGTTTGATATGTCAACATTAGATGGTGATAATAAATATACTCCACCTTCAACTTTTTCAAGTGATCCATCTAATGCATAGCTTGCACCTGCCATAAAATCTAAAAGTCTTTGAGCAACTTTAGATTCAAGCTTAGTCATATTTACAACTGTTATCTTCCTATTTTTTAAATGATCACAAATTCCTATAGCTTCATCATAATCATTGGGTTTAACAATTACAACCTTTGTGCTTGAGGCTGTATGAATACTTACAACTTTATTGTTTTGCTTTTTATTTTTAGAAGAATTAAAAATATTATCTATTTCATATTCTTCATTTAATTTTGATTGTTCATTTTCTATTTCTTCTATTTCATCAAATTGATCTTCTAGACCTAAAAAATCCATAACTTTATTTAATACTTTACCTGCCACTTTGAATTCCTCCTAAATATTATTATATATTCTTTTTCCAAATATGCCTTCTCCTACTCTGACCATATTTGCTCCTTCTGAAATAGCAATTTTGTAATCTCCTGTCATACCCATAGAAAGATATTTCATTCTTATATTCTTATATTGTTTTTCATATAAATCATCATATACTTCTTTCATCTGTCTGAAATAATTCCTATTGCTAAGCTCATCTCCTTTTGGAAGTATTGTCATTAATCCTTTTACTTTTACATTATTACATTTTTCACAGATATTAATTAACTCATCTAATTCTTCTAATAAAACACCTGATTTATTAGGATCACGTCCTATGTTAATTTGTATTAATACATCAGCAACTTGTCCAGCAGCAACGTATTTCTTCTCAATTTCTTCTAATAATTTAATACTATCTAACGAATGAATTAGGGAAACTTTTCCTACAATATATTTTACTTTATTCCTTTGAAGATGTCCAATGAAATGCCATTTTACATCCTTATGAAAATTATCGTATTTTTCAGCAAGTTCTTGAACCTTATTTTCTCCAAAATCCCTTACACCAATGCTATACACTTCTTCCAATTCTTCAAGTTTCCTAGTTTTTGAAACAGCAACTAACTTAACATCTTTAGGTATATAGGCATTAACTTTTTTAATGTTTTCTTTTATAGACATTTATACCCCTCCTTAAATGTTTTATTTTTCTTTTTTAAGCTCTTTTATATATTTATAACTTGTATCTCCCTCATAAGCTGAAACCTTTACTTCTTCAGATTTAGTAATATTAATATTTATTCCTCTAAGTTTTAAATAAGATAAATATCCTCCTTCAGCTGTCATATAACTAAACAATTTATCTTTATTTCCAATTGCCTTTATATTAAATGGTGTTGGTATTTTTACTCCATCCAATCGCACAAAAGGTCCCCAACATATAATACTTGAATTATTAGTAATTCTCTGTCCATTCACTGAAATTACTTCAGCACCTACACTTTTTAAATCATTAATACAATTCAATAAATCTCCATCATGTATAAGGCTAGCCCATTGATTATTAGGATCAACTGTAGCCGAAAATTGGACATTAGCATCTTTCATATTTATTATTATGCCTTCACCTACAACATCAGTATTTCCTAATATCATCTCATTATTACTTATTTCTTTTTCCATTTCTTTTAGTACTTTAGATTTATCATTCTCTATTTGTTTATATTTTTGCAATTTGCTATAAGCATCATAATACTTTTGATTTAAGTTTTTCATATCTTTGCTTAATTTTTTTCTATAATCATAAGCTTCTTGATATTGTGTAGGAGTTAAAAAGACTTTATTATTTATCTTTTTCAAACTAATACTTGATGAAATCATTATCCCTATAATTATTGAAGCCATAAAAACAAATATAGTAGCTTCACTTGTTTTCATCTAATCACCTCATTGATGCGACTTTGCTTTTTCTAATAATAATCTTCTTATAGCTGCAAAATTATTAAATATTCTTTCTCCGAACACAATTACAGCTGCTAAATATATAGGCATTCCAAGCTTATCGCCAAGGTATGTAAGTGCCACAGCTAAAACGGCATTTCCAAAAAAACCTGAAATGAATATATCTGTTCTAAATTTTTTAGTAATAGATGTTTTTATTGCTCCAAACACTGAATCTAAACATGCAAAAATTGCAACAGACAGATATGGAGAAAATTTCAAAGGAATGCTAACATTCCAAAACATTCCTACAATTATTCCAATTATTAATCCAATAAATATTATCATACAAAAACCCCTCTAGTTATTTTTTATAGGTTTAGCATATTTAAAACCAAAATTTTTATTATATTTATGAATTTCTAGTTTGTCTATAAAATCATATTTAATATCACATCCAGCAAACCCCACATCAAGAACTCCTGGAAATTCCAAAGCATTTTTTAATTTATTTTTATCTCCAATAGCTTTTATTGTAATACGATTATATGGAGAAATTCTTTCTTCATTTATGGTAATATAATTGCTGGCATTCCTTATACCCGTTCTTGAAGTTATCCTTATATCATTTATAGATATCGCTTCAGCATCAGCTGCATTCAATTCATTAACTATTCTAACTAAATCACTATCTGTAATTGCGGGTCCTTCAGTACTATTGCCAAAAAAATCATTTTGAGGAGTTATGTACAATGTAACTCCTTCTCCTTCTACATCTACGCTTCCAGTAAGTATTCTTGTGTCTTCCAATTTTCTTACTATTTGCTTTGTCATTTCATCATTATTAGCAGCTGCACGCTCATAATCTTTAATTTGTATCTGTAATTCATTTATCTTTTCTTCCATACTGTCCTTTTGCTTTTTCAATTGTTCAATTTCCAGTGTGATTTGTGCAGCATTAGTATCTCTATCTGAATTTTTATTTTCATTTATAACTGCTTTTAATTGATATGTTATCATAAAGCCAAGCAGTATACATACTATTGCCACTGAAATCTGTGAACATATTTTTCTCATAGCAAGTTCCTCCTAGTTTTCCACTAAAAATACAGGTTCTTCTTTAAAACTTACATCTATATATCCTTTTTTACTAATCAAATCATTACTATTCAAAATATTAATGGCAGTATTAAATTTTTTTTCAATATCATCACTTGTCCCTAATTTTATTACCATATTGCCATAATACATCTTTATATTAGTCAAATCTCCTACATCAACCATAGAAGGCTCTGGTATTCCTTTCTTTAATCTCTTAATCAAATCGGTAATATAAGAAATCACTTCTACTTTTCTTGAATCCTTTTTACTAATTACTTCTCCAACTGTAAAGGTCTTTTCTTCAAACCCTTGCAGCTTAAGTAACTTCATTTTGTTTATTGATTCTTTTCTTTCTAAAACAATTCCATCTTTATCTATAACTAAATATTTATTATCTTCCTTAACATAAAATACCGCTGTCCTTTCTTGTACATATATCTTGATTTTATTAGGAAGTTTTCTTTTTATATCTGTACTTAATATATACGGATTTTTAAGTATATTAGTTTTACTTTCTTTGAAATTTAAATAAAATATATTTTTCCTAATATTTAACTTGGATATTTTCTTTATTTCTTCTGAGCTTATATTTCTATTATTAAAAACTTGAATTTCCTTAACATTAAAATAAGGATGCTTTAAACACAACGTAATACTTATAGAAATTAAAATTATAAAAAATAAAAAGCACCTTCTTATTTTTATTTTTCTTCTTCTTTTTTCTATTAGTTTATTTTTATATTTATTGCTTGTTTTTTTTTTAGTCATGATTTAAATCCTTTCAAGCTCAAAATTAATTATCTAAATATATAATACCACATTATATATTTAGATTAAATGTATTTAATGTTTTTTAAATCAAATTAATTTATTACAATTAAAACACAGCATTGCAGTGCAATGCTGTGTTTTAATTGGCAGTTTGTCTTGAAATATTAAGCAAAATTCCCATAGCTATTAAATTAAAAACTAGGGCCGAACCACCATAACTAATAAACGGAAGTGGTACTCCAGTAACAGGCATAGAGCCTGTTACAACTGCTATATTTATAATAGCCTGAACAGCTATAACACCTGTTATTCCAATAGCCAGCAACGTTCCAAATACATCTTTTGCTCTTATAGCAGTTCTTATACCTCTCCATATAAAAAACAAAAATAATAATATTATACTAATACATCCTATAAGTCCAAGTTCTTCACCAATTATAGAGAATATAAAATCATTATGTGGCTCTGGTATATAATAACATTTTTGTCTTGACTGCCCTAGTCCCGCCCCTAAAATTCCTCCAGAACCTAGAGCCAACAAAGACTGTATTAATTGATATCCATCACCTCTAGGATCTTCCCACGGATTTAGAAAACTTACAAATCTTTTCATTCTATATGGCTCAATTACAGTAAAAACCACTCCTGCCATTCCAACTAACATTAAAACCAAAGCTATATGTCTTTTCCTACATCCTGCTGAAAATAAAACAATAATAGTTACTATCATAATTACTGATGCAATACTTAAATTTTTCTCTAAAAGTACAAGCCCTGCATAAAAACCAGCAACAAGTAAATATGGTATAACGCCATATTTAAAATTTTTAATTTTTTCCCCTTTCTGCTCTATACTTTTAGCCATATAGAGTACTACTACATATTTAGCAATTTCTGATGGTTGTATAGATGCTCCTCCTGGTAGATATATCCATCTTCTTGCACCATGATTATCTGGAAAAGCAAAAACCGCCATAAGTAATATGATAGTTACAATCATAAAGAAATTAGTATTTTTCTTTAATTTATGATAATCTCTTTTTTCAGCAACAACCATACAAATCGTTCCAATAATCACCCATAAACTTTGTTTCTTTAGAAAGAACATGTCATCATAACGACATCCCTTACTATGTAATGCTGTATACGAACTAGCACTATATACCATTACTACACCAATAGCAACTAATGTCATTATAGTTGCAAACAGCACAAAATCCACTTGACCCATTTTATTTTTTGGTTTTTTCATATTATATCCTCCTATTTATAATTACTTATAGGGATACTCCTCTCATTCCTATTAGAGCTAAAAAACCAACCAAACATAATATTACAGTAGCTATTGAAAACACAGCAACAACTTTTGTTTCATGCCATCCTCCTAATTCAAAGTGATGATGTATTGGGGACATTCTAAATATTCTTTTTCCAAATAACTTATTTGATGCTACTTGAAGTATTACAGATAAAGTTTCTGCTACATATACACCGCCTACTACTATAACTAGCAAAGGCAACTTTAATATCATAGCTACTACTCCTACTGCCCCACCTAATGCTAAAGATCCAGTATCTCCCATGAAAATTTGAGCCGGATGAGCATTATATCTTAAAAATCCCAGAAGTGCTCCACCTAAAGCTGAACAAAATATAGCAAGAGTATAATATCCAGTTGCATAACTAACTACAGCAAAAAAAGTCATTACAAGCAAAGTAATACTTGTTGCCAACCCATCTAATCCATCTGTTAAATTAACAGCATTAGTAGTAGCCGTAAAATAAATTATTATGAATGGAATGTATAAGGCTCCCAAATTCCAAGTTTTATGTGTAAAAGGAATTATTATACTACTTCCTATATTAGGATTTTTATATCCATAAAATGCAATTATACCAGAAATTATAAGTAATAATATCATTTTTTGTTTAGGATTCAATCCTTCATTGTCCTTATGTATTATTTTAAGCAAATCATCTATAAATCCTATTGCTCCAAACCCAATTAAAGCAAATATTGCTAGTAAGGTTTCACTGCCAGGTTTATTTAAAATAATTAATACTGTTATTACACATGAAATAATAAATATTACTCCTCCCATTGTTGGAGTTCCAGATTTTTTCTTATGACTTTCAGGGCCTTCATTTCTTATATTCTGACCAAATTTCAATTTATGAAACATTGGAATCAATATAGGACCTTGAAGAAGTGCTATGAAAAATGCAACCAATACTGAATATATCATCAAACTCATTTAACTATCCCCTTTAGCAATTTTTAATTTTCAGCTTTAAGTTTATTTACAATACTTTCAAACTTCATACTTCTTGAAGCTTTAACTAATATTACATCTCCATTGTTAGTATTATTTAATAAAAATTCAGATGCATTATTATTATTTTCAAAAGATTTAAATCCTTTATCATTTTTAAATCCTTCTCTATATGCATCATTAAATTCTCCTATAGTTACTAAAATGTCAACACCTTGTTTTGATGCATATTCTGCTATTAGTTTATGTGACTCATTTGCTTTATCGCCGAGTTCCTTCATTGTTCCTAATACTGCTATCTTTCTTTTACCTTCAATAGAATTCATAACATCTAAAGCAGCTTTCATGGAGTCTGGACTAGCATTATAACAATCATCTATTATAGTAATTTTTTCGTTTTTAATTATATCCAATCTCATAGATGTAACGCTTAAATTTTTTATTCCACTCTTCATTTCTTCATATTCTATTCCTAATATTTTTCCTGCTGCAATTCCTAATAAGGCATTTAAAATATTATGCTTACCTGGAATATCAATATGAAACTCTTCTTCATTATTAT
Source organism: Clostridium aestuarii (assembly GCF_026735135.1). GTDB lineage: Bacteria > Bacillota > Clostridia > Clostridiales > Clostridiaceae > Clostridium_H > Clostridium_H aestuarii. The sequence continues at coordinate 188,037 of NZ_JAPQER010000002.1, read as the reverse complement.
CATCAGACACCACAAATTCTATAAAACTCTGATTCAGAGTAACATTATCTGCTTTATAATCTGATTCTTTGTTAAATCCTACTTTAACAACTTTATATTTGTCTGAAGGTATTGAAGATAAAAGATCATTTTCAATATTTATTATTAATATATTATTATCATTAAAATAATCTGTTATTTCCATTTTAGCTTTAAGTATATTTTCTCTTGTCTTTAAATTTTCTATATGAGATATTCCTACATTAGTTATTATTGCAACATCTGGTCTTGCTACCTTTGCTAACCTATGAATTTCTCCTAAGTCACTCATACCCATTTCTAACACAGCAATATCATAAGTATTATCAAGTTCAAAAATCATAAGGGGAAGTCCAATTTCATTATTGAAATTTCCTTTTGTTTTAAACACCTTAAACTTAGAGCTTAAAAAAGCTGCTAGCAAATCCTTTGTTGAAGTTTTACCTGTTGATCCTGTAATACCTATGACTTTAACATTTAGTTTACTTCTATAGTACTCTGCTAATGATAATAATGCTTGTTTAGTATCTTCTACTAATATAATTGAGGTATTACCTTTTAATTCATCTGGATTAAACTTTATCTGATCTACTATACATAAATTGGCACCTTTTTCACTTGCTTCTTTTACGTAATCATTACCGTTAAAATTCTCTCCTCTTAATGCTACAAATATACTATTGTTTCTTAATTTTCTTGTATCTGTACTTAAATAATTATATTTTCTACACTCTCCATTTATGTCTACCTTACCATTTACAACTTTAACTATTTCTTCTAAGGTTAATTGTTCCACCTAACGCACCTCCTCTATAATCTGTTTCACAACTTCTCTTTCATCAAAATGTATAACTCTATCCTTTAAAATCTGATAATCTTCATGTCCTTTACCTGCAACAACAACAATATCACCTTTTTTAGCTATTTCTATCGCTTTCTTTATTGCTGCTCTACGGTTTTCAACTACAATGTAATTATCTTTTTCAATTCCTTTTATTACATCTTCTATTATTAAATCAGGATTTTCCGTTCTTGGATTATCTGAAGTTACTATTGCAATATCAGATATTTCTGATCCTAACCTTCCCATTATAGGTCTTTTAGTTCTATCTCTATCTCCACCACACCCAAATACACTTATAAGTTTTCCTTTTGTAAATTCCCTTGCAGTATTTAATATATTTTCAAGCCCATCTGGAGTATGAGCATAATCAATAATAACATCAAAGCCTAAATCATATTCTTTAGTAACTATTTCACATCTTCCTGGAACTACCACATTTTCAAGTCCCTCTTTAATATTTTTTAGTGATATACCTTCATTAATGCACGCAGCTGCACTACATAATGCATTATAAATATTATATCTTCCAGGAATACCCAAATTAACATGTACACTTTGTTCTTTATAATATAAATCAAACTCTATTCCTCTAGAATGAGGAATTATATTTTTAGCCATAACATCCCCATGTCCTTCAGTTGAATATGTAATTTTATTTTGTATGATATCCTTATATATTCTCTTACCATAATTATCATCAATATTTATAACAGAATTATTGGTGTTTTTAAACAACCTTAATTTTGCCTTATAGTAATTTTCAAAATTTTTATGAAAATCTAAATGATCTTGTGTTAAATTTGTAAAAATAGCTTCATCAAATTTTAATCCATATACTCTATCTAAACTTAACGAATGAGATGAAACCTCCATTATACAATATTTAACATTTTCAACTACCATTTTATTAAAAAGCTTATGAAGTTCTAATGATTCAGGAGTAGTTCTTTCAGTTTTTATCTTTTTTTCTCCAACATAATTAGCAATAGTTCCTATAAGTCCTGTTTTATATCCAGAATGTTGAAAAATCGATTTTATCATATATGTAGATGTAGTTTTTCCATTTGTTCCTGTAATACCTATTAATTTCATTTTTTCTGATGGCTTATCATAAAAATTGGATGCACCAACTGCAAGTGCTTCTCTAGTATTATCTACTTTTATCACAATACAATCTGGTAAATTTGCCAACTGCTTACTGCACATAACTACAGCAGCCCCTTTATCATAAGCACTTTCTATATATTTATGTCCGTCAACACTAAACCCTTCTATACAAACAAACATATCTCCTTTTTCAATTTTACGTGAATCATATTCTATTTTATTAATATCTACACTAATATTTCCCTTAATAACTTTATAATTTAATCCTTTTAGTATTTCTAAAAGCTTCATACCTATCACCTCTATAATTTACAAATTAATGTGATTAGCACATTTCCCTTGCTAATCACATTTGATAATTTTTTCTTCAATAATTTTTTCTTTGGCTACTTATCATAGCTTTGCCTTAAAATTTTATTGATTTACTATTGTCTTGTTTTCATTATTTAATATATATGTCCAACCGCTAAAATAAATTTAATCTCCTATTTCTTTTAGCTTAAGAACAATTGTAGTAGTATCTCTATTGATTTTTTGACCTGAACCTATGCTTTGTTCATTAACTACTCCTTTACCTATAATTTTAGCTTTAATTCCTAAATTTTTTAGTAATTTTTCTGCTTTCTCTTTGTTATAACCTTTTAAGTTTGGAACTGCTACTTCCTTATTATAATTTTTTGATGTACCTGTGTAAAGCTGTATTTTTCTGCCTTCCTCTACAGAATATCCTGGTTTAGGTGTTATATCTACAATATATTCTCCCTTTCCATCAATTTTATAATTTAATTTTGATTTTTGTAAAACCTTTATAGCTTCACTCTTTTTTAAACCTCTTACTTCAGGAATAACAACATTTTGAACCATACTATCTATGTTATTTTCTTTTAAAGCCAAATAATTAAATATATCAGTAAAAACTTGTTTTGCAACTGGTGCTGCAATCTGTCCTCCATAATAATTAGAAGGATCCGGTTCATCTATTGATATAAGCAGTGTAATCTTAGGTTTCTTATTAGCCGAAACTGGTGCTATTCCTGCAAAAGAAGCTATATACTTACCTGAAGCATATCTGCCATTCACAACCTTTTGAGCAGTACCAGTTTTACCTCCTATATTATATCCTTCTACAGCCGCCTTTCCGCCTCCTCCTTCTGAAACAACTTTTTCAAGATAACCTCTTAATCTAGCCATAACATCTTCATCTGCTATTCGTTTTTTACCATTATTCTCAAATTTTTTATCTATTATTTTCTCATTATTTTCATCATAATGTACAATTTCTTTCATAACATGTGGTCTTATCCAAACCCCACCATTTGCTATAGTATTTAAAGCTGCTAAATACTGAATGCAAGTTACTGTATTAGTCTGTCCAAATGATATTGTAGCTAAATCTGTTTCACTTATATTTTCTGTTTTTTTCACTATACCTCGTGCTTCACCTGGAAGATCTATTCCTGTTTTCTGTCCAAATCCAAATGCTTTAATATATTTATTTAATCTTTCTGCACCTAGTCTTTCTCCTAAATCCATAAAACCTACATTACAAGAATTTTTAAAGATATCAACAAACTTTTCTGTTCCATGTCCTCCTTTTCTCCAATTCCAGCAGTGAAGTGTTCTTCTTCCTATCTTCTTGCCACCATGACAAGTAATTGTATAAGAATCTTCATCTATTACCTTTTCTGACATAGCTGCTGCCCCTGTTATTACTTTAAATATTGAACCTGGTTCAAAAGTATCACTTACTGCCCTATTTCTCCATTTTTTCTGAAGCTCACCAAAACTTATTCCTTCTTCCCATGGAGAATTTGGATTGTAATCGGGTTTATTAGCCATACCTAGTATTTCTCCATTTTGAGGATTCATAGCAATTATAGTAACTGCTTTAGCCTTATTATCAATTAAAGCCTGCTCTGCAGCTTTTTCACAAAAATGCTGTATCATATCTTCTATAGTCAATATTATATCATTTCCTGGAACAGGTTTTGTATATTCTGAAATAGTATAAGGTAGCTCTTGTTTTTTTATGTCTGTTTCCGATATTTTAACTCCAGGTATACCAGCTAAATATTTATTATACTTAAGTTCTACTCCTGTTAACCCTTTTCCATCTGACCTAGTATGTCCTAATACATGTGCTAAAAAATTTCCATTAGGATAATATCTCTTTGTATCTGGTGAAACAATAACTCCTCTAATTTTTAAGTTTCTAACTTTATCAGCTTCCTCTTTTTCAATTCTTCTTTTTAATGTAGCAGATCCCATCGGTAATCCATTAGGCAATTTTTTATTTAAAATCTTTATTATTTCATCTTTCTCCATGTCTATCGCATCAGCCAACTTAACTGCTATATCTTCATAGGAAATATTATTCTTATCTTTAGTTTTTCTAAGAGTATTCATATCTAAATCTACTCTATATACATTAGCACTTACAGCAAGTTCATGTCCATTTCTATCAAGTATCTTTCCCCTTCTAGCATCAATTTTCACTTCGTTTGTCCATTGTGCTGTTGCAATGTTTTTGTATTCGCCAGATTTAACTATCATCAAATACGACAATCTACATACTAGTCCAAAAAACAAAAGAAAAAGTATGCCAAAAACCCCTAGCATCCTTTGTTTTATTATAACTTTGTCTCTATATTCTTTTTTAGCCACAATATCTTACCTCCGTTAGAACAGTATCTTCTTTATCTTGGCTAGTACACTTTCATTAGACTTATCCTTAACTTTTGTTATTTCATTAAAATTATTTTTTTCTAAATTGGCATACACTGCATTAGCTCTACTTTTAGGAATCATATTTAGATTATCTATAGCATTTCGTTCAATACTCTCTATATTATTAAACATAAGCAGACCTATTCTTAAATTTTCATTTTCTGCATTAACTTTTGAAATCTGCTTTTTTATATCGAGTATATCTTTTTCCATATTGTATATTAAAGAATATCTATATACTAAAGTGATACATACTGTAAATGCTAATATTATATTTCTTAGCACACTTGTCTTTGATCTAATTTGTTTTTGTTTATTAATTTTTTTATGATCTTTCTTAGATTGCTTTAAATCTTTGTATTTATGATCATTTATTCCTCTTGAAGGAACATATTCTGGAGCTAAAGCATTGTTACCATTTACAGTATTTTTTTTGTTCGCCACTATCACTTTATTCCCTCCATTCCCAATTTAGAACTAAATCTTTTCTAACACTCTAAGCTTAGCACTTTTACTTCTTGAATTAAGTTCTTTTTCCTCTTCTGTTGGTTCTATAGGTTTTCTTGTTAAAACCTTTACTATAGGTTTTTTACCACAAATACATATAGGAAATTCTTTTGGACAAGTGCATGGATTTTCAAGTTTCTTATACTTAACTTTTATAATTCTATCCTCTAGTGAATGGAATGTAATTATTGTTAGTCTTCCTCCAATATTTAAACTTTCTACACTATCTTCAACAGCCTGATTCAATATTTCTAATTCTTTATTAACTTCTATTCTAATAGCTTGAAATGTTTTTTTTGCTGGATGACCCTTTCTTTGGAATTTAGCTGGTATAGCACTTTTTATAATGTCTACAAGTTCAAGAGTTGTTTCTATAGGTTTCTCTGTTCTTCTTTCTACAATAAATCTTGCTATTTTTTTAGCAAATCGTTCTTCTCCATATTCCTTGATAATTCTAAAAATATCAGTTTCGCTATAACTATTTATGATATCATATGCCGAAAACTCATTTTCTGTATTCATTCTCATATCAAGGGACGCATCTCTCATATAACTAAATCCTCTTTCAGTAGTATCTAATTGATATGAAGATACTCCTAAATCCATTAGTATACCATCAACTTTATTTATATTAAGTTCTTTTAAAATATTATCTATATTATAAAAATTATCATGAACATAAGTTACATTAGAATATTCTTTCAATCTCTCTTTTGCAGCTTTAAGAGCATTTGTATCTTGATCAATACCAATAAGTCTACCCTTATTAGATAATTTTTTTAATATTTCCTTTGAATGACCCGCGCCACCAAGTGTACAATCTACATATATTCCATCTTCTTTTATATCAAGTGATTCTATTACTTCATTTAATAATACTGATACATGCTTAAACTCTATCATTCAAATATTCTCCTTCTGTCCTTTATATTCCTAGTTTATCAATTTTTACTACTATCTCAATTAAAATCTACATTTAAATTATTATATTTATCCCATTTTTTCTTGCTCCATATCTTAAGTCTATTTATTACTCTAATACTTACTATTTCCTTTTTAGGATTAGCATATTCTAAAAGATTTTGTGGCACAAATGCTCAAATTAATTTTTTCTAAAATACTTAGTATGATATTTAAATAATTCACTACTTTTCTTAGTATTCTATAAAAAACTAAAAACTCCTTCTAATAATTTAAAAAACTTTAATAAAATTTAAAAGTAAATTAAATTATATTCTATAATTTTTTATGGAAACCTGTTATATATTGACATTTACATACCTTCCTTGAAATACTACCTAATCTAGAGTATAATTTATTAGGAAATTATACTAATAAGTAAAGAAAGGACTGTACATAAATGAAGCTAGGAATTGTAGGCTTACCTAATGTAGGAAAAAGTACTTTATTTAATGCAATAACTAAAGCTGGAGCTGAATCTGCAAACTATCCATTTTGTACCATAGAACCCAATATTGGAGTTGTAAATGTTCCAGATAAAAGATTAGATGTACTTGATAAAATGTATAACCCTAAGAAAAAAATATATGCTTCTGTTGAGTTTTATGATATTGCTGGTCTAGTTAAAGGAGCAAGCAAAGGCGAAGGTCTTGGAAATAAGTTTTTATCTCATATAAGAGAAGTTGAAGCAATCGTCCATGTTGTTAGATGTTTTGAAGACAGTAACATAGTGCACGTTGAAGGTTCTGTAGATCCTATTCGTGATATTGAAACAATAAATCTTGAATTAATCTTTGCAGACCTTGAAGTATTAGAAAGACGGCTTGAAAGAACAGTCAAATCTGCTCGTTCTTCAGGCAATAAAGAAGCTAAAGCTGAGCTTACAGTAATGGAAAAAGTAAAAGCCCATCTTGAAGCAAATAAACCTGTACGAACTCTTGAACTTGATGAAAATGAAAGTATAATTGTAAAAAATTTATTTTTAATTACTTCAAAACCTATACTTTATGTAACGAATATTTCTGAAGAAGAGCTTGTATCAGGAAATATAGAAAATGATTTTGTAAAAAAAGTTAAAGATTATGCTAAAGAAGAAAATTCAGAAGTTGTAACTATATGTGCTAAAATTGAAGAAGAATTATCTTCTCTTGAAGATGAAGAAAGAGATGAATTATTATCTGAATATGGCTTAAAAGAACCTGGACTAAATAAGTTAATAAATTCAAGCTACTCTCTTCTAGGTCTTATGAGTTTCTTAACATCTGGTAGTGATGAAGTTAGAGCTTGGACTATAGAAATAGGAACTAAAGCACCTCAAGCTGCTGGTAAAATTCATTCCGATATTGAAAGAGGCTTCATTCGAGCTGAAATAATCTCTTATAATAAACTTATAGAATGTGGTTCTGAAGCAGCTGCAAAAGAAAAAGGCTTCTATAGGCTTGAAGGCAAAGAATATGTAATGCAAGATGGAGACATAGTACATTTTAGATTTAACGTTTAATTTTTCAAAATAAAAAACGTCGGCAAATGCCTACGTTTTTTATTTTGATTTACCAAAATTTTATTATTCTTCGTTATTAATTTCTACCTGTCAAGTAATTACAGCAATATTTTAGAATATTTTCTTATTTCTTTCTTTGCAGTAGAAAAAACTTTTTTATATTCACCCATTAAAGTCTCTACAGCATTCCTAACATCCTTCATAGTATATATGTGGAATTTTCCTTCTCCTATAGCTTTTTCTATTTCATAGCTTAAAATTAAATTATCTTTATTAGAAAAAGGTATTAAAACTCCTTTATTTTCAATAGTATCAATACATTTGCAAGTTTTGAAGAATCCTTCTATTTTTTCATTAATACCACCAACCGGCTGCACTTCACCAAATTGGTTTATAGAACCTGTTACAGCAATATTCTGTTTTATAGGAATATTGCTTAAAGCTGAGATCATGCAAATAAATTCTGCAACCGAAGCACTATCTCCATCTACTTTTCCATATATCTGTTCAAAACTCAAATGGAAATTTACAGGTAATTTACTGTATTTACCGAAACATCCATTTATAACTCCCCTTAAGGTGTTAACTGCTTTATCATGAATATTTCCACTCATATCACTCTGTTTTTGAACATCTATAATATCTCCTCCGCCTTTATAACATGAGCAGGTTATTCTTATTGGTTTTCCAAAACTAAAATATCCAGAATCTATAACAGAAAGTGCATTGATTTGCCCTATTTTTTTATCTGTTACATTAAGCAGTATTTTGCCATCTTTATAGTAATTTCTAATTTCTTTTTCTATCAAATCCTCATCATTTGCTATATCAATTATATCTTTTATTGTAATATTATCTCTATTTTCACTTACAACCTTATTATTAGAAAGCATAAGAATTTTACTTAGTTCTTCATCATTAAAAAATAGTTTATTTTTATTTTCCGCTTTACGTGATAAAAATTTTGCAACTTCCTTAATAGCTTCTTTATTTAAGGATTTTAATTTTTTATCATTACAAATCTCTAAAATTTCATTTACTAGTGCTGCCTTAGTACTTTCATTAATATCCACAACTGGTTTATATTGAGCTTTTATTTTAAATATCTTTTTAAAATCTTCATCATAATTATATAATAAATCATAAATTTGATAGTCTCCTATCAATATTACCTTTACTTTACTTCTAATCGGTTCCGGATTTAAACTACTTAAAGACAAAAGCTCAACATATCCTTTATTGTGGTCAAAATCAACTTTTTCATTCATTATAGTTTTTTTCAAATTATAATATGTTGAAGGATTAGATAAAAGACTATTAGCCCGTATTATAATACAACCTTCATTTGCCTTTAATAAAGAACCGCCCTTAATTAAAGAACAGTCTGTAACATAATTTCCATTTTGATTTTTATATTCTATACTTCCAAGTAAATTATTCACACTAGGATCTTCTTCAAAAATAACTCTAGGTCTTAAAAATTCACTATTATCCACTAAAACATTAACATCATATTTCATTATTATTTCATTAATACCTGCTTCATCATCTTCATATACCATAGAATAATTTTCTACTATTTCTTTCTCTATTTCATTACACATTTCTGTTAAAAATTCCACAGCATTCGAATCACATATAAACTCTTCTTTATACTTTTTTTTGAAATTTTCTACTTCATCTTTCAAATATTTTATTAAAATGTTTTGTATCTTTTCAATTTCACTAATCTCAATATTTTTTAATATTTTTAATATATCTTGTGATTTATTTTTAAGTTCTGAAACTTTATTTAATAATTCCTCTTTTTTATCAGCATCTAAATCATCATATTCTTTTTCTGTCATAACTCCTTCTTCTTTAAGTGGAATAAATGTAAAACCTTTAGAAGCATATCTTATTTCAAATCCTTTACTATTTGCATTTTGCATTAGTTCTGTTATAAGCTCCGTTCTTTTCTTTTGAATATTTTCAATTATTTCGTCTTTTTCTTTATTTACAGAATTATTATAAAAATCATATATAACATTATAATATGTGTCTTGCAATTCTATCACACTTTGTTTTAATATCTTTCCTTTTCCATTCGATAAAATTAAGGACACTGGTTTTTCAACATCATCTTTTATAACATAACATATATCTTTAGGTTTATCTCTATTTTCAAATATATTATTTATAAATTTTTCAATATTTGCTAATTTATTTTTAGAAAAATCATCTATTAAATAAACATTAAATCCCTCTTCATATATTTCTAATGCAGTCTTTATTTTATCATAAACTTCTTCTGTGTATTCTGGTAAATTATCTTTATACTTTTCTAAATCAATACCCTCAATATTAAATTTGTATGTTACATCTCGGGATGATAATTCCATATTCATATTTCTCCCCCTTTCCTGCACCTTACTATATTAATATTCTAAAAATATTAATTTAGGAACAAATTTTGATATAAATGTTTTATTGTATAAATTTAAATTCACAGTATGTACATGTATTAAGCTGTATTAGGTAAAACTATGAATAACTGTTTTAAAAAAAATAATACTATGATATAATAAACCTTAGTTATAATTCATACTTTCATAATTCGCTATATTAGAAATTATATGTAAAGGAGTTAATAGAATGGGTCTTAAGGAAAAGTTATCTCAAAGATATGCAGAATCTTATTTAAAAAAATACGGTGATAGAATTACACAAGCTCAAGGAAAGGTCCTTTCCGTAAAGATACAAGAAAAATCTATACTATGGATTTTTCATAAGTTAACAGTAACAGTAGTAGTAAAGCCAGATAGAAGCAGAAATGTTACAAAATGTTTGTATAGAAAAAATAGATGGTTTAAAAAACCTGAATTTATGAATTTATCTCAAGGTCATTCAGTTGTAGTACAAGGAGTAAAAGGCAAAAAGGGTAAAGGCAATAGTGAACTTATTGAAGTAATGAATATCTTTAACTTAACTACTAAAAAACAACTTGTACCTGTTGAAGGTGGAGATGCTATTAAAAAGCTTCAAAAAGCTCAAAAGGTAAAATACAGATAGTAAGAAAACAATTAAGAGTTAATAATTAACAATTAATCGCAAAACTAATATCTAAATAAAAAGTCGTTGACTTACAACGGCTTTTTATTATTGCTTAATTACACCTAAAATTATCTTTACTTATAGAATTCAGCTTGTTGAATTCACTCCTTAACTCTTAACTCTTAATTGTTAAGAAGTGAAATATTATTTTCTAAAAAATAGATATAAGCTATTTATAAATGAAACAAAGCTTGAGAAAAATATTACTATAATCCATTGTCCTAAATCCAATGAAACTGTATGAAATATTTTTTGTAAAAACGGTATATAAATTATAGATAAGAGCATCACAATAGAAAGCAAAACTGCACCTACCAAATATATGTTAGTAAAAAGCTTTATCTCAAAAATAGAATGTTTCTCAGATCTACACTCAAAAACATGAATGAGCTGAGACATTATTAAAGTTGATAATGCTAAAGTTCTACACGCCTCTAAATTCATATCATAATATTTTCCTGACAAAAATGCGAAAATTGTACATATTCCAATTAAGGTTCCTCTTAAAACAATTTTTTCTTTAAGCCCTCTAGCAAAAACACTCTCATTTTTATCTCTTGGTCTTTGTGTCATTATATCCTTATCTGGAGGATCAACTCCAAGAGCCATAGCTGGTAATCCATCAGTAGCTAAATTAATAAATAAAATTTGAATTGGAAGCAGTGGCGTTTCTAAATAAAATAATGATGATAAAAACATAGTTAATACTTCTCCTAAGTTACACGAAAGCAAATATCTAATAAACTTTCTTATATTATCATATATTACTCTGCCTTCCTCTACTGCAGATACAATAGTAGTAAAATTATCATCTAATAATATCATTGAGGATGCTTCTTTTGTCACATCAGTTCCTGAAATTCCCATAGAAATTCCTATATCTGCTTCTTTAACTGCTGGAGCGTCATTCACTCCATCTCCAGTCATAGCAACAATATTATTTTTCTTTTTAAATGCTTTAACTATACGTAATTTATGTTTAGGACTTACTCTTGCAAATACAGAAATTTTATTTATTTTATTAATTAGTTCTTTATCCGATAAATCATCGATTTCTGTACCTGTTATAACTTCCGAACCATTTTTACATATATTAAGTTCCTTTGCAATGGCATAAGCTGTATTTTTATGATCACCAGTTATCATAACAGGTCTAATTCCTGCAATTTTACAGTTTAATACTGCTTCTCCCGCCTCTGGTCTTGGTGGGTCTTTCATCCCAGCTATTCCTAAAAAAATTAAATTTTCTTCTAACTTATTGTTTTGATTTAAGTTATTTTCTTTATATGCTGCTGCTATACACCTTAATGCATCAAAAGACATTTTTTCAACCTGTTTTACAACCTTTTGTTTATATTCTCTATTAAATAAACTAATTTCACTTCCTATTAAAATATATTTACAATTTTCTATTATTCTTTCTGGTGCACCTTTAACATAACATCTCTTTTTATTTCCTTCATTTACTACTACAGACATCATTTTTCTATTAGAATCAAAAGGAATTTCGTACATTCTTTTAGCTTTAGATACAAAAGTTTTAATACTCTTACTATCCTTAAAAAAAGCTTTTATCAAAGCAGTTTCAGTTGGATCTCCTATTAAAACTTTTTCAAACCTTTTTTGATTAAAATCATAGGTACAGTCATTACAATATACAAATGCTTTTTTTAAGATTTCACAGTTTAAGCATTCCTTTTCTATAACATTACAGCTTCTTTCATTAAAATATATTTTTTCAACAGTCATATTATTTTGAGTTAAAGTTCCTGTTTTATCACTACAAATTATTGAAGTACATCCTAGAGTTTCTACTGCTGGCAATTTTCTAACTAAAGCATTTCTCTTAAGCATTCTTGAAACTCCTAAAGCTAAGGCTACTGTAACTATAGCTGGCATACCTTCTGGAATTGCAGCAACTGCTAAACTAACACCTAAAAGAAGCATTTGATATTTATCTTGCCCTCTAAGTATACCTATAAAAGTAACTATTATACAAATTGCAATGCATATAAAAACCATAACTTTACCTAAAAAAGCTAATTTTTTCTTTAAAGGAGATTTTTCCGTTTCTATATTTTGAAGCATATTTGCAATTTTACCCATTTCTGTCTTCATTCCAGTTTGTGCTATTTTAGCCATTCCTCTTCCTCTTAAAACTATAGTACCCATATATATTTTATTATTCTTACTCTCTCTATTTTTTTCAACTCCTACCGATTCTCCAGTAAGTAATGACTCATCAACCAATAAATTGTTTTCTTCTACCAACACAGCATCTGCTGGTATTTTATCTCCACTCTCAATAACTATTAAATCACCTGGAACTAAGAACTCAGCATTTACAACTTTGACTTCACCATTTCTTATAGCCTTAGCTGTAGGTGCTGCAAGCTCTTTTAAAGCCTCTAAAGATTTTTCTGTTTTATACTCTTGAACAAAACCTAAAACCCCATTCATAATCACTATAATTATAATTGTTATAGAGTCTGCTTTTTCTCCCATAAGTGCTGATAAAATTGTAGCAGCAATTAAAACCCAAATAATAAAATCATTAAACTGGTCCAAAAATATTTTAAAGGATGATATTTTCTTTTTCTTCTTTAGTGCATTTAGCCCATATTTTTGCAATCTTTTATTTGCTTCATCATTAGTAAGACCTCTCATCAAATCTTTTTCCCTAATCATGTTTTTCCCCCTATCCACAATCTAAGAATATTGTGTAACAATATTCTTATAGTGCGTCACACTTTTCTTGTATTCTTATAAATATATATGAAAGCTATGTGGTATCTTATGAAAAAATTATATTTTTTCATAAAAATAATGCAAATTGATGTTTTTGTGGTAAAATAATAAAGTGAAATTTGATTATTTAATTTGGGAGGTATTTTTTTTTATGAAAGACATAATTTATGTAACTGGGCACAAAAATCCTGATACGGATTCAATTTGCTCTGCTATTGCATATGCAGAATTTAAAAACAAAACACAAAACGCTGATGCTATACCAATCAGATTAGGGGAACTAAATAAAGAAACTCAATTTGCATTAGATTATTTTGGAGTAGATACACCAAAATTAGTAAATACTTTAAAAGCTACAGTTAATGACTTAAATATGGATACAGCAGCACCACTTTCTCCAGAAGTTTCTTTAAAAACTGCTTGGAACTTAATGAAAAAAAACAATATAAAAACTATTCCTGTAATAAATGAAAATGATACTTTTCTAGGAATTGTAAGCTTATCCGACTTAACATCCGCATACATGGATATATGGGATAATTACATAATTGCAAAAAGTAATGTTTCATTTGAAAACATGCTTGATGCTTTATCTGGTAAATCAATATACCATAACGATAAATCCAAAAAATTTGATGGTAAAATAATAGTTACAGCTATGAATTCTGAAGGTATCAAAAAAGTTATAGAGCCAGGGGATATAGTAATATGTGGAAACAGAGAAGAAGCTCAGCAATTAGCTATAGAATCTGATACTTCTTTAATGATTGTCACTGGAAACCATGAAATTGATGCTAAAATAATTGAAAAAGCCTCTGAAAAAGGATGCTCTATAATTTCAACTCCATTTGATTCTTTTACAACATCAAGAATGATTATTCAAAGCATTCCAGTAAAATATGTAATGACTAGTGATAACATTATAAGCTTCAAGAATAATGACTTTGTTGAAAATGTACAAGAAACAATGATTAAAACAAGATTTGGAAGCTATCCTATACTTGATGAAAATAATAAAGTGTTAGGAACTATATCACGTTTTCATTTAATTTCCAAAATCAATAAAAACGTTGTATTGGTAGATCATAATGAACTATCTCAATCTGTAGATGGACTTGAAGATGCAGAAGTTACAGAAATAATCGATCATCATAGAATTGCAGATATACAAACAGGTCTTCCAATATACTTTAGAAATGAACCTGTTGGAAGTACAGCTACTATAGTTGCTTCTATATATTTTGAAAATGGAATAAGACCATCTAAGCAAATAGCTGGTTTATTATGCAGTGCTATAATTTCTGATACACTATTATTTAAGTCACCAACATCTACTGATATGGATAAATTAATGCTAAATAGATTATCTAAAATGGCTAATATTAATGTTGAAGATTACGCCCATCAACTGTTTAAAGCCGGTACATCTCTTACTGGTAAAAGTGTACAAGAAATCTTTAATCAAGATTTCAAAACATTTAATTTATTAAACACTAAAATCGGTGTAGGTCAAATTAGCACAATGGATTTAGATGGTTTTGAACCTATGAAGAATGAAATGTTAGAATATATGAATAATAAATGTAAAAATGAGAATTATGATTTACTTTTATTAATGTTAACTGATATTATACAAGAGGGTTCTGAACTAATAGCAGTAGGTGAAAAAACTGATTTAGTACCTATTGCATTTAATGTAACTTTAAAAGATAACTGTGCTTACATCCCCGATTTACTATCTAGAAAAAAACAGGTGATTCCACCACTTACATCAGCAGTTGAATCATCTAAATAAAAACATAGGTTACAACTTTATAATAACCACTTAACTATTAATTATTATATTAATACATACAGAAAAATGAAAGACATAAATATAGAATTTGTCTATATTTATGTCTTTCATTTACCTATAAACTTAAAATTTTATATCTAATAAATATTTTTATCTACTCATTTAAAAGTGCTGATTATCTAAACCATAAAATATATTTATTTTGCTTTGACCATAATAAAACTAAAAAATAATATAAATATAATTATACAAATAATATATGCTATTCCTAAATAATTTTTAACATCCTCATACTCTATAGTTTTTTTGTATTTCCCATAGCTTTTAAAGTAATTTGAGTCATCCTTACTGTAATAAAAATAAAAATTTATAGACTCTACATAAGCAGCTAAAATATTAACATTAAGAAGCGGTCTTTTAAATACACTATTAAAGTAATCCCCTTCAAACTCTATACTAATCTTCTTATGTCTAAATATATAAATAATGTACAAAAATAATTGTACCAACAATGAAGGTATTATAGTAAAAATCATCCAAATCCACATAAGAATAGTATTTTCTTCATTAAATCTTATATAATAAATTATCATATATGCAATAGCAAAATAATTTCCAAAAATAATTATATACAATAATGGAGATGTAAAACCACAAACAAGAGATCTTGTTATGATAGAAATAGAATTATAAAAATTAATTTTTTCTTTCTTTTCTAGACTTTTTCTCTCAGTATTACTAATGTCAATTACTAAAAAAGCAGTAAGACCATTATATAACTCCTTGAATTGAATTTTTTCCAAGAGAAAACTTATTAATATAACTGCGCCAATATAAATGATTTGAATTAAAATCCTATTGTTAATTTTTCTCATTAAATTCTCATCTAATTTAATGAATAATGCCTGTCTATCAATTTTCCAAAATAATACACTTAATAAACACCCAATTACATACCCTATCCCAAGTTCTTCACTCCTTTAGTTTTATCTACCTTTTAAATTATTTACCATTCCCCACATTTCATCTGCTGTTGTAAGCGCTTTAGAATTCAATTGAAAAGCTCTCTGAGTTATTATCATATCAGACATTTCCTTACCCAAATCTACATTTGAATTTTCAAGGAACCCCTGTACTATATTAGAATTCTTTACTCCAATAACATCAGCTTTTATGTTATTTCCATATTCATCCTTTATAGTTTCAGGTACATATAAATTTTGTCCTATACTTTTCATAGAATTTTGTCCTATTGTATTATATATGTTTATTTTAAATATTTTATTTTTAATAACGTTACCACTATCATCTATTACACCACTAACATATCCCTTAGAATCTACATTAAAATATTTCTCATCAAACTTCCTTGTGCTACCCTGTGAATTTATATTTTGTCCATTTTGATCAATAATAACCAATCTCTTCCCACTGTTGTCAACAACTCTTCCTTCAGCATCAATTTTAAAAGAACCACATCTAGTATATGCTTCTTCTCCATTTGATAAATTAACTTTAAAATATCCTTTACCATCAATAGCTAAATCCATCTTCTTATTTGTTTGTACCAAATCTCCCTGTGAATCATTATGGTATATTCCTGTTGCCTTTACTCCACTACCAGTAAAAACTTTTTTCTCTCCATCCTTACTATTTGATACAGGATATCCATCTCTTTTTAAAGTTTCCTGCATCAAATCCTCAAATCCTACATCAACTTTTTTATATCCTTTAGTACCTACATTAGCTAAATTATTTGAAATAGCATCTAATTTATTCATTTGCGCTTCCATTCCACTTTTGGAATTCCATATGCTTCTAAACATGCTTATCCCCCTCTCTTAATTGTTAATAGCCAGTTTTTATCATACTTTTCCAACTTCATTAACTGTCTTTTCTAATGATGCATCAATCGATTGAACAGCTTTTTGATTACTTTCGAACATTCTTAAAGTCATCATCATATTTGTCATTTCATTCATAACATTAACATTAGATTTTTCTAAAGCATACTGTCTTATTTTACTGTTACTTTGAAGAGGATTTTCTCCTTTATAAAGATTTTCACTTACCTTTTCCAATGAATTGTTATCCTTAAAATTTGCAATATAAAGTTTATAAGCAATTGACTTATCTATACTAATTTCTCCAGATTCATTACAGTTTATTTTTCCCTTTCCAACATATATAGGCTCTATATTATTTGTTTCAATATTTTTCGCTAAAACCTTATCTCCTTGGTCATTTACTAAATATCCTGCATTATTGATATGAAAGTGTCCGTTTCTAGTATAATAATTCTCTTTATTAAATCCATTTTCACGAGAAACTGCAAAAAAACCACTTCCATTTATAGCAAAATCAGTATCTCTATTAGTATTCTCAACAACTCCTTGACCATAGTTAGTAAAAGTTTCATCAATTTCACTACCCATAGATAATTTTCCTAAAGTATTTTTTACATTCTTGCCATTTATCTCTTTATCATAGTTTTCAAGTAAAACATCATCAAATTTTTTAGCTATTAAATTATCACTTTTAAACCCAACAGTATTCGCATTTGCTAAATTATTACTTATAACATCTTGTCTTGCTTCTTGTGTTATAAGTCCTGAAACTGCAGTATATATTCCTCTAATCATTTTATTTCCCCCCTACTTTTTCTTGTTCAATTGAAATATTTTGATTATTCATTTCTAAATTTTTATCTTTAATAACCTTTTGCTCATCTTTATATTCCATTCCATATTCTCTTGCTTTCATTTCAATTTGATATTTTGATAAATTCACCTTTATTTTTGTATTTATCATTAAAAGAGTTCCAATTATTAAACCTATTCCAATTCCAACAAGTACTTTTCTGTCACTTAAAAAATCAATTATATTTTTTATTTTAAATATAATTCTTTTATTAATAGTACTTCCCCCTTGCCAATTTTAAGTTTATCTGCTATTTGTTCAACACTTAGTCCTTTTTTTATAAGTTTGTCTATTTCATTTATCTTAACACTATTATCACTTGTGTTATTATGTATTTCTTCAATATTTTCTATTTTTTCTTCTTGGCATACGTCTTTTTTTTCCTCAAATTTTATTTCTTGTTCTAATCGTTCTATCTTCTCAATTTTTTGAAAATTCATATTTTCATTTAATTTAATTTTATTTTCAATATCTACTATTTGAGTTTGAAGTTCTAATAATGTTTCAGCAAATTCTCTCCTAACTTTGCCTATTTCAACTTGAAATTCCTGCATATTATCTGAAGCACTAGTAAATGCTTCTTTAAAAGAATTTTTTTCTTTATTTATTGCCTTTATATTTAGCACAATTAATATAATTCCAGCAATTAATAAAATTATAGCTGTGCTCATTCACTCACCTCTTCTTACCATATTTATCAGTGCAAACCATAATCCATTCAAATATGTAAAACATATAAATTTTAAATCAATTTAAATTTTATATTTAAGCTTCATCAACATTTTTCTTAGATTAACAATGCCCCTACTGTGTAGTTGGCAAACTCTTGATTCTGAAACTCCCAAAATCCCGCCAATTTCTTTTAGCGTTAATCCCTCATAATAATATAAAGATAGTACAGTTTTATCTTTTTCTTTCAGCATATCCAACGCTTTTGCTAGATATTCGAGTCTTTCTTTGTCTTCTACGTTTTTCTCAGGATTAGGACTTTTTTCATCTCTTATGGTACCAATTAATAACATATCATCATCTTCTGAAAATACTATTCCTTCTAATGAAACAACAGCTATATAATTTATGTAATTTTCTATTTGACCCACATTACTTATGCTTATCCCCATTTCTTCAGCAATTTCTTTTGTAGTAGGATCTTTTAAATTTCTTTTCTGCAATCTTTCTATTGCACTATTATAACGATTAAGCTTGTCCATAGCTCCTTTTGAAATAGGACTATTTTTCCTAATTTCATCTATCATAGAACCTCTTATTCTTATGGATGCATATGTAGAAAATTTCATTCCTTTACTTTCATCAAACTTATTAATAGCATCCATAAGCCCAATCATTCCATATCCCAGTAAGTCTTCAAATTCAATATATTTACTCTTCCCAATAATAACTCTAGAAGCAATATACTTAACCAATGGAATATACTGCTTTACTATTTGTTCTCTCACCTCTAAATTACTCACTGTGGACATACCTAATCCTCCTTTAATCCTTTTTTCATTTGTTCACGCATAATGGAAAAAACAAATTGCACTATCCTATCTTGTTCATTCATACTTAATTCAATAAATTTAATACCACAAATACTATTTTTCAATTCATCTTTTACAGCTCTTATTACTTTACCTTTTACAATCATTGCCCCTTTTTTCATAGGTAATACTACTAAGATTGAATCTCCTGATTTTATATTAGCTTTAATCCTTAATTTAGTTCCGCCGCCACTTAAGTCTAGTATAACAGCATCAAAAAATTTCATTTCTGATATAGTTTGCTTATTTATAGTCATTTTCTTTTCAATCACTGCATACTTTCCATTAAACAATACAGATACACGTACAAATTTTCTTCTCTGAATTTTTTTAAATTTTTTAGGTATCTTTATCCAAAGCAAAGGTATATTAGCCTGTTCTCTCTTTACAACTACTGATGAAAACTCATATATACAAGTTTCATCATAATACAAAACATCAATTTTTTCATCTTTTCTAAGAGGCAAATATTGAGTTTCTTTTATTGGAATACTTATAGCTAAATAACCACTTTTAATATCTTGAATATCACAATTATAAAATTCATTATTATAAATTATATCTATCTTATTATTTATCTTAAAATTCAAATTACTCACACCTAACCTCCATTATGAAAAAACACTAAATATTTTCTTAAATAGACTCTGTATTCCTGTACCAGTGTTACTATTAACATCTCCGCATAGTTTTAATGCTATGTTTTTTATATCTTGAGCAGCCTCACAATTGGGGTAATCAATCACAAATGGTTTTTGATTTCTAACTGCTTTTATAAGCTTTCTATCTTCAGATATATTTCCTAAATGTTCAAGCTTAATATTTAAAAATTTTAGTACAGCATTATTAAACTTTTTAAAAGTCATATCGCCTTCCTTGTAATCCAGTACTCTATTTATAATAACTTTTGCTGTTGACTTGATTTTAAAATGGGTAACCGCTTTAACAAGACTGTAAGCATCTGTTAAAGAAGTAGGTTCTGGAGTAGTAATTACTATAAGTTCTTGACAACAATATATGAATCCTAAAACAGTCTTATTTATTCCTGCTCCTGTATCCATAATTATAAAATCAAATCCTTTAAGAGAACTTAATTTTTCTAAAAAAATTTTTCTCTTATTATCATCTATTTCATCAATTTTATTTAAACCTGATCCACCTGGAAGAAGCCTTATCCCAAAGGGTCCTTCAATTACTACATCATCAATTTCTTTTCCATACAATATTATATCATAAATATTGTATTTTGGTAAAAAGCCCATTAACACATCATCGTTTCCCATTCCTACATCTGCATCAAATATTAATACAGACTTACCCATTTTCTGAAGAGTAATACCTAGATTTACAACAAAATTACTTTTTCCAACTCCACCTTTTCCAGATGTAACTGTAATAATTTTTGCTTTTTCATCATTATAATCTAAACCTTTATGTAAACTTTTTTCTTTAACTAACTCCCTTAATCTCTGTGCTTGGTCTATCATATAACTTTCTCTCCTAAAACAAGTTTGCAAATTTCTTCGTCGCTTAATCTTTTTAAATCATCTGGTACATTTTGCCCTGTAGTAACAAAGCTGAGAGGTTTATTAGCTATATCTAAAATATTCAATATAGATCCATAAGTTGTTGTTTCATCCAACTTAGTAATGATTACATTGTTAAAATTCAGTACTTTATATCCTTCAATAATAGCCTCAACATCCTTATCCTTTGTCGTAGAACTCACTACCAAATATATATTATCTGTATTAGTTTTTTGTATAAAAGTATTAAGTTCAGCTATTTGTGATTCATTCTTACTGCTTCTTCCTGTTGTATCAATTAGAACTATATCGCAATCTTCCATACTTTTTAATGCATTTTCCATATCTTCTAATGTAATTACCATTTCAAAGGGTATGCTCATAATATTTGCATACGCTTTCAATTGCTCCACCGCCCCTATTCTATATGTATCAATAGTTATAAGTCCTACCTTTTTCTTTTCTATTAATGCAAATTTTCCTGCAAGCTTTGCAACAGTAGTTGTTTTACCAACTCCAGTTGGTCCTACTAAAACAACAGTATTTTTGAATTTATCATCAGATGCTTTTATCATCTTTTTTATTGAAATCCTAACTCTTTCATATTCATCTATATTTTTATCTAAACTTCTTGCTCTAGCCAATATTTTTTTAATAGTTCTATCATTTAAATCATTTTTCTCAAGTTTAATTCTTATCTTACTTTTTCTGCCGCCATTTTTTTCAGTTTTGTTTACTAAATCATTTATCACGGCCTTCATTTCCTGCATTTCTTTTAGCATTTCATCATTTATTTTCGAATTAATTTCTTCTTTTTTTTCTATTGGTTTTTTTTCTTTTATTTCTTCCTTTAAATTTATTTTTTCTTTGCTTTGTATATTAGGTGTCTTGTTTTTTATAGCTTTTTTTATAATATCAATACTTTCTTTCATAGAATCATTAACTTTGTTTTTATTATTATCCACAGCAGCTGTAACTTCTATAGCTTTAGATGAAAACCATCCTTTAACTCCTGATTTTCTAATTTTTCTCTGACTTATTATTACAGCATCTTTTCCTAATTCATATCTTATTCTCTCCATAGCTTCATTCATACTGTTAACTATGTATTTCTTTATAATCATTGGTGAGTAACAACTCCTTCGGTTCTAATCTCTATATCATTAGGTATTTCATTCAAAGATAATATATTAACATTTGAAAATGCCATTTCAATGAGCTTCCTTAAAGCGGGTCTAATTTTAGGTGATACTAAAATTACAGGTTGATTATTGTAAAAATGTACAGTATCCAAAACATTTTTTATAGAATCAAATATCCTAGTTGTAATTTCCGGATTAATCGCTGGAAAAGATCCCTGCATAGATTTTTGAATATTGTTTCCAATTATCTGTTCAAGTTCTGGAGCTAATACTGCAACCGTAATCCTCCCACTTTCATCTACTAATGGATTGCATATTGTTCTTGCAAGTGCAAACCTCACATATTCAGTTAAGAGTTCAATATCTTTAGTAGTTGTTGAATTATCTGCTAAAGCTTCTAATATTGTTACCATATCCTTTATAGAAATTTTTTCTTTTAAAAGGTTTTGGAGTACTTTTTGAACCTCTCCAATTGTCATTAAATCAGGTATCAATTCTTGAACAACTGTACTGTATTTTTCATTTACACTGTCTATTATCATTTTAGTTTCCTGTCTTCCTAACAATTCATATGAATGAGCCTTAATAGTTTCTGTTAAATGAGTAACCATAATTGTAGTTGGATCAACAACAGTAAATCCTTTAATTTCAGCTTCTTCTCTTTGATCATTATTTATCCATAGAGCTGGAAGTCCAAATGTAGGCTCTATAGTCCTAATACCTTCAAGTTCAATTTCTTCTCCACTTGGATCCATACACATAAGCATATTAGGCATAAGTTCACCTTTTACAATAGCAGTACCTCTAATCTTAATTATATATTCATTAGTTTTTAGTTGAAGATTATCTCTGATTCTAATAGGCTGTACAATTACTCCCATTTCAATTGCACACTGTCTTCTTACAGAAGCAATTCTCTGAAGCAAATCTCCTCCTGTTCCTTCATCAGCAAGTGGTATAAGACCGTAACCTATTTCTATATCCATAGGTTCTACCGAAATTAAACTAGTAACATTTTCAGGTTCTCTTTTTTCGGTTTCAATTAATTCTTCCTCTTCCGTTTGAATTTGCATAATAACCTTTTCTTTTTCTTCTTTATAAAGGAAATAAGCACTAATTCCATTTGCAGCTGCTAACACAAAAAACGCAAACTTAGGAAACCCTGGAATAAAACCTAAAATCATTAAAATAACAGATGCTATAGCTAAAACTTTTGGAAATCCAGTTAACTGTTTAATAAGTAAATTACCAAAATTTTCATTAGTAGAAGACCTAGTTACTAATATACCTGAAGCTGTAGAAATCAATAGTGCTGGAACCTGACTCACTAGTCCATCACCAATTGTAAGTCTTACATATGTAGTAACTGCTTGACCTGCTGGCATTTTTTCAATTACAACTCCTATTATTATTCCAGCAATTATGTTTATAATAGTAATTACTATTCCAGCAATAGCATCTCCTTTTACGAACTTAGATGCTCCATCCATAGCTCCATAAAAACCAGCTTCTTGTTGAATCTTTTCTCTTCTCTCTCTTGCTTCAATTTCAGATATTAACCCTGCATTTAAATCAGCATCAATACTCATTTATTTACCAGGCATAGCATCTAATGTAAATCTTGCTGAAACTTCCGATACCCTACCAGCACCATTTGTAATTACAACAAATTGGATAATAACTATAATTAAAAATATTATTATACCAACTACAAAATTCCCACCTACAACAAATGTTCCAAAGGTCTCAATTATATCTCCAGCATAATGATCTCTAAGTATTAATCTTGTAGAAGATATATTTAGTCCTAATCTAAAAAGTGTTGTAACTAAAAGCATTGTAGGAAATACTGAGAATTGTAGAACTTCTGTGGTAAACATAGTTAACAAAATAATAACTGTTCCAACTGTAATATTCAGAGCTATAAAAATATCTAAAAGGAGTGTTGGCATAGGAATAATTATCATAAGTACTATTCCTATAACACCAAAAGCTACTAATATATCCGAACTATTTTTAAGTTTTTCATTTAGGTTTCCCCTTTTTTCCAAAGCACTCACCCTTTACTATATTACTTTCTTGTCCTTTTAAGTTTATGTACTAATGCCAAAATTTCTGCCACTGCTTGATACATTTCTTCAGGAATTTCTTTATCCAAATCGACCTGTTTAAATATAATTCTAGCAAGAGGCTTGTTTTCAATAATAGGCACCTCATTTTCTTTTGCTATTTCCTTGATCTTTATTGCAAGATAACCGCTTCCTTTTGCTACAAGCATAGGTGCACTTCCACTTCCATCCTCATACTTTAAAGCTACTGCTATATGAGTAGGGTTAGTTATAATAACTGAAGCATCTGGAACTTGCTGCATCATTCTGCCCATAGCCATTTCTCTTTGCTTCTGTTTTATCTTACCCTTTACTTGAGGGTCTCCTTCTTGCTGTTTAAATTCTTCTTTTATTTCTTGCTTTGACATTTTCATCTCTTTTTTAAATTGATATTTTTGATATACAAAATCTATTATAGATATAACTATCATAGCTAATGCAATTCTAAAAAATATATCAGCGACTAACTTAAGAAATTCTATTACAATAGCATAAATTTTTAAGTTGCCCATATTTAAAACTTGAAAAAGATTATTCTTTAAAAATTTATATCCTATATAACCTACCACTGTAATTACAGCAATATCCTTAAAAAGTTCTACTACAGTTCTTAAAGAAAACATCTTTTTAAAGCCACTTAAAGGATTTAATTTCTTGATATCTGGTTTTAAAGTTTCTGTGGTATTAATAACACCCGATTGCATAAAACTGCCCATAGTACCTATTAGCATTATAGGTACTACAACCGGTAAAAAAACCATTGAAATTCTTAACAAAACAGTTATCCATATTCCCTGCAAACTACTATAATTAAGTTCTATATTAAAATTACTTCCTAAAAATTGAATTATATTGCTTCTAAAAGAATTTATCACATATTCCCCTAAAGTTATCAAAATAATAGCCGATGCTAATAAAGTAAGTGCTGATGTTATTTCCTTACTTTTAGCAATTTGTCCCTTTTTCTTAGCTTCGTTTAATTTATGTGGTGTTGCTTCTTCCGTTTTTTCTCCACCATCATCTGCCGCAAAAATTACTATAAGAGGTATCATTTTATATATTTGCCTTATAGTATATGGTATATTGTCAAATCCACTGATGATAATTTTACAAAACATAGGAAGTGAAAGTGAAACTACAGTTAATCCTAATAAAATCTTTACAGGCATACCTAAAATCATCACATTTAACTGTGGAACAGTTCTTGCAACTAATCCCATAGTTAAATCAGTTAATATAATAATCAATACTATCGGTATTGCTATTCTCAAACCTAATTCAAAATATTTTATAAAAACTTCTATAACGTGCATAGCACTTTTTTGTGATAAAATGAATTTTCCAATATGTATAACATCAAAAGTTTCTACTAAAGTTTTTATCAACATATGATGTCCATCTATAATTAAAAATATAATTAAACTAAGCCAATATAATATTCGCTCTATCAATGTAACATTACTGTTGGCACTTGGATCAAACATAGACAGCATTGCAAATCCAACTTGCATATCCATCATGCTTCCTGCATACCTAATACAATAAAAACATAAGGTTGTAATAAATCCTAAGGTTAAACCAGTTGTAATTTCAGTAATACCAAACACCATTAATTGAAAATTGCTATTTATTAAATTTACACTTGAATAATCAATTCCTGGCAAAAGCATAAATGCTATACTAGCAGGAAGAATACCCTTTATAATCTTAGGAGTTCCTTTTGGGAAAAATACTGGTACAACCATGAAAAAAGCAGATATTCTTAAAAATACAAGTATAAAGGCTGTAAAATAAACTGTATTAATCAAAATTTCATCCCACCTATTGTGTTATGTTTGCGATAATTTCAAATATTCTTTCTGTAAAACTCATAACTGTCTGTCCCATAAATTTAGCTCCAACAAGTCCGACTAAAGCTACAGTAATCAATTTAGGAACAAAAGTCAAAGTCTGTTCCTGAATTTGAGTCGTTGCTTGAAATACACTTATTATAAGTCCTACAGCTATAGATACAAGTAGAATAGGGGCTCCAGCTTTAAGTGCTGTAGTTATCGCATCCTTTAATATACCAATTACCATATCTTCACTCATTTAAAACACCTCACGAATAACTCATAATTAAAGATTTAACTAAAAGATACCATCCATCTACCATAACAAATAATAATATTTTAAACGGCAGAGATATCATTACAGGTGGCAACATAAACATTCCCATAGACATAAGAACACTTGCTACTACAATATCGATAATTAAAAATGGTATATAAATTAAAAATCCTATTTTAAAAGCGGTTTTAAGCTCACTAATTATAAAGGCTGGAACAGCTATATGAAGCGGCACATTATTCTCAGTTATTTCGGATTTGTCTATCCTTGAAATATCCAAAAATAACTCTAAATCTTTTTTTCTCGTTTGCCTTAGCATGAACTCCCTTATAGGCTTAGAACCTATTTCAAAAGCCTGTTCTTGATTTATTTTATTTTCAAGAAATGGCTGTATAGCTTCATTGTTAATTTTATTGTACGTTGGTGACATAATAAAGATAGTTAAAAACAAAGCAAGTCCAACTAACACCTGATTAGGTGGCGCTTGTTGAGTTCCCATTGCACTTCTCATAAACCCAAGCACAACAATAGTTCTTGTAAAACTAGTCATCATTACTATAAAAGAAGGTAATACAGTAAGCATTGTTAATATTATAAGCAATTTAATATTATCAACATAATCCTTTGGTGTGCTTGCTTTATCTATTGAAATATCTATATTAGGTACAGGTATAGTATTAGGTTCTGCATATACATTTGTCTTTATTGTAAACAGAACACATATTAGTGCTAATATCATTATTAAAACATTTTTCTTTTTCATTATTTATCTTCCTTTTTAGTCTTAAGTTTCGTAATCATTTCTTTCATATTTACGCATTCAGAAATATTTTTAGATTCTTCAATCTTTATCAATTCCTTATCATCTAATTCTTTTAGTATTTCAATACTACCCTGAGTTGAGGACATAACATATCCTTTTTCACCAATTTTAATTATGAAAAGATAATTTTCTTTAGATAAAGGCATTCTATCAATTACCTTCATATATTTTCCATTTTGTATATTTTGCAGTTTTTCTCCACCAAATTTAAAAAATAAATATATTAAAAATATTATAAATGGTAAAAACACTGCAACCTTTATAAACATATCAATTGTTTCTTTTGTTCCCATATATCAACTTCCTTATTGAACTATAATTTCTGAAAAATAAACATCTGCTATTTTTCCTTTTTGGAGTAGTGGATTTACTTTGTTTTTAATTTCTTCCTTTAACTTTTTTACTCCATCTTTATCAAAATCTTCATTAGTTTTACTTCTTAAAACTGCATTTACAGCATCTCGCATAATAGGCTTTTTATCCTTCAATTCAACCTCTAATTGTTTATTTTCTTTTATATTAGCATATCCAATATAAATAGTTGTTTTTAAATATTTTGCAGCTGTTTTACTTTTTAGATTAACTATAAATTCATCTAATGAAAATGTTTTTTGATCCAACATTACCTTAGCACTATCTGAATTAGCAGCTTTTTGTTTATTTCCACTTGCAAAATAATATCCAGCAAAAGCTCCTCCGCCTACAAGAATAGCTGTTAACAAAACAATTATTACTATTTTTAAAACATTTGCTTTTTTTTCTGATTTGCTTTGAATTTCGCTCATACTACTTCTTCTCCTTTTTACTTGCTGTTATTAATATATTTACACGTCTATTTTTGGCCCTATTTTCATATGTATTATTTTGTGCTATAGGACGATACTCTCCATAGCCAGCAGCTTGAAACATTCCAGGGTTTTGTCCTTTTATTTGAACAAAATATTTTAAAACATTAACAGCTCTTTGAGTAGATAGTTCCCAGTTGCTGGGATATCTGTAATTATGGATAGGCACATTGTCTGTATGCCCTTCAACTATAATCTCATTTGGAATAGAAGATATAAGCTTATTTATTTTATTTAAGATTTCCTTACTCTGCTCCTTTATTTCTGCCTTTCCAATATCAAATAGAACATTATCCTTAAGCTCCATAATTATTCCTCTGCTGTCTCGCTTTATTTGAACTGTTCCATTCAAATCATTTTCCTCTATAAAACCTTTTACTTTATTATACATTTCATTACTATTACCAGGATTTTTAGGTCCAAGTTCAACTGGTTGTCCTACAATGGGCACTTCTCCATCATGTAAACTAAACTCTAAAATTCCATTACTGCTTTTCCCAGCCATTATCGATTGAAGTGAATTTGTTAATTGCTGGAATTTTGCTGCATCAACTGTTGAAAATGAATAGAGTAAAACGAAGAACGTTAATACTAAAGTTATAGTGTCTGCATAAGTCTGCAGCCATTCTTCACCTCCACCTTGTTCTGGTTGATTTTTTTTTCTTCTAGACATCTTCTCCCACCTCACCAGCTGATTGACTTTGATAATATTTTTGTTTATCATCTGGATTTAAGTAAGATACAAGTTTTTCTTCAACTACTCTCGGATTAACGCCAGACTGAATGGCAAGTACACCTTCAAGCATCATTTCTTTTACAGTTATTTCCTGACCACTTTTATACATTAAGTTAGCACTCATAGGATTCAATACTAAACTTGCCAATAGCGAACCATAAAATGTTGTTATAAGTGCTTTACTCATTCCTGGTCCAAGACTTGATGGGTCATTAAGGTTTGCAAGCATTTGAATAAGTCCAATAAGAGTACCAAGCATACCAAAAGCTGGTGCGTACCCACCCCAAGCTTTTAACATATCAGCACCATCTTTATGCCTTTTTTCCATTTCTCCAATTTCAAGTTCAAGAATATCTTTTATTGTTTCAGGTTCAATACCATCAACTACCATCTGAAGCCCTTTTTTTAGAAAGTCATCATCTACTTTTTCAATATCATCCTCAAGAGATAATAATCCTTCTCTTCTTGCTTTTTTTGAGAGTTCTGAAAAACTATCTAAAATCTCAACTCCACCCATACTTGTTTCTTTAAAAGCTTGTGCAACTACCTTTACAAGCCTTTTAAACTCAGTTATCGGGTAGTTAATTAATAATGCACAAAATGAACCTCCCACGGTTATAGCTATGGATGATGGATCAATGAACATTCCTACTGTTCCTCCATTTACCATTCCAAAAATAATCATACCAACACCGGCTATCATACCTATAAGCGTGAGCATATCCTGTCTTTTCATCACAACTGCCTCCTATGAATACATTGTAAAGATTTTTCTCTTGTACTCAATAATTTTTTCTACTACTTCCTTTGTAGATTCAAGTACAATATATTTTTTCCCATTAGTTAATGTAATTAACGTTTCAGGCATTTCTTCAACTTTTTCTATATGATCTGCATTCAAAATCATTGTCTTATTGTTCAACCCAGTAACATTTATCATGTTAAAACCCCCAACTTTTTTTCAGTTAACAATTACGAGTTAAGAATTAAGAGTTAAGAATTAACAATGATATATGTTTTTCTTTCAGAAAAACTATAATTATATTTTTATTAATCTAAGTTTTACATTAAGCAAAACAACAATAATTGTTAATTCTTAATTTTTATGATACTCTTAACTGCTAATGTCAATTTATTGACACAGCATATCAACTCTCAACTATATTAACTATCTTTTAAGATTTACAAGGTCTTGAAGAATTTCGTCACCAGTACTAATCATCTTTCCATTTGCTTGGAATGACCTTGTTGCTTCTATCATCTTAGTAAACTGTTCTGCAATATCTACATTTGACATTTCAAGACATCCATTTACTACAGTACCAAATGACTTAGAATTATCTACAGCTTTTGCGTTTTGATCAAAACCATCGCCACTATCATAATGTCCAATATATCCACTTTTAAGTAAAGGATCACCGGAGTTTGGTGATTCCTTTACACAGTTTCCACCAATCTTTTGTAGACCTCCAGGGTTAGTAAATGAAGCCATAGCTAATTGACCTATTACAGAAGTACTACCATCATCTAAAGTTGCTTTAATTAATCCATTTTTATCTATAGAAAAATTTTTAACTCGCACCTCTCTGCACTTTTTAGGATCATCAGGATCAAAAGTTCCATCTTCTTTAGGACATTTTATCATTTCAGGAATTTTTATAGTTTTAAGCTCATTTTGATAATTAGTTGATGTTCCTCCGTCTTTATCAACTTTGTTAGTAGCTACTCTTATTGCACTAAATTTCTCAGCATCTATAGAGTTTGCGTCAACAAAATTAATCTTTCCACTATCATCCATACTTTGAATTGTGTTTTTATCTGCACCATCTGTACCATATTTTTCAGCCTTATTATCAACTAAAGAATATCCAAGTGCTCTGTACCCTGCAGAAGTAATCAAATTTCCTTCTTTGTCAAGCTTGAATGAACCATCTCTTGTATATAAAACATTAGCCTCTCTTGGATTATCAACCATTTTGTGTGTATCTGAATCAACTTTTATTGTTTCTTTTCCTACTTCCTTATTATCACCACTTTTATCCGCACCATCATTAAACAATGTCGGTCCCTCTGATACAACAAAATACCCATCTCCATCTATAGCACAATCAAGATTTCTGTTTGTAGGCTGAAAATTTCCCTGAGTCAAAACAGTATCTACTCCTACTATAGAAGCACCAAGACCTACCTGAATTGGGTTACTACCTCCACGAGTTGGAGTTGGAGATGAAGCATCTGTCATACTCTGACTTAAATTATCTGCAAAGCTTACTGTTTGAGCTTTATATCCTGTAGTACCCATATTGGCTATGTTATTACCTATAATATCTAAAGTTGTTTGATTCAAATTTAATCCACTTATAACTGATGACATTGATCTTAACATATTTTAAAACCTCCATTTTTTAATTAACAATTGTATTTTCTCTGCTTCCATCATTCAGCAGAGAATGGGCTTCCTTTCGGTCCAGCCTTATAATAAAACTACGCTATCAATATTAGTAAATACATTTCCTTTACTTTCTTCACTATCAACAGCAGTTATTACTGTTCGATTTTTTATACTTGTAACCAAAGCTGCATTTTTATATAGAATCAAGGCTTCCTTTGCTCCTTTTTCTTTAGCTTTGTTAATACCTTCATTTATACTCTTCATATCAACTTCATTAAATCTAATATTTCTCTCTTTAAGCCTTTGAGCTGCATGCTTTGATATAGTAAAACTTTCATCTTTATTTAATTTACCTTTTAGTATTTCATCAAAACTGTTTTCTTTTGTTATCTTATTGGCTTTTTTCTGACTATCATAAGCCTGCGGAAAATCACCAACAGGATACAGTTTTCCATTTACAACTCTATATCCCATATACATCACCAAACTTTTTATTCTAATATTTCTTATTTGTTATCCATACTTTCAAATCGATAAATTATCTAGAATGTACAAATACTTTATGATTCTGTATTTTCATTATCACTAGTATCACCATTATCAGTATTATCATCACTATTACCAATAAGTTCTTCATACTTAATATTTATCAATTCTTCCTTCTTATCACCTATATCCACAGTTAATTTAATACCTTCGGAATCTTTAGTTACTGATTTAACAAAGCCTCTTCCATATACTTGTTCCCCATCTTTTTCAATTTTGAATTCAACAAGTTCTCCAATAAGTAAAATAGATGTTGCTAAATCTTCATCAGTAATAATGTCTTTTGGTGAAGCTCCTGTTGCATGAACTACATCTTTATAATCAAACTCTTTGTTTTCATAGCTTACTGCACCATTCTTTATGTTTTCTTTTATAACTCTAACCTCTACCTTCATAGAGCTTCCTTGTTTTTTTACTCCAGTAACAATTCCTTCATATGGTAGTCCATCCATATCATAATTGTTCAGCTTGACTTTCCCTCCAATTAAAGAACTCGCAGCATTAAAGCTCATTGTATTGTTTAAATTCGCCATTTGCTCTAAAGATGAAAACTGTGCCATTTGAGAAATAAATTCTGTTCCATCTTTTGCATTAGTTGGGTCCTGATTTCTTAACTCAGCAGCCAAAATTTTGAAAAAGGCGTTTTTGTCCATTTCCTGACTGCTTTTTACTATTCTTGTTCCATTTTCTGTAACATTTTGCCCACCATAAATACCATCTACACCTGCCATTGTTTTACCCCCTTAGGCGAACATATTTAAATTTCTGATATCTAAAATTTCTGATTCAGATATATTAGAATCATCTTCATCATCAATAGCTGAAATCAATCTATTTCTGCTACCTTTATTTTGTTGATTATTTTGACTTGCTGATTCGTTATTGAAATGGTCATTACCATTATTAATATCTACAGCAAAACTTTGAATTTTAATTTGTTGATCACCAAGC
The DNA here is from genome assembly GCF_026735135.1 of Clostridium aestuarii. Taxonomy (GTDB): domain Bacteria; phylum Bacillota; class Clostridia; order Clostridiales; family Clostridiaceae; genus Clostridium_H; species Clostridium_H aestuarii. The sequence goes on along the minus strand of NZ_JAPQER010000002.1, from coordinate 155,318 downwards.
TTATCACTTAAATCTTGAATATTTGAATTAAGTAAATTATAAGCTTCTTTATTTGAAGCAGTAATATGTGCTTTCATCAATCCACTTTCCATAGTAAGCTTTATTGTTAATTCTCCTAATCCTTCTGGCATAACTTTTACTGTCATTTCTTTCATATTGTTCAATTCAATATATTTAACGTTTTTAATCACATCATTTATAAAGTTACTTCTATTAACCACCATATTTTGTGGTCTAAATGATACAGAATCACTCTGATTAATTTTGTTAAATTGAGTCATAAAGTTAACTGCTTTATTAATTTTAGAACTTCCATCATTTTTGTTGTCAGATAATAATTCTTTTAATAACTTACTATCATCATTATTATTTTGATTAAACAAGTCATCACTTTCAGAATTTTGTAAACTACCTACTGCATTTTGAGATTTGATTTCCTGCTGAACCACATTTGTATTTTGGTTAATTTTAGCACGTCTTAGTTGAGCTATATCCATCTTAAAACTTTCTTCCATATTAGATGGTTGTCCATCTTCTAATTCAAATAACTTACTCTTTATTTCTTTCAATATTTGCTCTTCAACTTTGCTATCCATATTGTTGTTTAGCTTCATGGAATCTAAGTTTTTCTTTACTGCCTCAATTATTTCATTTTTTAGATTACTTGAAATATCCTTATCAGCGTTTTGTAAAAGCTTGTACAGCATAAGCTTATTAGCATCTGTATCATTCAAAGCAGATTTTTCTCCTAGAATATCTGAAAAGTTTTTCTTTAGCACTTCAGCTATATCATTTTTAAGATCACCTTTTTCTGGCATATCTGTAAAAACCAACTTTGATATATCATCACTTAATGCATCTATAAATTCCTCTGAAGTATACGAATTTTCATCAGCCTTTAGTAGCAATTCATTTAAAGTAATTTTACCATTTAAAAATTTCTGAAGCAAAGTCAATAATTTCTCATCAACTTTTTCACTATCAGTTAAATCTTCAGCTTTATCATCATTAATTTCGGATTTTTTTAACTCTGTTTTACTTAAGCTTTGATTATTATCTTTAACAGTTTTATCGTCATTATTTTGCAATTCTGTTTTTAAATTTTCATCCTTAATTTGTTGTGATTTTATTTCTTTATTAGCAATATTAGAAAACACTTCACCAAACTCACTTTTCTTTTGTGTTGAATCGTTTTTTAAAGTTTTTGTATTAGTTCTTGTTGAAGCAGTTTTAATATTTTTCACAGCGTTTATAACAGCACCATTCATTCTTTTCACCTCCTTTCAAATTACTTGTTTTTTAAATTTCTTATAAAACCATAAAGAGCAAATTCATCATTGTTTTTTTGTTCTATTAACTTTTGCTCCTTAATATAAGCTTGTTGTTGTTTATCCTTAAGGATTTCAACAGTTTTTCTTTCTATCTGCCTCTGCTTTAACTCTTCTCTCTTTTGTTCTAAAACTCTAATTTTATTTTCAAGTTCTACTGACGTATCATTTATGTTAAGAGCCAATGCATTGGAATAATTTAGTCTTATCTTTCTCTGTAACCCACTACAGTTAAAATCAATTTTTGAATATTTATTATAATTTTTTTTCAACTCTTCTAATCTATTCTCAACTTTAATTTTTTCTTCTTGAGATTTTTTAAATATTCTCTTACTTTCTTCTTCTTTATCACATCTTATATCAAGTAATTTTTGAAGTCTAAAATTAAAAGCCATAATATCACCTACTTAATAAAAGTTAACACATTGGGATTATTTCAATATTTTATTGCTTTACTTACTATACTACTTATTTAGGAAATTTATTTAAACATACTTTTAATTCTTTCAATACTTTCATTAAAACTACAATGTTCATCTATTCCCTGTTTTAAATAGTTAGTTATAGAATCAATATATTTAATAGCTAAATCTACTTTTTCATTACTTCCTTTTACATAAGCACCTATATTTATTAAGTCTTCTGAATTATTATAAGTAGCCATTAAGTCTCTTGCAAAAGATGCTGCATTTTTATGCTCTTCATCTGCTATTTGAGACATAAGTCTGCTAACACTACTTAACACATCAATAGCTGGATAATGGTTTTTTGCTGCTAAATTTCTAGATAAGACTATGTGTCCATCCAAAATACCTCTTACTGCATCTGCAATAGGTTCGTTAAAATCATCTCCATCCACTAATACTGTATAAAATGCCGTAATTGAGCCTTTTTCTGACATGCCTGATCTTTCCATAAGCCTCGGCATCATAGCAAATACAGAAGGAGTATATCCTTTAGTAGCAGGTGGTTCTCCAATAGCAAGTCCAATTTCTCTTTGTGCCATAGCAAATCTTGTTACTGAATCCATCATAAGGATAACTTTTTTACCCTTATCTCTAAAATACTCTGCTATAGCAGTAGCTGTAAAAGCTCCTTTAAGTCTTACAAGAGCAGGTTGATCAGAAGTTGCACAAACTATTATTGATTTTTTTAATCCTTCTGCGCCTAAATCTTTTTCTACAAATTCTAAAACTTCTCTTCCTCTTTCACCTATAAGAGATATTACATTTACATCTGCTTTAGCTTCTCTTGCAATCATTCCAAGAGTAGTACTCTTACCAACACCACTTCCTGCAAAAATCCCTATTCTTTGACCTTCACCACAAGTTAAAAAACCATCCACAGCTCTTACACCTGTTGCAATAACATCTTTTATTCTTCTTCTCTTAAGAGGATCTGGTGGAGCTGTATCTAGTGGATATTCAACTCCATTCTTAATTTCTTCACCTCTTAATGGTCTTCCAAGGCCATCAAGAACTCTCCCAAACAGTTCTTCAGAACATTTTACACTTAAAGGTTTTTTAGAAGAAACCACCTTGCATCCTGGCGCAATTCCATTTAATTCACCCAAAGGCATTAAAATTATATTTTTTTCTTTAAATCCTACAACTTCACAAATAATAGGTTTATTTTTTTCATTGTATATAGTACATACCTCTCCAACAAAAGCTTTGATTCCTTCTGCTTCTATGGTAAGTCCAATAACCTGTTTAACCATTCCCTCTACATATTTAAAATCATATTCTTTTATTTTTTTTTCTAATCCCGCAAAATCTAGTGAAATACTCAAAGCTAACCAATCCTCTTTTATTATTTAGGTGCTAGGAATCAGGTACTAGGTACTAAAACATCTCTCCTAATATCTAAAATCTAGTACCTAGTTAGGCTTCATTCTCAATTATTTCTTTAATCTTGTCCAGGGCATCATTTATGTTTATTTCAATTTTCCCATTTTCTCTTTGAATTATTGCACTACCTTCTTGTAGATTATCATCTGGTACTATAAAAATTTCTCCCTTGAATACAACTCCCTGTTTCCAGATATCTATTGTAGATTTTATATCTTCCACATAATTACTTCTACATTTAATAATTACAGTTTTAGACTTAACCGCCATTTCCATTGCATCAATAAGCATACTACTTACAGCATTTTCATCCTTGATTTCTCTTTTAAAAACATTTTCAATAATAGTAAGTATAAGACTTTTTATTTCTTCTTTTTTTTCATCTAAATATTTTACATATTCTTTCTTAGCTTCATGCAACAGTGCTTCAGCATTATTATTTAAAGTTCTCACTTCATTTTCAGCTCTGCTTTTGACCATAGTACAATATACATCAGCTTCAGCAGCACCTTTTTCATATCCATTCTGATATCCTTCTTTTTCTCCCTTTTCATAAGCTTTTTTGTAAGCTTCTTCTTCTATAATTCTAGCTTCCTGATATGCTTTAGCTAAGAGATTATCACTTTGTTTTCTAGCATTTTCCAGCATAGTTTTTGCTAAAACCTCATAGTTTTCTATAAAATCCTTAGCATTTTTTTCTGATAATTCTTTCTTTTTTTGAATACCATAATCTGTATCTATTTTTTTCTCTCCAGTTTCAACAACGCTTCTGTTCTTTATAACCTTATACGATGATAGCATCCTCTCCACCTCTTGAAATAATTATTTCACCTGCATCTTCTAACCTTCTTATTATACTAACAACTTTCTGTTGAGATTTCTCAACATCCATAAGTCTTACAGGTCCTAAGAATTCTATATCTTCCTTCAATGAAGTAGCTGCTCTCTTTGATTGGTTCCTGAATATTGCATCTGCAACACCTTCTGAACATCCTTTTAATGCAAGCGCAAGCTCCTTTGATTCCACTTCACGAAGAACTCTTTGTATAGATACATCATCCAATGTAAGAATATCTTCAAATACAAACATAGATTGTTTGATTTTTTCTGCTAATTCTGGATCTTCTCTCTCTAAACCTTCTGTAATATTCTTTTCTGTTGTTCTATCAACCTGATTTAATATATCAACAATTGTTTCTACTCCACCAATAGAAGTTGTATCAGTTCTTACAACTGATGATAATTTACTATTTAGTACCTTTTCAATTTCTTTAATTACCATAGGTGAAGTAGTATCCATAGTTGCAACTCTAAATGCTACATCCGTTTGTATATCTTCTGGAAGTTCTGCCATTATTTGTCCTGATTTATCTGGCTGAAGATAACATAATATAAGAGCTATCGTTTGAGGATGTTCGTTAGAAATAACATTTAATAATTGATGAGCATCCGCCTTTCTAGCAATAGCAAAAGGTCTATATTGTTGAGTAGCTTCTGTAACCTTGTCCAAAATTTCTCTAGCCCTTTGAGTACCAAGCGCTTTGCTTAAAAGATTCTTCGCATACTCAAAACCGCCTTCCAAAATATAATCTTTTGCTTTATTTATTTCTATAAATTCTTCTAAGATTTCGCCTCTTTGCTCCTGTTTAACCGATGTTATATTAGCTATTTCATAAGTTATTTTTTGAATTTCTGAATCCGGTAATTTTTTGATAATACCTGAAGCTGCTTCTGGTCCAAGAGTTATAAATAGAATGGCAGCTTTTTGAACACCAGTTAATTTATTTTCTTTTACCATATGCTATCACCTTTCATCCTCTGCCATCCAAGATTTTATAATTTCAGCAACCTGTTCTGGTTTTTCAGAAGCATATCTCTTAATTTCATTTTCCACATGATTTCTTTCATTATCTTCCTCAAAATCAATTGGTTCCAGTGTTTCTTTTGGCTGTATATTATCATCGATAACAACATCCATACCTTGAATTTTTTCTTCTTTCTTCACTTTTTTTGACTTTTTAAGTGATATTAATATCACAAGTAACATTATAAGCGCTGCAGCACCAGCTCCTATATATTTATACATAAGCATCTTCTTTCTGTTTTCTTCTTCCTCTGCTGCTTTAGCTTCCTGTTCTATTGCCGCTTCACTGATTCCACTGTTAAACTTCATTCCTTCAATACTTATAATATCTCCTCTTGATTGATCATAAGAAATAGCAGCAGCAATTGTGTTTTTTATTTTATCTTTTTCTTCTTCATTTAAATCCTTATCATTAACTATTACAGAAGCCGCTATTCTTTTAATTTTACCTGGGGATGATACCACTTTTTCTTCAATTTTACCAACTTCATAATTTTTCTTATATTCTTCATGACTTGAACTTATTACATTTCCATTTTCATCAGTATATGTATTAGACATATTATCGTCTATTGGACTTCTATTCTCTTTTTCAGAGCTTGAAGTATTAATATCTTTTTTTGATTCTTCACTTATCACAACTGGATTTTTGTCCCAGATAACAGAAGTTTTTTCTGCTGCATCAAAATCCACTTCTACATCAACAGCAACTTGTACTCCCTTTATATATGTAGATGATAATAACGATACTATTTTCTTTTCATATTCTTTTTCTAAATCTTTTTCATATTCTCTTTGTCTTGTTGTAGCTGTTCCTAAATCTACATTTTCTTCATTTTCAAATAAATTCTCGCTTAACTCTTTGGTAACTCCATTTATAATTCCAATAACCTTAACATTTTCTTTTGGAAGATTTCTAACACTTCCCGTAACCAATGAAACTATAGCCTTGATTTGGTCTTTTGCTATGTTTTTGCCTGGAGTAACTTCCAAAGTTACAGAAGCTGTGGCATCCTCTGATTCTCTAAAAAAGTTACTTTCTTCTTGCATAACTAATTGAACTTTGGCTTGTTTAACTTCTGGAAATGTTCTTATAGTCTTAGCAAGTTCTCCTTCAATAGCAATTTTGTATTTTGTTGCTCTTTCCTTATCTGTCATTCCAAACTTACTTCCCTCATCAAGTATTTCATATCCTCGATTTCCATTAGTAAGCTGTGGAACAAGATCCATTCTTAATTCTGCCACCTTATCTTCTGGTACCCTTATGGTATTATTTTTAACAGTATATTGAATTTTCTTCTCATTAAGCTTAGCAAGTACTGTTTGTGCATCATTAGGATCCATCTCCCTAAACAGCACGACATAATTAGTAGCATTAAGATAAACAGTTAAAAATATAATTGAAGTAATTACTCCTACTGTAAGTACACTATAAGCTATTTTTTTCCCTTTGCTAAGTCCTTTGAAACTCTCTGCCAGTTTCTTTATATGTTGTTTTATTTTGTCCATTTACTTAGCACTCCCTATTACACCTGCATTCTATTCAGCTCTTGATAGCCCTCTACAAGTTTATTTCTTATCTGTACAGTAAGTTTCAATGCCATATCTGCCTCTGCAGTTTTCACCATAACTTCATGAATATCTACATCTTCACCCTTTACAAAAGCTTCAGTTGTTTTTTCTGCGGTCAACTGTTTATTATTAACTTCATCTAATTTTTCCTTTAAAACATTTGCAAATCCTGAACCATTGGATAATTTACTTTTTTCTTTTGTTTCATTTTTTGAATATATCTTAGTGTTTGGAATAAATCCGTTAATCTTCATAATATTCTCTCCTATCTACCTATTTGAAGTGCTTTCATAAACATACTTTTTTCTGAATTCATTGCAGTAACATTCGCTTCAAAGGCACGATATGCCACCATCATGTCCGCCATCTCATTTAAGATATTGACATTAGGCATTAGAACATATCCTTCTTCATCTGCATCTGGGTGTGAAGGATCATAAACTCTTCTTAAAGGCGATTGATCTTCTTCAATTCCTACAGCCCTGACCCCTTTTAACTTAGATTCATAAGAATTTGTAGATTTGTTTAATTCATTACTCAAATTTTCTTCAAAAACAGCAACTTTCCTTCTATAAGGTTGTCCATTTTCGCCTCTTGTTGTGGAAACATTTGCTATATTAGACGCAACAGTATCCATCCTAAGCCTCTCAGCTGAAAGTCCGCTAGCACTTATTCTAAGAGAATTGAAACAACTCATATTACCTTCCTCCTGTTATTACATATTTTGTCATTGACATTCTCGAATTTAATTCAGTTACCAACGCATTATATTTAAGATTATTAGCTGCTAAGTTAACCATCTCATTATCTATGTCTACATTATTACCATCTTTTTTCATACTTGTACTTTCATCTCTTTTTATGTTAATTTCGCCATAATCACTATCGTTATTACTAATGTGTTTTCTATTGGTTTTTTTCAATTCAAGTTCATTCTTAGATTCTTTTAACGTATCTTCAAATGTAACATAATTTTTTTTATAACCTTTAGTATTAACGTTAGCTATATTATTAACTATAACTTTTTCTCTAGTTGCCGAAGCATCTAAACCTCTTTTTAAAATGTCATATGTTTTTTGACTTTCAGATATATTTCCTATGTTCATTAAATCCTCCCCTTTGTTACTATATATATTATACAAAAAACTACTAAATTCCTTCTTGACATACATTTTTTCTTATTTTTATGTCTGATTTTATCATTTGTTAAAACCATTTAGCATTTTCTAACATTACACAACATATTTTTTACATTAATTAGTTGTTTCTATACAAATATGTCTTCTTCTAATATTATATAACATCATTAAATATTTTTAAATAGTTTTAAATATTTTTTATATAAAATTAAATTTTAAATTAAATCACGCATACTTTAATTCAAATTTTATTAGTATTAAAATTTTCATGTATTAATGCCTATATTTTTCTATTATTAAAAACAAAAACCAGAACAACTAATTATTAACTACTTGGTAATACTCAAAGCATCAATAACTAATTATACTGGTTTATATCTAACAAAATAATTCCCATTCTATATATCATGCTAGCTACTATTTTCACTTTATACTCAGTTTTAATACCATTATTATTTTACAATATTTTGCTGTAAATTTCAATTTTTTCAATAAAAATATCCAGACAAACCATAACAGCTTATCTGGACCTTACATTTTCTAATATTCTTAAAATATCCTGTGGAAACTTATTTGACTGTACCATCATTGCATTTCCCGCTTCACTCAAAATATTATTTCTAGTAAATTCTATCATTTCTTCGGCTATATCTGCATCTCTTATTTTACTTTCTGCTCCTTGTATATTATCATGTATTTCTCCTGTTTTATTATAGGTACTTTCAAATCTGTTTTCTAACGCACCATATTTGCTTTGTACCCCTAACACACCATCTATTGCTCCATCTATTACAGATAATGCTTCATCTACGCCTAAATTTAAAATTCCTCCTGAAGCATCAGCATTAGTATTTAATTTATTTAATGAATTGTTTTCGCCACCTATATTATTGCTAGATATATCATACATTGGTATATCCACTTTTTCACCAACATTAGCACCTATAGGCATACTCAATATTTTACTCGGACTATTATTATCATAAATAACATTTGGATTTTTTTCTGCATTTAATAAAGCTACCCCATTAAATTCTGTATTTTTAGCTATATCATCAATACCTTCTATCATTTGATTAATTTCTTTTTGGATAATCTCTACATCTTCAGAATTATTAGCACCACTACCCGCTTTTACAGTAAGTTCTCTTACTCTTTGAAGCATAGATGTTATATTGCTAATTCCTCCATCCGCTGTCTGAAGCATACTAACACCATCTTGAGCATTTTTTTGAGCTGCTTGAAGTCCTCTTAACTGCATCCTCATTCTTTCGCTGTTTGCTATAGCATTAGGATTATCCTTTGCACTATTTATCTTGTATCCAGATGATATTCTATTTAAAGCACCACTCTGTCTTTGCAACGCTTTATTATATTCTCTATATATATTAAGAGAAGCTAGGTTATGACTTAATCTCATATTATCAACTCCATTTTAATCATTATACTCTAAAGATATTATCGTATTTATAATTTAATACTTTAGTACCATTTATATATGTAATTACCCAAGCAAAAATATAAAGCACCATCAGCTACTGCCTTACCACTGATGCTCATTCAAGTATTCTTTTATCTTCTTTTCTTCTACTTTCACCATCTAATGCTCTAACCTGCTGTGCTAAGTTATTTACCCTAGCATTTAATACTTGTATCTCTTTTTCAGTAAGGTTTTCCTGCTTAACTTGCTTTGCTAAACATCTCATTTGGAACAACTTTTTCTCCATGATATCCAGCATCTTCTGTCTATACTTTACAAGCTTAAACTCTTGCAATAGCTCTTCTATTAATTCTTCTCTTTCATTCATGCAAACACCTCCTATTTTGATTTTTTCTATTTTTCTTCTATAAATTCCATAATATTATTATTTTTTTATATACCAACCATAAAATATTTATTTGGCATACAATTTCCAGTCACATTAAATTTTTCTCCATTTTTTCACCTCTTCTTAAGACTTATTTTACCACATTTCACTTCCTTTAAACATAAAAGAAACTACAAAGTCTAGCTCTGTAGTTTACATTTTACTTAAATTAAAATTACACTCTAGTATATAATTTTAAAAAATCAGTAAAGAAATTCCGTTCCTTAAGTCACTGCTTACCTCAATTACCTAAGTAATTGAAGAACCCCTTGTGGAGCTTGTTTAGCTTGTGCAAGCATTGCCTGAGCAGCTTGTTGAAGAATGTTATCTTTAGAGAATTCCATCATTGCTTTAGCCATGTCAACATCTCTAACTCTTGATTCTGCTGCTGTTAAGTTTTCACTTGTATTATTAAGGTTATTAATAGTATGTTCTAATCTATTTTGTGCAGCACCTAAAGATGATCTAAATGTAGATACTTGATTTATAGCATCATCATAAATTTCAATAGCAGCTGTTGCATTTTCGTGAGTTGAAACATCTAATGCATACTCTACCACTTTACTTTCTGTTCCATTTGTAACACCTTTACTTGCGTCATCATTATCTATTTTAGTAAATTTAGCAGTAGCACTTCCATCCTTAGATGTTACTTCCTTGCCTGCTCCTCCACTTATTTTAAGAGCAGCTGCACGCATATCTTTTAGTTGAAGGTTAAAGCTTTGTCCTTGATTTGCCCCTATTTGAAGTGTTACTTCTCCAGAAGAAGAATTTTCATCAGGCCATATAACTTCAAAATGCTGAAGTGGTTGTTCTGTAGATGTAAGTCCTGTTTCATCAACTACACCTGCTGCATTTAAGTCAGTTGCCCCTCTGTGATCAGAACCAGCAACAGAACCCATATCATTTTCAGTTGTTCCAAAATTTAAAGTAATACCATTTCCTGAATAAGTCCCTTGTTTCTTTATATACTTAGCTGCATCAGTTTCAAAGCCTGCTTTAAAATCAGCAAAAGATGTAAAAACTGTATTACCTACAATAGCCGTCTCTAATGCAGCACTACCACCTGATGCTGAAGTCTTTATGTCACCCATAAGATCTGCCATAGTTTTACCATTAGCTTCTAATTTGTTATCTAAAAATTTAGTAATAACATATCCAGCTGCATAATCTTCATCACTGCCTGTCCAATTTGCTCCATCTAATAAATCTTTAGCTCTATTTACTAGATTTGTTACTTTAGTATCATCTATGGATCCTGCTGTTCCTACAACTGATTTTAGTCTGTCATCGGCACCAGGTATAAATTCAGCAGTACCTTCTATAAACCAAACCTTATTATTAGCATGAAGATCATTCATTTTATTTATGCCAAGAGCATCGTCCATAACAGCATGTGTCATTTCATGAGCTATAATACGGTCATTAAATAATTCACCATGAATATTAGTACCGTTTTCTCCATCACCTGGTGTAAAATCAGTAGTATCTATATTTAATTCTAATACTGATGAAGTTCCACCTACATGAGCAAGTTCGCCATATTCAGCCTTAGGTTCTAAAACAATTTTCAACTGTGTAGTATCTTTGCCTGTTAAACCAAACTTATCTCCAATAAGTTGTTCTGCTGCTTCAAGCCATCCACTTTTAAGCCCAGTTAAAATATTATCTTTAACTTCATTAGATACACCTGAACTTAAAAGCTTTTTAGTATTAAACTCAGTAGTGTTACCTATTCTGTTGATTTCAGAAGTTAATTGGTTTATTTCATTTTGGATTTGACCTCTATCATCATCATTGTTAGTATCGCTACCCGCTTGAGTTGCTAACTCTCTCATTCTTTGAAGAATTGAGTGTGTTTCATTTAAAGCACCTTCAGCAGTTTGAATCATTGAAATACCATCTTGAGCATTTCTTGATGCTTGGTCAAGCCCTCTAATTTGACCTCTCATTTTTTCAGAAATAGCAAGTCCTGCTGCGTCATCTCCAGCTCTGTTTATTCTTAAACCTGAAGATAATTTTTCCATAGTTTTTCCTGCTCTGCCTACATTGTTCATCATATTTCTATGAGCATTTAATGCATTCATATTGTGATTAATTATCATATGTTTTTACCTCCTTGAAATACTTTACAGATAGACTTCCCTTTCTATCTGTTGATTCTTATTACTTAAATAATAAATTCCCCTTCACATGTGCCTTAGCACCCTTTTACACCACCCGCCTTCCTGATTTGTTAAATATATACAAAGAAAAGTCGTTACCTTCTTTCATATCATCCTGATATTTGAAAGAAAATAACGACTCATCCTGAACCTTCATATTTAATTTATTTTAATTAATTACAAACAATTTTTAGTTTAACAATGTCTTTATTCTTTTTACTGCTGGTTGATAGTCATCACATTTTCTATAATATTCTAAGCATTCTTCCCTATATCCTAAACACTCAAAAATGATACCTATATTATAATTAGGTAAATAAGAATTAATACCGTATATTTTTCCTTCATTATTTCCAATGCATTTTATAAAACTTTCTACAGCTAAAGCAAATTTTGCATTGTTCATATATATAAGTCCCATTAGAAAATTATAATCGGGTGAAGTATCATAATATATACCATATTGTTGTATTACAAGTGCATCGTTAAATCTTCCACAATTTGTTAAAGCATAACCATAACTTTCTACTAAATCTTCTACATATTCATATGCATAATTTGATAGTAAATTTAGTGCCTTAATAAAATTATTACAAGCTTCAGTATAATCTTTTTCCATATAGTAAGCTTTACCTAACTGATAATATATGTAAGAATCATCTGGATTGTCCATTAATATCTTATTCAAAAGTGTAATATTTCTTTTAATTTTATCTTTTCTGTGAACCATTTCTTGTGTATATCCCATATGTTCTACAATAATATCTACATCTGCTGTTTTATAATTCTTACTATTTAAAGATGTAACCTGCTCATGAACAATTCCTTCATAATGATAGTAATTTCTATTAAAAATCCTACTAACTCTTTCTATTCCTATTTTTTCTTCAAATAAATTAACTATTTTTATTCTTCCTACTGTTCGTTGATTATTTTTATTCTCAATAAATTTTATAATTCTCTGTAAACAAAACTCAGTGAGAATTTCATCTGCATCTATTACTAATATCCAATCATTTGATGCCTTTGAAAGCGAGAAATTTCTTGCCGCAGCAAAATCATTACACCACTTAAAATCATAAATTTCATCTGTAAATTCAGCTGCTATTTCTTTTGTTTTGTCAGTAGAACCTGTATCTATAATCACTATATCATCTATGTATAATTCTAATTTTTCTAGGCACTCTTTTAAATTTTCTTCTTCATTTTTTACTATCATACATAAGCTTAACATGTCATGCTCCTTTAAAGTTTTAAATAATTATAAATATATCTACTTAATAAGAGTTGTTGCTAAAAATAATAATTTTACTTATTATACTCATTAATCTATTTACAAATTTTCGTAATCTAGTAAAAAATTAAATATAATTTCACACTCTAATCTACGGCTACTTCTTTCATATATGTAGGCAAATCAAATCTTGATGGTGTTATAAACTCAATCTCCAAATTATTTTTTATATTAAATAGTTCTAACTTAATATCTTTATTTAAATTTTTAACTCTTTCTTTACTATACGCTAACTCCATATTGTTTGATATATAGCTATTTTCACTATAATCATAGCCATCAATTCCCGCAATATATACTTTTTTTACTTTTAATTTGTTCAATAAATTTAATAGCATAATACTTGAATTATCTTTAGCTTCATGTGTAATTCCTAACAACTCTTTATAATTTACTAATATTGAGTTAAAATCTTTTAAATTAGATGTTGTAATTATTTTATTATCTATTTTTAATTGATTTATTTGATTAATATACTCATTATATCTTTTTTCATTACTAAAAAAGTAAAAATCCGTATTAACTATATCAGAAATATGATTTACTGATATTCCTATGAGATTTCTGCTATTCATAAATGATTTTATTTTTTCTTTATAATCTAATAGGCTTTTTCCAGGTGCTATCAATAATACCTCATTATCTTTTATATAATTTTCAAGATTTTTAATCATACTTTTTACTGTATCAGTTTGAGAATTATATTTTGTATATAAATTTTCTATATATTTCTTATCGTAATTTGCTCTTTTTTCATCTTTAATTGCTTTAACTATTTGTTCAATCTTATTAATCGATAAAGTCTTCTTTTCCACTAAATAAGTTGCATAATTAGGATGACAATTATATATAGCTGAAATGTAATGACCAACAGAATACCCCCAATAATTATCCCTATATATAATACTCAAGTTGCTATCTATAATGTCTAACAAGGGTTGTATTTTATAATTTTTTCCACAAACTCGAATTAAATAGTCAGCAAAAAGTTCAGTGTTTAAATTACCAGCACCTCTACCCATTCCCAAAACAGAAGTATCAACTATTAAGTTTCTATTATAAATTGATTCAATAAACTTTATCGAATTAGAGTAGGCAAGTTGCAAATTATTATGACAATGTAATCCAATTCTTACTTCTTTATTCAAATTATTATCTATTAAATAAGCTAATCTTAAAACTTCCTCTTGTCTCATTGAACCAAAACTATCTACTATATAAAATGCATATATATTAAGTTTATTACATTCATTAATTAATTGTAATAACTCTATATCAGAGTAATTTATAGTAAGCATTGGTTGTATAAGCACATTATATCCTAATTCTATTAAGTTTTTAGCATCAATTAGAGCTTTTTTCCAATTTTTTTTATGAAATGCTAACCTTATACCAAATATCTCTTGATTATATTGTACCTTTTCTATATTTACATCTCCATAATTAATCATTACTACATATCTACTGGTATTGTTTGTATATAAGATCTTTTTTATATCTTCTATATTACTAAATAACGTAGAATCTATTGAGGCTCCTTTTGTATCATTAACATAACCTAACTCTACTATATCAATGTTAGCTTGATTTAATGATTTTACTATTTTAGATGCCGTATAAGAATTAAACCTCCAATTATTTACGTATCCTCCATCTCTTAGTGTAGAATCTAAAATTTCTATATTATTCATATAGTTCCTCCTTAACATTCAAAATTAATACTAGTACTCTGATACACAGATTCTGCAATAATAAAATCTTCTTCTGTATCTATATCAAGGGATTCTAAATAGTTTTGCTCAAATAAATAAGGCTTTTTTCCTATTCTATTATTGTTATTATTTTCAAATGACGCTTTTGAAAAAATGAATATATTAGAGTTTTCTTCATATATAGGTTCTAAATCTTGAGTTCTTAATAACTCATTGGGATTATGATTAATTGGTTGTAAATTTATATTGTAAAGTCTTTTTTGTATTTTGTTAACAGTAAACAAAGAATCATATTCTAATAAATTATTAAAATATGTCTCTATGGTTTTATCAATTGTTTCTGTACTTAGTAAAGGATTAGTACAGTGAGTTTGTAAAAAACACTTCTCTTCACACTGTAAAATATCATAATGTATAATTTGATTCATAGGTACTAATCCACCTCTTAAATTATCCGGTCTTTCAATAAGAAAAATCTTATCATCCTTTTTATCCAATATTTCTAATAAATACTTACTATCCGTATCTATTACTATTTTGCTAATATATTTAGATTTCAATAACTTATCAAGAACCCATGTATAAAGGGGTTTACCACAAAACTCCCTAAAATTCTTCTTTTTTACTCTTTCTGAATAAGTTTTAATTGGAAGTAATGCGACTATTTTCTTATCCATAATTAAACCATCTCCTTAAACCTCATTTTATATTTTTACTTAATAGATTCTATTGTTTCTTTTACGAGATTACCATATTGTTTTACAACCATAAATACACTTGATGATATCTTGTACATAGCCTCTGCTTGCTTTTTCTTATCTTCACCATTATATCTAAAAGTCAGTTCTATTGATTTAATAATTTCTAAAATTGACATCAATAAAACATTCGTATAAAGCTTATTTTCATTTAATTTATTTTCAAATGTATTTAAATAATTAAAATCATTTAAAATTCTATTTACATTCACGTTTTTGTTTATATTCTTCTTTATTTTTTCTAAATATTTACTTCTTTGTTCATTTACTTCTAAAACTTCTAAAATATATTTTTCCATTTCATCAACTGTTTCTTTAATTTTACGCATATATCCTTCTTTGTTTTTGAAAAATTCATTAACAGATTCGTTTATATTAATATTTAAATTTTCTTTCAAATCCTCATCCAGCACTTGTTTAAGAGTTTTTATTTCTGTTCCATCAATTCCAATTCCACCTTCAGTGGCATTAATAAATTGGATACCAGGATAACAGCTTAAAACCTCTTCAAGCATGTATTTTACTGATAAAAATGCCGTTTTAGTATAAACTTCATTTGCAAATATATCTTTTGTTTTTATAAACTCACTTAAATTTCCACCTAATTCCTCATAAGCATTGTTATATGCTCCTTTTGCATGTAATTCTCCATCAGTGTAACATAAGTCTTGTCCAAGAAATATCACTTTGCTGCAGCCTGCTATACAAAATAAGCTTAATGTACCATTGGCAATTGACGAACCTATACGTATTTCTGTATATGGTATTTGAGCTTTTTCATATATATACTTACCAATATAATCTGTATGCTCAATAAAACGAATTTTATTCCCTTTATATTTCGGAAGTATACCTCTATATAATTTATTTCCAAAAAGTAATGGTATATGTTGAATGTTTACTCCATCTAAAATCATTTTCTTTTCATGCTCTTTTCCATCAACAGCCATTCTAAAATGTGGTTCTATTCCATGATGATCTAATATTTTTATAGCAGAACCTACTGCTACAATAATTGCCTTCTTACTTAATTCTTTAATAAGATGGATATTTTTATTCAAAGATGGTCCTGCTGATACAAGTACTGCAGGCTTACCTTTGAAAATTGAAAAAATATTTTCAATAGGTATACATTCTTGCTTAAAATTCTTTATTGCATTAATAAACCAATCATGTGCAGCATATACAACAGTTGCAATATCCGTTCTCTTTATAGCAATATTTTTCAAAATTTCACTAGCGATGGTTTCATAATAATCCTTAAATAAAGTTCTGTATGACAAATTATAAACTATATCCATGTTTAGATTATTAAATAAATTCTCAGCAACAAGATTTAATGCAAAATCAGGACTTTGATTTACAACAAAAGTAATAGCGTTTATTTTTAAACAATACTCTTCAATATCTATATAATTTACCAAAGTTTTAAACATTTGAAGAGATGGTTCAATTATTATCAAATTCCTAAGTTTTGGAAAATTATCTGTCATATAATCCAATGCATATCCACATCCAAGCCCGAATAGAACTATTGTCTCAATATCCTTTGGTGTATCTTTAAACATCATTTTCATCTCATCTTCAATATTGTATATACTATGTATAAAACATCTATTATTATCATTTTCAAGAATATAGTTATAAGTTCCTTCAACCTTTTCTAAGTTACAATTATACAATGGTATATCTTTTGATAAAATATTATAAACTTGTTTACTTTTATCCTTAAAAAACGCAAGATTTTTTTCATATAACATCATGTATTATACCTCTTTCTTTAGTAATGGTGCTAATTCATACTTTAATATGTCAGCTAACAATAAATAATCTTTATTCTGTAAACTTATATTTATATAATTTATAATTTCATTAAACTTTACTTCATCTTCATTAATTAAATTTTTTAAGTCTTTACTCAATTCATCAATGAGACTAACTGTATCATTGATAAACTCATCTACTCTATAATCAAAAATATTTTCTCTGATTTGTTTAATTCCTTCTTCTAAAATCAAACTTTTTCCCCACTCTTTCATATAAATTTTCTAAACATAACATATTATAGCAAACATATTATATTTAGAAAATTTATATATTATATTTTTTAAATAGCCCTCATAAAAATAGCCCTCATAAAAATAGCCCTGATAAAAATATCAGAGCTATAATTGTACCTCTAAATTATCTTAATAATTGAAGTACTCCTTGTGGTTGTTGTTTAGCTTGAGCAAGCATAGCTTGAGCAGCTTGTTGAAGAATATTTTCTTTAGAGAATGTCATCATTTCTTTAGCCATGTCAACATCTCTAACTCTTGATTCTGCTGCTTGTAAGTTTTCTGAAGATGTTCCTAAGTTATTAATTGTATGTTCTAATCTATTTTGGTATGCACCTAACTTAGAACGTTCAGCAGATACTGATTGAATAGAATCATTTAAAACATCAATAGCTGCACTAGCATTTTCGTTAGTTGATACATCAAGAGCTTTATATCTAGCAGTATTATCTGTTCCATCTGTAACTACTGCAGTAGTAGTATATTTTGCTGTTTTACCTGAATTTGAAGTTACTGAAGTTCCTGATTCTGAAGCTATTTTTAATCCATTTGTTCCTGTTGAAGTAGCTCTCATATCATTGATTGTAATAACCATGCTTTGGCCAGCATTAGCACCTACTTGGAATGTAACTCCATCACTTGCATCTTTTGCTGACACACCTGTTGTAGCAGTAGCTAACGTTCCCCCATTTACTGATGGTTCTGTATCAGAACCAGTTTTTTGAGTAAGTTTTACTGTTCCACTAGCAGTACCTGTACCTACAGTATATTTAGCTGCAAGAGCAGTATTACTATTAACAAGAGTTTGTATAGCAGCAGCAGTTACAGTTGCACCTATAGTTATATCCTCTCCATCTATTGTGAGAGTTCCAGCAGCTATTGCACTGATATTATATTCACCTTGAGTGGCTGCTACTGATGCCTTTTTTGCTCTATCTCCATTTAATAGTTTTTGAGTATTAAACTCAGTTGTGTTACCAACTCTGTTGATTTCAGAAGTTAATTGGTTAATTTCTTTTTGGATTTCTCCTCTATCAACACTTGTATTAGTGTCATTAGATGCTTGAGTTGCAAGTTCTCTCATTCTTTGAAGAATTGAGTGAGTTTCATTTAAAGCACCTTCAGCTGTTTGAATCATAGAAATACCATCTTGAGAGTTTCTTCCAGCTTGGTCTAATCCTCTAATTTGCCCTCTCATTTTTTCAGAAATAGCTAATCCTGCAGCGTCATCTCCAGCTCTGTTGATTCTTAAACCTGAAGATAATTTTTCCATAGATTTTCCTGCTCTGTTTACATTGCTCATCATGCTTCTGTGTGCGTTTAACGCGTTCATATTGTGATTAATTATCATTATAAAAAACCTCCTTGAATTTTGTTTTAGGTGAACTTCCTTGCTCACCTTTTTTATTTATATCAAGCTATAAAGCCTAATAACACTTTAATCAGTTGACAATTGACAGAGGACAGTGGACAGTTATGGATGCTTTTCTTCCTTATGTCAGAAAAGCTCTAACTTGTTTTTATCCTCTAACAGCAGCTTTGCTGCAAGCCGTTAGGCTGTATCAATTATCACACTTACAAAATATTTAAGTTTTTCTTTGTTGTTTTAACAATTGAATTTAACATTCTATTTATTTCTTTACATTCAACAAGCAAATGTTTTGATGCAACAGCATCCATGTAATCAGTTGCTATTAAAAGTTCTAGCCAGTATTCAGTTTCTGAAGCTTCTTTAAGTGATATATTCATCTTAGATAAAAAGTCTTTTTTACTCTGAACTTAAATACCCTCTTTTTTAGTTTTTATAAAATAAAAAGAAGAGCTACCCAATCCACCCTTCCCCACTTCCTGTAGGTTTGATGAATTAATTAACTCCTCCTTGAGCTTGTCTTTTTATTAAGTTGTTGTTATTTTTCACACAGTGAAAAATAACCTCCTTCACTGTCAATTGTCCTCTGTCAACTCTCAACTATTTTATTTGTTTTCCCAAATTTCCCCTCTCACTATCTCAATCTCTCTTGGAGCATCAATAGCAAGTCTTAAATCTCCTTTTGCACTTTTCACAACTTCAACTTTTATTTTTCCATCAATTACTATATATTCTCCTGGCTTCCTGCCTAATACTAACATTTGGTTCCCTCCTCAAAATAATTACAAAATATAAAAAGGATGATTAATAAGCCCATTTCACTTTCTGCCTCCTGCAGAATCAAATAGGTTTATTAATCATCCTTGATTATTCATTATTTAATTATCATACTTTATGTTTCGTATATAAATTAGTAAGCTTTACACATTTTATATACTTTTATCAAAATATTTATTGGTTGTAAGTAACTCCTTTACTTTCCAACTAATACATTTATCGTTGTTGTTTTTTAATTCTTTATAGTTTTTTATAAATTTTTTTGTAAAAAATTTTATTGCTAATTCTTAATCTCATTTCTAATATCTATACAAACAAAAGAGTTAATTAATTCATCCATTACACCCTGTAATTAGCTAAATTAATTAACTCTTTATTAAACTTATTATATTCAATTAAATATTAATTGTTTAATTCATATTTCTGTTATTTTTCATATAATGAAAAATAACCTCCTTCACTATCAATTGTCCTCTGTCAACTCTCAACTATTCTATTTATTTTCCCAGATTTCTCCTCTCACTATCTCCACTTCTCTTGGAGCATCAATAGCAAGTCTTAAATCTCCTTTTTCACTTTTTATAACTTCTACTTTTATATTCTCATCAATTATTACATACTCTCCCAGCTTCCTGCCTAATACTAACATCTTGATTTCCTCCCTGAATAATTTGTTACAAAAAAACAAAAGGTGTAAGTTTTCTATTATATACACATTTTTCAATTTAAACTACAGTTTTGTAAAACTTTTATAATTATACCATATGATAATGTAAAATCATAGTATCTACATTTGCAATAATTTTGTAAATCCTTTAAAAAAATTAAGCCAATAGACTTTGTTTAGTCTATTGGCTTAACATCATAATTTGAATCCTTTATACTCCATTATTAAGATCATTTAGTTTTTAATTAAAATAGCCATATAAGCCATATTTGCAATTTCATTTTTCTTAAGAGTATCATGCATATATTTTAAAAACATCTTATTATGTTCTACAACTTTGGAAAAAGATTGAATAAGCTTAACAATATGTTCAATACAAAATTTTTCTTTATGCACTCCAGCCATACCGATAAGATGCATCTTTATCATAGAATAATGTATAACTAACATCATATAGTTATCAAAAATTTCTTTTTCACCTTTTACAGGAAATAAATTTTTGAATACATAATTAACTAAATAATTTTCTAATATATATTCATGCTTTTCCATGTATGGTTTATAATAGTCAATATAAGCTTTTTCATAGTGCTCAGATATTTCTTCTTTTGTAGCTTCAACAGTAAATTCAATTCCCTTCATAAATTCTACAAAACACTTTAAATACCTTTGATTTTTCGTACCCCCTAATATTCTTTCATCAGCTAGTTCTTTTAGTATCATCATTTGAACAGTTTTATAGGAAGGAATTTCATTTAAATATTCATGGAAAATTCCTTGTTCTATATTTTTTGTATAACCGGCAATAAGGTTTAGTGTTTCATTAACTTTTCCTTCTTTAATGTATTTATTTAATTTTTCATAAAACATTCCTAAAATAATAAGTCTTTCCCATAACTCATAATCCCTATTTTGAAGAAGCTGAATTGTAAAAATACGAAGCTCCCAAAAATATTTTTCCGGTTTGTTAGCTGCAGAAATTTGATGAGTATTTACATTGTTACCAATTTTATTCTCTGTGTTTTTATCAACTTCAATATAATCAAATTGCATAGGTTCAGGATTTAACAAAGCTAAACGTACAGCTTCTGGACAAGACATAGTCGCTGATTTTTCTAAAACACCATTTACAACATTGGTCATTCTAGGATATGTTGTACAGGTAACTGAAAGATATTCCTCACCTAAACCAGAATGAATTCTACACAATTTTTCTTCAGTTAAAAATGGACAAAATTCATCATTATTTATTTTTATTTTGGCATAGTTATACTCTGAAGAATTTGAACGATTACGTTTTACACTTTTATCAAATAGTTCTTTTAATTCTTTGTTTTTACACTTTCTATATTTTGTATACGTATTTTTATCTATACTTATTCTCCACCCAATACAGCAACTATCTTCACAATTAGAACCTATGCATTTGAATTCATGCATATATTGGGGAACAAGCATTTTTTTCTCTTTATTCACTTATATTCACCTCGCCGTATGTAGTTTCTACAAATATTAAAATCACTTTTTCAAGGAAAAGAGTTAGAAAAATTACCTTCTCAAACTCTTAACATATTCAACATATTAAAACTGCTTATCTCAATAATTGCAAAACACCTTGTGGTTGTTGTTTAGCTTGTGCAAGCATTGCTTGAGCTGCTTGTTGAAGAATATTTTCTTTAGAGAATGTCATCATCTCTTTTGCCATATCAACATCTCTAATTCTTGATTCTGCTGATGTTAAGTTTTCTGAAGAAGTACTTAAGTTGTTTATAGTATGTTCTAATCTATTTTGATAAGCTCCAAGTTTTGATCTTTCATCGGACACTGTATTTATTGCTTCATCAAGAGTAGTAATTGCTTTTGATGCATTTTCGAAATTAGAAACATCTAATCCATTTTCTACTCCACTACTATCCGTACCATCAGTAACTCCTGCATCCACTGTAAATTCTGCACCTGTTCCTGTAAGTCCTAATGCTTTTGCCCGCATATCACCTATTTCTAAAGCTATAGATTGGTTTGTGTTTGCTCCTATTTGGAATCTAAGTTGTGATTGTTGTTTATCTTGACCTACAATCTTAGTATTTGTTATTAAACCTAAAATACCAGCAGCATCTTTAGTAGCATGAGCACTTATTGTAATTTCAGATCCTGTACCTTCTTTACCACTTGTTATTTCTAACTTACCATCATTAGTCACTGATACACTTACATCTGCTGCAATTGTTGTAGCGTTATTAATAGCACTTTTTATAGCTGCTGCAAGAAGTTTTTTATCTGTATAATTTCCTTCTTGAATTACAGCATCTACAGTTTCTCCATCAACAGTTACTTTTAAAGTTGTATTTCCATTTGCACCTCTAACAAAGTTGCCTCCATCTAATGATGAACCATCAGTTTCAACCACTCCTAACTGTCTAGTTAAATCACTATCTGTAAAGCCATTAATTCTACTAGTTGTTCCTTCAGTATTGCTTGTTAATTTTAACTTGCCACCTTCATTACTTATACTAACTCCTTCTGTAGCAAATGCAGCTTTATTCGTTTCAACAAAATCATCTAAATCCTGATAAATTTTTTCTTTAATATTTACTGTTTTATCTTGTCCATCTACTTTAAATGTTAGTGTATTGTTAGATGCCTGTCTTTCTTGAGTAACTCTAGTATCAACAGTTCCAAATAATTTATCTGCAAGACCTCCACCTTTTACTTCAACTTTACTTGTCCCACTTGTATCTGTAGATGTTATAACTAACTTATTACTTGAATCTATTGATACTTTTGCAGAAAGTCCCGCTCCATTTACAGCTGTTTGAAGATCTGAAGCCAATGTGTTCATATCATGGGTACCATCTGCATTATTATAAATTTTATCAGCTAACGTAATTGTCTTTTCTGTACCATTTACGTTTAATGTTAACTCATTCATGCCCCCAGCTCCATCAACTACAATAGGAGTAATATTAAGCTTTGATAAATCTATATTTCCTGTAACTTCAGCTCCAACATCTCCGTGTACCCATACATCTCCTGCATCTGTACCTGCTATATTAGTTATAGTTGATAAATCATTACTTAAGAAAGATGTGGCAAATCCTCCACCAAGTATTTCAATAGAACCTGTAGAACCTAATGTGTTAGATTGAATAACTAATTTATTATTCTCAGTACTAATGTGTGCACCTATTGTATTTAACTTATTATTAATTTCTGTAAGAGCAGCACTGCCCGCAACTGCATCATTGAATACTATATGTTTTTCTACACCATCAATCTTTAAAGATAACTCATTATTTGTTCCTGAAGTTATAGCCACTGCACTTACATCTATATTCCCCTTTGCTCCTGCAGCAACTGCTTTTGCAGCTGTGGCTCCAGCAGTACCATAAGTTTCACCTACAACATATCCTTTAGTATCTGTGCTAGTAATATTGGTAGTATTCTGTAGAGTCATATTTCCAGTTGTTACTCCATAATCCCCTGTTCCAACTACATTTTCATTTATAGAATTTAGTTCACTAAGATCATTTATTATAACCATTGAACTTCCAGACCCACCACTTGGCATCTCTGTATAAATATCTGTCCAAGTCACATCAAAATTTGAAATTCTTTCAGTTCCTGTTGGAATATCCGAAACTGCTGCTGTAGTTTCTTTTAAAACATCTTCTGAATTAAGGTCAACTGCTCCACCATTACTACTTCCAAGTACAGATCCAGTATCAACTTCTGGTCCTGCTCCATCTAATACTATACCGCACTCATTTAATAAATCTGATTCTGTTTTAACATCATTTTTTAATGCAGTAATAAAAGCAGCTTCATCAACCCACGTGCCTCCACTTACAGAATTCAAAGCATCACTTAAAGTTTTATCTTGATTTGTTGGATCTTTTAAATAATCCATAACAGCTTTAATTCCACCTTGTCCAGCATCATCAAGTTGTTTGTCCATATATCTTACAGCTATATATCCCGCTGAGTAGCTATCACTATCGCCGCCCCAAGTTATACCATCTCCAATTTTTGCAACCACATTTTCAACAGTTCCAAGATTAGCTATGCTTCCTCTTACTCTCTCATCAGCACCATGAGCAAATTCAGCTGTTCCTTCCTTAAACCATGTATTAAGTTCTCCAAAATTCATTGTTTGAGACATAACAGCATGAGTCATTTCATGAATCATTGTACGGTCTAAATAATTAGGAGATGTACCACCATTTTGATCTGTTGCTAAATCTAAATCTTGAAATTTAGCAAGATTAATTCTAAGCTTTAAATCCATTCCTTTTCCTGTTGCACCAGTTGAACTGCTTGGATCTGCTAAATACATTGCTTCTACTCTTGCTAATGTATCCCCTAAATCCGAACCAAACTCAATCTTTATATCTGTTCCTGGAGGAACTTCCAATCCATAACTATCTTTTACAATATCAGCTCCACCACCAAGCCACCATGACTTCAATCCTTTAATTATAGTTGCCATATCTTCTTGAGTTTCTGTTAAAGGAACAGGGCCTGGCGCTGGTCCTGGGCCTGGCACTGGACCCGGAGCTGGTCCCGGAGCTGGTGCCGGAGCTGGTCCCGGTGTTGGTGTTGGTACCGTAATTTGTGACCCCGCATTCCCATTTAGAAGTTTTGTTTTATTGAATTCTGTAGTATTACCTACTCTATTTATTTCTGAAGTCAACTGATTAATTTCTTTTTGTATTTGACCACGATCTTCTGCTGTATTTGTATCATTTGATGCTTGTGTTGCAAGTTCTCTCATTCTTTGTAACATTGAATGTGTTTCATTTAAACCACCTTCTGCTGTCTGAATCAAAGAAACAGTATCTTGAGCATTTCTAGCTGCTTGTTCAAGTCCTCTAATTTGCCCTCTCATTTTTTCTGAAATAGCAAGTCCTGCTGCATCATCTCCAGCTGTATTAATTCTCATACCAGAAGATAATTTCCCCATAGCTTTTCCTGCTTTGTTTACATTATTCATCATGTTTCTATGAGCATTGATAGCATTCATATTATGATTAATTATCATATGTTTTCCTCCTTGAAAATCCTTAGTGCGATTCCCTTCACACTAGTTTTTTTAGTTGAAAATTTAGAGTGGAAATTTAAAAATAACTATTTTAAAAATAGCCGGAGAAGATTTCTCCCCCGACTATTGATATATAACCATTCTTATTAATATATAATTTTGAGAAATTGTATATTAACAATTCTCCATTCTCAGTTTTCAATTATTGGTTAATGAAGTTAAAAGTTAAAAACTTTTAACTAAGCGACTAGCTGAAAATCATCACTCTGCGTAAGTGATTCACACTAAATCAACGATTTAGGTTCTCTACTTAAGATTTTAGCTATCTGCTTATGCTTATCTAAGTAATTGAAGAACTCCTTGAGGTTGTTGTTTAGCTTGTGCAAGCATTGCTTGAGCTGCTTGTTGAAGAATATTTTCTTTAGAGAATGTCATCATCTCTTTTGCCATATCAACATCTCTAATTCTTGATTCTGCTGATGTTAAGTTTTCTGAAGAAGTACTTAAGTTGTTTATAGTATGTTCTAATCTATTTTGATAAGCTCCAAGTTTTGATCTTTCATCAGATACTGTGTTTATTGCTTCATCAAGAGTAGTAATTGCTTTTGATGCATTTTCGAAATTAGAAACATCTAATCCACTTTCTATTCCATTGCTGTCTTTACCATTAGTAACTCCCGTATCAGCTGTAAATCCTGCGCCTGTTCCTGTAATTTTTAATGCACTTGCACGCATATCAGAAATCTTAAGTCCCATTGATTGCTTTTCATTTGCTCCAATTTGGAATTGAAGTTCTGTATTTTGTTGATCATTTCCAGTAACTACAGTATTTGTTGTTAAACCTAAGATACCAGCTGCATCTTTAGTAGCATGTGCACCAATTGTTACGTCTGATGTTGAACCTGTTGAACCACTTGTTATTTCTAACTCACCGTTAGCATTCACTGATACGCTTACATCATCTGCAGTTGTTGTTGCAGTATTAATAGCACTTTCTATAGCTGATGCAAGAACGTTTTTATCTGTATAATCTCCTTCTTGGATAACAGCATCTACTGTTTCTCCATCAACTGTTACATTTAAAGTTGTATTTCCATTTGCACCTTGAACAAAGTTACCTGTATCCAATACCGCACCATCAGTTTTAACTAATCCTAATTGTTTAGTTAAATCGCTGTCTGTAAAATCAGTAATTGAACTACTTGTTCCAGTAGCATTGCTTGTTAATTTTAGCTTACCACCTTCATTACTTATAGTAACTCCCTTTCCAGTAAATGCGGCTTCATTTGTAGTAACAAAATCATCTAAATCTTGATAAGTTTTATCTGCAATAGCAACAGTTTGGTCTGCTCCATCTACTTTAAATGTTAATGTATTATTGGCAGCTTGTCTTTCTTGAGTTACTCTAGTTCCAACTGCTCCAAATAGTGTATCTGCAAGATTTCCACCTTTTATTTCAACACCACTTGCTACAGTTGAATCTTGAGATGTTATAACCAACTTATTACTTGAATCCACTGATACTTCCACTGCACCGGCACCAAACGCACCACCAGCATTTATAGCTGTTTCAATATCTGTAACTAATGTAGCCATATCATGAGTTGCATCTGCTGCATCATATACTTTATCAGCTAATGTAATTGTCTTTTCTGTACCATTAATATTTAATGTTAACTCATTATGAGTTGCATCAACTGTAATAGAACCACCACCTGCAAGTGTAGTATCATCTACAGCTATACTACCTGTAACTTCTGCTCCAACATCTCCATGTACCCATACATCATTTGCATCTGTACCTTGAGTATTAGTTATATTACTAAGACTATTATCTAAGAAATCATGTGCAAAATTACCACCAAGAACTTCTATAGAACCACCTGAACCTAATGTATCAGATTTAATAGTTAACTTTCCACTTGTAGCATCAAAAGACGCAGTAGCACCTGTAAGGCCAGTATTAATTTGATCTATAACATCATTTCCAGCTACAGCTGTAGCAGTAAATACTATGTGTTGGTCTACTCCATCAACTTTTATACTCAATTCATTATTAGAAGCTGTTATAGCTATTGCATCAGCATCTATAGTACCTGTTGCACTTGCTGCAGTTGCTTTTGGCGCTCTAACTCCAGCAGTACCATAAGTTCCTCCAATAGCACTTCCTTTAGTATCTGTATTTGTTATTGTTGTAGAACCATTTAAAGCTATACTAGCTTTAGTAACTCCAGAAGTTGCTGCTCCAAAATCGAAGTCTCCTTTTAATAATGCTTTTTTGTTAAATTCTGTAGTATTTCCTATTCTGTTAATTTCTGAACTCAATTGATTAATTTCTTTTTGTATTTGACCACGGTCTTCTCCTGTATTTGTATCATTAGATGCTTGTGTTGCAAGTTCTCTCATTCTTTGAAGAATTGAATGAGTTTCATTTAAAGCACCTTCCGCAGTTTGAATTAAAGATATGCCATCTTGAGCATTTCTAGAGGCTTGGTCTAAACCTCTGATTTGACCTCTCATTTTTTCTGAGATTGCAAGACCTGCTGCGTCATCTCCAGCTCTGTTGATTCTTAAACCTGAAGATAATTTTTCCATAGATTTTCCTGCTCTACCTACATTGTTCATCATGTTTCTGTGAGCGTTTAACGCATTCATATTGTGATTGATAATCATAAAAAATTCCTCCTTGAATTTTACCAGGGCATCCATGCCCTTTTTATTATTAAAAAGCTATAGCTTTTTAATCATCATTAAAATTTTTAAATGTTCATACTTTTATTGTCGTAACATTATTTAGTAACTTTATACTTTTTTAATATTTTTTATTTAAATTTTATTTTAAACTATAAATTAAATTATTATTGTCTGAATTTGTCTTAATATTATTTTATATCTTTACATTTTACACTTTTTTATTAACAAAACTTATATTTGAATAAAATCCTTTATTATATACATTGTTTGCATTCCTTTTAACAGAAATGTTCTTTATTTTTCTTCTTAAACAATCTTTTTTTTCATTCATAAGTTTGGTTAATTTCTCTTCAAGCATAAGTATTTTTAACTCATCAATTATAGCTTTTAAATCTTCTTTTAAATATTTCATTTTGTCTATTTCATCTATAATTTTCTGTCTACTATCGAACAAATGATTTAAGCTTTCATAATCATCTTGCTCTAAATTATTAATTATATTATTTGTAGCAGTTTTATATAAGTTGAATTTTTCTTTCAAATTATCATTCATCCTAAAAACTCCGTTCTTTTACCACTACTGACCCATTTGAGACGCCAACCAGTCTTGCTGAGAATTCATCTGATTCATAGCAGTTTCAAGTTTTGAAAACATTTTATAATAATAGTCCTGTTTAGTATACAACTTCCTAGTTAATTCTTTTATTTGTTTATTTTGATCCTCAATTTTTTTACTCAAGTCATTATTTATTACCCATCTAGAATTTTCATATCCTGCTTTTTTAACTAAAGCACCATCGACTCCAGTATAATCCTGTAGAATATCTTTAATTTTCTGGAAAACACCTTGCTGACTATATCTTGTTTCTCTTTCTGTTAAACTCATAGTTGAACTGTATGTAGAACTAGCACTTTTATTAAAAAATTCCATAACCTGATCCCCATTGGTTTCTAGAGCATTTTTTAACTTTTCCTTGCCTACTGCTTCATTTTCATACCCATTTGAGTCTACAAACACAATCTGACCACTTTTATTTTGAGTATCTCTAGATGTACTAAGTCCTAAATCTGATAAATTTAATCCTGCATCTGTTACACCATCAAAAAATGACCTTCTCATAGCTGAAAGCATATTTTCAAGATTGTTATCATTTTTTAATAGTCCCTTTTTAGCTTTTTCTTCCCATGTTTTTATCTCGTCTTCCTTCATATCTTTTTTCTGTGCTTCTGTTAATGGTTTATAGTCATAACTCTTCTTTTCTTTTAGCTTTTCATTAACTTTAGCTACAATTTTATTATATTCTTTTATAAAATCACTTATTTTCTCCACTGATTCTGAAGCATCTGCTTTAACAGTTAAAGTTGCATCACCCACTTCTTTAGGATTATATGTAATCCCATCAATAGTAAAGGAATTAGTATGTTTTATTACTGTAGTTGCAATAGTTTCACCTGGTGGCGTTATCTTAACTACAGCTTCTAATCCACTCTGATTAACAAGATCTCCATCATTAATTCCAAATAAATTTGCAAAATCTTTACTAGCAGTATCTGTTATTTCCAATTGTGAATCTTTCCCTGTTTCACGAGTTTCAATAGTTAATTTTCCTGTTAATTCACTAAAACTTACCTTAACATAATCTTTTAAAAGCTTATCTGTAGTTTTACCATCATCACTAGTCAATGTGATTGTTGTATTATTTATGTTATCCATAACATCTTCTATTTTATCAGTTTTACCTATAGATATATCGTGGGAATCAACCATTTTCCCATCAATCTTAACACTCAATTTAACCTTAAATGGATCATCACCTAATACCACTCCTGACAAATCCGACAAAACCGTACTTTTTGAAGCAGTACCTTCTGTTGTCTTTAATGCATCACTTTTTATCGAAGCGCTTTTAGCTAACTGTGTAACATTTATTTTATAATTACCATTAACTGCTCCTGCTAATGCTGTAGCCGTTGCTACTGATTCATTATCACTAGTTACTTTAGAACCTACATAAGCAGAACTTTTCACTATACTTTTACTACCTGACATTGTTAGATAATCATTGGTTAATGTTTTTAAATCCTTAATTACGTCTACATAAGCTTCCTGTTTCCATGTTGTAAACTGTTTATCCTGATTTGCTTTATCAATTTTAGCTTGCTGAGCTAACGTCATCTTTTTTACATACTCATCAGTATCTAGTCCTGTTGCCATTCCTGTAATTCTCAATTGGTTAGCAGGATTTACACCCATATAACTCACTTTAAAGACCTCCTACTTTTTATCTTTTTCCTTTAGATAATTTTTCTGCTTCATACCATGTGTTTCTTATATCTTCTATCAATGGAATAACCTCGTCCATAATTTCTATACTTTTTTTTATATTCGCTTCTCCAAGTCTTCTTGTTATAAATTCATATATGTTCATAAGCTGTTGTCCCCATTCTCCAGCATGTTCTACATCTAGAGTTGCCATAAGCTCATAAAATATATCCTGAGTTCTTGTTATGCTGTTATGAGATTTTTGAACATCTTTATCTACTAGAGCTTGTCTACCTATTTTTGCATATTTTACTGCTCCATCCACAAGCATTAACAATAACTGTTCTTTAGAAGCATAATTTATACTGTTTTGTTTATAAGCATTATATGCATTATTAGCGTACATATGTTTCCCTCCTGCATCATCCATGATTTTCTATCTTAATGAGATTATCGTAATTAATTTTAGGAACTTTACAATTAGTAAATAAAAGCTACTCTGCAAATGTAACTGCATAACTTATAACAAATATTCACCATATATAATTGAAAAAATTGCATAATTAAAATTTACACACAACTATATAATCTTAAAATTATGCAATTTTCTCAATCAATATTTATTTTTTAATGTTCAAAAATTTTCCTGCTGATACTTCTTCTTTAAATGCTTCTATATTTACATTTTCCGCCTTAACTGCATCTACCGTAATTTTCTTTTTCTTCTTTTGCTTAGCTAATTTCTCTTTAAAATTTCCTTCTCTTTCTTCCTTCTTATGTTCTCTTTTATCCTTATCAATCTTGTTTAAATCTTTATTACCATGAATTTTTCCTTTTTTAGTAGCATCATGAACCCTTTGACGAAGTTCAATATCAATTTTATTTAGTTTATACTCCATAAAATCACCCCTAAAATTCAGTTAAAAATTGTATTTTAAGCTTTTTTATCAAATATAACTCCTGCAAGCTTACACATTTCAGCAACCATATCTAATATTTTTTTAGGTGGTATTTCTTTTATAACTTCTTTTGTTTTATTATTTATTATCTTTATTATGAACTCGTTTTTAAATTTATCATGTCTTTCATATTCAACATGAGTTTTTTCACCTTCAAGAAATTTATTTAATTTATCTACAGCTTTTTTTATATCTTTTTCTTCTGCATTTTTTTGCTGTGCCTGTCCATGCTCAAATTCTTTACTAGCATTTTCATTTTTTCTAACTGGCTGCACCTCAACCACATCAGCTACCTGAGAATCTCCACTGTTATTTAAATTATTATATGTACTTATTCTTATTTGCCTTCCTTGACTTATTCCATTAACCTCCATGCTATCCCCCCCTAATAGTTCCGTAGATGACAATTGTCATCTATAATAAAATCATTTATCTTTTTTTAGCTTCTTTAGTAAAGACATATCTCCTATTGCTGCTTTTTTGTTTTCTTCTGTTACTTCTTTATACAATTCATTTCTAAGTATTGATACAGTTTTAGGTGCATTGATTGCTAGTTTAACTGCTCCGTTCTCTATACTTATTACTGTTACTTCTATATTTTCTCCTATTAATAGAGATTCACCTTTTTTTCTCTTTATAACCAACATTAAGCATCACCCTTAAATAACGGATATTTTATTAAATAATTTTCATTATTTAATATTAATTGTTCCCCTAACATTTCTTTTGTATTAATAACTATAGGAGCTCTTAAGTTAGTGGTTATATCTTCAATTTTAGAACTTAAAGTAACAGTATTAACTATCATAACCGCTTCTGAATTTTTTATTTTTAATTTTTCTATAATTTCATCATCTAAATTCAGTTCATAATCCTTCATAACATCAAAAGGTGATACTACTATAAATCCAATTTGTTCATCTTCTATAGCATGCAATATACTAAACATAGTATTATCTTCAACAGGAAACATTATAAATTTTTTCAAATCTTTAAACCCTGGAAATCCATTTTTAAAAGTTATTATATCTTTTTCTTCATACTGATGTATTCCATGACATTTAGTTTTTAGCTCCATGCTATCATTCTCCCACTTTCTTTAATTAAAAATTGACAGTTATAGATGTTTTGCTAATGCAAAACTATGTTATCAAACTTGTATTTTAATTTTTCTGCAAGAAAAACATCCTTCATTATCCATTGTCAACTGTCAATTATCAATTGCTTTTAAATTATCTAAGATAGTCCATAAGTGACGGCTGTAGTACTTTTGCACTTGTTTGAAGTGACGCTATATATACCGTCTGCATTGTAGCAAATTCCATTGTTTTTTCTGTTATATCTATATCTTCTGTTTTAGATAGTATTTCCGTCATATTGAAATTTCTATCCACATTTACTTGCTTTGCACTTTCCATTCTGTTTTGTTTTGCACCTACTTCTGAACGAACCTTTAAAATATTATCCATAGCATCTGTTATATTTTGGAGATCTTCTTTTACTAATTTACCTATTGCATCATCATCTAACTCTGTACCTTTTGAATCTTTTCCATCAAGATGATTAGTTATAGCTTCAAATATTTCTTTTAAATCTAACTCTTTATTTTCTGAATTCTTAAATTTCAATATTTCTGGAGCTGTTACATTGTAATCCATAATAACACCTTGAGATATTTCTGTTTTTAGCTTTTGATTTAACATATTATATTGTTTACCATCATCAGTATCGCTATCTTCTACCGTTTCTAATTGTGCGCCACCTTTTTTGTAGTAAACTAATTCAGCATTTCCCGAGTCATTCACCGTTGCTTTATTAATTACTTTTCCATCTAACCCACTAATATTATCTGCCTTAACGTTAATTTCAGTTGGATCAGTACTTGCATCCACTTTAGCTTCATCATAAACAAAAGTTATTGAGCTTTCACTTATGATAGGAACAGCCTTTAGTTTACCTTTAAATGGTTTGTTATCTTCATTTAATTGCTTATTAATTTCACTTGCTAGTGCAGATATATCTTTAAATTTTTTACCAGTAGTATCTTTAGTTAAAGTAATAGTTTGACTTGATGCACTTCCATCATTTAATTTAATTTCAACATCTTTACTCTTAAGAGTTTCATTTAAATCTGAGATATTTATATTTACCTTTAAAGCACCCTTATATTCAACTCCGCCTTTAACATCCACAGGCTTAGTAGTAGCACGACTTCCACCAAAAAGATATTTACCGTCAAAAGAAGTATTCATTATTTGTGAAAATTCACCTATTTTTTCATTTATCTCATCTTTGATAGCTCTTCTTTCATTTTTACTATATCCTGCATTTCCAGCTGATATTAAAAGCTCTCTTACTCTGTGAACTACGTCTCCTAATTGACCTATTGCTGTATCTGTTGTATCAAGCCAATTTATAGTATCGCTAATGTTTTCATTATACTGTTTATTGGCATCTATTTCTGTATGAAGCTGCATTGTCCTTGCAACCTTAAATGGATCATCTGAAGGTTTTCTAATCTGTTTCCCTGATGTTAACTGTTCTTGAAGTGTTTTCATATGTTCAAGATTAGTCCTCATATCATTTAAAAAGCTATTAGAAAGCATTTTATTTGTTACACGCATTTTAAACTCACTCCGTTCATTTTTAAGTTTTAGGTGCTATCTCTTTAAACCATTGATTAGTACGTC
Organism: Clostridium aestuarii; assembly: GCF_026735135.1. Classification (GTDB taxonomy): domain Bacteria; phylum Bacillota; class Clostridia; order Clostridiales; family Clostridiaceae; genus Clostridium_H; species Clostridium_H aestuarii. The sequence continues at coordinate 121,254 of NZ_JAPQER010000002.1, read as the reverse complement.
TAAAAGTTCATCTACTGTAGAAATCACTTTAGCATTTGCTTGATATCCATGCTGATATTGAACCAAATTGGACATTTCTTCATCTAGTGATACTCCTGAAATAGAAGCTCTTCTTTCCTCAAATCCTGCAAGCATTGTATGTTGGTTTTTAACCATTCTTCTTGCTTCTTGTTCTCCTATACCAAGATTATCTACTGTACTTTTAAAATAATTATCCATGTTCATTCCATTTGTATTACTTTTAATTGTATAAAGTCCTAATTCTTCAGACATTACTAGTCCACCATTTTTTAAAGAATCTCCACCTGTCATACTTTCTATAAAAGTTTTTCTTGTTGTGTCAGTTTTCATATGCTGAGTTTCAAGTAATGTATCTCTAAGCTGTGCTATAGCAAGTGCTCTATTTCCATCAACCTCTCCATCCTCATTGTTCTCTCCTGCATAAGCATATTTATTATCATTAGTCCTTGTTTTTATCTGCATAACATCATTTAATATTTGCTCATTTATTGATATATTTCCTGCTGTTATTTCAGCTTCACCATCTAAAATATTTTTTAGTGCTGTATTATCTGTAATTTCATGATTTGTATATTGACCTTCAGCCGCATCCGAATTTACAAAAAAAGGCATATAATCCGTATTAGGACTCGTTAAAGGATCTGTTGTTGGTACCTCTGAAACATCTGATACTCCACTATGAATAGTATTAACAGCAAATGCAAATCCTTTTGCTAAATTATTAAGTTGATTTATGTATTTATCTGCATCTTTCTGTACAGACATATATCCTTTAAGTTCACCGCTAGATGGTCTAAACAAATGAAGTTTTTCATTCAAATCAGCTTGTTCCTCAATTTTTATATTAATTGAAGTAGGATCAATATCTTCATCTTCACCATACGTTGTTCCATCATTTTGGGCCCAAATTACTCTAGTTTGATCTATTTCTGCAAACATTTCTTGACGTTTTGACTTATCTGTTATAGACCTTAAATCTAGTTTTATTTCTTTTCCTTCATTATTTATATCTCCATTTTTTGCATACCTAACAGTTATTGTTTCATAATCAGAATCATGTTCTACGCTAGTTATATAAGAAAGTCTACTTGCGGTATCAGGATATTTAGCTTTAACAAAAGATTTTTCAACATTAACTCCTTCTGCAACAACATTAGAAGATACCCCTATATAAGTTCCAGTAATCGGTGGTGCTAAAACTACATCTGCTGGTGTTTTCTGTGTTAATATTAATTTATTAGTAGTAGCATCATATTCTGCTGTATATTTAGCAGAACCCTTTGTAGAATCAGGATCATTCATTAAATCTTTTAAGTTATTTAAAGTATCATTTAATGTTCCACCTATTTCAAATTCTTTGTTTGAAGCATCTACTGGTGCAGTTTTAGCTGTCCATGTTTCACCATTAATTTCAATTGTTTTTCCATCAGTTAAGTTTGTTATTCCATCAAATGTACATTCAAATATAGCCTTAGTACCACTATCAAACGTTCCTTCTACAGCAACATTAACATTTACTTCTGTCATTTTATTAGCATTCATATAAGTTCCTGTAATTTCTGGTGCTATTGCTGCATTAGATGGTGTTTTCTGTGTTAATGTTAATTTATTAGCATCATATTCTGCTGTATATTTAGCAGAACCATTTGTAGAATTATTCATTAAATCTTTTAAGTTATTTAAAGTATCATTTAAATCTGCTCCTATTACAAATTCTTTGTTTGCAGGATTTGCTGCTGGAATTGCTGCTGTATCTTTAGCTATCCATGTTTCACCATCAATTACAATTGTTTGATCAGGGCTCAAATTTTCTCCATTAAGCGTATATTCAAATACACCATTGGTACTACTTTCAGCCTTTCCTTTTACAGTAACATCAACATTTATTTCTGTAATTTTATTATCATCCATATAAGTTCCTGTAATTTTAGGTGCTATTGCCACACTCTCTGGTGTTTTCTGTGTTAATGTTAATTTATTAGTAACAACATCATATTCCGCTATATAGTTATTAGAACCATTTGTAGAATCATTCATTAAATCTTTTAATTTTCCTAAAGTATCATTTAAATCTGACCCTATTTCAAACTCTTTGTTTGAAGAATCTGCTGGTGGAATTGCTGATATAGATTTAGCTGTCCATGTTTCACCATCGATTACAATTGTTTGTCCCTCAGTTAAGTTTGTTGTTCCATCAAATGTATATTCAAATACCCCTGCAACATCATCAGATGCAGCTGTATCTACTGGTGTTAAATTAAGTGAATTATAATCATCCGGACTAATATCCAAATTAAAATTCTTACTTAATTTATCTATAAGTAAATCTCTTCTGTCCATTAGGTCATTTGGTTCCATTCCTGAAACTTTAACACTAACTATTTCTTGATTTAATTGACTTATCTGATTCAATATATTATTCGCATTAAATACAGTATCACTTATAACCTCATGAACATTGCCCTTCATGGTTTTAAGTTGATTATATTCATGATTCAATTCATTTGCAAAGGCTGCTGCTTGTTGTGCTACTACAGTTCTTGCATTTGAACTTTGAGGCTGTTTTGATAACTGCTGCCACGAATCGAAAAATTTTCCTATCAAAGTTGATAATCCCGTATCTGATGGTTCATTAAATATACTTTCTATTTCACTTAAAAATTTATCTCTTGCTTCATATTGTCCAAGGGTACTTGTTTCTCTTCTTACTTGATAATCCATAAATTTATTTTTTACACGAGTAATTGCAGCTACTTCTACTCCAGTACCAATCTGCCCTGGTCCCACAGCACTGTTCATTGAAGGATTACAATATGGTCTAGTAGTTTCTAAAGTAACTCTTTGTCTTGTATATCCTTCAGTATTAGCGTTAGATATATTGTGTGCCGTTACCTCTATAGCTGCCTGTTGAGCTGTTAACCCTCTTCTTCCTATATTAAATGTCGAAAATAACCCTGGCATTCTATTCACCTCATTCTTTTTTATCTTCTCATGTTTCCATATGAATTATATGTTTTTGCCTGTCTATCTGGATTTAATACTCCAAGCATTTTATTCACATAACTAAGTCCATGCTTTATAAGCAATTCATTAGTATCCTTTTGAAGTTTAACTTCATTTAAAAGCATTTGTAACTCTCTAAAACTTTCATCTAGTTCTTTATCGTTCATTTTTTTAATTAATTTACCCATATTTTGCCCTTGAATTAAGTCCCTTCGTTTCAATTCTACTTTAGCCACTTTTTTACTACATTCTTGCACTTTTTTTACACAAGATTCCATATTAAAAACATCATTTTTTACTATATATTCATGCTGCTGTTCCAAAACCAATAGAAGTTGTTCTAGCGACTTAAACTGCCCTTTCATTACTTCCTCTAATTCTGTCTTGAATTGCTGATTATTAATTAATTCTTCATTAGTTTTTACTGATTGTTCATTATACATTTTCCCCATCCTCTTTTCTAATTAATAGTCAACTTAAATTTATACTCTTTAACTTAATATACTATATATTTAAACCCAAACTTATTTATAGATATTTTAATATAAAATTAAGAAAATAAGTTTTAAATTTCAAAATTTATTATTTAAACATCTTTTCCTTTCATAATGTCTAACATTTTTTTTGCAATTAATTTAGAATCTACATTATATGTTCCCTTTGATATTTGGTTTTTTATTTCTTCTAATCTTTTCTTTGAAATTAAATTTTTTTCGTTATCTACCAAAGAACTAAGACTTCTAGCTACATTAGAAATTTCTAAAGAATCTTTTTTAACCGAACTTTTATGGTTTTTTTGAATCCTATTGCTATTTTTTCCATATATATTTATAATTTTACTTCCACTTGCTCCTGTAACCTTCATATTTTACACTCCTTAATACTTCTCACTAATTTCTATGTTAATATTATCGATTTAGATATATTAAAGTTTATACAAATTTAATAAAAAATAAGCAAATTGCAGGAAAAAATTCATTTTAAATTTATATTTGTACTGTATTAAAATTTTATTTAAAATTCTTCCATAGCTTATGAAGTAAAGTAGACAGCATAAGTGCATTTTTAAAATTAAAGTTGAAAACATTAATAAAATGCAGTTTTATATACTCAAATTTGCATTTATTTTCCTTAACAATTATATACAAAGGACTTCAAATATTAGCTTTACTTAAAACTACCCTTTAAGTTTCGTTGTATATCTATTTAATATTTTACAATAGTAATACAAAAAGGTAATTAGAAAAACTAATTACCTTTTTTGTATTGCTATTTATAAAAAACATTATATTTTTCAACATTTAAGAACCTATAACATTATTCTCGACATCTAAACACTAAAATTAGCTATTTTCCCCCAAGAGTTCTAACTCTTTCCTCACCGCTTACTATATTAACTATTCTCACACCAAAATTTTCATCTACAACAACCACTTCTCCATAAGCAACTTTTTTGCCATTAACTAAAATTTCTACTGGCTCCTCAGCTAATCTATCTAACTCAACAAGAGAACCGTTTCCAAGATTTAACACATCTTTTATATTCATTTTAGCTTTTCCTAGCACCACTGAAATTTCAAGTGGTACATCAAGTATCAAATCAATATTTTTAGGCAATTCATTAACCGCCACCTCTTTAAGTGGTTGGAATGAAGCCTTCTGTACATTGATTTCCGGTTGAGGTACAGAATTATACGTTGGCTGTTCATAATGAATTTCTGGTGGTTTAGGCTGTACTTGAGGTTTGGGAGCTATTTCTTCATGAAGTTGTTGCTGTGGTTGAGTATTTTGAGGAACCTCTTCCTGCCCCATCATTATTGATACTATTTTTTTAGCAGTTTTTTGTGGTAAAATTTGCATAATAGTACTATCCACTAAATTACCAATCTTCATGTTAAATGATACTCTTATTACATCTTCATCTTCAGATATATCCTCAGTTAATGGAAATGTAACATCTTCCCAAATTTTAAATTTAGGAGGCGATATATTAACTTCACGAGCAAACATAGTAGCCATTGATGTAGCTGCTGAGCCTATCATTTGATTCATAGCTTCCGAAACAGCACTTTCTTCTATTTCTGTAAGTTCCTTTGATGAATCTGGCTTTCCATCTCCACCCATCATTAAATCAGCAATTATAGCAGCATCAGGAATTTTCATTATAAGTAAATTTTGACCAACTATTCCACTTGTATATTCTACTTCTAGAGCTATATTAGGTACTTCAAAAGTACCTTTTAATTCCTTTAAAGTTGTAACCTCAACTTTAGGTGTTGTTATATTTACAGGTTGACCAATCACTGTAGAAAGTGCTGTTGAAGCTGAACCCATAGAAATATTTCCTATTTCGCCTAACAAATCTTTTTCTATGTTAGATACAACTCCACCCACTGAATTATTTGTAGCAGTGTTGATGCTATTTTCATTATATGCATTTTCTGTTGTAACATTAGTTCCACTATTAGAATCACTTGATTCTTCTATAGATTCAGAGCTGCTTCCTCCATTTAATAGTGCATCTATTTCCTCTTGAGAAAGAAATCCATTATCACTATTCATCTTTTTCCACATCCTTATTAATAATATCCAGTATATGAACGCCCTTATTCTTGCCAATAATTCCAGGCTTAGCATATAAATAAGGTTGATCTTCTACGTTAACTTTAATAGCATCTGTAGTCACAGTATCTAAAGTTACTATATCACCAATAGATAACTTCAAGAAATCCTCTACAGTTACACTTGCAGACCCTAGCATCGCTGTTAAATTCAATTCAACAGCATCTATTCTATTTCTGAGCTTTTCTTTAGATTCCTTTATTATATCTAAATCATTTTCTCTAAACCAATATTGAACAACTAGCTTATCAAGAATTTTTTCTATGCTAAGATATGGAATACATATATTTATAAATGTACTAGTACCACCCATCTCTACTGTAAATGTTATTAAAGCAACTGGTTCATTAGGAGCCAACGTCTGATTTAATGCTGGATTTGTTTCCAATCCTTCTATTTCAGGTTCTACTTCCAATACATCTTCCCATGCAAGCTTTAAATTAGAAACCATCCCTTTATTTACCTGTTTAATAATATTTTTATCAATATCAGTAAATTCACGAGTTTTATATTCGCCTACCCCTGAGCCGCCTAAAAGAACATCAATAATTCTATATACAAACTGAGGATTTGTTTCAAAAAGTATAGATCCACTTAAAGGAGGCATTTTAAATACAGTTAATATAGTAGGGTTAGGCACCGAGTGAATAAATTCCTCATAAGTTATTTGCTGTACCGTTTCTATTTTTACCTTAACATTAGTTCTCACCTGTGCAGTCAGATAATTAGAAATAATTCTAGCAAAATTATCATGAATAAGCTCAAGGGTTCTTATGTGATCTTTTGAAAATTTTTGAGGTCTTCTAAAATCATACGGTTTAACTTTTTGCTTTTCTTCTTCTTTTTCCAGTTCTTCTGGATTTATTTCACCAGAATTCAAGGCAGCTAAAAGGGCATCTATTTCTCCTTGTGATAAAACGTCTGCCATGCTTGTCCCTCATTTCTTTACTAATTTACAAACAATTTATCTATATCTATCAAAGTTACTACCCTATCTTTAAAATTGATAATTCCTTTTATATAAAGTTTTTTCTGTTCATCAACTTTTTCTATCATATCTTCTTCTATTTCTAAAACTTCATCTACTCCATCTACTGTTATACCAACCTGTTCATCTTCCATTCTTAGTATAATTACATTTTCTTGTTTTTCATCTTCTCTTTTATCAATATCTAACAACAGATTTATATCTAAAAGTGAAATAACATTTCCCCTTAAGTTAATTAATCCTTTTATATACTGTGGAGATTTAGGGACTCTTGTTATTTTCATCATATCAGTGATATTTTGAACTCTTGCAGTTTCTACTGCAATTTGCTCATTACCAAGTTTAAATATAACTACTTGCATTATTATTTTCCCCCTACTCCTATATTAGCCTATTGCCTTTCTAATAGCTTCAAGTACTCTTTCAGCTTGGAATGGTTTTACAATAAAGTCTTTTGCTCCTGCTCTTATTGCATCCATAACCATTGTTTGCTGTCCCATAGCACTACACATAATTATTTTTGCATTTGAATCAAATTCTCTTATAGCTTTAACGGCTTCAATTCCATCCATATCTGGCATTGTTATATCCATTGTAACAACATCTGGTTTTTCATTTTTATAAATTTCTACAGCTTTAAAACCATTACTAGCTTCACCAACTACTTCAAATCCGTTTTTCTCTAATATATCTTTTATCATCATTCTCATAAAAGCAGCATCATCAACAATTAATACTCTAGACATGTTTTACACCCTCCATTAATTTATTCCTAATATATTTAATATTTTTTCTAAAGATCCAGGCATAGGCACATAATAAAAATGCCCACCTATTTCTTCAGTCTTATTATTTTGTAAAAATCTAGTTTCTATATCAAGTACTTGTTCATCAAATTGGCCTGATTCAATAAAAGTAGTAGATAATATGGCACCCATCATATCATATGTAACGGCTGGGACTGATGGTGTTATAACTAAATTAGTAAATTTGGCTATAGCATTCATATATGAAGTTGCTATAATATTTCCTATTTCACATAAAACAGAATTTCCCATTTCACTTAATTGTTCTTCTTCAATTCCTGTGAGCATTTTAATAATATCAAATGCTGTTTCTTTTTCCATTACAAATAATATATTTCCTGGTATATCGCCAAGTACCCTTACCATAACCCCAATAACAACATTTTCTGTACCTTCATCAGAAAAAACATCATTGAATGGTAAAATATTTACTGCTGGTACTGTCATATCTATCTTTTTATTTAATAGTTGAGACATTGCAGTTGCCGCATTACCAGCTCCAATATTTCCAACTTCTCTTAAAGCATCAAGCTGCATCGGAGTCATTTCAAGATATTTCATTATATTTCCCCCTTATATTAAGGCTGCAACATCAAGTATCAAAGTAACTAGTCCATCACCATATATAGTTGCTCCTATATATTCTTTTAATCCTTTTAATGTTTTGCCTAAAGGTTTTATTACCGTCTCTCTCTGTCCAAGAAGTCCATCCACTAAAAGCCCTACTGTTTTTTCTCCAACTTTGACGATTACAATATAGTTTCTACTGCTGTCAGCTTTCTCAATATCTAATTTTTCATTTACCCTTATAAGCGGAATTACATTTTCATTATAAATTATAACTTCTTTATTGTCACTTCTCATTATTTTACTTTCATCATAATCTATAACCCTATCTATATATCCTAATGAAATAGCCATTGTTTCACTTCCAACATCAACAAGAAGTGCTTGGATAATTTGAAGTGTCAATGGTAATCTTATAATAAATGTTGACCCCTTGTCAACTTCACTTATAACTTCTACTGTTCCACCAAGAGAGCTGATTTTTGTTTTAACAACATCCATTCCAACGCCTCTTCCAGATACATCCGTTACACTATCATTGGTGCTAAGTCCTTGAGCAAAAATAAGGTTTTTTATATCATTTTCACTCATTCCCTCTGTATTAATTCCTGATTTTTGAGCTTTTTGACGAACTTTTTCTATATTAATTCCAGCTCCGTCATCTTCTACTTTTATAACAGCCTTTGTTCCTTCCTGATATGCAATAAGTTTGATTTTCCCAGCAGGATCTTTACCTTTAGCTGTTCTTTCTTCTCTACTTTCTATTCCATGATCTACAGCATTTCTTATTAAGTGAATTAGAGGTTCACCTATTTCATCTATAACAGTTCTATCTAGTTCTGTATCCTGACCTTTTACTATAAAATTCAGTTCTTTATCTAATTCCACTGATAAATCTCTTACCATTCTTGGAAATCTATTAAATACAGTTTCTAATGGAAGCATTCTAATTTTCATAACAAGATCTTGTAAATCGGATGTAGTTCTAGCTACTTGTTCTAAAGTTTCATTTAGCTCTGTAGATCTATAATTAGTACTTATTTGTTCCAATCTTGTTCTATGAATAACAAGTTCTGAAACCATGTTCATAAACTTATCCAATCTCTCTAAATCTACTCTTACAGATTGATGTACTTTTTTATGTTTCTTTTCTTTAGGTTTCTTCTTAGATTCTTTAGGTTTAATGGTAGTCTTTTCTTGAATTTGTATTTTTTCTTCTATTTCCAATTTTTCTTCAACTTGTGGTTGTTCCTTTATTTCTTGTTTTGGCAAATTATCTTTTGGCAAATCTTCATTCACCTTATTTGTCTTTACATTTACATTATCGACTATAACTTTCTCAACTTCAGACACATTCATTAAAATATCATAAATTTCTTCTCTTGTCTTGTGTGTTAAATAAACAAGCTGTATTTCAAAATCAAAATTTTCATTTTCTAAATCTTCTACTGATGGTATGCATTTAACTATTTCTCCAAATTCTTCAAGAGATTTAAAAATTAAGAATGCTCTTGCTGATTTTAAAAGAGTACTTTCATCTAAATTTATCTTTATTTTCTGAGCTTTAAAATCTTTTTCTAAAGCTTGCTTTATTATATTAATGTCATATTCGTTCATTTCTATATCCAAGAAATCATTTTCAATTGTATTTGCAACTTCTGATATTTCATCTGGTTCAGATTCTACTATTTCCTTTTCTTTTATATTTTCTCCGTTTGTAATCGCATGCAGGCTACTTATAAGCCCTTCAATTTCAATAGTTTCATCTATACCTTCAGATATATTGTCCACCATTTGTTCTAAAGTATCTAAACATTTAAACAGTACTGTTACAACTTCTTGAGTTACCTTTAACTTACCTTCTCTAAATTGAGAAAGTACATCCTCCATTTTATGAGTAAGTTCAGCCATATTGTTAAATCCCATAGTTGCAGCCATACCTTTTATTGTATGCGCAACTCTAAAAATTTCATTTAACTTATCTATATCTTCTGGTTCTTGTTCCAACTGCAACAATGATTCATTTAATGTTTGAAGATTATCCATCGATTCTTCAAGGAACATTGATAAATATTGAGATGTATCCATCTTTTTTCCCTCCTTAAAGCTTTCTATATATAAATGTAGAAGCCTTTTCAAAACCATAATCTTTGTAATTATATATGCTTTCAGTCGCACCAACAAAAAGGAGACCACCTTTTTTTAGTGACGAACTAAATTTTTTATAAATTTCATTTTTAACTTCTTGATTAAAATAAATTACTACATTTCTACAAACTATCAAATCAAAATTTTTGTCATAATTATTAAGTATAAGATCATGCTTCTTAAAAGTTACCATGTTTTTTATTTTAGCATTAATAATATATTTATCATTAACTTTAGTAAAATATTTTTTTAGCTGATCTTGTTTCACGTTTTTTATTTCTGAATCAACATATTCACCTTTTTTTGCTCTTTCCAATATGGTTTCATCCAAATCAGTAGCTAAAATAGTATGTCTCCCCATAGTTTTTAGATCATCTAATATCATTGCAATAGAATATGGTTCTGCTCCTATAGAACATGCCGCACTCCAAATTTTTAAATTTTTTTCTCTAATTATAAGTTCAGTTTGTATTTTTTTTTCTTAAATCATCAAATATTTCTGGATTTCTAAAAAACTCTGTTACATTAATCGTTATAAAATCTAAAAACCTTATTCTTTGGTTTTTATCTTGTTTTAAAAGCTTTATGTATTCATCTACTGAACTAACGCCCACTCTGGACATTAAACTTAATATCCTTCTATGTAACTGATTGGATTTATAAGCAAATAAATCTATTTTGAATTCTTTTAAAACCCATTTCTTGAAATCTTCTAAGTCCATTATTTACCTCCTATCCTTTTGTATTTTTTATTATAGCAGTTGCAATTTCATAAATAGGAATCACTTCATCTATCTTGCCAGTTTCAAAAGCAGCTCTCGGCATACCATATATTGTACACGTAGATTTATCTTCTGAAATTGTAATACCGCCATTATCTTTAACTTCAACAGTGCCTTGTGCTCCATCCTTACCCATACCTGTGAGAACCACACTTAGAAGATGTTTTCCATAGACTTTAGCCGCTGAAATAAATAGTTTGTCCACAGCTGGCCTAACTCCCCAAATTGATGGTTCTGTATTTAAATGAATTTGTTTATCCTTTCCAATTTCCATGTGAAATCCACCTGGTGCAACATAAACCACATTTTGTGATATATTTTGTCCTTCTTCTGCCTCTACTACCGTTAGTGCACTATTTGAATTTAACCTATCAGCAAAAGCTTTTGTAAAGCCAACAGGCATATGTTGTACTATAAAAACAGGAACCCCTAAATTATCAGGTAACTTTGTAACAACATTATATAGCGCTTTAGGTCCACCAGTAGAAGCTCCTATAACAACAGCATTTATTTTTTGTATTCTTCTATTTGCGCTTTTCATAGGCTTTCTATTAAAACGCTGCTCTAAATTTACAGAAAGATTTTTCTCTTTACTGATATTCTTACTATAAGCTAATTTGATTTTTCTTGTTAATTCTTCTGCTACTTTTTCTATATCAAGTGATATAGCACCTGAAGGTTTTGGTATAAAATCGAAAGCACCATTTTCTAAACATTCCATAGTTAAAGCGGTACCACTCTTGGAAATACTACTAAGCATTATTACAGGGATACTATATTTATTTTCCTTAAGCTTTTTCAAAGTTGTTATACCATCCATTTTAGGCATTTCAACATCTAATGTAATAACATCTGGTTTTCCCTTATTTATCTTTTCAAGCAAATCTTGTCCATTTCTAGCAGTAGATATAACTTCCATATTATCCCTTGAATTGATTATATCTGAAACAATTTTCCGCATTAACGCTGAATCATCAACTACAATAACTTTAATTTTATTCAAACTACATCACCTCATCGTTCTTTAACTATAAATACATCCGTAAAATCCGTAAACTGTTACAGTTCTTTAACCCCTTTTCCTACGGTCTTTATTTGAACAACACCATTTTCGATACTAAAAACCATTGTTCTCCCCTTATTTCCTCCAGTATCCTCAGCAATAATGGGAATAGCGAACTCCTTCAAAACCTTTTTAACAGAAACACTATTTCTATTTCCAATATCCATAATCAGACTTTTATCTGAAAAATTAAACATTGAAGCTCCACCTGCTATCTTTGCCTTTAGATTTCTCTTTACCGCTCCTTTTTTTATCATCTTGTCCATAAGCAACGGAATAGCAAGATCCGCAAATTTCATAGGATTAGTTACTTTATTAAATTGAGTACTATCAGGCAGCATTATATGAGCTAACCCACCAACTTTACGAATTGAATCATAAATTGCTATTCCCACACAAGAACCTAATCCGACTGTTATAAGTTTTTTAGGTGGAAGTGCAATATTTAAATCTGCAATACCTACTCTAATTTCGTTTTCCATAAACTACACCTTATTTCAAAAGTAATTTTTTTTCTTCTTGAGTTAATATAGTAGAAACATTTAAGAATATTATTATTTTTCCACTTATTTTTATCAACCCTTTAATATATCTTTTTGATATACCTGCTATAATTTCAGGAGCTTCTTCAATATTTTCTGTTTTGACATCACTAACTTCTGAAACCACATCAACAATTATACCAATTCTATTTTTTTCCTGTTTTGCAACTACTATTTTAGCATCATTGTTAACATTTCCTTGAGAAATTTTAAATTTTTTAGCTAAATTCATTATAGGTATTATATTTCCTTGATAATTTATTACACCTTTCACAAATTCAGGCGCATCTGGCAACTGTGTAGGCTCTTCATATCCTAAAATTCTTTCAATTTCCATAATATCTGCTGCATAATATTGATCATTTATACTGAAAATCAACACTTTTATTTCTTTTTCATTCATCCTCTCTTTCCTCCTCTATAGTGCAAATTTATCTACTATCAATTCTCCGTCCTTGTTTAGATAGGCATGAATACTTTTACTTGGAACATCAAGAGTGTATTCCTTTCCCCCAACAACAAAACAAGTATTTTGATAAGCCATTTCTACCCATATGTTACCGTTCTTTCCAATAATCAATTTAGTAGATACGCCCCCTTCACTCCCAACTTTTTTACATTTAATTTCATTTTGAGCCCTTATCATTCCACCTCTTGCAATAGCTGTAGGATTTATAAATTCTACATTTGCATGTGCTGTTATTTTAGAAACATATTCCCCTTTACCTGTAATCATTACATTACCTGAACTATTTATAATTGACTCTTGACAATAACCTATTTTTACATCTACTGGAACTGATAATGTTCCTTTTACCATTTTTATATTTTCTTTAACAATATTTAACAAACTTTTAAGTTCATTACAATTTTTAATACTAAGTGGAGCAGCTCCTATTAATTTTTGTTTTATTATAATAGCGATTTTTTTATCTTCACTATTTTCATCAATTTCAGCTAATTTAATGTAATTTAAACATATTTGAGTTATAGATTTAAATTTATTCTCAATAAGAACCTTGACCACTTCACCATCATGAACTTCTTTTCCTAAAATATTATACGTTTTAACATGGTCTATAGTTTCTATTAATTTTTCTAAAATAGCAGTTAGTTCCTCTAGGCTTTTTAATTTATTTAATTTTATTATATTTTCTCCACCACCATTAATTGTTGAGTTTATTATATTACCATCAATAATGGTATCCATTTTTGAATAAGTTTTAGCTCTTTCGACATGTTTATTTACAATCAAATCGCATCCAGCTTTAACCTGCATTCCTTCTTTGATGCTACCATGAATTATTATATCTCCTATAAATTCTATATTACCAGTCTTTAAATCAACATCCGTTTTGACCTCATGTATTTTATGAACAAAAAAAGTTGTTCCCTTTATAGATGGTTTTCCACTTACAGCTGCAATTACAGTATTCTCATCTTTAAACTCACAGCCTTCACCAGCTTTAATTTGATACCTTTTAGCAACCCTATGCTTCTTAACATTTCCATTAATATCTATACCATCTTTTCCTTCTATTCCTTCTTTTTTCACCGCTAAAATATCATTTTTTTCAACTGGTCTAATGTAACCAATACTTTTATAATCAATTTTTCCTTTTTGATCTGCTACTAATTCTTTATTATTATTTCCAGTATCAAAGTTAATTTTAATTTCATCATCTATACCATTTAATGGTTCTTCTCCACATGCGATAAGCAAGCTGTCCACATTCTCTGTATTTATACATTTTTCCAAAGCTTCTTCTATTATACCAAATTTTACCCCTTTTGTGATTAATTCTTTTTTTATCTCTTTACTGGTATATGCACTAGGAAATTTTTGCTCTTTAATTTCAATTTCCACAACCAAATCTGAACTTTGTTGTGAATCTTTTAATTTATAAACATTTTCAGGTATAAATTTAATTGTTATATAAGCTTTCATTTTGTCTGGACTTATACTTATATTCGTCCTTCTTTCCGCAAGATTTTCATCAAAAACAATTTCTATTTTGCTATCTTCAAAAACTTCTTTTCTATTTTTTATTTTTGTACCATCTACTAAAATTTTTACTGACTTTGAAGGTGTTATAGTCGCTGCTCTTCCATTTTCTTCAGGATTTTTAACAATTATTTTTCCATCTTCAGTTTTTATAGTTCCATTTTTAACTTTTTTTATTTTCTTTTCTTCTATAATTTTAATAGTCACTTTTTTGTTAAAAAAACCTTTTTTTTCTTCAAGTATTTCATACCTAATTTTTTCCTTTGAAATCTTCAACTCTATACTTGCTGTTTCAAGGCACTCCTCTAGTGTTTTTGCTGTAAACACCGCTTTTTTCAAAGAATTCACTCCTATCTATTTAATCAAAAAATTTATCTATAACAAAATCATATCACAATATTATATTATTTTAATTATTTATCGGCATTTTATTCCCATACTTTATATTCATAAAGTAATAAAAATACAACGCACTTTTATTATAGGTACTTTTTTGCAAATAAAAATTATATTCTATATAATATCTACTCCATTTCAATTTCTGCTACTTTTTTTCCTCTCAATTCATTGCCATATTTCACATTGATTTCTTTAACTTTATTCATATTAGTTACTATAACAGGTACTATTAATGATTTTGCTTTTTTATCAACTAAAGTCTTATTAAAAGAAATTAATAAATCCCCCTTTTTAACAATATCACCTTGATTAACATAAGTAGTAAATCCTTCTCCATTTAGCTTCACAGTATCTATTCCTACATGAACTAGAACTTCTAATCCTTCTGAACTATTAACTGACACAGCATGTTTAGTAGGAAACATAACCGAAATTTCTCCATCAACTGGTGAGTAAATTCTATTGTCTTCTGGCTTAACAGCAAATCCATCTCCTAATATTCTTTCAGCAAAAACATCATCTGGAACTTTATCTAATGAAACAATTTCTCCATCTATTGGATTTTCTATTTCAGCAAATAACAATTTGGAAATGCTATTTTTTTCTTCTAAACTTTCTTCATCATTAACATTTTTTTTATAAAAATTCTTATTATCAATTATTGCTTGAATATCATCTTTTATTTTTTCTGCTTCCGTACCAAAAATCACTTGAATATTGTTTGCTGTTTGAAAAATACCTGCTGATCCTAATGATTTCAAAGCTTTTTTATTTACTTTAGAAGTATCTTTTAAATTTAACCTAAGCCTTGTTATACATGAATCTAACCCTTCTACATTATTTTCCCCTCCTATAGCCTCTAATATCTTTATAGTCTTAGCATTTCCACTAATATTCATTGGAATAATATCATGATCTTCATTTTCTTCTCTTCCTGGTGTTTTAATATCTTTTGTTTTAATAAAAAAATAAAACACAACAAAATAAAGTACAAAAAATACTATCCCTACTGGCCATATTAACCACGGATGTTCAGCAAATTTAAATCCTAATATGTAATCTATAGCTGATGCTGAAAACGTGTATCCTAATCTTATATTTAATATACTTGTTACTATTCCTGAAATAAATGCTGCAAATACATGGAATATAAATAACATTGGTGCAATAAATATAAAAGAAAACTCAATCGGTTCTGTAATACCTGTTAAAAACGATACAAAAGCTGCTGAAAGCATCATGCCTGTAACTTTTTTTCTGTTTTCTTTATTAGCCGCTGCTATTATAGCCGCTGCAGCTCCTGGAAGAGCAAACATTAATATTGGATACTCCGCTGCCATAAATACTCCAGCCGTTGGATCTCCTAAAAAATATCTGGTTGAATCTCCAAAATAGCTAACTCCATTAACAACATATTCTCCAAATTCATATAAAAACACCGGATAATATATATGATGAAGTCCAACTGGAATAAGCAATCTTTTTCCAGCAGCATAAAACGCAGGTCCTAATACTGAATTACTAGCCCAATTTGCAAATATATTTATTTGTACTTGAATCGGCGGCCAAATAATTACTGCTATTATAGCAAAAACTACTGCTGCAACTGATGTTATTATTGGTACAAATCTTTTCCCACCAAAAAAACCTAAAACTTGAGGCAATTTAATCCTATGATATTTTTTATATAATACTGCTGCTAATAATCCTATTACAATTCCCCCAAAAACCCCTATATGAATTTGATTCACTTTAACAATCTCAGAATATTTTGATGTTTTAACAAATATATCCAAGCTAACATTTTGTGCTTCTGCTGCTGTCTGAGCTGCCATTTTTATTCCATACTCACTTGCAGCTTCAAGCACACTTTGTAATATAACTTGGCCTACTACTGCTGATAAAGCTGCAACTGATTTCCCCCCTGAAAACCCTATGGCTACTCCTACTGCAAAAATCATTGGAAGATTTTCAAAAACTGCTCCACCTGCTGTAGCTAAATATCTAAATATTTGACCATATTTTCCTAATAAATCGTCTTGCCCAAGCCTTAATAAAATTCCAGCTGCAGGTAAAACAGATACTGGAAGCATTAAAGATTTACCAATTTTTTGGAGTATAGAAAATACTATATTTTTCTTGTTTTGAGCCATTTTTGTCTTTCCTTTCTCTTATTTTTTATATAAAAAAACACAAGCTAAAAAACGTAGAATTAATATCCTTGCTTTAAAACTTGTACCTAATTCAATAGTAACACAGCTTAGACCTCCGAAAGTCTCTTAAGATGAACAGCTATATACCCTATTTCATCTTCTGGAACCTTTATATCAAACACATTTTCGATTTTCAATGCAACCTTTATTGCTATATTAAATTCATAATACAATTCTTTTTTTATACTCTCAAGAAGATAATTTCTAATAGGTTCTTTACTCTTAACTCTCTCTATCATAAAATTTATGTGACTTAACGTTCTTATATATTCAAAAGAATTTCTATCAAAATTACTTCTAAGAAGTTTTGATATTAAATTCATTATTTCTCCGATTTTTTTAGTATGAGCCAAAGATTTTCTAGCATCTTGGTTAGTAATACCGCCTCTAATATGCATACATATAAATCCAGCTTCATCTTCTGGTAATTCTATATTAAACCTTTCATTTATCATATTAATGGCATTATTAGCTATCTCATACTCCTTAGAATATAGTGCTCTTAGTTCATTAATAAAAGGATTTTCAATTTTCATTCCTTTTTTTATTCTTTTGATAGCAAAATTTATATGGTCAGGAAGAGATATATGTATAGCTGAATTTAATTTAGTATTTAATATTTTTTCAGCTAATGATATTATTTCTTCTGAAATACCAACAACTTCATTGTCAATACTATTAAGTACTCTTTCATAATTATTTTCATCTTGTTTAACAAAAATACTCTTTATTCTGTTTTCAGGTACCTCTATACCTTTTTTAAAATCAAATCCAATACCTTTTCCTACTAAAATAACCTCTTGTTTACTACTATTTGCTATAACAACGTTATTATTTAATACTTTTTTTATTATATTCATTAAATCACCCCTAAGAATATTAACAATTAAAGCTTAATAGTTAAATTTTTATATAACTTTCTATAACTTCATCAAAACCTTTCATAATTTTTAAAAGCACTTCATTCTGCGAAGAAAATTTAACATTATCAACATTAACTATTGGAAGAACTTTTGGTGATGTACCAGATATAAACAAAGCATCCAAATCATTTATTTCTTTATAATTTATTTGATGTTCTATGACTTTAAGTCCTAATCTTTCACAAACTCTTATAATATATTTCCTTGTTATTCCTGGAAGGACTTCATCTACCGGAGAAGTATAAACACACTTATTTTTAATCATAAAAATATTAGATTTACTTCCTTCAGTTATTCTTTCATTATTATCAACTAATATTACTTCATAAACCCCTTTTTCTTTTATAACTTTATTTGTAGCCTCTCTCAGATTCATATTTATTACTTTTGCATTAGGATTTTCTCTTTCTGCATGATATAAAGCAGTAGAGACACCTTTGTTATACATTTCTTCTGTGGGATAACAATGCCTTATAAAATATGTTAAAAAATTTTTTTGATTACCATTAAAATTAAATATTATCTTTATGTTTCCTGTTACTATATTGTTCACTTTACAAAGTTCAATAATTTTATCTTTAATTTCTTCTTTATCCATCCACAGCTCTAAGTTTGTAACCTTTGCTGAATAGTTCAGTCTTTCTAAATGATCCTCTAAAAACAACGGAACACCTTCCATTATTCTTAATACCTCATAAAGTGATTTACCTAGAAATAAAACATCTTGATTAAATTCTTTACTTTTTTTAACTTCGTTATTGTAGATAAATTTTTCTCTATAACATTCATTCATTTTCCTATACCTCTTATTTCCATTTTAATATTTTAATTTTATCATGGTGTTTTCTATAATTTATAAGATATGGATTACCTACTAATTCAAATAATGGAAGATCTGATAAAGAATCTGAGAACATATAAGAATTTTCAAAATCAACTTCTATGTTTTCTTCTTTTAAAACTTCTTTAAGTCTTACAACTTTTTCTTCCCCTTTACAATTTTCACCTTCAATGGCATTTGTATATATACCGTTTTTACATTTCAACCTCGTACCAATTATTCTATCCACTTCTTTTATGTTATATAATTCTTTTAAATATATTTCAGGTGAAGCCGATATTAAGAATATTTTGCATCCTTCGTCTTTTAACTTTTTAATAGTATCTATGGCATCTTTATATAAAATTGCACTTAATCTTTTCTCATAAAATTCTTTTACTAATTCTTTCATTTTTTTTTGGTTAATTCCTACTAAAAATTTAGCAAAACACTCTTTTGCCTTTTTAGCATCATATATTTTAAATAGATAAAAAAATACTGTTTTTAAACTTCTAGGTATATATTTTATAAGTTTAGGATTTTTTTTCATCATAAATAAGTATAATTCAATTAGAGTTTCTCTTTTGGTAAGAGTATAATCCACATCAAATATAGCGAGTTTTTCCACTTTATCACCTCTAATGTAATATATATATATATCAAAAAAGCCGATGCTTATGCAGCGACTTTCCATCATTTTATTCTTCTATCAAACTTTCATAGTATGCTGTAACTTCATCAAACTCATCATCTTCAGGTATAACTAATTCGCCTTCTTCACCTTCGCCTACAACTTTAAATAAATATACTGAATCCTCTTCTGGATGTTGTAGAAGAGCATATTCATTACCTTTATATTCAAATCCATCTACTACTTCACATGGAACCACTTTTCCATTTTCATCTTCTAATTCTACAATAAGTGCTTCATGTTCTTCACATCCACAACCGCATTTTCCTTCTTCACATTCACAATCATGTGTTTTTTCTTTATCCATTATTGTACCTCCTAAGTTTTATTTTTAATGTTAATTACAACAGTAATATTTTTATTTTAACCCTAAATTCATAATAATAAAAGCATTTTTTGCAAATTCTTAATAAACAGAAAAAAATATGCAGAATTCATCTGCATATTTTCATATATTATTAATGTCATTTTCTCATATTCTTGATAATTTTTCTCATTCCTTTTGTCATTTTGTTCATTCTTCTCATTGCTCGTATAGTCATATTTCTCATTCTCATAATAATATCTTATCTCCTTTCATTATACTAATTAATAAATATATATTTTATAGCCTATTATTATTTTATGAAATTATATATTTTATAAACTAGTAATTTGATACCATATGAAATTAAATTTATCCATTATTATTTAAAAACACTTCTATTTCTTATTATTTCTAAAAAAACTGCTATACATACAGTAAACAAAGCAAAACTCATTAAAACTGAAGCTGTTAAGAAGAATTTTGATGTGCTAATGGATATATTATATATAAAACTCATGTTATTTAATTCTTTATATAAATTTCCAAAAATACTAAAAAAATATCTTATCCACATAACACTAATTGCTAACGATATAGGTATGATTCCCATTCCTAGATACATTCCACTTTTTTTTCCCGCTTTAATTCCATGTATTCCCATAAAAATAGGTACAATAAACAAAATAGGTAATAAAGCACCGAAATATTGGGGAGATAACGCCAAAAACAAAGCGGCCATTATAGTTGTTAATAATGCTATTTTTTTTATTTTTTTTGCTCTTTCTAAATCCAACTCAGCTTTTTTCATATTGTCACCTACTATTTCCTATTTCTGATACTTTGATATAGAAATTAAAGTAACAGCACAAGATCCTAATATAAACGTCCAAAATATTGCCATAAAAGCTATTGCCCCACTTGACATTTCACCCCTCCTAATTAAAAATTTACTTATTTATGAATTTTTAGTATTTGTTATCTTTATTGTATTTGTTCTTATTTCCTCTCCATAAACATTTTTTATAGACTTATACGTACCTATAAATCCAAAAATAAACACTAACAAGAGTACTATTCTTGCACCATTAACCCAAGGAATTAATTTTGGAGTTTCTGCTACAAAATCTGGAATTAATTTAAAATATCCTTGTTTTATATAGTCATTTGTTGAACCTATTAGTACAGTTACCATTACTATTGGAGTAATAAACTTAATTAATACATTATATACCCACTTAGGTACTTTCCAATAACTTCCTCTATTAACTTCATCTAAGAAAGAATCTTTCATAATCCATCCTGTTACAATTACCTCTATAAGTCCCATTATAACTAGCAAATAGTTTCCAACCCAGTTATCAATCTCTGTAAAATATATAAAAGTCGCATCCTTTGTTACAAGTTGTTCAAGTCCCACTGGTAATCCAACAATTATATATAATGCAAAAACCACCAAAGAAGCTTTCTTTCTACAAAACCCTATATCTTCCTCTATAATAGCAACTAAATAATTATACATAGCTATAGCAGAAGTTATACCTGCACAGAACAATAGTAAAAACCATAAAAATCCAATAAATCTTCCTGCACCAATTACTCTAAAAATATTAGGAAGTGACATAAATGTTAATCCAATACTCTGACTTAAACCATCCGCTCCTAAAAACGCATAACATATAGGGATAACTATTGTACCACCTAAAATCACTTCAGCAAATTCATTTAAACTTAATGTAGTAAGAGCTGATAAAACTATATCATCATCTTCTTTAATGTATGATGCATAATTTTGTATAATACCCATACCAATTGATAACGTAAAGAAAATTTGACCACATGCAGCAAGCGTTGACTGCCAATTCAATTCTGCCCATCTAGGCGCCCATAAATAATTTAATCCTTTTAATGCTGACCACTCTGGTTTTACAGGTGAACCAATAGTTAACGATTTGATAATAAGTATAAACCCAAAAATATAGAGTATAGGCATCATAATTTTAGCCCATGCTTCTATACCTTTTTGTATACCTCTAGTAACTGCGAAGGCTAAAAATCCTAAACTTATTATCCAAAATATAAATACCAAACTTGGATTAGTAACATAATTAACAAAGAACTGACCTGTTGACACACCTGGATCCATTAACTTACCATTTAACGAAAATATACTATATCCAAGCGTCCATCCTATAATATGATTATAATATGAATTAAGAAGAACTGTAACACTGATTACTATCATTCCACAAATCGAACCTAAAATTATAGCTTTTTTGGGTTTTAATTTTTCTCTAGATTGAAGGTAAATCATATACCCTAAAGTACCATGACCATGTTTTCCACCATATCTCCCCTGCATCCATTCAATCAACACAATAGGAATACCTAATAAGAACAAAGCTGCAATATATGGAAGCATAAATGCTCCACCACCATTTTTAGCAGCTACATAAGGAAATCTCCAGAAGTTTCCAAGTCCAATTGCATTACCCGCCATTGCCAAAATGAGACCTATTTTTGACCCCCAATTTTCTCTTTTTTTCACAAATTTGCCTCCTTTTTAATTATTCCAATTTAATACAATAATAAAAATATAAGTAAATTTAACTTTTATAATATCAAACTTTTCTAACAAATGCAACTTCGATTTTCCTTCATTCATTTACATTTTATGTAAAAAAGAGAGGTTTTCTTATATTAGAAAACCTCTCCTAAGTATTACGTTATTTTTTATTTTTGTTGTGCAAGTTTTTTATAATTTTCAATTCTTTCCATAGCATCTTTTTCTGTCTTTTCATATAATTCGTCTGCTGTTTGAGGATGTATTTTCTTTAATGAAGCATATCTAACTTCACCTAATAAGAAATCTTTGAATGATCCTTTTGGTTCCTTAGAATCTAGCATAAATGGATTTTTTCCTTCTTCTTTAAAATCTGGATTATATCTGTAAAGTGCCCAATATCCACAATCAACAGCTTTTTTCTGTTCTAATTGGCTACATCCCATACCAACTTTAAGTCCATGATTTATACATGGTGCATAAGCAATTATTAATGATGGTCCATCATATGCTTCTGCTTCTTTTATTGCTTTTAATGTTTGATTCTTATCAGCTCCCATTGCTATTTGTGCTACATATACATATCCATAGCTCATAGCCATCATACCAAGATCTTTCTTCTTAGTCTTCTTACCTGCAGCTGCAAATTTAGCTATAGCTGATTTTGGAGTTGATTTAGAAGATTGACCACCTGTATTTGAGTAAACTTCTGTATCAAATACAAATATGTTTACATCCTCGCCTGAAGCAAGAACATGGTCAACACCGCCGTATCCGATATCGTAAGCCCAACCATCTCCACCGAATATCCATTGAGATTGTTTTACTAGATAATCTTTCTTTTCTAAGATTTCATCAGTTACAGCACTCTTTCCAGCTTCTGCTTGAAGTAATGGTAATACTTTTTCAACAGCAGCTCTTGAAGTTTCTCCAACTAACATATTTTCTTTCCATTCATTTAAAACAGCTTTTAACTCATCACTAACATTTTCATTTTGAGCTTCATCTACTAATTGAGCAATTCTTTCTCTTATTTGAACAGTTCCTAAGAACATACCCATTCCATATTCAGCATTATCTTCAAATAATGAGTTAGCCCAAGCTGGTCCTTGACCTTTTTCATTAACTGTATATGGTGTTGTAGGTGCAGAACCACCCCAGATAGATGAACATCCAGTAGCATTAGCTATCATCATTCTATCCCCAAATAATTGAGTTATAAGCTTAGCATATGGAGTTTCTCCACATCCTGCACAAGCTCCACTAAATTCGAATAATGGTTTTTCAAATTGGCTACCTTTTACAGTATACTTATTCATTGGGTTTTGTTTAACACTTAATTTTTGTGCATAATCCCAATTAGCTTGTTCTTTAGCTTGAGTATCAGCAGGCTTCATAAGAAGTGCTTTTGCTGGTGCTGGACAAACTTCTGCACAGCTACCGCATCCTGTACAATCTAATGCACTAACAGCCATTGAATAATATACTTTTTCGCCCTTAATTCCTTTAGCTTCAACAGCTTTAAAACCTTCTGGTTTGTTATTGTATTCTTCTTCAGTTAATAGAACTGGTCTAATTACTGAATGAGGACATACATATGAACATTGGTTACATTGGATACAATTTTCTGCTTGCCATTCTGGTACGTTAACAGCAATTCCTCTCTTTTCATATGCTGCAGTTCCTTGTGGGAATGTTCCATCCTCTATTCCTTCAAATGCACTTACTGGAAGATTATCTCCTTTTTGTGCATTCATTGGTTGACAAATATTTTTAATAAATTCTGGAACATCTTTTTCTTCTTTAGAATCATCTACAACATTTTTCCATGATGCTGGTACTTCTATTTTAACTGTTGCTTCAATACCTTTATCTATAGCAGCATGATTCATATTAACTATCTTTTCACCTTTTTTACCATATGAAGTTACAACTGCTTCTTTTAAGTACTTAACAGCATCTTCAGCTGGTATTATATTAGCTAACTTGAAGAAAGCAGCTTGCATAATCATGTTAATTCTTCCACCAAGACCAATTTCCTGAGCTATCTTAACAGCATTAAGTGTATAGAAATTAATATTATGTTCTGCAATGTATTTCTTTATGTTAGCTGGTAATTTTTCTTCAACTTCTTCTGGTGTCCAGATACAGTTAAGTAAGAATATACCGTTATCTCTTAACCCTTGTAATATATCGTAATTATATACATATGATTGGTTATGACATGCTACAAAGTTTGGTGAAACTATTAAATAAGGTGATTTTATTGGGTTTTTACCAAATCTCAAGTGAGAAATTGTAACACCACCTGATTTTTTAGAATCATATGCAAAATATCCTTGTGCATACATATCTGTATAGTCACCTATTATCTTGATTGCACTCTTGTTAGCTCCAACAGTACCATCTGATCCTAAGCCCCAGAACTTACAAGCAGTAGTTCCTTCTGGTAATACATCTATTCCTTCAATAGTTTCTAATGATGTGTTTGTAACATCATCTTTAATTCCTAATGTGAATCCATTTTTAGGCTTATTATTTTTTAAATTTTCAAATACAGCTGCTATTTGTCCTGGAGTAGTATCTTTTGATCCAAGACCATATCTTCCGCCAACTATAACTGGTTTAATTTCAGCATTATAGAATGCAGTCATAACATCTTGGTATAATGGTTCTCCAGCTGAACCCGGTTCTTTAGTTCTATCTAAAACAGATATTTTCTTAACTGTTTTTGGTATAGCATTCATAAAATGATCTATTGAGAAAGGTCTAAATAAATGAACTTTTACTAAACCTACTTTTTCTCCTCTTTTATTTAAGTAATCAATTGTTTCTTCTATTGGATCACATACAGAACCCATTGCTATAATAACTCTATCAGCATCTTCTGCTCCATAATAGTTAAATAATTGATAATCTCTTCCTGTTAACTTATTTATTTCTCCCATATATCTTTCTACTACAGCAGGTAATGCATCATAGAATTTATTGGCAGCTTCTCTTGCTTGGAAGTAAATATCAGGGTTTTGAGCTGTACCTCTAGTTACTGGGTGATTTGGATTTAATGCATTATTTCTAAATGCTTTTATAGCATCTTTGTTTACTATTTTTGATAAATCATCATAGTCTAATAATTCAATTTTTTGAATTTCATGTGATGTTCTAAATCCATCAAAGAAATGTACAAAAGGTACTTTTCCTTCTATTGATGCTAAATGAGAAACAGCACCTAAATCCATTGCTTCTTGCACACTATTTGAAGCAAGTAAAGCAAATCCAGTTTGTCTAGCAGCCATTACATCTGAATGATCACCAAATATTGATAATGCATGAGCCGCAAGTGCTCTAGCACTCACATGAAATACGCTTGGTAAAAGTTCTCCTGAAATCTTATACATATTAGGAATCATTAATAATAGTCCTTGAGAAGCTGTATAAGTAGTTGTTAATGCACCACTTTGGAGCGAACCATGTACTGCCCCTGAAGCTCCTCCTTCTGATTGCATTTCCATTACCTTTACAGTTTGACCAAATATGTTTTTCTTGCCTTGTGCAGCCCATTCATCAACATGTTCTGCCATTGGTGATGATGGTGTAATTGGGAAAATTGCTGCTACATCAGTAAAAGCATATGAGACATATGCCGCAGCAGTATTACCATCCATTGTTTTCATTTTTGCCATTTGTATACCCTCTTTTCTTTGTATTGTTTGTTTATATATTATATCTTGCTATATTTAAACATTTAAACTCTATAGCAAGATACTTAATAAACGCAAAAACAGTTAACTTAAAATTGCTTTTTTTAGTTTAACCAATACTTAATCTCTTATCCCCAACATTGTTATCTTGCAAAAATAATCACTTTAAATTTCAATTGTTTGTATTTTATTTGTATTATTGATTAAATCATATGGTCTTACCAACTTGTTTATTTTACCATTTACTTGCCTTTGTGTAAACTGCTTGTTTCATTAATTTACACTGATTATTGATGAAAAATAGACTTTATTAGGCTTATACTTGAATTTTTAATAAATTTTAAATATTTAAACACTTTCCTTATCAATATTATATATAACAAAGCTTAAACATTAAATTTTAACTCATATAAATTTATCAATCATATAATGGATATTTATCACAAACTTTATCTATCTTTTTTCTTACTATACTTAAATTATCTTCTCTATTTTCTATAATGTAATTTATTAAGTACGCTATTTCTTTCATTTCCTCTTCCTTAAATCCTCTTGTAGTAACAGCAGGAGTACCTATTCTTATACCACTAGTTATAAAAGGACTTCTTGTTTCAAAAGGTATTGTGTTTTTATTTACTGTAATGCCTACACTATCTAAAAGTTTTTCTGCTTCCTTACCTGTTATATTTTTATTATTCAAATCAATAAGAATCAAATGATTATCTGTTCCTCCTGAAATCAATCTAAAATTATATTTTTTAAATTCTCTTTCAAGAGCCTTTGCATTTTTTACTACTTGTTTAATATAATCTTTATAATTATCCCTTAGTGCTTCACCAAAACAAACAGCTTTACCTGCAATTACATGTAATAGTGGTCCACCTTGTATTCCTGGGAAAATTGCTTTATCTAAATCCTTTGCATATTTTTTTCTACAAAGTATAGCTCCACCTCTAGGTCCTCTTAAAGTCTTATGCGTTGTGGTTGTTACAAAGTCAGCATATGGTACTGGTGAAGGATGTTCTCCAACTGCAATCAATCCTGCAATATGTGCCATATCTACCATAAAATATGCTCCAACTTTATCACATATTGATTTTATTCTTTCAAAATCTATTATTCTTGGATATGCACTTGCCCCAGCTACTATCATTTTAGGATTATGTTCTAATGCTAATCTTTCAATTTCTTCATAATCAATTAATTCTGTTTTTTTATTTACTCCATAAGGTACAAAATTAAATAATTCACCAGAAAAGTTAACAGGGCTTCCATGTGTTAAATGTCCCCCATGACTTAAATTCATACCTAATATTGTATCACCCTTATCTAACACAGAAAAATAAACTGCCATATTAGCTTGAGAACCTGAATGTGGTTGTACATTGGCATGTTCTGCCTTAAATAATTCCTTCATTCTATCTCTTGCTAAATTTTCAACTTTATCTACTTCAATACATCCTCCATAATATCTTTTCTGTGGATACCCTTCTGCATATTTATTTGTAAGCTGCGATCCCATAGCTTCCATTACTGCTTTACTTGTAAAGTTTTCTGAAGCAATGAGTTCAATATTATTGTTTTGTCTTTGATTTTCCGCCTCAATAATATTATAAATATCTGGGTCAATAATTCTTAAATTGCTAAAATCCATTTTATGACCTCCTTATTTAATCTATTTATTAAATTATAAAATTTTAATAACATAATATCAACTGTACCTAGCATATAATATGATAATTTTGTTTCACTATATTAAAATTTCCAAATTTATTTTATTAAAGTAGGATACCCTATAATATCAAATTTTAATTATTAAAATTTAATATCTATCTACAATTAATTTATGTTATAATGACTTTGTAATTTAAGATACAAAAAATTGGGGGAAAGGGATTCTTTATTATGAATAAAAATAATAAAATCATCCATATTGCAGCTGAAGCTGGAAGAATTATACTTCAAAATGGTGGTGAAACATACCGAGTTGAAGAAACCATGATTAAAATTTGTTATGCCTTTAATGTTAGACAAGTTAATGCAATTGTAATACCTACAGGAATCATGATTTCTATAACCGATGAAAAAGGTGAAATCCTTTCTTTAATTAAAAGAATCCATAATAGAACTATAAATTTAGAAAAAATTTCTCAAGTAAATAGTTTATCAAGAGCTATAGCTCAAAGCTCTCTTTCATTAGATTATATTGAAAATAGACTTAATACCATTGATAATATGACAAGCTATAATAATAAAATACTTATACTTGCTGCATCTTTTGTTGCTGGCTTTTTCACCCTGCTTTTTGGTGGAAGCATTCAAGATTTTTTTGTTGCATTAATTATAGGAGCAGTTATAAAAATTATATCTTGCTTTTTAAACAGATTAAATATAAATGAGTTTTTTATAAATTCTTTAGGAGGCGCTGCTTCAGCTTTAATAGCTTTAATAAGCGTTCATTTAAACATAGGACAAAGCAAAGATAAAATCATAATAGGTTCTATAATGCTTCTTGTTCCAGGACTTGTTATTACAAATGCCATTAGAGATACAATTGCAGGCGACTTAGTATCCGGTGTATCTCGTGCTACTGAAGCATTTTTTATAGCTATCGCTATTGCAATAGGAACAGGAATTGTCATAAAATTCTGGTTTCACTTTACAGGGGGTATAATTCAATGATATTAAATTCTATATATGCTTTAATCGCAACTCTTGGTTTTGCTATATTATTTAATATTAGAGGTAAAAATTTAATTTTTGCTTCAATAGGTGGGGCTGTCGGTTGGTTCTTTTATTTACTTGTTCTTAATTATTCTCCTTCAAAGATGCTAGCATTTTTTATTGCCTCTATTTCAATTAGTGTATATTCAGAAGTTATGGCAAGAATTTTAAAAACTCCTGTAACTACTTTTTTAATTTGCGCATTTATACCCTTAGTTCCAGGTTGCGGCATGTATTATACTATGTTTGAATCCACCAAGGGAAACATAGATAAATCTTTATCTATAGGTCTTGAAACTCTAAGTAATGCATTTGCTATAGCTGTAGCTACAATATTAGTAGCATCTATAACAAAAGTTATTATCACTCTTAAAAATTCTAAAAATATTTAAGGCAATGATATATTTATATCATTGCCTTTTTTGTTAATAATTATTTCATAAACATTGTTAAAGTAGATACTAACTCTTCTATTTTTCCCCCATACTCCTCTTTATCTTCTTCAGATACCATACAATGCTCTGCATAATCCTTTAAGATTAATGCTCCTACTTTATTTATTGCAGCTCTAACTGCTGCTACCTGAACTAAAACCTCTTTGCAACAAGCTTCATTATCCATCATTTTTTCAATGCCTTTAACTTGCCCTTCTATTCGTCTAAGCCTTACCTTAATATTTTTTCTACTATCATTTTTATTCTCCATAAATATATTTCTCCTACTCTTTATATTTCATACCTATACCGGGTAATTATTTTTTATTATAACACTACTTTTTTATAAGTTCAATGAAACACAATGTAATAATATTGTTACAAAAAAAATAAACCCCTACCATACCGTAGAATAAGTTATAGTTGAACCTGTTCATCAACAGGTGGGTATCTCCTTTTTGTTTCCTGTTCTTTAATTGCTATTAAAGCTTCATTTCACAAAAAGAGTCAGATTCCCTTTTCTATAAGTGTTGGGTCAATATATACTCATTCTACAAATACAGTAGGAACTTTTATTAATACTATACTTTTATTATACTACTTATTTTAAGTTTTTTGAATATCTATCTTAATATATTATTTGTTTTTTTCTGCTAAACTCAATCCTAATTCTTTTAATTGTTTACCATCGGCTACATTTGGTGCTTCTGTTAAAGGACAGAATGCATTTTGATTTTTAGGGAATGCTATAACATCTTTTATATTATCAGTTCCTGATAAGAACATAATAAGTCTATCAAACCCATAAGCTAATCCACCATGTGGTGGTGGTCCAAATTTGAATGCATCCATCAAGAAACCGAATCTTTCCCAAGCACTTTCTTTAGTAAATCCTAACACTTCAAACATTTTTTCTTGAAGCTTCGTATCATGTATTCTAATACTACCTCCACCAAGTTCTTCACCATTTAATACGATATCATAAGCCTTAGCTCTCACTTTTCCTGGATCAGTTTCTAAATACTGTATATCTTCATCCATAGGCATTGTAAATGGATGGTGTTCAGCTTGATATCTATCTTCCTCTTCATTATAAGATACTAATGGGAATTCAGTAACCCATACAAATCTAAATTCTCTATTGTCTTTTAATATCTCTAATTTTTTAGCCATTTCAAGTCTTAAAGCGCCAAGTGATTGGAATACTACACTGTTTTTATCTGCTACAATTAAAATTAAATCTCCAACCTTTGCATCTACTTCTTTTAATATACCTTGCATTTCTTCTTCAGTTAAAAATTTTGCTATAGGAGATTTGATTTCATTTTCTTTATATGCTATCCAAGCAAGACCTTTTGCTTTAAATGTTTTAACAAATTCTCCTAATTTATCGATTTGTTTTCTTCCCATGTCAGCACAATTTGGAACCTTAATACATCTTACACTTCCACCATTTTCTATAGCACCTTTAAAAACTTTAAACTCTGAATTTTTAACTACTTCTGTAATATCATTTATCTCCATACCAAATCTTAAATCCGGTTTATCTGAACCATATTTTTCCATAGCTTCTTTATAAGGCATTCTTTGTATAGGAAGTTTAACATCTACATCTAATATTTCTTTAAATACTTTTTTAAGAAATCTTTCATTTAACTCAATAACATCTTCCATGTCTACAAAAGAAAGTTCCATATCTATTTGTGTAAACTCTGGCTGTCTATTAGCCCTTAAATCTTCATCTCTAAAACATTTTGTAATTTGAAAATATTTATCAAACCCTGATACCATTAATAATTGTTTAAATAATTGTGGTGATTGAGGTAATGCATAAAACATTCCTGGATAGTTTCTACTTGGAACAAGATAATCTCTTGCACCTTCAGGTGTACTTTTTGTAAGCATTGGAGTTTCTATTTCTAAAAATCCATTTTCATCCAAGAAATCCCTTACTATTTTAGCAGCCTTATGTCTTATTTTAAATATATTTTGCATATCTGGTCTTCTAAGGTCCAAATATCTATATTTTAATCTTACCATTTCATCAGTATCTAAATCTTCTTTTATGTATATAGGGGGAGTTTGAGATTCTGATAATATTTTTATGTTTTCTCCTTTTAATTCTACCATACCTGTAGGTAAACTTTTATTTGGTGATTCCCTTTTTACTAATTCACCTTCAATAGCTATACAATATTCAGATTTAACTAAATCCGCTTTTTCAAAAGCTGATTTATTTATTTCCTCTCCAAATACAACTTGAAGCATACCAGTTCTATCTCTTAAATCTACAAAAACCAATCCACCTAAATTTCTTTTTCTTTGAACCCAGCCCATAACAACATGTTTTTGTCCTATATTAGACTCTCTAAGTTCACCACACATTATGGTTCTTTTAAGTCCATTTAACGCTTCTGCCATAGTTAATCCTCCTTTTATTATCAGTTTAGAAATTAAAACTTCAATATATCTCTTTGTTTAAACTCTAATCTTGATTTTATAATCCCTTTACTATTTTAACTATTGAGTCTAAATCCTTCAAGTTAACATCAAACTGATGACCGTCTTCCATTCTCTTAAGCCTTGCTTTTCCTTCATTTATCTCATTATCTCCCAAAATCATTGTATATGTTGCTTCCAACTTATTTGCATATTTCATTTGAGCTTTAACAGATTTAGACATATGGTCACATTCACATTTAATTTCTTTTTCTCTTAAAATATTAGCCAATCTTAAGCTCTCAATTTTGCCTGCATCACCCATTGAACCAATATATAAATCAACATGATTTGGTTTTGGTATTTCTATATTATTTTCCTGCATTGTAAGAAGCAATCTTTCTATTCCCATACCAAAGCCTACTGCTGGAATATCCTTACCACTAATTTCTTTAATAAGGCCATTATATCTTCCTCCACCACAAACAGTAATATCATTATTTATTACTTCAAATACGGTTCTTGTATAATAGTCTAATCCTCTAACTATATGTGGATCCACTTTATATTCTATATTAAGAGTTTCTAAACATTTCTTTAACATCTCAAAATGTTCATCACATTCATCACATACATAATCTAAGATTATTGGAGCTTCTGCTGCTATTTCCTTACACTTTTTATTTTTACAATCTAATATTCTCATAGGATTTCTTTCAAATCTACTTTTGCATATATCACATAATTCATCATATCTCGATCTAAGATATTCCTTTAAGGCTTCATTATACTTAGCTCTACATGTTGGACATCCTATGTTGTTTATATTTAACTCTAAATTTTTTATTCCAAATCCTCTAAATACTCTCATAGCAAGACTTATAACTTCAGCATCTAGTGAAGCTTCTTTAGAACCAAAAACCTCTACACCAAATTGGTGATGCTGTCTTAATCTTCCTTTTTGAACATTTTCATATCTGAACACAGGAGTAAAATAAAACATTTTCATTGGTTGAACTTCATTAAATAATCCATTTTCAATAAAGGCTCTGGCTGCTGGTGCTGTACCCTCTGCTTTTAAAGTTATACTTCTGTTACCCTTATCATTAAATGTATACATTTCCTTTTGAACAACGTCAGTTGTTTCTCCAACTCCTCTTAAGAATAACTCTGTATATTCAAAAATTGGAGTTCTAATTTCTTTACATGCATATTCAGCAGCTATATTTCTTAATTTTGATTCTATATACTGCCATTTATATGAATCCATAGGTAATAAATCCTTAGTACCTTTTGGAGCTTTAATAGCCATTATTTTCACACTCCTTTAACTAATTATAGTGCCATTTCATTGGCACTATTCACTAACTATAAATTATAAACCGTAAATCCTAAACTGTAAACTCTATACTTTAAACTTTAATACAATGTTCCCAAAAGTTCTATTTTCTTTTGAACTTTTTCCTCTATTCTTTTTATATATTCTCTTACATCTTTCACATTGCCAAATCTTTCTATCCTATTTTCATCTAAAAACACAACTTTTGTAACAGCATCAGCACCCAATGCTATAATAGTTTGCTTCTCTTCTATTATTTCTATATTGTATATTCCTTCCTTTGAAGGTAATACATACCCTATGTTTTCCATATTACCTACCATATTTTTTTGTCTATACATATAATATGGCTTAATTTTTAACGCTTTAGCAAGTTCAGATGTTTTTTCATACATTTTATTTAACTCATCTTGAGTTCTTAATTTTATTGTACCTGTAACTAATTGTTCATGTAGCCTTGAAGCCCGTTTCACGGACATTCCATGTACAGTTAAACTGTCTGGCTTAAGTTTCAATATTTCTCTATATGTATTCTCTACATGTTTTAAATCTTCATTTGGAAGACCAACTATTATATCCATATTTATATTATCAAAACCAACTTGCCTTGCTAGATTGAATTTATCTATAACATCCTGTACCGTATGCACTCTTCCTATAGTTTTTAAGGTATCATCATTCATTGTCTGAGGATTAATACTTATTCTATTAACACCATATTTTTTCATAGATTTTAACTTAACCTCAGTAATACTATCCGGACGTCCACATTCCACATTAAATTCAGTAACATTCCTATCCTTAACAAAGCTTTCATAAATACGACTTATTATATTTTCAAATTGCTCTTCATTTACTGATGTTGGCGTTCCTCCTCCAAAATAAACACATTCAATATTTAATTTTTTTTCATCAATAAATTTTTTTATCATTTCTATTTCATAACATAGTGCTTCTATATAAGGTATAACCACCTTTTTACAAGCATTGATTGGATTTGATGTAAAAGAACAATATAAACATCTTGTTGGACAAAATGGCATACCTATATAAATACTTATAGTTTTTGGATCTTTGTTTACCTTTTCTTTCTCAATTTTTGCAATATACACACATAATTTTGCTTTATCTTCTCTGGTAAAAAATTTTTCTTTCAATGTATTTATGATCTCATCTTCACTTTTACCTTTATCCATCATATCCAGTACTCTTTTAGTAGGTCTTATTCCAATCAAAATTCCCCAAGGAAGTTTTTTACCAGTTCTTTCTTCAAAATATTTAAAAACCGAACGCTTTATTTCATCATTAAACTTTTCATTAGAATTGATTTTATAAATTTTAAAATCATTATCTTTGCTAGTTATTGAAATTATATCTGTTTCTATATTAACTTGAAAATCATATTCATGCTCTACAAACTCAATCTTCATAAGTTCATAGAAAAGTTTAAACATATGATAAACATCATATCTATATTTCAAGTTATTTAATTTGATTCTTACCATGATATTAGCCTCTCTTTATAGAAATGGATTGTTTTCTCTTTCAAATTTTATGTTACTTTCTGATCCATGACCTGGTAAAATAACAATATTATCAGGAAGAATCATTAATTTTGTCTTAATATTATTAATTAATTGATCAAAATCTCCTCCTGGAAAATCTGTTCTTCCTATAGACGCCTGAAACAATGTATCACCAGTAAACATAACATCATTTACTAAAAAGCACATACCTCCTGGAGTATGCCCTCCTGTTTCAATACATCTTATTTCTAAATTTCCAACTTTTAATATTTCTCCATCATTTATTGTTTTATCATCTTTAGTAATTTTCCACATTTGACCGAAAAGACCTGGCTCTTTTCCCATAAGTTCTCTATCTTTATTACTAATATAAACTGGCAAATCATATTTTTGTTTAATTTCTTCAACAGCAGCTGTATGATCCATATGTCCATGTGTTAGTAATATAAACTTAACCTCTATACCTGAATTATTAATTTCTTTTATTAATAGTTCAGCATCTCCACCTGGGTCTATAATACATGCCTCTTTTCTTTCATCATCTATTAAAATGTAACAATTAGCAGCATACATTCCTACTGGAATTCTTTTAATATTCATCATTACCCTTCCTTTCCATATTAAATTAAAAATTCTTTTTACTATCTATCATCAAAGTAACAGGTCCATCATTTTTTATATCTACCAACATTTCTGCTCCAAATTTTCCTGTTTCAACCTTTCCTAAATCTTCTCTGCATAAATTCACGAATTTTTCGTAAAGCTTTTCAGATTCTTCGCCTCCTAACGCCTGCATAAAATTAGGTCTTCTTCCTTTTCTACAATCTCCATATAAAGTGAATTGGGAAACTATTAACAATTCTCCACCTACCTCTTTTAAAGATTTGTTCAATTTACCATTTTCATCTTCGAATACACGAAGATTTATTATCTTATCCTTTAAATATTTAGCATCTTCTATAGTATCATCTTTTGATATTCCTAATAAAACATTAAAACCATTTTCAATCTTACCAATAACCTGATTATCTACAGTTACAGTAGACGATTTTACTCTTTGAACTACAGCTCTCATTTTTACACCTCCAACTTTTAAATTTAGGATGCAATGGCTAGTTATCAATTCTAAAAATCTATTTTTGTAATAGCTTTTAAAATTGATATAAACTATATACCTAAACTTTAAACTGCAGTATACAGAACTTAAATAATTAATTTTTAGTTCTGTATACTGCTATAACTCCATCTATTTTTCTCATTTTTCTCATTACTTCTTTTAGCCTTTCAATATTTGATACTCTAATCTTTATAGTAACTATTACAACTTTAGATTTAATTGTTTTAGCATTTATAGCATATAAATCAATTTTTGTCTCTATAATTGCTTCCATCAATCCTGTAAGTAATCCTTGTTTATCTTCTGCTCTAACTTCAATTTCTGTAATATACTCAGACTTCCTTGAAGGCTGATTTTCCCATGCTACATCTATAATTCTACTACTATCTTCTAAAATCAAATTGTTTATATTTTGGCAATCCTGTCTATGAACAGATACTCCTCTTCCTTTTGTAATATATCCAATAATGCGATCACCTGGTACAGGATTACAACATTTTGCAAATCTAACAAGTACATTATCTATATTTTTAACTTTAACCCCTGGAGACTTATCTTTTTTATATGCTTTAGCTGTTTGTTTTAATTGTTCTTTTAATTCCTCTACATTGGTTTCTTCTTTTTCTTGCTGGTTACCATTAGAAAATGATATTAATTTGTTCACCACAGATGCTGGGTTTAATGAACCAATACTTACAGCAACATATAAATCATCTAAACTATTAATATTATATTTTTTTAATAGTTTTTCCAACACCTCTCCTTTTGCTACTTTTCCAAAGTTAGTTCCCTGTCGCTTACATTCCTTATCAATTAATTCTTTTCCTTTTTCAATGTTTTCATGTCTTTTTTCTTTCTTAAACCATGCTTTAATTTTCGTTTTTGCCTGATTACTTTTTGTTATATTGAGCCAATCTATACTTGGTCCTTTTGGTGAAGATGAAGTTAAAACATCCACTATTTCACCAGTTTTCAAATGATAATCTAGCGGTACTATTTTACTATTAACCTTTGCGCCTATACATTTATGTCCTACATCAGTATGTATTCTATAAGCAAAATCAATAGGTGTGGAATCATATGGAAGATTAATAACCTTCCCCTTAGGTGTAAAAACAAAAACTTCATCCGAAAACATATCTATTTTAAAGTTTTCCATAAATTCTTCTGGAGTAGAAGTTTCTCTTTGCCATTCTATTACTTCTCTAAGCCATGTTAATTTTGTTTCAAAATCTTTCTCATTCTCATTAGATTTGCCTTCTTTATACTTCCAATGAGCTGCAATTCCATACTCAGCTGTATTGTGCATTTGATAAGTTCTTATTTGAATTTCAAAAGGCTTCCCCTGAGGTCCTATTACAGTTGAATGTAGCGACTGGTACATATTAGGCTTAGGCATAGCTATATAGTCTTTAAACCTTCCTGGTATAGGCTTATACATTGTATGAACTATACCTAATGCTGCATAACAGTCTCTTACATCATTAACTAAAATTCTAACAGCTGTTAAATCATATATTTGATCTATCATCTTATTTTTTATAACCATTTTTCTGTATATACTATAAAAATGCTTTGGTCTTCCACCAATATCAGTTTCAATCCCCGCACTCAAAAGCTTCATATTCAATTCATTTATTATTTTTCTTATATATTCTTCTCTTTCGTTTCTTTTTTCTG
Source organism: Clostridium aestuarii (assembly GCF_026735135.1). Taxonomy (GTDB): domain Bacteria; phylum Bacillota; class Clostridia; order Clostridiales; family Clostridiaceae; genus Clostridium_H; species Clostridium_H aestuarii. The sequence continues at coordinate 83,834 of NZ_JAPQER010000002.1, read as the reverse complement.
CTACCGTTCTAACCAATTCATAATATTGGTTTGGATTCATATATCTTAATGCTAAATCTTCAAGTTCCCATTTTATTTTTGAAATACCAAGTCTATGGGCAAGTGGTGCATATATATCAAGAGTTTCCTTAGCTTTCTCTTTTTGTTTGTCAACAGACATGTACTTTAACGTTCTCATATTATGAAGTCTATCAGCAAGCTTAATTAGTATAACCCTTATATCTTTAGTCATTGCTAACAGCATTTTCCTAACATTTTCAGCTTGCTGCTCTTCTTTTGTCCTATACTGAATTTTACCTAATTTAGTTACACCTTCAACTAAATTAGCTACTTCAGTATTAAATTCTTTTTCTATGTCCTTGAATGTAAATTCTGTATCCTCAATAACATCATGTAATAAACTCGAAGCAATAGTATTTTCATCCAGACCCATTTCTGCTAAAATACATGCAACTTGAACTGGGTGAACTATATACGGTTCACCTGAGATTCTTTTTTGAGTTTTATGAGCGTTTTTAGCATAATTATAAGCTTTATTAATAAATTCTTTATCAACATTATTACAATTTTTATATATCTTTTCTAATAAATCATCAAGCATACAAATACTCTCCCAAAATTAAAAGCTGGTTTTTAACCAGCCATGATTTTTTATAAATATTATATAATACGCTATAGAAATTTGCAATAATAACCTTATTGAATATGAGATAAACTTGACTAATAAAAAAACTTACTGTTTCTCAGTAAGCATTTTTTTATTTAAATATTATACATTATATTGTACTAAAGATATAACATCATAGCCTTTTAACTTATCTTTTCCTTTTAAATCTGTTAACTCTATAACAAAATCTATACTTACTACTTCTCCAGCAGCTTTTTCAATAAGCTTAACAGCTGCTTCTACAGTTCCACCTGTTGCTAACAAATCATCTACTATTGCAACTCTTTGTCCAGGTTTAATTGCATCCTTATGCATTTCTATAATATCAGTTCCATATTCTAAGTCATATTCAACTGATATAGTTTCACCTGGAAGCTTTCCTTCTTTTCTTATTGGAACAAATCCAACACCTAATGCATAAGCAACTGGAGCACCAAATAAAAATCCTCTTGCTTCTGGTCCAACAACTATATCTATATTTTTATCCCTTAAATATTCAACTAACTTATCTGTAGTTTCCTTAAATACTTCACCATTTTTTAAAAGTGTAGTAACGTCTTTAAAACTTATTCCATCTTTTGGAAAATCTTCAATAACTCTTATGCTTTCTTTTAAATCCACTTAAATTCCCCCTAATATTTATAATTAATTTTTTTATAATCATATTCAATTGTCTTGTTTATATATTTTGCTATTCTTTCTGCCCTTTCATAATCAGTTGTTGTAAATAGTTCTACAGCTATTTTAGCATCATCCATTCTTCCAACTGCATTCACTCTAGGCATAACAATATTAACCAATTTTGTTAAAGCAGCATAATCAATGGTAACTATATTATTAATTTTAGTTATTGCATTAATACCATAATTGTTTGTATTCGATAAACAAACCATGCCCTTTTCTATCATAAATTTGTTCTCTCCAACCAAAGGTACATTACTTGAAGCTATACCAATTGCAACTAAGTCCAAATATTTTTCAATACATTGTACATGATAATGTTCTGCCACACTAGAAGCTAGTTTAAAAGCTATTCCCACAGCATTTAATTCTTTAAATGGATATTCGCACTCATCTTGCTTAGGATTAATTACTATAGTATTAGGTATTAATGTATTTGATTTATGGCAATCAGTAATGATTGTATCTATTTTTAATTTTTTACATAATTCTACCTCTTTAAAAGAATTCATACCGCAGCCTACCGTTATAATAAGACTTGCACCTAATAATTTAATATGATTTTCTATTACATCTGCATTAAAAATCTTATCTTCATAAATACTATCAGGTATATAATATTCAACATCTGCATTTAAATATTTTAACATTAAGATAAGTAGTGAAACACTTACTATACCATCAACATCACAGGAACCATAAATAACTATTTTTTCTCTCTCATTAACGGCTTTTGCAATTCTTTTAATTGCTTCATCTATTCCCTTTAAAAGAGATGAATCATGCATATTTATTAAATTGACACAATTTTTATAATTAAGATATTTTTTCATATATATTCCTCCAAAGTTTATAGGAAGCAAATTATATTATAAGTTAAATTCTTAATTATTACAAATTTTTTTTATTTCCAAATAAAAAAAATCCAGAGCTTTCACTCCAGATTAAATTTATAATATTGATTATAATGCTTTTTTTACATTTTTCTTTAACATTACCCAAACAGGACTTGCTATAAATATTGATGAATAGGCTCCTGATAATATACCAATTATAATAGGGAAAGTAAATTCTCTAACAGAAGGTACAAACACATTAACTGCCACTATTGTAAATAAAGTAGTTATAACTGTATTTATAGATCTTGTCAATGTTTGACTTATACTTGCATTAGCAATTTCTTCTATCTTTCTCCCTCTCATCTTCCTCGTGTTTTCTCTTATTCTATCAAATATAACTATAGTATCATTTATAGAATAACCTAATATTGTAAGCATCGCTGCTACAAATGGTGAATTCACTGGAACTTTAAAGACAGCATACACACTTAAAGTTATTAAAATATCATGTATTAACGCAACTATAGCTGCTATACCAAATTTAAATTCAAATCTTATAGCTATATATATAAGCATTGCTACAGCTGCAACTATTATAGCTTTAACTGCTTTTTGCTTTAACTCAGTACCAATAGAAGGTCCTACTTTACTCTGAGATATCAACTCTATATCTTCTTTTTTGTAAGTTTCTTTTATTTTTTTAAAAACTTTATCTACATCGTCACTATCCAATTTATTACTTTTTATGTCTAGTTGAGTTGTATTTGCTATGTTAGTTATTGCATCAGAATCATATTTTTTAATAATTTTTTCAACATCTTCTTTTTGTTTTTGGTTAAAATCTTTTCCCATTTCTATGGTAACTAAAGTACCACCTTTAAAATCTATACCAAAATTTAATCCCTTAGTCACTAAAGAACCCATACCTATAATTATTATAATTAATGATATTGCAAACCATAATTTTGTTTTTTCTATAATCTTTAGCATATTACTTACCCCCTTTTAACACCAAAATGAGAAGCATCACTTAACAAACCCATTTCAGTTCCCAATTTAAGTAAGAATTTTGTAACTGTAAGAGCAGTAAATATACTAAGCACTATACCTATCATAAGTGTAAGTGCGAATCCTTTTACCGAACCTGACCCTAATGAATACAAAACAATACCAGCAATAATAGTTGTTATATTTGAGTCAAGTATAGAAGATAATGCTCTATTAAATCCTGTTTCTGTAGCATTTTTTATAGTCTTTCCTATTTTCATTTCTTCTTTAATTCTTTCAAATATAAGAACATTAGCATCTACCGCCATACCAACTGTAAGCAAGAATCCTGCTATACCTGATAACGTTAATGTAACTCCTGTTACTGAAAATGCTAAAAGAACTATTACAACATAAAATACTAACGCTATACTTGCCATTATTCCAGGACCTCTATAATAAATTAACATAAATAGCAGCACTAACCCTATTCCCATAGCACCTGCTTTCATACTTAATGGAAGTGCATTTGCACCTAAAGTTGCTCCTACTGTTTTAAATTCAACTGCTTCAAGAGTAACAGGCAAAGCACCTGATTTTATTATGTTTGCTTTACGATTTGCTTCTTCCAAGCTTGAACTTCCAGTAATTGTAGCTTTACCATTTGTTATAACACTTTGAACTGTTGGATTAGTAAGCAAATCGCCATCCATGTAAATGCCTATCTCCTTACCCAAAAACTTTTGAGTACCTTCAGCAAATTTACCTGTTCCTTCTTGATTAAGATCAAGACTTATTGTAGGCTTACTCATCTCATCTAAATAAGCTTTAGCATTCTTAATATCTTTACCTGTTAAAATAACTTTTCCATCTGGTCCCTTAAACTCAAGTTTACCAGTTTTACCTATAGTTTCTAAAACTTTTTTAGCATCAAATTCTCCTGGTATTTCTATTCTTATTCTGTTACTACCTTCTCTTGTAATTGATATTTCCTTTACACCTTCTGGGTTAATTCTCATAGATAATAATTCTTTTGTTCTTTCAATAGTTTCATTATCTATATTTTCAGCTTGAAGTTCTTCCAATACAGAAATACCACCTTGAAGATCAAGTCCTTTATTTATAGCTTGTTCAAAAGACTTTACTCTATATCCAAAAATATTGTTAATTCCAAAAGCTCCTGTATAAGCTAATGCACCAACAATCAATAATACCAAGATGAACATTACAGTACTCTTAGATTTATTAGACTTACTGTTTCTTGAGTTCCTCATTTTAATCCCCCTTTGCCGCATTTTGTAGTCATAATTATACTAATTATATTACTTTTAAAATTACTAGTCAATATCATGCAATTATATGATTATTTCTCCATCATTTTAGCTTTTAAAGCTATTGCACATTCAATTCTTTTCTTTTGCATTACACATCCAATTTCATACGGAACATGCATATCATTATTGAAATTATAGTTATTAGCTTGACATCCTCCGCTACAATAAAATCTCGCCCAACATTCTTTACACATTGGCTTGTTATATATATGGGCAGCTTTAAATTCTTTTGATATATTCCAATTTATTTTATCATCCTCATCAAAAATAGTACCCATTTTAAATTTTTCATTCCCTACAAATTGGTGACATGGATATATATCTCCATCCGGTGTTACTGCTATATATTCGTGTCCAGCACCACAACCAGATATTCTTTTATATACACATGGTCCACCCTGAAGATCTATATTAAAATGATAAAACTTAAATTCTCTTCCTTCTCTGTATCTTGTTAACATTTCTTTATATAGTTTGTCATAATTGTCAAATATTTCTGGTAAATCTTTCTCTCTTATAGACAAAGGATGTTCATTTGGAAGGACTACTGGTTCTACTGATATTTCTTTAAATCCTAAATCTGCAAAATGTTTTACATCTTCAAAAAAATCTAAATTTGCTCTTGTAAAAGTACCTCTTACATAATATAACTTTGACTTATCTCTCTTTTCTACCATTTTTTTTATTTTAGGTAAAATGTTATCGTAAGTTCCGCTTCCATCTACTCTTATTCTTACATTATCATTTACATTTTTTCTTCCATCTATACTTAATACTATATTTCCCATTTCTTTATCCATGTATTCCATTATTTCATCATTAAGCAAAGTAGCATTAGTAGTCATCGTGAACCTTATAACTTTATTATGTATTTTTTCCTGTTCTCTTGCATAAGCAACAATTTCTTTTATTTCCTTCATAGCCATCATTGGCTCTCCACCAAATAAATCAACCTCTATATTTCTTCTAGGTCCACTATGCTCTATTACATAATCAAGCGCTTTTTTTCCAATTTGAGGTAACATAACTTTTCTCATTCCATGGTAAGCACCTTCATCTGCAAAACAATATTTACATCTTAAATTACAGTCATGAGTTATATTTAAACATAAAGCTTTTATGTAGTTAGGAGTATCTTCATTTTTCCTAGCTATATCCTCATACAAATCCTTTGAATAAAGTAATTCTTCATCTACAAGTTCCTTTATTTCATCATATACTTCTTCTATTTCTTCTTTTTTATACTTGTCCTTATATTGCTCAATAAGTTCTTTTTTTGATAAAAGTCTATCATCGTTAAGTAGATCATAAACAATCTCATCTACAATATGTACAGATCCAGTATTTACATCTATTATGAAATATTCACCGTCTTGAATAAATTTATGAATTAATGCCAATTTTTTTTCCTCCTTAAACAAATATAAAGCAGTAACCAAAGTTACTGCTTAATTTTTATATTAATTTTCACAAGCTAAATTTGCAACTGTACAAGATGTTTTACATGCTGACTGGCAAGAATTTGCACATTCTTTGCATCCTGGTTTATTTAAACTTTCTTTTATATTTTTTTTGTTTATAGTTTTTATATGCTTCATGTCTATTCCTCCAATTCTATTATCAAATTACTTGTAAAGTATATCATATATTTTTATTTAAATAAAGTAATTTTACATATTTATTCCCAGCATACCAGAAAGTATTCCTACAAAAATAGCAAGAACAATTCTAAGTATTCCATATGCGGATATAGTAAATTGTCTACCATTAACTACTGATATAACATAAATAACTAACATATATAATAATGCAACTATTAATCCTGTTAGCCACCCTTTTCTTTTTATCTTTTTTACAGCGTATACAGTTCCATACATAACACCTAATGCAGTTATTACTACTTTATATATAGAATCAACAACTGTATTTGCATTTACAAACGATGTTGCAACAGCATATACCAGTAATAATACTAAAGTCAAAAAAAATCCTCTTACTAATCCTTCACCAATATATATTATGTCTCCTTTTTCCCCCAATAAAAGCACCTCCTATCTACTAATATTTATGTAGATAGAGGATGTTTTATTACAGTAAGTCCTTTTATTTTTCTTCATTTAAAGTCTCATCGAAAACCGAAGCTATACCATTTTTGCTAAGCTTTATTTTAGATTTATCTGGACCTGATTCTAACACAACAAAGTCATCATGAATTCTTGTAATCTTTCCTATAATTCCGCCTTTTGTCATGATTTTATCATTCACTCTTAATCCTTCTACCATAGCAGCATATTTCTTTTTTCTCTTTTTTTCAGGCACCAAAATTATTATGTAAAATATTGCTATCATAAGGACAAATGGTATTATTGTTGAAATAATACTAGCATTTTGTGGCATGCTCTCACCTCCCTCCATCTTTTAAGCTCTTCCACCCCATTCTTCTAGTTTCTGAGCTTTAAAATCTTTAAATCTTCCTTCGTCTAGTGCATCTCTTATATCCTCCATAAGCTTATTGTAAAAATACAAATTATGAAGAACACACAATCTCATGGCAAGCATTTCTTTTGCTTTAAATAAATGTCTTATATATGCTCTTGTATAATGTTGACATGCTGGACATTGACAACCTTCATCTATAGGTCTATCATCCAACTCAAATTTTGCATTCATTAGATTTATTTTACCATATTTAGTAAACAAATGTCCATGCCTTCCATTTCTTGCTGGTAAAACACAGTCAAAAAAGTCAACTCCTCTTTCTACCGCTTCTAAAATATTACTTGGAATACCTACTCCCATTAAATATCTAGGTTTATTTGAAGGAAGATATGGTTCCACAGCTTCTATTGTTTTATACATTTCTTCGTGAGTTTCTCCTACAGCAAGCCCTCCTATTGCATAACCATCCAAATCCAGTTTTGCAATTTCCTTAGCATGTTGTATTCTTATATCTTTATAAACTCCACCTTGATTTATTCCAAACAGCATTTGCTTTTTATTTATAGTGTCATCTAAAGAATTTAACCTATCCATTTCAGTTTTACATCTTTCAAGCCATCTCGTTGTTCTTGCCACAGATTTTACAACATAATCTCTTGGAGAAGGATTTGGTATACATTCATCAAAGGCCATAGCTATTGTAGACGCTAAGTTGCTTTGAATCTGCATACTCTCTTCTGGTCCCATAAATATCTTTCTTCCATCTATATGCGACCTAAAATAAACTCCTTCTTCTTTTATTTTTCTAAACTTTGCTAGAGAAAATACTTGAAATCCACCTGAATCTGTAAGTATTGGTCTGTCCCAATTCATAAACTTATGTATACCACCAAGTTTATTTACAACTTTATCTCCTGGTCTTAAATGTAAATGATAAGTATTTGATAATTCCACCTGACATCTTATATCCTTTAAATCCATAGTTGATACAGCACCTTTAATGGCTGCCAAAGTACCAACATTCATAAATACAGGTGTCTGTATTGTACCATGAGGTGTTATAAACTCTCCTCGTCTAGCATTTCCTTCCTTTTTATGTAACTTAAACACTTTTTTTCTCCCTTCAACTCTTATTTAGATTCTATGTACTAAGATACGTTATCTGTGTGCTAGTTTCTAACATTCTTATTTTATAATCATTGAATCTCCAAAGCTAAAAAATCTATATTTTTCACTTACAGCTTTTTCATAAGCATTCATGATAATTTCTTTACTAGAAAAAGCACTTACTAGCATTAATAGTGTTGATTGTGGTAAATGAAAATTAGTAATTAAGGCGTCTATTATTTTGAATTTACATCCTGGATATATAAAAATATCAGTCCATCCAGATTGTTCTTTTACCTTTCCATTTTCATTCCCAATAGTTTCTAATGTTCTACAAGAGGTTGTTCCAACTGCAATAATTCTACCTCCATTTTCTTTTGTTTCATTTATAGTATCTGCTGTTTCCTTTGACATAGTATAATATTCAGAATGCATATGGTGTTCTTGAATATTTTCTACCTTTACAGGTCTAAAAGTTCCAAGCCCTACATGAAGAGTTAAAAAAGCAATCTTAACACCCTTTTCTTTTACCTTTTTCATAAGTTCTTCTGTGAAATGCAATCCAGCAGTAGGCGCTGCTGCTGATCCCGGTTCTTTTGAATAAACTGTTTGATATCTTTCTTTATCTTCCAATTTTTCAGTAATATATGGTGGAAGAGGCATCTGTCCTAATTCATCTAAAACTTCTTCAAAAATACCTTCATATTCAAATTCTACTATTCTACTACCGTCTTCTCCCATAGATTTAACTTCAGCTTTTAATTTACCATCTCCAAATTCAAATCTACTTCCTATTTTTGCTCTTTTACCTGGTTTGACCAAAGTTTCCCATTTTTTTTCATCAATTCTTTTAAGTAGTAAGAACTCTATCTTGCCACCAGTATTCTCTTTCGCTCCAATAAGTCTTGCTGGAAGAACTCTTGTATTATTAAGTACAAGACAATCTCCTGGTTTAAGATAATCAATTATATCCTTAAATATTTTATGCTCTATTTCTCCAGTATTCTTATCTACAACCATTAATCTTGATTTATCCCTTTTTTCTGCTGGATGTTGAGCAATTAATTCTTGTGGTAAATAATAATCAAAATCTTTAACTTTCAATATGTCCACTCCTCTTATGCAATTTTATTTATTTATTCTTTTTAAATGCTTATATGCTTTTTCTGTAGCTTTTCTTCCTCTTGGCATTCTAATTATAAAACCTTTTTGAAGTAAATATGGCTCATAAACATCCTGTATAGTATCTAATTCTTCACCTATAAAATAAGCTAAAGTTTCTAATCCAACAGGACCGCCTTTAAAGTTATCTATTATAGCTTCTAGTATTCTATTATCTATTCTGTCAAATCCTTCTTCATCAATTTCTAAAAGCTCTAAAGCATTTTTTGATGTTTCAATATCAATTGTTCCATTCCCCTTAACTTCACAATAATCTCTAACTCTCTTTAAAATTCTATTTGCTATTCTTGGAGTTCCTCTTGATCTTCTAGCTATTTCAAAAGCAGCATCTTCTTTAATCCCAACTCTTAAAATTTTTGATGATCTTAATATAATTTCTTTTAGTTCTTCTTCCTCATAAAATTCCATAGAACTTAACACTCCAAATCGGTCTCTCAAAGGAGATGTTAAAAGTCCTATTCTAGTTGTAGCACCAATCAAAGTAAATCTAGGCAAATCCAATCTTATAGATTTTGCAGCAGCACCTTTGCCTATAACTATGTCAAGAGCATTATCCTCCATCGCTGGATATAATATCTCTTCTACCGCTCGATTAAGTCTATGAATTTCATCAATAAACAACACATCATAATCGCTTAGTCCTGTAAGTATAGCTGCTAAATCTCCTGCTCTTTCTATTGCGGGACCTGATGTTATCTTTAAGTTACCGCCCATTTCCCTTGCTATAATATTAGCTAAAGTAGTTTTTCCAAGTCCTGGTGGGCCATATAAAAGAACATGATCAAGTGCTTCTCTTCTTTTTTGTGCTGCTTTTATAAAAATATTTAACTTTTCTTTAACTTTTTTTTGACCTATATATTCATTTAAACTTTTAGGTCTTAATGAATATTCTATATCATTATCTTCATTTTTATAAGAAGCAGAAATAATTCTATCCTCCATAAATTATTCCCCTCAATTCATTAAATGTTTTAAACTTTCCTTAATAATTTCCTCTAAATTTCCATTCATATCTATAGTTTTTAGTACTTTTTCTCCTTCTTTTTCAGAAAAACCTAAAGATATAAGAGCAAGTAATGCTTCTTCATGTTTCCTATCTGTCTTTTGTAATTTTTCAGATATTTCTTCAGAAATTTGAATATCTCCTTCACTTAATTTACCTAATTTATCTTTAAGCTCTAAAATTATTCTTTGAGCTATTTTCTTCCCTATACCTGGCGCCTTGGTAAGAGTAGTATAATCACTGGATAGAATAGCATACTTAAGATTATTAATGTTACTTATAGATAGCAACGATAAAGTTGCCTTGCTCCCTACACCATTAATAGTTAAAAGTAAATTAAACATATCTCTTTCTTCTTCAGTTAAAAAACCATACAACCCAATAAAATCTTCTCTTACTATCTGTTGAAGATAAATTTTAACTACTTCATTAATATTAGGCATTTTAGCCATAGTACTTCCTGATGTATATATTTTATACCCTATATCATTATTCTCTAGTATTATATAATCTTTGTTTATACCTATATATATACCTTTAATATATTCATACAAATTGATGACCCCCAAAATAACTAACTTTCAATCATATAATACTTTACCATTTTACTCTCAAATTATCAAGAAATCATAACATTTATATTACGATATATTCCTATAGTTTAGTCGTTTACACTAAATTTAGTCATTTTGTTTACTTTAGTCGCTTAAAATAAAAAATATGAAATACAATTATTCTTGTATTTCATATTTTATGTCAAAATCTTTAATGCCATCATTCAATTTTTCAATAGTTTCAAACTGCATAGATGAATCTCCATTTATTATATTATTAATATCTTGTACTCCTAAGTTATAGACATTAAATCCAGTACCTTCTTTTTCTATAATATTTCCTTCATTATCAAAGACATTTCCATTATCATCACTTTTACATATTACAATTATATTTTTTTCTGTAATAAGTGCATATCTATTAGGCTTATATTTTAGTGGTTTTCTTATCACTTCAACTTGTGAAGATGTTATGTTTTTTAATTTATATCTTTGATTACTGTATTTTTGTTCAATCTGAATACCATTTTTTCCACAAATATTTTCTTCTTGTGCTTTTCTTTTTCTTTCTATAATATATCCATCCTCATTATTACATTCTACTTCAAATAATATTTCAGCTTCACTAGAAATAACTTTATTCAAATTATCCCTTTGGGATAAACCATCTCCACTAACATCTATAGTTATTTTATCAGTTTTGTCGTTATTGTTAATGTTTATTTTTCTTTCCTTATATGTTCCTATATAATACCCAAATATAAATGTAAATGCCATGAGTACAATAAATGCCATTGAAAGTTTTTTCTTATTTTCCATAATATCACTCCTTTAAGAGATATTATGGTCAAGTTTTTCATTTATTATTCACTAACTAGTTTTAGTTTTTAACTAATCAAAAATATTTACTTAAATATTACTTCTATCCACTCAATTTCTAAATATATTTTTACAGACTAATATGCTCCAATAAAAACTTGTTAACATCTTCCTCATAACGTTCATATAATATTTTTATGTAAAATATTATTGAAGAAGGGATAAAATGAATAGCTTAAATCCTAAAAAACTCTCAGTGGATTTTAGACAAGGAATTACCCCTATAAAACCTATTATATCTAGGCGCTATACCCTTACCCATTCTGACATAACTGCTGAACTTTTTCTAACCATTGGATTAAAATATGCTTATGATATGATTAGTCCTAAGAGAGATGAAGTTCTTGGTGAGTGGATTAAAATAGAAAAAAAATATGTTTTTTATGTATACTTATATGTAGATGGTAAATTAGGATCAGCTACAACAGCTATACGCAACTCGATATTTAGACGAGAATTGCCATTAGCTCTAGAAGCTATTAGATATGGTGATAAAAAATTTTTTAGTATTCACCCTGAATTAGACAATGCTCCAATAATAATTTACTTTAACTCCATTAATCCATATTTTAACAGAATAGAAAACTGGGGAACTTTTTCAGACTATACCATAAGCAACTCACATAAAACACGAAAACCAAATTCTTTTTTTCAAAACAAATATTTGCTTGACACCAAACTTGGCGATGTAAATGGTGACAAAATACCAGATAAAGTATCTTTGTATGGCAACAAACCAGATGGCCCTGAAGGAATCTTTGCAGATAATATTACTGTTGTAATTAGAGATGGAAAAACCAAAAATTTATATACTATTTTATTAAAAATTAATTCCGGATACAATCCAACAATCTTTCTAGGTAATTTTACTAGTGACAAAGCAAACGATATTTTAATAAGTATCGATTCAGGTGGAAGCGGCGGTTACGGATTTTTCTATGTATACTCCTTCCTTAATAATCAAACTCAAAAACTCTTTGATTTTGAACTATTCAATGATTACTATCTTTACGATGTAATCTATAAAGATAATTATCAGGTTGAAGTAATAAGTAAAACTCTGAATAAAAAGTTTACAATTGATATTCGAAATAAAGGGGATTCCTATCTTATGCAAATTTACAATGAAAATGGTACGCTAAAATCACCTATTTGTGGTCAGGTATCTGCTATAAATGAACTTTACCCTATAGATTTTCAAAGAAATGGTGTTTATGATTTATACTCAATACAAAGAATTATTGGAATATATAATGCTGATACTTTAGGTTTTGTCCAGACACATCTTCGTTGGAATGGTCAAAGATTTGTTGCTGTCAATCTCAATCAATTTGTAGCTATACCTGGAACTAATCTATAATATTTGCCTAATTATTATGAAGAAATAACTTTAACCCTTGTTCAATAACAATTTTCCTATAAACGAATAAAAATTCTCAAGCTTCAAAATTCTTAAGAAATTTTATTCGTTTATTCTTCTTTATAAGCAAACTTTACTTTCTTTTACATTACTACCATACTTTTTTAATTGCTAAACATTTTTTATGTATTTAAGAAATCCATCTTGTAAAATCAACTCAATCATTCCAGTTTCATTCAAATATTGAATATAAGGCCTTAATATTCTCTCTATTGCTTCATATTTATATATGTTTTTTACACTAATATTCCAATTTTTAATAACACTCTTCATAATATCTTCTATTGTCATAGCACCATCTATCAGATTGTATATTTTTGTCGCTCTATTTTTATAAAACTCTATATTATCAGCTATAAGTTTTGTAATATCATTATACAGTCCTTTATGTGCTACTATATATTTACTGCACTTTAATTCATAAAGCTTTTTTTTGCTTTTTAAGTCCTCTTTAAGTATAAAAGCATAAGGCATTTTTGCTCCTTCCATAACTTCATAGCTTATAAGCGCATCTCCTACATATGCAACATCATCAGGAGTAATAATACATATATGAGCTGGACTATGTCCGGGAGTATGAAGAATTTTAAATTTAATACCGTGCACATATATACTGTCTTGATTATCAGCAATAATAATATCTGTTTCGCAAACCATATGTCCAAAATGCTTTGTTACATATGATAATGTCTGATTCCTATAATAAAGTTTAAGATTTACCATTGAACTACAAATAAAAGCCTCATAGGCTGGCATCACAATAATGCAATTATATTTATTCTTAAAATGTGTATTGTTTCCTATATGGTCTATATGTGCATGACTGCATACTATACCAACTACTTTAAAACTATTTTTTTCTAAAAATTCATCAATTTTTTCTCGCTCTCCTTGTGCCCATCCTGAATCCAACATAATAATTTCTTCATCATTAATTTTATAAAAAGGTATATATGTCATTCCAGTATCAATACAAAATGTATTTCCCTTTACTTTTTTTATTTTCATATACTTCCTCCATTTTTTCTCCTTTGTATTTTGTCAATCTACCGCTAATATATATAAATAGACACTATTTTTTATACCATTTACTAAATATTATATAATTTAAATATATAATTTAAATATATCATTTATCAATCATAATAACAAAATCAAATTATATGATAAATAACTAAAAATAATATTGACCCTTTATTTGTTTTGATATTGCCAGAGCAGTTAACTCACTGCTAACTTCTGCAATAAATGATTCCATATCCACTTTCTTTAAAGAAAATGATAATCCTGATTCTGTTTTTGAAATTCTGTTAAGCAATATGACATAGTGTTCAATTTGATTTGAATTTTTCAAGATGAACTTTATATAACTTTGCTGTTCATCATCAAGACATGTGTCTCCTATCATAAATTTATTTTTAAACATAATAAAACCTAGATATAAGTTTTTTAACATCCGATATCTAGGTCTCATTTCAAAAATCTTTAACTATTTTTAATTGTGAAAATTGCTAATCCAAAAGGTTTACGTAGCAATCTTCTGCTTTAGGTTTTTCCTTTATAAGCCCTCTTTCATACAACCAATTTATATTATCTTCCCAAACTTTCTTTTCTTGCTTTAAAAATGGTTTGTCTTTCATTTCCATTTTAGGAAGCAATACATCCATGCTTTGTTTTTCTACTTCTTCTATAAGAGGGAAACTATCCTTTTGTTGATTTGCTAATAATATATTTAATGCTTCATCTGGATTTTCTTTCATAAAATCAAATCCTTTTTTACAAGCTTTCATAAACAACTTTAAAGTTTCAGGTTTTTCCTTTAAAGTTGTTTCACTTGTAACAAAAGCTTCTTCATAATAGTTAGGTACTCCATATTGAGCTGGATCAAAATAATTTACTTCATGTCCTTGATGAATTAAAACAGGCACTTCATGATTTATAAGTCCACCAGTAGTTGCATCAACTTTTTTTGTAGTCATTGATGATAATAATTCAAATCCTACATCTATTATTTTTACTGAATTTGGATCTCCACCATCTGCCTCTACCATAGTCTTAACGTATTCTACATTTAAAGGATTTCCTGAGAATCCAATAGTTTTACCTGATAATTCTTTTGGAGTGTTTATATTTTTATCTTTTAAAGAAATAACAACATTCAATGGTGTTTTAGTTATAGAACCAATACATTTTACTGGAACCTTTTGATTAACTCTTGCCATTACTATATCAGGTTGATAATACATTCCTATATCAGCCTTTCCTGCTGCTGGTAGTGACATTGGGTCTGTTGGATTAGCAGGAAATTTAATATTAACCTTCAATCCTTCTTCTTTAAAATATCCTTTTTCCATCGCTACATATATAAAACTATGTATCGCATTTGGATACCAATCAAGAACTACATCTACATCCTCTAATTTATTTGAAGCTTCTGCTTCTGTATTAGCTTGTTTATTAGAGCAGCCTGCAGCTAAAAAACATACTATTACTAATAACACTGGTAAAAATTTAAATTTTCTCATACTTCATTCCTCCATTTAACTATTTTATTTTCTAAAACATTGATTATAAAAACAAATATTATTGCAGCAAAAGATAAAATTACTATTGGAGCAAAAACAGCTGCACCATCTAACTGAGTCATCATTCTCTTACTAAAATATCCAAGACCAGATTGAGCTCCAAGCCACTCACTAATAGCAGCACCTATTACACTAAGAGGCACAGATATTTTTAATGCAGAGAAAAAATATGGCAAAGCAGAAGGAATTTTTAATTTAATAAATATATCCTTTTTACTGGCTCCATAAGTAATTAACAATTCTTCCATCTCTCTCCTAGTAGAGCGAAGCCCATCATACACATTTACAGTTATAGGGAAAAACGTAATAAGTATAGTTACTATGATTTTACTCCAAATTGTATACCCAAACCAAAGCACAAATATTGGAGCTATAGCAGTAATTGGTACAGTTTGAGTTACTACTACAATAGGATATATTGCCTTTTGAATTTTTTCACTTAAATTCATGATTACAGCCAAAGAAACCCCCAAACCTACTGACACTAAAAGACCTATAAAGGTAACTAATAATGTAGCTGGAAGATGAACTAAAAATAAAGGCTCTTTTAATATCCAAATTTTCTCTAAAATCTTGCTTGGAGAAGGTAATATGTACATAGCATTTATATATCTTGCAATAACTTCCCATATTCCAAAAAACACAATACTCACAATTATTGATGATTTATACTTTCTCATAATTCAATCCTCTGTTTCAATTCATTTACAAGCTCTTCTTTTATGTTTAATATTTCAGTTTTATTTAACATATGTCTATTTCTTGGATAACCAATTGGAACTGTCACTTCTTTTAATTTAGTTATCGGTTTTTCAGAAACAACAAATATTCTATTAGATAAAAACAAAGCTTCTTCCACATCGTGCGTTATAAATACTATGGTTTTTTTCAAAGTGGACCACTGAGTTAATAGCCACTCCTGCATAGAAATTTTAGTTATTGCATCTAATGCACTAAAAGGCTCATCTAAAAGCATAAGCTCTGATCCAGTAAGCAATGTTCTAATAAAAGAAACTCTTTGTTTCATACCACCAGATAAATCCTTTGGATATTTGTCTTTGTATTTATCAAGGCCAAAAACATCTAGATACTCTTCTGCTTTCTTTTTGGCTTCCTTTGATGTTTTACCACCTACTTCCATTGGCAAAGAAGCATTCTGAGAAATAGTTCTCCAAGGTATTAGCAAATCTTTTTGAGGCATATAGCCTATATACCCTTTCAATTTATTAATGTTACTTCCATTAACAAAGACATCTCCACCAAAAGCTTTTTCAAGGCTGCAAATCAATCTAAATATAGTGCTTTTTCCACAACCACTTGGACCTATTATACTTACAAATTCACCCTTATTAACATGAAAATTCAAATCTTCTATAAGAGGTTTTAAATCATTGTCATATTTAAAATCAACATTACAAAATTTTAGCATAAAAAATTACATCCCCTTGTTATAAGCCATATCCCAAAACATATATTCATACTTACTAGTATTTATAAATATTTCTGTTAATTTTTTTATTTCCTTTTCAGATATACCATTAGTAAGCTCGTCCACTAAGTCTAAAACCCATTGAGTCGATTTCTCATATTCTTTGGAAATATAACCTTTTATCCACTCTCCATAGAATTCATGTTCTGTAGAACCTGGTATTTTGCTTAAATATTTTCCAATTTCTAAATAGCTCCACATACAAGATAGTAATGAAACTGAAAGTTCTGCTAAAGTACCAGTTTGAGAAACAGCAAGCATATAATGAGTATAGGATATATTAGCAAGTGAAATTTCAGTATTTTCAATTTCTTCTTGAGTAATTCCAAGCCTTTTCATATAAGAACGATGGATTTTCATTTCACCATTTAATGTATCACTAACCATATTAGAAAATCCTTGCATTTTTTCTTCTGTATCAGCTTTAACTACACCTAAAGCATAAACCTTAGCATAATCTAGTAGGTAAAGATAATCTTGAATCATATAGTATTTAAATTTATCCACTTCTAAAGTACCATCACCTATTCCTTTTACAAAAGGATGCTCATAATAAGAATTCCAAATTTCTTTTACATTTTCATATAAACATTGTGAAAATTTCATTTAAGTCCTCCTAAATTTCATGTTTTGCTACAAAATAACAAAAAGTACAAACCCCAAAGAGGTTTGTACCTATATTTTTAAATATATAACGCCTCTCCCTCCGCTGGTATTAACCAGTTCAGGTATAGGGTCTAAGAATCTCGTTCTTACTCTCAGCTAGCACAACCAGCCCCCCTGGGATTATTTTAATAATTTCATATTTTAACTTTTTTCTTATTGATTCGATTTATTTCTGCAAATTAATATTACTACAATATAATGATATCGTCAACATAAAATGGATATACTACATTATATTATAAAAACTATTTTGAAGCTCTCTCATTTTTAATTGCAATTGCTAGAGTACATAATAGTCCTCCCCAAAGTACTACTGCCCCTATAATAAAAAATACCATTGCACTTTTCGTCATTTTAACCTACCTCCTCTTCTTCGCATTTAATCTCTTGTTTCCATGGTTTTTTACTAATTATTATGGCTCCTATAATACCTATTAATATTATGCTCCATCCATATGCCAATAAACTTGATAATTTATATCCACCATATGGTTTACTTATTTCTGTAATAATACTCTTCCCTAACATATAAGTTAAAATTGTTGGAGTGATATACTTAATAATTACCTCCCACCACTTTCCTATTTTATAATAAGAAATTGAATTTGTATGATTACGAATTGTTTTTGCCTTAATTATCCATCCTACTAAAATAGCTTCTAATAACCCTACAACTACTATTCCATAATTGTTTATAAAATTATCCATAATATCTAGTAGATAAAGTCCTGCTCTAGTTGCAAATACTGTGCTTATACAAACTCCAACTAAAGACATACCAGACACTACTTTTTTACGTTCCCAACCTGTTTTATCAATTATAGATGAAGATATAGCTTCAACTAACGATACTGCTGATGTTAATCCCGCAAATACTAAACAAGAAAAGAATAGCACCGCTAAAACATTTCCCCAGGCTCCCATAACTGAAAATACTTTTGGGAACGCTATAAATGCAAGTCCAATACCGCCTGATACAACTTTATCAATACTTACCCCCTGACTATTTGCCATAAATCCAAGTATAGCAAATACTCCAATAGCAGATAAGAATTCAAATCCACAGTTTGCAAAAGCAGTCATAAATGCACTATTGTTTATATCTGTTTTTTTAGGCAAATAACTTGCATAAGTCATCATTATTCCTGTTGCTATACTTAATGAGAAAAACACTTGTCCATAAGCTGCAATCCAAACTTTAGGATCTTTTACTTTTGTCCAATCTGGTGTAAATAATTTGTTTAATCCTACTGATGCACCTTCTAAAGTTACACCTCTTATAACTATAATTATCATAATTACTAATAAAGTTGGTAGTAATATCTTACTTAATTTTTCAATACCACCTTTTATTCCTTTGTAACATATCATCCAGTTAACAGCCCAAACTAAAATTATACCTATTAATATTGGAACTACTATACCTCCAAACTCAAAAGGAGATGATGATAATTTTAAGAAATCTTTATAAAAATATTTATTAGGATCAGCTCCCCATCCTTTTGTAAAACTTAATGTTAGATACTTTATGGCCCAACTTAAAATCATTGAATAATAACATAAAATTATACTTGAACTAATTATTGGCCACCATCCAAGCCATTCCCACTTTTTATTTGCTCTTGCGATTGCAAGAGGTGTTGACCCTCTAAATTTATGTCCCATTCCATATTCAAGAATTAATAAAGGTATTCCAGCTGTAAATATTGCACAGAAATATGGTATTAAAAAAGCTCCTCCACCATTTGAATACACTACATAAGGAAATCTCCATATGTTCCCTAATCCTACGGCTGAACCAATAGCTGCAAGTATAAAGCCTACCTTAGTTCCCCATTGTTCTCTAGATTTTTTCATTTTTACCCCTCCTAAAATTTATCTAAATTAAAAGTATTATTATTTATAAAATAAAAAAGTCCCTTAGTTTACGCTAAAGGACTTTTTTACCTAGGATATAACAAAAAGTCCCTTAGTTTACCTATGAGACTTAATTTATTCCAACACAAATATCAGCCACCATAGATACAATGCACCTTTTTCGGCGATTGTATCTATGGTAGTATTTACCTATCTATATATACAATCGCTAGTTTAAGTTAGCTAATAAGAGTTCATTATTTAATTTTGAAATTAGTGTATTTATTCTATAATTCATAATATTTCTCCTGTTTGATAATTTTTCATAATGATATCATGTATTTTTTTTAGTGTCAAGTATTTTTTAAACTCTAATTGTATTTCCATCAAATTTTGTAAAACAGAATCCCTTAAAATCTTCATTGTAAGTTTTCTTAAAATCATGAAGAATACCAATGGCAACAGCTTCCCCTATTTTTAATCCTTCTATTCCATCTGAACGCCAGTGAACACCTGCAGTATCACGACCGAGAGAAAGATTAGAACCAAGTTTGTTTAGTTCACCACCTATAGTTAAAGGTTTACCTGAATAAGGAATTAATGATAACCCATCAGCACTAGCTACAACTGAATTAGGTATAATAAAATCTTCATTAAAGAAGGCTTTCAGCATGGTAACACCTGCTCCAGCAATACAAGCATGCCCAGCTGGATATGATGTATGAGTAGGCGAACCTTCTGGATACGCCATAGGCAATAAGTATGTTCCATACTTATTAAACACTTTAGAAATAGCCTTACATTTTAACAATTCTGAATTAATAGGATAACTAGCATCTCCTATTAATTTATTATGAACACGTCCTCCAAATTCCTCTGGGCGTAATCGACGATGAACTAAAAATTTTTGGAACCAAGCAGATTCTAGTGCTATCCTTGCTGATTTCCCAATTAAATCTAAAATATAAGCTGCTCCAAAAGTGATAAAACCAGTTTGTGTTTTTGAACATAAATAAGGATTTTCTGAACATAGTGCTTTTTCTCCAAAACTTAACAAAATCAAACAAGCATTTAAAATAGTTTGATAAGTAAAGTCTCCATGAACCCATTCTCCTAAATCTCTACCATTACGAATATAACGAGGTTTAGGATCGAATACACCTGAGCTACTAGGAAGAACACCATTTTCAATATTTAACCATTCATTATATGAAGTCATATAGTCCTTTCCAGCTACTGTAGTACGATATTGCTGCACAAGAGTTTTAGAACCAAACGGAACATTTTGACACAAAAACTGAGAAATATAAGGCCCAACTAAATCCCCTAACGTATTTCCCCGAAATAACGTTTCTGTAGTAACCATTCCATTATGTTTTGGTCCACGGTAATCTGAAAATTTCGACATGTCATAAGCAGCTTCATCAGTAAGTGAATTTGTATTATACTCTATAAAAGGTACATCGCGTGTCAATGCTCTCCAATAATCCTCAGCCATCTCACTAGCCATCCATGCACTACTAAAGTTAGGTGGTACAGGCATAGTTAAGTGATGAGAATTAGGTCCTTCCAAATCAAATGCATACGCCCCCTGAGGATTAGCAAATTTTCTAACACCGCCCAAAGGTATATTTTCAAACATTTCAGGATTACCCGTTGTTAAAGCCTTAAGCCATATATTGTAGGCACTCATATTTACCTCACCTAATTCATTATGGGGCAACGCTTTAGAATAATTTGCAATTTTATTGGGGTATAATCCTGAATCTCCATTACAAGGATGACCTGGCATAGGAAGATCCTTTTGAAAACCAGCTGCATCTGTACGAATATTATATGCTTTTTCACTGCACTGAATAGGTGTTAATGGTCCAATGTCACAAGATTTGTTTAATTTAAGATTTTCATCTGATTTTTCTTTCTTACTTGTATTATTTTCACAAGTTTCATTTTTTTCTATTTTATTGTTTTGAACATTTCTACTTCTTACTATATTATTATCCTTTTCTGTACTTGCTACCTTTGATTCAATAAATTTGTTCAACACTTTTTGCCTCCTTATAAAATCTATATAATATAAGATATGTACTTATGCTATTAAAAAGTTACATCCTTATGTAACAATATTTATTAATTTTAAAATGTAATACAAACTACATATATTTAATTTTAGATAAAATAAAAACACTTCTAAATGTAGTAATTTTTATACATACATTTAGAAGTGTCTCATATCATCATAGAATGATTAAAAAACATATATCTTTATACTTTTTAACTGCTAATTATTGTAGAACACTAACATTTCTTAACCTTCAAACTCATCAGGGAATTCAACATTTCTTAACCTTCAAACTCATCAGGGAATTCAACATTTGTATAGACATCTTGAACATCATCATCATCTTCAAGCATATCTATAAGTTTTTGAGTTTTTGGAGCTGTTTCCATATCAACAGATGTCATCATATCTGGTATCATAGTAATATCTGCTTCTACAAACTCATATCCTGCTTTTTCAAGTTCTTCACGAACTGATGAAAATTCTATTGGGTCTGTTATAATTTCAAATACCTCTTCTTCTACATTGAAATCTTCTGCCCCAGCATCTAATGCTACCATCATTAACTCATCTTCATCTGTTTTTTCTGTTCTTTCTATTACTATTTGACCTTTTCTTTGAAACATATAGGATACACATCCACTTGCACCTAAATTACCACCATATTTATCAAATTTATATCTTACACTTGCAGCACTTCTATTTCTGTTATCTGTAAGTGTTTTTACCATTACTGCAACTCCGCCAGGTGCATATCCTTCATAAACTATTTCTTCATAGCTTATCCCTTCAAGCTCGCCCGCACCTTTTTTAATTGCTCTTTCAACTGTATCTCCCGGCATATTTGCTGCCTTTGCTTTTGCTATAACATCTCTTAATTTAGCATTTATATCTGGACTAGAACCACCATCTCTAGCGGCTAACATAAGTTCTCTACCTATTTTTGTGAATATTTTACCTCTTTTAGCATCGTTTTTACCTTTTTTAACTTGTATATTATGCCATTTTGAATGTCCTGACATAAGAACTCCCCCTAACTTTATATGTTTTATTTAAAACCATGCAATATATTTACAACTTTCGCAGAATAAAAATACATTTAAACACAAACAAACAATACAGTTCAAAATAAAACAGTTTATATGAATATATTATTTGTTTTATTTTTACTTTTCAACTACAAAAATTGATCAATTTATAGACAATCGATTAACATTATAGCACATATAGTATTCTAAATTCAAATTTCACACTAACGTTAACACTAATACTAGCACTACCCATTAGCTATTAATTGTCTTCATACAATCTAGTTTCAAGCTTAAAATAATAATCTTTATTTTCTTCATCAAATTCACATTTTCCCGCCGTAACTTCCATAATTTTCGCTTTTATCTTCTCAACAATATCTGCTTCGGCTAAAATAAGCAATTTTACCTTATCAGTGTATTCTATATCTTCTATGTACCATGAATTTTGTCCACAAATATATTGAACCTTACCAATCAAATCATAATCAATAGTAATATTTAAATGTAATCCTTCTACTTTTTCTACTATACCAGCTTTATCTATTGATATAACTGCACCTTTAGAATAAGCTCTTGTTAATCCTCCTGTTCCTAAAAGGATTCCACCAAAATATCTAGTAACAACTACTACAACATCTGTAATACCTTTTCTTTTTATAACTTCTAGCATAGGAACTCCTGCTGTTCCTTGAGGTTCTCCATCATCAGTATATCGTTGTATTCCCATGTTTTTTCCAATTGCATATGCATACACATTATGTCTTGCTTCTTTATGTTTATTTTTTATTTCATTAATAAACGCTCTTGCTTCCTCTTCACTATATACTCTCTTAACATGTCCTATAAAAGTAGACTTTCTTTCTACAAACTGATCACTTGCTTCATTCTTAACTGTAAAATATCCCACTTTAAGTCACTCCCATTTTGTATAAGTTTAAATCTGTTAAATACTTTTCTGCAGCTTCTTTTAAGTATTTTTTTTGTGCACTCTTCTTTATATATTGTATTTTATCTATAGATTTAACACTTTTTATTTTATATAAAGCTTTTATTGCATACATTACAACTTGAGGATTATCATCATCTAGTGCTCTAATTAATGCAACTTCACATTTTTCATTTTCAAGCTTTCCCATAGCTGATACTGACATCCGTCTAATATTTACAAATTTGTGTACAGAAGCTTTTATCAAAATATCTAAACCTTCTATTTCTCTCAATTCTCCTAAAATCCAAACGCCTAATTCCTTATCTTTAGGGTACATATCCGCATAATTTTGTCTTATAAATTTTATAATCCTTATTTTGTTTTCTTTATCTAATGAGTTTAATACTGTAATCTTGTCCTGCTTTCCTGCTTCTGATAATGTTTTAAAAAATTCCTTAGTATTTTGGCTTTTAGCTAAGAATCTATATTTAATTTTACCTTGAATAATATGATTCTGTACTTCACTTCTATCCAGTCCTCTTATTTTACATATAGTATTGATACCTTTACCTTCTACAAATAGAAAGTATGTTATCTCTTCATCAGTATATTTATCTACATTATTCCAGTTAAATTCTACAAGCCCTTTTTTCATTTATCAATTCATCCTTTTATTTCAGAATTTCATCAATTACTTCTACTCCCTTTTTAATTTCTTTTACACCTGTTTGAGAAAAACCTATTCTAAAATATTTTTCTCCTTCTATATTGTTTTTGTAAAAAAGCACTCCCGGAGTTATAATTATTTTTTCTTTTTTACATCTATTAAAAAGTTCTACACAATTCATATTTATTTCATCTCGTATTTTAATATAAAAATTCAGTCCGCCTCCTGGGCTATTAAATATAATCTTATCTTTTAGCACATTATTAAGAATTTCTTCCATATATTCATACCTTATCTTATATGAGTTGTTTAACTTCTTTATATGTTTCTTCCAATATCCTTCTCTAATATATAAATCTAATGCTCTCTGCATTAAACTTGAAGTTGTTCTATCAGTATTTATTTTTGAATTCTGAACCGCTTCACTAAATTTTAGAGGTGGTATAACATATCCCATTCTTATACCTGGTAGAAATATCTTTGAAAAACTTTTTATATATATTACTCTATCATTAATATCCAAACTTTTAAAGCTTTGGTATTTAATATCATTATCATAAATAAGTTCAGATAAATAATCATCCTCAATTATATAAAAATCATATTCCTCAGCAAGATTCAATATTTCTCTCTTTTTTTCTATGCTATAAGTATATCCAGTTGGATTCTGAAAATAACTCATAACATAAAAACATTTTATTTTATTTTTTTTAAGTATTTTTTTAAAAAAAGACATATCAACTCCATCTTTAAACATATCTATTTCAAAAATATTTGCTCTTCTCCACTTGAAGACATTTAGTGCACCACTATAAGTTGGCTTTTCTACAACAATATTATCATTAACATTAATTATTGCCTTAGATACTATGTCTATTCCTTGCTGTGCTCCTGATACTATAATTATATCTTCACTATCCAATTCTTTTTTCCAGAAATAGATATTAATGCTTTCTCTTAATCCTTCATATCCTAAAGCATTTTGATATGTAAAAGCATCTGCTCCATCCCTATCCAACACATTATTTAATGCCTCTTTAAAAGTTTTAACAGGAAAAAACTCACTGCAAGTTGTCTCACCTGTAAAATCTATATAATCTTTCAAAGAACCACCACTTAATTTTTTATATATACTAGAGTATTCTTTCAAAAAATTTCTATTTTCTACTTTTCCTTTAGCATAAGTTCCACTCCCTATTTTTTGTAATGCATATCCTTCAGTTTCAAGACGCTTATACGCATTGACAACGGTAACTGTATTCACCCCTAATAAATTTGATAATCCTCTAATTGAAGGTAATTTATCACCTTCTTTTATTACTTTAGAATTTATTAATTTTTTAATGTGTCTTGATATTTGAATATACTTTGGAAACTCACCTTTGAAATTAAACTTATATTTTTTCATTTTAATCACCTTTTTACCAAAGTTTTTATCATTAATTATATGATTTCCTCAATTATAATAAACTTGGCATACATTCAGTTCTTTTAGAAATACATGCCAAATTTATTTAAATAAAATATACTTTTTCTTTAAATAATGTATTATTGAACCCGTCTTTATACTCTCGACTTCCTCTTTTTATAATTCCTCTATTCCATAGTTCATTTAGAATATTTTCAAAATCCACCTTATAATTTTTAAAAAGTTCATCTTTTTTTATATTTTCTGAACTTAACAGGCAATTTTTTTCTCTCATATATCTTAATAAAAGGCTTGTATATTTTTTTAAATCTTTTTCAATATTATATTGAAAAAATTCTATCATATCATTTATAGTTTGCACCTTATTATCCATGTTAAAAAACAACTTATCAACAAGTTCTTTAAATTCATCGTTTAAATTCATAGCCATAGTCATAACATCTTTACTTATCATATGTCCAGATGCATTAACATATAGTTTGGAAAATTCTTGAACGCATTTAACTGCTGAATTATATGACATATATATATTATCATTAGTCAAATATTTTTTACAAATGCTCATATTTTTCAGTACCTTTCCCAAATAAACCATATTCCATTTTTCTCTATCTATATCTGGATAATACCTTCCTGTATTGTACCTTACTGTTACTTCCTCATCTTTCGAAAAAACTAACCTAGACGATACAAATATTCTATGAATGAATCCTCCAATTAAAGAATCTTCATGAAGATGCATTAATTTTTCCTTGTTCATAAGTTTAATATGAACAGGTACCCCTTGATCTTCAGTATAAATATTCTTTATTTCTTGAATATTATCTTTTGATATAACAAATAAATCAATATCAGATTCTTCCCACAAATCACCTGTAATAACACTTCCAAATACCATAACAGCTAAAACAGACTCATTGTTTTTTAATCTATCTATAAGCAAATTAAATGCATTCTGATATTTTTGAATAGTTTTTACCATGTTATAACCCCCTTTTAATATATTTTATTATAATAATCTTTCCATTTAAGTACAACTTAAATATTTTTAATTAATTATTAAATTATTATTTTTTTTATATTTACATTTTCTATAGATGAACATTTAGTGCATTTAAAAACATGAACACAATAATCTCCTTTATCATTTATTGGATCATCTGCACTATAATCATCAAAATACTCTTGTGTTCTTCCTTTATCCACCATATTCTCTCTGCATTTCTTACATATATGTTTAATTTCTCTTATTTCATTACAAACAGGACACACTTTTTCCATGTAAGCACCTCTTAACTAAATAATATATTAAATTTAGTATTTTCTTTTATATAAAAAATAAACTAAATAAAATAAATTTTTATAATAAAAAATTGTAATTAATACATCTTTATTGTTGTATTAATTACAATTTTATTTACACCTTCTATTTATTTTTTTTAAATCACATTCATATATCTTTAAGAATATATCAATTTCATCTTCAAGTACTTCAATTACACCTTCAAGTTGATCATTTATATCATATACTAATTCTATCATTTTTTTAATTTTAGAAACCTTACTCACAGGAATACTATTCAAATTTGATGCTCCAACAGATAATCTTTCTGATGATAAACCCAACACTTCTAGTATTCTTAATAAGGGTACAAGGTCATTTTCATAAAATGTTATTTTAGCAGGATTTAATCTTAGTTTAGTAAGTTCTCTTCTTATTATATTTATGTCTGCTAACTTTTCTGCTACACATTTAATATTATTATCACATACTTCATTTATGTTATCCCTTATGTCTTCCTCATCATTAATATCATTAAGTTTAGTTATCAATTCTTTTAAATACTCACTATTCAAATTGTTATTTTTATTGTCATTTTTATTATGTACGTTTGCATCTTTATTATCTATATTACATTTATCATCATTTTTTTTATTACTATTTTTCATATCCTCTCCTAATATTTAAATAATAAAAATGAAGTACTTATAACACGTCAAAA
This sequence comes from Clostridium aestuarii, assembly GCF_026735135.1. Lineage (GTDB taxonomy): Bacteria > Bacillota > Clostridia > Clostridiales > Clostridiaceae > Clostridium_H > Clostridium_H aestuarii. The sequence goes on along the minus strand of NZ_JAPQER010000002.1, from coordinate 56,025 downwards.
CTTTTGCTTATACTATAAATTATATAGATTCTTTAAAAAATTTATTACTTTCATATAATATTCTTTCTTCATCAATATCAACAAATTCACCATTATCCATAACAATTTTCCCATTAATAATTACATATTCAACTTCACTTCCATTTGCTGAAAAAACAATATTTGAATATATATCATGACATGGTATTAAATTAGGTTTGTTTAAATTTATCATTATAATATCTGCAAAATATCCTTCTTTTAAAACGCCCAATTTTTCAAGACCTAATGCCTTAGCTCCATTTATTGTAGCTATCTTTAACATTTTTTCTGAACTTATTCTAGTTGCATCTTTGTAAAATAAATTTTGAAGCATTACTCCTGTTTCCATTTCTTCAAACATATTTAGATTGTTATTACTTGAAGTTCCATCTGTTCCTAAGCAAACATTAATATTTTCATCTAACATTTCGATTATTCTAGGAGTTCCACTAGCTAGCTTCATATTACTTTGAGGATTATAAATGACGCTTATATCTTTTTCCTTTATTATCTTAATATCCTTATTATTAAGATGAACACAATGAGCTGCTGTAACTTTATTATCAGCAATACCAGTTTTAACCATCAACTCTACAGGTGTCATATTATATTTTTGTTTAACAATATCTAATTCATCTGTAGTTTCTGATACATGTATATGTATATTTTCTTTGTATTGTTTAGCGGCTTGTGCAACTTCTCTTAATGCTTCAAAAGATAAACTATACGGAGAATGTGGTGCAAAACTTGTTGTCAATAATCCTCTGTTATTTTTCTTTTTTACTATTTCTTTTAAATCTATTGCATCACTTAATTGTTTTTCCCAATTCTGACCAATAATAGTTGTTCCTAACATTGCCCTCATATTAAAATTTTCCATACCCTTCATAACTTCAGGCATCATAAAATACATATCGTTTAATGTAGTTGTTCCACTTCTTAACATTTCTATACAAGCTATTCCAGTACCAATTTTTATATGTTTCTCTTCAAACTTTCTTTCCATTGGCCATATTTTTTCATTTAACCATTTCATCAAAGGAAGTCCTTCACCATATCCTCTTAGAAGTGTCATTGAAGCATGCGTATGACAGTTTATAAGACCCGGCATAGCACAATACCCTTCTCCATTTATTACTTTAATTCCTTTAACCTCTTCATTATATTCTCCAATGCCTACTTCTCTTATTTTTTCATCTTCAATGTATATATATCCTTTTTCTATATTTCCTTTTTCTTGATCCATTGTAACTATAAATGTATTTTTTATTAACATTTTCAAACTAATCATCCCTTTTGTTAATATTTTACATAATCATATATTGTTCACATCTATTAAATATTTCTTCATCAACCATAGCTAATATATATGTTCCATTGTCTTTATATTCTTCTTCAAGAACCTTTGCTCCTCTATGAAGTAATGCAACCTTCTCTTGATCATTATATGGAATTAAATATTCTATTTTTTTTAGTTTGTTAGGTAAACTTTTAGAAATTTCATCTAAAACTATGTCTAAATTAATTTGTTCTTTAGCAGAAATTTCTATGCATTTTAAATCTTTATATTTTTCTTTAAACTCACCTAATTCTTCTTCATTTACTTTATCAACTTTATTTAGTAAAAGAATTAAAGGTTTATCGCCTGCTCCTAATTCTTCTAAAACCTCATTTACAGCATCAATTTGTTCAAAAGCATTATTAGATGAAGCATCTACTACATGTAAAAGTAACTCTGAATTAACTACTTCCTCTAAAGTTGATTTAAAAGCTTCTACTAAGTCATGTGGAAGTTTGCGAACAAATCCTACAGTATCAGTTAATGTTACTAATCTATTATCAGATAAAACTATAGCTCTAGTTGTTACATCAAGAGTGGCAAATAACATATCTGCTTCAAACACCTTTTCTTTTTCAAATATATTTTTAGGTGCAGCTGATTCACATAAATTATTTCTTAAAGTTGACTTACCTGCATTTGTATAACCTACTAAAGAAACTTTAGGAATATTCTCTTTTGTTCTTTTTTCTCTTTGAATTTCTCTTATTCTTTTAATTTTTTTCAACTCTCGTGTAAGATCATAAATTCTTTCTTTTATATGTCTTTTATCTATTTCAAGCTTTTTCTCTCCAGGACCTCTTGTTCCTATACCAGCTCCTGTTCTGGATAAAACCGTTCCAAGTCCAGTTAACCTTGGAAGTCTATATTTAAGTTGTGCAAGTTCGACTTGTATTTTTGATTCTTTACTTCTTGCTCTTCTTGCAAATATTTCTAATATCAATATAGTTCTATCAATAACTTTAGTTCCTATAAATGTTTCTAAGTTTCTAATTTGAGATGCTGAAAGCTCATCATCAAAAATTATAATATTTGCATTATGTGCTTGCCTTAGCATACCAATTTCTTCTACTTTCCCCTGACCTATAAAAAAGGCACTATCTATTTTATTTCTTTTTTGTAATACTTTATCTACTACATTTACATTACATGCTTTAGCAAGTTCTTCTAATTCTTCTAAACTTTCTGTGCTTTCTATACCTACTAAAATAGCTTTTTCGGTATCATCTTCATAAACTTCATTAAGTTTAATATTATTTTCTATTTCATTAATAATATTAATTATATTAATTTTCTTCATATCTTCTATATCCATAGGTCCTGCTAATTCAGGAATTAAAATATTATCTTTAACTCCGCAAAAACCTATCGTTATTTCTTTACATTTCCCCTCTTCTACACCAACAGCTACCATACAGTCTAACTTCATTTTTAAAAGTGCAGACATATCTAAAGCTGACAGCATTGAATTCCCACTTGGATGAGTATGGATTATTCTAATACCAGATAATTTTTTATATTTTATATCTATAATAGGCATTTCTACAGTAGTGCTATCTCCAATTGCAATACTTGTTATTCTACCTTTTCTATCTACTGCAATACTTATTTCTTTATTTATTTCTTCAGTTATGGAACATATAGTTTGTATTAATTCTTCATCAAAAATATTATCTTTATCTACTTTATTGCTAAAAATATTTTCTAATTTATCTAGAACTGATTTTCTAACTCCGTCAATATTCCCTTGTATCATTTTTCTCCTCTTTTCTTCTTTTTTTATTATATTTTTACATAATTCATACGTATTATTCGTTATAATACTTGACAACTTTCATATAATTTTATACTATAAAAACGATATTGTAAATATCTATAGTTTGGAGGATTACAATGGAAAATAAAAAGAGAAACATTCTTATAAGCGAAGAACAAATACAAGAAAGAATAAAAGAATTAGGTGCTAAAATTTCATCTGATTATAAAGGTAAGAATCTTTACGTACTTTCATTACTTAGAGGAAGCTTTATATATACTGCTGACTTAGTTCGTCATATTACTGTTCCTACAAAAATAGGGTTTATGACAACTTCAAGCTACGGTAATGGTGAAACAACTTCTGGTAATGTTAAAGTTGTAAATGATATTCCAGATGATATTACTGATTATGATGTACTTATAGTAGATGATATAGTTGATACTGGAATAACTATGGAATTTGTACTTAATCATGTGAAATCTTTAGGTGCAAAAGATGTTAAAAGCTGTGTTCTACTAGATAAACCTGAAAGAAGAAAAGTTGATTTACAACCTGATTATTGTTGTTTTGAAATTCCAGATGTATTTGTAGTAGGGTATGGACTAAATTATGGAGATTACTACAGAAACATACCTTATGTATTCAATTGGGAAGAAAATTAATTATGAACATTTAAAAGTACTATGCTAAAAGCATAGTACTTTTATTTATAATAAAAATCATCAAATTTTAAAGATTAGTGTATAATTTAATTATATGTTATAATATTTTAAGTTAATAAAACATTATTCAACTAAGGAGGATTACATATGCCCGAGAATAAAAAGAGTAGAACTAATAAAAAGAAAAAGAAGAAAAAGTTCAAAGCTCTTAAACTTATATTATTAATTATTTTAATACTAGGGGTATTAGCTACTGTAGCTGCAGGTGGAATTGCACTAGCAATGATAAAAACTGCACCTGACTTAAACATTAACCAAATTGTCGCATATAATGAACCTTCTAAAATTTATGATGACAAAGGCAATTATATGGATACCATTATAACAGAAAAGAAGAGAAGTATAATAAAGTATGAAAATATGCCTAAAAATTTAATAAATGCTTTCATAAGTATAGAGGATGAGAGGTTTTTTGAACACAAAGGTATCGATCCTAAAAGAATTATTGGAGCATTTGTTATAGATGTTAAAAACATAGTAACTGGCAAAAAAAGTCTTCAAGGTGCATCAACTATTACTCAGCAGTTATTAAAAAACACTCTTTTCGATACTAATACTAAAAATTTAAATTCAAAATCCAAATTGGAAAAAAAAGTACGAAGAAAAGTTCAAGAAATCTATTTAGCTCCTAAACTTGAAAAGATGATTGGCAAGAAAGCTGTTATGGAAGCTTATTTAAATACAATTTATTTGGGTGGAAGAGCTATTGGCGTTGAAGCAGCTTCTCAACAATATTTTAATACCACCACTAAAAACTTAACTCTTCTTCAATGTGCGTTCTTAGCTGGACTACCAAAAAGTCCATCAGTATATTATCCATATTCTAGAACTTCAAGAAGAAATCCTGAAATATATAAAAATAGAACAAGAACAGTTTTGAAAAAAATGTTAGAAAATGGATGTATAACTACTCAACAACATAATGATGCTACTAAAGAACTAAATGTAAGAAGAGCATCTCTAACTGCAGACGAAACTATCGCCACTCTAGGTAAATCGATTATTGGAAAGCCCTCTGCAAGTGATGACAAATATAATTTTGAATGGTTTTCAAGACCTGTGGTAAATAGCGTTAGAAATGATTTAAAGGAGAAATATAATTATAGTGATAATGAAATTGATAATTTACTAGTTAATGGAAGCTTAAAAATTTATAGCACAATGGATAGAGATTTACAAATATCCACTCAAAAGATTTTAGATGATAATAGTAATCTTAGAGTATCTTCCAAAAAAAATGAAAAAGGATTAATAGAACCTCAGGCTTCTGCAGTTTTAGTTGATTACCATATTGGTCAAGTAAAAGTATTAGTTGGAGGACGTGGAGAACAACCAGCTATGTCTTATAATAGAGCTATTAATGCTACTATTCCATGTGGTTCTAGCATTAAACCTTTAACTGTATACGGTCCTGCCATAGACACTAAGATAGCCACTGCTGCTACTGTACTTGAAGATTCACCACTACCTGATGCAATGGGTAGAAAATATAACGGTGGAAAACCATGGGATCCTAAAAATTCACCTCCTGGATATGCTGGATATTTAAATTTAAGAAATGGCTTAAAGGCTTCAGTAAATATATTCGCTGTAAAATTAGAAGACAAAATTGGATTAGATATAGGAGCTAAATATGGTGAGAAATTTGGACTAACGTTAGATAATGTTGATAAAAATTCCATGTCAGCTTTAGCTCTTGGTGAACTACACCATGGTACCAATACCTATACTATGGCTAATGCTTATGGAGTTTTTGGTAATAATGGTTTATATACTGAACCAAGACTTTATACTAAAGTTGTAGATAATACAGGTAAAGTTTTATTAGAATCTAAAATAGAGACTAGAAAAGTTTTATCACCACAAGCTGCCTATATTATGTATGACTTGTTAAAAGAACCTATACAAGGTGGTACTGGATACCGTGCAAAACTCAGCTATAAGAGTAATGTACCAATTGGTGGTAAAACAGGTTCAACATCTAATTTAAGAAATCTTTGGTTTTGCGGTCTTACTCCATACTACTCTGGTTCTGTATGGATAGACAATAAAAATCATCAAAGAATTTACAGTAGTGATGCTGCCTATATCTTTGGTAAAATTATGAATGAAGCTGTAAAAGGTCTTGACGTTAAGGATATTACTCCACCATCTGGTATAACAAGTGCAGCAGTAGATAGAATTTCGGGACTTCTTCCTACTGCATTATCTTACAAAGATCCAAGAGGTAGCACTGTGTACACTGAATTATTTATTAAAGGAACTGTACCAGCTACTCTTGACAATATACATGTTGAAGGTAAAATAAATAAAAATAATAATAAATTAGCTACACCATCTACACCATCAGAATTAATTGAATCTAGAGTATTTATAAAAAGAGATTATATTCCTAGCGTTACACTAAGAGATCAACACTATGTATTACCAAAAGAATACGATGATACAGTACGTGAAACACCTTCTATTCCAGAAGATGAGAACAATAATACAGATAATGAAAACAATACCAGTACAGACCTTGAGAATACTAATACAGAGAATGAAAACAATACTAGTACAGACGATAAGGATAACGATAACTCCGATACTGAAGATGAAAATATAAATAGTGATAAAAATAATACTGAAACTGATGTTGAAGGTGGTACTTCTGAAGATGATACAACTAGTTCCAATAATAAGCCTAATTTAACTGAAAATAATGTTGAAGAAAATACTAATACTAATTTAAATAACTAAAAAATAAAAGGAAGTTTAAAAGCTTCCTTTTATTTTTTAGTTTCCTTTAGTCTTAGAATTAAATATTATTGCCATTATATATCCAAATACTATTGCTGCACTTACCCCTCCAGCTGTTCCTTTTATTCCTCCTGTAAAAACTCCTAAAAATCCTACCGAATCCACCTCTTTCATCACTGATTTTGCTAATGTATATCCAAATCCCGGTAAAGGCACACTAGCCCCTGCTTTTCCATATTTTATTACAATATCATATATATTTAATGCACCAAGTATTACTCCTGATGTAACAAATGTTACTAAAATCCTACCTGGTGTTAACTTAGTTTTGTCCATGAGAATTTGACCAATAACACATATACTTCCTCCAATTAAAAAAGCCATAATATAATCATTCATATTACTTCCCTCCAAATTCTATAGATACCGCATGGGCAATTCCTGGTATGCTTTCCCCTTGAAGAGACGTAGTAGTGCTCATTAAAGCTCCTGTTGAAACAAGTAAAGCCCTTTTTAAATTTCCTTTTAATATATTTTTATATATATATCCGCAAGCAACTACTGCTGAGCACCCACACCCACTTCCCCCACAATTAGTTTTCTGCTTTTCATTATCAAATATTTCATCTCCACAATCAATATAATTATTATACATATCATACCCATATTCTTTTAATAATTCCTGTGTTATCTTTTTGCCTAGACTGCCTAAATCTCCAGTAGCAATCAAATCATAATCTTTAGGAGTTCTATTAGTATCTTGGAAATGCTGTTTTATAGTATCCACTGCAGCTGGAGCCATTGCAGATCCCATATCATTAGTATCAGTTTCACCATAGTCTTTTATCTTTCCTACTGTAACATATGTAGTATATGGCAAATCCCCTTTTTTTCCTAAAAGCATAGCACCTGAACCCGTGACAGTCCACTGAGCTGTAGGTGTTCTTTGACTTCCCATTTCAAGAGGAACTCTAAACTGTCTTTCTGCTGAAGAAAAATGTGAAGACGTTGCTGCTATTACATGATCTGCAAAACCTCCATCCATAATCATAGATGCAATACTCAAAGATTCTGCCATAGTTGAACATGCTCCATATAGGCCTAAAAAAGGTATATCCATATCTCTTGCAGCAAAATTAGATGCAGAAAGTTGATTTAATAGATCTCCCGCTATTAAATAATGTATATCTTGTTCTTTCAGATTGGCTTTTTTTATAGTCTCTGTAACCGCTCTATATATCATACTGGTTTCAGCCTTTTCGTAACTTTTTTTACCATCTAAATCATCTTGCAAAATAATATCAAAATAATCTTTCAATGGTCCTTCACCCTCTTTAGGCCCTACCACACTAGTAGTTTTAATTATTCTTGGTTTACTGTCAAGTCTTACAGTCTGCTTTCCTATTCGTTTTGTCATAATAACACCCCACTTTTTTTAGCCTTATAAAGTTAAAAAGTAATATATAATTCCAACAATAACTGATGAACCTATTCCATATACCAAAACTGGACCCGCTATTGTAAACATTTTAGCCCCTATCCCAAATACCAAACCTTCTTTTTTAAATTCTATTGCTGGAGAAACTATAGAATTTGCAAATCCAGTTATTGGTACTACAGAACCTGCACCAGCAAAGTCACCTATTTTATCATAAATTCCAATTCCTGTGAGAAATGCTCCTATAAAAACCATTGTTATTGAAACATATGCAGCTGCTTGGTCTTTAGGAAAACCTAAATAAGTATATAAATTACTAAATACTTGCCCAATATCACATATAAATCCGCCTACTATAAACGCACGAATACTATCTCTAAGTAGCTTTGACTTTGGTCTTTCTTTTTTAGATATATCTTTAAACTTTTTTTTAATTTTTTCTTCTTTAATTTTTTTCATATTTATTAACCTTTCAACATATTTTTTGTAAAATTATTTCATAATTATTGTTTGCAATAATTTGATTTTTAAACATAAAAATAGGATACAATTAGTTTGTATCCTATCCACTCAATTTTTCTCTCATAACCTTTAAAACTTTTTTTTCAATTCTGGAAACTTGAACTTGACTAATTCCAAGCATTTTAGCAACTTCAACTTGAGTTATATCTTTAAAATATCTTAATACTATTATTTGCCTGGATCTCACATCTAATTTATTTAAAGCTTCTTTTAGTGCAATTTTATCAATTACTTGCTTATTTTCATCTTTGTTTTTACTAACCTTATCTATAAGAAAAATAGGTGCCCCATCATCTTGATGAATTGTATCATATAAATACTTAGGTTCAGCTACTGCTTCTGTTGAAAGTAAAATTTCTTCAACTGTGATACCAGAATATTCTGATAGCTCCTCAATAGATGGATTTCTGCTAAGTTTCTTAGTTAATTTTTCTTTATCATAATGCAATTTTTTAGCATTAGATTTTATACTCCTGCTTACTTTAATCAAACCATCATCACGTAAAAATCTTTTGATTTCTCCCATAATCATAGGTACGGCATAAGTAGAAAACTGAACATTATATTTTGCATCAAAGTTATTTATAGCTTTTACTAATCCCATACATCCAATTTGAAAAATATCATCATACTCATATCCTCTATTTAAAAACTTTTTACTTATTACTGCTACCAAAGGCATATTATTTTTAACAAGTTTATCCAATGCACTTTTATCTCCATTTTTGCACTTCTTTAGCAGTTCCAAATTTTCTTTATAGTTTGGACTTCTATTAGCTAATTCCCCACTCATAATATTCATAAACCATTTGTAAGGTTTTCCTCCTCCCCATAACATAAAATCATTAAAATTAATCTAATGATTTAAATCTTTTTTTCATTACTATCTTAGTTCCACTGTTCTTATTTGATTCTACCTCTAGTTCATCCATAAAAGTATCCATAACTGTAAATCCCATACCTGACCTCTCTAAATCAGGTCGTGAAGTATATAAAGGTTGCATAGCAAGGTCTACATTTTCTATTCCCATGCCATTATCTTCTACAATAACGGTAACCTCATCATTATATAGTTTAGCTTCAATAATCACTTTCCCATCTTTATTAGAATATCCATGAATAATTGAATTTGTAACGGCTTCAGAAACTGCTGTTTTAACATCTGTAATCTCCTCTATTGTAGGATCTAGTTGAGATATAAACGCAGCTACAGCTACTCTTGCAAAGCTTTCATTTTCTGATTTACTCAAGAATTCTATTTTCATTTTGTTATCACACATCATATATCCCCCCGCTAAATATTCTCTAATGCTTGTTCAACACTATCATATAAAGGAATAATTTTAAACATTCCTGATAATTCAAAAACTCTCTTAACTGCTCCATTAACCTTGGTAACAGATAATCTCCCGTGCCTTGAAGATAATTTTTTATATCTCCCTATCACTACTCCAATACCTGAACTATCCATAAACGTAACACCAGAAAAATCCATTATTAATTTATTACATCCTTCTCTTTCAACCCTATCATCAACTTTATTTCTTACTTCTTCTGCACTATGATGATCTAATTCTCCAATCATATATACTATTAACTTATCTCCTTTATTTTTAAAATTAAGTTTCATTTTATCCCTCCCATTTTATAAAATATCATTACTAATCTTATTCTATAATTTTGATTATTTTCCTTCTTTTTCTAATATTTTTTTAATATAACAGTAATATTATTACCATAAAAATATTGTTTTATACCATAAATATAAAAAATCATACATATATGTTTCCCTATATGTATGATTTTATAACATTTTAACTGCCGATTTTATTTAGTATATTCTTTTATTATATTTATTTCCTCATCATTAAAATCAAATAATTCATAAATTTCTTCATTGCAAAGATTCTCTTTTTTACCTATTGTCGGTATGCATAACTTCATCAAATTATTAGGATAGTATTCAAACATATCATCACCTAACTTTTTAGCAAATGTTTGAAAATAGAATTCATAAACTTTGCTATTTAATAAGGCTAATAAATATTCATATGTAAACGGTACATTTTCCTTTAATACAAGAGCATATACATCAGCACTAAAGTATTTTCCTTTATCTAAAACAAACCTATTTGTACTAGCTTTATATGGAAATATTATTTTCTCTTTTTCAAATATTTCTTTTCTTCTTCCCCACTGAAGCTGATACCATTGTCTTGCTCCTGTTTTACACTCTCTTCTTTGCATAAGTCTTTCTTTTTGTTTTTTTATATGGTTAATTATATTAGAATAATCTTGTTCATTTACAATATTATCTGAATATATTAAATAATTATCTTTTTGTTTTACATCCCTTTTATTTATATAACTACTTTTTATCCATGGTTTTATAATATCTATTTCTAAATTTTCTTCTTTTATTATTTCTTCATTAACAACAAATGCTTTATCGCATCCGGTAATAATTCCTTGAAAACTTTCACATATATTAAATAAATGAGTAAAACTCTTTTTCTCTATTTTTGATATAATCTCCCTTTCTTTTTTATCTCTTAATATCCACCCTTTATTATTTAAAATATTCTTGTTTATATTAAATTTCTTATAATAGTTTTCATTATTAAAGAACAAAGAATTATAAAATTTATCTTTATTCTTCTTTATATTATGTATAGGTTTTATAATTTCAATATTTTCCCCTTCATATTGATCATTTTTAAGGAAAATAATCACAGGATCTATTCCCGCTTTTTTAAAAGGTCTTATTCCATAAAAATCTACTATTTTATATAACGAACAAACCTCCTTAAGTATTTTTCTCAATTCTTCTCCACTAGGCGCTTCTATAAAATATCTAGAAGTTATAAAAGCAAGCTTTCCTTTTTTATTGAGGTTATTCAATGCACTTTGAAAAAAGCAGTATGATACATCACCTTTATCCTTATATATATTCTTATACATTTTTTTAAGTTTGGCACTATAATCTTTATCTATAGATTTATGACCTATATAGGGAGGATTTCCAACAATAATATCAAATTTTTTAACATCTTCATCAATCAAAAAGTCTTTCTTTGTCAAATTATCTTTTTGAAAATATTGTGCTTCGCTAAATAAATCTATACTAAGTATTTTTATGGCTGTATCATCCATATCAAATCCGTATAAATTATTGTTAATTATATGCTCTTCAATATTATATTTATTAAAATTAGTGTTGTTTTTATTATTTATCAACTCAAAATTATTTTCATAAAGCTTCTTTAAATATTGAAAACAAGGAATTAATATATTACCACACCCACAAGCTGGATCTAAAATTTTCAAATATGGATTCTGTACTATATTTTCTATAGTTATTGTATTTTCAACTATATATTCCGCTATTTCATAAGGCGTATATACTATTCCTGAACTTTTACCTTTTTCTTTCTCCATAAACTTAATATACGTCTTAGAAAAATTATTTTCTTTATTATTGAACATGTTTTTATACTTATCTAAAGCCATTATTTTAAACATTTTGTCAATAGGGGCATTAATTATATTATATAATTCATTGATTTTTTCACAAAAAAAGTTAAACATATTTCATCTCTCCAAAGCAAGTATAATAGCATAGATTATATTTTAAAATTAACTATGTTCATTATTTTTTCTTTTTTCAATAAAGCTTGTTTCATTATATTAATACACTCTTTATTTACTTCATTTTTATAATTTTCATCTTTAATTCCTTTTAAGTTAACATTAACATTTAATATAGCACTTTCAATTGCACTACTAAGTAAAATAGCTGCTACTCCAGCATCACATATAACATTCTTGTTTCCATATTGACTAGAAATCAGAATATTATCATATAATTTTAAAAGTTGTTTTGCCAAATTCAAAGGAACTTCCAAAGCATTTTTATATCCCATATTTATGCTTTTAGCTCTTTCTGCTTTTTCAGAATCTGTATTTTTAGGCATTCTAAATGCAGCCATCAACCCTAAAAAAGCTTCTCCGTCTTTATCCATAACCTCCATTAGTTCATTATTATACTTTTCTACCTCTAATAATGAATTACTTATTAAATTCTTTTCTTCTTCATTATATTCTTCGTATACTTTTTTTCCAACTGTTAAATTAAATACCATGGCTGTCAATGCACTTGAAACAACTCCTACTAAAGCAGCCGCACTTCCTCCACCTGGTGCTGGATCTTTTGAAGACAATTTTTTTATATAATCTTTTATCATTAGATTTTTTTGCATTATATTACTCCTTTCATCATTTTTTCATACCATACATAAAAACAATATATATTATATTCTAAATTCATGTTTTTTTGTTGTCAATAATAAATCCTTTTCAATAGAAACTATACATATAAAAGAACCACACAAGAATAGTCCTGTATGGCTCTTAAATAAACACTTGATTAGTGACGAACTAAAACTTTTACATTTTGATCTGTATAAGCTTTATTCCATTCATTTAAGAATACATAATCTCTTACATCTTTTTTAGGCTTATGAGGTTTTTCTTCTTCGATTTCTCCTACTGGTGTTAATGCTATAATTTTAAGGTTATCTGGTATTCCTAAAATTTCTTTTATTTTTCTTTCATTAAAAGCGGCTATCCAGCAAGTTCCATATCCTTCTTCTGTTGCTGCTAATACAAAATGTTCCATAGCTATCGCACCATCTACAAGATAATATTCTTTTCCTTCTATTGACCCTGAAACCTCTGGTTCTCCAACTACTACTGCTAACATAGGTGCATCCACAATAGATTGAGACGCTTCATTAGTTTTATTTTGTATAGCTAAAGCAATTCTATCTTTTTTTTGATCATCATCTACTAAAATAAATTTACAAGATGCTTCATTTTTCCATGATGGAGACTTCATAGCAGCATCTATCATTCTCATTACTTTTCCTCTATCTAATTCTGTGTTAGCCCTAAATTTTTTTATACTTTTTCTAGTTTCAATCACATCATAAAACTGCATACCATCACACTCCTTCTTTGTTAGTATGCGTACGTATATTAGCTTTTATTCTTAACCAATCTTTTCTTAATTAATTCCACCATATAAATATATTCATCAACTTTTAAAGCATAGATACACATAAAATAAACACAAACTCCTATTGTAAAACATATAATAATAGATATTATGTCTCCTTTAAAATTAAAACCTATTTTAGAAAAACATATGTTTCTTACATTAATTATAATAAATCCCATTGTTAACGCTGAAACAATCACTTTCAAAAACACTTTGAAAAAATATTTTATATTTATTCCGTTAAGTTTTTTATTTAATATAATAATTAATATTAATGTAGTAATTACAGCTGAAGTAGCAGAAGCTAAAGTTAATCCTGATACCTGCATACTATTTACAAATATTAAACTTAAAATTATATTTATAATAATACCTAAAAAACTATTAATCATAGGGCTTTTTGTATCCTGTAAAGAATAAAAAGCTTTATATAATATATCTCTAACTCCATAAGCTACCATAGCAGGAGTATAAAACATTAATGCATTTGCTGTTATTTTTACAGCTTTTTCATCAAATTTTCCTCTTTGAAAAATAATACTTATAATAGGTTCTCTTAATATCAAAATTCCTATACTAGCAGGAACCATTATTAAAAGTATTACATTCACAGCTCTAATAAGAGCTTTTTTATATTCTTTATTGCTTTTTTTAGCAGCATAACTAGAAAGTGTTGGATATACTACCATAGATATAGCTACTGCAAACACTTCATATACAAGCATATTTATCTTATTTGAAAAATCTAAAGCTGCCACAGCTCCTTCATAAATAGTAGTTGCAAAGTATCTACTTATAAACAAATTAATTTGAATTATAGACGTACTTATTATAACAGGAAGCATTAATTTAACAAGTCGTATTATGTTTTCATCTTTAAAATTTATAACAAAAATATATTTATAACCTAACTCTTTAAATTTAGGTATATTTATTAAGAATTGAGCTGCAAATCCTGTAACCGTAGCCACTGCAAATCCATTGATACCAAATTTATTGCTTAGTGAAATCAAATATATAACATATATGATATTTGATACAAATGCCATCGCTGCTGGAGCACTAAATTCTTTATGTGCTTGAAGAACACCTGTAATTATGCTTTGTATACACACAAAAAATAACGATGTAAACATCACTCTTAATATGTATACTGAATTATTAAACACTTCAGCATTTTCTCTAAAACCTGGAGCAAATACATAAATTACATATGGTGCTAAAATTATTGAAATAGTTACAAATATTATAGTGTATATAGCTGATATATTTAGAATATTGCTTACAAAAACATTTCTTTCTTGTTGACTTTTGTTCTCTATATTCTCTGTATGTATTGGTATAAGTGTTGTAGTTAATCCATATCCTACAGTTGTAAGAAGCATTACAACACCTAAAGAAAACATATATATATCAGTAATGTATGTAGTTCCAAATTTTGAAGCAATGAGAGCATCTCTTACAAATGCCATGATTTTCCCCAAAATAATTAGTACTATTATCACAAAGGAACTTTTTATAATCTTCTTATCCTGCATATATTACACTCCACTTTTAGATTTATTAATTTCAATTATTTTTTTATAAAATGAATAATATGTATTACAGAATTTCTCTATATTATAATTACTTGTTACCTCTTTACAAAGCTCCTGTCCCATTATCCCAATAACATCTTTTTTTAAATAAGCTTCCTTCATTTTTTTATAAATTTCTTCTTCAGAATTATTATCAATTATAAATATCATTTTATCATTAAAGTTTTTTTCAATGTCGCCAACTTTAGAAGAAATAACCGTAGTCTTCACAGCACCACTTTCAAGAATAACTATTGGTGGAGAGCCTCCTTCATTAAAAGAAGTTAACATGCTAATATCACTAGCATTGATAATATCAATAGGATTTTCTACAAATTCAGTAAAAATTACATCTTCTTCTATTTTTAATTGAATAACTTGATTTTTAAGTTTTTCTTTGAGTTCACCTTCTCCTACAACCACTAGCTTTGCATCACCAACCGTATCTCTAAATTTACAAAATGCATTAATTAATCCACTATGATTTTTTACTGGATGCATCCTTGCCACTATTACAAAGATAAAAGTATTTTCAGGTATATTATATTTTTTTCTTATTTCTTCCTTAGTTTTTGTTATCTCAATGTTATTTAAATTAATTCCATTATTTACAACACATTTATCTCCTAAAAAATTATTTTCTTCTAAAATATTTTTAATATAATTTGATACACACATATAATTATTAAAGGATTTAAGCCCATATTTGCTTAAAGGTGTAAATAATAAATGTTTAATTTTATTATTCATAAAATCATATCTATAATCACTATGTACAGTAGCTAAAGTAAAAGCTTTTATTTTGTTTCTTAAAACTCTATGTATAAGGAAAGCCTTTGCTCCATGAAAATTAACAATATCTATTTTATTTTCATTAATGTACTCTACAACTTGTTTATTATTAATTTTATTTCCAAATAATATAGTGTTAACCCTTTCTTTTTTAGCTTTTTTATATAAATATCCTTCACCAATGCATCCAAGAATATTGTTGAAGTTGTTGGAATATTTACATATATTTAAAACATGCATTCCTCCTCCTCCGTTATCATTTCCAGTTATAATATGTAAAACTTTCATCGTTTATCATCCTTCCCATTTTAACTATTGGATGTAATATATAAATTTTTCACTAGAAACTAAAGCTAAAAAAGAAGAGCCTATTGCTCATCTTTTTTCATTATTATTGTTATTTATAAAAAAGTACTTTCCATAGAAATTTAGGTATAGCACCCAATCTATTTATTCTCCAAGGCTCTTTAATTACTCTATAAAGCCATTCTAATCCCAAATTTATCATCCACCTAGGTGCTCTATTTACCGTTCCTGCAAAAACATCAAAACTTCCTCCAACTCCCATAAAAACTTTACATGGAAGATGCTTAATGTTATTTGCTATAAATATTTCCTGTCTTGGACATCCCATGGCTATAAATAATGCATACGGATTTTTTTCTCTTATATCATTAATTATATCTTCACAATTATTTAAATCAAAATACCCATTATGAGCTCCTATAATTACTAATTTGGGATACTTTGTTATTAAATTTATTATACATTCTTTCAATACTTCTTCTTTAGCTCCTAATAAATATACTCTCTTGTTTTCTTTTTCACATTTACTTAATATTTCTTCCATTACCTCTATTCCTGCAATTTTTTCTTTAACAGGGTTTTTAACAAGTTTTGAAGCTAATACAGTGCCCACTCCATCAGGTATTATAATAGAATTTTTTTCAGTAAAAACACTATTTAAAAATTCGTCTTTAATTCCACTATATAAAATTTCGGGATTACCTGAAATAATGTTTACCTTATCAAAATCATTTATATATCCAAGTAATTCTTTTTTAGTTCCACTAAATATTTTATAACCTAAAATTCGTGTAAACATCTATATAATTCATCTCCCTTAAAGCACACCTAAAATGCACCCTCTCGTTTAAACACATTTAAAACTGTATTAAACAAAATCTTTATATCAAGCCATATAGAAAAGTTTTTAATATATCTTAGATCATAATAAATAGTTTTTCCAAGCTCAATCTCTCCTCTTCCACTAACTTGTGCAAGCCCAGTTATTCCAGGCAAAACAATCAATCTTTGCTTATATTGATCTGGATAAAATTTAACTACATCTGGTATTTCTGGTCTTGGACCTACAAGACTCATATTACCAATCAATACATTAAACAATTGCGGTATTTCATCAAGACTAGTTGTTCTAAGGAAAGCACCTACTTTAGTAATTCTATTGTCATTCTTACTTTGAAAAACAAAGTTTTCAATATTTTCACTATCAACTGCAAGTTCTTTTCTACTTTCAGCATCTATAATCATAGTTCTGAATTTGTATATAACAAAAGGAACATTATCTTTTCCTATTCTTACTTGCTTAAATATTGCAGGTCCTTTAGAATCTAATTTAATCCATATAATAATACCTAAATAAAGTGGTATTAAAATCAGTATTCCTATTAATGACAAAATTATATCCATTATTCTTTTAATAATAAATTGTATCTGCTTTGATTGTATATCTCTTTTTCTATCTATTTTTATATCTTTTGCTTTCATAATTCCTCCTATAACCTAATTGATTATATTATGCTTTCTCTTTTATTATTATAAATCATCGCTTGTGATATAGCCACTAAAATCCAAAAATACACAGTTATTTTTGGTACAAAAAATAAATTATCTGCCATATTCATTACTAAAAAAGAAAATATGGATATGTAAAATCCTTTATAAAAAGCTTTAAAAAATATATTATTACAATTATTAATAAACTGCTTTGTTTTTATCAATATTGATATTATTAATCCTCCAAAACACATACTTGCAAAAATACCAAGTTCACTTTGTATTTTTAAATACGAATTATGTACTGGAAAATATTCATGATGATTGTAGTCAAATTGAGGATATTTTTTAACATATTCTCCATGTAAACTATAATAGTTACCATTGCCTACTCCTATAATAGGGTGATCTTTTATCATTTCAAAAGCAATTTTCCACAAATTAACTCTACCATCCTGAGATATTTTTCCAAAATCTTTTATTCTATTTCTTACCATAGGAATAAATAATGATGTTATTGATGCTAAAATAAATGGTACAATAAATTTCCAGTTATATATTACTATCATCACTATGCTTCCTACTAAAAATCCTAACCACGCATTTCTTGAACCTGTAAGTATTATGTTTGTAAATAATAAAATAGATATACACATATACCTAACTTTTTTCTTTCTATTAGTTTCATATAGAGTCAGCATTATCATTGGGAATACTGCTAAAATTAAAAAAGCACCTAAACTATTAGGATTTTCTAAAGTTGATGTTATTCTTACTTTAAAAGCCCCAGTTGAATATATGAACTTTTCACTAAGACCTATTTTAGTGAAAAACTGCAAAATACCTAAAACACTTACTATCGAACAAACATATATATAAGATTTTAGTATACTTTCAAGTATTTTTTCATTACTCATTTCATATTTAATTATAAAATAAAACACAATATATGATAGAAACCTTATACTTTCACTCAATGCTATTTTTTTATCTACCGCGTAACTTATAGATATACACATAATAATAAATAATAAAACCATAAACATACTTAAATAATCTTTAAAGAAATCTATTATACCATATATAAAATTTTTTCTACTTTCTCTTACTACAAAAAGCATCATTAAATATATAACAACCAATAAACCAAAAATAATATCTCCTCTCAACGGTATACCTTTAATTCTAAAATCACTTGGAAGAAGTGCCATCAAAATTATATATATAACCATTATATATTTTAAAAATGTTTGTTTTTTATTCATATAATCTCCTTCTAACTCATTAAGTAGCCATAATTATATTTTTTATTCATCATAAAATTAGCACGCTTACTTGCGTGCTAGTTTTACAAATTAAATTTTAAGTACTATTTTCTATATTTTTCAACTATTCGTTTAACAGCATAAATTACATCTTCAACATCTTGTTTTGTCATTTTAGGATATAATGGTATAGAAATGATTCTATTAAACATTTTTTCGCAAACTGGTAAATCTCCTTCTTTATATCCAAAAGTTCTCTTATAATATGGGTGTAAGTGAACAGGAATAAAGTGTACACTTGTTCCTATATTTTCTTCTCCAAGCTCTTCTATAAATTTATCCCTATCTATACTTAATAATTCATCATTAACTTGAATTACATATAGATGCCATGAAGGTCTTGTATATTCAGCTATTTTAGGTATAATTATCTCAGGCATATCACCAAATGCTTCATTATACATAGAAGCTATTTCACTTCTACTCTCTTGCATTCTATCTAATTTCTTTAATTGATGAATTCCTAGTGCTGCTTGCATATCTGTCATATTATATTTAAATCCTGGAAACTCTATATCATATCTCCAAGAACCACCTTTTCCATACCTATTCCATGCTGCTTTGCTCATTCCATGAAGACTCATTACTCTTACTTTCTCTGCAATTTCATCACTATTAGTTGTAAGCATACCACCTTCTCCAGTAGCAAGGTTTTTAGTAGCATAAAAGCTAAAAGAAGCTGTATCTCCTATGCCTCCACCTATCATCTTACCTTTATATTGAGTATAAACAGCATGTGCTGCATCTTCTGAAACAAAAAGATTATGTTTTTGAGCTATTTCCATTATTTTATCCATATCACATGCATGTCCACTATAATGTACAGGTACTATAGCTTTTGTTTTATCTGTAATTTTTTCTTCTATTTTATTAGCATCTATACAATACGTATCTGGATCAATATCTACAAATACTGGAGTTGCTCCTACATGAATTATAGTATTAGCACTTGATGCAAATGTCATAGGTGTTGTTATTACTTCATCACCTTCTCCAACTCCTGCAGCTATTAAAGCTAAATGAAGAGCTGCTGTTGCTGAATTAGTTCCTATAGCATGTTTTACTCCTACATATTCAGCAAACTGCTTTTCAAATTCAATTGTTTTAGGTCCTTTAGAAATCCACCCTGATTTTAATGTGTCTACCATCTCATTTATTTCATCTTCTTCAATTAAAGGTAACGCATAAGGTAAAAATTCTTTTCTTGGCTCTGTTTTTGACATTTTTTATTCCTCCTAATTTATCTAGACATTTTAGTATTTTTCTCTACTAATTTACTTGATTTGAAAACATAAAATGCCATCAATCCGTTTATAAATCCTAATCCATAGCTAATATGTAATATAGGAAAAATAAATGGTATATATCTTATAAGTTTAAATTTATTTTTAACTAATTTAATCGAAGCCATAGTATCTAATGCTAAATACATAATAATCTCTATCAACCATAAAATCAATATAGGTTTGAAAAATATTCCTAAAATTATCCCTAAAGTATTTGTAATAACAAAACTCATAGGAACTAAGTGTCTTATAGACGCTGTTTTTCCATGTTTTTGCATTACTCTAACCTTCCAAAAACCATATTGATAATATTGTTTCCACAATTTTTTTAAGGAACCTCTACTATAGTATGTAGATTTTATTTTAGGAGATAATAATATTTTATATCCTTCTTTACAAACTCTATAATTAAGTTCATCATCTTGATTTCTTACTAATTCTTCATCAAAATATCCAATAGAACCAAAAACACTTCTTTTATATGCACCAAAAGCTACGGTATCAACATACATTTCTTTTTTAGCATATCTAAATAATGCATTTCCTACTCCAAAAGGTGAACTCATAGCTAGCGCAATAGCTCTACCTACATCATTTTCACTTATAGTTTTAATAGGTCCTCCGGCACATCCTATTTCATTATTTTGAAGTACCTCAACATTATTTTTTATAAAATCCTTATCAGGATAAGCATGTGCGCCAAATATAATAATAATATCAGCTTTACTGTATTTAATCCCAGCATTCATACCTTTTGGTGCTGAAAGCCCTTTATTATCAATAAGTTTAATGTTGTTATATTTTTTTCCATATTTCTTCACTATATCTCTAGTTTTATCATCTGAAAATCCATCGCATACTAAAACTTCAAACAATTCTTTAGGATATGTCTGTTTCATAAACGCTTCTAAACATTCACCAATATATTTTTCTTCGTTTCTGCAAGGAATAACTACAGATACTGTATTTTTATTATCCTTCCTCACTTTACCACTCCTTAATTCTCATTTACACACAATTTATTATTTGTGAATTTGTCATAAAGTTTTTTCATTATTTCTCTATTGTTACTCCAATTATAGTTATCTTCTACAAATAATCTAGCATTATTTGAAAACTCTATTAATTTATCTCTATCCGATAGAATTAACTTAATTTTTTCTTTTATATCATTTACATCTGCAGCTTTAACTAAATATCCATTATACCCATTAATTACTATTTCTTTAAGTCCACCCACATTAGAAGCTATAACTGGTCTTCCACATGCACAGGCTTCAACAGCTGCAACTCCAAAACTTTCACTCAAAGAAGGAATGCAGACAATATCCATTAAGTTAATATATTCAGGTATCTTGTCGTTATCAATATTTCCTGTAAACTCTACTATTGAACTAACCCCTTTTTCTTCACAAAGTTTTTCAAGCTTTGTTCTTTCACTGCCATCTCCAATAATTAAAAGCCTAAATTTAAGATGCTTTAATTCATTTTTCACCTCAGAAAAAGCTTCAATTAAATAATTTATACCATATATTGGTTTTAAATTTTTAGCTACTCCTATTGTTATATAATCTTTATTAAGTATAGAATCTGTTTGTTTGAATTTAGATAAATCAACTCCAAACGGCGTTATAATAATGTCTCCATCATAGTATTTTTTCATTTCTAAAGACATATTATTACTTGTAGAACAAACTGCATCTGCACTATTTAAAATACTTTTTAACATTTTTTCATTTAACTTATTTCGGTTAGGAAACTCATAGATATCACTTCCCCATGCTGAGACTATAAATGGATGAAAGCCTGACATCTTTCCAAGCATTCCATAGCTAGTAGCATAATGACCATGTAAAATATCAGGTTTTACCTTATTTATTATGTTCTTAACCTTATTTATTAATAAAAAATAACTTAATTTATTATTAAATGGAGGCTTTAAAATATATATTTTTACATTATCTGAATATCTATAGTGAGTCTTTCTCATTGAAATCAAATGGATTTCATAATTTAACTCTGAAAAATAATCAATCCATTTTCTTGTATGGATACTATCTGCATCTGCTAAAACACATAATTTCACCACTATTTATACCTCCGATTGTATTTCTCTAAATATTTTTCTCAAGTATGTCTATAATTTTATCTGCTGCTTTTCCATTTCCAAAATAATCTAATTTTTTATTAGTAGGAGCAAAACTCAAAATAGCATTTTTTATTTTTTGTTTATCTGCACCTACAAGTATATTCCATCCATTCTTAACTGTTTCTATCCACTCAGTTTCATCTCTTAAAGTTATACATGGCACATCCATAAAAAATGCTTCTTTCTGAACTCCACCGCTATCTGAAACTATTTTTTTACTATTTGCTTCCAGCATTATCATATCTAAATATCCTATAGGATCAATAATCTTAATATTGCTACTAAATTTTAGATTATATTCTTTAATATATTTTTTAGTTCTTGGATGAAGTGGCAATACTATTTTTTCTCCACTTTCATTTAAAGCCTCTACTATACTCTTCATTCTGTTTATATCATTAGTGTTTTCTGCTCTATGTATTGTAGCTAATATATATTCCTTATTTTTTAAATTTAACTCCTTTAAAATACTGCTTTTATTTTTAGCAATATTTTCAAAGTGTAGAATTGCATCAAACATTACATCTCCAACATTAAAAACATTATTTTTTAATCCTTCATTATTTAAATTTTCGACAGCTGTTGCTGTGGGTGCAAACAAATATCTTGATATATGGTCAGTTAATATTCTATTTTGCTCTTCAGGCATATTCATATTAAAGCTTCTAAGTCCTGCTTCAACATGCGAAACTGGTATAAGCAATTTACTAGCAGCTAATGATCCTGCAATAGTTGAATTAGTATCTCCATATACTAAAACACAATCTGGGTTTTCTTTTAAAAGAATTTCTTCTATTTTTTCAAGCATTCTTCCTGTCTGAGCTCCATGATCCCCTGAACCTACATTTAAGTTATAATCAGGATATGGTATATTAAGTTCCTCAAAAAACACCTTAGACATATTCTCATCATAATGCTGTCCTGTATGTATAATTATTTCTTGATTTTTTTCTCTAATTTTTTTTGAAACAGCTGCAGCCTTTATAAACTGTGGTCTTGCTCCAATGATAGTAATTATTTTCATTGTTTTCACTTCCTTACTTTATTTGTTCTATAATATCAACAAGTTTTTTAGTAAGATTTTCTCTACTATATTGTTTAATTTTATCAAAATCAGGTTTTATAAAATTGCTTTTATTAATAAAATCTCTATACGCACTATGTATCATTTTTTGTATTTCATCTTGTTTAGAAGGATATGCAGTATAACCTGTATTAGTATCATATATAAGCTCTTTTGCTACCCCATCAGGAACAATCCCTAATATAGGTTTACCTGTTCGTATATATTCAAATATTTTACCTGTATATATGCCTTCACTGCCTTTCCCTTCATCTATGATAAGTAATACTGAATTAGCTCTACTCAGTTCCTTCAGGCTTTCCTCATGTGGAACATAACTTTGATTCTTTATGATATCAGGGTACTTATCTTTATAATAATTTACTATTCCTTTATGTTCATTACCTATTTGACCTAAAAATTTTATTTGTATTTTATTTTTATCAATCTTTTTAGTTTCTATTAAATTATCAATAGATTCTAAAATCTTTTTTGGTGAACGCTTTCCATATAGAGTTCCATTATACAGTATAGAAAATTTTTCATTATTATACGCTAAATCTAAATTTAAATCTTTAAAGTCTTTTTCATCATATCCATTAGTTATTACATGAAATTTATCTCTATCTTCATTTTTATATCTTATTAAAAACTCATTTACAATAGGTTGACTTACACTAATAACTTTATCAGCCTTTTGAACAACTTTTTTCTCTAATTTTTTATATATACTTTCAACAACAAAATTATTATTTACAAAGGGATTATTTACCCATGGATCTCTAAAATCAGCTATCCATTTAACTGGAAATTCTTTTGCCAATTTATAGCCAATTATATGCGAAGAATACGGACCTGAAGTTGTGAAAATAAAATCTATTTTTTTACACTTAATTATCTTTCTTCCTTCATCTACTGCAAAATCAATCCACCCTTTTTTATCATCTGGTATACACATCATATTATAAACATTAAAAAACATACTTTTACAAATATTTTTTATAGTCTTCTTCATTTTAGTATTTAAGCTATTCTTATCAACAGTAGTTATATTATTATCTTTTGCAGAAATATTATTATTTGAATTTTTTTTATTTAAAACATTTAACATATTACTCATCAAATTAATTTCTTTTATATCACTTCTATAAACATCTATTCCTTCACTAATATCCTTATTTAATGATTTGTCAACAATACCTTTAGCTTCTTCCTTTACTGTCAAGACATTTACATTGTAACCTAATTTATTAAGATAATTAGCAAATTTAGTTGTTCGCTGTACCCCTGCTCCGCCTTTAGGCGGATAGTAATATGCAATCATCAATATGTTTTTCATATTATTCCCCCACAAATT
The DNA here is from genome assembly GCF_026735135.1 of Clostridium aestuarii. Classification (GTDB taxonomy): domain Bacteria; phylum Bacillota; class Clostridia; order Clostridiales; family Clostridiaceae; genus Clostridium_H; species Clostridium_H aestuarii. The sequence continues at coordinate 31,077 of NZ_JAPQER010000002.1, read as the reverse complement.
CCTTAGTAGTTTTTATTAAAATAGTATTGACTATAGTAAATACAAAAGTTGGTACAATACTTATTGGATATCTTGATGTAATAAATGCTTGCCCAGTTATATTACCATATAAAAACAAAGCTACCATTCCAATTGCACCTGGGAAAAGTATATGTCTATACTTTTTATTTTTCCATCCAAACACAAAACTTTTAATAAAAATACTAACACTCAAAGCAAATAACACAAGTGTAAATATTAATCCCACTTCTGTAGCCACATTTAAAATTATATTATGCGCATCTATATACATTCTTGAAGGCTTTCCACCATATTGTAAGTAATAATTTTTAAACTGTCCTGGTCCAACTCCAAAATATGGTTTATCATTTACCATACCTAAAGCAATAGTCCATATAGGTCTTCTACTTTTAGTTTGCTCCATTAATTTTTTAAAAATTCCTTTTCCTTCTCCTACTATACCTTCGATTCCATCTATTTTTATTTCATGCCTTATTTCATTAAACTCCCATCTATGAGTAACATTATAACCAAGACAGCTAAAAACAACGGCCCCCACTAATACATATTTAATAAAATTCTTTTTATCCAACATCATCACAAAAATAAAACATATAAATACAGCAATTACTATTCCTCTTGACATTTGAGTAGATAAATTAATGATTTCTATTAATAGTAAAAGCTTAAATAAGCTATTATATTTTGTACATACCTTTTTATTAACAGCATATAACAATATAAAAGGTAATACCATTATTGTATATCCTAACATAAAGTTACTTCCTAGCACTCCATATAAATGTTGATTTTTTCCTGAAAAAATCAAACTATATGTTGCTACAACAATATCTGGAATAGATGAAATTGCAACTCCTATACATAAATAAGCTATAATTGTTTTAATAAAATTCATATCCATATTTTTATAGCTCAAAATAAACGCACTTACAATAACCATAGATATCAAGGACACACCTATTAAACTAAAGGATTCTAATTTATTTATACTCAGTCCTGAGGATATAATCGCTAATCCTATAAGAATCAAAGAAACAATCCCATATATTCTATATTTTCCTCTTTTTATTGATATTTTTGAAAAATCCAATTCGTTTTTTCTTAATGCTTTAACTCCATTAATCACAAATACCGCAAGATAAATCCAATATACTCCATTACCAATCCATGACATATTCAATCTGAAAAATATGTAAAGAATTATAGGTATAATAGGAATTGACAATATATATATTTTTATGGTTGTCCTAAAATCTTTAAAACATAAAAACAAACTACATAATATAAATAAAATAATAAATATACTGCTTAAAAACATAAAAATATTACTCTTACCTATCTTAACAAAAATATATATTTCAGACAAAATATACAATCCCAATATTAAAAATAAATACTTTTTTAAATAACTTACATATTCTTTACATTCATTTATAAATTCCATACATTACCTCCGATATAGTAATTACTCATCCTTTGTATTATTAATAAGCTTCACTATTCTATTTGTAACCTTACCATCGACTTTATAAAAATTATCTTCTATATATTTTTTAAATTTTTCATCAAATTTATATTCTTTAATATTTTCCAAACTTTCTTTTAAACTATATTTATCTTTAACTCCTATGGACACACCATCTCTAACAAAATTACCAGCATCATTATATTTAGGCAGTAATATACATACTGAGGGTTTATTTAACATGGCACCCTCAACAACAACAGTTGAATGGACACTAACAACAACATCACACCAACTTATAAGTTCATATAAATCCCCATCTTTTACTATCCTAACATTTCTAATATTATATTTTTTTATAAATGATTCATATATTTCATAATACGAATCTGCTGGATGGAGCTTTATTACAATTTCATAATCCTCATCCATCAAACTCAGTGCTTCAAATAAAATTTCCGTTGCACTCTCTAATAAATCTCTAAAGTATTGGGTAGCGTATAAAATCTTTATTTTTCTATCTTTATTTTGTTTTTGAGTATTATATTGCTTCAATAAATCTGTCCTACTCTGTCCAACTACTATAACATTTTTATCATCATAAATATTTGTATTATTAACTAGAATTCTTTTATATTTTTTTCCCCATACAAATGTATATTTAGGTATAATTATATCTTTATACTTAGAATTTATTATATATGCTGGAGACATTGAATTTATAATTCCATGCTGAACAGCATATGTTTTGACATTTTCTATATTCGCAGCCACTATAAATTCTCTTGGTCTATCCCCTTCATCTACTACTATACACTTTTTAATTTTATGTTTTCTTATTAAATTTCTTGCAGCAGACATCTCTATTATATCATTTATATATCTAGTTTTTATGTCTTGAAAAACATATTTAAACACAACATCTTTTAAATCATATTCGTTATAGTTAAAATTAAGTAAAGATAATTTATCTAAACTATTCTTTATTAATTTTTTATCCATATACTTACTTTTATTTAATTTTTTATTTAAAACAAAAAATTCAAAAGGTATATAATCGTATTCATATTTTAAAGATTTATCGATTAAATCAAAATTAAATAAACATTGTATATTAAACATATTATATTTATTCTCTAATTTATCAATAACTATACCTAATTGAGTATCAATTACAGAATCCTTACCGTTAAGTTTTACTTTATTTATATTCATAGTATTAGAAATTGAAAGGAAATTTTCTCTACCTTTAAAATTAATTTTAAATTTCAAGTAACCCTTTATACCTTTAAATATTCTTAAAGACAGCTTAAATGCTAATTTAATCTTTGAACTTCTCTTCTTATATACAGAATTTTCATCAACTATTTTTTTAGTATCTAAATTAAATATTTTTTCACTAATATAAAATAAAATCTCATTATCTGTTTCTACATCTATGTTTTCATCAATATTCTTTATTACATTTTCTAATATTAAAAAGCATAAAAAAACCCTTTTTAATTTTTCATAAATAGGATGCCTTTCAAAATAATACATAGTTATATTATCGTATAAATAAAAATCTTCTAACTTCATACCTTGAATTTCTTGGCTTTCAAGAAATTCAAGGTATGAAAAGACTTCTCTGTCTATGTCTATATCATCAATATAGGTATCTATACTAATTTCTTTATCTTTAAATACCACCGTTTTTTTAGAATTAGTATAAACGAGTTTCGCCATAATTATCTTCTCCTAGTTTATTAATATTGTCTTAAATACGTTTTTATAAAATTTTTAGATTTATATGCTAATATGCTAAAAATTAGCAAAACAAAAATATATCTTATTAACCAATTATCCTTTATAAAATAAAACACTCCGCACACAAACAACATGAACACTATACTCAACCCAAAATATTTGGCTTCAAAAATTTTTTTACTGTGCATTCTATTAGCCATAATATAATGATATATAAAAAGCACTATGTATGATATAAGCGTAGTCCATGCACTTGCTATATATCCTAGTTTGGGAATAAATATATAGTTTAAAATTATATTAAGTATACCTGCACTTATAGTTCCTATTGAAATTAAGTAAGTTTTTTTCATATAAAATTCCAAGTTAGATGGTAAACTATATAAAAATACAAAGTAATTTGAAAATAATATAATTGGAATAAGATTAAGACCTCTCCAATAATTTGGAGACCTAAAAGCTATAATTTTCCCTATTTCTGGTGATACAAAAATCATCATAAATGTTATTAAAGAAAATATCATAATATAATTCTTGTATTTTTTCTTGATGTCATTAAAATTTTCTTTTTTCATATTTTCAAAAAAGTAAGGAACCCATGCCTTATTCAAAGCTGTCCAAATTACATATAATATACCTGCAACAGTATATGCAAAGCTATATATACCTGCTGCTTTATCATCTATCATATTTCCTAACATTATTCTATCAAATGATGAAAGTATTACAGCTGATAAGACATGAGGAATTAATGGTATAGATATTCCTAATGCATATTTCCAATATTCTTTATTTATAGATATTTTACCTTTTCTTATGGTGAAAACATATAAAAACATACCATATAATACATTCACCAAAACCACAGCACCAATTCTACTCATATATCTACTACAACTTAAATTTTTAATAAATATAATTGACACTATTACATTCATTAAGGCACTAGTTATTGCTACAAAAAGATATTCTCTATACTTGTATAATACAGTAAATTTAGTATTACAAAAATTAATTATAAAAGTAAAAAAACCTTGAATTATTAAAAATAATACTAACACCGTATCTTCTGTAGTAATCTGAGCAATGCCTTTATTAAACAACACCCCTGCAATTTGATTTCTAAACAGCATACCTATAGTTAAACATATTACAAAAACTATACTAGCAAGTAGTAACACCGAACTTAGAAAATCATCATATTTATCTTCGAAATCAAATTTTGATCTACTTACACTTGATACAAGCCCTAAACTTACGACAATAGTAAATATTGCAAACCAAGCGTTATATTTTTGAACAACTCCATATTCAGATGTCGTTAATATGTTAATAAATATAGGTGCAGTTAAAAACGAAATTCCCTGTAAAAACAAAGTTCCTATAGTATACCAAAATCCGCTTTTTACTAGTTTATTTTTATATAACTTTGATGTTATTTCTTTGATCATATATACTCCTCAATATTTTACTTGCTGTATTTCTTTATAACATTACATACTGCTTCTATCTGTTTTTTTGTTAAAGAAACTGAACTTGGCAGATTAATCCCTCTGCTGCATATTTCCTTAGTTACACTCATATCTCCATGCTTACATTCTTTATATGGAGGCATTTCATGTACAGGCATAAAGAATGGTCTTGTTTGAATTTCTTCTTGTTCGAATTTTGCAATTAGTTCATCTCTGCTTATACCGTAATCATCTTCAACTAATACAGAATATAACCAATAGCAATTTTTAACACATTCTTTTTCTGAAGAAATAGTTATTCCCTTTACGCCTTTTAGTAATTGATTATAATAAGCTGCATTTTCTCTCTTAGTTTTTAAATATTCTTCTACATTTTCAAGCTGAGCAGCACCAAAAGCTGCTAAAAGATTTGGCATTCTAAAATTATATCCAACTTCTTCATGGTAACAACCTTTATTATCTAAAATTGTTTTAGTCTGATTAGATAAATATTTTGCTCTTTTACCATATTCCAAATTATCACTTACAAGCATTCCACCTGCTCCAGTTGTAATTAACTTGTTCCCATTAAAGCTGTAAGTACCTATATGTCCTATAGTACCCGCCATTTTACCTTTATATGTAGAACCTAAAGCTTCTGTTGCATCTTCTATAACATATAAATTATATTTTTCTGCAATTTTCATAACTTTATCCATATCAACAGGATGTCCGTAAATGTGTACTGGAATTATAGCTTTAGTTTTTGGTGTTATAAGTTCTTCTATTTTTTCTGCATCCATAACAAAAGTGTCTCTGCAAACATCACAAAACACTGGTACTGCTCCAACATATTTTATAGTATTTACTGGAGATATAAATGTCATAGATGGCACTATAACTTCATCTTTTTCTCCAATACCTAAAGTTATAAGTGCAAGCTGAAGTGCCGCCGTACCATTCATTGTAACAACAGCTTTTTCTGCTTTAACATACTCAGCAAATTTTTCTTCAAATAAATCTACATAGCTTCCTACTGAAGAAACCCAGTTTGTATCTATACATTCTTTAACATATTTCCATTCATTTCCTCTTGTTTCAGGTATACATAAAGGTATCATTTTACTCACTCCCCTAATAAAAAATTTAAGAAAAGTGCAAAGCACTTTTCTTTACACATTATAAATATCTGTTTTAAAGTACTGCATGTTATTTTTAATCCATTCTATTGTTTCTTTAAGTCCATCCTCAAGTGTATATTTTGGAGTCCAATCCGTCAATTCTTTGATTTTTGTATTATCAGCCCACAATCTATTAACTTCACTCTTTTCCGGTCTCATTCTTTGTTCATCGCAAATTATCTTAACATCTTTACCTGATAGTTTAATTATATTTTTCACTAATTCTCCTATGCTTATTTCATAGTTTGAACCTGCATTTACTACTTCACCAATAGTTTTATCACTTTCAGCTACTTTAATAAATGCTTCTGCCGTATCTTTTACATAGTTAAAATCTCTTGTTGGAGTTAAACTTCCTAATTTAATCTCAGTTTTCCCAGCAAGAATTTGAGAAATTATTGTTGGTATTACAGCTCTTGCTGATTGTCTTGGACCATATGTGTTAAAAGGTCTTAATGTAGCTATAGGTAAATTAAAAGATTTGTAAAAACTCTCTGCCATCTTATCTGCTCCTATTTTTGAAGCTGAATAAGGTGATTGACCCTGCATAGGATGTTTTTCATCTATAGGAACATACAATGCAGTTCCATATGTTTCACTTGTTGAAGTATGTATAATTTTTTCTATATTTTCTTCTTCTCTACACGCCTCTAAAACATTAGTAGTTCCTTCTACATTCGTTCTTACATATGCCATTGGTGATAAATACGAATATGGTATAGCTATAAGTGCAGCTAGATGCATTATAACTTCCTGTCCTTTTACCATTCTTTTCACATTATCATATTCTCTTACATCACCAGTTATAACATTTAAACTTTCTTTAACATTTTTATCAAAAGTATCAATCCATCCCCAATTGTTAAAAGAATTATATTGTACAAGTGCTGTAACATCTGCACCTAGTTTCACTAATCTCTCAGTTAAATGACTTCCTATAAATCCTTCCGATCCTGTTACTAAAACCTTTTTACCCTTCCAGTTCATAAATTTATACTCCCTTCACATTAGAAAAATTTCTTAACATCTTCATTTGCTCTTTTAAAATCTTCCATCTGACCAATATCTGACCAATACTCCGTAATTTGATACACCCCTGATTTACCATTGTTTTCAATAATATTTTCTATAAGATCAGTCATATTATATTCTTTATTTTTAGGTATGTATTTAACAACATCTTCACTTAATACATAAACTCCACTATTAATATAAAATTTATACACTGGTTTTTCTTCTAATGATTTTATCTGTAAACCATCGGTAACCATTACACCATATGGAACTTTCATCTCATAATTTCTTGATCCAACAGTAATATCAAATTTATTTTCTACATGATGATTTAAAAGAGAATCAAAATCTACACCAGTTAATATATCACCATTTATAACAATAAAAGGCTTATTCAGCTTTTCTTCTACTAATTTTATAGAACCAGCTGTTCCTAATTTCTTAGTTTCCCTTACATATTCAATATTAACATTAAATTCCTTGCCATCCTTGAAATATTCTTCAATAATTTCTCCTTTATAATTAATAGAAATTATAAAATTTTTAAATCCATATTCTTTAAATTGCTCTATAATTCTTTCTAATATAGGTTTTTTACCTACTCTAAGCATTGGTTTTGGAACATCTTCTGTAAGAGGTCTAAGTCTAGTTCCAAGTCCTCCAGCAAGTATAAATACATAGTTGTTCTTTTCCTCATACGAAATTATATCATCTAAAAAATATAAATCTATTAGCTTGCCTTCTTCATCCAAAAGTGGTACCTGCCTTATTTTGTATTTTAGCATTAACTCCTTAACTTTTTTCTTACTTGTAAGTTTACTTACAAATTTAAATTTTTTGCTGTAAATTTCCTTGATGTTATCCTCAATTCTATTTCCTTTAAGTATTGCTCTTCTTATAATACCGTCTGTAATAATTCCTTGAACATGCTTTTCTTCATCAACTACTAAAGCAGCTCCAGTTAAATTTTTATCTATACATTCCATAGCATTCTTTATTGTGGAACTGAAATTTATACAGTATGCATCATTTGAAAATCTCACCAAACCACCTACACTTTATTATTTTTACTGATTCATTATTTTTTATTTTCAGCATCTGTTAACTTTTCTTCTAATTCAACTATTCTATTTTGCAATTCAAATATTTTTTTATATAAATCTATACCTAGCCTTCGTCCAACTGGAATACTAGGAATATATTTTTCCTCATCTATATTGTTTGAAATCTTTTTGATTTTTATTGCTGTATCTCCAGTTTTCACAATTATACCATCTTCTACTCTTCCTATTATTTCTCCTGGAGTAGAAATATATTTAGAATAATCTTGTTCTTCACTTTCCCAAATATATATTTTTTCATCATTTAAATAAGTCTGAGCTCCTGGAGACGGTTCTGCCAAAGCTCTAATGAAATTGTGTATTTTTCTACTTGTCCAGTTCCAATCAATCAGTTCATCACCATTTCTTCTATAAGAGAAATATGAACCTTTTATATGGCTTTGTTTTATAACATCGGCTCTATTTTCTTTGATTTTATATACAGCATCTAATAAAACTTCTGGACATTTTTTATGTGTTTTTTTCAATAGGGTATTATATGTATCTTTTTCTTCAATAGGAATTACTGCTTGTGAAATTATATCTCCTGTATCTATTCCATCATCAATATAATGAGCTGTTATTCCAATTTCCTTTTCATCATTAATTAGAGCCCAATTAAGGATATTCCTTCCTCTAAAGTTAGGTAATTTACCTGCATGACAATTTATAAATCCATTTTTAGAAGTTTCGCGTAGTTCTTTTTTTATTATTTGATCGAAAGACATTGATATACTTAAATCAAGATTTAATTCTTTTGCAAATTTCACAAATTTCTCACTATTAACATTCTTTTCAACATAAACAGGAATATCTGCACTCTCACCAATTTCTCTTAGCACTGGATCTTGTGAACTATATCTTAGTATAACCCCTTTTACCTCTATATCTTCTGCATCTAATATTTTTATTAAAGATAGTTGCGCCCATGGACCATCTCCATAAAATAAAATTTTCATAAGCTTAATACACTTCCTTCTCATAGAACTAATTTATTTATATATACTCACATTGTTATTGTAATTAAAATAACAAAGCCTTATTTTAATACGTTATTCTTTTTTGAATTAATTCTCTAGTGATTTCAATTTCATCCAAGTGTTTGCTTATTCTTTCCCCAGCTTTGCCATCTCCATAAGGATTAACACATGACTTTAATTCTTCTCTATACTTATCATCATATAGTGCTTTATTAATTCCTTTTAGTATTTCTTCTTTTTCATATCCAACATCTATTACATTACAAGCCCTAAGTCTTCCTTCTTGTCTTGTACCGATATTTATAACTGGCAACTTAAAGCTAGACGCTTCTATTATTCCTGAAGAAGAATTTCCTATCATTGCATCAGCAATATTTAAAAGACTCAAATATTCAACTTGTGAAAGGTTTTTAAAAACCTTTAAAAAATCATATTTTTCTCTGTATTCTTCTATTACCTTTATTATTTCTCTTCCACCATTGTCACTATTAGGGTATGAAATAATTGTTTGCACACCACACTCTACTACTGCTTGTAGCGTTTGTTCTATCTGCCATTTTACTAAATCTCTTTCTGTAGTTATTGGGTGTTGAGTCATTATAAAAATTTTACTATCTTCCAAATTAAATTTTTTTAACATTTCTTCTCTTGAAATATATTCAGTATTCTTAATATAATCAATACCAGGTGCTCCTACTACATATACATTTTCTTCTTGTTCACCCATTTTTATAATTCTTTCTCTACTATCTTCTGTTGTAGGGAAGTGTATATGAGAAAGTTTAGTAATAGCGTGTCTTATAGACTCATCTACTGTTCCTGTAACTTCTCCACCATGAATGTGTGCTACAGGAATGTTCATATGAGTAGCTGTAATAGACGCAGCAAGCATTTCACCTCTATCTCCTAATACTAATAGAATTTCTGGTTTTAGTCTTTCTAAGCTTTGAGTCATATTCATAATAGTTAACCCAATAGACTTTGCCATAGAAGCTCCTGTATCTGAAGCCAAAATAGTTTCTATTCTTTCAGCTATAAAAAAACCATCTTTTTCAATTTCATTAACTGTCATTCCAAATTCTGGACAAAGATGCATACCACAAACAATTAATTGTAATTCTAAATTAGGATTTTTTTCTATTTCTTTAAGAACTGAATAATATATACCGTAATCAGCTCTAGTTCCAGTTACAACTGCAATTTTTCTCTTCATAAATTCCAAACCTCTCTATAAATTGTTAATCTTCAAAAACACCAAAAGTTAATTGTTCATCTTTATTAATATTTTTATTAGCTTTTTTACCTATTAAACTCTTATAATATTTAGGACTAAGTCCATCTCCTGGTCTTTTATAATCTAAATCTTCTAGTTTTATTATTTCACCCTTATTTATATTTCTAAAAGCTACTATACTCTTACGAGCAACCTGCATAGTACTGATTTCACTTTTACTAAACCTCTTTACTCCATTTCCTAAAGAAATTTCTACACTTCTGATTCCATCAACCATCTGTTTAAGTTCTTCTGGCTCTAAAGAAGCTTTATGGTCAGGTCCTTCCATATTTTTATCTAGAGTAAAGTGCTTTTCAATTATATTTGCTCCCAAAGCTGCTGCAGCAATAGGTATTGTGATTCCCTCCGTATGATCTGAGTACCCACCAACTACCCCAAAAGCTTCTTTTATAGTATTCATAGCTTTTAAATTTACTGTTTCAAGAGCTGCTGGATAATTTGATGTACAATGAAGCACTGCAATATCATCTATTCCTTTATTTTTTAGACACATAAGTGCTTCTTCAATTTCTCCCAACACAGCCATTCCAGAGGATAAAATTATTGGCTTATTCATATCAGCTATATGCTCTAATAATGGAATATTAGTTAAATCACCCGAACTTATCTTAAAAGCTTCAATTCCAATAGAACTTAAAAAATCTGCACTTTCAAATTCAAAAGGTGTTGATAAGAAAATTATTTCTTTATCTTTACAATATTTTTTAAGTTCTTTAAACTCACTATATGATAATTCTAACTTTTTCAACATATTAAACTGACTATCTTCAATTCCTATGTTATCCTTTTGATACTTAGCCATTTTAGCATAACCTGTTACTAGCTTTTCACTTCTAAAAGTTTGGAATTTAACTGCATCTGCTCCTGCATATACTGCCATATCCACAAGTTTTTTAGCAAGTTTTATATCTCCATTATGATTAACTCCAGCTTCAGCTATTATAAAACATGGTGAATTATTACCAATAATTCTACTCCCTATTTTAATCATCACTATTCTCCTTTAAAATAAGTTCTACTAATTTTGCATCCAACATACTATCTATATCAACAGATTTTTCTCTTTTCATTATATATGGCAAAGTTTTTTCATTAAAGAAATTTTTTTCCTCTAATAACATTCTTACCTTATTTATGTACAGTGCACCATTAAAGATATATACTTTAGGTAATTCCTGTCTTCTCAAATTATCACCAGTAAATTCTATTATAGGCTCTAATCTATTATCCTTAATTGTTCTCATAATAGCAGGATTTTCGTCTACTTCACACACACTTATCAGAGAATCCTCTTTACTATTCATAAGAACTTCTATTGCATTATCAATATCATTACAATTTCTAAGGGGAGAAGTTGGTTGAAGTAGAATAACATAATCAAAACATTCTCCCTTTTCACTTAAAAAATTTATTCCATGTATAACTACATCTATTGATTTTGCAGAATCATTTGATATTTGTTCAGGTCTTAAAAATGGAACACTAGCTTTATGTTTTAAAGAAACCTCTTTTATTTTACTATCATCTGTTGAAACCATTGTATAATCAATATATTTAGATTTTTTTGCCGCTTCTATAGTATATGCTATCAACGGTTTACCACAAATATCCATTATATTTTTATAAGGTATTCCTTTTGACCCTCCTCTAGCTGGAATTATAGCTAGAATTTTTTTATCCTTATACATAACAATATGTCTTCCCTTCTATATTTGGGCTATTGATTTTTTAATAATTGTTCTTGTGGTACATCTCTAAATTTTTTGGCTGGATTTCCTACAACAATTTCAGCTTTTTTTACATCTCTTGTTACAACACTGCCTGCTGCCACAAATCCATCTTCATCTATAATTTTTCCTGGCAACACTACTGCTCCAGCACCAATTCTTCCACCTTTTTTTATAGTTACTCCTTTAAAATTATTAAATCTCTCCTTAGAGCGAGCAGCATAATTATCATTTGAAGTAACAACACAAGGGGCTATAAAAACATAATCTTCAATTTCTGAATAAGCTGTTATATAAACATTAGTTTGTACTTTACAATTAGATCCTACTTTACAAAAATTCTCAACCGTAGCTCCTCTTCCAATTATTGTTTTAACTCCAATGCTAACATTTTCTCTTATGGTAGCCAAGTCTGCAATAAGAGTTTTTTCTCCTATAGTACATCCACAGTAGATTATTGTACCTGCTCCAATTAAACATTCATCTTCTATTTTGCAAGGTGTATATTCTTCATCGTCTTTGAATATACTATTTACAGCTCTCATAGGAGTTTTTCCTATTATAGTATTATCATCTATTCTAACATTATTTCCTATTTTGCTTCCTTCATGGATTACTACATTATGTCCAATAATACAGTTATCTCCTATTGCTACACTATCCTCAATAACAGCAAAATGTCCTATTTTTACATTCTTCCCTATTTTAGAACTTTTAGAAATATAGTTCATATTTTTTCCTCCATTTTATCCGTACTTAAAAGCTATAGTTTCTATTTAGATAATTCTTTTTCCATATCTAAAGTAGAGAAATCTTCTAATGGGAATTTTACAGGCATCTCAGTTAATCTTGACTTGTATGCAGCAAGAATTATTGACATGGCTTTTTTACCTTCTTTTCCACTTATTAACGGTTCAGTATCATTTTTTATTGCATCTATAACATTTTTAAATAATGGTACATGTCCACTTCCATACACACTATCAGGATCTCCCTCTTGAGCTTTTAATATATCTTCTTCACTATCTTTATTGTCTTCGAATCTCCAGTTTTCTATTCTATTAACAGCAAGACCCCCTATGCATACAGTTCCTTTTTGTCCAAAAACACTTAATGTTTCTTCTAAGTTTTTAGGGAATACACACGCAGTTCCTTCTACTATGCCTATAGAACCATTTTTGAAGCGTATAATTACAGCACCAAAATCTTCAGCTTCAATATCTCTTATAAAAGTATCACATTGTGCATATACAGTATCAATTTCTCCTCCCATCATCCATTGAAGAAGATCAATATTATGTATGCATTGATTCATAAGAGTTCCACCATCAAGCTTCCAAGTACCTCTCCAAGGAGCTTGTTCATAATATCCCATATTTCTATTCCATAGTATTCTTGCCGTTCCATTAATTAATTTTCCAAATCTATTTTCTTCAATAGCTTCTCTAAGCTGTTGAATTGGTTTATTAAATCTGTTTTGGTGGCATATTGATAATTTAACCCCATTCTCTCTAGCTACTTTTATCATTTCATTAGCATCTTTCATGGAAAGAGCCATTGGTTTTTCAACCACTGCATGTTTTCCTTTATTCATACAATATATTGCTATTTCTGGATGATATCCACTTTCCGTTGCTATCGTTACTACATCTATTTTCTCTTTTTCTAACATTTCTTTATAATCCTTGTATACATTTACTTCAAGTTGTTCTTGCATTTTTTCCATGTATTCTTCTTTTTTAGCTTCAGCTTTAGTTATATCTACATCACAAGTAGCTGCAAGCACAGCTTCTTCTCTATTATATACTAATCCTTCAATATGTTTGTAAGAAATTCTTCCACATCCAATTATAGCAAATCTCAATTTTTGCATCACAATCACTCCTTAATTATAATAAAGGATAAACCCTAAGGTCTATCCTATTTAACTTTAAAGTTTGTTTATTTTTTGTCTATTATTTTTAACATCCTTTGTAGCATTTCTAGTATCATATAATAATTTAGCATTTTCAACTATTTCTTCATAGTCATAGTCTGTATGGTCTGTAGTTATTATTACAATATCAGCATCTTTTATTGCAGTTTCCCATTCTACAGATACATATTCTTTTCCGTTATGTTTAAATTCTGGTACATAAGGATCATTATATATTACTTCAGCACCATTTTTTTCTAAGTGTTCAATTACTTTAAGTGCTGGAGATTCTCTCATATCATCTATATCTTTTTTGTAAGCTACTCCCATTAAAAGAACTTTAGAACCATTTAGAGATTTTTTATGTCCATTTAAAAGTTTCATAGCGTTATCTACTACAAATTCAGGCATTAAATCATTGATTTCTCCTGCGGTTTCGATAAGTCTTGTATGATAATCAAATTCTCTAGCTTTATATGTTAGGTAGAAAGGATCTAGTGGTATACAATGTCCTCCAAGACCTGGACCTGGATAGAATGCCATAAATCCGTATGGTTTTGTCTTTGCTGCATCTATTACTTCCCAAATATCTATACCCATTTTTTTGCAAAGTACAGCCATTTCGTTTGCAAGTCCTATATTTATATGTCTGAATGTATTTTCAAGTATCTTTTCCATTTCAGCAACAGCTGGTGAAGAAACTGGATGTATTTCACCTTCTAAAACAGTTGCATAAAGTGCTGCTGCAACTTCAGTACATTCTGACGTACATCCTCCAACTACTTTTGGAGTATTTTTTGTTTTAAATTGCTTATTACCTGGATCAACTCTCTCTGGTGAAAATGCTAAAAAGAACTCTTCTCCACATTTCAAACCTGATTCCTCTAAAATAGGTCTTACTATTTCTTCAGTAGTTCCTGGATAAGTAGTACTTTCAAGTACTACTAACATTCCTTTATGTAGATATTCCGCAACACTTTTTGTAGAAGCAATAACATAAGATACATCTGGTTGTTTAAATTTATCAAGAGGAGTTGGAACAGCTATTGCAACTGCATCTACATCCTTCACAAAAGAAAAATCTGTTGTTGCTTTTAATTTTCCTTCTTTAACTAAAGTTTCTAAATCACTATCTATAATATCTCCTATGTAATTATGTCCTTCATTAACCATTTCTACTTTTTTATCCTGTACATCAAACCCTATAACTTCATACCCGGCTTTAGCTTTTTCAACTGCAAGAGGTAATCCTACATAACCTAAACCTACAACTCCAAGCTTTGCAGTTCTATTTTGAAATTTTGATAAAAGTTCTTCTTTTAACTGTGACATAATATTTCCTCCTAAATATAAGAAATTCTGTATGTTTATCTTTCAAAAAATTCTTTTATTTTTGATACAACATATTCTTGTTGTTCTTTTGTCATTTCAGGATACAATGGAAGAGCAAATGTTTTTTCACAAGCATCTTCAGCATTTTTTAAATCTCCCTTTTTATAGTTTAAATACTCATATACCTTTTGAAAATGTACTGGTATAGGATAATAAATTCCTGTTGCTATTCCATTTTCTTTTAAATAAGCTGCAAGTTCGTCCCTTTTCAAAGATTGAATTGTATATAAATGATACACATGCTTACAATTTTCTCTTTCAGTTGGTAATTGAACATCTACATCTTTTAGAAGTTCATTATAAATATGAGCATGCTCTTTTCTTGCATCATTCCATTTATCTATATAATTTAATTTAACTCTAAGTATAGCTGCTTGTATTTCATCAAGTCTGCTATTGTGACCTATAACTTCATGATGATATTTAACCTTGCTGCCGTGAACTCTTAGTAGTTTTATTTTTTCAGCTAACTCATCGTCATTAGTTACAATCATTCCACCGTCACCATAGCCACCTAAATTTTTTGTTGGGAAAAATGAATAACATCCCACGTGACCTATTGAACCTGCTTTTTTACCTTTATATTGTGCTCCTATAGCTTGACAAGCATCTTCTATTACTACTAAGTTATGCTTTTCAGCAATTTCCATAATTCTATCCATATCGCACATTTGTCCAAAAATATGCACAGGAATAATTGCTTTAGTTTTTTTTGTTATATTTTTTTCTATGCTATCACAATCTATACATAATGTATCCTTTTCTATATCAGCAAAAACAGGTGTAGCTCCAACAACTGATGTAGTCTCTGCAGAAGCAAAGAACGTAAATGGTGTAGTTATTACTTCATCACCTTCACCTATTCCAAGTGCCTTTAAAGTGAGCATTAATGCATCTGTTCCATTTGCCACACCTATTCCATATTTAGTTCCAGTATATTCAGCAATTTCTGCTTCTAATTTTTTCACATTAGGTCCCATTATAAAATGAGTTGATTCTAAAACTTCTTTTACCACTTTATTGATTTCATGTTCTATTGTATCATATTGAGCCTTTAAATCTAATAAATTTATTTTCAAAGTCATCTCTCCCTTTCAGCATTTTTATATTGTTTATCTTAATATATTATTTCCTTTTATATGTTGGGACTTTTTCTGAAATAAGTCTAACAATATCATCTACATCCTTATTAAGTATTTCTTTAAATTGTTCTATCGATTCTTCAATATACTTAATATTATATTGTTTAGGCTTTTCTACAAATATTTTTTCATGCTCAGTTGATGTAACAGCTACCTCATTAATTAAAAGTTCTTCATATAATTTTTCTCCTGGTCTTAATCCAGTATATTCAATTTTAATATCTTCATCAGGTTTTAACCCAGAAAGTCTTATTAAATCCTTAGCTAAATCCACAATTTTAACAGGTTCACCCATATCGAGTACGAATATTTCGCCTCCTTCAGCCATTGCTCCTGCTTGAATCACAAGCTGTGCCGCTTCAGGTATAGTCATGAAGAATCTATTTATTTCTGGATGAGTAACAGTTACAGGTCCACCATCTTTAATTTGTTGCTTAAATAGTGGTATAACTGACCCATTACTCCCAAGCACATTACCAAATCTAACTGCTACATATTCTGTATTACTTTCATTATCAAAAGCTTGAATTATTTTTTCACAAAATCTCTTAGTTGCTCCCATTATATTAGTAGGATTTACAGCCTTATCCGTACTTATTTGCACAACCCTTTTAACATTATAAAGGTGACTACATTTAACTACATTATATGTACCTACTATATTGTTCTTAATCGCTTCTTGTGGATTATTTTCCATAAGCGGTACATGTTTGTGAGCAGCTGCATGGAAAACTACACAAGGCCTATATTCTTCAAAAACTTCTTTCATTCTTTTAAAATCTCTAATAGATGCAATTATAACTTCTAAATCTAAATCTGGATATTTTCTTTGTAATTCCATTTGAAGTTCATAAGCATTATTCTCATATATATCAAGTATTATTAGTTTTTGAGGATTAAACTTAACTATTTGCCTACATAATTCTGAGCCTATAGATCCGCCTCCACCAGTTACTAATACAACATTTTCATTTATATATTTATTTATATTTTTATTATTAAGTTTAATTGGTGCTCTTCCAAGTAAATCATTAATTTCTACATCTCTTAACTGACTTATATTAACATTTCCATTTATTATCTCGTATATTCCAGGAAGAGTTTTTAATTTACAATTAGTCGTTTTGCATATATTGTATATCTCTTTTCGTTCCTGAAAAGGGATAGACGGAACAGCAATAAATATTTCTTTAATTTCATTTTCCTTACATATACTAACTATATTTTTTCTATTTCCTATTACTTTAATTGCATTTATAACTTTTCCCTTTTTAGATACATCATCATCGATAATACCTACAATATCATAATTTAATTCTTCATGTTTTTTTATTTCTCTAATAAGCATTGCACCGGCATCACCAGCCCCTATTAATAATACTCTTTTAACTTCATTTTTTTTATTAGCATCTCCAACTTTGTTATATCTAGATATTATTCTGTATACAAATCTTGTTCCTCCTAAAGCAATTACACATAAAAGCCAATATATTATATGCACTGTAAATGGGAAACGATAATGACCAAATTTTAATATTTTATGACTAATTAAATAACTATATAATATAAAAATTATATTTGATAATGAAACAGAATATATAATCGAAACCAGTTCATCTATTGATGCATATTTAAGCATAAAATTATATAAATGGAAAATTTTATTACAAACAATCGTTATTAAAATTACCGGAATAATAGATACTTTAAAAAACACAATATATTCTTTAGGAATAATAAAATCAAATCTTAACAATAACGCAAAATATAATGAAAGCGCTACCAAAATTATATCATATACTAAAAATCTTTTATTTTCTCTCATGCTACCACACCCTTAAAGTTTGTTATTTTTCTGTCCTAAATCATTTTACATCATTTTAAAAATTATTCAATCCTTTTTGTTAATCATTTTCTAAATATCCACTTTTAATATTTAGAAGTTAATATCCCCATCTCTTATATTATACATATTAATAACAAATTTCACTTTATAAATTTGTTATCTATTAGTAGATGTTAAAAAAAATAAACATGTCTTGTAAAAACTTATTTTTTTACACAAGACATGTTTATTATATCACAAATATATATTATTTTTTATTTATTTCATTGTACAATTCAGAATATAGTTCAACAAATTCAGGATTATTTTTTATTGTAATTAGATATTTCATAAATTTTTTTCTTAATTCTTGTTTTTTTAGTGCAAATTCAACCGTAGCTTCTAGAAATCCTAACTTATCTCCAACATCATATCTTCTTCCATTAAATTTATATGCATACATAGCCTCCTGTTTAATTAATGTTTTCAAAGCATCTGTTAGTTGTATTTCTCCAGATTTTCCAGGTTCAGTATTGCTTAGTATATTAAAAATCTGAGGTGTTATTATGTACCTTCCCAATATCGCAATATTTGAAGGTGCCTCTTCAAGTTTAGGTTTTTCAATAAGATCCTTTACTTTATAAACTTGCTCTTCTATATGCATCCCCTTAACTATTCCATACTTACTAACATCATTTTTAGGTACTTCTTGCACTCCTAAAATAGTAGTTTTATATTCATTAAAACATTCAATCAATTGCTTTAAACACGGAACTTTACTATCTACGACATCATCACCTAACATTACTGCAAAAGGTTCATCTCTTACAAAAGTTCTAGCACAATTGATAGCATGCCCTAGCCCCTTAGGTTCTTTTTGCCTTATATAGTATATATTTACCATATTAGATATATCCGTAACCATATTCAGAAGTTCTTTTTTTCCTTTAGCCTCCAGCTGGTTTTCAAGTTCTATGGATTTATCAAAATGATCTTCAATTGCTCTTTTATTTCTTCCTGTTATTATCAATATCTCTTCAATTCCTGATTGCACTGCTTCTTCTATAATATATTGAATTGTAGGCTTATCTACGATTGGAAGCATTTCCTTAGGCTGAGCTTTAGTTGCAGGCAAAAATCTTGTTCCTAATCCAGCTGCAGGTATTATAGCCTTCTTTACTCTCATAAAGTATATCTCCCTTCAAACATAACTATTCATAACAGTACTATTTTAAATATATTACGCACACACATTTTATTATGCCTCATATCTACAATTTTAATAAATTATTTAATGTTTATTTAAGCCTTTTTTAATATTTCTTCTAACTCAAGAAGTATTTCATCCTTTGGATCTATTTTTTTTGCAATATCTAAATGAATTTTAGCTTGTTTATTATCACCTATATTGAGATAACACATAACTAAATTAGTACAAACCTCAATTGATTTGGTAGCTTCAAATACCTTTCTAAAATAATGTATAGCACTCTCAAAATTTTCAAGGGATGCATAATTTATTCCTAATTCATTAAAAACTTCCGGATAGAAACTATCTATTTCTAAAGACTTTTCTAGATAATATATAGCTTTATCATAATTTTCTAAAATCCTATATCCCACAGCAATATGAAAATATATCTCTGCTTTATCACCTAATTCCTCTAATAAAGGTATAAGAATAGTCAAAGCCTTTTCAGGTTCCTCATAAACTAATTGCTTAGCTTCATCATAATTTGCTATAGTTTTTAGAGAATTTTTAAATTCTGTTATTTCTATAGTTTCCTCTCCACCTTTTGATATATATGTATTTATAGAAAACAATGCACCGTTATAATCACCTTTTTCTTGTTTTATATGTGCCTCATAAAAATATGGTTCAGCATAATTTTCTATGCTCTTTGCTTCATCAATTACTACTAGTTCCTCTTCAATGTATGCTTCATTTTTAGTTCTTAAACTTTCTGCAAGCATTATTAGTTTATTATAATATTCTTTATTATTTTCTATCCTATTTAGCCCCTTAAGCATTATATACGCATCTTCAAATTTATTATCTTTAATTCTTTCTGCAATTCTTCCTTTTATAAATTTTTCACTTTCAGGAAATGTTTTTATTAATTTTTTGTAACTTTCATTATACTTAAATTTCTCATCTGCCCCTAACACATATGTCATTCCTTCAATAAAAAACACTACAGGAATACTTTCAATATTTTCACCATCTTTTATTTTATTTACTATGCTTTCTGCAGCAATTGGCATGTATATATCTTCAAATATATTTGTTTTAAATATGCAACCTGCTCTTTCCTTATTTATTTGTAAAAAAAACAAATTAGAAAGTTTATTTTTAAATTGAGTATTAATATCCATAATACTTATTCACCAACCTTATCAATTTTATTTATAGCATTTATTCTTTACTTGCTACCTTTCATTATAATAAAAAAAACTGTTTTTTGTAAGTAAATCTTTAAATAATAATAACTGCAGCATATTATTATACTGCAGTTATTATTATTGGTTCAATATATTATTTATTAATATTACACGCAACATTAATAATGTTAGTAATATTTTTTTCAAATTGGCTCATTTTTTCATTTGAATCTTCAAGGCTGTTTCCTACAACCGACATATATATTTTTATCTTCGGTTCTGTTCCAGAAGGCCTAACTACAAACGAAGAATTATCATCCAAAATAAATTTAAGTACATTAGATTTTGGTAAATCTATCTCTTGTTCTGTAAGAGTAATTAAATCTTTCTTTTTTCTCAAGTTATAATCTATTTTTGTTACTATTTTAGCTTCATTAATTTCTTGTTTCATAGCATGTCTTAAGTATTCTAAAACATTATTTATTTTTTCTCTTCCTTCTTTTCCTTCAAGCTTTATCGAAAAAAGTTTTTCTGTATAAAAACCATATTTTTTATACAATTCCATAAGAGCATCATATAAGTTCATACCTTTTTTCTTATAGTATAATGCCATTTCGCATATAAGCATTGAAGCAATAACAGCATCTTTGTCTCTTACAAAAGTTCCAGCTAAATACCCATAGCTTTCTTCAAATCCAAATAAATAAGTTTTATCCTTTTCTTCTTCAAACTCCTTTATTTTTTCTCCTATATATTTAAAACCAGTCAACACATCTATTATTTCAACATCATATTTTTCACATATTTTAGATGCTAATTCTGTAGTAACTATTGTTTTTATAACAACACCATTATGTGGTAGATTTTTTTTCTCTTTAAGAGACATTAAAATATATTCTGTAAGCAGTGCTCCCATAATATTTCCACTTAAAATCTTATATTCTCCATCTCTATCTTTAACAATCGCACCTACTCTATCACAATCTGGATCCGTACCAAATATAATATCTGGTTTTATTTTTTCTGCCATTTTTAATGCTATATTAAATACTTTAGGTTCTTCAGGATTAGGATACTCTGCTGTAGGGAAATTACCATCAGGAAGCTCTTGTTCTTTAACTACAAAGATATTTTCATATCCAAGTTCTTTTAGAACCCTTCTGACAGGAATATTTCCTGTACCATGAATCGGAGTATAAATTACCTTTAAATCATTAGCATTTTCTTTAACTAGCTCTTTTCTTATGGTCAATTCTTTAACTTTGTGTATATAGGACTTGTCCACTTCATCTCCTATTATATTTAACAGCCCTTTTTCTTTTGCTATATCTAAATTTATTGATTTTATTTTCGAGAAGTCATCAACTTCTTTCACAAAACTAATTATTTCTTTAGCAGCTTTATCCGTAACCTGTCCACCATCTTCTCCATATACTTTATATCCGTTATACTGTTTTGGATTATGTGAAGCCGTTATAACAATTCCTGCTTTTGACTTTAAATGTCTAATAGCATAGGAAAGCATAGGAGTTGGTCTTAAATCTTCAAAAATATTTACTTTGATATCATTTGCACATAATATCAAAGCTGATGCCATTGAAAATTCTTTAGACATTATTCGTGAATCGTATCCAATACTCACTGAAATAGACTTTCCTGAGTATTTATCTCTCAAATAATTAGCCAATCCCTGAGTAACCTTACCAATCGTATATATATTCATTCTATTAGAACCTGCTCCTATAATTCCTCTAAGTCCACCTGTTCCAAATTCTAAATCTTTATAAAATCTATCTTCTATTTCTTTTTCATTTTTCATATTTCTTAATTCATCTTTTGTATTGTCATCAATATGTTCTGAATTTAACCACATATTATATCTTTTATTGTATCCCATTTTTTACCTCCTAATGTAAATTTAAAAATATTATACTATATTTTTCCAAAAATATCCATACTATTTATTCATAAAATAAAAATAAAGACCATAAATACAAAAATTATTGCATTTATAGTCTTTTATTTTATTACAAAATATAAATTTATAATTAATTTTTATAAAGCTACAATTATATATTAATCTTCTTCTGTTGGTTCATTAACCTCTTCTTTTTCTTCTTCTGATAATGCACTTGTATTATATTTGCTTATTGCTAAAATCACAGTATCAATATCATCGACAAAAGTTATTTCACTTGAAATTTCTAAATCAGCTACTCTACAAACATCTCCAACTTTCATTTTGGATATATCAACTTCTATAGCCTTTGGAATATTTTCATATCTACCTTGAACCTTAACACTATTTTTTTCTTTTTGAATTATTCCTCCATCTTTTTTAACTAAATTTTCTCCTGTAAATATTAGAGGTACTTCTGTATGAACTTTAGCTTTATTATCTATTTCTTGTAAATCAATATGTACTATATTATGATTTACTGCTTCTCGTTGAAGTTCCTTTATTAAGGCTTTATGATTATGATTATTAATTTCTAAATTAATAGTACCATGCTCACCTTGTATAGCAATCTCTTTGTTTAATTCTAATTCTCCTATCTCAAATAATATATTTTCCATTCCTTTTCCATAAAGAATTCCAGGTATTTTTCCCTTTAATCTTTTCTTTTTAGGATAATGTGATCTATTTTTGTTTCTTAATTGGCATTTCAAATTTTCCATTATTATCCCTCCTATACCTTTTTAGTATTAACAGAAAGACTAATAATATACATATTTTGAAACTATTTTATATAATTTTTATTTATTTCTAATTAATTTCACTCTATTTTCTATCTGATTTTCATGACTTTCTTTAATATAATCTTTATATTGTTCCATACTCATGTCTAACGCCTTTTCATATCTATTTACAAGTCTTTTATAATATTCCATTGTATATATAATCTTTGTAAACGACTTTCTAACTCTTTTATTAAAAAGTTTAAACACCATTTTTTTGCTTACTATTTTTTTTACAATATCATATTCTGTTTTACCTTGAACCAAAAGCTTAGCTTTATCTAAATTTAATAATATTCCTTCTTCGTATATATTATATAACGGTGTAATAATTTCATCTCTAAACACTTCGCCTTTTTTTATATAATTATCAGCTTTTAAATTTACATCTTCTATTTTTTCGTTATGTTTTTTAATTAACTCTATCATATGATTTGTAATATTTCTAACTTTTTTTGCTTCCTCTATATTCTCTTTATAAAGCACATCTAAACTTTGACTTACATCCTCTAGATCCTTTATCTCCCTATTTTTTATTTCTTCACTTTTTAATGCTTTTTTAATATTTAGATCACTCTTATCATTAAAAAACACATCTAAATAATAAGAAAGTCTTGAAAGTTGTTTTTTTATTTCAATATCATCTATAACATTTTCATCTTCATCTATATACAAAAATTCTGTATTTATCCTTTTTACATTCTTTTTAGTTATAATTACCTGTCTATACATTTTGCCTTCATATAAAAATTCTTTAGATACACTTTCAGTTTCATCTTTTTCTAAATAATTTTTAATTTTTTCTAATAATTTTTCTGAAGGCTTTGAATATATATCCATATTAACCTCTCCTTTATTTGATTCTAATTAATTTCATTTTAGCATCTATATTATCTTTTTCTCTTTTTATCAAAAACTTTTCATACTGATTTTCATGCATACTTAATATTGGAGCATATGTACTTAATATTTTCTCATATCCACCTATAATATTAGATAATTTCATAAAAGGTATATTTTTACTTTTACCAGTAAAAATATCGAACCATTTCTTTCTTTTTTTACAGCTTATTTTTATACTATCGTAATACTTTTTACCAGACTCTATTAATTTTACTTTTTTAAAATTTATCATTAAAATTTCTCTATAAATTGGACATAATTCATATAATATACTTTCACTATAAATATCATTATCTTTTTTATATTCATCTACTTTTAATAATAATTCCTTTATTCTATCATTGCTTCTAATTCTTAATTCTAGTATTTTTTCCATTATATCTTCTACTTTTTCTATGCCTTTTAATCCTTCACTATTTAAAGCTTCTAAAGCTTTATTTATTTCATAAAAATCATTTTTTTGATTCTTTATATCATCATCATTTTCTAGTGCTTTTTTTATGTATAATTTACTTTTTTCATTACAAAAAACATTCAGATAATACGTTAACTTAGAAAGTTGTATCTGTATTGATTTATCAGTTACTGTATCATTATTTTCATCTATATATAAACATCCCCTAAACTCCTCAACCATTCTTTTACTAGGGGTAAATATAATTTCTTTATACACTTTTTTATTATATTCAATTCCCTCAGAAATTTTAGCGAATTCTTTTCTACTCATATACTCTTTTACTACAACATAAAGCTCCCTTGGTATTACAGAATATATACTCATCTAAATTCCTCCTAACCAATTTTGTAATCCATTACACATATGTTTGCTAATGAGAAACTACAATATTTTATTTTAAACTATGAAAGTTTTTTTCAGTATACACCTTTATTCCATTTCTTAAAAACAACTCTGCTGTCACACCATTTCCTTTTATTTTAGTAGCACTAAAGTTACCATCATATATTTCACCACATCCACAAGAAGGGCTTTTTGCTTTTAAAATAGCAACTTTTGCCCCTACTTTTTTTGCAATATTTAAAGATTCATGAGCACCCTTAATAAATTGTAAAGAGGAATCTCCACCTTTTGGATTTATAACTTTTGTTTTTTCATCTAATACATCGCCTCCATCCCCTCCACAGATTTCATGAGGTATTCTTGGAGTCTCAAGACCCCCCATTTGTTCTGGACAAATAAGCACAGCTCTTCCTTCCTGTAAAAATTTTAATATTTCCTCATTTAAATTATTTTTTCCATTATACTTACAATTAACTCCACAAAGACAAGCACTTATAACTATCAAGATATTACATCCTTTCTAATCTTGAATTTATTTTAGTACAGCTATAGTAACTCCGCTTCCTCCTTCTCCGTATTCACCAGCTCTAAAGCTCTTAACATGATGATGTTTTTTTAGCATATCGTTTATAACATTTCTAAGTATTCCTGTACCTTTGCCATGAATTATAGTAACTTCTCCAAGTCCACCAATATAAGCATCATCTAAATATTTATCTACTTCATAAATAGCTTCTTCCGAATCCATTCCTCTTAAATCTACTGAAGAAGATACCTGTTTTAAATTCAAGTTAATTTGCTTTTTCTTCGCAACTTTTTTCTCAACTTTATTCTTCTTTATTTCACAAAGATCTTTGAGTTTTACTTTTATTTTCATAATTCCTGCTTGAACTTGAAGTTCACCTTTATTATTAGGTTTTGAAAGTACTATAACATTTTTATCAAAAGTTGTAAGATAAACTTCCTGTCCTTCATACACCTTCTCTAAAGGTTTTTCATTTTCTTTTGGTTTAGTAATATCAATTTCTACTTTTTCTAATTTTTCTTTTAATTTTTTTCTGTTTTCCTCTAATTTTTGACGCACATCAGAAGAGTATCCCATCTTTTCAAGTTCTCTTATGTCTTTCATTATTTTATCTGATTCTTCTTTAGCTTCTTTTATAATTTTTTTAGCTTCCTTTTGAGCCTCTATTGTTGCTTTCTCTCTGATTTTGTCAAACTTAGTTAACTTTTCTTCATATTTTGTCTTAAGTTTAACGGCTTGTTCTTTAACACCTTGAGCTTCTCTTACTTCCTTTTGTGCTTTTATATTTTTATCTTGAAGATTTTGGATTAAATCTTCAAATTGAAGTGTATCTCGTGAAATTCCTTTCTTAGCTTCTTCTATTATATAATTTGGTAATCCAAGCCTTTTTGAAATTTCAAAAGCATTAGATTTACCTGGAATTCCTATTAGCAATCTATATGTTGGTCTTAAAGTTTCTACATCAAATTCAACAGATGCATTTTCAACTCCTTCAATTCTCAAAGCATAAGCTTTTAGTTCACTATAGTGTGTTGTAGCAACAACCTTGCTTCCTCTCTGTCGTAAGTTTTCAAGTATAGCAATTGCAAGCGCCGCTCCTTCTGTAGGATCAGTTCCGGCACCAAGTTCATCAAATAAAGCAAGGGATTTTTCATCTGCATTATCAATAATGTTTACTATATTATTCATATGAGATGAAAAAGTTGAAAGACTTTGTTCAATGCTCTGTTCATCTCCTATATCAGCAAATACCTCTTTAAAAAAGCTTATAGTAGAGCCTTCCCCTGCCGGTATCATAAGCCCACTCATTGCCATAATATGTAATAAACCAACTGTTTTTAATGTAACTGTTTTTCCACCTGTATTAGGTCCCGTAATAACTATTGATGATATTCCTTTATTTAAATAAATATCGTTAGCTACTACTATCTTGGTATCTATTAATGGATGTTTTGCTTGTATAATATCAAAATATCCTTCTTGACTAATTTCAGGACATATACCATTAATACTTCCAGCATATTTTGCTTTTGCAAATATAAAGTCAAGTTCCCAAAGTATTTTAGAATTATTTTTTACAATAACTATATTATCATAAACCTTTTCCGATAAATCCTGAAGTATTCTTTCTATTTCAGCCTTTTCTTTAAGTCTTAATTCCTTTATTTCATTATTAAGATTAACTAAACTCATGGGTTCTATGAAAAGAGTAGCTCCTGAAGAACTTTGATCATGTACAAGTCCATGAACTGTTCCTTTATATTCTACTTTAACAGGAAGTACATACCTGTCTCCTCTTATAGTATATATATTTTCTTGAAGGTACTGTGAATACGTTCTTACTAGTGAGTTAACTTTAGATTTTATTGAACTTGTTTTGTCTCTCAAGGCTCTTCTTATATTAAAAAGAGTAGAACTTGCTTTATCTGAAATTTCCTCTTCTGAAATAATAGCTGAAAATATTTCATCCTCAAGACTTTTTATAGCAACAAGTCCTTCACAAATATCTTCTATAACTCTATAAGACTCCTCTTCTTCTTTATGACTTATATATAACTTAAACCGTCTTGCACATCTTAATAGATTTGCAATTCTAAGAAGCTGAACAGGCATAAGCATGAATCCTTTTTCAGCTCTACTTATTCCTTCTCTAACATCATACATACCTTCGAAAGGAGGCGCACTTTTCTTTATTAATAATTCAAATGCCTCTTTAGTTTCCTGTAAATGTTCTGTAACCTCAAAAATATTATCATAAGGTTGAAGTTCATCAATAATATCCTTTGATGCTGATGTAACAGTATACCTCTTTAAATCTTCTTTTATTTTATTAAACTCCAAAACTCTTAAAGCTCTTTCGTTCACCTATTTCAACCACCTTTTTATTGTTTTATTTTCATTTTACAAAATATCAACTTTACCCCTATTCTACCCCTCTTTTAAAATGTCCTCTTGTATATTTTGTAAAATCGCCTTCATATTTTTTCTCTTTAAATGCGTTCATTATTTTTAATGTATCTTCATAATTTTCATCTGTAAAATCCAATCTTAGAAAATCAATGTTTAACTTCTTAATTTCTTCAAAGTTAGGAATTAAATTAATAGCTGAAGAATTATATATATGACTTCTACAGTATTTATCCATTTTTAGTGGAAATTCTTCTCCAATTCTATCTTTAAGTACATAATTCCCATTTTCACACTCTCTACTACAAATATTGTTATTAGTTTTATTTCCAAACATACTTCCTATTGGACAATGTTCACTAATCATAAGTTCTGTTTTTCCATAAACTATTAATAAGCATGGAATAACAGCTTTCCTCATTAAATTGCTTATTTCTTTTTTATTCAACTCTAGACTGATAGAAGCAGTGTCTACCATATCCTTATAAAACTCTAAACTATAACTATTAAATATATTAAGTTTATAATCACCTATTATTTTTGTTTTTTCTTTAAATCTTTTTATTATACCTAAATTACATGTAACTATACCCTTTATATGCGATAGATTTTCTTCAATAATATTACATACACTTTCAAATTCATTCTTTATTATGCTAGCAGTTTTTATATATAAATTTTTACACCTAACTTCAGTAATATCTATATCACACTCTTTCATAAATAATTCTACTGCTATATTCTCTATTTGATATTCTTGTACTGCTTTTAACTGATCTTTTGTAGTAACTATAACTAAAGGATTATCTATTTTATCTCTTTTTTCTTTTTTACTACTCAAGTTCAAATTTAAACCTTTTTGCATACTTCTTTTATCTTTATTTATTATATATTCCACTATTTTTTGTAATAATTTTCTACGCATAGAATTAACTAACGACACAGGTAGAAACCCTTCTTCAAAACTCTCAAAATCAATATTTATGAATTGGAATGCTGTATCTCCTGTTTTATTTAGGTTTTTAATTATTTTTTCCTTATCTAAAGGTTTTTTTAAAGCTTTTTGAACTACCTCTCCAATCACTTCAAAATCTTTATCCTTGTAGTAAGTTCTTAATGTTAATGGTTCTCCCACATTAAATTTCACAATTAAATTTAAACCATTTTTTCTTTCGTATATATTGCTATATGTCTTACTAAGGTTCTCTAAAAGCTTTATATCTGAAGTTTTATATAGTATATCACCTATTTTGTATTTAGTAGGCTTTAGTTTAACTTCGTCACCTACATAAGCTTCATCTACATTTTCACAATCTTTTATGATTTTAGAAACTACAAATCCATCATTACCAAATCTAATTCCATCCTTAACACTTAAATTTTCCTCTAATTTAAGAGCTAAGTCCTTATTCACCTCACCAATTTTAACACCTGTATTTTTAGGAAAATTATACGCCATCATATTTTTACCTATATTACCAAATAAATAAGCACTTGAAAAACCTTCTCTATTAAAAAGCTGAAGCAACTTTTTCTTTTCCTTATTAACATTAAAATTTTTCATACTTGATTTTAATTGTTTACTACCATAAAATTCGTCTATAGCCTTTCTATATGCAGATACAACACCAGCAACATACTCTGGTCTCTTCATTCTTCCCTCTATTTTTAAAGAAGATGTTCCACTTTCTATTATCTCTTTAATATTTTCTAATGTACATATATCTTTAGGACTTAATATATATCCTTTTTTTTCTTTCATAATATCCCTATTTATTAATGTATAAGGAAGTCTGCACGGTTGAGCACATTTACCTCTATTTCCACTTCTTCCGCCTATTAGACTACTCATGAGACACTGTCCTGAATAGGATATGCACAAAGCACCATGCGTAAAAATTTCTGTTTCCACACCTAAATTTTTTGATATATATTCAATTTCATTCAAAGACAATTCTCTTGAAAGTACTATTCTTGAAAACCCTAATTTTTTTAGTAACAATGCTCCTTCTGGATTATGAACTGTCATTTGAGTTGATGCATGAATTTCAAAATCAGGAAAATTTCTTTTTATAAGTTCTGCAAGTCCTGTATCCTGAATTATTAAAGCATCAACTCCTATTTCATATAAAAATTTTATGTAATCCATAGCTTCACTAATTTCATTTTCTTTTATTAAGATATTAGCCGTAACATAAATTTTCACATCATATAGATGACAATATTCTACTGCCTCAATCATATTTTCTTCATCAAAATTTGAAGCATAGGCTCTTGCTGAAAACTTTGTTCCTCCAACGTATATTGCATCTGCTCCATTTTGCACTGCTGCATATAAACTTTCCATGCTTCCTGCTGGAGCTAGTAACTCGATTTTTTTCATCTATTATCTCTCCTTAGTCCATTCTTACACCTAATTATACATTATATCAAAGTTAGTCAATAGTTGACAATAAAAAAACAGCCCAATTAGGACTGTTTAAAATGGTGGACCTTCAGGGACTCGAACCCCGGACCTACCGGTTATGAGCCGGTTGCTCTAACCAGCTGAGCTAAAGATCCATATGATTTACCTGGCAGCGACCTACTCTTCCACATCGTCTCCAATGCAGTACCATCGGCGCTTTGAAGCTTAACCTGCGTGTTCGGAATGGGAACGGGTGTTACCTTCAAGCCATAACCACCAGATATCATAGTTCTTGAAATCTTTGATTTCTTAGAAATATGATACTCTTCAGATCTGCTGAATGAGTTTCATTTGTTTGTTTTTTACTCAACTCATAGCTGAGTTTCCTTTTAACTTATTCATTTTTTAAAATGGCTCCGCGAAAAGGATTCGAACCTTCAACCTATCGGTTAACAGCCGAGTGCTCCACCGTTGAGCTATCGCGGATCATTTTAGTTAAGAGTTTAAAGTTAACAACTAACTATTTTCTCTTACCTTGAAAGAAATTATTCTTTCAAAATTACACAGTGATATTTATTTGATCAAGCCCTCGACCTATTAGTATCGGTCAGCTGAACACGTTACCGTGCTTACACCTCCGACCTATCAACCTGGTAGTCTTC
>NZ_JAPQER010000019.1 GCF_026735135.1 Clostridium aestuarii | reverse complement strand
ATTAGAAATCTTCAAAGAAAATGGTTTAGCTGTTGTTGCAGATGATCTTGCACAAGAATCAAGACAATTTAGAAATGATGTTCCAGAAGGAACAGATCCATTATACAGATTAGCTAAATGGTGGCAAAATTTTGATGGCTGTTCACTAGCAACAGATGTTAAAAAGCCAAGAGGACCAATGCTTATCGATATGGTTAAAAAATATAATGCAGATGCAGTAGTAGTTTGTATGATGAAATTCTGTGATCCAGAAGAATTTGATTATCCAATCTATTATGCACAATTTGAAGAAGCTGGAATAAAGAGCTTATATATAGAAATTGATCAAGAAACAACATCTTTTGAACAAGTTAAAACAAGAGTACAAAGTTTCTCTGAAATGATGTAATCTCCAAATAAGTAATGATGTAATCTTTAATTTAATTGTATATTTGTCTCCGCTTTCTATAAGATGGAGGCAAATATATCAATAGAAAATTCACAATTTTTATTTAGCAAAAAATTAAAACTTCAGTTATACCTTACTATTAGGTGTATTTTTGTTAAAAATGAAAATATAAAGTTCCAAAAATATATTAAAGAGGTGAAATTATGGGATTAGCACTAATAGCTTTAATACCTATTCTTATTGTAGGAATACTAATGTTAGGATTTAATTTACCATCAACAAAGGCAATGCCAGCAGGATTTATTTTTGCAGGAATATTAGCATCTATATTTTGGAAAATGCCAGGTGATTGGATAGCAGCAGCTACTATTTCTGGAGCAATTAATACTGTAGATATATTATTAATAGTATTTGGAGCTTTGTTAATACTACAAATAATGAGAAAGAGTGGAGGAATAGATGGAATAGCTCACTCAATGGCATCTGTATCTACTGATAGAAGAGTTCAAGTTATTGTAATTGGTTTCTTAATGGGAGCTTTTTTTGAAGGAGCAGCAGGATTTGGAACTCCAGCAGCAGTAGCAGCACCATTATTAGTAGGATTAGGTTTTCCACCATTAGTAGCAGCAATGGTTGCGTTGATTGGTAATAGTGCACCAGTTAGTTTTGGAGCTGTAGGTACACCAATAATCGGTGGGTTTGCTAATTTAGAAGCTATGATTAAAACAGCAGGATATAATGGTGAAATGTATAGTTTCTTAACAAGTATCGGTGGTTTTTCAGCTATCTTACACTTTATTGTAGGTTCTTTTATACCTTTAGTTATGGTTTGTACTATGACTTTAATAGTAGATAAAAGTATAAAAAAAGGATTAGAAGTATTGCCATTGGCATTATTTGGGGGATTAATATTTACAATACCTCAGGTAATAATTGCAAACTTTGTTGGACCAGAACTTCCAGCATTACTAGGAGCATTAATTGCAATACCGATATTTGTTTCAGCAGTAAAGAAAGGGTTGTTTGTACCAAAAAATGGTTGGGACTTTAAGCCTGTTGAAGAATGGGAAGAAGATTGGCAAGGAGAAATTGTAGTTGGTTCTAGTAAAGATGATAAACAAGTTATGAGTGCTGGTAAAGCGTGGGCACCATATATATTAATAGGTATATTATTACTATTAGGACGTTTAAAATGGCTTGGGATTACACCTATACTTAAATTATGGAGTATAACTTGGAGTAATATTCTTGGAACATCAATAAGCAGGGGAATTACACCACTGTATAATCCAGGTGTTATCCCATTCATGTTAGTAGCAGTATTAATTCCATTTATGCATGGAATGGATACAAAAGAAGCTTTTAAAGCCTGGGGAGAAACACTAAAACAGATTAAATCAGCGGCAATAGCGCTCTTCTTTGCTTTAGGAATGACTTATATATTAATGAATTCAGGTGCTGCTACAGGTACAGATTCAATGTTAATTGTCATGGCTAAAACAGCAGCAGGATTAGCTGGTAGTGGATGGTACTTAATAGCACCAATTGTAGGATCATTAGGTTCATTTATTTCAGGTAGTGCTACAGTTTCAGATATTATGTTTGGAGGACTACAATTAAGTGCAGCTAAAGAAATTGGACTTCCTGTTATACCAATCCTTAGTTTACAAGCAATAGGAGCAGCAGCAGGAAATATGATTTGTGTGCATAATGTTGTTGCTGTTTTAACAACAGTTGGATTAATAGGTAAAGAAGGAAAAGTTTTAAGAAATAACATGAAAATAGCATTAGCTTATGGTATATTAAGTGGAGTTTTTGCTATGATTATTGTTAAGGTGTTTATGCCAAATATATTTTAGAGTAAAGTGAATTTAAATTATTATATTCTTAATAAGAACCACTAAATATATTCCCATTAAACTATATATTATTTTAAGAGTAGCTAAATATAATAGCTACTCTTTTTATGGTAGAAGGTAAAAATTGGAATTGGAGTTCGGATAATTGAATAGGATCATATATTTTGTTTTAAATACTAAGAAATTCAGTGAGTTTTAATAGAATTTAAATATTTTATAAAAATAATAGCATTTTTAATAAAATTAATGTAGATATTTCTAAAGTTTTTTGTTACAATAAAAATATAATTAATAACTGGTCATATGGTCATACCACAAAATATTTTAAAACTTAGAAATTTGCGCATATTTTGATATTGTTTTAAAATCCCAAACATAAATTGCATTTAGGGGGTAGAATAGTGAAGAAAGTTAAAATATTAACATCTGAAGAAGCCGCTAACCTAGTCAAAAATGATGATACACTTGTTACAGGTGGATTTGTTGGCAATTGTTGTCCAGAAGCACTTAATAATGCAATAGAAAAAAGATTTTTAGAAACTAAGTCTCCTAAAAATATAACGCTTTTCTATGCAGCATCTCAAGGTAACAGAGATGGTAAAAAAGGTGGAGACCACTATGCTCATAGAGGTATGCTTAAAAGAGTAATAGTAGGTCATTATGCTACTGCTCCAAAATTAGGAGAATTTTGTCTTAATAATGAATGTGAAGCATATAATTTACCTCAAGGAGCACTAGTATATTTACTTAGAGATATTGCTGGACATAGACCTGGTACAATTACTCATGTTGGTTTAGATACTTTCGTTGATCCAAGAAATGGCGGCGGTAAAATAAACGAGAAAACAACAGAGGATTTAGTAGAAGTTATAAAAATAGGTGATGAAGAAAAACTTTTATATAAAGCATTCCCTCTAGATGTTGCTTTTATTAGAGGTACTTATGCAGATGAGTATGGTAATGTAACGCTTGAAAAAGAAGTAGCTACTACTGAAGTTACATCTATAGCACAGGCAGTTAAAAACTGTGGTGGTAAAGTAGTTGTTCAAGTTGAAAAGGTTGTCAAGGCTGGTACTCTAGATCCTAGATTAGTAAAAATACCAGGAGTTTATGTTGATGCTGTTGTAGTAGCAGATCAAGAAGATCATGAGCAAAGCTTTGGAATGGAGTATAATCCAGGACTTTGTGGAGAGGCAAGAATAGCTGTAGGTGGGGATGTTGAAAATACTCCATTAACTGTTAAAAAAGTTATTGCGAGAAGAGCAACTATGGAATTAAGAGAAGATACAGTTGTTAATTTAGGTGTAGGAGTACCTGAGTATATTTCTCAAGTTGCAAATGAAGAGGGAATTGGAGATTACATGACGTTAACTGTTGAGTCAGGTGCAATCGGAGGTATACCTCAAGGTGGACCAAGATTTGGGTCAGCTTTAAATCCTGATGCTATTATAGATCAAGGATATCAATTTGATTTTTATGATGGTGCTGGTCTTGATATGGCGTTCTTAGGTTTAGCAGAATGTGATGAGAACGGTAACATTAATGTAAGTAGATTTGGTCCAAAGTTGCCAGGGTGTGGTGGTTTCATTAATATAACACAAAATGCTAAAAAAGTATTTTTCTGTGGAACTTTTACTGCAGGTGGTTTAAAAACAAAAATTGAAGATGGAAAGCTAATAATAGAACAAGAAGGTAAGAAAACTAAATTCTTAAAACAAGTTGAACAAGTTACATTTAGTGGAAAATATGCAATTAAAACTAAACAACCTGTGTTATATATAACAGAAAGAGCTGTATTTGAATTAAAAGAAGATGGACTTCACTTAATAGAAGTTGCTCCTGGAATTGATATTCAAACACAAATTCTTGATTTAATGGATTTTGTTCCTAAGATGGATAAAGAAATTAAGATTATGGATGAAAAATTTTTTAGAGAAGAAAAAATGGGCTTAACAAATAATTAAATAAATTTTCTAAAAGTTAGAGAACAAGATTGAATAAAGTAAAACGATATATAAGATATTGTTTATTAATAAGATCTATGTTTATTATTAATAATAAAAAAAATGGTAAGACCATCATACCTTAAAACAATTAAAGATATTGAAGAGGTATAAAAAATTTCAATCATTAACTCAAAAGGTTGTTAACTAAATAAGCAATAATAATTAATATACAAGAAAAATTATTCATAAGTAAGGAGAAGATGCGATGTATACAATGGGTATTGACGTTGGTTCTGCATCCTCAAAAGTTGTAATACTTGAAGACGGAAAAGAGATTGTCGCTGCAGAAGTAATTCAGGTTGGAACAGGTTCTACAGGACCTAAGCGTGCTTTAGAACAAGCTCTTTCAAAATCAGGTCTTGAATTAGAAGATATGGCTAAAATAGTTGCTA
>NZ_JAPQER010000018.1 GCF_026735135.1 Clostridium aestuarii | reverse complement strand
AATTATTCTTTCAAAATTACACAGTGATATTTATTTGATCAAGCCCTCGACCTATTAGTATCGGTCAGCTGAACACGTTACCGTGCTTACACCTCCGACCTATCAACCTGGTAGTCTTCCAGGGGTCTTACTAGCTTACGCTATGGGAAATCTCATCTTGAGGGGGGCTTCACGCTTAGATGCTTTCAGCGTTTATCCCTTCCCAACATAGCTACCCAGCTGTGCCACTGGCGTGACAACTGGTGCACCAGAGGTTGGTCCATCCCGGTCCTCTCGTACTAAGGACAGCTCCTCTCAAATTTCCTGCGCCCACGGCGGATAGGGACCGAACTGTCTCACGACGTTCTGAACCCAGCTCGCGTGCCGCTTTAATGGGCGAACAGCCCAACCCTTGGGACCGACTACAGCCCCAGGATGCGACGAGCCGACATCGAGGTGCCAAACCTCCCCGTCGATGTGGACTCTTGGGGGAGATCAGCCTGTTATCCCCGAGGTAGCTTTTATCCGTTGAGCGATGGCCCTTCCATTCAGAACCACCGGATCACTAAGCCCGACTTTCGTCCCTGCTCGACCTGTATGTCTCGCAGTCAGGCTCCCTTATGCCTTTACACTCTACGCGCGATTTCCGACCGCGCTGAGGGAACCTTTGGGCGCCTCCGTTACCTTTTAGGAGGCGACCGCCCCAGTCAAACTGCCCACCTAGCACTGTCCTGTGACCGGATTCACGGTCTCCAGTTAGAATTCCAATACTGTCAGGGTGGTATCCCAAGGACGACTCCATAGAAGCTGACGCCCCTATATCTAAGTCTCCCACCTATCCTGTACAGACAATACCGAAATTCAATACTAAGCTACAGTAAAGCTCTACGGGGTCTTTCCGTCCAACCGCGGGTAGTGAGCATCTTCACTCACACTTCAATTTCACCGGATTTACTGCCGAGACAGTGCCCAAATCATTACGCCATTCGTGCGGGTCGGAACTTACCCGACAAGGAATTTCGCTACCTTAGGACCGTTATAGTTACGGCCGCCGTTTACTGGGGCTTAAGTTCACAGCTTCGATTGCTCTAACTGTTCCCCTTAACCTTCCAGCACCGGGCAGGCGTCAGCCCCTATACATCACCTTACGGTTTAGCAGAGACCTGTGTTTTTGATAAACAGTTGCTTGGGCCTAGTCACTGCGGCCTGCTCTCGCAGGCACCCCTTCTCCCGAAGTTACGGGGTCAATTTGCCGAGTTCCTTAGCAGTAATTCTTCCGCCGGCCTTAGGATTCTCTCCTCATCTACCTGTGTCGGTTTGCGGTACGGGCACCAACATACTCCATAGAGACTTTTCTTGGCAGCGTGGAATCAGATACTTCGCGAAAAAGATCGCTCCTCATCACACCTCAGAGTTAAGATTGAACGGATTTTCCTGTTCAATCCTCCTAAGTGCTTGAACGCACATCCAATAGTGCGCACATCCTATCCTCCTGCGTCATCCCATCTGTCAAACGCATGTTGGTGGTACTGGAATATCAACCAGTTGTCCATCGCCTACGCCTTTCGGCCTCGGCTTAGGTCCCGACTAACCCTGGGAGGACGAGCCTTCCCCAGGAAACCTTAGATATTCGGCCAACAGGATTCTCACCTGTTTCTCGCTACTTATGCCAGCATTCTCACTTCTGCACTGTCCACCACTCCTCACGGTATGGCTTCGACCTGTACAGAAAGCTCCTCTACCACTCTTTCGAGTCCATAGCTTCGGTGGTAAGTTTTAGCCCCGTTACATCTTCGGCGCGGGATCTCTCGACTAGTGAGCTATTACGCACTCTTTGAATGAGTGGCTGCTTCTAAGCCAACATCCTAGTTGTCTTAGAAATCCCACATCCTTTCCCACTTAACTTACACTTAGGGACCTTAGCTGATGGTCTGGGCTCTTTCCCTTTTGACTACGGATCTTATCACTCGCAGTCTGACTGCCGGGATACAAGTATATGGCATTCGGAGTTTGATAGGGTTCAGTAAGCGCTATGCCCCCTAGCCCATTCAGTGCTCTACCTCCATTACTCAATTACCCGACGCTAGCCCTAAAGCTATTTCGAGGAGAACCAGCTATCTCCGAGTTCGATTGGAATTTCTCCGCTATCCACAGCTCATCCCATGGTTTTTCAACACCAACGTGGTTCGGTCCTCCACGGAATTTTACTTCCGCTTCAACCTGGCCATGGATAGGTCACTCGGTTTCGGGTCTACATCATGCAACTAGTCGCCCTATTCAGACTCGGTTTCCCTTCGGCTGCGCACCATAAGTGCTTAACCTCGCTGCATAACGTAACTCGCTGGCCCGTTCTACAAAAAGTACGCCGTCACACATAAATGTGCTCCGACCGATTGTAGGCACACGGTTTCAGGTTCTATTTCACTCCCCTTCCGGGGTTCTTTTCACCTTTCCCTCACGGTACTGCTTCACTATCGGTCACTAGGTAGTATTTAGCCTTGGGAGATGGTCCTCCCTGCTTCCCACAAGGTTTCTCGTGTCTCGTGGTACTCTGGAGCAGAACTACTTATCTTTTCCTTTCGCCTACAGGGCTATTACCTTCTATGGCTGAACTTTCCAGTTCTATTTGACTAAGAAAATCAAAGCGTTGTGTTCTGTCCTCAACCCCAGAAACAAGTTTCTGGTTTGGGCTCTTTCCGTTTCGCTCGCCGCTACTCAGGAAATCGATTTTTCTTTCTCTTCCTTCGGGTACTTAGATGTTTCAGTTCCCCGAGTGTACCTCTATATACCTATGAATTCAGTATACAGTGACAGGTATTAGCCTGCCGGGTTTCCCCATTCGGAAATCTTTGGATCACAGGTTATTTGCACCTACCCAAAGCTTATCGCAGCTTATCACGTCCTTCATCGGCTCCTAGTGCCAGGGCATTCACCGTGCGCCCTTTGTAGCTTGATCTTTTTTTCATCAGCACATCTAATTTCTTAGATGTTTAATTGCTTCATATTACTAGGTTGTTAAAAGTTAGGTTTTAACTTTTAACTGATTTTATATCACTGTGTAATTTTCAAAGAACAATGGACATTTTTTTAAAGCCAGTTAACAATTTAAAATTGCTACTTGACTTTAAAATGGTGGGTCTAAATGGACTCGAACCATCGACCTCACGCTTATCAGGCGTGCGCTCTAACCAGCTGAGCTATAGACCCATATTTATTTTATATAAGAAACTATCTTAAATCATAGTTTCTAAAATGTACTTATGGTGGAGATAAAGAGATTCGAACTCTTGACCCCCTGCGTGCAAGGCAGGTGCTCTCCCAACTGAGCTATACCCCCATTTATAACCAACAACCGACAATACCTTTTGTAAAACCAATTATTGATAGTTTATCTTGTTTGAAAAACATTAGTCTTTCAAAATTAAACAGAAGAGAATAATAAGTCAGTTTCGGAAAGCTATGCTTTCCATTTCTCCCTAGAAAGGAGGTGATCCAGCCGCAGGTTCTCCTACGGCTACCTTGTTACGACTTCACCCCAATTATCAATCCCACCTTCGACCGCTGGTTCCTTACGGTTACCTCACGGGCTTCGGGTGTTACCGACTCTCATGGTGTGACGGGCGGTGTGTACAAGACCCGGGAACGTATTCACCGCGACATGCTGATTCGCGATTACTAGCAACTCCAACTTCATGCAGGCGAGTTTCAGCCTGCAATCCGAACTGGGATCGGCTTTCAAGTTTGGCTCCCCCTCGCGGGTTCGCTGCTCGTTGTACCGACCATTGTAGCACGTGTGTAGCCCTAGACATAAGGGGCATGATGATTTGACGTCATCCCCACCTTCCTCCTGGTTAACCCAGGCAGTCTCGCTAGAGTGCTCAACTTAATGGTAGCAACTAACGATAAGGGTTGCGCTCGTTGCGGGACTTAACCCAACATCTCACGACACGAGCTGACGACAACCATGCACCACCTGTCTTTCTGTCCCCGAAGGGATTTCCCTGATTAAAGGTAATGCAGAAGATGTCAAGTCTAGGTAAGGTTCTTCGCGTTGCTTCGAATTAAACCACATGCTCCGCTGCTTGTGCGGGTCCCCGTCAATTCCTTTGAGTTTTAATCTTGCGACCGTACTCCCCAGGCGGAATACTTATTGCGTTAGCTGCGGCACCGGAGGTGGTACCCCCCGACACCTAGTATTCATCGTTTACGGCGTGGACTACCAGGGTATCTAATCCTGTTCGCTCCCCACGCTTTCGTATCTCAGCGTCAGTTACAGTCCAGAAAGTCGCCTTCGCCACTGGTGTTCTTCCTAATCTCTACGCATTTCACCGCTACACTAGGAATTCCACTTTCCTCTCCTGCACTCTAGATACCCAGTTTCAAATGCAGCTCCCGGGTTGAGCCCGGGTATTTCACATCTGACTTAGGCATCCGCCTACATACTCTTTACGCCCAGTAATTCCGGACAACGCTTGCCACCTACGTATTACCGCGGCTGCTGGCACGTAGTTAGCCGTGGCTTCCTCCTTTGGTACCGTCATTATCGTCCCAAAAGACAGAGCTTTACAATCCGAAGACCTTCATCACTCACGCGGCGTTGCTGCGTCAGGGTTTCCCCCATTGCGCAATATTCCCCACTGCTGCCTCCCGTAGGAGTCTGGACCGTGTCTCAGTTCCAATGTGGCCGATCACCCTCTCAGGTCGGCTACGCATCGTCGCCTTGGTAAGCCTTTACCTTACCAACTAGCTAATGCGCCGCGGGCCCATCTCAAAGCGATAAATCTTTGATGAAAAAATCATGCGATTCCTTCATGTTATGCGGTATTACTCCTCCTTTCGGAGGGCTATTCCCCACTTTGAGGCAGGTTGCCCACGTGTTACTCACCCGTCCGCCGCTAATCCACTTCCCGAAGGAAGCTTCATCGCTCGACTTGCATGTGTTAGGCACGCCGCCAGCGTTCGTCCTGAGCCAGGATCAAACTCTCAATTTAAAAGTTTAATCTTTTACTCATTACAATTGACTGACATTATTTCTTAACTTCTGTTTAATTTTCAAAGACCA
>NZ_JAPQER010000017.1 GCF_026735135.1 Clostridium aestuarii | reverse complement strand
TATTTCTAAGAAATATGTCATCTGGTGGTTATGGCTTGAAGGTAACACCCGTTCCCATTCCGAACACGCAGGTTAAGCTTCAAAGCGCCGATGGTACTGCATTGGAGACGATGTGGAAGAGTAGGTCACTGCCAGGTAATTTGGCTCCTTGGTCAAGCGGTTAAGACACCACCCTTTCACGGTGGTAACAGGGGTTCAATTCCCCTAGGAGTCACCATTTAAAATTTTATATATGCAGGTGTGGCGGAATTGGCAGACGCACTAGACTTAGGATCTAGCGCCTATGGCGTGGGGGTTCGACTCCCTTCACCTGCACCATAAAAAATTAAATAAAACAATGTATGTGCGGGTATGGTTCAATGGTAGAACGTCAGCCTTCCAAGCTGAACACAGGGGTTCGATTCCCCTTACCCGCTCCAATTTGCGTCTTTAGCTCAGCTGGATAGAGCAACGCCCTTCTAAGGCGTGGGCCGGGAGTTCGAATCTCTTAAGACGCACCATATATTGGGATGTCGCCAAGCGGTAAGGCATAGCACTTTGACTGCTACATGCGTAGGTTCGAATCCTGCCATCCCAGCCATTTACTTTATGTTAAGAGTTCTTTTAAGAAGGACTCTTTTGTTTTGTAGATATTATAAAGATATATTGACAATGATTTTTTAAAATGATATAATATTACAGTAAGTTGAAGTGAAAATTTTACATGGCTCCTTAGTCAAGCGGTCAAGACGCTGCCCTCTCACGGCGGAAACAGGGGTTCGATTCCCCTAGGAGCTACCATAAAAAAAACTCTTTAGTA
Organism: Clostridium aestuarii; assembly: GCF_026735135.1. Classification (GTDB taxonomy): domain Bacteria; phylum Bacillota; class Clostridia; order Clostridiales; family Clostridiaceae; genus Clostridium_H; species Clostridium_H aestuarii. The sequence goes on along the minus strand of NZ_JAPQER010000017.1, from coordinate 12,493 downwards.
AGTAAATTACTAAAGAGTTTTTTATGTGTTCAGTATTAATTACAGCTTGGATATAAAGAAATAAAAAATAATCAACAGTGTTTATAAAAGTTATCCATAGTTGTGGATAACTTTTGTGTTTAATTGTTATAATACTAAGTATAGTTGTGTAGAAAATTTATTTTAATATTATAAATATAAATTCAAAAGGGATGGATAATGAATGGTTTTTAATAAAAATATTTATTGTGCAGAATTTATAAAAAGACCTAATAGATTTCAAGCATATGTAAAATTAAATAATGAAGAAATTATGGTACATGTACCTAATACAGGTAGATGTAAAGAAATACTAGTACCAGGTACAACTGTTATATTAAGAGAAGAAAATAATCCAAATAGAAAAACGAAATATGATTTAATAGCTGGATATAAAGAAGATAAGCTTATAAATATTGATTCACATATACCAAATAAAGTTGTATATGAATCTCTAAAGGAAGGTAAGATAGAAAAACTTAGAGAGTATAAAAATATTTTTAGAGAAAAGACATTTGGAAAAAGTAGATTTGATTTTAAACTTTTAAATGAGCAGAATAAAGAATATTATTTAGAAGTTAAGGGAGTAACATTTGAAGATGATGGATATTGTATGTTCCCAGATGCACCAACAGAAAGAGGAAAAAAACATCTTTTAGAACTTATTGATGTCAAAAATAGTGGTAGAGGAGCTGGGGTTTTATTTTTAATTCAGATGGATGAAGCAAAATCATTTTCTCCTTATGATGCTATGGATAAAGCTTTTACAGAAGCATTAAGAAAGGCATATAGAAGTGGTGTTGATATTTTTTGTTATGACTGTAAGGTAAGTAAAAATTATATAAACATTAATAAAAAAGTTGAAATTATATTATAATTCAAACTTTTTTGTTGACAAGTTTTTTTGTTTATAGTATATTTATTATTAAATTATTATTTTGTGTTAAAAATATTTTAGTTATATTAAACTTTTAATATAAAATCATAAATTATTAAAGCAATGATGGGAAGCAGTAAATAACAAAATGTTCTACAGAGAGTAGGAATAGCTGAGAACCTACGAATAATTGGTTATTGAACTAGTCCTGGAGTAGCAGGCTGAAATAGTAGTAGGCTGAGCCGGCATATGCCGTTATATAAATTAAGATGTAATTTGGATGGTACCGCGTGTAGACTTACGCTCCAATGGAGGGAGTAAGTTTGCACGCTTTTTTACTATATAAAAATGTAGGTAAATTTTATGCAACGTTACAAAATGAATTTTTTATTAAAAACTAATAATTAGTATAAAAACATTATATATTTTTATACTAACATTATATGAATTATTTAAAATAAAGATATTTAAAGTGATGAAGGGAAGTAGTAGATAACAAGATATTCTACAGAGAGTAGGGAGTGCTGAGAACCTACGAATAATCGGTTATTGAACTAGTCTTGGAGCAGCAGGCTGAAATAGTAGTAGGCTGGGCCGGTATATACCGTATATACCGTTATGTTAATTAAGAAAAAATTTGGATGGTAACGCGTATGGACTTGCGCTCCAATGGAGTGTGAAGTCTGTTTTTTATACAAATTTTAAAGGGGTTAAATTTAAAGGGGGCAAAACAATGACAAAAAGAATTCAAATTTTTGATACTACTTTAAGAGATGGGGAACAAACTCCTGGGGTGAGTTTGAATGTACAAGAAAAAATAGAAATTGCAAAACAGCTTGAATTGCTAGGTGTAGATATTATAGAAGCAGGTTTTCCTAGAGTATCTAATGGGGACTATGAAGCAGTAAAGGCAATTGCAAAAGCAGTAAAAAAACCGATTGTAGCTGGACTTGCTAGAGCTAACAAAGGGGATATTGATCGTGCTTGGGAAGCGCTTAAATATGCTGAAAGACCTAGAATACATACTTTTATTGCTACATCAGATATTCATATGGAATATAAACTTAATATGAAACCAGATGAAGTATTAAAAAAAGCTATTGATATGGTAACATATGCGAAATCATTGTGTAATGATATAGAGTTTTCACCAGAAGATGGTTCAAGAACTCGTCCAGAATTTTTATATAAAGTTTTAGAAGCTGTTATTAATGCTGGTGCAACAGTGGTTAATATACCTGATACTGTAGGTTATACTACTCCAGGTGAATTTGGTGTTTTCATAAGAGGAATAAAAGAGAATGTTCCAAATATAAATAAAGCCGTCATAAGTGTTCATTGTCATAATGATTTAGGTCTTGCAGTTGCCAATTCTCTAGCGGCGATAGAAAATGGAGCAGAACAAATAGAGTGTGCTATAAATGGTTTAGGAGAAAGAGCTGGAAATGCAGCACTTGAAGAAATTGCTATGGTACTTAAAACTAGAAAAGATTATTTTGATTATGAAACAAGTGTGGTTACTGAAAGAATACATCGAGTTAGCAGTATGGTAAGTAGTTTTGCAGGTATAAATATTCAAAAGAATAAGGCTATTGTAGGAGCAAATGCTTTTGCACATGAATCCGGAATTCATCAACATGGAGTAATTAATAATAGCAAAACTTATGAGATTATGACACCAGAATCAATTGGTTTAAAACAAAATAATATGGTACTTGGAAAACATTCTGGAAGGCATGCTTTTCAAGAAAGATTAAATGAACTTGGATATAATCTAGATAAAGATAAGATAGATGAAGCATTTAAAAAATTCAAAGAATTATCGGATAAAAAGAAAGAGATTTCTGATAGTGATATAGAAGCACTAGTAAATCAAAATGTAATTCAAGTTGATGAAAAATACAATCTTGAAAATTTCCAAGTTACTACAGGTAATAATATGGTCTCTACAGCCACAGTAAGAATTAAGAAGGATGATAAAGTTATGCAAGAAGCGGCTTGTGGGGATGGTCCTATAAATGCATTATTTAATGTAATTGAGAGAACTATAGGGGTTAATATAAAATTAGAAGACTATGCACTTAAAGCTATTACAAGTGGAAAAGATGCTTTAGGAGAAGTTACAGTAAAAGTTGATATAGATGGAAACAAGTTCATAGGAAGAGGTATAAGTTTGGATGTAATAGAAGCAAGTGTAAAAGCATACATGAATGCAATTAATAAATTTGCTAATAAATAATTAAGGTTAATTAATATGATTAACTTAAAGTGTAATTATAGATTATAAAAATAATTAGGGGGCTTTAAATATGGGTATGACAATGACTCAAAAAATTCTAGCAGTACATGCTGGAATGGATTATGTAAAACCGGGGCAATTGATAAGTGCAAAGTTGGACTTAGTATTAGGAAATGATATAACTAGTCCAGTAGCTATTAGAGAATTTAACAAAATGGGAGTAGATAAGGTTTTTGATGAAAATAAGGTTGCTATTGTACCAGATCATTTTACTCCAAATAAAGATATTAAATCAGCAGAGCAGTGTAAATGCTGTAGAGATTTCGCAAATGAAAAAAATATAAAAAATTATTTTGAAGTTGGAAGAATGGGAATTGAGCATGCTTTGATTCCTGAAAAAGGACTTGTAGTTGCAGGTGATGTGGTTATTGGGGCAGATTCACATACTTGTACTTATGGAGCTTTAGGGGCTTTTTCAACTGGAATTGGAAGTACAGATATGGGAGCAGGAATGGCAACAGGAGAATGTTGGTTTAAAATACCAGAAGCAATTAAATTTCAACTTAAAGGAGAACTTCAGCCTTGGGTTAGTGGTAAGGATGTAATTCTTCATATCATTGGAATGATTGGAGTAGATGGGGCAAGATATAAATCTATGGAATTCTGTGGGGAAGGATTAAAAAGTTTAAAGATGGATGATCGTTTTACAATAGCAAATATGGCTATTGAAGCTGGTGCAAAGAATGGAATTTTTGAAGTTGATGAAAAAACAATAGAGTATATTAAAGAACATTCAACTAAACAATATAAGGTATTTAAAGCAGATGAAGATGCTGAATATTCACAGATTATTGAGATTGATTTATCTACTATAAGACCTACAGTAGCATTTCCTCATTTACCTGAAAACACGAGAACAATTGATGAGGTTGGCGATGTACCTATTCAACAAGTAGTAATAGGTTCTTGTACAAATGGTAGAATAGAGGATTTAAGAGCAGCAGCAAAAGTTTTTGAAGGTAGAGAAGTACATTCTTCTGTGAGAGCAATTATTATTCCTGCCACTCAAAAGATATATCTTCAAGCAATGAAAGAAGGATTACTAGAAATATTTATAAATGCAGGAGCTGTGGTAAGTACACCTACTTGTGGACCTTGTCTTGGAGGACATATGGGTATATTAGCAAAAGGGGAAAGAGCTGTTGCTACTACTAATAGAAATTTTGTTGGAAGAATGGGGCATGTTGAAAGTGAAGTTTACTTAGCAAGTCCTGTTGTAGCAGCTGCATCTGCTATACTTGGAAAAATTGCATCACCAGAGGAGGTAGTTAAATAATGATAAATGGAAAAGTAATAAAATATGGTAATAATGTAGATACGGATGTTATTATTCCAGCTAGATATTTGACTACAAGTGATCCAAAAGAGCTTGCAGTGCACTGCATGGAGGATTTAGATAAGGAATTTGTAAACAAAGTATCAAAAGGCGATGTTATGGTAGCAGGAAAAAATTTCGGATGTGGTTCATCAAGAGAACATGCTCCTATTGCTATTAAAGCTTCAGGTATTAGCTGTGTAATAGCAGAAACTTTTGCAAGAATATTTTATAGAAACTCTATTAATATCGGTCTTCCAATAATAGAATGTGAAGAAGCAGCTAAGGATATAGAAGAAGGGGACGAAATTGAAATAGATATTAATAAAGGAATTATTATAAATAAAACTAAAAATAAAACTTATAAATCAGAACCATTCCCTGAATTTATGCAAAAAATTATAAATAGTGATGGACTTGTTAATTATGTTAGGGAAAGGGTGAACAAATAATGAAAATAGCAGTTATTAAAGGTGATGGAATAGGACCAGAAGTAGTTGATGAGGCGGTTAAGGTACTTAATGCTATTTCAAAAAAATATGAATGTAATTTTGAATATAAGGAAGTACTTATGGGAGGGGCTGCTATTGATAAAGTGGGAGAACCGCTTCCCAAAGAAACTATAGAAGTTTGTAAAAATAGTGATGCTGTACTTTTAGGAGCAGTGGGTGGACCTAAATGGGATAATGTTCCTAGAAATTTAAGACCAGAAGCTGGACTTTTAAAAATAAGAAAAGAACTACAGGTGTTTGCCAACTTAAGACCTGCTATTATGTTTCCACAGATGAAAGATGCATCACCATTAAAAGAAGGTATCTTAGGTGATAGTTTGGATTTAATGATAGTAAGAGAACTTACAGGTGGAATTTATTTTGGAGATAAGGATAGAATAGATATAGAACAAGGGCAAAAAGCTTGGGATATAATGAGTTATTCTACTCCTGAAATAGCTAGAATAGCCAAAGTAGCATTTAAAATTGCTGATAAAAGAAATAAGCATATTACACTTGTAGATAAAGCAAATGTACTTGAAAATTCAAGATTGTGGAGAGAAGTAGTATCTGCTATTTCAAAAGAACATGAGGATATAAAGATTGATTATATGTATGTAGATAATGCAGCGATGCAGCTTATAAGAAATCCCAAACAATTTGATGTTATATTAACAGGAAACATGTTTGGTGATATTTTAAGTGATGAGGCATCAATGCTTACGGGTTCTCTAGGTATGCTTCCTTCTGCTAGTATTGGAAAGAATAAAATAGGATTATATGAGCCTATTCATGGTTCAGCACCAGATATAGCTGGTGAAGATAAAGCTAATCCTATTGCAACAATTATGAGTATAGCAATGATGCTTAGATTTAGTTTTGATATGGAAGAAGCAGCAAAGGATATTGAAAATGCTGTGTCTAAAATACTAGAAAAAGGATATCGTACATTAGATATAATGGAGGAAGGAATGATTAAAGTAGGTACACAAAAAATGGGAGAGCTTATTTCACAAAATATAAAATAAATATGTAAAAGACTATAAATTTTTAACTAGCCCTTATGTTTTTAAAACATAAGGGTATTAATTTTTATGAGAATCTTTAATTTACTATGTACTAAAAAATGTAATTAAATTATAATTATATTATAAGGTGTTCATGGGAGGTGAAGACGTGAAATATAAATTTTGCCCTATATGTGGTAGAAAATTGATCATGAGAAATAGCTGGGATGAAGGAGATGTTCCGTATTGTCCAGTAGATGATATAATGTATTTTGACTTACCTAAACCATGTGTTGTAGTTGCTGTTGTTAAAGAAAATGAAATTCTTTTAATGAAACAAAGTTATATATTTAAAAATTGTAAAGTATTAGTTTCAGGATACGTTACAAATGGAGAGACTGTTGAAGAAACGGTTATAAGAGAAGTTAAGGAAGAAACAGGTATTACAATTAATAATATAAAATATCTTGGAAGTGATACAATACCTAAATCAGAACTTTTGATGCTTACTTATATGGCAGATTATGTTGAGGGCGAAATTATTAAATCTGATGAAGTAGAGTTAGTGGAATGGATAAATATAGAACATGCCATTGAGGAAATGAAAGAAGATAAGGTTGGAAAGAGAGTTGTTAGAAAAGTATTAAAAGAAATAGGATATAATTATATTTACTCAGAAGTTTAAATTTTTAAATTAACAATAAATAAGAATGAATTACACCTTTAACCTATGTAAATAATATGGTAGAGGTGATTTTTTTATGAGAAAAAGAAAATTAGAAAGTCCTATAGTTGGTTTTGGAGAAAATGCTGATGAAAAAATAGCAATAAGAGATGCATTGAGCTATCTACCGCTAGACGGATTTACTAACAACAATGATATTGTAGTTATTACAGCTAATATGGTTAATATGAATCCTCCTAATAAAGGTGTTGTAGTTGGACAGGAATCTTTGAGAGAAGTTATAAGATTTTTTAAAGAAAAAAATGTTAAAAGAATAATTGTAGCAGCAGGCGCAGGTGGTGCTAATACACAAAGTGTATTTCAAAACTTTGGTTTTGATAAGATAATTCAAGAAGAAAATGTAGAGTTTGTTGATTTGAATTTTGGACCTTTCATTAGTTTGGAAATAGGTGGGAATATAGTTAAGGAAACAAAAATAAATGCGTTAATACAAGAAGCAACAATAATAGTATCATTTACTCAGCTTAAAGCACATGAAGAGGCAACGATGTCAGCTAGCATAAAAAATATAGCACTTTCATGGCCGCCAGCAGAAATTCATGGATATCCTAAAAAAAACTTAGGTATACATGAGGAATTACATGATTTTATTACTGCTATGGCAAAAAATATCCCTATTGATTTATCTATACTTAGTTTAAGTCCGGCAATGATTGGTACAGGGCCAAGTAAAGGAATTGCAAAAAATACAAATATGGTTCTTACAAGTTTAGATCCAGTAGCTTGTGATACTATTGGTGCAAGGCTTTTAGGATTTAGGCCGCAAGCTGTTAATTATTTATTTAGATGTATAAAAGAAGGAGTTGGTCAAGGTAATATAGAAGATATTGATTTAAAAGGTACAAAGCTTATTGAAATAGAAAAAAAATTTTCAAAGATTGCTTATGGAAATGAATTTGCTATAGATGAATAACAAATTTAAGTTAATAAGTAAGCCATGTATATTCAAGTGAGTATACATGGCTAAATTATGTAAGAATACATAGAGATGGGGGAATATATATGAAAAATATTAAAGATAATTGTAAAAAGTGTCCTGAATTTTTAGAAAAAAGATGTGATGGAGAAGCATCAAATTGTATGTGTAAAAGATGTCCTAGAAACTTAGGTGAATGTATTATAACAAGATACTGTAGGGAAACAGAATCAACTATATATTAAAAAAAGAATATGTTTTTTATTAATTATAGATATATTTAACGTATTTTATTATGAGTTTAAGAGAAACTATATTACAAATAAGTTTTTATTATAAGGTGAGTGGGTAATATGGTTTCTAATGAAATGAAGATGGTAATAGCTCAAAATTGCCAGGAATATGAAGCAAAATATGGTATAAGTATGTTAAGTATGGGAACGCTTTCTGAGAGCTGTAATAATTGTAAAAATTTTATTAAGGGAAAATGTACTAAGGGATTATTTGATGAGATTATGGAAACAATAAGAAGGAACTAAATATAAGGAGGAATATGGATGGCAAATTTTCAACAGTTAGTAAATGTAGCTAAAAATTGTCCAGGATATACTCCTAGACAAAACCAATTTACATCAATGACTAGTGGAAGTGAATGTGATAGTTGTGACAATTGTAAAAATTACGTAAGTAATGAATGTCAGGCAAATTTATTTGATTCAGTATTAGCTGGGTTAGATGAACGATAATAATTCAAAATAGTTTATGTGTAAAAAGAGTGAAATAAGATTTTTCACTCTTTTTAAGAAAAATTTTCGCAATATAAGAGTAATATCATCAACATTCTAATAAGTTTAAGTATTTCTATATAAAAAATATTAGTTTATTAGTAATATAATCATATATATTGTAATTAAAACTAATGATATGTAAAACACAGAATATTGAGAAAAATTAGAAAAGATGGTACAATTAAGTTGGGTATTAAACCCAATTTAATTGTACCATCAGATTAAAATATGCTTTAGACAGAATTATAAGGATATAAATTCTTTAATTATATATTTAGTTTAAAGAGACGGATGAAAATTACATTAGCCTTCTTATATAAATAAATAATTATATAAGTTCTTTATAAACATATCTACGAACAAAAATCAATATGGAAAAGATATAATTTATGATAAAGAGAACTTATGTATCCTTTAATTTTGTTTGTATAGTAAATAAACTTTAAAAATAAAAATTATTATTTTGAACGGAATAAATTTAAAGTTAAAACTGCGAAAATTCGCAGTATTTTTTTTTGGTTTTGGTATAATGTTTTAGTAGTATTAGTAGATAATAAGGTTAGATAACAAAAAAGGAGAAGAGACTATGGAATATTGGTTAAGTAGAACTGAAAGAATGATAGGTAAAGAAAATATAGAAAAATTAAAAGAAAGTAAAGTTGTCATATTTGGTATAGGTGGAGTAGGCAGTTTTTCTACTGAGGCCATTGCAAGAAGTGGAGTTGGAAAAATTGTTTTAGTAGATAAAGATGAGGTGGATATTTCAAATATTAATAGACAAATACTTGCTACAATGAAATCAGTAGGAAAAGCTAAGGTTGAAATTATGAAACAAAGAATTTTAGACATAAATCCTGAATGTGATGTTACAGTGCATAAGGTATTTGTATCGGAAGATAATATACAAAACATTATAGATCAGGATACAGATTATGTAATTGATGCTATAGATACAATTACATCCAAAATAGCTCTTGCATTTTGGTGTGAAAAAAATAATATTAGGCTTATAAGTAGTATGGGAACAGGAAATAAATTAGATCCTACAAAATTTAAAGTTTCAGATATATACAAGACTAATGTTTGTCCATTAGCTAAGGTTATGAGAAGAGAATTAAAAAAGAGACAGGTAAAGCATCTAAAAGTTGTTTATTCAGAAGAACTACCTATAAAGTTAAAAGAAGAGTATAAAAATCCTAATGTAAGAAAACAGGCTCCAGCAAGTATTTCATTTGTACCATCTGTAGCAGGACTTATTATAGCAGGTGAAGTTATAAAAGATATAGTTGCAATGTAGTCCTATTTATATTGAGGGGGATACTTATGAAAAAAAGAAATAATACTATTGCATTAATCATTATTTTTATGATGATGATTTTATTAGCAATGTGTGATAATGTAAGAGGACCATTTATTCCTACATTAAAAAAAGAATTTATGGTGAATAATAAGGGAATCGCTGCTATGATAACAGCATGTTCTTTAGGATTTGTAATTTTTACTTTTGTTGGGGGAATATTATGTGAAAAGATAGGACAAAAGAAAGTTTTTATGATAGGGTTTATATTCATTATATTTTCACTTACAGGATTACATTTTTGTAATAGTTTTGCAACATTGATAATAGAACTATTCTTATTAAATATAGGACAAGCACTTATTGCTATGGGTGCAAATACTATAATACCTGTATTAGCTGTAAGTTTTCAGGCAATTATTATGAACTTAACTCATTTTTGCTATGGGTTAGGAGCTACATTTACGCAAAGATTTACAGGCATTATGTTACATAATGGGGTAACTTGGAAAAAAATTTACTTGATTATAGCAATAATTTCTTTCATAATATTTATAGGGTTTATGTTTGTTGAAATTCCTGAGACACATAAAGCAAAACAAGACGATAAGATAAATCATTCTTACATTTTAAAGAATAAACTTATATATTTTTATATGATAGCGCTAGGATTTTATGTAGCAGCAGAAATAAATACAGGTAATTGGTTTATTAATTTTATGTATGATGTGTATAATTTTAATGAAAACCAAGGTTCTTTTTATACTGCATTGTTTTTTGGAACATTTACTATAGGAAGGCTTTTAGGTGGATTTGTAGTAGAAAAATTTGGATATATAAAAACAGTATTAATATCAATCATTATAGCTTTTTTATTATATATATTTGGATTATTTATAGGGGAAAGCGGTATAATTATCATATCTGTATCTGGTCTATTTTTTGCGATTACTTTTCCAACTATAGTTTTGACTATAAGCAAAGTTTTTAAAAATAATGTTTCATATATAACAGGATTAATAGTAATGGTAGCTTCGTGTATAGCAATGATTATAAATATTTTAATTGGTACACTTAATGATGCAATTGGAGTTTATAAGACTTATTATATTATTCCAATATGTTTATTAATATGTGTAGTATTTACATATCTAATCTATATAAATACTAAGGAAGTGTTAATTAAAAATGAGAGAAAACAAAATGTATAAAACAGAGGTTGTAGATATAAAAGTTACTCAAAGTAAAGAAGATGAGTATATAATAAAAGATAAGTTCGGAATAAATATAGGAAGAATATTTATAATAGAATTAAATAAAGAGAATAAATATTGTAGCTTTAGAATTAAATTCTATAAAAATGAAGATAGCCATGCCCCTGAATTGAAAAAAGCTTTAGAACTAATGGTTAAATCTTTATTTAAGAATATGGATTTATATAAAATAAATATAATTGTAGATCAAGATATAATTTTAAACCCATTTATAGAATTAGGGTTTACATTAGAAGGGGTAATTACTGATACTTTAATAGTAAATAGTGACTATAAAAGCGAACTTGTTTTTGGAATTAATTCAGATACGTTTAAGAAAAGTAGTAATATAAATATTATTAGGCTAAAAGGTAACAATATTGAGCTTAAGGTGCTAACTCCAGAAGATTCAAGGGATGTTTTGGAATATTATCAAAGAAATAAAAAACATCTAGGATCATTTGAACCTTCAAGGGAACAAAATTTTTATACATTAGAAGTACAAATTCAAAATTTAATAGAGAGTTATAAGCAATTTCTAAATGGAACAAGTATAGAATTTGGAATTTATAAAGATAAGAAGTTCATAGGGAAAATTAAATTATCAAGTATAGTAATGGGAGTATTTAAGAATGCTTTTGTTGGTTATTCAATAGATGAAAAAGAACAAGGCAAAGGATATATGAAGGAAGCTTTGAAGCTTGTACTAGAATATGCTTTTGAAGATATGGAACTTCATAGAATAGAAGGTGGTATTTTATTAGATAATAAACGATCACAAGGGGTTCTTAAAAGCTGTGGATTTAAAGAAATAGGAATAAGTGAAAAATATTTATACATAAATGGTAAATGGAGAGATCATAAAATCTTTTATAAGATAAATGAATAGAGCAAAAAAGAATGTTGGAAGGCATTCTTTTTTTAGTTTATCCACTTTATTAAGAATAGTTACTTAAGCTGAGTTTTAATTATTAGGTGCTAGAACCTAGTAAACTTAGTGAAGTGGTTAAACTTAGTATTAATGGCTAAACTAAATGAAGCAACTAAACTAAGCATTAGCGACTATAGTATAAGCATATTACCTTGTAATATGCTTATACTATGCCTGGAGTGTCAATGTGTAAAAACGTAAGAAATAATGAGTAAATATAAGATTATAAGTAGTAATTTGTCGTAAAAGATATAAATAAAAAAACATTATACGGTTTGGTTTGATAAGATATTCCTTGTCGTCGCGAGAGCGAAGACGTCAGAGTTAAATGAGTTTGTGGACTTGCTAAAAGGTTTGTCTGACAAGCGAAAAAAGATTTGACAAACAAGAAACGACATGATATACTAAATAAGCTGTCGCAAGATGGTGAGAAAAAATTGGTCTTTGAAAATTAAACAGAAGTTAAGAAATAATGTCAGTCAATTGTAATGAGTAAAAGATTAAACTTTTAAATTGAGAGTTTGATCCTGGCTCAGGACGAACGCTGGCGGCGTGC
>NZ_JAPQER010000016.1 GCF_026735135.1 Clostridium aestuarii | reverse complement strand
GACCCCTGGAAGACTACCAGGTTGATAGGTCGGAGGTGTAAGCACGGTAACGTGTTCAGCTGACCGATACTAATAGGTCGAGGGCTTGATCAAATAAATATCACTGTGTAATTTTGAAAGAATAATTCTTTCAGATGGAAACTCATTCAGTTAAACTGAAGAGTATCATATTTCTAAGAAATATGTCATCTGGTGGCTATGGCTTGAAGGTAACACCCGTTCCCATTCCGAACACGCAGGTTAAGCTTCAAAGCGCCGATGGTACTGCATTGGAGACGATGTGGAAGAGTAGGTCGCTGCCAGGTAATCTGATTCACTAGCTCAGTCGGTAGAGCACTTGACTTTTAATCAAGTTGTCCGGGGTTCGATTCCCCGGTGGATCACCAAAGCATCTCTATTTAGAGATGCTTTTTAATTTTTTGATTTATATGAAATTTTAATAACTAAAATATAAAATCATTTTAGCAATATATACTATTATTCTTTGTTGTTGAGTGGGAGTGCCAAATTTATTAAAATAATAGTATAGGAGGGGTGAAATGAATGATATACAGCAAGTATTTAGCAATGCAGTAGAAAAAATAGATTTTTTAAGTAAAAGGACAAATGAATATACATTAAAATATATAATAATAAGTATGGGCCTATTCTTTTTATTCTTACTATTGAGAAAGGTGTTTACTAAATATATTATAAAATTCTTATTAAGAATATCTCATAAAACAAAAACAGAATTAGATAAAAAACTATTAGAAGCGTTCAGAGAACCTATAAGAGGGTTTTTTATTGTATTAGGAATTTATTTTGCAATAATATGTTTAGGAAAAGGATTTTTATATGATCTTTCTAAATCACAAGTTATAAATCATTTATTTAATTCAGCTATAATCATACTAATTGCGTGGGTAGGATATAATTTAACAATAGAACAATCTATATTATATGAGGAATTATCTGAAAAACTTAATTTTAAATTGGACAAAATTGTTTTTCCATTCTTATCAAAAGTAATGAGATTTATAATTGTTATTTTAACACTTAGTATTATATTAGATGAATGGGGACATAACATAAATGGATTTGTTGCTGGACTTGGTGTTGGGGGTTTTGCATTTGCATTTGCGGCACAAGAAACACTTGCAAATTTTTTTGGAGGATTAGTTATTATATTGGATAAGCCTTTTACAATTGGAGATTACATAAAGACACCTAATGTGGAAGGTATAGTTGAAGATATAAATTTTAGAAGTACAAAAATTAGAGCTTTAGATAAGGGTTTAGTTACTGAGCCAAATTCTACTTTAGCAAATTCATCAATAATAAATTGGAGTAAAAGAAATTTAAGAAGAATATCTTTTACTTTAGGAGTTACATATGATACTTCACAAAAACAGTTAAAAAATTGTGTAGATAAAATTAAAGCTATGCTTATAGAACATCCACAAATAGATAATGAATTTATTTTGGTTAACTTTGATAATTTTGGTGACAGCAGTTTAGATATATTTATATATTGTTTTACAAATACTTCAGATTGGGCTAAATATTTAGAAATAAAAGAAGATGTAAATTTTAAGATAATGGATATATTAGAAGTTGAAAAAGTTTCGGCAGCGTTCCCAAGTACAAGCGTCTACTTTGAGACTCCGATAGTTAAACAAAATAGAGCAAACAGGAAAGTAGATAAAAAATAAGTTTGGTATTGTACTAAGCTTATTTTTATTTATGGAAAATTTGTGAAGAGTTATGGTAAAATTAATATTGTATATTATATTATAGTGTGTTAAGTAATTATGAAAAGTTAAATGAACTAATCATATAATTACTATAAATTATGTTACTTTAGGAGGAAAGCTATGAGAAAAATAAAAGCAGCATTATTAATTGTATCAGTAGTTATGATATTTTCAGCTTGTGGAAATAAGGAGGCTTCAAATAAAAATATGAAGCTAGTTACAGGTCCTAAAAATATAGAAACTGCTGGAAAGATGCAGGAAAATGATAAAGAAAAAAAGGAAAGTATAAATGAAACTAAACAAGAAAATACAAAGAAACAAAATAGTGATGAAGTGGATAAACCTATCGAGAAGAAAGAGGTAAAAGTTAGTAAAGAAGTAAAAAAACCTAAATCAAGTAAAACCAGTGCATCAAGTAAAAAAAGTGTTAAGAAAGAAATTCCTAACATAGATTATAAATTGAAAAATAAAATAATTGTACTAGATCCAGGACATGCAAGTAAACCTATCCTTGACAAAGAGCCTATGGCACCTAATTCTTCAAAGTTAAAGTATAAACAAACAGGAGGCGCTGAAGGTGTTGCAACTAAAGCTCCGGAATACCTTGTAAATATGCAAATAGCACTAAAATTAAGAAAAGAATTAGAACAAAAGGGCTATACAGTAATTATGACAAAAACTGATAATGATAAACCTATGAGTAATACGGCAAGAGCAAAAGTTGGTAATGAAGCTCATGCAGGACTTGTTATAAGAATACATGCTGATTCGGCAGAAAACAAGTCAGCTAAAGGAGCTACTATGCTTGTTCCAGCTAATAATGAATACGCAAAAGATTTTTATTATCAAAGTAGATTATTTGGTAAAGTTATATTAAATACGTTAACAAATCAAGTTGGAATGAGAAATAGAGGAATTGTAGAAAGAGATGATATAACAGGATTTAATTGGTCAACTGTTCCTGTTGTATTAATTGAAACAGGATTTATGTCAAATCCAGAAGAAGATAAGTTTTTGAGTGATAGTTCATATCAACAAAAAATTGCAAAAGCTATAACTGATGGGATAATAGCTTTAACTTCAAATGATGAAGTTGAAAATAAAAGTGCTGAAATTGATAAGAATAATGAAGAGGCTATTGAAAATAACGAAATAGGTACTGAATTACAAAATAAACAAGTAGATAATGAATCAGAGGAAAAAGCAAAAGAAAACTTACAAAATACTCAATCAGATGTTGAGCAAGAAAATTAAATACATATAAAATAAGCAAGTGGTAAATATAGAAGTGTTTATATATTTACCACTTATAATTTTTTTCTCAATTATGTTATTATTTGATTGTAATAAGGGAAAATTATCCCTAAAAATGTTAAAATTATTTCAATAAATAAATAATCTTTAATATAATAGGAAGTAATAAAGCTAGTTAAATAATTATCTTAATTTTGGATAATAATTAAATTTGAGGGGGAAAATTAATGGAAAATCAAAGTAGAGATGCTTGGGGGTCTAGGTTTGGATTTATCATGGCAACTATAGGAGCAGCGGTAGGATTAGGAAACTTATGGAGATTCCCATATACAGCTTATGCTAATGGTGGAGGAGCATTTTTATTTCCGTATTTTGTAGCATTATTAACAGCTGGTGTTCCATTAATGATACTAGAATTTGGGTTTGGAAGTAAAATGAGAGGAGCTAATGCACTGGCATATGCAAAGTTAG
The DNA here is from genome assembly GCF_026735135.1 of Clostridium aestuarii. GTDB lineage: Bacteria > Bacillota > Clostridia > Clostridiales > Clostridiaceae > Clostridium_H > Clostridium_H aestuarii. The sequence continues at coordinate 9,971 of NZ_JAPQER010000016.1, read as the reverse complement.
GCAGAAAATGGGAATGGCTTGGCTGGTGGCCTGTAATGATTCCACTTATAGTTGTTACTTTTTATTCTGTTGTTATTTCTTGGAGTATAGATTATTTTATACTAGCTTTTAAAGGGGGCTGGGGAAGTGACCCTAATGCTTTTTTTTGTGGTGAATTTTTAAAAGTTAGCAGCGGTGCTTTGGATTTTGGTGGTATAAGATGGTATGTAGCTCTTGCAGTTGCCCTTGTATGGTTTGTTAACTATTATATAACTAAAAAAGGTATATCTGGTGGTATAGAAAGAGCATGTAAGTTTATTACCCCAACTTTAGCAGTACTAATGATATTAATGACAATAAGAGGATTAACACTTCCAGGAGCAGCCAGTGGCTTAAACTGGTTTTTAAAGCCTGATTTTTCTAAGATTGCTAACGGTAGGATATGGATAGCTGCTTATGCACAAGTATTTTTCTCATCTACACTTGCTGTTGGTGTTATGGTTGCATATTCAAGTTATTTACCTAAGAAATCTGATATAGTAAATAATGCATTTATAACAGTTTTTGCAAATGCAAGTTTTGATTTCTTAGCAGGGTTATGTGTATTTAGTACACTAGGATATGCATGTTATGCATCAGGTCTTCCAATGAGTAAGATTATTCAAGCAGGTCCTGGAATAGCTTTTGTAGCCTTCCCAAATGCTATTAATTTAATGCCAGGTGGTCCTATAGTTAGAGCAATCATAGGAGTTGGATTTTTCTTTTGCTTAATAATTGCAGGTATATCTTCAAGTATATCAATGGTGGAATCTTTTACATCAGCTGTATTAGATAAGTATACTCATATTTCAAGAGATAAGTTAGTAAGAAATGTTTGTTTAATTGGATTTTGTGCAAGTATGTTATTTGCAACTGGTGCAGGGGTACACATTTTAGATATTGTTGATCATTTTACTGGAAGCTATGGTATAGCACTTATAGGGCTTATAGAAGTTATAGTTTTAAGTTATGTATATAAAGTAGAAAAGATGCGTGTGGAAGTAAACAAATATTCCGATTTTCATGTTGGAAAATGGTGGGATATATTATTAAAATATATAACTCCAATTTTACTTGGTTATATGACAATAACAAATGTAATTACAGAATTAAGAGAACCATATGGAGGACATCCGCTAGCTGCACGTATTATATTCGGATGGGTTATAGCAATAGGCATATTTGTAATAGGTATGTACTTAAGTAAGAAACCTTGGCCAAATGATGATATGCTTAAAATAGAAGATGATACGATAGATGTTAATTCAGGAGGTGAGACAATAAGTGGAAACTAGTTCAATTATAATGCTTATTTGTGGAGTTGTATTACTTTATGGTGGATTAGGATTTTGTATAAGTGCAGCGGTGAAATCTGAAAAAAGAAAAAAGAAGTAAATATAATATAGACATGTAGGATTGCTAATATTAACAATCCTACATGTCTTTTTTAGTTGTGCATATTCTTATATAAAACAGAAAAGCACATTTTTAACTTAAAAGGATAAAAAGCCGCGCTAGATTCAGGGGGGAGTCATTTACGCGACTTTTTAAATATTAAGTTTACTTAAGATTATGCTCAGTTTTTAGAAAAATATACAATAAGTCATAAATAATTATAAAAATTCATTCCAACAATTAAAAAATGTAGGTTTTTATTTTTTATTGTATAATAAGGTATATGGATTTTATATATAATAGGAGGAAAATATGGAATATAAGCAATTGTTAAAACAACTATGTCTATCTCATGCTCCAAGTGGTAGAGAACATTTAATATATCAACAGATAGAAGCAGTTTTCAGTTCTTTTGGAGATGTTTCTATAGATAATATGAACAATATAATTGTACATAAAAAAGGTAGAGGTAAAGGAAGTATCATGCTTATGGCTCATGCAGATGAGGTATTTCTGATAGTTACAGATATATGTGATGGCGGGTTTTTAAAGTTTAAGCCCGTTGGAATTGATCCAAAAACTTTAGTTTCTCAAGAGGTTATTGTGCATGGTAAAGAGGGAATTTTAGGTATTATAGGAATTAAACCTCCTCATCTAATGAATGATGATGAAAAAAATAAGGCTGTAACTCCAGATGCTTTATTAATAGACACAGGTTATAGTAAAGAAAAACTAAAAAAATTAGTTAAAGTTGGAGATTTTGTAACGTTGAAAGGAAGCTTTGTAGAATTATTAAATAATAATATATCATGTAAAGCTGTAGATGACAGAGCTGGAATTGTGGCTATGTATACTTGTGCAAAGGAATTACAAACTATTAATCATGATTTGGATGTTTATTTTGTATGTTCATGTCAGGAAGAAGTAGGGCATAGAGGAGCTAAAATGGCAAGTTATAGTATAAACCCAGATATAGCTATTGCTATAGATGTAACTTTTGATAGTGGAACTATGGGAGATATAGATAGAGAAAATTATTTAGGAAAGGGTCCGGTTATATGTATTGGACCTAATTTGCATCCAAAACTTAATAAAAAAATTATGGAGCTTGCTAGAGAATATGAAATTCCTTATGGAATAGAGGTAGAACCAGGGAATACAGGAACTGATGCTTGGGATATACAGATTACAAGAAGTGGTATTCCAACTCTTTTAATATCTATTCCAATAAAATATATGCATACATGTGTAGAAATGATTAATATGGATGATATAAAGAATACAGGAAGAATAATAGCTAAACTTATAGAAAAGGTAAATAGTGAAGAACTGCAGAAAATAGTTTGTTTTTAACAGAAGGGAGATTATTTAAAATGGTTTTACAAAAACTTTGTAATGCAGCAGGTCCTTCTGGATATGAGGGAAGTGTGCGACAGATAATAAAAGATGAGATAAAGGATTATGTGGATGAAATAAAAGTAGATAGAATGGGTAATATTATAGCTCATAAAAAGGGCAGTGAAAAAAAAGTAGTAGTAGATGCACATATGGATGAGGTTGGATTTATAATAATTGGCTATAATGACGATGGTACATTAAAATTCACTTCACTTGGGGGAATAAGTAATAAAGTTGTTCCAAGTAAAGTTGTGAATATAGGTAAAGATAAGATACCAGGAGTTATAGGATTAAAGCCTATACATCTTCAAAGTAAACAAGAAAGAGGAAAAAACATCCCAATTAGTAAATGCTGTATTGATATTGGAGCAAAGTCTAAAGAAGAAGCAAAAAAGTTAATTCCACTTGGAGAATATGCAGTATTTACTACTGAATTTGGACATTTTGGAGAAGGACTTATAAAAGGAAAAGCTTTTGATGATAGAATAGGCTGCAGTATTTTAATTGAACTATTAAAAGAAAATTACAATTGCGATCTTTATGCAGTATTTAATGTTCAAGAAGAGGTTGGAATGAGAGGAGCTTATGTTTCAGCTTATGATATTAAACCAGATATTACAATAGCTATTGAAGGTACTGTGTGTGCAGATATGCCAGGAATTCAAAAGCATTTAATGAGTACAGAAATAGGAAAAGGTCCAGCTATTTCGATAATAGATAAAACTAGCATATACGATAAAGATATTATAAATGAAATGAAAAAAGTGGCAGTGGATAATCATATATCATATCAATTAAGAAGAACTTCAGTAGGAAGTAATGATGCAGGTGCTTTTGTTATGAGTGGTGAAGGAGTAAAGCCAGCAGCAATAGCTGTACCGTGCAGATATATACATTCATCGATTTCAGTATGCAGTTTAGAGGATTATAACAATACTATAAAATTAGTTACAAATTACTTGAAAAGTTTATAGCTTTTAATGTAGAGAAAGGTGTGAAACAGTATGGATAAAGTATTAGAAAGATTATTAGAAAGATTATTAGATACTTTTTCAGTTAGTGGAAGAGAACAGAAAGTTAGAGAAGTTATTAAAGAAGAGTTAAATAGTATGGCAAGCCCTTTTGAAATAAAAGAAGATAAAATGGGAAATCTAATAGTTAAGCTTGGTTCTGGTGACACGAAGGTTATGCTTTGTACATCTATGGATAATTCAGGAGTTATGGCTACTTTCATAGAAGATAATGGACTTATAAGAGTTTCACCAGTAGGAGATTTTTCATATGAAACTTTAGTTGGTAATTTTGCTAGGTTTGAAAATGGAGTTTTAGGAAGAATTGGTTCAGCAAAAGATAAACCTTCAGAAAATGATTTGTTTATAGATATTGGAGTTTCAAGCAGACAAGAAGCATTAAAAAAGGTTAATGAAGGTGATATAGCAGAATTCATAGGAAATAAATTAGAAGTTGAAAATAAGATAATTGCTTCAAATTTACATAATAAATTAGGATGCTATGCATTACTTCAAATCATAAAAGAATTAGAAAGTACAGATAAAGAACTTTATTTTGTTTTTACAGCTGAAGATAAAGTAGGATATAGAGGAGCAAGGGCAGCAGCTTTTGAAATAAAGCCAGATATGTGCATAGTAATAGGTTCTATAAAAACTGGAGATACGATAGGAGCAAAAGGGAAGATTAAAGTTGAAGGTGGACCAGTTACTTCAATTTTTGATAAAGGCCTTGTGATTGATCATGAGATTAAAGAAAATATAGAGAAAGCAGCAGAAAAGTTGAATATTAAGCTTCAATATAGTATAGATGATGGTAAAAATCAAGGTGGATTAATACATAAAGAAGTTGGAGGAATCAAAACTGGAATGATAGGAATTCCATGTAGATATAAGGATACAATAGGAGAAATGATTTCTTTAAAAGACGTAGAAGATACAGTAAAATTAATTAAAAAATTAATTTAGACAAACAAGTTTAGTTGAGAGTTGACGTATTTTATTAGTGAGCTGATACTAGCAATTCAAAGTGATGGATTATACAATGAAAAAATTAAGATGAAAGGGAAAGGTTATGAAAAAGAAATACTTAAAGTTGGGGTTGGTTGTTTTATGGATGATTATTATATTTATGTTTTCAAATCAACCTGCGGATTTATCAGATGAGAATAATAAATTTGTCATATACCTTTTAAATCATTTAGGAATAGATTTAAGCAGTTTACTTGGAAAATGGAGCGATTTTTTAATTAGAAAAGCGGCACATCTTACTGAGTATTTTATACTATATGTTCTTTTATATAATGCATTAAACAATGAAAAGCTTGGTAAAAAAACGATGATCACAGTATTAGGTATAATATTTTTATATGCATGCTCTGATGAATTTCATCAAAGCTTTGTACCAGGTAGAGGACCTGCTTTTAGAGACGTTTTAATTGATACAAGTGGAGGACTAATAGCGGGGATTATTATTTACATAAAAAATAAAATAAAAATTAATTATGGGAGAAGAAAAATTTATGAGTAATAGTGTAAATAAAATCTTAAAAATCTTTGGTTTCATAGTTAGTGTTTTGTTTCTTGGTACAGCAATAGCAAAAGGGTTTAAATTAAGTATTTCTGAATGGATTGCATTTATATTTTGGTTTGTAGGTATAGGAATGTATCTTTATTCAACTATAATAAGAAAAAGTTAAAAAGAACATGCTTTGAAGAATTATAAACTAAAAGAAACATTGAAAACTATAGAGTTTTCAATGTTTCTTTTAGTTTAAGCCAATCTTTATTATACATAGATTTAAATTCATCATTTCTATTATAAGTAAGAGCTGATGGATGATACATAGGGAAAACATGTCGTTGAAGTTCTTGGTTAAAGTAAAGTTGCCCATGACATTCTCCAATACTCTTAAAGTTTGTAAGTCTTTTTAGTGGAATATTTCCTAATGTAATAATAAGTTTAGGGTTCACTAATTCTATTTCATCATCCAAGATTTCCTTAAATAGTTTTATTTCAGAAACTTTTGGTGTTCTATTACTTATAGTGACTCTTCCAGTTTTACCTTCCTTAGTTTTTATAGGTCTAAAGGAGCAGGTATTTGTTATTCTAATTTTATCTCTAGATTGTCCTATAGAATTTAAATAATTTTCAAAGGTTTCACCAGCCATACCAACAAAAGGACGACCTTGCTCAACCTCGGTTTTTCCAGGAGCTTCTCCTACAAATAAAATGTCACAAGGAATAGGACCATCTCCTGTAATCCATCCTCCAATTTCTTCATCTTTATAATTTTCTGTTATTTCCTTTATTCTTAAACGCAAATTTTCTATAGTATTTATTTTAAAAACCTCCTTATAAGTTTCAGAATTTAAAGCTTAAAATCTAATATAGCTGGAAATTGGCAGTGTAATAGTTAAGGTCATTATTATAATCACGAAAACTTTAAATAAATAGTCATAAAATATTATATACGTATTTTTACTATTTATATAGAAAAAACTAAAAAACTATTATCAAAGTTATTATAGCAGTTTTTTATATATGCTTTTAAATATGTTAAAATATAATTTAAGAAATCTAAATATAATAGATATCTATTTAGGAGAGGTAAAATGACTGATAAAGAGTTTTTTAAGATAATTAGGCAGGAAAGTGATGAATATAGTAATGATTTAACAGAAGGTTTTCCTTATTGGGTAATGAAAATATTTTTTGGATTATCTGATGATAATTTATTTAATGCTATTGAAGGGTTACAGCAAAATGATGAATCTATTGATGGTTTTTTTGTTAATGATGAGCTTCAGGAAATAATTTTTGTTCAATGTAAATCTGCTTTAAGTGAAAAACAAATAAAACCTTGCAAGAAAGAATGGCTTTCTTATTTTTACGACATACCTAATAAGCTAGAGAATAATGAATATATAGATAACCATAGAAATGAAAAGGTAAGAGAGATAGCTGCAGAATATTTAACTGCTAAAAATAAAGGATATAAATTAAAATTTTATTTTTTTCATCTAGGATATTTACCAACAGAAAACAGAAAGATAATTTATTCATATGAAGATGAAAACACTTCTTTTGAGTATTTTGGGTTGAAAGAGATAAAGGAACAATGGGAAGAATATGATTCTAAAATGGATTTTACAACACCAGAAGCTTTTGAAATAAAAGTAAATTACAAACCAGATCCTAATATTATAGATGAGAAGATAGGTAGATATCATACTATAATATCTATAATAACTGGAGAACAATTAATAAAGCTTAGAGAAAATTATAAATATAGATTATTCGAAAAAAATGTTAGATTTAGTCTTGGCACTAACAAAATAAATAAAAGTATTACACAAACAGCGTTAACTAATAAAAGTAATTTTTACTTCTATAATAATGGAATAACTGTAAATTGTAAGTCTTATAAGTACAAAGAAAATACAAAAATCATTAGAGTAGAGTATCCTCAGATTATAAATGGAGCTCAAACAGTTGAAGCTATATATGAAGCCTATAAGAAAACATTAAACAAGTTAAAAAGAGAACTAAAAGATAAAGAAAAAGCAGAAGAAAGAGCTTTAAATGAGTTTAAAAGTTTAAGGGTTCTATTTAGACTAATACAATCAGACAAGCATGATTCAGAATTTGCTATGAACGTGATAAGGTATAATAATTCACAAAATGCGGTTAAAATAAGAGATTTTTATTCAAATACTTCTGAACAAATTAAGCTTCAAAAGAAGTTTGCTGAGTACGGATATTTCTATGAAATAAAAAGAGGAGAAAGAACGTACATAAAAAAAGAAACTCACATAATGTTAGGGAAGAAGTTATCTGAATTTAAATATGAAGATGAAAAATTAAATATAGAAAAATTATGTAGTCTTTATAGAGCTTATTTAGGAGAACCTTCAGCAAAAGAAGTTGGAGCTAAGTATATATTAAACAGTAATGAAATTTATGCAAGCCTTTTTGGAACTTCAGCAAATAATATTACTAATAATAAAGTAAAAGAGATGATAATAGCTTATAATATATTTTCTATAATAGAAGAGGAGACAAAAAATTATAATAAAATATTAAAAATAATATCAGGTATTAATGTTGATAATAAAGACTTTGAAAAGTTACAGGAATTAATAAAAAAATCTAGAGTGTTTAAATCTGTTTTTAAAAACAAATTTAATTCATATGAGATATATGAAGAGAAAAAAGATACTTTACATAAAAAGATAAAAAGGTATTATCCTTTAACACAAGGTAAATATGTTTTATTAGCTATTTTTAAATTGATATTAGATGAGTGTGAATATGAGGATTTATTAATTAAACATGAACTGTTCCATAATAAACAGTTTATAGATGAAAAAGTGGTTACAGTTTGGTTAGTAGAATGTTTAGACAAGCTATTGATTCCTGAATTTGAAAAAACATTAAATAGAGAGAATATATCATTAAATACATTTTATTTAAGAACGAAAACTTTCGAAAATATAAAAGAAGCTTTTGAACAGCTTGATATAGATGAAAATAGGGAGTTTAATGAAATATTTGAGCTGAAATTAAATTAGAACGTATAAGATAAATCAAAAGGAGATTAATGAAATGAAAGAATACAACGATATTGAAGAGATTATAAAATATAATATTAATAAGTGTATGGAATTTGGAAAAGAAGAGTGTATTATTAATTGTTTAGAAATAATGGAACCTCGATATATTGATTTTTTTAGAAATGAAAGACTTACTGTAGCTTTTCCAATTTTAGAACAATTTTTAAATCCACTTAAGTGTATGCAGGGTGGATTTATTACAGCAGCTTTTGACAATGCTTTTGGAGCATTTTGTTGTTTGCATGAAGATTTAATACCAGCTACAACAATAGATATAAGTACGAGTTATCAAAGACCTATATTTTTAGGCGATGAGCTTATAATAACTGTATATATGAAGTTAAAGGGTAAAACTATAATTCATATGACAGGAGAAGCTTACAATAAAGAAAATAAATTAATAGCAACATCAAGCACAAATTTGATGCGTCTAAAAAAAGCGTAAGACTTATATAAGTTTTACGCTTTTTTCTGTAAGCTGGTGTTTGTAACTCCGTGTTTATCTAAACCTATTTTGCATATGAATTTTAAAATAATAAATTTTATTACCATTAAAAAAGCTATTGAAAGGTATATTATGGATAATAAACAGTCGTTTTGGTATTCTGCTATATTTGATATATATGAAAAATCAAAGTTTGTATTTAAATATAGTAGAGTGAATATATTTTGTATGATTAGTTGTAATGTAAGTATATCTTCTTTAGTTATTGACTTAAATATACCCAGTATCATAAAAAAAGCTATACCAATTAATGTAAAAACTAAAGCTTCACTATCATATTTTAAATCATCATCTTTAAGTCCAACTAATCTTCCAAAAATTTTAAGCATACGACCACCTCGTTTTTAATATTATGAGTAAGGTAAATAATTCCAAAATTATATAGCTACATGTAAGGTTAATTGTTTACTGCTTAGAAAAGATATTTTTGCTTTCTATTTAGATTATTTTCATGAAAAGATTTTTTATTCAATATTAAATATGTTTTTAGATGATAGTTAAGAATGCTTTAATAAAGTAAAATATTATTTACTAATACTTAAATCATAGAATCTAGTAACTATTAATTAAAACTGAGTGTAAGCTATTAGGCTCAACGAAGCGGTTGAAATAAGAAAAGCATGCCACACTTTTTTATATAATGAAGTATACTTGTCCTTGCGTATCAACATGAGAATTGATAAGTAAAATAGAGAAAAACAAAGTAATCACATGATAACTTAAATAAATGAAGTTTATTACATATAACTGAGTTAATATTTGTGATAAGATATTCCTTGTCGTCGAGCGAGACGATAAGACAACAACAAATTAAAGAATTTAAGAAGATTTAAAAAATTCAAAAAGTTGTTGACAAGAAGAAATTCAAATGATATACTAAGTAAGCTGTCGCAAGATGGCAAGCGAAAAATTGGTCTTTGAAAATTAAACAGAAGTTAAGAAATAATGTCAGTCAATTGTAATGAGTAAAAGATTAAACTTTTAAATTGAGAGTTTGATCCTGGCTCAGGACGAACGCTGGCGGCGTGCCT
>NZ_JAPQER010000015.1 GCF_026735135.1 Clostridium aestuarii | reverse complement strand
ACTTCATTTAAAATCATATTTATCATCCCCTTATTCTATATGAATTGGAAAAGTGCTTTTCAACAAAAATATTTATTAAAATCTTCATTTTATTATCTAATAAGGTAATTATTGATAATATATATATATTATGCTAAAATGTACATGCCTTCAATCCCCTATGAAATTTGATAGGAAAGGAATGAACTGAATGGCACTCCAATAGTGCTTACACTACCTATTATTTTATCTAGTAGTGGTAAAAAACTATCAAAAGGAGGGTGTTGCTACTATGCACACACATTTATTCTCATTCGGAACTGAAGGACTTATACTTACTAGTATACTGCTACCACTAATAATTCAAGAGGTTAGGACATCTATTAGACCCTATGTCATTAATTTCATTAAGAATTATCCTAGTATAATACTAATCTTAGTGCTGACTATGGTATTTTTCTTAGTACCTCTTATTAGTTTTTATATACATAATAGTGTATAAATGGTAGGTGTAAGGTCTACTCTAATATATTATTGGAGTAGTGAGTCTACATAAAAACAAGTGCAGTAACTTGTTTTTTATGTATTTCTAATAAATTAATTTTTTTATTAAATAAAAGTAGAAGAGGATAAGGCGACAAATCCACACCCTACCCTCTTCTCTCAATTCAATCATTCATTATTTTCTAATAATCTACAATGCAGCTATATCCCAAATAAAAACTATACTAATCATTACTAATGTTATAAGCATATCTATTCTGTCTTTCTATTCCTTAATTTTCTCCATTTACTCATTAATTATTATTTAACCCTTCATATAATCATATGGTATCAAAAACATTCTGTAATCAAAAGGAAATTTTTACCATATATAGAATAATGATTATTATGGTGGTGATAATATGATTAAAAACAAGCTATTAGATATTCGTTTAGAACTGAAATATAAAACACAAAAACAATTTGCAGACTTCCTAAGAATAAATGTCAAAACTTATAGTCAAATTGAAAATAATAAAAAACAAGTAAGCCTAGAAAATGCTTTTAAAATAGCTAATAAATTAAATCTAAAAATAGAACAAATTTGGCAGTATTCAGATGTTTGAATACTGTTTTTTTTTATTATTTATCTATATTTCTATAGATTTTATCTATATTTTTATAATTTTTTTCTTCTTTAGGGATACTTTTTCTACAATATGTATATAATATATAATATAGGATAAATAACACCTCTTTAGGTGTGGGAAGTGAAAAAATCACCTCCTAGACCTAAGGAGGTGATAACCAGTGAAAAATAAAGAAATAAAAAAATCACACACAAAAAAATTTAATAACTCAAACTTAATCACTGTACTTTCAATAATAGTAACAGTTATATCAACAGTAGTAACTGTACTATCTATGTTAGGATAATTCTGCAAAATTATCTTAACCATTCATAATAAAGACTATTAATAGTTGTAGCTATTATAGTCTTTATTTATTTTATGTTCTTAATTATAAATAACACTTATAGTTACTATAACCTACGTATATTTTAATAATAACATCACACTTTTGTGATGTAAACAAAATATAGTTTATGTTATTAAAGTATTTTTTAATTATTGAAAAATTTACATTCAGTTTTTATTTGTAGAGTACGCTAATTCATATAAAAAGTATTGGTTTTTATAAATAACGAATATTTTTTAAGAAGGATATAAATTTTAAACCTAGAAATAGTAGATGGAGGTGAGAATATGGAGTTAAATACAATAGAAACACAAATTTTACTAGATGTTTATGAAGCAGACATAAACTTTAAAGAGCAAATTAATATTAATAATTACACTTTAAATGAAACGGATAAAAAAGAAAGAAAACACGAATTTGCAGCGTATTTACTAAAATTAAAAAGATTAAAATATATAGATTTTGATGAAGAAAAAACATTTATAAAAGGTGGTTGTCAAAGCCCAAAATATCATACTAATGTAATCATGTTTTGGACAGAATATATTCATATAACTGAAAAAGGAATTAAATGTGTTGAAAATATAAAAAAGACAGTATTAGAAAAAAGCAAAGAAGAATTAATAGATTGGGGATCTAAGGTTTATGGAGAAATTAAAGATTGGGGAACTAAAACCATAGCCGAAATTTTTATAAAGAATATGAAATAAAAAATATAAACCCGCATAATGGGTGTTACCACCCAACTGTCATATTTCAATTCAATTATGAGTTTACTTAAAGTAAACTCATAATATTTTGCTATTATGAATCAATTACTTATACCAATTCACCAAAATCACCTTAAATTTTTACAAAATCAAAGAAATATATTAAATTAACCTTTAACAATTCCACAATATTTTAGCAAGCAATAACTGGGAGTTTATCTTTGCTAATTAATATCTTTTCTTATACTCTTAATTTTATAAAATAATCTAATTCATATATTTATTAAGACTTCATTTCCTCTATAAAAATCTTAATGGAATTTGAGATGTTTTTATTTTTTCACTGTCCAGTTGTATATTATTTAATTTTAAAAAATATTCTACACCTTTTTTAGCTATAGCATCCCTATTGATTGGTCCAATATTTATTTCTTCAACTAGTCCACTATTAAAATTCAAAGGTATTTCTATAAATGGAATTAACATATTGTATCTATTTATTCTGCAATCTATTTTAATAGACTCTTTATAATTATATTTTTTAGAATCATTAATAGCTGTAGAATCATCAACCAAAATTGCTATTCTAAATTCTTTTTCACATTCAAATGCTGGATGTTTTATAAATAGTGATATCGTATTTATACTTTGTGCAATTCCTCTAATTATTTTTCTATCTTCAACCTTATTCTCTTTTCCTGTTTTCTTCATATATTTTATTAAATCTAATAATTTTTCTTCTGTAATACCATATATAATTTTTTTATATAAACAGTCTTTAATATTTTCTTTTTCTAATTTTAATTTTCCAAAATTGTTTATCATTTTTTCTTTATTAAACCCTATGTTATATCCGTCTCCTTTAGCATAGTTACTCCATAAAGGTAAGTAATCTGGTTCTGTTGTTGAAGATAGTATAAAAATTTGTTTATTAGAATTTTCATCTGAATTTTCATCAATATATTTATAAATTTCCGTACACAAATTAATAGTTTCAGTATCTTCTTTAGGTGTTTTTATTTTATGTAATTTTTCAACCAAGTAAGATGTATCTGACTTGTCATTTAAAAAATCACTTTTACTTATTTGAAAACATTTATTTTTTAAAATTCCTTCTAATCCAAATATACTAGTGTAATGATATATAGGTTTACCTTCTTCTTTTTCTTCTTCTTCTTGTTTTTCTTCTTCTTTAAAAAACTTATACACTATAGGAGAAATTTCATCAATGTATTCATTAAATTCCTTGATGATTTCCCAATAATATTTTTCTGCTTCTTTTTGATGGCTACTTTCTTTATTTTTATAAAATATTTTTGCTATTTCAGTATAAGCATTAATTATTATTTGTTTATTATAAGCTCTCTCCTGCTTATATTCGATTACCTTATTAAAGTATTCTATTGCTTCTTTCTCACAATGTTCTTGCAACTTATAACAAGTTCCCTTACCCCATAATCCATTAATATTATTAGAATCTATATCTAGCACTTTATTATAATATCTTATTGCTTCTATATATTTTCGTTGTAATATATAACAAATTGCTTTACTTAATAATGCCTCTATATTTTTAGAATCTATATGTAGCGCTTTGTCATAACATTCCATTTCTTCTTTATATCGGTATTGTGATCTATAACAAATTCCTTTATTTAATAATGCCTCTATATTTTTAGAATCTATATGTAGTACTTTGTCATAACATTCTATTGCTTCTTTAAATTGTTCTTGTAATCTATAACAAAGTGCTTTACCTAATAAAACACTAATATTATTAGAATCTATATCTAATGCTTTATTATAATATTCTATTGCTTCTTTATATTGGTATTGTGATATATAACAATACCCTTTCCCCACCAAAGCATTAATATTATTAGGATCTATATCCAATGCTTTGTTATAATATTTTATTGCTTTGTCATATTGTGATATATAACAACTTCCTTTACCCAATAATGCCTCTATATTATTAGGAGCTATATGTAGTACTTTATCATAACATTCCATTGCTTGTTTATATTGTTGTTGTAATCTATAACAAATTCCTTTACCTAATAAAGCATCAATATTATTAGGAGCTATTTCCAATGCTTTATTATAATATTCTATTGCTTCTTTATATTGGTATTGTGATATATAACAATTTATTTTACTCAACAAACCATAAATATTATTAGGCTCTATCGCCAATGCTTTGTTATAATATTCTATTGCTTCTTTATATTGGTATTGTGATTTATAACTAAGTGCTTTACCGAATAATGCATCAATATTATCAGGATCTATCTGCAGTATTTTATCATAACATTCTATTGCTTCTTTAAATTGTTGTTGTTTTATATATGCTATTCCTTTTTGAATTAATACTTGTACATTTTCATTTTCCATTCATCTTCACCCTAACTATCTAAATATAATATATTGTTAATTAATATTAATTTTTATGAACAATCTTTTATATCAACTACTACACAAGTACAATCATCTTTTAATATATCAACTCTAAGTGCTTTTATAGTTTTTTGCTCATTTAAAATCTTCATCTATTATTCACAATATCTTTAAATTGCGTACTAACAATGTCTGTCCAATTATACCATATTAAACCTTATTAACTAAATAAAAACAGTATAGTGGTGGTTAAGCTATTACGCTAAACATAGATTTAGTACATTAAAAAGTAAATCTTTAAATGGTTCTTATTCCCTTGGAAATAATTGTAAATATATATGATAATAACCTTGTTTTTTACACTTTAATTTTTCCACTCAAGGTTTATAGACATTTAACTTATAAGCCTTTTTCCTTTATATGGTTATTGCTTGTCCCACATGGCTCATTGTTGTCCCTAATAGCCTTATACCCTTCCTAATTCTCATTTATAACCTCTGTAAAACAATTTTTTATATAAAACTACCTTACTAAAAAAAATCCTAGAAACTCAAATCTGAGTATTCTAAGATTATTGTTTATTAATTAATTTATAAACATAAGCTTTGCTTAATCCAACTTCCTTGGCTATTGATCCATAGCTTTTACCGTTTTGGTACAACATTTTAATCTTCTGCAGCTGTTCATCTGTTAACTTACTCTTCCTTCCAGCTCCACGTTCATTATGCTTTTTCTCTATCCTATTTTCTTTCAATTCTTTATTCTCTTTGGCTAATTCTGTACACTTATTAATTAGTGTACTATTTTTCTCTTTAGATTTATCATATAATTCGCTTACCGTTTTATAATTAATTTTTAAACGTTCTATTTCTTTTATAGCTCCTTGAAACTCTGCCTTGCTTACAGCTCCTTTATTATTTAATATATCTTCTTTTTCTTGCTGTAACTTATTTATTTGTTTAGATAACATATCAATTAATTTATCTCTATCTTCTATCTTTTTTTCTAAATCTTTTTTAGTTACTCTTGGCATTTAATCGACTCCGTTCACTAATTAATTTATTAACCATTTTAACTGTATCGTATTTTAATTAATTTGTAAACTAAAAAAGACTAATGCATTATAAAAGTATTAGTCTTAAATAAAACTAATTTAAGTATTTTTGATCAAGTACCGCTATTCTTTCATGTCCTAGTATTTTTGTTAGTTCTTTTTTAACTTCTAATGTATTACGTCCTTTATTGTCTGCCATATATTACTTAGCAAATTCCTTACGCATAGAGTGTATGCTACATTGGTTATATTTTTTTCCTGTGAGAGAATTTCTAATTCGCCTAAACGCTGAACTATAACTTCCATCTTTATGAGGGAAAATTCTTTGGTTCTGATCTAATCCTTTTTCTTTATAATAATTATATATTGCCCTTATGATTTGTTGTTGCTGAACATTAAGTTTCCACAAGGGAATAGTTTTACTCTTTCCATTTTTGCTTTTGAAAATATACAATGTTGACTTATTTGGGGGTACACCCATAGCCATCAAGCTAAGCCAGTACAATATATTCCCACAAGCTTAGTAGCTATTTTTTAGTTAACTGGAAATTATCAAATTAAATATTTTAAAATTTTATAGACTAAATTTTTGACTTTTTATGTATAATAAAAGGAACTGCAAAAATCCTATTGCAACTCCTCATAACTTATTTATTATATGTTAATTTACCTTTTTAGGATTTAAAATAATAAACCTGTCTTCAAACTCATTAGGTTGAATTTTTAATTCCTTATAGCTAGTCTGATAATCTCTAAATTCCTCGTATTTGAATTTAGCTGTTTTAGCAAAATATTTAGCTTTCATTCCTAATTCTTCATACCTTTCTAAGTCTTTATCTTTACAACGTATAATAATACTATTTCTTCCACCTATCATTAATTCAACATCTGCATCATGAAACACTTCAAGCCTGTCCTCACATTCATCTCTTACATATACGGTCATATTTAAGCCCACTCTCTCACCAGCTGCATAAAAAAAACTTCTCAAACTTTCAAAAACTGCATTATCTTTAGAATTTCCTCTTTTCATATATATCCTCCCAATCTTTTTTAATCTACAATAATCCCTTTTTCAGGAAACTTAAACTTACCATCCTTAAGATATGACTTTTGAAGTAATTGGGTAACATCTTCATTTTCTAAATATGTTGCATTTGCCATATGATTTAATTCATTGTGCATAATATAATAAAGCTTATCAAATACACTTGAAAACAAACAGAAATCTATAACTGATTTCTCTGAAAAAAATATTCCTTCAATATCATTAATATTATTTTTCGTTTTATATGTAAGTCTATGATTACCATCAATAACAAGAAAGTCATACTGCCCATTTAAAAAAGGTATCATAACGATAGGTTCTTTAGATTTTGAATATGAATTTACGTTTGAATTAACTGGAGTCCAATTAATTCTACTATCTTTTCGTACATATTCATCAAGTGAAACAAATTTACTTTTCATCTTATACTTTGAAATAATTTCATTTGCTGCGGATACTCTAAAATGAATAAATACTTTGTTGTTTTCATAAACCATTGGTAATTGAAATATTTCTGGCTCCAACTGTAAATTTAACTTTACCTTTAAAATGAACTCTTTCTTCTTTAATTGATTAGTAATAATTTTATCGCACTCCTCTAAATTTTTCATCCATAATTTTAGATATTCGCTTTGAATATTCTTATTACTTAAAATCTTTTTAGAATTAAGTTCGTTAAATAAATCTAAATAATCAATAGAATAATACTGAAAGTTAAGAAAATCAAATGCCATAATAAAAACGCCCTTTCATTATAGATTGTACACTTTTATTATATAAAATTTTGTGTCCCCCATGAAAAGGGATTAATCAAATAATTTTATCACTTTCCCATTCTGCTTCGTTGGTACTTCTTTATCTATTTTTTTACTTTCTGTGACTTTGGATCTCTTTTCCTCTAACCTCTCTTTTAAAGCTTTCACCAGGTCTTTTACCAACTCACTATCCAACTCTATATACTCAAAGGTCTTTTTATCCATATATTCATATGTGCCACTTTCCTTATCCTCATTTAAGCCATATCTTAGAAAGTCTTTCACTATATCTTCATCACTATCAGCCAAACTGCAAGTTCTTAAATGATAACTAATACTACCACTCAACTTCTTTTTAAAGTTACTATCTAAGTCTGTATAGAACACAGCTCACCCCTCCCTAAAAACCTAACAAAGTAGATTCGCTTACTTTCTGTAATAAATAGTATACTGTGCTTCAACAATAATCCAGACAAAAAACCACATGAATATATAAATATATTCCCATTCAAGAACAACGTTTCAGTGCACCCCTATAATTCTTTCTTTAAATACTGTACTTGTCTTATTTTAAGCCCCATAATATCAGCTATTTCTTTATTTGTATGCTCTCTATCTATTAATTTCATTAACTGTTTTAATTTATCTTGTTTTTGTTGCTCCCTCTTAGTTAATCCCTTTGAGTTCCTTCTCTTAGTCTTATTAACTTCCTTGGTTCTTTCGTTATTCCTTCTACCCTTTTCTTCTTTACTTATAACAGTATCAAGTTCCTTCTGCTCATCTTTTATAATATCCAGTAAGGTTATTATGGTATCGTTTCTATATCTATATGTATGTCTTTCAACTATTCTAGTCTTACTCTCAATCCTGTTCTCTTTTAGAGGTCTTTGAAACTTACTATTAAACTCCAGCATTCTTTCTTCTGCAACTTTTGAATCACACTCAACTTGTATAACAAAATTCCTATACAAGAAACACATTATTTCTCTATATCCATAACATCTAAAATTTCTTAGTTCCTGAAGCTTCTCCAGGTCTTTTACTCTTGTTATTAATAGAGAATATTCTGTGTGAAACCTTGTAACTTTACCCTTATTATTTTCTTTCTTGTTTTTCTTGTTTTCCTTCCATTTTTGATACCAACTTGGAAGTGACGGCAGCCATTCTTGAAGCTCTCTTAATTCATAACTTATATTTTTATATGTCTTTACACTTACTTTTCCCATATTCTTAGAATTATGTGTATGTATAAACCTTGTTAGTGTAGTTAAATTACTGCTTCTATCCGCATTGAATTCTTTTAATTCTGCCGTTAAATGCTTCTGTACCCTTTTAGCTAATATTTTAGCTTTATCTGTAGCATTAACACTATATTTAAGCTTATAAATTACATGAACATTATTACCTGTAAAAATAGTTGCTGAAGGTGTTGGAACAACTTGTCCAAATATATCGTGTTCTAACATATCTATAAATTGTTTTGAATTTAATTTACCATACATAGATTTCTTATAATCAACATCAAGCAATATATTAACTATTTGAAAGATATTATCTTCCGTAGCCATACTTTTAGTTTTATATGTATTAACACTATAAAATAGATTTACAAGTTCAAACTCTCCACTATTTAAAATTTTATTTAGTTTCTTAGCATTTAACATATCTGAAACTTTATAATCTTTATATATGTTTTTATATGTCCCAGTATTTAAAATTCTTATATACCCATTTCTATCTACTCTACCTAATACTATTTTTAATAATTCAATAATATCTTTTATTTCTTTATCATTAAACTTACTATTTTCTAACTGTACTTCTCTAGCTAACATAAAAATCGCCTCCGTTTTTTATCACTAGAAGCTTCTTACTTATTGACTATTTGAATAAATACTGTTAATATTACATATATAAAATGTAATACAAGGTTTGTGAAATACCTTTAGTATTTTGCAAAAGCCTCTAGTGAAATCTATGTTGGACGGTCGCCAAACTCATGCAACATAGATTTTTTTATTTTTTTGTTTTATTTTTCATATAACATATAGTCTATTATAATACATTATAATACCTTTAACACTAATATATTTGGATTTTTTTACAATAATTTTATTTCTCATATTTATTTATAAATTCTAATATACATAAGCTAATTATATTTTGCTTTTTATTCCTAGATATTTTCGTTTTATAATTAATTTCTAAACAATTAACTATATAATCTTTATTATACATACTAATTTTAAAGAACTGACACAGTGTCAGTTCTTTAAAATTTACCATGCATTTTTACTATTGCTCTTATAGATACTATCCCAATAATTGAAATAGACGTAATAGCCATAATAGCCACTGTATTTAAGGTAATTTGCATATTACTGCACCTCCAACCAAAATATATTAGATATAACTTATTTTTTATATCTCTCTATGTATTCTAAAAGAGCCATACTTAACAAGTTTTGTTTACTGTAAGGTTGTCCTGAACAAAAGTCATTAAATTTCTGCAATACATCTGAATATATAGTAAAAGATCTTGTCTTAACAGCACCTGAAAGTTGTTGTTTATCTATAGTTATTTCTGGTACTTCTATCAAATCTTTATTCTCCATATTCTTTTTTATCCAATCAAAAATTTGTTCTCTTTCTTCTTCCTTTTCTTTTTGTTCTTTATACCAGGTAATCATCTGCAATAAATTTTCTTTTATTTCTTCTGGAAATATATTTTCATGCTTGTCTTTTTTATCTTCCACTATGTTAGATTTATGTTTGTTTTGTGTTATATTAACATGTTCTGAATTGTTTAGAACATATTGTCCAATGTTTTTATCTGCTACATATCCATTACGTCTAAAAGTATCTCCTACTGTATTTTTAGCTAAATTATATTCCTTTATTATTTGTGCTGTTGTTTTTCCTTTATTATATTCTTTACGTACCCAAGCAATTCGTTCTTGATCGGACATATTTTTAAATATATCTCTATTCATCATTTCACCTCACAAACAATTAATAACACTATTATAACATGTTTATATTTTAATTGGTATTATTTTACATAAATATATTGTTTTTTAAGATATAATATTATGAAAAAGTACCATCAAATGATGGTACTTTTCAATAATCTCTATTTTTTCTTACTATCTATTATTTAGTCTATTTTTTATCTCCTCAAAACGATCTTTATCTTTAGGTTTGATATATCCTGTTTTAGCTGATACTGGTTCTTTATATGGTTCTATATAGTAACCATCTTCCATTAATTCAACTGTAAAATCAGGTACTTTATTAATAAATTTTTCAGCATTTTTATAAAACTCAGGAGTATACTTACTCATATCAATATTACATTTATAATCTTCTATCTTCTTTAATTTAGTTTTCTTTTCTATAAGAATTTTATTAAGCTGCTCTTGAAGTTTTTTTCCTCTTTTTTCAGAATAACTAGCTATATGAATTCTTTTATATAATTTCTCCGTTTCCGTTTCAATTGAAAACTTATTTAATACATCTATATAC
Source organism: Clostridium aestuarii (assembly GCF_026735135.1). GTDB lineage: Bacteria > Bacillota > Clostridia > Clostridiales > Clostridiaceae > Clostridium_H > Clostridium_H aestuarii. The sequence continues at coordinate 5,662 of NZ_JAPQER010000015.1, read as the reverse complement.
CCATAAGACTTCTTAAGTGTTCCAGTATCTATAATTATCATATTTAAAATTGCCTTTTTATTGTTTAATGTAAATATTATCTTTGATTTATCATAATAACTAATTGCTTTTTTTACTGACTCGCTAACTTTAAAAGCTTTTTGAGTTGTTTCAATACTTAACATTTCAAGCTCTTTTTCTTGTTTTTGTATATACTCATTTTTAGTCTTTATTTTGATTTCTAAATCATTCTTTTGCTTAACTAAATTTTTTTTAAACTGATTTATTACAATTAATTGACCAAGTTTTATTTTTAATTGTTTTAATTCATCTTCTTCTTGTTTTAAATTCTTAATATGTAAAATTCTTTTGTTTTTTTCCTCAATAAAAACTTCTAATTTAGCTATTTTATTCTTAATATATTCATATTCTTCATCAGTATTATTTTTATAAATTTGAAATAGTGGTTTTATGTGATTTTCAAATATTCGTTTATCTTCTTTAGCCTCTTTTTTTATCTCCATTTTTAAATTATCAATCTTACATTTGAGTGTATCTGCTCTATCTTCATCACACCCATAAAACTCACTAAATGCTTTAATAGATTTTTCTTCATAACATTTTTTTCCTATAAATTTATACTTATGTATAAGTGCAAATTTAATAGCAGAAGCAAGCAAAACTTTATCCGAAGGTGTTACACTTAATCTTTTAACATTTATTTGATTCTTAGATTTATCACTATAATCTTCTTTACTATCTTTAAGTTTAAGGTATTTTATAGCTACATCAGTTAAGTAACAATACTTATAATTACTTACAGCTTTAGTTTTAATTAGCCCCGCATCTTCAAGTTGTTTTGCTATGTATCTTCCTTCATTATTCCCATAGTGATAAGCAAATTGACTTAAAAAGCAATACCCTCCCGCTTCATGTATCATATCTATATATTTTTCATATTTAAATTTTATAGCTACAAAAGTTTCAAGCTTTATAATATCATCCCTTACTTCAGCTCTCATTAAAACACCTCCATACTTGAACATTCTAAAAATGTAGTTGCTATTTCCTCTTTAATTTCTATATCACCATCAGTATAGGAAGCCCCTCTACTTTCTATAGCTACATATTGCCCATTCACTTCAATTCTTGCATCAACACAATTTTTAAGTTCTCCTTTCATTTCAGGATACTTCTCATAAATCTCTTCAATTAAATCTCTCTCATGTATCCAGGTTTCTTGTATTTCAGTATCTAATTGATAGTACATCTCCGTAAGTCTAAGATCGTGGGTTAAATGATTGGTTTGTGCTTGGCAAAAACTTTTAGTATCAAATTTCTCCGTACAATATTCTTTGCCTTTTTTATCAAGCATAACAACTTTGTTAGTATATCCATTTACTACATGATTTGAAGTTTTTACATATCCAGAGTTTTCAAGTTTTTTAAGTCTTTCTTGAGAAATACCACAATAAAATTTAGCTTGATCAGCAGCAGTAATTCCTGTTTTAGATAATTGGTATAATAACTTAGAATCTCTTCCAGTTATAACTTTTACCTTTGTAGATTTTCTTCCTCTAGCCACATCTAACCCTTCCTTTTTACTATTAATTTTTCTTTATACTTTCTCACTTGTACAAATTCAAATTCTTTACTTTCCTCTATCCACCTTACTATATCCTTAAAACTATATTCTTTATAAAAAGTATTTTTAGTAGATTTGTTTAGTGGATTTGTTTCTATAATTAGAAATTTTTTAGTAACTCTCATTAATTCATTAACCACAAATTTTTGTTTTTCAGGTTCAATAAACATTAATACAAAATTACAAAGAACTATATCAAAATTTTTATCAGAATATAGTACTCCATTTTCTATATCCCATTGCTTAAAGTTAACTGGAACCTCCAAATAATCTTCATAAGTATTTTTATCTATACCATATAATTTTTTAAATCCAAATTCATAAAATAATTTTAAATTTCTATAATGACCACATCCAATATCAAGAATAGAATTTTTTAAATCAAGCTCTTCATAAAACCTTGAAATAAATTTAAATAAATGATTACTATATCCATCCTTTAAATGATTAGACATTATTTCTTCAACTAAAATATTTACCACTCCTTTTCAAGCAGCTATATCAATTTTTCAATGCCAATAAGTCAATTTGCGATCCGTATTTAAAACCAAGCTTGCTTGGCTTGTTTTTCGAAATTAGGTAAAGCTTGCCTCAGCAAGCCTTTATTTAATTTTGAAAAATTTTAAATACATACAGGATTGCATATTGACTCAACACATACTTTATTAAAATTTCAGAACCCTTAATCTGTTTAAAATAAAGTATGTGTTTATATTTATGTGCACAAATTTTTTCAAATATTCCTGATATATGTTTTTATATGATTTTTGTATATATAAATTATACCAAATCACATTAATTGTATCAAATATAACCTTATTTCATATATAGCTTATATATGTTTCATATATACATGCTCTAAAGCCTTATATTACTTAATTTAAATGATATATGATAAATTTCATATATCATTTAAATTACAAAAAAGAATTGGACAGCTATAAGTTGTCCAATTCTTTTCCCATAAAACCATAACATATTTTTAAATCTACAATTCCTTGACCTATAAATTTATATTACCATTTAATTTATACTAATACTAGTGAACTAAATCCACTTTTAGCGAAATAAAATCTTATTTTAAAGTATTGAATATTAATATGGTTGTAAATATGTATGTGATGTACTATTTAACTCTAGTTGCATCCTTTTTACTAAATTTAATTTTTCTAATTCTTTAAACCAATAACTTATAGTCCTGGGACTTTTATCAAAATATTTAGAAATTGATTCAATTGTGTACCATGATTCTCCCGTTTGGTTTTTTGAGTTAATTCCTAAAAAAATGTATAATTTCAAAGCATTTCCACTAATCTTTCTTAAAATATATTTATCTTTAAAATCTGTATAAACTATAAAAAAACCTGTATTAAGTTCTTTATTTTTTTCTCTCCATTTAGAATAGTTTTTAATATAATATTTAGCTTTTTTAGCATTAGATAATTCTGAAAATCTCATATTTCCTCCTAAAAATTGCAACCTAACTATAACTTACTATTTACTTATAACTATATTATATAATATAATATAGTTATAAGTAAATAGTAAGTTTACATTGCAAAAAATTGCGACCTAAATATACTAATGTTATTTAATCATTAATACGTATTTTTTTGATATAATAGTATCATAATAATAATTAAACAATATAATAAATTAAGGGTTAATAGTTATTTGATCAAATAATTATTAATGCCAGTGGCAAGTAATTCCACTATCCGGCCGACGGACATTAATCTCTCGGATCTACCTGTTTATGGGCTTACAGGTTAAAGAAAGCAATTACTCCAAATAACTTTGTAAATAATTTCTTATATAAGAAATAATAAAACAATGCTAATTGTTTTATTATTTTTTTTGTATAAATCTTAATGAGTAATATAGATATAGAAATTATAGGAAAATTTATGTATAATTACTATATAGATTATGCTACTAGGAGGATTTATGCAAAATTCTGATGATAAACTTTATAATTTAATTGATTTTTATAATCGAGAAATTAAACCTTTTAGATATATATATAACTGTATGTTTGGAATTAATATCAATTTCACAATAGAACCTGAGGAAGTATGTCACCTTATTTTTGGATCTGTTAAAAATAAAAATATTCCTAATGCCAAATCATATAAAGGTATCCTAGGATTTAATAATATTTCAACTAAACAAATTACTAGACCGCCTTATCAAATAAGAAAAGAATTTAATATAAAAAGTGATGCTTTCTTATATTTACCTAAATTGCTTAATGATCCCACAGCAATATTTTTCAACCATGAAATAGTAGATAAAGGTAAAGTCCCAGGCTTCCTAACAACAAGCATCGATGCTGATTTCTTATTATATAAAAATATAGACAATAAATGCATACATTTATTTTTAAAATGGAGTAAAGAAAAAAATAAATTAGTTCCTTATTCATTACTTCGTAATAATAAAGATAATTATATATCTAAACAAAAACATATAAAAATATTGGACAAACATATAGTTTCTAAATAACTAATTGACTAAAATATACATAATATTATTATGTGTATTTTTTATTTTATACATATCTTATTATTTCTACTTATAATTCAATTAATTTGTAAACAGCATCAATATCATCTTGGCTGATTCCAAGATACAATTTGGTTACTGATTGATTACTGTGATTATACAGTTCCATAAGTACTGGAAGAGGTACTCCTTTTTTCCAGGAATGATATCCAAAAGTTTTACGCAATGAGTGGCAGCCTATTTTTTCTTTTATTCCAACAGCATTGCAACTGTTCTTTACAATCTTTAATGCCATTGACCTTGTTATAGGCTTATTTTGCCCCTCTCTGCTCTGAAAAACATAATCTAGGGTATTTATATGTCCAAGCTGTTTCTTTAACTTATTAAGGGCAAATACGGCGTTGTTGTTAAGCAAAAACTTTTTATCTTTTCCAGTTTTCTTTTCTTTGATATATACATGACTTCTTAAGGTACTTTCTTCAAAATCATATACAGAGTCCCAGGTTAAATTTAATATATCTGAAATCCTTAGTGCTGAATTTAAACCCAAAACTATTAGAGTATAATTTCTTATGTTATTATATCCTAAAAGATATTTTTTTAAATCTTTTATTTTTTTCTCACTTCTTATTGGCTCTACTCTTTCCATTTTTATCATTCTCCTTATACGCTTTTAAATTACTCATATTGATATTATACCAATATTATGCGTAATTGTAAAATAAAAAAGAAAGTATAAAAAAAGCGTGAAGCCTTATTTTGTAAGACCTTACGCCTATCTTTTCAGTTCCGCACAATGTCTATTGTGCGGAACTAAATATATTATTTGAAAATTTATTCTATGTTATCAGTATCAATACTTAAAAGTTATGATACCCAAGTTCGCTATATATTCATCTTGTTATGTTTAAATTCAACTTTTTAATAGGTACACGTATCTTGGTTTCCACCCTATAATTTTAATTTTATTTCCCTATCTTATTTCCTAATGAACTATCTAATTCCATCATGTTATTAATCCTATCTTCAATTTCTACTCCATTTATTATATTTTCTAGGTTTATCTTGTGTTACTGGTATCTTGATTACGTAACTTTGAAATCTCGTCTTCTGCTTTTTTTAAACCCTTCATTTCTCTTTTAGTTAATTTTTTACCTTCTTCTATTTTTCTTTTTAACTGAAGATATTCGTTAATATTTAACTTACCCTTATGTATTCTAATTTTTCTTTTAATATGCATTTTAATCTTTTGAAATAAATTTATTATAGGTTTCTTAAATGTAACAAAAACTGATTTTAATATATATCCTAAAAAGACAGCCATCAATGAACTTACTACAGATATTACAATTACATCTTTTGCAGTTAAATCTGATTTGCTTAAAAAGTTGGTTATTTTATTTAGCACTTCATTTAAAATCATATTTATCATCCCCTTATTCTATATGAATTGGAAAAGTGCTTTTCAACAAAAATATTTATTAAAATCTTCATTTTATTATCTAATAAGGTAATTATTGATAATATATATAT
>NZ_JAPQER010000014.1 GCF_026735135.1 Clostridium aestuarii | reverse complement strand
GAGAAGATGTATTAGATGCTAAAATCGTTTCTGCTTTACATAATTTATCTAAGTCACCAAATATTTGTTTCTTGATATCCATATTTTCAATTGCTGCTTCTATGACTAAATCGCAATCAGCTGCCATATTTAGGTCAACTGTTCCAGTCAATTTTGAAAGTATTTCTTCTTTTTTAGCTTCTTCCATCTTCCCTTTTGAAACTAATCTAGAAAGACTTTTATTTATTGTTGCTAATCCTTTTTCTACAAATTCGTCCTTAATATCTCTTAGAATAACTTCATGACCCTTTACTGCAAATACTTGAGCAATACCTGCTCCCATAGTTCCTGCTCCTAATACAAATATTTTCATAACTATTTCCTCCCCATTCACCTAATTTGTTATTTTTTTAACTATTGTATGTAAAAATTTTCTTGTACGTAATTTTAATTTTAAATACAAAGCATCTTTTATATACTGTATTTTTAATATTTTCCATTGCGCACAAGTTATTTTTAATATTTTTCCTGTTCACATTTACTATTATACCATTATTAAATATAATTATCAAATATTTCTAGTAAATTTTTAATATTTTTTGTTAATTTTATGTCACTCATGTTAATTTTGTATCACTCATGATATTTTTTAAACAATGCAAACCCAGTATTGTTCTTGATTTACCTATCTTTTTTCTATCGCTATTAATAATGGCGGATTATTTATTTGATTTAAAAAACTTAACTGCATTACATTGTATTCCTTTTGATTTAATTCTTGTACAAATTCTTCTATTACTATTTTTTCCTTTTTCCCCTCTACATGTCCATGATATATTACCAATATAATTACACCATTTTTTTGTAATAATTTTAATGAGCTTTTAATAGCACTTATAGTAGTGTCGGCTTTAGTAGTAACCTGATGTTCATTTCTAGGAAGATATCCTAAGTTAAACATAATTAATCTAACTTCTTCTTTTACATATTGATCCATTTTTTCATGTCCATCATATATGAGTTCAATTTTACAACTAATATTATTCTTTTGAAGTTTTTCTTTAGTATTTGTTAATGCACTCTCTTGAATATCAAACGCATACACTTTCCCCTCTTTTCCAACTAATTTAGCCAAAAATATCGTATCATTTCCATTTCCCATAGTTGCATCTATTGCCACATCCCCATCTCTTAATTTCTTTATACTTAATTCTTTTGCCAAATTCATAGCATTAGTTAAATAATTTTTTTCCATGTTATTCTCTCCTATTATATATTTTTCTTATCTACTAGCTTAATTTCATTATAAACCTTTCCCTAGTATCAAGGTCAACACTATTTATTTAAATAATTTAATCTTAAATTGCTAAAACTATTAATGCTTAGTAAAGGAGTGATTTTATATGAAAAAAAACACTAAAAAAATGGCAGCTATTTTAAGTATTTTAAGCATAATTACTATTGGAAGCACTTATATTGCAAATGCTTCACTACTTTTTAAACCAAATTATTCATCTACTCAACAAGAAAAAATGATAACTCTTACACCTACATTTATTACTAAAAACAATATTAAAATACAAGAAAAAAACATTAATCTTAAAACACCCAATTATGAAATCAACATTAAACTTCCTGTAATTACAGAACTAAAAAACAAAGAAGCGGAAGCAAAAATCAATTCAAAAATTGAAAAACTCATAAATAATTATAAAAATCAAATTGTAAGTGGTGCTGATAAATTTGCTAAAGAAGTAAAAAAGCAAGGTTGGCCTATGAGACAATTTGTATTGGTAAGTGATTATGAAATCTATAATAATGACGAAAATATTTTAAGTTTTACTATTACCGTTTATTCTTACACTGGTGGAGCTCATGGAATGACTGAGAAATTTGCATTTAACATAGATATGCAATCTGGAAAAGAACTTGCTCTAAAAGATTTATTTAAAGAATCATTTGATTACAAAACTGAACTTACTAAAGAAATAAATAAACAAATCGCAGAAGATAATGCTAAACCTATCGACGATAAAACTAAATTTATGTTTTTCCAAGATGCCAAAGCTAATCTATGTAAATCTCAATATTATATAGATAATAAAAATCTAGTTATATATTTTCCACTTTATGAATTGGCACCATACAGCTCTGGTATACCAAGTTTTAAAATACCTTTAGATTCTTTAAAGGATAATTTAAATGAAAGCCTATACTCCAAATAGGATATAGGCTTTCATTTATTATTGATAAAATCTTACTTTATGAAATTTTATATAACTCTAGTAGTTACTTTTTTATTTATAATCATATACATCTGAAAATTCTATATCTATTCTATCAATTAAGCTTTTTCCAACACTATTACAATTGTCTACTAAAATATATTTTTGATCCAATTGTTTAACAGGTAAATTTATAGTAAATTTAGTAAATTTTTTCATCTCACTCTCTACTGTAATTTCACCCTCGTGTAGTTTAACAAGCAATTTAACAATTGTTAATCCAATTCCGCTTCCTTCGTTATTTCTAGTAAATGATTTATCTACCTGACTAAAACGTTGAAAGATCATTTTTTGCTTATCTTTTGGAATTCCAATTCCAGTATCTTTTACTACTATACTAATCAAATCATTCTTATCATATATACTTACAGAAATTTCATCTCCTTCATTCGTAAATTTTATGGCATTAGAAATTAGATTTAACATAATTCTTTCAATATTAAAAGAGTCACATGCAATTACCTTGTTTTTTACATTTGAATTAAATTTTAATATTCTATTTCTATTCTTTGCATACTCTGAAATGGAATAAGTTATTTTTTTAATAATATCTACTACATCATTATTTTGTAAATTCAACTCATAAGAATTAGAACTTATTTCAGTTATGTCAACTATATTATTAACTAATCTTAGAAGTCTATAATTATTTTGTTTAATAACGCTTGTATATTTTTTAAACTTTTCACTAACTTCTGAATTCAAATTATTATTTAAATATAAGTTTAACATTTGTAATGCACAGAAAGATAAATTCAATGGTGTTTTTAACTCATGAGATAAATTAGCGAACAAATCTAATTTAAATTTATTATATTCAAGTTGTTGTCTTAACATATTATATTCAGTAACATCTACTCCACAACTCAATGTTCCTTCAACATTTCCATTTTTATCTTTTAACGTAACTTTATAGCAAGACATCATTCTCTCTTCACCATTTTTAGTTATAAGAATTCTATCAAAGTATTTTACTTTTTCTCCATTTATTACTGTTTTAAAATCATCATTTTGTTTTTCATTTTCTTTTTCAATAATAAATTCACTCCATTGTTTTCCAAGTAATTCTTTCTCGTTATATCCTAAAATTTCACATCCTTTTCTATTAATTAACATTATTTTTCCATTTTTATCTAAAACCCACATTGAAACTTCCGCAATATCAAGGTATTTTTGTAATTTATCTCTCTCTTCTTTCAACTCTAACGTACGTTCTTTTACTTTAATATCTAATATTTCATTAGATATTTCTAATTCTTTATATAACTTTGCATTTTCAAGAGCAATAACTATTTGAGCAGAAAGTATTTCTAAAACCTTCAATCTATCCTTTGTAAAAGCACCTGTCATAAGATTATTTTCTAGATAAATCATTCCCTTAAATTCTCTTTGATTAATTAACGGATAGCATAAAACTGATTTAGGTTTATTTTCAATAATATACTTATCATAGCTAAATTCTGTTGAATTAATAGCATTTTCTAAAATAACACTTTCTCTTGTTCTACCAACATAATTTATAATACTCTTAGGAATATCCTCATATTCTTCAACTATAGTATCTAATCCAACAGTTATTTTCCCTTGTTCACTTTCTTTTTTGCCTTTAATTATAAGGTTATCTGCTTCTTTAACAATAAAATCTATTTTTTGAGCTCCCACATTCTCTATAACAATTTTAATTAACGTTTCTATTAACTCCTCTAGCACAATTTCTTGTGAAATAGCCTGACTTGCTTTCATTATTGCAGCAATATCTACTAACTCTAAAATTGTAGTTTGAGTTTCATTCATGTTTCCTTCAAAATTCTCATGAAAAATTTGAAGATATTTATTTTGTAAATCCCTTACTTTAGCTTCTGCTCCCCAACGTTTATAGCAAAAATATGCTTCTTTAAAATGTAATTTAGCATATCTATAGTTGTTTTTATTAAGCCAAAATTTTGTAGCAAGTTCGTTTGCTAAAGCTTCATCATTTATATATTGATTTTCTTTTGCTAGTGAAATAGCTTTATCATAACATTCTATAGCTTCATCATTTTTGCCTACTACTCTAAAACGTTCTGCCTCAACCAAATAAAATTTTTGTAAAAAATTCATTGGAGCATGTTTTGACATCATTTTCATTGTTACCTGATTTTCTGAAACTCTTGTTAAAATTTCTTCCTTTTCTTTATCTGAAGCATCAAGATATATTGCAAGCCTTGAAAGAGAATCAAAATAATTATAAATGGTTTTATCTAATGGTGAAGATAATACCTTAATACTCTCTTCTATTTCTTTTACACATTCAACAGCAGAAGAATATCTCTGGAAGTAATAATTTAACATAATTTTGTTAATGTAAAGATATATATTTGTAACTATATCACCATTACTATTAATTATATCAAGTATCTCATTTTCATCACACAATTCTCCTATTAGCTTTGTAGAATCATTTGATTTCCCTTGCATATTTAATACAAATTGTCCAAAAATTTTTGTCCAACTTACAATTGTACCTTGTTTAATTTTTTGCAGCCTTTCTATATTTGTTTTTATCTCTTTTTCCAATGCTTCAAGAGGCTCACCAAGATAAACCGCCTTTTCACAATATGCAAAAATACCATATCCAGCATATTCTAAATCCCCATTTTCCATACCTATATTATATACTTCTTTATTGGAACTTAATGTTAAACGTAAATGTTCTTTACAGAATTGTATACCTGCACTGTATATGTTTAAAACCATTGGTTTATATTGTTTTAATTTTTTAATTTCTACTAAATCACAACTCATCTTTCCTAATTTATATCCAAACTCCATATCTATTTGTAATGCACAGAGGCTCATTCCATAGGATACATAAGCCACAGCAGAAGAAGGTGCATTACCATACTTCAATGAAAGCTCCATCATTTTGCATACTACTATTGGAGTAACCATAGGTGATGCTTTACACGTTACTGATATACTTCCTAATAAAATTTCCATTGCTGCAAGTTTTACAGAATCCTTCATTGAAGGAAGATTAACTAGTTCTTCTGCCTCTATACCATTCATAGCTTCTTTTACATTAGCAAAAGCTTTTTCTATATCCACTTGTTTTGGTTCTGTAGGAATATCTATCCCCATCTTTTTTAACACTGATATGCTTATATTCAATGCTTCTTGTATTTTTAGCTGTGCTTGATAAGCTTGTAATTCTACATTATATACCTTAACTTTATCGATTATCGTTTTTGCATTTTTTAAAACAACTTGTGAATATTGCTCCATACTTTCAAAATCACCAATAAGATAAGCCATATCTGTTATCTGTGAATACAAATTTAGAGTTAAATTATAATATTCCTGCCATGCATCATCATTCAACATTTCAATACCTATTTTAAAATAAATAAATGCAGCCTTATAAGCTGAAGAATTTTTTGATACCATACCTGCTTTGAAATTCAACTCAGCAAGTTTTATACATTCTATCTTGTCACTCATTATAGTTTTACCTGAATTAAGCTGATTTACTGTTTCAAATAGTTTTTCTGTTTTTTCCAATTTCAAATATTCCTTTAATAATAATTTTCCTATGTGCAAATGAGCAGCTGGTTTCATCTCTTCAGGTATTAACGCATACACAGCTTGCTGTATACGGTCATGAAGAAATCTAAATTTAATATTACCCTGTGCCAAATCCACACTTTCATTTTTAACAATAGATATTAATCCCTTATCAATAGCCCCCTGTAACTCTTCTAATACAACATTTAAAGGTTTATCCTGAACTAAAGCAAGAGTTTTTAAATCAAATTGATTTCCTATGCAAGCAGCATTTTTTAATTCCTGTACAGTTTGAAAATTTAATGTATTTATTTTTTGTATTAACAATTCTACTACATTCTCAGTTATATCCATTTTTTTTATTTGTTCTATATCCCAACACCATTGAGTTAAATCATAATCAAACCAAATATAATTTTTATCATACAATACTTTTAAAAATTCTCTCATGAAAAAACAATTTCCTTGAGTTTTACTATATATAAAATCTGATAGTTTTTTAAATAAAAATGAATCTTTTTTCAAGCTTATTAAAGTATCTTCAATTAATGCTTGTACTTCTTTTTCTTTTAATGATTTTAATTCTATAATATTAACATTAGATTTATTATTAATAAGTTCATTTTCCATAATCTTAACTGGATGAAGTGAATTAACTTCATTTTCTCTATAAGCCCCTATAATTAACAAATGTTGAATTGATTTATTTGTCATTAGCATTTTTATGAAATTTAAACTAGCAATATCCACCCATTGTAAATCATCAATAAACATAATAAGTGGATGTTCTTTTTTAGTAATTACCTTCATAAAACTTTCAAAAACCAAATTAAATCTATTTTGAGTTTCAGCTGGTCCTAATTCTTGAACAGCATTTTGTTCTCCTATAATCAATTTTAAAGAAGGTAAAACATCTGTAATTACTGCTCCATTTATTCCTACTGCCTGTAATATTTTTTCACGCCATATTTCTAATTTTTCAGAAGGCTCCATGAGCAATTGATTTATAAATTTTTCAAACGCCTGAATAATAGCATTATATGGTGTTTCACATTGTAATTGTTCAAATTTACCTGATATAAAATAAACTGGTTTTCCTATAAGTTTATTTTGTATTTCACTTACTAAAGCTGTTTTACCAACTCCTGAATAACCTCTAACTAACATTAATTTTTTATCACCAGTTCTAATTTTTTCAACAGAAGTAATCAATTCTTGAATTTCTTCTGTTCTACCAAATAACTTTTCAGGTATTTGAAATTTATCTGAAATATCTTCTTGTCCTATTTCAAAATGTTTTACCTTCCCATCAGATTTAAAACTTTCTCTACATCTTTTTAAATCCTTTTTTAAACCATTTAAACTCTTATATCTATCTTCAGGCATTTTAGCTATTAACTTCATTATAATATCTGAAATTACCTTTGGTATATTGTTATTGACTTCAAATGGTGGAATAGCTTCTTTTGCAATATGAGAATAAACAAGCTCTGTTCTATCAAATTTGTTAAAAGGTAATTTTCCTGTTAATAATTCATAAAAACAAATACCTAAAGAATAATAATCAGTTCTATAATCTACTTCCTTATCTATTCTTCCTGTCTGCTCCGGTGATATATACGCTAAAGTTCCTTCTAATTGTTGAGGTTTCTTTTCTTTTTGATTCTCTATGGTTATAAATTTTGAACTTCCAAAATCAATAATTTTTATTTCTCTTTTGTCATTAATTAAAATATTATTAGGATTAATATCCATATGAATAATCTTATTCTTATGAATTTCATTCAAAATATCAACCAGTTGAATAGCTATTTCAAAAAATCCTTCTATTTTAACCCCTTTATTTTTAATTAAACTTTTCAGCGAATCTCCTATAAAATCTTCCTTAACTAAAACGGGTCTACCTTCCCAATTTTCTAAATCATATACTTTCAGTACTCCTTCAATACAATTAACTTTTTGAAGAATCATATATTCATGTTTTAACTTTTCAATATTTTTTAATGTTAATCTTTCTAAAGATATAGTTTTAAAAATTACATTTTGTTTTGTTCTCTCATTGTAACCACGGTAAACAAGCGTATCCTTTCCTTCATAAATCAGCTCATTAATTTGGCATCTCTTAAGTTTCAACACAATACACTCCTCCTACTTTTTTGTGCTCTGTCATTAAAAATTTATCCCATAGTTAATTCATTGAAAATATTTACCTTTTAAACAACATTATACCAAAACATGTATAATATTGTTATATTTTATGTAAAAAAAATAAATATTAAATAATTTATTACATTAAATTACCAAAACAATAAAAGGATACATTTTTAGTAACGTTACTATATAAAATAAAACCTTCTGTTTAGATAGTGTTCTAAGCAGAAGGTTTTATTTTATAATATTATTAAATTTTATTCTGAATCATATTTTATAATAATTCCTAGAAGTTTTGAAAGTGAAACTGTTTGTGTTGGTGAAAAAACAGCCCCATATAAATCCTCTATTTTAACTCCCATTGATTCTATTTCACAATTACTGAAATCAATTCCTTTTAATTTTGTTCCTGACATTTCAGCCTGCTGCAAATCAGAATGCTCAAAACTTACCTTATCAAAATTAGCTTCCTGAAAAATAGCATTACGCAATAAACACTCTTTAAAATTCACCAGTTTACATCTTGAAAATGTAAAAGAAGCATAACTACCATTACAGTTATCAAATCTTATATTTTGTAAAGTAGCTTCATTTAAATTAATCCCCATGAATTTACAATTTATCATCTCAACTCTATGTATTATAGCTCCATAAAAATCTACATTAGATAAATCGCAGTTTTCAAATCTAACATCTGTTAAATCAAGAAACTCAAATGATATATGTTTAAAAGTTACATTTCTAAATACCATCTTCTCAAAACTTACATGTTCTGCCGTTTGGTTTTCAATAGAGCAATCACAAATAACGCCCATACATAAAGAATCGTATTTTTGGATATTATTATTGAAAGATTGAAATTTCTCTAACTGTTTTGGTATTCTAGGAGCTACTATTTTATATTTTATTCTCGTATCTTTCATACAAGCATTCCCCCTATTAATTCATAGTATCTAACAATCATAAAATTTAATATATTCAATTACTATCTTAATATTTTATATAAGTATAATCAATAAACAGAATTCTTGATTTTAGTTAAAACTATCATTTCCATTTCCAATTATTCTTTAAATGCTAAAAAAATAAGAAGGACTTGTAAATGCAAGTCCTTCTTATTAAAGTTATTCGTAAATTTTCATTAATTATTATAAAACAAACTATTTGATGGATACTCTGGATCACAAGTAACATCGATACCAAGTTTTCTCAATGTTTGTTCATCATTTGTGTTTAACATAGTTGTAGAATGAAGCTGACACCCTTTAAGCATACATAATTTCTCCATAGCTGCTTGTGCCATAGGATTAGTTGCTGCACTAATACTTAGTGCAATTAAAATTTCTTCACAAGCCAAAGCTGTAATTTTGCTTCCAAATGTTTTTGATTTAAGATTAATTATTGGCTCAAGAATTACTGGTGAAATTAAATGAATCTCATCAGTGATATTGGCAAGATATTTAATAGCATTTAAAATCACAGCAGCTACTGCATGCATAGTACTTGAACCTTTACCTGTCAAAATTGTTCCATCTTGAAGCTCAAGAGCTACTGCAGGACATTTTTCATTTTTGCATAATTCTTCTTTTAATTTAAGTCCTTTTTCTCTAGCTGGTATAACTACCTTACGATCCTCAGCCTTAAGATTAAGCTCTTCCATAATCAACTTTGCTCTATTAAAAGTCTCTAAATCAGCATATCCTCTTTTATATTCACAGCCAGTTTTAAAATATCTTCTAATAATTTCTTGTTTAGAAGCTTCTTTAACAACTTCATCATCAGTAATACCAAATCCAACACGGTTAACACCCATATCTGTAGGTGACTTATAAACTGATTCTTCTCCTGTTATTTTTTCAATAATTCTCTTAAGTACAGGGAATGTTTCAATATCACGATTATAATTTACCACAACATCATTGTATGCCTCCAAATGGAAAGAATCAATCATATTTACATCCTTTAGATCAACTGTTGCTGACTCATAAGCAATATTTAGAGGATGCTTAAGAGGTACATTCCAAACTGGGAAAGTTTCAAACTTAGAATATCCAGCCACTTTTCCACGCTTGTATTCATGATATAACTGACTTAAACAAGTCGCAAGTTTACCGCTACCTGGACCTGGAGCAGTCACAACCACAATAGGCTTTGTAGTTTCAATATAAGGATTTTTTCCATAACCTTCATCACTAACAATAATATCTACATCTGTAGGATATCCTTTTGTTGCACGATGTGTATATACCTTAATTCCTCTTCTCTCTAATTTATTCATAAACACTGTTGTTGCAGGCTGATTGTCATATCTAGTAATTACAACACTGTTAACATCTAGCTCATAAGATCTAAGATCATCAATCAATCTTAAAACATCCATATCATAAGTTATTCCAAAATCACCACGAATTTTATTTCTTTCAATATCTCCAGCATAAACACAAATAACAACTTCAACCTTTTCTTTTAGTTTATGCAGTAACTTTATCTTCGCATTTTCATCAAAACCTGGAAGTACTCTTTTTGCATGTAAATCAAATAAAAGTTTTCCTCCAAACTCCAAATAAAGCTTATCATAATCGTTCACTCTTTCAAGTATGAATTTTGATTGTTCTTCTAAATATTTTTTGTGATCAAAACCTATTTTCATAATTATCCTCACCATTCTTAATTATTCTTTAGCTCTTTATTTTTAAACCAATAACTATTTTACCATCAAATCACTTTAATTATAATAGGCTTTATAAAATTTTATTATAATAACTAAATTTAATTATTTCATATATTTTTCAATCAATTCATAGCATCTATCTTTTGTTGTTTGCGCTAATGAACTAGCATACACTAATGGTGCCATTGATCCACCCTTAAACTCCTCAGCAGCCTCTTCAGCTATCTTCTTTTTATCTGGTATCCATTGAATTTGTTCTTTCTTCAATTTATTCATATCACTAGCTGATAATTGTTTTTTTAATACACCATATATCTCGTTCAAAGCATCATCCCATCGTTTATATTCCTCTGATGCAGCTTTTATCATTTGTGCATTTGATCCAGCATACAATTCTGATAAATCTTTTAATCCTGTTTCAATATTATCTAATTTTTCTATATAGAACTTCTTATTTTTTTCTTTTTTAGTATTTTCCTTATCCTCTATCTTTTTAATTTCAGCATCAATCTTATCATTCATATTGTTTATTTCTTCTTTTTGATTATCATTTAGCTTCTTATTATTTAATTCTGATATAAGTTTTTTTGCATCTTCATATTTTTTATCATTATATAATGTAGTTATTTTTTTAATGTCATTGTTAATTGCTTCATTAGTTTTTATATCTTCATCTATTTGTTTTTCTTGTAATGCTTCTTTATCTTGTTTTATAACCTCTTTAGCAACACTATTTCCACATCCAGCTAATCCTAATACTAAAAATATGGATAACATTATTATTCCTATTATTTTTTTCATCTTATATTTCTCCTCACATAGTATAATCATCATTTAATACAAAACCCTCTTATTTTCTAACAATTTTCTTTTAAAATTTATATCTATTCTATAAATATGTAAGTTTGCATAACATTAATTATTTAATTTCTAAATAAAAATAACCTTATGCTAGATTATAAACATAAAGTTATTTTTATTTTATTTTAGTATTACCAAAACTTAATTTTGTTTATAACCTTCTTACCTACATTTTCAATGGACTTAGTAGCTTTGTTAACCTCATGTTTAACCTTATTATAAGTAGGTTTGATGGTATCTCTAGTATCACCTATAAACTTGTTTACTTTTTTAAAATTACCTTCTCCCATAACCTCTTTCAATACATCGTTTCCAGCATTTTTTATTGTTTTCCCAACCTTGCCTTTATCAATACCAAGTATATCACTAATTTCATTAGGAATTAATTTATCCGTAAGTATCTCAACAGTATTTTTTCCATTCATTGCCTGATCTATACCATCTGCTATATCTCCATATTTATTAACTTTTTGTAATAAAGAATCTTTTATTTTATTTTCAATATTATCTTTAATAATGTTTTGAATTGCATTTCCGTTAGTCTGTGCTGCTGGATGATTATCTTTCCAAATTAACTCTATACTTTTACCTTCTGGTGATATCAATTTTCCTTTACCATTTCGTTTGTTATTTTTCCATTCACCTTCATATATATATCCACTTGCAAAAGTCATTTTTCCATAACCATCCATTATTCCATTTTTAAAATCACCTTCATATTCAAAACCATCGGCAAAAGTTAATCTACCTCTTCCATTTGGTTTACCTTGTTGATTAACAAGTCCTTTATAAACAAATCCATTTTCATATCTAATTGTTTTAATTATTCCTGACACAGCTATCTGTTTAATGTAAGTATCAAATAATGGTATATAATCCCCTTTTCCTGATGATTTACCATTATTCCATGTATCATGATAAACTATACCATTTGAACTTATTATATTTCCTTGTCCTTGTTTTACATTATTTCTCCAATAACCATAATAAATTGTATCCTTATCAAATAACATCATACCTTTTCCCTCAAATTTATTGTTATAAAACTCTCCTAGATATTGACAACCATTTGGGAAAATATAATGTCCATAACCACTAATATAACCATTAACAAAATCTCCAGCATATACTGTACCATTTTCATTTTTCATTATTCCTTTACCATTAGGACGATTGTTAGAATTAACTTCACCATAATATATCCAACCGTTGTTAAAAGTAAGTCTCTTAATACTGCTGTTATTTAAAAGCGTACCTCCTTTTGCAACACCATTTACAAATGTGACTTTATATATCTTACCATCACGATTAATGATTACTCCGTCACCATTTCTTTTATTTTCTTTCCAATTTCCAGCATAAAATACACCATCTGTATAAAGATTCATACCATACCCATTAGATAGAGCATCTTTAACATTACCTAAATATTGTGAGCCATCACTAAAAGCTTGATGAGTATATCCTGAATTTCCTCCATCTGTAAAATCTCCTGCCATTATCATAGTTACTTTGGAAAGGGGCATGATTGCAATTCCTTTTCCATGTGATTTATTCTTCAGATTAATCTCACCGCCATAAGTGTAGCCATTATTATTAGTGGATATTCTTACATTTTGAGCAACATTTTGACCAACAAATTTTCCATTTTCAAACTTAGTAAATCCTCCTTTTCCTAAAGGCATATTATTAACCCATTTATCTAAATATGTAGTTCCATTAGGGTATACAAGAGTCCCATCATATCTTTTATCATCTTTCCATCTACCAAAGAACATAGTATTATCAGTGTAAACCATCGTACCTACACCACTTCTTTTCCCATTAGAAAAGCCACCTAAGTATTGGTTACCATCTTCATAAATAAAATGACCAAAGCCATCTATATTGCCATTATTAAAACTCCCAGCATAAATAGAACCATTATTATATTTAAAAATACCATTTCCATTAGGTATTTTTTTAGGACTAACTTCACCATAATATATTCCATTATTATATTTAACTACATTTATGACACAATTATTTATAGGAGTCTTAGATATTAATTTATCATTTTCCCATTTACTTTTATAAGTATTACCTTGAGTATCAATATATATTGCATCGCCCTGTTTTTGATTTTTAATCCAACTTCCAGCATAAACTTCGCCATTATTATAAACCATAATACCTGAATCCAGTTGTGAATTTTTAAATTTACCCAAATATTGGTCACCTATTTGTGAAACATAGTGTTCCATGCCCTCAATTTTCCCATTCACATTTGATCCAGCATATATAGTACCATTTTCTTGTTTCCATATACCTTGATGAGTTGGTTTTTCATTTTTATCTACCATACCAAAATATGTCCATCCACCATTGTAAGCAATACTTTTGGTAGTCGCAACTTTCTCTGTTAAACTATTATTACCTTGACCATATGCAGTTACCGATGTTGAACTAAATAAAAAAATCAACATTAAAAAAATTACACTAAGATGTTTAAATTTGTTTTTCATAAAATCCCCCCTAATATTATTTTATTTTTATTTAAAAATTCACTCTATTTATAATGAATTTTATTAACTTCATTTTTTAATATTATTTATGTTCTTTGTTTATAAATCCTTTATACCATACCTACCATAGCATAATACATATGTTTGAAGTAATCTCAATTAAATATTTTAATCATATTTTTTCTTTAATTTTCTTCTAAGTAAATATATATCATTTAAATGTAAATACATCCTAAATTGTATTATATAGTATATTTATTATGCTGTATATATTTATAAAATAAAAAACCTTGCAAAATTTGCAAAGCTTTTCATACTATAACTATATTTTTTAATTTGCAGACTTGCTTTTCATACTTCTAAATAAATTTTTTTATTAATTGAATATAATCCTCTCCTGATATAATATTCTTTCTACCTTTTATAAATTCTTTTGCAAGTAAAATATTATTCTTTTTTGCCTTTTCTCTTAATATATCATTTGGAATAGAATCTAAATCTTTAACATGAGCAAATCCAACAGTTCTTCTGATCATTTCACAACCAACTACACCTGCAGTATTGATTAGTACATCATCTATATACCATTCTTTAAACCCTGGTGTTTTAGCCATTTTATCTGTTACAACCTCATCCCATATTTTCAAACTCTTTTCTCTAAATAAGTTAACAACATCTCTTGTAATTTTTAATAAATAATTAAGATGTTTTTCTTTTTTAGATCCCTCTTCTAGTATTGCCTTAGTAGAAATATAATTCATAATAATATTTGCAATTAATGCCCCTATGTCATAAGCCATCGGTCCATAAAATGCAAACTCAGGATCAATAACCTTTGTATTCTCCTTATTTGTAAAAATACTACCTGTATGCAAATCACCATGTAACAATGCTTGGGCATTATTCATAAAATCAAATTTCAACTTTGCCACTTCAAGCTTTAATTCTTTATCATCAACCAATTCTTTCTTATGAAAATCCACTAAAAACTCTTCCATATCATTACGTGCACCAATATTAAAAGGTTCTGTATAAACTAAATCCTCTGTTATTTCACATAACTCAGGATTAATAAATTCTTTCACACGCTTCTTCTTATCTTTATGATCCATAACTACATCTGACGTTAACAATAATGTTTTTACTAAAAAATCACTTATCTGTTCTGCAAAATTAGGATAAGTTTCAAATCCTAACAATCCATAACGCATAATGATATAATCTAACAAGTCTTCCATTATAATACAAAACATGTCATCATCAAAGCAATATACTTTAGGTACTAATCCTTCCGATAATTTATATTCTATTTGAAGAATTTTTGTTTCAATAACTCCACGTCCAATATCAAGTGGCCAATCTTCCCCTGCAGCTCTAACATAAGATAGAGCTTGTTTAACAATAATGCTTTTATTGTTTTTAGTATCCTTAACTCTAAATACTAAATTTAAATTACCATCACCAATTTCATTACACTCATAGACCGCATCTTCACTAAAAAAATCCAACTTCTCATTAACATATTTAACAACAGACTCACAACTTAGTTCATAATAATTTCCCATTTAAATTACTCCTTTCGTTTATAATATGTAAGTGCTAGTGCTAAAATCAATACAATTCCTTTTACTATCTCTTGAGAATAGTATGGAAAATCCATCATAATTAACCCATTTAACAATATTCCCATCAACAAAGCTCCTAGTAAGGTACCAAAAGCATTAGGTTTCCCTATGCCAAGAACTGAATAGCCAATATACGCTGCCGCAACAGCATCCATTAAATAAGTAGCACCTGCATTTACTTCTCCAGAGCCTAATCTTGCTCCGAGAACGAGTCCACCTAATGCAGCAATAAATCCCGAAGCTATATAAGCAATAAATTTATATTTATTTGTTGGTATACCTGATAATTTTGCTGCTTCCTCATTGCCACCTGTCATATATAAGTATCTTCCGTACTTTGTATAATTTAAAAATATATGCACAATTATTACAACAGCTAGCATTAATATTACAGGGAAAGGAATACCAAATATTTTGCCTTGTCCAATAAACAAGAAAGACTCATTCATCGTTCCTGGTGCTATACCCCCATTATTAGGTAAAGGCATATAATTATAAATTGCTGACCCATCTTGGAATGTAATAGATATACCTGTTAATACAAACATCATTGATAAAGTAGTTAACATATCTGTTATACCTACCTTTATAATCAAAAAGGCATTAATACATCCTATCAAAACCCCTACAACTAAAGGTATAATGATTGCTGGAACTGTTCCTATTTCCCAAAGCACCATCATTTTAGCTGCAATAACAGATGCAAATCCTGCAGTTGCACCTACTGATAAATCAAAACCATCTACAGTTAGCGACATTGTAATAGCAAGCGCAATAAGTGCTACAATTGATACTGACCTAAAAACATTTGTAATATTACTGAAATTCATAAAATTATCAAGTGTAAGCCAAAAATAAAGCACTGCTATTATTGTTACTACAATCGTTCCATACTTATATGAAAAATCAAACAAATCAAATCTTTTATTCTTTGTTTTATCATTCACCTTGTCCACCTCCAGTAGAATAATAAAGTAAATCTTCTTCTGTTATATCGGCGGTTATCAATTCTTTAGCAATTGTTCCGTTATACATAACATATACCCTGTCTGTCAAACCCAATATTTCATCAAATTCACAAGATGCATAGATTACACCTTTTCCTTGACGTACCAAATCACCTATAAGAGTATAAATTTCTGCTTTAGACCCTACATCTACACCTTTTGTTGGTTCATCAAAAATAAACACTTCCGCCTTTGATAATAGCCATTTGCCAATAGCTACCTTTTGTTGATTACCACCACTTAAATTTGCTATAAGTTGTTTTTCATTTGGTGTTTTGATACCAATTTTTTTAATGCTTTCTATGGCAATGCTTTTAAGTTTATTTTTTTTCATAAAAATTCCATGACAATGCTCTTCTAGCGTGGGCAAAGTAATGTTTGTCTCAATAGACTCTTGAACTAGAACACCTTCTTTTCTTCTTTCTTCAGGTACTAGTGCAAGCCCTGCTCTAACTGCCTGGGCAGGTGTCTTAGGATTTATTATTTTATTTTTAAGTATAATTTCTCCATTCGATATATTACCTTCACCAAATAAAAGTTTACAAAGCTCTGTTTTTCCCCCACCAACAAGTCCAGCTAATCCTACAATTTCACCAGCTTTGACATTCAAATTTACATTATTAACTCCACCAGTTCCCTCAAGTGCTTTTACATTTAAAATTTCATCACCTATAGGAACAATTTGTTTAGGATAATTATTTTCTAATTTTTTACCTAACATCTTCTCAACTACTTTATTAATTGTCATATCTTCTGTATTATAAACTCCTACTAATTGACCATCTTTTAATACTGTTATTTTTTCACTAATTTTAAATACTTCATCCAATCTATGAGATATAAAAACAATACTCATACCATCTGCTTTTAATCTTCTAACGATATTAAATAATTCCTTTGTTTCTTCCATACTAAGTGGTGCAGTAGGTTCATCAAGTATTAAATATTTGGCATTTTGAAAAACAGCACGTCCAATTAAAACCATTTGCTTTTCGGAAAGTGTTAATTCACCAACTAATCGATTAACATCAATATCTAACCCTAGCGAGTCTATTTCATTTTGAGCTTGTTTTCTTATTTTTTTCCAATCCATGAATATTTTCTGTTCAGGACCAACTATATAATCCATCATAATATTTTCAGCAACAGTTAAATGTGGTACTAACGCTGTATCAACCTCCTGATAAACAATGATAATGCCATTTTTTTTAGCATCAATTGGATTATTAATGATTATTTTTTTACCATCGATCATTATATCGCCTTCGTACCCTGGATAAACTCCAGCTAAAACCTTCATCAATGTACTTTTACCAGCTCCATTTGCTCCAATTAGTGCATGCACTTCACCACTTTCAACCGTGAAATCAACGTTATCTAATGCTTTTACCCCAGGAAAAGTTTTAGTTATACTCTTCATTTCTAACTTATTCATAGCATCAATCCTCACGTATTATTTTTTTCTATAAATAAGATTCTTAGTTTCAGATGGAGTTTTTACTCCATCTGAAACTTATTTCAAACTTTTTTCTAATGCTACCATCCAATCTTCTAAGAAATCAGTAGTACTTCCCCATCCATCATAATATTCAGCTAAATCCTTTGTTGAAATACGTTTTTCATCTTTTGATGGTAAGTCATCAGATTTTACCAAAACTGGTTGTAAAGAATAATATCTTGGAATTCTTTCACCAGCTAAAGATTTTAAAGCTAGACGTACTTGAACTTGACCTATTATTGTTGGGTCAACACCTGCAGAAGCTCTCCAAATTTCAGGATGATCTTGCATCATAGCTAAATCTTGATCTGAAACATCTACTGAAAACAATGGTATCGTTTTCCCTGATGCAACAATTGCATTATAAAATCCTTTAGCATATTCATCCCAAACACCATATACAGCATCAATATCATCATCTGTTGTTAATAATGTTTCAAGTGCTGTTTGTGCTTTAGGCATAGGATTATCTGTTCCTAAATCAATTGTACTTGATACTTTTATATCTGGATAAGTAGGTAAAATTCCACCTTCCCAAATTCTATGTCTTTTATCGGTTGGAACACAATTTGATACACGATTATAAATAACTTTACCTTCTCCATCTAGTTCTTGAACTAATGCCATTTGAGAAATCAATCCCATCATCAAATCATATTGATCCAATGAAACTAATTTACCTTTATGAACTTCAGCTGGAACATCGAAGTCACAATCAAAAGCAATAACTGGTATTCCTGCTTCTAATGCTCTTTTAACAGAATTAACTAAAGCATCCGTTTTACCATGAGAAATTAAAATAGCATCCATTTTATTAGTTACAGCATTATCAATTCCTTCTGCCATTTTTGCTAAATTATTGTTTGCATCAATAACGCTTAAATCAATTCCATATCTTTCAGCTTCAGCTTTTGTTCCATTAGCATGTGTAATCATATGTGTTCCAGTACCCCATTCCATAATTAAAGCCATTTTTAGCTTTTTCCCTTTAATAGCTTTTGGAATATCTGTCTTTGATATGCTTGTCTCTTCTTTAGCGCTACTTTGTTTTGCTTCTCCTGTTTTTGAATCTTTTGTACTTGTTTTTTGTGTTGTATTGCCACCACAAGCTGTAAGTGTAAAAACAAGCATTAACGATAATAACCCTGAAAAAATTTTTTTCATCGTTTCTCTCTCCTTTTATCAATTTATTATATATATATAGTCATAATTGAACATTATACCTATTTTATGAGAATATAATTTTTTCTATTTTTTTATAAAAAAAACTAACATAGAGATTTTATTCTATGTTAGTTTCTTGATAACTTATAAATTAATTTTTTATTTCATCAGCAGTTAGTTCTCTCTTTTCAGCTATTATTTGACTATCTAATAACTCCATATGTTTCTGTAGTATTTCATCAATTTTTTCTTTATCCTGATTCTTTAGCTCGATCTCTTCATCAAAACTTTTGAATATCCCCTCAACTTTAAATTGAATAGTATTTGAAGATATCCATTGATAGCTTTTAAATCTATTCCACTTATAAAATCCACTACTAACTGAAATTCCATTTTCTCTTATTTGTGAATAATTTCTATCTGTTATGATCCTCTGGAGAGAAAATCCTATCCAAAATATATTTACCTTAATATCCTTTAAATATATTTGCTTATAACTTATATAACTTATTATTCTAAAAAACATAAAAACACTCCATAAAACTAACAGTACTGTCCAAAAAATAGATATATTTCTTTCACTGTTTATCTTTAAAATAAATTTTCCACGATAATTTCCTATATTTAATTCTTTCAATACAAAATAAAACTCTACTATAATCAAAATATACAGTGCAATTGTCCATCCCATTTTAAGTCTCCTCTAATAATTTATAATTCCTTTAAATAACTATTTACCTATTAAAATCTCTTTTTTTGTAAAAACAATATTTTTATCTTCTACATGCGCTTCATTTAGTATTGATAGTTCTTTTCTTTTAAAAAACTATCAATACTAAATGTTATTACTATATAATTCTTTCCTGTTGATAAGTTATTTGTTAAATCTAATATAAACGAAACTAAAGAAACAAATTATAATGTCTTGTATTATATAAGAAATTTAAGATTCTTATCCATTACCTAATGCATCTAATACAGCCACAAATATATCAAAAGCTTTTTTCCATTTTCCCTTCTTTTTGTTTTTTTCTTGTTTGTTTTTATCTAAATACTTTTTAGTAGCTATTCCAAGTCCTACTCCAGCAACAGTAGTTGCAGTAGCTACACCTATTTTTTTAAATTTATTCTTTCTATTCTCATAATCATAATCATAATCATCTTCATCATCATATTCATACTCTTCTAAATCTAAGTCATCATCAAACTCTTCTTCATCTTTTTCATTTAACATTTGCTGCTCTAAATAGTCTTTTACTTCCATACAAGTTTTCTCAAAATCTTTAGGTAATTGTGTAAAATCATTTTCATGAGTTATTTTATTTCTAATAGTAGCAATAGCTCTAAGCTTATGTATGATAACATCATCTAACTCCTCTTCAATGCTAGTAATTATTTGATGTAAACCTATCCCTTTACCCCCATAATACTCCTTTAGAAAATTTTCAAAATGTTTACTCCACTGGATTGTTAAACCAATCCTGCGTTGACGTTCTTCATTATAATCATCAGAAATATAAAATGTACTCATATAATACTCTCCTTTATCTACTTAATTGAATTTCAAAAAATTAGTACTGTTTAGGCTAACTTTATTCCCCTTATCATTAGTTACTACAACTATTCTATTTTTCTAACAACTAAGCTGTATTACATTACTATTAATTCTATACAATTATACCAAAATAAGCCTCATACCTACAAACAGATACTAAAAATACATTTCATTTAAATAATGTGCATATAATAACCACTACTCTGGAGGTATTCTTTTGAAGCAATATAATATCACAGTAAAAATAACTAAACTAAAAAATATAGATAATCTTATAGAATGTTATAACAAAATGTCAATAAAATAATCTAAAAAATATAAGCCCACAAAACTTTCATTTTGCAGACTTATAAATGTTTTTATAAATAATCATTATATTCCTTTTGTTGCTTTAATTGACTAACAAGATACTTCATTTCCTGATCTTTATTTTTATCCATAACAAGCAGAACATCACCTGCATCTACTATTATTAAATCTTTTACGCCAAAACCTATCACCAGTTTTTCTTTACTAAACACAAAACAATTCTCACTCTGTTCTAAAAATGTATTTCCTGATACATTATTTCCTCTAAAATCACTTAGATATCTACCTAATGCAGTGAAACATCCTATATCGTCCCACTCAAATTGACATTTTATAACATATGCTTTTCTCGTTTTTTGCATTATCCCAAAATCTACTGATATCCCATCTATCAGATTATACTGCTTAATAATTGTTTCTTCTTCTTTTTCGGTATCTGCTTCTTTATATATTTCCATCAAGCTTTTATACATCTTAGGAAGATATTTTTCCATCTCCCTTAAGAATACATCTGCTCTCCAAACGAACATTCCACTGTTCCAAAGATAAGTACCATCAAGCAAGAAGTCTTTGGCTACTTCTATGTTAGGTTTCTCAGTAAATCTTTCCACCTTATAGGTTGGTATTTCGCCATTGACTCTATCTCCCATTTGTATATAACCATACCCTGTCTCAGGTCTTGTAGGATTTACCCCTATAGTTACAAGGCCTCTTCTTCTTTCTGCAATATGAACAGCCTGTGATAACGTATCAGTAAATTCTTTTTCCTGTTGTATATAATGATCTGATGGTAAAACTATCATAACAGCGTCTTTATCTTTTTTCAAAAGCTTTACTGCTGAAAGACCTATACAGGTAGCGGTCTCTTTATTAGCAGGTTCAACAAATATATTATCTTTATTTATTTCTGGTAATTCCTTACCAATCTTATCTATATAATATTTATTGGTAACAACATATACATTTTCTTCATTAACTAACGGAGCTATTCTATCTACGGTATTTCTTAAAAAACTTTTCTCGTTTACAACTCTTAAAAACTGTTTAGGGCTTTCTTCACGAGATAATGGATACAATCTTGTCCCTTTTCCGCCAGCCAATATTAGTGCATATATCACGGAAACACTCTCCATCTTTCATTGCTTATACTCTATACTATGTGGTAAATACTGTATGGGTGAATGTAAAATAAAAGGCTTAGTACATTTTCATACTAAGCCTTTATCATACGTTAAAGCTCTATTAAAATTTCATCCTCTCGATACTTAATATAATTATTTGTTATAATTCTTAGCCTCTATCATTCTCAAAAACATTGTTCCATATTTTTCTAAAGCAAGCTCTATTTCATCAGCATTATATTCTACACACAAGTCCATATTTTTAATAAATAGTAGGCATTCATTAATATGCCTAACAAGCTTCTCATTTATTATTGTATAAATTATAGGTATTTCACTATAAACATTCTTTAAATTCTTCTTTAAGAAGATTTTTTTATTATTTGCATTAATTGAAATTTTAAAGAAATCTACATCATAGTTAAGTAATTCATCATCCAAAATTGTAATTTTAATATTGCTATTTTTCCTCATGGATTCTACTGCTTTAAGAACATGATTTTTCCTTTGTTCTGTAGATAAATTATACATAATATTAGTATAAAATATTTCTCCATTTTCAATATATTTCATAAGTGCAGACTTTAAGATAATAAAATTAATCTTACTTTTTTCAAACCTTTCTTCCCATGTGATTTGTAATTTTCTAATCAAAAAAGATATATCGCCATCAAATCCTTGTTTACAAGCTGCTTCTGTAATATCCGGAATAATTTCAGAAGGTAATAGGAACTCAAATCCCTTAGTAGAAACAAATTGAAACTCATCATTGGCATAAAAATCTGTCCTATATCCACTTTGATTTAATTCTGAATTTTCTATAGACCTGACTAATACATCTCCCATTTTAAACTTGGAAATAGTTTTATCATATATTGCATTTACTATTTCCTTATCCGTTATAACAGTTGCAACCTCTATTAATCCATCAGAATCCAATGAACATGTAATTGCAAATTTATCTCTAATTGCTATTATATTTAACTTGTCAATATCTTTATTATCAAAAAATTCGAATTCCATATTCCATTTTTTATTTAATATAAAATATATTCTCCATAAATAAAAATTAGGATTCATCTCAAATTCATCCATATCAAATCCAACCTTAGCACTAACCCGAATATCGTTAACCTTATATTCTTCCATTGTGTCAAGATTGATATTAGCAGTTCCCTTGCAAATATCTATTGTAGATAATAATTCAATATCCGTTGTTGAATTTTCAATAGTTGTAGAAATGATTTCTCTAATAAAATTAGTTACCTGATTTTTACCAATGATAACCTTATTTTCTTTATGTTTTTTTTCGCTTTTTCCTGACAAATCAAATTCTGATTTTTTATATGCATTCTCTAACAAGTTATATATCTGACTTTTTAGCATGTCCTCAATTGTCAAATTTTCTTGCTCCATAGGTTCTTTAATTTCAAATAATTCATAAAATTCTCTATCTTTATTTTGTTTTATTATTTCCTTTGAAAAAATTATTGATGCTTTTTCATTAATAACTCTAATATTTTTAGGCGTAGGTATTTTATTATTACTGCACCATTTACTTATATAAGATATATCATATCCCACAATTTTGGATAACACCACAAATTTAGTATCAGTAAAACATAATAATTTTTTTAACGTAGAGCCATACTTTTCTGTCTTTTTCATAAAGCACCTCCAATTTTTAGGATCAAAACAAATTAAATCTATAAATGAGCCAATTTACATACAATTTTTACTATATTAAATTCAAATGAATCGTCTTAATCTGTTTTTACATAAAGCTTACATAATCTTATTTATTACATTAAATTCGCTCATTTATGGATTAGACACCATTTGTAAACTTTGTATATATTATAACAATTATATATTATAACAATAATATTTTATGAATTCAATGTTACCTGAAAGCAAAAATAGCTTTTCACTGTCTAATTTATAGTCTTATTAGTATTTACATTATAAATAAAAGTTCATTTATAAAAAAACAAAAAAACCTGTTAAGGCCTATTTTCAAACCTTACAGGGTTCTTTGTTTTTAATAAAACGTAATCAATATTATATGATCTAAAAATTACATCATTTCAGAGAAACTTTGTACTCTTGTTTTAACTTGTTCAAAAGATGTTGTTTCTTGATCAATTTCTATATATAAGTTTTTAATTCCAGCTTCTTCGAATTGTGCATAATAAATTGGATAATCAAATTCTTCTGGATCACAGAATTTCATCATACAAACTACTACTGCATCTGCATTATATTTTTTAACCATATCGATAAGCATTTGTCCCCTTGGCTTTTTAGCATCTGTTGCTAATGAACAGCCATCAAAATCTTGCCACCATTTAGCTAATCTGTATAATGGATCTGTTCCTTCTGGAACATCATTTCTAAATTGTCTTGATTCTTGTGCAAGATCATCTGCAACAACAGCTAAACCATTTTCTTTGAAGATTTCTAAT
>NZ_JAPQER010000013.1 GCF_026735135.1 Clostridium aestuarii | reverse complement strand
TTAGGCACGCCGCCAGCGTTCGTCCTGAGCCAGGATCAAACTCTCAATTTAAAAGTTTAATCTTTTACTCATTACAATTGACTGACATTATTTCTTAACTTCTGTTTAATTTTCAAAGACCAATTTTTTCTTTGCCATCTTTCGACAGCTTATTCAGTATATCATTTAATCTCATTCTTGTCAACAACCTTTTTTGAATTTTTAATCTTGTCAAATTCATTAATTTGTTGTTGGCTTGTCGTCTCTCACAACGACATAGACTATACTATCATAATTTTTTCACCTAAAACTTTTAAATAATATTGATTTATATTAATTATACCCATTTTTCTACTTATATCTCTATATTTATTTAAAATACGCATATCGATACACCTGGTTAAGTATACATAATCACTGTAGAATACGGTATCACATTATTCTATAGATAGGGTCTTTCTAAGTACTAAAAGATCAATTTAATGTAGTATTCTTATAATTAAATTATACCCAAATTTTAAATTTTAATTACGAAAATTACATAATGAAAATTTTAAAATATAAATAAAAGATTTGTTTTGAACAACACCTTAAAAATTATCTTTTACTAGAATAAAAAAACGCCGATATACATCGACGTTTTTTTATATGAATTTATATTATGCTTCTTCTCCGCAAAGGAATAATAATTCTTCCCATCTTTTATCAACTTCAGCTTGAATTGCAACAATTTTAGCTTTTCCTTCTTCTGTTTTAAATAGATGTTTGAATCTTCCTTGTGGTTTTAACCATTCTTCTATAGCTAATTTTTCTTTTGGTTTGTAGCTTAATTTATATTGTCCATTAACTACTTCATATAATGGCCACCAACAAGTTTCAACAGCTAATTTAACTAAATCAAGTTCAGAAGCTGTATCACATCTCCATCCTCTTGGACAAGGAGTTAATACGTTCATGAAAGTAGCTCCTTTAAATTCATTGATAGCTCTATCAGCTTTAGTGTATAGATCCATCATGTATCTAGTTCCAGGCATTACAGGAACAGTTTGAGCTACATATGGTAAATGATGTCCTACCATTATTTTAGTTAAATCTTTTCTGTATTGTTCTTTTCCTACAGAACATTTTCCTTGAGGAGTTGTAGTTGTATCAGCTCCTGCTGGACTTGCAGATGATCTTTGGATACCAGTGTTCATGTATGCTCCATTGTCGTAACAAACATAAAGCATGTCATGTCCTCTTTCCATAGCTCCTGATAGAGATTGGAATCCGATATCATAAGTACCACCGTCTCCACCAAATGTTATGAATTTATAGTTATCTTTAACTTTACCTCTTGCTTTTAATGCTTTGTATGCAGCTTCTGCACCACTACCTGTAGCAGATGCACATTCAAAAGCTGTATGAATATATGAATCTTTCCATGCGCTATATGGATAAACTCCAAATGAAACTTCAAGACAACCTGTAGCATTTGAAATTACAGCTTTATCTTCTTCTTTTATAGCTTTTAATATCCATTTTACAACCATTGGAGCACCACAACCAGCACACATTCTATGTCCGCCAGTTATTCTTTCTTGGACATTTGTTACTTCCTTTAATGTTGCCATCTACAGCACCTCCTATTCTCTTACTTCTAAATAATTATATCTTGAGTATTCGCCTGTTTCAGTAGCTTTTTGTAAAGCATCATATACTTTTGCTATACTGCTAACTTTAACATCTCTTCCACCTAATCCATAGATGTAGCTCATTATTACTTTATTATCTACTCTTCCATATAATGAACTTACAAGATCAGTGAATAATGGACCACCATTTCCTGACATTCCTTCAGCTTTATCCATTATAGCTACAGCTTTAACATTCTTAAGAGCTTCAGCTATTTCTTCACTTGGGAATGGTCTGAATAATCTTATTTTAAGAAGTCCTGCTTTAACACCTTTTTCTCTTAAATCATCAACACATCTCTTAGCTGTTCCTGCTGATGATCCAATGATAACTATAGCATATTCAGCATCATCTAATTTATATTCTTCGAATAATCCGTATTTTCTTCCAGTTAATTCTTCGAATTTCTTAGCTACTTCTAAGTATACTTTCTTAGCATTGTTTAACCCTTCTACTTGTTGTCTTTTCATTTCAATATAAACGTTTTGAAGAGCTAATGCACCTATTAATTTGTTTTCTTTTCCAAGAAGACCGTCTCCTGATCTCTTGTTTTCTCCAACAAATCCTTGAACATCTTCCTTGTTCATCATGTAGAAGTTTTCTACAGCGTGAGAAGTAATGAATCCATCATAACAAACCATAGCTGGAGTCATAACATCTGGATGTTCAGTTACTATTACAGTTTGAATAAAGTTGTCATATGCTTCTTGAACATCTTCAGCATAAACTTGTATAAACCCACAATCTCTTGATCCCATTGAATCTGAATGGTCATTATGTATATTAATTGGAGCTGATAATGCTCTGTTAACTACAGCAATAACCAATGGAAGTCTATCTCCTGCTGCTATATATAACATTTCATGCATAAGAGCTAATCCATTTGCAGATGTTGCTGTGAAAACTCTTGCTCCTGCTCCTGACGCTCCAATACAAGCACTTATAGCACTGTGTTCTGATTCTACTGGTACAAATTCGCTTGTACATAATCCATTTGCTTTAAATGATGAGAAATATTGTGGTACCTCTGTTGAAGGTGTTATAGGAAATGCAGCCATTACATCTGGATTAATTTGCATCATAGCTGCAGCAACAGCTTCGTTACCACTTAAACTTTTTCTTATTTGTTCAGCCTTTGCCATTTTATTTCCTCCTTTCCTATTCCAATACGAAATCTAATGCGCCAAAATTACATTGCTTTGTACAAACTCCACAACCCTTACAGAAATCATAGTCAATTCCTACCATTTTTCCATCTTTAACTACGATTGACATATCAGGACATACAGCCCAACAAAACATGCAATGTTTACATTTATCTTCATGCCAAACTGGTTTCATTGATCTCCAATCACCAGTTTTGAAATCTGCAGCATTACCTGCATCAAGAACTTCTCCACCTATTGGTAATTCATGCCATTTAGTTTCTGGAGTTACATTCATTCTTTTACTCAATTCCTTTCACCTCCTGAAGCGATCTCTTAAGAGCTTCCATGTTCTTTGGAATAACATGTGGTTTGTTAGCGAATTTATGACTGAATGAATTTTCCATATCTTTTATAAATTGTTCTTGTTCTAATACTCCACTTATTTTAACTACTGCTGCAAGCATTGGAGTGTTAGGGAAGTTTGCACCTAGTACTTCTTCTGAAATACCTTTTGCATCTATTGTGTAAACATTTCCTTCATAGCCATTTAACTCTGGTTTAATTTCTTCTGGTGACTTTTTAGTATTAATTATTATAGCACCATCTTTTCTTAATCCTGCTGTACATGGTACAGATTTTAATAAACTTTCATCAACAACAACAACAAATTGTGGTTCATAAATGTTACTGTGTACTCTTAATGGGAAGTTAGCTATTCTGTTATAAGCAGTTATAGGAGCCCCCATTCTTTCTGGGCCATATTCAGGGAACCCTTGAATATTCATTCCAGTATTGAAAGCAACTTCAGCTAGTAGTAATGATGCAGTTTTAGCACCTTGACCACCACGACCATGCCAACGAATTTCGACTAATTTTTTATCCATTGATTTTTCCTCCCTTCATATTATAAAAAAATATATGAATTATGTATATAAATTTAGAATTCATATACATTAATACACTATTATATAACAGTTTTTGAAACCGTTTAATGTTATATAACAATATTTCCTGTTATAGATAACAGAACGTTAATCGCTTTATTTTCAAATAAACCGAACTATAACAGGTTTACAAATAAATTGTAACAGAATTTTATCTTTGATGTCAAGACAAATCATGCCTTTCCATAAAAATACTTCACATGTAGAATTATATCATATTATAGCAAAACTTTAAAAATAATTAAAAATATAACTCCTGGAACACCAAAAAATCCTGCAATCAAAGCAGTCCAAGGATTTATACCTACACTAAATCCTAAATATTTGCCTATAAAATTAGCTATCAATAGTAGGATAATTCCTAAAACTCCATTAGCTATAAGCTTTAATAAGATTTTTAATGGCCATGCTAAAAATCTAACCAATAAAAATAATAAAGCTATTCCTACTATAAAATAAGTAAAATACTCCATAACACACCTCCGCAGTTCATTATATTTTGATAAATTATCAGCAGTCCAAAATATTAATAGTATTTAACTGATATTCTGTTAACATATAAGAAATTTACAAAGTAATTTTCTTATATTATATTTATATTTTATTATTGCTGAATCTATTATTATATATATAAATAATAAAAACTCCTATTCTATATCCTTTAATACTGATATAAAACAGGAGTTTTATTATATTTTTTATTTAAAGTTCTACTCTACCTTCTAAGGCTTTAGAAAGAGTTACCTCATCTGCATACTCTAAGTCTCCCCCAACTGGAATACCATGAGCAATTCTTGTTACTTTAACACCTAAAGGCTTTAATATTTTGGATATATACATAGCTGTAGCTTCTCCTTCTACATTAGGATTAGTAGCTACTATAACTTCCTTAACCTCTCCATTTATTCTTCTCACTAATTCTTTTAATTTTATGTCATCAGGTCCTTTACCACACATTGGAGATATAACTCCATGAAGCACATGATAAACACCATTATATTCTCTGATTTTTTCCACAGATATAATGTCCTTAGGTTGTTCCACTACACATATAGTACTATTATCTCTATTAGGATTAGAACATACTGCGCAAGGATCACTATCCGTAAAGTTTCCACATATTGAACAATACTTTATAGTTCCTCTTGCCTTAATTAGTGCTTCTGAAAATTCATTAACTTCTTCTCTTGGTAAGTTTAATACATATAGTGTAAGCCTTTGAGCTGTTTTATACCCTATTCCTGGTAATTTAGCAAATTCTTCTATTAACTTTTCTATAGCTACAGGATAAAACTCCACCTCTGTCACCTCAATAATTAAAACATTCCAGGCATATTAAGTCCACCTGTAAGCTTTTGCATTTGACTTGTAGTTTCTTTTTCTGCTACATTTAATGCTTGATTACATGCAGTTAAAACTAAATCTTGAAGCATTTCAACATCATCTGGATCTAAAACATCAGGATCTATTTGTATAGCTAAAATTTGTTTTTTACCATTAACTGTTACCTTCACAGCTCCACCACCAGCAGTTGCTATGAATTCTTTTTCTTCTAGTTCACCTTGCACCTTCTCCATTTCCTTCTGCATCTTTTGTGCTTGTTTCATCAATTTATTCATATCCATTCCACCCATTCCTGGGAATCCGCCTCTTGCCATAATATTACCTCCTAATTGTATTCTAATTTTTCATTTAAGTTTCGTACTTCATATTCTTTAATATTTTACCATTTACTATTTTATTCATCAATTATTTCTACCAAATCTTCTCCAAAAGTTTCTTTTAAAATTTCTTCTGGTAATTTTATAGACTCTTCTTTTTTATTGTCTATAGTATATTTTATTCTGATTATTTCTTTTAGTGATTCAGAAAAAATTCCTTCTATAATTTTTTTGTTTTCTTCCTTTTGTAATCTATTTATATTAAACGCATATTCAGATTCATATCTTATTTCTACAACTCCATTGTTGCAAGATACTATTTGACCAGTAACAAGAGATGCATATAAGACCATCATTCTTCTTCCTTTTAAGATTTCAAGAATATCTTTCCAAGATTTTTTCACATCATCTAATGTTAACTTAGAATTTTCACTTATTTGTAAATCTTTTTTATCGTCTGAATCATTTTTAGCACTTTTTATAGACTTTTGAGAAACTTTCTTTTCTGTAGATTTGTTTTCTATTTTTTTATCAGATTTATTTTTTATTATATTAAAACTTCCTTCTTTTATGATGTTTTCTATATTATTTATTCTTGCTAATATTACTTCTTTAGATGTATCATACTCTATTTTACACATTTTTATAACAGCAAGCTCTAAATATATCCTACCCTGTTTGCTCCACTTAGATTGTTCTTCTGCTTCTTGAAGTATTCTTATACATCTCATTATTTCTTCTATTCTTATTTTACTAGCTTGTACTTTTATAAGTTTAATATTCTCTTCTGACATATCCAAAACTTCTTCTGGATTTTGGCTTACCTTTACCATCATAAGATTTCTCATATGATGTATCATGTCCCTTATAAATAAATTTATATCCTTTCCGCCGTAAACCACATCATCTATGAGTTTTATTGAAACCTCAACATCTTTAGCTATAATACCCTCAGTAAGCTTTAATAAATTATCATTTGTTACAAGTCCTAACATGTTTATAACCTGATCATAATCAACCTTTTTATTTCCCATTGATATTGCCTGATCTAATATACTTAAAGCATCTCTCATAGCTCCATCTGCCATTCTAGCTATAAGATTCAAGCTTTTATTATCTGCAGAACAACCTTGTTCTTTTGTTATTTTTTCAATTCTTTGAAGAATATCATCGCTTTTTATTCTTTTAAAGTCAAATCTCTGACATCTTGAAAGAATAGTAATGGGAAGCTTTTGAGGATCAGTAGTTGCTAGTATAAATATCACTTTTTCTGGAGGTTCCTCTAATGTTTTTAAGAATGCATTTACAGCTCCTTGGGTTAACATATGCGCCTCATCCATTATATAAACTTTATATTTGCCTTCTCTTGGTGGATACTTGACTTCTTCTATAAGTTCTCTTATATCATCTACTTTATTATGTGATGCAGCATCCATTTCTGATACATCGATGGCAAGACCTGCATTTATTTTTTTACACATATCACATTCATTGCATGGTTCACCATTCTGAGGATTAAGGCAATTTACTGCTTTTGAAAATATTTTTGCTGTAGAAGTTTTTCCAGTCCCTCTAGTACCACATAAAAGATATGCATGCCCTATTCTATCATTTTTTATTTGGTTTTTTATTG
Organism: Clostridium aestuarii; assembly: GCF_026735135.1. GTDB lineage: Bacteria > Bacillota > Clostridia > Clostridiales > Clostridiaceae > Clostridium_H > Clostridium_H aestuarii. Next base: position 20,761 of record NZ_JAPQER010000013.1, on the reverse strand, counting down.
TTGTAGTAACATGGGATTGCCCTACAACTTCATCAAAAGTTTTAGGTCTCCATTCTCTATATAAAGCAGTATATCCCAATCTTAACACTCCTTATTCTTTTTCAAATCTATATTAATCATTATACCATTTTATACTTAATTAAAAACATCTTTATTAAACCTTCTATATGGTATAGTTTATTATTGAATATTTTCCTCCAATTTATAGTAATCATTATAAATTTAGTTTAACCTAATAATAAAATTTAATAATATACTATAAATAAAAAAAAGATGCTTTAAAAGCATCTTTATAAACAATTTAAAATCGTGCACCTCGCGTCGACAGTAAAACATAAGCGTTACTTATACAGTTAACTCAAATCAGGTTTGCCCACGGCACACGGAAGGTCTCACTTACCGCTGCTTCCTTCCGGATCTGACGGGATTCATGAGTTTCCGTTGCGTGGGGCCCAACTATCAACGCCACTTATATAAGCCAGACCTCACATTTTAAAGCCTCGACGAGGAATTCGACCCTGCTATAGCGGATTGCAGGTACAGGGCACCGCTAACTCCCCATCTAGCACGACTTTTGGCGGAGAAAGAGGGATTCGAACCCTCGGTAGAGTTTCCCCTACACACGCGTTCCAGGCGTGCTCCTTCAACCTCTCGGACATCTCTCCAAAATTTAAACTATTTAATTTTGAGTAGCAAAGACTATTATACTATCTATTTACCTTTATTTCAATAGTTATATCAGTATTTTTGTGTAGAATTAATTAGTAAATATATACCTTATATACTATAAAGTAAAAGTAATGAATATTAATTATTAATAAACTAATTTAGTAAGTTCATCCTCTTTTAATCTTATTATTTCATCAACAGCATTTTTATATTCATCCATTTGTTCATTACAATATCTTATTATTTCTTTATTTTCTTCTAATATAAGGTTAGTCCATATTGTATCAGTCATAATATCATCATTGCTTAAGTTTTGAAATTTATCATCATATTCTTTTTTTGTTTCTTGAATAAACCTATTTTCATTTTTATCTTTTTTTTCTTTTGCTTTAGCTATTTTTTGTTCATATTTATTCCACATATTATCAAAAGAGTTCTTAATAGTTTCTTGTAATTTTAATTGTTTTGCTTTTCTAGTCTCCACATTATCTTTTGCAATTCTTTCTTTTTCAGCTCTTTGTTTTTCAGCTTCAGCATCTTTATTTAATTTATTCTTCTCAGCCATATAATTTAGTTCATTTGTTTGATTTAGTGCCTTATCCAATTCTGTTTGCTCTTGAGATGTTATAGTAGAAGGGTTGCCATACTTTTGTTTTATCTTTTCTTCCACTAATTTTAAACTTTCATCGTTTTTAGTTTTTTCTGCATTGTATTCTGCTGAATTCTTATTAATTATATTTGTCTTTTCTGCATTAATTTTAGCAATTTCCACTTTAAGATTATTATTGATTTTATCAATTGTACCTTTATTTTTGTCTTCAAGTTTGTTTTCATATTCTTTTCGTTTTGTTTTATCTTTTTGTACTATATCTTTTTCAAAAGCATCTATATCTATTTTGCTTTTAGCTAATCTATCTTCTTCTAATTTTTCTCTTTGAACCATATATTCTTTTTGGACTGATTTTTTCTTTTTTAAAAAGTCTTCAGTTGACATTTTACTTTCATTATTCTGTACCTGTTGCTCTTGAGAATCTATAACTGAAACATCTTTATTTTCTTTTTTAAAAGGATTTTTTATACTACAAGCACTTAACACTAACATACTAATAATAAAAAGACATATAATATATAACTTTTTTCTCAATTATCCACACTCCTAACTTCAATACACATCTACAAATACACATATATATAATAACTATTAATTTAAACTACTTTATTTATCGTAAGTATTTTTGTAAAATGTACATATTTTTCAAAACATTATTGAATATTTAAATTATTAGTGTTATTATTTAATTAAAAATAAAGTAGAAATATAGTTTTAAAAGTAGTTTTTTGTATTTTTATTAAGGAATTAAATATTTAATTTTCAACAAAAATGCCTTAAATAAAAACCTGCATCATCCCCTTTGTGTAGGTCTTTTTTAAAAGTTCATGCAAATTTGCATGAACTTTTTTTATACGATATCTATCCCCGCTAATGCTCCATCCTGTATAGGCGGTGAATCCATAGCTAAGAGTTTTAAAGCTTCAGATGGAGTAAACCCACCTGAAGCTTAGAATTCTCTTTATGGCGGAGAAAGAGGGATTCAAACCCTCGGAACACCTATAAGACGTTCACCTGATTTCGAGTCAGGCACCTTCAATCACTCGGTCATTTCTCCATATTTTGTTTTTTATACCTTTTATTATATCATATAAGTCTATCCTTATATCTTTTTCTTTTGAAAAACTCAACTAAAATACCACTACACCTTTCATCATACATCCATTTAACATCAATAAAACTATTCAATGAATCATTCTGTACTACATTTAATACAGATCCACAACAGCCTGCTGCTGGATCAAATGTGCCAATATAAAGTTTTCTTATTCTTGATTGAATAATTGCGCCTGCACACATTGGACATGGTTCCAATGTAACATACATCTCACATTCACTGAGTCTCCAATCATTTAAAACCTGGGAAGCTTCTTTTATAGCAAGTATTTCAGCATGTGCTGTTGGATCCTTCCGTATTTCCCTAAGATTATGAGCACTTGCAATAATTTTATTATCTTTTACTATAACTGCTCCAACAGGAACCTCATCAAATTTTTCTGCTATTTTTGCTTCTTCTAGCGCTTTTTCCATAAACATTTTATTCATATAATAACCTCTTTTATTTCCTTTTCTTATAGAAAACATTAAGTAGCACTTAATTCTTAATTAATTCAGGTATCGCTTTAAAAATTCAATATATTTTTTTTCATACTCCAGCATTTGGCTTAAAATTTTATATGTCTTAGAATCTACATCTACTGCTTTTTTTACTAACCTTCCTTGAATATTTATAATAAGTGCATTATTTTCTTTTTCAAAATCTAATGCTATTTTCCATATTTCACCAATGCTCTTAGGCTTTACATTTAAAATATAAACTTTATTCTTATATTCATTAACTAGATATGAAATTTTATTATATATTACAAAATCAATTTCCTCAATGTCTGCATTATCTGTATTTTCTATCTTATATTTTAACTGATCATAATATTTAATATGTCTTTCTTGTTCCTTTTCTAAAGCATTTGCTATTACTTTAATTGATTGATCTACATTGTCTTCCTGCAAAATCCCCTTATAAATACCTTGTACTTTTCGTTTTATACTAATAACCTTATCTATAATATCTACTATACTATATCCTATTTTTCTCATCTTCTTTCTTTCTATTATTTATCTCTTTTATATTAAATTATATTTAACATAAACAGATTTAATAATAAAAACTAAAAATAGGTGATTTTTACAAATATATTTCACTATATAAATTATTTCTAAGTTTATATCTTTTTATCCAAACATTTTTAATATATCCTTAAATATTTTTTAAAACATAAAAAAATAACCATCCAAGCAAATTTCTTAGGAGGCTATTTACAATAATTTAAACCTGGTGCACGCGAGAGGAATCGAACCCCCGGCCTTCCCCTTAGGAGGGGGACGCTCTATCCTACTGAGCTACGCGTGCTTATATTAACTTTCATCTTAATATTTTATTCTAAAAATAAAATATTGTCAATATTTTATAAAATTTTTCATAGGAATTTATTACAACTTTTTATTAAATTTACAACTAGTTATTATTAATATTTTTTAAAAAAGTGTATAATATATATAAATAATTGATTTTTTAATATATTACTCAATTATGAGGAGGTTATTTATTATGGTAGATGAAATCAAAAATATTTTCTTAGCTGGCATAGGTTCTGCAGCATATACTTATGAAAAAGCTTCAAAATTAGTTGATGAATTAGTTGCTAAAGGTAAATTAACTATCGATGAAGGAAAAGATATATCTCAAGAATTAAGAAGAAATTTTAAAGATAAAGCTAAAGAAACTAGCGATAAAATAATACCATTAACTAAAGAAGATATGAAGGAACTTTTAGCCGAAATGAATTTTGTGACGCGAAATGAACTTGATGAAATAGAAAATAGACTTTTAAAGTTAGAAAATAACCAAAAATAAGTTAGAAGCCCTAATAAAAAGTTAGGGCTTTTATTTTAAAATTGAAATGAGGTATAAATATAGTATGGCTAAAAATTCTATTCAACGATTTAAAGAGATAGTAAAGACACTTGCCTTCTATGGATTTGGATACATTGTAGATACTAAAATTAAAAATGATACTAAAGCACCTGCTAACCTACGAAAAGCCTTTGAAGAGTTAGGCCCAACCTTTATAAAAATTGGTCAAATACTGAGTACACGATCAGATATACTTCCTCAAGATTACATAGAAGAACTTTCAAAGCTTCAAGATAATGCACCGAGTGAACCTTTTGAAAACATAAACAAAGTATTTTGTAGTGAGTTTAATAAATCTATTGAAGATGTTTTTAAAAACTTTGACAAAACCCCTGTTGCTTCCGCATCTATAGCACAAGTACATAAAGCTGTTCTTAAAAATGGTAACGAAGTGATTGTAAAAATCCAAAGACCTGAAATTTCGGAAAAAATGGCTATAGATATATCTATTCTTTATAGAATTATAAAGTTAGGTAAAACAGCCTTCACTGATGCATTAATTGATCCTAAAGAAGCCTTAGATGAACTAAAAACCGCAACAGAACTAGAATTGGATTTTAAAAATGAAGCTATCAATATATCTAAGTTTAAAGAACTTAATAAGAATATAGCATATATACATACACCTTATGTAATAGGAAATTTATCAACAAAAAAAATCTTAACTATGGAAAAAATAGATGGTTTCAAAGTTGATAACATAACTAAATTAATAGAACAGAACTACATTCTTCAAAATATTGCTAAAAATCTAGCTTTATCCTATTGTAAACAAATATTCGAAGATGGTTTTTTTCATGGTGACCCTCATCCAGGCAACATACTCATTAGTAATAATAAAATTTGCTTTATAGATTTCGGTATTATGGGAAATCTTTCTGATTCTTTGAAAAATTCTTTAAATGATATGATGTTTGCTGTTGCATATAAGGATGTAAATAAGCTTGTTTCTGTAATAATGTCTATAGGTATAAAAAAAGGTTACGTAAATAGAAATAAATTATTTGAAGATATAGATTATTTACTGGCAAATTATTTATCTACCTCTCTTGAAAATATAAAAATTTCTGCTTTACTTGAAGATATATTTGATACTGCAAAACGAAATAATCTTAAAATGCCAAAGACTTTTACTTTGCTTGCTAGAAGCCTTATAATAATTGAAGGCGTAATAACAAAACTATCTCCTGAAATTAAAATAATAGATATAATAGTGCATTATATCAAATCAAATAATAAATTTAATCTATTAAACGACTTTGACATTAATGAAGCTTTAATTCGTTTTGTTGCTTTTGGAAAACATACTTCTAAACTTCCCACTAAATTAGTAGAATTAAGTGATAGCTTAATACAGGGAAGAACAAAAATACAGTTAGAACATAAAGATTTAAATAAAAACATTAACCAATTAAATAAAATGGTTAACAGAATGACTCTAGGACTTGTTATATCTTCTATGATAATAGCCTCATCCTTGATAATTAATTCAAATATAGGTCCAAAATATCAAGATATATCATTGATAGGTATTATAGGCTATGGAATAGCTGCAGTTATAGGTCTTGGACTCCTTTTATCCATAATACGTTCTGGAAATATATAAAATATTTTACATTTAACACTAATTATATTATATGGAGGAATTTATAAATGAATTTTGAATTACCACAATTTATAGCACCAAATTTTAATCAAGATTTTCTTATAGATGCACCTAACTGCACGACTATAGAAGTAATAAAAGAAGGTGTTGCACCTAAAAACTATCATGCAATGTCAATTTATCCTGAATATTTTAAAATAAATGGAAACTGGGTACTTCCTGTTGAAAGTCGTATGGACTGTGTTCCTGTTGTTGTTACTAATAATAAAATAGAAGTAGTAGAGTTTAGAAATCTTAATATAGGGGATAAAGTTGTAGTAGGACGAACTGAAGATGCTAGTGAAGGTATATATGTTTACACCAAAGGCTTTAAATCTAAAAGTAAAAATAAAGATACTTTTGCATTTAGATCTAGAAGGTCACGAGAAACTGCATTTTCTAAAGATTATGATGAACTTTATGAAATATTAAAATATGATAGAGAACATGGACATATTGTATGGGTTCTTGGACCAGCAGTTGTATTTGATTATGATACACGAAAAGCTTTATCACTTCTTATAGAAAAAGGATATGTTCATGCTATTATGGCTGGAAATGCTATGGCTACTCATGATTTAGAAGCTGGTTTACTTGGAACAGCCTTAGGACAAAATATATACACTCAAGAATCCATTCCAATGGGACATTATAATCATTTAGATTTAATTAACGAAGCTAGACGAGCTGGATCACTTGAAAACCTTATAGCAGAAGGAAATATAAAAGATGGTGTTGTACGAACATGCATAGAAAACACCATTCCTTTAATTCTTGCTGGCTCTATAAGAGATGATGGTCCATTGCCACCAGTTATTGCAAATGTTTATAAAGCGCAAGATGCAATGAGAACACAAGCAAGAAAAGCAACCACTGTTATTTGCTTAGCAACTACACTTCATACAATAGCTACTGGGAACATGACACCTTCTTATACTATAAGAGATAATAAAGTAAGACCTGTTTATATATACAATGTTGATATATCGGAATTTGCTACTAATAAACTAGGAGATAGAGGTTCTTTAGAAGTTAAAACCATAGTTGCTAATGTTCAAGATTTTATGGTTCATTTAAAAAATAATTTAATAAGTTTATAATTTAATTACGTTTGTTATTTAATTGATGTTAATATAAAATAAATATATATTTTATATTAATTTATGTGAGGTTATGATATGATTAAATATTTTAATAGGCAGACAAATTCCTATGAAATAGAACAAGTTGCTGGAGATAAATACTTACAATGGACTTATTCTTCTCCTATAGGAATGAAGATTTTAGAATTAATAATAAAGAAAAAAATATTTTCTAGTATGTATGGATGGTTTTGCGAATCAAAACTAAGCAGAAGTAAAATTCAAAAATTTATAGATGAATTTAATATAAGCGAAGATGAATTTTCAAATCCTAAATCTGATTTTAAAAATTTTAATAATTTTTTTACTAGAAAATTAGTACAAGAAGCTCGACCTATAAATTATAATAAAGATATACTTATATCACCTGGTGATGGTCGACTTTTAGCTTATGAGAACATCGATATAAATAAATTAATACAAGTAAAAGGTCTTACATACAACTTAATTGATCTTATACAAAATAAAAAATTAGCAAAACATTATTCAAATGGAACTTGTATTATATTAAGACTTTGTCCAACAGATTATCATAGATTTCATTTTATTGATGATGGAGTTTGCGATGAAATACATAGCATAGAAGGAAGCTATTATTCAGTAAACCCTATAGCCTTAGAAAAGATTCCTAAATTATTCTGTGAAAATAAAAGAGAATATACTATTTTATATTCTAAAAATTTTGGCGACATAATTTATATTGATGTGGGAGCTACATGCGTAGGCTCTATAATACAAACTTACACACCTTTTAATCCTATAAAAAAAGGAGAAGAAAAAGGATATTTTAAGTTTGGAGGCTCCACAATAATACTATTCTTTGAGAAAAATAAAATAAAAATTGACTCTGATATAATAGAACACACAAAGAAAGGCTTTGAAACTAAAGTACATATGGGTGAAAAAATTGGTCTTAAATCATAAATTTAAGACCATGCCTTGTTTTGCTTTGATTATTTCTCCCTTAAATTCATTTTTAGCTTCACCTACTAATATTTCTAGTTCTCCATAATGAGGAAAATGTGTTAATACTAATTTCTTAATATTTGAAACAGACGCAATTCTACCAGTTTCTCCTGCCGTAAGATGTCCTTTTACCAATCCTAATTGATTATTAAACAAAGTACATTCACATAACAATATATCCGCCTCTTTTGATATGTCCATAATATTATCACACCACTCAGTATCTCCAGTATACACTAAAGTTTTTCCTTTTTGTTCTAATCTCATACATAAAGAAGGTACACTATGATTTGCCCATTTAAAAGTAATGTTTAAATCACCAAAATTTAATTTCGTGGTTTCATCAATTTTATTTGCTATACACATATCTTCATATTTTAAACTTTCAAATTTATTATCTAAACCATGAGCATATATCTGTAGAGGTTTTTTTCTCTTCTCCATCATAAATGAACTCATAACTTGATATTGAAAACAAAATATATCTGACATATGATCATTATGATAATGAGATAAAATCACAGCATCTATATCATCTAAATTTATATAATTTTGAAGTACTGAAAGTACTCCTGAACCACAATCTATAAGAATATTATAATCTCCACTTTCAATTAAATAGCCTGATGCTGCTTCATTTTTTTCAGGGAAAGCTCCCCAATAACCTATAATTGTAATTTTCATATGTACTTTCCTTTCTAAAAATATTTTTATTATATAAGAAATTTAAATAATTCTAAAATCATATAACTACATGCCATCTTCAAGAAATATATATTATATAGTTTTTAAGTTTCACATATATATTATACATATTTTTATATGTATAACACTATCAATAAAAAATCAAAAAAATAAAAGCCCTTGAAAATCAAGGGCTTTTTTGGTGCGTCGGAGAAGATTCGAACTCCCGACCAACTGGTTCGTAGCCAGCTACTCTATCCAACTGAGCTACCGACGCAAAATAATTTATTTATATTCAACAAATCTATATTAACATATGAATTGTAAAAAATCAAATATTTTTACAATTCATATGCAGCATAGTGTTTAGTCATGCTACACAATAAAAAACACCCAATAATTTGAGTGTTTTGGCGGAGAAAGAGGGATTTGAACCCTCGCGCCGGTTACCCGACCTACGCCCTTAGCAGGGGCGCCTCTTCAGCCGCTTGAGTATTTCTCCATGCGTCTTACATTAATAAGATTTAATGGCGGAGAGATAGGGATTCGAACCCTAGGTGCGCTCTCACGCACGCCGGTTTTCAAGACCGGTGCCTTAAACCAACTCGACCATCTCTCCACATTACGACGATACTTATTATATCAATTTATCGCCGTATTGTCAATATTTTTTATTTTATTTTTTCTTGATTTCTCATATATGGTCTTAGAGCCTCAGGAATTGTTACTGTTCCATCTGCATTCTGATAGTTTTCAAGTATTGCTGCAACAGTTCTTCCAACAGCTACACCTGATCCATTTAATGTATGAACAAATTTTGGCTTATCTTTTGCATTATCTCTATATCTTATGTTAGCACGTCTTGCTTGGAAATCTTCAAAGTTACTACAGCTTGATATTTCTACATATCTATTGTAGCTTGGCATCCAAACTTCTAAATCATATTTAAGTGCTGCTGTAAAGCCTAAATCACCTTTACATATTCTAACTACTCTATAAGGTATTCCTAACCCTTTTAATATATTTTCAGCGTCATTAGTTAATTTTTCAAGTTCTTCATAAGAGTCTTCTGGTTTAGTAAATTTAACAAGCTCTACTTTATTAAATTGATGTTGACGTACAAGACCTCTAGTATCTCTTCCTGCTGAACCTGCTTCTGCTCTAAAACATGCACTATATGCAGCATGTTTTAGAGGAAGTTGTGTTCCATCTAGTATTTCATCTCTATAAAGATTAGTTACTGGAACTTCTGCTGTAGGTATTAAATAATATCCATTGTTTTCAACTTTAAACATATCTTCTTCGAATTTTGGAAGTTGACCTGTTCCTACCATACTATCTCTGTTAACCATATATGGAGGAAGTATTTCTGTATATCCATGGTCTCCTGTATGTACATCTAAGAAATAGCTTATAAGGGATCTTTCAAGTCTTGCACCCATTCCTCTGTATACAGTAAATCTTGAACCAGTTATTTTTCCTGCTCTTTCAAAATCTAGTATTCCAAGATCTACACCTACATCCCAGTGAGCTTTTGGCTCAAAATCAAACTTTGTAGGTTCTCCCCATCTTCTTATTTCAACATTATCCGCATCTGATTCTCCAGCTGGAACACTTGGATGTGGTATATTAGGTATTCTTAACATAATATATTTTATTCTTTGATCTATTTCATTAAGTTGTACATCATGTTCTTTTATTTCATCTGAAAGCTTTTTCATTTCAGCCATTATTTCACTAACATCTTTTCCTTCTTTTTTTAGCTTTCCAATTTGACTTGATTCAGCATTTCTTTTACCTTTTAATTGTTCAACTTCAACTAATATGTTTCTTCTTTTTTCATCAAGAGAAACAACTTCATCTATTAATGCTACATCAAAGTCTTCTCCCCTATCTAACATTATTTTTTTTATTTCTTCTGGATTGTTTCTAATTTTTTTTAAATCTAACATACTTATTACCTCCATAATATTATATTTAAATTAAACTCTTTATTTATAGCAAATATTTTTAAACACACTTTAAAAATACTGCAAAGCAATATTTTTAGTTTCTGCAATACAAAAAGAGCCTTTTCGCCTACTTTACAGTAGGGACGAAAAAACTCCGCGTTGCCACCCTAATTGGTTTATATATAATATAACCCTCTTACTTATCTCTTTTAACGACACTTGGCCGTATTGCTCATCACAATCCCTCCGAGGTGGATCCACAAAATACATGCTATCGATTCACATCAACCATCGACTTTCTTAAAACACATACTAAGTTACTAGCCTCTTCAACAGTTTAAATATTGATTAATTATTAATTATAATTATAATCTCCAAAAATGTCAATAATTTATTTTATTTTAATATATTTTTTGTACAAATTATATCTACTCCAGTATTTAAAATATTTCTACATATAATGTCACCTATCTTTAATGGAGTACCTACATGTATTCTGCTTAAAGCTTTTGAACACTCTATTAATAGATTTTTATCAATAGGTTTATTGCTTCTTACAGGTACTACATTAGCATTTATGCCTTTTACTCTTACAAGAGATGTAAAAATTTTTTTAGAATCTCTCATAAATTTTCACCTACCTATATGATCACATCTCATCAAATTCTTTTATCCTATTTAATAAAATCTTAGATTTTTTTGAATCTTTAACTATATCTGTTAAATCTTTGTTAGTCTCTCTTGCTAAAATAGATACTATCTTACTCATACAATATGCACCTCTACAATTTCCATACCCAGCACCGGTTCTTCTCTTTACTCCTTCTACAGTACGCGCTCCAAGAGGTCTTCTTATCGCATCTACAATCTCACCTTCTGTAACCTTATTACATGCACATATTATTTTACCATATTTTTCATCTAAATTTATAATTTTTTTTCTTTCCTCGTTAGATAAATCTCTAAATCTATATATTTCTCTTCTTTTATCATTGAAATCACTCTTAAACTTACAGTTTAAATTATTTATTATAGTATCTTTTACTATTTGAGCAATAGCCGCTGTCATTGTAACTTCAGCATAATTTTTTCCTGTAATTTTAATATATCCGTCATGCACTAAACTATCATCTATAACTATATTATTATCATAAAAAGGTACTTCGTAAAAAGTATTAATGTCACTAGATTTTAATCCACAAATTAAATAATTAACTTTTTCATAACATTCGTTATAATTTGTGTCCTTTTTAGTATTTATAGCTACTAAATGATTTTCTTGAACTGTAGGGCACATACACATCATTTCTTGATCTTCATTAAAGCAAAACACAATATTAGAAAAGTGTCCTTTAAAGCTTTTTTCTATTAAAAAATACTTTAAGTACCCTTTGTTTTTATAGGTCTTTTCTTTAACTCCATCTACATTATAGTCTTCTGGAGTTGTATTTATAACCATTCTGCATTTAAATTTATTTTTGTTTGTAATAACTTTATATCCTCTATTTAGTTTTTGTATGTCCTTAACTTCTTCTTCAAGCTTAAATGTAACACCATTATCAAAAGCTACTTCACCATAAGCTATTGCTAAATCACATGGACAAATTACCCCTGTATTTTCAGAATACAAAGCTTTATTAACCTTTAAATTTAAATTAGGCTCTAATTCATAAGCATATTTTCCATCTAAAAGAGCTATATTAGAAATTCCTCTCTTAATTGCTCTATTATACATTTCTTCTAATCTTTTTTCTTCTTTTTCATTTTGAGCAATTATTAAAGAAGATTTTTGGGTATATGGAAGATTAAATTTTGAAACCAATTCATTTATTATATTATTTCCTATTGATTCTAATTTAGACATAATATTATTATCACATTGTACTCCATCATAAATTATAGATGAATTTACAATAGCTACATCATCTGCTATATCATAATCTTTCTCTATAAGTGCAATATTTAAACTATATTTTGATAATTCATATGCTATTGCACACCCTATTAATCCTCCGCCTAATATAAGTACATCGTAATCCATATTAATCCTCCCACAATCCTTATGCTACACTCAATTTTTCTACTACTTTATTATTATAAGCTTTTTTTGAATAAATGCACAAATATAAAAAAATAAGGCATTAAATAATAAAAATTCAACACCTTATTTTTTCTTACTTTTTTGATAACTAGTGAATAATTCTTCTATTCTTTTTTTATTTATAGGCTTATTTAAAATTCTATCTACATTAATACTTTTTTCTTTGGTTAAATTTCCAACCCATCCTGTCATTAAGCAAAAATAGATATCTCTACTAAATTCTTTTACCATTTCAGCAATCTCTAATCCATTAATATTAGGCATAGAAAAATCACATATTACTATATCATATTTTCTTCTTTGTAATTCAAGTTGTATTTTTTCTAAACTTTCTCCATTATATTTTTTAACTTTGCATTTAGTCATTAATTTTATCATTTGCGAAACTATTTGTCTGATATTTTCTTTATCATCTATAACTAAAACATTGCCTGAAAAATTAATATATTCTTTTAAACCATTATTATTATCTTTTTTCTCTTTAACCTCACATACAGGTATTTTTATTTTGAAACATGTACCCACATTTTCTTCACTTTCTATTTCAATAAATCCACCTAAAGATTGTATTATATTATAAGAAACACTAAGTCCAAGACCAGATCCTTTATTTCCTTTAGTTGTGAAAAAAGGTTGAAATATTCTTTTCTGGATTTCCTCATTCATTCCTATCCCATTATCTTTAATTTTTATACTAACAAATCCTTCTCTTATAGTGCTTAATATTTCTATATTTCCTCCTATAGGCATCGCATCTATAGCATTTCTTATAATATTTATAAAAACTTCTCTTAATTCAGTTGGATTCCCTTGGATTTTTGAATTAGAGTCTAACTTAGTAGTAATATTAATTTTAACTCCATTTAAAGTACTTTCTGTTCCCCATTTATTTTCAGTTAAATGTACTGCATCCATAATAATATTATCGACATTAAATATTTCTAACTCATTGCTAGTATTATAGCTTTTATTAAGTTTCTTTATCTTATTTGTAATATTACCAACATCATAAGCACACATTTCTATTATGTTTAATTGTTTAAGTATTGACTTATCTTCTTTGCACCTTTCCTTTAACAATTGAACTGAACCAATAACTGGAGTTAATATATTATTTATATCATGCGTAATACCAGCCGCCATTTCTCCCATAGCTCTTAATTTTTCACTTTCAATAAGTTTATTTTGCATATTAAAAAAACTTTCTTGTTTTTTAATAAGATAAAATGTAGTTTTACAAATTGATTCCAAACACTGTATACTATCTTTAGGAATAGTTTCGTTATTATTTTTATATCTACCTACCCATATAACCCCTTTGATATTTTCATCATATTCTACACTGACTCCAATTATTGATATTATATCTAACTTATCTAAATTATTTCTTAAAATCTTATCTTCTATCTCATCTATATTCACATATATACTTATTCCTGTGTCTATAATTTCTTTATTGTATTTTTTTTGATAATATATAAGTTCCTCATCATTTATCAAATAATATTTAAGTTTTTTTATAAGACCATGGTAACTATGTAGTAATATATTATTTTCATTTTTCTTGCATGAGCTATACACACAGCAAAAATCCAGATCACAAAGATCTCTTAACTTAGCTAAAATATTATGTCTAAATTCATCTTTGTGAAAATTCATAGATATGTTAAACATAGACTCGTTAAATATTACTAAATTATTATTTTGATTTTTAATTTCTGCATAAGATTGAAGAAATTTTATAGCTTTTTTGAAATCGTCTTTTTTATTAAATACAATATCATTACCTGTATTAGAAATAATTAGATTTTCAAATTTTTCACAAAAATCATTAAAAGTTTTAAAATCATATTTTCCATTATTGGTATAAACCATATTTTTTATATTTTTTTTAGAACAACATTTTAATACTTCATTAATATAAATATTAAGCTCTTGTAGTATATTTTTTTTCTTAATTAAATTTTTAAAATCCCATAAAATTCTAATTTTTCCCTTTATTTTAGATAATTTAGGTATTATAGTAGAAAAATACTCACAGTTAAAGTTATTAGCATCATAGATTTTTATTATAATATTACCTAAATATATATTTTTAATTAAATATTCAGACGAACTTTTAAATATATCTTTTAATTTTTTATAATATATACTATCTGTAAATATTATAATCTTCTCATTTTTATATAAACCTTGTAAAATATATTGCTTAAGTATATCTGGAAAATTATTTATATTAAGTTTTTCTGTATTTATACATATACTACTTTTTCCATTCATTATTTCTGTCCTCTCATACTTATAAATACTTTAGTAACTAATTTATTTTATTCAACACATTTTTTATATTTCCTTTAGATTCTAGAAAATTTTGTATAAAAAGAGTAAAAAACATAAAATATTATTATATTCTCGTTTCTTACTCTTTTTTATTTACACTTTATTAAATTTTTTTATCAAATAAATTATTCAGATATATTATTTATAACGTCTCCCAATTCTTTTATATACTGACCATATTTTGCCCAATCACCATTTTTCTGAGCATCTAAAGATTTATTATATAGTTCTTTAATCTTTGTAATATTTGTATCTGAACCCTCTGTTTGATCATCTATCTTAGTACTCTCATCTTGTCTATTATCTTCATATTTAAATAATTTTCTAAGAGCATCATTAATATCTGTAGCCAAAACCATCTTATCTGAATAAGAAACTACCACTCTTTTCATTTCAGGAATACTTCTCTCACCTTGAGCTCTTAAATAAATAGGTTCAACATATAATAATGAGTTTCCTACAGGAATAATCATAGTGTCTCCAAATTTAACTTGTGACCCTTCCTTATTCCAAAGAGATAATTCTTTTGATATTGCAGTGTCCTGATTTATTTTTTGTTTAAATAATATAGGACTATTTACTGTTTCAGCATTTGTTGGAAACTTATATAAAACTAATTTTCCATAATTATCGTTGTCCATTCTAGCTCCCATTAAAGATACCATATTCTCTCTTTCATGCTGATTAAAATATTCAGTTAAAACCATCTCTTCTTTTTGTTCTTTTGGTAATTTCATAATAACGTACGATGCTTCATTTATAGAATTTTCACCTTCAACCTGTTTCTGATTTTTAGCTATATCCCATATATTAGGACTTCCATAAAATGAATTAGCATTATCTACATGATATTTTTCCATTACCTTACATTGCATAATAAAATAATCTTCAGGATATCTAAAATGTTCTGTAAATCCTTGTGGTACTTCTTCTATACTCTTAAAAAGTTTTGGGAAAATTTTCGAATAACTTATAACTATAGGATCATTTTTATCTACTAAATAAAAATCTATATTTCCATCATTTGCATCTATTATTACTTTTACAGAGTTTCTTATATAATTTATATCATTAATAGGTTCTGAAAAAGGATATCTATTAGATATTGTATATGCATCAATTATCCAATATAATTTACCATTATTTACTACCATATATGGATCATTATCATATATTAGAAAAGGTGCTATTTTTTGAACTCTATCTAATACATTTCTGTGTATTAAAATTTTACTATTATCGGTTATATCTCTTGATAATAAAAAATTCATATCTCCTTTATTTATAGAAAACAATATTCTATTTAAAAAATTAAGTTTAATACCTGCTTTTCCTTCATAACTATTTGTAGCATTTTCTCCTGTTTCTTTTGGATAATCTAGTTCTTTTAAATTTGTATTAACTATAGCATATTCATTTGTTCTTTCTCCAAAATAAATTCTTGGATTATTAATTTCTATATTAGATGTATTTTTAACAGGCATATTCTTAATAATAAAGTCTGGCTTACCTTCTTTTGTAACAGCATTAACTCTACTCATTACAATACCGTATCCATGAGTATAAGTTAAATGTTTACTTTGCCATGTATTAGCTTTCTCTTGCAACTTAGAATATTCTAATTCTCTTGGAGCTATGAATACTTCCCTATATTCTCCATTTATATTATATCTATCAATATCAGCATCATTAAATTGATAATAACTTTTTTTACTCTGAACTTGATTATAAAATTCTAGTGCTGGTACTACAGAATTTATTTTTATATTATCTATGGTAGCCTTATTATTTTGAATAACTTTTTTTGTGATATTATTAGTTAATGGATACTGTTCTTGTTGAATTTTATCAATACCGAAAGCTTTTTTTGTATATTCTATATTATATTCTATAAAAGGAGTTTCCAATCTTTTTTCATTTGATTTTACAACAAGTCTTTGCCACATTGTAGAAACTATACCTTCTGAAAATATTAAAGCAATGATTACTATGACAGATACTATTATAGGCTTAACCTTAGCCTTTAAAACACTAATGAATATAACTACAGCCGCAACTATTGAAACAATAACTGTACCTTCATAAAATTTCAATGTTACTTTAGAATCTGTATAACTAGCCCCAAAAACTACTCCTCTTGGAGAATAAACTAAATTCCAAGCTTTTATAGCATATCCTAAAGATATAAAAATTAATAATAACGCACCTGCAACAGCAAGTTGTTTTCCCGCAAATTTTGTAATTCCACTCTTAAAACTAGTTACCTTTGATAATTTTTCAACACCTTTTCTATTAAAAGGTATTTTATCTTTAGCATTTAGTAAAATATATAGTCCTACTGTAATTAGCACTAAAAACATTAAGAGTGATATAGCTGCTGCATGAAGAGACTCTATTAATGGTAATTTAAATACAAAAAACGATATATCCTTATTAAAAATAGGATCACTGATATTAAACTCAGTTGCATTAGTAAATTGTAATATTCTATACCAATAAGTAGATGCAAAATTAAAAGATATAAAAAGTGAAATTATAACATTTAATAACATAGCCATTTTTCTTTCTTTTTTATCTTTTTGTAAGTCAACCTCTACAACAGTTTTCCATCTTATAATACTTTTTCTTATACTTTTGTAATAAAAACTTATTATAATAAAACAAACTATAAATATTGGTATCATCAACTTTAACATAGCCGTTATTTTAGTAAAATACACAGATAAATATCCAACTTCACTAAACCATTTAATATTAATTACAAAATCGACTATTTGCTTTAAAAACATTATTCCCATAACAATTATAAAAAAGACTAGTATACCTATATTCTTCTTTTTCATTGAATTTATCACCTCTTATCCATTTTTAATATTTTACCTAGGGTAGAATATTTAGTTTCTATTGCACCCACTGGACAAAGTTCCTGACAACAAAAGCACCTTATACATCTAGACATTTCCCATCTTGGTATACTTTTACCATTCTCATTAATCATTGATATTACTTTTGGAGTTTCAGGACAAACTTCTCTACATCGTCCACATCCTATACATTTATTTTCTATTAAAGTTGGATTAGGTGCTATCATTTTTCTTAAAAAATTAGTAACAGCAGGACTAATAAAATAAAAATTTCCACCCTTTCTACAAAGCTTAAAATCAGATGGCTTCATGTTTTCAATAGTTTCACCTAATATTTCTATTTCGTCTGGTAAAACAGCCCCCCATTTACTATCATAAGCTTCTTTTAAAACAGGAGTATCTAATGGGTTATCATATCCTATAAGTCTTACAGCAACCGAATCTACTGCGGTTAGACTCTTTCCCATTATTATTGTATCCATTTTTTTAGGATTTCCATTCTTAGGTCCATTACCTTCCATAGCAACAATTCCATCTAAAATCGCAAAATCAGTTTTAACTAAAGTATTTAAATCTAAAAGCATTTTACAAAAATTATTAGCATTGGGCATCCTTGTATGCCATGTAGCTTTTTGTGTTCCTGGCACACATCCAAATTGATTTTTTACTGCGCCTGTATAATAAGCCATCGCATGGGTTTTAAGTTTTGGAAGTGTTATTAATACATCTGTTTCATAAGCTGCTTTAGCTATATTCCAAGACCTACATAAAATAGAATCTTCAAGCTTAATATGAAGGCTTTCTTTGAAAGGATCAAATTTAACTCCATATTTATCTGCAACTTGGATTAATCCTGATCTTTCAGCAGCTTTTTTCGAATCTCCAAATCCAGGTGAATCTCCAAAAGATATATTACTAGAATAATCTTTTATTATTCTTATTACTGCTTCAAATAATTTGTAATTAGTTACTACTGGAGATTCCTTTTTTTCTATACTAAGCATATTAGGCTTTAATAATACTTTACTTCCTGTAGAAATTAACTCTCTTAAAAACTTATCTCCACCTAATAATTCAAAACCTTCTCTAAGAGTTTTTTCTATAAGATTTACATCATATTCATTACATCTTAGAAGTGCTACTTTCTCCTTTTTTTTCATAAAATTTTTTCCTCCATGAAATTTCTAACACTAAATTACTCTATAATATACCCTTTTTCCTTAAGTTCTACAATTATATTATTTAAATTTTCTTCACTTTCAACCTCTATAGTGTGTAAATGTATTCCTCTAGTAAGCGCTAAAAGAGGAGCTGCATCATACTTTTTTACCTTATTAATAAAATTTTGAACATCATAAAGAGTTTTTATCATCAGCATTGCCTTAATTTCACCATATACAGGGTGTTCTACAATTACATCTTTTATTATTCCACCATATTTAATTATAGATTTTAATTCATCTTCTATATCTTGTTTACTATGTGAAAGAGCTAAAATTTTTTCCATATTATTTTTTTCTGCTTTAGGCATATAATATCCTTCAGGTGTAGCTATTATATTACTTCCTGCTGCTCTTAAAATAGCTATGTCTTTAACTATTACCTGTCTTGTAACTCCTAAACTCTCAGCTAATTCTTGTCCTTTTTTAGGAGATTCAGATTTATTCAATAACTCTTTTATATATTCTCTTCTATCTTTTGAACTCATTTAATCACCACCCATATTTATAATATAACTATATTATACATATTCTCAATTTAGCTATGATCATCACAGTATTTTAGTATATCTAATTCTTTATCTCCTATTATATCATTATTATGATGGTTTTTTACTAGATATAGAAATCTTTCATCATATCCATGTTTTTTTAAAATAAAATATCCTTTTTCACCATGGTTATAATAACAATCTACTACTTTTATATTCATAAATTGTTTTATTTTTCTTCTAGAACATTTATCTAATAAAACAATTAAAGCTTTATAAATATAATTTAATTCACTATCTATTTTTCCTATGTCATGAAGTAAAGCAGCTTTAATAAGCATATATTTTTTGTTTATATTATGTTGTAAATAAATATTTTCTACAGCTTTAGCTGTCCTTATTGAATGTTTTTGTTCATCAACAGCTAACTTACTAAATATATTTATTTCCTCTTCGCTTAAATACATTTTTAAAAATTGTTTATCTTGTACATTTATCTTTGAGTTTAATGCCCAATAAAATTGTTTTATTCTATATATAAGCACCATATCCTTTCTTTTTCATTTCCTATCCTATCTTTTATAATATCATATTATAAAAAAAAAAAAATAGCAAAAAAATAGAAGACAGTCATTAAAAAGACTGTCTTCTATAATTATGGTGGAGATAAAGAGATTCGAACTCTTGACCCCCTGCGTGCAAGGCAGGTGCTCTCCCAACTGAGCTATACCCCCATATGGTGGACCTTCAGGGACTCGAACCCCAGACCTACCGGTTATGAGCCGGTTGCTCTAACCAACTGAGCTAAAGATCCATTTTTTAACCCGGCAACGACCTACTCTTCCACATCGTTTCCAATGCAGTACCATCGGCGCTTTGAAGCTTAACCTGCGTGTTCGGAATGGGAACGGGTGTTACCTTCAAGCTATGACCACCGGATTCACTTTTGGTTGACAACTTAATTTAGTTTGAATTTGAATTATTCTTTCAAAATTACACAGTGATATTTATTTGATCAAGCCCTCGACCTATTAGTATCGGTCAGCTGAACACGTTACCGTGCTTACACCTCCGACCTATCAACCTGGTAGTCTTCCAGGGGT
>NZ_JAPQER010000012.1 GCF_026735135.1 Clostridium aestuarii | reverse complement strand
TCCCCATATACCTACTGGAAGAAATCCTGCTGCATGAATCATTTCTTCTGGAGCATAAACAGGCATAACACCTACTGCACCTTTTCCTGTTTCTTTTTTGTAGTCTTCCATAGCTTTTTTAGGGTTACTTGAAATTGCTGCTAATTCATTTATAATACTTTCAATTCTGCTCATTATTTTTCCTCCTTATCTTGCTTCATCATTTCGTCTAATGCCTGTACACGTGTATCAAATTGTGCAGGTGCAAAATTACGAGGATCAGTTTGGTCTCCATCAAAACTTACATATGGTAATCCATTTTCTTTTTGTAGTGCTTCAGCAGTTTCTACATTTAGTAAGCTCATTAACTTACAACTTCTGTTTTGATGATAAAGAATACCATCACATTTTCCTCCACTAACTACATCACTAAGAACCCTAACTTTATTGTCAAGACAAGTGTTTATATAAATTCTTGTATAAGCTTCTGCCATTGAACTCATATCTCCTGGTGTATAAGTAAGGTTCCAAAGACCTGGATATGCTGAACCTGTCATTATATCTCCAAGATTTTTTAATCCTTTAAATGTATGTCCAAGGTGTGGCCAAACAGCTATTCCTTCCCAAGTAATACGTTTTTGTTCATTTCCTTTAAAGGCATAAA
This sequence comes from Clostridium aestuarii, assembly GCF_026735135.1. Classification (GTDB taxonomy): domain Bacteria; phylum Bacillota; class Clostridia; order Clostridiales; family Clostridiaceae; genus Clostridium_H; species Clostridium_H aestuarii. The sequence continues at coordinate 34,477 of NZ_JAPQER010000012.1, read as the reverse complement.
TTCCATTTTTAAGATTTTCTTCAAGTTCATCAGCAAACTTTTTAAATGTAAGTTCAGCATAATCTCTACTTCTAGCACAAACGATAAGTGCCATAAAGTTGAAAAGATCAAAACCATTTAAAGGTGATGGTTTATATGTTGCTAAAGAAGCAAGTCTGTTCCATTGAGCAACTGAACGTTGTGTTTGTTTTTGAACTTCTAAGAATTTATCATAGTCAAATTTTCTTCCACAAATTTCTTCAAGTTGAGCTATAGCTTCTTTAAATTGGTCAGCAATATAGTCTTTAGAATATTGTGGAATTGGCATTGTGTGGTTAAATGGTACATCTATTACGATACAAGGAATATTTAATTCAACTGCAAGGTTTTCATACCACTTAAGTAATGTGTTACAAATATTGTTACATGTTATTATAAGGTCAGGAAGTGGTACATCTGCAGCTGGAGAATTTTCAAGTTTTTCAGGTGTTTTTCCTGTTAAAGCTTTTTCTTTTAAAAGTTCCATATAACCAAGATTTACTCTTGCATATGAACAAATATCTAATGAATATCCTTTTCTATCTGCAACTTCAAGCATATCCATTGCACCTTTTCTTGCTCCTATTCCTGCAGCATGTGTTTCAGGATATACCATAGCGATATCCATAGCTACGCAAAATTCTGGTGGAGCAACTGATGCGGACCAACAAACAAGTTTCCCTTGTTTTTTTGCTTGTCTTGCTTCTTCGTCTAATTTTTCCTGATAATAACCTAACATTTTTTTAGCACTCATACCTGCTGTATCAGTCATATTTATCCCTCTTTCCTCTATTTATTAACTTCTATTTATTAACTTCTATTTATTAACTTCTATTTATTAACTTCTTTATAGGCAAATAATGCTGCACCAAGCGCTCCTGTGATTTGTGGATTTGGTGCTACAATTACTGGTCTTTTAAGTTCTTTGCTTATTGCCCTAACAACCCCTGCATTTTGGGCAACACCACCACACATAACAACATCATCTTCGATTCCACCTCTGTAGGCAAGCCCACATGCTTTACTAGCAACCGATTGGTGAACACCAGCGATAATATTCTCTTTAGCAACTCCTTTTGAAAGCTGCGATATTACCTCAGATTCTGCAAAAACTGTGCATGTACTGCTAACAGTAGCTGGTTCTGTTGCACGCGAATCATATTCTGCCATTTCACTAAGTTCAACTTCAAGTACTCGTGACATAACATCAAGAAAACGACCTGTTCCTGCAGCACATTTATCATTCATGAAGAACTGCTTAACTCCACCTCTATTGTCGAGTCTGATTGCCTTAGCATCTTGCCCTCCAATATCAATAATCATTCTTGCTGTAGGCACTAAAAAGAAGATTCCTTTAGCATGACAGCTTATTTCACTGATTTGTTTATCTGCTTCTTCTGATGCAAATCTTCCATAACCTGTAGCAACTATTTTAGCCATATCTTCTAATTCAAGACCTGATTTTGAAAGAGCTTCTTCTAAAGCACGTTTAGGTCCTGTAGAACCTGTTCCAGCCTGAATTACTTCTGCAGCGACAATCTCTTTTCCGTCTTCAAGTATTACAACTTTTGAGGATGCAGAACCAACGTCAATACCCATTGTATACATCGCATCTTCTCCTTACTTAACAAATAATTTTTCTTACGTCTTCATTGTTATTAGAAAACTAATTATCAAATTTTTAAAATCAATAATTAGTTTTCTATAAACACTTAAAATAACTACTTTCGATTAACCTATCTTTCTTTCGATTGGTCCAACAGTTTGTACATATTCAACAAGTATTCCCTGTCCATATTTTGGTCTTAAGAAGTTAACTATAATATCACTTGTTCCTGGTACTGCACTTCCTTCAAGCATTTTCATTCCTTTGCTTTCAAAATCTTTACGTACAGCTTCAATATCCTCAACTTCATAAGCAATATGTGCAATACCGCCTTTTCCTTTGTTGAAGTCTTTAAGAACGCTTCCATCTTTTGGAATGATTAATTCTATAGGACTTTCATTTTCAGTGTATTTTGTAAATATTAAATCTGCTTTATATGCTTCAACATATCCTTCATAATCAGTTTCTAACCCAAATGTTTCTAAAAATTTGTGAGCAGCTTCCATTGTAGGAAGTACAATACCAACGTGGTGCATTCTCATAGGTTTCATAATTTTTATCCTCCTAAATTTTCATTTTTTAATTTTTATTTATTTTTATAAAATTTATTTAAAATACTAAAAAATAATTAGATTTTATTATTTATCATTTTTTTAAACCCATTTTTTCTTCTCTAAATATTCTTTCATCCATAATCTTAACTTTTTTATCCATCTTAGGAACAAAATCCATTAAATCAATAACTTGTGTTTGAATATCAATTCCTGGAGCAACTTCTATTAAATAAACTCCATCTTGTCTTAATTCAAATACAGCTCTTTCTGTTATATATAATATAGGTTGTTTCTTTTTATTTGCATATCTTCCACTAAACGTAACTTGTTCAACTTGTTTTATGAATTTAGTACTTTTACCTTCTTGTTCTATTACTAACTTGCCATTTACAGCTTTTGTCTTTAAACCACCAGCTGTAAAGGTACCACAGAAAAATACTTTACCTGCATTTTGTGTAATATTAATAAATCCACCACATCCTGCAATTTTAGGACCAAATTTACTAACATTAATGTTACCTTTTTCATCACATTGTGCTAGTCCTAAGAATGCCATATCAAGGCCACCGCCATCATAAAAATCAAACTGATAAGGTTGATCAATAAGTGCATCAGGATTTACACTTGATCCAAATCTAGCTCCACCTTGAGGGATACCACCTATTGGACCTGACTCAACAGTTAATGTCATATAATCTCCAATTCCCTCTTCATTTGCAACTTGAGCAACATATTCTGGTGCTCCTACTCCTAAATTAACAGCTGTATCCTCTGTCAATTCCATAGCTGCTCTTCTACCAATAATTTTTTTAGCAGTTAATGGAGTAATTTCTGCATTACCAACAGGTACTCTTATACCACCATAAATTTCAGCTTTGTAATCCTTTCCAAAACTTTGTAGATGGTCTTCTTTATTAGCTACCACAACAGCATCAACATAAATTCCAGGTATCTTTACCAATCTGGCATCTAGTGTTCCACCTTTAACTACTTTTTCAACTTGAATAATTACTTTACCGCCACAGTTTTTGACAGCCTGTGCTGTAGATGTACCTTCAAGAGGTGTTACTTCTTTTTCAAAAGTTATATTCCCATATTCATCTGCATAAGTTGCTCTTATAAATGCAACATTGATAGGAAATGCTTTATATAAAAGTTTTTCTTCATTACCTATTTTTATAACTTCTACTAAATCTTCCTTAGTGATATCATTTATTTTTCCACCACCATTTCTTGGATCAACAAAAGTATCTAATCCAACATGTGTGATTGTACCAACTCTATGACCAGCAATATCTCTAAGTAAATATAGTAAAGCTCCTTGTGGTAAGTTATATCCTTCACATTCATTATTAAGACACATTTCACCTAATTTTGGAGCAGTAGCATAATGACCTGCTATGACTCTTTTAATCATTCCTTTATGAGCATAGTGATCTCCACCAGTTTTGCCATCTCTATTACCTTGGGATGATGCATAAAAAAGAGTTATATTTTTAGGAGAACCAGTTTCTAAAAATCTTTTTTCTATTGCTTTACTAAGTGCTTCAGGACAACAACTACCAACAAATCCACTTGTTGTAAGTGTATCACCGTCATTAACTAAATTAGCTGCTTCCTCAGCTGTTAATATTTTAACTTTTTTCAATGTTCTTCCCCCTTAACCATAATTCATTTTTTTGAATGATTTATTTAAATCTGAATAGATTTTTATTGTTTAAGAACAAAGTATGTACACAGTTCAAATCTCAAACCATGTTGTTAATTTCATTTTAATACGTCTTGGATTGAAATAAAATACAATCTATTTGACTTGTATTGCTGGAAAGAATAATTCAACTATAAGATATATATTCAAGTTGACTAATGATTTTTCAAAGTTGAAAAATCATTAGTCAACTTTGAATTCATATTGTTCTAAAATATATTAGGAACAAAAATCTTAACAATAATAATTGCAAAAATTCCCGTTAATACGCAATAACCTAATGCAATTTTTATATTATTTTTTAATATTTTTCCTTCTTTACCTATTAATCCAACCGTTGTTAATACAGCAACAACATTATGTACACAAATCATATTTCCTGCTGCTGCTCCTACTGCTTGCAACCCAAGTATAGGTGTAACGGGAAGCCCAATTGCTTTAGCTGCACTTAATTGTAATCCGCCAAACATAATATTTGAAACTGTAGCACTACCTGAAATAAATGATCCTAATGCTCCTACAATTGGTGCTATTATATACCACCCACCGCCAGCTAATCCTGCTGCTGTTTTAGCCATAACTATAAGCATTGAGTCTGTACCAGTAGCAGCACCTGAATTCATTAATATATAAGTCATTCCTAAAGCAAAGAATAGTGCTATTGCTGCTGATTTAATCTGTTTCAAAGTTTCTCCCCAAGCTTTAAAAGCTTCTTTTGTATCAAGTCCATGCATAAATGGAATTATTAATGCTACCAACATAAAAGGAATAATTCCTGGATTATATAGTGGTGTAATCCCCCTACTTATTGATGTTCCAAGAATATTGTGCCAAGTTATATCCCATGACTTAAGAATAGGTGTAAGTCCAATCCATTTTAAACGTCCTAATAGTAATAATATACCTATTAATATATATGGTGCCCACGCTTTACCAGCACTCATAGCTTGTTCATTATCTTCTTTACTAGAACTCGCTGCAACTTCTCCTTGCCAGTCTTCTTCCCATTCTTCAACAGGATTAAAGTCCCATTCATTTTTTGGTATAAATAGTCCTTTTTTTATTGCTGAAACAAATATTGGTATTGCAATTAGTGCTCCTAGCAATGATGGAATCTCTGGGCCAACAATGTTTGCAATTATTGCCTGAGGTATTGTGAATATTAGTCCACCAAATAATGCTAGTGGCCATACCTCTAATCCTTTTTTTATACTTTTATCTACTATTAAAGTCATAGTGCAAACCATGATTAACGGAATAAGAGACCCTACAATAAATTGTGCAATAGTTGCAAATCCACCTATGCTTGTTAATAATGTTTGAAATTCTCCTGTATATCCTATAACTTTAACCATAGATTCCAAACTAGCAAATCCACCATTTATAGTTGTTCCTACTGCTCCAAAAACAACTGGTGTACTATTACCAATCAGTGCCACCATTGCTGCTACTAATGGTGGAAAACCTAATCCTACCAATAACGGTGCTGCTACTGCTGCTGGAGTACCAAATCCTGCTGCTCCTTCAAAGAAAGCTCCCATCAAGAAACCGATTACAATAACTTGAACTCTTCTATCAGTAGATACAGTTGCCATTGATTGAGCTATTCCATCAACGCCTCCGCTCTTTCTCATTATCTGTAATATTAATAAAGCACCATATACTATTATTAATATATCTACAGTATTAATTGCTCCACTAATGGTAGCTGCTGCTATCCATTTAGTTGGCATTTTCCAAAATATAGTTGCTAATACACCTGCAAAAACAAATCCTACTGGCATCGCCTTTGTTGATGGCCAGTTAAATCCTATCATTAGTACACCTACAAAAATAATAGGTATTAAAGCTATTATTGCTAATCCCATAAATTCACCTCTTCAAAATAGGCAAGGCATATTTTTAATGTTTTTCAAGCCTTGCATTTTTTATTTTTAATAAAAATATAATCAATTTCTAAACTATAGGTTTCATATTTCTATCCTCCTTATTTGTTATTTGTTATTTGTTATTTGTAATCCTTTTCAAATCAAATCATTAAACCGTGTTGTTAATTTTATTTTAATACGATTTAACTTTAAATAAAATACAATCAAATTGACTTGTATTGCTGTAAAAAATAATTCAACTATAGTATATATATTCAAATTTATTCATTTTTTTTCAAAATTCAGAATTTATCTTTTAATTTTAGATATAAAAAAACAGTAGATTATTTTATGTTACATAATCTACTGTGGATATCAATTTAACTCTACTAACTTCATAACAATATTTATGGTATTATTGTAGTATTGCAAAACATAAGAAAGAAGGTAATTCACTACTATGAACGAAATAATTTCAAAAGTAATCCCTATAATTTTATTAATTTTCTTTGGATATGTTATACAATACAAAGAACTTCTTAAACAAAGCACTGTAAATGAAATAAAAAAATTAGTTATAAATGCATTTCTTCCCTGCGTATTATTTATAACTTTCATTAATATGAAATTTAAAAAAGATTATTTTTTGATTATAGTTATTATTTTTATTTTATTATTAGTTTTTTATTTTATAGGAGCTATTTTAAATAAAATAAGTTTTATATCACATCCATTAACCCCTTTTATAACAACAGGATTTTGCTTTGGTTTATTAGGAATACCTTTATACGAAACTGTTTTTGGTGCAGAAAATTTAGAAAAAATATCTGTACTAGGAGTTGGACATGAACTTTTTATATGGATTGTATTTTTTAATATTTTAAGAATAAAATTTAAAAATGAAAAATTCTCATTAGATATAATAAAGGGAATAATTAAATCACCTATAATATTAAGCATCATTTTTGGGATTACTTTTAATATTATTGGAGGAACAGTATGGTTTCACAATAATATGTTTTTAAAGGGCATTTATACTACAATGAAATATTTAGCAAATTTAGCAACACCATTGATATTAATAATTATTGGCTTCGGTTTAAAACTTAAAAAGAAATATATGAAACAAAGTATTAAATTTATACTTATAAGAATGTTGGTTATTTTTACTGTAGGATATACTTTTAAATATCTGTTTATAGATTCTATAATTCCAGCAGATGATTTATTTAATTATGCATATTTCACATTTTTAATTTTACCATTCCCATTTTCATTGCCTATTTTTGTAGGAGAATATAGTACAAAAGAAATTACAGAACTTTCAAACAATGCAGTTGTATTAAATACAATAGTAAGTATTACTATTTATATTATATTCGTATTTCTAATATAATTTATGTTGAATATACTAAAAAGCTTCCATCATATATACATATATAATGGAAGCTTTTTATATTAACTTTGTAAATAGTTTTATTCTTAAAAATTATTGTTGTTTATATTGAGGTTCTTGTTCTTCAATATATTGTTGTCTGCATTTTAAAGTTTCAAGTGAACCATCAAGCGTTTGTGCTATTTGTTGAAAGTCTTCCTTTGCTTTTTGATCTTCAGTTTCTAAAGCAAAAGTCTTCATTGTAGCAGCAGCACTTTGAATTCCTGCAATTGCTTGCTGCATTTGAGTTCCTACAGTCATAATTATTTCCTCCTCTTCTATTATAAAATTGCTTACATATGTATTTTTACAATTAACCTTTGTTTTCATTCATCAAAAAAGAAAAAAACTGCTCATTTATCTGAGCAATTTCCATATAATGTTTAATTTTATTTTTCATAAATCAAGTGAGGTTTGTCTTTATCTATATTGAGCATTACTTCTCCATCTAAAATTTCCCTACCCGAATCAAAACTATCCACAATCCATTCTTTATTATATTCATCTACTACTAAATATCTAACTTTTTCCCCAAGGAACATAGAATGCTTAATTTTACCTCTTAAATTTATACTTGTTCCTACTTTAACTTCCTTACTTATTTTTATAGATTCTGGTCTAATACTTATTATCGCTTTTTCCCCAGCTTTAATAGGTTCATCACTTATTACATTCAATACATTTCCAACATAATCTATTTGTACTTCTGAACCTTCTTTGTTTTTAACAGATCCTTCCACAAAATTAGTAGTTCCAATAAAATCTGCTACAAATTTTGTTTTTGGTCTAAAATAAATATCTGCTGGACTTCCACATTGATGAATTACTCCCTTATTTATAACTACAATCATATCTGACATTGCAAGTGCTTCCTGTTGATCATGTGTAACATATATCATTGTAAGTTCCAATTTTTTTTGTATTAGTCTAAGCTCAACTCGCACTTGCTCCCTAAGCTTAGCATCCAGATTACTTAAAGGCTCATCTAAAAGAAGAACTTCTGGATTCATAACCAATGCTCTCGCTATTGCAACTCTTTGTTGCTGACCACCAGACATTTGATTTGGATATCTATCTTGTAAATGAGCTAATTGCATAAGTTCCAATGCTTTTTCTACTCTTTCTTTGATAACTTTTTTATTTTCTTTCTGTATAGTAAGTCCATAAGCTACATTATCAAAAACAGTCATATGTGGGAACAATGCATACTCTTGAAAAACCATAGGAGTATTTCTCTTATATGGAGGAAGCTTTTCAACATTTCTACCGTTTATAATTATTTCACCATAATCTGGCTCATAAAATCCTGCTACCATCCTTAAAAGAGTCGTTTTACCACACCCACTAGGTCCTAAAAATGTTACAAAGTCACCTTTTTTCATTTCAAGATTTACATCATCTATTACTTTATTACCGCCAAACAATTTATTTATATTTTTTAATTGCACTAAAACATTCTCCATTGATAGTCCTCCTATTATAGTTCAAATATGTTAATTTTATTTCCTAAAATCAATTTTACAATACCAAAAGTAAATAAAATCGTTGATATCATTCCTAATGCTGTTGCACTAGCAACTCCATAAAATCCATGATCTGAAAGATTTAATATTTCTACAGAAGCCAATAACCACTGTGGACTTACAAGGAAAATAACAGTACTTAATGTATTCATTGACTTCATGAAATTATAAACAAAACTAGTTGAAAACGCATTCTTTAGCATAGGTATAACTACTCTTCTAAAAGTAACTATACTATTTGCACCTAAGTTTGTAGAAGCTTCTTCAATAGATTTATCTATCTGTTTAAAACCTGAGATTGCATTTCTATATCCTACTGGTAACTGTCTTAAACACATACCTATTACTATAATTGCTCCTGTACCTGTAAGACTAAGCGGAGGCTTATTAAAAGCTAAAATTAATGCTAATCCTATAAATGTACCTGGTAAAGATACTGGCAACATAGCCAAAAAATCCATAACTCCTTTACCTGGGAATTTCTTTCTAGATACAACAAAAGCAATAACAAGACCTAAAACAGTTGTAATTACAGCTGTAACTATCGCTAAAATCCAGCTATTCTTAATAGAATCTGAATTCAATATCCCTTGTTTTATGTTATATAAAGTAAAATTATTATTAATTCCAAAGTTTTTAGTCACTGCATAACCAATAATTACAGCAAATATTAAAATAATTATAAATGCCATAATAGAGCATATTGCAAAGAGAATCCATTTAACTATTGGTGATACAGCATCTCTTTTTAATCCAGCTACTGGTTTTCCTGTAACAGTTACAAAAGATTTTCTATCCAAATGATACTTTTGAAGCAAGAAAACTACCAATGTAGGAATAACAAGCATTACACTTAAAACTGCTGCTACCCCCATATCCCAATTTCCTGTAACCTGAGCATATGCTTCTGTTGCTAAAACTCTGTAATTACCAGCTACAAGCTTTGGATTTCCAAAGTCAGCAAAAGAATTTATTGCTACAAGTAAAAAAGCACTCAATACTCCTGGTGTTGCAAGCTTTAAAGTTACTGTTCTAAATAGAGTAAAACCTCTAGCCCCTAAATTTTGAGCTGCAAGCTCTAAATTAGGACTTATAGATTTTAAAACTCCTGAAATAGTCATATATGCTAATGGAAAGAATGCTATAGTCTGAACTATCCAAAGTCCAATCCATCCATATAAATCTACTCTTAAATGTAATAAATGGAATGTAATAAATCCTCTTCTACCAAATAACATAATAAAAGCAAGTCCCGTGATTACAGATGGTGCCATTATAGGTACCAAAGCTATAACTCTAAAGAATTTTTTTCCTGGTATGTCAGTATAATTCATTGCATAAGCATATATGAATCCAATTATTATAGCTGATGTAGTAGATAACAGCGATGAAAACATGGTATTACCAAAATACGACAAAAACTCTTTTTCAGTAAATACTCTTATCCATTCCGCTTTATCAGGTATAGATAATACTTTTGCAAAAGGATATATAGTAAATACAATAAACATTAATGTTAAAATTAATAACGATATAAGTAACGGTGGTTCTTTAAGTACATTTTTTAAATCAAATTTTAAACCTGTTTTTTCTTTTAATTTTTTCTCCGCCATGATTTATATCCTCTCCTTAACTGAATTAATGCTATTAGGGAAGACCTAATAGCATTAATGTATTATTTCAACTTACTCCATTTTTCTTGTAAATCTTTTTTATCTTTACCTGCTTTAGCAAAATCATAATCTTTGTAAATTGGTAAATCATTTAATTCTTGTCCACCTTCTGGTGTTTTCACATCAGCTCTAGTTGAAATAGCCATTGAGAAGTCAGCAAGTATATCTCCAGCTTCTTTAGTTAAGCAATAATCAACAAAAGCTTTTGCTGCTTCATCATTTGGACCGCCTTTAACTTTTGAAAGTGAACATATTGTCCAACCTGCATCTTTAGGAATCCTAGATGATACATCAAATCCTGATTTCTTTACTATTAATTGGTCATCGATAAAGTTTACACAAATAAGATATTCCCCTGTTCCAACCTTCTGAGCTGGTGTAAATCCACTTGATGTAAATTGAGCTACATTAGCTTTTAATTTTGCTAAGTATTCCATTGCTTTTTCTTCTCCTCTTGCTTGAACAAGTGAAGAAACTATTGTATAACCAGTTCCTGAAGTTTTTGGATCTGGCATTATAATTTCACCTTTAAATTCAGGGTTTAATAGATCTTCAAAAGTTTCTGGTTTTTTTAATCCTTTTGAAGCAAATTCTTTTTCCCATCTATCTTCATTTATACCAATTGATAGTGGTTCAACATATAAGCCTGTCCAATTTCCATCTTTATCTCTATACATTTCTGGGATATCTTTTGCATTTTTAGAAACATATGCTTCATTTATTTCTTTTTCTTTTAATAATGCATGAGCATCAGCAGTTCCTCCAATAAGTATATCTGATTTTGGAGCATCTTTTTCTGCCATAAGTCTTGTCATAACTTCTCCTGTAGGCATTCTTAAGAAAGAATACTCACATCCTGTTTTATCTTTGAAGTCATCAAGCATAGCTTTAGCCTCATCTTCATGGAAAGATACATATACTACTAAATTTTTTCCTTTTAAATTTGGGAAACCATCTTTACCAGCAGCAGTTGATGATGCTTGTTTACTTCCACCACATCCTGCTAAAAGAGTCATAGTCATAACTCCTGCTAAGATAGCAGCACTTATCTTTTTAAAATTCATATAAAACTCCTCCTGAAAAATTTTATTTAATTTTGATAACGTTATCATTTAAAAACACTACATTTTGTTATTATTTATAATTCTGCAGACATCTAAAATATGTCCTTTCATATACATAGCTTTTGTTATTTCTTTCCCAAAATCCTGTACAACTATATAATCATTTTCATATACATCTATGTTAATAATGTTATATCCTTCTTCTAAATCCACATAAATCTTTATATGATATTCTACTTTTCCTTTATTCTTAATTGCTTCTTGTAACTCTTTTGTATCATGAATTGATGTAAATTCTGCAATTCTTCTTCTTAAACCATTCTTATCATGCTCACCACATTTTTTTGTAATATCATTAGCATTATTAACTATAGTAACTTTGTTTCTTTCATTAATTAATCCTGATAAATTTTGAGGTGAACATACAATCTCTTCTAAATCACTTCTTAATTTATTAAGATAAGGTTTAGAATAATAATCACCATAATTATAGTCATCAATTTTTAATGTATTTGATAAAGAAAAATTAGATTTTATACCATTTAAATACAATATAGTTCCTGTTATTTCATTATAATCAGAATCATAAATACTCTGGTTATAAGAATTTATTTCTCCACTTTTAGGAATTTCACTTATCACATTCCATATATTTTGTATAATTTTATTGTCTTCTATAACACCCTCGCCCCAAACCTTGCTGTAAAATTCTAATTTTATTGGGGTACGATTTTCACTTTTAGCTATAACTTCTTCTCTGTCATTAATTACATACAGATGATTGTATTTTTTTCCCTGATTAATTATTACTAAAATAGTGACAATAAGAATAGCACTTATATATATATATACTATACTAAAAAGAGTTTTTTTTGTAATCATCTTGTTCTCCTATTCATTATAATAAAAAAAATTATTAAAAATGTATTAAAAATGTATCACAATTGTAACATTTTAAAAATCAGTATAATTTTTGTTCCATTTTCTATTTCTATATCTATATCTCCATCTTGTTTATTCATTATTTCTTTACATATAGATAGTCCTAGTCCAACTCCTCCATGTTTTTTTTGCAAATTTACATGTGCTGTAACAAATGGTTCAAAAATATTTTCTACAAACTCATATGAAATTCCACGTCCATCATCCTTAATACTAACTTTCATCTTATCTTCTACCACTTCCATACTTATGAAAACATTATCACATTCTGAATATTTTATAGCATTATCTATAATATTTAATATAACTTGCTTTGTTTTATCAGGATCTACATATAATTCTTTGTCATATATGTTCTTATGAATATTAATATTATATTTATCTAGTCTAATTTTTAAAATAGATAAACTATCTTCTATAATATTTTTTATGTTGATGTTTTGTTTGTTTATTATAAATTCATTTTGATTTAATCTAGACACCTCTAAAAGCTCCTCTACAAGTGAAAGCAGTCTGTTTCCTTCTTTGTTTATATAATAACTGCACTGCTGTAAATCTTCTTTTCTATTTACTTTCATAATTAATTCAGAATAACCTATGATAGAAGTAAGTGGAGTTTTAAATTCATGAGTTATATTATCTAAAAATGATTTTTGTTTCTGCTTTTCATACTTAAGCTTATGTATATAGTCACTTATATTTTTTGACATACTATTAAAGGAAGTTGCCAATTCACTTATTTCATCATAACTTTCAGTCTCGATTACCTTTAAGAAATCTCCATTTGCAACCTCTTCAGAAGCATTTTTAAGTTTTAATATTGGATTAACAATCTTATCAGCTAATATATTGCTTAGAAAAATAGATATTATTATTGCTAATATTGAAACTAGTATCATTATACCTTCAGTATTCCAAACAATCTTAAGTTCTTTATCTATAGGGTAAATATATCTTATACATCCAACTGTTTTATCACGAAAATATATAGGACTGGAAAAAAATATATATCTCTTTCCTTCTATCTTTTTAATAATATAAGCTTTGGTACCTAGAACAGCATTCTCCACATCCGTACCTTCATTAAAATATGGATATTCCTGTGAGTCACCTATAAGCCCATCACCATTATAAACTTGTACTCTGAATTTATAGTAACTAGATAAATATGAAGCTATAAAGTTACTCATATTTTTCAAAACCATTTCTTCATTAGAATTTCCTTCTCTTTTTAAATAATCTATAACATATGTTTGTCCATTATAGCTCTCCTGCTTAAGCATAGTAATTGAACTTTGTATTACTCTACTATGTAAACTATTCATAGTTATTAAACAAATTATAAAAATAGCTGGAACCAAAACAGCAATGTTCATAATCATTATTTTCTTTTTTATACCTATCTGCATATTACACCTCTAATTTATATCCTACTCCATAAACAGTTTTTATAATCTTTCTATGTTTTTTTAATTTTTTACGTATTCTTTCAATGTGCATATCTACAGCTCTAGTATTTCCATGAAAATCATAGCCCCAAATTTTCTCTAATAATTCCTCTCTTGTAAAAACTTTACCTTCATTAGTAATCATAATTAATAGGGTTTTGAATTCTCTGTACGTAACCTGTATTTCTTCTGAATCAACAAATACTTTTCTTTTTTCTTTTAAAATTCTTATGTATCCTTTTTTTATCTCATCTATGTTATCTTTTCTATCATTATTAAGCTTTGCTTTACTTATTCTTCTATAAATTGCTCTAATACGCAAAATTAATTCCCTACTATCAAATGGTTTAGTAATATAATCATCTGCTCCTAATTGAAGACCTAGTAATCTGTCATTTATCTGACCTTTAGCTGTAAGAAGTATAACCGGAATTTCATTATTAATGCTTCTAAGCTTATTTATCACCTGAAATCCATCAATATCAGGCAGCATTATATCTAAAATAACTAAATCTGGATTAAAGCTTTCAAATTTTTCAATTCCCTCATAACCATTAGAGCTTACTTCTACTTCAAAACCTTCTAAAATTAAATTCATTCTAATTAAATTTAATATACTTTCCTCATCGTCTATTAGTAATATTTTCATACTCCACCTCTTTGCTCTATTTTTATAATTTGATGAATTACTAATACATTATAATATTAATATAAAAAAAAAAGCTATTCAATATTAGAATAGCTTAAAAGTTTTAAAAACTCATCACTTTTGAATTTATCTTCAAATTGATTCCAAATCACTTCTCCTACATCTTTCTTTATATTCTTTAGTTTGTTTTTTTCTAGATAAGTTTGATTATCCAATATGTTTATCAGTTTATTAAATATTTCTCTAAACTTTTTATTTCCTTCAGTCACTTCTATTTCTGACTTTGAAATATATTTTAACAAATAATCAATCTTATCTTTATTTTCTTTAAGACTGTATGCCCTTTTAAATTTAGGAGTTTTTATAATTTCTTTTATAAGCTTTAAAGTTTTTTCTTCTTTTTCTACTAACTCCCTATACATTTCTTTTTTTTCTTCATTTTTTTCTTCTAAATCCTGAACTAATTCTAAACGTAATCTATCAATGATTTTATTTTGTTTTATACAATCTATTATCAATTCTTCTTCGATTAAATTTTCTTTTTTTAGCTTTTTAATTAACTGGTTCATTTTTATGCTCCTTTTTAAACTGAGGCAACAATTTCTTTTAATAACTTGTAATTATCCTTAAGCATATTAGCAACATTTTCGTTTTTGCTTGCTGTTTTTAATAATTCTGCAGTAAAATACTTTTGAATTATTTCGTATTTTGAAGTAATTTTATCATTTGCTTCAATACATTCATCAATCTTTTGAATAACATTCATATTTGAACGTCCATTTTCTTCTTTAATCTCACATAATACATCTTGTATTTCCTGATCATCACTCAACATATCATCTGATTTATCATTAAGCTCATTTAAATTTCCTTCAATATCAATAAGCTTATCCAATTGTTCCTCAATGCTTTTAGCTATTTTATCCAACTTATTATTATTTTCTAAAATACTACTGTTTATTAGTGATGTTTTGTTATTACCTTCTATTATTGTATCTTGTATATTTTTCATACTTTCTTTTAGCTCTTTCTTTAATAAAATATCAGCCTTTAGTTTTTGTGCAAACAGATCATTAATCTCGTTATTTATATTACTCTGTGTATTAATATTATTATTAATCTCATTAGTTTTATCTTTTATTTCGTTTTTTAATTCATAAAAAACTTTATCTATATTATCATTATGTATACTAAACTCTTTTATAATTGTGCTGACTATACCTTCGCTACTGTTTTTTAACTCATCAATATTTTTATTCATAATCTCTGTAAACCTATCCATTTTGGAATATATTTCATCTAGTCTTTTAGTATTCTTTTCTATAAGCTCCTTAATTTCTTTATTACTCTTTTCTTTCTCATTCTTGATATTTATATAATTATTATTTAACACAAAATATGTGCACGCAGCAAATATTATATTTATACTAGCTAATCCATAAAGATTTTCTAATCCATAAGAAATTCTAACTGTTGCAGTAACTAGAAATGAAATACTGATTGCCTCTAAAAATGTTCTTTTATTCATGTCAACTCACCTTTTCCAATGTATTTGTTATAACAGTATATAATTCTTCAATTTGTTCCTTTAACATATAATCCACCTTAACTATACTGCTGTTAAGTAATTGCATATAAATATCTGTACCTGTTTTATTTTTACTCAATATATCACTCAGTTCATTTATAAATACCTCAAATACAAACTTATTAATATCTTTAGTGAATTTTCTCTGTATTTTTAAGTAAATATCTACAATAATAAAGTTTTCATTAAAATCAGGCTCTACTATAAACTTTCTTAATATTTCCAATGACTCTTTTAAAAATTCAGAAATACACATATTTATAATATTATGATATTCTTTGTTATCTAATTGATATTTTTGAACTTTACTGCTTATATGATTGCATATTTCTAGACTTAAAAAAACACCATATGAACCTTCTATTAAATTTTCCCTGTAAAAAATGCCCTCTTTATTTATATTATTAAGTTCATTTTGAAGAAAACCTTTCTCATTGTAATAACTTTTAAATTTAATTAATGTTTCTCTTAACACTTCTTTATAATCGTACTTTAAATCCATATAATTAACATCTTTCAATGCCATCTTATCATAAAAATCCAGTTCTTTAAGTACTACTACCTTTACTGCTTTTCTAAAAAACTTTCTATTGATTTTTTTTACTAGTTTTATATTGTAAAATTTAGTATTATACCCATGAATATACTGAAGCTCTAATAAATTTTTTGAATAATACTTTTTTATATTTTCTACATGAGCATTATAAAGCATTATTATACTGTACTGTTCCATCTCATGCTCGAGCTCCATGTACATTTCATGCGGCAAATTTAGAACTTCTGTTAATACTTCTTTAAAACTTTCACACACTAATAGGATTTCATCTTTTATATTTAAATCTACTTCTTCATTTTCATTAATTTGGGAAACAGCCGCCTCTGCAGCTACCTCCTCTGGTTTTAAATACCCTTCACATATTTCTGGAAAATATTTTTTTTGAAAATTAAGATTCTCATATACTTGCATATTCATTCACCCATTGCTCAATCCATTTATCATATTCTTCTAATTCATTTATAGTTGATTTGTTCTTATCTATTTCTTTCTGTATTTCATCCTTTTCATCAACTAGCTTCTGAATATTAGCTTCAATTTCAAGTATTTTTTCTTTTAAATCCTCTTCACTTTTATTTTTAACCTTTTCTTTCGCAGAATTAAATATTAATAAAGCTGTTTGTTGTGCTGTTGACATTTCATTAGTAAATATCTTTTTAATTTCTTGTTTATAATAATTTTCTATTTTATTACTATTATCTTCTTCTTTACGTTTTTTGAACTTTTCTTCCATTTCCTGAAGAAGTTCATTATAATAATCATTTTTACTTTTCAATTCATTTTTAAGCTTGCGTTTTTGTTTTATAGTATCTGCATTTTTATAAGCTTCTTCAATTTCTAACTTTTTAGCTCTGTAATTGTTTATTTCCTGTTCAAGAATATATTTTTGCTGATTCCATTCAATTTTTTGCTGTTCATTTTCTACTAAAATAGTTTCAGTAGGTTTGATTGTTTCTCCTATGACTTTTCCAATTTTCTCTCCCCAATATCCTACTGATAAAACATCTAGAGCATTTCCTATTTGTTCTAGAGATCCTCCTGATTTAGCAATTTCATTACCAATCTGTACTACTTTATTTCTAGCTTGTCCAGCTGCTTCAGTTGCTTTTTTAACTTTTTCTAGTTCTCTTTTAATCTTTGAAGCAGTTTTTACAGGCTTTCTACCTGGTATTCTTGTTACTTTTTCTATGTAAGAAAATGATTTAATAGTATCCTTAACCTTATCCATCATTGTTAGTGCTTTACTACCTTTAACAGCTGCAGTTGGTGCTCCTACAGGAGTAACTAAGAGACAAAGGTCAGCTACTTCTCCAAAAACTCTTCCAATTTTAGCTCCTGATTCTCCTCCCCCTTGTGTTACAACTTCTTCATACTCTGGAATGTACATTCCTAATTCATTCATTTCTTTTCTATATGCTTCTATTGTATCATTTATTTGTTTTATGCTTTCTGTTATTTCTTCCTTTTCTGTTTCTGTGCAAGCTATCTCATTTTCAATTTGTCTTAAATTTTGAATACTATTTTCTTTCATTTTAATGATATCCTGTACATCTTTTTTGTAATCACTATCATCTAGTTCTTCAATAATGGGTTTTCTTATATTTGCTTCTAACTTTATATCTACAGAATCCATCAACCTCTTAATTTCAGAATTCATATTAGAATACACATTTTTAAGTAAATTTTCTATTTTATTTTTAATCTTTTCCTTTATATTTTGTCCAATAATCATTCTTGTGTTATTAAATTCATTCTCTATTATTTCTGATGTAATATCTTTATTTTTTAAAAGTCTATCTAAAAGCTTTTCCTGCTCTCTTTCAAACAATGCTTTTATTTCCGATTTTAATAAATTACTTTCCCCTTTTACAGTTAAATCAATATTCTCTACTCTGTATTTGTTTTTTTCTTCCATTTTACTTATGTTATTGTTTAAAGAATTTATTCTACTTTGAAGGTCATCTTTGTCAATATTCATGTTAGCAGTAAAAAATTTATTTTCCTTTTCTATACTTTTAAGCTTATTTTCAAATAGAACTTTCAACTGTTTTTTAACTCTTTTTTTAATCATTTCAATACTGTTTAACTCTATATAACTGTTTATACATTCTCTTATAGGCTCAATATATTTATAATCTTTAAATGCCACTTTTGAACCTATTGGCAGTACTTCAACATCTTCCAAACCTAATTTATCTTCTAATTCTTTTTTTATAGTATTTACAAACCTCTTTATTTGCTCTTGAGATTTATATATTATTCCGTTTCTCCTCTGTTCTTCGTCAACTTCATCTATATGCGTTACGATGAATATAATATCCTCTGTATATTTGCATATTTCTTTTATATATTTAACATCTGAATCTGAAATAACTTTATTTACAGCATAAATAACTATATCTGCTTTTTTTAATATGTAATTTGTAATTTCTTCATGTTCCTTAATTATAGTGTTTGTTCCTGGACTGTCTATAATATGAGTATTCTTTATCAAATACTCCGATTTCACAGGAATGCTCACAGATAAAATATTAGTATCATATTTCTCTGTATATTTAGTGTATTTTTTAATATTTTCTTCTGAAGCTTCTTCTTCTTCTTCTCTACCATCTTTATATTTTATAGCTATATAATTTTCTGTACTATCCATAATATCTATTAGCACAGGGGTACATTCTCCATTTGTATGAGGCAGAAATTTTTCTTTTCCTAAAAATGTATTTAAAAAGCATGTTTTACCAGAGCTAAATTCTCCTGTTATTACTACTATTGATTCATTATTCTTTATCTTATTAAGATAATATTTTATTTCTTCCTGATTTAAGTTAAATTTAGTAACATCATCTATTATCATTTACATTTTCTCCTTATATTCTTGTATCTCATTCATTACATAAACAACATCATCTAACTGCTTGTACAATATTTTCATTTCTTCTTGTAATTCTTCTGGTGTCTTATTTGCTAATGTAGTTATACTATATAAATTTTCTTTCATATTATCTAATTTTTTTCTTTCACCTTGAATGGCTTTTTCAATTATATTAGTAATAAGATTTCTTTGGTTATCTAGAAAATTATTTATTGTATACACATACTCATCACAAACTTTCTTTATTTCTTTAAAATAATTATCCCTTGAAACTTTTATTATTTTTTGAGATATTTTTGTCTTTTCTTCCTCACCTTTATTTATAGAATCTAAATATATTCTTCTTGCTTCCTTACTTTCAAATTCCATATCTATTAATTGATTTTCTATATCTCCCATTGCCATCATTTCATAAATTTTACTTTCAAGCTTCTTTTCTTGAGCAGACACTTGTACTGAATACTGACTTTGAATTTTTTCTCTTTGTTTTTCCACAAATTCAACTGAAGAATAATCCACATAGCTTTCTGCTTCTCTTACTACCTTAGGACCAAACAACGCATTACCTATACAGCCCAAAATCCCTTTTCTCTTTTTTTCATTATTTACCGTTTTTGTTCCATATACTGGTCTAGCTTCCCCTATACTTTCTAATCTCATTTCTTTTTTATCAACTAATTTTTCTATATCCCTTTCAAGCTTTTCTTTTTCTTCAGTTAACATATCAATTTTTGTTTTATCATTTCTGCATCTAGTAAGCTTTTCTCTATTTCTATCATATTCATTTTTTCTTTTTTGAATTTGTTTATCTATTTTGTCCAATTCCTTAAAATCAAATGCAGGATCACTTACATCTATTTTTTCTATATCAAGACTTGTATGAATTATGTTAGTAAGCCTATTTTCCATTTTTTGTAGTTCTCTATCATTATCTATATTTTCTTCAATTATTCTGATAAAATCATCTTCTAAATTAATTCTTATATTGTTCCAATTTCTTATGAACTTATCATAAACTCCTATTGCCATACCACTAAAATCAGCAAGAGCCACATCAAATTCTGAATTTATCTCACTTAATTCTTCTTTAATTTCATCTATAATCTGTACTGCGCTACTTTCAAAATTAGCTTTTGAATTTCTTATAACATTTCTAACACTGTTTTTTATATTAATTTTTTTTTCTTTAAGCTCTTTTTCACAATCACCTATCAAAGCTTTCTTATTTTCAAGCTCCTTCATTAATTCTTCATTATCTTTACTGCATGCAGTAATTTTATCTTGAAGAGCTTCCCTTTCAGCTTTTAATCTTTCCTGAACTACTGATAAAGGTTCAAATAATCTATCTTTTAAATTATCCTCACTTGTTAAGTAATTTCCTAATGCATCTTTAAAATATTCAAATTTTGAATGCTTTTTCTTAGCTTCTGACTCTTCACTAATAGCTTCTTTAGCAAGTTTTGCTGAAATTGGATAAATTTCTTTACCCTCTATATTTACCTTTTTAATAAGAAGCTTAGATCTTAATTCTTCAACAGTTTTCTCTACTGTATTTTCCGTTTTATCACAAAGATCAATTTTATTTACAACAAAAAATATTCTATTCATATACTTATTCACATAATTTAAAAACTTAAATTCTTCATCAGCTCCAGGTTTATCATATGAAAACATATAGATACTGGCATCTGATTTTTCTACATGATTCTTTGCAATTTCAGTATGAACTGTATGTGTAGAATTAAAACCTGGAGTATCTACTATCTCTATACCATTTTTCAGATACTCTGAATCCAAGAAAAGTGTTACTTCCTTTATTTGAGTTTCCACTTCATACTCTTCATTAGCAGCAGAGTATTTTCCTAACTCTTTTATATCTATTATTTCTTTATTTCCATTAGTAAATATAACCTGTGCTTTATTCAACATATCTTCACTTTCAGGTGCTCTTAATTTTGTTATAGCAGCAGTACTTGGCAAATCATCTTCTACAAGTATTTCCTCTCCAAATCCCATTAAAGCATTTAGAAAAGTACTTTTACCATTACTGAAATGTCCAAATATTGATATTATAAATCTATCATTTTCAATATTTCTTATTTTTTGATCAACAATTTTCACTACACCTTCTACAGGTATTTTTTCTCTAATATTTTTTAATAGTTCAACTACCTCTTGTTTTTTTCTTTTGTAACTTTGGAAACTCATTAAACTTTCCCCCTCATTTCTTTTAGCTTGTTTATCATATACGTGAATTCTTCATCACTCATTTGAATATTGTCTTTTATTCTTTTGATTTTATCATCTAGTTTTAATGAATAACCTTCTAAGTAATTTTCAATTTCTTCTTTTACTTTGGATTTTATTGAAGATTTTAAATTATATATGTTTTTTCTAATTTCATCAATAATCTTTTTATATGCTTCTTTCTCCAACTTATAAAAGGTCTTATATATGTCAGTTTTTTTGTCTTCAACAAACTTCTTTTCATTTTTTTGCTTCTTAACTTCTAATACTCTTTTAACTTCACTTAATTCTAATTTAAAATCCATTTTTTTATTATGTAATCTTCCCAGTTCCTCTTTACTTCTTTTTAATTTCTTTACAATACTTTCATATTTCTCAATTTCAGATTCTATGCTTTCAATTTGTTTAAAGTATTTATTGGTAATATCTTTTGTCTTTCTGTCCCATACTTCGCACTCACTATAATCAAGTCCATCTGGGACTTCATCATAAGTAGTCTTTTTAAATATCCAAAAGCCTGTTGTCTTTGATACTGTTCTATATTTTTGTCTTGGTGAAGGTCTTTTACCAAGTCTTCTCTTTTTACTCTCAAAATCACGCTTTAATTGAACCTTTTTAAGTACTGACATATTCTGCTTTTGTTCTGGTACGTTAGCATCACCTTTAGCAATTAAAGAATTCAGACTTGAAATTTTATCTTCTATTTCCTTAATCTCACCTTTTACTTCTTCAATTACATCATTTTCTTCAAACTCTAGCTTTTTAAAATTGAGATCAATTTTAATCTTTTTTATATCAATGTTAAAGTTCAAATCAGATTTATTTTTAATAATTTTTGTAAAATCCTCACTAAACCTTTTGTTTATTAAATATCTGCCCATAATTTGTTGATATTGATTTAATTTTTCTTCATATTGTTCAGCATCTTTACCTATTATTTTTTTTATCTTTTCATAGCACAAATCTACATTTTCTTGATTTACATCATACTTACTTGTAAAAATTTTATTTATTATTTGTGCAGTTTCCTTATTTTTAATTTTACTTAATAAATTTATATCTTCTTCTACTTTTACTGAAAATTCATCAAAAGAATTGGCTATATATCTAGATAATGAATTATATAATTTTCTTCTATTTTTAATTAAAATCTCTTTTTCATCATATAACTGTTTTATTAACTCATTTTCTTTACTTAGCTTCACAGATTCATTATCAGAAAATTTATCTGTAAAAGCTTCTACTATCATACTTATCTTACTATTTATATCTTCTAAAAAGTTTTTATTTCTCTGTCCTTCTTCTAGAAAATCTAATAAAAATTCTTTAAAAAGATCAAATTGAGCTCTTTCTCTGTATTCTTCCTGTTTCAATATAATATTTAATTCCTCATTATTGTCTTTTAATACCTTTTCATAAAGCTCATCATCACTGCTCCATAAAGAATCTTTACTATCTACAGCAAAAATTTTTACATCCTTGATTCTATTTTCTTTTAGTTTTTCAATAACCTTATTTTTTGTCTCTTCAATTTTATGTAAAGCCTCATTACAAGTTCTACCTTGATGCATCATTCCTATTTTATTAATAACAATAAAAACATCTTTCGTATTTATTGCTCCAAATTTTTTATTCTCCCCTGTGAGAATATCAAGTTCTGTTTGAGTTAATCCCTTCTTAGTAATAAGCACTATAGTAGCATTTGCTTCTTTTAATATTTCTTTTGTAATTTTCATTTGCTTAAGGCTTATTCCCTGAAGTCCAGGTGTATCTATAAAAGATATATCTTTATCAATACCTTTTAGAGGATAACTTATTGCTATGCTTGATATCTTATCTTTTTTGTTCTTAATATCAGCATAGTTTTTTAATTCTTTATAATTCTGTTCTGAGACTAATTCTATTTCCTTTTCTCTACCATCCTCCATAAATATAGAAGCTATTTTTCTCTTTCCACTTTCTAAATAAGTTATAACTCCGGTTGCTTCATTATTAGATGAATATAATATTCTTTTACCTACCAACGCATTTAAGAACGTACTCTTTCCAGAAGAAAACTCCCCAATAACTGCTACCTTATATTTATTTTCCTCCACTATTTCTTCAAGTTTTTCAATTTCAGAAAGATATAAATTATCACAGCTAGCACTAATATTTCTCAAATCAAAAAGCATATTTTTGATTTCTTTTCTATTTAGCATAATCTTTCTCCTTATCCTTAATTATATTTTCCTTAGCTTCAATCTATATTTTAGGTCTTGCCACCGACACAGACTGGCATTTTATTAAACTATTTATATTTTTTTCTCATATTTTCTATAACTTCTTTTATTTCCTCTTTAAATTTATCAGGATTTAAAACTTCTACTGCATCACCTTGACTTAATAGCCACATCTTTATTCCTTTTCCAAACATTTTTGTTTCTACTATATAACCGTCTTCTCTTTGTTCAATTATTTTAGCATTAGGAAGTCTATCTAAAACTGCCTCTATAGAATAACCTGTAAATTTAAATCTTATTTTTTGCAGCTCACCTGTTTGCATAAACTGAATTAATTTTTTAAATTCACCATCTTTAAAACGTTTACTGTATTCTATCTTAAATCTAGAATCTAAAATCTTATATTTTTCTATTCTGTCCACTCTATATATAGCAGGATATTCATAGCTTTTTCCTTCTATAAAAGCTATAAGATAAAAATAATATTCACAAAATAAAATTGCCTGTGGATATAGTTTTCGCTTTGAAACATTCTCATCAACTTCTCCATTTTTACCTATCTTGTGATAATAAATTTCTAAAATCCATTGCTGCTTTATAGCATCACTAAGTTCCCATAACTTGTCTATGAGTTTACCTCCATGTTTTGGAGAAATATAATTTTCTAGTTCATTATTAATAATAGCTTCTATGTTTGTCTTATCTTGTGCAACACAGTTCATTAAAAGCTTATCAATAACTAGATTCATTTCTTTGTCTATAAATCCTCTACTCTCTAAAAGCACTTTTGTAATAGCTAAAATATCCTTCTGATTAAGACATTTCTTATCTTGATTTTCCAGTACATATCCTCCTTTTTCACCTTTTTTTCTATCATATTCTATTTTTTTAAATTTAGATTCATTATAAAAATAACTTCTTATATCACTTATATATCTATCAAAAGTTCTACTACTAATCTTATATTTATTCATTACATCTTCTTTATAAATCGTTTTTCCTTTATTTAATTTATCATATATATATATTAATGCTTCTGATTTAAGCCTCTCCATATTTGATATTTTCACCTCATAATCGTTATTTTTTAACTTTTAATTCATTATTTTATTATATTCCTTATTATTAGACATTTTTACATATATTCCTCCATTTTTCTTTTCTTTATACATTTGCTATGTCCGTACAATCATTTGTAGCTTTTAATTGCTTATTTTGTGTTTTAGCCAATAAAAAAACTGCTCATTTATCTGAGCAGTTTTATTTCAATAATTTTAATTATTAATATTTGATTCAACACTTATTTCACTATTATATACATCTAAATCAAGTTCATTTTCTGAATTTGCAACAATTAATGTTCCTATCGCATCACCCGTTATATTAGCCGTTGTTCTGAACATATCAACTATTCTATCTACGCTCAATACTAATGCTGCACCTTCTATAGGTAATCCAACTTGTTGAAGTACCATTGTAAGCATTACAACCCCAGCACTCGGAACTCCAGCTGTACCTATAGACGCAAGAGTAGCTGTTAATATTACCATAAGTTGCTGTTCAAGGGAAAGATTCATTCCATATACATTAGCAATAAATATTGCTGCAACTCCCTGCATTACTGCGGTTCCATCCATGTTTATTGTTGCTCCTAATGGAATCGTAAAACTTGATATTCTTTCTGGTATTCCAAGCTTTTCTTCGCAAGCTTCAAGGTTAACTGGTATAGTAGCATTACTACTTGATGTACTAAACGCCACAACCATTACAGGCCAAAATTTCTTATAAAATTTAATAGGATTTACTTTACCTAAAATCTTAAGAGCAATTCCATATACAATTACAGCTTGTACTATTAAGACAAATATAACAACCCCTACATATTGGAATAATTTTTCGAGAACATCTATTCCTTGGAACATTATAACCTTTGAAATCAAAGCAAATACTCCGTAAGGTGCTGTCAACATAACTAATCCTATAATTTTTAAAAGAACCTCATTTGCTTGATTTATTACATTTAATAGAGGTTCTGCTTTTTTCCCTATAATTGTTATTCCTAACCCAAATAAAATGGCAAAAAATATTATTTGAAGCATATTTCCTTCTACCATAGATTTAATAGGATTTACAGGAACCATCTTAACAAATATGTCCATAATAAATGGTGCTTCTTTAGTCGTAATTTTAGTTGCACTTTCTAAGTTATTCATTCCAGTATTACCTGGTTTAAATATATTCGAAATTACTAAAGCTATACTGATAGCAAACGCAGTAGTCATCATATAATATGCTACTATTTTCCCACCTATTCTTCCAACTTTTTTTATGTCTCCCATACTAGCCACACCAGCTATTAAAGAGCATAACACAAGAGGTACTACAATCATTTTTATAGCTCTTAAAAACACTTTTCCTACTGGTTCTAGTACCCATTTACTTATAAGTTCATTTGCATTTGCAGGAAAAAATAAATTAGATATAATACCAAAGCCAACTCCTAAAGCCAGAGCCAAAAGTATCTTACTTGTAAGTTTCATTTTTTTATTTTTAGTTTTTACCATTTTTACTCGCTCCTATAAAAAATTTTAATATTTCTAGTTTTTCCATTATAATGTTACTATATCATCCCTTGCTTTGCAATATTTTTATTAAATTATCAAGAATATCAGAGCTTTTTTTAGTTTTTGTTATTTAACGAACTTTATTTCATCTAAACTATAAATAGTTCATAATATCTTTTTATATTTTCTTTTAATTCCACAATGCTTATAAACCGTCCTTTTCTAATTATTTCTTTTTTTTCAATAAAGAATAAAATTGTAGGCACCGTAAAAATAGAATATTCTCCTGCTACCTCCATTACTTCATCTATTTTTATATGCGCACACATTATCTTAGGATAATCCTTTAACATCTCTTCAACCTTTGGTAATAACACACTACAAACTCCACAATCATTACTAGAAAAATAAATTAAACTTAATTTATTATCCTTTATAAAATTCCTTATACCTTCTACTGTATTTAATTGCTTCATTGTTAACCTCCTTATATTTTCTTTAATAATTATATTATCATCTTATATTTCAAATAAAATCAACTTTTTTATATTTATTAAATATATAAAAAAAAATTGAGAGTTCTACAAAAGGAATTTTTAGTACTCAGTTAAATCCTTTTGTAAACTGCTAGTATCAGTTTGCTGATACAGCATATAAACTCTCAACTTTTTTAAAACTCAGCAAAATATCTAAATTCAGCGCAATATCTAAACTATAATTAAAACATATTTCTTTTTTCATAATGTGTATGAAGCAATTCATGAGCTTTATGCCCATTTGGCTCACCCAAAAACTCATCATATATTTTAGTTATACATGGATTTTTATGAGATTTTCTAATTGGAAGATGTCTATCTTCTTCGTAAATAGCTTTAGCTCTCACTTCTCTCACATCAATTTTTTCCCTTATCTTAGAATTTACTATAGGCTGACCACCACCTGTTACACAACCTCCTGGGCAAGCCATTACTTCTATAAAATCATAATGTTTTTTACCATCTCTTATCTGATTCATTACTTTCCTAGCATTTGAAAGACCATTTACAATTACAGCATTAATAGTTTTTCCACTAGGAAGTGTAATAGCAGCTTCTTTTATTCCTTCAACTCCACGAACAGCATTAAATTCTATATTTTCAAGTTCTTTACCTGATGTGATTTCAAATATAGTTCTAAGTGCAGCTTCTGCAACTCCTCCAGTTGCTCCAAAAATAGCACCTGCCCCTGTTCCTATCCCAAATGGATTATCAAATTCTTCGTCCTTAAGATTAACAAAATCAATTGAAGATTGTTTTATCATTTTAGCAAGTTCCCTAGTTGTAAGTACATAATCTACATCCTGCATTCCATTACGAGATAATTCTTCTCTAGTTTCTTCAAATTTCTTACCTATACAAGGCATAATAGATACTACAACTATTCGTGATGGATCAATTCCTTCTTTTTCTGCAAAATAACTTTTTATAACAGCACCTTCCATTTCATGTGGAGATTTACAAGTAGATAAGTTATTCAACATATCATGGAAATTATGTTCAACAAACTTTACCCATCCAGGACAACATGAAGTCATAAGTGGAAGATTTTCTTCCTTTTCAAGTCTCTTTAATAATTCTGTTCCTTCCTCCATAATTGTAAGATCTGCTGCAAAGTTAGTATCAAACACTTTGTCAAATCCCATTCTTCTTAAAGCAGCTGCCATTTTCCCTGTAACTCTCGTACCCATTGGAAGTCCAAATTCTTCTCCTAATGCAACTCTTACTGCTGGTGCTGTTTGAACCACTACATATTTATCTGAATTATCTAATTCATCCCAAACTTCTTTTATATTTTCCTTTTCAGTTAAAGCGCCAGTTGGACATGCCATAACACATTGTCCACAGTTTATACAAACAGTTTCAGCTAAAGGTTTATCATAGGCTGGCGCTATTTTTGTAACAAATCCTCTTCCTAAAAAATTTATTGCTCCAACTGATTGTATATTTTTACATATACTTATACATCTTTCACATAAAATACATTTTTCAGAGTCTCTTACCAGTGACGTTGAAGATATATCTATAAATGATTTTGATTTTTCTCCTTCATATTCTACATCATATATATTTAAATCTTCTGCTAATTTTTGCAATTCACAGTTTCCATTTCTTGAACAGGTTGTACACTCTCTTTTATGATTTGATAAAAGTAATTGTACAACAGTTTTTCTTGCACTCCTAACTTTTGGAGTATTTGTTTTTACCACCATACCATCTTCTACTTTAACTGTACAAGATGGTAATAGTTTTGGTCCAACCTCAACTAAACACACCCTGCAGCTTGACACTTCATTAATTTCTTTTAAAAAGCATAAAGTAGGTATTTCCACACCACTCTTTCTTGCAGCTTCTAATATAGTAATTCCTTTTTCTACTTCTATTTCTATACCATCAATAGTTAACTTAACTGTTTCCATCTTTTTTCACCTCTCAAAGAAATTATTCTTTAACTATAGCGTTAAACAAACATACCTGCATACATGATCCGCATTTTAAACATTTATCCTGATCAATCTTATATGGTTCTCCAACTTTACAAGTTATTGCACCTACGCTACAGTGCTTAGAACACATACCACATCTTTTACATATTTCTGGTCTTATATGATATTTAACAAGCGATTTACATGCTTTAGCAGGACATTTTTTATCTACCACATGAGCAATATATTCATCTTTAAAATATCTTAAAGTAGATAAAATAGGGTTTGGTGCCGTTTGTCCTAGTCCGCACAAAGCAGTATTCTTAACTTCTATAGCTAATTTTTGTAATTTTTCAATATCTTCTAAAGACCCTTTTCCATTAGTTATCTTTTCAAGTAATTCAAGAAGCCTTTTAGTTCCAATTCTGCAAGGTGTACATTTACCACAAGATTCATCTTTTGTAAAATCAAGAAAAAATCTTGCTACATCAACCATACAGTTATCCTCATCCATTACTATCATTCCACCTGATCCCATCATAGAGCCAATTTCTATTAAAGTATCATATTCAATTGAAATATTTATGTCTCTTGCTGGGATACATCCGCCTGACGGTCCTCCAGTTTGCACTGCTTTAAATTGTTTGTTGTTTGGGATTCCTCCACCTATATCAAATATGACCTCTCTTAGAGGTGTTCCCATAGGTATTTCAACAAGTCCTGCATTTCTTATTTTTCCGCCTAAAGCAAAAACTTTAGTACCAGGGCTTTTTTCGGTTCCTATTGTTCTGAACCATTTTGCACCTTTTAAAATTATAGAACATATATTTGCAAAAGTTTCCACATTATTAATTATTGTTGGTTTGCCCCAAAGTCCACTTACTGCTGGAAATGGTGGTTTAGTTACAGGCATCCCTCTTTTTCCTTCAATAGACTTAATTAATGCTGTTTCTTCCCCACACACAAAAGCTCCTGCTCCAAGCCTAAGTTCTATATCAAACTTAAATCCTGTTCCTAAAATATTCTCTCCAAGAAGTCCATACTCTTTTGCCTGATTTATCGCTAGCTTTAATCTTTCCACTGCTAAAGGATATTCTGCTCTTATATATATGAAGCCTTTATTTGCCCCTATTGCATATCCTCCTATAGCCATTGCTTCAAGAACAGTATGTGGATCTCCCTCTAAAACAGAACGGTCCATAAATGCACCTGGATCTCCTTCATCAGCATTACAAATTATATATTTTTGTTCATTATTTTGTGCTGATGCAAATGACCATTTTCTACCAGTAGGGAATCCACCACCCCCTCTACCTCTTAATCCTGATTCAGTAATAATATCAATAACATTCTGTGATGACATTGTAGTTAAAACTTTTCCCAAGGCTTTATATCCATCTAATGCTATATATTCATCAATATCTTCTGGATTAATAATTCCACAATTTTTCAGTACAATTCTATGCTGTTTTTTGAACATATTAACCTTATCCAAAGATCTTATTCTTCCATCTCCAGGCTTTAAAGTATACTTAAGTCTTTGAAGTGGTTTACAATTAACAAACTGTTCTTCTACAAGTTCATGTACATCACTTGGTTTTACATTAGCGTAAACTATTCCTTCTGGATAAACAATAATAACTGGTCCTAAATTACAAAGTCCTAGACACCCAGTTTTTATAACTTCTACTTCTCTATCAAGTCCAAATTGCTTTAATTCCAATTTAAATAAATTTATAATCTTTTTGGAATCTAATAAATTACATCCTTCACCACCACATATTAGAACCTGTGAATTATAAAATTCCATAAATCTCACTCCTATCAACCATTTATTATTGTAAAATCATTTAAAATTCTATTTTCTATAAGGTGTATAGTAAGCTGTTCTACTATTTTTTCATTTACTATATGCTCTTTCATAATTGTTCTTGCTTTTCCTGGAGTCATTTTAACATAAGTTACTTTTTCTTCACCTGGTTTTATAACTTCTACAAGAGGTTCCAACCTACAAGCTCCTATACATCCTGTCTTTACAAGTTCAATATCTTTAAGTCCTAAATTTTTTATTTCTTCCTTTATAGCATCATAAACAGGTGCTGCTCCTGCTGCTATCCCACAAGTTCCCATTCCTACAGTTATTCTTATAGTTTTTCTATCTTTTCCCTGATTAACTTTTGATAAATTATCAGCTTTTATATTTTCAAGATCCTCTATAGTAAGATTTCTCATAATTGCTAACCTCCCTTTATTTATACTCCTCCAATATTTTGGGAATATCATTTGGTGTTACTTTTCCGTAAACGATATCATCAATCATCATTACAGGAGCTAGTCCACAACTTCCAAGACATCTAGCTGCCTCCAATGTAAATTCACCATCCTTAGTTGTTTTTCCAACTTCTATTCCAAGTTCTTTATTTAATTTTTCAATAATAGCTTGAGCACCTTTAACATAACAAGCTGTTCCCATACAAACCTTTATTACGTGTTTTCCTTTTTGTTCTAAAGTAAATAATGAGTAAAAAGTCGCTACTCCATATATTTCAGACATAGGAACATTTAATTCTTTAGAAACTACCTGAAGAGCCTCTTCTGGAAGATATCCATATAAATCTTGTACTTCATGCATTACAGGTATTAACGCACCTTCTACATTTTTATATTCCACTGATATACCTTTTACTTTTTCCAATCTTTCATCATTTAAATTACATCCACAACAATGCTGATTTTCCTTCAAAATAATCACTCCTTAGCAATTAATGTAAAATATCATATTATTTTCATTGTTTTCTGAATAATTGTACTTTTGATATAATTGTATTATAGTACAAATTGTAATTTTTTTAAACATTGCCTATTTATTAACAATTATTCTTTATATCTTATACATATTTCACTTTATCATTGAATTTTTTCACATTATTTCAGTTATTCATATGTATTATTATAAATTTTCATAAATAGATATGATCAATTTTGATATACAGTTAACAATTTTATATACATATATTTTAATTTTTGTAATTGCATTGCTTATTATGTACTTATTTTGAATATATTGTAATTAATCGTATGTATTTAAATAAAATTTTCTCTTTCATTATCTATCATTATAATTTTTATACCATTTTTATATTTTTAACCTTTAATCTCCAAAATAAAAGAGCAGCTAGTATATCTAGCTACTCTTAAAATAATATATAATTTAATGGAAATATATTTAGTGGCTGTTATTAAGAATATAATAATTTAAATTCACTTTACTCTAAAATATATTTGGCATAAACACCTTAACAATAATCATTGCAAAAATTCCAGTTAATATACCATAAGCTACTGCTATTTTTATGTTATTTCTTAAAACTTCGCCTTCTTTACCTACTAATCCAACTGTTGTTAAAACAGCAACAACATTATGCACACAGATCATATTTCCTGCTGCTGCCCCTATTGATTGTAAAGCAAGTATTGGTGTAATAGGAAGTCCTATTTCTTTAGCTGCACTTAATTGTAGTCCTCCAAACATGATATCTGAAACTGTAGCACTACCTGAAATGAACGAACCTAATGTTCCTACAACTGGTGCTATTAAATACCATCCACTACCAGCTAATCCTGCTGCTGTTTTAGCCATAACTATAAGCATTGAATCTGTACCTGTAGCTGCACCTGAATTCATTAATATATAAGTCATTCCTAAAGCAAAGAATAATGCTATTGCCGCTGATTTAATTTGTCCAACTGTTTCTTTCCACGCTTTACTAGCTTCTTTTCTATCAAGTCCATGCATAAATGGAATTATTAATGCCACTAACATAAATGGTATAACACCTGGGTTATATAGTGGTTTAATTCCTCTACTTATTGATGTTCCAAGAATATTGCTCCAAGTAATATCCCATGATTTAAGTATAGGAGTAATTCCAATCCATTTTAAACGTCCTAGTAATAATAGTATACCAATTAATATATATGGTGCCCAAGCTTTACCCGCACTCATAATTGGTTTATCGTTTTTATTAGAGTCAACTGCAACTTCATTTTGCCCATCTTCAGCACGCTTGAAATCCCAATTAGTTTTTGGTACAAATAATCCTTTTTTTATTGCTACAATAAATATTGGTATTGCTATTAATGCTCCTAATAATGCTGGTAGTTCTGGTCCAACAACACTTGCAAGTACAAGTTGTGGTATTGTGAATATTAATCCACCAAATAATGCTAATGGTAATACTTCTAATCCTTTTTTTATACTTTTATCTACTATTAAAGTCATAGTACAAACCATAACTAAAGGTATAAAAGAACCTACAATCAGATGTAATATAGCTGCAAATCCACCTATGCTTGTTAAAAAGGCATACATTTCTCCAGTATATCCTGATGCTTTAATCATAGCTTCTAAATTAGCAAATCCACCTATTATTGGTGTACCTACAGCGCCAAAACTAACTGGGGCACTATTACCAATTAACGCAACCATTGCTGCTACTAATGGTGGAAATCCTAATCCTACTAATAATGGTGCTGCTACTGCTGCTGGAGTTCCAAATCCTGCTGCCCCTTCAAAGAAAGCTTCCATTAAGAAACCGATTACAATAACTTGAACTCTTCTATCAGTGGATACAGTTGCCATTGATTGAGCTATTCCATCAATTCCTCCACTTTTTTTCATTATTGCTAATATTAACAAAGCGCCATATACTATAAATAATATATCTATAGTATTTATTGCTCCAGAAATAGTAGCTGCTGCTAACCATTTAACTGGCATTTTCCAAAATATAGCTGCTATTCCTCCTGCTAAAACAAATCCTACAGGCATAGCTTTTGTTGATGGTAAATTAAATCCTAACATTAGTATTCCTACAATAAGAATAGGTATTAAAGCTATTAGTGCTAATCCCATAATTTCACTCCTTTAATAAAATAAATAATTTCGTTTAATTTAATAAAATAAATAATTTCGCTTAATCAAAAATAAAATATGTAATTTATATTTTTAAAACTTAAAATATAATCAATAATTCATAACTAAAGATAATATTATAATGTTATACATCTCTACCTTATAAATTCTTATAAGGTAGAGATTTCTACATTATTTATTTGGAAATTACATCATTTCAGAGAAACTTTGTACTCTTGTTTTAACTTGTTCAAAGGATGTTGTTTCTTGATCAATTTCTATATATAAGCTCTTTATTCCAGCTTCTTCAAATTGTGCATAGTATATTGGATAATCGAATTCTTCTGGATCACAGAATTTCATCATACAAACTACTACTGCATCTGCATTATATTTTTTAACCATATCGATAAGCATTGGTCCCCTTGGCTTTTTAGCATCTGTTGCTAGTGAACAGCCATCAAAATTTTGCCACCATTTAGCTAATCTGTATAATGGATCTGTTCCTTCTGGAACATCATTTCTAAATTGTCTTGATTCTTGTGCAAGATCATCTGCAACAAC
>NZ_JAPQER010000011.1 GCF_026735135.1 Clostridium aestuarii | reverse complement strand
TAGTAGCAGGATCAAGAGCAGCTACAGATAACGACTGGATAGACCATGCATTACAAATAGGTCAAACAGGAAAAACTGTAAGACCAAAATTATACATTGCATGCGGAATCTCAGGAGCAATCCAACATTTAGCAGGAATGCAAGATAGTGACTACATAATCGCTATAAATAAAGACGAAGATGCAGCAATAATGCATGTTGCAGATTTAGGATTAGTAGGAGACTTAAGCAAAATAGTTCCAGAATTAACAGCTCAAATTAAGGATATGCAATAATAACAATTAAAAATCAATATACTAATAAGCATAAATTTATAAACTAAACTTAAAAAACTTCTTAAGAATTTTTAAATTCTTAAGAAGTTTTTTTATAAATAATGTTAAATGTTATACAAAAAATAAATATTTTATCTATATAATCAAAAATAATAGAAAATATAATTTAAAATATGCATAAAAAATATACATGTATAAAAAATACACATTTTTTCTAAGCGCATAATAAGGCGGAATATGACAAAAAATAAAATTAAGTGTAAAAAAAATATACACTTGACATATTTGATATTCTGTATTTTAAAATATTTAATTAGATTTAAAAATAAAAAATACATATATATCAATGGCTTGCGAGAATAATCTGAATAATTATAATATACTGAAAAATGGAACGGTAATTGCTTATATTAATATTGAAGTTAAAAATATTTTGCTGAAAGGAGGAGACTGATATGATATCAAAAATAAAAACTGTTGGAGAAGCTGTTGCAATGATTAAAGATGGAGACACTGTGGCTATTGGAGGTTTTATTGGTGCGGCACATGCAGAAAAAATTACTTCAGAAATCGAAAGAAAATTTTTAAATGAAGGAATACCTAGGAAGTTGACGTTGGTCTATGCAGCAGGACAAGGAGATGCTAAAGAAAGAGGGTTAAACCACCTGGGACATGAAGAATTAGTTGCAAAAGTAATAGGTGGACATTGGGGACTTGCTCCTAAACTTCAAAAGTTAGCGCTGGAAAATAAAATAGAAGCATATAACCTTCCACAGGGAACAATTAGTCATTTGTTCAGAGATATTGCAGCTAATAAAATTGGAACTATTACTCATGTAGGATTAAAAACTTTTGTAGATCCAAGAGTTGAAGGTGGAAAATTAAATGATATTACAAAAGAAGATATTGTTAAAGTAGTTAATATTGAAGGACAAGAAAGACTTTTATACAAGGCATTCCCAATAAATGTTGCTGTTATTAGGGGAACTTATGCAGATGAAAAGGGTAATATATCTATGCAAAAAGAAGTAGCTACATTAGAAACAATTTCATTAGCTCAAGCTGCTAAAAATTCAGGTGGAATTGTTATAGTTCAGGTTCAAAAAATAGTTGATACTGGAAGTCTAGATCCAAGGCTAGTTAAAGTTCCAGGAATATATGTGGATGCGGTAGTAGTAGCAGATGATAAAACTAGTATGCAAACTTTTGGAGAAGCATATAATCCAGCATATTGTGGAGAAGCAAGAGTATCGCTAAGCAGTATTGAAAAAATATCTCTAAATGAAAGAAAGATAATAGCAAGAAGAGCAGCTATGGAGCTTCCCAAAAATGCAGCAGTAAACTTAGGAATAGGTGTTCCAGAAGTTGTTGCAATGGTTGCAAATGAGGAAGGAATAGGAGATACAATGACTTTGACGGTAGAGGCTGGGCCTATAGGTGGAGTGCCAGCAGGTGGATTAAGCTTTGGGGCAGCAACAAATGCTGAGGCTATAATAGATCAAACATACCAATTTGATTTCTATGATGGCGGTGGATTAGATGTAGCTTTCTTAGGCTTGGCTCAATGTGACAAGAAAGGAAACATAAATGTAAGTAAATTTGGACCAAAGATAGCTGGATGCGGTGGATTTATAAATATTACTCAAAATGCTAAAAAAACAGTATACTGTGGAACATTTACAGCAGGTGGGTTGAAAATCGCTGCTAAAAATGGAAAATTAGTTATAAAACAAGAGGGGAAAGTTAAAAAATTCATACCACAAGTTGAACAAATTACATTTAGTGGTGAGTATGCACAAGAAATTGAACAACCGGTATTATATATAACAGAAAGAGCTGTATTTGAGCTTAGAAAAGAAGGATTAGTTCTTACTGAAATTGCTCCAGGTATTGAGCTAGAAAAAGATATATTAGCTCAGATGGATTTTAAACCAATAATTGATGAAGAACTTAAATTAATGGATGAAAGAATTTTTCAAGAAGAATTAATGGGATTGAAATAATAAAAATATAATAATTTGTAAACATTAGATAAGAAAGAAAATTTACAATCAAATCGATATTTTATAAAAAATATTAGGTTCAAAGATCAAAAATAGAGAGGAGAAAAGTTTATGGTGGGAGTTATTGGAGTTATTTTATCTCTTGGTTTATTGATGTATCTTGCGTATAGAGGTATAAGCGTACTTATTCTTGCACCAATTTTGGCATTGTTTGCAGCTTTTATGAGTGAGGGGATGAGTGCTCACCTAATGGCAACGTATACAGAAGTGTTTATGAAAAACTTTGCTGGATATGCTAAAGCATATTTCCCTGTATTTTTATTAGGTGCAGTTTTTGGTAAGCTCATGGATGATTCAGGAGCGGCAAAATCTATCGCTAATGCAATAGCAAATAAGTTAGGAAAAGATAAAGCAATAATAGCAGTTGTATTATCATGTGCAGTATTAACATATGGTGGAGTATCATTATTTGTTGTTGCTTTTGCAGTATTTCCAATAGCAACACAATTATATAGAGAAGCTAATATACCAAAGAGACTAATACCAGGATCTATAGCATTAGGTTCGTTTACATTTACAATGACAGCATTTCCTGGAACGCCACAAATACAAAATGCAATTCCAATGCCATACTTTGGAACAGATGCATATGCAGCGCCTATATTAGGTATTGCTGGTGGTATGGTAATGGCAATTGGTGGAATAACTTGGTTAACATATAGAGCTAAAAAAGCAGCAGCAGCAGGAGAAGGCTATGGAGAACATCTAGAGGAAGTTACAAGTGGTATAGATGTTAAAGAACTTCCAAATTTTTGGTTATCATTAACTCCAATAAT
Organism: Clostridium aestuarii; assembly: GCF_026735135.1. GTDB lineage: Bacteria > Bacillota > Clostridia > Clostridiales > Clostridiaceae > Clostridium_H > Clostridium_H aestuarii. The sequence continues at coordinate 32,415 of NZ_JAPQER010000011.1, read as the reverse complement.
TATAGTTTTAGTACTCAACTATATTTTAGGAAGGGTGTACTATCCTGGGATAGATGGATCATATTTAAAAGATTTTGGAACAGAGTTATCAAAGGTTAAGGGTATTTGGAGTTTAATTATTTCATTAGTTGTAGCAATAATATTTACTTTAGTTGCAAATAAGAAAAGATTGAAAGATGCTAAAAAGTCAGTTAATCAGGGTGCTATTGGATCACTTTTAGCAATTACTAATACATGTTCAGAGGTTGGATACGGAAATGTTATTAAATCTTTAGCGGCATTTGGAATAATCCAATCATTTATACTTGGAGTATCAAGTAATCCATTGATTTCAGAAGCAATATCAGTTAATGTACTTGCAGGTGTAACAGGTTCAGCATCAGGTGGTATGAGTATAGCACTTGCTGCATTAGGACAGCAGTATTTAGAAATGGCTAATCAAGCTGGAATAAATCCTCAAGTACTTCACAGAATAGCAACATTGGCATGTGGCGGATTTGACTCATTACCACATAACGGAGCAGTTATAACATTGCTAGGAATCTGTGGATTAACACATAAAGAATCTTATGCTGATATTGGTATGTGTTCAGTTGTAATTCCATTATGTGCACTTATAGTTGCATTAATTTTAGCAAGTGTGGGATTGGTTTAATATTTATTATAGCTTATTAAAGAAGAGCAGAAAAGCTCTTCTTTTTTGATTATAACATTTTTTAAATACATTGAGTTTAGGGGGGTTCTAATCAAAATTTGGTTCTTTTGAAAAAACATATATACTTAGTCCATATAAATTATACCTTTTAGGAATAGTGGTAGTGCTTATACAATCCACAGGGAAATCACCATCCCATGGATGAATTGAGACATAATCAGTTGAATATACATTAATTATATATTTTTCTTTAGTTTCAGGAAAAGTAAAAAAATATCTATATTTAGCTTTTTCTTTAATAGAGACAGGTTTTGTTATAAAATTAGATTTTTTAAGTTCACTTAAAAAATTTTTAATTGTTTGGATATCATCAGAAGATAGAGATTCTGTTTTATAAAAATTAGTATCTAAAATTTTTGCTTCGCATTTAGAACATATGGTAAGATTTTTGGCGAGTAGATTTGTATAGTAGTAATTTGAAGGCTTTTTTCTATTTAAATATAGTTTTCCACTTATAAAAATGGAAGCTATTAGTATTAGTATTAGTATTATTAAGCTACCTTTTTTCAATTCATTGTCACCCCATTTTATTTGCTATATAAATAAAAATATGTTTTAAAGTAAAGCTTTATTACAGAGTGTATTACAAATTTTCTATAAAATGCATATATTGAAAGTGAGTTTAATTTATTAGTAATAGAAGGTAGTTTATTGGAGGGGTATATATGAAAATATTTATAGATCCAGGACATGGTGGAAGAGATCCAGGTGCAGTTGATAATGGACTCTATGAAAAATATTTAACACTAGATATATCTTTAAAACAAAAAAAATTATTTGAAAAACTAGGTCATCAGGTTAAGCTGTCAAGAAATACAGATAAATATATAAGTTTAAGTGAGAGAACTAGAGAAGCAAATAGATGGGGAGCAGATATATTTATCTCAAATCATATAAATGCTGGGGGAGGAAATGGAACAGAAGTTTGGCATTCAATTAATGGTGGCAAAGGTAAGCAGTATGCTACAAATATAGAGAAAAATTTAAGTAAAATATTTAAATCAAGAGGAATAAAAAGTAGGAGAGGCAGATACGGAGACTATCTATATGTTATAAGGGCAACTAATATGCCAGCAGTATTAAATGAATTTGGTTTTATTGATAATATTTCAGATGCAAAAAAATTAAAAAGAGAAGATATAAAGCAAAAATGTGCGGAAGCAGTGGTTTATGGTATATTAGGACAACGAATTCCTAATGATGAACAAACTATTTCTAAAGTAGTTCCAAAAGTAGCTCCCAAAGTAGCTCCAAACTTACAGAGGCTTTTAAGATATAGTTTGCCTATGTTGAGAGGAGAAGATGTAAAGCTTTTACAAAAAAAATTAAATCAATTAGGCTTTAATACAGGTGTTGCAGACGGTGTTTTTGGAAGAAAAACTGAAAGTGCTGTTAAAGAGTATCAAAAGGATAACCGTTTAGTTATAGATGGAATAGTTGGAGAAAATACTTGGGGAAGGTTGGTAAGCTAGAAAATTTTATTTATTGTAAAATAATAAAAGGTGTGATATAATTTCCCTTGAAAAGGTAAGTGAAAATTTAATATTGCTAGGGGAGCCTATGTAAGAGGCTGAGAAAGAACTGTTAGTTCTGACCCTCATAACCTGATTTAGATAATTCTAACGTAGGAAAGCCTTTATAAAGTGATTTGAACACAGTTTTTATAAAGCTGTGTTTTTGTTTTTTATAGAAGTAATATGAGGGAAGCAGTTATGCTTCTCTTTTTTATTTCACAAAATAAGAGTATTAAGGGGAGAGATGTAAAATGAATTATACAACACAAATGGATGCTGCAAGAAAAGGAATAGTAACAAGAGAAATGGAAATAGTAGCTAAAAAAGAAGGAATTAAAGTTGAAAAGCTAATGAGGTTAGTAGCTAGAGGAGAAGTAGCTATACCAGCTAATAAAAACCATAAGAATATAGAACCAGAAGGAGTAGGTAATGGACTTAGAACTAAAATAAATGTTAATTTAGGAATTTCTAAGGATTGTAATGATGTAGAAAAAGAGCTTGAAAAGGTTAAAGTTGCCGTAGAAATGAAAGCAGAAGCTATAATGGATTTAAGTTGTTATGGTAAAACTCAAGAATTCAGACAAAAATTAATAGGTATGTCTCCTGCAATGATTGGAACAGTTCCTATGTATGATGCAGTTGGTTTTTATGATAAAGAATTAAAAGAATTGACTGCTGAAGAACTTTTAAAGGTTATAGAAACACATGCAAAGGATGGAGTAGACTTTATGACTATCCATGCTGGTATAAATAAGGAAACTGCTGAGGTGTTCAAAAGAAATCCAAGACTTACTAATTTAGTATCAAGAGGTGGAGCATTAATGTTTGCTTGGATGCAGTTGAATGGTAAAGAAAATCCATTCTATGAACATTTTGATAAAGTATTAGATATATGTGAAAAATATGATGTAACTATAAGCTTAGGAGATGCTTGTCGTCCAGGTTCAATTGCAGATTCTACTGATCCATCTCAAATTAAAGAACTTATGACATTAGGCGAACTTACAAAAAAAGCTTGGGAAAGAAATGTACAAGTTATAATAGAAGGACCAGGACATATGGCATTAAACGAAATAAAAGCAAATATGATGCTTGAAAAAAAATTATGTTATGGAGCGCCTTTCTATGTATTAGGACCTATAGTTACAGATATAGCACCAGGATATGACCATATAACAAGTGCTATAGGAGGAGCTATTGCAGCATCAACTGGTGCAGACTTCTTGTGTTATGTAACTCCAGCAGAACATTTAAGACTTCCTGATTTAAACGATATGAAGGAAGGAATAATAGCAACTAAAATAGCTGCTCATGCTGCTGATATAGCAAAAGGGGTAAAAGGAGCAAGAAAATGGGATAATGAAATGAGCGATGCAAGAAAAAATCTTGATTGGAATAAAATGATTGAACTTGCTATTGATCCAGAAAAAGCAAAAAAATATAGAGAAAATTCAAGACCAGAAGATGAAAAAACGTGCACAATGTGCGGCAAAATGTGTGCTGTTAGAAATATGAACAAAGTAATGAGTGGAAAGAATTTAAATGTTTTAAGAGATGATGAGTAAATGAAGGATATTGACAAATTTGAGGAAGAATGTGGAGTGTTTGGTGTATTTTCAAAAGAAGAAATAGATATATCACATTTAACATATTATGGACTTTTTGCACTTCAGCATAGAGGACAGGAAAGTGCAGGAATAGCAATTTCAAATAAAAAAAAGTTAAGTTGTTATAAAAACATGGGGCTTGTTGCAGATGTGTTTGATGAAAAAATTTTAAGTAGCATGAAAGGAAATTCTGCTATAGGACATGTAAGATATTCTACTACAGGAGATAGCAATGTTATTAATGCACAACCTATTTTATGCGACTTTAAATTAGGAAAAATTGCAATAGCTCATAATGGGAATTTGTTGAATATAAGCAAACTAAAGGAGTTTTTAAAAGACAAAGGTACAGCTTTTCAAACAACTACTGATTCAGAGATTATTTTAAATCTTATAGCAAGGCAGGCAGATAAAAGTATTGAGGATGCTGTGATTAGTGCTATTAAAGTGATAAAAGGATCTTATGCACTAGCTATATTAACTGAAGATAAGCTTATAGGGGTAAGAGATCCAAATGGAATAAGACCTTTGTGTATAGGAAAAATAAATGAAAGTTATATAATTTGTTCTGAAAGTTGTGCTTTGAATTCAGTAGGAGCAAAATTTGTAAGAGATGTAATGCCAGGTGAAATGGTTGTTATAGATAATGAGGGAATTAAATCTATATATTATTCAAAAAATAAAAAATGTGCTGTATGTGCTTTTGAATATATTTATTTTGCTAGAGAAGATAGTATTATAGATGGCATAGATGTTTACTTAGCTAGAAGTTTAGCGGGTAAACATCTTTATAAAGAAACTCCTGTAGAAGGAGATGTTGTAATAGGAGTGCCGGATTCAGGAATACCTGCGGCAATAGGGTATTCTAAAGCTTCTGGTATTCCATACCAATTAGGATTTATAAAGAATAGATACATAGGAAGAACTTTTATAGTTCCTTCTCAAAAAATCAGAGAGAAAAGTGTCTCAATAAAATTAAACCCAATTAAAAGGAATATTGCAGGGAAAAGAGTTATTGTAGTAGATGATTCTTTAGTGAGAGGTACTACTAGCAGACAAATAGTTAAATCCTTAAGGAAATGTGGAGCAAGGGAAGTACATTTTAGAGTTGCTTCTCCAATGGTAAAACACTGTTGTGAATTAGGAATTGATATTTTTAATAAGAAAGAAATTGTAGGTTCTTCTATGAAAATTGATGAGATAAAAAAATTTATTGGAGCAGATAGTTTAGGATATTTAAGCATAGATGGATTATTAAAAGTATTTGAAAAAAATGAAGGCTTTTGTTTGGGGTGCTTTAATGGAAACTATCCTGTTAAATAGGTAAAAGAAAAGGGGATTAATATGATAAAAAAAGTTGCAAAGGTTTTAAGTAAAGTAAGGGAAAAAACTCCATTGATTGATGCAATCACTAATAGTGTAACTATTAATGACTGTGCTAATATATTATTAGCTTATGGTGCTTCTCCAGCCATGGTAGAAGCTTATGATGAAATTTATGATTTTGCTAAAATATCTTCTTCGATATATATAAATGTAGGAACACTTACAAAGGAGCAGGAGCAGTCTATTATGATGGCTGTTTTATCAGCTAAAAACAATAATGTACCTGTAGTACTAGATCCAGTAGGGTGCGGAGCTATTAAAAAGAAAGTTGACGTTATAAATAGAATTGCAGAAATAGGAAAAATTGATATTATAAAAGGAAATGTAGGTGAAATAAAATCTTTAGCAGGTTTTGAATCAAAATCAAGAGGAGTAGATTCTATTGATGATGGAACTGATGCAAAAGAGGCTGCAATAGTTCTTGCTAAAAAATATAACTGTGTTGTAGCAGCTACAGGAATTTATGATATAATTACAGATGGTGAAAGAACGGCAGTAATTGAAAATGGTACAGAAATGCTTACATTAATTACTGGTGCTGGATGTATGGTTGGTGCTTTAACAGCAGCAACTGCTGGGGTAGAGGAAGATAAATTTATTGCGGCAGTTACAGCTATATTATCTATGAATATAGCAGGAGAAAATGCTGCTAAGATAGTAAAGGTGCCAGGAAGCTTTAAAGTTAAATTAATAGATGAGATATATTTATTAAACGAAGAAAAGCTGGAGGAAGAGGGTAAAATCAAATGGAATTAGATTATAGTTTATATTTAGTTACAGATAGAAGTTTTTTGAATGGAAGAAGTTTGAAAGAGTGTGTGGAAGAGGCTATAAAAGGTGGAGCTACTTTGGTTCAAGTTAGAGAAAAAGATATTTCAACAAGGAAATTCTATAATGTTGCATTAGAAATAAAGGAAGTAACTGCAAAATACAATGTTCCTTTAATAATAAATGATAGACTAGATATAGCATTAGCTGTGGATGCTGAAGGTGTTCATTTAGGACAAAAAGATATGTCTATAAAACTTGCAAGAAAAATTTTAGGTGAAGATAAGATAATAGGAATATCTGCTGGAAATATACAGGAAGCTTTAGAGGCTGAAAGAGATGGAGCAGATTATGTAGGATTGGGTACAGTGTTTTTTACTGGAACTAAAAAAGATATAGATACTCCAATAGGAACTGAAGGACTTAGAGAAATCGTAGAAGAAATAAAAATACCTTCTGTAGCTATTGGAGGTATAAATGAAAACAATACTGAAGAAGTTATGAAAACAGGAGTAAATGGTATTTCTGTTATATCTGCTATTTTGAATAAAGATAATATAAAAGAAGCTTCAGACAATCTATTTAATATTATTAAAGCAGGTAGATAGAAAATATACATAATTAAAAAATTACAAAACTGGCATTACGTATTTTAAATTTTTATATTGTATAATTTCATAGAATATAAGTGTCTGTACCTCATTAAACACTTGCGTTATTTTTATCATATATTTATATTAGGAACACATTAAAAAGGGTATGACGGTGAGTGTTTCTAAAGAGGTGATAAAAATCAAACCACCTAAAAATTTAAAATTTGAATGTATTTTAACTGTTTCCATCATAGTAGTTTTGGCGTTTTCAATTTGTTTATTTAAAGATAACATTGACATTGTGAAAGCAATTTTAGTGTCACTAACTAACTCGTTAGTGTATATTATAACAAAATATTTTGAAGGAAAAAATAAGGATAAAGAATAGATTGTTTTTTACTTAAAAGCTATAAATATAATGGACAAGCATTATATTTATGGCTTATTTTTTAGCTTCTTATACAGCATAAAAATTAAATTCTATTTATGTAGTTATTATAAAGTAAATATTATATAATAAAGTTAAAAATTTTAATTATATAAATTAGAGAGAAAATTGCATAACTAAAATTTATACAGAGCTATGTGAGTTTTAAATTATGCAGATTCCTCAATTATAAAAATAAGGGGTGCTCAAATGTTTAAGATAATGATAGTTGAAGATGATCATAAAATAAGAGAAATTATGCTTGAAAATATTAAAAAATGGGGTTTTGATGGATTATATATTGAAGATTTTAATGAAGTTTTTAATGTTTTCTTAAAATATGAGCCACATTTGGTTTTAATGGATATAAATCTTCCGTCCTTTGATGGCTTTCATTGGTGCAATAAAATAAGGGCGTTATCTAAAGTACCTATTGTTTTCATATCTTCAAGAGATACAAATATGGATATTATTATGGCTATGAATATGGGAGGCGATGATTTCGTACAAAAGCCTTTTTCGATAGAAGTACTTATGGCTAAAGTAAATGCAATTTTAAGAAGAACATATTCTTATTCAAATGTTGAGACGGATGTTATTGAGCATGATGGAGCTGTGTTAAATTTAAAAGATTCTAATCTTATTTATAATGAGAAAAAATTAGAACTTACTAAAAATGAGTTTAAAATCATTTATCTCCTTATGAAAAATAGTGGTAAAGTTGTAAGTAGAGATAAAATAATGAGAAGTCTTTGGGAAGATGAAAGTTTTGTAGATGACAATACGTTAACAGTAAATATTAATAGATTAAGAAAAAAATTAGCTGGTATTGGTTTAAGTGAATTTATTGAAACTAAGAAAGGGCAGGGATATATAATTATATGAAGGTAAAAGAATATATAATAGATAAAAGATATTTGCTTATATTTTATTTGATTTTAATGAGTTTTATATCAGCAGTAATATATTTAGATTCAACTGTAAAAGTTAGTATGAATAACATAGTGTATATAAACGTTGTGTCTTTTGTTTTCTTATGCATTTATTTATCTATTGAGTATATGTTTCGAAAAAGATATTATGAAACAATTAAATTAATTATAAAAGATCAAAAAGAAAATATAATTAATAGTTTACCAGAGCCAAAATTTTATGAGCAAAATTTATATAATAAGCTTCTTGAAAATATATATGAAGAACAAAATATAAAAATTGAAAAATTATATGAAGATAAAAGAGATAATCTGGAATTTATTACTTCTTGGGTTCATGAGGTTAAAACACCTATTGCTGTAAGTAGATTAATTATTGAAAACAGTATAGATAAACCTAAAGAAGTGATATTAGATAGTTTGGAAGATGAGATAGATAAAATCGATAATTATGTTGAACAGACTCTTTACTATTCGAGAACAGATGCTTTTTCTAAGGATTATTTTATTAAGGAAGTAGATTTAGAAAAACTGATAAAGGAAATTATAAAAAAACATGCTAAGATGTTTATAAATAAAAGAATAGGTATAGATATAAAAGACATGTCTTTAACTACAACTACTGATAAAAAATGGCTTATATTTATAATTAATCAGGTTTTATCAAATTCATTAAAATATACAGCTCAAGGTGGAAGAATAAAGATCATTGGAGAAAAAGATAAAAAGGAAAAAAGGCTTGTTATTGAAGATGATGGTATGGGAATAAAGCAAGAAGATATAGGAAGAGTTTTTAATAAAGGTTTTACTGGATCTAATGGAAGAGAAAATTATAAATCTACTGGAATGGGATTATATTTAGCAAAAAAGCTTGCAAGAAAATTAGGGCATAATATAACAATAGAATCTACTTATGGAGAATACACAAGAGTTGTAATACATTTTCCTAAACTGATAGATTATTTTAATGTTGCAAACAATACTTGAAAAATTTATGAATATAAAATTAGAGGCTACAGTTTTAAATAAACTGAGCCTTTTTTTATCTAATATTACAAAAATGTAAGTTTGTAACTTTAAATTGTAAGTTTAAACGATGGTTAAGTATGTAAAAAGATATTATAATCACTATTGTAAAACAAATCAAACCAGTTTAATAAAAAATAATAATTTAATTTAGATGGAGGAAAGGAAAAATGAAACAATTAATTGGCATTTTAGCAGTAATATTAATTATTTTGGCAGTAGGAACATCTGAAATAAAAAATATACTTTTCCCATTAAAATTTAAAGCTGATATAATAAAATTTTCAAAAAAATATGGTATAGATCCATATCTACTAACAGCAATTATTAATATAGAAAGTGGATTTACAGAAGTATGTTATAGAAAAGGTAAAAAAAGTGGGATTATGCAGATTAGAGAAGAAACAGCTGAACGATGGATAAAAGAAATGAAAATGAAAAATTTTAAAGTTAAAGATTTAGGTAGTCCATCAATTAGTATAAAGATAGGGGCTTGGTATTTAGGACAATTAAAAAATAAAAATAATGACATGTATTCAATTCTTGAGGGGTGGGTTAATCGACATGCTCAAGATGGATACATGTATACTCAAGATATTAAAAAAAGATATTTAAATAAAATCAAATTAAATTTAAATATGTATAAAGTTATTTACATAGGAATGCTAAGGTAAGAACTAAATAAACATAGAGTCAAGCAAAAATATTTATAAAGATAATTGTAAAAAATAAAACAAAATATAGGAGGAAATATAGATGAATAATGTTTTAGTAGCAAAAAGTGTAAGAAAGATATATGGTTCAAGAGGAAATGTTTATACTGCACTTCATGATATAGATCTTGAAATAAAAGAAGGGGAATTCGTTGGAATAATGGGTCCTTCTGGTGCGGGAAAGACTACACTTTTAAATATGATATCAACCATAGATAGACCAACAGGAGGAACTATAGCTATAGATGGGGATGATATAGTAAAAATGAATGAGGATAAGTTGTCTTCTTTCAGAAGAAATAAGCTTGGTTTTATATTTCAGGACTTTAATTTGCTTGATACATTGACGGTTAAAGAAAATATTGTACTTCCACTAGCTCTTTCAAAGGTTAATCATAAACAAATAGAAAAGAGAGTAAATGAAATATCAGATATTTTAGGAATAAGTGATATATTAGTAAAATATCCATATGAAATTTCAGGAGGACAAAAGCAGAGAACAGCAGCAGCTAGAGCTATTATTAGTAAACCTAAATTAATATTGGCAGATGAACCTACTGGTGCTTTAGATTCTAAGTCATCTACAGAACTTTTGCAGTGCATGAGTGATTTGAACCAAAATAATAAAGCTACAATAATGATGGTAACTCATGATGCTTTTGCTGCAAGTTATTGTAAAAGGATTTTATTTATAAAGGATGGTAAGTTGTTTACTGAACTTGTTAGAGGAGGATCCCGTAAAGAGTTTTTCCAAAAGATTTTGGATGTATTAAGAACTCTTGGTGGAGGCGATAATAATGAACTTATTTAATATAGCAGCTAGAAATGTAAAAAGGAATTTTTATAATTATTTTGTATATTTTGTTTCTATGATATTTAGTATAATGATTTATTTTACTTTTGTATCAATACAATATAATGAACAGGTTTTACAATTAGCACAAGTTAAAGAAAGAATAGGCAGTGGATTTAAAGCAGCATCTATAGTAATTGCCATATTTGCAGCTATATTTATTTGGTATTCAAATTCTTTTTTTACTAAAAAAAGAAAAAAAGAAATAGGATTGTATTCTTTATTGGGTGTTAAAAAGAAACAGATAGGAAGAATGCTGTTTTATGAAAATATAGTGATGGGAATATTAGCACTTGGTGCAGGAATTATATTAGGAACATTATTATCAAAAGTATTTGTAATGCTTTTAGTTAAGCTTATGGGATTTTCTTTGCCAATAAAATTCACAATAATACCTAAAGCTATAATTAATACATTTATTACTTTCTTTATATTGTTTTTTATTACTTCTGTTCATGGTTATACTATAATTTATAGATTTAAGCTTATAGATCTTTTTAAGGCAGAAAAATCAGGAGAAAAAGAACCCAAAACATCAGTTGTTGCCGCAGTATTTTCAGTTATATTAATAGTGGGAGGATATACATTATATTTAAAGGCCTTTGAATTAAAGTTAAATTTTTTATATGTTATTTTAGCGACTTTAATACTTGTAGTAATAGGAACGTATATATTCTTTTCTTATTTTACAGTGTTTGTGATTAAAATGGCAAAGAAAAATAAAAAGAAATATTATAACGGAATTAATATGATTGGTACATCACAACTTTTATATAGAATAAAGAGTAGTGCAAGAACTTTAGCAACAATAGCTGTACTTAGTGCAACAACATTAACTGCTATGGGTATAGCTACCAGTCAATATTATGATTTTTACACAAAGCAGGAAGCACGTTATCCTTTTTCATATGTTATTAAAATGAACAATGATAATTTAGCTAAAAAAGTTGAAGCTGTTATGGACAAATATCCTAAAAACAAAGTAGTTAATTCTATTGATATTGAATTTCTTAATTTAGAATGTAAAATACCTAATGTTTCTAAATTAAGAAAAGATGTTGAGTATAGAAAAGTTAGTACGTATATTATTTCAGAGAGACAGTATAATGAGATAGCAAAAGTAAGAGGAATTAAAGATAAGATTAGTCTTAACACTTCTAATGAATGTGTATTGTTTGACGAATGGTATATGGGAAAATTTGATGAGAGCTATAAAGATAAAACTGTAGAAATTGATACAAATAATGAAAATCAAAAATTTAAGATTGTAGACTTTAAACCATATTCATTAACTAATCGCTATATGACATTTGAAACATTAGTTGTAAAAGATGAAATATATGATAAATATTATAATGACAGCAAAATTTATAAAGTAAAAGCTTATATTAATGATAATAAAAAAGATGCTGAAGAATTAACAAAAGAATTAAGAAATTTAGTTTCTAAGGAATATTTAGAAGATGAAGAGTTGTTTGGAAAATTTTCATCATATTATGATAGTTATAAAGGTAATTTAATTGAATCTGGATTAATTATATTTGTAGCAGGATTCTTGGGATTAGTGTTCTTAATGGCAACAGGAAGCATAATATTCTTCAAACAATTATCAGAAGCAAATGATGATAAGGAAAGATATATACTGTTAAAGAAAATAGGAGTTAATAAGAAAGAAATTAAAGTATCTATTTCTAAACAAATTTTCTTTGTATTTATTACTCCACTTATTTTAGGAATAGTACACAGTTGTGTAGCGGTATCGATTATAGGAGATGCGTTGAATTTAAATTTAACTGTGCCTATTGGAATTAGTGTAGGAGCATATACATTAATATACATGATATATTATATGCTTACTGTCAATGCTTACAGTAAAATTGTAAATTCAAATTTATAAAATATTTAATAAAAAAGCTTATGTTCAAACTAAAATGTCTTTGGAAAGAGTACATTTTAAATAAAACATAAGCTTTTTTATTATGCTATTTTTTGGTGATCTGTGCGATTTCCTTTATTATTACTATTATTATTTAAAATCACATATGAGAGTATGAAAGTAATTAAACAAGGAACTATCCATACAAAGCCAATATTATATAGAGGAATTAAACTTAAAAATTCATGTATTACTTTACTATTAATTACTGATGAATTTATAGTATCTAAAAGAGAAATAAATAAAGCTACATAAACAGTATAAGCAATAATTTTATTATTTCTTATTAAGCTTTGAATTAATGATGTAAGTATTAAAATTATTACTACAGGATAAAGTACTTGTAAAATTGGAGCAGCATAAGCTACTATGCTATCGACACCATTAATTGCGATTAGTATACTTACTAAGGTTATTATAAATACATTTAGTTTATAGGATACTTTACCTTTGGAGAGCTTTGTAAAAAACTCAGCTCCTGTTGCTGTAAGTCCAATTGAAGTAGTTAAACAAGCAAGACCTACTGAAACACCTAACGCTACAGCGCCAAATTTTCCAAGAATACTTTTAGAAATCGCCATAATTAGTCCAGTTTTTGTAATACTGGTTCCATACATAGCAGCAGTTTGTGAACCTAAATATAAAAGCCCACCATATATAAAGCTTAGACCTATAACGGCTATTATACTAGCTTTTGTTGTAACAGATATTATTTCACTATCTTTTTTATACCCTTTTGCTTTAACAGAAGTTATTATAATAGATGCGAAAATTACAGAAGCCATAGCATCCATTGTTTGATAGCCTTCTAGTAATGAATTAGAAAACACATTACTGTAGTTTGTATCAATTATTGGACCAATAGGAATGAATATTCCTTTAATTACAATAAGAGATAACATTATTAAAAGAATAGGAGTTAGAAATTTTCCTATATTATCTATTATTGAAGTTGGTTTTAGAACAAAGCAAAGGTTTATGAAAAAGTATATTAAAGTTGCTACAAGAGGAGTTACCGAAGGAAATATAGGTTGTATACTTAACTCAAAAGTTGTAGCAGCAGTTCGTGGTATTGCTAACATAGGACCGATTGCTAATATAAGAGCAGTAGTTGCAATTATTGCAAAAGGTTTACTGACCTTGCCTGCCATATTTTCAAAACTACCTCCACTTTTTACACAAGCTAAAATACCCATCAAAGGAAGTCCAACTCCAGTGATTACAAAGCCAATAGAAGATAGAAAATAATCAGATCCTACGGTTCTTCCTAGTGAAGGTGGAAAGATTAGATTACCTGCCCCAAAAAACATTGCAAATAAAGCAAATCCTATTACCGCAAAATCATTTTTTTTATTAGTCATAAAAATCCTCCTTATAAGTTGCCCCAATATGATGATACATGAATTTACATAATTCATCAATTGAAAATTTTTAGAAACTTGTCAAACGAACTAATGTTTGTATATAATATAATTATATATTAATGGTAAAGGAATGAATAAAAGTGCAGGAGTCAAAAAATAGAATTATTTTTCATATAGATACAAATTCAGCTTTTTTATCATGGGAAGCTGTAGAAAGATTGAAAAGTGGTAAAAGAGAAGATTTAAGAAATATACCTTCTATAATAGGAGGTGATATGGAAAGCAGACATGGAGTAGTTTTAGCAAAATCTATTCCAGCTAAAAAATATAATATAAAAACAGGAGAACCAATTATTAGAGCTCTAGAAAAATGTCCTGACTTAAAAATTGTTTCTCCTAATTTTAAAGTATACATAAAATATAGTACACAATTAATGGAACTTTTAAAAAAATTTTCACCGAGTGTTCAAAAATATTCTATTGATGAGTGTTTTTTAGAATATACAGGAATGGAAAAAATATATGGAGAACCATTAAATATGGCACACAAAATAAAAGATAAGATAAAAAGGGAATTAGGTTTTACGGTTAATGTAGGAGTAGGGAATAATAAACTTTTAGCTAAAATGGCTTCGGATTTTAAGAAACCAGATTACGTTCATACCCTTTTTGAAGATGAAATAAAGTTTAAGATGTGGTCTCTTCCAATTGAGAATCTGTTTATGGTTGGAAAAGCTACTGCTGAGAAGTTAAGACAATTAAATATTAATAATATAGGAGACTTAGCAAAATACGATTTAGAGATAATTAAGTATAAATTTAAAAAACATGGAGTACTTATATGGGAGTATGCAAATGGAATAGACGAATCAACTGTAGAACAAAATCGTTATGAAAAAATAAAAGGAATAGGGAATTCTATGACAATTCCATCTGATGTTAAAGATAGAAAAACAGCATATAATATTTTAGCATCTTTAGTTGAAACGGTTGCTATGAGATTGAGGGATTCCAAAAGTTTATGCAGTTCCGTTTCAGTTAGTATAAAAAATAATTTATTTCAAAAGTATTCACATCAAAAAAAACTATCTTATTCTACTAATTCAACAGAAAGAATTCTCAAAATTTCTAAAGATTTATTTGATGAAATGTGGAAAGGTGATCACATAAGACTTTTAGGTATTAGAGTGGGGCATTTATGTAGTGATAGAACAGCGCAGGTTTCATTCTTTGATAATGATGGTATTGAAAAATCAATGATACTAGATAAAACAATTGATGATTTAAAAACCAAATATGGAAAAAATTCAATTATAAGACCATCAATATTAAGCTTAGATAAAAATAAAAAGATAAAATAATGGTTAAGATATTACTATAAGAATATTGTGACGTAATATTCTTATAGTTGACGTGCCCATCAGCTAGCTGATATGGGCAGTTGACAAGCTAATGATGTTTTGATATACAGGAGGAGTTAAGATGGCTAAGAAGAAAGCAAAAAAAGGAAATAATAGTGAAGCAGAAAAAAGGCATAGAGAATTAAGTAAAGTTAATATGGAAGCTGCTGCAGAATTTCAGCCTCAGGATAAAAAAAGACAAACTGGTCAAGGTAATCCTAAAAATCAAAAGAAATAATGGAGGAAAGTAATATGGATAAAAAAGCTAGTAGCAAGAAAAAATCTAAAAATAAATCAAAGGAAAAATTTCAAAGAGAAGCTCAAAAAGTAAATGAGGAATTAGGCGTAGAATTATCACCAGAGCATAAAAGAAGAGAGTCAGGAATAAAGTAGCAAAACAAAATAAATATCCCCATGATTTTATTTTAAATCATGGGGATATTTTATATCAAATACATTGTGTTTTCAAAGCAAAAAAAGTATAATAAAAGCATACAAATGTAACTAAAATGAGAAAATGTAACATTAATATAAAAGAAAGGAAAAAGCTATGAGTACTGAAAATAAAAGAACATTAATAAAAATTGCACACTACTATTATAATTTAGGAATGACACAGGAACAGATAGCTAAAAAACTTTCTATGTCAAGACAAAAAATAAATAGACTTATTAGCAGTCTTATACAGGAAGGAATTGTTACTATAACCATTAATGGTTATGAAAATAGCTTTGTTGAGTTAGAAGATAAGCTTGAGCAAAAATTTAATTTAAAAGATGTTATAATAACATCTACTGAAGAAAAAGAAGATTTAACATATAAACTCGGTAAGGCAGCAGCATTCTACTTGGAAAGTGTAGCAACTAATAACTGTATAATAGGTACATCTTGGGGAACAACATTATCAGAAACTGCAAATAATTTATCTAAAATTAAGAAGAATGATATTTCTGTTGTTCAGCTGGTTGGTGGGATAAACTCAAAGGATATTTCACTAAAAAGTGATGAAATAACAAGAAATTTAGCAAATACATTTAATGGTAAATCTTATCTTATGTATGCTCCATCATTGGTAAAAAGCAAAGAGACACGAGATATATTTATGAATGAACAGAGTATAAAAAATACTTTTAGAATTATAGAAAAATGTGATATAGCATTAGTGGGAATAGGAGATTTAAGTAAAACGTCTACTGTATATAAACAGAATTATTTAAGTGAAGAAGAAATAGAAGAAGTTAAAAATTCAAAATGTATAGGTGATATATGTTTAAGAATGTATGATGTTGAAGGTAATAGTGTGTCAACAAATTTGGATGACAGAATAATTGGTGTTAGTATGGATGTGTTAAATAAAATACCTTTAGTTATAGCAGTGGCAGGAGGAAAAGACAAAACAAAAGCTATTTTAGGAGCTCTTAGAGGTAGCTTGATTGATGTTTTAATTACTGATAATATTACTGCTGAAAATATTTTAAAGTATATTTAAAAAGCCTTAGTAGGGCTTTTTTTATGAAAATTTGTACAAAACTATAAAATTAATTATAGCAACTAAAAGTAAATTGAATAAATTTTTAATAATTAAATTTATTTTGCATAAAGTTATAGTTTAAGTAATATTAATTAATGATAGTAAAAAAATAAAAATCAGAATATTCTGATTTAAGGAGGTATAATGTCAAATCAAAAAAAGTATAAGGGTAACCCTAAAGCATTGCTTCCACTGCTATTATTCTTACTATTATTCATTGGTTCAGGTCTAATAAAGAAAGACTTTTATGCAATGCCTGTTAACCTTGCTTTCATAATTGCTGGTATCGCTGCAGTTGCTATGAACAAAAAATTTAAAATTGATGAAAAGGTTGATAACTTTTGCAAAGGTGGAGGAGAGCCTAATATTATATTAATGTGTATAATATTTATTCTAGCAGGTGCTTTTGCAGGAGTTGCAAGAGATATGGGAGCAGTAGAATCAACTGTTAATTTAGGTTTAACTATTCTACCTAAAAATATCTTAATGGCTGGAGTATTTATTATTGGTTGTTTTATATCTATTTCTATAGGAACATCAATGGGTACTATAGTTGCACTAACACCAATAGCTGCAGGAATTTCACAACAAACAGGTATTCCTATGGGAATATGTGTAGGCGCTGTTGTAGGTGGGGCTATGTTTGGTGATAATTTATCAATGATTTCAGATACAACAATAGCAGCATCTAGAACGCAAGGCTGCGAAATGAAGGATAAATTTAGAGCTAACTTTAAAATAGTTTTACCAGCAGCAATAATTACAGCAGTACTTTTAGCAATAATAACATCTGGAGGACCTAGTGTTGCAGGAACTGAACATCCATATCAAATTGTAAAGGTTCTTCCATATCTTTCAGTATTAATTGCAGCTGTAGCAGGAGTAAATGTCATGGCAGTTTTAATAGGAGGAAGTATTTTTGCAGGTGTAGTTGGTATGGCATACGGTGATTTCGATTTCTTTGGATTTTTAGCATCAGCATCTAATGGTATGATGGGAATGGAAGACTTAGCTATGATTGCTATATTAATAGGTGGATTGGTTGAGCTTATAAAAGTAAATGGAGGAATTGATTTCTTGATAGACTTTGTTGGCTCAAGAATTAAAAACAAAAAAGGAGCTGAATTTGGTATAGCCTTCTTAGTGAGTGTGGTTGATATTTGTGTGGCAAACAATACTATTGCGATTATAATGACAGGACCTTTAGCAAAGGATATAGCTGATGAATATGATATTGAACCTAAGAGATCGGCAAGCTTATTGGATACTTTCTCATGTGCATTTCAGGGAATGATACCTTATAGTGGACAATTATTAGCTGCAGCAGGACTTGCTGCAATATCTCCTTTTGGAATTATGAAATATAACTTCTATCCTTATTTAATGCTTATTTCTGCAATAGTTGCAATAATTATTGGACGTTCATCTAAAAAAGCAAAAAATTAAGTTCCATTTAATATAGTATAAAAGTTAAAAAACGTATAATGCAGAAAAATATGTTTCTAGCATTATATGTTTTTTAGTTTTTATAAAGAAAATAATATAAAAACAAGTGAAATAGCTGTGTTATATGATATAATAATTTTTAGTCAAGGAGAACGAACTAAGGAGAAATGTCATGAATTACAAGGATATATTAGATAAAATTAACAGAAAGGGATGCTGGAATGTGATAGTAGTTGATGGAGTTGTAGGCGTTGGGAAGACAACACTTATGAATATGTTAGTTAATGAGATGGGATACAAGCCTTTTTTAGAACCTGTTGTAGATAATCCTATATTGGATAAATTTTATTATGATAGGGAGAGATACAGCTTTTCTCTTCAAATATTTTTTCTAAATAATAGATTTAGAATGATTAAAGAGGCAGCAAAAATGAATAATGCTATATTGGATAGAAGCATATATGGGGACTTGATTTTTGCAAAGATGCTTATGGAAAATGGTGAAATGAGTAAAGAAGAATATAATCTTTATGCGGATTTGTTTGAAAATATGATAGAACACTGTCATCCACCAAAGCTTATGATTTACTTAGAAACATCAGTGGATGCTGCTATAAAAAAGATTAATAAAAGAGGAAGAGACTATGAGAAAATAGTAGAAAGAGAATATTGGGAAAGGTTAAATACTCATTATAATGAGTATTTTAATCAGTATTCTATTTCTCCAATATTAAAAATAAATGTAGATAATATTGATTTTGAAAAGAATTCAGAAGATAGAAAATACATATTTGATTTAATAAATAATAAATTAAAGGAAATAGAAAGCAATAATTAATATGAGAAATTTGCATAATTCCAAAGTTACATAGCAAAATTTTTAATTATGTAACGTCCTCAATTATATGATTTATTCAATATGAAAAAATAAAACATAATAAGAATACAGAGTAAAATAGTTAAAATACTATGTTGCTCTGTATTTTTTATTTTATAGAAAATTATAAAGCTTTAAATTTGTAGTAAATTTGATTCACAGTATAAGAATATTGCGAAGCAACATTCTTAGTTGACAATTGACAGAGGACAGTGGACAGTTAATGATGTTTTGCTAATGCAAAACTACAAATTTATATTGCAACTTAGTTGCCTGCGTACATTTCAACTTGTTGAAATTGCGGATTTAGAATTAAGCTCAGCTTAATTCTTTCCTTCACTGTCAATTGTCCTCTATCATCTGTCAACTGAAAAGTGTTTCACACTTTTCTTATAGCATGTACATATGATGTAACTAATTAAATGTACAATCATATAATAAATTATAAAATGAAAATAAAATTTCATTTATTAAAATAGCTAAAAGGGTGTGAAAGTATGGGTGACTGTACTAAAAAGAAAAAGCCATTAATTATATGTACTGCACCATGTGCTCCTATTGGACCAACAGGACCAACAGGACCACAAGGACCAACCGGACCACAAGGACCAACAGGACCAACCGGACCACAAGGACCAACAGGACCAACCGGGCCAACAGGACCAACAGGACCAACAGGACCAACAGGACCAACAGGGCCAACCGGGCCAACAGGACCAACAGGACCATCAGGACCAATGGGACCATCAGGAGGACCAATAGGACCAACAGGACCAACAGGACCAACAGGACCAACAGGGCCAACAGGGCCAACCGGACCAACAGGACCAACAGGGCCAACAGGGCCAACTGGACCAACCGGACCAACAGGACCAACAGGGCCAACAGGACCAACCGGACCAACAGGACCAACAGGACCAACAGGACCAACAGGACCAACAGGACCAACAGGACCAACAGGGCCAACAGGGCCAACAGGACCAACCGGACCAACCGGACCAACAGGACCAACAGGAGCAACTGGTCCAATAGGCGGGTATGGATATTTTTATAGTACAAAAGCACAAGATGTAGAGATCGGTGTTGATCCAGAAGTTGATTTTGAATTTAATGGTCCATTTACGTCACCACCAATTAATCATACGCTTGATTCAGAAGAAATTGAGATAACAGAAGCCGGAGTTTACGATATAACATTTTATGTTTATGCTCAAAGATCAAGCCAATTTGAATTATACCTTAATGGAGCTAAAGTACCACCAATATCACCACCAGCACCACCATGTCCAACACTTTATGGTCAAGGAAATGCAAGTTCACCAAACACTGCACATGTTATTATTATAATAACTGCAGGTGATTTACCTGCTACTCTTACTTTAAGACTTTCTAGTTGCGGTCAAACTGGAGTTAATAAAACAGCTTTAGTAACAGGTGCTGGTTCACCTAGTGTAACTCCATCAAATGTAAATGCATCAATAGTTATCAAAAAATTAGCATAATTGTGATATAGAAGTATAATTATTAATTAAGTTTTTCCGAAGTCTTTAAAATATATTAAAGGCTTCGGAGTTTTATCTTGAATTTTAAGCAATTTAGATAAAGGTGGGTTTGTTTGATAAGTATTAGTTTATGTATGATAGTTAAAGATGAAGAAAAAATTTTAGAAAGATGCTTAAAATCTGTGGGAGATTTAGTTGACGAAATTATAATTGTAGATACAGGTTCTACAGATAATACAAAGAAAACTGCATATAAGTTTAACAGTAAAGTTTTTGATTTTAAGTGGATTGATGATTT
The DNA here is from genome assembly GCF_026735135.1 of Clostridium aestuarii. GTDB lineage: Bacteria > Bacillota > Clostridia > Clostridiales > Clostridiaceae > Clostridium_H > Clostridium_H aestuarii. The sequence continues at coordinate 11,527 of NZ_JAPQER010000011.1, read as the reverse complement.
TTCAGCAGCAAGAAATTTTGCATTTAGTAAAGCAGCAAAGGAATATATACTTTGGTTAGATGCAGATGATGTCTTATTGGAGGAAGACAGACAAAAACTTAAAGAATTAAAAGAAACATTAGATACTTCTATAGATTCTGTAAATATGATATATAATTATGCTTTTGATAAAAATGGTAATGTAATATTAAGCTTTAGAAGAAATAGATTGGTAAAGAGAGTAAATAACTTTAAATGGTATGGGGCTGTTCATGAATATTTAGGTGTACATGGTAAAATAATAGATAGTGATATTCATATCACTCATAAAAGAGAAAAATTTTCAGGAAATCGTAATCTAAAGATTTATGAATCAAGGCTGAAAAAAGGAGAAGAATTAAGTGCAAGAGATATTTATTATTATGCTAATGAATTGTATGATCATAAAAAGCATGATAGAGCTATAGAATATTATATAAAATTTTTAAATAGAAAAGATGGATGGGTAGAGGATAAAATAGCGGCTTGCGGTAAAATTTCAGACAGTTATTATTTTACAAAAAATATAGAGGCGGCAAAAAAATATTGCTATAAATCATTTGAATATGCTATGCCAAGAGCGGAGTTTTGCTGTAAATTAGGCTTTTGTTTTTTATCACAGAACAAGCTTAATGAAGCGGTGTTTTGGTATGAATTAGCAACAAAATTAAAGAAACCAGATAACTGTTGGGGCTTTTTAGATGATTCCTCATGGACATGGCTTCCTCATATACAGTTATGTGTTTGTTATCATAAATTAGGAGATAAAGATTTATCATATAAACATAATGAAATAGCAAGAAGTTATAATCCAGATGACAAGAATATACTAAATAACAAAAAATATTTTCAAAGTTTAGGATATGAGTAAAAAACACACTACAGTATTGAGTGTACTGTAGTGTGTTTAATATTTTAAATTTGAGGATATGAAGAAAGTATTTCATCAAAAACTGTACTTAAATTACTTGTTAATGACTTTCTTTCAAACTGTTTAATTTCATTTTCGTTTGTATTTATAGAAATATTTTTAGTCCAATTTACGTATTGTTGATATATATAACCCTCAATACCAGGTATATCGCTAAAGTCTATGTTCTTTCCACAGTTGGTTTTATTTAGAAGTTCGTCTACTACGCTTCCACTAGGGGATAGTGCGAGTATAGGCTTTTTTAATCTGATATATTCGAATACTTTTCCAGTATAAACACATTTTACTTTAGGATTAGAGCCTATGATTAGCAAAAGCAAATCTGCATTTGCTGTTTGTTGAAGACTGTCTTTATGAGATAAATAAGCAAGATATTGTGTTATATGGTATATATCATTCTTGAATATATCATTATATATATCAGGAGTACAGGTTCCTATAAATTTAATGGATATTTTATCTTTAGGAATTAGATTTTTATTAATAAGATTGTTTACTGCACATAAAAATGTATCAGGTTTTCTTGGAGGATATAAACTTCCGTTATAGACTATAGTGAATTTATCATTTTTTTTAGATATGTTTATATTAACAAAGTCCTCTTCATCATATCCATTGGTTATAACCTGAACTTTTGAAGTGTTTAGTTTAAAAATATTTATATAATTTGTTTTGCATATAGGAGAAATAGTAAGAACTTTATCACAAAAATTTAGAATTCTAGTTTCTAATTCTTCTTGAATTTTATATATAATGTTATTTTTATCAATATTAGAACCAGGATAATTGGTCCATTCATCTCTGAAGTCTGCAACCCAAGGGATATTGTGTTTTTGTTTTAAATTATAGCCTATAAAGTGAGCAGAATATGGACCAGACGTTGAGTAAATCATATCAATATTATTAAAGTTTACTTCGGATTCTATCTTCTTTAATACATTGTAGCCCCATAGAGTTTGATCATCAGGAAGTGCCAATAATGACCTAATAGTTTTAAAAGAGTTTTTAAATGAATTTTCATAAAAATTATAATAGCTATCTGGCAACATATTTAGAACGTGGGACATACTTTCTTTTAATTGCTCCGTGAGGTCATTAGTATATTTTGCTGAAGGTAGTTCTTCAATTCGGATTACTTTTAAATCTGGTGGTATGTCGTTAAAAAGGGAATCATCTTTTATGCAAAAAGATGAATTTTTAACAGTAACAACTATAGGTTCCCAGTTAAAGCATCTTAGGTATTTTACAAATTTTAAACTTCTCTGTACTCCAGACCATCCTAACGGAGGAAAATAATATGCTATAAATAATACTTTTTTCATAAAATCACCCTTTATATAAAATTATAATATGTTTTATAAACATTTTTTAAATCAAAGATTAATTTTGAATTTTGGTATTTACAATTAAATATATTATTGTGATTTGCATATTATGTTTTATATAGATATAAGGGCGATTTTGTATTTGAGAAAAATAAAAAACAAATTCTCACATTGTATAAGATATTTTATTTAGGAAATATTAAACGTGAGAGGAGTGGTATTATGCAATTAAACATTAGAGACATGCTAGTACAAAAAATATTAGATGAACAAGAGAATGTTAGAGATTATGAAGAATATGCAAAACAAATTAATGATCAAGAAGTGAATACAACATTTAAAAATTTTGCAAAAGAATCTGGATTACAGGCTGAAAAACTACAACATTTACTATCAAAATATGAATAAATTTTATAATAATCTCTTGAAAAAACTTTGATACCTTTGAAAGGAGCAGTACAATGCCGAGATACACATATAAAGGGCAAATGCATAAAAAAGGTAAAAAACATGATGGTCACAAACCACAAGATGATCACAAAGAAAATAAAAAAACACCTCCTAGATATACAAACTTCGAAGGAGAACCAATAGAATAGTTTAGAAAGAGCTTAAGTGTTTAGCTTAAGTTCTTTTCAATTTTATAATAAATTATAGAATTTAGAAGTTCTTTGAGTAGTGTAACGCATTTCTATCAGTATATGACTTATTGTAAGTTATTTTTAGCTAAAATAGAAAATTTCAAGTTTGATTTAATTATGAAATTTATGATAAACTTTGAGTTATTGTCAAAACATAATTTTAAAATGTAATTAAATTTTATAATATAGGTTATAAGGAGGAGTTATACTTGAAAACTCAAAGGATTGAAAGAATAATTAACAATATGAAAAAACATAATCTTCAACAGATAATAATAACATCTACATCATCAATATTTTATCTTACAGGTGAATGGATAGAACCAGGAGAAAGAATGTTAGCTTTATACATAAATGTTGAAGGAGATAAAAAATTATTTATAAATGAACTTTTCCCTATTAATAGAGATTTAGGTGTAGATTTAGAAGTGTATAATGATGCTCAAGATCCAATAAAATTATTGGTACCTGTAGTAAATAGAAATAACGTAATTGGAATAGATAAGGAATGGCCATCACACTTTTTGATAAGTCTTATGGAGAAAATGGGGGGAATTAATTGTGTAAATGGAGGACCTATAGTTGATGAAGTTAGAATGATAAAAGATGATGAGGAAATTGAACTTATGAGAGAAGCGTCTAGAATAAATGACAAAGCTATGGGAGATTTAATTAAGATGCTTTCAAAAGACTATTCTGAAAAGAAAGCTTGCAAAATGTTAGGTGATGTATATGAGAAATATGGTACAAGTAGTTTTTCATTTTATCCATTAATAGCTTATGGAGCAAATGCTGCTGAACCACACCATAGTTCTGATGAAAGCATGGCAAAAAAAGGTGACAGTGTAATTTTAGATATTGGTGGTAGGACGAATAATTATTGTTCAGACATGACTAGAACCGTATTTTATAAAGAACCAGAAGAGGAATATAAAAAAATCTATAATATAGTTTTACAAGCTAATTTGAAAGGAATTGAAGCTGTAAAGCCAGGAGTTAGATTTTCAGATATAGATAAAGCATCTAGAGAAGTTATAGAAAAGCATGGATATGGAAAATATTTCACTCATAGAACGGGTCATAATGTTGGAATTGATGTTCATGAATTTCCAGATGTAGGAGCATCAAATGAAATGATTGTTCAAGAAGGAATGATATTTTCAATAGAACCAGGAATTTATATTTCTGATAAAGTAGGAGTTAGAATTGAAGATTTAGTGTTAGTAACAAAGGATGGATGTGAAATTTTAAATAAATATCCAAAAGAATTAAATATAATTGAGTAAAAAAGAATGGCTAAATGCCATTCTTTTTTTATGAAAAGCTTGTATTTAGCATTTGAAATTTTTAATCATGTAATAAGGATTAAAAGAGGGTATAAACTTTTATTTTAGAGAGAAAATAATTCATAGGAAGGTGAAGTGATGTATAAAGAAAAAAATAATAAAGAAAATAAAAGAGAAAAAACAGAGTCTAAATTACTTGAAGTTTTAGATGATAGAGAGTTGTATGGTGAAGAATATTATAAATCTACTCCTATAGTAAGTAACTATTATTATAAAAGTAACAGATAGTATACAAAAATATTTATATTTAATTAGGAGTGTTATGGATGAATGTAAAGAATAATAAAAATATAGAAAAAGGCAAAATGCATAAATTGAATCATCAAATAGAAAAAATTAATGATAAACATAATCCAGTAACTAATGAAGATGAATTTGCCGTAATAGGAAATAATACTGAATTGAAAAATGATGAAGAAGTAGATCCTAATATTGAAAGCAATCCATTTCCATTCAGCGAAGAAAAAAATCCTTTTTTTGAAGGAGATACAACAAGACTATAATAAATGAGAAAGGAGAATAGAAATGACTGATCATCAACATGTTGGTAATAGCAAGACAAGTAATATAAGCGATAAAAGAAGTCCCCATACTCCAAATGAGCATAAAGCACATAAAAAAGTTAAATCAAAGCTAGATAAAAATACAAAGTGATGAAATAGGTTAAAAAATTTTAGATGAAAATAATGCCAAAATTCAAAAATATTATAGAAAAATAATAAAGAGGTGAACAAAAATGGCTAAAAAAGGTAAAGAAAAACATTCAGGATCCAAGGAAACAAATCAAAAGCATCAATCAAACAATCAACGTGGAAATACAACAAAATAATGTATTTATCAACTTTATTCTGGGCTTATGCTCAGTTTTTTTTATGAGAAATTTTATAATTTAAAATTACGCAGCTAAGATAAAAGTAATTAGAATAAAGTAACTTACACATGAATATATAATAATGGAGGTGACATTTATGGAAAAACCTTTTATGAGAGTTATGTTTTATCCAAAAGGTAACCCTAGAAAACCAATCCTTGCAGATGATGAAATTAAAAATACATTTGGACAAACATTTAAAATTTATGATGATTTAATAATGACAGGATATGAAGATTTTAATTTAGCAAAACCGGAAGATGTAGCTTTTCTTGATTTATTAATGAAAGCAGATACAGTTGAAGTTAATGGAGGAGAATATAAAATAGTAGAAAGACAAATAAGAGCAAATAAACCTAGAGGCTTATGGATAATGGTACAACCAATTGAAAGTAGTAAATAGAACATACTATAAGTGCTTACTATAAAGAAAGATTAAAAAACTAATTTAACCTATACTAGTTTATGCTCGTACTGGTGTTTTTTTTATTTTTGAGGAAATAATAAAATAAATTTAGAAATAACTAATGTAGTGAAATGTATTAGTAGCAGTATATGTTTTTAGTTTTTTAAAGGATAATAGATGTATTTTATATTAATACTATTTATATAGGAGGTATTAATATGATTGTAGAAAGAGCAGAAGAAATATTACATTCATTAGGTGTAATAAATGTAACTTATGAAAATAATCCTGTATGGATTGAAAATATTGAAAAAGAAAATAAAACAGTTAGCATAAAGAATTTAAAAACTAATAAACTGATAGAAGTACCTATTAGTGATTTGAATGAAGACTAAAAGTGCATGGAACTTTAAAACTTAAAGTTCCATGCACCTTTTTATAATAATAAATGTTATTTTATATTAACAAAAATATTTGTAATTAAAGGAAAAATATGTTTTTTGTAGAAATATATGAATATATGTATTATATAAATATTTATGGAGGTGTATTATGTCAAAAAAAATTATTAGTTTAGTATTAGGAGTAGCTTTATCCTTATCTACTGTCAGCTTGGTGTTTGCGAATGAAACTAAATCCGTTTCTCCAGCAAAAAATACAGTAGTAACTGAAAATACTAAAGACACTAAATCACATGCAGAAAAACATGCTTTAGTATTTCAATCAGATTTTGGAGTAAAAGATGGTGCGGTTTGTGCTATGAAAGGAGTTTCTTTTGGTGTGGATCCTGAGTTGAAAATATTTGATTTAACTCATGAGATACCAGCATATAACATATGGGAAGCAGCATATAGATTACAAACAACAGCAAAATATTGGCCAGAAGGAACAGTTTTTGTTTCTGTTGTTGATCCAGGGGTGGGTACAGAACGTAAATCAGTTGTACTTAAAACTAAAACAGGACATTATTTTGTAACTCCTGACAATGGAACTCTTACTTTAATTGCAGAATCTATGGGGATAGAAGAATTAAGAGAAATAGATGAAAAAGTAAATAGATTAAAAGGTTCTGAAGAATCATATACTTTCCACGGAAGAGATGTTTATGCTTATACAGGAGCTAGATTAGCTTCAGGAAGTATTTCTTTTGAAGAAATAGGACCAAAATTAGAATCAAAGGTTGTTTCTATTCCATATCAAAAAGCAAAAGAAGATAATGGTATTATACTAGGTAATGTGCCAATTTTAGATATACAGTATGGTAATATATGGACTAATATAGATAAAGAAACTTTTAACAAGATTAAACCTAAAACAGGAGAAAAATTTAATATAAAAATATATAATAACGATAAGTTGGTTTATGAAGGAAAAATGCCTTATGTTTATAGTTTTGGATATGTTGAAGAAGGACAACCATTACTTTATATAAACAGTGTAAATAATGTATCACTAGCTTTAAATATGGACAGTTTTGCTAAAGTAAACAACGTTCAATCTGGTCCAGATTGGAAGATTGAAATAAGTAAGGTTAAATAGTGGACTAGAAGCTAAATCAATTTGAATATAGAATTGAAGATATGGTTATCAAAATGATGGTTTTTATTATTTTGATAACTGTTTTTTGTTGTTTACAAATAACCTGAAAAATATTATAGATTAGGAGAACAAAAATATGGACCCAATTAATTTTATAGTACTTGTAGTTTTTATTTCTTTATTTATTATAGTTATGAGTGTTGGAGAAGGTTTTAAAGAAATACTATATGAATTTAAGAACGAGGCTAAACCTATATATATACCAATATTTAAACTATTTGTTATATTAATTTGTATAGTAGGTATTTATAGTTATTATAGTTACAGATACGCAAAAACTCCATTTGATAAAGATAAGGCAAGTGTGATATTAAAAGCAACATGGAACCCTTTAAAGCAATTCAATGATAATATTATAGTAGATGAAAAAAATGACATCTTTTTTCCACCTAAAAATATAAAAAGTAAGGAGAATTTTATAAAGCTTTTTAGCGCCACAATGCCAAAATATATGGCAGAAAATTTTTATAAAAATCTTATAAAGAAAAATGAAAACGGAGTTATGATAGTAAACAAAGGAGCATATTGTCCTAATATTTTCGATAAAGGTTCATGTATTCTTAAAGCATATACTAAAAAAATCGATCAGACTGAAGAATTAGTGATATTTGAAGTTGGTTCAAATGAAAATGAAAGGCCATATACAAGAAAAAATTATTATAAAAAAGATAAGAATGGAAAATGGATTTATGATAGATGTTCGGGAACAACATGGTACTTCTCTGAGAGCAGGTAATACTACTAGTAATGTAAGATAATTAGGAATGCTTTACTATATAGTAGCTAGATATTATAATATTTCTGTAACAATTATATGATAAAGAGGAGGAAGTTTAGTGGAAATACAATATGAATTAATAGAAGAAGATTACATTGATTTTAATATGTATCATATGGATAATTCCCCTACTGTTAAACGTTCTATATTTATACAAAGGTATATAATTTCAATTGTTTTTTTAATTGCACCTTTTATAGTAGAGAAGGTTAGTGAACCAACATTAATTTATTGGTTAATAGTATTTGGAATAACTTATATATTGTGGGTTGTTTTTTACCCTAAATATTATAAAAGTAGAGTAAAAAAGAATATAGGTAAAATGTTTAACGAGGGTAAAAATGTAAATATATTGGGGAGTAGGAGTTTATCAGTAACAGAAGAGGGAATTACATCTGTAAATAACTCAGGTGAATCAAAAACAAATTGGAGTTCAGTTGAGAAAATAACAGAAACAAAAAAACATATTTATATATACATATCTGCAATCAATGCATATATTATTCCAGTAAGGGCATTTAAAAATGAAAACGAAAAAGGTGAATTTTTGAATATACTAAAACAATATACAACAATTAATGAAATTGATAATTGATGAGGCGATTTTTAATTTACAACAACAATAAAGGAATATAAGAATTTTTACAATAAAGTTCTTATATTCTTTTATTTTATTGTTTGAGGAGGCTAGCATTAAATGAATAAGCTGCTTTAGTTAAATCCTAGCCATGTATTAAATTATTTATACAAGATATTAAAAATATATAGAATTAGTTTTATATTATTTCTTACTTGAGGAACTTGCATAGGGAAATTTTTAATTATTCAATTTCCTCATATTTGTTTGGAGAAGAATCACCAGTAAGAGTAGCTGATTTTTTTATTGTTAAATATATGTCGCTTTGTTAAAATAAGGGCTGAACGTTATGGGTTGGATATAAATCGATATTAATAATATTGTGATGTAATATTATTATAATTTAGTCACTTGCGTTAAGTTTAGTTACTTTGGTGAGTTTATTTGTTATCACGATTAAAGTTACTGAAGTGTGATAACTAAGAAAAATGTTTTGGGAGTGAAATAAAATGATTGTAAAAGTAAAGCCTTTAAAGATAAATATATTACAAAGTAAAAACCCTTTTAAAGATATGAAGTATATTTTAAATAATGAAAGAAACAAATTTTCAAATAAAAGTTTAACTAAATCAGTTATTTTTTGCAGATATATAGGGATAAAGTCTAATGAAAGTGATTATATTAATGAGCTGAAAGAATTAGATGAGTCTTTACAATCAATTGAAGCAAATTATATTAAATTTACAAATGGTTTTGAAAAAACGTTGGATATAGATGAAGTACAAAAGATGAAGGCAATTATGGACAAGTATATTGATTTAGAAAATGCAAATCATATAAATCCGTATAAATTATTTAATTTGTACATGGGTTACCAAATAAAAAATGAATGTTTGGAATGGACGAAAAAACAAGCTTTTAAAGAAATAATAGATTTGTATGATACAAATAATACTGATAAAAACAAAACAATAAGAAGAAATTTTGGTATAAAGTTGTTATTATGGATGGATAAATACCTAAAGCAGTTGTTTGAAGATAACTGTAATATCAATATAATCAATAAAGTTATGTTTTATGGAAATATAAAAAGGCATGAACTCTATTTCTTAATACTGCTGTCTAAATTAGGGTGTGATGTAATCTATATAAATCCTAAAGAAGATATAGATTATGTAATTCCTGAAGTGAAATATTATTCAAATGTTATAAGGTGCAGTAAAATGCATAATACAGTAATACAATTTCCAGTAGATATTGATAAATCTAAGATAAAGCGCATATCAAAAGTAGAAAATGTAAGTAAAGAAAAAAATATACATAAAAATTTTGAAAAAAATATAAATATAGATATGTCAAATTTAAAAACACAGGTTGAAAAAAGTTGTGAAGAAATTGCTAAATTAGCTGAATCAGTAGTGATGATAAACGTATATGATGATAAGGAACAATTAATAGGTAAAGGATCGGGTATTGTAATAAGTGATAATGGATTTATTATAACAAATTTTCATGTAGTAAATAAAGGAGTATTGTTTGGAGTTGTTTTTGAAAATGATAATAATGAATATTTAGTATACAATATTATCAAATATCATACAGATTATGATTTAGCTTTAATAAAAGTAGATCAGAAAACAAAACCTATAAAATTGAGTAAAAAAGATTTGATGAGAGGACAGAAGATTATAGCAATAGGCAGTCCGTTAGGTTTATTTAATACTATTTCAGAAGGTATTGTATCAGGATTTAGAAAATTTGATTATATAGAAATGGTTCAAATAACAGCACCTATTTCTCCAGGAAGTTCGGGGGGAGCATTAATTGATATGTATGGAAGGTTAGTAGGAATAACAACAGCAGGATTCGAAGGACAAAATTTGAATATGGCTGTGCCAGCACAATATATAAAACAATTTGTTGGAAATATAACAAAAGATTAATGTATAACAAAACCCTGGTATAATGCCAGGGTTTTGTTATACATTAAGTATATATTTGGTTATTAGTTTAGTATGATAGAATTATTAAAGAGGCTTACATATGATTTCATTAACTTTTGTAGCAAGGATATTGTTAGCATGATTAGGGGTGATTATAACTGCAGTATCTGCACCTTCTGATGAACCACCTATTGCTACAACAGACTCGCCATAAGGAATTAAGCCAGCATCTAAAGCCATAGTTGAAATTTCCACACAAACTTTAGTGCCTTGTCCAAACATTTTTAAAGCATGAGATATTATCTCTACTGGAGATATTCCTCCAAATTTTTTGCTAAGAGCTCGTTCAGCACCACTTAAAACATGAGTTGTAGTTAAAACTTTCATTCCAGAATCCGTAAGTTCTTTATGTATTTCTTTAGACATTTTATTTTTACCAGGTTCTTTAGAGCCTGTTGCAAGAGTTACACATACAATATTTATATCCTTAGTATCTTTTAAAAGTTTGGCTGTATAACCACTACCAGAAGCTACTACAATATTTTTTATGTTTTTTTCTTTTGCTACTTTAACAGCTAGTTCTAAAGTTTTTTCAGTGTTAATTTTTCCTGATTCTTCAAAGTACATTAATTGGTCTCCTCCCTAAGTTTCACTATAATTAAATCAATTATAACATAAACAATAGTATACCATTAGAAACATTATAGAAGATATATGTTAATATAAGAATATATACTTATCCAGGTGTATCATTACAAGTATAATATAGAAAAATTAAAAAATATGGAGAAAACAGAATATAATTTATGCATATTGGGTTTATTAGGTGTAATTAGCTTAAAATTTATGATAAGATATTCCCTGTTGCTGCAAAAACGGCGACAGTTTAACAACTGAGTATGAATTTTAATAATTTAACAAGATTAAATAAATTCAAAAAAATTGTTGACAAAGAAGATTTAAATTGATATACTAAGTAAGCTGTCGCAAGATGGCAAGCGAAAATTGGTCTTTGAAAATTAAACAGAAGTTAAGAAATAATGTCAGTCAATTGTAATGAGTAAAAGATTAAACTTTTAAATTGAGAGTTTG
>NZ_JAPQER010000010.1 GCF_026735135.1 Clostridium aestuarii | reverse complement strand
ATATGTCATCTGGTGGTTATGGCTTGAAGGTAACACCCGTTCCCATTCCGAACACGCAGGTTAAGCTTCAAAGCGCCGATGGTACTGCATTGGAGACGATGTGGAAGAGTAGGTCGCTGCCAGGTAATTTGGCTTCATAGCTCAGTCGGTAGAGCAGAGGACTGAAAATCCTCGTGTCACTGGTTCGATTCCAGTTGAAGCCACCAAAGAACTCTAACTACTTATGTAGTTAGAGTTCTTTTGATTTTCAAATAATATATTAGATATTCTAAAAAACCTCATGTTTATATATGGGGTTTTTATATTACTTATTTTTATAATTTTATCTAATGGTTATTGTAAGTGGTTTGTGTATGTTATATAAAATCACTTTTTCTAAGTTATTTACTTAAAAATATAATTAAGTATATTAGATAAGGCATCTTTAAAAAATATCTGTCATATTTTTGATTTGGTATTTTTTTTAGATGCCTAAATTAATTATAGAGAATAAATTGGTATTTTTTTTAGATGCCTAAATTAATTATAGAGAATAAAATGGAATAAAATTAAACCACTGTGTTAAAATTAAACCACGTATACTTTGAGTAATTGGTTGTTTTACAATTATGGTTTAAAATTAAACCAAATATTTTAACACGATATTTGAAAGGGGTGATAAAATCAAGGATTTAGTTTGGCATAGAATTTGCTTTTAATATTAATTCAAGGTATAAGTATTAAAAAATTTAAAAGGACGTTGATGACAATGAAAACACCATACGAAATAACAAAAAGTTTATACAATAAAGCTATCTGTTTTTTAGAAAAACCAACTAAGGAAATTTTTATAGGAGGGATTTTAGCAGGAATTTTTGTTAGTCTTGCAGCAGTTACTTCAGTAACCGTATGCTGTGATATGAATTCTTATTTTGGAAATGGATTTACCAAATTAATATTTGGAATAGTTTTTAGTTTAGGCTTAATTCTTATAGTTTTATCGGGAAGTGAACTTTTTACTGGAAGTAATCTTTATATAGTACCAATTTACAAGAATAAAAAATATATTAAGAAATTATTTACTAATTGGATTTTGGTATATATATCTAATCTTATTGGAGCTTTAATAGTTATATATTTAATTTTGCATACAGGAATATTTGATGATAAGTCAATCAGCACATATATGATTAATATCACTAAATCAAAATTAAACTTAACAATTAGTCAGGCATTTATAAGAGGAATTTTGTGTAACTTTTTAGTTTGTTTAGCTGTAAGAGTTGGAGAGTCATCAGATGAAGTTTCAGGAAAAATCATTGGGTTTATTTATGTTATAGGTGCTTTTGTCATAAATAGTTTTGAACATAGTATTGCAAATATGTTTTTTATACCTATGGGTATAATACTTGGAGCTAATGAAGGAATATATTTTTCATGGCAAACATTTATATTAAAAAATTTATTACCAGTTACGTTAGGAAATATAGTAGGAGGAGCATTTTTGGTAGGTACAGTGTACTATATTATGCACCATAAATGTTTTTGTAATGAAAATAAGTGTACTGAATTGAAAAATAACAGGAGTGATAAATATGGAGATTTCACGGCTTGAAATAAAAACAATAGATAGACCTAATATGACATATGATATATCAGGAATTTTTGTTAAATATAAAGTAGATATAACATGGATGGAAGTTTATACTTTTGTTGTATATGTTAAATTCCAAAAATTAGAACCTAATATGCAGAAAAAGATTAAAAAAGAAATATTAGAAATAGATGGTGTTCAAAGTATCAAAGAAATTAATTTAATTTCTGTTGAAGAAAAGGAAATAGAAATTAAAAGTATTATGGATACTGTATGGCAAGGAATTATTGTACTAAATAAAGATGAAAAGATCAAATATATAAATAAATATGCTTTGAAAAATATTTTCTTTACTAGCGATATAGAAGTTATAAATAAAAAGATATCTGTATTATTAGATAATTATTATAATAAAGTCAAAAAAGCTTTGGAAAGCGTCAAGAAATCTAATGAAGTAATAGACTTGGAAATACAAATAAATAATAAAAATTATCTAATAAGTATTAATTCAATGATTAGTGAAAAGAATATATTACTCGGTTTTGTAATTACTCTTCAAGATGCAAAGAGAATGAATGAAATATTAAACCTTAAAAGGTATGATAATCAAATAACATTTAATGATATTATAGGTAAAAGCTCTAAGATAGTTGAATCCATAAAGCATGCAAAAGTTTTTTCACAATCGGATTCTCCAGTTTTAATTATGGGTGAGAGTGGAACAGGAAAAGAGATATTTGCAAGAGCTATACACAATCTAAGCAGTAGATCATATATGCCATTTGTAGCAGTTAACTGTGGAGCAATTCCAGATCAATTACTGGAAAGTGAACTTTTTGGATATGAGGGAGGAAGCTTCACTGGTGCTAAAAATAATGGGAAAATGGGTATTTTTGAAATAGCTAATGGAGGAACGATTTTTTTAGATGAAATTGGTGAAATGCCTCCTCACTTACAAGTTAAATTATTAAGAGTTTTACAAGAAAAAAAAATAAGAAAACTTGGAAGCAATAAAGAAAATGATATTAATGTAAGAATCATATCCGCAACTAATAAAAATTTAAATGAAATGGTAGAATCAAATCAGTTTAGACTAGATTTGTTTTATAGAATTAATATTTTTACCCTTACAATTCCACCGTTAAGAGAAAGGAGGGAAGATATAAAAGTTTTAGTAGAATATTATGTCAAACAATTTTCAAAAAAATATAATAAAAAAATAAATGAAATAACGCCTAATGCTTCAAAAAAGTTATTAAATTATGAGTGGAATGGTAATGTAAGAGAATTACAAAATGTAATAGAGCGAACTGTAGCGTTGAATTATACAGGAGAAATCACAGAACAAGATTTAACGTTAAATAAAATCTCAGATAAAAGATATACAAATAACTCAACTTCACTTAAAGAAACTTTGGGAAAAATTGAGAAAGAAATTATAATAGAATCATTAAAAAATAGCAAAAGTATAAGAAAATGCGCAAAAATGTTGGGCGTTAGTCACACATTATTAATCAACAGAATAAAAAAATATAATATTGACTGTTCTGAATGGAGGAATTAAAATGCAAAAAAATATTATGACAAGATTAGTTCGTTTAGGGGAAAAAAGTCCAAAATCTGCTTCAATACCTAAAACTGCACCAATTTATATGACTTCATCGTTTTCTTTTGATGATGTTGAAACATTAGAAGAAATATATAATGGAGAAAATACAGGATATATATATTCAAGAATTAGTAATCCTGGACATGACGTGTTAAAGGATGTAATGGTAGGTATAGAAGAAGGACAAGCTGCACAGGTTTATGGTTCAGGTATGGCAGCTATTACTATGTCTATTATATCTCATGTAAAATCAGGAGATCATATAATAGCTGGAAATGTTTTATACGGAGGAAGCTTTCAATTTTTAAGAGATGAATTGAAAAAATTTAATATAGAAGTTACTTTTATAGATTTACAAAAGAATAATATAGAAGAATGTTTTAAGAATAATACAAAACTTGTTTATGTAGAAACTATTTCAAATCCTTTAATGGAAACTACTGATATAAGAACTATTAGTGATATTTGTCATAAACATAATACAAAGTTAATAGTTGATAATACATTTGCTACACCTGTAGTATGCCAACCATTAAAGTTAGGTGCAGATATAGTAGTGTATAGTGCAACAAAATATTTATGTGGACATAGTGATGTAATGGCTGGAGTTGTTATATCAGATAAAGATACAATAGAAAAAGTTAGTCATACAGGATGTATATATGGACCTACAATGAGTCCTTTTGATAGTTGGATTTTAACAAGAAGTTTGAGAACACTAAATCTTAGAGTTAAACAACATTCTGATAATGCACTAAAGCTTGCACAATATTTACAAAAACATGATAAGGTTAAAAAAGTATATTATCCAGGACTTACTTCATCTGAATCATACAATTTATCAAAAGAAATATTTAATAATAATGCTTTTGGTGGAATGTTAAGTGTAGATTTGGTAGGTGGAGAGAAAGCTGTTTGTGATTTAATAAGAGTATTAGAATCAATCAAGTTTGTTCCAAGTCTTGCTGGAGTTGCAACATCACTTTCTTATCCAGTAAGAACTTCACATAGAGCAATGAATGATGATGAACTTGAAAAGGCAGGTATTTCAAAAGGATTATTAAGAATTTCTACTGGATTAGAAAATATTGATGACATAATTAATGAGTTTGATGAAGCTCTTAAAAAAATTTAAAAATATATTATGAATAATAAAATTTGTAATAATTCAAAAACACAATTGATAGAGACAGATGACCACTTTTGTAGTATTTAACATGCCGCCACAGCAAAATAATATTACGGAAGTGGGTCATATGTCCCACAAAAATAATATCAAAAAATATTAATGAATGCAAATTAAGTTTTTATTAAATGTAAACGACTTCACAAGGTATTACTGAATATATTTAATTATATAATTGGAGGTTAAATCATGGATAATAAATCAAATAAAGTAAAAGCAAATGGAAAAGCTTTAATACCTTTTTTAACATTTATAGTTATTTATCTAGGAAGCGGTATAATATTACAATCAAAAGGAGTAGAAATGGCCTTTTATCAATTTCCAGCACCAGTAGCTGTTTTTTGTGGTGTTATAGTTGCATTTATTATGTTTAAGGGAACGATAAATGAAAAATTTATGAGATTTATACATGGGTGTGGTAATGAAGATATAATTATTATGTGTGTTATTTATTTATTAGCTGGGGCGTTTGCAGGTGTATCTAAGGCAATGGGAGGAGTAGATTCTACTGTAAATTTAGGTTTGACTTTTATACCAGCACAATATATAGCAGCTGGATTATTTGTTATTTCTGCATTTATATCTATAGCTACTGGAACTTCTTGCGGAGCGTTAGCTGCGGTAGCTCCTATTGCTGTAGGACTTGCTACTAAGGCTGGACTTAATCTTCCTTTGACGATGGCAGCTGTAGTAGGTGGTGCTATGTTTGGCGATAATTTATCTGTAATATCTGATACTACTATTGCAGCAACAAGAACTCAGGGATGTGAAATGAGAGATAAGTTTAAGTTGAATTTATTTATAGCATTACCACCAGCTATAATAGCTATTATTTTACTTATAATTTTTGGTCATCCTACAAATGTTCCACAAATGCAAGTTTATGATTATAACATAATAAAAGTTTTACCGTATCTATTTGTATTAACTTTATCTATAGCAGGATTAAATGTTTTTGCTGTACTAACAGGTGGGATATTTGTTTCAGGTATAATAGGACTTTTATATGGACAATTAACTCCATTATCTTTTGCACAACATACATTTAGTGGTTTTACAAGTATGACTGATATTTTTTTAGTATCAATGATAACAGGTGGGTTAGCACATATGGTTACTCAAGAAGGGGGACTTCAATATATATTGGACCGTATTCAAAAGATGATAAAGGGTAAGAAATCAGCAGAAGCTGGAATTGCTACACTTGTTGCTTTAACTGATGCAGCAATAGCTAATAATACAGTTTCTATTATTATTAATGGACCTATTGCAAAAGAAATATCAGAAGAATACAAAGTAGATCCACGTAGAAGTGCTTCATTGTTAGACATTTTTGCATGTATAATGCAGGGAATAATACCTTATGGAGCTCAAATGCTAATGGTTGGAAGCTTTACTAAGGGAGCAGTATCACCTATACAGGTAATTCCATTACTATGGTATCAACAGTTACTTATAGTGTCAGCTATAGTATCAATGTATATACCGTTTGCTGACAATATTATTAGGAAACATCCTTGGAATTGGGAAAAAGGAAAAGCAATTTAAAAGATTAATTTAAAAAGAGGCTATTTTAAAATAAAGAAAAAATATATAATTTACTGTGTAAATTTTAGATTATTAATCAGTATATTGTATATAAAACTTATTTTAGAATGCCCTCTTTTATTATTGTTTTAAAATTTATAATTTTAAGAAAAACTTAAGAAATTATATT
Organism: Clostridium aestuarii; assembly: GCF_026735135.1. GTDB lineage: Bacteria > Bacillota > Clostridia > Clostridiales > Clostridiaceae > Clostridium_H > Clostridium_H aestuarii. Next base: position 41,188 of record NZ_JAPQER010000010.1, on the reverse strand, counting down.
ACAATTTTTTAAGGTAAAGGGTTTATAATTATTATCATGATAAAAGTTTTTTACTCTATAGTAAATTGTAAAATTTTAAAGATAATAGATAATTTTGATGTGAAGTTTACTAAGTAAACTTTGTTACGTATGTTTTAAATTATATATAAAATTGGGGGTTATAAAATGGAAGCGACTACTTTTATAAGAAATTTTATTAAATATCCGGATATGATTGGAGCTGTTTGGCCTAGTTCTAAGTTTCTTGCTAAAAAGATGATTACAGATGTTAATTTTGAAAATGCAAAATGTATTGTAGAATATGGACCTGGTACAGGAATATTTACAAATGAATTAATAAAAAACAAAAAAGAAAATACTATATTATTAGTATTAGAGCTTAACAAGGAATTATATAATACATTAGAAGAAAAATATAGTAATATAAAAAATGTACACATTATTAATGATACTGCTGAAAATGTGGGTATGTATGTGAATCAATATGGATTCGAGTGTGCAGATTATATAATATCAGGATTACCATTTACAGCTTTTCCTGAGGAATTATCAAAATCAATCTTAACAAATACTTTGGAGATTTTAAATAAAGAAGGTAAGTTTATTACTTTTCAATATACATTATTAAAAAAGAATTTTATGAAGAAATTTTTCCCTAGTATTAATATAAATTTTGAAATGATAAATATTCCTCCTGCATTTGTATTTTCCTGTAGTAAAGAAAAATAAAAACAGTAGATAAGTGAAATGAATTTTAAAATAGTAGATGAAAGATTAAAAGAGGGAGAAAATATATGGAAAGAGAGACTATTCTCGTGGTGGACGATGAAAAAGAGATTAGAGAATTAGTTGAAATATATTTAAAAAATGAAGGATATAAGGTTATATTAGCTAAAAATGGAGAAGAAGCTTTGAAAGTATTACAACAAAATGAAATACATTTGATTATATTAGATGTTATGATGCCTAAAATGGATGGTACCCAAGCATGCATAAAGATTAGAGAAGAAAAAAATATGCCTATAATTATGCTTAGTGCTAAGAGTGAAGATATTGATAAAATTATGGGACTAACAACAGGAGCAGATGATTATATAACCAAGCCTTTCAATCCATTAGAGTTAGTTGCAAGAGTAAAATCTCAGTTAAGAAGATATATTAAATTAAATATAAATAAGCCTGTAAATCAGTCTATTATTGAAATAGACGACCTTGTTATAAATATAGATACTCATGAAGTAAAAGTATATGGTAAAGATGTTAGGCTTACTCCTAGAGAATTTGATATACTAAAGCTTTTAGCTTCTAATAAAGGAATAGTATTTAGTATAGAAAAGATTTATGAAAGAGTATGGAAAGAAACATTTTTGGATTCTGATAATACGGTAATGGTTCATATTAGAAAAATAAGAGAGAAAATCGAAGAAAATTCAAGAAGACCACAGTATATTAAAACTGTATGGGGAGTAGGGTATAAGGTTGAAAATTAAAGAAAAATTTTTAAATTTAAAAAATGAAATTTTAAAAATTTCAGTACCTAAATGGACTTTAAATATAATAAAAAGGGCTATTTGTTTTGCAGGTAAACTTAGACATGATATTCGTTCAGCTATATTTTTAGTATTTGCTATCTGTGCTTTAGGAGCATTTATAACTTATTATATTAGTGGTGAATGTATAAAAAGTATTGGAAAAAGTGCAAGGATAGATTATACATATAGTATAGAAAAGATGTCAAGAAAAGCGGAAAATATAGCGAATGAAATAAATATAAATCAAAACAAAATTAAAGATAATAAAGAATTCAAAGAAATATTAGAAGACAACAATATAGATGATAATTATGAGAGCATGATAGTAGATTTAGATGGAAAGGTTATGTATAAATCTGATAATGTTGATACGGTAAAAATAGATATATATACTACAATAAAGAATATAATGAAATCTAGAGACTATAAATTAGATGAATATTATTATGAATCAAAAGAACATGTTAGTTTTTATCCAATTAATATTGATAGCAGCAAAGCCTATTTAATAGTAAAGGGTGTACCTACAGGAGAAATAATATATTATGAACATCTAAAAGATGAGGAATTTGTGTTAGCAGTGATTTTAGCAACAGCAGTATTTATTGGAATATTCTTATTACTAACTAAGAGGAAAACAGATTATATACATCAAATTACAGATGGAGTTATACGAATATCACAGGGTAATTTGGATTATAGAATAGATGAAAAAGGAAAAGATGAGCTTACACAGCTTTCTGCTAATATAAATTACATGGCAAAAGAATTAAAGCAAAAAATACAAAAAGAGAGACAAGCAGATAAGACTAAAAATGAACTTATTACAAATGTATCTCATGATTTAAGAACACCGCTTACTTCAGTAATTGGTTATTTGGGACTTATAAAAGAAAACAAATATAAAAATGAACAACAATTAAATGAATATGTAGAAATTGCTTTTAACAAATCAGAAAAATTAAAAATATTAATAGAGGATCTGTTTGAGTACACAAAGGTTGCTAATCATATATTAAAGTTACATAAACAAGAAGTAGTATTGAATGAATTATTATCCCAATTGATTGAAGAATTTGTTCCTATTTTTGAGGAAAGTGGTTTGCAAATAGAAAAAGAAATTTCAAAAGAAAAAATTGTTGTTAATTTAGATACAGATAAAACTGTAAGGGTATTTGAAAACTTAATTATGAACGCAATTAAATATAGTTTTAAACCTAGCAAAATTAAAGTATGTGTTTATAAGGACAATAACAATGCAGTAGTTTCTATTCACAATAAAGGTAGAAATATAACTAAGGAACACTTGCCATATCTATTTGAAAGATTTTATAAAGCTGATAAGTCTAGAACATCACAAAATGAGGGAAGTGGATTAGGTCTCGCTATTGCTAAAAATATTGTAGAAATGCATAATGGTGAAATTTGGGCTGAGTGTGAAGATGAGAATATATGGTTTTATGTTAGTTTTAAGCTAATTAACTAATAAGAAATATAAAAGCTTTAAATTATAAGGAAATGATAAAATATATTGAACTTATAATTTTGAATAAAAAATGTAAAAATTCGTTGACATATATCGAAAAAGCTATTATAATATTGAACTGTACTCGGTAACAATTAAACTAATTTTGTGAATAATTTGGCTTCATAGCTCAGTCGGTAGAGCAGAGGACTGAAAATCCTCGTGTCACTGGTTCGATTCCAGTTGAAGCCACCAAAAGCTCTAATTACTTAAGTAATTAGAGCTTTGTTTTTATTTACTAGGAATTTATCTTAGAGCTATAGATACTAGATAATGATTTATAAATAATTCTTGAAATATAATATTCTAAGAACTATATGTTAATAATTACCGCATTAAGGTAGCTAAAGTTTAATTTAATTGATTACGAAAATATAATATATAGCAGAAATGAAAACAAGTACGTTATTAATTAAAATGAAATTATTAATATAGAATATATAAATTATATGTAGTCTATATATAAAATAAGTAAACAAATCGGTTTACTGTAAGTTACATGAGATTTTTATGGAGGTAATATATTATGAAAAATAAAAAGACGATAAAAATTATATCAGCGGTACTAATGCTTGGAATGACTATTGTGTTTTCTTCTTGTGGCAAAACAAATACTGCTAGTAATACAGATACTTCAAAACAAACAAATAAAAGTGTACAAAAAGAAAAGGATGATTTAGAGATTAAACCGTTAGAAAAAAGTGATTTTTCAGTTGACTATGAGGGAGTAGTATTAAATTTAGGATCAAACATAAAAGAATTAGTTGATAAATTAGGAAATGGGACAGCTAATGAAAAAAATAATTTTGGGTTTATAGGATGGGATGAAGAAAATAAAAATAAATTTTTCCAACGTAGTTATCCAGAAAAAAAATCTAAATTACATATTATAAATAAAGTTAATGTAATTGAGGGAATAAGCAATATAGAACAAATAAATTTTGGTGAAGTTGGTACGGTAAGAGGAATAAAAAATGGAGATACCTATGACAAATTAATAGGGATATATGGTAAGCCTTCAGAAGAAGTAAAAGGAGAAAATGATTCTCATATTTGCATATATAAATATGAAAATAAGAAATTAATTTTTAATCTAGATAAGCAAAAGATAATCAAGAAAATATTGTTGGAATATATGGAAAAAGCGAATTTAAAATAAAAAAATGAAAAAGCATTGACAAATTTATAATAAATTGATATAATACTCATTGTGTCTGAGGGAATACGAAACAACTAATATTTCTTAAAGATCTGGTGGTTATGGCTTGAAGGTAACACCCGTTCCCATTCCGAACACGCAGGTTAAGCTTCAAAGCGCCGATGGTACTGCATTGGAGACGATGTGGAAGAGTAGGTCGCTGCCAGGTAATTTGATTCACTAGCTCAGTCGGTAGAGCACTTGACTTTTAATCAAGTTGTCCGGGGTTCGATTCCCCGGTGGATCACCAAAACACATCTCAAATTTTGAGATGTGTTTTTTTACGTTCAAAATTTGTATGTGAAGCTTTAAGTTTTATATACTATATTAACTACTCAATTATCGCATCAGTAGACTAGTTTTAGTCTACTAAAATTCAATTAAACTTAAATTAACTTTTATATAATAAAAAGTGTATACATTTCTCTATAATAGTTGTTATATATGTGAAAGGCCTTCGATAGATTGTAAAACTGGAATGTACGTTCTAGAAAAGTTAAGGGAGTAGAACATGGAAAATGAAAGACTAGAAGAGCTTCTTATGAGAGAAATAAAGATAGTTTATAAATATATGATTAAGATTGGCGTGCCGATAGAGGATGCGGAAGATATTATACAGGATACGCTTTTTAAAGCTATTAGTTATATTGATGCTATAGATGAAGACAAAATTTCATCATGGCTTTTTAAGGTAGCACTTAATAAATATTATAATTCTTATAAGAAGAGAAAGAGAAAAAGAGAAATTTATCTAGATGATCATGTCATAGCTAATTTAGTTGTGGATAATTCAACTGAAAATTATATTATATCCTCTGAATTAAAAGATTATGTGCAAAAGGTTTTAAATTCTTTAAAGGAAAGTTACAAGAATCTGCTTATATTCAAGTATGTAATGGATTTATCCTATAAAGAAATCGGCAATATCTTAGATGTGAAAGAGGAGAAAGTTAAGGTGTATCTTTATAGAGCAAGGAATAAATTCAAACAGTTGTGGAAGGATTGTGGATATGTCAAATAAAAATGATTTAACTGTGGATGAAAAAAATATAGATGAATTATTTGAAAACTGTAAAAAGAATAAATTTAAAAAAGTAGTTAGAAAAGCAAAGTGGTTTTCTATTATAAGAAATATAATTATTTGTATATTTGTAATAACTGCTATTTCAATAGCTAATTTACAAACAAGCGGTAGTAAAGGACAAAAACTATTAGATGATATTAGAGAATATAAATATATTTCTGCTCCAAATACATTTATATCACAATATATGGTGCAGGTTGGAGCACTAAATAGTGAGATACAATACTATACTTATAAAATAATTGAAGATAAGCCAGTATATTTTGACCAAGAAAGATGGAATTACAGTATTATACCGCTGTTTTCTGAGACGGTGGCTGATACTACTAATATAAGTATGGGAAAAGCTGAAAGTGAGCAGGAACTTTATGATAATCTTAAATACAATAAATATGGAAGAGAACTTATGAAATTTTATTATCCTTATGTAAAGTATGATAAATATAAAAATGATTTGCAGCTAGTAGATAAAATTGGCGATAATAAGTGCATGGAAATGGCTTTGTCTTTTGATAAATTATATTCTATTGATGAAGTTAATAAATTAATACCTAAAAATGTTACTTTAACTTGGTATTGGGTAGATACTTCAAATGATAAAGAAAAAGAAGAACATAAATCTAGTGAAAGACATTATGCTAATGATAAGGAAAAAAAATATATTTCTGCAAATGAAATTGCTTTAGAGGATGAAGTGTATGGCATAAAGGTATTAGATAGGAATGGTGTAATATATGAAAATCCTGAAAACAGATTTATAGATGTTATTGAAAGCCAAAAGGATAAAAAAAGTAGATTTGAAACTGAATATAAACGAATATATGATAATTTAAAAGGAAAAGATGACAAAATAACAAAAGATGATTTAAAAATCCAAGGTGTAGTGGTTACTGGAAATGCTGAAGATATTAAAAAACTAAAGACACTTCCTTTTATAAAAGCATATTCACTTGGAGTTGTAAGGAATAAATATTAATAATGAATAAAAACAAAAAAGTTCCTAATACTATTATAGTAAAATTACTAGAAAATAAGTAAAAGGAGAGGTTATTGATGAAGAAAAATGAAAGTATAGCCTGTACAGTTGGTGAGTGTAAAAATCATAGTAATGAAGGTCAATATTGTGCTTTAAACAGAATTCAAGTTACAAAGCATGGTGCTACTGCTAACACAATGGAACAAACTGATTGCGGAAGTTTCCAAGCAAAGTAACAATCTAACAATTTAATAGATTTTATTTTAATAATCATTAAAAGGTTGTATAGTAGAAATTTTACTATACAACTTATTTTTTTTGTAAGGTTTAATTAAGGTTTAGTTTATTAAGGTGTAAGTTTAGGATTGTATAATGAAATTACATTGAAAGACAAGGGGGCATAAAGTTAATGATTCGTTGGGAATTGAAAAAGTTATTTAAATGTAAGATAGGACTGATTGCATTAGCATTATTTATTTTTCTTTCTGGTGTTATGAGTTTTTTTAAACCTACATTAGAAACAGAAAATGCATATAGAAATGATAAGTATGAATTAGTAGTGGATACTAGACCAAAACAAGAAATTGCACAGCAGAAATTTGATAAAAAAATAAAACAAATAAAAGAAAGGGCAAATGCACCTGATAGCAACGAATTTATGGACAAAGTTAAAAATACTTCTCAAGAATATTTAAGTTCTATGAAATATCAAGAATATAAGGATGTTGATTTTTATAAGGCGATTAATCATAGAATAACTCATCCATTTATGTCAATGATTATATTGATTATTTTAGTTCTAATATTTTCAAACATATATACAGATGAAGTAGTTTCAGGCGTAGATAATATAATTCTTTCATCTAAAAACAAATTTAGAGTTTTGTACTCAAAAGTAACACTAGCTTTAGTATTACCTATTGTTATCTATGGACTTTATATGGGAATAGAATTTTTGATAACCTTAATTCAGTATGGAACACCAATAAATGGGGGACTTGGAGCTTTTAGAATAATAGATAATGGAGTTTTGCTTAATGAAGCTTTTACTATAAATGAGTATTTACTTTTTAAGATTGCAACTATGATAGTAATATTTATTAGTATATCAATATTTGCTAGTTTTTTCTCATTTATTTCAAGTAATTCCTTAACATCCATAAGTGCAGCCTTAATATTTATAATACTAGGCAAAGCTTGTACACTACTTAAGTTCTTACCTAATTCATTCTTAGGTATATTAAGCAGAGGGAATTATGTTGATTTAGTATTTTATCCTCAAATGCTTATAGGAATGTATGCTGGAAATATTGATGTTTTGGGAAATAGCTTAAATCTTTTAAATGTGTGCAACTGTATCTTAATATCAACCTTAATTATTGGAATAATACTTTGTATATTTACATTTAAGAAAATTTTAACTAGATAATTTGGGAGGGAAAACTTATGAATAAATTAGAAATAAAGAATTTAACTAAAATATATGGCAGAAAAAGAGCAAATGATAATATAACAGTTACTCTTGAAAATGGGGTATATGGACTTTTAGGACCTAATGGAGCAGGTAAGACAACCATTATGAAGCAAATAACAACTTTAATAGAGCCATCAAGTGGACAAATTATATATAACGGTAAGAATATAAAAAAATTAGATGATAAATATAGAACTTTAATAGGATACCTTCCACAGGAATTTGGGTTTTATAAAAACTTTTCAGCAAAACAATTTTTAGAGTATATAGCAGCTTTGAAGGGATTAAATGGTCAAGTTGCTAAGAAAAAGATAAATGAGCTTTTAAATCTTGTAGGATTATATGAAGTTAGAAATAAAGCAGTTGGTAAATTTTCAGGAGGAATGAAGAGAAGAGTTGGTATAGCACAAGCATTATTAAATGATCCTAAAATTTTAGTATTAGATGAACCAACAGCAGGACTTGATCCACAAGAGAGAGCAAGATTTAGAAACCTTATCTCTCAAATTTCTAAGGATAAGATTATAATACTTTCCACTCATATTATTTCAGATATAGAATCTATAGCAAAGGAAACCATTATGATAAAAAATGGAGCGCTTTTGATGAAAGGAAATCATACAGACATACTTCAAGGTATGAAAGGCAAGGTATACAGCATAAAAACTGATAATGAAAATGAAGTTATGGAAATACAGAATAATTATAAAGTAGTAAATATTCAACGTGGAATCAATGGTGTAGAACTTAGAATTATAAGTGATAAAATGCCTCTATATAAAGAAGTACAATCTGTTGAACCAAAATTTGAAGATGTTTATATGTTTTACTTTGATTTAGAAAATACTAGGGAGGTGTAATACATGGGAACACTTATAAAATTAGAACTTAGAAAAATGCTTTTTAGAAAAAGAATGTTAATTGTGTGGCCAGGAGTATTGTTTTTAAGCTTTGCTTCAATAAGAGCCTTTTCAATAAATGAAACTTATGCAGATATATTTAGTAAAGGATATGGACTAGTTCCTTTGATGGGTCTTATGATGTTTATGATGTTTTCAGGAACTTATACTTTAGAATATAGTTCAAATATGGTGGATTTAATTAAAACAACTAAAAATGGTAAAATGAAAATAGTATTAGCTAAAGCAATAGCTGCTGGAATTTCAGCTTCTATAATAAACCTTTCAGTGTTTTTAACTGTATGTTTATCTGCCTTAACTAAATTTAAATTTCAGGGATTAGATTTACCTTTGAAAAGTCTTTGGTATTTTGGAAAAAGTGGATCAAATTTAACTGTGCTTCAAATGATTTTAATAATGATGGTAACTATTATACTAGGGTCATTCTTCTTTGCACAATTAGGGCTGTTTTTATCATCTATAAGCAAGTCAGCAGCAGTACCTTTTATATTTGGTGGACTTATTATGGGATTACCATATATATTGGAAGGATTTTTCAAACCTCTTGGATTAACAAAATATTTAGCTTTCACACCGCTTTGGGGAATGATGAGTTGTCAAATAATAAGATTCAAAGCACCATCAATAACGCCAATTATTCTTATAGTAATATTTATAGTGGGAGTAACATTACTATGTAAATTTACACTTAAAGCGTTTACAAAGGAACAGTAAAAAATCAAATATGTATAACAAAAAACCTGAGAGAATAATATCAGGTTTTTGTTATACTGAGGAAATTACATAAGTTATAAAAAGTAGCTACATGCACGTTTTATTGTGCACTACTTCGAAAAGTTCTCTTTCCAATCATACTATAAAAAAATAGGAAAATACTATATACTACAACTAAAAAGGTAGTGAATTTTAGTGAGTGAAGTTTAGGAGGAAAACATGGAAACATTAGTGAAAGAAAAAAAGATATTAATTGTGGATGATGAAGAAGATATATTGAAATTATTATCAACAGTATTGATTAAGGAAGGTTTTAAGAATATATATACAGCAGATACAGGGGGGAAGGGACTTAAGTTATTCAACTCTATAAATCCAGACCTTATTATTTTAGATATAATGCTTCCAGATAAAGAAGGGTATGAGGTTTGTAAAAAAATTAGAGAAAAATCTATGGTGCCTATTTTATTTTTATCTGCAAAATCAGAGGAAGTGGATAGAATACTTGGTTTTGCTTTAGGTGGAGATGATTATATAGTAAAACCATTTAGTCCAAAAGAGGTAGCTTATAGGATTAAAGCCCATCTAAGAAGAAATTCAATACAGTTTAATGAACATAAGCTGTTATCCTTTGGTCCATTTGAAATAAATGAGGAAAAAATAGAAGTTAAAAAAAATGGAATGGTTCTTGAGCTTAAACCAAAGGTACTTAAAATGTTTTTATATATGGCAAAACATCCTAATCAAATTATTAGTAAAGAGAGAATTTGTAATGAAGTTTGGGGAGAAGATTATATAGGGTTTGATAATACAATAATGGTACATATAAGAAGACTTAGAGAAAAAATAGAGGATAATCCGTCAGAGCCTAAATACATTGTAAATGTTAAGGGGCTTGGATATAAGCTAATGGTAAAGGATGAGTAGAAATGAAATGGAAGTTAACATTACGATTTGTAGCTACTGTAATTTCGGTTGTGATTATAGTAGTGCTCATAAACATAGCTGCTGTAACAATATTAGTTGTAAGACATAACGTACCTAATAAAAGTAATAAATTTTTAGAACTTGGTCCAGAGAAGTTTGTAAGAAATTTTAATAGTTATGTATTGACCAGTGGAGAAAATTTGTATGTAAATGATGATGGAAAGAAAGCTTTAGATAGTGCAGAAGCCTGGATACAGGTTTTAGATGAAAGTGGGAAAGAAATTTATAATTATAAAAAACCAGAAGTTGCTCCAGTAAAATATACACCTTTTCAACTTGTTCATGTATATAAATATAGGGGAGCCCTAGATATTCCATCAACCATATTTATAGGAGAAAAAATGGTTGAGGATAAACAGTATAGTTATATTATTGGATTTCCTATGGAAAAGGTTCAAAAAAACATTTTAATCTATAATGTAGATGATATAGGAAATTTTATAAAAAATGCTACTATGATTGTACTTTTAATTGATTCCGTAATTGCTTTGTTTTTTGGATATTTATTTAGCAGAACACTTACAAAACCTTTAGGAAATATTATTAATGGAGTAGAAAAATTAGGAGAAGGAGATTATGATGTTTATTACCGTCCAAAAGGAATATATAGTGATGTTTATTACAATATAAATAATCTTTCAGATACATTGAAAAGCAATAAAAAGGAACGTATGAAGTTGGATAAAATGAGAGAAGAATGGATTGCAAACATATCTCATGATATAAAAACGCCCTTATCATCTATTAATGGATATGCTGAGATTTTAAGCTATGAGGACTATGAATTTTCTATGGAAGAGATTAAATCATATGCAGAAATAATTCATAAAAAATCTAGTTATATAAAAGAGTTAGTAGATGATTTGAATTTATCTACTAAGCTTAAAAACAAAACTTCTATGCTTAATAAAAAAGAAACTAACTTGGTGAATTTGGTTAGGGAAACGGTTATTGATATGTTAAATGATCCTAAATATAGCAGTAATTATATTGGATTTATTTCCCAGGAAAATGTTGTTTTAAAGGAAGTAGATGATACTTTGATAAAAAGGGTAATTAATAATCTCTTATATAATGCTCTTATTCATAATGAGTCTGATGTTAAAATAGAAGTTAAAGTTATCAAAGATGAGAAAGTACACATATTTGTAAAAGATAATGGAAAAGGGATAAGGCAGGAAGAGCTTAAGTATATTTTTGATAGATATTACAGAGGAACTAACACAGGTGAAAGACATAAAGGCTCAGGGCTTGGTATGGCTATAGCTAAGGAAATAATAAAAGCACATGATGGAGACATAAAAATAAGTAGTGTGCTGGGAGAAGGTACAGAAATAGAGGTTATGTTATAAGTGACAAATTATATTAGGACTGTTTCAAAATAGAAAGGATTTTCTATTTTGAAACAGTTTTTGTTTGGGGAAGTTGTATAATTTTAAAATTTAGGAAGTTTGGAAGTTCGGAAACTAGGAATTTAAGAAGTTTTATTTTAGTATAGGAAAATATGAAGTTTTAAGTAAGTTTATATTGTGAGAACCAAGAGGTTACTATAGATGGTTTATATGGTAATAATATGATAAAATATAATATATTAGAATGTAATGGTGTGGAGTGTTTAATGGTTAAAAATGATATATAGTAAGAAAAAACTATTTCTAGTTTCTCCTACGATATCAGGCATCAAGTTTTTAAATATATTAAGCAAAACACAATTAATATCTATGTTTTTCTTATTAATAATATTAGCAGTTAGAAGTTATTATATTAAAGAGTGTAATTATAGGAGAAAAACTATGGGGAATTTTTGCATCAAGTCAAAATTAGCAATTGCAAGTTTAGCAATAATAATGTCTAGCTTATTAGCATTAACTATAGTTACTTATTGGCAATTTAATAAGGTAATTAAAACCGAACTCATTGATACCATGTCTGCACGCACAGGACAATCGGCTAGCCATATTAACACTTGGCTAGCCGGGCAGCTAGGAGAAGTGCGTGAAACTGTAAATAGCCCGATTATTGATCGTGTTTTAAGCTTAAATCCGCACCTTGATTTAACTCGAGATGACGATTCTATTAAATTAATTGATGAGTTTAATCGGGCCCGAGGAAAATATGTTGCTACTGCATATCCCAATCAATATGCAGCGTTACATATTATTAACTATTTAGAACCTGATGAGTGGGTTAATCCAGAAAAATTAGGTAAGCTTACAGCGCGGTACTATAACGTGAAAGATGGAACATGTAAAACTGATCTTTGGGCCAAAACGTCGGTAGATGAAGCAGGAGAAAGGTATTCAAAAACAGCGGGAGTTTATGATGCGGTATTTAAACCCGCATATTCTGAGGCATATGGCAGAAATATGGTACTTATCCTGGCCTGGCGAAAAGATAACCGAGGAAGAGTATTGGCTGGTGCTGCAGCAAGCATAACTATTGAAACAATACAGAAAATAGCCCAACAGACAAGATATGGTAAAAATGGTTATGAAATTTTATTAGCCCAGGATGGCACTTTTGTTACCCATCCAAACCACTTGTGGGCTATGAAAGAAAAAACTTCTTCCGTCTCCGATGAAAATATGCAAAAACTCGGAAAACTTATTGTAAACGGTAAGGCTGGTATATTTCACTACAGTGACGGCGGGGAGAAAAAAATCGCTTTTTATAACCCTATTCCAGTAGCAGGATGGACATTGGTCAGTGTTGTTGATGAAAATGAAGTATTCATACCAGCAAACAAACTACTTGTTCTTATGCTCACAATAATCACCATTATTATCATATTTACATTGATGTCCGTTTATATTGTATTGTTAATTGTGAATTTAAAGCGAAGTCATGAGGCTAGAGAAGAATTAAAAACGCGTAATATAGAATTAAACGCCACAAAAGAGCAACTCCGGATTCAAAACATAGAATTGGAAGAAGTTCAAAAACATCTATTAAACTTAGACCGAATGAAAGATGAATTTCTAACAAAGGTTTCTCATGAATTGAAGACACCACTGCATGGAATAATTGGGTTAGCAGAATGTACAAGGGATACTTTGTCAAATCAACCTGCTATGGAATCGGAAAATAATCTTGATTTGATCATCAAAAGCGGAGTGAGATTAGCAAATTTGGTGGATGAAATTGCGGATTTTTCAACTTTAAAAAATAATCAGGTACGTTTAAACAAAACTTCGGTTTGTATTCAAAATATTACACAAATGATTATAACATTGGAAAAATTTCTAGTGGATAACAAAAAAGTAAAATTAGAAAACCACGTTTCTGAGGAGATACCACTTGTTTATGCTGACAATGAAAGACTGATGCAAATTCTTCACAACCTTATACGAAATGCCATCAAGTTTACCCATGAGGGGCTGGTATCGGTGTCGGCTCATTTAGAGGGAGATAACGTACTTATCTCCGTCCGTGATACTGGTATTGGCATACCACAGTCGCGACTAAAATTAATTTTTAATCCGTTTGAGCAGGGTAATTCACAAGATGGAAAGGTCTATTCTGGTTTGGGCTTAGGTCTTTCAATATCTAAGAGTTTGCTGGAATTGCATAATAGCGTACTCTATGTAGTTTCGAACCCGGGTGAAGGATCTTGCTTTAGCTTTTCTCTACCACGATGGCATGGTAAGGATAATCACACTGAAAAAATTACTTTTAACACTACCTCAATTACTAGCCGAACACAAATGACAGCAACAACGACGGTAAGTGAGTACAATCCACTAGAGCATTTTCAGAAGGAACAACCCGGGACCAAAAAAATATTGGTTGTTGATGATGAAGAAGTTAATCTTGCAGTAGCAAAAAATTGTTTCTATGGGATGAATTACAGCGTGTTTTGTATAAAAAATGGACAAGATGCATTGATAGAAATTGACAAAAATCACTATGACCTAGTTTTACTTGATATGATGATGCCGGGGCTCAATGGAATTGAAGTATGCCGGGAAATTAGAAAAAAATATTCTGAAAACACTTTGGCAGTAATTATAGCAACAGTTCGCAATTGTCCTGAGGACATTCAAATTGCTTTTATGGCAAAAGTTAATGATTATATTGTAAAACCGTTTCATAAGAAAGAATTACTTGCTAGAGTTCAGGCACAATTGCATTCACAAGAAGTATGTGCAACTGAGCGAAAAATATATCAGGCAGAAATTGCTGCGCTACAAGCTCAAATTCAACCGCATTTTTTATATAATACCCTAAATACTATTACTGCGTTGTGTCGCACAAACCCTATGAAAGCAGCAGAAATATTGGAAGAACTAAGTAATTACTTACAGGGAAAGTTTCGCTTTAACAGTATGGCCCTTATACCATTGGAACAAGAACTTGAGCTGGTTAAATCTTATCTGGCAATTGAGCAAGTGCGATTTGGTAAACGACTACATAGCGTTTTTTGTATTGAAACTGACTTTAATCCTCTTATTCTACCGCTTATTCTTCAGCCATTAGTAGAAAATGCTGTAAAACATGGTGTTTATCCCAAGCGAGAAGGTGGAACCGTACAGATTTCCATTAAAGAGGATGAGGAAGGGATCATTATCATTGTTGCAGATGATGGGGTAGGTATGACGTCAAAAAAATTAGAGTCCTTATTAAATGATAAGAATATGCAAAAAGTGGGCATTGGACTCCAGAATACTAATAAAAGGCTTCAAAAAAATTATGGACATGGGCTTGATATTCAAAGCAGCCTTAACAAGGGGACAACAATTACCATAAAAATCCCTAATAAACGAGGTGAATATTTTGATTAATACTATTTTAATTGATGATGAAGAAATAGCAGTAACGCAACTTGAATACCTTTTAGATCAATATCCGGAAATTCATGTTTTAGCGACATTTACTGACCCGGTAACTGCACTGGAAAAAATCAACTCATATCAACCCGATTTGGTATTTTTGGATATTAAGATGCCTGAAATCAGCGGGCTAGTTGTTGCCGAAGAAATCATGCAAATTCTACCGAAAACGTATATCGTGTTTGTAACAGCTTATGATGAATATGCACTGAATGCATTTGATTACAATGCCATCGATTATATTTTAAAACCTGTTTCTCTTAAAAGAATTGACAAAACCATTCAAAAACTGATTACAAATTTTAGTAGTGGAATGGTAAAAAACAATTTCAAATCAAAGTTTTCAGAAATTGGAAAAATCTATGGTGAAGGATTTAAAAGAATTATTGCGGTAGAAGAAGAAGGAAAAATCGATTTGTTAAACCCTTCGGATGTTATTATGTTTACGCCTCGAGGTCATGGTGCAATTATTCATACACAACAAAAAACTTACAATACCAAACAATCAATGAACTATTGGGAAGAACGGTTAGCAGAATTTAATTTTTTCCGCTGTCATAAAAGTTATTTGGTAAACTTTAATAAAATCGAAAAAATTCTTCCTATGTTTAACCATACATACTTGCTTAAAATTGCTAATTATCCTACTGAAATTCCCGTTAGTAGAAACAAAGCAAAAGAACTTAGCCAAATCTTGGGCCTATAATAAGGCGCAAGATTTTTTTATTGCTTAATATAACTGATAATTTCAAATATTGACATTAAACTGAAAATGGCTATCAGAATACAAGTGTTTGACATATACTTTAATCAAAGAAATTATCAAATAGAAAGAGGGTAGTATTTATGTCAAAAGTAATAAAATGTGGAAAGTTATTTTGCGCAGTTGACGAAAGCGTCCAAGAAAATGTAGTAATAATCATTGAAGGTAATAAAATAACTGAAGTGAAAAGTGCGGATGGATTTGTACCTGATGCTGGTGACCAAATCATTGATCTTTCGGATAAGTTTATTCTTCCTGGACTGATTGATACCCATGTACATATTGGATTTGGTGGTAAACCATCTCTTGTAGAGGTGGATGAACTTCCAGAAATTGTTGCAATAAAAGGAATTAAAAATGCTCAAATGGATTTATTTGCTGGTTTTACTACAGTTCGTGATGAAGGATATCCTACAATAACAGGATGTAATATGATACGTGATGCAATTAATGATGGGATTTTTCCTGGAACACGTATTTTTACTAGCGGCATGTACATTACACAGACAGGAGGACATCTTGAATTTCGTTATCCTGGAGAAACATTGGGATACAATACTTTTAAGGCTGGTAATGTTGCTAATAGTCCTGATGAAGTTCGTGCAGCTGCCCGTTTAATGCTTAAGTATGGTGCAAATCAACTCAAGGTAATGGTTACAGGTGGCGTTTTGAGCCCTGCTGGTAATGAACCCGGAGAACAAAATATGAGTGTTGAGGAAATCAAAGCAGCTGTTGATGTAGCTAAAATGCATGGCAAAATTGTATCTGCTCATGCTCATGGTACAGCAGGAATTAATGCAGCTGCTATTGCAGGCGTTTCTGTTATTGAACATTGTACACTTGTTGATGAAGAAACTATACAGATTATGGCAGAAAAAGGCATAGCGGCTGTGCCTACGTTTATTGTTTTAAAGGTTATTTCAGAAAAAGGAGTTGAAGCGGGTATACCTGATTTTGCAGTTAAAAAGGCAACTGCTCTAGTTGGCTCACATCTTTCCAACATAAAAAAGGCATATGATGCAGGTGTACGAATTGTATTTGGTACTGATTGTGGAACTCCTCTTACGCCACATGGCACACAGTCAGGTGAATTTAAGTTAATGGTACAAGCAGGCATTTCCCATACTGATACTTTACTTAGTGCAACAAGATATGCAGCTGAATTACTTCAATGGGATAATGAGATTGGAACTATTGCTCCCGGGAAATTTGCTGATATTGTTGCAGTTGATAAGAACCCATTAGAGGATATATCCACTCTTGAAAACGTTTCTTTTGTTATGAAAGATGGAAATGTCTATAAGTGTTAAATCAATCATCATGGGAAAACAAATAATTGATTGGAGGATACTGCAATGAGCAATAAAAAGATATTTTACGGATGGTGGCTTGTAGCCGCGTGCGTTTTGATTATGGCTATATTACATCCACTGATAACAACTTGTTGGGGTCTGTACGTTAAACCTATTACTAAAGACATGGGGTTCACCAGAAGCTCATTTGGCATATGCAGCACCATCATTTCTGGAGTAACTGTGTTCCTATCACCTTATTTGGGCAAATGGCTAGCCAATAAGAATACTAGGCTAATTCATATTATCTGTGTTGTTGGTTTAGCAGCCTCATATGCTAGCTTTGCTTTAGCCAAAACTATAACCCATTTTTATATTAGTGCTTTCTTTATGGGTGCATTTTCCTGCGGTGCAGTAGTTTTACCGATTTCTATTGTACTTACCAATTGGTTTGTTAAAAAAAGAGGTTTGGCTATTAGTATAGCTCTTGCAGGTAGTGGTTTCGGTGGTGCTATTATTAGTCCAATAATGGCAAATATTATTCAAAACTATGGCTGGAGAATGTCATACCTTATATTTGCGGCTGCTATGCTTATAATCTCTTTGCCAATGATCCTCATATTGAAAAAATCACCCGAAGATATGGGTCTTAAGCCATACGGAGCGGATGAAGTTGATGCTACTACCCAAAAGACCGCATCTCCTAAAGTTGAGTTTAACATGACTCTTGAGGAAGCAAAAAAACATGGTTTTTTCTGGATCTATTTATTTGGCATGTTTAGTCTTTGTTTTGTAGGATTTGGATCTTTAAGCCAGCTTGCAGCTTTCTTGGCAGATGCTCATGGAAGTGCCTTTGCTGCAGCAGTACTTTCCCTTTTCTTAATTTTCGTAACGATAGGAAAGATATCTTTGGGGTGGATTTATGATAAATTTGGTACTAGAATAGGTACTAGCTATATATGCATCGTTTTTGCTCTTTCTATTACTTGTATGCTGTTTCCACAATTCAAGCCCCTTATGTATGTTATGGCATTGCTCTATGGTTTAGGTATTTCTACTGGAACGGTTTGTCCACCAGTTATTACTGCTGCAATGTTTGGTTCAAAACACTATGGTGAAATTTATGGTTACGTAAATTTGTCTGTATATTTAGGTGCAGCGCTGTCTGTTCCGGCAATCGCAATAATATATGATAAAACTGGTTCCTATCAGGTAGCATGGCTTCTTTGTATTGCATTGATTATAATTTCTTTTATTGCTCTACTTTACAGCGATATAAAGTGCCGATCACTAATCGCTGACCGAATAAACATGGAGCAATCCAATAGACAAACATCAGTTTAGGGAAATAAGTGAAGTGGAGCATTAGATGTAGCTAAATATAGTGAAAAAAATAGAAGAGTAAAGTAAACCCTTAAGGAAATTTCCCTTAAGGGTTTTTGTAGTAGAAAATTAATGAATGTTTACAATTCTACTCTTATAGTGTAAAATTACACTATAAGAGTAGAATGTGAGGGTGATGTTTTGAATAGAGAAGAATTTATTAAAAAGATCGATTCTAAAATAAAGCTTATAAGAAATGAAAGAAATTATACTCAAGATAAGATGGCTGAGATAATTGGTATATCAAAAAAAACTTTAATACAAATTGAAAAAGAAAGAGGGAGCTTGGGATGGACAGGAGCAGTAGCGGTATGTTCAATTTTTAAAGATAGTGAAATCCTTCAAATGACACTAGGAGGAGATGCACAAGATATTATATTAAGTTTAGCTTTTGACAAGTATGAAGAAAACTACACTATAACTATGGGCGGAAAGATTTGGTGGGATGAGATTTTGGCTAAAGGAGAATACAGAGTACAAAAAAATATAATATCAAACCATTATAGAATATTGAATAAGGGTGATAGAAGAATATGTTATTCCTTTGATAGTGAATATATAAACAAAAGGTTAGATGAGTTATATAGTAAAGATGAAGAAAAATAAAAAATTGTCTTTATGGTGAATTAGTTAAAGATAAATAAATTTAAGATGAGGTGTTATAATGGGGAAAAATATAAATAATATCATATATACTGTGTTGAGTTTAGTTGAGATTGTAGTTTTAGGATTTTCTTTGATGATTTATACATCTTTAAATAAAAGTCTTCCGTGGTATGATGGTTGTGGAATGCAATTTTTAGTAATACTAATAATATCAGTTCCTTTGTTATTAGTAATAGGAGTAGGTTTGAAAATTTTAAGTAAAAAATACAATATAAGAAGATTAAACATAAAAATTCCGTTTTTAGCATCAATATCAATAGCTGCTCCAATTTTATTAGATGGAAGTTTAAATAGGGTATTAATTGCAATTGGTGGGTGTATGTGTACTGTATTTATTATTATAACAATTTACCTTGTTATAGTTCACTTTAAAAGTATTGATAATAAGTTAGAAGAATAATAATATTACTTAAAAAAATATATTTTTCCTTAATTATTTAATTAATTTCAGAGGCAAGAGTTAGGTGGGTTATAGTTATCTTAGATAAATATTAGTATAACAAGTATAATTTACAAGATGATTAATAAAATAAATACATATACCACAACAACATGAAATACCTATGTTTAAAGAAAGGCGAGAAGTATGGAAATATCAACGGAGCAAAAAGGAATATCTATAGGAGAAAGTATTGAATTATTGTTTATGATTAATATAGCACAATTTTTACTTATGATTCCTTTGGGGTTAGTAGCAGCTGCTTTTGAGGACGCTAGTTTAAATACAATTGCTCAGTATATTAAAATATTAAATGAAATAGTAGTGTATATTTACATTATTAGAAAAGTAATCAAGAGAATCAATTTAAGAGAAGATTTTAAACTAAAGATACAATATAAACCTAAATTTAAAGAAGGTATTTATGTAGTTTTAGCGGTATTAGGATATACTTTTGTTTATTCAAACACTCTAGAATTATTATTATCAAATATTCAAGTAAGTCAATGGATAGAAGAAGCCTTTGATGAATTGGTTAAGACTCCAATTATATTGACAATTTATGTAAGCGTAATTGCTCCGATTTTTGAGGAAACAATTTGTAGAGGAATTATATTGGAACAGCTGTATAAAAGATATGGAATGATAAGAGCAGTAATTGTCTCATCATTATTATTTGCAATAATGCATTTAAACATACATCAAGGTGTTAATGCATTTTTTATAGGATTATTGCTAGGATTTGTGTATATTAAAACAAATTCATTATTACTTAGCATGTTTTTACATTTTGTGAATAATTCGCTGGTGTCATTAAGGGTATTCATTCCATTCTTAAATATTGGTGAAGAAAAATTTAGTATAATTCAGTTAATATGTGGAGCAATACTGTTGATAGTATCATATAAGTTTTTTAATAATATAGAAGTAGATTCAAGCAGAAAGTTTAATTTTAAATCTGGAATTCATATATAGAAAAAATAAGGGAAATTATAATAATATAAATATTATTTATAATGTATCTTTCTCAGATACTGAGCATAAAATGTTAATTACTATAGGTAATATAATGTAGCTAAGTAAATGAGGAAGAGAGTGATAGGATATGAAGTGGTCAAAATATTTTCAGAATCCTACGTATTTAGAAATGACAAGAAAATTTATGTTAAACCAAGATTTAAAACCATTGATTGTTAAATATTTAGGGATTGAATCAGGAATGGAAGTTTTAGATGTTGGATGTGGTACAGGAGCATTTACACGTTATTTGGTTGAAGAATTACTTGAGGAGTCAAAAAAATGTGAATTTACAGGGATAGACTATGATGAAAAACTAATAGAGGTTGCTAAACAGTATGTATCTGAAAAAATATCGGTTCAAGATATTAAATATATTATTGGAAATGCGTATAAACTACCATTTGATAACAATAAATTTGATTTAATTGTAAGCCATACATTTTTAGGTATTGCTAGTGATGTAAAAACAGCTTTAAATGAAATGATTAGAGTTGTGAAACCTGGCGGAAGTATTGCATCTGTTACTTCAATGTCATATGGACATCAAGCATGGCATGAAGGGTATTATCCAGAAAAAGAATGGAGAAAAGAGTTATCAGATTTAGCAGATAAGATTATATATATATATGAAAGAGTACATTCTACGTGGGAATTTGTATTAGGTAAGCCATCTTCAGAGATACCACACTTTTTTGCTGAAAGCGGATTAAAAAATGTTAGAATATATGGATTAGGAAGAGTATTTTCACTAAGTAATGCAGCAATGTCAAAGGAAGAAAAAGAAGAATACATTATTGGTATGTATGAAGCAGAGGTATGTAAGTTTAAAAATTATTGGGAAATAGAAGAGTTTAGAAAATATTTAACTAAACAAGAGAAGGATAAATATCTAAGCTTACTTAATGAAAATAAAAACTTTTTATTAAAAAATATTGGCGAAAATATTTTTTGGGATTGGCATGGTGGAGCTAATTTACTTGTTATTGGAGATGTGGTAAAAAATAAATAAAAATGAAGATATATTGTTATAGCTTATGTTTAAAAGATTAATAACAATAGTTAATTTACATGGTAGAGGGTGAGTTGAAAGTTGCCTAAAAATCTACCATGTTTATTATATAAGAGAAAAAATATGATTAAATAATATGAATGTGAAATATAATGGGTTTATTATTTCTTGTAATGTAAAGGATTGTTTTGTAAAATTAAAGTTATATTTTATAAAATATAACTTTATTTATATGTGAGGAAAACATGAAATTAAAAAATATTTCTATACGCTATAGTGTAATGATAATAATGATGGCTATTATAATACCTATACTTTTAATTATAACAGGAATAAATTATTTTAATTTGAAAAGTAATATTTTAAAAAATGCATTTATTGTAACTAATGAATCTAAATTATCTGTGATTGAAACAATTAATCGTACTGAAAAAAGCTATGAATTGGTTTCAAGTTATTATGATCATTTGATGAAAGAAAGTCTAAACCTTTTTAAGGATGAATATAACAAACATAAAAACGACCTTGAGAGTATTAATTTTGAAGAGATGAAAGAAAAATATAATAGTTTACTGGATTTTTATATTATTGATAAGAATGGTATCATTATTTATTCAACTTTTCCCAAAGCTTTAGGAATTGATTTTAAACAAATTCCAGACTTTTATGAAAATCTTACTCAAATCAGAAAAGGAAATAATATAGAAATTTCAAAAGTAACATCAGAAATAGTAACCTATGAGTTAAGAAAATGGGGGTATTCGCCTACTGATGATCATGAATATATCCTTGAAGTAGGACTTTCATCAGAAGAACTTAAAAAATATATAAAAAAAGTTGATTATGCTGCGATGGAAAAAGAGTTAAAAAAGAACAATCCATATATAAAAAATTTATTTATTTACGACCATAATCATTTTGTTTTAGGACATTATAAGCGAGAAAAAAATCAAGAGGAATTAAAAATCATTGAAAAAGTTTTAAGTACAGAGAAAAACTATATCATAAACAATAAAAAGGGAGTTGTCTGTAAAGAATACATATTTGTAAATACCTTTTATAGTACTCTTGAGGATTCTAAGAAAGTAATTCAAATTGAATATGATTACAGTACGGTTGACGAAAAACTTAAGGAAATTACTAAGAGTACAGGTATAGTGATAAGTATATATATATTGCTGGCACTTTTGATCGTTTCTTATGCTACATCTAAATTAATTACTCGACCTATTGTTTATCTTACAAAAAGAATAAAGGCAATTTCGGATAAAAACCTTAATGTTCAAGTAGAGATTTATGTTGAAAATGAAATTGGTCAGCTTGCAGCATCCTTCAATGAAATGTCTAATAAATTAGCAACTACCTTAATATCAAAGAATAATCTTGAGAATATTATTAACTCCGTTGGAGATTTATTTATTATTTTGGATAAAGATTTAAGAATTATAAAAATTAATGAATATGGATTAAATCTTTTAGGATATGATTTGAAGGGTTTAGAAAATAAACCTATACATATGATTTTTGATGAAACATTTGATGAAGAAAAAATAATAAAGGATATAAAAGAGAAGGGTACTGCTGAAAATATCGAAAATACCTTGATAAAATCAAATGGATTTTCTTCGTTGGTGTTATCTATATTTACTTGTCTTAAGGATGAGGACGGGAAGATTAATGGATATACTTGTATATCTAAAGATATTACAAAAACAAAGCAGCAGCTAGATCAAATGGAAAAAATTAATCAAAGATTAAAAATAGAAGAAAATAGATTAAGAGAGAAGAATACAAAGGATTGGTTAACAAAAGTTCTTAATAGGGAACATATTTTTAAATATCTAGAGGAAGTTTTAAGAATATCGTTCTTAGAAAAAACAGATATTTCTATTGTTCTTTGTGATATTGATTATTTTAAGAATGTAAATGATAATTATGGACATCAAGCAGGAGATATGGTATTACAGCAGGTAGCTTCAATTATTGAGGAAAGTATTAGAGGGAAAGATGCTGTAGGAAGATATGGTGGGGAAGAATTTTTGATTGTTTTACCAAATGCAGATGCAGAAAAAGCTTGGCATATATTTGAAAGAATACGAAAAAAAATTGAAGCTTCGAGTTTTAATGAAGGTGAAATAAAAATTACTATAAGTGGAGGAGTTGCAGCTTGTAAAGAAAAGTCTATTAAAGAACTTATAGCTAAGGCTGATGAAAACCTTTATATATCTAAACGTAGTGGAAGAAATCGAGGAATAAAATAACCATATTTAATTAGGTGTTATAATAAAAAAAAATAATAATAATAATTAGGGGATATTAAATAACATAAAGCATTGATCTTATTTTTATGAATAAAATCAATATTTTATGTTTTTTTAATTATCTAGTTTAAGATTCTCCTTGATTATTAAAAGCTATGCTCAGTCATATTTTACAGTAAGACCTAGAAGTTTTGAAAGTGAAATTGTTTGTATTGGTGAAACAATAGCACCATATAAATCCTGTATTTTTACTACTAGTCCTTCTATTTCACAATTACTTAAATCAATTCCATTTAGTTTTGTTCCTGACATTTCAGCTTGTTGCAAATCAGAATGATCAAAGCTTACCTTATCAAAATTAACTTCCTGAAAAATAGCATTACTTAATAAACACTCTTTAAAATTCACCTGTTTACATCTTGCAAATGTAAAAGAAGCATAACTACCGTTGCAGTTATCAAATATTACATTTTGTAAAGTAGCTTCATTCAAATTAATACCCATTATTTTGCAATTTACCATTTCAACTCTGTGTATGATAGAACCATAAAAATCTATATTAGATAAATCGCAGTTTTCAAATCTAACATCAGTTAAATCAAGAAAATTAAATGATATATGTTTAAAAGTTACATTTCTGAACACCATCTGCTCAAAGCTTACATGTTCTGCAGTTTGGTTTTCAATAGAGCAATCGCAGATAACCGCCATACATACAGAATCATATTTTTGAATATTATTATTGAAACACTGAAATTCATCTAATTCATTTGGTATTCTAGGATTTACTATTTTATATTTTGTTTTTGTATATTTCATAGTAATATCCTCCAATTTTAAAATTTATTATAAAGTAATATTTTATAATATAAAGAAAGTTTTTTTATTACATTTTAAGAAAATATATTATAAGTATATCAAGAATTGTTGTAATAAAATAGTGAGGCTTATTTTCAATGTAATGATTTTTATGCTTTACCACATATTTTTTACGAGTTTTAATAACTCCAAGCTCAATTTATACTAGGTTATATTCTATTATATTATGATTCCTGCTTCTTTAGCTTCTTTGATTAAAGTGTTTCTAAAATTAGGATAGGTTATTTTAATTATTTCTCTAGCATGCTGGTCTATATTTTTTATTTAACTAATCTTTTTTTATATTCTTCTTTCCAATTCATTATTAACAAATACTTGGATAAATTTAGTGTTTTCTGCTGTTATACGGAAATCATATAGTAAAGCAAGATTAAAGCATGCGTCAGCAGCAGCTCCTTTAATAGAAGTCGTAACAGGTTTCTTTAAATCACGAATTTTTAGTGCCAAAGTACCAACATCACGAATAGTTGAGCCAAAGAAATCTAATATGTCACCATCTAAAGCTTTTCGCATTGCTCCAATATCTCCCCCTGAACTAAAGGCTCTTTCGCCACCTGAAATTATAACAACCTTAACACTTCTATTGTCAGCACAAATATCCATTACTTCTATTAATTCTTTTACCATTGGTGCATCTAGAGCATTTAGATTCTGAGGACTATTTAGGTTGATATATGCAATTTTGTCATCTACTGAATATTTGATTTTTTTAAAATCCATAATTATCTCCTTTCATGCATTAAATATTAGTATTAAAGTGTGTTTTGATTTATTACAAGAGTTTTGAATGGGAGGAGGTTTGTAGTGGAAGTTGGATAAAAATTTGGGGATTGTTTAATTTAAGCCATATAGAATCAAAAATTCAAGTGATATTGACCCCAAAAGGAATTATAACTAGTGAGTATATTGCAATATTAATACAGAGTATATAAAATGAAATGTACAAGGAGTTAATTTACTGTATTATCTATCAATTACATAATATACAAACTTTGTATTTAATTAATACACTAGCAATAAAAATTAAAAAAATGTTTTAAATGTGTATTAAAAGTCGATACACACATAGTTAAGTAAATAAAAAATGATTTAAAACTATGTAAAAAACCTAAATCTGTGATGTGAATATTATTGGCATGTTAATTGCTATAAATTATAACAAAGAATAATTTTAATATTAAACCATTGGGGGGAGTTATAATGAAAAACATATTTTTATTCTGTGATGCTGGGATGTCTACAAGTCTATTGGTATCAAAAATGAGGGAATCTGCTAAGGTTCATAATGTAGATGTAGAAATACAGGCATTGCCATTCGGGAAATCATTCGAAATAATTCAAAATAATAAAGCTGATTGTATATTATTAGGGCCACAAATAAAATTTTTATTAAAGGATATTGAAGAAAAATGTGAAAAACACAACATACCTTTAGATGTTGTAAATTCAATAGCTTATGGAACAATGAATGGAGAAAAAGTTTTGAAACAAGCTATTAAAATGATAAAAGCAAATCAAAATAAGTAAAGTTACTTAAATAAACCAGAGAATTAACATTGCCAATAATATTTAAAAAGGAGACAGGGAAATGAATAAGTTTGAAAAATTAATAGATGAAAAAATTAGTCCTGTTGCTCAAAAAATTTCTGCCCAAAGACATTTAAGAGCAATTCGTGATTCATTTGCAACTATTATGACATTTTTAATTATAGGATCAATATTTATGATTATTGCCAATTTTCCTATTAATGGATGGGAAGAACTACAGGTTAAATTATTTGGAGAAGATTTTCCTCAATTAATAATGACACCTGTAAGAATAACATTTGATTTTATGTCAGTATATATTGCAGCAGCAATTGCTTATAATTTATCAAAACGATATAACATAGATGCATTTACAGTATCTTTGCTATCAATAGCAAGTTTTATATTATTAATACCATTTGATTCAAGCATAGAAGTAGATGGAACAGTTCATGTTGTACCAAAAGTATTGCAAATAGGGGGATGGATTGGAGCTAAAGGACTTATAGTAGCGATAATAGTTGGTATAGTAGTAACAGAAATATTCAATTTATTTGTTAAGAAAAATATTTCAATTAAGATGCCAGCGGGTGTACCAGAGGCAGTTTCAAAAGCTTTTTCAGCTTTAATACCAGGTTTTGTAATTATAACATTAACATTAATAGTTCGTACTATTTTTGCAGCGACAAGCTATGGCTCATTATTACAAATGATTTATTCATTAGTAGCTATGCCAGCACAAGCTTTTATAGGAAATAGTGTTTTAGGAGCTATAGGATTATCAGTTACATCATCATTGTTCTGGTTCCTAGGAATTAATGCAACTTCAACTTTAAATGGAGTAGTTAGACCATTTTGGTTGCAATTACAAGAACAAAATATGGCAGCCATTCAAGCTGGGTTAACTCCTCCAAATATATTAACAGAACAATTCTATGATTTAATATATATGGGTGGTATAGGAGCAACTCTTGCTGTTTGTATATTTTTAGCTCTAAGATCAAAATCAAAACAATATAAAGAAATTGGTAAAATATCTGTTATACCAGGTATGTTTAATATAAATGAACCTGTAATGTTTGGGTTACCAATTGTACTAAATCCTATTGCATTTATACCATTAATATTATCACCAGTAGTACTGATATTGATTAATTATTTTGTTATGTATGTTGGAATAGTGCCAAAGCCAAATGGAATTTATTTACCTTGGACTACACCACCATTAATTCAAGGATATTTAATTACTGGAAGCATAAAGGGTGCATTATTACAATTATTTGATATGTTTGTTGTTATGGGGATATGGTTTCCATTTTTAAATGTTATGGACAAGAAGCAGTGTGTATTAGAAGTTGAAGAAGAAAAAGATGATGATGATTTTGATTTTTCATTATAAAAATACTAAGAATGAAGGGATTTAATTGTGGAGTTTCTTAAATATATGGAATTTGAAGAAGAATTTTTAGAAGATTTAAAAGAATTATTAAAAAAGAAAACAATAAAATCAAAAAGTGAGGATAATGCACCTTTTGGTTTTAATATAGCAAACGGATTAAATTGTGCATTAGAAATTTCTAAAAAGTATGGTTTTAATACAGTTAATTTAGATAATTATATAGGTTATGCTGAATACGGTGAAGGTGAGGATTATGTAGGTGTGCTTGGACATATAGACGTAGTTCCAGAAGGAAGTAACTGGAGTCAAGATCCTTTTAATCCTGTAATCAAAGATGGAAAAATATATGCTAGAGGTTCTTTAGATGATAAGGGACCAATACTATGTGCTCTTTATGCTTTAAAATTAATAAAAGATTCTAATATAAAGTTATCAAAAAAGGTTAGAATAATATTTGGAACTAATGAAGAATCTGGTGATGTGGATATTAAATATTATTTAAAAAATGAAGCTCCACCAAGTCTATGTTTTACTCCAGATGCATATTTTCCAATTGTAACTTCTGAAAAAGGTATTTTAACTTTTGAAATAGTAAAAAAATTTAAAAGAAAATTACCAGGATACACAATTGAATATATTAAAGGTGGTAAAAAGTCGAATATTGTTCCAGATTATTGTGAGATTAAGCTAGTGTGTGATTCAAATAAGATATTAGGTGAAGAATTTAGAGATGATAAATTAAAAGAAAAATATAATATAGTTACAGATATTAAAAAAGATACAGTTATAATTAAAAGTTATGGAAAATCATCTCATGGAAGTACTCCTGAACTAGGGAATAATGCAATATCTAATCTTTTAGTTTATTTAAATGAAGTTTTGAGCTCCGAAGATGAATTGACAGATTTTTTAAAAGAATTTTCTAATATTCTTGGATTTGATTGTAGAGGAGAAAAACTAGGAATTAATTTTTCAGATGAGGAATCTGGAAAGCTTACATTAAACATTGGAATCATTAATGGAGATAATGATGAAATAAGAATGAGATGTAACATAAGATATCCTGTTACGGCGAGTTATCAAAATATTATAGATAATATTAAGAAAAAAGCTAAGGAAAATAATTTAATTTTTGAAAAGGGGAATCATAATCCACCATTACATTTTCCTAAAAATCATAAATTAGTAGCAGCACTTAAAAAGGCATATGAAGAATCTACTGGAGAAGTTGGAAAATTATTAGCAACAGGAGGAGGAACCTATGCAAAATTAATGCCAAATACCGTAGCTTTTGGACCGATTTTTGATGAAAAATATAATTTAGCTCATCAAGCAGATGAATTTATAGAATTAGAATTACTTAAAAAGTGTATTCAAATATATGCAAGAGCTATATATGAGTTAGCTAAATAAAGCAAATTTTAAAAATAGCTTGGAGGAATTAATATGGAATTTAGAATAGAAAAAGATTCTATTGGGGAAAAAAATGTTGATAAGGAAGTTTATTATGGAGTACAAAGTCTAAGAGCTTATGAAAACTTTAGAATAAGTGGATTACAGGTAAATGAAAATTTTATAAGAGATTTAGCTTTAGTAAAGAAAGCATGTGCAATAGCTAATTTAGAAAGCAACGAGTTGGATGAAAAAAGAGGAAAAGCGATTATTAAGGCTTGTGATGAAGTATGTGAGGGTAAATTAATTAATCAATTTATTACAGACCCTATTCAAGGGGGGGCTGGAACGTCTATGAATATGAATATTAACGAAATAATTGCAAATAGAGCTAATGAGATATTAGGTTATGAAAAGGGAAAAAACTTTCCAGTGCATCCAAATGACCATGTTAATATGGGACAATCTACCAATGATGTTATTCCAACGGCAGCAAGTATAACAGTGTATAAACTTTTGGATAAATGTATTAAAGAAGTAGCTAGATTAGAAAAAGCTTTGCTAAAAAAGGGTATAGAATTTAATTCAATAATAAAAATGGGTAGAACTGAAATGCAGGATGCAGTTCCTATAAGTCTAGGAAGTGAATTTAAGGCTTTTGCTAGAGCCATTGGTAGAGATTCAAAACGATTAAATATTACTAAAAAGAATTTGGAAGAAGTGAATTTAGGTGGAACAGCAATAGGAACAGGAATAACTGCTAATAAAAGCTATATACAAAATGTTGCACCTACTTTAAGTAAGTTATTAGGATATAATATCTATCAATCAGAAAATTTAGTAGATGCAACTCAAAACTTAGATAAGTTTTCAGAAATATCATCTCAATTAAAAGTATGTGCTATAAATATCAGTAAACTATCAGGAGATTTAATATTAATGTCATCAGGACCAAGAACAGGATTTGGAGAAATTAGACTTCCAGCTAAACAAAATGGATCATCAATTATGCCAGGAAAGGTTAATCCGGTAATGCCAGAGCTTATGAAGCAAATATCATATCAAGTCATAGGAAATGATGTAACCATTACATTAGCTGTACAATCAGGTCAATTAGAATTAAATGCTTTTTTCCCAATTATTATATTCAATTTATACCAGTCAATAAATATATTAACAAATGGAATTAAAACCTTTATAGATAATTGTATTGATGGAATTGAAGTAAATAAAGAAAGATGTAAAGAGCTTGTAGAAAAAAGCATAGGAATAGTTACTGCTTTAGCACCTGTACTAGGATATGAAAAATCCGCTGAGATTGCTAAGAAAGCATTAAAAACAGGTAGATATATAAAGGAAATAATAAAAGAAGAATGCGAATTTAGTGAAAATGAAATTAATAATATATTAAATGTGAAAAATATGGGTAAAATAGTAATATAAAAATATATGAAAAATGAATCTGATACTAAAATACCAGGTTCATTTTTCATATATATAGATAACCAAAATAACTAAAAATAATATTTCTATATGTGATAAGTTTACATTATAAGTTTCTTCAATAATATGTTTGAATTCCAAAGCCATAGAATAATGATTTGGGAAAATTTCTTTAAGCTTATTTATAGTTGTCAATGAGTTAGTATTTATGAGGTTAATCCTATCATAAATCATATCAATATGAATGTGAAAGAAATTGTTTAATATATCATCAGTAAAAAAAGTTTTAATTTCATTATTTATAATAATTAAATTTTTATGAACATCTTCATAAGCCGTGTTATTTAGATTAAAATGATAATTTGACATATTATTCTTTACTGTAGTTAAATAATCATTAAAAATAGTAACTATAGAAGTGTTAGTAACATCTTTACCGTTTATAGCAATCATTATATTAGTAATTAAGTTTTTAAAACTTTCAAGAATAGTTTGTTTTTGTTTTAAAAATGAATGGCTTGTTATTTTAGTATTTTCATCATAGGTAAAATAACCATTTAAACTTTTAAGAGAATTTAATAACTTCTTTTCTTTAGTTAAGGTTTGGTTAAGCTTATTTTTCAAATTATCTGGTAAATCAGGACTATTTATTTTTATTTGTTTTTTATTATTTATGAAATAATCTGAATAAGCATTAGCAACAGCTAAGGTTATGTCGTTTTTTAATTGACCTATGTTATAAGGACAATCGTAAGATAATAAACAAAGCATAGAATTATAAGAAACAAGTACAGGTTTGCCTAATTTTAAGCTTTCCTTTTTAAGAAAATATTCCATTAATGTTAAACGTTCTTCTATAAGTCTTTCATCTAATCCAGGAAGATAAATTTTAATTGGGATTCTTCTAATAAATGTATCTAATAATGAAGCATTTATATCTTTATTTGTTGAACAAATAACACGAGCGGAAGATTTTATTTTATGTGAAACTTCTCCAAATCTTTTAAAATAGCCTGTATCCATAAATACAAAAAGCATTTCTTGTCCTTCACTTGGTAGATTGTGTATTTCGTCAAGAAATAAAATACCACCATCTGCTTGTTCTATTAAACCGGCTCTATCATTATTAGCACCAGTAAAGGTACCCTTTTTGACTCCGAAAAGATGAGAACTTAAAAGCTGAATATTATTAGAATAATCTGAACAATTAAAATGTATAAAAGGTATGTCTTTAGTAGTATGTAATGAGTTTGCATACTCGTGTATTAAATAAGCAAGCATAGATTTACCTACACCTGTATCACCAATAATTAAACAATTCATTCCATTTGGCGGATATAATATAGAAGTTTTAGCTAATTTTAATGCAGGTATTAATGAAGGGTAAAGATAAGCTAGTTGATTCATTGATGGTTGTTTAACAATATCTGTGTTGTTATGATTATTTAAAAAATATTTTACAGGTCTAGATTTGTTTTTGTATAAAAAATTATTTTTAACAAGTAAATTTAAATCTTTACTAACATTAGAACGTTCTAAATTAAGGTAGTCACTGATTTCTATAGTTGTAATTCCATCACTGTTATCTAATTTTTGCATAGCGGCATAAATTAAATCTATTCTTTTCATATAAACCTTCATTCCTTTCGATGTGTTTAAGACACAAAATTTAATGAAAGTGATTAACTTAAAAAAATATTGTAAGTAAATAAAGTGTTTGTATAATGTATTAATACTTATTAAATTAACTAATACTGTGTTGTTTTTAGTATGTAAATATTACATTATGTATTATTTTATAATACACTTAATTTAAATGCAATACAAAATATTTATAGATAGGGTGAGAACCTTATTTATAAAGAATACTAAATTAATTGGCATATTTATTGCTTTAATAATATAGCAACGATGTAATAATGATTGGAGGAAAAAGTATGAAATGGGTAATGATAGCAACTTGGAGAATGGCCATAGAAGGAATAACAGAGGCAGCAGAAGATTTAAAAAATGATGGATACTCAGGTGAGGCCGTAGAAAAAGCAATAAAAATTGTTGAAGATTTTCCTTATTATAAATCAGTTGGTTATGGTGGATTACCAAATGAAAATTGTCAGGTGGAATTAGATGCTGCTTATATGGATGGTGATACACTTTCAATTGGAGCTATTGGTGGAATAACAGATTTTAAAAACCCAATAAGTATTGCAAAAAAATTAAGTAAAGAAAGATTTAATTGTTTTTTAGTAGGAGCAGGAGCAGATGAATATGCTAAAAAAGAAGGTTTTCATAGAATAAATATGTTAACAGATAGAGCGAAGAGATATTATGAAAAAAGAAAAAGAAAAACTGTAGATAAGGGATTAAGTCCTTATGATGGACATGATACAGTTGGAATAATTTCTGTTGATAAGGCAGGTAAAATGGTTGTTGGAACATCAACAAGTGGATTATTTATGAAGAAAAAAGGAAGAGTTGGAGATTCTCCAATTTCAGGTTCAGGATTTTATGTAGATAGTGAAGTAGGAGGAGCAACTGCAACAGGTCTTGGTGAAGACCTAATGAAGGGATGCATTTCATATGAGATAGTGAGATTAATGAAAGATGGGTTGCAGCCTCAAGAGGCAGCTGATAAAGCGGTTTCAGAATTAAATGAAAAATTAATTAAAAGAAGAGGAAAATCAGGAGATATTTCTATAGTTGCACTTAACAATAAAGGGGAATGGGGAGTTTCAACTAATATTGAAGGGTTTTCATTTTCGGTAGTATCAGAGGATGAAAAACCAATGGTTTATGTATGCAATAAAATTAAGCATGGGAAAACAACCTATGACGTAGCTTCAGAACAATGGTTAGAAGCTTATTTAAATAGAATTAAATCACCAATTACCTTTGATTAAACTATAAATGTATGCTTGAATTTTATATATAAATAGTTTCATTATTATAGGAGGTAATGGGTTATGATTATATATGAAGCTTGTGTAGGAAACTATAATCAAGCTTTAAAAGCTGAAAAATTTGGAGCTAATAGAATAGAACTTTGTGATAATCTTTTAGAAGATGGAACTACCCCAAGTTACGGTACAATAAAAAGAACAATATTAAACTTAAATATTCCTGTTATGGTTATTATTAGACCACGAGGTGGAAATTTTGAATATTCCTCTGATGAAGTTGAAATAATGAAGGATGATATTATCACTTGTAAGAAACTTGGAGCATATGGAGTTGTAATTGGAGCTTTAAAAAATTGCTGTATAGATAAAGATGTAATAAAGGAGCTTGTTGAAATAGCAAAACCAATAAGCACAACATTTCATATGGCATTCGATGAAATAGAGGATAAATATATTGCTATTGATGAATTGTCAAAATTAGGTGTTGACAGAATATTAACTAAAGGTGGAAATGAAAACGCACTAAATGGAAAAGAAAAATTAAAAGATTTAGTTAGATATTCTAATAATAGAATTTCTATTATGCCAGGAAAAGGAGTAACAAAGGAAAATAGAAAATTTATATTAGAGTTTACTGGAGCAAAAGAAATTCATGGTAGTAAGGTAGTATAAGCTATGGAATATAATATAAAAAAATATAACGATATAGAAAAGAGGAATAAAGATGATTAATTTAGAAGAGATATCATTTCAATTAATTAGTAACGTTGGAGAGGCGAAATCTCTATTGTTTCAAGCTTTAAGAGATGCTAGAGAAGAAAAATTTGAAGAGGCAGAAGCTAAGGTTAGTACTGCAGAAAGTAGCATGTTAAAGGCTCATGAAGTTCATTTTTCATTAATACAACAAGAGGCTTCTGGGGATAAAGTTCAAATTCCATTGCTTTTAATGCATGCAGAAGACCAATTAATGACAACAGAAACACTAAAAAATATTGTAAAAGAAATGATATTAATGAATAAAAAATTTTCAAAATAAATTTATCAGGCTGTGGAATGATTGTTAGTGTGAAATAATTATTAGTTCATAGCCTTTTTAGTTGAATTATTTAACACATAACATAGTAGCAATACAATAAAACATATAAAAAGAAGGAATTATATGAAAGCAATAATAAATGGGAAAATAATCACTCAAGAAGGTATACTACAGAATAGTGTTATTTTATTTGATAATAAAATCAAACATATTATTAGTAAAGAGAGGCTTTATCAATATGATTTAGAACAGATAATTGATGCGAAGGGTAAATATGTGTCCCCGGGATTTATTGACTTACACATTCACGGTAGCGGTGGCAGTGACACTATGGATGGAAGTATTGAAGATATTATAAAAATTAGTAATACTATTTGTAAAAATGGAGTTACAGCCTTTTTACCAACAACAATGACTATGAGTAGTGAAGATATATATAATGTCTTAGATTGTATAAGGGAATGTATGAAAAAGGAATTAAATGGAGCAAGGGTATTGGGCGCTCACCTGGAAGGGCCTTTTATAAATGAAAAGTATAAAGGAGCTCAAAATTCAAAATTTATAAAAAAACCAAGCTATGATTTTATAAAGGATTATTTTGACATAATAAAAATAATTACTTTAGCCCCTGAAATGGACCAAAATAACCAATTTATAAAAAAGATGGAGATGCATAAAGACATTATATTATCTATAGGTCATACTAATGCTACTTATGAACAAGCTATGGATGCTATAAAAAAAGGAGTGACTCATGTTACTCATACTTTTAATGCAATGACTCCTCTTCACCATAGAAAACCGGGAGTTGTAGGTGCAGCATTTCAAAGTGAGGTTAATTGTGAGTTGATTGCAGATACTATACACGTTCATCCTGGATTATTTCAATTTTTTGTGAATGTAAAGGGAAAAGATAGAGTGGTGTTAGTTACTGATTCAATGAGAGCTGGTTGTATGAAGTGTGGAGAATATGAACTTGGAACACAAAAAGTTATTGTAGATGAGACTTCTGCAAGATTAGAAGATGGAACGCTTGCTGGGAGTATCCTTACTCTTAATATTGCATTGAAAAATATGTATGAACATACTAACTTAGAGTTACATGAAGTAGTTAATATGGCTTCTTTAAATGGGGCAAAAGAGCTGAAAATTGATAATGAAAAAGGAAGTTTTAAAGATGGTAAGGACGCAGATATAACAATTTTTGATGATGAATTTAATATTTATTTAACAATAATAGAAGGTAAAACAGTATATAATAATTTGGATTAGAGGTGTAATGGAATGAGAATAATTGTTACTGAGAATTATCAAGAAATGAGTATAAAGGCTGCAAAAGTTATTGCTAGTCAAATAACATTAAAACCAGATAGTATTTTAGGGTTAGCTACAGGGTCTACTCCTGTTGGAATGTATAAAGAACTTATAAATATGTATAAAAATAGAGAATTGGATTTTAGTACTGTTAAAACTTTTAATTTAGATGAATATTATGGATTGAGTGAAGAAAATGATCAAAGTTATCATAATTTTATGAGAGAAAATTTATTTGTTCACATTAATGTTAAAAAAGAAAATATTAATATACCTAATGGAAATGTTCTAGATATAGAAACAGAATGTGAGAATTATGAAAGAATGATAAGAGAATCAGGGGGTATAGATATACAAGTTTTGGGGATAGGGTGTAATGGACATATTGGTTTTAACGAACCAAATATAAATTTTGAAGCTTCTACTCATTTGGTTAATCTTACACAGGATACTATAGAAGCGAATTCAAGATTTTTTTCTTCAATAGAAGAGGTTCCAACAAAAGCTATAAGTATGGGAATAAAAACTATAATGCAGTCTAAAAAAATTTTACTACTTGCAAATGGAGAAGCAAAAGCTGATGTGGTTTATGAAATGATAAAAGGAAAGATACTACCAGAGGTTCCAGCATCAATTTTACAATTACATAATGATGTAACTATAGTTTTAGATAGGGAATCAGCAGCGAAATTAAAGGATAATGTTGTGTAGCAACATTATCCTTTTAAAGCTGTTCTTAGTAGAGGAATCTTCCTAAAATTTAATTAATATAATGTAATTAAGTTAATGAGGAAGAAGATGATAGGGTATGAAGTGGTCAAAATATTTTCAAAATCCTACGTATTTAGAAATGACAAGAAAATTTATGTTAAACCAAGATTTGAAACCATTGATTATTAAATATTTAGGTATTGAATCAGGAATGCAAATTTTAGATGTTGGATGTGGTACAGGAGCATTTACACGTTATTTGGTTGAAGAATTATTTGAGGAATCAAAGGAATGTGTATTTACAGGCTTAGATTACGATGAAAAACTAATAGAGGCTGCTAAACAGTATGTATCTGAAAAAATGCCTTTGAAAGATATTAAATATATTACTGGAAATGCATACAAACTACCATTTGACAATAATAAATTTGATTTGATTGTAAGTCATACATTTTTAGGTATTGCTAGTGATGTCAAAAAAGCTTTTAATGAAATGATTCGAGTTGTAAAAGATGGAGGAAGTATTGCATCTATTACTTCAATGTCATATGGACATCAAACACGGCATGGAGGATATTATCTAGAAAAAAATGGAGAAAAGAACTATTGAATTTAGCAAATAAGATTTCTTTAATATATGAAACAGTGCATCCTATGTCCGAATTTGTATTAGGTATGCCATCCGCAGAGATTCCACATTTTTTTGCTAAAAGTGGATTGAAAAATGTTCGTGTATATGGATTAGGAAGAGCATTTTCATTAAGTAATGCAGCAATGTCAAAGGAACAGAAACATGAATATATTATTGGTATGTATGAAGCGGAGGTATGTAAGTTTAAAAATTATTGGCAAATAGCAGAGTTCAGAAAATATTTAACTAAACAAGAGGGTGATAAATATCTAAGATTACTTAATGAAGATAAAATTTTTTTGTTAAAAAATATTGGAGAAAATATTTTCTGGGATTGGCATGGAGGAGCTAATTTACTTGTTATCGGGGATGTGGTGAAGAAATAAATAAAAATGAAGAATCCTTTTTCCAAGGATTCTTCATTTTTTTAAACTGATAATATAATAGATATTTCAACTAAATAGTTTTCTTTATCAATAAAAATATTTACAAAAGTGCTCTTACAGTGTAATGTTACACTATAAGAGCAAAAGGTGAAGGTGATATTTTTGACTAGAGAAGAATTTATTAAAAAAGTTGATTCTAAAATAAAGCTTATAAGAAACGAAAAAGCTTATACTCAAGATAAGATGGCTCAGATAATTGGCATATCAAAGAAAACTTTAATACAAATTGAGAAAGAAAGAGGAAGTTTGGGTTGGACGGCAGCAGTAGCTGTGTGCTCAATTTTTAAAGATAGCGAAATTCTTCAAATGACACTAGGAGGAGATGCACAAGATATTATATTAAGTCTAGCTTTTGATAAGTATGAGGAAACCTACACTAAAACTATGGGAGGCAAGATTTGGTGGAATGATATTGAAGCTAAAGGAGAATATAGAGTGCAAAAGAATGTAATATCAAATCATTATAGAATATTGAATAAAGATGATAGAAGAATATGTTATTCTTTTGATATTGAATACATAAACAAAAGAGTAGATGAATTATATAGTAAAGATGAGGATAAATAAATTTAAAATCAGGTATTATAATGAAGGAAAAATTTAAGAACAATAAAGTGATGAATAAAAAACATATACAAGGGAGATTTATAATAAGAAATGAGTAATATAAAAACGTTCTGTTGAAACATGGGCATTTATGTTATTATAGATAGGTAAGTGTTTAACTTTCAAATAAACATCAAAGGAGAATAATAATGGAAAATAAAGTGTTAGCTACTGTTTTAGGAAAAGAAATTACTGAGAAAGATTTAAAATTAGCCGTTGAAAGATTTCCTCAACAAAGCAGAGGTTTCTTAGCAACTGAAGAAGGAAAAAAACAATTATTAGATCAATTAGTTGCTTTTGAATTATGCTATAACTATGGAAAAGATAGTGGAGTAGAAAATTCAGAAGACTTTAAGGAAAAAATAGAAGGCGTAAAAAGAGAAATTTTAACTCAAATAACAATTGAAAAAGTTATTAAAGCAGTTGAAGTTACAGATAAAGAAGTTGAAGAATTCTATGAAGCTAATAAAGAAAAATTTAAAACTCCAGAAACTGTAGCTGCAAAACATATACTTGTAGAAACAGAAGAATCAGCAAAAGAAATATCAGAAAAAATTAAAAATGGTATGGCATTTGAAGAAGCTGCTACAGAATTTTCAACTTGCCCTTCAAAAGCTCAAGGTGGTAGCTTAGGAAAATTCGGAAGAGGACAAATGGTTCCAGAATTTGAGGAAGCTGCATTCTCATTAGAAGCAGGAGTTGTAAGTGAACCAGTTAAAACTCAATTCGGATATCACTTAATAAAAGTAGAAGGTAAAGAAGAGAGTACAGTACAAGCATTTGATCAAGTTAAAGACCAATTAAAAAATCAACTTGCACAAGAAAAACAAAGTACTAGATACATGGAATTTGTAGAAGAGTTAAAGGGAAAATATTCTACAGAAATAAAATAATAGTAATAAACCAGTATAGAAGCTGAGTGCATTAAACATGTACTTGGCTTTTTTATATGCAGAAAAAACATAAGTAACATATTTCTATAGGAACAGTAAAGACCAGGATATATATCCTTAAAGAAAATCAGAAAGTTATTAAGTGAGAAGGTGTAGATATGAAGTGTAAAGTGTTAGAAGTATAAATTTTAAGGTGATGGTGCATAACAAAACCTCTGTATTTGTATTTAGATTTTTAACTTATTATTGAATTATAATGTTTTATTGACAAATATGTTTATCTAATATAATATATAGTCGTATTGAGAGAAATGGAAGTATTTTAAATAATTGAATATATTTTACAAATACATGATATAAGAGAGAATTTTTAAAATGAAATCACCGAAGGGACAACCTTTATTTTAACCCATTAAGTAAAGGAAAATTTTCAGGTAAAAGTATTATATTGGATTAGCACTCTGGACAAAACAGAGAGAACTTAATCTTTGGGATTAGTTCTTCCTGTTTTTGTTTTATAGAGATAAAAATATTTTAGGAGGTATAAATATGGAAGAATTTAAAGAAGCAAATTCAAACAAAGGTTATTTGCTAGCATTGACAGCAGGGATAGGATGGGGATTAGTTAATATTTTTGTTAAGATATTAGCTGATTTGAATTTTGATTGTATGTTTATATCAGCTATACGACCAACTATAGCAGTAGTATTTTTAATAATAATAAGTATTATTAAGGATAGATCCATTTTTAAAACGGATTTAAAAGGCATTTTCATATTTATGGTATATGGTATTTTTGCATTAGATGGGATGTTTTTAGGAACTAGCTATGCAGTTAAATATACAAATATAGCTACTGCAGCAGTATTATTATTTACAAATCCAATATTCTCAACTATAATAGCGTATTTTTTATTTAAGGAGAAAATAACAATAAAAAAGATAATAGCTTTAGTTTTAGCTTTGATTGGGTGTGTTTTAGTGGTAAAGGCATATGATATTGAGGCATTAAAACTTAATTTAACAGGAATAATGTGGGGAATAGGTTCAGGAGTAGCTGTAGCACTTCAAAATATTATTGGTAAGATATCATTAAAAAATAATTATAATAGGAAAACACATTTAATATATTCGTTTTTATTTGCAACTATTTTCCTTTGGTGTTTTGTAACACCTGCAGCTATGAAGGTACAATTTAATTTACAATCTATAATAATTTTAGCTTTGTTAGGTACAATAGGAACGTTAATTCCAAGCTTGTCAATTATGAAGGCTCTTGAGTATATTGAAGCTAGTAAAGCAAGTATTATATCAAGTGTGGAATTAGTAATTGCTACAATTCTAGGGTATATTATTTTTAAAGAAAGCTTAGATGTTTTTCAGATAATAGGAATGCTTTTAATAGTAAGTTCTATATTATTAATACAATCTCAAGGAAATGTTAGTAATAAGAGAGGAAAAACAAAAATTGCTGTATAATCAAAATGCAGTAAGAGGTTGAATAATATAATAGGATAAGTATAAAAAACATATAATAACAGATAATATAAAAGGATACTTATCCTTGTGTATCAACATGATAATCAATAAGTAAAATGTAGAAAAATGAAGTAAAAAGATTATAATTTAAATAAATGAAGTTTATTGCATATAACTGAGTTAATATTTGTGATAAGATATTCCTTGTCGTCAAGCGAGACGATAAGACAACAACAAATTAAAGAATTTAAGAAGATTTAAAAAATTCAAAAAGTTGTTGACAAGAAGAAATTCAAATGATATACTAAGTAAGCTGTCGCAAGATGGCAAGCAAAAAAATTGGTCTTTGAAAATTAAACAGAAGTTAAGAAATAATGTCAGTCAATTGTAATGAGTAAAAGATTAAACTTTTAAATTGAGAGTTTGATCCTGGCTCAGGACGAACGCTGGCGGCGTGCCT
>NZ_JAPQER010000001.1:7499-954549 GCF_026735135.1 Clostridium aestuarii | reverse complement strand
GACCCCTGGAAGACTACCAGGTTGATAGGTCGGAGGTGTAAGCACGGTAACGTGTTCAGCTGACCGATACTAATAGGTCGAGGGCTTGATCAAATAAATATCACTGTGTAATTTTGAAAGAATAATTTCTTTCAAAACAAGAGAGTATAGTTAATGTTAACTGTAAACTCTTAATTAAAATAATCCGCGATAGCTCAACGGTGGAGCACTCGGCTGTTAACCGATAGGTTGAAGGTTCGAATCCTTTTCGCGGAGCCATTTTAAAAAATGAATAAGTTAAAAGGAAACTCAGCTGTGAGCTGAGTAACCGACCATCACAAAATCAAAGATTTTGGATGTCTGGTCATCTGGTGGTTATGGCTTGAAGGTAACACCCGTTCCCATTCCGAACACGCAGGTTAAGCTTCAAAGCGCCGATGGTACTGCATTGGAGACGATGTGGAAGAGTAGGTCACTGCCAGGTAAATGTTCCGCGGTAGCTCAATGGTGGAGCACTCGGCTGTTAACCGATAGGTTGGAGGTTCGAGTCCTCTCCGCGGAGCCATTTTTTATTTTGTAAAGATAATAGCTGTATACTTTAATATTTAAAGTATATAGCTATTTTTAATTTTTTTGGTAATTATCATATTTTTAATTTATAGATAATTTTAATATAAATAATTTTAATTATCAAAATATTTAGTGTGTTAAAAAAGTTTATCAGTAGATATTTTTTTGTTTGTTTTGGAATATATTTTTAAAATAGGAGTAATATATTTAGTGTAGAATATTGAGTCAAATAATCATTTCACTTAAAACAATTCTGAATATTTAGTTAAATTAAAAGGAATTTATATTTACAAATAGAATATATTAATTAACCAATATAGTAATACAAATGTAAGGGGGAATTTTTGTGAAAGAATACATGACCCAAAATTTAAGGAATATAGGCTTTATAGGACATAGTGGATCTGGAAAAACTACATTAACAGAAGCAATACTATATTATACAAAAGCTAATGATAGATTTGGAAAAGTTGAAGAAGGAACTACAGTTAGTGATTATGATTTAGAAGAGAAAAAAAGAAAAATTTCAATATCAACAACGATATTACCTTGCGAATGGGAGAATATAAAAATAAATATGGTTGATATACCAGGATACTTTGACTTCGTAGGAGAAATGATAGAGGGTCTAAGAGCTGTTGACATGTCTATAGTTACTGTGTCAGGAGTATCAGGAGTAAAAGTAGGTACAGAAAAAGCTTGGAAATATGTTAATGAACATAATATGCCTAGAGCATTTTTTATAAATAAATTAGATAGAGAAAATAGTGATTTCGACAAAGCTTTATCACAATTAAATGAAAAATTTGGAATTTCAGTGGTGCCAATACAATATCCAATAGGTAAAGAAAATACTTTTAACGGAGTTGTTAATGTTATATCAAAAAGAGCTAGAATATTTAATCCTAAAACAAGGCATATGGAAGAGGGAGAAATTCCAAAAGAATTAATTGATAAAATTGATGAATGTAAGACAATGATAATGGAGGCTGTAGCAGAAACTGATGAAGTTTTGCTAGATAAATATTTTGAAGAAGGTTCCTTAACTGATGAAGAAATATATAATGGTCTTATTAGGGGAGCAGAAGAAGGCGAGATAGCACCAGTAATGTGCGGCTCTGCATATTTAGGAATTGGAGTAAACACATTATTAGAAGATATATTAGAATGTTTCCCATGTCCGAAAGATTCAAAACCAATAAAAGCTGTTAATTTAAAACAAAATAAAGAGATAGAGGTAAGAATAGATGAAAATACACAATTTTCAGCAATGGTATTTAAGACTATAGCAGATCCATTCATTGGTAAATTATCTATGTTTAAAGTTATGACAGGAAAAGCTAAATCCGATAGTATTGTTTATAATGCTAATAAGGATAAACAAGAGAAATTTGGGTCAATGTATTTTTTAAGAGGAAAAGAACAGATACCTACTTCAGAAATAACTGCAGGAGATATTGGTGCTGTAGCTAAACTACAATATACTAGTACAGGAGATACATTATGTGAAATGTCTTCACCTATAGCTTTTGAACAAATTGAATTCCCTAAACCTGTGATGTCTATGGCAGTATTAACAAAATCTAAAGGAGATGAAGATAAAATATCTTCAGGGTTAAATAAACTTTTAGAAGAAGATCCTACATTTAAAGTTTCTAGAGATATTGAAAATGCAGATACAATTATTTCTGGAATAGGTTCAACACATTTAGAAATAATAGCAAATAAATTAAAAAATAAATTTGGAGTAGAAATAGAGCTAGAAACACCAAAAATACCCTATAGAGAAACCATAAGAAAGACAGCTGAGGTTCAAGGAAAGCATAAGAAACAAAGTGGTGGTCATGGACAATACGGAGATGTAAAAATTAA
Organism: Clostridium aestuarii; assembly: GCF_026735135.1. Classification (GTDB taxonomy): domain Bacteria; phylum Bacillota; class Clostridia; order Clostridiales; family Clostridiaceae; genus Clostridium_H; species Clostridium_H aestuarii. Next base: position 952,128 of record NZ_JAPQER010000001.1, on the reverse strand, counting down.
ATTTGAACCAAGAGATGATGGAGAAGATGAATTATTATTTGTGGATAAGATAGTTGGAGGTGTAGTACCTAAACAATATATACCTGCTGTAGAAAAAGGGTTAAAAGAGTGCATGCAGCATGGAGTACTTGCTAAATATCCAATGATCGGATTAAAAGCAACTCTTTATGATGGTTCTTATCATTCTGTTGATTCATCTGAGATGGCATTTAAAATAGCAGCATCTATGGCATATAAAAAAGGAATTGAGTTAGCTCAACCAATATTATTAGAACCTATTATGCATGTGGAAATTCAAATTCCAGATGAATATATGGGAGATATAATAGCAGATATAAATAAGAAAAGAGGTAGAGTTCTAGGAATGGAACCTATTAAAGATGGTCAAAATATTATTGCTGAAGTACCATTAGCAGATATGTTTAAATATGCTAATGATTTAAGGTCAATGACAAGTGCTAGAGGTGATTTTGATATGAAATTTGAAAAATATGAAGAAGTTCCACAAGATGAAGCTAAAAAAATAATTGAAAAAGCAAATAAAGAAAAATAATAATAAAAAAAATCTTGAGTAATTAAACTCAAGATTTTTTTTATTATCAAATAATTTAAAAAGTAATAAACTGAAAGAAGATTAATTGCTATATTTTACGAAATTAATTTTAACTATGAATATTTTAAGCAAAAGTACAGAAAATAAGAATAAATAAATCTAAAGAATATAATGTTAATCTAATTTATTAACATTAATATAAATAACAATTTTTCATTAATAAAAAACTATTAATCAAAGGAGGATTAGTAGATGGAAAAATATACAGATCAATTTCAAGGGGCAAATGATAATTCAATAAATATTCCTCATTATTATGGAACAGAGCGAAATAGTCTTACAGGATATTATGATGTAGAAGATTATACGAAAGATGTACCAACGTTACATTCGGTAGCTCAAACTTATGATCAAAATGGAAAATTAAAAGAAATATTAAGTGATGGACAGATTTTTAGGTAGAAAATGTTAACCGTTTTGTAAAGAATAGTATTTAGCAAAACGGTTAACATTTTCATATTATAATATAGGGGAAAGTAGTCTTGATATAGATTCTTTAAGTTTGATTTTAACACATCTTTTTTCATATAATTCTTTTGTGATTTCTGTGCAATTATTAATATCTTCTTCAAATATTTTTTCAAGTTTTTTAGTTGTAGTGCTATCATATATAAATGCATTCACTTCAAAATTCAACTTAAAACTTCGTATATCCATGTTTGCAGTGCCAACAGATGCTACTTTACTGTCAACTACAATTGTTTTACTATGAATGAAGCCTTTATCATAAGTATAGCTTCTTACACCACCTTTCATTAGTTCTCCTATATAAGAATAAGATGCCCAGTAAACAAAAGGATGATCTGGCTTATTAGGAATCATAATTCTTACATCAACTCCAGATAATGCTGCTATTTTTAAAGCTTCAGTTATACTATCATCTGGTACTAAATAAGGAGTTTGAATATAAATGTTTTTTTTAGCTGATTGAATCATTTTAAGATAACCATTTTTTATTTGTTCCCATTCAGAATCAGGTCCACTAGATACAATTTGTACACCGATACCTTTATAAAAATCTTTTTTTGGAAAATATTTTTTATCAAAAGCTATTTTCTCTGTAGAAGCATATCGCCAATCAAGTAAAAATCTTTGCTGAAGGGAATCTACAGCACTTCCTGTTATTTTTAGGTGAGTATCTCTCCAATAACCAAATCTTTTACTTTTTCCTAAATATTCATCACCTATATTAAAACCACCTATAAAGCTTTCTTTACCATCTATTACAGCAATTTTTCTGTGATTTCTGTAATTTACACGGATATTTATAAGAGGTAAAATGGAAGGAAAGAAACAAGCTACTTTACCTCCAGCTTTTTCTAATTCATTAAAAAAATGTTTAGGTAACTGAATACTTCCCATACCATCATATAGAATTCTTATATCTATTCCTTCAGCAGCTTTTTTAGTAAGGGCTTTTACAACTTTATTTCCTAGATTATCATTTTTTATAATATAATAAACCATATGAATATGGTCTTTTGCATTTTTGATAGAATTTATTAAAGAATCAAAAATATCATCACCATTTGTATAAATATCAATATTGTTATCTTGAGTAAATACGGATTGACTATTAGTAAGGTGCATATACATCATATTTTTAAAATCAATCATATCTTTATCGTAAAAATCGATATGATTTTGTATAAAAGCTTTTCCTTGAGATAATAGTTCCTTATGAAATTTATCTTCTTCTGTTTTTAAATCAAACATTTTTCTTCTACTCAAATTTTGACCTAAGATTAAATATAAGAAAAAACCTATACCAGGTAATAGAGCCAATACCATTAACCATGCCCATGTAGTAGAAGCGTTTTTTCTCTCAAAGAATATTACGATAATTACAAAGATTAGGTTTAAATAGGTTAATATACTAGATATTTGAAATATATATTTCATATTAAATATATCAGCTCCTTTATAAAATAAAGTAAAATTATAATACTATAAAATATATTATAATTTTATTTAAAATTTTATCTATTAGTTTTTTTGCATCCTCCGCAAGATTCACAATTTTTATGTTCATTAGAGCAAAGACTAGAAGAATTTTTTTTAGAAATACTTTTGATCATAAAGGATGAATTTTTATAAATTAATTCAATGTTTTTTATATTGTTACTGATAGAATCGTTATATATAAATGGTATTGAATGAATAATTTCAGTTGTAAAATTTTCTTTGTTTTTAAAGTCATCTAAGTATATATCAATAATAGATTTTTTACAGCAACCACTAACATATGATAGTCGTACACATGAATAGTCATTTTTATAGATTTGTAATAATTTTTTTAACTCAAAAGAAGCCTCTTCTGAAATAGTAATGTCTAATTTTTTATTCAAAGTATCACCTTCTGAAATTTTATTTTTATACTTATTTAGTATAGTTATTATAAGATATTTTATTTAAAAATAATAGGTTTTAATTTTATTTAGTAGTTATTTTATCAGTTAAATTTTGCATTAAAGTATAAACAATTTTGTCTTGTTACTTGAAAAACTACAAGAGATGGAATTTGTTTGCTCTTAAATACTAAAGCGCTGCAACCGTAAGGAGATTTTGCATCTCAAGTTATATAAAAATATTTACAGTTACGGCAATTAATTTTTTTATTACTCATCGGACTCAAATCCTTTCTCAGTATGTTAATGATTTAATTCTAACACATAATATAATATAATATGGTAGAATATAATATGGTAAATATAAATATTATCGTAATTAACTAGAAGGAGAGATAAATAATGAAAGATATGCTTTATCCCGTAGTAGTAAAAGGTAAATATGGATATATAGACAATAAAGGTAATTTAGTTATAGAACCTCAATTTGATTATGCAGAAGAGTTTAATGATGATTTAGCTATAATAGGTGTTAAAGATAAATATGGATTTATAAATAAATCAGGAGATATAGTAATAGAAGCTAAATATAAAAAAGTAAATCTCTTTAAAGAAAATTTAGCAGCGGCACAGTTAGGATATAAATGGGGATATATAAATAAAAAAGGTGAAGAAATAATACCATTTGATTTTTTAGACGGTTATGATTTTAATGAAGATTTAGCATTAGTTCAAATAGGTGGAAAGCAAGGATATATAAATAAAGAAGGTAAAATTATAATTGAGTCTAAATATGGATATGCTCACAGCTTTAAAGAAGGATTAGCAGTAGTAGATATCAATAAAAAATATGGTTATATAAACGGAGAAGGGGAAGTTGTTATACAGCCTAAGTTTATTGAAGCTAATGATTTCTATGAAGGATTAGCCGCAGTTATAGTTAAAAATGGTTGCGGATTTATTAATAAAAAAGGTGAAATGGTTATAGAACCAGAATATGATGAAGCATATGATTTCTATGATGGATATGCAGTGGTAAGCAAAGGCGAAAAATATGGATGTATAGATAAAAATGGTAGTATAACAATTCCAATAAAATATGATAATGTTGATATTATAAGTGAAGGACTAATAGCAGTTGAAGTTGAAGAAAAATGGGGATATATAGATATAGAAGGAAATATGGTTATAGATCCTAAGTTTAGTGAAGCGTATGAATTTGTTAATGGTATCGCAGCTGTGGAAAAAGGAAGTAAAAAAGGCTACATAAATAAATCTGGAGAATATATTTGGGTGCCAAAAAAATGATGTTTAAAATACCAGATAACAAAAAAGTAATACCTACTATAATATTTATAATTATTTTAAGTGTTACTTTAGGTACTATTGTGTATATTAATAATTCTAATAAATTAATGCAGACAAATCTTACAATAAAACAAGATTTAGATAAAGAGAGAAATAAAAATGATAAACTTCAACTTGAAAATAATGAGTTAAAGCAAAATAATGATAAACTATCAGAGGTTAAAGAAAAGTTTGAAGAAGAAAATAAATGGTTAAAATCACAAGTTAAAAAATTAAGAGCAAGTAAAGAATACAAAGGATTAGTAGCAATAAATTATTTAGATGAAAGTATAGTTTGTGATTTAAGGTATGCATCAGAAAATAATTTTGGACATAGAAAATTTTATTCTGATGCATTGGTGCTTCTTAGAAAGGAAACTGCTCAAAAACTTATAAAAGCAAATGAAGAATTTAAGAAAAAAGGATATAGAATAAAAATATGGGATGCTTACAGACCACGTCATTTTCAACAGGTATTTTGGGATACAGTATCAGATGAGGATAGAAAATATTTTGCAAATCCTAAATATGGTTCTAATCATAATAGGGGGGCTGCTGTTGATATAACATTAATTGATAGTGATGGAAAAGAGCTTTTAATGCCTTCGAAATTTGATGAATTTTCCATAAAAGCTTCTAGAAAAAATATTAAAATATGTGATGAAGCTAGGGAAAACATGGAGTATTTAACTAAAGTTATGAAAGAAAATGGATTTACTATAATAAATAGTGAATGGTGGCATTTTAATGATAGTAATTGCAAAGAATATCCGTTATTAGATATATCTATTAAAGAATTTATATCGAAGGAATAGTTTTATGAAGATTATATATTTTAGAATTTTGGTAACAATAAGATAGAAATTCTTTAATATATGATTTGGAGGTACAATAATGTCACATAAAGATAATAAAAACAGTAAGGCTAATAAAAAAGTGGGTCAAAAGACTAAAAAAGAGCTATCAAAATTAAAAATGGAAACTTCCAATGAAATAGGCTATTCCAATGAATCCAAGAAATTAGGAAAAGATAAGCAGAGACTAAATAAACAAAGAACTAAGATGCAATAAAAATAAATGTAAAGCTAACAGAACACCATATTCTGTTAGCTTTACATTTATGGTTCAAAGGGTATAACTAAATTAGTATTACTGGAATTCGACTTATTTAACATATTTTTTGTTAGCATATAGTAGCATTTACACCATTCATCACAAGGGTCTAATCGATAAGCTTTTTTTACTAATGGAAAAGCCATAGAATAATCTTGTAAATCCATATAAACAAGTGCTTTACCCATATAAGCATCGCTTCTATTATTATCTATTTCAATAGCTTTAGAATATGTATTTAATGCTTCTTTGTGATTACATAGTGTTATCAAAAGTTCTCCTTTTTGACAATAGGCTTCATAATAATCAGGTTTTAGTTTTAAACATTCGTTATAGCATTTAATTGCATCATATAAGTTGCCTAATTCTGTTAAGATATAAGCTTTTTTATAATAGAGAGAAAAATCAGCTTTATTTTTTTCTATTATTTTATTACAAAAATGAAGAGCTTTATTAAACATTTCAAAACCATTATTTATTTTATCTTGGTTAATTAAATTTTTACCCTTTGAGATATATTCCAGTATTTTTTTTTCTAATAGTTCAGTTATTTCAAAACTATTTTTCATATATATAGCCCCTTTATTTAATTATTATATTGTAATTATTAACAAAAAACTTAATTTTAAACTTATGTTATTTATAAATATAATATTTTATATAAGTTGTTTTTATTCTTTTAAAAAAATGTTAAGGATAAATAGAAGTTGATAATAAGAATATAAACAGCTTATAATATATATAGTATTTACATAAAGCAATTAAGGGAGAGAGAGTAAATGGAATTAAACAAAAAAATAGATGAAATGAGAGAGAAAATTATAGAATCAACTGCAGAAGTAGTTAAAATTAAAAGTGTAGAAGGAGAGCCAAAAGAAGGAATGCCTTTTGGAGAAGGTCCTTATAATGCACTTAAATATGCTTTAAATTTATGTGAAACTCTTGGATTTAAAACTGTTAATTTAGATAACTATGTAGGTTATGCTGAGTATGGTGAAAGTGATGATTATGTAGCAATTCTGGGACATCTAGATGTTGTTCCAGAAGGAGACGGATGGATTTATTCACCATATGGAGCTGAAATACATGATGATAGAATGTATGGACGAGGAACCATGGATGATAAAGGACCTATGATAGCTTCGGTTTATGGGTTAAAGGCAATAAAAGATTTAGGAATTAAGATTTCTAAAAGAGTAAGGATTATTTTTGGAACAAATGAAGAAAGTGGATGTGGAGAAATAGGTCATTATTTCAAAACAGAAAAAGCACCAGTATCAGGATTTACACCTGATGCTGAATATCCAATTATAAATGGAGAAAAAGGACTCACAATTTTTGATATAGTTAAAGACTTAAAGGTTAAAGGTAAGGGAAATTTTGTAAAATATATAAGAGGTGGACAAAAAGCTAATATGGTACCAGATTATTGTGAAGCTGGTATTGTAAGTAATGATATTGAAAAAGTTTTAGGTATAATAAAAGCTTTTAAAGATAAAAAGGAATATGACATAAGTGCAGAAGTTAATAATGGAATAATAGTTATAAAATCAATAGGAGCTTCTGCACATGGAAGTACTCCTGAATTAGGTAAAAACGCTATAATGCAGCTATTTGCGGTTATAGGAGAGATTGAATTAGAAAAGAGCGATATAAAAGAGTTTATAGATTTTATGAATAAATATATTGGTTTGGAAACTAATGGAGAATCTTTTGGAGTAGGACTTAAAGATGAAGTTTCTGGTGAACTTTCATTTAATATTGGAACAGTATACATGAATGAAGAGAAAATATCAATGACATTAAATTTAAGATATCCTGTTACATGTACTTTTGATGAAATGATGAAAGGATTTAATAAGACTATTGATGGAAGTGGAATAAGGGTAGAAAATATGGATCACCAAAAGCCTTTATATTTTCCAAAAGATCATCCAACTATAAATGCTCTTTCAAAGGTATATGAAGAGCAAACAGGAGAAAAATCACAATTACTTTCAATTGGTGGAGGAACATATGCTAAAGAAATGCCTAATATAGTTGCATTTGGACCATTATTCCCAGGAGAACCAGAACTTATTCATAAGCCAAATGAGTACATAAAAATAGATGATTTGATTAGAAATACAAAAATTTATGCTCATGCTATATATGAACTTGCAAAGTAATTAAGATTAAGCCGCCCTAAAAGGCGGTTTTTTAAGTATACTAATATTAAAAATATGAATATATTTTAAAGTTAGTTAATATTTTTAAAACATTAACTTAAAAAAATATTTGAATTTATATAAAAAAATGATAGAATATTAACAAGTCGGTATTCTGTAAAGAAACTGAACTAAAAATCTAAAATTTAATAGTTAGTTTCAGTTATTCGACTTATATCCTATAAGGAATAAGAACGGAGGTAAAAAATATGGAGAGAAATTTTGAAACAGGATCAAAAAGAAAGACGGGTACAAAAAGGCTTACTACTCTTGCTATGTTATCTGCAATAGCAGTAATACTTGGGTTTACACCACTTGGTATTATACCAATACCGCCAGTTGGAGCTACAATTATGCATATACCGGTTATTATTGCAGCTGTTTTAGAAGGACCGGTAGCCGGTGTTATTATGGGACTTATATTTGGAGTGTTGAGTGTTATTCGTGCGATGACTACAGGGAGTGTGCTTTTATTTGCATTTCTTAATCCACTAGTATCAGTAGTTCCTAGAATACTTATTGGTGTTGTAGCTTATTATGGATATAAGCTTATGCCATCAAAAAAAGAAAGTTTAAAAGTAGGGGTAGCAGCAGCCCTTGGTACTATAACTAATACTGTAGGATTTTTAGGAATGATGTATATTTTATATGCGGCTCCATTTGCAAAAATTAATAAAATTTCAGAAGATGTTGTGGGAAAAACAATTTTAGGAATTGGTGTTACCCATGGAATTCCTGAAGTTATTGTTGCAGTAATAATTACTGTTGCTGTAGTTATGGCAGTTAAAAAAGTAAGAAGAAATTAATTATATATAAAGATATAGAAATAAAGTAGTAAAAGTTTGGACGAACTTTTACTACTTTTCTTATAATATAAGAAGCTATAAATTTTTAAAATTGTGGATAACTTTGATTCACGATTTAAGAATATTGTAAATCAATTGTCCTATGTCATTTGTCAACTATGATAAAATTAAAACTATGAGGAGTGAATAAAATGGAAATTATAAATTTTACTGATATAGAAGGTATAAAAGTTGGTCATGAACAAAATTTAGAAGCTGCTACAGGGTGTACTGTTATTATTTGTGAAGAAGGAGCTTCAGCTGGAGTAGATGTAAGAGGAGGAGCTCCGGGAACACGTGAAACGGATCTTTTAAATCCAGTAAATATGGTGGATAGAATACATGGAATACTTTTAACTGGAGGGAGTGCTTTTGGGCTTGATGCAGCAGCTGGTATAATGAAATATTTAGAAGAAAAAGGTATTGGCTTTGATGTAGGAGTTACAAAAGTACCAATAGTGTGTGGTGCAGCACTATTTGATTTAGTAATAGGGGATCATAAAATAAGACCAGATAAAGAAATGGGATATAAAGCATGTTTAAACGCTAGTAATAAAGAATATAGAGAAGGAAATATAGGGGCAGGTACAGGAGCAACTGTTGGAAAAGTTTTAGGACAAGAATATTGTATGAAAGGTGGGCTTGGGACTTATGCTGTTCAAGTAGGTGAGTTGAAGGTTGGCGCCATGGTAGCTGTTAATTCCCTTGGTGATGTTGTAGATCCAGAGCATAGAAAAATAGTTGCAGGAGTATTAAATGAAAATAAAACGGATTTTATTAATACAGAGGAGTTAATGATAGCTAAGTATGACAATAAAAACAATTTGTTTAATGGAAATACTACAATAGGAATTATAGCTACTAATGCAAAATTAACTAAGGCTCAAGCTAATAAGGTAGCATCTATGGCACAAAATGGATTTGCGAGAACAATATACCCAGTGCATACAATGTATGATGGAGATACAATATTTGCCGCTGCTACAGGTAAAATAGAAGCAGATGTTAATGTAATAGGACTTTTAGCAGCTAGAGTTATGGAAAGAGCTGTAGTTAATGCAGTGAAAAATACCGATAGCTTATGTAACATTAAGTGTTTTAAAGATTTAAAGTAACTTATTTACAAAATTACTAGTTTAAGATTAATAATATGTAAGAAAATAAGAAAAAGTGACGTTTTTGAGCGTAGATTATATCTATGCTCTATTTTTGTGCTTGTAATAAGCATTTGTCACATTATAAAATATTCTGTGTAGCTGTTATAATTGTTACAGTATTGTAACCTTATTTGACTTTAAACAAATTATAATAGTGTCGAATGTTAGAAAAATATTGAAAAGGAGATAAAATAATGCGAGGTAAAAATATAATTAGATTATGCTTTTGTATTACAGTTATAGCTTTGACTTTTTTTGGTAACCAAAAAATCAAAAAGCTTGTTGTTGAAAATAATTCTTTACAAACTAAATTGCAAGTATTAAAACAAGAAGAAAGTAATTTAAATAAAGAAAATGATAAATTAAGTAAAAATCATTTAGATATTGAGAAAAAAATTGATGAAATAGAAAATAAATTAAAATAATTTTTAAGGGGATGGGATAATGAGACGTTCAAGGAGACGAACACGTTCAAAATCAAAATGGATAGGACGTCTTTTCTTTATTGTTTTTGTGGTTTTACTTTCAGTTGCAGGAGTTACGGAAGCAAAAGTTATCAAGATGCAGAGGAAAAATGGTAATTTAAAAACACAAATAAATGATATAGAGACAAATAAGAAAAATTTAGCTGAGAAAAATAAAAAATTATTAGCTAATATAGAAGAAAAACAAAATTTATATAAAAAGAAAATGGAAAATGTTAAAATAGCTTATTTAACTTTTGATGATGGACCATCAAGTAATACACAAGATATATTAGATATATTAGATAAATATGATATTAAAGCTACTTGGTTTGTAAATGCTCATAAAAATTTAGAATATCTATATAAGAAAATAGACGAAAATGGACATGTTATAGCCAATCATGGATATTCTCATGATTATGATAAAATTTATAAATCAGTAGATAGTTTCAAAGAAAATGCTAAGAAACTAGAAGAATTTATATCTAATATTACTGGAAAGCCAATGTCTAAAATGATTAGATATAATGGAGGTTCTAATAATACTAAAAGCCATAGATATGGTGGGAACGATATAATGACGAAGATAATCAAAGAAATGGATAAAGAAGGATATGTATATTTTGATTGGAATGTAGATTCCACAGATGCATCAAAATATAGACAAGACAAAGATAAAATTGTAAGTTCAGTATTAAACTATAGTAAAAGAAAGAAGCAGGCTAATATTTTAATGCATGATTTAAATCCAAAGACAACAACTGTACAAGCATTACCAGAGATTATAGAAGGACTTCAAAAACAAGGATTTATTTTTGATGTGCTTTCTGAAAATTCATATAAACCTCAATTTAAAAAAGTAAAATAGATAAAGGAGTATAAATATAGAAATTTCTATATTTATACTCCTTTTATATAGCAAAATTAGTTATATGAAAAAATTGTAGAATTTTAAAAATATATAACTATATGCAAGTGTCAATCTTTACTACTTCCAAAAAAAATTTTTAGAGGTTAGAATACGTTTAGAATATAGTGAAAGAAGAATTTTAAGACGTTGCTCACAACAAAACATGCATTTGGCATTTGAATTTTTTAATTGTGGATATTACTTATTTATTAAAAAGAATTAAATTAGAAACATATGAAATAAATATCAAATTAATATATAATAATAATTAAAGTTGTCCTAAAATTTCAAATTTTATTAATTTACAAAAAAATAAATCTATGTTGTAATAGTAAAGAGTAAATACTAGAATTTAAGAGCTAATTTAATTAAACGCTAAATATTAGGCTGTTTATTAATTGAAAAAAAATAAAAATTACTATATAGTATAAACATAGCAAACAACAATCGTTATTAATTAATAAAAATTATTAAAGAAATAAATAAATAAAAGGATTTTTAATCAGGAGGGTATAAAATGAAAAAATTTATTTGTACAGTATGTGGATATGTTCATGAAGGAAATGAGGCTCCAGAAGTTTGTCCTCAATGCAAAGCTCCAAAAGATAAATTTATAGAAAAATTAGAAGATGATAAATTAGAATGGGCAGATGAACATATAATTGGAATAGCTAAAGATGTAGATACTGAAGTTGTAGAAGAATTAAGAGCTAACTTTATGGGAGAATGTACTGAAGTAGGTATGTACCTTGCTATGAGCAGACAAGCAGATAGAGAAGGATATCCAGAAGTTGCAGAAGCATATAAAAGAATTGCTTTTGAAGAAGCAGAGCATGCTGCTAAATTTGCAGAGCTTTTAGGGGAAGTAGTAACTGATAGTACTAAGAAAAATCTTCAAATGAGAGTTGATGCAGAACATGGTGCTTGTGCAGGTAAGAAAAAATTAGCTACTTTAGCTAAAAAATTAAATTACGATGCAATACACGATACTGTTCATGAGATGTGTAAAGATGAGGCTAGACATGGTTCCGCATTTAGAGGATTGCTTAATAGATATTTTAAATAAAGGTTTAGAAGATCATATTATTGATATATTACCTAAATAGTTAACTTAAAAACCATGCTTGGTTGAATTATATCAAGCATGGTTTTTTATAGCTAAATCATACATATTATAAAACCGCTTATTGACATAAAAGCCATAAAATTTAAAGATTTATCTTGAAATTGAAAATCTTCTCTTATGGTATCATTCAAACTTCTAAAGTCTGCACTACGAGACTGCTGAAATTTAAAGTTTCCTCTAAAAGTAAGATTTCCACAAGCGCTTAATAATCCAATGAGCATATATGCCATTCCAATAAACATTTTAATTGAACTAAATTTATGATCTCTGAAATGACTTGTTGCAAAGCATATAACTAAAGTTATAGAAATTAAAATAATCATATATATTATATGTTTTAATAAAGATTTTAAAAATTTTTTCATATTAATATCTCCCTAGAATATAGTAATTGATTTTAGAAAATCTTACTATATATAAAATAATATTTATTATAACATATAGATTATTATAAATGAGAAAATTATATGATTAAAAATTTCAGATGTAAAATATAAATTTTATTGTGGACAGCGTTTTAAAATTCATCTTTTATTTATATTTATTTAATAAATTCTATAGCTTTTATTTTTGTCTTAATGCTTTAATTTTTTTGTCATATTCTTTGATTTGAGAATATTCATTATCCCAAAAACTCATATTTTTCATAGAATCCAGATATTTTTTAGAGTGACCAAATTTAATCCAATCTTTTTCTTTTTGAAGATATAATTTTTCTTTCGAATTGTTATCTCTAAAATCATAAATATAATCTTGGGTTTGTTGTAGAAATATATTGTTTATCCATTCTTTAATTGTAAAAGTATCAATGTGTTTATATTGAGTATTTAATTTTTTAAGAACTGAACCATATCTATCAAAACCATCAGTTGCGATTGTAACTACATTATCTTCAGCACTTAAGTTTAATTGTTTAGCCATTTTTATTGCGGCAATAATATTACATATTCCAGATGGTCCAAAAAGATTTTTCATGTATTGAACAGTATCTTTATCAATACCTAATTTTTTAAGTTCTTTAGTACAATCATGTATAATTTTAAGTCCCAACATAGCTTGTTCATCTTTAATACAAACTACAAAGTCTGTATTTAATACATTATGAATTAAGGTACACATTTTATCTCCTATACCTTCAATTCTATGCTGTCCTCTACGTCCAGTTGAAAGGGTTGAAGATTCATATGGTTCTACAGCAGCAATTTTACATTTAGGAAAAACTTTTTTTATTTCATCTCCAGCAGCTAAAGTTCCACCTGAACCTGGTGCTGAACAATAACAAGCTATCTTTTCATTTCCTAAGTTTTTGACAGCTTGTATTGCAGAGTTACCAGTTACATATCTATGAAATCTATAATTTGAAAATATTTCAAATTGAGCTAATATTCTATAGCTTGGATTCTTTTTTACAAGTTCATACGTTTTTTGCAAGGTTAATATAACATCTGAATCGCAACTTGGTGTTAATTCAAGTTTTCCACCATATTTTTTTATTATTTGATGTCTTTCTATGCTTACGTTTTCAGGCATAACAACGATTGAATCATATCCCATAAGTGTACAAATATAGGCTGATCCGATACCAAAATTTCCTGTAGAAGGAGATAAAACTGTGTTTTTATCAGGAAGTATATTTCCATCAACAAAACCTTCTATTAATGTAGTATAAGCTGGACCTACTTTATGAGAACCAGATGGAAAATATTTACCCAATAATACTACTATATTTGCTTTAACGCCTGTAAGTTTAGGAGGAAGAACTATTTTCCTAACTGTATTATTTTGATTTTTCCAAGTAAGATTAAGTAAATTTAGAGTGTTTAACTCATCATTATTAAGTGCTTTTATAGCTTTTTGTCGAAGATGTTTATTTATTTTTTCAGGATATAGCATTTCTTCATATGTTGGGTAATAATTTATATTCTTCATACAAATGCCTCCTACTAATAAAAATATTACGATAATTTATATTATATTTAAATAACAATTGAATATGGATAACGAATAAGAATAAACAATGATTAATTTTATTCTTATTAAATAGTATTCCTATATGGCATACTAGGTTACTAACTAAGTATTTTTATAAATCTATATATATATATATTAACATAAATCGTTATTATTTCCATAAAATTCAATATAAAGCAAAGATATTATATACTTCAAAAATAAATATCAAATTTTTTTTTCATATGTCAAATTTTTTATTGATGTGTGCTTTTGCACTAAACCTGTAGCTTTAAATATATCTGATGAATAAAGATTAGACTTTAAGGGATCAAATTTAAATCCTACACGATTACAATATCTTTTTATAGTATCGACATACCAATCACGTGCTCTAGGATCAATTTTAATTCCTTCAATAAATTTTGTAGGGTCTAACTCCAATTTAATAAATTTAGAATTAACATATTTAGTATCTATACATTTTTTATTATTCAATGTTATTAATCTTATTTCTTTTTCATGTTCAAATGCTTTTCTTTTCAAAAAACCTTCTGCAAATATATTTTGATAGTCTTTCTTACTTTTGAGAATTTTAAAACCTGTTTGTAATTTCTCATAATAAATTACAGGGGCAATCATACCCAATTTTATATCATGAATTAAATTGAATTTTTCAATAGATGTTTCAATAACTATTCCCTCATTTCCCGATGAATAAATTCTCCATAGAGCGTCTGAATCACCATTTAAACTCCAACATTGACCATACATATCATCACATATCGTATGTGAAGGATATTCTAAGTAACCATTCTTACCTTCGGTTGGTATACAACTTGTAGGTGCTTCCCAAGTATCTTCCCAGGCTTTTATTTTAGTTAGACAAATTTGATTTGTTTCAACAAAAGACATAAATTGACTTAAGGATATATAACGATAAATTTTTGTTCTATTTTTTAAGCTTTCAGATTTTATTATTTTGTTTGAGTTCATTAATCATTTCCCTTTCGCAATAAGTTTTTAATATTATTTAGTATTAACATTTTTATATAATTTTTAACATTATATAAATGAGAAAATGTTATAATTAAAAATTTTAAATGTAAAATTCAAGTTTATTGTGAATAATAAAACTTGCATGTAGTTATGTTGTTTTAGAGTTAAAGAAGTTCTTTAACTATGGAAATATATAAATACATATTTAAAAGTAATTTTAAGGAATATGAGATTAAATGAAGTTAATCAGAAATATATAACATATAAAGTAACAAATACATAAATTTCATTGTTGAAAAAAATTTATATAAATAATATTATAAAGTTAAAATAAAAGTCAAAGAAAGACAAAGTCAATAAAGAGGTGAAAAAATGGCAAGACTTTCAGATGTAATAGAAGAATTTATAAAAGAGATGTTAGCAGATAGTGAAAGCAGTGCACTAGAAATTGGAAGAAATGAATTAGCAAATTATTTTAGTTGTGCTCCTTCTCAAATAAATTATGTTTTAACAACTAGATTTTCAACACAAAGTGGATATTATGTTGAAAGCAGAAGAGGCGGAGGAGGGTATATTAAAATAAGAAAGATTCAATATGATAATAATGAACCATTAGCAAAGGTTATTAATGAAAACATAGGAAAGAACATCACTTATAATGCGTCAAATATAATAATAAATGGATTAGTAGAGAGAAATATAATAACTTCAAGAGAAGCTGAAATTATGAAAGCGGCTATCAATAGTAGAAGTTTATTAATACCTACAGAAAACAAGAATATAGTGAGAGCTGAAATTTTAAAGTCGATGCTAAGAATTATATTGTTATAAAATTTACAAAATATGGTATACTGAATTAATATATAATAGTTGAGGCTTATAGAGGTTAAAATGAAAATTGGTTACATTTTGCAATAGTTTTATTATAAAAGAAATTATTGATTATTTGTCTTAACTACTAATTATAAATTGAATAAAAGGGGTGGTTAAATGCTTTGCGAAATTTGTAAAAAGAATGAAGCAACTATTCATATAACAAAAATAGTAAATGGAGTAAAAAGAGAAATAAATTTATGTGGCGATTGTGCTGGTAAGAGTGAAGAATTTAATTTGGTTACTGTTCCAGATATGGATATAATTGCACCTTTCTCTTTTCAAAATATATTAAGTGGACTTATGGATTATGTGAATAATACTTCTAAGAATAATAAGGGAGTAAACCTTATTTGTAAAAATTGTGAAGCTTCTTACAGTGAATTTAAAGAAAAAGGACTTTTAGGGTGCAGTGAATGCTATGAAAATTTTAAACCAGCAATTATGTCAGTTATAAAAGGAGTTCAAGGGAATATAGAGCATGTAGGCAAGATACCTAAAAAATCAGGTAGAAATTTAATGCAAAGAAAGATGATAATAAAGCTTAAAGAAGAACTGCAAAATGCTATTGTTATGGAAGAGTATGAAAGAGCAGCAGAACTTAGAGATCAAATACGTGAGATTGAAAAAAATAAAACTAAATATGACAAGTAATGATGTGGAGGTGATAAAATGAAAAATTGGTTGGAAAGCGAAAGTGAAAACGAGGATATGGTATTAAGCAGTAGAATAAGGCTTGCAAGAAATATAAAAAGTATACCTTTTCCTAATAAATTGATAGAAGAAGATGCAAAAAATATAGTTAAAAAGGTTGAGGATGCTTTTTATTCATCAAACTCTATAGAGGAAAAATATAAAACGATTTATTTATGGCAAAATGATGATGTTTCTAATAAAGTTTATTTTGAAAGACATTTAATAAGTAAGAAACTTATTAGTAACCAAAAAGAAGCTGCGTTTATTGTAAATAATGATGAAACTGTTAGTATTATGATAAATGAAGAAGACCATATAAGACTTCAAAGTATAACTGGAGGATTAAATTTAAAAGAAGCTTATGAGTTTTGTAATAAGTTAGATGATTTATTAGAGAAAAATCTAGATTATGCTTTTGATGAGAAACTAGGTTATTTAACTTCATGTCCAACTAATTTAGGTACTGGACTTCGAGCTTCTGTTATGGTACATTTACCGGCACTTACTATGAATAGAGAAATAGTAGGACTTTTAAATGGATTAACTCAAGTAGGAATGACTGTAAGAGGACTATATGGTGAAGGTTCACAAGGAGAAGGGAATTTATATCAAATTTCAAATCAAATCACATTAGGACTTAGTGAAGAAGAAATATTAAGTAATTTAACAGGAATTATAAATCAAGTTGTAAATCAAGAGAAAATTGCAAGAGAAAGAATATTTAAAAATAGTAAATACGAACTAGAAGATAAAATTTATAGAGCAGCGGGAATTTTAAAATCAGCAGTCATACTTAGTTCTAAAGAAACTTTAAAATTACTTTCTGATGTAAGATTAGGAGTTGAAATGGGAATAATTAAAGATATAGATAAGAATGCTTTGAATAAATTGCTTATAGAGATTCAGCCTGCAGTTATTCAAAAATCATCTAAGGATAAGCTTTTAAGCAAACAAATAGATTTGACAAGAGCCCAGTTGGTTAGAAGAAAATTAAAAGTGATGAACTTATAATTTTAGGAGGTGGATAAATATGATGTTTGGTAGATTTACTGAAAGAGCACAAAAGGTTCTGTACTATGCTCAAGAAGAAGCACAAGCTTTTAAACATGGATATGTAGGAACAGAGCATATATTACTAGGACTTTTAAAAGAAAAGGAGGGAGCTGCAAAAAAGTTATTAAATGAAAATAATATTACAGAAGATAAAGTAAAAAAGCTTGTTGAAGAATATGAAGGAAAAGGTGATATTAATCTATATAGAAATGAAATACCATTAACACCTAGAACAAAACGACTATTAGAATTAAGTTTATTAGAGGCTAGGAAATTAAATCACAATTATATTACACCTGAACATATTTTACTTGCTTTAATAAGAGAATCAGAAGGTGTTGCATATACTATATTAAATAATTTAGGCTTAAATTTTGAAAAGATTAAAGATGAATTGTTAAGGGAATTTAATAAGGAAGGGACTACAGCTATAGATAAAAACAAGATTAATGCAGATACTCCTAATTTAGATAAATATAGTAGAGATTTAACTCAAATGGCTGAAGAAGGAAAACTTGATCCTGTAATAGGAAGGGATAAGGAGACTGAAAGAGTACTTGAAATATTATGTAGAAGAATTAAAAATAATCCTTGTTTAATAGGTGATCCAGGTGTAGGTAAAACCGCAATTGCAGAAGGTCTTGCTCAGAGAATTGAAAATGGAAACATTCCTGAAATATTAAAGAATAAAAGAGTTGTAACTTTAGATATTTCTTCAATGATAGCTGGTTCAAAATATAGAGGAGAATTTGAAGAGAGACTTAAAAAGGCTATGGAAGAAATAAATAAAGCAGGAAATGTAATTTTATTCATAGATGAAATTCATACTATAATTGGAGCTGGAGGAGCGGAAGGTGCAATAGATGCATCTAATATATTAAAACCATCTCTTGCAAGAGGAGAGATACAATGTATAGGTGCTACAACTATAGGTGAATACAGAAAATATATAGAAAAAGATTCAGCTTTGGAGCGAAGATTTCAACCAGTAATGGTAGGAGAACCTAGTAAAGAAGAGTCAGTTGAAATATTAAAAGGTTTAAGAGATAAGTATGAAGCTCATCATGGAGTTAAGATTACTGATGAAGCTATAGAAGCTGCTGTAAATTTATCAGATAGATATATTACTGATAGATATCTTCCAGATAAGGCAATAGATTTAATTGATGAAGCAGGAGCTATGGTTAGAATTCATAATTTAACAGCACCACCAGATCTTAAAAATTTAGAAGAAGAATTAGAAAAAACTAAAAAGAAAAAAGAGGATGCTATTACGCTACAGGATTTTGAAAAGGCAGCTAGATTAAGGGATAAAGAAAGAGAATTAAAAGAAAAATTAGATAGTTTTAAAAATGATTGGAGAAAGCAAAGTGAAGTTTCAACACAAATTGTTTCAGAGGAACAGATAGCACAGGTTGTTGCTAAGTGGACTAATGTTCCAGTTGAAAAGCTTACAGAAACAGAAGCAGAAAGATTACTAAAATTAGAAGAAATTTTGCATCATAGAGTAGTTGGACAGGATGAAGCTGTAAAATCAATTGCAAGGGCTGTAAGACGTGCTAGAGTTGGATTGAAAGACCCTAATAGACCCATAGGCTCATTTGTCTTTTTAGGACCTACAGGAGTAGGAAAAACAGAGTTATCTAAAGCACTTGCAGAGGCTATGTTTGGTGATGAGAATAATATAATAAGAATTGATATGTCAGAATATATGGAAAAACATGCGGTTTCAAGGCTTATAGGATCTCCACCAGGATATGTTGGCTTTGAAGAAGGCGGTCAGTTAACAGAAAAAGTAAGACGTAATCCGTATTCAGTAGTCCTATTTGATGAAATTGAAAAGGCACATCCTGATATGTTTAACATACTTCTTCAAATTTTAGAAGATGGAAGATTAACTGATGGAAAAGGTAAAACTATAAATTTTAAAAATACAATAGTAATAATGACATCAAATGTTGGAGCAACTACTATAAAGAAACAAAAATCATTAGGCTTTTCTTTTGATAAAAATAAAAGTGAAAATGAATATGAAAAAATGAAAGATAATATCATGGAAGAACTTAAACGTTCTTTTAGACCAGAATTTTTAAACAGAATAGATGATATTATAGTATTTCATTCTTTAGAGGAAAATGATTTAAAACAAATAGTTAAATTAATGCTTCGTCAAGTTGCAAATAGATTAAAACAACAAGAAATACACATAGAGTTTGATAAAGAAGCTGAAAAGTTACTTACTAACGAAGGATTTGACCCAACATATGGGGCAAGACCACTTAGACGTGCCATAACAAAAACTGTAGAGGATAAATTATCTGAAGAAATTCTAAGAGGAAATGTTAAGAAAGGTGATAAGGTAAAAGCGTCAGTTAGAGATAAAGAATTAGTGTTTGAAGGGCTAATTTAATTAAATGTAATAATAAAAACCGACAGAAACAGATTTTGATGTTATGTCGGTCTTTTATTATATTTATAAATTTGATATTAAAATTAAATAAAAAAGAAAATCTTCTTGATACTAATACAAATTTATATTGAAATATTGTATAATATTAATTTGTATGATGAAATAGGGTGATTAATTATGGGTAAAAATAAAAATATATTTATATGCCAAGAATGTGGGCATGAAGCTCCTAAGTGGTTTGGTAAGTGCCCAGGATGCGGTATGTGGAATACTATGGTAGAAGAAAAAAAAGAAGAAAAAATTGTTAGTAGAAGCATAGGAATAACCAGTAACAATAAACCAGAAAGCATATTAAATATAAAATCAGGTGAATTTGAAAGATATGATACTGGAATTAAAGAATTAAATAGAGTATTAGGTGGAGGAATGGTAAAAGGATCGTTGACTTTAATATCAGGAGCACCTGGAATAGGAAAGTCTACGATACTACTACAAACTGCAAATAATATTGCACATAAAATAGGGAAAGTGTTATATGTATCTGGAGAGGAATCTGGAGAACAAATAAAAATCAGAGGTGACAGGATAGGAAATATAGCCTCAGAACTATATATTCTTTCAGAAACTAATTTAGAAATAGTAGAACGGCATATTGACAACATTAGTCCTGCGTTTATTATAATAGATTCTATTCAAACTTTATTTAAGCCTTCTATTACGTCTGCTCCAGGAAGTGTATCTCAAGTTAGGGAATGTTCAAATGAACTTATGAGAATTGCAAAGACAAAAAATATACCGTTATTTATAGTTGCACATGTCACAAAACAAGGAGAGCTTGCAGGACCTAGGGTTTTGGAACATATGGTGGATACAGTGCTTTCTTTTGAAGGAGAAAGAACACAAGAATTTAGAATACTTAGAACTTTAAAAAATCGTTTTGGTACTACAAGTGAAATTGGGGTATTTGAAATGAGACAAGAAGGGCTTAAGGAAATACTAAATCCATCCGAAGTATTTCTTGAAGAGACTAATTTTAATTCAGAAGGTTCTGTAGTTATCGGCATAATGGAAGGAACTCGTCCAATATTAGTTGAAATACAAGCATTAGTTAGTGAAACTAAAGCTATTATGCCTAGAAGAACGGCTGTAGGCGTAGATAATTCTAGATTGAATTTAATTTTAGCTGTTTTAGAAAAAAAACTTAAAATACCGTTCTATAATTGTGATGTTTATGTAAATGTAGTAGGTGGAATTAGTATAGAAGGAACTTTAGGTGATTTAGGGCTTGCTTTAGCATTAATATCAAGTATTAAAACAAGAACTTTTAAGATGAATAAAATGATAGTTTTTGGAGAAGTTGGACTTACAGGAGAAGTTAGACCTATTACATTTTGTGATAGATTAGTAAACGAAGCTATAAAGATGGGATTTGAAAACATTGTTATACCAATGAGAAATAGAGAAAAGATAAATAACAAACAGCAAAGTATTATAGGAGTATCATCTCTTAAGGAAGCAGTCAAAAAAGTTTTTTAGGTATGTTTGTATAAAAAATAGTAGAAAGGAGGGTGTTTAGTGAGACTAGAAAAAGATAAAAAACTTATGGAAATTTTGGAAACTATGGCGCCAGGTACTCCATTGAGAGAAGGACTTGAAAATATTTTAAGAGCTAAAACAGGAGGACTTATAGTTCTTGGGAACAGTGAAATAATTATGAAGATAGTAGATGGAGGATTTAATATAAGTGCTGATTATAGTCCCTCATATGTATATGAGCTTGCTAAAATGGATGGTGCTATTGTATTGAGTAGTGATTTAAAGAAAATACTTTATGCAAATACTCAATTACTGCCAGATTCATCTATTCCAACATTTGAAACTGGAACAAGACATAGAACAGCGTATAGAGTTACAAAACAAACACAAGGAATTGTAATTGCTATTTCTCAAAGAAGAAATATTATAACAGTATATCAAAATGATATAAAATATGTTTTGAGAGACAGTAGTATAATACTTGCAAGAGCAAATCAAGCACTTCAAACACTTGAAAAATATGTGTCTGTATTAGAAAGAGTTATGCTCAATTTGAATGTATTAGAATTTCAAGATTTGGTGACTCTGTTTGATGTTATAACTGCTATACAGAGAACAGAAATGGTTATGAGAATTGTTGATGAAGTAGAACGGTATATATGCGAGTTGGGAAATGAAGGAAGACTTATATCAATGCAGCTAAGTGAACTTGTAAAAAGTGTTGAAGAAGATGGTATACTTTTAATTAGAGATTATTGTCAAAGCAAGTTGAATCATGAAAAAATATATGAGCAAATTCAAAATATGTCTTCAGATGAAATTTTAGATTTGGATGCAATATCTAAAATATTAGGGTATACTGGGGTTCCGCTTGTAGATACATTGATTTCTCCAAGAGGATATAGAATGTTAAGCAAAATTCCTAGAATACCTGTAAATGTAATTGAAAATGTTATAAATAATTTTAAAGAACTTAAAGCTGTTATGGAAGCTTCTTATGAAGAATTAGATAATGTTGAAGGTATAGGAGAGGCACGATCTAAAGCTATTAAAAATGGACTTCGCAGATTAAGAGAGCAATTCATGATAGATAAACAAATATAAGCACAAAATAAGTATAAGACTTATTTTGTGCTATTGGTTTATCTAAATGTATATTTACCTAAGGTATTTATTTTGTTGTACTCTTTTAAAAGGATATCATACAAATTTAAGTCTAATAAATTACACAGAGAAGTTAGATAAAATAAATTATTGCCTAGTTCTCTTTCTAAAACCTCTCTACAGTTATCACATAGGTTTCCTTTTAAATGTGTATTTAAATAGTTTTTTAAATCGTCTATATCTATGCTATCATTGTTTAGCATTGATTGTTTTTCAGCTTCAATTTTTATACAACCACAGTTTGTCACAGATTTTGCTAGAGCTCTATTAATGCGTCCCTCTGATTCTTGAAGTTTTGTCATTATATCTAATAAACTTCTATGGCGTATAAGGCAGTCGTCTACTGCATTTTGGAAATCGTCAAAAATAACATCTTTCATGGTTTCAGCTCCTTATAGTAATTTTAAACAAATGACTGATACTATAATTATAATTATTTTCAGATAATTTTGTCAACAGTGATACACAAGATTAATGCTGTATTTCTTTATATATATAATAAAATAGTATTGTTTTTATTAATAGGGGGATTAAAAAGTTAATTTTTGGACGAAAATATAAATAGATAAAAAGTATAAAGTTTATTTTAGTGAACAAATTATAAATAATTCTTTGTTTAGTTGAAATAACCTATATATTAATATATATTATTATTAATGGTATAAAAAACTACAAAGAATAAGAATAATAATTTTATTAGGGAGGTGAATAAATATTGAACATATTTAAGAAAGTTTTAAGATGGCTTTTTACATTAACAGGATTAATAATAGGATATGTGATAGGACAATCATTATTAAAAGTAGATAGATTGGCTTATTTCAACAGTAGCGCTATTTTAAAAATGGTATCTTTAATTTTTTCTTCTTTACTTTTTGGATTTATATTATTTTTAATATCTCCTTGGCTTAATGCATTAATAAAAAAGCTTATGGATTATTTTGAAGAAAACATACAAAAAGTTCCGACTGTAGAAATTTTATTAGGAACATTTGGAGCAATATTAGGATTAGTTATATCAGCTTTATTTGTTTCATTAATTCCTAAAACATTTATAGGAACGGTAATATCAGTAATAATAGCTTTAATTTTAGCTGTTCTTGGTACTGATATTGCTGTAAAGAAAAAAGGAGAAATAATAGGCGTATTTTCTAATTTGAAAAAGTCTAATGCACCTAAAGAAAAAAAGACTAAAGTAGTATCAAAAGGAATACCTAAGGTGTTAGACACATCTGTAATAATAGATGGAAGAATATTTGATATATGTCAAAGTGGTTTTATAGAAGGTGCATTGATAGTGCCTCACTTTGTTTTAGATGAGTTAAGACATATAGCAGATTCCTCAGATAGTTTGAAAAGAAATAGAGGAAGAAGAGGGCTTGATATACTTAATAAAATGCAAAAAGAATTAAGTATAGAAGTTCAAATAACAGACAAAGATTTTCCTGAAATAGAAGAAGTAGATAGTAAGCTTTTAAAGCTTGCACAGGTTTCAAAAGGAAAAGTTATTACTAATGATTATAATTTAAATAAAGTTGCTGGGGTTCAAGGCGTGCCAGTTCTAAATATAAATGAACTTGCTAATTCAGTAAAACCTATAGTTCTTCCAGGAGAAGAAATGTCAATACAAATAGTTAAAGATGGTAAGGAACAGGAACAGGGTATAGCTTATTTAGATGATGGTACCATGATTGTTGTAGAAGGCGGAAGACGACATATTGGAGAAATGGTAAATGTAATAGTTACAACTGTACTGCAAACTGCTGCAGGAAGAATGATATTTGCTAAACAAAAAAGATAGCCTAATTTAAGGCTATCTTTTTAATTAAAGATAAGGAGGAATCCTATGAATAGAAACTGTGTGATTATTGTAGCAGCAGGGAAAGGTGCTAGAATGAAAGCAAATATTAACAAGCAATTTTTAAATTTGAAAGATAAACCAATTCTTTATTGGACATTAAAAGTTTTTGAAAAAAGTAATTATGTAGATGAAATAATTCTTGTTTTAGCTAAAGATGAAATAGAATATTGTAAATCTTATATAATAGATAAATATAAAGTTAAAAAAATAAAAAAGATTGTTGAAGGTGGGAGCACACGACAACAATCTGTAATTAATGGTCTTAATGCAGTAGGAGAGTGTAATGTGGTTTTAATACATGATGGAGCAAGACCTTTTATAAATGATGATATAATCAATGAAGGAATAAAGTATGCTAATCTTTATGGGGCATGTGCTTGTGGAGTTGTGCCTAAGGATACAATAAAGATTAAAGAAAAAAGTGGTTTTTCTATGGAAACACCTAAGAGAAATACTTTATTTTGTGTTCAAACTCCTCAATGCTTTAAATATGAAATTATCTTAGAATCTCATAAAAAAGCTTATAAGGAAAAATTTGAAGCAACCGATGATACTATGATTGTTGAAAAATATAATCATAAGGTATTTTTATATAATGGAAGCTATAGTAATATAAAGATAACTACTCCAGAGGATTTAATTATAGGTGAAAAAATATTAGATAATTCAGAAGAAGTATTGACATAATGCAATATGATTGGGTATAATTCTGACAGAATAAGTTAATAATTAGCTATGAAGAAGAGTAGTAAAAACAATTGCAGAGAGAGAATCCTTGGCTGAAAGATTTTCAACTGTTTTGAACCTGCTTTTGAGCTGTAGTTAAAAACTACCGGTGAAAAACCGTTATAATAATAAGCACAAAGTTAGGTGGTACCGCGATAAAACTCGCCCTAATAATATTTAGGGGGAGTTTGTTTTTTTGTAGTTAAAAATTAATAGTGAATAGTTAAGATAAAATTAAGCAGAATTTAATTTTAAATCTGTAATTATAGTCAACTACAATATACGTAGGTAACTTTGAATTAGCAAAACATGGGTAACTATTAACTTTTAATTAGTGATTTTCAACTAAAAAGTGCATCGCACTTTTCTTAAATTGTGTAAATAAAAAATAAATAGATTATAGAGGGAGGATATACATATGAGAATGTCAAATATGTTAATAACTACATTAAGAGAGGTTCCAGCAGAAGCTGAATTACCAAGTCATCAATTAATGCTAAGAGCAGGTATGATGAGGAAAATGGCGTCAGGAATTTATAATTATATGCCAATAGGACTTAGAAGTTTAAAAAAAATAGAAAATATCGTAAGAGAAGAAATGAATAAGGTAGGAGCTCAAGAGTTTTTAGCATCTGCATTAATTCCATCAGAATTATGGAAAGAGTCAGGTCGATGGGAAGTATTTGGTCCTGAAATGTTTAAATTGAGAGATAGAAATGAAAGAGAGTTTTGTTTGGGACCAACGCATGAAGAAGTTTTTACGAGTATAGCAAGAAGTGTAATAAAATCATATAAACAACTTCCATTAAATCTATATCAAATACAAACGAAATATAGAGATGAAAGAAGACCAAGATTTGGTGTTATGAGATCAAGGGAATTTGTAATGAAAGATGCTTATAGTTTTGATAAAGATGAAAAAGGATTAGATGAAGCTTATAACAAGATGTATGAAGCGTATACAAACATTTTCAAAAGATGTGGTGTGGATTGCAGTGCTGTTGAAGCAGATTCAGGTGCAATGGGTGGTTCTGGTTCAGCTGAATTTATGGTTAAATCAGAATATGGAGAAGATGAAGTTGTATTTTGTGATAAATGTGGTTATGCTGCTAATATGGAAAAGGCTCCGTCAACAGCAGAAAAAGCAGAAAAAGAAGAAGCTAAAGTGCTAGAAAAAGTAGAAACTCCAGAAGTTAAGACTATAGAAGCTCTAATAAACTTTTTTGGTACTACTGCTAAGAAATTTGTAAAAACTCTTATATATAAGGCTGATGATAAAGTTGTTGCTGTAATGGTAAGGGGAGATAGAGAAGTAAATGAAGTTAAAGTGGTAAATAAAATAGGTGGAGCAGTAGAATTTGAATTAGCAGATGAAAAAACTGTTAAAACTGCTACTACAGCAGAAATAGGATTTGCAGGACCTATAGGTATAAATTCTGATTATCTTTTGGTTGATGAAGAAGTTGCTAATATGTACAATTTTATAATTGGTGCCAATGAAACAGGATATCATTATGTAAATGCTAATTATGGCAAAGATTTTGAAGGAACAGTAGGAGATTTTAGAAATATAACAAGTGAAGATAAATGTCCGAAATGTGGAAACAAAATTGTAATTGCAAGAGGAATAGAAGTTGGACATATATTTAAACTTGGAACTAAATACTCAGAAGTCATGGGAGCCACATTTAATGATGAAAATGGAAAAGTAAAACCATTAATAATGGGATGTTATGGAATAGGCGTAAATAGAACGATGGCTTCAATAATAGAACAGCATAATGATCAAAATGGAATTATATGGCCATTAGCAGTAGCACCATATCAAGTAGTAGTAATTCCAGCTGTTATTAAGAAAGAAGAACAAATGGAAGCTGCAGAAAAGATTTACAAGGAATTACAAGATCTTGGAATTGAAGTTTTATTGGATGATAGAAAAGAAAGAGCAGGAGTTAAATTTAAAGATGCAGATTTAATAGGAATTCCTATGAGAATTACAGTAGGTAAAATGATTAGTGAAGGAAAAGTTGAATTTAAATTAAGAAATAGTAGTGAAGTTGAAGAAATAGAAATATCTTGTATAATTAATAGAGTAAAAGAAAAATTTGAAGAAACAGTATAAAACTATAAAATAAACATAAAGTGTATATAATTATTAATATAATCAATAAATGGTTTAAGATAAAGAAAAGAAAAACAAGAATTTGAAAATTGGTTAGGAGGAAAGAAGATGAAAGTGTTTAACACAATGACTAGGCAAAAAGAAGAATTTGTTACTATAAACCAAGGTAAGGTTAACATGTATGTTTGTGGTCCTACTGTATATGATTACTTTCATATTGGTAATGCTAGAACTTTCCTAGTTTTTGATACTATTAGAAGATATCTTGAATATAGAGGGTATGAAGTTAAATTTATTCAAAACTTCACTGATATTGATGATAAGATGATAAACAGAGCTAATAGAGAAGAAATAAGTGTAAAAGAACTAGGAGATAGATTTATACAAGAATATTATAAGGATGCAGATAACCTAAATGTAAAAAGAGCTACTGTTAATCCAAGAGCTACTGAATTCATGGATGAGATTATAAATTTTGTTAAAGATCTTGTAGATGAAGGTTATGCTTATGAAGTAGATGGAGATGTGTATTTTAGTACTAAAGAATTTAAAGAATATGGAAAGTTATCAGGACAAAGTATAGAAGATTTACAAGCAGGTGCTAGAATTTCTATAGATGAAAGAAAAAAAGATCCTATGGACTTTGCGGTTTGGAAAAGCAAAAAACCAGGTGAACCTGCATGGAAAAGTCCATGGGGGATGGGAAGACCAGGTTGGCATATTGAATGTTCTTGCATGGCGAACAAAATACTTGGAGAAACTATAGATATTCATGGTGGCGGAATTGACTTAGTATTCCCACATCACGAGAATGAAATAGCTCAAAGTGAAGCTAGAAATGGCAAAGTGTTTTCTAAATATTGGATGCACTCTGCTTATTTAAATATAAATAATAAAAAGATGTCTAAATCACTTAATAATTTCTTTACAGCAAGAGAAATATTACAAAGATATGATGCTGATGTTGTAAGGTTATTTATGCTTTCAGCACATTATAGAACTCCATTAAATTTTAGTGCTGAACTATTAGAAAGTGCAAAAGCTTCAAATGAAAGATTGTATAATGCAGTAAGTAATTTAGAAAGACTTCTTGAAGAAGTGAAAGTTGAAAGTTTAATGGAATCTGAAAGAGACTATATAAAGAATCTTGATTCTTATAAAGAAAAATTTATTGAAAAGATGGATGATGATTTTAATACAGCAGATGCTATTTCAGTGATTTTTGATTTAGTAAAAGACATAAATACTAATATAAGTGTAAATTCTTCAAAAAAATTAGTGGAATATGTGTTGGATTTAATTAGAGATTTAGGTACTCCACTTGGAATACTTCAAAAATCTACAGTTTATGATTTGGAAGAAGAAATAGAAACGCTTATCGAAGAAAGACAAAAGGCTAGAAAAGATAAAGACTGGTCACTTGCAGATAAAATAAGAGATGATTTAAAGGCGAGGGGAATAGTTCTTGAAGATACTCCACAGGGTGTAAGATGGAAGAAAGTTAATTAATGTATATAATTTAATAAATAGGCAGCTAGAAGCTGCCTATTTATTTTTTTAGGATTGATAGGTGAAATTTTTTAGTACAATTAATATTACTTAACAATATTGACTGTACTTTTAAATTTATCTAAATTATAATATTGTTATCTTTGATATTAAAATTATACTTAAAATAAAGATTATTATAACATATAGAAATTTAAGGAGATAAATTTAAATGGAATTTGATATATTAAAAAATAAGTTTACTATAACTGAAGCTAAACAATTAAATCCCTTAGTACTTGCGTTTGTAGGAGATTCTATATATGAAGTGTTTATAAGGACATATTTAGTTAATAATAATAGGAATATGTCAGTTCATAAGCTTCATGTTAAGGCAATATCATATGTTAAAGCTCATTCTCAAAGTGAATTTATGAAAAAAATTCAAGCAGAGCTAAACGAGGAAGAATATGGTATTTTTAAAAGAGGAAGAAATACTAAATCAGGATCTGTACCTAAGAATGCGGATGTACAAGAATATAGAATAGCTACTGGATTTGAAGCAACATTAGGATTCTTATATATTACTGAGCAAGTAGACAGATTAAATGAGTTGTTAAACAAGGTTATTAAAATAGACATAAATTAATTTAAATAAGGGGAGAATATAATGGGTTTAAAGGTTAAATTAATAGAATATACTCCAAATCCTGAGAAGGTTATTGCTTCAGCAGCAAAACTTTGTTACAGTGCTGTAGGAATAGATGAAATATTGGATGGATTGGATGAAGATAAAACAGAAACTTTTTTAAATAGATTAATGTCTTATGGGCATGCATCACCAATAGAACATGTATCTTTTACTTTTGCAGTTGAAGGAGTTTCAAGATCACTGACTCATCAACTAGTCAGACATAGAATTGCATCATATTCTCAACAAAGTCAAAGATATGTTAAGCTTAATCAATTTGAATATGTAATACCTCCAGAAATAGAAGATAATGAGAAGGCTAAAAAAATATTTGTGAAATCTATGCGTGAAAGTCAAAGTGCATATGATGAAATTGCAGAAATACTTAAAGAAAAATATATAAAGAGCGGTATGAAAAAGCAAGTAGCAGAAAAAAAAGCTATTGAAGATGCGAGATATGTTTTTCCTAATGCATGTGAAACAAAGATAGTACTTACAATGAATGCTAGAAGTTTAGTGAATTTTTTTGAACATAGATGTTGCAATAGAGCTCAATGGGAAATCCATGCTTTAGCAGATAATATGTTAAGCCAGGTTAGGATGGTTGCGCCTATATTATTTAAAAATGCAGGACCTAAATGTATAAAAGAAAACTGTCCAGAAGGCTCAATGACTTGTGGAGAATGTACTAGGGTTAGAGAAAAATATTCAAAAATATAAAAACAATAAGAGGTATAAAAATGAGACGATTTAAGGAAAAAGATAACAAAAATAAAGAAGATTATATTAGAGAAGATTTGATAGAAGGAAGAAATGCTGTAATAGAAGCATTAAAAGGTAATAGAACTATAGAATATATTTTAGTAGCTAAAGGGAGTGCTACAGGTTCTATTAATAAAATTAATGCAATAGCAAAAGAACAGAGAGTTGTTGTGAAAGAGGTTGATAGAAAAAAATTAGATGGAATGTCTGTAACAGGAGCACATCAAGGTGTAATGGCAATAGTGACTCCCTATAGTTATTATGATGTTGAAGAAATTTTAGATTATGCAAGAGAAAGAGAAGAAAAGCCTTTTATATTAATACTAGATGGGATAGAAGATCCACATAATTTAGGGTCTATAATAAGAACAGCAGAAACTTGTGGAATACATGGGATTATAATACCCAAAAGAAGAAATGTAGGTATAACGCCTACTGTATACAAAACATCAGCAGGTGCTGTAGAATATATGAGAATTGCTAAAGTTTCAAATATAAATAATGCTATTGATAAATTAAAAGAAAATGACATATGGGTATATGGAGCGGATATGACGGGTGAAAGTTATTGTTATCAAACAGATTTTTCAGGAGCAGTGGCGTTGGTAATAGGAAGTGAAGGTCATGGTGTTTCTAAACTTACAAAAGAAAAATGCGATATATTAGTGAAGATACCTATGGTAGGAAGTATAAATTCATTAAATGCATCTGTTGCGGCCGGCGTTATGATGTATGAGGTATTAAAACAAAGAATGGTATAAGTAGAGAAGTGAGAAATATATTTGTCGACGGATATAACGTAATAAATAGTTGGCCGGAACTGAATAAAATTAAAGAATATAGTTTTGAAGCTGCTCGTAAAAAACTTATTGAGGTTTTACAAAATTATGCAGCATATAAAGGGTACAAGGTTTTTGTAGTTTTTGATGCACATATGGTAAAGGGAAGTATAGAAAAAAAGGAAAAAGATAACAATATAATTGTAGTATTTACAAAAGAAGGTGAAACTGCGGATAGTTTCATAGAAAAATATGTTAACAAAATAGGTAGAAAATCTGAAGTGTGTGTAGTTACCTCTGATTCTTTAGAACAACAAGTTATATTTCAAAGAGGTGCTACCAGAATGTCTACTCTAGAATTTTATAATGAAGTGCACAAAATGCAGCAAAGTATAAAGGCTAAAATGGATAAAAAAATTTCTAGTAACAGAACATTTTTAGAAGATATACTAGAAGATAATATATTGGATAAATTAGAAAAAATTAGAAAAAGTCACTAAAATTGCTTGACGTAAAATTTCCTATTAATGTATAATCAATTATATGATGTAATGGCTTTTTAGTTAGATATTTATGTGGAGGGGATATTTTGGAAAACAAGATAAGTGTTGGTGATAAAAAATTAGTGTTTGATAGAAAATTAGATGAAGAAATAGCCGCAAAAGCTAAGTGCGGAGAAGTAGAAGCTCAAGAATATTTAATAAATAAATATAAAAATTTTGTAAAAGCCAAGGCAAAATCTTATTTTCTTATAGGGGCAGATAAAGAAGATATTTATCAAGAAGGGATGATAGGTTTTTATAAAGCTATTAGAGATTTTAATCCTGATAAATTATCTTCCTTTAAGGCTTTTGCTGAATTGTGTGTTACTAGACAAATTATAACAGCTATTAAAACTGCCACTAGACAAAAACATATACCCCTTAATACATATATATCTTTAAACAAACCTGTTTATGATGAAGAATCTGATAGAACCTTATTAGATATTCTATCTACGGTTAAAATATCTGACCCAGAAGAATTAGTTATAAGTAGAGAAGAAGTGGTAAAAATAGAAAATAAGATAGAAGATGCATTATCAGAGTTAGAATTAGAAGTGCTGAATTCTTATCTTCAAGGGAAGTCATATCAAGAGATAGCTTGTGACTTGGATAGACATTCTAAATCTATTGACAACGCTCTTCAAAGGGTAAAAAGAAAGCTAGAAAAATGTTTGAATAAAAGATAAAAAAGTGTATTGACAATAAAAAATGAAAATAGTAAAATTAATAAATGGTGTAGGTATTTTGGTATATGAGCGAATGGGACTGTTTGTGAAATTTTGAAATGCAATAGTTTTTGATATTAAATACTGTTCATTGGTATTTTATATCTTATTTAAAATATAAAATGCCCATGTAGCTCAGCAGGCAGAGCGTCACCTTGGTAAGGTGGAGGTCGCCGGTTCAAGCCCGGTCGTGGGCTCCAAAAATCCCGAAAAAATTAACAACACACCAGGATGAGTTTACGAAAACAAGTTAAGCTAAATTAAATTAAGTATGATAGGAGGAATAAAAAATGGCAAGAGCAAAGTTTGAAAGAACTAAACCACATGTTAACATTGGTACAATAGGACACGTAGATCATGGTAAAACAACAACAACAGCAGCAATCACAATGACATTAGCAAAAGCAGGTGGAGCAGAAGTACAAAACTATGAAGACATAGATAAAGCTCCAGAAGAAAAAGAAAGAGGAATCACAATCAACACAGCACATGTTGAATATGAAACAGAAAACAGACATTATGCACACGTTGACTGTCCAGGACATGCTGACTATGTAAAGAACATGATAACAGGAGCAGCACAAATGGATGGAGCTATCTTAGTAGTATCAGCAGCAGATGGTCCAATGCCACAAACAAGAGAACATATACTATTAGCATCAAGAGTAGGTGTTAAACATATAGTAGTATTCTTAAACAAATCAGACCAAGTAGATGATCCAGAATTATTAGAATTAGTAGAAATGGAAGTAAGAGAATTATTAAGCGAATATGGATTTGATGGAGATGACTGTCCAGTAGTAACAGGATCAGCATTAGAAGCAATAGAACAAGGAAAAGACGAATGTATTTTAGAATTAATGGCAGCAGTAGATGAATACATACCAACACCAGAAAGAGAAACTGACAAACCATTCTTAATGCCAGTAGAAGATGTATTCACAATCACAGGAAGAGGAACAGTTGCAACTGGAAGAGTTGAAAGAGGAATACTTCACGTAGGCGATGTAGTAGAAATCGTTGGAATGAAAGAAGAAGTTGGAAGCACAACTATAACAGGAGTAGAAATGTTCAGAAAGATGCTTGACGAAGCGATGGCAGGAGATAACATAGGAGCATTATTAAGAGGTGTTCAAAGAGCTGAAATCGAAAGAGGTCAAGTATTAGCACAACCAGGAACAGTAACACCACACAAGAAATTTGTAGGTCAAGTATATGTATTAAAGAAAGAAGAAGGTGGAAGACATACTCCATTCTTTAATGGATACAGACCACAATTTTATTTCAGAACAACAGACGTTACAGGATCAATAGATTTACCAGATGGAGCAGAAATGGTAATGCCAGGAGATCATATAGATATGACAGTTGAATTAATTACACAAGTAGCAATGGAAGAAAACCTAAGATTCGCTATCAGAGAAGGTGGAAGAACAGTAGGTTCAGGAGTTGTTACTACAATAATAGAATAATTTTCTAATGTTACATAAAGAGGACTGCGTTAAAAAACTTAGTCCTCTTGAAAAGAAGAAGTTTTAATTATTTCTGTATAGCAATGCAAGTAAATTTTACTATGTTTAAAAATCAGTTGACATGTCAAGGAAGTTATGATAAGTTTGATAAGTGATTAATCAAATAGAAAAACATAATAATTGATATTAAATATAGTAATATCTGTGGGTGTATGCAGAATCAGGAGGTGTAGGTTATGAGAGTAAAAGTAACTTTAGCATGTACAGAGTGCAAACAAAGAAATTACAGCACAATGAAAAATAAGAAAAATAATCCAGAAAGATTGGAAATGCAGAAGTATTGCAAGTTCTGCCACAAGCACACACTTCACAAAGAAACAAAATAACTTGCTATTCTTCTAAAAATTTTTTAAGGATGTGAATAGCTTGGCTATGGAAAATAAACAAAGTAGAGAAAATTTATCCAAAAAGAGTCAAGGGAATTTTTTGAAGGAAATGAAGGCAGAAACTAAAAGAATTACTTGGCCACCTAAAAATGAAGTTAAAAAATCTACTCTAATAGTTTTGTTTTTTTGTGCTATTAGTGCTGTTATAATAGGATTAATGGATTATGGCTTTAACGGCCTATTTAAATTTATTTTCACTAAATAATTTAAAGTAGGGAGGTAGGAATGAGGAAAAAACCTCATCCTTAAAATTATGTCAGACAAAGCTCGCTGGTATGTTGTACATACTTATTCCGGTTATGAAAATAAAGTAAAAGTAAACTTAGAAAAAACAATCGAAAATAGAGAGTTACAAGATTTGATTCAAGATATACAAGTCCCAATGGAAGAAGTAGTAGAGGTAAAAGATGGGAAGAAAAAAATTGTTCAAAAAAAAGTATTCCCAGGATATGTACTTGTGCAAATGATAATGACAGATGACTCTTGGTATGTTGTTAGAAATACAAGAGGTGTTACGGGGTTTGTAGGTCCAGGATCAAAACCAGTTCCACTTACTGATGAAGAAGTAGCAGCTATGGGAATAGCTGAAAAAGCCATTGATATAGATATTTCAGTGGGTGAAAGTGTTAAAGTCATATCAGGGCCATTAGAAAATTTTGTTGCATTAATACAAGAAATTAATGTTGAAAAGCAAAAAATTAAAGGACTGGTTAATATGTTTGGCAGGGAAACTCCTGTTGAGCTTAATTTTAATCAAATAGAAAAATTAAATTAACCTACTATAAGACGAAGTCTTATAAAGTGGGAGAGCTTAAAGCTCGTATTACCACATATGAGGAGGTGTAATGTATGGCAAAGAAAGTAGTAGGAATGATAAAACTTCAACTTCCAGCAGGAAAGGCAACACCAGCACCACCAGTTGGACCAGCACTTGGACAACACGGAGTAAATATAATGGGATTCTGTAAGGAATACAATGCTAAAACTGCAAACCAAGCAGGAATGACAATTCCGGTTATAATTACAGTATATCAGGATAGATCATTTAGTTTTATATTAAAAACTCCACCAGCAGCAGTTTTAATTAAAAAAGCAATTGGATTAAAAAGCGGTTCTGGAGAACCAAATGTGAAAAAAGTTGGAAAAGTTACTAAAGCTCAATTAAAAGAAATAGCTGAGACAAAGATGCCAGATTTAAATGCTTCATCAATAGAATCAGCTATGAGCATGATAGCTGGAACAGCTAGAAGTATGGGCATAACAGTCGAAGAATAGTTTTAATATAAGTTAGTGGGAGGTAAAAACCGCTAAAACCACAAGGAGGGAAGAAGATGGCAAAAAGAGGTAAGAATTACCAAGAAAGCGTTAAGCTTATTGATAAAAATGAAGTATACACACCTTCAGAAGCTATAGATCTTGCTTTAAAAACAGCTAAAGCTAAGTTTGATGAAACTATAGAACTTTCTGTAAGACTTGGTGTTGATCCAAGACACGCAGACCAACAAGTGAGAGGTGCGATAGTTCTTCCACATGGAACAGGAAAAAAAGTTAGAGTTTTAGTTTTTGCAAAAGGCGATAAAATAAAAGAAGCGCAAGAAGCAGGAGCAGATTATGTAGGTGCAGAAGAATATATGGAAAAAATCCAAAAAGAAAATTGGTTCGATTTTGATGTAGTTGTTGCTACTCCAGATATGATGGGAACAGTAGGTAGATTAGGTAGAGTATTAGGACCTAAAGGATTAATGCCAAACCCTAAATCAGGAACTGTAACATTTGATGTTGCAAAAGCAATTTCTGAAATCAAAGCTGGTAAAGTTGAATATAGAGTAGATAAAACTTCTATAATTCATGTTCCTATTGGAAAAAAATCTTTTGGAAATGAAAAACTTGCAGATAACTATAATGTTTTAATGGAAGCAATAGTTAAAGCTAAACCAGCAGCGGCTAAAGGACAGTACGTTAAGTCAGTAACATTATCAAGTACTATGGGACCAGGAGTGAAAATAAATACAGGAAAAGTTTTAGGATAGGCTTGACATAATAACAGTGTTTTGATAAAATACTTAATGTTAAACAATCTAAAATTATATAGTATATAATATTCCATAGACAGTGGGTGCGAAAGCATAACGGAAATTCCAACCTACCGAGGAGTTTGATATTCGGTTGGTTGAAATGATTGAATATAAGCCTCTTCGTGTCTGCGAAGAGGCTTTAGTTTTTAATAAGGAGGTGGACGCAATGCTAAGCAATAATAGAAAACTAAAAGAAGCAAAAGTTCAAGAAATAAGAGAAAAGTTAGAAAAGTCAGAAGCAGTTGTACTTGCTAACTACCAAGGATTGAACGTTGAAGAAGATACTAAACTTAGAAAAGATTTAAGAGAAGCTGGAGTAGAATACAAAGTTTACAAGAACACATTAGTTACTTTAGCTGCTAAAGAGTTGGGTATGGAAGGTATATTAGAATACTTAAAAGGACCAGTTTCAATGGCGATTTCATATGAGGATGTAACAGCACCAGCTAGAATCCTTAATGATTTTGCAAAAGAACATAAAAATTTAGAATTGAAAGCTGGAGTAGTTCAAGGCGAAGTGTATGATGAAGCTAAAATTAAAGAGCTTGCATCAATACCATCAAAAGAAATACTTATTGCAAAATTACTTGGCAGCTTAAAAGCTCCAATGTCCAACTTAGTTTATTTATTAAATGCAATAAAAGAGAAAAACGAATCAGCTGAAAGTGCTGAATAAAATTGAAAATATAATTTCATAAGTTTAAAAAAAAATTTGGAGGTGCGATAATAATGACAAGAGAAGAAATGATTCAAGCTATAAAAGAAATGTCAGTGTTAGAATTAAACGAATTAGTAAAAGCATGTGAAGAAGAATTTGGAGTAAGTGCTGCTGCACCAGCTGCAGCTGCTGGAGCTGCTGCAGGAGCTGGAGCTGCTGAAGAAAAAACAGAATTTGATGTAGTTTTAGCTAGTGCTGGATCACAAAAAATTAAAGTTATAAAAATTGTTAGAGAAGTAACAGGATTAGGATTAAAAGAAGCTAAAGGTATAGTTGATGGAGCTCCAAAGACATTAAAAGAAGCTATTGCTAAAGACCAAGCTGAAGAAATGAAAGCAAAACTTGAAGAAGTTGGTGCTACAGTAGAATTAAAATAAAAATTTCACTTGTTAAATTTATAAAAAGGCACTTATAAATAAGTGCCTTTTTTAAATATGCATATATGTGGTTGACACTCAAAATCTATTATGATATTATAATTTAATGCATGAAAATTTAAATCATAAATAATAATTTATAATGTTGAATTAATCTATTTTTTTGGGTTATACTAATAAAATGAGCAAGTTTAATTTAAGGTATAAAATACCTATTAATATATTATATTGTTGTTATTTCTTATGCGAGGGGTGAAATTTTAATGGTACATCCTATTCAAATTGGTAAAAGAATGAGAATGAGCTTCTCAAAAGTTAATGAAATATGTCCTATGCCTAATTTGATAGAAATTCAGTTAAATTCTTACAAATGGTTTTGGGATGAAGGATTGAAAGAGGTATTTGATGATATCAATCCTATACAAGATTATACAGGAAACCTTGTTCTAGAATTTGTTGACCATAAACTAGATAAGGAAAGTATTAAGTATTCCGTAGAGGAATGTAAAGAACGGGATACAACTTATGCTGCACCTTTAAAAGTAAAGGTAAGATTATTAAACAAGGAAACTGGTGAAGTTAAAGAACAAGAAGTATTCATGGGAGATTTCCCATTGATGACACAACAGGGTACGTTTGTTATTAATGGTGCTGAAAGAGTTATAGTAAGTCAGCTAGTAAGATCACCAGGAGCTTATTATGGCTATAATGTTGATAAAACGGGAAAAAAACTTTTTTCTGCAACAGTAATACCTAATAGAGGAGCTTGGTTAGAGTACGAAACGGATTCAAATGATATTATATACGTTAGAATTGACAAAACAAGAAAGCTTCCAATCAGTATCCTTGTAAGAGCTTTAGGACTTGGAAGTGATGCGGAAATCATAGATTATTTTGGTGAAGACGAGAGATTAAAAGCTACAATAGAAAAAGATAATACTAAAACTAGAGAAGAAGCGTTACTTGAAATATATAAAAGATTAAGACCAGGAGAACCACCAACAGTAGATAGTGCAGTTTCACTTATAAATTCGCTATTTTTTGATGCGAAAAGATACGATTTGTCTAGAGTTGGAAGATATAAATTTAATAAGAAGCTAGCAAGTTATATCAGAATACTTAATCAAGTAGCAGCAGAAGATATAGTTAATTCTGCTACTGGAGAAATATTAGTCCAAAAAGATGAAATTATAGATAGAGAAAAAGCTCTTGAAATACAAAAATGTGGTATAAATTGCGTAAACATACAAGTTGAGGATAAAGTTGTTAAAGTTATAGGTAACAACTTCGTTGACATACATAAATTCATAGATTTCGATATTTCTGATTTGAAAATTAAAGAACATGTACACTATCCTACATTGAAGAAAATACTTGATAACTGTAGTGATGAGAAATCTATAAAAGAAGAGATAAAGAAAAATATCCATGAGTTAGTACCTAAACATGTAGTTACAGATGATATATATGCTACTGTAAGTTATGAATTAGGATTACCTTATGGTATAGGGAACATCGATGATATTGATCATTTAGGAAACAGACGTTTAAGATCGGTTGGAGAACTATTACAAAACCAATTTAGAATTGGATTATCAAGAATGGAGAGAGTAGTCAAAGAGAGAATGACTATTCAAGACCAAGAAGTTATAACACCTCAAGCTTTAATAAATATAAGACCAGTTGCAGCAGCAATTAAAGAGTTCTTTGGAAGTTCGCAGCTTTCACAGTTTATGGATCAAACAAATCCACTATCAGAATTAACACATAAAAGAAGATTATCAGCTTTAGGACCAGGAGGTCTTTCAAGAGAAAGAGCTGGTTTCGAAGTTAGAGATGTTCACCATTCTCATTATGGTAGAATGTGTCCTATAGAAACGCCTGAAGGACCTAATATAGGGCTTATAAACTCACTTGCATGTTATGCTAAAGTAAATGAGTATGGATTTATAGAAACTCCATATAGACTTGTAGAAAAGAAAATAGGAAGAGTTACAGACAAAATAATTTATTTAACAGCAGATGAAGAAGATCAATATCTTGTAGCTCAGGCTAAAGAACCTATGGACAAAGAAGGACATTTTATTGACGATAAAGTAACAGTTAGAAAAGAAGAAGATGTTCTAATTGTTCCTAAAGAGCAAGTAGATTTAATGGATGTTTCAGCTAGACAAATAGTTTCTGTAGCTACTGCAATGATTCCATTTCTTGAAAATGATGATGCCAGTCGTGCGTTAATGGGATCAAACATGCAGCGTCAGGCGGTACCTTTATTAAAACCAGCAGCACCAATAGTTGGTACAGGAATAGAATATAAAGCAGCTATAGATTCAGGAGTTCTTCCAAAAGCAAAACATGATGGAACAGTTATTTATGTAAGCGCTGATGAAGTAAAAGTAAAGAGAGATTCAGATGGTGGAATTGATAGATATAAGCTTATTAAGTATAAGAGATCTAACCAAGGAACTTGTATAAATCAAAGACCTATAGTAGAAAAAGGTGAAATAATAAAAGCTGGGGATGTTTTAGCAGATGGACCATCAACAGATTTTGGAGAAATAGCTTTAGGTCAAAATATACGTATGGGATTCATAACTTGGGAAGGATATAATTACGAAGATGCAATGCTTATATCAGAACAACTTGTACGTGATGATGTATTTACATCAATTCATATAGAAGAATATGAAGCAGAAGCTAGAGATACAAAACTAGGTCCAGAAGAAATAACAAGAGATATACCAAATGTTGGTGAAGATGCACTTAAAAATATAGACGAACGTGGAATAATCAGAACAGGTGCAGAAGTTAGATCTGGAGACATATTAGTAGGGAAAGTTACTCCAAAAGGAGAAACAGAACTTACTGCTGAAGAAAGACTTTTAAGAGCTATTTTCGGAGAAAAAGCAAGAGAAGTTAGAGATACTTCCTTAAGAGTTCCTCACGGAGAAGCAGGAATAATTGTAGATGTCAAAGTATTTACAAGAGAAAATGGTGATGAGCTACCTCCGGGTGTTAATGAATTAGTTAGATGTTATATTGCTCAAAAGAGAAAGATATCTGTTGGAGATAAAATGGCAGGAAGACATGGTAATAAGGGTGTTATTTCCAGAATATTACCAGAAGAAGATATGCCGTTTTTACCAGATGGAAGGCCTCTTCAAATATGTTTAAATCCGTTAGGTGTACCTTCACGTATGAATATTGGTCAGGTGCTTGAAGTACATTTAGGCTGGGCAGCAGCAGAATTAGGATGGCATATTGCAACGCCTGTATTTGATGGTGCAGAAGAAGAGGAAATTGTTGAATTGCTTAAAGAAGCAGGCTATACGGCTGATGGTAAGACTGTTTTATCTGATGGAAGAACAGGAGAACCTTTTGATAGTAAAGTTACTGTAGGATATATGTATATTTTAAAGCTTCATCATTTAGTTGATGATAAGATACATGCTAGATCTACAGGACCATATTCATTAGTTACACAACAACCATTAGGAGGAAAAGCTCAATTTGGTGGTCAAAGATTTGGAGAAATGGAAGTTTGGGCATTAGAAGCATATGGCGCAGCACACACACTTCAAGAAGTTTTAACAGTTAAATCTGATGATGTTGTTGGTAGAGTTAAAACATATGAATCTATTGTAAAAGGAGAAAATATACCAGAACCAGGTGTTCCAGAATCTTTTAAAGTTCTTATTAAAGAACTACAAGCTTTATGCTTAAATGTAAAAGTATTAAGTGATGAAAATGAAGAAATAAAAATTAAAGAAGCAGAAGCAGAAGAAGAAGAAATGGAAGACTTAGGAATAAACATTGAAGG
Source organism: Clostridium aestuarii (assembly GCF_026735135.1). GTDB lineage: Bacteria > Bacillota > Clostridia > Clostridiales > Clostridiaceae > Clostridium_H > Clostridium_H aestuarii. Next base: position 910,707 of record NZ_JAPQER010000001.1, on the reverse strand, counting down.
TGCAGAAGATACAGTTACTTCTAAACCTAGTAATGATTCCGTAGAAAATGTTAACAATAAAGATGAATATGAAGAAGATATAAATCTAGATTATGAAGAATTACCATTAGATGAAATTACAAATGGATTAGAATTAGAAGATTTTAATGATGAACATTAATGTGGAGGGAGGACTTACCCTTGATAGAATTAAATAATTTTGAGGCCTTACAAATAGGTTTATCTTCACCAGAGCAAATTAGAGAGTGGTCAAGAGGAGAAGTTAAAAAACCTGAAACTATCAACTATAGAACATTAAAGCCAGAAAAAGATGGGTTGTTTTGTGAAAGGATATTTGGACCTATAAAAGATTGGGAATGTCATTGTGGTAAATATAAAAGAGTAAGATACAAAGGAATAGTATGTGATAGATGTGGAGTAGAAGTTACAAAATCTAAAGTAAGACGTGAAAGAATGGGCCATATAGAGCTTGCAGCTCCTGTGTCTCATATATGGTATTTTAAAGGTATACCGTCTCGTATGGGACTTATTCTTGATATGTCTCCGAGATCTTTAGAAAAAGTACTATACTTTGCATCGTATATAGTTTTAGATCCTAAAGAAACTCCATTATTAAAGAAACAATTGTTAAATGAAAAAGAGTATAGAGAAAGTATTGATAAATATGGAGAAAATAGCTTTGATGCTGGAATGGGTGCTGAAGCTGTAAAAAGATTATTATATGAAATTGATTTAGTTCAGCTATCTAAAGAACTAAAAGAAAATCTAAAAACTAGTACAGGGCAGAAAAAAGTAAGAACTATAAGAAGACTAGAGGTTGTAGAATCTTTTAGAAAATCTAAAAATAGACCAGATTGGATGATTATTGATGTAATACCAGTAATACCTCCAGATTTAAGACCTATGGTTCAATTAGATGGAGGAAGATTTGCTACATCTGATTTAAATGATTTATATAGAAGAGTAATAAATAGAAATAATAGATTGAAAAAACTTTTAGATTTAGGTGCTCCAGATATTATAGTGAGAAATGAAAAAAGAATGCTTCAAGAAGCAGTGGATGCACTTATAGATAATGGAAGACGTGGTAGACCTGTTACTGGTCCAGGAAACAGACCTTTAAAATCATTATCAGATATGCTAAAAGGTAAACAAGGAAGATTTAGACAAAACCTACTTGGTAAACGTGTTGACTATTCAGGACGTTCGGTTATAGTTGTAGGTCCAGAACTTAAAATGTATCAATGTGGTCTTCCTAAAGAAATGGCACTTGAATTATTTAAACCATTTGTTATGAAAAAGCTAGTAGAAAGAGGAACTGCTCATAATATAAAAAGTTCTAAAAAAATGGTTGAGAGAATAATGCCTCAAGTTTGGGATGTACTCGAAGAAGTAATTTCAGAACATCCAGTGCTTTTGAATCGTGCTCCTACGCTGCATAGACTGGGTATTCAAGCTTTCCAACCAATTCTTGTTGAAGGTAAAGCAATAAAGCTTCATCCGTTAGTATGTACTGCATATAATGCTGATTTTGATGGTGATCAAATGGCGGTGCATGTACCGCTTTCTGTAGAAGCTCAATCAGAAGCAAGATTTTTAATGCTTGCAGCTAATAATATATTAAAACCATCTGATGGTAAACCTGTATGTGTACCTACTCAAGATATGGTCTTAGGTTCATATTACTTAACATTAGATAAAGATGGAGTTAAGGGAGAAGGCAAGATTTTCTCAAGTAAAGAAGAAGTGTTGATGGCTTATCAAGTTGGTGTAATTGATATTCATGCAAAAATAAAAGTTAAGTTGTCTAAAGTTAAAGATAGTAAACTTGTTAGCGGAATAATTGATACTACACCAGGAAAATTGATATTTAATGAATCAATACCTCAAGATTTAGGGTTTATTGATAGAAGTAAATCAGAAAATGAATTTAAACTAGAAGTTGATTTCTTAGTTAGTAAGAAGAATCTAGGAAAGATAATAGACAAATGTTATAATAAATATGGTGCAACTATGACATCAGTAATGTTAGATAGGATTAAGGCAAAAGGATATCATTATTCTACTATAGGAGCTATAACAATATCAGTATCTGATATGACAGTTCCTGAGAATAAAGGTAAATTGCTTGCAGATACTGATGCTGCTGTAGATAAAATTGAAAAAATGTACAGAAGAGGATTTATCTCAGAAGATGAAAGATATGAAAGAGTTATTGAAAAATGGACTCAAACTACAGAAAATGTTGCGAATTCATTAATGAATAGCCTTGATAAGTTTAATCCGATATTTATGATGGCGGATTCAGGAGCCAGAGGTTCAAAGAGTCAGATCAAACAGCTTGCTGGTATGAGAGGACTTATGGCTAATCCATCAGGTAAAATTATCGAATTGCCTATTAGAGCATCATTTAGAGAAGGACTTGATGTATTAGAATACTTTATTTCAACTCATGGAGCTAGAAAAGGTAATGCTGATACAGCTTTAAAAACTGCCGATTCAGGATATTTGACTAGAAGACTTGTTGATGTAAGTCAAGATGTTATAGTTAGAGAAGAAGATTGTGGAACCAAAGAAGGATATTATGTTTCAGAAATTAAAGAAGGAAATGAAGTAATTGAAACATTAGCTGAAAGACTTACAGGAAGGTATTCTGCAGAAGATATAAAAGATCCATCAACAGGGGAAATTATAGTTAAAAAAGACATTTATATGGATGAATATATAGCTGGAAGAATAGAAGAAACAGGTGTTAAAAAGGTTAAAATAAGATCTGTATTTACATGTAGAGCAAAACACGGAGTTTGTGCTAAATGTTATGGCATGAATATGGCTACAGCTAGAAAGATAAATATTGGAGAAGCTGTAGGTATAATTGCTGCTCAATCAATTGGTGAACCAGGAACACAGCTTACAATGAGAACATTCCATACAGGTGGAGTTGCTGGAGCAGATATTACGCAAGGTCTTCCTAGAGTTGAAGAAGTATTTGAAGCTAGAAAACCAAAAGGACTTGCAATAATAAGTGAAGTTGCAGGTACTATAAAAATTGAAGAGACTAAGAAAAAGAGAATCGTACACGTAATAGATGATAATGCTGAAAGTAAGAGTTACGATATACCTTTTGGTTCAAGAATAAAAGTTATGAGTGGAAATAAAATTGAAGCAGGTGATGAAATCACTGAAGGTTCAGTAAATCCACATGATATATTAGCAATTAAAGGGCCGTTAGAAGTTAAAAACTATTTACTATCTGAAGTGCAAAAAGTATATAGACTTCAAGGGGTTGATATAAACGACAAGCATTTAGAAGTTGTTGTAAGACAAATGACTAGAAAAGTTAAAGTGAAAGATTCAGGAGATACTGAGTTGCTTCCAGGAACTTTAGTAGATATATTTGATTTTGAGGGAGCAAATAAGCAAATAACAGAACAAGGTGGAGAAACAGCAACTGGTGATATAGCATTACTAGGGATAACTAAAGCTGCTCTTGCTACCGATTCATTCTTATCAGCTGCCTCATTCCAAGAAACTACTAGAGTGCTTACTGATGCAGCTATAAAAGGTAAAGTTGACCCATTATTAGGATTGAAAGAAAATGTAATAATTGGTAAACTGATTCCTGCTGGAACGGGAATGATGAAGTATAGAGCAGTAAAGCTAAACACAAGTGAAGAGGTTCATAACGAAGAAGTAATAAATATTAATGAAGCTTAATATTGATTTTATTGACACAATGAAACTAAAATGATAAAATACATTTTGTGTGTATTATGCATGCTTAGAGACAAAATTGATTTTTGTCTCTAACGTAATGTTTAAAAGGGAGGTTTATAATGGTTAATAGGCTTGAAGGCAAAAGTGTTATTGGTCTAAAGCAAACAACCAAATGCATCAAAAATGGAGAAGGAAAAATTCTTTATGTTGCAAAGGATGCTGATAGTAAACTAATGAATCCCATAATAAAATCAGCCAATGTAAAAGCTCTAGAAGTTATCTATATAGATACAATGAAAGAACTGGGTAAACTATGTGGAATAGATGTAGGAGCTGCAGTTGCTTTGATTTTAGAATAATAATTTAGCTAACAACAAAAATTTATATATTGTTAATTAAGCTTTAAGGAGGTGTAAAGATGCCAACAATAAACCAGTTAGTAAGAAAAGGAAGAAAGACATTAGAGACTAAGTCAACATCACCAGCATTAAAACAATGCCCACAAAAGAGGGGAGTATGTACAGTTGTTAAGACTACAACTCCTAAGAAACCTAACTCAGCTTTAAGAAAAGTTGCAAGGGTAAGACTTACAAATGGATATGAGGTTAGTGCCTACATTCCAGGTATAGGTCACAATTTACAAGAGCATAGTGTTGTTTTAATAAGAGGTGGAAGAGTAAAAGACCTTCCAGGTGTTAGATACCACATTGTTAGAGGTGCATTAGATGCAGCAGGTGTGGCTAACAGAATGCAAGGAAGATCAAAGTATGGTGCAAAAAGACCAAAACAAAAATAGTTGATTAAAATAGTGCTATGTCTTCAGCATTTATATAGATTATATATAGATTATATACTTATAGGTTTTGCAGAAGAGAGCACTTTACGGTAGAAATACCGAGTACCTGTGAATTAAATAATATGTTAAGGAGGGAAGAAAAGTGCCAAGAAAAGGATTTACACCTAAAAGAGATGTATTACCAGATCCAATGTACAACAGTACAGTAGTTTCAAAGCTTGTCAATTCTATAATGTTAGATGGTAAAAAAGGAGCAGCTCAAAAAATATGCTACGGTGCATTTAACATAATTCAAGAAAAGACAGGAAAAGATGCTATGGAAGTTTTCGAAGCAGCTATGAACAATGTTATGCCGTTACTTGAAGTAAAGGCTAGAAGGATTGGTGGAGCTACTTATCAAGTTCCTATAGAAGTTAGACCAGAAAGAAGAGAAACTTTAGGACTAAGATGGTTAGTTACAGCTACTAGAAAAAGAGGAGAAAAGTACACAAGAGAAAGATTAGCAGGAGAATTAATGGATGCTGCTAATAATACGGGTTCAGCTGTTAAAAAGAGAGAAGATACTCATAAAATGGCAGAAGCAAATAAAGCATTTGCTCACTATAGATATTAATAGAAGTTTTAAAATGAAATTTATTAAATTAAGGATAAAACTGTTTTGGAATTTACCAAAGCAGTTTTGTCCAATTCTAAATTTACGTTACGATGATTAACTAGGCAATTTACTTGTTGAGAGGAGGAAAAAAAGTGGCTAGACAATATCCTTTAAATAAGTTCCGTAACATAGGTATAATGGCTCATATAGATGCTGGTAAAACTACTGCAACGGAACGTATACTATTCTATACAGGAAAAACACATAAAATTGGTGAAACACATGAAGGCGCAGCTACTATGGACTGGATGGTTCAAGAACAAGAAAGAGGTATAACTATTACTTCAGCTGCAACTACATGTTTTTGGAAGGAACATCAAATAAACATTATAGATACACCAGGACACGTAGATTTCACTGTAGAGGTTGAAAGATCACTTAGAGTATTAGATGGTGCAGTTACTATCTTAGATGCAAAAGGTGGAGTTGAACCGCAAACTGAAACGGTTTGGAGACAGGCGGACAAATACCATGTTCCAAGAATGGCGTTTATAAATAAGATGGATATATTAGGTGCTGACTTTTATATGTCAGTAAATTCTATGAGAGAAAGATTACATGCTAATGCAGTACCAATACAAATTCCAATAGGAAAAGAAGATAATTATCAAGGGCATGTAGATCTTGTAACGAATAAAGCTATAATTTTTGATCATGAATTAGGAGTTAACTTTGAAGAAGTTGAAATTCCAGAAGATTTAAAAGAAAAAGCGCAAGAATATAGAAGTTCAATGATAGAAGCTATTGTTGAAACAGACGAAGAATTAATGATGAAGTATCTAGAAGGTGAAGAAATTACTGAAGAAGAACTTCATACTGCATTAAGAAAAGCAACTATAGATAATCACATTATACCAGTATTTTGTGGTACTGCATATAAAAATAAAGGTGTTCAACAATTACTTGACGCAGTTATACGATATATGCCATCTCCATTAGAAATCGAAGCTATTAAAGGTGTAGATGAAGATGGAAATGAAATTGAAAGAAAAGCAGATGATAATGAACCACTAGCTGTTTTAGCATTTAAAATTGCTACGGACCCATTTGTTGGTAAATTAGCATTTGCTAGAGTTTATTCGGGCGTTATAAAAAGTGGAAGTTATGTCTTCAATAGTACAAAAGGCAAGAAAGAAAGAGTAGGAAGACTTGTTAAAATGCACGCTAATCATAGAGAAGAAGTTGAAGAATTATATGCTGGAGAATTAGGTGCTATAATAGGTCTTAAAAACACAACTACTGGAGATACTTTATGTGACGAAAAAGATTCAGTAATACTTGAAAGTATGGAATTCCCAGAACCAGTTATACATGTAGCTATAGAACCAAAGACAAAAGCTGGTCAACAAAAGATGGGGATAGCACTTGCTAAACTTGCAGAAGAAGATCCTACATTTAAGACTTATACAAATCAAGAAACAGGTGAAGTAATTATCGCTGGTATGGGTGAATTGCACCTTGAAATCATAGTTGATAGACTTCAAAGAGAATTTAAAGTTGAGTGTAATGTTGGTGCTCCACAAGTTGCTTACAAAGAAACTATTAAGGAAGCTGTTAAAGCTGAAGGTAAATTTGTAAGACAATCTGGAGGTCGTGGACAATACGGACATTGCTGGATTGAATTGATACCAAATGAGGGAGAATATGAATTCGAAAATGCTATAGTTGGAGGAGTTATTCCAAGAGAATATGTTCCGGCTGTAGATAATGGAATCCAAGAAGCTGCTCAAAGTGGTATTTTAGGAGGCTTCCCAGTTATCAACTTTAAAGTTAAATGTTATGATGGTTCATACCATGATGTCGATTCATCAGAAATGGCATACAAAGTTGCCGGTTCTATGGCGTTTAAACATGGTATGGCTAAAGCAAATCCAGTATTACTTGAACCAACTATGAAAGTTGAAGTAGTTGTTCCAGAAGAATATATGGGAGACGTAATGGGTGATATTAACTCTAGAAGAGGTAGAATAGAGGGAATGAATCCAAGATCAGGTGCTCAAGTTATAAATGCATTTGTACCATTATCAGAAATGTTTGGTTATGCAACTGTATTAAGATCAAGAACTCAAGGAAGAGGAACTTATACTATGGAATTTGATCATTATGAAGAAACTCCAAAGAGTATTGCAGAAAAAATTCTTGGGAAAAAATAGTTTTTGAATTAAAACATATTTTAGTAATAAAAAACAATAAAATATAAATTAAAATAAATTATTGATTAGGAGGAATAAAGAATGGCAAGAGCAAAGTTTGAAAGAACTAAACCACATGTTAACATTGGTACAATAGGACACGTAGATCATGGTAAAACAACAACAACAGCAGCAATCACAATGACATTAGCAAAAGCAGGTGGAGCAGAAGTACAAAACTATGAAGACATAGATAAAGCTCCAGAAGAAAAAGAAAGAGGAATTACAATCAACACAGCACATGTTGAATATGAAACAGAAAACAGACATTATGCACACGTTGACTGTCCAGGACATGCTGACTATGTAAAGAACATGATAACAGGAGCAGCACAAATGGATGGAGCTATCTTAGTAGTATCAGCAGCAGATGGTCCAATGCCACAAACAAGAGAACATATACTATTAGCATCAAGAGTAGGTGTTAAACATATAGTAGTATTCTTAAACAAATCAGACCAAGTAGATGATCCAGAATTATTAGAATTAGTAGAAATGGAAGTAAGAGAATTATTAAGCGAATATGGATTTGATGGAGATGACTGTCCAGTAGTAACAGGATCAGCATTAGAAGCAATAGAACAAGGAAAAGACGAATGTATTTTAGAATTAATGGCAGCAGTAGATGAATACATACCAACACCAGAAAGAGAAACTGACAAACCATTCTTAATGCCAGTAGAAGATGTATTCACAATCACAGGAAGAGGAACAGTTGCAACTGGAAGAGTTGAAAGAGGAATACTTCACGTAGGCGATGTAGTAGAAATCGTTGGAATGAAAGAAGAAGTTGGAAGCACAACTATAACAGGAGTAGAAATGTTCAGAAAGATGCTTGACGAAGCGATGGCAGGAGATAACATAGGAGCATTATTAAGAGGTGTTCAAAGAGCTGAAATCGAAAGAGGTCAAGTATTAGCACAACCAGGAACAGTAACACCACACAAGAAATTTGTAGGTCAAGTATATGTATTAAAGAAAGAAGAAGGTGGAAGACATACTCCATTCTTTAATGGATACAGACCACAATTTTATTTCAGAACAACAGACGTTACAGGATCAATAGATTTACCAGATGGAGCAGAAATGGTAATGCCAGGAGATCATATAGATATGACAGTTGAATTAATTACACAAGTAGCAATGGAAGAAAACCTAAGATTCGCTATCAGAGAAGGTGGAAGAACAGTAGGTTCAGGAGTTGTTACTACAATAATAGAATAATTTTTGATAAAGTTTAATTAAAAAAGATTTTAATTAATAAAGGCCTTTATTATAAAAGGGAGAGGGGGAAACCCTTCTCTTTTTGTTTAAAAAATCTGAAAATAATTGTTTTATAAAGGATAATTAATAATAATTAAGGAATTTATGATAAAAGATAAAAAATACTTGTCAAATGAAAAAAAATATTATACAATATAAGAGTTGTGACATGAAACAGCGATGAAGCAAGAGGTTGCTGGATAATCCAGGGTATTCTTAGCTGAGCATGCTTGATCTTGAATCAGGCGGCAGTGTTATGTTATGGTGTTGATAAAAATGATGCAACACCTGGAACAGTTTACACAACACTGGAGTTATGTTTACGAATTTAAAGAGTTATGAAAAGGAGGGAATAAAAAATGGCAAGTCAAAAAATAAGAATTAGATTAAAAGCTTTTGATCATAGTATTTTAGATCAATCAGCTGAAAAAATTGTTGAAACTGCAAAGAATACAGGAGCTAAAGTAGCAGGACCAGTGCCACTACCTACTGAAAAAGATGTGGTTACAATATTAAGAGCTACTCATAAATATAAAGATTCAAGAGAACAATTTGAAATTAGAACTCATAAGAGACTAATAGATATATTAAGCCCATCACCAAAAACTGTTGATGCTTTAATGAGATTAGATTTACCAGCAGGTGTAGATATTGAAATAAAACTATAGTTACCACAAAAAAATCATGAGATGTTATGATTGCAGACATTGTGATCCACTAATATTTTAGGAGGTGCTGAAATGAAAAAAGCAATAATTGGTAGAAAACTTGGAATGACTCAAATCTTTGATGAAAATGGTAAAGTGATTCCAGTTACAGTTATAGAAGCAGGTCCATGTGCAGTTCTTCAAAAGAAAACTGTAGAAAATGATGGATATGATGCTATACAAGTAGGATTTGAAGATATAAGAGAAAAATTAGCAAACAAGCCAAGAAAAGGACATTTTGCTAAGGCGGGAGTATCTGCAAAGAGAATAGTTAAGGAATTTAAAGTTGAAAACATCGATGGATATGAAGTTGGAAGTGAAATTAAAACTGATGTTTTTGAAGTAGGAGATAAGGTAGACGTAACAGGAACTTCTAAAGGTAAGGGATTCCAAGGCGTTATAAAAAGATGGAATTTTTCAAGAGGACCTATGAGTCATGGATCAAAATTCCATAGAGCACCGGGCTCAATGGGTGCAGCTTCAGACCCATCAAGAACATTTAAAAACATGAAAATGCCAGGACATATGGGAAATAAGAAAACAACTGTTTTAAATCTTGAAGTTGTTAAAATTATGCCAGAAAAAAATATCATCTTGATAAAAGGTGGAGTACCAGGATCAAATAAAGGCTACATTGTAATTAGAGATACAGTGAAAGCTTAAAGTTTTTGAGGAAAGGAGGATATAGGATGCCAACAGTAGATTTATTTAACAGAGAAGGACAAAAGGTTGGAGATATTCAATTATCTGACAGCATATTTGCATTTGAAGTGAATGAAAATGCTTTACATCAAGTTGTTGTTGCACAACTTGCAAATAAAAGACAAGGAACTCAATCAACTAAAACTAGATCTGAAGTTTCTGGAGGTGGAAGAAAACCTTGGAGACAAAAAGGAACTGGTAGAGCAAGACAGGGTTCAATAAGAGCAGCACAATGGATTCATGGTGGAGTTGTATTTGCACCAAAACCAAGAGAATATAGAATGTCAATTCCAAAATCAATGAGAAGAGTAGCTATGAAATCAGCTTTAAGTAGCAAAGTTGCTGAAGGTGAAATAGTAGTTTTAGAAAACTTGGAATTAGATACACCTAAAACTAAAGAAATGGTTAAAATGATTAATGCTTTCCAAACTAAAAAGGCTTTAATCGTTGTACCAGAAAGCAATGAAAATATTTACAAATCAGTAAGAAATATTGAAGGTTCAATAGTAGTGCCAGTTAATAATTTAAATGTATATGACATATTAAAATACGATAAATTTATCGTTACAAAAGAAGCAATTGCTAAGATTGAGGAGGTGTATGCATAATGATGAAAAACAGTTATGATATTATAAGAAGACCAGTAATAACTGAAAAAAGCATGTCTGATATGGCAGATAGAAAATACACCTTCATTGTAGATATACATGCTAATAAATCTCAAATCAAAAGAGCAGCTGAAGAAATATTTGATGTGAAAATTGAAAAAGTAAACACTGTAAAAGTTATGGGAAAAATTAAAAGAGTTGGAGTACATGTAGGAAAAAGAGCTGATTATAAAAAAGCGATGATTACCTTAACTCCAGAGAGTAAAACAATAGAATTCTTTGAAGGAATGTAAATTCAAAGAAACAACTTAAAAAGCAGTTATTGGCGGAGTGCCAGATAAGCGGCAAGAAGGAGGGAATATAGATGGCAGTTAAAAAGTTTAGGCCAACTACACCTTCAAGAAGACATATGACAGTTCCTACTTTCGAAGAAATAACTACTAGTAAACCAGAAAAATCACTTCTTGTTACAATAAAGAAGAATGCTGGTAGAAACAATATGGGTAGAATAACTGTTCGTCATCGTGGTGGTGGAGAAAAGAAAAAATACAGAATAATTGATTTTAAAAGAAATAAAGATGGAATACCAGCAAAGGTTGCTAGTATAGAATATGATCCAAACAGAACAGCATACATAGCACTTTTAAATTATGCTGATGGAGAAAAAAGATATATAATTGCACCAGTAGGATTAAAAGTTGGGGATGCAGTTGCATCTGGTGTTGATGCTGATATCAAACCTGGTAATGCACTACCATTAAAGAATATGCCATTAGGTACAGTAGTTCATAACATAGAATTACAAGTTGGTAAAGGCGGTCAAATGGTTAGAGCGGCTGGAACATCAGCGCAACTTATGGCTAAAGAAGGTAACCATGCGACATTAAGACTTCCAAGTGGCGAAATGAGATATGTAAGAATTGAGTGCAGAGCTACTATAGGAACAGTTTCTAATGTAACAAATGATATTATACACATAGGTAAAGCAGGAAGAAAAAGACATATGGGATTCAGACCAACTGTCAGAGGATCTGTAATGAACCCTAACGATCACCCACATGGTGGTGGAGAAGGTAAATCTCCAGTTGGACGTCCAGGTCCTGTTACTCCATGGGGTAAACCTACTCTTGGATACAAGACTAGAAAGAACAAAAAATATTCAGATAGAATGATCGTTAAAAAAAGAGGACAAAAATAATAATTAAATAGAAAAGGAGAGAATGAAAGTTCTCTTCCTGTATTCTTAAAACTCATGAAAGGAGGACGCTAAATTGAGTAGATCATTAAAAAAGGGACCTTACGTAAAAGAATCTTTATTAGAAAAAATTGAGGAAATGAATGAAAAAGGTGAAAAGAAAGTTATAAAGACTTGGTCAAGATCATCAACAATATTTCCTCAAATGATAGGTCACACTATAGCTGTCCATGATGGTAGAAAACATGTTCCTGTTTATATAAGTGAAGATATGGTAGGACATAAATTGGGTGAATTTGTTTTAACAAGAACATTTAAAGGGCACATAGATAAAAGTGAAAAATCATCACGTGTAAGATAGTCGTAGGAAGGAGGAACAAAAATGGAAGCTAGAGCTATAGCAAAATATGTAAGAATGTCTCCAAGAAAAGTAAGAATAGTTCTTGATTTAGTAAGAGGCAAAAATATTAGAGAAGCTTTTGCTATATTAAAATATACTCCCAAAGATGCAGCAGTTGAAATTAACAAAGTGTTAAAATCAGCTGTAGCTAATGCAGAAAATAACTTTAACTTAGATGTTAATAAATTATATGTTGCAGAGGCTTATGCTAATCAAGGACCAACACTTAAGAGATTTAAGCCACGTGCACAAGGTAGAGCATATTCAATAATGAAAAGAACTTCTCATATTACATTAGTAGTAAAAGAAAGAATATAGAAGGAGGGATATAGAGTGGGACAAAAAGTACATCCACATGGGCTCAGAGTCGGCGTAATAAAAGACTGGGATGCTAAATGGTATGCAAACAGCAAGAATTTTGCAGATAATTTAATAGAAGATAATGAAATAAGAAAATATGTAAAGAAAAGAGCTTATACAGCTGGTGTTTCTAAAATAGAAATTGAAAGAACTCCAAAAAGAGTTAAGCTTAATATATATACTGCTAAACCTGGAATGTTAATAGGAAAAGGTGGAAAAGGTATAGAAGCATTAAAAAAAGAACTTCTTAAGATGGTAACAGAGAAAAATGTTATAATCAATATTGTTGAAGTTAAGAGACCAGAAGGTAATGCACAATTAATGGCTGAAAATGTTGCTCAACAACTTGAAAGAAGAATTTCATTTAGAAGAGCTATGAAGCAAACAATTCAAAGAGCTATGAGAAGCGGAGTTAAAGGTGTTAAAACTGCTTGCGCAGGTAGACTTGGAGGAGCTGAAATAGCTAGAACTGAGCAATATCATGAAGGTACAATTCCTCTTCAAACATTAAGAGCTGATATAGATTATGGATTTGCTGAAGCAGATACAACATACGGAAAAATAGGTGTTAAAGTTTGGGTATATAGAGGGGAAATTCTTCCAACAAAAAAAGTTAAAGAGGAAAAAGTGCAGGAAGTTAACAAATAAAGGAAGGAGGAATAAGTTATGTTGATGCCAAAAAGAGTAAAACATCGTAAACAACATCGTGGCAAAATGAGAGGAAAAGCAACAAGAGGAAATTTCCTTGCATATGGTGATTATGGTATTCAAGCGACTGCATGTTCTTGGATGACAAGTAACCAAATTGAAGCTGCCAGAGTAGCAATAAATAGATACATTAAAAGAGGAGGAAAACTTTGGATTAAGGTTTTCCCAGATAAGCCAGTAACTGCAACTCCAGCTGAAACTCGTATGGGTAAAGGTAAAGGTTCAGTAGAATATTGGGCTGCTGTAGTTAAACCAGGCAGAGTATTATTTGAACTTTCTGGAGTTCCAGAAGATGTAGCTAGAGAAGCGATGAGACTTGCTTCACATAAGTTACCAATGAAGACTAAGTTCGTTACAAGAAGAGATTTTGAACAAATGGGTGGTGAAGTAAATGAGGGCTAATGATTTAAAAGAATTAAAACAAAATTCTTCTCAAGATTTAATTGTAAAAGTAAATGACTTAAAGGCCGAGTTATTTAATTTAAGATTTCAATTAGCAACTGGCCAACTTGAAAACCCAGTAAGAATAAAACAGGTTAAGAAGTCAATAGCTCAAGTTAAAACAATACTTAGAGAAAAAGAATTACAAGCACTTGACCAATAGTATACCGAAAGGAGGATTACCAAGTGGAAAGAGGAAACCGAAAAACTAGAATAGGTAGAGTTGTTTCAGATAAAATGGAAAAAACTATTGTAGTTGCAGTTGAAAATAAAGTCCGTCACCCATTATATGGTAAGACAATGAATAGAACTAAAAAGTTTAAAGCTCATGATGAAAATAATGAAGCTAGAGTTAATGATAAAGTTTTAATAATGGAAACAAGACCATTATCAAGAGATAAAAGATGGAGATTAGTACAAATCGTTGAAAAAGCAAAATAATTCAATGATTGAAAGGAGGCATATGCATGATACAGCCACAAACACGCTTAAAAGTAGCAGATAACACTGGAGCAAAAGAAATTATGTGTATCAGAGTTTTGGGCGGTTCAAAAAGAAAATATGGTAATGTTGGAGATATAATAGTTGCTAGCGTTAAGAGTGCAACACCAGGCGGTGTTGTTAAAAAGGGAGAAGTAGTTAAAGCTGTTATTGTTAGAACTAAAAAAGGAACAAGAAGACTTGATGGTTCTTACATAAAATTTGATGAAAATGCTGCTGTTATTATTAAAGATGATAAACAGCCAAAAGGAACACGTATATTTGGAACAATTGCAAGAGAATTAAGAGAAAAAGATAAAGAATTCAATAAAATTTTATCATTAGCACCTGAAGTTCTATAAAAAGGAGGTGGCTACGATGGCAAAAGTGCATGTAAGAAGAACAGATAAAGTAGTTGTTGTTTCAGGTAAAGACAAAGGTAAAATAAGCGAGGTTTTAAAAGTTTATCCAAAAACTGGAAAAGTTTTGGTTAAAGATGTTAATATTGTTACTAAACATGTAAAACCTAATAGAGAAAATATGCAAGGTGGAATTGTTAAAAAAGAAGCACCAATAAATAGTTCAAAAGTTATGTTACATTGTACTAAATGTAATTCTGCTACAAGAATTAGTAAGAAACTTTTAGACGATGGAACTAAAGTTAGAATTTGCAAAAAGTGCGGAGAAATACTTTAGGCGTTGAAAGGAGGTTTACTTAATGGATAGACTACAACAAAAATATAATAATGAAGTAGTACCGGCCCTAATGGAGAAGTTTGGATATAAAAATATAATGGAAGCTCCAAAACTTGAAAAAATAGTTATTAACATGGGTATAGGAGAAGCTAAAGATAATTCTAAGGTAATAGAAATAGCTATGGCTGATTTAGAAATGATATCAGGACAAAAACCTATAGTTACTAGAGCGAAGAAATCAGTAGCTAACTTTAAGATAAGAGAAAAGATGCCAATAGGATGTAAAGTTACATTAAGAAAATCAAAGATGTATGAGTTTGCAGATAGATTAATGAATGTAGCGTTACCAAGAGTAAGAGATTTTAGAGGTGTTTCAGCTAAATCATTTGATGGCAGAGGAAATTATGCATTAGGCATGAAAGAACAGATCATATTCCCAGAAATCGAATATGATAAAATCGATAAAGTAAGAGGTATGGATATCATATTTGTTACTACTGCTAAAACTGATGAAGAAGCAAGAGAGCTTTTAAGATATCTTGGAATGCCATTTGCTCAGTAATAAGGAGGGATAACATGGCACGTAAAGCGATGATTATAAAATGGAAAAAAGAGCCTAAATATTCAAGTAGAGCGTATACTAGATGCAGAATATGTGGAAGACCACATTCTGTTTTGAAAAAATATGGAATATGTCGTATTTGCTTTAGAGAATTAGCATATAAAGGACAAATTCCAGGATGTAGAAAAGCTAGTTGGTAAAAAGATATAGTATTAGAAAGGAGGCATAATAGATGGTTATGACAGACCCTATTGCAGACATGCTAACTCGTATAAGAAATGCAAATATAGTTAGACATGAAGTTGTTGAATTCCCGTCATCAAATGTTAAAAAAGCTTTAGCTAATATATTACTTAAAGAAGGATACGTTAAAGATGTTGAGGAGTATGCAGATGGAGCAGTTCCAATGTTAAGAATGTCATTAAAGTATCAAGGAAAAGAAAGAGTTATAACTGGTCTTAAGAGAATATCTAAACCAGGTTTAAGAGTATATTGTAAAAAAGATAGTGTTCCTAAAGTGTTAAACGGATTAGGAGTTGCAATGATTTCAACTTCTAAAGGAATAGTTACAGATAAAGAAGCTACAAAATTAGGACTAGGTGGAGAAGTTATTTGTTACATTTGGTAATTTAACGTGAATAGGAGGTGCAATCATGTCAAGAGTAGGAAAACTTCCAGTAGAAATACCTAATGGAGTTACAGTTACTGTAACGACAGATAACGTTGTTACAGTAAAAGGTCCAAAAGGTGAATTAGCAAAAACAATGCACAAAGATATAAATATAAAAGTTGAAGAAAATAAAGTTGTTGTTACAAGACCAAGTGATGTTTCCCAACACAGAGCTCTTCACGGTCTAACAAGAGCATTAGTCAACAACATGGTTATCGGAGTTTCTCAAGGATATCAAAAAACTTTAGAGTTAAATGGTGTTGGATATAAAGCTCAATTAAAAGGAAAAGGTTTAGTATTAAATCTTGGATATTCACATCCAGTTGAAATAAAAGCTGTTGAAGGTATACAATATTCAGTTCCAGAAACAACAAAAGTAATTGTTAGTGGAATTGATAAAGAATTAGTTGGATCTGTTGCAGCTAATATAAGAGTATGGAGAAAACCAGAACCTTATAAAGGAAAAGGAATCAAATATGCTGGAGAAGTTATAAGACGTAAAGAAGGTAAATCAGGTAAGTAGTAATTAGCAGCAGAAAGGAGTGAATATAATGTTCAAGAAAACCGATAGAAAAAAAGCTAGAATTAAACGTCATCTTAGAATACGTAACAAAGTATCTGGCACAACAGAAAGACCTAGATTAGCAATATATAGAAGTGAAAAAAATATATATGCTCAAATAATAGATGATATAGCTGGAACAACTTTAGTTGCTGCTTCAAGTGTAGATAAAGAATTTTCAGGAAAATCTGGAAGTAATAAAGAAGCAGCTAAAATAGTTGGAGAATTAATAGGTAAGAGAGCTGTCGAAGAAGGAATAACAGAAGTTGTTTTCGATAGAGGCGGATATATATATCATGGTAGAATAAAAGAACTTGCTGAAAGTGCAAGAGAAGCTGGTTTGAAATTCTAGAAAAAGGAGGGAACGCAATGAAGGTAGATCCTAATACACTAAATCTAAAAGAAAAAGTCGTATTCATAAACAGAGTCGCTAAGGTTGTTAAGGGTGGTAGAAACTTTAGATTTAGTGCTCTTGTAGTAGTTGGAGACGAAAATGGGCATGTTGGTGTAGGAATGGGTAAAGCTGTAGAAATACCTGAAGCTATAAGAAAAGGAATTGAAGATGCAAAAAAACATTTAGTAGAAGTATCTATAGTTGGAACAACTGTTCCACATAGAATAAATGGTGAATTTGGAAGTGGAAATATTCTTATAATGCCTGCCTTTGAAGGTACAGGAGTTATAGCTGGTGGTCCTGTAAGAGCGGTACTTGAATTAGCAGGACTAAAGGATGTTAGAGCTAAGTCATTAGGTTCTAATAATCCAAGAAATATGGTTGGTGCAACAATTGATGGATTATCAAGATTAAGAACTGCTGAACAGATTGCTAAGTTAAGAGGCAAGACTGCAGAAGAGATTTTAGGTTAGGAGGGAATTAACCTTGGCTAAGCTTAAAGTTACACTAGAAAAGAGTTTAATTGGTAGAAAAAAAGATCACATAACTACTGTAAATACTCTTGGATTAAGAAAAATAGGAAAAAGTGTTATTCATGAAGATACTCCTCAAATAAGAGGTATGGTTAATAAAGTAAGTTATCTTTTAAAGGTTGAAGAAGCATAGAAAAGAGGAGGTGTAGATATGAAACTTCACGAATTAAAACCAGCTGTAGGAGCTAAAAAAGCTTCAAAAAGAGTTGGAAGAGGTAGTGGTTCAGGTTTAGGAAAAACATCAGGCAAAGGACAAAAAGGACAAAAGTCTAGATCTGGCGGAGGTGTAAGACCAGGATTTGAAGGTGGTCAAATGCCTTTATACAGAAGACTACCTAAAAGAGGTTTTACTAATATATTTGCAAAAGAATATGTTGAAGTTAATGTAAATAGATTAAACATATTCGAAGATGGAACAGAAATTACACCTGAATTACTAAAAGAAAATGGAGTAATTAGTAAGGTAAAAGATGGAGTTAAAATATTAGGTAATGGTGAATTAGAAAAGAAACTAGTTGTTAAAGCAACTAAGTTTACAAAAGGTGCAGTTGAGAAAATAGAAACTGCGGGAGGAAAAGTTGAGGTGATATAAAATGTTATCAACCTTACGTAATGCTTGGAAAGTTCCCGAGTTAAGAAAAAGAATTATATTTACAATATTAATGGTAGCAATTATCAGGATGGGAAATCATATTCCTGTCCCTGGAATTGATACCAAATCACTGGCAAGTTTAGCTAAAACAGGAACCTTATTTAGTTTTTATGACTTAATGTCAGGTGGAGCCTTAAGTAGTTTTAGTATTTTTGCTATGGGTGTTATACCATATATTAACTCGTCAATTATATTTCAATTGTTGACAATTGCAGTTCCTTCATTAGAACAGTTATCTAAAGAAGGTGAAGAGGGTAGAAAAAAAATTCAGCAATATACAAGATATGGTGCCATTATTTTAGGTGCACTTCAATCATTTGGAACCTATGCTTTAATTAGAAGTACAGGGGCAATTACTAATGTATCCAAATTTGATGTGTTATTAATAGTATTAACCTTAACTACTGCATCCACATTTTTAATGTGGTTGGGTGATCAAATTACTGTTAAGGGAATAGGTAATGGTGTTTCATTAATAATATTTGTAAATATAATTTCAAGGTTACCACAAAAGTTAATGCAAATTGGAAGTTTACAATCAACAGGTGCGGTAAGTATTATACAAGTTTCGTTGCTTGGTGCATTTGTAATTCTTTTATTTACTGGTGTGGTTATAGCTACACTATCTGAAAGAAGAATACCAATACAGTATGCAGGCAAGGCTTTTGGTGGTAAAATGGTTAAAGGACAATC
This sequence comes from Clostridium aestuarii, assembly GCF_026735135.1. GTDB lineage: Bacteria > Bacillota > Clostridia > Clostridiales > Clostridiaceae > Clostridium_H > Clostridium_H aestuarii. The sequence continues at coordinate 891,721 of NZ_JAPQER010000001.1, read as the reverse complement.
AACGCATATACCTATAAATATGAATGCATCAGGAATTATAGCTATAATATTTGCTATGTCAGTTATGCAATTTCCAGCAACGATAGCAAATTTTTGGCCAGATTCTGCTTTGAGCAAGTTTATAACTACAAGTAGATATAGTGTATTTAGATATAATACATGGCCTTATGCAGTAGCAATGATTATATTAGTAGTTTTCTTTACGTGGTTTTATACTGAGGTTACATTCAAACCAGATGAAATGGCAGAAAACATACATAAATCTGCAGGATTTATACCAGGAATAAGACCAGGTGAACCTACAGCTAAATTTATCGAAAGAATATTAGTTAGAGTTTCAATACTTGGTGGTTTATTCGCTGCTGTAATAGCTATAATACCTATGGGTATTGAGGGATTTACTAATTTTCAGGGATTACAACTAGGTGGTACTGCCTTATTAATTGAAGTTGGAGTTGCACTTGATTTTATGAGACAATTAGAATCTCAATTAATAATGAGACATTATAAAGGATTCCTCAGATAAGAAATGTAAAGAATGTGGAGATGATGTTTATGAGAATAATTTTGTTAGGGCCTCCAGGAGCTGGAAAAGGCACACAAGCAAAATTAGTAAGTGAAAAATATTCTATTCCTCATATATCTACTGGAGATATATTTAGAAAAAATATTTCTGAAAAGACTCCACTAGGTGTAAAAGCTAAAGGATACATTGATAAAGGATTATTGGTTCCTGATGAATTAACAATTGATATAGTTAAAGATAGATTAGCAAAAGATGACTGTATTAGCGGATTCTTATTAGATGGATTCCCTAGAACAGTAAAGCAAGCAGAGGCCTTAGAAGATTTTCTAAGAAATGATAATCAGACAGTTGATACTGCATTGCTTATAGATGTACCTAGTGAATTTATTCTTGAAAGAATGACAGGAAGAAGAGTTTGTCCATCATGTGGCGCAAGTTATCATATGAAATTCAACCCTCCTAAGATTGAAGGAAAATGTGATGATTGTGGTAATGATGTAATACAGAGAAAAGATGATACTGAAGAAACAGTAAAAGATAGAATAGATGTATATGAAAAACAAACTCAACCGTTAGCAGATTATTATAAAGCTAAAGATCAATTGTTTGTGGTTGATGGCACTCAATCAATTGGTGATGTCTTTAAAACTATTTCTGAACATATAGGAAGCAGAAAATAATGATTATCATAAAAAAAAGTAAAGAAATAGAATATATGAGACATTCTGGAAGGGTTGTTGGAAAAACTCTTGCTAAATTACAAGAATATGTAAAACCAGGAATAACGACTGGTGAATTGGATAGAATAGCAGAAGAATATATAAGAAGTCAAAATGCTATTCCTTCTTTTAAAGGATATTATGGTTTCCCTGCTTCAATATGTGCTTCTGTTAATAATGAAGTTGTTCATGGAATACCAGGAAAAAAAGTACTGCAGGAAGGCGATATTATAAGTATTGACTGTGGTGCAATTTTAAATGGTTACCATGGGGATGCGGCTAGAACTTTTGCTGTAGGTAAAATTTCAAAAGAAGCTGAAGATTTAATTAAAATTACTAAGAAAAGTTTTTTCAAAGGGATTGAAAAAGCTATAATAGGTAATAGACTAAGTGATATATCTTCTGAAATTCAGAAATATGCTGAGAGTCATGGCTATTCTATCGTTAGAGACTATGTAGGTCATGGGATTGGTACGCAGATGCATGAAGATCCAGAAATTCCTAACTTTGGGGTTTCAGGTAGAGGTCCTAAGTTGGTTGAAGGAATGGTTTTAGCAATTGAACCTATGGTCAATATAGGAAAATATAATGTTAGAGTACAACAAAATAATTGGACAGTAGTTACTGAGGACGGTACATTATCAGCACATTATGAAAATACTGTTGCAATTTTGAATGATGGACCTGAATTGTTAACTTTGTGTTAATCGAGGTGACTATATTGGATTATAATAGTCTTATTGGAAGAGTAGTATACTCTAAAGCAGGAAGAGACTCAAAAAAATCATTTGTAATATTAGAAGTAATTGATAAAGATTACGTCTATATTGTAGATGGAAATTTGAGAAAAATAGAAAAACCTAAAAGGAAGAAGATAAAACACTTACAGATTACTGATTATGTAAGTGATCAGATAAAGGAATTAATAATGTCTGGAAATAACATTAGTAATTCAAAAATAAGAAAGTATTTAGAAAATAGGGAAGCTATTCTTAAGGAGGGGTAAATGCATTATGTCAAAAGAAGATGTAATAGAAATGCAAGGTACAGTTTTAGAATCTTTACCTAATGCTACGTTTCAAGTTGAATTAGAAAGTGGTCAAAAGATATTGGCACATGTCTCTGGAAAATTAAGAATGAATTTCATAAGAATTTTACCAGGTGATAAAGTTACCGTTGAGCTTTCTCCATATGACTTGAGTAAGGGAAGAATAACTTGGAGATCTAAATAACAAGGAGGGGTAACAATGAAGGTGAGACCATCAGTGAAACCTATGTGTGAAAAATGTAAGGTTATAAAAAGAAAAGGTAAAGTAATGGTTATTTGTGAAAATCCTAAACATAAACAAAAGCAAGGTTAATAAAATATTAAAAATTTTATTAAAACCATTGATAAATTTAAGGATTTGCAATATTATGTATAGGTATGATATTTAGAATAAAATTGCAAATGCGGCTGCTAAGAGATATAGATTAATAGTTAAATGTAGGAGGTGTAGAATTCAATGGCTAGAATAGGTGGTATTGACCTACCAAAGGATAAAAGAGTTGAAATTGGTTTAACATACATCTATGGGATAGGAATGTCGAACTCTCGTAAAATACTTGGTGAAACAGGAGTAAGTCCAGAAACAAGAGTTAAGGATTTAACTGAAGAAGAAGTAAATGCAATAAGAGAGTGCGTTAAAAACTATATTGTTGAGGGTGACTTAAGAAGAAAAATAGCTCTTGACATAAAGAGATTAGTTGAAATTGGATGTTATAGAGGAATAAGACATAGAAAAGGACTTCCATTAAGAGGACAAAAAACTAAAACAAATGCAAGAACTAGAAAAGGACCTAAGAAGTCAGTTGCTAGAAAGAAAAAGTAAAAAGGAGGGATAACAAGTGGCTAAGGCAAAAGCTAGAAGAACTAGAAGAAAAAAAGAAAGAAAAAATGTAGAACACGGTTGTGCACATATTAAATCAACTTTTAATAATTCAATTGTTACTTTAACTGATGCTGCAGGAAATGCTCTATCTTGGTCTAGTGCAGGTGCATTAGGATTCAGAGGTTCAAGAAAAAGCACACCATTTGCTGCACAAATGGCAGCTGAAACAGCAGCAAAATCAGCAATGGAACATGGATTAAACAGTATTGAAGTGTATGTAAAGGGACCTGGAGCTGGTAGAGAAGCAGCTATAAGATCACTACAAGCAGCAGGACTTGAAATCACATTAATAAAAGACGTTACACCAGTACCACATAATGGTTGTAGACCACCAAAGAGAAGAAGAGTATAATACGTAGAAACAGGAGGTGTTACTTGAATGGCTAGATATACTGGAGCTACATGTAGACAATGTAGAAGAGAAGGTATGAAACTATTTCTAAAGGGAGATAGATGTTATACAGATAAGTGTGCATTTGCAAGAAGAGGTTATGCACCAGGACAACATGGAAAAAGTAGAAAGAAACTTTCTAACTATGGACTTCAATTAAGAGAAAAACAAAAAACTAGAAGAATATATGGAGTTCTTGAAGGACAATTCAGAAGATATTATGAAAAAGCTGATAAAATGAGAGGAATAACAGGTGAAAACTTGTTAAAACTTCTTGAAATGAGATTAGATAACGTAATATATAGATTAGGATTTGGTACTTCAAGAAATGAAGCAAGACAATTGGTTAATCATGGACATTTCTTAGTGAATGGCAAAAAAGTTGATATAGCATCATATAAAGTTAGTGTTAATGATGTTATAGGCGTTCGTGAAAAGAGCAGAGGAACAGAAAAGTTCAAGATGTTTGCTGAAAATCCAAAAACATTACCTAATTGGTTAGGTGGTAGTGTAGAAAACTTTGAAGGAAAAGTAGTTGCCGAACCAAGTAGAGAAGATATTGATGTTTCAGTAAATGAAACATTAATTGTTGAGTTATATAGTAAATAATAATATTAATTAGAATGGAATTAGCTACCCTCAGTATGGTATAATTCATTAAAGGAGGGTTCGTATGTTAGAAATAGAAAAGCCCAAAATAGAATGTATTGAAGCATCAGAAGATGGAACTTATGGTAAGTTCGTTATAGAACCGTTAGAAAGAGGATATGGTATAACTCTTGGGAATTCATTAAGAAGAATTCTTTTATCATCATTACCGGGAGTTGCACCAAGTTCTATTAATGTTGAAGGAGTTCTTCATGAATTTTCAAGTATAACTGGAGTTAAAGAAGATGTTACTGATTTAATTCTTAACATCAAAGGATTAGCTCTAAAAATGGAAAATGAAGGTCCTAAAACTATTTATATAGATGCAAAAGGTCCTTGTGAAGTAACAGGAGATGATATTACTTCTGATGGAAGTGTTGAAGTTGTAAATAAAGATTTGCACATAGCTACATTAGAAGAAAATGGAAAGTTATATATGGAGATTAACGTTGATAGAGGAAGAGGATATGTCGCTCAAGGTAAAAATAAGAGAGACGACATGCCTATAGGAACTATACCTGTTGATTCAATATATACTCCAGTTAAAAGAGTTAATTTTTCAGTAGAAAATACTAGAGTTGGTCAAATTACAGATTATGATAAATTGACTATTGAAGTATGGACTGATGGAACTGTACAACCAGAAGAAGCTATTAGTCTTTCTGCTAAAATTCTTATCGAACACTTTAAGTTATTTATGACACTTACTAAACATGCTGATGATGTTGAAATAATGGTTGAAAAAGAAGAAGATAAGAAAGAAAAAGTTCTTGAAATGACTATAGAAGAATTAGATCTTTCAGTTAGAAGTTATAATTGTTTGAAGAGAGCTGGAATTAATACTGTACAAGAATTAGCCGAAAGATCTATGGATGATATGATGAAAGTTAGAAATTTAGGAAAAAAATCACTTGAAGAAGTGCAAGAAAAACTTTCAGCTTTAAGCTTAGGCTTAAAGAAATCCGATGAGTAAAGGAGGATGAAACATGGCACAACAACGTAAGCTGGGTCTTCCAACTGATCAAAGAAGAGCTATGCTAAGAAACTTAGTAACTAGTTTTTTAAAACATGGTAGAATAGAAACTACTATAACAAGAGCAAAAGAAACTAGAAACATGGCTGAAAAAATGATAACTCTTGCTAAAAGAGGAGATCTTCATGCTAGAAGACAAGTATTAGCATATGTTACTGAAAAAAAGGTCGTTGAAGATTTATTTGAAAATGTAGCTCCAAAGTATGCAGAGAGAAATGGTGGATACACTAGAATATATAAAATGGGACCAAGAAGAGGCGACGGAGCAGAAGTAGCTGTACTTGAATTAGTATAAGTATAAGTATAAGTATAAGTAAGGGATTAAGTATTTTCTAGCTTAGTCCCTGTTTTATTATAATTTAAAATGTATAAATTATAAAAGGAGTATCTATTTATATGAGTGTAAATATGATAGAATGTAAAAATGTAGTATATACATATAAGAAGAATGATGAAGAAGCTAAAGTAGCTATTAATGGTGTAGATCTTCAAGTGAAAAAAGGTGAATTTTTAGTTGTACTTGGACATAATGGATCAGGAAAATCTACTTTAGCCAAACATATGAATGCACTTTTACTTCCAAATGATGGGAAAGTATATGTTGATGGAATGGATACTGCGAATGAAAAATATATTTGGAAGATTAGAAACAATGCTGGTATGGTGTTTCAAAACCCAGATAATCAATTAGTAGCAACAATTGTAGAAGAAGACGTAGCTTTTGGTCCTGAAAATTTAGGGATTGAATCAAAAGAAATTAGAACAAGAGTAGATGAGGCATTAAAAAAAGTAAACATGTATGAATATAGAAGGCATGCACCTCACTTATTATCAGGTGGGCAAAAACAAAGAATTGCAATTGCAGGGATATTAGCTATGAGACCTAATTGTATTATTTTTGATGAACCTACAGCCATGTTAGATCCTTCAGGAAGAAAGGAAGTTATTAATACAATTAAAGATTTAAATTCTAAATTCGGAATTACTATTGTATTAATAACACATTATATGGAGGAAGCAGTTGAAGCGGATAGAATTGTTATTATGGATAAGGGTGAAATTATTAAAGAAGGTTCTCCAAGAAAAATTTTTAGTAATGTTTTATTAATGAAAGAAATAGGTCTTGATGTTCCACAGATGACAGAGCTAGCTTATGAATTACAAAAAGAAGGAATAGATATCCATTCGGATATACTAACAATAAATGAGATGGTGAATGCGTTATGTCAATTAAGATAGAAAACTTAACATATATATATATGCCGGGCTCACCTTTTGAAAAAAAGGCACTGGCGGATGTCAATATTAATATAAATGATGGTGAATTTGTTGCATTAATTGGACATACAGGTTCAGGAAAATCTACATTAATTCAACATATCAATGGTTTATTAAAACCATCTAGTGGCAAAATATTTATTGAAGGAGTAGATATAACTTCTCAAAATGTTAAATTAAGTGACATAAGAAAGAAAGTAGGACTTGTATTTCAATATCCTGAGTACCAATTATTTGAGGAAACTATCGAAAAAGATATTTCATTTGGACCTAAAAATTTAGGGTTAAATGATGAAGAAATATCTAAAAGAGTAAAAAAAGCTATGAATATAGTAGGATTAGATTACAATACATATAAAGACAAATCTCCATTTGATTTAAGCGGAGGTCAAAAACGAAGAGTTGCAATAGCTGGAGTTGTTGCAATGGAGCCTAAAATTTTAATTTTAGATGAACCAACAGCAGGATTAGATCCTAAAGGTAGAGATGATATTTTAGATAGAATTAAAGAGTTTAAAGAAGAATACAATATGACAATAATATTAGTTTCACATAGTATGGAGGACGTTGCAAAAAGTGCAACACGTGTTTTGGTTATGGATAAAGGAAAATGTATTTTAAATGACATACCTGCTAAAATTTTCAGAGAAATTGAGACTTTAGAAAGGGTTGGACTTGCAGTGCCTCAAGTTACTTATTTGGTTAGAGAGTTAAAGAAAAATAATTTTGATATATCAGAGGATATATTTACTATCGATCAAGCCAAAAAAGAAATATTAAAATTTTTAAGGAGAGCTAAAAAAAATGATTAAGGATATTACTATAGGTCAATATATTCCAGGAGATTCCTTTATTCATAAATTAGATCCTAGAGTTAAGATATTAATGTCAATAATATATATAATAAATTTATTTTTAGTCAATAATTTTAAAGGATATGTTTTTGTTACAATATTTACAATAGTAGCTATAATTATTTCAAAAGTACCTTTTAAATATATATATAAAGGATTAAAACCAATATTCATATTACTTATTATAACTGCATTGCTAAATGTTTTTATGACAGGTGGAGAAGGAGATCCAATATTTCAATGGAAGTTTTTAAAGGTATATAAGGAAGGATTAATTTTAGCTGGTTTTATGATCATCAGATTAGTTTTTTTAATAGTTGGAACATCACTGCTTACACTAACCACTTCTCCAATTCAGTTAACTGATGGCCTTGAAAAACTTTTGAACCCATTTAGGAAAATCGGATTACCATCTCATGAACTTGCGATGATGATGACTATAGCACTTAGATTTATTCCAACACTTATGGATGAAACAGATAAAATAATGAAAGCTCAAATGGCAAGAGGTGCTGATTTTGAATCAGGTAACATTTTTAGTAGAGCTAGAAATTTGATACCGTTATTAGTGCCATTATTTATAAGTTCATTTAGGCGCGCTGATGAATTAGCTATGGCTATGGAAGCAAGGTGTTATAGAGGTGGAGATGGAAGAACAAGAATGAATATATTGAAAATGGAAAATAGAGATTTTATGGCAGTAGTTATTACAATGTGTCTAGTTGTTTTATCTATTTGGACTAGAACTTTTTAGGTAGGATATTAATATTTATTAATTATTTATTATACTGAGGTGTAACAATTAATGAAGAATATAAAGATTGTCATAGAATACGACGGAACAAATTATGCAGGATGGCAGATTCAAAAAAATGCTGTTACAATTCAAGAAAAAGTTGAAGAATGTATAAAAAAAATTACTGGAGAAAATATAACTGTTACTGGATGTAGTAGAACAGATTCTGGTGTGCATGCCAAAGGATTTGTGGGTAATTTTTTTACTGAAAGTAGCATACCTTCAGTAAAGTTTAAAGATGCTCTAAATGCAAAGTTACCTGAAGATATAGTTATATTGGATTCACAAGAAGTTTCTCATGAATTTCATTCTCGATATAACAGCGTAGGTAAAGAGTATGTTTATACTGTTTTAAATAAAAAAGAAAGACCTGTGCTTAATAGAAGGTATGTATATCATTTCTATAGACAATTAAACATAGATTTAATGAAACAGGCAAGTAAATATTTTTTAGGAACCCATGAATTTGATTCTTTTAGGAAAAAAGGTAGTTCAGTAAAAACGACAAAAAGAACTATCTATAAATTAGACATTATTAAGGATCAAGAATATATTAAATTTATTATATCTGGAAATGGTTTTTTATATAATATGGTTAGAATAATGGTAGGAACACTATTAGAAGTAGGCATAGGCAAAAGAAATCCTGAAGATATTCAAAAAATAATATTAGCCAAGGATAGAACTAAATCTGGTAAGCCAGTTCCAGCTATTGGATTATGTTTAGTGGATGTGTTTTACTAATATTAAAAAAACTTTAAATTTCCTTAATTTAAAGTTAAAGATGTATTGACACGCCCGGCTAATTGTATTATAATATTCTTTGTTTGAAGGAGTATATAAGACCATAGGCTCCGGTCTTGATATAGAAGAACGAGTTGAAAAAGTTCAAGGAGGGAAAAAGATGAAATCATATATTGCAAAGCCAAATGAAGTAGAAAGAAAATGGTATATTGTAGATGTTGAAGGAAAAACACTAGGAAGAGCTGCTAGCCAAATTGCTTCAATATTAAGAGGAAAACACAAACCAACATATACACCACATGTTGATACTGGAGATTTTGTTGTAATATTAAATGCTGATAAAGTAGTATTAACAGGAAAAAAATTAGATCAAAAAATGTTAAGACATCATTCACTATATCCAGGTGGATTAAAAGAAATTTCTTATAAAAAAGCTTTACAAAGTAAACCAGAATTTGTTTTCCATGAAGCTGTAAGAAGAATGCTTCCAAAAGGACCATTAGGAAGACAAATGCTTAAAAAATTAAAAGTATACAGAGGTTCAGAACATAATCATGATGCTCAAAATCCAGAAGTTTTAGAGTTAAGATACTAATAACGGTACTGAAGGGAGGATACATAGATGGCTAAAGTTCAATATTATGGAACAGGAAGAAGAAAAAAATCAGTAGCTAGAGTAAGACTTGTACCAGGAGAAGGTAAAGTTATAATAAATAAAAGAGATATAGAACAATTCTTTGGTTTAGAAACTTTAAGAGTTATTGTTAATCAACCTTTAGTTTTAACTGGAACTAAAGATAAATTTGATGTACTAGTAAATGTTCATGGTGGAGGTTTCACAGGGCAAGCAGGTGCTATAAGACATGGTATAACAAGAGCACTTATTAAAGTTGATGAAACATTAAGACCAGAACTTAAAAAAGCTGGATTTGTAACTAGAGACCCAAGAATGAAAGAAAGAAAGAAATACGGTCTTAAAAAAGCAAGAAGAGCACCACAATTCTCAAAGAGATAGTAATCAAGAATTTAAAAGCAAGAAGAAAATTATTCTTCTCGCTTTTTTATTTTTTTGTGAAATTATAAAAATTTTAATCTGTAGATAATTTCAATTATAAAAATATACTATATTAAATTGCATATTTCTTCAATTTTAAAATGCCAAGTTTAGTGTGCTTCTAGTAATATGTTTTTACATATATCAATAAAATAGTCTATATATTATGTTAAATGTATGTTAAATATATTAAAAAACGACAAAATTCTTGTCAAAAACACTTAACAAAAGACAGGTATTGTTGTATTATTTGATGTGGGACAATAAGTTGGAGGGATTTTATGGATTTTGGATTACTAAGCATAATAATAGGACTTATGGGTGGACTTGGGTTATTTCTATATGGAATGAAACTCATGGGAGATGGATTAGAGAATGTAGCGGGAGATAAAATGAAAGTTTTCTTTGAGAAGATTACATCTAATCCAGCAAAAGGAATTATTACAGGAGCAATTGTTACTGCGATAATACAAAGTAGTAGTGCAACTACAGTTATGGTAGTAGGCTTTGTTAATGCGGGATTAATGAACCTTTATCAGGCTGCAGGAGTAATAATGGGTGCTAATATAGGTACAACTATTACTACACAAATAATATCTTTTAGTTTAGATGGAATTATACCTATTTTTGTTGCTATAGGAGCAGCTATGGTTTTATTCTCTAAAAAAGAAAAAATTAAAGAAATAGGATATATCATATTAGGATTTGGTATACTTTTCTTTGGGATGGATTTAATGAAGGAAACTATGAGTCCATTAGCTAAATCTGATTTATTCAAAAATTTAATAATTTCACTTGAAGGAAGTAAAATGTTAGGTATTTTAGTAGGGATGATTATGACTGCAGTTATTCAAAGTTCATCAGCTTCTACCGGAATATTAGTAGCTTTATCTGGAACTGGAGCTCTTCCAATTGGAGTAGCTATTCCTATCTTATTTGGTAGTAATATAGGAACGTGTGTTACTGCATTAATATCTAGTGTTGGAACACAAAAAACAGCTAAAAAAGCTGCGCTAATTCACTTGTTTTTTAATGTGATTGGAACGGGGATTTTTATTCCTATAATACCATTCTTAACGGCTACTGTAATAAAAATGAACCCAGGTGATATTACAAGACAGATTGCTAATGCACATACTATATTTAATATAGGAAATACTCTTATAATGATTCCATTTACAAAATGTTTAGTCTTGTTAGTAAATAAATTAATACCTGGAGAAGATGATACTGAAAAGTTTGGTACTAAGTATATTGATGAAAGATTACTAGAAACTCCAGTTATAGCAGTTGGACAATCTATGAAGGAAATAGTTAGAATGGCAAAGAAGGCTAAAGAAAATTTAAATATAGCAATGGAAGCTTTTGAAAATAGTGATGAAGCATTAGTTAAAAAGGTTTATGAAAATGAAAAGCTTATAAATTTATTAGAAAATGAGATAACTGCATTTTTAGTTAAATTATCTAATACTGATTTAGCACAAGAACAACAAAACACAATAATATCAATGTTCCATGCAGTTAATGATATAGAACGTATAGGAGATCATGCTAAAAACATATCTGAGTTAGCAACTGAGAGGATTAATAGAAAACTTGTTGTTTCAGATCAAGCTATGAAAGAGTTAAAATATATGTACAACTATACTATTGATGCTGTAAGAACGAGTGTTGCTAGCTTTAAAGAAAATGATATTAAAAAAGCAGAAGCTACTTTAAAAATTGAAGAGAATATAGATATATTAGAAGAAAAATATAGAACAAGACATATAAAAAGACTTAGTGATGGAGAGTGTAGCGCCTATTCGGGAACTGTATTCTTAGATATTATCAGTAATTTTGAAAGAATAGGAGACCATTCTACTAATATTGCTGAATATGTTATAAATAAATAAATTAGAATTTAAATATAAAATAGCAAATAAATTTCAAAAAATTTATTTGCTATTTTTTTTGTTAAAAATTTTATTAAGTAAAAACACTAATTATAGTGCAAAATATAAAATAGATGTTTATATAGGAGGGATAAAATTGCGTCATGATAAAGTAAAAATAAATATTATTTATATATTAGTTTTGAGTATAATAGGTATGCTATTTACTAATTCAATGTATATAGCTTATGCTGCAAATAAGTACAATTATAATAGGAATAATGAAAAGATAATTTTAATAGATCCAGGACATGGAGGGATAGATGGAGGAGCTGTTTCTAAACGTGGTACGGTTGAAAAAGATATAACTTTACCTATTTCAATTAAACTAAAAAATAGCTTAGAGAAGCAAGGATTTAAAGTTATCATGACTAGAGAAGAGGATAAAGGGCTTTACTCAGATAAAGGGAAGATAAGAGATAAGAAACGAGAAGATTTGAATAACAGATGTAGAATAAAACAAGAATCGAATTGTGATGTTTTTATAAGTATACATTTAAATATGTTTAACCAAAGCAAATATTATGGAGCTCAAGTATGGTATGCTGATACAGATGAAAGTGCAAAGTTAGCGCATCTAGTACAGCAAAATTTTATAAAAGATATAGAAAATAATAATACTAGAAAAGAAAAATGTGCAAAGGGAGCATATAAAATATTAAGATGTTACAATCATATACCATCTATTTTAGTTGAATGTGGATTTTTATCAAATACCTATGAAGAAGAAAAATTAAAAACTGACTCATATCAGCAGAAAATTGTTGATTCATTATCTAAATCAATAAATCAATATTTTGAGTATAAATATCAAGAAGAGATAAATGAAGATAATAATATTGAAAGTATAGAAAGTAAAAAAGAAGATTATTAATAAATAAAAACGACATATTTCCAAGGAAATATGTCGTAAAAATTAATTATTCACTCATGCAATGAGGACATTTTTTGTAAGTGGGATGGTCTAACATTAAAGAAGTTTCATTTAATGAACTATACATTTCAATATTTTCTTCATCAAGTTCATCAATTTTACAGTCTGATTTTTCGTTTGTTAAATCATGTAACATACCAGTTGCAAGATCGTATGCATATCTTTTATAGAAAAAAGGATATTGTGTTCTTATCATATTTATCACCTCGACATTTATTTTGTTAAAATACAACATATTTCACGATTTTAATTTTATCATATATAGTTGTTTTATGCATTAGGTATAGGATTATTTTATGCTATATAAAATTATAAATCTTATAATTAAAGTTAACATGTAAGGTATAAAGTTTATAATTTATATGTTAACTTTAACTTTTTATGATTTTACCTATATTTTAAATATAAACAAATATTATACTGAGGATGAATATGTATTTTATAATATGCTTTTATGGTACAATATAAAAGTAAAAAGAAATATAAATAAACATTGAAGGGAGAATAAGCTGATTTAAACTTATATTAAATCAGTAAAATCATATATGAGAGAAGTAAATGTTAGTTCAATAATAAAGGCAGTAAAGGAAATGTGTGTTGAAGCAAACTATTACCTTTGTTGTGATGTAAAGGATGCTTTGAAAAGTGCATATAAAGAAGAAAAATGTGATATAGGTAAAGATATATTAGAAAAAATTCTTGAAAATGTAGATATTGCAGAAAAGGAACAAATGCCTATATGTCAGGATACGGGAATGGCGTGTATATTTATTGAAATGGGTCAGGAAGCACATGTTGTAGGTGGAAACTTAGAGCAAGCTATAAATGAAGGTGTTAGACAGGGATATAAGGAAGGGTACTTAAGAAAATCTGTAGTAAAAGATCCATTAGATAGAATTAATACGAAAGATAATACTCCAGCAGTTATATATTATGATATAGTACCAGGTGATAAGTTGAAAATAACAGTTGCGCCTAAAGGGTTTGGTTCAGAAAATATGAGTAAAATAAAAATGTTAAAACCAGCAGATGGAATTGATGGAGTTAAAAAATTTATATTGGATACTGTAAGAGAAGCTGGACCTAATCCATGTCCACCTATAGTGGTTGGAGTAGGAATAGGGGGAACATTTGATAAAGCAGCATATTTAGCAAAAAAGGCATTAGTAAGACCTATAGATATTTTAAATACCAATTCATTTTATGAAAAGCTTGAAAAAGAGCTTTTGGAAGAAATAAATAAGCTTGGAATAGGACCTCAAGGTTTTGGAGGAAAGATAACTGCTTTAGGAGTTAATATTGAAACGTATGCAACGCATATTGCAGGATTACCTGTAGCGGTTAATATAAATTGTCATGTTACAAGACATGCTTCAAGAACAATTTAAAGCTTATGTACTTATGTTTATAGATTTAACATAAGTTAGGAGGAAATAAAATGGAGAAAAAAATAACTACACCATTAACGGAGCAAAAAATCAAAGAACTAAAGGCTGGAGAGAGAGTGCTTATTTCAGGCGTAATTTATACTGCTAGAGATGCTGCTCATAAAAGATTAATTGAATTGTTGGACAAAAATGAAAAATTGCCTATGAATATAAAAGATCAGATAATTTATTATGTAGGACCATCACCAGCAAAACCAGGAAAAGTGATAGGATCAGCTGGACCTACTACAAGTTATAGAATGGATCCATATGCACCTAGGTTATTAGGAAAAGGATTAAAAGGAATGATTGGTAAAGGACTTCGTTCAAAGGAAGTTATAGAATCTATTAAAAAAAATAAAGCAGTTTATTTTGGAGCAATTGGTGGGGCGGCTGCGCTTATAGGTAAATCAATTATAAAATCAGAAATCATAGCATATGAAGATTTGGGATCAGAAGCTATTAGAAGATTAGAAGTTAAAGAATTACCAGTTATTGTAGTGATAGACAGTGAGGGGAATAACCTTTATGAAACTGGTCAGAAGAATTATTTAAATTCTATTACTTGAGTGACTTGCAGGGAGTTGTGTGATTTTGGAAGTATACAATTTTCTCACTTAATAAGTTTGTAGTTTAATTATAAAGGTAATAAATTATATAATGATATACTAAATGTTTAAATATATATTTTTAAACCGATATAGAAGGGGGGAGAAGTAAGGAAGGATTAAAAGCTTTCTTATTTCGATATGGAATATAGTGAAGAAAATATTTTAATCAATAAAAAGAAAAGAATAAAGTTGCAAAATATATTGATTAAAAAATTTAATATGCCAGTTATAACCTTAAGAATTGTTTGTCCAGGAGAAAATAAATACAATGACATAATGAATAATATTGTTGGAAACATGGATGAAGTTATTTCAGATATATTTAGTGCTCATATTCATTTTAAAATGTTAAGAATAACAGCAGAAGGACCTATTATGAATTTCGTTATTAATAGGGAACCTAAGGAAGTAAAAAAGATTACCATAGAAATAGAAGATAAGCATATTTTAGGAGCATGCATTGATATTGATGTATATGATAGCAACATGAAGAAAATTAGTAGAACAGATTTTGGAATTGAAGAAAGACGATGTTTTTTATGTAATGATATTGCAGCAAAATGTATTCAAGAGAAAAAGCATAGTGATGCTGAAATAAGGCGATATATTATTAGAAAATACAGAGAGTATAAAGAGAGTTTTTATGAATAAAAGATTTGTAAAAAATCAATATAAAAGTTTTATGGAATAAAATGAAAATAGAACTATGCTTTTTTTATTTTATTCCATACTTCTTGCATTTTAACGAAACGGTTCTATGAGTTAATCCTAAAATTTTACCAGCTTTGTTATAACTTTTATATTTCTTCATAGCTAAAGATATAATTTCTTTTTCATATTCTTTAATAGGAAGAAGTTCATCATTTCTTAAATTTATTAGATTAGTGTTTTCACATGAAGCATTATTTATATAGAAAGGTAAATCATTAGAGGTTATAGTATCATAGTCACACATATTAATACCTCGTTCTATAATGTTTTCAAGTTCACGTATATTTCCAGGCCAATTATAATTTTGAAGGTGAAATAATAAAGTAGAATCTATATTAGAAACTTTTTTATTTAGGTTTTTACTTATTTTTTTAATAAAATATTCTACTAATAAATTTATGTCTTCTTTTCGATCTCTTAGAGGTGGAAGAGATATACTTATAACATTTAATCTATAATATAAATCCTCTCTAAATTCTCCGGTTTTTATCATTTCCTCAAGATTTTTGTTTGTTGCAGCAATTATTCTTACATCTACTTTTTTAGGGGTAATTCCACCTATGATGTCAAATTCTTTTTCCTGAAGAACTCTAAGTATTTTTACTTGCATAGCAGGTGTCATATCTCCAATCTCATCTAGAAAAATGGTTCCACCATTTGCTATAGAAAATTTACCAGGTTTACTTTTTATTGCACCTGTAAAGGATCCTTTTTCGTATCCAAAAAGCTCACTTTCAAGAAGATTTTCAGGTATAGCTGCACAGTTTACTCTAACAAAAGACTTATTTTTTCTATTACTATTATTATGTATAGCTTTAGCAACAAGTTCTTTACCAGTTCCACTTTCACCTCTTATAAGTACGGTTGAAGTAGATTTTGAAGCTTTATCTGCTATGATTAAACAATCTTTAAGACTGCTACTATTACCAATTATATCATCGAACGATCCACTTAGTTGAGTATGCCTTTTTAACTCATCTTTATAGTAGTTTAATTCTTCTTTAAAATTTTCTAGTTTTTTCATAAGATCTCTTATTTCATTTACAGGTTTTGAAATGGAAATAACACCTTTAAATGAATTATCTATAAAGATTGGATGAATACTAGAAATTATATCTATATCTGTTTTTTGATGAATTATATTTTCAACTTTTTCTTTAGTATTAAAAACTTTCATTCTTAGACCATCTGATGATATGTCAATCAAATCTTTACCTAAAACATCACTATCTTTTAAATTAAAATATTTTTCGTATGCTGGATTAATATAACTAATTTTTCTTTTTTCATTTACAAAACATATTAATTCATGAGATGTTTCTAAAATTTTCTTAAACTTTTCATTTAATTCTTTTATTCCAACAAGTTCTGAGATGTCTTGAAATATTCCAATAGCACCTATAACTTTATTTTTTGATATTATAGGGGAACGATTTACAATAACTATGTGATTATTAATATATTGGATTTGCCCAAATTGGCTTACGTTGTGATCAAGTATATAAGGCAAATCAGAGGTTGGAATTATATCTTTTATAAATTTACCGATTACATTTTTGCAATTCTTATTTATCAATTTGACACCGTAATTATTTATAGTAGTAATTTTTGAGTTTTTATCAATTACAAGTATTCCTACTGGAATATTTTCGATTATCTGTTTGTTGGCGATAGTGTTTTCTTCTAAAATTGCATCTATTTTTGTCATAGTAGAAGAACTATTGCTTAACTCATAAGTTATAAAATTACATAATTCTAGTACAGCAGCTTGACTATTGGCGTCATCTGAGATACATGAAACTTCTATTTTTTCATTTTCTTGTATTTTAAGAGAAAGAAGAGCAAGCATACTTACAGCTAATGATTCGGGAGTATTAAATTTTCTTATAAATAATTCTACATTATATTTAGTTTTAAGCTGAGACGCTTTATGAACTATTGTTGCAGCTACTCTTGTATGAATTCCATTTTTTAAGTTTACAATTACCTCTTTTTTATACATAATAAGCTCCTTCTTGATAAAAAATATCAATTCACATAAAAATATTGATAAAAAGTATCATATATATCATATCTTATAAATAATCTACGGTCTACATGTATTTTATAGGTTTTTAAATAATAAACATATAAATATAGTAATTAAAAGTTGATAAAAAATATCAAGTAATGTAAATATACGTATATGATTTAAGTGTTGTAAATGAGGTAAATTCAATGATTTTAGATTATATGAAAAAATGGTACGATTATTGCTAATAATATTGCTAATAATATTATTGTGATACAGATATATGATTGAGTTATATGGAATCATACAGAGGAGGAATAAAATGAAAAAAAGAGGTATTGCTGCATCAAAAGGATATGCTATTGGACGTGTTGTTATTAAAGAGGATGCAGAAATTATAATAGTTGAAACTAAAATAACTGATTTAGAATCAGAAAAAGCTAGATTAAAAAAAGCATTAGAAATTTCAAGAGAACAATTAACTAAGATAAAAGAAAAAGCAGAAGTAGAACTTGGAGCAGCAAAAGCAGCTGTGTTTGAAAGTCATATGATGCTTTTAGATGATCCAGAATTTACTGGAGCAGTTGAAATGAATATAGAATCAAACATGGTAAATGCTGAAAAAGCATTAAGTGATATTATAGATATGTATATGGGTATATTTGCAGCTATGGAAGACGAATATATGAAAGAAAGAGCTGCAGATGTTAAGGACGTTGGTAATAGAATTCTTGCTAATCTTGCAGGAAAAGCTGGGCTTGGATTTGAAGATCTAGATAAAAATACTATAGTTGTAGCACATGATTTAACACCATCAGATACAGCACAACTTGATAAAAGCAAAGTTATTGGTTTCTTAACAAATATAGGTGGAAGAACTTCCCATAGTGCTATTATGGCAAGAACTTTAGAAATTCCAGCGGTTGTTGGATTAAACGATATTACTAAATGTGTTAAAGATGGAGACAACATTGTTTTAGATGGAGAAGAAGGATTAGCAATAGTAAACCCAGATGAAGCTACAATAGCACAATATGAAGAAAAGAAAGTTGCTTATGAAAAAGAAAAAGAAGAATTAAAGAAGCTTATAAATGTTAAAACAGTGACAAAAGCAGGAAAACGTGTAGAAGTTGCTGGAAACATAGGAAAAGCAAAAGACATACACCAAGTACTTGAAAATGGTGGGGATGGTGTAGGATTATTTAGAACTGAGTTCTTATACATGGATAGAGATGATATGCCAACAGAAGAAGAACAATTTGAAGCATATAAGTATGTTGGAGAAAAATCAGAAGGAAAACCTATAGTTATAAGAACACTTGATATAGGAGGAGATAAGAAACTTCCATATCTTCCATTACCTGAAGAAATGAATCCATTTTTAGGATATAGAGCAATAAGATTATGTCTTGATAGAAAAGATATATTTAAAATTCAATTAAGAGCATTATTAAGAGCATCAGCTTATGGAAACATTAAAATAATGTTCCCAATGATTTCTTCACTTGAAGAGTTCTTAGCGTCTAAGGAAATACTTAATGAATGTATGGATGAATTAAGAGGAGAAGGAAAAGCATTTAATGCAGATTTAGAAGTTGGAATGATGGTTGAAATACCTGCAGCAGCAATTTGTGCTGATGAACTTGCAAAATATGTTGACTTCTTTAGTATAGGAACTAATGATTTAATTCAATATACACTTGCAGCAGATAGAATGAATGAAAAGATTTCATATCTATATAAACCAAACCACCCAGCAGTATTAAGACTTATAAAGATGACAATAGATGCTGCACATAAGGAAGGCAAATGGTGTGGAATGTGTGGAGAAGTAGCTGGAGATGAATCAATGATACCAACACTTGTTGAGTATGGTTTAGATGAATTCTCAATGAGTGCTACATCAATATTAAAAGCTAAGCAAGTAATAATGAATAACTAAAAATATTTAAACTTTAGATTTTATATCTAAAATAATTATGGTAATTATGTTAAATAATTATAAATTACATCCTTTTAGCTAAAGATATAGAAAAAGTATATATTAGATAAAACGTATTAAAATAAGTTTTATCAATATATGCTTTTTCTTCTTTTTGTTTTTTGTGACTTTTAGGATATAATTATCGTATGTAATAATAGACAGGTGTAAGGAGTGAGTCACTTGTTAACAAACAAAGAAGACTTAAAATTGGTAGAAGAAGTTCTTCAGGGAAATATTGAAAGCTTTGAAGAACTAGTAAACAAGTATGAGATACTTATTATGAAATTTATTTATAATATGATAAAGGACAAGCAAATATCAGAGGATATATCTCAAGAAGTATTTATAACTGTATATAATAAGCTTGATACTTTTGATAGTAAATACAAATTTTCAAATTGGATTTTAAGAATTGCAAAAAACAAAACCATAGATTACATACGTAAATATAAAAAAATAAAGGAATCTAATATAGAAGATGTAGTAGTAATTACGTCAAAAGAACCTTTGCCAGAGCAAAAGCTTGAATTTAAAGAAACAAAAAAAGTAATAGAAAAGTACATAAATGGACTAAAGGATATAGATAAACAGATAATTATGTTAAGGTATATGCAAAAAGTAACATTTAAAGATATAGCTAAAATATTAGAAATTAGCGAATCTTCTGTTAAAAGACGATATTACAAAGTAAAAGAAGGATTGAAAAAATATATGGGTATTGAAGAAAAGGGGTGTGGATATGGATTGTAAGGTATTCACAGAGAATTTACAAAATTATATATTGGATGATGTATCAGTGGATTTAAAAAATGCAATGAAGGAACATATGATGTCATGTAGACAATGTAGAGAACTGTATAATGAGGAGATATTTATAGAGCAATCTATAGAAGAAGTATTAAATACTGATGATGTTGTATTTGAAAGTCAAAAAGATAAAATTATTCAGAAGATTGATACTAAAAAATATAAAAAAAACACACCAATAACTAAGAAAAAACATTTTGCAGGGTATTTGAAAATTGGTGCACCGATAGCTGCTGCTATAGCCTTTATTATGATTATTAATCCTGTAATAAGGAATAAAAGTGAAAACTTAATTACGATGAAAAGCCAAGATAAAGCTATTAAAGAGAAAAAGATGGAAGATATTAAAAATCAAAGTAGAAACATTCAAATACAGATGCGTAATGCCGAGGAAAATCAAATTCAAAACAGTATACCAAAGAGTGAATTAAAAAAGTCACCAATTCCAAAAGTAGCTTGTAAAGAACAAATTGCTAATAATATAACGGATACACCAAAAAAAATTGATAATCCAGAACAACAGGAAGTTAGTAATCCAAAGCAACAAGAAATTCATAGAGAAAACACTATAAGTAGTGGTAATGGAGATGCTGATAATAGGGATAATTATGAAAAATCAAATAATAATGACGCTAAACCTCCAATGTTAGCAGCATGTCAAAGTGTAGATGTTGAAGTTCAATTTAATAAGAGATTATTAGATGAAAAAGCAGATAGCAGAAGTATGGTTTATTCGGATCAAACAAGTTATTTAGATAATGAAAAAAATTCTCCTAATAAAAAATTAAGTGCATACATTATTAAGCAGGATATAAATAAAAATGTTGAAGATAAGTTTAATCAAGTTTACGTTAAAAATTTAGAAGACAGCAGCAAATGGGTTTTAGAATTAAAAACTGATAATAAAAAGTTTATTCCTAAATATATAAAATGGAATGATGATGAGAAACTATTTGTGATTGTAAATCAATATGAAGATAAAGAAAGTGGAGAAGAACTTTATATATTAAATGCTAATACAGGAAAAGCTGAGAAACTTTATAAATTAGAAAATGATAAGAGCCGCATTATAGAGCTTAACAACATTAATAAAAATGATTTAGAAATTAAAATAGAGATACATGATGATAATTCTAATGAAACTACCATAGAAAATGATATAATATATAATATAAATGATGATGTGTCTGAGAAATAAAAATAAATAAATACGGGAGGAATGGTATGAAATCTAATTATAAAAAAATATGGTGCTATATGCTAAGTATTTTATTGATTGCAGTAACTACTAGTTTTATTGGATGTTCAGATAAAAAGATTGTTAAAGAAAACAATAAAGTAGCTACCAATAAAAATGAATCTAATACTGATGATAATAATAAGGAAAATCAAAGTAAAAAAGATGAAGAAAATAATAAAGGAGATAATGAAGTAAAAGAAGATTTAGGTAAAAAACAAGAACAACAAACGAATATTAAGTTTGTAAAACATCAGCTTGATAAAACAAGTAAACCAGAGTTTGCAACTGAGTGGCAGGATTCATTAAATAAAAAATTAAGTGCTTGTATAGAAGGAAAAGGACCAGATGCTGTAGAAGAAGGTATAGGAAAGATATATGTAAAAAATATAAAAAATGGAGAAAAGTGGTCTATTCAAGTTATGGATGAAGCTCAACAAAATACTCCTAAATCTTTAATATGGCTTGATGATGAAAATATTGTATCTATAGTGGGTTTAGGATATGGAACGGTTTCTTTAGGAGGAGATTTATATAAGATAAATGTTAAAACTGGAGAAGCTTTATGTTTATATGATACTAAAAGTTCCAAAAAAGAAGTAATATCAGCTAAAAAAGACAAAGATAAATTGGAACTTGAAGTTTTAGTTTATGATGATGAAGAATATATAAGTACTCATACAGAAAATAAGGTTATCAATTTAAAATAATATTTTGAGGAGACATGTGAGTGAAAAAATGGATAGATCAGGAAAGTTATATTTAAAAGCTCTTAGTAAATACCAAAATGGATACATTGATAAAGCTATAAATTTATGTGAAGAAAGTATATCTCTAAATATAAATAATAAAGCGTCTATAAATCTTAAGGGGTTATTATATTATTTAAAAGGGGATTTAGAATCAGCTAAAGCTTTGTGGAAATTAAATTATCAAGTTAATGGAGATCAAGTTTCTAATGAATATCTGCAAGGATTGAAAGATGATGAGAAAAGATTATCTTCATATATGTCAGCTATAGTATTAATTAAGGATATGGATATAAAAAATGCATTAGGTATTCTTAAGGAATGTAAAGAAAGTGATTATAACTGTATAAATGTAGATAATGCTATAGCAGCTTGCTATATAAAACTTGGACAATATGATAATGCAATAAAATATATAAATAATGTTCTAAAACTAGATTCAAAAAATGAAATAGCAATTGAAAACAAGAGAGAACTAATTAAATATGGAACAGATAGAAAAAATTTTGAAAGTAATTCTTTTGCAACTACACAAAAGGTAATAAGTGTAGTATGTGTTTTATTAATATGTTTTTCAGTAAGTAAATTTGGAGTTGAAAAAATAAAATTAAATAAAGAAAATATTGTGCAAAAAAATGTTTTAGTAAATAATCATAAAGGTGAAAATGAAAATAAAGAATCCCAAGATAAAAACATAAAAAATAAAAATATGCAAAATAAAGATATAGTTTATGATGAAGCAAATAATAAAATAGATGTTAAAGCAAATAATAAAAATAAAGAAAAATTTCCGCTTGATGCTATAAAGAAGAGCTTAGATCAAAAAGATTATGAGAAGCTTTACCAATATGTTTCTAAATGGAAAGATAAAGAAGTAGGAATAAATGAAAGGTCTATTATTGAACAAGGAGTGAATTTATTAAATACAGAGGGAGTTAAACACTTTTATACTAGAGGTAGCGAATATTTATTAAATAACAAAGATTATGACAAATCCATACATGATTTATTAAAAGCGTATCAGTTTGCAGATGAAAGTTATTTATATCAACATATTACTTATATGCTAGGTGTTTGCTATCAAGCTAAAAATGATGTTAAGAGTTCTCTAGAATATTTTATTCAATATGATAATAAATTTCCTGCTGGTAACTATGAAGATGAAGTGCTTTATAGAATTGCTATGATAAATAAGGATATAAATATAAATGAGGCAAAAAAATATTCAAAAAAACTTTTAGATAATTATCCATATTCTCAATATAGTAATTCTGTTATTAAATCAATAATAAATGAATAGACATAAGTATACGGTATGCAAGATAAGTTTTGCTGGTCGTATGCTTATATTTATTTTGGACATAATAATAACGGAAAAGTGAAAATACAAAATATTATTAATTTTATACTTGACTTATATTTAATGAAGGTGTATATTAATGATACAAGGTATACCCCATAAGGGTATAACGAAAGTTGGTTTTGGGAGGGGTATTATGGTAAAAGAATTAGTTGGTTTAAATTTTAAGCAAGAAGTAATAGATGCTGATACTACAACTGTTGTTGATTTTTGGGCTCCATGGTGTGGACCATGTAGAATGTTAGGACCTGTAATAGATGAATTATCACAAGAAATAGGAGATAAAGCTAACTTTTTTAAAATTAATGTAGATGAAAATAATGATATTGCGCAAAAATATAGAATATCAAGTATACCATGTGTTATTGTATTCAAAGGTGGCCAAATAGTAGATACTATGGTAGGATTTAGGCCAAAACAGGATATGCAAAATATAATTTCAAAACATCTATAATAATAAGACCGATAGTACCTAGCTGTATTGTCGGTCTTATTATTATAGAATTATATGTTTTTTAAAATTATAGGAGGGAAAAATATGACACAGAGATATGATATAGCAATCGTTGGAAGTGGACCAGCGGCGCTTGAAGCTGCTATAAATGCTAAAATCAGAAATAAAAACATAATTATCTTTGGTAATAAGGATTTTAGTGGAAAGCTGATAAAAGCTCCTAAAATAAATAATTATTTAGGGTTTTATGATATAAAAGGTACAGAATTAAAAAACCATTTTGAAGAACATATAAAAAATATGGGTATTCAAATAACGGAAGAGAGAATAGATTCTATATACGCCATGGGAGAATATTTTGCTTTAATGGCAAATCAAAAACAATATGAAGCTAAAACTATAATTTTAGCTGTAGGTATGGAATATGGCAAACAGCTAAAAGGAGAAGAGGGATTTTTAGGTCGAGGTGTAGGATATTGTGCAACTTGTGATGCGCCACTATATAAAGGAAAGAGTGTAACTATAATTGGATACAATAAGGAAGCTGAAGAGGAAGCTAATTACGTCAGTGAATTAGCAGCCGAACTACATTATATTCCAATGTATAAAGGTGAATATGACTTAAATGATAAAATACAGGTTATAAATGATAAACCAATTGAGATAAAAGGTGATGAAAAAGTTAAAAAAGTAATAATGGAAAATGATTCTATAGACACTGATGGAGTTTTCATATTAAAAGACAGTATACCGCCTGGACAGTTAGTACCAGGGTTAGAAATGGAAGATGAACATATAAAAGTTAATAAAAATATGGTAACTAATATAAAAGGATGTTTTGCAGCTGGAGATTGCACAGGAAAGCCATATCAATATATGAAAGCAGCAGGAGAAGGGCAAGTAGCTGCATTAAGTGCTGTTGAATACTTAAGTGAAATATAAGATTTTTAGTTTACTCAGTACGGTGAATTTTAAATAAGAAAGTTAAAAATATATAAATTATTAATCAAAAAATGTCACGTGAGTTTGCTAGCACGTGACATTTTTGATATTGCACAAGATATTAAAATTAATATCTTGTGCAGATTAAAATCTTATATTATAATATGTTATTTTACCGAGAAAAATACGTGGTTTCCAATTCGTTTAATATTTGATTTAGTTATGTTTTTCATCCATTTACATGTGGCGATTTTGGGATTATAAAAGAAAATTGCATTTAATGTTGGATCATTACCTTTTAAAGCATCTGTTACAGCGTGGTACGAAACTTTATCAGGTATTACATTAATTTCACCATTTTTCACACAGGAAAAAGCTGATTTTTGTTTAATAACATCTTCAATATTATTAGGAAATTTTTGATTACGTAATCTGTTTAATATGACAGAAGCTACAGCTACTTTTCCTTCGTAAGGTTCGGCACGGCTTTCAGCATATACAATTTGAGCCATTAAATGTATATCTGAATCTGTTAGGTATACATTCTGACCTTTAGTGTTAAAAACACTTACAATTTGAGTTTCTTCTTTGTATAAATTCTTTGTTTCAGCATCACATATGATTCTAGCATCAGCATGATAAAAATATGAAAATACTAATGCAAATAGAGTGATTATGCTAACAAAGATTTTCTTCATTTTTTATATCCTCTCCTTTAAAAATTTAGGAGCTTTAATGTGGGCTATTGATATTGTACCCTATTAAAAGAATATAATTCAAAAAAATTAAACATTATTTTCAAATTCGCTATATATTTTCATTAAATTTTTATAATCGCTATTTAAAGTTTTAAATTTTTCGTTTGGTGTTTCATATAATTTTTCTAATGATTTTTCATCGGTTACTCCATTAATAGAGGTTAATTTTTCAGTTTTCACTGAATATTTTAAAGTTTGTATGTATTCATCATAATCATTTAGTACTACAGTAAAAGCTTTATATAAGGGAGTAGCGTCATTTGGTATAGTTAAGCTTGAAAGAGTGTTCTTTATGTTATCTAAATTATCCTCATAAGTATCAAGTGAATTTAGTACAGCATCTAAACCATCAATATTTTTTCTAGCATTTTTTATATCCAATAAAAAATTTTTATTTATAGAATTAAATTTATCTAACAGATTATCAAAAGAATTTAAAAAATCTCTATTTTGACTGGCACTTATTTCTGTATTTATATTTGTTCTAATTTGTTTTTGAGTAAAGTATGTAGTGTTATTTATAAAATCAAGACATTCGTTAGGTAAAGTCATTTTTATATCTCTAATAGAAACGAGGGAGTAGTAATTCATACAATCATCTCTATATTTCTGTAAGTCTATTAAAGATTCGTCTAATTTTAAACTCTCAACATTTTTGCAAATAATGGCTATTTGCTTATACATAGATATGTTATTTTTTAAACCAAGTAATAAATTTTTATTATCATCATTATATTTATCTGGAACAGTTAATTTTTCAAGTTTTTCTTTTGAAGTATTTAATGATGATGTAAGTGATGAAGTATCAGATATTATTTTTTTATCATCAATAGTCTGACCTTTAGTAAACAAATAGGCACTTCCATTTATTTTATTTATGTTAGTTATTTCAGCTTTTATTGTCTTTTCATATGAAGTGTATGATTTACTTATGAAAAAATAGTAAGTACCGTAAAAAACACCTATTCCAATAAGAGTAACGGCAACAATAAGTGATAGTTTGGTTAAAGCTTTAGTATTTAATTTTTTCAAACAACTCACTCCTTTATGAGATAGTTATATCTATATTCTTATATTATCAGGGTAAGAATATTATTCTAGTATATCATAAAAAATAATATTTTTTAATTGTATTAAAAATTTTGTTAATTAAGCTATTTTATATTATTAATATAGTAACAATAGTGTATAATTATAGGTAGATAATAATAATGAGAGGTGAAATTGGTGGAGGCAATAAATATAGTATTAGATACTATTAAGAATATCAATATATATGCTATATTAGATATTATAGTAGTTTCATATATTTTTTATAAAGTTTATATGTTAATAAATGAAACAAGAGCAGAACAGTTATTAAAAGGCATACTTTTGATAATTTTGATTATTCCTATAAGTAGTCTATTACATTTAGATA
Organism: Clostridium aestuarii; assembly: GCF_026735135.1. Taxonomy (GTDB): domain Bacteria; phylum Bacillota; class Clostridia; order Clostridiales; family Clostridiaceae; genus Clostridium_H; species Clostridium_H aestuarii. Next base: position 864,408 of record NZ_JAPQER010000001.1, on the reverse strand, counting down.
CATTAAATTGGATAATAAATAAGACTATTACTATAGGAGTGCTTTCTATTATAATCATTTTTCAACCTGAAGTGCGTAAGGCACTTGAGCATATAGGCAGAAGTGCTTTTAAAGATAAACACTTTTTAGAAGACGAAGAAAAAATGAATGAAATAATAACAGAAATTGCAAATGCTGTGGAAAATTTATCTGAGACTAGAACCGGAGCACTTATTATAATAGAGCAAAGCACAGGAGTTGGAGACATAATAGGAACTGGGAATAAATTAGATGCAATTGTTTCTACAGCTTTATTGGAAAATATTTTTGTTGTTAATACGCCTTTACATGATGGTGCAGTAGTTATAAGAGATGATAGAATTGCAGCAGCAGGATGTTTTTTACCGCTTACTAGTAATACAACAATTAATAAGCAGTTAGGAACAAGACATAGAGCAGCAATAGGAATTTCAGAAATATCAGATGCACTGACCATAATAGTATCTGAGGAAACAGGTGTTATTTCTTTGGCTGTAAATGGAAATTTAACAAGGTATTACACTAAAGATAAATTAAAGGATATTTTAATGCGTATTATTAAATATAGAAAGAACAGAAATACTACGTATAAAGAGAAGGTGAAGTCATGGTTCAAAAAAGCAGACAACAATTAATGATCAAAATAGGCTGTGTTATTGCTGCTTTTATTATGTGGCTATACACTTCCAATGATATAAATATGAATAAAACTCGTAGAATATCAAATATTCCTGTTGAATTTGTAAATGAAGATTTATTGATACAATCAGGATTTGTACTTTCTCCAGGACAAAAATTTGCTACTAGTTTAAAAATAACTGGTAAAGCTACTGATGTCTATGCTGTAAGTTCTGAACAGTTTAAGATAGTAGCAGATATGAGTGTATATGCATTAAAAAAAGGAGAAAATAAAATTCCTATAAGTATAATGAAAAGGCCTAATAAAAATATAAATATAATAAATGATGATACAATGTGGATATCTGTTAAAGTAGATAACTTTGTTCAGAAAGTGGTTTCCGTAGATGTAGAAGTTAAAGGTAGTTCTAAAGATGGATTTTATAAAGCTACTCCAATTGTAAATCCAACAACAGTGATTATTAGTGGAGCTGAACAAAGTATTAATTCTATAGATAAAGTTTTAGCAGAAGTTGATATGAATAATTCAGATAAGAATTTGGAACTTTCAGTTCCAGTAAAAGCTATAGATAAAGCTAGAAGAGAAGTAAATGAAATAAAAATTGAACCTAAAATTGTAAATGTTGTTGTGCCTGTTCAAAAGACAAAAGAAGTGGGAATAAATATTAGAACTGAGGGAGAATTAACAAAGGAATTTATTTTAAAATCTATAAATCCAGTAAAAAATAAGGTAGTTATAACAGGAGATCCAAAGGGTTTGGTGAAAATTGATAAGTTAGATACAGCGTTTATAGATTTAAGTAGTATAAAATCAGAAAAAACAAATATAAAATTGAAGGTAATTATTCCAGAAGGTATAAAGATTATATCTGGTGAAGGTACTATAGATACTCAAATTATTTTGGATAAAGTAATACAAAAAAACATATCATTGGATATTGAATATCAAAATTTGAATGAAATATTTGATGTTGAGTTTAATAAAGAAAGTCTGTCATTAGTGGTTTCAGGTGGTAAAACTTTAATAGATAGTTTAATTAGTGATGATATAAAATGTTTTGTGGAGTTAGATTCTTTAGATGAGGGGGAATATACTATCCCTATAAGTGTTGTATTGCCGTCAGGAGTTACTAAAATATCTCAAAACATTAATTTTGTTAAGGTAAAAATAACTAAGAAGCAGATAAGCAAAAAAGATAAAGAAAAAGAAAAACAACCTAATACCGAGTTAAAACAAGAACAAGATGTAAATAGTAAACCTGTTAATAATTAAAATATATGACAAAATTATTTAATTATAATACGTAAGACTGTGGAGGCAAATAATGGCGATTAGAATAAACAATTTATCATTAGGTATTGATGAAGACATAAATAGTTTAAAAAAGAAAGCATCAAAAAAATTAAGAATTAGTGAAAATAACATTAAAAAGTTTAATATCATTAGAGAATCTATAGATGCAAGAAGAAAGAATAATATACGATTTATGTATAGTGTTGAAATAAAATGTGATAACGAATCAAGAATTGTTACAAAGGCTAATAGTAAAGATGTAAAAATTGAAGAAGTTAAATATAATTCTGAGTTTCAATTTGGAAATAAAAAAATGCAACATAGACCTGTGGTTGTAGGAATGGGTCCAGCTGGTATGTTTGCAGGACTTGTGCTAGCGCAAAAAGGATATAGACCAATAGTGATTGAAAGAGGAGAAAAAGTTGAAGAAAGAACAAAAACTGTAGAAGAGTTTTGGAAAACAGGAAAGCTAAATTTAGAATCTAATGTTCAATTTGGAGAAGGAGGAGCAGGGACTTTTTCAGATGGAAAGCTTACCACAAGAATTAAGGATTCAAGGTGTGATTTCGTACTTGAGGAATTTGTCAAAGGTGGAGCACATGAGGAAATTTTGTATCAAGGGAAACCACATATAGGAACAGATGTTTTAAAAAAAGTTGTTAAAAATATTAGAGAAAATATTATAGAACTTGGCGGTGAAGTAAGATTTAACAGTAAACTTCAAGATATTAAGATAAAAGATAATAAACTTGTAGGTATTGTTGTAAACGATGAAGAGATTCCATGTGAAGCTCTAATATTAGCACTTGGACATAGTTCAAGAGATACCTATGAAATGCTGTACAATAGAGGTATATTTATGACTCCTAAGCCTTTTGCTATTGGAGTTAGAATAGAACATTCACAAATAATGATAAATGAAAACCAATATGGTAAGTTTGCAGAACATCCAAGGCTTAAAGCAGCAGATTATAAACTTACATATACAAGTAAAAAAACTAATAGGGGAATATATAGTTTTTGCATGTGTCCAGGAGGAGAAGTTGTTGCAGCTGCATCAGAAGAAGGTAGACTTGTTACAAATGGAATGAGCTATTACAACAGAGATAAAGAAAATGCTAATGCTGCACTTGTAGTAACTGTTGGAGAAAAAGATTTTGCAGGAGATACACCACTTAAAGGTATGGAATTTCAGAGATACTACGAAAGTCTTGCTTATGAATTAGGAGGTGGAAATTATAGTGCACCTATTCAGCTTGTTGGTGATTTTTTAAAGGATAAAGTTTCAACTAATCTTGGAAGTATTAAATCTACGTATAGACCAGGTTATGAGTTTAAAGATTTAAGAAAATGCCTTCCACATTCAGTTATCGATACTTTAAAAGAAGGATTAGTAGTGTTTGATAAAAAAATAAAAGGTTTTGCTTCTAATGATGCTGTAATGACAGGTATAGAAACCAGGACTTCTGCACCAGTTAGAATAGAGAGAAATGATGAGTTGCAAAGTATTTCTGTTAAAGGATTATACCCATCAGGAGAAGGAGCCGGTTTTGCAGGTGGAATTATGTCAGCAGCAGTAGATGGTTTGAAATCTGCTGAAAACATAATGAAAAAATATGCACCAAAATAAAAAACAGTAGCGAGATATGAAATGGTACCTATAGATTGGATACATAAAAAAAAGTATCTAGTTTATAGGTGCTTTTTAATTTTTAAATTTCATATGGGAAATTATTACTTGATTTTTTTTACCATATGTTCGAGAATATTATAGGGGACACTTAATATTTATATAATGATTAAAGTAAATAAAAAAAGGAGGTGAATATTATAGCATAGGTTTAAATTGCATGTAGCAAATGTTTTAATTTTAATCTGAACAAATGAAGAAAACGGTTACTTCAATTTTCGAAATTATTAAAAGTTATATGAACATAAGATTTGTACTAATTAATATTTAAAATAATCATAAATATTAAAAGGAAGTGTAAAAATGAAAAAGAAACATGATATAGGATTAATAACTAAAATGATTATCGGTATAACGATAGGTGTAATATTAGGTCTTGTTGTTAGTGAAAAAGCTATGATGGTTATACTAACAATCAAAGAGATTTTAGGTTCTTTAGTATTCTTTTCTGTTCCATTAGTAATATTTGGATTTATAACACCAGCAATAACAAGTCTCAAAAACAATGCAAGTAAGATGCTTGGAACTATGGCACTTATGTGCTATTTATCAGCAGTAGGTGCAGCAACTATGTCAGCTATTGCTGGTTATATTATAATACCTCATTTTAATATTGCTAGTCAGGCAGCAGAACTTCAAAAGTTGCCAGAAGTAGTTTTTCAATTAAAAATCGATCCAATTATGCCTGTTATGACTGCATTGGTTTTAGCTATATTTACAGGAGTATCAGTAATATGGACGAAGGCAGAAATGGTAGATAAGCTTTTAAATGAAATACAAAAGATGGTACTTGCTATAGTTACTAGAATAATAGTCCCTATTTTACCTGTTTTTATAGCAGCTACATTTAGTGAATTAGCTTATACTGGGAGCTTAACAAAACAGCTACCTGTATTCTTAAAAGTTATAATTATAGTACTTATAGGACATTTTATATGGCTTACATTATTATATACAATTGCGGGGGTAGTTTCAAAGAAGAATCCTTTAGAAGTAGCAAAACATTATTTGCCAGCATATTTGACAGCAGTAGGAACAATGTCAAGTGCTGCAACATTACCTGTTGCATTAAAATGTGCTCATAAATCAAAGGTATTAATACCAGAGGTTGTTGATTTTGCTATTCCACTTGGAGCAACTACTCATCTTTGTGGATCTGTTTTAACAGAAACATTTTTCTGTTTTACAATATCAAAAATGCTTTATGGTACATTACCTTCAGTAGGTACAGTTATATTATTTATACTTTTATTTGGTATATTTGCTATAGGAGCACCAGGTGTTCCAGGGGGAACAGTTATGGCATCTTTAGCAATTGTTACAGGAGTTTTAGGATTTGATGCATCAGGAGTAGGATTATTGATTGCAATATTCGCACTTCAAGACAGTTTTGGAACAGCATGTAATGTTACAGGTGATGGAGCTTTAGCTTTAATGCTTAGAGGAATGTTCTATGACCAGAATGGAAATCCTAAATAAATAAAAAATTTTATAATGATAATAGAACCTCAATATACAATAGCTATATTGAGGTTCTAATTTTCACAAAGTGGAAATAATACTCATATTGTTATAATAGAGAATATGTAATATAATTAAAAAAGGTGTGTAGAAATTTATAAAGAGAGGTAACAATATGGGTAGATTATTTGGAACAGATGGAGTTAGAGGAATCGCTAATACGGAATTAACGGCTGAACTTGCATATAAATTAGGACGAGCAGGAGCTTTTGTATTAACTCAGGGAACACACAAACCTAAAATATTAGTTGGAATGGATACAAGAATATCAGGGGATATGCTTGAAGCAGCACTTGTTTCAGGTATATTATCAGTTGGAGCAGAAGCAATTTGTGTAGGGGTCATCCCAACACCAGCTGTAGCATATCTTACAAGAAAATATAAAGCAGATGCAGGAGTTGTAATATCAGCTTCTCATAATCCAGTAGAATATAATGGAATAAAGTTTTTTAATAAAAATGGTTATAAATTAAGAGATGAATTTGAAGATAAGATACAAAGTGTAATAGAAAATAATTTAGAAGGAGTACCAGCCCCAACAGGCACTAATTTAGGGAGAAAAATACAAGAAAAATGTGCTTTAGAAGATTATATTGAGTTTGCAAAAGCTACTATAGATGGAGACTTAAAAGGTATAAAGGTAGCACTTGATTGTGCAAATGGAGCATCATATAAAGTTGGTTTAGAAACTTTTAGAGAATTAGGTGCTGAAGTTGTTGTAATAAACAATGATCCAGACGGATTAAACATAAATAAAAATTGTGGTTCAACTCATCCAGAAGAATTAATGGATTATGTTATAAAAAAGAACTGTGATTTTGGACTTGCTTTTGATGGAGATGCAGATAGATGTCTTGCCGTAGATGAGAAAGGAAATCTTATAGATGGTGATTTTATAATGGGTATTTGCGGAAAACATTTAAAAGAGCAAGGAAAATTAAAAGATAATATGATTGTTTTAACTGTAATGAGTAACTTAGGACTTAACATTGCTTTAAAGAAAGAAGGAATATCTACAATAAAGACTAAAGTTGGAGATAGATATGTTCTTGAAGAAATGGTTAAAGATGGTTATAAATTAGGTGGAGAACAGTCAGGACACATAATATTCTTAGATTATAATACAACTGGAGATGGGCTTGTAACTGGTCTTCAAATTGCATCAATAGTAAAACAAAGTGGAAAAAAATTATCAGAACTTGCTTCAATGATGACCAAGCTTCCACAGGTTTTAGCAAATGCAAAGATTCCTAATAATATGAAGGATATATATATAAAAGATAGCCAAATAGTAGAAGAAATAAAGAAAATTGAAGAAAAATTAGATGGTTCTGGAAGAGTATTAATAAGACCATCAGGAACAGAACCTTTAGTAAGAGTTATGCTTGAAGGGGAAAACCAAAAAGAACTTGATGAATTAGCACATTCTCTTGCTAAATTAATTGAAGAAAAGGCAAACAAATAAATTAAAAATTGAGAAAAAAATAGGTAGCAATTATATATTGCTACCTATTTTTTATATATAATACATGATTAGTAATATTTTTTTTTGAAATTTTTTATTCTTTTCTTTTATTTTTTGACCAAAATCTATATATAGTTAAAGAATATATTTTTTTTGAACATAATTTTTTCATTTAATATGTCCATAAAATATAATATTTTTTCAAATTGTTTTATGTAAATGTTATCTTAGTTTTGAATATTCATTCTAAAGAATTTTAATATTCAAATTAAAATTCTTTAGAATAAGATATTTCATGTATTTTGGTAAAATATATATATTGTTATATTTAAGGAAATTTATGTACATTCACACCCTGTTGACACAATGCATTTAAGCTAGTACAATTTATAAAAATTAGAAAAAATCAAATAAAGGGGGCAACTTATCATGACTTATAGTGTAATCGGGGCATTCACTATCATCTTAATTATTCTTACTGCTGGAGAAATTGTTTCCATGAAAACAAAGGCTTTTATTCCTTCTGTTTTTGTATCTGCAGTATTATTTTTAATAGGATTTTGGACTTTTCTACCCAAAAATATAGTTGAACAAGGTTCATTTGCAAAACCAATCGTATATGTTTCTATATATTTATTGTTAGTACATCTAGGAACATTAATGAGTTTAAAAGAATTATTAGCTCAATGGAGAACAGTACTAATGTCACTTACTGGTATTATAGGTATATGTGTTATGACGTTAACTGTTGGTAAAGCATTATTTGGCTGGTCAACTGTAGTAGCTGGTACTCCTCCACTTACTGGTGGTGTTGTAGCATCAATATTAATGGCTAAGGCTGCATCAGATAAAGGATTACCCTCTATTGCTGTACTTGCTACTTGTATGTATATAATGCAAGGATTTGTTGGATATCCAATTTCAGCTTTTTGTCTTAAAAAAGAAGCTAAACGTGTACGTGATATTTATAGAGGCGGTGGAGAAAAAATAAATTTACCTAAAGCTGAGGTTGTATGTGAAGCATCTGCACCTCGCAAAAAACTTATTCCACCATTACCAAAAGAATTTCAAACTCCATATGTTATATTATTAAAATTAGGTATTATAGCTTGGCTTGCTTCAAGATTTGCGCCTGTTATCCATATTAATGCTTTTGTAGTTTGTTTAATTTTTGGTGTTATTGCTTGTGAACTAGGATTCTTAGAAGAACAAGCATTAAATAAAGCTAATGCTTTTGGGTTTCTTATAACTATACTTATGGCATTTATATTTACTAATCTTTCCAAAGCTACACCAGCTATGTTAAAGGAAATATCTATTCCATTATTTGGAATAATTATTCTAGGTGTAATTGGTATGTATATTGTGTCTTTAATACTAGGAAAAGCATTAGGTTTTTCAAAGGAAATGGCATTTGCTTGTACACTTACTGCACTATATGGATTTCCAGCAGATTATATTTTAACTCATGAAGCAATCAACTCTGTATGTAAGACAAAAGAAGAAAAAGAATATGTAGTTGAAGATATGCTTCCAAAAATGCTAGTAGCAGGTTTTACCTCTGTTACAATAGCATCAGTAGTTATAGCTGGTTTCTTTGTAAAATTATTATAATTTATATATAATTTAATTTTTAAAATATTTAGGGGGCGATATATATGACAATAAGAGAAATGACTAAAAATTACAAACAAAGTATTATAGATTTAAGAAGAAAATTTCATCAGTATCCTGAAGCCAGTTTGAATGAGTATAATACAATTAAAATGATTAAAGAAGAATTAGATAAACTGGGCATAGAATATAAAAGTATTGCTGGTACAGGAATTATTGCTGAAATTAAAGGTGGAAATCCTGGGAAAACTGTAGCTTTAAGAGCTGATATAGATGCATTATCCGTTACTGAATTAAATGATTGTGAATTCAAATCAAAAAATGAAGGATTTATGCATGCTTGCGGACATGACTGTCATATATCTATGCTTTTAGGGGCAGCTATGGTTTTAAATGATATTAAAAAGGAACTTAATGGTACAGTAAGATTATTATTTCAGCCAGCAGAAGAGGTTGCCAAAGGGGCTAAAATGATGATAGAAGCTGGGGCTCTTGAAGGCGTGGATGGGATATTTGGTATGCATGTATGGAGCGATATAGAATGTGGCTCTGTATGTGTCCAACCAGGACCATTAATGGCTTCAGCGGATTTATTTACTATTAAGATAAAAGGTAAAGGCGGTCATGGTTCAGCGCCTCATCAAGGAATAGATACAGCTGTGGCTTCTTCAGCTATAGTTATGAATTTGCAAACTATTGTTAGTAGGGAATTGAATCCATTACAACCCGCTGTTGTGAGTGTTGGATCTATTAATTCAGGTACAAGATTTAATGTTATTGCTAGTGAAGGCGTTTTAACTGGTACTACAAGATCTTTTAATCCTGAAATAAGAGATGCGTTTCCTGAAATGATAGAAAGATTAGCTAAAGATACGGCTTCTAGTTTTAGAGCAGAAGCTGAACTTGAATATTTTTTTGCAACTCCTGTAGTGATTAATAATCAGGAATATTCAAAATTAGCAGAAGGTTCTTTGGAGAAAATTGGTGCAAAATCTGTAGTTATTGAAAAAATTATGGGTGGAGAAGATTTCGCAGAATACCTAAATGAAGTACCTGGTGTACTAGCATTAGTTGGGGTAAAAAATCAAAATAAAAATGCGTGCTATCCACAGCATCACCCTCATTACACTGTTGATGAAGAAGCACTTGAAATTGGTTCATCACTTTATGTACAGTATGCACAGGATTTTTTAAATAAATAATTTTTTAGATAAAATTAATTAAGGAAATAGGATTGCATTTATGTAAGGTGTAATTCTATTTCCTTGTTTTTTTTATAAGTGTTTTTTCATAGTTGTTATATTTGTATTTGTAATTTAAAATTTATTGGGTAAAAATTGAAACGGTTTGTAACTTATTGACGTATAATATAATGTAAAATATAATGTATAAGAAGCTTGTATAGAAAATGAATGACAATCGAGCGGGACAGATAAGGATAAGTTAAAGAAAAGGAGGAGAAGAAAATCAATATTTTATTAATACAATTAAGTTAATTGTATAAGGTTAAATTGAATTAAGCGCCAGAACTTAAGTGAATAAATAAAGTAAACTCAGTCTAGGGACTGAGTAAGTTCCACTAGCCAAATCAAAGATTTGAGAAGGATAAAGGAAACTCAAGCTAACGCTTGAGTAAGCGACTATCACAAAATCAAAGATTTTGGATATCTGCTTAAGTTGACGAGGATGGGGTTTATCGAAGATTCGGCGGATGCCTCACGGGATTGTGCTACCGTTAGCGATTGATAAAACTGAGAAGTGATTTTCAGTACAAGTTCAATCAGGCACTAAATAAAGATACAAGCTTCCCTTAAATTTACGTTATATCAAAAATAAAATTAAGAGGGAGAAAAGAATATGTGTGGAATAGTTGGATATTTAGGACCAAGAAAGGCATCACCAGTTTTGTTAGAAGGATTATCGAAGTTAGAATATAGAGGATATGATTCAGCAGGAATAGCTGTAATAGAGGATGGAAAAATAAAAGTTGAAAAATGCAAAGGAAGACTTGCTAATTTGCAAGAAAAGCTTAAGAAAAATGAATTTACTGGTTCAATAGGTATAGGTCACACAAGATGGGCAACTCACGGTGAACCATCAAATAAAAATTCACATCCTCATACAAATGAGAGTGGAACAATAGCTGTTGTTCATAATGGTATAATTGAAAATTATATTGTTTTAAGAGATTGGTTAACATCAGAAGGATATAAATTTGTTTCTGATACAGATACAGAAGTTATACCTCATCTTGTAGATTACTACTATAAAGGTGATTTATTAGATGCAGTAATAAAGGCTACTAAGAAAATGGAAGGTAGTTATGCTATAGGTGTTCTTTTAAAGAATGAACCAGATAAAATTGTTGCAGTTAGAAAGGACAGCCCTCTTATAGTAGGAGTTGGAGAAAATGAAAGCTTTATAGCGTCAGATATTCCAGCAGTTTTAAATTATACAAGGGATGTATATTTACTTGATGATAATGAATATGTAGTCATGAGTGGTGAGGGTGTAACTTTAGTAGATGAAAATAAAAATGTTATAGATAAAGAAATATTCCATGTAACATGGGATGCAGATGCTGCTGAAAAAGGTGGATATGATCACTTTATGCTTAAAGAGATTCATGAGCAACCAAAAGCAATAAAAGATACTTTAACTTCAAGGATTGTTAAAGGTGAAAAGATAAAATTAGATAGCATAACACTTACTAAAGAACAATTACAAGATGTAGATAGAATTTATATAGTTGCATGTGGAACAGCGTATCATGCGGGAGTAATAGGAAAGTCTGTTATAGAAAAACTTGCTAAAGTACCTGTTGAAGTTGATATTGCATCAGAATTTAGATATAGAGATCCATTAATTACTGAAAAAACTTTAATGATTGTTATAAGTCAATCAGGAGAAACAGCAGATACTCTTGCTGCATTAAGACTTGCTAAGAAAGAAAATGCAAGAGTTATAGCCGTAACAAATGTTGTTGGAAGCTCAGTATCAAGAGAAGCTGATGATGTATTATATACTTGGGCTGGTCCAGAAATAGCTGTTGCTTCAACAAAAGCTTATGTAACTCAGCTTATAGCAATGTATATAATTGCTTTATACTTAGCTGAAATGAAACAGTCAGTAAGAGAAAGTGAAATAAAGAAGATTAAGGATGGATTATTAAATCTTTCAGAAAGAGCAGCAGAAGTATTAAATAATAAAGAAATAATTAAAAAGCTTGCAGATAAAATTTATGAAGAAAAAGATATGTTCTTCCTTGGAAGAGGTCTTGATTATGCAGTAGCAATGGAAGGGTCGTTAAAGCTTAAGGAAATATCTTATATCCACTCAGAATCTTATGCAGGTGGAGAACTTAAACATGGACCAATTGCTTTAATAGAGGATGGTACAGTAGTAATTGCATTAGCTACTCAAGAAGATTTGTTTGAAAAGATGGTAAGTAATGTTAAGGAAGTTAAAACAAGAGGTGCATATGTTTTTGGTATAGCAATGGAAGAACATGATTATATAGAAAAAACAGTAGATGAAGTTATATATATTCCAAGAGTTATGCCAATTTTAGCACCAGTACTTTCAGTAATACCATTACAATTACTATCTTATTATGTATCAATTAAAAAAGGCTGTGACGTAGACAAGCCAAGAAATTTGGCAAAATCTGTAACGGTTGAATAAGGAAATACAGCTAAAAGTTAACAATTAGCTGTAATGATGAGTGGAACCTTGTTAATACAAAGTTCCAGTTAAATTAAATTTGTTGTGATAGAACAATATATATAAGAGGAGTTGTGGATATAAATCTGCAGCTTCTTTTTTATTTAAAATAATATATTGACCTTAGCCTTAGACTAAAGTTTATACTTAAAACAGATAATACTTTAGGGAGGAAATTATATATGAATAAAAAATATTCAATTAATGAAGTAGCTCAGGTTTTTAATATAACTACAAATAAATTAAGATTTTATGAGAAGAAAGGGTTAGTAAAGGCTTATAGAGATAACACAAATAACTATCGATATTATACCAAGGAGCATTTAGTTAGAATACAAACTATACTTATGTATAGGGTATTAGGTTTTTCAATAGAAGATATAGAACATATTTTAAATAAAAACTATAAGGATAATGTATTAGAACATTTTTATAAGCAATGGGAAATACTGAATAATGAAATGGATAGAGTAAGACTATTGAAAGATTCTATTGAAGAATTAATGGATGAAATGTATGAATCTGATGATAAAGAATATATAGATAAAATAATAGAATCTGTAAAAAAAATTCATCAAGTAAGATGTATTAAAGATAACTGGAAAGATAGATGGAATTTTAATGATTGGGCTAAAACTTATGATATATCAATTAGAAAAAATATAGGAAGTCTAAAAATATATAAAAATTACGATAAAATATTACAAACAGTATATGAAAAATCAGTTAAAAATATCGATAAAGATATAAATAGAATTAAGGTTCTTGATATAGGGGTAGGAACAGGGAATCTTTCGGAGAAATATTTAAATAAGGGATACAATATTATAGGTATAGATCAATCAAGAGAAATGCTGAATGTGGCAAAACAAAAATTCCCTAATTTAAAAGTAAGATTAGGAGAATTTTTAAAAATACCTTTTAATAATAATCAATTCGATGTTATTGTTTCTACATATGCTTTTCATCATTTAAATGATATGGAGAAAAATCTTGCTATTAAAGAAATGGTAAGAGTGTTAAAAGATGATGGGAGGATTGTTATTGGAGACTTGATGTTTGAAAATGATGTAAAAAAAGAAAATTTAATAAATGAATTTACAAATGAACAAATTGAAGAGATAAGAGATGAATACTACTCGGATATAGAGAAATTAGAAACAGAGTTTAATAAGTATAACAAGAGGTTAGTTAAAAATAAAATTGATAAACTAAATTTTGTAATAAGTATTGATAATAAAAAATAATAAAGTATACTAAACCTTATGTATTTTTAGGCTAAAAATTGTTCATTTGTATTTTGTTTTGTATAAGAGGAATGGTTTGTAACGTTTTGATTAATTAAAACGTTACAAACCATTCCCTTATTTTTTACTAGGTATAATATGATATTTGTCATATTATATTTGTGATTTTTATCACTACCGAGAAAATGGTAATTTTAGTATTATATTATCAAAGGATTAAATTATAGAAGGAAGGCAATGTGTAATGATACTTGAAGTGAAAAATTTAATAAAAAGATATAAAGAGTTTTTAGCGGTGGATAATGTAAGTTTATCTATAAAACAAGGTCAAATATTTGGACTGTTAGGTCCTAATGGAGCAGGGAAAACTACAACTATAAATACTATAATAGGACTTTCAAAAATAGATTCAGGTGAAATAAAAGTTTTTGGTAAAGATTTATGGGCAAATGAAATGGAAATAAAGTCTCAAATAGGAGTTGTTCCACAAGATGTTGCTTTGTTTGAAGATTTAAGTGCCTATGAAAATATTACTTTTTTTGGTAGGTTGTATGATCTTAAAGGTGAAAAATTAAAGAATAGTGTAAAAGAAGCTTTGGAGTTTACAGGACTGTGGGATAGAAGAAAAGATTATCCAAAACAATATTCTGGAGGAATGAAGAGAAGGCTTAACATTGCTTGTGCCATAGTGCATAAACCTAAATTAATAATTATGGATGAACCTACAGTTGGAATAGATCCGCAATCAAGGAATCATATATTAAACACTGTAAAGAAACTAAATGAACTTGGTTCTACAGTAATATATACATCACATTATATGGAGGAAATAGAAAAAATATGTAATATTATAGTAATAATGGATAAAGGAAAAGTAATTGCAAGGGGTACAAAGGATGAGTTAAAAGCACTTATTTCCACAGAAGATAAAGTAACCATGGAACTTTCCAGTATTAACTACACTATAGTAGATACTATAAAAAAGATACAAGGGGTAAAAGAATGTGTTATAAATGAAAATTGTATAGAAATAGTTTCAAAAAAGGATAGTAAGAATTTGGGAAAGATAATAGATGGTATTGTAAATAGTGGTTCGGATATAAATAAAATAAACGTAGATAAACCAACTTTAGAAGGTGTGTTTTTAACACTTACAGGTAGAAAATTACGAGACTAGGAGGGAGAACTATGAAGATTTTATATATAATATTTTACAATTTAAAAAGAAATTTTAGAGATAAAAAGACTTTGATTAATATGTTACTTCTTCCTATAGTTCTTATATTAATACTTGGTACAGCACTAAATAATGAATACATTCCAGGAAACATAAGCAGAGCACAGGTATATTATTATAATGAAGACAAAGGCGAGATTTCTAAACAATTTGAAAAATATATAACATCTGATAAAGTTAAGGATTTAATAGAATTAAAAAAAGTAAATAGCAAAAAAGAAGGTCTTAATTCCATAAAAACTAATGAGAGAAGAACGTTTGTATATTTGGATAATAATTTTACAAAGAATATAAAAAAAGGTGGAAAAGCTTATATATCTGTATATAACGAAAGAAATACCATACAAACAGAAATTGTAAAAAATATTTTAAATGGATTTGTTAATGGTGCTAATGCAGTTTATGCGTCTTATACCATAGGTGGAAAGGGTGGTTATGTAGGAGAAAATAACATCATAATTGATGCATCTATTGATATTAGTGGAAAGATTCCAAAAGCTATAGATTATTATGCTGTAACTATGCTAGTTATGATTCTTATGTATGGAGCTTTTTATGGAAGTGATGCAATATCACAGATATATGAAGAAGAAGAGGGGAGAAGGGTTCAGATTACTCCAACACAAAAAACACAAATCTTACTTGGATATATTGCATCATCTATACTCACTGTTTTTATTGAAGGAATAATATTAATGTTAATTGCAAAATATGCTTTTAAAGCTAATTACGGAAATAATATAGGATTAATAGTATTTATTATATTCACTATGTCTATACTATCAAATTTTATAGGTATGGTAGTAATTGTATTAGGTGGAAAGGCTGATAAGACTTCTGGTGTTATAAATATACTTGTTATAGTTTGTACTTTTATATCTGGTGGATATGTAAAACTCATAAATAATAATGGAGTTTATAATAAAATAATACATTTTGTACCAAATACTATGGCTCATAATGCAATGTTTAATTCCATATACGGTTCAAATATGGATGCAGTTAATTCTAATATTGCATCTATGTGGATAGGAATAGTTTTATGTATGATTATATCTATAGCAGCAGCTAGGAGGAGAGTGCTAAAATGACTATATTTACTAATAATTTAAAAAGAATATTTAAATCAAAATCAAATATTATCTTTATGGTTATTTTCCCTATAGTTCTTATAATCTTTTTTATTGGAGCTAATAGTGGTGAAAGTAAGTTTTCTATTGGTGTTGTAGATAATGATAATACTAAGCTTACAAAACTTCTTGTAAAACAATTAGAAAAGGGAAACGAAGTAAATGATTTAAAAGAATCTCAAATAAAAAAATCTTTAATTAATTTAAAAAATGATTATGTTATACAAATTCCTAAAGGATTTACTAAAGATTTAATAGAAGGAAAAGATGTTAATATAAAAGCATATGCTATAAATGAAACAAATGCGTATATGGCACCAAAGTTTAGTATAGAGAGTTTTGTTGGAGCAGCAAAAACTATAGGAAAGTCCTGTGGAAAAAATGAAACTCTTTTCTATAAAGCTATGGATAAATATAAAGAAGGAGTATTTGAGGTGAAATATGAAAATATGGATAACAGTAAAGTAAGTAAAAAGAACACTTTATTGGCATTAGGATTTTTGGTGTTTAACATGATGATGTTAGGGGTTAATATAATTCCAATAATATTAAAAGATAAAAAGACAAAAGTATATTATAGAATATTTACAGGTCCAATTAAAGCAAGAAGTTATACTTTGCAAAATCTTTTAAGTTTTTTAGTGGTATTAATAATACAAATTGCAATAATATTTGGTTTTATGATAAAAGTATTTAATATGAAATTTCCATCTGTAATAAATATGTTTTTGTTATTTGTAATTTTTTCAATATTTGTTGCTGCTTTTGCTTTATTTATATGTGATAATTCTAAAGATATGAGAAGAGCTTCTATTATTTCAACACTCACAGTTACTCCAATGGCTATGCTAGGGGGATGTTTTTGGCCAAGAGGTATTATGCCACAAACTTTGCAGAATATATCTAAGTTTATACCAGTAACATGGATGTTATCAGCTGCAAACAAACTTATGTATAATGAATCTTTATATTCTGTGTTACAAGAAATACTAGTATTATTTCTTTTTACTATTATATTTATGCTTTTAGTTTCATGGAGGAAAAAAGATATAATTAATTAAAAAATCCACTTTGATAGTGGATTTTTTATATTTGTGTTTTCCAAGTAAATAAAGGTTTTTCTAGTAATATATGATTTTGTATATGTTATACTAAAAATAATATCCATATTTAGAGGTGAATATAAAATGGAATATATATTTAGGCTATGTTTTTATAGCTTTATAATTGCTATGACCATAATAGAAAAAGATATATGTTATTTTTGCATTGTTTCTATTTTAATAATTATGATTATTGATATATTGATAGAAAGGTATATACAATCTAAAATAATGGTATTTATACAAGCTATAATTATAATAATTATCAGTTTTTATAAACCTGTTTTTATTATATTTTTAGGAGCTTGTTCCTATGAGTTGATAAAAAGGGAAAATTATTTTGGTGTATTTTTTATTGTACCTATAATTGGATTTTTAAAGATAGAGCAAATACCTATACAGTTGTTGATTTTTTTTATAGTTAATATTTATGGATATATTTATACTAGATATATGAAAGAACAAAAGAAGTACAAGACTTTATATGATAATGAAAGAAGAACAAGATATGAGTTAGAGGAAACTAAAAATAGGCTTATACAATCTGCTGTAGAAGTGGAGCATTTGGCTGAAATTAAAGAAAGAAACAGAATAGCAAGAGAAATACATGATACAGTAGGGCATAATATTGCAGGGATATATATGCAGCTTCAGGCAGCAGCTAAAATAAGAAATAAAGACACAGAAAAATCATACATATTAGTAGATAAATCTATTAATGAACTTTCAAAATCTTTATCATTATTAAGAGAAACTGTGCATAATATAAAACCTATGCAATCTATAGGAATAAATTATATTATAAAAATAATAGAAGAGTTTAATTATTGCAAAGTTAATTTTAAATATATAGGTGATTTTAATAATATATCTTCTAGTATAATGCAAATTATAAGTACAAATATAAAGGAAGCTTTAACTAATGCTTCAATGTATTCTATGGCAGATATTATTGATATAAATTTAGAAGTAAATGAAAAATACATAAGGCTTTATATAAAAGATAATGGTATAGGGTGTGAAAGTATAAATGAAGGGTTAGGTATAAGTGGTATGAAAGAGAGAATAAAAAATATAGGTGGAAATATAGCTATAGATTCTAAAAATGGATTTCTAATAGTTTGTATTATTCCTATGGAAAATTTGGAGGTGAATATTTTTGAAAATTATAATAGCTGATGATGATAGATTGATAACAGATAGTCTCAATTTAATTTTAGAATTTGAAGAAGATTTTGAAGTGGTAGGAATTGCTGCAAATGGTGAGGAGGCAGTAAAGCTTTGCAAAAAATATTGTCCAGATATAGTTTTGATGGATGTGAGAATGCCTGTTTTAGATGGGGTATTAGCAACAAGAGAAATTAAAAGTGAACAACAAAATATTAAAATAATTATTTTGACTACCTTTAAAGATGATGAATATATCTCTGCAGCTATTAAAAATGGAGCGGAGGGTTATATACTAAAAAATCAATCTTCAGATAGTATTATAGAAAGTATTAGAACAGTTTATAATGGAAATGGTGTATTTCAAAGTGAAGTTTTAAGTTCAATAATGTCTATGATTAAAAATGATAAAAAAAATCTAAATAAAATTAAATTAAGTGAAAGAGAATTTGGGATACTTACATTAATTGGTGAAGGACTTTCAAATAAAGAAATTTCACAAAAACTTTATTTGAGTGAAGGAACTGTTAGAAACTATGTAACAAATTTACTTGAAAAATTACAATTAAGAGATAGGACTCAACTAGCTATATATTATTTAAAAAACTATTAAACAGAATTTAAAAATAGATAAGTTTTTGTAATGAATATACCGTATAAAAATATTTTTAAGGAGAATAGAATGATGAATAGTTATATTATGTATATAGTAGTTATAGTGCTTTTAATTATTTCTTATTTTAAGGATAAGAAAAAGACGAAAATGGCTCTTAAAAAGGCTTGGAAATCTTTTCAAAATATTTTACCACAGTTTTTAGGAGTAATAATGCTTGTAGGCATATTACTTTCTGTATTTAATGCTCAAGTAATATCAAAAATAATAGGTAGTGAATCAGGGTGGATAGGAGTGGTTTTTTCTACGATTGTTGGTGCAGTTACATTGATTCCTGGATTTGTAGCATTTCCTACGGCAGCCATGCTGTTAAACAGTGGAGCGGGATATATGCAAATAGGTGCATTTGTGTCTGCATTGATGATGGTAGGTATTGTAACAGCACCTGTTGAAATAAAATATTTTGGTAAACGACTAACTATTATAAGAAATGTATTATCTTTTTTATTTTGTTTTATTGTTGCATATATAATTGGAAAGGTGGTTAGTGGAATATGAATTTATTAAAGAAATATAGATTTTTTCTAATTACGTCTCTAACTATGATTGTTTTATTTTTTATTAATAGAGAAATGGGAACAAAAGCAATTCATGTTACAGGGTATAGTTTAAAAGAAATGATTTTAGTAATACCACCAATTTTTATCCTCTTAGGATTATTAGATGTATGGATTCCAAAACAAACGATGATGAAATATATGGGAGAAAAATCAGGAATAAAAGGAATAGTTTTATCCATTTTATTAGGGTCAGCAGCGGCAGGACCATTGTATGGAGCATTTCCTATTGCAGCTGTATTTATGAAAAAAGGAGTTAAATTTAGTAATGTATTAATTTTTATTGGAGCATGGTCTACTACAAAAATCCCTATGTTTTTATTTGAAACTTCTGCTTTAGGAACAAGATTTGCTGTTACAAGATTACTTGTAGATATTCCAGGAATTATTTTTATTGCATATATTTTATGTTTTTTAACTGATAAAGCAGAAGTAAAAAGGATATATGAAAATGCTGAATTAATGTGATTGTTATAAAAGGATATTTAAGATATTATATAGTTGTTAATTATAAAAAAATAAGTATTGTTTGATAAATATATTTTTGGAGGAAAACATGAAGATAATAGACATTAGGAAATATTGCAAAGAAGAATTTGAACTTATTACAGTTCATAATAATAGGATTTATTATTGTAAAGCGGATAACTTACAAAATGAAAATGAGTATCTTGTAGATTTTTATTACTATGATATTGAAAATAAGATAGAGAATAAAATAACTAATACCAGTATATACACATCCGAATTTTATGGTAAAAAAATATATACATATGATAAGTACATTATGTTTTCTATAATCAATAAAGATGATATACAAATTTTTAAGTTAGATATGAATACTAACAAAGTTGATAAAGTAAGTGAATTTAAAGTAGATAAAAAATATTATAATGGCATATCTTTTTTGGGAGATACCTATCTCATTTTATATATAGATAAATCTGATGTAGATGATGAAAAGTTTAATAGGGCAAAAGATGTACAAGGTGGGTATGAAAGTGCGTATTTATATGATATTTATAATGGTCAAAAATATGAAATTCTTGATAAAAGAGTTATATTAGGGGTTAGAGACTATTTGGAGTATTATACATATAATGGACAAGGGTTCTTAATATTTGAGGAAGCGTATATGGAGGATTGGGAACAACAGGAGCTCTATCATGAAAACTTAGATAAAACTGATTATTATAGAGAGTCATATAGAGAAAGTATAAATATTATTAGTTTAAATGAATTTGTTGAAGGAATTGAAAATAGAAATATAATGATTTCATTTCATCAAGTGCATAAAACAGAAGTACAAGGATGGACAAGGTATTTTGGAATGGATGAAACTAATATATACTATAGAACAAAGAATTTTAAGACTAATGTTGAAAGTATTTGCTGCGTGAATAAAAACAATTTAAAACAAGAAAAATTAGGGGAAATACATTTTGATAAGTTAAAGGACAATAACATAAGATACGATATTAAAAAACAAAAAATATATAATAAGCATTATGATGAAAATAAAATACATATATATGGAATTTATAACAGTGATACAGAAATTAGTTTTGAAAAATCAATTGGAGAATTTTATGATATTATTGATAATAAATATTTAATTACTTATTATTGGGAAGAGGATGATCAAGATAACTATTATGATTATATGGTTATAAAAAATCTAATGAGTAGTGAAGAAAAGTTGTATCAAGGTATGTGCTGTGTTGTTGATGATTTAGTTATTATGTACAAATAACAATGAGTTGAAAAGTCATGTATTTTCAGATGAAAGATACCTGAAAATGCATGATTTTTGTGGATAATGTAATAAATATAGTGAAAGGAGATTTACCAATGGAAGTGTTTGCAAAACCAGGAGTAGGTGGAATTATAATAAAAACAATAGATGAAATAGAGTATATATTAATTCAGGAAAGATGTAAGGAAGATGGTGGGGCGGAAAATGGATTAATAGAGATACCTGCAGGCAAAATAAGAGAATTTGAAAATATATTTGATTGTTTAAGAAGGGAAATATGGGAAGAAACAGGACTTACAGTTACGGAAATTGAAGGAGAAAATGATACGGTTATTATTGAAGCAAATGGATATAAAGCTATAAATTATATGCCTTTTGCATGTGCTCAAAATATAGATGGGAATTATCCTATTATGGTTCAAACATTTATATGTAAAGCACAGGGGAAAATATTAGATGAAACAAATGAAACTAAAAATATTAGATGGGTATCATTAAATGAATTGAAAGATATGCTGGATAATAATGAAGAAGATTTTTATCCAATGCATATTATGGCATTGAAAAAATATTTAAAGTTAAAATTAATTAAAAAGGCAAAGTAGAAAAATTAATTTTAAAAATTTTATCCACAGCATCTAATAATAATGCGAGAGAGGCTGTGGACTTTTTAGGGGTGTTTTCATATCTACGGGCGGCTTATTAGTTTTATGGTAAATTTAAAAAATATACGGATATTAGAAGTTAAAAATAAATAAAATTATTTACAAACGCATTTTTAAATTATATTCTAATGTTAGAATATATGATAATAAAGGAAGGGGTTAGTAATAACTAGGGGAACGATTACATGGAACATAATAATAAAGATTTATTACAAGGAAGTGTAACATCTAACTTGTTGAAGATGTCACTACCAACTATGCTGGGATTTTTGTTTCAGTCTGCTTATGATTTAGTTGATATGATATGGATTGGAAAGATTTCTTCATCAGCAATAGCCGGGGTGACTATATTTGTAACGATATTTTGGATGGTAGATATATTAAATCAAATAATAGGTACAAGTTCAATATCTCTTATATCTCAAAGTTATGGAAGTGGAGATATGGAAAAAACAAGTAGAGCAATAGAACAGACACTTACATTTAAAGCATTAGTAGCCGTGATTGCTGGTGTAATTATGCTTATGATTTTAAAACCACTCATTGGATTTTTTACTAAAGATGCAGTAGTTATTAAAAATGCTTTAGATTATGGATATATAAGGATATTTTTCCTACCTATAATGTTTTCTTCTTTTACTGTAAATACGGCTTTTAGATGTATTGGCGATGCTAAAAAACCAATGATTATAATGATTATTGCAGCAATATTTAATATAATATTAGATCCGATTTTTATTTTTAAAACAGTACCATATGTCAACATACCTGGTTTAAACCTAGGAATATTTGGAGCAGCACTTGCTACTGTAATATCCACAGTAATTGCTTTTGGAATAGGATTTTATATATTTTTATCTGGTAAAACAAAGGTTAAGATTAAAATAAAGAGATTATTTAAATTAAATGCAGAAATGGATAAAAAACTTATAACTGTAGGTCTTCCAAGTGGGTTTGAAATGTTATCTAGAAACCTATCAGGAATATTAACATTAAAATTTGTAACTATCTATGGAACAGCAGCAATTGCATGTATGGGCATAGGAAATAAACTTTTTAGTTTTGCATTTATGCCTCTTGTTGGACTTTCTATGGGTGGGAGTGCTATTGTAGGACAGTGTATTGGTTCTGAAAAAATTGATAGAGCGAAGGATACAGCTGCAAAGGCTGCAGTGATAGGAATAGTATTTATGTCAGTATTAGCATTAATTGGAATTGCGTTTCCAGAAAAAATAATGGATGTATTTACAGATGATAATGCCGTTATACATATAGGAATTTTGATGATAAGAATAGTTCTTCCAGCACTTACTATTGCAGCAGCATCTATGGGATTAGGATGCGTATTTTCAGGTTCAGGTTATAATATTCCATTTTTAGTATCTAGCTTAGTATCTAGGTGGGCAATACAGGTTCCACTGCTTGTAGTAGTTACTTATGTAATGCATTTACCTATAATTTGGGTTTGGGTAACATATATAACAGCAGAAGTAGGGGAAATACTTGTAATGTTTACAGCATATAAAAAGGGTAAATGGAAAAATATGAGGGCGTAAAGTAGAAAAACTCATACTTCAAAGGTTATTTTTGAATAATAATCTTTGAAGTTTTTTATTTTGAAAAATAAAAATTATCTATAATAAAATTTTTATAATTGATAGCATTGTTAAGGTAAATAAAGTAAATAATATAATTAATTAAGATAACTTACTTAAATTCATTAATTTACAAATTAAATACATTGACGTAAAACTATGGTAAGTATATAGTGAATTTGTAGGTTATTTATGAAAGCGTTACCATAAACAAAAAACATACTAAAATTTATTTAATTGAAAGGAGAGAGTTATGGGTAGATTAATAGGGATAGTAGGTGTTACGGTATTTATTTTTATTGCTTATATGTGCTCTAATAATAAGAAGAAGATAAATTGGATATTAGTAATTAAAGGGATGATGTTACAATTACTATTTGCCTTTTTAGTATTGAAATTTCCACCTGGAAGAAAGTTTTTTGAAGGAGTAAGTTATGTTATTACTAAGTTATTAAATTTCACTAAAAGTGGTACCGGTTTCCTATTTGGAGATTTAGTAAATTCAAATAAATTTGGATGTATATTTGCATTGCAAATTTTACCTACAGTTATATTTTTCTCATCTTTAATGGCTGTTTTGTATTATTTGGGAATTATGCAGTTTGTAGTTTCTTGGATGGCAAAGGGAATGCTTAAATTGTTAGGAACTAGTGGTGCAGAAACTTTATCGGCGGTTGCTAATATTTTTATAGGACAAACTGAAGCACCACTTGTTATAAAACCATACCTTGGAAAAACGACCAAATCTGAATTGTTTACTATAATGGTTGGAGGAATGGCAACTGTATCTGGAGGAATAATGGCAGGATATGTTGCTATGGGAGTTAGTGCTGGACATCTTCTTGCAGGAAGTATAATGGCATCGCCTATAAGTCTTATAATTTCTAAGATATTAATTCCAGAAACAGAAGTATCCGAAACAAAAGGAAAGGTTTCTATGGATGTAGAAAAAACAGATTGTAATCTAATAGACGCTGCTGCAAGAGGTGCAAGTGAAGGTTTGAAATTAGCATTAAATGTTGGAGGAATGCTACTAGCATTTATAGCACTTATAGCACTTGTAAATGCTTTACTAGGATGGGTAGGCGGATTCTTTGGCATGGGTTATTTAAGTTTAAATTGGGTTTTTGGAAGATTGTTTGCTCCAGTTGCATATATAATGGGAGTTCCAACACCAGATATATTAAATGCAGGAAATTTACTTGGTGAAAAAATAGTAGTTAATGAGTTCGTAGCATATGCTAGTTTAGGAAAGCTTATAAAATCAGGGATTATAACTCAAAAAACCATAGTAATTCTTACTTATGCTTTATGTAGTTTTGCTAGTTTTAGTTCTATAGCAATTCAAATAGGGGGACTTGGCGGAATAGCTCCAAATAAACGTTCTAATATAGCGCAATATGGATTTAAAGCTTTACTAGGAGGGCTACTTACAACTTGTATTACTGCAACAGTAGCTGGAATACTAGTATAAAAATTTAAGAAATATGAGAGCGCTCCCATATATGATACTATAATAAATTAAATTCAGTAGAATAAAATTTAAATTAAAATAAATTTTAATTCAATTTATTAAGGAAAGGATAGAGTAAAATTATGAAAATTGAAAAGTTTATAGATCACACATTATTAAAACCACAATCTACAGAGGAACAAATAAAAAAAATATGTGAAGAAGCTAAAGAATATAATTTCGCTTCCGTTTGTATTAATCCATACTATGCATCATTTGTTAGTAGTGAATTAAAAGGATATGATGTAAAAACTTGTGTAGTAATAGGTTTCCCATTAGGTGCTAATACAAAAGAAGTAAAAGCTTTTGAAGCAAAACAAGCTATTGAAAATGGTGCACAAGAAGTTGACATGGTAATAAATATTGGAGCATTAAAAGATAAAAAATATGATGTAGTAAAAGAAGACATAGAATCTGTAGTAAATGTTGCGAAAGGTAAAGCTCTTTTAAAAGTTATAATAGAAACTTGTCTTTTAACTGATGAAGAAAAAATTAAAGCTTGTGAACTATCTAAAGAAGCAGGAGCAGATTTTGTAAAAACATCTACTGGATTTTCAACTGCTGGAGCGAAAAAAGAAGATATTGATTTAATGAGAAAAACAGTAGGAAAAAATATAGGTGTTAAAGCTTCAGGTGGAATTCATTCTTATGAAGAAACTATGGACATGATAGAAGCTGGTGCAACTAGAATAGGTGCAAGTGCAGGTATAAAAATTATAGAGGGTGCTAAAAAAAATAAATAAATTAATTTTAGTATATTAAGATTATAAATATTATGGTGAAAAGGGAGAATATTTTTATGAGGATGTATGATTTAATAATAAAAAAAAGAAATGGGTTAGAACTTACTAAAAAAGAAATTAACTATTTTGTACAAAACTACACTAAAGGAAATATTCCAGATTACCAAGCATCAGCTTTTTTAATGGCTATTTATTTTCAAAAAATGAATATGAGAGAGACAGCAGACTTAACTATGGCTATAGTTGAATCAGGAGATATCTTAGATTTATCAAAAATAAAAGGAATAAAAGTAGACAAACATAGCACAGGAGGAGTAGGAGATACTACTTCACTAGTACTTACTCCTATGGTTGCAGCATTGGGAATACCTGTTGCAAAAATGTCTGGAAGAGGACTTGGACATACAGGTGGAACTATAGATAAACTTGAGTCCTTTAATGGATTTTCTGTTGAAATAACAGAAGAACAATTTATAAATAATGTAAACAATAAAAATATAGCGATAATAGGTCAAACAGCTGATTTGGCTCCAGCAGACAAAAAAATATATGCATTAAGAGATGTTACAGGAACGGTTGATAATATTTCACTTATTTCTTCTAGTATAATGAGTAAAAAAATAGCTGCTGGTGCTGATGCAATTGTACTTGATGTTAAAGTTGGCGATGGTGCGTTTATGAAGACTTATGAAGATGCAAAAGAACTTGGTAGTGCTATGGTTAATATAGGTAAAAATATTGGAAGAAATACTGTAGCTGTAATTTCTGATATGGATCAACCTTTGGGATTGGCAATAGGTAATGCTTTAGAAGTAAAAGAAGCAATAAATACACTAACAGGAAAAGGGCCAAAAGATTTATTAGAACTTTGCTTAACTTTAGGAAGCAATATGGTTGTTTTTGCTAAAAAAGCTAATACTGTAGATGAAGCTAGAAAAATGCTTTTAAAAACTATTGAAGATGGTTCAGCTATAGCTAAATTTAAAGAATTTATTGAAGCTCAAGGTGGAGATATATCTCAACTAGAGGATACAGATAAATTACCTAAAGCTAAGTATATTGTACCAGTAAAAAGTGATAGAGAAGGATATGTAACTAAAATAAATGCTCAAAACATAGGATTAGTTGCTATGGAACTTGGAGCTGGTAGAGCAACAAAAGAAAGTATCATAGATTTAGCTGTTGGAATTATATTAAATAAAAAAAGAGGAGAAAAAGTAGCAAAAGGAGATATAATTGCGTATATTCATTCTAATAACGAATCAAATATAGAAAAAGCTACTAAAGGAATATTACAAAATTATAAAATTGAAAAAGAATATACAGAAAATATCCCTTTGGTGTATGATGTAGTAAGATAATTAAAATATGATTGTTTTCTTATTCATGTCTAAAGTAGCTGTATGATTACAAATTAAAAACACCTGTGTATATAATTAAATATACACAGGTGTTTTTTAGTTATTATTCTTAAATTTCTTGCAGTGGACAATCTGTATTTGTTAAAATATTAAACATTAAATTCTTTAGCAGTTTTTAAATAATAATATTATCAAACAAGGCATTTCAAACATAATTTATAAAGTAAGACAATATTATTTAGTATAAATAAAAATATAATTGAACAATTAAACTTGCATGTAGATATGTAATCTTATAAACATATAGAGGAGGCGATTTAAATTATACAGAACTATATTAAGGTAAACAGTAAAGATGGTGCTGAAGAAATATTAGCTTCTATGATATCAAAAGAATCTAAAAAGTATGATTCAACAATAAATATGTTTAAAGAAAATAGTTATTGTAATGCTGACAATACTAATGATGTTTTAAACATGGGGTTAAATTGTGGAGATGAAGTGTTAATAGTTGCAGAAGGTTGGGATGAGCTACAAGCAATTCAAGAAATGAAAAATATTATTGAAAATAATTTTGATGTATAAATCAAGTAGTGAACAATGAAACTTGTATGTAGCTATGTAATTGTATGATTATGTAACTTCTTCAGATAAGAAGAACCATCAATTCGGAATCAAAGTTCTGAATTGATGGTTTTTTATACTTATTCAGTTCTTCTAAATCTTGCAAAGGTATGAACAATTTCCTTACCACATGGAATTGTTTCAGTATTTATTAATTCAAATCCTCTAGAAAGAAGTCCAGCTATAGCATCTGCACAATCAGTTCCTACTGGAATTCTAGGTGTACTAGAAGCACAAACTACTATATTGCCTTCGTTGCAGAATCCACAACAATTTACTTTACAAGCAATAATAACGACATCTACATTTTTTGTACAACCACATTTCATCGATTTGTAACCCCCTTTTCAATCTTGTGATTCTTAGATGCGATGGGAGCCGCTTTGTTTAGCTTGTCCCATAATTAATATATGTTTTAAAAGTGTTTATTGTGACTTATATTAATAGAATTTATTATAATTTTGTTCTAAAAAAAATTATGAAATTATAAAATTAAGTATCAACATGATTTTAAGGAGAGAAAATCTTATTATGTACAGTTTTACTAATAGTGCTATAATACCTTTATATTTAAACAATGATATGGTAAATAATTTATTTACTATAGTTGTACAAGAATTTGCTGAACATAGAAGCATAAATAATAGAAGTACTAAGGCTATTAAGATTACTACTCCACTAAGCAATGTTACATGTGGAAAGTATGTACAGGGAACGTTCAATATAGATTTTTTTGATGAATTTTCAAAAACAGAGGCAGAGGAGATTATTTCAAAAGAGATAAGGGTTTTTTTAGGTATGATAGATATATTGGTTAAAGAAAATTTGTTGAAAAATTTAAATACTAAACAGGATATTAGTAAAATACAAGAGAAGAACTTTGTTCAATTTAGCTGTGAACTAAAGAAAGATCCCTTAATTGAATATATGGAAAATATTGTTAATGTAATGGAGATGCAACTTGCTTTTGAACCTTATAACAAAGAAAATGATGATATTAATGATGATAAAATGAAAAAAGAGATTATAGCACTTCTTAAAAGAAAAATGAGTCAGCACAAGCAAGAAAGGTGTTTAAATTTTATTGCAGATGGTATATGTAATACTAAAACTAAAATTATAGTTCCGCTAGAGGTAAATTGTTTAAAAGATAATATCGATTATATAGCTAATAGTAAAGTTTCTGTAATAGGAAAAGTTGTAAAAATTACAGATGAGAAAAGTACAAATAAAAAAAATATGGATATAATGAGAAGTACATGTTTTGAATATCTAAATCAGCAACATTTAAATGAGTTTAAAAAGAGATTTTTAAAGGATACTTCTTTGATTAAAGGGCTTCGCAATATGGAAATTGCTGATGGAAATGATCCTGTTATAGAAATAGTTCCTATTATAGTATATATTTAGATTTAAACAAAAGCATATGCTGTGTAAAATATATTTTTACCAGCATATGCTTTTGTTCTATAATAAATTTATAAAACCTTTTCCTTGTACTTCTGACGTATCTATTACTGAAATAAAGGCATCTCTATCAATTTCTTTAATTAGATTTTTTACTTCTGGAAGTTGCCTTGGAGAAACTACACAATACATAATTTCTCTTTTAGACTTTGTATATGCTCCTTCACCATATAGAATTGTTAAGCCTCTTTTTATTTTATTCATTACAGCATAACTTATCTCTTTTTCTTTTTCTGTTACGATTAGCAACATTTTTTGTTTACTAAACCCTTTCATAAGCTTGTCCATAAATAAAGAGCAAGCATACATAACAATTAAAGTGTATAAAGCAGTTTTGAAACCAAAAAGTATTGAGCCGGCAGCAATAACTATAAGGTTTACTACAAAATTAGCCATGCCTATATCCATATTGTATTTTTTCTTTACTAGAATAATTATAATATCTAATCCACCAGTTGAGCCTTCTGTTGAAAATACTATTCCAAGTCCTAATCCTGTAAGCGCTCCTCCGTATAAGCAATATAGAAGTTTATGAGCCTCAGATACAGGTGCTAAAACATTAGTTAAAGGAGTAGTTACAATAAGAGCAATAGATAAAACAGCTGTACCTATTCCCGTGAGTATTGTGAATTTTTTATTTATTTTTAAAATACTGAGAATAAAAAGAGGTATATTAAATACAATGAACAATAAACCTACAGAAATATTAAATAAATAGTGAAAAATAAGAATTACTCCAGATAATCCACCACTTAATAATTTGCTTGGAATTATAAAAAGATTAAATCCTATAGCATAAATAAAGCTGCCTAGTACTATTAATATAATCTTTTTTATAAAGTCTGTTTTTGTCATTTCTAAACATGAAATCATTTTAGTCCTCCATTTTTATAGATAATTAATATTGTAATTATTATATATGAGATTTATTATATATACAAACAAATATTAATTCTATATTGATATGAATATAATACCGAAAAATGTTAAGCATTATTAACATAGTGGATGCTTAATAAAGCTATAAATATTATAAGGGGACAGTGAAATGAAAAGATTATTAAATTTATTTTTAGCTGGGATAACGGCTATTTTACCTATAGGGATAACAATATTTATATTATATAAACTATTTATGATAGTCGATTCTTTTTCAGCTGGGTTTATAAATAAAATTGTTGGTGAAAGAATAGTAGGAATTGGATTTTTAACTACTATAGGTTTTATAATTTTAGTTGGATTTATAACAAAGTATTATTTAGGTGAAAAGTTAATAGAAATAATTGAAAAAGCTATTTCAAAAATACCTATAGCTCAAAGTATTTATTCATCGGTTAAAGAAGTAAGCAAAATGATTCCAAATTTAGGTGTTAATAATAAAAAATTTAATAAAGTTGTTATTATTGATTTTCCTAATAAAGATATAAAAAGTATAGGATTTATAACTAATGATAATATTCAAATATCAAATTCTGATAGGGTTGCTGTTTTTGTACCTACTACACCTAATCCAACAAATGGATTTTTAATTTATGTGGACAAGGATAGTGTAGAAGTGCTTGATATAACAATAGATGAAGCAATAAAGTCGATTATTTCTATGGGGGCTATTACACCTGATATACTAAAAAATAAAAGGAGAATTTAGCTCCTTTTATTTTACACTTTAAGTTGATTTAACAACAAGAAAGGATTTAATTCAGCAAAATATTTTTTAATTTATCAGGATAATTTGTTATTATTCCATCCACATTTAAATCTATAAATCTTTTCATATCTTTTTCTTCATCAATTGTATAAGGGTTTAACATTATTCCAGATTTTTTTATTCTTTTAATTATATGATGAGAATTTACAGCATAGAAATAAGGATGAAGTGCTTCAGCACCTAAGCGTCTTGCATATTTTTCAGGTTGATATAATCCAGCTGTATATAAAAGTCCTATCTTTATTTTTTTTGATATTTTTTTACATTGCCTTAAAGTATAATGATTAAAACTTGAAAGTATAATTCTATCCTGCATTCCATATTCATATATCATTTTAATAACTTTTTCCTCAATTTTGTCGTAGATAATAATATTATTTTTTAATTCAATATTTAATTTGATATTTTTTTTATCCTGTAAAAAATCCATAAGTTCTTTAAGTGGAGGAATTTTAATTCCTTTAAACTCATCTGAGAACCATGAACCAGCATCTAAATTTCTTAATTCCTCATAAGTAAAATCTTTAACAAACCCTTTATCATTTGTTGTTCTATTTATTGTTTCATCATGTATTAAAATTAAAACGCCATCTTTTGTCATTTGAACATCTGTTTCAATCCCAGTTGCACCCAATTCTATAGACTTTTCAAAAGCAATCATAGTATTCTCTGGATAATATGCACTAGCACCCCTGTGGGCATAATTTATTAGCATAAATACATCTCCCTAAAATTTAATATTATATAAATTATATGCAGTTATATATTATAAAATTTTAAAACTCTATAAAATTGTAGTATTAGTAACTGAAAGATATAATAGTTATAGATAATTAAAATCAAAGGAGTGAGTTGAAAATGAAAGATTTTAGATATTTTATGCCCACTGAAATTTTTTATGGAAAAAATATTGTGAAAAATAAGGCTGAGTTGATTGAAAGTTTTGGGAAAAGGGCTTTTGTTATAACAGGGAAAAGTTCTTCTAAAAAGAATGGCTCATTAGAGGATGTAATAAATGTTTTAAAAGAAAAAAATGTTGATTACTATATATTTGATGAAGTAGAAGAAAATCCTTCGTTAGAAACAGTAGAAAAAGCAGCTCAAATTGGAAGAGAGAAAGACGTAGACTATATAATAGGAATTGGAGGAGGGTCTCCTATTGATACATCAAAAGCTGTAGGAATAATGTTGAAAAATAAAGAAGCTGAGATTGAAAATTTATTTACAGAACCAAAATTAGAGTCTATTCCTATAATTGCTATACCTACTACAGCTGGAACAGGAACAGAAGTAACACCTTATGCAATTTTTACAGATCATAGAGTTAAAACTAAAAGAAATTTTTATCAAAAAGTATTTCCTAAAGTAGCATTTTTAGATGCCAAATATTTAATGACAGCACCAGAGAGCGTTACTATAAATACAGCTATAGATGCACTATCACATTTAATTGAAG
Source organism: Clostridium aestuarii (assembly GCF_026735135.1). Lineage (GTDB taxonomy): Bacteria > Bacillota > Clostridia > Clostridiales > Clostridiaceae > Clostridium_H > Clostridium_H aestuarii. Next base: position 832,442 of record NZ_JAPQER010000001.1, on the reverse strand, counting down.
GATATTTAACAACAAAAGCAAATTTTTTAAGTGATGCTGTGGCAGAAAAGGGGATTAAGATATTTGGAGAATGTATAGAAGCTATGAAGAATAGGGATTTCACTTATGAAATACGAGAAAAACTTCTATTAATGTCAACATTAGGTGGGATGGTTATTACTCAAACAGGAACTTCTCTTCCACATGGTATGGGCTATTCATTGACATATTTTAAGGGTATTCCACATGGGAGGGCTAATGGACTTTTATTAAAAGCATATTTAGAATTATGTCATGATAAGAAGAAGGTTAATAATATATTAACATTAATCAATTTAAATAGTCTTAATGAGTTTGGTTGTTTTCTACAGGAGATTTTGGGTAGAAAAGAGTCAATAAATAAAGAAGAGATGAATGAATATGCTGAAGTTATAATAAACAATAAAGCTAAGCTTAAAAATCATCCTGATAAAGTAACTAAAGAAGACATTTTTAATATTTATAAAAAAAGTTTATAATAAATATAAAAGTTTCAACACAAATTCCAAACGATGTATTATAATGGTGTTTGGGATTTATTTACTATTATTGATATAAGAGGGGTAGTAATATGAAAAAAATACATGGGGTTTTTTATGCGATGATGTCTTCAGCAGCATTTGGACTTACACCAATTTGGACTAAGGATGCGTATAATAGAGGAACTAATTCTATAACTATACTGTTTTTTAGAGGATTAGTAGCGGCAGCTATATTATTGATGTATTTTTTAATAAAAAGAATAAATTTTAAAATAAATAAAAAACAATTAGTTCATATGTTGTTTTTGGGAACAATAGGATATGGATGTACAGGAATTTGTCTTTTTTTATCTTACAGCTATATTTCTACAGGGTTAGCGACAACTCTTCATTTTATATATCCAGCTGCTGTTACTATTTTAATGGTTTTAATTTATAAGGAAAAAATATATTTTGGTAAAATTTTTTCCATTATATTATCAGCAGCAGGTGTTTATTGTTTAATATGTACTAGCAATATACAACTTAATATTAAAGGAGTAGTTTTAGCAATTATTTCGGGAGTTTTTTATTCTTTATATATTATAGGAATTGATAAAGGTGAAGGTAGAGAAATGGATAGCTTAATACTTACTTTTTATGTAACCTTAGTTTCAGCGGTATTTATGTTTATTTTCGCAAAATTTACAGTTGGTATTAAAGTAGTATTTACATATCATACAGTTATAGATATTATAGGTGTAGCTGTTATATCGAGTATATTGGCTCTGGTAACTTTTGCTAAAGGAATTAAAATAATTGGATCTTCTAGTGCTTCAATATTAAGCACTTTGGAACCGATTGTTAGTGTTTTGTTAGGTATATTGATTTTAAAAGAAAAAATGAGCCTTTCTATTATAATTGGAATTATGCTTATAATTTTTTCTGTTTTTGTTCTTACTATTACAGAAAAAAGTAAAGAAAAGATTAAATTAAGTATATGAATATAGTAATTATTTAAAAATTACCATTTAAAATGGTGATTTTTTTATTAACAATTTAAAATATAGTAACAAAATTTTGCTTTAATTTGTAGAATGGTTATTATATTATATAAATATAGACTATTTAGTTTTAATTAGATGTAAAGGAAAGTATATTTATATTACTGGATAAATTATCTATAAAGATTAATTTCTAGGAGGAGTATATGAATATAGAAAAAATATATATTTCTTATTATAAGAAAGATAAATTAAAAGAAATAACTTTAAATTTGTTTGAAGCTATAGAAAACGATGACATAAGGCTTGAGTTTAAAAATATCCATCAATGTGATGAGAGTATGCTTGAGGTTATAATACTTACTAAAAAAGAAATTGTACTAGAAAAGTTTTTTATGGAATATTCTTTGGAATTAAAAAACAAGAATATGTTTGTTAATGGGTATCAATCATGGACAGAAAGTGGCGAAATGAGCAAAAATGATGAACTTAAAAATTTAAGTTCTGTTATGAAATCAAAGATGGAGACGTGTGGGGATTATTATTTCTATGATTATAAGGGGAAAAAGGGAGTATTACATTCATATACTTTTACTTACTTTAAAGGAAATAATGATAAAACATTGTTTTTAGGTTCAGTAGATGAAGAATATGGTTATACTATATTTGAAGCAGATTTGAAAAGTAATAAATTAAAGATTACAAAGGATTGTAGTGGACTTAAAACTACGGGCGAAATTTGTTTCCTAAAACTTTATATGGGCTATGGAAGTGATAAGAATAGCTTTAAAAATTACTTCTCGTTTTTTAAGAATAAGAAAGAATCTGCAGATATGGGCATAGGGTGGACTAGCTTATATAATTACTATGGAGATGTAACTCAGGATATAGTATTAGAAAACATTGAAAATATTAAGAATAAAAATATACCTATGGATATAATTGAGATTGATGATGGATATCAAACAGCAGTAGGAGATTGGCTTTCTATAAATGAAAAATTTCCTTTAGGTATGAATTTTATTTCATATAAAATTAAATCTGCAGGATATCAACCAGGTATTTGGGTTGCTCCATTTATATGTGAAAAAAATTCTAAAATATTTAAAAATCATAAAGAATGGCTTCTAAAGGATAAAAGTGGTAAGCCAGTTGCAGTGGGGTATAATTCAAAATGGGGAGGCAAATTCTATGCTTTGGATTTTTACAATTTAAAGTTTAGAGAAAATTTAGCTAATATATTTTATGTTATGATTAACATATGGGGCTACAAAGTGGTCAAGCTTGATTTTTTATATGCAGCAGCACTTATTCCTAGAAAAGGTAAAACTAGAGCTGGTATAATGAAAGATGTTATAGAATTTTTAAATGATATAATAGGAGAGAGAGCAGTTATATTGGCATCAGGGGTACCTTTGTCAGCTGCATTTGGTAAAGTGGATTTTTGCAGAATAGGTGCAGATACAGCTGCTTATTGGGAAGATAAAAAATTAAAGATTTTAAGATGTAGAGAAAGAGCATCAACGATATCAGCATTAAATAATACTATAGCAAGATTTAGATTAAATGGTAATGTTTTCTATAATGTTTCTAGTGGATGTTTACTTAGAAAACAAAGCAATAAGCTTAACAAAGAACAAAAATATTCTTTACTGCTATTAAATAATTTATTAGGAGGATTAGTATTTTTATCAGACAATATAAATGAATATGATGATGAAGAAATGTATCTTTTTAAATCTATGTTTCCTAAAATAAAAGGGGATGTAAATTATATAAATGGCAAGAAAGATGTTTATGAAATCTTGTTTGAAGCTAAAGGGAAAAAATATATAGTGTTATCTAATCTTAAAGGTTCAGAAGTAAAAGTAAAACTTCCTAAGGGAAAATATTTTGATTCTAATAATAAAGATTTAATTGTCAATGGCAGTATCAATATTAAATTAAAACCTTATGAGTCAAAATGTTTACATAAAATAAACGATAGTAAAACCACATGTTTTTTAGGGTCTACAGGACACTTGCTGCCAGGATATGAAATTGATATTTTAGAAGAACAAGAAGGACGAATATATATACAACTTAATGATAAATTTATTAATAGAGATAATATTTATCTTAAGGTTAAAGATAAATATGTAGAGATATTTGTTAATGGAAAAAAACATGAATATGAAAGAAAAGAAGAATATTTAGTAATTACATTATAATAATATCGTGGAGCAATATTATTATAATTGACGCTCATATGCCATTTTAAGCATATGAGCGTTAACTGTTTTATCAAAAAATCACTTATATAAACTCTATTTAAGTATAAAATTCCATCAGACTTATCAGATCATCTTCTGGTTGTGGAGAATGCTATAATATATCCACAATCTTTAACAATTTTTAAAGTAATTTTGTTATATTTTCACCTATAGTTTAGATATAATATTATTACACCTTAAATCTAATATTTAATGGTATTAAAGTTATAATATGGTATAATTATAGACGAGAAATTTTGGAAATAGTAAGCAATGAAATTTGTATGCTATATAATTTTGGAATTATCCAATTTCCACATTTAAGTAAGGAAATTAAAGAAAAAGAAAGGTGAATTTTATATGTATAAATACAAATATGTGCCTGTGAATTTAGAAGGGGGCTTTTCAGAGGCAGACCATAAGGAAATAATTGATAAACATGTTAAAGAAGGATGGAAAGTGATACAAGCTCTTCCTATGCATTATGATTCATACGGTCAACCTACAGAATATGAAATAATATTTCAAAAAAAAATAGAAGAATAAAAATAAATTTATTTTAGACTTTTATCATTTCAGTAGACATATCTTTTTTAATTTGACATTAATCCATTTATTCTATAGATAAACTGAGTTTCTTTAATTATATAAATAAAACTTATTTTATTATATAAGCAGAAATTAATTTTTTACCATATAAGAAAAGTGCTACGCACTTTTCTTAGTTGACGTGTTTTCCTCGTAAAGAAAAGAATTAAGCAAAACTCAATTCTCAAATTCTATTTATATATACTATTCTAGCAACTGTTAACGTCAGAAAATTTTATTATTTCAGAAAATAGTATTGAATTCTTTAAAAAAATTCTTTATAATATACTTAATGACAAAAGTAACGGTATTGAGCAAATGTAATAAAATTAAAATAATATTTCGAAAAATACTAATGATAATGGTGACATAGTTACCTAAAACAGCTAGAGGAGGTGATAAGATTGGAAGAAAAATACTTATTGGGAATTGACGCAGGGACTTCAAATGTAAAAGCTGTATTATTTGGCATTGATGGCGAAGAAAAATTCATTTCATCTAGAAAAAACAAAATTATAAGAAAACATAGAACATGGACAGAACAGGATATGAATTTATTGTGGGCTGATCTTTGTGATGCTATTAAAGAAATTATAGAGAACAACAATATAGATTCAGATTCAATATTAGGCATAGGTATTACTGGACAAGGTGAAGGATGCTGGCTTATAGATGCTCAAGGTAATCCGGTAAGAAATGCTATTTTATGGTCTGATGGAAGAGCTTCTAATATTGCTGAAGAGATTAAAAAAGATAAAAAACAATCAGATAAGATAAAAGAAATTACAGGTTCTTATCCATTTCAAGGAGCAACATCAATAATTTTAAAATGGTTAAAAGAAAATGAGCCTGATGATTTAAGAAAAGCAGCGTACTGTTTCTTTTGTAAAGATTGGCTTAAATATAAGCTTACTGGAAATATAAGTTTAGAAATTACAGATGCTTCAACTTCTATATTGGATTTGGAGAGCAAAAAAAATTCTTCTGAACTTATGAAAATTTTAGATATAAAGGAATATGAATATTTATTTGCAGATATAATTAAACCTTATGAATTATCAGGAACTATAAGCAAAGATATTGCAAAGCTTACAGGATTAAGTGAAGGAACTCCTGTAGCTGCTGGCATGATGGATGTAGTAGCATCTGCTGTAGGAATGGGAGCTGTAAAAGAAGGCGATTCTTGTACTATACTTGGAACAACGTGCTGTAATGAAGTTGTAAAATCATCTTATAAAAACAATACAGATAATGCTTTTGGTTTTGAATGTCATGCAGTAGACAATCTATATTTAAACGTTATTGCATCTATGGCAGGAACTCCTAATTTAGATTGGATTATAAATAATTTTTTTATAGAAGAAAAAAAATTAGCAGAGGAAAAAAATAAGAATTTATATAGAATTTTAGAAGAAAAAATCAAGGATATACCTGTTGGCGCTGGTGGTGTTATTTATCATCCATATATAAGTACGGGAGGAGAAAGAGCTCCATTTTCTAATCCAAATGCTAGAGCTCAATTCTTTGGTATATCAGCTAATTCAGAAAAGTACCACTTGTTAAAAGCTGTTTATGAAGGTATAGCCCTCTCAATCAAAGATTGTTTACAAGGAATGAATAATTCAGGGAAAATATATTTAGGCGGCGGTGGTGCTAAAAGCTTTTATTGGGCACAGATAATTTCTGATTGTACTGGAAAAGAAGTAATAATTTCGAAGGGAAATGAATTTGCAGCAAGAGGAGCTGCACTTGCTGCTGGAGTAGAGATAGGTATTTATAAAGATATTGTTAATGCATCATTAAATACTTTAAAGGTTAAGAAATGTTTTATACCAGAAGAAAAAAACAATAAAAAATATGAAAAAATATATAAACTTTATAAGGAACTTAGAGAAGTTGAAAATAATTTATGGAATGTAAGAAAAGAAATTTTTCATTCAGAATATTAAAAATTTTTGGTAGAGGTGATTGTTAATGTGTAATTATATTGAAGAAAAGAAAATGGTAATTGAAGCTGGAAAGAAAATGTTAAACAGTGGTTTAACTGTAGGAACATGGGGAAATCTTAGTGTGAGAACTAAGGATAAAAAATACATGGTTATAACACCAAGTGGTGTGGATTATGAAAAAATTACTCCAGAAATGATGTCTTTAGTAGATATGGATGAAAATTTAGTATCAGGTAAAAAACCTTCTATAGAAGCAGGCCTTCATTTGGGGATTTATAAAAATAGAGAAGATGTAAATGCTGTAATTCATACACATTCTATTTATACTTGTACGGTAGCAGCTACAAGGGAAGATGTACCTCCAGTATTAGATGAAATGGCTCAAATAGTTGGTGGAGGAATAAAAACAGCTAAATATGGATTGCCAGGTTCGCCAGAACTTGCACGTAACTGTGTAGAAGCGTTAGACGATAGAATGGCAGTTTTACTTGCAAATCATGGTGGCGTTTGTGTAGGAAAAGATTTACAAGATGCATTTAAAATTACAAATGTAGTAGAAGTGTCACTTAAATCTTATTGCTTAGCAAAGGCTATGGGAAATCCAGTAGCTTTAGATGATAAAGATGTTGATTTTATGAGAGATTTTTTCTTAAATAAGTACGGTAAATAATTATAGTGTAATTTAAAGTAATGCATTGAATACAGAAAAAATGAGAGTAGGTGATGTTGTGAAGGTATTAGTAACTGCTGAAATAAATGAAGAAATGTTAAAAGAATTAGAAAAATATTGCGAAATTAAAATTGCTGGTTGGTGTAAGGAACTTAGAAAACTTGAAGAAGATGAGATGATTGAACTTCTGCAAGGGAAAGATATATTAATAACTAGTTATGATCCAATAACAAAAAAAGTTATTGATGAATGTAGTGATTTAAAATTAATAGCTTGCACTAGAGCTAATCCAGTTAATATTGACATTAAAGCAGCTAATGATAGAAATATACCAATTATATATACACCAGGGAGAAATTCGGATTGTACTGCAGAGTTTACAATAGCTTTAATGATGAGCATAGGAAGAAAAATTCCTATGGCTTATAAAAGCCTTAAGGATGGAATGCATGTAGCAGATGAAAAAGTTAAAAATGTTGTTCAGGCAGGATTAAAAGAAGATGTAACTTGGGCTTTAGGTGAAGGAACTCCTTATGTATTATTTAAGGGAATGCAGCTTAAAGGGCATATTTTAGGTTTGGTTGGATATGGAAGTATAGGAAAAAGAGTAGGGAATATTGCAAGAGCTTTTGGTATGAAAATATATATTTATGATCCATTTTTATCTGAAATAGAGATAAATGACGTTGTTCAAGAAAAAGTATCATTTGATAAACTTCTTAGAGAATCAGATTTTATAACTTGTCATTGTAAAGTTGATGAAAGTACAAGAGGACTTATGGGGAAAGAAGAATTTAATAAGATGAAAGAAACAGCTTATTTCATAAATACATCAAGAGGGGCAATTGTTGATGAAGAAGCTTTAATAGAAGCTTTAAGAGAAAGAAAAATAGCAGGGGCAGCATTGGATGTATTCGAATCAGAACCAATATATAAGAAACACCCTTTTGTAAAAGAACTTGATAACATTGTTATTACACCTCATTTAGCAGGAGCTACTTATGATGCTATAGACAATCATACTAAGATGATTGTGGAAGATGTTAAGAGATTTTTAAATGGTGAAGGAATGTTGTACGAATATAAATAGAACTGAGGAGGAATACAAAATGACTAATATAGAAAAATGGGGAGAAAATACAAAGGCAGTACATGTAGGAAGTAAACCTTGTCCAGCTACAGGAGCCTTGGTATCCCCTATATATCAAACATCTACTTATGCATATGAAAGCACAGAAGAAGCAGGAAAAATATTTACAGGTGAAAAATTTGGATATCTTTATGGAAGAGACCATAGTCCTACAGAAATACAGCTCGAAGAAAAAATAGCAGCGCTTGAAGGCGGAGAAGCTTGTAAAGTATTTGGATCAGGAATGGCTGCAATAGCAAATGCACATATGGCTCTACTTAAGGCGGGAGATCATGTAATCTGTGGAGATGTTGTTTATGGAGGAACATATGGATTATTTGATAAAATGCTAAGACCTTTTGGAGTTGATGTAACTTATGTAGATACTTCAAAGATTGAAGAACTTGAAAAAGCTTTAAAACCTAATACAAAGGTAGTTCATATAGAAACTCCAGCAAATCCTACACTAAGAATAACGGATATAAAGGAAGTATCAAAATTTTGTAAAGCACATAATTTGAGTTTAGTAGTTGATAATACATTTATGACACCATATCTTCAAAAACCTCTTGAATTGGGTGCAGATATAGTTGTGCATAGTGCAACAAAATACTTAAATGGTCATGGAGATTGTATAGCAGGGGTTGTTGTTGGTTCTAAAGAATTTATTGAAAAAGGTTTACATGAAGGCGTAACTAAAATTGGAGCATTAGTTTCACCATTTACATGTTTCTTGGTAAAACGTGGAATTCAGACTCTTCCTTTAAGAATGGAACAGCATATAAACAATGCAATGAAGGTTGCTGAATATTTAGAAGCTCATCCAAAAGTAGAAAAGGTTCTTTATCCAGGACTTAAATCTTTCCCTCAACATGAGTTAGCTAAGAAACAAATGAAGGGATTTGGAGCACTAATATCATTTGAAGTTAAGGGCGGATTAGATAAAGCTAGACAGCTTTGTGATAACTTAGAAATGATAGAACTTGCAGTAAGTCTTGGCGATGTAGGAACACTTATAGAACATCCAGCTTCCATGACCCATAAATCTTTACCGGTAGAAGAAAGAAGAGCTAGTGGAATAACTGATGGATTAGTAAGACTTTCAATAGGTATAGAAAATATTGAAGACATTATAACAGATTTAGACCAGGCGTTTGATAAAATGTAGAAATCAATTTATAAAATTTCACAAGAAAACCTCCGTTACTTATTGCGGAGGTATTTTACTATAATAGTGATTTTGAAGAATTAAATTAAGTGGCGCTACAACCATGGATAAGGATTTCTAGGATTAAGCTGAATCTCAAAAAATGTGAATAAATGTGTCGAAATGTGATAATATGTTTTTAAATGTTGAATAAAGTTGTAAGTTATGATAAGATATTGTTAACAAATAAAGAATGTTAAGGTGATAAAAAGTAATGTTAGCAGTTGATAGGTTGAAAAAAATAGAAGAATTATTAATTGAAAATGGTAGTGTGATAATTAGTAATTTAAGCGAGTTGTTAAATGTTTCCGAAGAAACAATTCGAAGAGATTTAGAGAAGCTTGGAAAAAAAAATAAATTAAAACGTGTTCGAGGTGGTGCTTATTTATCTGAAACATCAGACAATGAAGTGCCAATTAGGATAAGAGAAAAAATATTTTTAGAAGAAAAGCAATTAATTGGAGAAAAATGTATTGAATTGATTGACGAGGGAGATTGTGTGATGCTTGACAGCAGCACAACTGCACTATATATTGCTAAAAATTTAAATACAAGTAAGAAAAAATGTACTGTTATTACAAACTCTCTAAAGATTGCATCTGAATTTGAGAACAGCAAAAATGTTAAGGTAATTTGTTTAGGTGGAACTCTTCGAAAAAGTACTAGTTCTTTTGTTGGATATATCACAACTGATAGTTTACAAAGATTATCTGCTGACAAATCTTTTATAAGTTGTTCTTCTATAAGTGCAGACTTTGGTGTAACAGATAATCATGAGTTAGAAGCAACTGTAAGAAAGTGCATGTTAACGAATTCAATGAAAAAATGTTTGGTTGTGGATTATACAAAATTTGATTCACCGTCAGTTAATCAAATTTGCAAACTGAATGATTTAGACATGATTATAACAGATAGAAAAATTCCGAAAAAATATAAGGATATTTTAATGAAAAATGAAATAGAAATAGTTATTGTAGGTTAAGATAGGAGGGGAAATTAAGTATGGAAAATTTTATGTTTAAAAGTGGTACTAGAATCATTTTTGGAAAAGGTGCTGAAAAAACTGTAGGTGAATATGTTGTAAAACATAGCCGTAAGGTATTGGTTCATTATGGTGGGGATTATCTAAAAGAGTTTGGAATTCTTGATAGAATTACTAAATCTCTTGAAGAAAATGGTATAGAATATGTTGTTTTAGATGGTGTTGTTCCAAATCCAAGATTATCTTTAGTACGTAAAGGTATTAAGATTTGTAAAGAAGAAAACATTGATTTTGTATTAGCAATTGGTGGCGGAAGTGCTATTGATTCTTCTAAAGCTATTGCAGTAGGAACAAAGTATGATGGTGATGTTTGGGATTTCTATTCTGGTAAAACAGAGCCTAAATCAGCTTTAAAGGTTGGAACAGTTCTAACGATTCCAGGTTCTGGTTCAGAAATGTCAGAAAGCAGTATTATTACTAATGAAGAAAAAAACTTAAAATGTGGTATAGATTGTGAATTAATTGTTCCTGAGTTTTCTATTTTAAATCCTGAGATGTGTTATACAATACCACCATACTTGATGTCTTGTGGAATAGCTGATATTTTATCTCATTTATTTGAAAGGTATTTTACTCCTACAAAAAGTGCAATACTTAGTGATCACCTATTAGAAGGTGCAATGAAGGCAGTTTTAGAAGTTGGACCTCGTATGAAGAAGGAACCCAAAAACTATGATAATTGTTCAGAAATTATGTGGTTAGCAACAGTTTCGCATAACGGTATGTTAGATGCTGGTAGAATTTCAGACTGGGGTTCTCATAGAATTGAGCATGAAATAAGTGCACTTTATGATATAACTCATGGTGCTGGTATGGCTATAATTTTCCCAGCGTGGATGAAATATGTTAAACATCAAAATATGGAACTATTTGCACAGTTAGCTACAAGAGTATTTGGAGTTGCAGATGAAGAAGATAAAGATGTTGTAGTTGAAAAAGGAATAATTTGCTTAGAAAAATTCTTTAAGTCATTAGGTCTAAAGACTACTTTAACTGAAGCAGGAGTTCCTGTGGATAGATTTGAAGAAATGGCAATGAAAGCAGTAGGCGATTCGGAGTGTGTAGGTAGATTTAAACAGCTAAAAAAAGAAGATATAGTTGAAATTTTAAAATTAGCAATTTAGTTCAGATAAAAATGAATTTATTAATAAAAAATTAGGAGAGTTTAGACATGAATTTAAATGAATTAAAACATGAATTATTAAAAACTGCAAAATCTTCTTACAATTTAGGGCTTGTAGCTGGAACAAGCGGAAATGTAAGTGTTTATGATAAGGAAACAGATTCTATGATTATAACTGCATCAAGTGTACCTTATGATACAATGACTTTAGAAGATTTAGTTGTATTAAAACTTGATGGTACAATTCTTGAAGGATATAACCAACCTTCTTCAGAGTGGAGAATGCACGCACAAATTTATATTGAACGAAAAGATATTAAGTGTGTTTTACACACACATTCACCATATGCTACAGGATTTGCTGTATGCCAAGAACGAATACCAGTAATTTTAATTGAAATGGTACCATTTATTGGTGGAGATGTTCCAGTTGCAAAATTTGGAATGCCAGGAACAGACAGTGTTGGAATTGAAGCTTTAAAGGTTTTAGATGATAGAAAAGCTTGTTTATTAAGTAATCATGGAACTTTAGCAATTGGAGAAACAATTGATAAAGCGTTAACAACTTCAATATATCTTGAAGATGCTGCTAAAATATATCACATTGCTAAAAATGCTGGTAATGTAAAAATTCTTTCAGAAAAAGAAATAAATGCGATGAAAAACTCTTAAGTTAAAACATTATGGTTTTATTACGAATATATAAAAGAAGGTGTAAAAATGTTTAGAGCAGATAAAGGATTAGCATTTATATTACAATATGAAAATGTGGCATGGTATGAGGATGGAAAGGTTCGTATTTTAGATAGAAGAATTTATCCTCTAGAAACAAAATTTGTAGAATGTAAGGATCATGTTGAGGTTTCTAAAGCGTTAACAGATATGGTAACTCAAAGTGGTGGACCTTATATTGCAGTAAATATGGGTATGGTTTTAGCTGTTCATGAGGCAAAAGCTTTACCAAATGATGAGTATATTGAATTCATTAATAATGCAGCTCATACTTTATGTCATGCTAGACCAACTACAGTTGCAAATATGTTGAAAGCAGTGGATAGATGTCATAAGACTGCGCTTGAAGTTGTTAATAATCGTGAAAATGCAGTTCAAATTGTATTTGAAGCAGCAATTGACGAAGCGAATAAAAAATATCAAAGATATGAAAAAGTAGCTAAGTATTTATATGAAAAAATTCCTCAAGATGGAACAATAATGACACAATGTTTTGGGGAAACAGTTATTGGAATGTTAATGAGGCTTTGTAATGAAAATAATAATAATATTAAAGTTATTTGTACTGAAACTAGACCGTATTTTCAAGGAGCTCGTTTAACAGCTAGTGTAGTGAGAGATATGGGAATTGATGTTACTGTAATAACTGATAATATGCCAGGTTATGTAATGAAACTAAAAAATGTAGATTTATTTACTTCTGCTGCAGATGCTATAACAATGGATGGACATGTTGTAAATAAAATTGGTACATTCCAGATGGCTTTAGCAGCTCATTACTGGGGAATACCTTATTTTACTACAGGTATACCTAATCACAAACACCCAGATATTAGTTCAGTTAAGATTGAAGAAAGAGATCCTGAATTTGTGACACAAGCTATGGGAGTGAAAACTACTATGGAGGGAGTTAAAGGATTCTATCCTTCATTTGATATAACTCCACCTAAATTGATTTCAGGAATTGTTACAGACAAAGGAATATATTCCCCTTATAATTTGAATAAATACTATGAATAAAAAACCTGAAGGAGTAGGAAAACTCACTCCTTCAAGAGTACTCCTTTAACAGAAGAGAAGTAGTACTTGGTTTGATGTGTTTTTATAAAAACTATTGACAGAATATATAAAGAAATCTCAAGTTTTAAATAATAAACAATTTTATATCAATTTAAATGATGGAGGAGTAATTATGAGTAAAACAGATGTTAACGTAGAATCAAGCCGTTTTGATCAATATTTTTTAATGGATGAAAACGATGCTGTTGAATATGCAAAAGAAAAATTAGATTTTTTTGAAGATACAACTAACCTAGAATGTAAGGAAATAGGTGATGGAAATTTAAACTATGTGTTTAAAATTGTGGATAAGAATTCTAATAAATCATTGATTTTAAAACATTCTGGTGAAGATACTAGAGCAAAATCAGGAAGAAAATTAAATGTTGATAGAAATGGAGATGAGTGTAAGGTATTACAGCTTCATAATAAATATTGTCCTGAGCTTGTTCCAGAAATATATATGTACGATGAGGTTATGAATTGTTATGCAATGGAAGATCTTTCTGATTATACAATTATGCGTACTGCTTTAGTACAGAATAAAACATTTCCTCATTTCGCTGATAATATCACAACATTTATGGTTGACACTTTGTTACCAACAACTGATGTTATTTTAAATCATAAAGAGAAAAAGCAATTAGTAGAAGAACATATAAATCCAATTTTATGTGAAATAAGTGAACAATTAGTTTTTACAGACCCATTTGGTAACTTTTCTAACGAAAATATTGTTCTTGATTCAATGAAAGATTTTGTTGAACAGAATCTTTACAATGATAATTCACTTAGAGTTGAAGGTGCAAAATTAAAGTTTAACTTTATGAATAATGCACAAGCTCTATTGCATGGAGATCTTCACACTGGATCAATATTTATTAAGGAAGATGGGTTAAAGGTAATAGATCCTGAATTCGCATTTTTCGGTCCAATAGGATATGATGTTGGAAACATAATAGCTAACTTGTTTTTAGCATGGGCACATGGATTTTCAACTATTGAAAATGAACAGGAAAGATCAAGTTATATTTTAAATATAGAAAAATGTATTGTTGATATTGTGGATATGTTTAAAAATAAATTTATCAAAAAATTTAGACAGGAAGCTACTGATTTAATGGCTAAAAGTGAAGGCTTTGATAGCTGGTACCTTAAGGGTGTATTAGAAGATACAGCTGGAAGTGTAGGACTAGAAATGATAAGACGTATTGTTGGAGTTGCTCCGGTTGAAGATATTACTAGTATTAAAGATGAAGAGAAAAGAGCTAAAGTTCAGAAAATATTAATTTTAGCAGGTAAAGATTTTATATTAAATAGAAGCAAATACACAACAGGAGAGCAATTTGTAGAAACACTTAAAAAATATAGCAAATGTATCTAATTAAAGGAATTTTTAATTATGCAATTTTCTTAATTATTACAAATTAAAAGCTATAGACGAAATTGATACTGATGAATCAAGAGAAGAACAAAAGAAAACTTACGCGTTAGTTATTCAAATATTTATTTAACATAAACTATTCAAATAAATTATAAGGAGGTGATCTTACAAAAAATATTGTAACAAGAGAATTAAAGGTAATGTTTATTTGTTCTCAAGCAGGTATAAAAATTATGCTTGATATCAACACTAAGGTAAAGACAGCAGATTTAGCATCTTAAGCCAATAAAAATAGCTATAGATGTATTAAGCAATTATTGTGTGATAAAACATGTAGTTTTGGGATTAATTAAGATTATAGTAATGTAATTAACAAAATAATGTAAACGTAAACATATTTTGTAGTATGCAAGTGGATTAATAAATTTATACTAAAATGTCTTTATTTTATGAAAATTATTTTAATTTTAGGAGGAATTATTAATGAAAAATCAAGATAACAAAAATAATAGTTTTTTAGGTTTAACTCCGTTAATTTTATTTTTAGCTATATTTATGTCGACAGGAATAATTACTAAAAGTTTTACTAATATGCCTGTACTTGTAGCATTTATAGTTGTATTAGCATATTCTTTAACTCTTAACAGAAAAGGTGAAAAACTGTCTATAGATGAAAAAGTAGATATTTTTTCTCGCGGTGGTGGAGAACCAACCATAATACTTATGGTAATAATATTTATATTAGCTGGTGCTTTTTACTCTGTAGCAAATGCTATGGGAGCAGTTGAATCTACAGTAAATTTAGGTTTGAGTATTTTACCAACTAAAGCAATTTTGCCTGGTGTATTTATGATTGGATGTGTAATATCTTTTGCTATGGGTACTTCAATGGGAACAGTTACTGCCCTTACACCAATAGCAGTTGGAATGTCTCAACAAACAGGTATTTCATTACCTTTAATTGTTGCAACAGTAGTAGGGGGAGCAATGTTTGGAGATAACCTTTCATTTGTATCTGATACTACAATAGCAGCTACAAGAACACAAGGTATAGAACTTAGAGATAAATTTAAGATGAATATTTTAATAGTGTTACCAGCAGTTATAGTTACTTTAATAATATTAGCTTTTATCCCAATAGGCAGTGCTACTCTTGAAGTTGGACCATATTCTGTAGTAAAAATATTGCCATACTTATCAATAATTATATGTGCTTTATCTGGACTAAATGTAATGGCAGTGTTAGCAGTAGGTATATCAACTGGTGCAGTTATAGGATTAGGTATTGGTGCATTTAATTTTGTTGAATTATTAGGATTTATTCAACGTGGTTTTGGATGGATGGAAGACCTTTGCTTAATAGCTATTGTTATTGGTGGTATAGTAGAGTTAATGAAGTATTATGGTGGAATAGGATTTTTACTTGAAAAAGTAACTTCTAATGTTAAAACTAAAAAAGGTGCAGAATTAGGAATTGCAGTACTTGCTAGTTTAATAGATATAGCAACAGCAAATAACACTATTGCTATAGTTAGTGCTGGTCCTTTAGCAAAAGATATAACAAAACAATATGATATTGACCCAAGAAGAACAGCAAGTTTGCTTGATATTTTCTCATCTGCATTCCAAGGAATAGTTCCTTATGGTGGTCAAATACTTGTTGCAGCAGGATTAGCTAAATTATCTCCAGTTGAATTAGTGCCTTACAGCATATATTCTATGTTAATGATTGTATTCGGAATATTAGCAATAGTATTTGGAATACCAAGATTAAAAAGACCAGGTAGTAAATAAAAAATAGATTTATTAGAAGGTTAATAAAAAATAAAAATTATAAATAGTTTTATTTATTAATGTGTATAATTAAAATTATTAAAAGTTAAATAAAGCACCTCAGATTAATTTGAAAAAAGTAATCTGAGGTGCTTATTTTAGTAAGATAAATAGGAGGTCTATTTTTTTTGAAGATGGATATCATAAGAAATATGTAATAAATTTTGTTAAAAGGAGAGGGTTACTATGAAGGAAACTATAATGGCTATAACTATTGAACCTAGAAATGCAAATGCACCAGAAGTACAGCAGATTTTAACAAAGCATGGATGCATAATAAAAACAAGAGTAGGACTTCATGACATATCAGATAATACATGTTCACAACGTGGATTAATACTTCTACATATTTGTGAAAAAGAAGATGAATCGGAAGAGTTAAAAGAAGATTTATCAGCGGTTGATGGTGTTAAAGTTAATACAATGGTTATTTAATTTAAATATTAGGATAATGAAATCTCTAAAATATTATATTTAGAAGTTTTATTATCCTAATATTCATTTTAAAGCTTAGAATATTTACAAAGATTTAAAATTAAAGGAATAGTATTTATAAAAAACCACTAATTTCAATTAGAATATCATATGTGAATATGCTAAAATAAATTCATAAAATGTGAGAATTTTTTAACAAATGAATAAAAAACTTAACGTAGCTTCAATTTTATTATAATAAATTAATCTTAATTTTGAATTATGAAAGGGTTATTAATAAATAATAGCATAGGGAGTGAGTAGTTTGAAGGAAAACAAATGCTGTTGCGGATGCGGCAAAAATGATGACAGATTAGAAAAGACAAGAGAAATTATTGAAAAACATAAAAATATAAAAGGAGCATTGATACCTATATTACACGACATTCAAAAGATATATGGATATCTTCCGGAAGAAGCACTTAAAATAGTGTGCATGGGATTAAAAATTCCTATGTCAGAAATATATGGAGTTGTAACATTTTATTCAGAATTTGCACTAGAGCCTAAAGGAAAGCACACAATAAAAGTCTGTATGGGAACAGCTTGCTATGTTAAAGGAGCTCAAGCTATTATTGAAAAATTATCTTCAGTACTTGATGTAAAAGTAGGAAAAACAACAAAGAATGGTGAATTTACATTAGAAGCAGCTAGATGTCTTGGAAGCTGCGGGCTTGCTCCAGTTGTAACCGTTGATGATAAGGTTTACGGAGGAGTACATCCTAATGATGTGATAAGAATACTTGAAGAATATAAATAGCAAGGAGATGATTTTATGAGAAATATATCTATACAGGAGCTTGAAGAAATAAAATTTAAAACGTTGGAAAGAGTTAATCAGGGAACAGATAGAAGAACTACTAGAATAGTTGTAGGAATGGCTACTTGTGGAATAGCTGCAGGTGCAAAACCAGTTTTGGATGCTATAAATAATGCAATTGAAGAGTTAGAACTTGATAATATAGTAGTTACTAAAACAGGGTGTATTGGAGCTTGTAAATTGGAACCTATTATTGAAATTATAAAACCAGGAGAAGAAAAAGTAACATATGTAAAAATCACACCATATAAAGCAAGACAAATAATAAATGAACATGTAGCTAACGGAAACATAGTTGAAGAAAATACTATTCATATTATTAACAATAAAATTATAAATGATTTTTCAATAATAGATGACTGAGTGGGGGAGAAATAATGGAAGCTTACAATTCTCAAATATTAATAAGTTGTTTAGAAGAGTCTAATTCATTGGATTGTAAAAAAATAATGAATATTTTTAAGCAGGAGATAAGAAAGTATAAATTAGAGAGAGAAGTGGAAATTTTAAAAACTAGCTGTCTTGGACTTTGTGAGATGGGACCTGTTGTTATTATTTATCCAGAAGGAACTGTCTATACTAAAGTTAAGAGCGATGATATAAAGGAACTTGTGGAAGAGCATTTTATTAAGAATAAAAAACTAGAAAGACTTTTATATAAACAGAAACCTGGTGATGGAAGAGTTAGAGCTATAAATGATATAGAGTTATTTAAAAAACAAAATAGAATTGTGCTTAGAAATTGTGGAATTATAGATCCAGAAAATATTGACGAATATATAGCGTTTGATGGATACAGAGGGCTTGCAAAGGTGTTAACTGAAATGAGACCGGAAGAAGTTATTGATGTTGTTACGAAATCAGGACTTCGTGGAAGAGGTGGTGGTGGGTTCCCATCAGGTATAAAATGGGGATTTGCTGCAAAACAAAAATCAGATGAAAAATATGTAATCTGTAATGCTGATGAAGGAGACCCAGGAGCTTTTATGGATCGTTCTGTTTTAGAAGGAGATCCACATTCTGTACTAGAAGCAATGGCTATAGAAGGATATGCTATAGGTTCAAATAAAGGCTTTATATATGTTAGAGCAGAATATCCACTTGCAGTAGAAAGACTCGAAACAGCAATATTTCAAGCAAAAGAATATGGGCTATTAGGGAACAATATTTTAGGAACAGATTTTAAATTTGATATTGAAATAAGGCTTGGAGCAGGAGCTTTTGTATGTGGAGAGGAAACTGCATTAATGCAGTCAATAGAAGGTAAAAGAGGAATGCCAATGCCTAAGCCACCATTCCCAGCAGTAAGTGGACTTTGGGGTAAGCCTACAGTAATAAATAATGTTGAGACTCTTGCCAATATAAATCCTATAATACTAAAAGGGGATAAATGGTTTAGAAAAATTGGTACAGAAAAAAGTCCAGGAACTAAAGTGTTTGCACTAGGTGGTAAGATAAAGAATGCTGGGCTTGTAGAAGTACCTATGGGAACAACTTTAAAAGAAGTTATATTTAGCATAGGTGGAGGAATTCCAAATGGCAAGAAATTCAAAGCAGTTCAAACGGGAGGTCCATCAGGTGGATGCATACCACTACAGCATATAGATACTCCTATAGAATATGATACTTTAATTGAACTTGGTTCAATGATGGGGTCAGGTGGAATGATAGTAATGGATGAAGATAATTGTATGGTTGATGTAGCAAGGTTTTTTCTGGATTTTACCAAAGATGAATCTTGTGGAAAATGTACACCCTGTAGAATTGGAACTAAAAGATTGCTTGAATTACTTGAAAAAATAACTCAAGGACAAGCTGAAATGAAAGAATTTAGAAAATTAAAAAAACTATCTAAACAAGTGAAAGTTGCTGCATTATGTGGACTTGGACAAACAGCACCTAACCCTATATTATCAACAATAAGATATTTTGAAGATGAATATATTGCTCATATTGTAGATAAAAAATGTCCAGCAAAAATATGTAATGAGCTTGTTGAATATAAGATTTTAGAAGATAAGTGTAAGAAATGTGGTATGTGTGTAAGAAATTGTAATGTTGGTGCAATAAGTGGAAAAGTTGGAGAAATTCATGTGGTTCATTCTAATAAATGTATTAAGTGTGGATTCTGTATGGAAGTATGTCCGTTTGACGCTATAGTTAAACAATAATTTGTTGTGAGAGGTGAAAAAAATGGAAACAATTAATATAACGATAGATGACATCAAAGTACAGATCCAAAAAGGAACAACAGTGTTGGAAGCAGCAAGATCTATTGGAGTTGAAATACCTACGTTATGTTTCTTGAAGGATATTAATGAAGTTTCAAGCTGTAGAATCTGTTTAGTAGAAGTAGGTTCTAAACTTCTAACATCTTGTACTTTGATTGCAGAAGAAGGAATGGCTATAAAAACTAACAACAGGAAAGTAAGAGAAGCAAGAAAGTCAGTTGTAGAATTACTTTTATCAAATCATAAAAGAGAATGTACAACTTGTGAAAGAAGTGAAAACTGTGAGCTTCAAAAGGCTGCTAAAGAATTAAATATAAGAGAGTTAGAATATGAAGGTGAAGTAACAGAATGTCCAATGGATATATCTTCAAAATCTATTGTAAGAGATTCGGAAAAATGTATTTTATGTGGAAGATGCATAAGTGTATGTAAAAATGTACAGACTGTTGGGGCAATTAATTTTGCTGGCAGGGGATTTGATACAAAAATAGCCCCAGCGTATGATAGGGAACTATCGGAAACAAACTGTATAAACTGTGGACAATGTATAATGGCATGTCCTGTAGGAGCATTAAAAGAAAAAGGAAATATAGAGCAGGTATGGGAGACTATAGATGATCCAGATAAAATTGTAGTTGTTCAAACAGCACCAGCTGTAAGAGTTGCGATAGGAGAAGAATTTGGATTTGATATGGGTTCTAGAGTTACAGGTAGAATGGTTGCAGCATTAAGAAAGCTCGGATTTGATAAGGTGTTTGATACTGATTTTGCTGCGGATGTTACAATAATGGAAGAAGGAACAGAACTATTAGGTAGGATAGAAAAAGGTGGCAAACTACCGCTTATGACATCTTGCTGTCCAGGATGGATAAAATTTGTTGAGCATAACTTTCCTGATATGATAGAGAATTTATCAACATGTAAATCACCACAGGAAATGGAAGGAGCTTTAATTAAAAGTTATTTTGCAGAGAAGAATGGAATTGATCCATCTAAAATAGTGGTTGTTTCAATTATGCCTTGTGTAGGTAAAAAATATGAAGGGCAAAGAGAAGAATTATCAAATAATGGAATACAAGATGTAGATTATGTACTTTCAACTAGAGAGTTTGCTCAAATGATAAAAGAAGCAGCGATTGATTTTATAAATCTTAAAGATGAAGAGTTTGATAATCCTTTTGGAGAATCTACAGGAGCTGCTGTGATTTTTGGTGCAACAGGGGGAGTTGCTGAAGCAGCACTTAGAACTATATTTGAAATTACAGCAGGTAAAGAACTTGAAATAGTAGATTTTAATATTGTTCGAGGAATAGAAGGAATTAAAGAAACAGCTGTTATTCTTCCAGATGGAAGAACTGTAAATGCAGTAGTAATACATGGTCTTGGTAATGCAAGAAAGATATTGGAAGCAATAAGAAATGGTGAAAAGCAATATGACTTTATTGAAATTATGGCATGCCCCGGTGGATGTGTAACGGGAGGTGGACAGCCTATTGTAGATGCTAAAACAATAGAAAAAATAGATGTAAGAAAAGAAAGAGCAAAAGCTATTTATGATGAGGATAAATCATTGAAAATAAGAAAATCACATAAAAATAAATCCGTAATGAAGCTATACGAAGAGTTCTTAGGAAAGCCTAACAGTCACAAAGCGCATGAATTGCTTCATACACATTACATTAAAAGAGATATGTTTTAATATAGGTATATAAATATAATAAGAAAGAACTAACATAATTTATTTTTAAAATTATGTTAGTTCTTTTTTATTATATAAAAAAAATGTGGGATATAATGTTTGTTTTTAAATTTTTTTACAATATTTTTTTTGTTTTACAATTCAAATGTTTTATTTGCTAAAAAAAACCAAAATAATAAGAAAAATTAAGAAAAAAATGTTGATTTTTAAAAATAATATTAGTATAATAATTTCGGAGAAAGTTTAGTAATTATAAACATGAGGTTTAGTATAAGGGTTAATAAGAGAGGTTAAATTATGAATATTGGTGAAAAAATTAAGCGATTAAGAATAGAAAAAAGCTTAACTCAGATAGAATTGGCTAATAGATGTGAATTATCTAAGGGATTTATTTCACAAATTGAAAGAGATCTTACATCACCATCTATAGCAACGTTAGTAGATATTTTAGAATGCTTGGGTACAAATTTGAAAGATTTTTTCAATGATGGAGAAGAAGAAAAAATAGTGTTTTCAAAGGAAGATATTTTTGAAACAGAGGATGAGGAGCTTAAATATAAGCTTGAATGGGTTGTAACTAATGCTCAAAAAAATATGATGGAGCCTATTTTGGTGACTTTACAACCAGAGGGTAAATATAAAGAAGATGAACCACATGAAGGTGAAGAGTTTGGATATGTTTTATTAGGCAGTATATGTGTACATTTGGGAAATAAAAAATATAAGGCAAAAAAAGGCGAAAGCTTTTATTACAAAGCAAAATCCAATCATTATATTTCAAATGCTAGCAAAAGTGTTGCAAAAGTATTATGGGTAAGTACACCACCCAATTTTTAATTATTTTTTGTGAGGTGAGGATAGTGGGGGAAAATATAATTAAATTAGAAGGTATATTTAAAGAATACCAGGAAATACAAGTTTTAAAGAATATTAATCTTAACATTAGAAAAAATGAGTTCTTAACTTTACTTGGACCTAGTGGGTGTGGGAAAACCACTACTTTAAGAATTTTAGGTGGGTTTGAAGAACCTACTAAAGGAAAAGTTTTTTTTGAAGGCAAGGTTACTAATGATGTTCCAGCATATAAGAGACAAATTAATACTGTATTTCAAAAGTATGCATTATTTCCTCATATGAATATATATGAGAATATTGCTTTTGGATTGAAAATAAAAAAGATTCCTAAAGATGAAATAAAATCTAGAGTACAAAGAATGCTAAAGCTTGTTGACTTAGAAGGATATGAAAAAAGAAGTATAGATTCTTTAAGTGGTGGGCAGCAGCAAAGAATTGCTATAGCAAGAGCTCTTGTAAATGAACCAAGAGTTTTATTGCTTGATGAACCTCTAGGGGCATTGGATTTAAAATTAAGAAAAGAAATGCAGATTGAATTAAAAAATATGCAGCAAAAATTAGGGATTACTTTTATATATGTTACTCATGATCAAGAGGAAGCGCTAACTATGTCAGATACTATTGTTGTTATGGACAAGGGAGAAATACAGCAAATTGGAACTCCACAAGATATATATAATGAACCTAAAAATGCTTTTGTAGCTAAATTTATAGGAGAGAGTAATATAGTTGATGGAATAATGCATAAGGATTTTTTAGTAGAGTTTTCAGATACAAAGTTTGAATGTGTAGATAAAGGTTTTAAAACAAATGAAAAAATTGAAGTTGTTGTTAGACCGGAAGATATAAAAATGGTAAGTGCACAAGATGGAATGTTAAAAGGGGTAGTTGAGTCTCAAATATTTAAGGGTGTTCATTATGAAATGGTGGTAAGAGAAAATAATAGAAGGTGGATACTGCATAATACTTTAAGTGCAGAAATAGGAAACATAATAGGAATGAATATTATGCCAGAAGATATTCATATAATGAAAAAGGTAACTGTGTAATTATGAAGAAGTATGCGGCGTATCCTTATATAATATGGAGCATTATATTCATAATAGTTCCATTGGTTTTAGTTGTAGTATTCAGCTTAACTAAATACCAAGATGGATTAGTGTTTACCCTAGATAATTTTAAGAGACTTATGAAACCCATGTATGGTGATGTGTTTATTCATTCTATATTACTTGCTTTAATAGCAACAATTGCTAGTTTGATTTTAGGTTATCCAATGGCTATGATTTTGGCTAATATAGAGCTTAAAAAGAGAAGTACTATGGTGTTACTGTTTGTTTTACCAATGTGGATGAATTTTTTACTTAGAACCTATGCGTGGATGTCTATATTAGGAAGAAATGGGTTTATAAATGTAGCTTTAAAGGCACTGGGACTTCCCACTTTTAATTTGTTATATAATGATGGAGCAGTTATTTTGGGAATGGTTTATAATTTTCTACCATTTATGGTGCTACCAATTTATACAGTATTAAGTAAAATGGACAAAAAGCTTATTGAAGCAGCAAAGGATTTAGGAGCTAATAAAATTATTGTTTTTATAAAAATTATACTGCCATTAAGTATACCAGGAGTTATGTCTGGAATAACAATGGTATTCATGCCTGCAGTAAGTACATTTGTAATTCCAAGACTTTTAGGTGGGGGCCAGTATATGCTTATAGGAAATTTGGTAGAGGATCAATTTACTCTCATGAACGATTGGCATTTTGGTTCTGCTGTATCAATAATAATGATGATTTTAATATTGATATCAATGGCTGCAATGTCTAAATACGACAAAGAAGAAAGTGGTGGTCATTTATGGTAGGAAAAATTATTAAGAAAGTATATACCTTTTTAGTATACGCATTCTTATATGCTCCTATTGTAGTTTTAATCATCTTTTCATTTAATAATTCGAAATCAAGAGCACACTGGGATGGGTTTACTTTTAAGTGGTATGGAGAACTGCTTAAAGATAGACAAATATTAAGAGCATTATATTATACACTTGCTGTAGCAGCATTATCATCTATAGTTGCTACTGTCATAGGAACTATATCTGCAATTGGGATTTACAAAATGAAAGGTTTTAGCAAGAAAGCAATTTTAAATATAAATTATTTACCTATATTAAATCCTGACATAGTTACAGGGGTTGCATTAATGAGTTTATTCATTTTTATAAAATTCCAATTAGGATTTATAACAATGTTGCTTGCACATATAACTTTTAATATACCTTATGTTATTTTGTCGGTATTACCTAAGTTGAAGCAAATGCCTAAAAATATAACAGAAGCGGCAATGGACTTAGGAGCAACTCCAACATATACTCTTAGAAAAGTTATTTTACCTCAGATAAAACAAGGAATTATTTCTGGATTTCTTATAGCATTTACATTGTCTATAGATGATTTTGTAATAAGTTTTTTTACAACAGGCTCAGGGGTAAGCAATTTGTCTATAACAATTTATTCTATGGCAAGAAGGGGAATAAATCCTAAGATAAATGCATTATCTACTTTGATGTTTTTAGTAGTATTGATTTTACTTATTATTATAAATATAAGAGATAAAAGGGAGCGTGATATTAAAAATGAAAAATTTTAAAAAATTATTAGCAATACTTATGATGTTAACAGTTTTAACAACAATTGCTGTTGGGTGTGGACAAAAAGAAGACAAAGTGGTTCTTAATGTGTATAACTGGGGAGAGTACATGGATACTTCTATACTAGAAGATTTTGAAAAAGAATATGGAATAAAAGTTAACTATGAAAATTATGATACCAATGAAAATATGTACACAAAACTTAAGAGTGGTGGAACAGCTTATGATATTTGTATACCATCAGACTATATGATTGAAAAAATGTTAAAGGAAGATATGCTTGAAAAAATTGATTTCAATAATATTGCAAACTATAAATATATAGATAATAAATTTAAAAATTTATCATTTGATCCTAAAAATGAGTATTCTGTACCATATATGTGGGGAACATTTGGAATAATATATAATAGCAAAACAGTAAAAGAAAATGTAGATAGCTGGGATATACTTTGGGATAAAAAGTATGAAGGTGAAATATTAATGTTTAACAGCTTAAGAGATACAATATCAATTTCACTAAAACGTCTAGGATATTCTATGAATAGCATTAATTCAGATGAAATAGAAAAAGCTAAACAGGAATTAATAAAGCAAAAACCTCTTGTACGAGCTTATGTAGTTGATCAAGTTAAAGACATGATGTTGCAAGAAGAAGCAGCAATGGCAGTCGTTTGGACTGGAGATGCAATGGTATTGATGAGTGAAAATCCAGATCTTAAATATGTTGTTCCTAAAGAAGGAAGTAATATATGGTTTGACAATATAGTAATACCAAAAGGAAGTAAACATAAAAAAGAAGCTGAATTATTTATAGACTTTTTAACAAGACCAGATATTTCAAAGAAAAATGTTGAATATATAGGATACTCAACACCAAATACAGAAACTTATAAAATGTTAGATGAGGATATTAGAAACAATAAATCAGCATATCCAGACGATGAAGTATTAAAAAAATGTGAAGTGTTTGTTGACTTAGGTGATAATTTAAGAAAATATGATGAAGCATGGACAGAAATAAAATTGGCTAAATAATATAAGAAAAGTGCATTGCACTTTTCTTATATTATATTTCTTCAGATTTAGAGAGCTTTAAAAACATAAAATTTAAAGAAAGATAAGAAATGCATAAAAATAGATTTCCTAAGAATGTAATAATAAAACTAATAGAAATTAATGCAAAAGCTAAAACTGTATAAAAATATAAAGTTACAGAAGGTATTTTTAATTTTCTATAAAATGACAGTAGATGAGCAGATAAAATAACAAAAAAACTATATAAAGGAAGAATACAAGAAAGTATATATAGAATGTTATTCAATACTTCAGTTTTATCTAAAACAGATATATAGCTATTGAAGACACAAACTAAACACATAAAGAACATATATAAGCCAAAGAATTTATCTAGATAAGAAAATTTTGAGGAAAGATAAATTAAAACCTTTAAATCTCTATAAATGTAATAGATACAAGGGAAGGTAATAAGCATATTAATGAAAAACATATATTTTCTATTAACAGGATTAATATAGTCATTAAATAAAACTAAAACGAGAAAATTTAAAATGATGAAAAAAAAGGATATGATGAAATTTTCTTTGATTTTTTCGTTTGAACCTGACATTAGGTAAATCACCTCGGTAATATTATATGGTAACAAATGGGGTTTTATGTATTTTAGAAGTGAAATAAAAATAAAATCCATACTTATGAAAAAGCATAGATTTTATTTTATAAAAACATATTATTCTATTGAATTAAGTTTGGTTATAACTATTTGTTCTAACATTTCTAGATTTTTATTAGATTCTTCTAAAGTATTACCTTTTGTATAGATATATATTTTTATTTTAGGTTCTGTACCAGAAGGACGAACTGCATACCAGCTTCCATCTTCTAAATAAAATTTTAAAACATTTGAAGGAGAAATATCTTCATATCCCTTTAAATAATCTATAAACTTTGATACTTTAAGTTTTCCTATTTGTTTTGGAAAATCTTTTCTGTAGCCTTCCATCATTCTAGCTATTCTTTTCTTTCCTTCTATTCCTTCAAGTACAAGAGAAATTTGTTTTTCCTTATAATAACCGTGTTTTTGAAAAACTTCATTTAATATATCTAAAAGAGTTTTACCTTTAGTTTTATAGTAAGCAGCAGCTTCACACAAAAGCATTGCGGAACTAACTCCATCTTTATCTCTAACAAAGGTGCCCGTGTTATAACCTATGCTTTCCTCATAACCAAATATAAATTGGTATTCTCCTGTCTTTTCAAATTGAGGAATTTTGCCACAAATATTTTTAAATCCAGTAAGGGCTTCAAAAGTAGTAACTCCATATTTTTCAGCAATAACTTTTCCAAGGTCACCAGTTACAATGGACTTTACTATTGCTGCGTTTTGTGGCAAAGTACCCATCTCGTGCATACCTTCAACGATATATTTTATTAATATTGCTCCAGTTTGATTTCCGTTAAAAGAAATATATTCTCCATTAGAATCTCTAACTTCTATAGCTAATCTGTCACAATCAGGATCAGTTGCAATTAGAAGTTCAGCATCAATTTTTTTACCTAATTTTTCAGCGTATTCAAAGGCTCTAGTATCTTCAGGATTAGGATAATCAACTGTTGTAAAGTTCGGATCAGGTTTTTCTTGTTCAGGCACAACTGCAATATTTTTAAAGCCTCTTTCTTTAAGTACACGTCGTACTAGTATATTTCCTGTGCCGTTTAAAGGCGTATAAAGTATTTTGATATCTTTATCGATGTTATCACGTATTTTTAAGCCCTTTACTTTTTCTACGTATTCATCATCGATTTCCTTGCCTAATATTTGAAGAATACCTTTTTCCAAAGCTTCAGTTTCACTTATTTTTTGTACATCTTCAAATTTTTCTATTTTATTTATTTTTTCTGTTATAGCAGTTGCAACATGTGAAAGTATTTGTGCACCATCTTCCCAGTAAACCTTATATCCATTGTAATCTTTTGGATTATGGCTTGCAGTAATTACTATTCCAGCAGCAGTATTTAGTCTTCTTACAGCAAAAGAAAGTTCAGGAGTTGGACGTAAATCTTCAAATAAATAAGCTTTAATTCCGTTAGCAGCAAGTACAAGCGCAGCGGTTTTTGAAAATTCTTTTGAGTAGTGTCTGCAATCATAAGCTATAGCTACACCTCTGTCCATGTATTCTTTACCTTTTTCAACTATGAAATCAGCAATACCTTGAGTAACTTTTGATACGTTATATATGTTCATTCTATTTGTTCCTGCACCAATTTTACCTCGAAGTCCAGCAGTTCCAAATTCTAAATCTTTATAGAATCTATCTTCAATTTCTTTTTCATCTTTTAAGGCTTTTAATTCTTCTTTTGTTTTTTTGTCAAAGAACTCATTGTTTAACCATTGGTCATAATTTTTTTTATAATCCATAAAATCACCCCTTATATAAAATTAAAATTTCCAAATTGGATATTTTTCATACTTAAACAATATTACTGTATGAAATTAAAAAAAGGATTTTGTTATAATATAACATTTATCTGTAAAAAAATATAGTTAGTATAAAATTACTGTAGGATATTTTTTCAACTATGTTATAATTTTTATAAAGATTTTAATGTTTTCTTAAAAAAGAAAATTTAAATAAAAAAACTAAAGTTTAGGAGTTGATTTTGTGGATTTAAAAGAAAAAGCACTAAACCTTCATAAAGATAACCAAGGTAAAATATCTATAAATTGTAAGGTTCCTGTAAAAAATGCTGAGGATTTAGCTCTTGCCTATACTCCAGGAGTTGCTGAGCCATGTTTAGAAATTAATAAGGATTATAATACTATTTATGACTATACATCAAAAGGAAATTGGGTAGCAGTTGTTACAAATGGTACTGCAGTTTTAGGATTAGGTGATATAGGAGCAAGTGCGGGATTACCTGTTATGGAAGGAAAAGCTGTTTTATTTAAAGCATTTGCAGGGGTAGATGCATTTCCAATATGTTTGGACACTAAAGATGTAGATAAAATAATTGAGACTGTCAAAATAATGGAACCTAGCTTTGGCGGAATTAATTTAGAAGATATAAAAGCTCCAGAATGTTTTGAAATAGAAAAAAGATTAAAGGAAGAACTGGATATTCCAGTATTTCATGATGATCAGCATGGTACTGCTATAGTAGTTTTAGCAGGACTTTTGAATGCAATAAAGTTAGTAAAGAAAAATTTAGAACAAGTAAAAATAGTTATAAATGGAGCTGGGTCAGCAGGGATTTCGATTTGTAAGTTGTTACTTTTAGCTGGTGCTAAAAACATAGTTATGTGTGATAAAATGGGAGCTTTAGTTGAAGGTGCAGAATGGATGAATGAAGCACAAGCGGAAATAGCTAAGGTTACTAATAGAAACTTTGAAAAGGGAATCCTAAAAGAAATAGTAAAAGAAAAAGATGTATTTATAGGAGTTTCTGGGCCTAATGTTTTAAATGCACAAATGGTATCAACTATGAATAAAGATGCTATTGTATTTGCAATGGCAAACCCTGTGCCAGAAATCACACCAGATGAAGCTAAGGTTGGAGGAGCAAGAGTAGTTGCTACAGGAAGGTCTGATTATCCAAATCAAATAAATAATGTTTTGGCATTCCCAGGGATATTTAGAGGAGCATTAGATGTTAGAGCAAAAGAAATAAGCGAAGAGATGAAAATAGCAACAGCAAAAGCAATTGCAGAAATGGTATCAGAAGAAGAACTTAGTGAAGAATACATAATTCCAAAAGCATTTAATTTAGACATAGCACCTAATGTTGCAGCTAGTGTAGCAAAGGTAGCTATTGAAACTGGAATAGCTAGAAACAATAAAGTTACTCCAGAATGGGTAGCAGAACATACAAGACAATTAGTAAAATAAATTATACTAAATTTAAAATAATAAAAGAGGAAACTGCATAATTTCAAAATTATGCAGTTTTTAATCCTAAATATTTGTATATTAATGTTTAGGGTTATTACTAACAACTTCTATGGCTTGCATGATAGCGTTAGTTATATTTATAACTTCTTGTTTATTTATTTCATGTAGAGCTCTAGTATAAATTTCTCCCTGTTCTGTAACAATGTACTTAGGTTTTATAGAGTTCAATGCATAAGCTTTAATATCCAGTTTGCATTTATCGCATTTACAGATGTTGTTATATTCCTTCAGTATTTTATTGAGTAAGTGGTCAACAATTTCTTCTGAGTAATTTTTTAAACTATACATAATTAATCCCCCAAAGATTTATTAAAATCATTTATATTATTATATGTGGTATGAAGCTTATCTATAATGTTTTTCAATGTTTTAACTAGTTTATTTCCTTTAAAAATCTTAAAGCATTTTTATAAAATATTTTTTCAATTTCAGATTCGGAAAAATTATTTTTTTGTAGTGCAGAAATTAATTTGTTTATTTCTCCAGTATTTTTTATTTCCAAATTAGAATCTATACCATCAAAATCCGTACCTAAGGATATAACATCTATACCACCTATATTTTTAATATGTTTTATATGTCTTATCATATCCTCAATTTTACTAAAATCATTTCCGCCAAGAAAATTGCCATAAAAATTTAATCCCATTACTCCACCTTTTTTAGCAAGAAGTTTTATCATTTCATCACTTAAATTTCTTGGATGGTTGGTAATTGTCCTTGCATTAGAATGAGAAGCTATGAATGGTGTTTTGCTAAGTCTACATACGTCAAAAAAACCACCATCAGATAAATGAGAAACATCAATTATCATATTTAAATTATTCATTTCTTCAATTAATTCATATCCAAAAGGGGTGAGACCTTTATTCATATACTTTGAATTACAATTTGGATAGCCTATTTCATTAGGAAAATTCCAGGTAAGAGTAATAAGCTTAATGCCTAATCTATGAAAATTTCGAAGATTAGATAAATCACCTTTAAGTGCAGCACCTTCTTCTATGGTCAAAAAAGCAGAAATTTTATTATCTGATTTATTTTTTATAAGTTCATCATAGTTTCTTGCTAAGGCTATGTAATCTATATTTTTTTCTAATTCTATATAGAATTTATCCAGCATTTTTAGAGTATATTGAAGAGGATTTTTAACCTTGTCTAACTCTATAAAAAGCGCGAAAAATTGAGCTGCACAATTTCCTTTTTTTAATTTGTTTATATCTACACTATATTTATTTTCAAAGAGCTCAGTATTATCGTTATATATTTTAGAAACAGTATCACAGTGAAAATCAATTAAATTCATAAAAAACCTCCTATTAGCTATAAATTATTATATCAAATTATTTACATATATGTAATAATAAATAATTGATATATACAAATATATTAAGAAATAAGTATATTTATGTAATATTAAATATACTTATACAACATAAGCATACTATAAAAATTGTTAGATTGACATTATTCTTCCTTTAAATATTCTTTTATGTTGACATATATTTTGTTTAATATTATAATCTTATATAAATTGTTATTTTGTATAAAAAATAAGTTAATATTTATAAAAGCTTCAAAGATAGTGAAGAGGAGAGTAAGTATAGAGTCGGATTTATAGCGAACTAACGAGGGTGAAAGGTTAGTATGAAGTCTATGCTGAAGAACACCTTGGAATCTCTAACCGAAATCAATTTTGAAAGTAGGCTTAGACGGAACCAGGCCGTTAACAACTGGAAAGTATTGTATAGTACTTTTGAAGAGTGGTCATATTGTATATGACAAATTAGGTGGTACCACGGATATGTAACCTTCGTCCTAACATTTTTAGGATGAGGGTTTTTTATTTGTTTTTAAGAGTAAAATAAGAATATTGAGGAGGAGTAAGTTATGGAAAATATATTGATTAAACAGCTTTACAGAGAAACTGATAAATTTGTTGGTAAAGAAGTGAAAATTTCAGGATGGATTAGAACATTAAGAGCTTCAAATAAATTTGGATTTATAGAAGTTAATGATGGAAGTTTTTTTAAAAACACTCAAGTTGTATTTGATCAAAGTTTAGAAAACTTTAAAGAAATAGCTAAATTTGCTATTAGTTCAAGTATAAGTGTAGAAGGAGAGGTTGTATTAACAGAAGGAGCAAAACAACCTTTTGAAATTCATGCTAAAAAAATTATATTAGAAGGAAAATCAGATGCAGATTATCCACTTCAAAAGAAAAGACATACTCTTGAGTATTTAAGAGAAATAGCGCATTTAAGACCAAGAAGTAATACTTTTTCAGCAGTATTTAGAGTTCGTTCTCTTGCAGCATATGCTATACATAAGTTTTTCCAAGAACAAGGATTTGTATATGTAAATACTCCTATAATAACTGGAAGTGATGCTGAAGGTGCAGGAGAAATGTTCAGAGTAACTACATTAGATGTAAAAAATGTTCCAAAAGATGAAGAAGGAAATGTGAATTGCAAAGAAGATTTCTTTGAGAAAGAAACTAACCTTACTGTAAGTGGGCAGCTTGAAGCTGAAATATATGCTCTTGCATTTAGAAATGTTTATACTTTTGGTCCTACATTTAGAGCAGAAAATTCTAATACAGCAAGACATGCATCAGAATTTTGGATGATAGAACCAGAAATGGCTTTTGCAGAATTAAATGATTATTTAGATAATGCAGAAGAAATGATTAAATATGTAATTAAGTATGTAATGGAAAATGCTCCAGAAGAAATGGAATTCTTCAATAAGTTTATTGATAAAGGATTATTTGATAGATTAAATAATGTTGCTGATTCTGAATTTGGAAGAGTGACTTATACAGAAGCTGTAGAAATTCTTCAAAAATCTGGGCATGAATTTGAATATCCAGTAGAATGGGGAATTGATCTTCAAACAGAACACGAAAGATATTTAA
Source organism: Clostridium aestuarii (assembly GCF_026735135.1). Taxonomy (GTDB): domain Bacteria; phylum Bacillota; class Clostridia; order Clostridiales; family Clostridiaceae; genus Clostridium_H; species Clostridium_H aestuarii. Next base: position 799,369 of record NZ_JAPQER010000001.1, on the reverse strand, counting down.
CAGAAGAAATATTTGGAAAACCTGTATTTGTTACAGATTATCCAAAGGATATAAAAGCATTCTATATGAGATTAAATGAAGATGGAAAAACTGTTGCAGCATCAGACTTACTTGTGCCAGGAATAGGTGAACTTATAGGTGGAAGCCAAAGGGAAGAAAGACTTGATGTATTAGAAAATAAAATAAAAGAAATAGGACTTAACAAAGAAGATTACTGGTGGTATTTAGAGCTTAGAAAATATGGAGAAACTAAGCACTCAGGATATGGTCTTGGATTTGAAAGACTAATCATGTATTTAACAGGAATGGGTAACATAAGAGATGTAATACCATTCCCAAGAACTCCAGGAAACGCAGAGTTTTAGAAGAGTTTAAATTAAATAATAGGGTATAGGGCGTGTAAGATTGTTTTGAGTTTAAAGCAATTTTACACGCCTATTTTTATTTATATACATAAACAATAAAACAAATAAACACTACAATTCATAGTAAATTGAATATTATTAAAAGTAATTATTAATATTGGACTTAATGTAATATAAAAGAAAGTTTAACACAGACATACTAATGGAAATAATATTGAAAATAATATACACAACAGTATAGATAACAATACAACTAATAATACAGAGGAAAATATAAATTCTAATGAAAAACCAGAAGAAAATGAGAAAAATGATTCTCAAGGTAACAGCTCAACTGGTTTAAGTAACTCACCTAAAGAAGATAAACAAAATTTAGAGCTTAAAGATGGACAATTAAAAACTGAAGATTCAGTTTCAAAACCATCTGTTCCTAAAGAGTTAAATATAATAAAAGTAGGTACTAATGATATTACTCTTAGTTGGTCTAAAGTATCTCAAGCTGTATCATATAACATTTATCGTTCACTTAGTAAAGATGGAAAATATGTAAGAATTGACACACCAAAGGGAACTTCATATACAGATAAAGGATTGATGCCGTCTACTAAATATTGGTATGAAATATCAGCGATAAACAGTTCAGGAGAAGGAAATTTTTCAAGTATAATAAGTTCAATAACAAAGGAAAAAGTTAAAAATAAAATAGGAAATACTTCTGCTAACATTAATAATGAGGGATACACAGCGGTGCAGGGAGATTGGATATATTATCAAAATTGGGGATCGGAACCACAAGGTATGTTACATAAAATAAAAACAAATGGAACTCAAGATCAAAAAGTTCAATAAAATAATGTTTAATTAAAATATAAAGTTTATTATATGGATAACTATTTTATAATAAAAGTTGATAATAAATTATTTATTAAAAGAATATAGATAGAATTGTGTAATTTAGAATGCTACTATGAAATACTACTAGAAATTGATTTTTCTAGTAGTATTTTTAAAATTTAAAACATACATCTCTTTATTTTTTAGCTTATTTAATCTATTTCTAAATTATCAAGTCCATATCCTTTCCCCCATGCAGAAATTACAGGAACAACATTAATAAAGGCATCATTATCCATTTTAGCTACAAAATTTTTAATAAGCATTGATTCTCTTGCAGAGCAAACGGAAATAATTTTTGTTTTAGATTTATTAGAGTGAGCACCGGTTATATTTCCAATACTAACCCCTTTATTAATTTTATTTAAAATGTAATCTGAAATCTCAGTAGTTTTAGTACTGACAATTACCATTTTTACTAGTGATGATCCAAACCCAAATAGAACTGTATCAACTGTTTTTACATAGATCATCTGCATAATAATTGCATATAATACAGCATTTCGACCAAAAACAAAACCAGATAGTGTAAGTATACAGATATCAATGACGAGTAAGATTTGACTTACACTTATAAAAGGGAAAAATTTTTTATGAATGATTTTAGCGACTGTATCTGAACTTCCTTGAGAAAATCCATTTTTCAACACTAAACCTAATCCAATTCCTGCAAAGATTCCGTAATAGATGCAAGAAAGTAATTTATCATTAGAGTTTGCATCAATAAAATTTAAATTTAAGTTATCAAACAAGATTAATATAATAGGGTATGTTGTTGATAAAAGTATAATTTTTAAAGCTTCCTTCTTACCTAAAATAAGCCAAGCTATTATTAATACGGAAACACATAAAGTATAGTAGATAAAAGTATAGTTAACATTTATCAATTGCCCTAATACAAGAGAAATCCCTGTAAAACCACCTACTACTAATCCATTTGGTTTTAAGATTGCGGTAACGGCAAAAGCTTGAATCATACATCCAATATAAACTATCAAATAATCTATAATTCCTCGGTTTATTTTTTTTAATAGCATAATATTTCCTCCTTACAGAATCTAATTACATTCTTTATGGTCTATATCATATCAAGTAGAAAAATAAAAAACAAGTCAAATTCAACTAAAAACACAAAACAACACAAAAAACAACAATTTTAAAATGGGAAAAATAATTTTACAACATTTAAATACTCATAAAAGCATAGAAATGATTAGAAAATGTGAGTAGGAGAAAGAAAAAGAGTAGAAGCACAATATTACAACATGAATTATATATAATATTTGTATTGAGTTGATATAAAATAATGAAAACCAGTACTGAGTATGGGAAAATGCAAACAATTACAATCAATAATTTAAAAATATATATTCAATTACAAAAAATAAAACATAAATACTTGAAAACACACAAAAAGTGATATATAATTACATTAGATTCATCGATGAAAGTAAAAACTGGTTAGCATGAAAAGAAAACGTTTTTTCACATTAAAAGATCTTAGGAAGTTATGATTAGCACTTATTAATTACGCTTATATAATTAAAGATTTTTTTGATTATCTTTCAAAAAAATTATTAAAGTACTAAGATTTAGAATGACAGATTTGTGGAATTATTTTTAAGTTTGAAGGGTGATTTACAAATAAAAAATGGGAGGGTTTTGCAGTGGGAAAATTAAAAAATAATAGCAGTTTTTTAAAATGGTTTAAGCTCGTTGTTTTAATTTTAGGTGGAGGAACAATATACAAGCTTTCTTCCTTAAAAGATGCATTTTATGTTCCTATGCAGGAGTTTATGCATTTATCACATACACAAATAGGTATGGCTATGTCTGTTTATGGAATGGTTCAAACATTTGGTAACATAGGTTCCATTTATATAGCGGATAGATTTTCAAAGAAAAAATTAATACCAATATCTTTAATAGGGGTAGGAGCAACTGGATTCTATTTAGCAACATTTCCTAACTATTCTGGAGTATTAGTATGTTGGGCTTTATTCTCTTTATTTGGAGAGGTGTTATATTGGCCTGTTTTATTAAAATCTGTAAGATTATTAGGTAATGAAGATGAACAGGGAAGAATGTTTGGTTTCCTTGAAGCAGGTAGAGGAGTAATTGATACAATTGTAGCGTTTAGTGCTCTTGCAATCTTTGCTGTATTTGGAAAAGGCGCAGGTGCTTTAAGAAGTTCTATAATATTCTACTCTGTAGTACCAATTGTTATAGGCGTTATTTCATACTTTATGCTTGAAGATGATGTTATAAAAACTACTGATGAAAAAGGAAATAAAGTTAGTAGAAATAAAGTTGCATTACAAGGTGTTATAAAAGCAATAAAAACACCAGAAATATGGGTAGTATCACTTACTATTTTCTCAATATATTCAGTGTATTGTGGTTTAACGTACTTCATTCCATTCTTAAAAGATATTTATGCAATGCCAGTAACATTGGTTGGAGCTTACGGTATTATCAATCAATATGGTTTAAAAATGGTCGGTGGTCCAGTCGGTGGATTCTTGGTTGATAAAAAGGTTAAATCAGCAACAAAATACTTAAGAGGAGCTTTGTTAGTAGCAGCTATTGCTATGACAGGATTTATGTTCTTACCTCATGAATCTATGAACATATATGCAGGAATGAGTTTAACACTTGGTTTTGGTGCAATTATCTTTACAATGAGAGCTGTATTCTTCGCTCCAATTGAAGAAATAAAAGTACCAAGAGAAATAAGTGGAGCAGCTATGTCAATAGCTTGTGTGCTAGGATATTCACCATCTATGTTTGCATATGCATTATATGGTAGTATGTTAGATAAAACACCAGGACTTCAAGGGTACAAGCATGTATTCATGACTATGATTGGTTTCGCATTACTTGGATTTGTTATTGCAAGTATATTACTTCGCATTATTAAAAATAAGAATAAACAATTAAAAGATAAAACAGCAATGAATGCATAAAAGATTTTAATATAAAATGGGAATGCGTAAAATATATATTTTACGCATTCATTTATGGAGGAGATAATTATGAAAATAGGATTGGAAACAGAAAGTTATCATTTGCATTTCCAAAATGGACGTATGGATATTTTTGATTTTATAAAGAAAACTGCTGAATTAGGTTTAGATGGAGTGCAAATAAATATTATTAAAGATAAGAATCTTGATCCCAATTGGGGTTGCCTTGGTAGTGATGATCCTGAACATTTAGAAAAAATAAAGAAAGAAATTCAGAAATATGGATTATTTGTTGAACTTGATACAAGAGGAACAGAGCCAGAACATTTAAAAAAAGTTATAGAAGTTGCACATAAAATAGGTGCAGATATTGTTCGTAACTATGTTAGCTGTGGTGGAGACTTACAGGAAGAAATTAGACGTGCACCAGAAGATATTAAACAAATTATACCGTTATTAAAAAAGTATAGAATTAAACTTGGTATAGAAAATCATGAGTATGAAACAGCTGATGAAATGATAGATATAATCAAAAAAATTGACAGTCCTTGGGTAGGAATTACTTGTGATATTGGAAATGGAATGATGGTTTGGGAAGAGCCGATTGATACGGTGAAAAAGTTAGCTCCATATACTGTTACAACACATTTTAAAGATCATATTATTGTGCCAAATGGAGATGATTACAGAGTTTGTGGAATTGCTGTAGGTTCAGGTAATATTGATACTGAAGAATGCTTTAAGATATTGGTAAATGATACTACATTAACAAGAATAAATATTGAAATGTGTCATCCATATACAGCAACATTTAAAAAAGAAAAAGGAGCCGGTGGGGCGCTTGAATTAGGAAAAGGTGCATTTAAAATAGAGAATCCACCACTTAATCCAGCAGTTATAAAGGTTACAGATTACTATTATCCACCAGAAGAATTGATTGAAATGATGCTTGAATATCAAGAAAAAGAAGTTGAGAAATCAGTAAAATATGTATTAACTTTAAGAGATAAATATTGTAGAGAAACTATATAACGTTTAAAATATGAAGCATTTCATCCAGGTTTTAGGTATGAAATGCTTTTGATAATTTATAATAGATAAAAATATGAATTTTAATGTTGGTAAAGCAATAATTGAATCTATTTGGACAGGAAATGAATTGAAAATATTATCAAAATAAGGTATAATACTTTCAAACACACAAAAATACACAAAAATTGTAACTTTATTTAAAAGGAGGTGTGAGGGATGTTAGCACAAGAAAGGTATGAACAAATTCTGAGCATACTTGAAAAAGATAATTCTGTAAAGGTTTCCAAGCTTACTAAATTATTTAATGTATCTATAGAAACTGTTCGAAGAGATTTAGAATATTTAGAGAAAGAAGGACTTCTTAAAAGAGTTTATGGTGGAGCAGTTCTTAAAGAAGTAAATAGTAAACAGCTTTCATTTCAGTCACGAAAAAAAGAGTATATAGAAGAAAAAAACGAAATAGCTGAGGTTGCAGCTGGATTTGTAACAGAAGATCAGTCCATAGCTATGGATGCGGGTACAACTAATTTAGAAATAATAAAAGTGCTTAAGAAAAAATTTGAAAGACTAACAATTCTAACTAATTCATTGATGATAGCTAATGAATTGGCTGATATGGATAAATATACAGTTATTCTTACTGGAGGTATTATCAAGAATGATGAATTTTCTTTAGTTGGTGCTATTGCAGAAAGTAATATTAGTAATTTTAATATAGATACAGCTTTTATTAATGTAAATGGTATATCTCTTAAGGATGGAATTACAGATTGCATGTTTGAACAGCTTCAAATTCAAAAGAAGATGATAGAAGTTTCTCAAAAGGTTATAATTTTAGCAGATAGCAGTAAGTTTGATACGGTATCTTTATTGAAAATTTGTGATTTAGACCAAGTTAATATGATTGTGACTGATTCTAAATTGAAGCAAAATGTTTTTGAAAAATACACAAGAAACGGAATTGAGGTTGTGAATAAATAGTTTTATTTAGATTATTTATAATGCCACTTATATACTAATATCGATATATAAGTGGCTATTAATTTACAATAAATAGTTTTTGTGTAATCATGTGTAAAACAATTATATTTTTATAATGATAAATAAAAAACAATACAAAATACCCCAAAAAAAGCATAAAAAATTGAAATTATACATATAATATGATATTATATACATAAGAATGCGCAAAAAATTATGTATAAATATCTACTTATATTAAAAAATGTGGAATTAAATGGAGTGTTATTTAAATTCTAAAAAAATATGGTCTTAAAGGAGGATGAGAACCAATAAGATTAGTTTTATTTATAGTAAATACTTAAGCAAAGGGTATTTGTTTTGAAAATTATATTTTTTTAGAAAGTACAGGTTTGCTTAAATTAATATGAAAACGATTTATAATAAAAATAAATTTAGTAAATTATTTTATGTATTAATAAAATATATATTATAAAGAGGGTGAACTTATAGTGCAAGGGTTAGAGAATTTTTTTAAACACTTAGCGGATATGATTTGGGGAAATTGGCTTATAATTACACTTATGAGTGTTGGCCTATATTATACTATAATGACAAAATTTATTCAAATAAGAAAGCTTCCTTTTATAGTTTATGAAACGCTTATTAAACCTTTTAAAAAAGGTTATAAACAAAAGGGTGAGGGGACACTTACTCCATTTCAGGCTTTATGTACAGCTTTAGCGAGCTGTGTTGGAAATGGTAATATTGTAGGAGTTGCTACAGCTATTGTTGGTGGTGGACCAGGTGCAGTATTCTGGATGTGGCTTGCGGCACTGTTAGGTATGGCAACAAAGTATGCTGAAATTACAATAGGTATGTTATATAGAGAAAAGGCAGAAGATGGTACTTATGTAGGTGGACCAATGTATTATATTTCTAAGGGAATGAGGCTTCATTGGCTAGCAGTGATCTTCTCTAGCTGTCTTGTTTTACAGATTTCTGGAGGTAATCTTATTCAATCTAACGCTGTTGCTGGTGTCGTTGAAAGCATGTTTGGAATTCCACCGCTAGTTACAGCTTTTTTACTTGTATTTGCTGTTGGGCTTGTTGTTATCGGTGGTGTAAAGAGACTTGGTCAGGTTACAGAAAAATTGATACCTTTTATGGCTGGATTTTATATAATTGGTGGAATTTGTGTTATAGTTATGAATATTGATATGATTCCTAATATATTTGAACTTATTTTTAAGAGTGCTTTTAATGTTAAGGCTGGGGCTGCTGGCGCGGCAGGGTATTCTGTTCGTCAGGCATTAAGATATGGTGTTGCTCGTGGACTTTATTCTAATGAAGCTGGTGAAGGGTCAGCTCCAGTTCTGCATTCTGCAGCTATTACCGATCATCCAGTAAGACAAGCATTATATGGTATTACTGAGATATTAATTGATACTGTAGTTATATGTACTATTACATCCTTGGTAGTTCTTTCTTCAGGAGTCTTAGAAACAGGAGCGAAGGCTTCAGTACTTGTGAGTATAGCGTTTGGACAGGTTCATCCTTTATTTAAATATATTATTGGAATAAGTATGATTTTATTTGCCTATTCGACTATTCCTGCACAATGGTATTTTGGTAATGTTGGTTTGACTTACATTATTGGTTCTAAGAAAGCGTCTTATTTTAAATATCCTTTTCTGGGTTTTACCATAATTGGATGCATTAGTAGCCTGAAGTTAGTATGGTATATACAAGACTGTATTTTAGGTTTGCTAATTATCCCTAATCTTATTGCTATCATATATTTAAGTCCGAAGGTTTTCAAGAGTACTAAGGAATTCTTTGATCCATCCAATGGATATCTGGAAGACAAAAGTGCTTAATACAATTTAATATAATTTATAAGGATATGATACTAAAATTAATATCATATCCTTAAATAAAGTATAGACCTTGCTTTGTTTGGCAAGGTCTATACTTTATTTAAAATACACATAAAGTTCTAAAAAACATGTAAATATAATATTCAAATTGCAAAATAACACAAAAAAACATATAAAAAAACAAAAATACTTGAAAATACACAAAAGGTGGGCTATAATCATATTAAAGAAGTATTCAATCAACAAATTAAAATTCATAATTATGAAGAAAAGATACAAGTTATATAAACTAAATTTTAATACGAATAAATGAATATAAAAGTATAAATTACGATAAAAAAACAAATTATTTAAACAAGCTAGAAGTACAGTATAAGTATCTAAGTTATCAGCAGGTACAAAAGTTGAGATTCAATTAATAGCAACTGTTTAATTTTAAAGTAAGGATGGAAGTAAAATTCACCATCCTTATTTTAATCTATAAAGAGATTAAAAATTAATTAATAGAATCTGTTAAGCTAATATGAAAAACAGCTTAATATTTGGTAGAATTACTCGTTCTTTGAAAACTATATAAGTTTGATTATTTTATTGTATGATAAACAAACCTGCAATAAAGTGGGTTTTTGCAGGTTAATCAAATATATTAATAAACATTATGCAGCTACAAACCAAGAAAATTTATTTAAGTTATCACTTTGAAACCTTGCTATTTCAGCAGGAGTTAGTCTATTTAGTGAACCATGAGGTCTAATAAAGTTGTAGTGAAAAAGAAATAAGGATATTAGATTATTTGCTTTATCAAAAGAATTAAAACTTTTTTTAGCTTTATACCATGCTTTGAATGTTTTATTAAAAGATTCTAGTTTGCATTTTTTACATTGATATTTTTCATTAGCCTGATTATCCAATCCGAACTTATATAGTTTATCTGAATGTCAACGAGGACTTAGTTTTTTCACAAATAGTATTATCGTAAATTGAAAATATAGGTAACTCAGATAGTGACAATTGAAAAAAACATGTACAACAAAATTTCTATACTTTTCCATGTAACATTAATATTCAAAATACCTTCACTTAAAAATTTATCGAAGGTAATTCTATGGCAATTAGAAAGGTTTAATAAGACAATATCAGTTATTGTTCCTTTATAACCATTTTGAGTAGAACCTTTTATAAATTGCTGAACATGTTATTAAAACTATAAATATATGTTGTGAAATTTTCTCAATTATAGTATTTATTTTGAATTTAACATAAATAACTCACGAAAGGCGGGACTAATATGTTACTTAAATTTAATATTTTGCTTCCAACTATTATATTTCTAATCGTATATGCATTAATAGTTAGTGAAAAACTAAATAGAGTTGTTGCAGCTCTTGGAGGAGCAGCAATAATGCTTGCTCTAAAACTCATATCACAGCAAGAAGCCTTTGCTAAAATTGATTTTAATACTATAAGCTTACTTATTGGAATGATGATTATTGTAAACATAACTAAGAGAACTGGATTATTTGAATATGTTGCCATAAAAGCAGCTAAATTTTCTAAAGGTAATCCACTTACTCTTCTTATAGTATTTTCATTAATAACATTTGTTTTTTCTGCTTTACTAGATAATGTTACTACTGTTTTGCTAATTGTTCCTGTAACATTAGTTGTAACGAAAACTTTAGATACTAATCCAATACCATTCTTAATAACTGAGATATTATCTTCAAATATTGGAGGTACTGCAACCTTAATAGGTGATCCTCCTAATATAATGATAGGTAGTGCAGCACATATTAGCTTTTTAGAATTCATAAAAAATTTAGCTCCTATTGTAATAATTATTTTTATAGTTAATATGTTTTTAATAAAATTTATATATAAAAAACAAATAGAAACTACAGAAGATAAAAAACAAAAAATAATGACTATGGATGAATACAAAGCAATAACCGACCCTGTTTTATTAAAAAAATGTTTATTTGTACTAGCCTTTACATTTTGCGGTTTTCTACTTCATGCTTCTTTTCATTTTGAATCAGCAACTGTAGCAATAATCGGCTCCTCTATGCTTTTACTTATAAGTAAAGTAGAGCCTGAAGAAATATTAGAAGAGGTTGAATGGGGAACATTATTTTTCTTTATAGGTTTATTTATAATGACAGGAGTACTAGAAAATGTTGGTTTGATGGAACTTTTAGCAAAAAAAGCTTTAGCATTAACACAAGGTAATCAAACACTAACAGGAATTTTAATTTTATGGGTATCTTCTATTGCCTCTTCATTTATAGATAATATACCTTTTGTAGCTACAATGATTCCTTTAATAAAATCAATGTCAACTATGGGACATATGAATGTTATGCCTTTATGGTGGGCTTTATCTCTTGGTTCTTGCTTAGGCGGAAACGGAACTATTGTGGGGGCTTCAGCTAACTTAATTGTAATAGGAATAGCTGGGAAAAGTGGTTATAAAATATCTTTTAAAGACTATTTTAAAATAGGTTTTCCTTTAATGATAATATCTATAATTATTTCTACAATATATCTTTTATTATTTTATTTATAAGTTTTAAAAATAAATACATATAGGGGATGTGATACTTTATGAAAAAAAAATATATATCAGTCAAAGATTCTATGCTTAAATTTCAATTAGAACAACTTGGAGCTGAGGTCTGTAATATTAAAGAGCCTTTATACTATATAAAATTCACAATACATGGTACAAAGTTTAGGTATTTGTACCATATAAACAGAAAAAATAAATATTTTCTTGAAAGAATCTCACCTTATAATATGCCTATTGCTGGTTTTGATTTAGAAGAAAATATAATTAACAGTATAAAAATAGATATTGAAAAATTTAAAAATGCAAAAAACAGTAAAAAATTCGAAAATTTTATTTATACAAATCAAGATATAGTAAATATAGCTAAAATTTTTGAAAAAATATATTTACATTACAATATATCAAAATATGATTTAAAAGAGATAAATGATGAAATTTGTAATATAAAAAGCAAATTAGAAGATATTGTTAAAACCAACAAAATAGTCTATGATGTAGATGAAGATATAGAAATATACTAAAAAAGGTATAAAATACCCTATAGCGAGAGCTTATAGCTTTATATGGAAATATATATACAGTTTTCTTCAGTTATTAATTCATCAAGCTTTAATTTAGCATGGTTTTTAGTATTAGTTATAATTATTGTTTCAGGAATATTTCACCTAAATTAAATTTAGTATGAATTTTGATTCCTGTTTTTGCAGACCTAAATTTTACCCACTTAAAATAACTATGGAAAGAACCAATTTTAATTGACATTCACAGTTAAATAAAAAATTTCTGGAACTTTTAGAAGTTCTCAAGGAGCAAGTACTTTTACTAGAATCCGTGGTTATGTATCTACTGTAAGAAAATAAAGTCAAAATGTTTTAAATTGCATAAAATCAGTATTTACAGCAACTGATCCAACTTTAACATAGAAAGCTCCGCTAAAAGAAGTGTAACACCTTTTTTTGTGTGTATATAAATTTAATATGAACATCTTACTATCAAATAAATAAAATATTTAATGGTAAGGTGTTTTTTGTATAATTAAAATAGTAGCTGAATAGTTACAAATAATTAATATTTAACTTATAAGAATATATTTTAAAGGATTTCCAATAAATTAAATTTATAAATTTTTCAAATAACATTGTATAATTATTATTAATAGTCAGTAACATCCTTCATGTGTGTTTTTCCAATAATTATACTTTTAAGCAAAGGTTAATGAATTTTTCATTACAAAATTTACGGGTGAACTTCATAAATTTTAATATTAATTTTATAAATAGTATTTTAATTGCAAATGTTGAATGCTATCTATACAATTTGTTAAATTGTACAAAGTTTGAAATTTAATCATAATTTTTTGTTCAATATGAAATACTGAAAACAAGTAGTATATTTAAACAAAATAAAAATGTATAGAGGTAGGAATTTTCTATATGCTGTAATTATAAAATAAGAACATTGGGGTTGTTTAATACAAATAAGAGAGGAAATTATAAAATGATAAAAGTTGATGATTTAACCAAAGAATATCATAAGGTACTTGCAGTAAACAATATGAGCTTTCAAGTTGAAGATGGACAAATTGCTATTTTATTAGGTCCTAATGGAGCTGGGAAAAGTACAACTATAAAATGTATTACAGGTTTACTAAGATATAAAGGAAGTATAGAAATCGAAGGCTATGAAAATAAAACAGTAGATGCAAAAAGGGTATTTAGTTATGTTCCAGAGACACCATCACTTTATGATATGCTTACTGTGTATGAACATCTTGAATACATAGCAAGTGCTTATAATGTAAAAAATTATGAAGAAAAGGTTGATTTACTTTTAAAACGATTTGAACTTGAAGATAAAAAATACAAGCTTGGAAAAGAATTGTCAAAGGGTATGCAACAAAAGGTAAGTATATGTTGTGGACTTTTGACTAATCCAAAAGTTATATTATTTGATGAACCTATGATTGGTTTAGATCCAAAAGCAATAAAGGAATTAAAAAAAGTATTTTTAGAGCTTAAGGAAAATGGATGTTCTGTAATAATAAGTACACATATAATTGATAGTATTGATGAGATATGGGATAAAGCGATTATAATAAATAAAGGAAATATTGTTATTCAAACAACAAGAGATGAACTTGACAAAAAGAAAGAATCCTTAGAAGAAATCTTTTTTGAGGTTACGGAGGGATAATATGAAACCATTATTTTATCTTATGAAAAAGACTTTTAAAAATTACTTAAAGGATTTAAAAAGAAAACCATTTGCACTTATAGGATATATTGTTATTGCTGCTTTAATGATAGGAGCTATTGTAATGAGTGCTATTAATCCATCTCAACGTCACACACATTTTTCAAATTATAGATTTGGATTTATAGTAGGAATGGTTTTAATGATATTTTTCTATTTAAGTATAAAAGATGGATTAGCTAAAGGAAGTTCGTTTTTTAGATTGTCAGATGTAAATTTAGTTTTTACAGCTCCTATTTCTCCTAAAAAAGTGTTGATATATGGAATTTTGAAACAATTATATCGTACATTTATTATGCTTTTTTTTATTGTACTTCAAATACCCAATATGAGTAATTGGTTTAATTTAAAAAGTTATGCCTCTATTATATTAATTTTAGGCGTATTTGTTTTTATGTTTTCAATGTCTATAATAGGGATTTTAGTGTATTCTATTGCATCAAGATCTGAAAAATATAGAGAGATGTTTGAGAAAGTGCTAAAAGTAGTTGCAATAATATTTATAGGAATTGCTTTAATTCAAGTAATGAAGACTAAAAATATAGCTTTAGCTGGTGAGACTATTTTTAATAGTAGATATTTTTCTTATATACCTATACTAGGATGGACTAAAGAGATTTTAATGGCTTGTGTGTATGGGATAAGCAATAGTTTTTACATATATGGTGTTATTACTGTTATATTTATAGCTATAATGATTTACATTATATATAACGTAAATACGGATTACTATGAAGATGTACTAGGTGCTACAGAATATAAGGAACAATTATTTAAAAATAAACGTGAAGGTAAATCAGTAAGATTTAACACTAAGCTTAGAAAAATTAAACAAAGTTATAAAGGAAACGGAGCAAAAGCTATATTTTATAGACAAATACTTGAATATAGAAAGTCAGGTTTCTTTTTTATAAATATGCGTACTTTAAGTATGATTATAGCAGGAATATTTTTTGGAATGAGTATTGGTGGAAACAATATAATTGCTGTACTATATTTTTCTGCTTATATGCTTTTGATTTTTTCATTTCAAGGAAAATGGTCTGATGAAATTCAAAAACCATATATTTTTTTAATACCATCAAGTTCTTTTAGTAAAGTTTTTTATGCTACTTTAGCTGATAATATAAAAAACTTTATAGATGGAGTTGTACTTTTCATTATTGTAGGAATTAAGTTTAAAACTAGTCCCTTAATAATATTTTTATGTTCATTAGCCTATGCAAGTTTTGGAGCGATTTATATTTATATAGATATATTGGCACGAAGAATGTTTAAAATTGAAAGTAAGACATTAGAAACCTTTTTTAAATTTATATTTGCCATATTTATAGTAGCACCCGGAATTTCAATTTCAGTATATTTAGCGATAGCTTATAGAGATGTTAGGTATATGAAATATTTAATGTATTTAATATTGATAGGATATAATTTATTTATTTCAGCAATAATTTTAATTTTCAATAAGGCGATTTTTGAAAACTTGGAAATGCATTAGTTAGAGAGTATTGAATAAAGGTTGCTAATAAATTATTTATTAACAACCCTTTAATTATTATTTCATTCCATATCTTGTATTAATTGTTTTAACTGAAACAACAAAGTCTTTATCAGTATTTAAATTTTTTAAGCTAACAGTTCCTTTTTCTTTATCTACTCCTTTGATACAAACAGGAGTATTTTTATAATATATAGATGTATTTGATTTTGATTCCATCATTTTCTTAGCTGTTTTAATATCCAAATCAATTACCTCCAATTACTGTTTTGTCATTTTACTTTCTACAGATGCAATTATTTTTATATATTTAGTTTTTGCATAATACAAATTTCAATGCGGTGTAATTTTTACATTAAGTTATAATATAAGCCAACAGAACTACAAATATAGTCTGTTGGCTTAATAACTTATGTTACTATGAGAAGTCAAATTTATTATTTTAATCAATTATTAGTTATACTGTCGTTTTCATAAGAGTCACTAGTGCTATCAGTATTATCTTTAATAGTATCATCAGTGTTGTCATTTTTAATGATATTATCTCTGGCTTCAATATTTTCTTTAATGGAGTTATCGGTATTATTAACTTTATCTTGATCTATATTTGGAATATCTTTAATTTCATTAGTATTATCTTCAGTTTTATTTGTATCAGTAATATTTTCTGGATTCTCAGTATTATTAGTATCTTCATCGGTATTGTTTATATCTTGTGGTTCATCGATGTTGTTATTATCTTCATCTTGAGGAGTGTTGTTACTATCTTCAGGATTATCTGTATTGTTATTTTCATCTTTAGGAATATCAGTATCTGTATCATTATCATTATTTTCATTTTCATTTTCTGGAATATCTATACTGTCATTATTTTTATTATCAGAATCATTATTGGTATTTTTAGGTGTATCTATGATATTGCTATTATTATCTTCAGTGGGATTATTATTTTCAGGATTATTGGTTTTATCAATATTTTCGTTTTCTTTAGGTTTTGGTAGTTTTGAAAGGTACTCAGCTATAATCCTTTTGAATGATTTATAGCTTAAATCAGATTTAGTATATTTTTGGTCATCAAAAATAAATTTATTAAGTATATCAGAATTTTGTTTTTTATCAATTAGTAATACCCAACCTTTATCACCATATATTTGTCCATGGCTTAATTCAGTTAAAGGCATTTGAAGTTGTTCTAAATTAAAATTATCAATTTTATATACAGTATAAGCATAATCCATCAACTCAGAAAGAGTCATATTTGTTTTTATACAGGGAAATAAACTTGAAGCTACAGATGGATATTTTATTATAGAAGTATCTTTTAGTTTGTCTATAATTAAAGAAATAACATGTCTTTGTCTTTCAGTTCTTTCATACGAACCATTTCCTACATGTCTTATTCTTGAGTAAGAAAGAACTTGTTGACCATCTAGATGTTGAAGTCCAGATTTTTTTAAAAGATGAGGATTTTTGGGGTCAACTTCCAATATATATTTATTTATTTCTGCTATTTCATTAGTTTTAACATTGAGCTCTAATCCATCAATACTGTCGATTAAATCTTTAAATCCGAAAAAATTAATAATAACATATTTATCAAGTTTTATATTAAAATTATTTTCAATGGTTTTTAGTAGTAAATTAGGACCACCATATACAAAAGCATGGTTTATTTTTTGCTCACCGTAACCAGGGATTTTAGCATAAGTATCCCTCATTATAGAGGTTATTTTTAGTTTTTTATGGACATCGTCTATAGTTAATATCATTAGAGCATCTGATCTTGATTTTTCATCTAAATTTCTAGCATCGCTTCCTATTAATAATATATTTGTTATACCGTCTATTTCTTGCAAATTAGGTGTTTCTATATTAGGTTCATCTGGGGTTTCAACATTATCTTTTGTGTTAATAAAATAAGAATTATCTGATATATAACTATTTTTTTGAAAAGCATATATAAAATAGGAAATAGTTGATATGATTAAAGTTATAATAACTATAATAGTAATTTTTAACTTTTTATTGTGTTGTAACATAAACAAAAGCCTCCATTATAAATGATTTTTCATTGTATAATTATATTATTAATATTAAGTATAAAGGTTTCAAAAGTATTACGAAAGTAAAAAGTGTTAGAATTTTATTTTAAAGAAAATTTTATTAGTTTTTTAATACTGCAATTTTAATGGTGTTAATAGTATATGAAAAACTACCTAATAATAAAATTAGAATTACATATAAATAAGTGGGGTGGAACATGAAAAACATAAGAAATATAGGTCTTGTAGCTCATGTAGATGCAGGAAAAACTACTACTACAGAACAAATGATGTATTTGTCAGGAAATATAATGAAATTAGGCAGTGTAGATAAAGGCTCCTCGCAAATGGATTATGATGAAATAGAAAAACAGAGAGGAATTACAATTTTTGCAGAACAAACTACTTTAAATTGGAAAGATACTAAAATTAATATAATTGATACTCCTGGACATATAGATTTTTTATCAGAATTGGAAAGAGCACTAAAGGCTTTGGATGCATCAATATTAATAATTTCTGCAGTAGAAGGAGTACAATCTTATACAGAAACTATATGGCAGCTATTAAGAAAATATAAAATTCCTACACTAATATTTATAAATAAATTAGATAGAGTAGGTGCTGATTTAGATAGAGTCTATAAAGAAATTGAAGAAAATATTACAAGTGATTTTTTACCACTATATAAATGCTATAATCTTGAAAAAGATTTTAATAAGTTTGTGGATTTAATTAATGATAAGATGTACATATGGAATTCTGATGATGCGTTTAAATTTTCTATACAAGACAAAAAAGAAACATATGATAAAATCAAGCTTATTGAAAAATTGGCAGATAAAGATGATAATATTTTAGAAAAATATTTAGAAGGTGAGAGCATAAGTAATGAAGAAATTATAAAATGCATTAGATTCAATGTGGATACATGCAGTGTTTATCCTGTGATTGTAGGTTCTTCCATAAAGGGAATAGGAATAAAGAATTTATTAGATTTAGTGGTGGATATCCTTCCTGATAATAAAGGAAATGATGAGGAGGATTTTTCAGGTATTATATATAAAATAAAGATAGATGATAGTATAGGTAAGCTTTGTTATGTAAAAGTTCTAGATGGAATTGTAAAAGTTAGAGATACTATTTTTAATGAATTTGGTGAAGAAGAAAAAGTTACACAAATAAGAAAGTATAATGGTAAAAAATATAATTCTGTTGAAAAGTTAACTTCAGGAGAAATAGGAGTGCTTTGTGGTATTCGCAAGGGGAGAGTAGGGGAGAGGTTAGGTTTAAAAAAAGAAAATAAAGAAGAAGAAAGTAAATCTGTGCTTACTTGTAGAGTTATTCCTAAAGATGAAAGTGATATAGCGGAACTTTTAAAATCAATAGAAATTTTAAATGAAGAAGACCCTATATTGTCGATGCAGTGGGACACAGATAAAAAACAGATAAATATAAATGTTATGGGTTTTGTTCAAATGGAAGTTTTAAGGCAGTTAATAAAAGATAGATTTAATATAGAAGTAGAAATTGAAAAACCAAAGGTAAAGTATTTAGAAACTATAACTACAAAGAGTACTGGGTTTTGTCATTTTGAACCTAAAAAGCATTATGCAGAAGTAGAAGTTGAAATTGAACCTAATAAAAGAGGACAAGGAGTAAAGTTTGTTTCCAATTTGAGTTTGGATGTACTACCTCTTCAGTATCAGAATAATATAGAGAAAGCTGTTTATGAAGGCGTTAAACATGGGGGATTAATTGGAAGTAGTGTAACGGATATAACGGTTAAGCTTATATCAGCAAAATATCATCTTGAACATACTCATGGTGGGGATTTTAGAATTGCAGCTATAAGAGCAGTTCAACAGGCATTATCTAATAATAGTAGTATTTTACTAGAGCCAATATATAAATATAAAATTATTGTGGAAAAAGATTTTTCAGGAAGAGTAATGTCTGATATTTTAAGAATGAATGGAAATTTTGATGAACCAGTTATATTAGGAGATAAAGTTGTTATAACTGGAGAAGTGCCTGTTTATGAAGCTATGTATTATTCTGCTGAACTTGCATCAGCGTCATCAGGTAAGGCAGTGGTGTCAATGTTGTTTTCTAGTTATACTGAATGTCATAACGAAGAAGAAATTTTAGCAAATTCAGAAAATATAGTTAAAAAAGACGAGACGCTGTATAATGGTATTTCATTATTTAGAGAAAAGAGAAAGATGAAAAAAGTAAAATAATAGAGTGCAAAATCTGAAATCCTATGATTTTTATCATGGGATTTTTAATTTATTTACAATGTAAAGGTTTAATTGATAAAATGTTAGTTGACAGGCTTTTAAAATGATAATATAATATAAAACAAATAATTTATTGATAAATTAATAAATTATCATGTGTTTTGTTGATGAATTATTAATAAATGGGGCTGGGATTAATAAAAGTTGAGGGGGAGAACAAACTATGGAAATGAATTATATTCTAAATTCGATGTGGGTTTTGATTGCTGCAGTTTTGGTGTTTCTTATGCATGCTGGTTTTGCAATGGTAGAGGTAGGATTTACACAATCCAAAAATGCTGTAAACATCATTATGAAAAATTTTGTTACAGTATCTATTGGTGTTATTGGATTTTTTATTGTAGGTTATGGAATTATGTATGGTAAAAGCTTAGGGGGTATATTTGGAGTTGATGGATTTATTTTAATAAATTCTCCGACTGAATATGCTGGAATTTCTTTTGAAGTATTCTTTTTCTTTCAAGCAATTTTTGCTGCTACTTGTGCCACTATTGTTTCAGGAGCTATGGCAGAGAGAACAAAATTTTCTTCTTACATTATTTTCTGTATAGTTTCTACAACTTTAATTTATCCATTGATTGGTCACTGGATTTGGGGTGGAGGATTTTTAAGCAAATTAGGATTTGTAGATTTTGCTGGTGGTACTGCAGTACATGCTGTAGGGGGATTTGCAGCTTTTGTAGGAGCTAAATTAGTAGGAGCAAGAGATGGTAAATATAAAAAGGGAAGAGTTAATGCAATTCCTGGACATAATATTCCTTTAGGAGCTTTAGGAGTTTTAATATTGTGGTTTGGATGGTTTGGATTTAATCCAGGAAGTACTCTTGATATTACTTCACCACTTACTGCTCATGCTGCTATTACAACTCTATTAGGCGGAGTATCAGCTACTATATCAAGTTTGGTTTTCAGTACGATACGTTATAAAAAACCTGATGCTGGTCTTACTTTAAATGGTGCTTTAGCAGGATTGGTAAGTGTGACAGCAGGAGCGTCTATTATTTCATATTTAGGTGCAATTGCAATTGCAACGGTTGCTGGAATTATAATGATTTTATCTGTTGAATTTATAGATACTAAATTAAAAATAGATGATCCTGTAGGAGCTATTTCTGTTCATGGTATATGTGGAACTCTTGGAACTATAGCTGTAGGTATATTTTCAACGCAGGGAGGACTATTATATGGCGGAGGGGTAAAACTCTTAGGAATTCAAATATTAGGAGTTACAATATGTGCAATAGCTGTTCTTTCTCTTTCTAATATTACTTTTATGATAATAAAAAACACTATAGGTTTAAGAGTAGAACTACACGAAGAAATTGATGGCTTAGATACTATTGAACACGGAATATCTGCATATATGGATATATAAAAGGAGGGTTAGTATGGGAAATAAAATTACAAAAATTGAAATAATAACTAGAAGTAATAAATTTGAAGATTTAAAAGAAGCTTTAAGTCAAATTGGAGTAACAGGTATGACTGTAACTCAGGTTCTAGGTTGTGGAATGCAAAAAGGAATTACGGAGTATTACAGAGGAGTCCCTTATGAAACTAATGTACTTCCAAAAGTAAAAGTGGAAATTGTAGTTTGTGAAGTCCCAGTAGAATTAGTGGTTGAAACAGCTAAAAAAATTCTTAATACGGGAAGAGTAGGTGACGGAAAAATATTTATTTATGATGTATCAAATGTCATAAGAATTAGAACAGGAGAAGAAGGAAAAGACGCTCTATAAAAGGAAATGTCCCAAAATGATTTCAAAACTCATTTTGAGACATTTTTTTTATTATGAAGTAATTTATTTTTAATATCTAAGTTTAATTAATGAAAAGATTAGTTAGAACTAATTGAAATATTAAACCATATATTGTAATTAGAAATTAATAGACAAAAAATTATTTACTATAAAATATTTAAATTTTCATATAAGGGGGATGTTATATGTCCACTTTTAAGAGGCTAACACAAGTATTTAAATCATCAAAAGAAATAGTCATTGATGATTCAGCTAAGATAGTATTAATTAGTGATTGTCATAGAGGAAATAGTAGTTGGGCAGATAATTTTGCTCATAATAGAAATGTTTTCTATGCTGCATTAAAGTATTATTATAACAATGACTTCATATATATTGAATTGGGTGATGGGGATGAACTTTGGGAAAATAGAAAGTTTTTTGATATAAAAGAAGCTCATAGTGATGTTTTTAAGCTTATGAGAAAATTTTATATTAAAAAACGATTATATATGATTTGGGGAAATCATGATGTTGTAAAAAAAAGCAAAAAATTCGTTAGAAAAAATCTATATTATTATAATGAAAGTAAAAAAAAGTATGAGTCTTTATTTGAAAATATTGAAGTTCATGAGGGAATAATTCTTAGATATAAAGGTACAGAAAATAAAATCTTTGCTGTGCATGGACATCAAGGAGATTTTATTAATGATACTTTTTGGTGGCTTAGCAGATTTTTAATTAGATATATATGGAGACCTTTAGAATTATATTTTGGATTTAAAGATCCAACAAGTGCATCAAAAAATTATAAAAGAAAAAAAATTACTGAAAGAAAAATTATAAAATGGATAAAAGCTAATAATCAAATGGTTATTGCAGGACACACTCATAGACCTATGTTTCCAGAACCAGGACAAACTCCATATTTCAACGATGGTAGTTGTGTTCATCCACATTGTATAACAGGAATTGAAATTGTAAATGATAAGATAATGTTAGTAGAATGGAGTATCAAAACAAAAGATGATGGAACACTATATATAGATAGGGACATAATAGAAGGTCCACTAAAACTACAGGGCTTTTTCAACTAGGGTGTTAATTTAAGAATTAAAAATTTTATTTTAAAAGTAATAATAAGTTTAAAATTAAGCATGGGTAAAACTTGAATAAGTAGTAAAAATTACATATTGACAAAGAAGCTAAAAATTATATAATTTTCTAGTAAACTATATTAGAAAGGGGGAATGATATTGGCTAAGTTTAACAAAAATAAGCTAAAACTTTATGGATTCAATAATTTAACAAAATCACTTAGTTTTAATATTTATGATGTTTGTTACACAAAAACTGAAGAAGATCGAAAAAAATATGTTGAGTATATTGATGAACAATATAACTCTGAAAGATTAACAAAAATTCTTACAGATGTTACAGAAATAATAGGAGCAAGTGTCCTAAATGTTGCTAAACAAGATTATGATCCACAAGGAGCAAGTGTAACATTACTTATTTCAGAAGAAGAAGTCCCTTTATATGTCCTTGATTCATCATGTAATAGAGGGATTTTAGCCCCAACTCGTGAAAATATAGTAGGACATTTAGATAAGAGCCACGTAACAGTACACACTTATCCAGAGGCTCATCCTCAAAAGGCTATAAGCACATTTAGAGTAGATATTGATGTTGCCACTTGTGGTACTATTTCCCCTTTAAATGCTTTAAATTATTTGATAGAAAGTTTTGATTCGGATATTATTACTGTAGACTATAGAGTTAGAGGCTTTACTAGAGATGTTAAAGGTAAAAAACATTTTATAGATCATAAAATTAACTCTATACAAAATTTTATTGCTCAAAGAACTATAGATAGATACAATTTAATTGACATGAATATATATCAGTCTAATATATTTCATACAAAAATGAGGTTGAAAGATTTAAAACTTGATAATTATTTATTTGAAAGCAAAAAAGAAGATTTGACCGAAGAAGAAATAAAAGAAATTATTAATAAATTAAATAAAGAAATTACAGAAATTTTTTATGGTAAAAATGTTCCTAATTTATAAGTGGAAAAATGAGTCTAGTATTTCTAGGCTCATTTATTATTTTTAATTGAAGTATAAAATTTAAAGTGATTTATGAAGTTACTTTAAAAATATGTTAGATATAATTATATTTTCCAAAATTAATTATATCATTTATTTAGGCATCTTCAAAAATAACTAGTCAGTATACTTGTTATTTTTTTGAAGATGTCTTATGTTATAATTAGAACGAGAATAAACGTTCGGCAAACAGTCGAACGTTATAAAAGTAGGTGAATATATTGAGTTTAAGGTTTATATACGGGCGTTCTGGAAGTGGAAAGAGCTATTATTGTATAGATCAAATCAAGAAAAAATTAGAAAAAGGGCAGAAAACTCCGTTGATTCTTATTGTGCCTGAGCAGTATTCATTTCAAGCTGAAAAGAATGTAGTAGAAGAAATTAAGGGAACAGGGATTATAAATGTAGAGGTAACCAGTTTTGAAAGACTTGCTTATAAGGTATTTAATGAAGTTGGAGGGGCTACTCGTCAGCATATGGATTCCTCGGGAAAATGTATGCTTGTTTTTAATATAATGAATAAAATGCGAGATAAGTTTAAGGTTTTTGCTACTGCTGCAAATCAGCAGGGATTTGTTAATACTATTTCGGATATGATAACTGAATTTAAAAGATATGATATTAATCCAGATGAACTTAAAGATTCTATAAAACTTATGGAAGAAGATGAGCTTTTACAAGATAAAATGTATGATTTAAGTAATGTTTTCGGTGAATTTGAATATACTCTCCATCAAAATTATATAGATAATGAAGATGATTTGAGTTTGCTTTATAAAAAATTAGATGAATCAAAAATGCTGGATGATGCTGAAATATGGATGGATGAGTTTACATCTTTTACTCCTCAGCAGTATAAAATTATTGAAAAACTTATGAAAAAAGCTAAAAAGGTAAATATAACTTTGTGTATGAATAGTAATGATGAAATAGATGTTGCAGATGTCTTTACTTCTCTTAAAAATACAGAACAAAGAATAATGAGAATTGTAAGAGAAAATGGTATTATGCTTGAAAAGCCAGTTGAACTTAAAAATTTAAAGTTAGATAGGTTTAATGATAATGAAGAATTAAGACATCTTGAAAATAATTATTTTAAATATCCTCATAAACCATACACCAACAGAACAGAAAATATGAAAATTATAAAGGCTCTAAATCCTTATTCTGAAATTGAAAAGATAGCAAAAGAAATTATAGAACTTACAAGAGATAAAAATTTGAGATTTAGAGATATTGCTGTTGTAACTAGAGATTTAAGTTACTACGAAAAAATAATTAAAACAATTTTTAATGAATATGAAATTCCGTGTTTTATAGATAGAAAAAAAGATATAGAGGATAATCCTCTTATTATACTTATAACTTCTGTAATAGAAATATTTAATAAAAATTGGTCTTATGAATCAATATTTAGATATTTAAAAACTGGATTGTTAGATATTGATAAAGAAGAGATAGATATATTAGAAAATTATGTGATGGCATATGGAATAAGAGGAAAAAAGAAATGGTCAAAAGCGTGGGAATATGGAAAAGAAGAACTGCTTGAAAAGGTAAACCCTATACGTGAAAGAGTTGTTACTCCTTTAGTAAAACTCAGTTCTAATTTGAAAAGAAAAGATAATGCAGAAGAAATATGCACGGCATTATATAATTTTTTATGCGAAATTAAAGTTAATGAAACAATAGAAGGTTGGATTTATAGATTTAAGAAAGAAGGAAACCAAGAACTTGCTAATGAATACAGTCAAATTTGGAATATGGTTATTGAGTTACTTGATCAGATAGTTGAAGTATTTAAAGAAGAGAAGATTGAGTTGAAAGAGTTTGTAAAGATTTTATATATAGGTTTCGGAGAGCATAAGATGGGACTTATTCCAACATCTTTAGATGAGGTATTAGTATCAAGTATAGATAGAGTTAGAAGTCATTCTGTTAAAGTACTTTATATAGTTGGAGTAAATGATGGCGTTTTCCCAGCAGTTATAAATGATGAGGGAATACTAACAGATGGAGATAGAGATAAACTTAGAAAAATGGGTGTTGAGCTTGCAGAAGATACAAAAATGCAAACTTTTCAAGAACAATTTTTAATATATAAGACATTAACAATTGCAAGTAAATGCTTGAGCGTATGTTATCCTATAGCTGATCATGAAGGAAAAACCTCCAGACCTTCTATAATAGTTTCAAGGCTTAAAGAAATCTTTCCTAATATAACTGAGGAAAGTGATATTATAGAGGCAGTTAATGATAATGAAAATTTAGAGTTTATTTCAAGAAAAACACCTACGTTTAATAAGCTTGTATCAGTTTTAAGGAAAGATAATTGTGAAGTGAAAACAAGTCCTCTTTGGAGTGATGTATATAGTTTTTATAGCAATGATGATGAGTGGAAAAAAAAGTGTAAAATAGTTTTTTCAGCAGCGGCATATACAAATGCAGTTAACTTAATAAACGAAGAAAAAATAAGAAAACTTTATGGGAAAAAGTTATATTTTAGTGTTTCAAGACTTGAAAAATATGAAGAATGTCCTTTTTCATATTATGTTCAATATGGACTTAAAGCAAAAGAAAGAAAAATTTTTGCACTTAATCCACCGGATTTAGGTACATTTATGCACACGGTTATTGATGAGTTTTCTAAAACTGTGGATAAAAACTCAATGAACTGGTATGAAATTGAGGAAGAATGGTGTATTGAAACTGTTAATAATATAGTTGATACAATGGTTAATGATGAGCTAGGTTCAATCTTTAATAGTTCACCAAGATATAGGTATTTTACTGAAAGATTGAAGAGGGTTCTGATAAAGACTATTATGGTTATAGTTGAACATATGAAACGAAGCGGTTTTCAGCCTATTGGATACGAAGTTGATTTTGATGATGGTGGAAAGTATCCACCAATTGAAATAGAACTTTCAAATGGTGAAAAGGTTAAACTCATAGGAAGAATAGATAGAATTGATAAATTGAGTTTAGAAGATAAGCATTATTATAGAATAATTGATTATAAATCTGGTAATAAAGATTTTAATCTATCAGATGTATATTATGGACTTCAAATACAGCTGTTAACTTACTTAGATGCAATTCTTACAAATGAAGAATTAAAAGAAAAAGAACCAGTATTTCCTGGAGGAGTTTTATATTTTAAGATTGATGATCCTATTATAAAAGGAAAGAGAAACCTTTCAGAACAAGAAATAGAAAAAGAAATATTGAAAGCACTAAAAATGAAAGGTCTTCTTCTTGCGGATGTTGATATCATTAAGGAAATGGACAGAAAAATAGAAGGTCAATCTTTAATAATTCCTGCAAGACTTAATAAAGGAGATGTACTTGGAAAATCTTCTGTAGGAACAAAAGAACAGTTTAATAAATTAAGACAACATGTTAAAAGTAACTTAGTTAAAACTTGTGAAAGAATGCTTAAAGGGGATATTAAAATAAAGCCTTTTAAAAATACTAAATCTGAAGCATGTAAGTATTGCATGTATTCTGCTGTATGTCAATTCGACAACAGTTTTGAGGATAACAACCATAAAGTTATAAATGATTTGAAAGATGAAGACGTTTGGAAATTGTTAGAATAAGATTGGGGTGAAAATATTGTCAGATGTAAAGTGGACGCAGGAGCAGCAAGCAGCAATCGAAACTCACGGATGCAACCTTTTAGTGGCAGCAGCTGCTGGTTCTGGAAAAACTGCGGTACTTGTTGAAAGAATAATAAAAATGATAACAAATTTTAAAAATCCTATAGATATAGATAAATTACTTGTTGTAACATTTACTAATGCAGCTGCATCAGAAATGAAAGAGAGAATAGCAAAGGCTATAAGCAAAGAATTAAAACTTCATCCAAAATCAAGACAGCTCCAAAGACAGCTTACTTTGTTAAATAAAGCTAGTATAACTACAATCCATTCTTTTTGTCTTGAAGTTATAAGGAATAATTTCCACTGTTTAGATATAGATCCTAACTTTAGAATTGCTGATCAAACAGAGATAATACTTTTAAAACAAGAAACATTAGAGCAGATGTTTGAGGAAGAATATGAAGATGATAATTGCAGTATAGAATTTTTAAAGCTTATAGAATCTTATAGTAATAATAAGGATGATTTTGTAATTCAAAATTTAGTTCTGAAGCTTTATAATTTTGCTATGAGTTCACCATATCCTAAGGAACTTATAAATCAAATGGCAGAAGATTTTAATGTGGATGTAGATTATGATTTTGGAGAATCTAAGTGGGCTAAAATATTAATGGAAGATATAAATATAGAGCTTCAAGGTCTTTACAAGATTATGATAAATGCATTAAATATTATAAAAAACACAGAAGGTTTAGAGCCATATGAAGAGACTTTCACAGAAGAAGTTCATATGATACAGGATTTAATATTGGCATCTAAAAATTCATGGGATAGCTTATATGATGAATTTTTAAATGTAAATTTTAAAAGGCTAAAATCTTGTAAAAAATGTGAGTATAAACAGGTTCAAAATAAGGTGAAGGACATCAGGGATAAAGTAAAAAAGCAGATTAAAGATGATATGCAAAAGAAAGTAGTTATGTATGGAAGTAAGGAAACAACTTTGGATATAATAGAGCTTTATCCTATTATGAAAGCACTTTCAAGTCTTGTAATAAAGTTTATTGAAAAATATGCAGTAGCAAAACAAGAAAGAGGAATTATAGATTTTAATGATTTTGAACATTTTTGTCTTCAAATATTAACGGAGAAGAATGAAGAAGGAAAAATAGTTCCATCTAAGGAAGCTTTAAAGTTAAGAGAAAAACATGATGAAATTCTTGTTGATGAATATCAGGATAGTAATGATGTTCAAGAGGCAATTATAAATTCTATAGCTAGAAAAGATGAAGTAACAGGTAGAAGTAATAATGTGTTTATGGTTGGGGATGTAAAGCAGAGTATCTATAGATTCAGGCAGGCAAAACCAGAAATATTTCTTAAAAAGTATAATTCATATACTCTAGAAGAAGGGGACGCAGAAAGAAAAATAACCCTATTTAAGAATTTTAGAAGTAGAAAAGAAATACTTTATGCTGTTAATTTTATTTTTGAACAGATAATGTCAGTAAATATGGGAGAACTTGATTATGATGAGAAGGAAGCTTTAAATTTAGGAGCAGAATATCCTAAGTGCAGTGATGAAAATGCTTTAGTAGGTGGGAAAACTGAACTTCATATTATAGAGAAGAGTAGTAATAATGAGTATGAAGAAAATGTTTTAAATAAGGCATTAGAGGTAGATGGAGATACACAAGAAGAGATACCTACAAACATACAAATAGAAGCAAGGCTTATTGCAAAAAATATAAATGAGCTTGTAAACCCTAAGGAAGGACCTGTATTTAAAATTTTTGATAAAGATACCAAAGAATACAGAAAAGTAGAATATAAAGATATAGTTATACTTTTAAGAAGTACATCAAGTTGGGCTCCTATATTTTTAGAGGAACTAAAAGAAAATTTAATACCAGCTTATGCAGATACGGGAAATGGGTATTTTGAAACTTTAGAGGTTAAAACTATATTAGCGTTACTTCAAATAATAGATAATCCAATACAGGATATACCTCTTATTGCTGTTTTAAGAGCGCCTATAGCTTCTTTTACGCCAGAGGAGTTAATTGATATAAGGCTTGTAGATAAAAAATTAAATTTTTTCGAAGTACTTAAAATAGCAGGAGAAAGTGAAGAGTTTGAATATAAATTAAGAAATAAATGCAGACAATTTTTAAATAGATTAGATATTTGGAGAGATAAAGCTATTCATATGCCTATAGATGAATTCATATGGTATCTATATACCGATACTGGTTATTATGGATATGTAGGGGCTATGGCAGGAGGAGTTCAAAGACAAGCAAATCTTAGAGTGCTTTTCCAAAGAGCTAGGCAATATGAGCAAACAAGCTATAAAGGACTATTTAATTTTATAAATTTTATAAATAAATTAAAAGTAAGCAGTGGAGATATGGGAAGTGCTAAAATACTTGGAGAAAATGAAAATGTAGTTAGAATAATGAGTATTCATAAAAGTAAGGGACTTGAGTTCCCTGTTGTAATTTTATCTGGACTTGGCAAGAATTTTAATATGCAGGATTTAAATGAAAGTATTCTTTTTCATCAGCAGCTAGGATTAGGACCTAAATATGTTAATTTAGAAAAAAGAATTTCTTATGAGACTGTGTTAAAACAGGCATTAAAAAAGAAAATAAAAATGGAAAGTTTATCAGAAGAAATGAGAATTCTTTATGTTGCACTAACAAGAGCTAAAGAAAAGCTCATAATGACAGGATCAGTAAAGGATATACAAAAGTCTATTAAGAAATGGTCTTATGGACTTGATGATGATGATAAAAAGCTTCCAGAATATGAGATGTTAAAAGCAAGGAACTACCTTGATTGGATTGTACCATCTATAATCAGACATAAAGATGGAATTGTATTAAGGCAAGAAGCGTCTATAGAAGAATATGAAGTATCTAATTTATTAAAAGATAGTTCTAAATGGAGTATAAAATTATATAATAAAAACGATATTATAGATAAAAACATACAAAAAAAAGAAGATATGGATAAAGAAGATATAACTATAGATACAATAATACAGCATAGTAAATATCATGATGAAATTAAAAGAAGATTGGAATGGGAATATCCATATATTAAAGCTTCAAAACTTCCTACTCTTCTTACTGTTACAGAGCTAAAAAGAATAAGAAACAATGAGCTTTATAATGATGGTTCACAAAACCTTTATGCTCCAAAGCTTGTTAAAAGACCTACTTTTCTAGAAAAGGATAGAAAGTCTACAGCAGCTGAAAAGGGTACTGCGATGCATGCAGTTATGCAGCGAATTGATTATAATAAGGAATTAAATGAAGCTGAAATAGAAATACAGATTAAAGAATTAGTAAATAAAGAATTGATTACTAAAGAACAAGCTGAAAATATTAGTATAGATAAAATATTAAAGTTTTTTTATTCAAGCATAGGAAAACGAATTATGAATGCAGAAAATGTATATAGAGAAGTTCCTTTTCATATAGAGCTTAGAAGTACAGAGGTATATAAAGAACTTCCAGAAGAAAAATATAATAAAGAGTATATTATGCTTCAAGGTATTATAGATTGCTATTTTGAAGAAGATGGAGAAATAGTTTTATTAGATTATAAAACAGATTACGTTAAAGACGGAAATATAGAAATTATAAAAGACAAATATAGAGTACAGCTAGAATACTATGCAAAAGCAATTGAGAAAATAACAAATAAAAAAGTTAAGGAAAAATATTTATATTTATTTTATAATAATAAAGAAGTTTTAGTGAATTAAGAGTATAGCATAATTATATAACTATTAACTAATAATTATTAACTATTAATTAAGAAGTCGAGGGGGTCCATTATGGATATATTAGTTAAAAAAATAGAGGAATTTGAAGTTAATGACAGAGTAGATGGTTTTTTCTTGATCAAGAGTTCAGAATGTAGAACAGCCAGTAATAGTAAAAAGTATTTAGATTTTACAATAAGTGATAAAACGGGAGAGATTAACGCAAAACTTTGGAACTATAATGAAGGAGATGAAGAACTATATAAACCTAATGTGTTAATAAAGGTTAGAGGTAGTGTTACTTTATGGCAGGGGAATATGCAGTTCAAAATTGATAGAATAAGAGTTGGTAGTGAGAATGAGGGTGTAGATATATCTGATTTTGTACCATCAGCACCATATTCTCCAGAGAAAATGTATGATGAAGTTATAAGGTATATTTCTAAAATTGAAAATGAAGATATAAAAAATATTGTTGAAACAATTATAGATGAAATGGCAGATAAATTGATGCATTATCCTGCTGCTAAAAAGAATCATCATGCTGTAAGAGCTGGACTTTTATATCATACAACAACAATGCTTAAAGCAGGGGAAAAATTAAGTGAAATCTATACGTTTATAAACACTGATTTATTGTATGGTGGAGTTATACTTCATGATATGTGTAAAATTGATGAAATGGATGCAAGTGAGCTTGGAATTGTAAGTGACTATACAGTAGAAGGGCAGCTACTTGGACATATAATTGAGGGAGTTAAAAAGATAGAAGTCACAGCTCAAAAAGTAGGTGCAGATAAAGAAATTACTATGCTTCTTCAACATATGATTTTATCTCATCATTATGAGGCTGAATATGGAAGTCCAAAAAAACCTATGATTCCTGAAGCTCAAATGCTTCATTATTTGGATATATTGGATGCTAGTCTTTATGATATGAACAAAGCTTTGAATGAGACTAAAGAAGGAGAGTTTTCTAACAGTATTTGGTCTTTAGAAAAAAGAAAAATATATAAACCAAGTAAAAGTTTTTAATAAGAAAGCATATAATGCAGAGGGATATATTTCCAGCATTATATGCTTTTGTTTTTTCGATAGTATAATAATAGGTAATTGACTTATTATATTCCAATATGTATAATTATATATGATAACAATAATCAATTAAAAAGAAATTTCAATTAGTGTTGAGAGGAGTATATGCATGGAAATAAAATCTACAAAAGTTAATCAGAGAAAAACCAAAGAAAAAAGTTTAAAAAACTATATATTAGGAATAAATTTGTTAGTTATAGCTGTGCCAATTGTTTTTATAAGTATTTTTTCAGCTTATATGTGTATTGATGAAACCACAAATAATTTAGGGTATATATATACTGTTTTAGGAGTAAGTATAGTATCTATATTAATTGCAAGTTTTATATCTAAAATAGTTTTAAGAAAGATACTAAAACCATTGAATAAGATTTCTTATATTATTAATAAATTAAGGGATGGGGATTTTTCACAAAAAGTTGATAGAAATGATATAGAGTATATTGAAGCACAAGATACAGTAGATTCTTTAAATGAAATGATAGATAATACAGTAGTAATTTTACAGGGAATGAAAATTTATTCTGATTCTTTAAAAAAATCATCACAAAAATTGTGCATAATGTCACAAGATGCAAATACAATATCAGACAAAGTGTCAAATGCAATGAATCATATAGCAGATGGTACATTAATACAAGCGAAAAAATTAGAAGATGGAGCCAATAATGCTAACCAATTAGGTAAGGAAATAGAGAAATCTATACAAGATGGAATAAATATGATAGAAGCATCAGATATTGTAAAGGAATCTACAAATGAAGGAAAAGAAGAAGTGTATCAGTTAAAAGGTGTATTTAAAAAAACTAAAAAAGCTAATGAAGATGCAGTACATGAAGTGGAGAGGTTAGCACTTAATTCAGCTAAAATATCAAATATTACAAGTACAATAAAACAAATATCAGAACAAACTAATTTATTATCATTAAATGCAAGTATAGAAGCTGCTAGAGCAGGAGCTGCTGGAAGAGGATTTGTAGTAGTAGCAGAAGAGGTTAAAAAACTTGCAGAAGAATCATCTGTGTATGTTACTGATATAGATAAAGTTTTAAATGAAATAACTAATGCAATTAATTCAGTGTTAGAAAAAATAAAATATTTTATCAAATTAAACTCTGCTACTGAAAAAAGCATAGAAGTAACTACATTGAGTTTTGAAAATATAGATAATTGTATTGATATACTTGAAGCTAGTGTAAAAGAAGTAAATGTTTCATTAAGCGATATAGATATGGACAAAGATGAGGTAATCAATAATATAAATGAAGGTGCTGGTGTTGCGCAAGAAGCTTTAGCAATAACTGAAGAAATAAGTTCAGATGCACAGAATTATACAGAAAGTTTGATAGAAGTAGTATCTTCAGCTGAAAATTTAAATGTTGTTTCTAAAGAATTAGAAGAGCTTATTTCTAGATATAAATTTGTTTAAAAGATGTTCTATAAAAATTGAACATCTTTTTTTATTTAAAAATTATAGATATTGTCTTTAAATATTAAAATAGTATGATATAATTAATAGGTAAAAAATGTAATTTAAACAATAATATTCAAGATATCTATATGCAAGATGGGGGGAGATGTATAGTAATGAAGGTTTTATTTATTTCATCAGAAGCTTATCCATTTATTAAAACAGGAGGACTTGGCGATGTATCTTATGCATTACCAAAGGAGCTAAGAAAATTAGGCATTGATGTGAGAGTTATAATACCTAAATATATTGAAATTCCAGAATGGTATAGGAATAGAATGGAAAGAATAAGTGAATTTAATGTTCAAGTAGGGTGGAGAAATCAATATTGTGGATTATTAAAATTGGAGGAAGATGGAGTTCCTTTTTATTTTATAGATAATGAATATTATTTTAAAAGACCAATACCTTATGGAGATTATGATGATGGAGAAAAATTTGCATTTTTTTCTAAAGCTGTACTAGAAAGTATAAGTCATTTTGATAATTTTGTTCCTGATATTTTACATTGTAATGATTGGCATAGTGCAATTATTCCTGTACTTAAGGAACACTATAATGATATATGGGAATATAATAATATGAAGACTGTTCTTACAATACACAATTTGAAATATCAAGGAGTATTTCCAAAAAAATTGTTAGGTGAGTTATTAAACTTAAGTAATGAATACTTTTCAGAGGATAAACTTAAGTATTATGATGCTATTTCTTTTATGAAAGGTGGAATTAAATATTCAAATGCAGTTACAACAGTAAGTCCTACTTATGCACAAGAAATAAAGTATGAATACTTTGGAGAGGGATTACATGGATTACTGCAAAGTAGAGACAGTGATTTATATGGTATATTAAATGGAATTGATACTGAAGTTAATAATCCAGCAACTGATTCAAAGCTATTTTTTAATTATAATGAGAATAATCTAGAAAATAAAACTAAAAATAAAATGAAACTTCAAGAAATGTTGAATTTACCTGTAAATGGAGATATACCTATGATTGCTATGGTTACTCGACTTGAAGAACAAAAAGGATTGGATTTAGTAAATGAAGTTCTTGAAGAAATTCTTCAAGAAAACGTTCAAGTTGTAGTCTTAGGAACTGGATCACGAAATTATGAAGACATGTTTAAGTTTTTAGCTTATAAATATCCAGATAAAATGTCTGCAAATATATTTTTTGATGATTATTTAGCACAAAAAATATATGCATCATCAGACATGTTTTTAATGCCATCTAGATTTGAACCATGTGGAATAAGTCAACTTATAGCTTTAAGATATGGAAGTATTCCAATTGTTCGTGAAACAGGTGGTTTAAATGACACTGTTCAGTCTTATAACGAATTCACACAAGAAGGAAATGGATTTACATTTCATAGATTTAATGCCCATGATATGCTTTGTACGATAAGAAGAGCTATATATTTTTATTATAAAAAGGAAATATGGAATATGTTGGTCAAAAGAGCTATAACGCAAGAATATGGCTGGAATAAATCAGCAAATCAATATATTCAACTTTATAATAATGTTTTATCGTAACATTCTTATTAAATTTATCAATTTTAAGGGGTGCATAATATGAATCTCGATAAGGAGACGATAAAAAAGGATTTTAAAAGAAAGCTTATAAGTATGTTTTCAGAAGATATAAATGAAGCACCGCTTCTTCATAAATATTTAGTTTTTGGAAGTTTAATTAAAGAATACTGTGCTGAAAACTGGATGAAAACTAATAAAGAATATAGAAAAAATTATGAAAAACAGGTTTATTATTTTTCTATGGAATTTTTAATTGGAAGGTTATTAAAAAGTAATCTGATTAATTTAGGAATAGAAAAGGAATGTGAAGAGGCTTTAAAAGAATTAGGGATTGACATGAATGAATTAGAAGAAGCCGAGAAGGACGCTGGACTTGGAAATGGTGGACTTGGAAGATTAGCAGCATGCTTTTTGGATTCCATGGCATCTTTGGAAATTCCAGGGCATGGATGTGGAATAAGATATAAATATGGTTTATTTGAACAAAAAATAGTTGATGGATATCAAGTAGAAATACCTGATAATTGGTTAGTAAAAGGTAATGTATGGGAAACTAGGAAGGATAATAAAGCTGTAATAGTTAAATTTTATGGGAAAATAATTTCTTATATGAATAATGGAAGATTAAATTTTAAGCATGAGGGGTATAATGCTGTAAAAGCAATACCTTATGATACTCCAATAATTGGCTATAAAAATAAAACAGTAAATACTTTAAGGCTTTGGAGTGCTGAAACTGTAGAAAAGGACAAGGACTTAGATTTTAATTTTTTCAAGAGTGGAAATTATTCTAAGGCTGTAGAGCATAAATCAGCTGTAGAATCTATTTCACAGGTTTTGTATCCAGATGATTCTCATATTGAAGGTAAGATTTTAAGATTAAAACAGCAATACTTTTTTGTAAGTGCTGGGATTCAAAGTATAATTAGAAGCTATAAAAAACTTAATAAGCCAATAAGAGAATTATATAAATATATTGCTATTCATATTAATGATACACATCCTTCACTAGCAGTACCAGAACTTATGAGAATTCTTATGGATGAACATGAGTTAAATTGGGATGAAGCTTGGGAGATAACAACTAAAACAATATCATATACAAATCATACTATAATGGCTGAAGCACTTGAAAAATGGCCAGAAGATATATTTAAAAAACTTCTTCCTAGAATTTATATGATTATTGAAGAGATAAATAGAAGATTTATTGGTGAAATATTATTAAAATATAAAAATGATCCTAATAAAGTAAAAGATATGTCTATATTAAGTAATGGAAAAGTTAGAATGGCTAATTTAGCTATAGTAGGTAGTTACTCAGTAAATGGTGTTGCCAGGCTGCATACAGAGATATTAAAGAAGAGAGAACTTAATGATTTTTATCAGATGTTTCCACACAAATTTAATAATAAGACTAATGGAATAACTCATAGAAGATGGTTGATTCAAGCTAATCCAGAGCTTGCTAGGTGTATAAGTAAAACTATAGGAGATGAATGGATTAAAACTCCTGAAAAACTTATAAAATTATTAAAATATTCTAAAGATAAGTCGGTTCAAGAAGAAATATATAATATAAAAAGAGATAACAAGATTAAATTTGCAAATGAAATAAAAAAGCAATACAAAATAAATGTTGATCCAGCCTCAATTTTTGATGTGCAAGTTAAAAGATTACATGCATATAAAAGACAAGTTCTCAATTTATTCAATATAATGCATATGTACAATAGATTAAAAGAAAATCCTAATATAGATATAATTCCAAGAACTTTCGTTTTTGGAGCAAAAGCTTCACCTAATTATTATTTGGCAAAAGAAGTAATAAAATTGATAAATACTGTTGCAAATAAAATAAATAATGATAAAGATATAAATGATAAAATAAAAATTGTATTTCTAGAGAATTATAGAGTATCTTTAGCAGAAAAAATAATTCCTTGTGCTGATATAAGTGAACAGATATCAACTGCTTCAAAGGAAGCATCAGGTACAGGAAATATGAAATTTATGATGAATGGGGCTGTTACTGTAGCTACTCTAGATGGAGCAAATGTAGAAATAAGAAATAAAGTTGGAGATAATAATATAATTATTTTTGGAATGACAGCAGAAGAAGTTATGAATTATGAAATGAATGGAGGATATTTTTCAAGAGATATATATAATAGCGATTCTAGAATTCATAATGTAATAGATAAGATGATGAATGGATATTTTGGTGTACCAAGTTCAGAGTTTAGAAATATATATAATAATTTAATAGAACGTAATGATGAATACTTTGTATTAAAGGATTTTGATTCTTATGTACAGGCTCAAGAGAAAGTCGATAATCTTTATAGACAAAAATCAAAATGGCAGGAAATGTGCATAACTAATATTGCACATTCTGGAGTGTTTTCCAGTGATAACACTATATCTCGATATGCAAATGAAATTTGGAACATTAAAAATAAAAAATAGTATAAAAAATAAGGAATATTGCAATGCAATATTCCTTATTTTTTATTTTTTTGCTGTATCTTGGGTATGGTCAATGTAGTTTTTAGGAATGTATATAACCCTATCTTCAGTAACAGATGTAGGATCATTTATGTTATTTTTCTCCATTATTACACTTACAACATTATTAGGGTTTGAAGTAGGAAAATATTTTTGGGCTACGTTGTATAAAGTATCACCTTCACCTATAGTATATTTTATACAGTTTTCAGTATCTATAGGATTTTCAGGGATGAGTAAATGTACACCTACAGGTAAAATTTCTGAATTTTTAATGTCATTTATTTCTATAAGCATTTTTTTAGCATTGTTTATAGAACTCCAAGGCATTAATGTTTTAGCAATGCTATATAATGAATCACCAGATTTTACAGTATAGTATTCATGTTTTTCATCATATAAAGTTGCTGTATCTTTACTGTCACTTTTGTCTTCTTCCTTTGAATCTTTATCATTGGTAATATCAGGTTGAGTTTCAGTGTTCTTTTGTTCATTTAATTTTGTATCTTTTTCATTAGAATTGGATTTAACTGAGTTTTTATCTATACTAATAGGTGTTTCGGTATTAGAAGCTTGTATTAAATTATTTAAACTTCTTGTCATGAAAAATACTCCTAAAAACAATACGATACCGGAACAAATTAGTATTAATGGTTTCTTGAATTTTTTCATAATTTTACTTCTCCTTTCAAAGTAGTACTATTTGGATTATTGACAATAGTTAATTTTTAATACATTTAAGTAGGAATTTTTTTCACAAATTTTTTTTACATATTTTCAGAGGCTTTTAGAAAGACTCTTATATAATAGGTAAATTTTTATTTATCTAAATCTAATAAAAGTTAGATAAGGAGGAGATAAAAATGAATATGAAAAATATTGAAAAAGTCCTAACTAATCAGAAAAATATTGACATAATGTATAAAGGCCATCCAGTATGGATTGAATCTATTAATAAAGATACTGAAACAGCACAAGTTAGAACTTTAGATACAAGAGAAATATTTGGAGTATATGTTAAAGAATTAGATAACACAGGAGATCCAGCAGTAACAAGACAATAAATGATTGGTGGAGATGTTATGGTGTTTATCAATAGGAAAGTTTATGAAACAAAAATAGGGAAATTTTTGTTTAAAGCAAATGAAACTACAGGAAGAATAGAGGTTTTTAATAATAACAATTGCTTGATTGACTACATAAACAGAGTTCCAGATAGCTATAATGAATTTGAAATAATGGCTCATGATCTGTATAACAAAATAGAAGGACTACATTAATAAAAATAAAGTTAATTGAGGGGAAATATTATGCAGAAAGAGTATATAGAATCCAAAATAAAAGATGTTAATTTAACAGAAGATGAACAAAAGAGACTGAAAGAACTAGAAAAAATACTTAATAACGAAATTGATACAAATGATTATTTAATGGCTATAAAAAGATATTCATAGGCAGAATATTTTTGTAATGATAATAAAAAAATTTAAGTATTGATAAAAGGCGCTGTCTCAAAATAGATTTTATATATAATATATTGGTTTCTAATTTGAAAATAATACTGTATATTGTATTTTTTTATTTATTTTGAGATAGTGTATTTTTATTTTTTGAAGTTTAAAAATTATTTTGTGATTAAACGTATTTTAAGGCATGCATGGTTTTATAAATTTTTATAAGAATTTATTTTTATAGATGAAATTTATACCAAATATATAGTTTTTTACTTAAAAATGCTTGCTTTTAGCAAGAAAGAAGAACGAAAAATTCAAAAAAAATGTATTACACTTAAAAAAATGTAAAAATTAGTGGCACTATAATGAAAATTGCAATGATAATGTTGAAAAATTGCATAAATCCTTATATAATATTAAGTAAAACTAAATTCATTTATAATTAATTCAAATGAATAATAGTGGGGGGAAGTTGATGATAGATAACAGAGGGGTACCAAAAAAACAGGGGCTTTATGATCCACAGTTTGAAAAAGATAATTGTGGAGTTGGCTTTGTAGCTAACGTAAAAGGACAAAAGACTCACGACATAGTTAAAAAAGGTCTTAAAGTTTTAGTGAATTTAACACATAGAGGAGCAGTGGGTTCAGACCCTAAAACAGGTGATGGAGCAGGAATAATGCTTCAAATACCAGATCAATTTTTTAGAATATCCTGTGATAATTTAGGAATAGAACTACCTAAGCCAGGTGAATATGCTGCAGGAATGATATTTTTACCTAAAGAAACAGCTCTAAGATATCAATGCGAAGGAATACTAGAAAGAATCATTGAAGAAGAAGGGCAAAAGGTTTTAGGATGGAGAAATGTTCCAACTGATAATAGAGTAATTGGAGAAACAGCTAAAGGAACAGAACCTTTAATAAGACAAATTTTTATAGAGAAATGCGGCAATCTTAAACAAGAAGAATTTGAAAGAAGACTATATATAATCAGAAAAAGAGCAGAAAATGAAGTTAAGAAGCTTGTAAAAAGAAGTACAGAGTATTTTTATATTTGCAGTTTATCAAGTAGAACAATAGTTTATAAAGGATTATTACTTGCAGATCAAATAAATGGTTTTTATCTGGATTTAAATGATATAAACTTTAAAAGTGCAATGGCATTAGTTCATCAAAGATTTAGTACAAATACTTTTCCAACTTGGGATTTAGCTCAACCATTCAGATATTTAGCTCATAATGGAGAAATTAATACTATAAGAGGAAACAGAAACTGGATGAATGCCAGAGAAGGTGTTTTAAAATCTGATGTTTTTGGAGAAAAATTATCTAAGCTATTTCCTATTATTACACCTAATGTAAGTGATTCAGCTTCTTTAGATAATATGTTTGAGCTTTTAAAAGCTG
Source organism: Clostridium aestuarii (assembly GCF_026735135.1). Taxonomy (GTDB): domain Bacteria; phylum Bacillota; class Clostridia; order Clostridiales; family Clostridiaceae; genus Clostridium_H; species Clostridium_H aestuarii. The sequence continues at coordinate 759,890 of NZ_JAPQER010000001.1, read as the reverse complement.
ATGGTAGAATCAATAGTCATGCTATGGCAATGCTTATTCCAGAAGCTTGGCAACAAAATGAATTTATGCCTGAATATAAAAAAGCTTTTTATGAATATCATGCATCTATGATTGAACCATGGGATGGACCAGCAGCAGTATTTTTCTGTGATGGTATTCAAATAGGAACAACTCTAGATAGAAATGGACTTAGACCTGCAAAATATGTAATTACAAAAAATGGACAAATAGTTGTGGCATCAGAACTTGGAGTAATTAATTATAGTCCAGAAGAAATAATTGAAAAAGGTAGATTAGAACCAGGAAAAATGCTATTGGTAGATACTAAGCTTGGGAAAATCTTTAAAGACGAAGAAATAAAAAAGGAATTAAGTAATGATAAGCCTTATAAAAAGATAATAGAAGAAAATAAATTTTCATTAGAAGATTTTGACGAAGTAGTTGAAAATTATGAAATTGAGTCAGAAAGTTTAAAAGAAATACAGCAAGCTTTTGGATATACAATGGAGGATTTAAAATCAATCTTAAAGCCTATGGCTGAAGATGGTAAAGAGCCTATTGGTTCAATGGGGAATGATGCTCCTTTAGCTGTATTATCAAATAAAAGTCAGTTATTATTTTCATATTTCAGACAATTATTTGCACAAGTTACAAACCCACCAATAGATTCAATAAGAGAAGGAATTGTTATGTCTCTTAAAAATTATGTAGGTACACAAGAAAATATACTAAATAAAGAAGAATTAAATAATCCTTTTATAGAACTTAAAACTCCTATTTTATCTAATTCTGAAATGTCAAAAATAAGAAGTATTAGAGATAAGCATTTCAAAGCAACAAGAATACCTATAACATTTAAATATGATAGTGGAATAGAAGGATTCAAAAATGCACTTGAATTAATCTGTGATAGAGCCTCTAAACGTGTAAAAGAAGGCTATAATATATTGATTTTAAGTGATAAAAAGGTTGATGGATATGAAGCTGCAATTCCTAGCTTGCTTGCAGTATCAGCAGTTCACCATTACTTAATTAAGAAAAAGAGCAGAACTAAGGTTTCTATAATAGTAGAAACAGGAGAAGCTAGAGAAACTATGCATTTTGCATTATTAATTGGTTATGGAGCTACTGCTATAAATCCATATTTAGCTATAGAAACTGTAGGAAATATGGTAAAAGAAGGACAAATAAAAGGATTAAGTGCTAAAGAAGCTTGCAAGAATTATATAAAAGCAAATAATAAAGGTTTGTTAAAAATTCTATCTAAGATGGGTATTTGTACAATTCAAAGTTACCATGGAGCACAAATATTTGAAGCACTTGGTTTAAATGAAGAATTTATAGATAAGTATTTCCATGGAACTCCTTCAAGAATTGGAGGAATTGGATTAGAAACAGTAGCAGAAGAAGTACTTATGAGACATAAAAATGCTTTTAATAGATTAAGAAGATCTGTTTCGGAACTGGATGTAGGCGGAAATTATTCATGGAGAAAAGGTGGGGAATTCCACTTGTTTAATCCAGAAACTATATATAAGCTTCAAATAGCTGCTAGAACAAATAACTATGATGTATACAAGGAATATGCAAAACATATTAATGATCAAAGCAAAAATCTATGTACAATTAGAGGATTATTTGAACTAGAAGAAGCACAAAATCCTATTCCAATTGAAGAAGTAGAACCAGTAAGTGAAATAGTTAAAAGATTTTGTACAGGGGCTATGTCTTTAGGGTCAATTAGTAGAGAAGCTCATGAAACGATAGCAATAGCTATGAATAGATTAGGTGGAAAGAGCAACTCAGGAGAAGGTGGAGAAGATAGTATTAGGTTTAAATTAGATAGTAATGGAGATAGCAGAAGAAGTGCTATTAAACAAGTAGCTTCTGCACGTTTTGGTGTAACAACAAACTATCTTGTTAATGCAGATGAGCTTCAAATAAAAGTAGCTCAAGGAGCTAAACCAGGAGAAGGCGGACATCTTCCAGGTAAAAAAGTTAATGAATATATAGCTAAGCTTAGACATTCAACGCCGGGAATAGATTTGATTTCACCACCACCACACCATGATATATATTCTATAGAAGATTTAGCACAACTTATTTACGATTTAAAATCTGTAAATCCTAGCAGTAACGTAAGTGTAAAGCTTGTTTCAGAGGTTGGAGTAGGAACTATTGCAGCTGGTGTAGCTAAAGCTCATGCTGATTTAATATTAATCAGTGGACATGATGGAGGAACAGGTGCAGCACCACTTTCATCTATAAAGCATGCTGGTATACCTTGGGAAATTGGTCTTTCAGAAACACATCAAGTGTTAATGCTTAATAATTTAAGAAGTAGAGTAAGACTTCAAACAGATGGTCAGATTAAAACAGGTAGAGATGTTGTAATAGGGGCATTGCTTGGCGCTGAAGAGTTTGGATTTGCAACAACTGCTCTTGTAGTTATGGGATGTACAATGCTTCGTAATTGTCAATGTAATACGTGTGATATGGGAGTTGCAACTCAAGATCCAGAACTTAGAAAGAACTTTAAAGGAAAAGCAGAGTATTTGATTAATTTCCTTACTTTTATTGCTTCAGAAGCAAGAGAATATATGGCTAAGCTTGGATTTAGAACTATGAATGAAATGATAGGTAGAGTAGATAAGATTAAGGCTAAAAAAGCAGTAGAACACTGGAAGGCTAAAGGACTTGATTTATCTAGTATTCTTTATAGACCAGATATGCCTAAGAGAATAAAACCATATTGTGTTATAGCTCAAGACCACGGAATAGATAAGGCTATGGATCGTAAACTAATACAATTTGCAGAACCTGCACTTCATGATAAAAAGCCAGTTAGAGGAAGTTTTGAAATAAATAATGTTGATAGAAGCGTAGGAATAATGCTAAGTGGAAAAATATCAAAAATTCATGGAGAAGAAGGTCTTGAAGAAGATACAATACTATTTAATTTTAAAGGTTCAGCTGGTCAAAGTTTTGGTGCTTTTGGAGTTAATGGATTGACTATGATACTTGAAGGAGATGCTAATGATTATGTAGGTAAGTGTCTATCAGGTGGAAAAATCATAATAAAAACTCCAGAAAAATCGTTATATAAATCATCAGAAGGATATATAGCAGGTAATACAATTTTATACGGAGCTACTAGTGGTAAGCTATTTGTAAATGGAATAGTTGGAGAACGTTTTGCAGTAAGAAATAGTGGAGCTGAAGCTGTAGTTGAAGGTGTTGGAGATCACTGCTGTGAATATATGACTGGTGGAACTGTAGTTGTAATAGGAAAAGCTGGTAGAAACTTTGGAGCAGGTATGAGTGGGGGTACTGCATTTATACTTGATGAAGATAGTGAATTTGAAGGAAAATGTAATAGAGAAATGATAGAAATAAGTGAATTGGAAGATGATAAGGACGTATTAAAAGTGCAAAAATTATTGAAAGAGCATTATGAGTATACAAATAGTGAAAAAGCAAAAGATATTTTAGATAATTGGGATGAATATAAAGCTAAGTTTAAAAAGACAATTCCAACTGCATATAAACTGATATTAGAAAAATCCAAAAAGGGAAGTAAAGTTTCTTAGAAAGGGGGCATTAATATGGGGAAATTAACAGGATTTAAAGAATTTGAAAGAAATAATTTTAATAAACGTTCAGTTAAAGAAAGAGTAAAAGACTATAAAGAAGTTTATGTACCTCTAACAAAAGAAGAAATGCAGCAGCAGGCAGCAAGATGTATGGATTGTGGTACTGCTTTCTGTAATTGGGGATGTCCTCTTGGAAACTTAATTCCTGATTGGAATGATATGGTATATAGAGATGATTGGAAAAAAGCTTTTGACAGATTAAATTTAACAAGTAATTTTCCAGAGTTTACAGGAAGAATTTGCCCAGCACTTTGTGAGGCTGCTTGTGCTCTTGGAGTAAATAGAAAAGCTGTATCTATTAGAGAAATTGAAGTCAGTATAATAGAAAAAGCTTATAAAGAAGGGTGGGTAAAACCTAATCCACCAAAAGTTAGAACAGGTAAAAAAGTAGCTGTTGTAGGATCAGGTCCGGCAGGACTTGCAGCTGCAGCAGAACTTAATTCAGCAGGACATAATGTTGTGTTATTTGAACGAGCTGATGAAATTGGAGGATTATTAAGATATGGTATTCCTGATTTCAAATTAGAAAAGAATGTAATTGATAGGCGTATATCAATAATGGAACAAGAAGGAATAGAGTTCAAAACTAATACTAATGTTGGTGTAGACATTAAAGCAGAAGAATTTACAAAAGAATTTGATGCAGTAGTATTAACAGGAGGTTCCACTATACCTAGAGATTTAAAAGCGGAAGGTAGAGATCTTAAAGGAGTTCATTTTGCAATGGAATTCTTATCACAACAAAATAAAAAGGCAGCAGATAAAAAAATAGATGGTGAAGAAATAACTGCTAAAGATAAAGTTGTTGTGGTTATAGGTGGTGGAGATACAGGTTCTGACTGTGTTGGTACTTCTCTAAGACAAGGTGCTAAAAATGTATATCAATATGAAATAATGCCTAAACCTTCAGAAGAAAGAAATGATACAATGCCTTGGCCTACTTATCCTAAGCTTCTTAAAGTTAGTACATCACATCAAGAAGGCTTTGAAGAAGGGAATTTTGTTCAAGAATGGAATGTAGGTACTAAAAAGTTTATAGGTAAAAATGGAAAATTAATTAAGCTTAATGGTATAAAAGTTGAATGGACAAAAGACGAAAATGGTAGAATGAATCTTAATGAGTTAGAAGGTACAGAATTTGAAATTAAGGCAGATTTAGTACTACTTGCTATGGGATTCTTACATCCACAGCATGCAGGTGTTATAAATGATTTGCAATTAGAACTTGATGAAAGAGGAAATATAAAAACGGATGAAAAACACATGACAAGTAAAAAAGGCATATTTGCAGCAGGAGATATGAGAACTGGACAATCGTTGGTTGTTAAAGCAATTAATGATGGAAGAGTTGCTGCAAAAAGTGTGGATGAATACCTTATGGGAGAAACGTTTTTAAGAGGATAAATTTGATATGAAAAGCTGTAGTATGATTAATTTCATGCTATGGCTTTTCTTTTTTATAATAATATTTTATTGATTTCACATAATAAGAATAGTGTGAAGCGATACCTAAAGAGAGGGGGTAGTTGTATGAATGAAGCTCTTATAGTATTAGTGAGGGCAATAATATCTTTTTTTACTCTATTAATATTTGCTCGTGTGCTTGGAAAACAGCAAATTAGTCAACTTACTTTTTTTGATTATATAGTAGGTATAACGATTGGAGGTATTGCTGCTAATCTTACTACAAATTTAACCAGTAGTGCTTGGTCACATTGGGTTGGACTTTTGGTATGGAGTTGTTTAGCAATTACGCTTCAATTTATTAGTTTGAAATGGAGAAAGGCTTCAGAATATATAAATGGCAAACCTACTATTTTAATTATGAATGGAAAAATATTAGAAGAATCTATGAAAAAAGTGAGATATACATTAGGTGATTTGTTAGAAGAATTGAGAGATAAGGATATTTTTGACTTAAGAGAGGTAGCTTTTGCAGTATTAGAAAAGGATGGTAAGTTATCGGTGTTGAAAAAGTCAGAGACTTTGCCAGCAACACGTAAGGACTTAAATATAAAAACAGAACCTACATTTGTAGATAAAGAGTTGATTTATGACGGAATAGTTATTGAACAAAATCTTAATGCTATTAATAAAACTCGTAAATGGTTAAATAAGCAATTAAAAATAAAAGGAGTTAATGATATTTCAGAAGTTTTTATTGCTGTGTATAATCCTAATAAAGAAATGTATATTGATCTCTATAAAGACCATACAGTTAATTAATAATTAACAATTAACAATTAACAATTAACAATTAATGTTGCTTTACTGTCGTAAAGCTAAACTTAAATTATTTTTATGTATTGAAAGAGAAATTTTAAGACGCTGTTTACAACAAAACTTACATTTCGCACTTGAAATTTTTAATTATGCAATTTCCACGGTTGAATAAACTGATGAATGGAGGGCTTTTTATGAAAAAAATTTTGTGCAAGCTTATTCCATTAGCTGCTTTAACAGTATTTGTTTTTGTTATGTTGGGGGGAAGTTATTTAAAGAAACCACGTGATCCATCAGAAGATGTATTAGGGTATATGACAATGGCATTAGAAGATATAAAAGAAGATAGGTGGGATGATTTTAAAGAGGATATAACAAAACTTGAAGTTGCTTGGAATAAGATTATACCTAGAATACAGTTTAGTGTTGAAAGAGATGAAATATATAATTTAAGTATAAATATAGCTAGACTTAAAGGAATAATGATAGCAGAAGATAAAGCTGGTGCACTAGTGGAGTTAAATGCTGCTTTAGAAAATTGGAAAGAGTTAACTAGATAACTTTCTAAATTAAGAATTAACAATTAAGATTTAACAATTAATGTGAAATATCATTTTTAAATAATTCTTAATTTTTAATTATCAAAGTGTAACGTATCAATAATATTTAGTGTATACTAATAATATCCTAAAATGTATATAAATGTAAAAAATAAAAAATTTACTAAAAAGATGGGGGCGATTGGTATAGTAAGATTAGTTTGCACTAAATGTGGTAGAGTTTGGTATACAGCTTATGGTGAGGGCGAACATAAATGTGATTCATGTGGGGCAAAACTAAAACATGAGGAAATAAAACTTTCAAAATGTAAAATACAGAAAAATAAAACTAAATAATATTGAGGAAAGAGCATTGAATTAAATTAATGTTCTTTTTTTAATTAACAATTAAGAGTTAACAATTAAGGTTGATTTACTAGTGTAAAGATGAATTTAAATTAATTTTTGTTTAATAAAAGAAAGATTTAAGTATAAATTCATGATGAATAAAATGTTGTAGATGTAAATTTTTAGAAAATATTTCACAAAACTATTGAAATGTAAAAATGGTTATAGTACAATATAAATGTAATTAAATAGAATTTAAGGAAACTGATGGTGTAAATGATAGTATATAGTAATGTTATTTATTTTAACAAGTTAAATATCAATTTTTACATAGGAAAGATGTAATGCAGATTTTATTATAATAAAGCTTTGAAAAGGAATTTAGATATATGAGGAAAGTATGGGCTACTGTTTTAATTACTATAGGAATACTTGTTATGATGTATCCCAAAATAAGAGAAGCTTACTATACACATGAACAGAATAATGTACTTGAACAGTATGAAGAAAGCATGAAAAGTATAGGCGATATGGAAAAAGCTCTTGTTGAAAGTGAAGAAAAACAACAGAATGATACTAATTCTGTTTTGAAAACTAAAAGCAATGGGTCTAAAATAAAAATTCCTAAAAATTCTCCAATCTTGAAAATAGCAAAAATTGATTTATATATGCCTATTATGGAGGGAGAAACTAGGGAAAATCTTAGAGTTTCTGTAGCACATATGAATAATACAGGAAAACTAGGTGAAGTAGGAAATTATGCTATTGCAGGACATAGATGCTATACCTATGGAAGACATTTTAACAGACTTGACGAGGTTGAAGAAGGAGACGAAATAATAATATTTTCAAAGGATGATGAATATAAATATAAAGTAGTCAAGAAGTTTATAGTAAAGCCAGAAGAAGTAGGAGTTTTAAAAGGAAATGGAAAAGATAAATTGGTTACTTTAATAACATGTACTCCTATTAGAGTGGCTACTCATAGATTGATTATTCAAGGTAAGCTTGAGAGTGTGTGTAAAAGAAATGATAACTAAAAAATAAAATAGATAATGGAAGACAATGATGTATATTTTGTATTTGGGCACTTGAAATATACTGAGTCAGTAGTGCAACCGATCCAAACTTGTATTTGTTTATATAGGTTTGGTTTTTATTTTGCCTGAAATAATTAAAGTAAAAAATAAGAAAGGTAGATTGAGATGATAAAAAGAGTATTAAGCTGGATAGGAAATATAGTGCTTGTAGTTTTAATTGCTTTAGTTGTTTTGAACTTTTATTCTGTTATACAAGTAAGAAAAAATCCAGGTAAGATTCCTTCTATTTTAGGATATACACCACTTACAGTTTTAACTGGAAGTATGAGACCTTCAATACAGCCAGGAGATATGATTTTAACTAAAGAAATAGATACAACTGAAATAAAAGAAGGAGATGTAGTCACTTATAGAAAACAGCAAAATATGCTAGTTACTCATAGAGTTATAGAAAAAATAAATAAAGATGGAAAAACAATGCTTAAGATGAAAGGTGATGCTAATAATGTTGAAGATGATAAGTTAATTTCATCAAATCAAGTAGTTGGAACATTAGCATTTAAAATTCCTTATGGGGGATATGTTCAAAAATTTATGATAAGTCCAATAGGTATTATAGTACTATTCATAGTTCCTATTTTAATTATTATGGCAAGTGAGTTAAAAAATGTATTAAATAAGAGAAATAAGAATATAAATTCTAAAGATAGTATGTAAAAGTTATAAAAAGAGATAAGTAATAAATACATAATTATTAATCGATATTACTTAAGTGTTACACTAGATATGTTAAATTCCAATGGCAGTTGGAATAAATAATAACATATCCAGTGTAGAAAATAAAAAAAATTAATACTTCAAATTTAAATTTATCACAAAAATAAAAAAATATCAATTACATGTAAAATTTAGTTAATATTTTATCTTTATATAAATGTTAATTATAGGGAGACTTAGATGTACATTCTATATATGGGCACCTGGAATGTACGGAGTCAGTGGTGCAACCGACCCTCTTATAATAAAAAATTAAATTATTAAGAGGAGGAATTTTTTATGGCATTAAGAAAAAGTTTATTAGGATTAGCATTAGCAGGAGCTATAGCAGTTGGTGGAGCAGGAGTAGGAACATATGCTTATTTTACTGCACAGGCAACAAGTGCAGAAAATGTTATTAGTACAGCAACCTTAGGATTAAATGAGAGTGATGGTGACACAGCAGGTACAATAGTGATAGATGGGTTGGAGCAAAATACGTTGTTTCCAGATGATGAAGTAAGATACAGTAATGATTTTGCTATTAGTAATACAGGAAGTCTAACATTACAATATAGATTAACTAAAGTAGAAGCTCCTGAAACCTCTATATTGTATTATGGAGATGGACCGGTTAACTCAGAGGAGTATAGCTGTTCAGGGTTAAAGATGAGAATTGAGAGAAAAACGAAAGCAAAGGATGAGAATGGTAATTTCATCTATGAACCAATTACGGACCATGACTCATATACAAATATTGACGCGATGATGAATGTGCATTTGGGTACATTAGCAACAACTGCAAGTGCTACGTATAGAATAGCATATTTTTTACCAAAAGAGGCAGATAATAGTTTTCAAGACCAAGGAACACAGGATGATTTGACATTTACTTTTGAGGCAACTCAAGGAAATAATCCATGGAGTTAAAACGGAATAAAATAAATACTTATATTATTTTTAAAATATAACTAAAAAGCAATGATTATATCTGTTGATAATAACCATTGCTTTTTTTAAAAAGTTGTAATTAAATTGATAATTAATTTTAATATCTAAATATTATGGAAAACTATTTAATCAATATAAAATATAAATATATTGAATTTAATAAAATTTTTTCTATTTAACCATAAGTATTTACTACCAAAAGGAGGTGAAACCTTGCGAAGAGAGATACGAAGAAGTAAAGAGAAAAAGAAAAAAAAGAATTTAACTTTGAAAAGTTTAGCTGTTTTAACTTCGGCTTTTTTTATTAGTTCTGCATTTGTAGCCAATAATGCTTGTTATTCCTATTTTACTAGTAGAGCTAGTGCTACGGGTAGGATATCGACGGCTAAGAATGGGGATTTTATTCATGATGTAAGTATAGTACATTGTGGTGGAACAAATGATGAGTATGATTCTATTATGCTTAATGTGAATGATCATGATCGTTGGTTTGGTTGGGGAAAGTGGAAAAATAGAAGAATTTCTGATACTTATTATATACGATTTCAAACTGAAAAATTATTTTTATCACAAGATGATTCAACTATAGATTTTAAAATAGATGGAAATTCTAAATGGATAGAAGTAGGTTATAATGATAATAAAATTAAATACGATAAACAGAAAGAAAAGTTTTTTATTGGTACTAAGTATTATAAACATTTTTCTAGAAATTATAGGGTAGATTGGTACCGTGAATATTATAACAATTGTTATTGTATACCGATTGTATTTAATAATTGCCCAGATATCAGCTATCATTTGGAGAACAAAGATATAAATGGTTATGAATGGGATGATAAAAATAATTTGACAATATATAAATCAGAATATTTGGGTAAAAAATATTACAAGAAATGGTATGAAACTACGCGATATAAATATGATAATTTACCTACTCAAACTCAAATTAATTTAACAGCTTTAAATAGATTTGTTAGTATACCATTACAATTAGATTTAAATCATGAGGTATGGCAACATGAATTTTGTAAACATGTCAACCCACTTGTAAATAAAGATACTACAACTGATTATATATCTAGTATGCGACAGTTAAAAGCTAAATTAGATAATCAAGTTAATGATTTAGAAAATCAGAAGAAACAATTAACTACAGAACTTCGTTCTGTAATACAAGATAATCAAAGTAGATTAAATTATAGAATGAGTTTATATACTATCAATACACCTGATTTAGCAAGTAAATCTAAAGTGCCATTAAATGAAGGTTTATCAGAAAATGAAGAAATTATGAAACAGTTTGAGCGATTTAAGCTTACTGAAGATCAGAAAAAATTAATTGCTGAAAAAGAAGGTATTAAAGTAGAAGATATAACTCGAATGGAAGAGGAATTTGAAAGACTATTAAAACAAATAAATAGTTTGAATGTTGAAATAAAAGGTATAAAATCTGAGATTGAAACAATTAAAGGTGTGGAACCTATAGAAGAGGTCGTTGAGAAATTTAATGGTACTCTTAAACCAGAGCAAATAAAAGCAATAAATGAAGTGGCTAAAGGGTATATTGAATATGTATCAAATTTAGAAAAGAAGAAAAAGAACCTTAATAATCAGGTTGAGGGTTTAATTAGTAAAAAGAAAGAATTACAAAAGCAGTTAACTTTAACAGAATCATTAGCAAATAAAGAAAAATTAAATAAGAATGAAATAGAACAAAATAGTGTTAAAGCTATTAATTTAGGTGATAAACCAGAAGTGATGTTAGAAAATGTAGAGTTAAACAATATTGAAGCAGAAGAAAAACTTAATATTGTTGAACTTACTAAAAAACAAGCTAGTTTAATTGATTCAGTAGCTAAAGGGTACTTAGAATATGTATCTCAATTACAAGATGATATTAAAGATTTAACAAATCAAGCAAATAAGTTAAATAGCGAAATAGAAACATTGAATAATAAAGAGGAAACTCAGCCAGAGAAGTTACCAGAAAAAGATATTAATCAATTCAATGGAACTTTAAGTGATGAGCAAATACAAGCAATAAATAAAATTGATAAAAAATACATTGAGTATGTATCATCCTTAGAAAGTTTAAATGGAAATTTAAGTGAAAAAATAGATACAGCTAAGATGACTAGAGATGAATTAAATAGTAAATTAGAAGAATTAAAAGCTGGAAATGTTGAAAATATAGATATACCTGATATTAGTGATGATATATCAGTAGAAATACCAGATAAGCTTGAACTTAGTGATGAGCAAATAGCCGAAATAAACAAGGCAGCACAAGGTTATGTTGAGTATATATATCAATTAGAAGGCGAGGTTGCTAGTTTAAGTGATAATTTGAATGGTTTAAATAGTGAAATAGAAGGTATTAAATCACAAATAGAAGCATTGAATAATAAAGAGGAGATTCAACCGAAGCCGCCGCAAGAACAGGTGGAACAACCAAAAGATGGTGAGGTTGAACAGCCTCAAGATCCAGCAGGAGAGATAGATGGTGAAGAAGATGAAGACTCACAAGATAATCAAGACGAAGTAGATGGTGAGGAAGATCAAGACTCACAAGATAATCAAGACGAAGTAGATGGTGATGAAGATCAAGACTCACAAGAGAATCAAGACGAAGTAGATGGTGAGGAAGATCAAGACTCACAAGATAATCAAGACGAAGTAGATGGTGAGGAAGATCAAGACTCACAAGAGAATCAAGACGAAGCAGATGGTGGGGAAGATGAAGACTCACAAGATAATCAAGACGAAGTAGATGGTGAGGAAGACCAAGACTCACAAGATAATCAAGACGAAGTAGATGGTGAGGAAGATCAAGACTCACAAGATAATCAAGGTGAAGTAGATGGTGAGGAAGACCAAGACTCACAAGATAATCAAGAAGAAGTAGATGGTGAGGAAGATCAAGGCTCACAAGATAATCAAGGTGAAGTAGATGGTGAGGAAGACCAAGGCTCAAAAGACAATCAAGATGAAGTAGATAGTGGGGAAGATCAAGACTCACAAGATAATCAAGACGAAGCAGATGGTGGGGAAGATGAAGACTCACAAGAGAATCAAGAAGAAGTAGATGGTGAGGAAGACCAAGACTCACAAGATAATCAAGAAGAAGTAGATGGTGAGGAAGACCAAGACTCACAAGATAATCAAGACGAAGTAGATGGTGAGGAAGATCAAGACTCACAAGATAATCAAGGTGAAGTAGATGGTGAGGAAGACCAAGACTCACAAGATAATCAAGAAGAAGTAGATGGTGAGGAAGATCAAGGCTCACAAGATAATCAAGGTGAAGTAGATGGTGAGGAAGATCAAGGCTCAAAAGACAATCAAGATGAAGTAGATAGTGGGGAAGATCAAGACTCACAAGATAATCAAGAAGAAATAGATGGTGAGGAAGATCAAGACTCACAAGACAATCAAGATGAAGTAGAGGGTGAAGAAGATCAAGGCTCACAAGACAATCAAGATGAAGTAGATAGTGAGGTGGATCAAGGCTCACAAGATAATCAAGACGAAGCAGATGGTGAGGAAGGTCAAGACTCACAAGATAATCAAGAAGAAGCAGATAGTGAGGAAGATCAAGACTCACAAGATAATCAAGAAGAAGCAGATAGTGGGGAAGATCAAGACTCACAAGACAATCAAGATGAAGTAGATAGTGGGGATGATCAAGACTCACAAGATAATAAGCAGGCACAGCAAGAAAACACAACAGATCATCATGACACAGCTGATCAGCAAGTACAGTCAGGTGGTTCAGAAAAGGAAAATTCACAACAAAATAATTCTGCTGATAATATAGCAGTTAATAATAATTCGGATGCAGATAGCATAGATAAGTAAAATCCTTTAAGGGTAAAAAAGCCTCCTGTTAAAGGAGGCTTTTTAAAAAGTTTAATAAGAAAGAAGGTGAAGGTGTGGTTGAAAATACAAAAATCTTTTTTCAAAAGGTTCTTGTAACGGTACTAGTTTTATTTGGTTTATCATGTTTACTTACTAAACCTGCAAAAGCGTTCCCAGAGTTTAAAATAAGTAATCCTGAAGCTAAAGTAGAAGCTATTTTTTCAGTAGGTGATTCACCAATAGTTCCTGGTAGTAGTGTTACAAAAAAACTCCAAATATCTAATGATGTAAATTATTTAAATAAATTGGAAAAAATTTCATTAGATAATTTAGAAATATCTCTTATTGGAGAGAACGGGAAAAAAGAGGTGCTTTCAAAGGAATCAGATAGTTATAAAGATTTTATGAACTATGTAAAAGTTCATATAGTTCAAAATCTGGATGATATTCAAGAAGAAAATAGAGAAATATTTAATGGTAATTTAGAAAGTGTATGTATTGAAGGGAATAACAGTATTTTAATAAATGCAGGCAAGAATATTAAAATGATTATAACTATATCAATGGACAAGGAAGCTGGAAATAGTGTTCAGGGTTTAACATGTAATTTTGATTTGAGTTTTTTATGCAGTTATGAAAAGACAACTTCAACCCATCATAAAAAAAGTAATAGTTCTCGTATAGTTACAAATGAAGCTCCTGAAATCACACTACTAGGTTCTGATATTATAAGAATTCAGCAAGGTGAAGAATATTCTGATGCAGGTGCGGAGGCTTATGATAAGGAAGATGGAAATATAACAGATAAAATTGTAGTTAAGGCAAATGGTAAGGATGTTGACACCAGTGTTCCTGGAGCATATACAATAACTTATAATGTAACAGATTCAGATGGAAATAAAGCAGATGAGGTAATGAGGTCTGTAATAGTAGAAGAAGTAGTAGAAGTTCCAGAAGAAGAAATCCCAGAAGGAATTCCAGGCAAACCTGTGATTACTTTAAATGGAGATGAAGAAGTTGTATTGAATTTTGGAGATGTGTATAAAGATGCAGGATCAACTGCTGTAGATAAGGAAGATGGAGATATTACTGAAAAAATTCAAGTTAGAGTAAATGGTAAAGAAGGAAAAGTAAATACAGATGTACCAGGAAACTATATTATAACTTATGATGTAAAAGATTCAAATGGAAATGCAGCAAATCAAGTAATAAGAATTATAAAAGTAAAACAAATAGAACCAGTGACAGATGAAGAGATAGATGTGCCTGATGAAAAGATTCCAGAAGGAATATCTGTATTACCTAAAACAGGTGAAGAAAGTCCATATAAATACTATTTATCAGGATTGTTGATTGTGGTATCAGGACTTAAATTGAGAAAAAAAGATATTGAGGAAAATGAAGAGTAATTATTAAGAAATTGAGGGGGTTTTTCTCCTTCGATTTTTTTTGGAAAAATATCACAAACAAATGATAATAAGCATATAATGTAGTATAATAGAGGTATACAAGTACCACTATTTAAGTTAATAAAAAAGTAGACAAGTTATTGGTGCGAAGCTTTTCACCGATAAAGGCAAACCTATCGAAAGATAGGGACGCAAAACTATAGGGCCTTCCTAGTAATAGATGGCAGCCAGATTACCGAAAGAAAAGTTTTTTGCATGTAAATAATTAAATAGGACATGTAAAAACTGAATAAAGTAGTTATTGGTGTAAAACTTCTCACCGATAAAGGCAAACCTGTCGAAAGACAGGGACGCAAAACTATAGGGCCTGTAAAATGGTAGCCAGTTACCGAAGGGGGAGTTTAATATGTTAAAGAAAATAATTGCTAGTTTGTCAATAATCTTGTCTGTTACATTAGTACCTTGCAGCAGAGTTTTTGCTCAAGAAATTAGCACTAATATCTTCGATAATACAAGTATAAATAAAGGACTCATAAGTGTGAATTATTCACCTGATACTGACATTAAAGCTAAATTGTTGATAGAAAAGGATAATGCAAAATATTTTTACGATTTAAAAAATGATAAGAATGAAAGTTTTCCTCTTCAATTAGGAAGCGGAGAATATAATATAAAGATTTTAAAGCAAAAAGATGGACAAAAATATACAGTTGCTGAAAAACAATCAATAAATGCTGATATAGATAATAAAAGAGAAGTTTATTTAAATGCTATTCAAACAATAAATTGGAATAAAGAAATGGAACCTATAAAAAAAGCAAAAGAACTAACAAATAAAGCAGTAAATGACAGAGAAAAAGTAGAAGCAGTTTATGACTATATAGTAAAAAATATAAAATACGATTATGACAAAATAAATAAAATTAGTAATGACTATGTTCCAAATATTAATGATACTTTTAAAACTTCAAAAGGTATTTGTTACGATTACTCTTCACTTTTAGCATCAATGCTAAGAAGCGTAGGAGTACCTACAAAACTTGTTAAAGGATACAAAAACGACATTGACACTTATCACGCATGGAATGAAGTGTATCTAAAGGATTCAGATACATGGGTAACAATAGATACAACTTATGATGCATATCTGCTAAGTGAAAATAAAGAGTATTCAATGATAAAAGATGCTTCTCAATATAGTAAAGTAAAAGAGTATTAAATATAAAAAAACTCGCTTAATTAAAAAGCGAGTTTTTTATATTTATTTAAAACTTATAAGTTAATTTTTCTTAATTTTATTTACAGCTTGTACAACAGGCAAGGTAATTAAAATTGCTGCACCAGCAGAGACAAATCCGTTTAAAGTAAGTGCAATAAAGGTTTTATTTGCAGCACTTACGCTTATGCCTTGTACTTTTACAAAAGCATCAAAATATAGAATGTAAATCATTCCCAAAACACCTATTGTGTTAGTGAAAGAACCAACTCCTGTAGCTAATGCTATTTTAATTGAATTCAGTTTTAGCTTACTCAAAACTTTATAGGTGTAATAAGGAGTAATACCTATTAAAATTCTTGGGAGTACAGCTACTAGTGGATTTAAAAAGATAAAGCTTACAGGTGTAGGGGTTTTTATTGCTTGAAATATACTAGTTAGTCCAAATATAAGACCGAGCATAGCTCCTACAACAGGTCCTTCAATTAATGAGCCTATTATAACAGGAACATGCATAATAGTTGTGTGAAATGGTGGAATAGGTATGTAACCTAAACCAGTTACTCCTAATACAATGGATATTGCAGACAACATCCCTGTAATAGTGATTTGTTGAGTTGTTAATTTCCTTTTGACTAATGATTTTTCACTCATTTTTTTTACCTCCATTCTTATTCCAATAGGATATAAGTTGAATTATGAAATTTTATTATAATGTGTATATTTTAAGGATATGGTTTCGTAAAGAATACCATTTAATTTAAAATATGGTAATAGTATAACACCTTTTTTTGAAAAATCAATAGAAGTTGTTAAAAAATAATCGAGCATTTAGAAAAAATATTATTATTACATAAAATGTTTTAAAAGTTAAATAAAAACAGTTATAATTGTATTAAGATTATTATTTGTGGGGATTTTAATTTCCATATTGCTTTTCTTAAAAATAAATTACTGGAGGTAGCAATGAATAATATTAATATATATCAATTAAACGAGCATATTGATTATTTAAGTAAGGATGAATTAAAAGAAGAAGTGATAGAACTATTTAAATTCTTTACTGATGTTAAGGAATATTATAGTTTGAAAATAAATCCCGAATTAGAAGAAAAGATTTTAGAAAAGTATAAAAAAATTATTAAAGAAGAATTTTTTCCACATGATGGAGAGGGAAAAATGAGGTATTCAGTAGTAAGTAAGGCTATTATGGATTTTCAAAGGATAACATCTTCTAAAGCTAAAACAGCAGAGTTGATGCTTTATTATGTAGAGAATGCATTGAAATTTATGAATTACCATGGAAATGTACAAGAGGAATTTTATATAAATATTGAAGGAGTTTTTGATAAAGCCTTAAACTATATATCTAAAAATAACTTAGAAGATCAATTTCATGAAAAAGTGGGGGCTATTGTGGAAAAAAGTAAAGAAATTGGTTTTGAATTTATGGATAGTATGATTGAGATTTTTGATAGCTACTACACTATATAAGAATATTGTGAAACAATATTCTTATAATTAAGATTTAAGAATGAACAATTAACAATTATGGATGATTTTCTTCATTAAAAAATCAGAAAATCTTTAATTAACTATTAGTAAAACTTGTTATGCTTATTGAAATAAAGCACCAGTATCCAATTCACGAATTATTAATTAAAAAATTTCTGTAACAAAGTGGAAGAAAATTCTCGTTCACTGTTAATTCTTCATTGTTAATTCTTAATTATAATAAATATATTTATGCTTAATAGATAATAATAAGTTATAGAAGAAAATAAGTATAAATTTATTGGAGGAGAGATGGATATGGCAGAGCAAAACACCATTACAGTTTTAAATGAATTTGGTAAACCAGTAGAATTGGAGTTAGTAGATGCTCTTAAAGTTGGTGAAAACAAATATGTAATAGTATCAGAAAAAGATTCAGATGTTGCTAATGCATATAAAGAAGTTAGGAAAAATGGAGAAGTAGAATATGCTTCAATAGGTTCTGGAGCAGAATTTAAAAATGTTTTACAAATTTATAATGAAAAACATAATCACTAAATTGAATAAAAAGAGCACAAATATAGTTAAATCTATAATTGTGCTCTTTTACTGTATTTTAAGCTTATTATGACATTTAAAAAAGAAATTTTCTAAGTAGTGAACAATAAAAACTACATTTAGCTATGTGATTTTAAACATCAATATTACGATTTTGAGATTTTAAGCAACATATATACATAGCCATAGTATCATATCTAGCATCGTGAAAAGAAATATCTTCACAGTCAAATATTTTTTTAGTTTTTTCTAGAACGTAATCAGCGTCTATATCATAAAAATGCATAACTTCTTCTACTTTTGGATTTTTATAGCCGTTTCCTCGTCTTGCAGGTAATTTTAGTATATCTTTAAAATATTTCATAGTACAAAACTCTCTTTTTGTATTACAAGATATATTTAATTTACCAAATTCAGCGTCAATAAATTTTTTATCAAAGTTACTATTATGTGCTATAAAAATACCGTCTTTAAAGTCTTCTTTAATTTCATCTACAGCATCTTCAAAAAGCTGACCATTAGATAATACTGCCAATCTATCAACTGTAAATCCATGCACTTGAGCGGCTCTTTCATCCATTTCCCAATCTTCAACCATAAAGAAAAAGTTTTTTGCACGAGAAAATTTCTTGTTTTCTTCTATAATGTAAGTTAGCTGAACTATTCTTCCGGGTTTAAGTCCAGTAGTTTCTGTGTCTAAAAAAATACTTTTCATTTATATTTCTCCTTAATTAAACTGCGTAAGTTTGTTCTTCTTCTGCCCAACATTCAATATTTTCTAATTGTTCAATATTTCTTAACTCTTCAATGTTATCTAAATTGAATACAGGATCTTTTCCTTCCTTCTTTTGTTTAGTATAGTCTTTTAAAGCTGCAAAAGCAATTTTTGAAAGCATTGCAATAGCAATTAAATTAATAAGAGCCATTGAACCCATAAACAAATCTGCCATATCCCAGACAATTTGAATTTTTGCAACTGAACCGAATACAACCATACAAAGCACTAATATTCTATATACAGCTAGTAATCCTTTATTTCCATTAACAAATTCTATATTAGTTTCACCGTAATAATAATTTCCAATTATAGAACTAAAGGCAAAGAGTAAAATACATACAGCTATAAAAACATTACCCCAAGAACCTACTTGAGAGCTTAAAGCTGCTTGAGTAATTTGTATTCCTTTTAAACCTTCAGAAGCATGAGAATTGGAAAGTAATATAATAAATGCAGTAGCACTACAGATTAAAATAGTATCTGTAAATACACCTAAAGTTTGAATGAATCCTTGCTTTACAGGATGAGTTACATCAGCTGTTGCTGCAGCATTTGGAGCACTACCCATTCCAGCCTCATTGGAAAAAAGACCTCTTTTAATTCCCTGCATAATAATTGCTCCAATTCCTCCACTTATAGCTTGTCCAAACCCAAAAGCACTTTTTACTATAAGAGTAAATAATGCTGGAATAGCAGAAAAATTCTTAACTACAACAAATAAAGCAACAAATACGTAAGCTATTGCCATAACAGGTACGATTAATTCAACAACTTTAGCAATTCTCTTTACTCCACCGAAAATAATAATTGCTGTAACAGCTGCAAGGCATAATCCCATTGCTAATCTGCTCCATCCAAAAGCACTTTCGAAGGCTAATGTAATTGTATTAGCTTGTGCAGCGTTAAATACAAAACCATAGGATAAAGTTATTAAAATGGAAAAAACAACTCCCATCCATTTTTTATTTAACCCTTTTTCCATATAAAAAGCAGGTCCACCTCTATAACCATGTTTATCTTTAACTTTATAAATTTGAGCTAAAGTACTTTCAACAAAGCTTGATGCAGCACCTATTAAAGCGATTAACCACATCCAAAAAACTGCTCCAGGACCTCCAAGTGATATAGCTATTGCAACACCAGCTAGGTTACCAGTTCCAACTCTTGAAGCTGTACTGATACAAAATGCTTGAAAGGATGAAACACCTTTATGTTCTTTTTTATTTGAAGACACAGAATTACTTGCACCATCTCCCAATAATTTAAACATTTCCCCCAAAAATTTGAATTGAACAAATTCTGATTTGAAAGTAAAATAAAGTCCAAGTGCAATAAGAACAATAATAAGGACATATGACCAAAGCCATTTATTACCTATGGAAACGATGTTTTCCAAAATATTTAACATTATAGCATACCTCTCCTTTTAGTGAGTATTTATTTTTTAATCAATGACACAATTGTATCAAAAAATAGGTTAAATATCAATTTTTTGTATATTCAATGTTTTCTGAAAGCTTCAAAAGGATATATAGTGAATTATACATGACAGCTATCTGTCGTTTTGATATAATTATATAAAATATTGAATAGTTCGATAATAGTTTGAAAGGATGAAAGATTATTGAATATTATAAAAAAGATTGTATCTTTATTTAAAAGAAAAAATAGAAAAAAGAATCTTATAACAGGAGAAGAAAGTTACAATACAAAAGAAATTCAACAAATCCTATCAGCATTCCAAGAAAATTTGGAATTTTTTCAAATTCTTATTGATACAATTCCTAACCCTATATTTTACAAAGATGAATATGGTATATATAAACATTGTAATAATGCTTTTATAGAATATGTAGGTCTTAAAAGGAAAGAAATTATTGAACACTCTGTTTATGAAGTTTATCCTAAAGAACTTGCTGATATTTATTATAAAGCAGATAATGAATTGATGAAGAGTAAAGGCAAGCAAACGTATGAAGCTAAACTCTTATATAATGATGGTTCCTTTCATGATGTGATTTTTAATAAAGCAGTTCTTATAAATAAACAAAATGAAGTTAAAGGGCTAGTTGGTGTTGTGATGGATATTACAAATCAGAACATAGATAAAAAAAGAATGGAAAGACTTTTGAAGTTGAAGGATGCTGTGTTAGAAATAAGTCATGCTATAATTGGACTAAATAACATCAACGAATTATTTGAGTTGATTTTGGAGAAGGCAACTGAATTAATGGGAAATAGTGAGCTTGCATGTGTATTGGTTTTAGATGAGGATGATAACTTGAAAATTGTTGCTTGTAAAGGATATGATGCTGAGAAGGGTAAGGAATTTAGCATTAATTTAAAAGATTCGTTTTTTTGGATTAAAACAAATGGAAATCCAGAAAAAACAATTATAATTAATGATATTCAAGATATGATTAAGACTAAATTTCCGGTAATTTTGGAAAATAAAGAAGAAATTAAAGTACAATCTTCTATTAGTGCACCAATTATTATAGGAGGAAAGTTATATGGGTTAATAAATGTAGATAGTAGTCGCAACCATGTTTATGATGAAAGTGATTTGGAAATAATGGAATACATGAGGAGTAAAATAGCAATTGCGCTTAATAATCACAAATTATATGAGCAAATTATATATTTATCTAGATATGATAAATTAACTAATGTATATAACAGAAGATACTTTGAAGAATTATTTGATAAGCATATTAAGAAAACAGCTATAAATAATGAACAATTTTTGCTAGGTATGTTTGATTTAAATGGATTGAAACTTATCAACGATAGTTATGGGCATTTAGCAGGAGATGAATTAATTAAGACTTTTGCTAGTCGTTTAAGCAATTTAATTGGATATTCAGATATAGTAGCAAGGTTTGGCGGAGATGAATTTGTATCAATTATTAATGATACAGATTTACAAAATACTATAAAAAAAATTAGAGAGTTAATTAAGGAGTTTAATGATAACCCAATAAGGTTTGAAGAAAACAGCTTTAAATGTAGCTTTAGTTATGGTATTGCTAAGTTTCCACAAGAAGGAAAAGAATATGATGAATTAATGAAAATTGCTGATGAGAGAATGTATAAAAACAAACAGAAGGTGAAAAATAGTAAGAAATATTTACAAAATCAAATTATAAACAAAGACATTGTAGTGCATAATAAGGTATGATATACTTATTTTTAATAATATAAGAAGACAGTTCGTAATCCATCCTGTCTATAAACAAAACTAGGACATGCTACCAGCGTCTTAGGTAGTTTTTTTGTTTATGGGGCAGTTAAGCCCTTTTTTAATGTCCTTTTTTATTAAAAGAGGAGGAGAAAAAATGAAAAAAATTGGTTTGACTACTACTGTACCTGTAGAGGTTATTTTAGCAGCAGGTTATAAACCTGTAGATATCAATAATCTTTTTATAACTTCAGAAGATTATTCAAAATATATAGATATAGCGGAAAGAGATGGTTTCCCAAAAAGTTTATGTGCGTGGATAAAAGGAATTTATGGTGCGTGTATGGAGAACGATATAAAAGAAATAGTTGGAGTTATGGAAGGCGATTGTTCTAATACAAAGGCACTTATAGAAGTATTACGTTTAAAAGGAATAAAGGTTTATCCTTTTTCATTTCCTTATAGTCATAACAAGAGAGATGTAGAAATAGAAATTAAAAAATTTATGGATATTTTCAATGTAAGTTTGGAAAAGGTTGAAAATGTGAGAAATAGATTAAATGAGATTAGAGAATTAGCAAAGGAAGTTGATAAGTTAACATATGTTGAAAATAAAGCTACTGGATTTGAAAACCATTTATATCAGGTTAGTTTAAGTGACTTAAATGGAGATGTAGATAAATTTGAAGTTGAGCTTAAAAATGCCGTGTCAAAAATTAAAAAAAGAGTGCCAATAAATAAAAAGCTTAGATTAGGTTATATAGGGGTTCCACCTATGACGGCTGATTTATATAAATTTGTAGAGAAATTTAATTCACATATTGTTTATAATGAGGTTCAAAGAGAATTCGCTTTTCCAAGAGCAGATAGAGCTTCAAATATATATGAACAATATTATGATTATACATACCCTTATGATATTAAGTTTAGAATTAAAGAACTTAAGGAACAAATTAATGAGAGAAATTTAGATGGTATAATTCACTATACTCAAGCATTTTGTTATAGAGCAGTTGAAGATATTGTATTAAAACAACAGTTAGATATTCCTATTTTAAATATTGAAGGAGACAAGCTAAATAGCTTAGATGCTAGAACAAAACTTAGATTGGAAGCTTTCCTTGATATGTTGCTCGATTTAAAGGGGGAAGCTAGATGAGGATATTAGGAATAGATTTAGGAAGTAGAGAAGTAAAGATTGTATTAATGGAAGACAATATGATAATAAAAAAAATGAAAATAAGTACGATGTCTTTTTATAGAGATTATTGCAGCTTTAATGGAAAAATAACTGTAGATTTAGAAAAGCTTAAAATAGAAAATGTTGATAAGGCTATATCTACTGGATATGGAAGAAATAATACGGATTTAAAAAAGTTTATTGCTATAAATGAGATAAAAGCACATGTTTATGGTGGGTTTTATCAAACAGGATTAAAAGATTTTATACTTTTAGATATAGGTGGACAGGATGTTAAGGTAGCTAAAATAGAAAAAGGAATAACTACTGATTTAGAACTAAATGAAAAGTGTGCTGCTTCTTGTGGGAGATATTTAGAGAATATGGCAAGTGTATTAGAAATATCGCTTGATGAGATGAGTAAATATTATCAAAATCCTATAGAGTTAAATTCAACTTGTGCAGTGTTTTCAGAATCTGAATTGATTGGGAAAATAGCAGAGGGAGCAAATATAGAAAGTTTGAGTGCAGGAGTTAATTATTCTTTATATAAAAGATTAAAACCACTTTTAACTAAGTTTAGAGGAAGAAAACTTGTTTTAACTGGTGGTGTTGCTACTAATATTGCTATAAAGAAATATCTTAATAAAGATTATGATGAGGTGGTTTCTGTTAATTTTCCTCAGTTTAATGGAGCAATTGGATGCTGTTATTATGGGGAGAGAGTATAGGAGGAGATATATGTATATTTTGAGAGCGGAACATAGTTTTGATAGTGCTCATTTTCTTGCTGGATATGAAGGGAAATGTGGTAATATTCATGGACATAGATGGAAGGTAGAAATTCATGTGCAGGCAGAAAAGTTAGTAGAAGGTGGACAATTTGATGGTATGGTAATAGATTTTGGAGATTTAAAAAACGATATAAAAGAAATAGTGGACTTCTATGATCATGCATTGATAATACAGGAAAATACCATGAGAAAAGAGACGTTGGAGCATTTAATTGGGGACGGTTTTAGAATAATAAATGTAAAATTCAGACCTACTGCTGAGAAGTTTGCAGAGTTCTTCTTTAAGCATATGAAGAAAAAGGGGTATAATGTAAAAAAATCTATGGTATATGAAACACCAACTAATTGTGCAGTTTATGAGGAAAGTGAGGTGAAGCAGCTTGACTCAATATAAAGTGGTTGAGAAGTTTATTAGTATTAATGGAGAAGGACGTTTATCAGGTCAGCTAGCTGTATTCATTAGATTTGCAGGATGTAATTTAAAGTGCAGTTATTGTGATACAAGATGGGCTAATGAAAAAGATGTAATATATGAGTTGATGACAACAAAAGAAATATATGAATATATTAAATCTACACAAATCCAAAATGTAACTTTAACTGGTGGTGAACCACTACTGCAAGAAGGAATGCTGAAGCTAATAGAAAAACTTACAGAGGATAAAGAATTATCAATAGAAATAGAAACTAATGGAAGTATTTCTATAAAAGAATTTGCAGATATAAGAAAAAACCCACCTAAAATTACTATGGATTATAAGCTTTCTTCAAGTAATATGGAAGATAAGATGGTAGTTGATAATTTTAATTACTTAAGAAGATATGATACAGTTAAATTTGTAGTAGGTGGTAGTGAAGACTTACAAAAGGTAAAATATATTATTGATAAGTACGATTTGTCAAAAATAACCAATGTGTATATAAGCCCAATATTTGGAGAAATTAATACAGTTGAAATTGTAGAATTTATGAAGGATAATAAAATGAATGGAGTTACTCTTCAAATTCAGCTTCATAAGGTGATCTGGGAACCAGACAAAAAGGGGGTATAACTAATATGGAAATTGATAAGAAAGAAATTGCAAAGCACATAAGAGGTATACTGATAGCTTTAGGAGAAAATCCAGATAGAGAAGGATTACAGGATACTCCAAAACGTGTTGCTAATATGTATGCGGAATTATTTGAAGGAATATGCTATACAAATGATGAAATTGCGGAAATGTTTAATAAAACTTTTGAAGAAGATTTGAATATAGAAGAAAAAAATAAAGATATAGTAATTATGAAGGATATTGAAATATTTAGTCACTGTGAGCATCACTTGGCTTTGATGTATAACATGAAGGTGACTGTTGCTTATTTACCTAAAAAGAAAATTATTGGTTTAAGTAAGATTGCAAGAATAGCTGATATGGTAGGTAAAAGGCTACAACTTCAAGAACGAATAGGAACAGATATAGCTGAAATAATGCAAAAGATTACTGAAACAGAGGATGTAGCAGTTATTATAGAAGGTGAACATGCTTGTATGACTACTAGAGGAATAAAAAAGCCAAATACAAAAACCGTTACGACTACTTTAAGAGGAAAATTTGCTGAAGATGTTTCTCTACAAAATAGATTAATAATGTTATGTAAATAAATTAAATTTCGGGGGAAAAGTCGTGAATAATATAAATAAAGAAAAAGCTGTAGTTGTATTTAGTGGAGGACAGGATAGTACTACTTGTTTATTTTGGGCAAAAAAAAGATTTAAAGATGTTATAGCAGTATCGTTTGATTATGGTCAAAAGCATAAGGTTGAATTGGAATGTGCAAAGGATATTTGTAAAAAATATAATGTAGAGCATCATATTTTGGATTTAGCACTATTAAACCAGTTAGCTCCAAATTCTTTAACTAGAAGTGACATAGAGGTGGATAAAAAATCTCCAAAGGAAGGTGTGCCTAATTCTTTTGTTGATGGAAGAAATATGTTGTTTTTGACTTTTGTGGCGATTTTTGCTAAGCAGAGAGAAATAAATCATATAATAACTGGGGTATCTCAAAGTGATTATAGTGGATATCCAGATTGTAGAGATGGATTTATAAAGTCAATCAATGTAACATTAAATTTAGCAATGGATTATCAATTTGTAATTCATACGCCGCTTATGTGGATAAATAAAGCAGAAACTTGGAAAATGGCTTATGATTTAGGGGTGCTTGATATAGTAAAAAAAGAAACTTTAACTTGTTATAATGGAATGAAAGGAAATGGATGTGGAGAATGTCCAGCATGTGAATTGAGAAAAAAAGGTTATTTAGAATTTAAAAAATTAAATAGCTTATAAAAATTAAAATTTATTAAAAATTAAAATTTATTAAAAAATATAAGTTTTTAAAGAGATTATAAAGTTTATAAAGTAAATAAAAAGAGGAATTTATATAATTTTGTAGAAATACTTTTGATAAGAAGTAAAAATTATACGAAAGATAAATGACAATTTCTAAAATACTATGTATAACGAGGATAACTTATATGAAAAGTATTTCAAAAAAATCAATAAAAATGTTTAGTATGTTATTAATTTTACTTATAGTACTGACGTTTATATTAATTAAAATGAATTTAGATATAGAAGTTAATGATTTTTTTTTAGAAGGGATATGCACAATTTTTGCTATAATTGCTTTTGATATTTCTTTAAAACTTAATATTAAATATTTAAGCATTGGGTGGGCATTGTTAACTATTTCATTTTTTAGTGATACTATTGATGAACTTAAATTTATTGAACTAGGATATTTGATTGAAAATATATTTGAAGAAGTGTTTGTAGTAGTAGGAATAATATTTATTGGATATGGCTTTTATAAAGCTATTGAGGAAAAAGAAAAACTTTTACAAAATTTTAAGGATATAGCATTTAAAGATGCTCTAACAAATTTACCTAATAGAAGAATAATAAAGGAAAGAGTGACATTAGCTATTAAAGAAGCAAAAGAAAATGATAAAAAAGTAGGAGTAATATTTATTGATTTAGATAAATTTAAGTTAATAAATGATACATTTGGACACAGCATTGGTGATTATTTTCTAAAAAAGGTTTCTAGTAGATTAAAAGATGTTGTTAGAAAAGGGGAAATTATTGCTCGGTTAGGTGGAGATGAGTTTATAATAGTATTGAATGATATAAATGGACTAAAAGATGTAGAAGATGTAGCGAAGAAGATCATAGAGATTTTTAAGCATCCATTTATACTAAAAGAAAAACAAATTCACATTACTTGTAGTATGGGGATTTCTTTGTTTCCTGAAAATGGAGAAGATGCTGAAACTTTATTTAAAAATGCTGATATTGCAATGTATAATGTAAAAGAAAAAGGTAGAAATAATTATAAATTTTATAATAATGCAATGGATAATAGTGTAATGAGTAGTTTAGAAGTTGCAGAAAGCCTTAGAACTGCATTAAAAAAGAGAGAATTTATTATTCATTATCAACCTAAAATTAATATTAGAACGGGGCAAGTTACAGGACTAGAAGCATTAATAAGATGGCAGCACCCTAAGCTAGGATTGATTTATCCAAATGATTTTATATTAATAGCAGAAGAGACAGGGCTTATTAAAGAAATAGATGAACATATATTAGAACTAGCTTGTTTACAAATTAAAAAATGGATAAGTGATGGTTTGAAACCAATAAATATTGCAGTAAATATTTCTGCAAAAATGTTTAACAATAGTGAGTTTATTGATAAATTAGAGTCTATATTAACAAGTACAGGTATTGATACTTCATATATAAGCATAGAAATTACTGAGACAGCAGCTATGGAAGATATAGAACGTGCTTATGACATTCTTGCTAAGTTAAAGAAAAAGAAAATACAAATAGCATTAGATGATTTTGGAAAAGGATATTCGTCGTTAAGCTATTTAAAAACATTTCCAATAGATGTATTGAAAATTGATAAATTGTTTGTTGATGGAATAGCTAAAGATAAAAGAGATGAATCCCTTATAAAAGCAGCTATTACAATGGCAAAAGCTTTAGAGATAAAAGTTATATCAGAAGGTGTGGAAACTAATGAACAACTTAGGTTTTTAAATGAAATCGAGTGCGATGAATATCAAGGATATTTATTTAGTAAACCAGTTGTTGTTGAAGAAATTGAAGCAATATTAGGTGAAAAAGAAATGTGTTGGTGATAAATGGCTAAACTAAGAAAAGTGCGTTGCACTTTTCTTTTATTATTCATTAAATTCTTCTTTCATAAAATCTTTTCCATAGTGTGTTAGCATATATAATTGTTCGTTATCTTTATTATTTACTCTTTCAATTAAGCGACATTTTTCCAAATCTTTTATAGAAGCGAGTACAATTTTATGACGTTTTTTAACAAAACGAGAACATAAAGTATCTACATTGCAGTTTTTGTCAGGATATAATTCGTACATGATTTTTTTAGCATAAGGTTTGTGGCTCTTTTTTAATTTATCATACATAGTAACACCTTCCTATCATCATATTGTTTGTACATAATATGATAGAAAAGTTAAAGTTATTCCTAATAAATTATTTAAACTTAATTTAGGAAAACTATATAATAGTTAAGTTGTTACTATTTGATAAAGTATAGGTAAAAATATTCCTGGAAGTAAATTTGCAACTTTTATTTTAGTCATTCCTAACACATTAAAGCCTAATCCTATTATTAGAATTCCACCTATTGCAGTCATGTTAGTTATTACTGATTGAATCAATATTACTTTTAAAAAAGATGCTCCAAGTGTTATTATTCCTTGGTATACAAATACTGATATAGCTGATAGCATAACACCAATTCCTAAAGAAGATGCGAATATTATAGAAGTAATGCCATCAATGATTGATTTTGCAAAAAGAGTTTTGTGATTTCCTGAAAGACCACTTTCAAGAGAACCTATAATTGCCATAGCTCCAATACAAAATAAGAGACTTGTTGTTACAAAGCCTTCCGCTATTTGACCACCACTTTTTTTTAGCTTAACTTCTATGGTGTTTCCTAAATTTTCAATTCTTTTATCTATATCTATTATTTCTCCAATTATTGATCCTATAACCATAGAAATAATAATTATAAGCATACTATTAGACTCGAATTTATTATAAGTATCTATAATATTTGATACTCCTATAAAAAGTACACAAAGTGCTAATCCGTTCATAACAGTTTTGCTTATTTTTTCATTTATCCCTTTTTTAAACAAAATACCTATTAAACTTCCTACAATGATTGCAATAGAATCAACTGTTGTTCCAATCAAATAAATTCACCCCCAAAATATAAATAAGAATATTTATTTATTATAAGCTTATTCTACAAAAAATGTAACCCATAAGTTGGGGTAGAATAATTATTAATTTATTGAGAAATATTTATTTTGAGGATATCAGATTTTAAAGTATCTAATATCTTTACTAACTCATTTATATGATAATTATAAACGATAGTACTATCTGTAGTAGTATATGAACTTTGTTTTAATTCAATATTATAGATGGATGCAATATTAGTTAGATTACTTTTAGTTAAGTTGCAATTTATATCTAAGGCTTTAATTATAGATAGATGATTAAAAGCTTTTTTAGATAGTGTTAAAAATACTTTAAAATCATCTATTTCACAAAGTTTATTTTGTTTATATGTAATTTCTTCATAAAATGAATTTACTAAACTTTCATAATTAGATATTTTTTTATTTAGTGTTAAAAGATCTATATTGCTATTGTTATAAATTTTTTCTTTTGTTAACTTAAAAATATTATCAATAATTTCTTTTCTTAATGTGTTTAAATTATCCAAGTACTTTGGAGGAAATACAAAATAATTAACTAAAACTGCTATAATTATACCTACAAAGGTTTCAAATAATCTATGTATACTGTATATAAAAGGTGTTTTATCTATAAGATTTGTCATAATAGCTAGAAAAACAATACATGCAATGGTTACAGACTTTTTTCGTCCTAAACTAGTACATATGTAAATTACAACTATTATTCCTATACCACATAAAAAAACGTTTCTAGGTTGTATAAGTGCAAATAAAAATCCAATCACAGCACCGATAAAAGTGCCAATCATTCTATTTTTACCTATTGTAAAAGAATTGAACACTGAACTTTGCATGCAAATTACTGCGGCAATGCAAGCATAAAAAGGATACTTAAAATTTAAAATTCTTAAAATAATTATACATAAAAAAACTGATAATGAAGTTTTTAAGTTTCTCATACCTATTTTTCTCATGTTGAAATTAACTCCTTTTGAACAAATATATATACTAATTTAAATATATTATACACAAATAACCATAGAAGGTAAATAAATGAGAAAAGATATTGATACTAAGAAAATATATTATGAAATTTCTTCAATTAATAATTTATAAAAATAAGGATATTCTATTTAAAGAGGATATATTTTAGGAGGTGCCCTATGAAATCTCGTGAAAAAGCAAAAAATGATAATAAAAAAGATTATAAGAAGCAAGGGTTTAAATCTCAAGGACAATTTGCTAAAAATCAGATAGTTCAAACTACAGAGAAGCCTAAATATAATAAAAGTGGAGTGGAAGCCAAAAATAAATATGATTTTGAATAACAAAATTCGGTAGGAAGTAACCTACCGAATTTTATTTTAAATTTTCTTATATAATAAAAAAATGCCGAATTAAAAGGTGGAAATTTAATTAACTCAAAAGCCTTCAAGGAAGTTCTCTTAGGAACTTCTTATTGTCAATAATGTATGACAGTGATAAATCTAGAAAAATATCCTCTATAGAAATTTAAAAAGAAAGATTTCTATAGAGGGTATTTTATGTGGTTTGTAGAATAAAGTAATAATAAAAGTTTAACTTCTATATTTAGTATATATATGAGATAATATATATAATTCTATATAAAAAAGTAGGTGTGAGTTTATGGAAAAAGAATTATTAAATGCTGTTTTAAATAGTACTTCAGAAGGAATTATTATTACAGATGATAAACTGAAAATAAAAGAAGTTAATAAAATAGCTTTAAAAATTCTTGGTCTTAAGCTTAAAGAAATAATTGATAAAAATATTAAAGATATATTTAATAATATCAGATTGTTGAATGACTGCTTAAAAAATGGTGAAAGATATAAAAATGAGGATTGTACATTTGTTATAAATGATAACAGGGTTCGCTGTGTTACTAATATAGAACCTATAACATATGTAGAGAACATAGGCGGAATAGTTGTTGCTTTTAGATATACAAAGCACATACATAAGGTAGTAAATAATGTTATTGGATATAGTGCATCGTATACTTTTAAGGATATTGCTACAAAAAATCAAAAAATGAAAAAAATAATAGAATATGCTAAAAAGGCAGCAAATGCAGATTGTAATATATTATTAGAGGGAAGTAGTGGTACTGGAAAAGAAGTTTTTGCACAAGCTATTCACAATTATAGTAAACGATTTAAAGGACCTTTTGTTGCAGTTAATTGTGCAGCTATACCAAGAGAGCTTGTGGAAAGTGAACTTTTTGGATACGAAAAAGGTGCTTTTACAGGTGCAAATAAAGGAGGATATCCAGGCAAATTCGAACTTGCAGATGGTGGAACAATATTTTTAGATGAAATTGGAGAGTTGCCACTTGATATTCAGTCTAAATTGCTTAGAGTATTAGATAACCATAAAATAGTAAGAGTTGGATCAACCTACGAAAAAGGTATTAATGTAAGAGTTATTTCTGCTACGAATAAAAATTTAATTGATGAAGTAGAGAATAAAAATTTTAGATATGATCTTTATTATAGATTAAATGTTATAGGAATACGTTTAATTGATTTGAATGAAAGAGAAGAAGATATAGAAGAATTAACAAAACATTTTTTAAAGAAATTAAATAACAAAAATATAGAAAATGTTAAAACAATAGATAAAGAGGCAATGAAAAAATTAACAGAGTATAAGTGGTTAGGCAATGTAAGAGAACTAAGAAATGTAGTTGAAAAATCTTATTACTTATGTGATTGTAATAGAATAACCGAAAGGTATTTATTGAATTTATTAAGAGATAAGCCAAAGAACAATGCAAATGTTGTGGAAGAAGAGATAAGTAATTTAGATGTAAAAAAAGAAGATATACTTCCACTTAAGATTTTAGAAGAACAAAACATGAAAAAAACATTAATTTTCTGTAAAGGAAATGCTGAAGAAGCAGCAAAACTCTTAGGAATAAGTAGAGCTACAATTTATAGAAAAATTAGTAAATACGGTATAAAAGTAAGTGAGTATCAAAATGAGAAAAAATAAGTATTTAATCTCAAATTGAGAAAATATAGTATCATAATGAGAAAAAAGAATAATTACAGAAGATATTAATAGGAAAAAAGGCTGTTTTTAGCCTTTTTTTATTTTTGGAACAAAAAATGCTGTGTAATTAATGGAAAATATTAAAAGGGGGAAGCTTAATGATAAGAACTACAAATATTAAACAATTAGTTAGGGCAGCATTACTTATAGCAGTAGGAATTATTTTACCAATATTTTTTCATATATTTGGAACTCAAGCAGGAGCTGTGTTTTTACCAATGCATATTCCTATTTTGATAGGAGGGTTTATTCTAAGTCCATCATATGCTTTGATAATAGGAATTTTAACTCCTATTTTAAGTCATATATTTACAGGGATGCCACCGTTCCCATTTGTATATATAATGATGTTTGAATTAGCTGCCTATGGTTTATTTATTTCATTTTTATATAATAAAATTAGATTAAGTGTATATCCTTCATTAATTATTGGAATGATTTTAGGTAGAATAGTTAATGTTTTAGGAGTATATATAATTATTCACATGATAATAGGAAAACCATTTAAACTTGATATTATTGCTGCAGGATTATTTTTAAAAGGATTACCGGGAATAATAATTCAGCTTATTTTTATACCTTTAGTAGTATATGCTGTGAAAAAAAGTTTAGGAAAAGAAGAAAAAAGTGTACAGGTTTAAGTAAAAATAAATTTTGTTGGAGGACTTAATGTGAAAGACATAGAACTTGCTAAAAAATATTTGATTGAAAATGGTTTATCTATGGTTATTGTTAAGGATAGCGAAGTTGTTGTACAAAGAAAAGCAAGAGGAATAGAGCCTTTGTTTACTGCAGTACTTGAAAAAAGAGATTTGATAGCTGGAGGAGTTTTAGCTGATAAAGTTATAGGAAAGGCTGCAGCCATGTTAAGTGTAGAGGCAGGTATAAAGCATATCTATACAAAAATGATAAGTGAGAATGCTATACAGGTTTTAAAGCATAATAATATATCTTTTGAGTATGAGTTAAAGGTACCTTATATATTGAATAGAACGAAAAGTGATGCATGCCCGGTAGAAAAAATGGCTAAGGATGAAGAGAATATTGAATATTTACTCAAGAAAATTGGAAACTTTTTAAAAACATAAACATATACTACTAATAAATTAATTTAGAAAAATTAATGTTTTCAAAAAAGATGTTGACAATTTTCAAAATACCATATATAATTGTGAATAAGAATTTCGGTAATTTAACAAGATAAAGTGACGACGGAGAGAAAAATACTTTGTTTTAACTGCAGAGAGCCAATGTATGCTGAAAGTTGGTGTTGAAAGAAGTATGTAATGATCACTCTAGAGCTGCCAAATTGAAAGAAATTATTTTCAAGTAGATTAGGACGGTTGCCACCGATACATGGCTATGGTTAGGTGATTTTCTAAGAGTAATTTTGAAAATCTACGTCGATCTGAATAATAAGGCATTTTATTTAAAATGTGAATTAGGGTGGTACCACGATAATATCTCTCGTCCCTATGAAGTATACAATTATACGTTCATAGAGTCGAGAGTTTTTTATTTATATAGTAATATTTTTATAAACTTTGAATTGCCAGAAATTTTTTATAGAAATTAAAAATTAAAAAGGGGGGGCTTATTAAAGGGGTAAAATTTATACATTCAACAGTAAGAAAATACAAAATTTGCAATTATATGGTATTTTATAATTAGTATTTAGATAAGGGGGCTTTATATATGAAAAGAGATAATTTTGGATCAAAATTAGGTATTTTAGCAGCAGCAGCGGGATCTGCAATAGGGCTAGGCAACATATGGAAATTTCCGTATATTACAGGACAAAATGGTGGGGCAGCATTTATTTTAGTTTATTTAGCATGTATTGTTTTAGTTGGACTTCCTGTAATGTTAACAGAGTTTGCACTAGGAAGAAGGACACATAGAAATGCAGTAGGAGCATTTAAAGAATTAGAACCAAATAAACCATGGTATCTATCGGGAATTGTATCTGTTACAACAGCATTTATCATACTTTCTTTTTACGCTATCATAGCAGGATGGGTATTTTCATATCTATCAAGATCAGCTTCAGGCAAGTTAATAAATGTTGCACCAGATAAATTAGAAGATTATTTTGGAGCAATAATATCTAATGGAACTGAGCCTATAGTATGGACTTTTGTTGTACTTGTGGTAACCGCTGGTGTTGTAATTTTAGGAGTTAAGACTGGTATAGAAAAATGTAGTAAGTTCTTAATGCCAATATTGTTATTAATCTTAATTGCCTTAATGATTAGATCTGTAACTTTAGATGGAGCTTCAGCAGGATTGGAATTCTTATTTAAACCAGATTTTTCACAATTAACTAAAAAGGGTGTTTTAGAAGCACTTGGACATTCTTTCTATTCTTTAAGTTTAGGTATGGCAATAATAATGACTTATGGTAGTTATATAGATAAAAAAGAAAATATTTTTAAATTGGCAGTTCAAGTAACTATAGCAGATACATTAATTGCTTTAATGGCAGGAGTAGTTATTTTCCCAGCAGTTTTTGCTTACGGATTAAAACCTAATTCAGGACCAGGATTAATATTTATAACTCTTCCAGCGGTATTCAAGGCTATGCCATTTGGAGCTTTCTTTGAAACTTTATTCTTCTTATTAATTGGAATTGCAGCTGTAACTTCAACTATATCTTTAATGGAAGTTGTTGTAGCTTTTGTTACAGAACAATTTAATATGGGAAGAAAGAAAGCAACTGTTTTAGTAACGTTAGCACTATTCGCGCTTTCTATACCAAGTACATTATCTTTTGGTGCATGGTCTGAAGTTAAAATGTTTGGTAAAAATTTCTTCGATCTTTTCGACTATATTACAGCAAATATATCATTACCATTAGGTGGAGTATTAGTATGTGTATTTGGAGGATGGATTTGGGGTACGAAGAATGTTGTCAAAGAAATTGAAAGTGATGGATTACATCCTTTCTCATGGAGTAATCTATATAGCTTTGCTATCAAAGTAGTTGCACCATTAGCAATTATGGTTATATTTGTACATTCTATTGGTTTAATGGAATACTTCAAAACTGGTTTATCAACAAATGCATTATTAGTAGTAGGCGGTTTAGTAGTACTTGTTCTTGCGGCGTGGGGCCTAAAATCTAGAAGAACAAGTAACGAAGAGTAAATATAAAATTTAATGGGGTAAAAATAGGGGCGCTATTCATTTACTTTGTATAATAGAGAGTTAAGTTACAAATATATTTTGTGACTTAACTCTTTTTTTAATTTACATGTTTTGTTTTATAGTTGAAATGTTAAAATATATGTTAGATATAGAATTTTAAAACTTGAAATTTTACATAGTTTAAAACTCACGATTGAAAGTTGAGAGTTAGAGATAATTTGTATCTGAAAGTTATTAATAAAAATTAGTATTTTAAGTTTTCTGTGTATAATATGAGAAATTTAAGGGGTGAAATTATGAGAATATTACATACTTCGGATTGGCATCTTGGAAAGAACTTAGAAGGTGCTAGTAGAATGGATGAACAAGAGCAATTTATAAAAGACTTTGTAGATATAGTAGAAGAAAAAAATGCAGATATGGTTATAATAGCTGGAGATATTTATGATAATAGTAATCCTCCTGCAAGAGCAGAGAAAATGTTTTATAGGGCTTTAAAAGAGATTTGTAATGGTGGAGAGAGAATAGTTTTAGTTATAGCAGGAAATCATGATAATCCTGAGAGACTTGTAGCGGCAAGTCCACTTGCTTATGAACAGGGGGTTATCCTTTTGGGTAGACCTAAGAGTTGTGCTGAAATAGGAAGATGTGGGAAGCATGAAATATTAAATGCTGGTGAAGGGTTTGTTGAGATAGAAGTAAATGGTGAAAAAATAGTAATCATAACTTTACCTTATCCTAGTGAAAAAAGATTAAATGAAGTGCTTTCGGAAAGTATTGAAGAAGAAGAAAGACAAAAAAGCTATTCTGCAAGGGTTGGAGAGTTGTTTCTATCACTTTCAGAGAAATATAGAGAAGATACTATTAATTTAGCAGTATCACATTTGTTTGTTTTAGGTGGAGAAGAATCAGATTCAGAAAGGCAAATTCAACTTGGAGGAAGTTTAGCAGTAAGTGCTGCGGCTATTCCAGAAAAGGCTCAATATGTTGCTCTTGGACATTTGCATAAACCTCAAAGAATAAAAGGGAGAAGTAACTGCTTTTATTCAGGGTCTCCACTACAATATAGTAAGAGTGAAGTGGGATATACAAAATGCTGCTATATTGTTGATGTTAAAGCAGGGAAAGAAGCGGAAGTAGATAAGATTAATTTTAAAAACTACAAGCCTATAGAGGTTTGGAAGTGTGAATCTGTAGACGAGGCTATTAAAAAATGTGAGGAAAATTGTGATAAAGAAATTTGGGTTTATTTAGAGATAAAGACAGATAAATATATAACTCAAGAAGACATAAAAATAATGAAGAGTCTTAAAAAAGATATTTTAGAAATAAGACCTATAATTAAAGGAAAAGATGAAGAAAATGAGGATTTTTATAATGTAAAAGAAAAAAGTATGGGAGAACTTTTTAAAGAGTTTTATGTAAAGCAGAGAATGGTAGAGCCAAACAATGAAATTATGGAGTTGTTTTTAAGTATAGCTGGTAAAGAAGAAGGTGAAGAACATGAGGCCTAAAATGCTTAAAATTATTGGATTAAATAGTTTTGAAGAGGAACAAAAGATTGATTTTGAAAGACTTACTGAGAAAGGACTTTTTGGTATTTTTGGACCAACAGGAAGTGGTAAATCTACAATCCTAGATGCTATAACTATAGTTTTATATGGAAAAGTTACAAGAACAAATAAAGGTTACATAAATACTACAACTAAAAATTTAAATGTAAGCTATGAATTTGAAATTGGATTAGGAAGTGAAAGAAAAACTTATATTGCAGAGAGAAATATGAGAATTGATAAGCATGGTGCGTATAAGACTAGATATGCACGACTTATTGAAAAGAATGAGAGTGAAAGCAATATACTTGCTGATAAACCAACGGAAGTTCACAAGCAGATAGAGAAAATTATAGGACTTACTGTGGAAGATTTTACTCGTTCAGTTGTGCTTCCGCAGGGGAAATTTAGTGAGTTTTTAAAGCTTACAGGAAAAGATAGAAGAGATATGCTTGAAAGAATCTTTGCCCTTGAGAAATATGGTAAAAACTTAAGTGATAAGATAAAGCGGGCAAGAAATAAAAGAATAAAGGAAAAAAATATATTAAGTGGTGAGTTGAAAAAATATGAAGGATTGTCTGAAGAAGTATTTAAAGAAAGAAAACTTCAATTAAAAGAGCTTATTAAAGAGGAAGAGAGTTTAATTGAAGAAAAGAAAAAATTAAATATAGATTATGAGAAATATAAAGGTATATACGAGCTTCAAAATGAACTTAAAGATTATAAAATTATAGAAAAAAGCTTAGAAGACAGAAATGAAGAAATTTCACTAAAAAAAGAAAGTTTAGATAAAGCTAAAAAGGCTTTACGGGTAAAACCTTTTATTGATGATTTAGAAAAAACAAATATGCAAATTAAAAATAATAATAATGAATTAAAGAATTTAGAAATTAAACTAAAAAATATAGATGAAGAATTAAAAGCTACAGAGAAAAAGTATAATGATGTTTTGGAAAGAAAAGAAAAAGAAATACCTGAACTTATTAAAAAAGAAGCTAATCTTCAACAAGCAATAGAAATAAATAAAAAGGTAGCAAGATTAAAATTAGAAAGAGAAGAGCTACTTAAAGCTTATACTAAAGTTAAAGGTGAGATGAATGCATTAGAGAAAAAATTAAATTTAATACTTTCAAGTAGAGAAGATAAGTTTAAAAATATAGAAGAAGTAGATAGTAGATTAAAGAAAATAAGTGTTGATCCTGAGTATAGAGAAAAAGTACAGGATGCTTTTAATAAAGAGAAGGAATATAAACAATTATTAGATAAAAAAGAAGAAGTAGATTTAAAAGTTAAAAACAAAGAAAAAAATATTATTAATGAAAAAAAAGAATATGAAAATGTAGTAGAGGTACAGAAAAAACAAAACAGTATAGTTATAGAACTAGAAAATAAATATAGAGAAATAGAACAGCAAAATCCAGGGGATAATTCACTACTTCTAGAAAAATCAGAAAAAGTAAGTTTCTTGAGAGAAAAGCTAGAGAAGGCTGTTAATAATGATAATAAAAAAAGACAATTAGAAAAAATTTTAAAAGAGGTTTATGAGGATAAAAATCCTGTAGAAGAAGAAATTAAGCTAACTAAAGAGAAGTTGATAAAAAAAGAGAAAGAACTAACTTTTATAGATGAGGAAATAGATTATATTAATAAAACTAATTTAGCTAGTATTTTAGCTAGGGAGTTAGAAGAAGGAAAGGCATGTCCGGTTTGTGGTTCTATTCACCATAGTTCTTCAGCAGAAAAAATAGATATAAAATTATTAGAAGAAAAACAACAAAAGAAGACTCATATTCAAGAGCAGCTTAAAGAATTAGATAAGATTATAAATAAATTTTCTATTAAACTTGTATCTTATGAAAAAGAAGAAGAACATATGAAAAATGATTTGAATCAAATAGAAGAAGAACTGGAAAATATTGATTTATCAAAGCTTAAGGAAGAAAAGGAAAAAAAAGAAAGAGAATTTATAGATTTAAAAAATAGACTTGAGAAATACAATAAAGAAAAAAATGAAATAGATAATAAGCTAAAAATGCAAAAAGAAAATAATGTAAAGATAGACATGAAGGAAGCAAAGTTAAGTGAAATACTTAAAAGTGAAGAAAATTCTTTAGAAGAGTTAAAAAAAGATTTATCAAAAGAAAACAAAAAACTAGATAAGGCTTCTAAAGAATATTTATTTTTAAAGAAAGAGCTTAAGCTAGAAGATATAACATTAAAAATGCAGGAAATAAAAAAAGCTGAAAAGGAAAGTATACAGTTACAAAACAATCAAAGAGAGTTAAGAAAATATATAGATAAAATGGATAAACAAAAGGAAGAATTAAATAATAAAATTAAAGAATTAGATATTGAGATTTCTAAGATATTGCAAAGTGGAAAAGAAAAAGCAAGTATTATAAAAATGGAAGAAGAAGAATTTCAAAAGCTATCTTTAGGAAAAAATCCAGAAGAATATATTGAAGTGGTTAGAAAAGAAATTAAAAAAATTAATGAGAGTAGTGATATTCTTAAAATCAGACTGGAAAAAGATAAAAAACAAAGACAAGAAATATGGGATACAAAATTAAGTTTAGAACAAAGTAAATCTATTCTTACCAATTTATATAAAGAACAAAAAGAAAAACTAGAAGTTTCTCTTCAGGAAAATAATTTTAGTAATGATAATGAAATACTAAAAGTTTTATTAGATAAAGAATTTATAAATAGAATAGAAAACGAAATAAATAAATTTGAAGATGAGATAAAGAACGTAAAGAATAATATTGCTAGAATAGATAAAAAGTTAAATGGAGAATTTATTGAAGAAGATAAATGGCAAGAAATTAAAAAAGATAGAAGTGAAAAGGAAAAAGTATTAAATTTAAAAATAAAAGAAATTGCTACTATTCAAAAGACCATTGAAGATATGAAAAAGGATATAGAAGATTTAAAAGAACTTAAAAAGAAGGAAAAAGAAATAGAACATAAATTAAGTCTATTAAATGACTTAGGAAAATTAGTTGAAGGAAATAAATTTGTAGAATTTGCAGCTATGAATCAATTGAAGTATATAGCAAGAGAGGCATCAAGAAGGTTAAAGAATATAACTAAAGACAGATATGCTCTTGAAATTGATAGTGAAGGTAATTTTACAATTAGAGATGATTATAATGGTGGAGAAATAAGAGAAACTAGTACACTTTCAGGAGGAGAAACTTTCTTAACTTCTCTTGCACTGGCTTTAGCACTTTCATCACAAGTTCAGTTAAAAGGTAGTGCTCCACTTGAATTTTTCTTCCTTGATGAAGGATTCGGTACCCTTGATAGGGATTTATTAGACATTGTTATGAATTCTCTGGAAAGGATTCATAACTCTAAGTTTTCTGTAGGTATAATAAGTCATGTAGAAGAACTTAAAAATAGAGTCCCAGTAAAACTTATAGTTACTCCTGCAAAGCAAGGTGAAGGAGGAAGTAAGGTTAAATTGGAATATAGCTAATTACCTATAATTCATCATATTAAATGATAATATTATCATTTAATATGATGAATTATTTTTTATTTTTTAAGAAATTATAATTATAAGGATATAAGTCATGTAGAGTATAGAAATTTTAAGGAGAGTTGTAAATATGGAGTTTGTTAAATTTGAGAATATTAAAAATTTAAGTGAAAAATCTATAGATAAAATGTATAAAAAACATTATAATAATGGATTATATACATTATTTAAAAGAATAGGAATAGATAAGGAATTTGTTAAGGCTCATGGTGTTTATGTATATGATAGAGACGGGAATGAATATATAGATTTTTTGGGGG
Organism: Clostridium aestuarii; assembly: GCF_026735135.1. Lineage (GTDB taxonomy): Bacteria > Bacillota > Clostridia > Clostridiales > Clostridiaceae > Clostridium_H > Clostridium_H aestuarii. The sequence goes on along the minus strand of NZ_JAPQER010000001.1, from coordinate 719,016 downwards.
GATTTGGAGCTTTAAATTTAGGACACAACAACACTCAAATTATAGAAGCAATACAAGAAGTTAAAGATAGACCTAATATGTTGCAAGTGTCTAAAAATACTTATGCTGCTGTACTTTCAAATAATATAAGCTATTTGACAAATAGAGAAATGAAATATTGTTTTTTTACTAATTCTGGAACGGAAGCTGTTGAAGAGGCAATAAAGATTTCACTTCTATATAATAAAGAAGGAAATATAATATATTTTAGTAATGCATATCACGGTAAAACTATGGGTTCTATTTCTGCTTTAGGATCAAAAATAAAAGAAAATTATCAGCCTTTACTTTATAATTTTATAGAAGTACCTTATAATAATATAGAAAAATTTAAAGAAGCTGTTGAAAATGTGGATATTGTAGCTGTACTAGTTGAGCCTATTCAAGCAGAAGGCGGAATAGTAGTTCCTTCTAAAGATTTTTTAAATGAAGTAAGAAAAATATGTGATAAAAAAGATATTATTTTGATTTTTGATGAGGTACAAACAGGTCTTGGAAGATGTGGTGCTATGTTTTGCTATGAGAAATTTGGAGTTGTTCCAGATATTATGTGCCTTGCAAAATCTTTAAGTGGAGGAGTAATACCAATAGGATGCATAGCAGTTGAAGAGATTTTATGGAAAGATACTTATGGAAAGGTAAAAAATGCAAAGTTACCTAGTTCTACCTTTGGAGGAAATACTCTTGCATGTGCTGCAGGAATTAAAACATTAAGTATATTAAAGGAAGAAGAACTATATAAAAGAGCAGAGAATTTGGGGAATTATGCATTGAAATTGTTAATAAATTTGAAAAATAAATATACAATTATAAAAGATATTAGAGGCATGGGATTAATGCTTGGTATTAGATTTGATAATTTGAATGGTATTATTTCTGATAAAATTATGGAAGCTACAATGGCTCAAATAATTTCAAAGCTTATGAATGAATATAGAATTATTTCAGGTTATACTACAAATGATCCATCAGTACTTAGAATAGAACCACCACTCATTATAGAAAAGAAGCATATAGATTATTTAATATATGCTTTAAATAGAATATTAGATGAAGAAAATAATATTTTTAAATTGGGCTTTGATAGTATAAAGAATATAACTAAAAATATTTTAAATTAACGGTAATTGAGCATTGTTAATTTTTAATATTAATGAGAATAATATTAATATTATATTAATACGTTTATAAAGTATAACAATAAATTAGGGAGAATAATTTTATGATGATAAGGGGGATAGGAGGAGTTCCTCAATCATACTGTCCTTACAAAGATATTGTTCGTTTGTATAACAAGAGAGAAAACTACATTATGCAAGTAGAAGGAGAAGGAAGGATAACGGTAAAGTCAGATATAGCTATTGTATATTTAAGTATACTTACAGAAAATAAAAATCTTGAAGTAGCTCAAAAAGAAAATGCAGTAAAGACTAATAATGTTATTAATGGATTAAAGGATATTGGAATTAACAAAGAGGATATTGAAACAGTGTCTTATAATATTAAAAAAACATATGACTATATTGAGGGTAAACAAGAGTTTAGAACATATGAGGTTAAGAATAGTTTAAAAGTTACTGTTAAAGATTTGGACATGGTAGGAGAAGTAATTGATACAGCTGTAGAAAATGGTGCTAATGTTATAGATAAAATAGTTTTTACTATTTCAAATCCAGAACTATATTATAGAAAAGCATTAAAAGTAGCTGTTGAAAATGCCATAAAAAAATCAATGGATATTGCTAGAACAATGAAGGTTGCAATAGATAAAATTCCTATTAAAATTAAAGAACAAGATTATCCAGAGACACTAAAATTAGAATATTCAGCTTATGATGGAGTTGCTACAACAGCAAAAACTACACCTATACAAGCAAAAGAGTTAGAGATAAGAGCAAAAGTTGAAGTGATTTTTGGATATAAATAAACAAAAAGGAAATTGCACCGCAATTTCCTTTTTGTTTTGGTGTATATAGTAATATGTGCAATGATATGGATGTTCAATAAAAAAGGAAATAATACCTTGAATTATATATAATATTTAGATATGATATATAATGTTTATTATTACATTAATATACTAATGATATGGATATTAAATATGTGTTAGCATTAAAGGAGAGTTTAAAATTATATTTTTAGGGGGAAAGACCAATGAAGAAGTTTAAAAGTTTTATTGGGTTATTTTTAATGAGTATTATGGTATTTGCATTATCAGGATGTGGAGCTAAATCTGATAAAGAAATCATAATCAATGCTATTGAAAAAAGTAATAGCATAAATACATGTGCTTATAAAGCAAAGATTGATATCAAAGCTGATGGAATAAAAAAGGATACTCCTTCGGCTGCAATGGATAAAGTAAATATAGAATTTGATGGAAAATCTATTAAGGAAAAGGATGAACAATCAAAATTTCAAGGTAACTTAAAACTTAATGCTTCAGGTATGAATGTTGCAATGAAAATGATGGGTGAGGCATCCGTTAAGAATGATAAAGCTAATTTTCAAATATTTATGCAAATTCCAGAAATTATAAAATCTCAAGCTGCTCCTATGTTTGAAAATATAGATTATGTTTATGTTTCTTCTGATACCCTTGAGAAGTTTGAAAATCAACTTAAGGCAATGGGACAAGCACCAGCAGAATCAGGTATTAATCCATTAAGTATAAATGGACTAGATAAGCAAAAAGAGTTATTAAAATCTTTAAAGGATTATATAAATAAAAATGGTGATAAAATTATAGAAAATAAAGGCAAACAAGAAGTGGAAATTAATAATAATAAAGAAAATATTGAAATTTATGATGTGAAAATTGATAATGCTGAAATAAAAAAGATATTACAAGATATTATGGTTTCAGAAGATAAAAGTTCAGATTCAAAAGAATTAGATAAATCAATAGATGAAATATTAAAAGCTATAGGTGAAGAAGGATTAAAAGTAACTATTGGAATTAAAGATGGTTACATAGTTTATGAAAAAATTAATATGAATTCAACAGCAGAAGATGTGAAAGTTCAGTGTAGTATAATATTAAATATATTTGACATTAACAAAAAAATAGAAATAAATATACCTAAAAAAGAAGATGTTAAGAGTATAGATTTAATGGAATTAATGGGTATGCTTTTAGGTGCAGGTATTCAATAATTTTTAAGCAAATTAATTGTAAAAGACCATAAATATAGATTTCTATATTTATGGTCTTTTTAAAATCAATTAGAATAACTAAATTTACTTACTTTTTCCGAAAACTTTTTCCTTTAATTTAAGTCCTGTTGGTGTAATTGCACATCCACCTAAAGCTGTTTCTTTAAGTTCACATGGAAGCTGTTTACCAACTTTATACATAGCTGCAACCATTTCATCAAAAGGAATTATACTTTTAACTCCAGCCATAACCATGTCTGCAGTAGTAAGAGCAGCTACTGTTCCAGAAGAGTTTCTCTTAGCACATGGAACTTCAACAAGACCAGCTACAGGGTCACAAACTAATCCTAAGATATTTTTTATTACTATAGCTGCTGCATGTAATGCTTGATCAACAGTTCCACCTAACATTTCTACTATAGCTGCTGAAGCCATTGCTGCAGCAGAACCACACTCAGCTTGACAACCTCCTTCAGCACCTGCTACAGTAGCATTTTGAGCTATAATCATTCCAACTCCTGAAGCAGTAAATAAAGCTTTTACAAGATCGTCTTCTGATTTATTAAGCTTTTCTCCAGCAGAAATAATGGCAGCAGGTAAAATACCACATGAACCAGCAGTTGGGCATGCAACTATTCTTCCCATTGCAGCATTAACTTCTGAACAAGAAATAGCTCTAGCCATAGCTTTAACCATAAATTCACCTGTTAAAGTATTATTGTTTTGTGAATATTTGTTTAGTTTTAATGCATCTCCACCGATCAAACCACTTACTGATTTAACTTCATTTTCAAGAGCAAAATTTGCAGAGTGTTTCATAACGTCTAAGCTTTTTCTCATTTTCTCAAATATTTTTTCTTCCGATAAGCCGCTATTTTCTATTTCAGCTTTAAGTGTATATTCCCATATAGTACAGTTTTGTTCTTTACAAGCTTCTAAAAGTTCTAATCCAGTGTTAGCAAACATAATTTAAATATCTCCTTCCGTGATTGGGTTTATGACTTTTACATGATAGACATCAGGAATTTTCTCTATTATTTTAATTATATCTATAGGAATTAAGTTATCAGTTTCAACAGTCATAGTAGCTTGCAATCCTTTACTTGTTCTGTAAACTTTCATAGTACCAATATTAATATTTTGGTTATATAACATTGTAGTTATTTTTGAAATAACTCCAGGTATATCTTTATGTCGTGTTATTAATGTAGGATAATCTCCTCTGAATTCAACAGATTGGCCATCTATATTAAATATCATTATATTTCCGCCACCTATAGATGAACCAGTAACTTCTGATGTTTTTCCATCTTCTTTTGTAATAATAAACTTAACAGTATTAGGATGAACATCTCCTAAATCAGTTTCTTTAAAGATAACTTCTATTCCGTTTTCTTTAGCTATTTCAAATGAAGTTTTTAAACTTTCATCCCATGGATCCATTTTTAAAATTCCTGCTACTAATGCTTTATCAGTACCATGACCTTTATAAGTTTGAGCAAATGATCCGTGTAATAAAAATTCTACCTTTTTAATATGGTTTCCAGCAATAATGCTAGCTACTTTAGCAAGCCTTGCAGCACCAGCAGTATGAGAACTTGAAGGACCTATCATTACTGGACCTACTATGTCGAAAACACTGTAATTACTCATTAAAATTCCTCCCTTTGATATGTTTTATGGTTTTAAAGATATGTATATAAATGATATAAATAAAATCTACACGTATAAATATATATAAATACACCCCGATAATTGTAAAAAATAGTGTTAAAAACCCATCCTTCAAATATAATTATAAATTATATTTTTAATTTGTCACTAGTTTTTGAAAAAAAACTTACAGTATATTTTAACAATGCAAGAAAATATTCATATGACGCACAAATGTATGTGGGTGAAGAAAAAAACTCAAACAAGGTATAAAATATAAAATTCTTAACTATTTAAAGGAATAATGTTAATATAAAAAAGTAATAAAAAGTACATAAAAATGATAGAAGAGGAGAATACAAATGAGTAAACTTTTAAAAGTATTTTTATTATCAGCAGTTCCGGTAGTGGAACAAAGAGGTGCTGTACCACTAGGAATAAATATTTATAATTTGGAACCTTCTATAGTATTTTTAGTAAGTTTTTTGGGAAGTATGCTTCCAGTACCATTTATTTTATTATTATTCAATAAAATATTTGAGTGGATGAAAAAATATAAAGCTTTTAATAGAATAAGTAATTTCATTGAGAAAAAAATAAATAAAAATTCAGCTAAAATGGAAAAATATAAGGAAATAGGACTTATAACTTTTATAGCAATACCGCTTCCTACAACAGGAGTATGGACAGGAAGTGCAGTAGCTGCATTTTTAAAATTGGATTTTAAAAAATCTATGATATGCGCAGCTATAGGTGGTATAATTTCAGCTTCTGTACTTACTCTAGCGTGTATATTTTTTCCAACGCTTATTTCGTAACATAAGAATATTGTGCAAAAATATTCTTATAGTATGTATTGCTTTAGCCAAGCGCCTAAACTAAAAAAGGTGGTTTGATAAATTGATTGGATTAATAAAAAAGCTTACAGAAAATATGAGTTATATAGTATTTATAGCATTTATTGTTTCCCAACCGAATAGTTTTAAAAAAATTATACAAAAAGATAAATTTCAAAGAAAAGATTTAATTATTTTATCTGCTATATTTGGAGGATTTGGAATATTAGGGACTTATATAGGAACAGAAATAAATGGAGCTATAGCTAATACTAGAGTTATAGGTGTTATGGCAGGAGGGATTTTGTGTGGTCCTTTTGTTGGAACTTTTGCAGGAATTATAGCTGGTGTACATAGATTTTTCATAAATATAGGAGGAATTACTACTATTCCATGTTTAATAACCACGATAGTAGCAGGAACAGCAGCAGGAATATTACATAATAAATCTAATAAGGAAAATAGATGGATATATGGACTTTTTGCAGGTATTGGTATAGAAAGCTTAGAAATGCTGTTAATCTTAATTTTATCTAAGCCATTTACAACTGCTTTAGCTATTGTAAAGAACATATACATACCTATGGGATTTTCTAATGCTATAGGTATATCAATGCTAATTTTATTAATACAAAATATATTTCAAGAGAAAGAACAAATAGCAGCAAAACAAGCTAAACTAGCTTTAGAAATAGCTAATAAGACACTACCGTATTTTAGAGAGATTAATAATCATTCTTTTGAAAAAATATGTGAAATTATTAAAGAAGCTATAAAAGCAGATGCTGTAGCTATTACAGATAAAAAATATGTATTAGCACATGTAGGAATGGGCTCAGATCATCATAGCAAAGGAGCGAAAATATTAACAGGAGCTACAGAAAAAGTAATAAAGTATGGAGAAATATTAGCTTTAACCAATTCTGAACAAATAAATTGTCCTTATGAAAAATGTCCACTAAAATCAGCAATTATAGTTCCTTTAAAAGAAGGAGAAGAAGTGATTGGCTCGTTAAAAATATACTATGCAGAGGAAGAATTAGTATCTTTTAGAAATAAAACTTTAGCAGTAGGACTTTCACAAATAATTTCAACTCAATTAGAAATAAGTAAACTTGGAAAATTGAAGGAAATGGCAAATAAAGCGGAAATTAAGGCACTTCAAGCTCAAATTAATCCACATTTTTTATTTAACGCTCTAAACACAATTACGTCATTTGTAAGAATAGACCCCAATAAAGCTAGAGAATTAATTATTAATTTATCTACATATTTAAGATATAACTTGGAGTTAGGAGACAATTTTGTGGAAATTTATAAAGAGATGGAACAAGTTAAAGCTTATATAGAAATAGAAAAAGCTAGATTTGGTGATAAATTAAATGTTGTATATAATATTGATGATAATTTAGATATAAAGATACCAAGTTTGATTATTCAACCGATAGTAGAAAACTCAGTTAAACATGGTATTTTAAAAGGAGATAAAAAGGGAACTGTTAAAATAGACATAAAAAAACTAAATAAAGATAAAGTAAAAGTAATTATAGAAGATGACGGAATTGGTATATCAGAAGAAATTATAAAACAGGTATATGAAGGAACTATGAAGGGAAGTCAAATAGGAATTTCTAATGTAAATAATAGACTTAAATATATTTATGGAAAAGGACTTAAAATGGAAAAATTAAATAAAGGTACTAAAACTTCTTTTACAATAAAAAGATTGAAAGGGTGATGTTATGAACTGTGTTATAGTAGATGATGAATACCCTGCAAGAGAAGAATTGAAGTATTTTATAAATAAATTTAGTAATATAAAAATTCAAGGGGAGTTTGAAGATTCTGTAGAGGCTCTTAAATCTATAGAAAAACATAAACCAGATATTATTCTTCTAGATATTAATATGCCTAAAATAGATGGAATGGAGTTAGGAAGAATAATCAATAATTTTGAAAAAAAAATAATTATTGTCTTTATAACTGCATATAAAGAGTATGCTGTTGATGCATTTGAAGTAGAAGCTTTTGATTATATATTAAAGCCCTATTCGGAAAAAAGAATTGTTAATACGTTAAAGAGACTTGAAAAAGAATTTAATGAAACGATAAACAGATGTATAAACAATAAGATAACATTAAAGAAGAATAATAAATTATGGGTAGTAGATGTATGTGATATTTGTTACTGTGAGGCAAGTGAAAGAGAAACTATAATTTACACATGTAAGAATACTTATGTTGAAAATTCCAGTATATCTGAGTTCTATAAAAAACTTCCTAAAAATAATTTTTTTAGAAGCCATAGGTCGTATGTAATAAATTTAGATAAAATAACAGAAATAATTCCTTGGTTTAATAATACGTATATGGTTAAGTTTAAAGAATTAGATGAGGAAATACCAGTTAGTAGGAATAATATAAACGATTTCAAGCACTTGATGGGTATATAGATGCACTTCATGTGCTTTTTTTGTTTTTTAATGTAATATTTAAATCAAAATAAAACGTTATCATTATACTTAAAGTAAGGAAAGTATTTTATAAGATAAAGGGGGAAGGGTTTTATGGTATCATTTTTATTATCTATTGTTGCACTTATTATAGGCTATTTTGTGTACGGTAAAATTGTTGAAAAAGCATTTGGTGCAGATAATAACATTCAAACACCGGCAGTAAGACTTGAAGATGGTGTTGACTTTGTTCCAATGCCAGAATGGAAAATATTCTTAATTCAATTTCTTAATATTGCAGGGTTAGGTCCGATATTTGGAGCTATTTCAGGAGCATTATGGGGGCCAGCTGCTTTCTTGTGGATAGTATTTGGATGTATTTTTGCTGGTGCAGTACATGACTATTTCTCAGGTATGTTATCAGTGAGACATGATGGAGCTAGTATTCCAGAAGTTGTAGGTATATATCTTGGAGGCGGTTTTAAACAGTTCATGAGAGTATTCTCTGTTATACTACTTATACTAGTAGGGGTTGTTTTTGTTAAAGGACCAGCTAGTATATTACATGGTTTAACAGGACTAAATATTAATTTGTTACTATATTTCATATTTGGTTATTATTTAATTGCTACAGTTGTACCAGTAGACAAGCTTATTGGTAAGGTTTATCCTATATTTGGTATATGTTTACTGATTATGGCTGCTGGTGTTGCAGGAGCAATGATAATTGGTAAAGCACCAATTCCAGAGGTTACTTTGGCAAATATGCATCCGAAAGCTGATACAAATCCGATATATCCGTTATTATTTATAACAATTGCATGTGGAGCTATATCAGGATTTCATGCAACTCAATCACCACTTATGGCTAGATGTATAACAAAAGAATCTCAAGGTAGAAGAATATTTTATGGTTCAATGATAGCAGAAGGAATTGTTGCATTAATTTGGGCGGCAGCAGCAATGAGCTTCTTTGGAGGAATAAATGAACTTGGTAGTGCAATGGCTGTTGAAGGACATAATGCTGCTTGGGTTGTAAATGAAGTATGTAATACATGGCTAGGTAAAATAGGTGGATTATTAGCTGTGTTAGGTGTTGTAGCTTGTCCTATAACATCAGGAGATACAGCATTTAGAAGTGCTAGACTTACAATAGCTGATTCAGTTGGATTTAAACAAGAAGCAATTAAAAACAGATTTGTAATAAGTATACCATTATTTGCAATTGGATTTATATTAACTAAAGTTAACTTTGGGGTTATATGGAGATATTTTGGATGGTCAAATCAAACTTTAGCTACAATAGTGCTTTGGACAACAGCAATGTATTTGGTTCATAAGGGTAAGAGCTATTGGATGGCAGCAATTCCAGCTACATTTATGACATCAGTATGCACAACATTTATTGCAAATGCTAAAATTGGATTTAAATTACCTATGAGTATAGCACTTCCAATAGGAATAGTAGTAGCAATATTAGCTTTAGGTTTATTTATAGTAGCTTCAAAAAAGGTTAAAGTTAAGCTAGAGGCAGAAGCGTAAATAAGGCAGTTAAAAATTGAAAGTTGATAGTTAAGAGTCTAAGTGATGTTTATTTTAAAAAAGTTGAATTATAAATATGTAAATAAGAGTTAAATCACAGAACATAATTGTGATTTAACTCTTATCTTTTATATAAAATATTTTTAAAAGAATAATAATACAGACATATGTTAAACATATATCTGTATTATTTTGTTTTATTTTAATTAATACAGGTTTGAATATAAAGAAGAAATTAGTACTAAGTGTTTTTTGTAATGTCTTTAAAGGTGGTGTTTAGGATGAAAAATGATAATCATTTAAAAAAAGATTACAAGAATTTTAAGCAATTTTTAGCAACGGTATGTGCTAAGGAATTAGAGTATTTTATTTTAGATTCCGAGTTTACAAGTGCGTTTAATTACAGAATAAAAAAAATAATTGATGAAATACAAAAAGAGGGTAAGAAAGATATAGAGTTTAGTGTACTCTTTAATACAAGTTCTGAAGTAGCTTTAATAGATGCAGATATAATAGGAAGTTTTATTAGTAATACTTATAGTAAGGAAATAGAAGAATACTATAAAGGTATTTTATTAGATAAAATTATCAAAGAAGTAATTAATGGAAATGAAAAAGTTCAAAATGATTTTATAACTATTTCATATAGTATATTGTATAGAACTATAAATGAATTATATAAAGAAATTAAATGTAAAAAGGAAATTATAAAAAGATATATTAATAAATACAATTTACAAGAACATAAAGAAAAAACTATAGGTATAAATATAGCTATCTTACTAATTTTGGAAGATGTTTGTGAATATATTTCTATAGAAAATAAAATATTGAATGATAGTGTACATAAAATAATTTCTTCAAAAAAAATATAGTCATATTTATGTAACGTTCGACAAATCAATACATAGCTTCCATATGATGGGTGGAACAATAAGTGAACAGATTAGTTAAAGTGATAGCAAAGGTATATTATTGTCATAACATAGAGATAAAATTATAGAGACGCCTTTTATAAAGTGACATGTTTTTTGATAGAATAATGATATTATAGTTATAAAAGGAAAGATAAGGGGGGAAGTGAAGATGTTAGTAGTAGAAAACTTATGTAGAAAAGAAAATTATGAAGGTATAGAGTGTAATTATGCATATAGAGTAATTAAGGATAAAGTTACTTTTTCGGAGATTGATAAATTAGAAATACAATCGTACGGTATAGAGATTGAAAGACAGGATACAGTTAAAGGAGAAATTGTAAAAATTGAAAGAGACTGTGTTAAATGCATAAGTCCACATCGGCACAAAGTACATAATTTAGCAAAGATGCTTTATAATAACATAGTATCTCCATATCATCTTTTAGATGTTTTAGGAGAATATATAGATAGTTATATAACTGATTTTGATGAAGTTTTAAAAGAAATATATATTTGTTAAAAGGAGGGTTACCTCCTTTTTTGTTTATAAAAAATTATTTTAGGTGTAAAATTAAACGTGAAATTTAATTTTTTATCTTAGGGGGAAGTTTATGTGATTATTGGTATAGGTACAGATATTGTGGAAATTAAAAGGATAAAGAAAGCAATGGATAGAAGCCCTAATTTTATAAATAAAATATTTAATAAAAATGAAGTAGAATATTTGAAAAGCAGGAATATGAGACCTGAATATGTAGCAGGAAGATTTGCTGCAAAGGAAGCGGTAGCTAAAGCTATAGGAACGGGATTTACAGGATTTGAATTTAAAGATATAGAAATTGACAAAACAACATTAGGTAAACCAATTGTTATTTTAAAGGGCAAAGCTAAAAAATTAGATAAGAAATGGGGAGAATATAAATTTCATTTAAGTATATCTCATAGTAGAGATAATGCTATTGCTTATGCTGTTTTGGAGGTTTTAAATAATGAAAATAGTAACAGCTGAAAAGCTGAGGGAGATTGATAGATTTTGTATAGAATCTTTGAAAATACCAAGTATGGTTTTAATGGAAAACGCAGCATTGAAAGTTTTAAAGAATATAGAATATGACAACATTAATTCAGCTGCTATTGTGTGCGGAACTGGAAATAATGGAGGCGATGGACTAGCACTTGCAAGACACTTATGCGTATTGGGTAAGAAGACGGAAATATTCTTAATAGGAGATATTTCAAAGCTAAGTGAAGATTGTAAATTAAATTATGAAATACTATTAAATATGAATGTAAATATAAATAACATAACAAATATAGAAGATGTTAGTAGAATGAAAAAAAACATAAGACAGTGTGATATTATAATTGATGCTATATTTGGAACAGGACTTTGTAGAGAAATTAAAGGTATATATGAAGATGTTATTTTATTAATTAATAACAGTGGAACATATGTTATATCAATAGATATTCCTTCAGGATTAAATGCTAATACTGGAGAAATTTTAGGGTGCTGTATTAAAGCAAATAAAACAATATCTTTTCAGTTTTATAAAAGAGGTTTTTTAAAATATGGAATACATGAATTAACAGGTAAAATAATAATAGAGGAAATAGGAATTCCGAATTTTGTTGTAGACAAATTTAAAATTAATGATTATATTTTAGACAATAAAGATATAAATAAAATTATTCCTAAAAGAAAAAAATATTCACATAAAGGCGATTTCGGTAGAGTTTCTATAGTTGCAGGTTCAGCAGGATTTACTGGAGCTGCGTATATATCAACACAATCTGCTGTAAGAAGCGGGGCTGGTCTTGTAACATTATGCTGTAGTGAAATTATACAAAAAATAATGAGTAATAAATTTATAGAAGCTATGACAGTTTCTTTTAAGGAGAAAGAAAAGTTAAATGGGATTTTAAACAAAAGTGATGTTATAGCCGTAGGACCAGGAATGGGTAATAATAAGGGTACACTAAAAATTGTTAGCGATATTATAAAATTAACAAAAGCTCCTATTGTTATTGATGCTGATGGCATTAATGTTTTAAAAGATAATCTAGATGTGCTTAAAGAAAAAAATAATAAAATAATTTTGACGCCTCATTTAGGAGAAATGTCTAGGATAACACAAATTCCTATAGATAAAATCAAAAGAAATAGAATTGAAATTTCAAAACAATTTGCAAAAGAATATGATGTTATATTATTGTTAAAAGGATTTAATACTTTAATCACAAATGGAGAAAGTGTAGTGGTTAATTCTACTGGTAATAGTGCTATGGCATCAGGGGGAATGGGTGACTGTTTAACAGGAATGATAGCATCTTTTATAGGACAAGGTATTGAGCCTTTTAAAGCAGCATATGTAGCTGCATATATTCATGGCATGTGTGGGGACAAACTATCAAAAAAAATGTATTGTGTAAATGCAGACCATATTATTGAGGAACTACCTTATGTTATAAAAGAATTACAAAGGTAAAATTCCAGATTAATAAATTTAGAATATTGTAGATTATATGAGAATAGTATTAATATTGTAAGTTATATTCTGGAGGAAATTAATGAAAAAAAAGCTAGTATTATTAATTACTATTTTCATAGTTATGATATTGAGTTTATGTACTTGTACTAAGAAGGAAAAAGATCCAAGTAAAGTTATTCAATATTTAAAGTCTCTTAATAGTTACACCTGTGATGTAGAAGTACATATAAAAAATAATATACAAGAGATTGACCATTTATGTAAGCAGTTTTATCATAAGGAATATGGACATAGATTAGACATTAACAAAGATAGAGTATTGATATATAGAGAAAATGATATATCAGTAAAAGATTTAAATAATAATAGTCAATATACTCTTGATAAAAATTTTGATAGTGTATATAAATTAAGTTTTATAGGTGAATACATTGGTCTATTGTATACCAATGAGGAAATAAAATATTCTTTTGAAACTATAGAAGATAAAATGTATCAATTGATATATTTAGATATACCTGGTAACAACAGTAATATTAGTTCTGCTATTATGTATGTCAATTTAGAAAATGATTTTCCAGACAAAATAGTTATATATAATAGAAAGGAGAAGGAATGCATTAGATTTGTGTATAAGAATTTTAGTCCTAATACAGATATACAAGAAGAAATTTTTAAAGAACAAATTAATAATGAACAAATTAATAATGAAACCAAAGAATAGAACAAGTTAAGTTATGATAATATACTTGTTTATTTAAAGTGGAGGTAATAAAATGTTTCAACATATAAGACCAGTTTGGGCAGAAATTAATTTAGATAACTTAGCGTTTAATATGCAGCAAATAAAGAGAATAGCTAAAGTCAAAGAAATTATAGGAGTTGTTAAGGCAGATGCTTATGGGCATGGAGCTTTAGATGTAGCTCCTGTACTTTTACAAAATGGAGCAACTAGGCTTGCAGTTGCGGTAATTAGTGAGGGAATTGAGCTTAGAAATGCGGGAATTAAATGTCCTATAATGATTTTAGGATTTACTCCTCCAAGTTTTATGGATGAACTTTTAAAATATAATATAGAGCAAACTGTGTTTTCTTATGATTACGCAAAACAACTTTCTGAAATAGCTCATAAAAAGCAAAAGATAGCAAAAATTCATATAGCTATAGATACAGGAATGGGAAGAATAGGATTTATACCTAATCATGAAAGTGCAGAAGAAATTTACAAAATAAGTAAACTGCCAAATATAAAAATTGAAGGTATGTTTTCTCATTTTTCATCAGCAGATGAAACAGATAAAGAATATACTTATTATCAATTAGAAAAATTTAATAATTTTTATGATATACTAAAACAAAAGAACATAAAAATAAGTATTAGGCATATAGCAAATAGTGCTTCTATAATGGAATTACCTCAAACCTATTTTCAAGCTGTAAGACCTGGAATAATTCAATATGGGTATTATCCTTCACAAGAAGTTGACAGAAATAAATTAGAATTAAAACCTGTTATGAAACTAAAGACTAATATAGCTCACATAAAAAAAGTTCCTTCAGGGCATTATATAAGTTATGGAAGAAAATTTAAAAGTTGTAGAGAAAGTGTAATTGCAACGCTACCTATAGGATATGCTGATGGATATGCTAGATCACTATCTAATAAAGGTAAAGTTATAGTAAATGGACAATTTGCACCAATTATAGGTAACGTTTGTATGGACCAATGTATGATTGATGTTACAGATATAGCTTGTGATGTTAGAGCAGGAGATGAAGTTATACTTATGGGTCAAGAAAATGGGGTTAAATTTGATGCAGATGATATAGCAGAAATGATAGGAACGATTAATTATGAAGTTATATGCATGATAAGTAAAAGAGTACCAAGGGTTTATATAAAAGATGGAAATATTATTAAAATAAGAAATTATGTTTAATATTATGAAATTATGATTAAAAATACATATAGAAAAATAAAGAAAAAACAGGGATTTTCTTTGACATTTTGACAAAATTTCAATTATAATCAGTATGTACATATTTTGTTTATGTTTAAATAGGAGGTAATATTAGCTAAATGTCAAGTTCAAAGAAATTAATAATAAACCTGTCAAAAGCACTTAGTAGTGAAATGAAAAAAAAATGTACAAGAAAATATAAAAAAAAGAGTAAAGTTATTGAAGATACTTTAATAGTATATATTGAGGATAAAAAAAAGCTAAGTAAAATAGATGAACTTCAAAGAGGATATATTGAAATGTCACAAATTAACTCACAAATTAGTGAAATGGGCTTAGCAGAAGATATGTTAGTATTGAAAGAATATGAAGCTACGCTTGTGGAGAGTGATTTGCCAGATGACAATGGTGGTAAAAAGAGGAGATATATTTTATGCTGATTTGAGTCCAGTTGTGGGTTCAGAACAGGGGGGAATAAGACCAGTACTTATAATTCAAAATAATGTAGGTAATAAATACAGTCCTACAGTAATTATTTCTGCCATTACATCGCAGATAAATAAGGCAAAACTACCGACTCATGTGGAAATTTCTTCCGAGGAATATGGTCTGAATAAGGATTCAGTTGTTTTATTGGAACAAATCAGGACTTTGGACAAGAAAAGGTTAAAAGAAAAGATTGGACATATGTCAGAAAAAGATATGAGAAAAGTAGATGAAGCATTATTAATAAGTATTGGTTTATAGGAAAAAAGGGCAAAATTGCCCTTTTTTTAATATACATAGTGTATTTTTATATATAAGTTGTTATAATAATTAGGGAGAAAAAATTAGGAGGAATTAATATGGAAAAAGATATTCATCATCTTAAGCAAATTGCAAAAGAAATTAGAAAAGATATAGTAACTATGTTAACAGAATCAGGTTCAGGACATCCAGGTGGATCGTTATCTGCAGTTGAAATTTTAACAACTCTATATTTTAAAGAAATGAATGTAAATGTTGAAGATCCTCATAATCCAGATAGAGACAGATTTATTCTTTCAAAAGGTCATGCAGCTCCTGTACTGTATAGTGCGCTAGCAAATAAAGGATTTTTTGATAAGGAAGAATTAATGAAATTAAGAAAGTTAGGTTCAATACTTCAAGGCCATCCTAATATGAATTATGTACCAGGAATAGATATGTCAACAGGTTCTTTAGGACAAGGAATTTCTACAGCTGTTGGTGTGGCTATAGCAGGAAAGTTAGATGAAAAAGATTATAGAGTTTACACGTTATTAGGAGACGGAGAATTAGAAGAAGGCCAAGTTTGGGAAGCTTCTATGTCAGCAGCACATTATAAATTAGATAATTTAACTGCGTTTGTAGATAATAATGGACTTCAAATTGATGGAAACTGTCAAGATGTATTAAATCCTATGCCTATAGATGAGAAATTTAAAGCTTTTGGATGGCATGTTATAAATATTGATGGACATGATTTTGAAGCAATCATAAATGCTATTAATGAAGCTAAAACAATAAAAGAAAAGCCAACAGTAATAGTTTGCAAAACAATAAAAGGAAAAGGCGTATCATTTATGGAAAATCAAGCTGGTTGGCATGGTTCAACTCCTAACAAAGAACAATGTGAGCAGGCTTTAAAGGAAATCGGAGGTGAAGTATAATGGCTAAAAAAATAGCTACTAGGGAAGCATACGGAAAAACTTTAGCTAAATTAGGTCAGGAAAACCCAAATGTCGTTGTACTTGATGCGGATTTATCAAAGTCAACTAAGACAGCAGAGTTTAAAAAAGTTTGCCCAGAAAGACATATAAATATGGGTATTGCAGAAGGAAATATGATGGCAGTTGCGGGAGGACTTTCAACTTGTGGTAAGATACCGTTTGCAAGTACTTTTGCGATTTTTGCAACAGGAAGAGCTTTCGAACAAATTAGAAATACTATTTGTTATCCAAATTTAAATGTTAAAGTATGTGCTACACATGCAGGAATCACAGTTGGTGAAGATGGAGCTTCTCACCAAGCAATTGAAGATGTATCTTTAATGAGAAGTATTCCAAATATGACAGTGATTTGTCCTAGCGATGCAGTTGAAACAGAAGCTGCAATAAGAGCTATTACAGAATATAATGGACCATGTTATGTAAGATTAGGAAGATCTGGAGTTCCAGTTATTAATGATAATGAAGAATATAAGTTTGAAATAGGAAAAGCAGTAACATTAAGAGAGGGTAAAGAAGCTACTATAATAGCTACAGGAATAATGGTAGATGCTGCTCTAGAAGCTTATAATGTTCTTGCAGAAGAAGGTATAAAGGTTAAAGTTTTAAATATACATACTATAAAACCTATAGATACTGAAGCGATAATAAATGCTGCTAAAGAGACAGGAGTTGTTATAACTGCTGAAGAACACAGTATCATTGGTGGTTTAGGGTCTGCTGTATGCGAAGTTTTAAGTGAAAATAGTCCAGTTCCAGTAATAAGAATTGGTATTAAAGATAAATTTGGTGAAAGTGGAAAACCAGATGAATTATTAAAAGCTTATGGATTGACAGCAGAAGATATCGTTAAGGCTGTGAAAAAAGGTATCTCATTTAAATAAAAAGAAGTACTTAAAACTACTGATTAGGAAGGAGTTTAATTTACTCCTTCCTTTGTTTTTTATAATTAAAATTTAAAATTCAAATATTTTGGGGTTGAGATGGTAAAACTAATTATAGGAAATTCAAGGGGGAATTTATTATGGAGAGGAATATAAAAAAAGAGATAAAAGAATATTTTTGGACTACTATAGGATTTTTAATAGTGGTTATTGCAATAAAATTTTTTTTAGCACCAAATAAGATAGCTGGTGGTGGTGTTATGGGTATTGGTATAATAATAAATTATTTAATACCTAGTTTATCAGTTGGGCATATAATGTTGATTTTGAATGGAGTATTTTTCTTAATTGCATTTATTGTTATAGGCAAAGAATTTGGAGCAAAAACCATATATGCAAGTTTAGCTATGTCTATAATAATATCAATTCTGGATAAAATCATTCCACCAGAGGTGGCTTATACCAATGATTTGTTTTTAGCAACATTTTTTGGCACGCTTTTATCAGGTGTAGGTATGGGAATTGTGTTTAATCAAAATGCTTCAACAGGTGGAACAGACATATTAGCTAAAATAATAAACAAATTTATACATATAGATATAGGGAAATCATTATTGATTGTAGATATTTTTATAGCAGTTTTGGCAGGAATTACTTTTAATCCTGAAAAGGGTATGTATGCGATAATATCCGTTATAATGTTAGGATTTATAATTGATTATGTAATAGAGGGATTGAATAAATGTAAAGCTGTACTGATTGTTAGCAGTAAAAATGATTTGATAAGTGAATATATTATAGAAAAATTAGATAGAGGATGCACAATCTTTACTGGTAAAGGCGGATATAGTAAAAATAATACAGAGGTTTTATATACTGTGTTGGGTAGAAAGGAATTTATAAGATTAAGAGAGTATATTAAAGATATAGATGAAAGAGCATTTATAACAATAACCGAAGCTCATGAAGTTTTAGGGGAAGGATTTAAAAATATTGTTGAAAATTGATAAAAATATTCACAATTAGTTAATTAAATATTTTCAATATTATGTTATAATAATAAATGAATATTGTTAAGATAAAGTAACTAGATGGGAGAAATTTGTAACATGATAGAATTTAAAAATGTAACAAAAATATATGAAAATAATGTCTTTGCAATTTCTAATGTTAATTTAGAGATAGATAGAGGAGAGTTTGTATTTCTTGTTGGGCCAAGTGGCGCTGGTAAATCAACTTTTATTAAGTTGCTTTTTAAGGAAGTGGAACTAACTACGGGAAGAATAATAGTAAACGAAGAAGATATTGCAAAATTAAAAAGGAAACAAGCTCCGTATTATAGAAGAAAAATTGGTATGGTGTTCCAAGATTTTAGGTTAATACCAACGTTGAACGTATATGAGAATGTTGCATTTGCTATGAGAGTTATAGAAGCACAGCAAAGAGATATAAGAAAAAGAGTACCAATGGTTCTATCAATGGTTGGATTATCACATAAATATAAATGTTTTCCAAATGAACTTTCAGGAGGAGAGCAACAAAGGGTTGCACTTGCAAGAGCAATTGTAAATAATCCATCAATTCTTATTGCAGATGAGCCAACCGGTAATTTAGATCCAGATACATCAATTGAAATTATGAAAACATTAAATGATATAAACCATGCAGGAACTACAATTATTATGGCTACTCATGATAAAAGTATTGTAAATAGTATGAAAAAAAGAGTTATAGCTGTTGAAAAAGGTGTAATTGTAAGAGATGAGCAGAGGGGTAGATACGGTTATGAAGATTAGTAGTTTGAAATATTTTTCAATGGATGCTTTGAAGAGTTTAAAAAGAAATAAAGCGTTAAGTATGGCTTCAATAATTACAGTTTCTTTAACTCTTTTTATGTTTGGAATATTCTTATTAACTATGCTTAATGCAAATAATATAATTAAAAATGTAGAATCAAAATTGGAAGTGCAAGTGTTTTTAAAAGATGACATTAAACAAGCTGATAAAGAGAGTATAGAAAGAACTATTAAATCTATGGATGCAATAGTTGATGTTGAATATGAAACAAAAACTCAGGCATTAGATAAATATAAAGAACAATTAGGTGAGGAAAATAAGGAGTTACTTGAAGGATTAGATAAAGAAAATCCTCTGCCAGAATCATTTATTGTTAAAGTTGAAAAGGCAGAAGGTATTGAAAAAGTAGTTGATGAAATTAAAGACATGACAGGAGTAGAAGAAGTAGGAGCTAATGAAGAGATAGTTAATAAAATAGCATCTCTTACCAAAGGAGTTAAATGGATTGGATTAGCAGCACTAGTTATATTAATACCTATTTCATTGCTTTTAATTGGAAATACCATTAAACTTGCAGTATATTCAAGAAAAAGAGAAATAGGAATAATGAAATATGTTGGAGCAACAGATGGGTTTATAAGATGGCCATTTATAATTGAGGGAATGATTATTGGTTTAATAGGTTCACTTGTTTCTACTGTTTTATTAAATTATTTATATAAATTTACATACTATAAGCTTTCATCTGCTATAATGATGTTAGATTTAATTAAACCAGCATATTTCTTAGGAAGTGTTTTGTGGGTATTTGTTATTGCAGGAATAACTATTGGAGCTTTAGGAAGTATTTTATCTATTAGAAAATTTTTAAGAGTATAAAATATAAATATTATTAAAAAAAGGTTGGCATTTTTATAGCCAGCCTTAATATTTATGAATTTTATTTTATATAGGTATAATTGTTCTATTATTAACGTAAAAATATAAGTAGCATGGAAGTAAGAGGTGAATAAAAATGGATTATAAAGAAATTAATGGATGTGAAAATAAGAAGAACCCTAATGAAAAGAAAAGTAATCTGAAACGAATAGGAATAGGAATATTAATAGTTGTTTTAACAAATTTTATTACGTTTACTATAGCACTCAGAATGCCTTTAAAGGGTACAGTTAGAATCAGCGAATCAAAATATGATGAAATATCTAAATTCTCAAAAATGTTTATAGTAAAACAAAATATTGAAATGTTTTATGATGGTAAAATTGATGAAAATAAACTTATAGATGGTGCGATAAAAGGGATAGCTAATAGCGTAAATGATCCATATACAGTTTATATGGATAAGGATGAATATAAAGAATTTAGTACATATACAGAAGGAGATTATGTAGGTCTTGGAATAAGAGTAGGAGTAAAAGATAATAAAATAGTTATTATAGCTCCTTTTGAAGATTCACCAGCAAAAAAAGCAGGTATAATTTCAGGTGATATAATAGAAAAAGTAGATGGAAAACAAGTATTAGGTAAAGATTTAGATAAAGCTATATCAATGATGAAAGGCGAAAAAAATACTTATGTTGTTCTTACAATAAACAGACAAAATACAGAAAAAATTGATATTAAAGTTAAAAGAGATGTTATTCCTTTAATTACAGTATCAGGAGAAATGCTAGATGATAAAATAGGATATATTCAAATAAGTACTTTTGCTGAAAATACAGGAAGTCAATTTCAAGAAGAAGTTAATAGATTAAATAAAAAAGGTATGACGGGTTTAATATTAGATTTAAGACAAAATCCAGGTGGATGGTTAACACAATCTATTGAAATTACATCAAAATTTGTTGAAAAGGGAAAAACTATAGTATCAACAATAGATAAAAATAAAAATAAAGAGGAATTTAAGTCAAAAGGTGGAGAACTAATAGGAATACCTCTTGTAGTGTTAATAGATGGAGGAACAGCAAGTGCATCAGAAATTTTCTCAGGAGCTATAAGAGATTATGAGCTAGGCACTTTAGTTGGTGAAAAAACTTTTGGAAAAGGAATAGTTCAAAGTGTTTTGGACAAAAAGAGATTTGGTTTTGGTGATGGTACAGCACTAAAAGTAACTACTTCAAAATATTATACTCCAAATGGTGAAAATATTCATCATAAAGGAATTAAGCCTAATATTGAAGTTAAATATCCAAAAGACCTATTAAAGAAAACTTATAGTAGGGAAACTGATCCTCAATTTAAAAAGGCACTTGAAATTATGAAAGAAAAGATGAAATAAGACAAAGGCGAGAGGAGTAATTAGCTTACATGAGTATTACGCTAAATATATTAAGGACTATAGCTTTTGCGATAGTAAAAGTTCCTTATATATTTATATTAATAGGTTTTATTGTTATGTTTTATAAGCAAAATAAAAAAACAGTTATAATACAAAAAATGATTATTGGGGATAGACTTAATTCTCCTTATGAATTAACAATATCTCAAATAGTCCTAGGATTATTTGCAGGAATATTGGGTAGTATTGCATTGAGTTATTTAGGCGTTGGATTTGATGAGAATACTTCTATAGAATTAATATTTTTAATATCTATAGTTCTTATCTTTATTAATCCTAGATTTATATGTTTTTCTTATTCAGGTGCTATACTAGGATTTGTTAGTATTTTATTAGAAATTATGAGACAAATGTATGATTTAGATATAGGTTCATTAAAGTTTTTAAATATAGATGTAGTTGCACTCATGACATTAATAGCAGTTTTACATTTTATTGAAGCTATACTTGTTATGCTTGATGGAGATAAAGGAGCTATTCCTATATTTACTAAAAAAAATGATAAAATAATAGGTGGATATGCATTAAAAAGATATTGGCTTATACCAATATCTGTTATATTAATAGTTAATTCTAAGATGTATTTTTTAGAACAAATAGTTTCGCTTACACAATGGAAAACATTATTAAGTCCTTCTACTCCTTTAGAAATTATTAAAAATGCAGCCATATTATTATTTCCTTTTTATGGAATGATTGGCTATAGTAGTGTAACATTTACTAAAACAAAAAAACAAAAAGCGATTACGTCAGGATTAATGATAATGATTTACAGCATATTGTTATTTATATTTGCTAGACTGGCGATTTTAAATATATTTTTTAAATTATTTGTTGTAATCTTTGCACCAGCAGCACACGAAACTATGATTTATATACAAAGATATATGGAAGTTAAAGTTAAACCTAAATATGTTAGTGGTGAAAATGGCATGATGGTTTTAGAAGTTGCACCTAATTCTGCTGCTTTTGAGATGGGAATTAAAAGCGGAGATGTGGTAGTAGAAGTGAATGATAAACCTATATGTAAAGAAGATGACATGTTTAAAATTTTAAGAGAAACTTCAAATTTTGTTTGGTTTAAGATAAAACGAGCGGCAGGAAATTTAGAGGAAATAAGATATAATAAATTAACAGATTTTAAAAAACTAGGAATTGTTTTTGTGCCAGTAGCTATACCAGATGAGAGAATGGTTGTTAAGGTAAATGAAAATAAATTTCAAGAAGTATTAGATAAAATGAAAGATAAAAATAAATAACATTAGACTATAATAAAAAAGATGATATTTCAAATATTTTTGAGATATCATCTTTTTTATTATAGTTTTTAGTAAAATAAGTGATAAAAAGAATTTATATATAACAAAAAAACGTGAAAAAACGAAAAAAATGTTGAATATATGTATATAATAATATATATTAGCTGTTTTATTGTTAATAAAAATTAAAATACTATATATGTTTAATAATTAATATTTGGAAGGAGTATATATGAGAATAATTATAGCTGCAGCAATAGGGTATCTTTTAGGAAATGTTCAAGCTGCGTATATTTTGGGAAAGTTAGTAAAAAAAATAGATATAAGGGAGCATGGAAATAGTAATGCAGGTGCATCTAATGTTACAACAGTCATGGGATGGAAATATGGAATCATAACTGCATTAGTAGACATTATGAAGGCGGTAGTGGCAGTGCTAATTATAGAAGCTATTTGGACGGATTCATCATTTTTACCTTTTATAGCAGGTATATTTGTGATTCTAGGACATGTGTTTCCTATTTTTTTAGGATTTAAAGGTGGAAAAGGAACTGCTTCGATTATTGGAATGGTACTTGCAATTGACTATAGAATTGCAGTGATATTAATTATTTCTATTATTATTATTACTATTATAACAGATTACATTGCTATAGGAACTATTGTTATAGTTAGTATTTTACCAGTAGCAATATATATAGCTAATTATCCTATGCAAGCTGTTATTGTATGTATAGTTATAGCTGTACTATCTATTTATAAACATGTACCGAATGTAAAGAGAATTATAAAAAAAGAAGAAATTGGGCTAAAAGAAACTATAAGAAGAAAGAAAAAATAATAATTTAAAATAAGGAGAACAATAATGACTAAGAAAGAAAAAAGTTGGATAATTTACGATTGGGCTAATTCTGCATATGCAGTAGCTATTATGACAGCTGTTTTACCTATTTTTTTTAAGGATGTAGTTGCAAAAGAAATTCAAGATTCTTATTCTACAGCTTACTGGGGATATGTAAATACTTTTATAGCTTTGATAGTTTCGATAGGTGCTCCTTTCTTAGGTACTCTTGCGGATTACAAAGATAATAAAAAGAGATTTATGATTGCTTTTGTAGGGATTGGAGCTGTAAGTACTTGTGCATTAGCGACTATACAAGAAGGGAATATTATTCAATGTTTATTTATATATAGTATAGCAACAATATGTTTTTCTAGTGCTAATATTTTTTATGATGCTTTTTTAGTTGATGTTACAAATAAAGATAGAATGGATTGGGTTTCGTCAAATGGATTTGCTTGGGGATATATAGGAAGTACTATACCATTTATTATTAGTATTGCAATTATATTAAAACCTTCTTTAATCGGAGTTTCTTCAAAAATTACAACTATAAAAATTTCATTTATAATTACAGGGCTATGGTGGTTTTTATTTTCCATTCCACTATTTAAAAATGTAGAACAAATACATTTTATTGAAAAATCTTCTCATGTTATTAATGATAGTTTTGGAAGAATGGTTAAAATTTTAAGTGAAATCAAAAAAAATAAGAATATATATATTTTTTTGATAGCATATTTTTTTTATATTGATGGAGTTAGTACTATTTTTAAAATGGCAGCTGTATATGGAAAGGATGTAGGCGTTGATAGTAATCATCTTTTATTAATTTTATTAGTTACACAGTTTGTTGCTTTTCCATTTGCATTGTTATTTGGGAAATTAGCAGATAAATTTTGTGCAAAAAAAATGTTGATGATTGGTATTGGTATGTATATGTTTATTAGTATATATGGTTTTTTTATAAAATCAGTTTTTGATTATTGGGTTTTAGCTATGTTGGTAGCAACCTGTCAAGGTGGAATGCAGGCATTGAGTCGTTCAATGTATTGCAAAATGATTCCAAAAGAAAAATCAGCAGGTTATTTTGGAATTTACAATATAATTGGAAAATTTTCTGCTATCATAGGTCCATTGATGATAGGAGTTATATCACATATAACCAAAGAATCAAAATATGGAATTTTGAGTTTAGTTTTTTTATTTATTATTGGATATATTTTATTAAATAAAGTACAAGAATATAAAATAGTATAGTTTTATCAAAAAGAGAGTAATTAAATTGTTACTCTCTTTTAAATTAGGGTAACTAGAGAACTAATTACTCTTATTGACATTAAAACTATAAAAGTATAAAATTAATATAACCGAACAAACGTTCACAGGAGATGGTAAAATGGGGAAATTCAAAATACATTCTAAATTTAAGCCGACAGGCGATCAACCACAAGCTATAAACAGTATAGTAAACGGTATAAAAAGAAAAGAAAAATTTCAAACTTTATTAGGCGTGACCGGTTCAGGAAAAACTTTTACTATGGCTAATATAATAGAAAAGGTGCAAAGGCCAACATTGGTTTTAGCTCATAATAAGACTTTAGCTGCTCAATTATGCTCAGAGTTTAAAGAGTTTTTTCCAGAAAATTGTGTTGAATATTTTGTGTCTTACTATGATTATTATCATCCAGAAGCATATCTACCCCAAACAGATACTTTTATTGAAAAAGATGCATCCATAAATGATGAGATAGATAAATTAAGACATTCAGCTACTTCAGCTTTATTTGAAAGAAGGGATGTTATAGTAGTATCTTCAGTTTCATGTATATATGGATTAGGTAATCCAGAGGAATACAAAAAGCTTACTGTATCATTAAGAGAGGGCATGATTAAAGATAGAGATGAAGTTATTAGACAATTAGTGGATATTCAATATGAAAGAAATGAGATGAATTTTGTAAGAGGTACTTTTAGAGTTAGAGGAGATATTTTAGATGTATTTCCAACAGCATCTACTAATATAGGTATAAAAATAGAATTTTTTGGAGACGAAATAGATAAAATAAGAGAATTTGAGGTTTTGACAGGGAAAATATTATCTACTAGAAAGCATGTATCAATATTCCCAGCATCTCACTTTGCAACATCTAAAGAAAAGCTTGAAAGTGCTATAAAGCAAATAGAAGATGAATTAGAGCAAAAAGTTAAAGAGTTTATTGAACAAGATAAGATTCTTGAAGCACAAAGATTAAAACAAAGAACTAATTTTGATATTGAAATGATGAGAGAAGTAGGATATTGCAGTGGAATTGAGAATTATTCCAGAGTTCTAGATGGTAGATTACCAGGTACACCACCACAAACTTTACTCGATTATTTCCCAGAAGATTTTTTATTTTTTATTGATGAAAGTCATGTAACGCTTCCACAGGTTAAGGCAATGTATGGTGGAGATAAATCAAGAAAAAACAACTTAGTGGAATATGGTTTTAGGATTCCATGTGCTTATGATAATAGACCGCTTAAATTTGAAGAATTTGAAAAAAAATTAAATCAAACGTTATTTGTAAGTGCAACTCCTAGTGAGTATGAAAAAAAACATTCCACAAACACAGCAGAACAGATTATAAGACCTACAGGATTACTAGATCCAGAAATAATAGTTAAACCTATAAAGGGTCAAATAGATGATTTGTATGCTAGTATACAAGAAACAATAAGTAAAGGATATAGAACACTTGTAACTACTTTAACTAAGAAGATGGCTGAAGATTTAACAGATTACTTAAAAGATATGGATATAAAGATAGAATATCTTCACTCAAGTATTGATACGATGAAGCGAATGGAATTAATACGAGATTTAAGAAAAGGCAAATTTGATGTTTTAGTTGGAATTAATCTTTTAAGAGAAGGGTTAGATATTCCAGAAGTAGCTTTGGTTGCAATATTAGATGCTGATAAACAAGGTTTTTTGAGATCTCAAACTGCCCTTATACAAACTATAGGAAGAGCTTCAAGGAATTCTGAAAGTAAGGTAGTTATGTATGCTGATACTATAACTGAAGCTATGGATAAAGCTATAAAAGAGACTAATAGAAGAAGAAAAATACAAATAGAATATAACCAAAAGCATGGAATAACTCCTAAGACTGTTGTTAAAGACATAAGAGAAGTAATACAAAATAAGGTTGCTGAAGATGCAGAAGAATATGTGATTAATAAATCATCTAAAAAACTTGGTAAAGATGAAATTCACAAATTAATTAATAAATTTGAAAAAGAAATGAAACAAGCAGCTAAGGATTTACAATTTGAGAGAGCTGCGGAACTTAGAGATAAAATATTAAATTTGCGTGAGAAAATTTAATTCAGTTGACAATTAAAAGTGGAAAGTTAGTAGCTAAAGATATGATTTGGGAAGGGCTGAAATAAAAATGAAGGATAAAATTTTTATAAAAGGTGCTAAAGTGCATAACTTAAAAAATGTTGATTTAGAAATACCTAGAGATAAATTAGTTGTGTTTACTGGACTTTCTGGTTCAGGAAAGTCATCGTTAGCATTTGATACTCTTTATGCTGAAGGTCAGAGAAGATATGTTGAATCATTATCTGCTTATGCAAGACAATTTTTGGGTCAAATGGATAAACCAGATGTTGAATATATAGAAGGATTATCGCCAGCAATTTCTATAGATCAAAAAACAACAAGTAAAAATCCACGTTCTACCGTAGGAACTGTTACAGAAATATATGATTATTTAAGGCTTTTATATGCTAGAGTAGGAACTCCACACTGTCCTAAATGTGGTAGAGAAATTACTCAGCAAACTGTAGATATGATGGTAGATAAGATATTAGAACTACAAGAAAGAAGTAAAATTCAAATTCTTTCTCCAATAGTTAAAGGAAGAAAAGGACAACATGTTAAAATATTTGATAATATAAAGAAAAATGGTTATGTAAGAGTTAGAATAGATGGAGAAATATATGATTTACAAGAGGAAGAAATTAATTTAGACAAGAATAAAAAACATACTATTGAGGCTGTAATAGATAGATTAATAATAAAAGAAGGAATAGCGAGTAGACTTACTGATTCATTAGAAACTGCTTTGAAATTATCTGAAGGACAGGTAATAGTGAATATTATTGGTGGAGAGGATATTTTATTTAGTGAAAAATTTGCTTGCCCTGATTGTGGAATAAGTATAGATGAATTAGCACCAAGATTATTTTCATTTAATTCACCTTTTGGTAGATGTGATAAATGCGATGGAATAGGTACTTTAATAGAAATTGATGAAGATTTAGTTATACCTAATAAAAGTAAGAGTATTATTGAAGGTGCAATAATTTCTTTAGGAGAAGGTGCACTGAAAGAAGACTCATGGACATTAAGTATTTTAAAGGCATTATCAAAAAAATATGATTTTAATTTAAATACTCCAATTAAAGATTTATCAAGAGAAATATTAGATTATATATTATATGGGTTGAATGGAGAAAAAATCATTGTAGAATATGTAAAAGAAGATAGACAAGGATTATATAATCATAGATATGAAGGCTTAATAAACAATTTGAGAAGAAGATATATAGAAACTAACTCTGACTATATAAAGAAACAAATTGAACAATATATGAGTGATACTCCTTGTCCAAAATGTAAAGGAGCTAGATTAAAGAAAGAAGCATTAGCTGTAACTGTAAGTGGTAAAAATATATTTGAATTTTGCAATATGTCTATTAAGGATGAATTGGAGTTTACAGAAAGTATAAAATTGTCAGAGAAAAATGCAATAATTGCAAATCAAATATTAAAGGAGATAAAAAGCAGGCTTAAGTTTTTAATTGATGTTGGACTTAATTATTTAAGTTTAAATAGAAAATCAGGAACATTATCAGGAGGAGAATCTCAAAGAATAAGACTTGCAAGTCAAATTGGATCGGGATTAGTTGGAGTTTTATACATACTTGATGAACCTAGTATAGGTCTTCATCAGAGAGATAATGATAGACTTATAGGTACATTAAAACATCTAAGGAATTTAGGAAATACTCTAGTTGTAGTAGAGCACGATGAAGATACCATAAAAGAAGCAGATTTTGTTGTGGATATAGGTCCAGGTGCAGGAGAACATGGTGGGAAAATTATTGCAGCTGGAAGTTTAGATGACATAAAAAATTGTAAGGATTCTATAACAGGTCAGTACTTGATAGGTGAAAAAACAATAGAAGTCCCTACAGTTAGACGTAAGGCTAATGAAAAAGAAATAAAAATTGTTGGTGCTAGGGAGAACAATCTAAAAAATATAACGGTTAGGTTTCCATTAGGATTACTTACATCAGTTACGGGAGTTTCAGGTTCAGGAAAAAGCACTTTAGTTAATGAAATACTTTATAAAGGATTAAATAAAAAAATAAATAAGTCAAAAATGAATCCAGGCATTCATAAGGAGATAACTGGAATAGAAAATATAGATAAAATTATAAATATAAATCAAAGTCCTATCGGAAGAACTCCAAGATCTAATCCTGCAACATACACAGGATTATTTGATGTAATAAGAGAGTTGTTTTCTAATACTCCTGAAGCGAGGATGAGAGGGTATAAGCCTGGAAGATTTAGTTTTAATGTTAAAGGTGGGCGATGTGAAGCTTGTCGTGGTGACGGTATAATAAAAATAGAAATGCAATTTTTATCTGATGTTTATGTTCCTTGTGAAGTTTGTAAAGGGAAAAGATATAATAGAGAAACTTTAGAGGTGAAATATAAAGGAAAAAATATAGATGAAATTTTAAATTTAACAGTTGAAGAAGCATTAGAATTTTTCTCAAATATTCCAAGAGCAAAAAATAAACTCCAAACTCTTATGGATGTAGGACTTGGGTATGTCAGACTTGGTCAGCCATCTACTCAGCTTTCTGGTGGAGAAGCTCAGAGAATTAAATTAGCTACTGAATTATCAAAAAGAAGTACAGGGAAAACTTTATATATTTTAGATGAGCCTACTACAGGACTTCATATAGATGATGTAAATAGGCTTATAAATATATTGCAGCGTTTAGTTGAGGGCGGAAATACTGTAGTTGTAATTGAACACAATTTAGATATTATAAAATGCTCGGATTATATTGTTGATTTAGGTCCAGAAGGTGGAGATAAAGGTGGAACTGTAGTGTGTATGGGAACCCCAGAACAAGTAGCTAAAAATAGCAGTTCTTATACAGGATATTATTTAAAAAACATGTTATAATATATAAAACGGACATAGGAAGAAGACTAGCATTACAGTTTTAATGCTAGTCTTTAGTTCATAGAATTTATATGATAAGAGGTGGATAAACATGCCTTTATTAAGAATGATTTTTAAAGTTTTGATTATTGGAACTATATATATAATAATATTTTGGGCTCTAAAGATAATGTATAAGGATATAAAGAAAGTAAATAGGAAAAAGAATAATACAAGAATTTGGGGACTAGAAGTAATAAGAGTAGGTGATGTCAATTCACAGTTAAGAGTTGGCTCAGTTATTCCAATACATGATAAGCTTACTATAGGAAGAAAAAAAGATAATATACTTGTACTTAAGAATGAATATATTTCACAGCATCATGCTGTGATTTTTATAAAAAACAATAAATGTTTTATAAAGGATTTGAGAAGTATAAATGGAATAATGATTAATAATACTAAAATATCAAAGGAAAGTTATCTAATGTCTGAGGATGAAATTTCAATAGGAAAATATACGTTTAAATTGATAGGGTAAATTAAAGTTAGTTGAAAATTTAAGGTGGATAAAATTTATGAATAGTAAAACTGCTGAAAGAAAATTTTTATATTATATTTACGCTTTTTGTTTAATTTGTTTTTTAAATTTAAGTGTTTTACATTGGCCGAGTGAGCCTTTTGATAAAAATGCACTATTAGTTGGAATTGTGATTTGTGGGCTTATTGCTTATGCACATTTTATAATTCGAAGATTTTTTCCTGATGGTGACAAGTATATTTTAATTTTTGCGGGGGTATTAACAGTAATTGGAATAGTTATTTTGTATAGAATAAATAGAATATATGCTATAAAACAAGTTATATGGTTTGTAATTGGAATAATAGGATTTATATTTATTGTTGTATTACTTCCAGGATTAAAAAGATTTGCAGAGTGTAAATACTTTTATTTAGTTATAACGTTAGTTTTTATGGCTATGGGAACTTTTTTTGGCAAGGAAAAATATGGAGCAAA
This sequence comes from Clostridium aestuarii, assembly GCF_026735135.1. Lineage (GTDB taxonomy): Bacteria > Bacillota > Clostridia > Clostridiales > Clostridiaceae > Clostridium_H > Clostridium_H aestuarii. Next base: position 687,861 of record NZ_JAPQER010000001.1, on the reverse strand, counting down.
AAACTGGATAATGATTGGAAATTATGGTTTTCAACCTTCAGAATTTGGAAAACTTTTCTTGGTAGCATATCTAGCTTCGACTTTAAAAAAATACAAAAATTATAAGGATTTAGTAGAGCCAGCGACAATTGTAATGATATCACTTGGATTTATGGTATTACAAAGAGATTTAGGTTCAGCTTTGATTTTTTTTGGCATTTCTGTAACTATGCTTTATATAGCAACTTCAAAGATTAAATATGTGACTGTATGCTTTGGCTTATTTAGTATAGGGTCTGTAATTAGTTATAAATTATTTCATCATGTGAAAGTTAGATTTTTAATATGGAAAGATGTTTGGAATTATGCTAATAGCGAGGGGTATCAAATTGTTCAATCTATAATATCAATAGCATCAGGTGGGTTATTTGGTACTGGACTTGGACGTGGTCATCCTGAATTTATACCAGTTAACCTAACAGATTTCATTTTTGCAGTTTTATGTGAGGAAATGGGTGGATTAATGGGATTTGCTGTAATCATATTATACTTTTTATTATTCTATAGGTGTATGAGGGCAGCAGTTTATTCTGAAGATAAATTTTCAGCATTGCTTGCAGTAGGATATAGTTCAATGATAGCTACTCAAGTGCTAGTTATTATTGGAGGCGTGATAAATTTAATTCCTCTTACAGGTATAACAATGCCTTTAATAAGTTATGGAGGAAGTTCCATGATTACTACTTTTTTTGCTTTAGGTGTATTGCAAAAAATTTCTGAGGAGGCAGCAAAAATTGAATGATATTTCCAAGAATATAAAAAATGTACTTGGTGTGTTTTTAGTGTGTTTTTTAGGTGTTATTTTATATATTACATACTTTGAAATTTTTAAAGCGGAAGATATTATTTCAAGTCCGTATAATAAAAGATTATTAGCAAAACGAAATGCTATATTAAGAGGAACTATTTATGATAGAAATATGAATCCGCTGACTAAGAGTGAAAAAAGTAATTCTTTTAATCAAGAAAGAACTTATTTGTATGGAGAAATATTTGCAAATGTAATAGGATATATAAGTCCTAGATATGGAATAACGGGCTTAGAAAGAAAATATGATTCCACTTTAATTGGTGCAGATACTATGGATTTATCAAAATTTTTTGAAACAATTACTGAAAAGTCAAATAGAATTGGGTACAATTTAAGAACTACTTTAGATTATAATATACAGAAAAGAGCCTATGACCTTTTAGGAAATAATAAAGGAGCAGTAGTAGTTTTGAATCCTAAAAATGGAGAAGTTCTTGCAATGGTATCTAAGCCTTCATATAACCCTAATAATTTAGATAAAAACTGGAAAAAAATAAATTCTAATAAAGATAACCCATTATATAATAGAGCTACTTTAGGTTTGTATCCTCCAGGGTCTATATTTAAGATAATAACCTCTGTTAGTGCATTGGAAAATATAGAAGGAATAAATAAAAAAATCTTTAAAGATGAGGGGATATTAGTCTTTAATTCTAAAGAATCTTTGGAAAATTATAATGGTGAAAAATTAGGAGAAATAGGTTTAAGTGAGGCTTTTGTAGAATCCAGCAATGTAGTTTTTGGAAAGTTGGGTATTGAGTTAGGCAATTATAATCTCAGAAATACAGCAGAAAAATTTTATTTTAATAAAAATATACCTATTAATGACTTTAATGTTAATAAGGGTAGTTTTCCTAGTCTAAGAAGAAATGAACAGGGGAATATTGCTCAAAGTGCTATAGGACAGGGAGAAGTTATAGTATCGCCAATGCATATGGCATTGGTAACTGGAGCCATAGCAAATGATGGAATTATGATGAAGCCATTTTTAGTTAAAGATATATTAAACAGTAAAGAAAATACTGTAAAAAAAATTAAAACAGAAAGTTTGGGAAAAATTACTTCTAAACAAAATGCTAGAATAATAAAAAAATTTATGAAAAAAACTGTAGACGAGGGTACAGGAAAAAACGCCAGAATAAATGGAATAAATATATGTGGAAAAACTGGTACAGCTGAAAATGGAGAAGGCGCATCTCATTCATGGTTTGTTGGTTTTGCACCATATAGTAAACCAACAGTTGTAGTAGCGGTAATTGTAGAAAATGGAGGAGTAGGAGGAGTGAAAGCTGCTAAAATAGCAAAGCAAGTAATACAAGAAGCTTTATATAATAAATAATACAGACAAAAAACGATAATAACAACTATGAACATATATTTCTTTTATGGTTATAGTGGTATAATAAAGTCAGGAGTTTTATCAAATCTTGACTTTTTTTATATTATTTTAATGATAAAGGAGACAATATGAAGGGGAAAACTCATGCAGGAATAGGAGCTATAACTTTTATGTCAGTATGTGACAAAATACCAGGGGGATTTACCTATATCGGGATACTAATAGTTATAATAGCATCTTTGATGCCAGATATAGATCATCCGAAGAGCATTATTAATAAATATATATTACCTTTTAAGAATAAAAAAACAAAGACTATAATGTATTTAGGTTTTGCGTTAATAGTTTTGTGGGTTAATTATTTATATACAAGAGAGGCTGCGTTAAATGCTTTGGGAATTGTATTTATATTTGTAGCCATATCATCTCATAGAAATGGGTTAACTCATAGTTTAGTAGGATTAATAGTATTTACATTTATATCAGGATATTTGGGCGAAATTTATGATGTGTCTTTTATAGCATATTATTTTATGGTCGGATATGGTATGCATTTGACTTGCGATATGATGACTAAAATGGGTATTCCGTTATTTTATCCATTCAAAAAGAAAAAGTACAAGTTTCCTTTTACATATAGGGTGAGTTCTAAAAAAGGAAATACCTTTGAAGACTTTCTTATAATCATGGGGCTTGCATATGCAGTTTATAGGTTGCCAGCTATATTATAAGGGTGGTGAGTAAAATGTTTGATTTTAAATATCAACTTAAAATGCTCCCGGAAAAGCCAGGAGTTTATTTGATGAAAAACTCTCTTGGAGAAGTGATATATGTTGGAAAGGCTAAAATACTTAAAAATAGAGTTAAGCAGTATTTTCAAAAATCTAAAAATCATAGTGAAAAAGTAAAGGCAATGGTAAAAAATATTGCTGAATTTGAATATATAGTTACAGGATCAGAAATGGAAGCACTTATTTTAGAGTGCAATTTAATAAAAAAATATAGACCTAGATATAATATCTTGCTTAAAGATGATAAACATTATCCATTTATAAAAATCACTATTAATGAAGATTTTCCTAGAGTTTTTGTAACAAGGATAAGAGCAAGGGATGGAGCAAAATATTTTGGACCATATCCAGATTCATCTGCAGTATATGAAACTATAGAACTTATAAAAAAGAATTTTCCAATAAGAACATGTAGAAAAATTATAAAAGAAAAAGGTGAAAAGATAAAACCCTGTTTAAATTATCATATAAAATTATGTAGTGCTCCTTGTTCGGGATATATAAGTAAAGAGGAGTATAATAAATTTATTAAAGAATTAATAGATTTATTAACAGGTAGGGAAAACGATGTATTAAATAAATTAAAAGAAAAAATGGAAGAAGCAGCTGAATGTTTAGAGTTTGAGAAAGCGGCAGTTTTAAGGGACAAAATTAATGCAATAAATAAGATACGAGAAAGACAAAAGATTATATCTAGTAATTTTGAAAATGAAGATTTTATAAATATAAGTAGTGATACGGAAGATTGGTGTGTTCAAATATTTTTTGTTAGAAATGGCAAAATAATAGGAAGAGAATATTTTATTTTGGAAAATAATATATTAGAAAATACAGGAGATATTATTTCAAATTTTATAAAAGAATTTTATGGAGGCACAGCATTTATACCTAAAAAAGTATATGTACCAGAAGTACAAGATATAAAGCTTTTAGAAGAATGGCTTTCTTCTAAACGAGGAACTAAAGTGAAAATTAAAGTTCCTGAAAAAGGAGAAAAGAAGAAACTTTTAAGTATGGTAGAAGAAAATGCTAAAATGACATTGGAACAGTTTAAATTAAAACTAAAAAAAGAAAAAGAATTTAATAATAGTTCATTAAAAGAACTTTGCGAGATAGTAGAGTTAGAGGATATTCCACATAGAATAGAAGCGTATGATATATCTAATATACAAGGAGTAGATTCTGTAGGAACTATGGTCGTTTTCGAAAATGGAAAACCTAAAAATAGTGATTATAGACGTTTTAAAATAAAGACTGTTATAGGGGCAAATGATTATGATAGTATGAGAGAAATATTGACTAGAAGGTTTCAGCATGGTATTAATGAAACAAAGGAAATAAAGGAACGAGGATTAGCATTAAGTGGAACAAAATTTAGTGTTTTCCCTGATTTAATACTTATGGATGGTGGCAGAGGGCAGGTTAATGTGGCATTAGAAGTTTTAAAACACTTTGATATTAATATACCTGTATGTGGAATGGTTAAAGATGACAAACACAAAACTAGAGGGCTAATATATAATAATAAAGAGCTAAAAATCAAACAAAACTCTAAAGTCATGAATTTAATTACTCGAGTACAGGATGAAGTACATCGATTTGCAATTACCTATCATAGGAGTTTAAGAGATAAAAGAATACTTCATTCTATATTGGAAGATATTCCCAATATAGGAATATCACGAAGAAAAGAGTTGCTTAAAAAATTTGGAAGTGTTGATAATATAAGAAAGGCTTGTTATGAAAAATTATTGAGTACACCATCAATAAATAAGAAGGCAGCACAAAGTATAATTGATTATTTTCATAAAAACAAATAGAGAGGATTGAGTATATGAAATATGTTCTTGATGTTCATACACATACAATAGCAAGTGGTCACGCGTACACAACTTTGTTAGAAAATGCTAAATATGCTTCAGAAATAGGATTAAAGGTTTTAGGAACTACAGAACATGGACCATTAATGCCTCATGCACCACATAAATGGTATTTTGGAAATTTTAAAGTATTGCCTAGGTATATATATGGAGTTACAATGCTTCATGGATGTGAAGCTAATATAATAGACAATGAAGGTAATCTGGATCTTGAAGAAGAATTTATAAAAAATCTAGATATAGTTATAGCTAGTTTACATCAACCTTGTATAAAACCTGGAACTAGAAAGGAGAATACAGAAGCTTTATTAAAGGCAATGGATAATCCTTATGTTGATATTATTGGACATAGTGGAAATCCTGAATTCCCGATATATGAAGAAGAAGTTGTAAAAAAAGCAAAAGAAAAAAATATTTTAATAGAAATAAATAATAGTTCATTTAAAGTTTCACGTAAAGGAAGCATACCTGTATGTACTGATATTGCAAAATATTGTAAGAAATATGGTGCACAAATTATATTAGGAAGTGACTCTCATATATGTTTTACAATAGGTAAATTTGATGAAGTAGAAAATATGCTTAAACAAATTAAAATGCCAAAAGAATTAGTAATAAATACTGATGAAAGAAAACTAATAAAATATTTACAAAATAAAGGAAAAATAAAAGATATAAAACTTGATTAAAGGCTTGTATATGAATTATACTATTTACATATTTATAAATAATAGTTAAGGAGAAGCACATGGTTCAAGATATAAGCGTTGTAAATAAATTCAAGGATATTCTAGATGAAAATGATATAAAGGTAAATGCTTTAATGAAGAAGTATACTTCATTTAAGGTAGGAGGACCAGCAGATATATTGGTTACACCTACAAACTATGAACAAGTAAAGGAAATAATAAATTTTTGCAAAAAAAATAGTATTACATATTATGTGATTGGCAATGGGACTAATTTAGTTGTAAGAGACGGAGGAATAAGAGGAGTTGTTATTAACTTATCTAGATTAGATAAGTTAAGTGTGGATGGAGAAATACTAAGTACACAGGCGGGAGCACTTCTTTCAAGTGCAGCTAAACTAGCTTTGAAACACAGTTTAAAAGGATTAGAATTTGCTAATGGTATACCAGGTAGTGTAGGTGGCGCTGTTGCTATGAATGCAGGAGCATATAATGGAGAAATATCTCAGGTAATAGAAAGTGTACTTATAATAGACAATAATGGACAAATAAGAAAAATTTCTAAAGATGAGTTAGAGCTAAACTATAGAATGAGTGCTGTGTTAAAGTTTGGTTATATAGTACTTGAGGCTACTTTTAAACTAGAAAAGGGAGATTACGAGACTATAAAAAATAGAATCAATGATTTGACGAGAAGAAGAAAAGAAAAACAACCATTAGAGTATCCATCAGCAGGGAGTACTTTTAAAAGACCAGAAGGGTATTTTGCAGGAAAGCTTATACAGGATTGTGGCTTAAAAGGTACAAGTGTTGGGGGAGCAGAAGTATCAGTTAAACATTCTGGATTTATAATCAATAAAAATAATGCAACAGCAAAAGATATAATGGAACTTATTGCAATTGTGCAAAAAAAAGTTAAAGAACAGTATGGGGTTAACTTAAATCCAGAAGTACGAATTGTTGGTGAAGAAATAGATGAGGTTTAGATAAAAGTTTAAAAGAAATTAAGCCTGTATTCTTTTTAAAAGAATACAGGCTTAAAATACTATTTAGAAAATTTTTCTCCAAATTCAGAAAGAGTTTTAAATATAAAATTTAAATCTTCATAACTTGTTCTATGATTAGCAAAACAAGTTCTCATTGCAACATTACCGTTTATTACAGCAGGGGCAATAAATGCTTTGCCACTTTTCTCTAATTCATTTAATATTTTATGCTGAAGTTTATTTAATTCTTCATTAGTTAAATTTAAATTAGGTATATATCTAAAACATACTGCAGATGTTTGTGTAGGAGCTAAAAGTTCCCAGTTTTTGCTTCCGTTTATCTTTTGTGTCAATTCCTGTGCTAAATCTATATTCTGATTTACAATATTTGCAATTTTATCAAGTCCATAAGTTCTAAATGCAAACCAAATTTTAAGTGCTCTAGACATACGTGTGAATTGAATTCCATAATTCATATATTCAATTGGTTCTTCTTTATTAAAGTTTTTATCTGCAGTTTTATATGTATTATAAAGGTGTTCACGTTTCTTTATTAAAACGCAGCCAGCTTCAACAGGTATGAAAAACCATTTGTGAGGATCAGTTGAAATAGAATCGGCTTTTTCTATACCTTTCATTAATTCTTTTCCTCTTTGTGTTAGAATTGCACCACCTGCAAAAGCAGCGTCTATGTGTAACCATATGTTATTTTTATTACAGAAATCTGCAATAGCATCAATATTGTCTACAGATCCTTCATTCGATGTTCCAGCCTGTGCAACAACACAAAATGGGTCATAACCTGATTCTTTATCTTTTTTTACTGCTTGTTTTAATTTATTAGTATCCATTTTAAAATTAGAATCTACAGGTATTTTTCGTATAAAATCGCTTCCAATTCCCAAAAGACTTACTGCTGTTTCAACAGATTTATGTGCTATTTCTGAAACGTAAACTGTAAGTGGTTTTTCTATATTTTGCAGACCTTTCTTCATAACTCCTGGTATATGTGCTTCTCTTGCAACAGAAAGTGCTGTTAAAGTTCCCATTGTTCCACCACTTACTAAGATTCCTCCACTTTCATTTGAGTAGCCAAATATTTTAGAAAACCATGATATAACAATTTCCTCCATAACTGTTGCAGCAGGTCCACTTTTATAACAAAATGGTACTTGATTTAATCCTAAATTTATAATTTCTCCAATTGTTCCAGCAGGAGATGGACTTGTTATAATCCATGATAAAAATTTTGGGTTTCCTATTTTACTGCAATAAGGAACAATAGTCTCTTCAACTTCCTCTATAGATTTTTCAATACCAATACCTTCAAATGGTATTTCTGAATGGATTAAAGTTTTTAAATCTTCACGTTTAATATCAGGAATTACAGGTTCAGTAGTTATATTGTTCATATAATTCTTAACAACATTCATAGCTTTGTCTAGAGCCAAATCTAAATTTTCAATATCTAGAGATTGAGTTTTCATAATTAAACCTACTTTCTTTAATATTTGAATATAAAGTATATATTATACAAATATACTTTTATTAACAGATAGATGATATTATTATATATCTAATTGGTAGCATCAGCAATTGAAAATTTAAAATATTTGTAATATTATAATTAGAAATTAGGGATATATAATTACATATAACTAAATAAAGATTTTGATTTAAAATCGTGTTATAATAAAAAAATAATACTGTATTAATGAAGGGAGGGCTTCATATGAAATTTGTCATTGTTACAGGATTATCAGGAGCAGGAAAAAGTCAAGCTATTAAAAGCTTAGAGGATTTAGGATATTTTTGTGTGGATAATTTACCACCAACATTGATGGCTAAGTTTGCAGATGCATGTTATCAAACAGAGGGTAAGATAGATAAAATAGCCTTAGTTATAGATATCAGAGGGGGAGAGTTCTTTGATGACCTTTTTGAAAATTTAAAATATCTAAAAAATCAAGGTTATAAGTATGAAATTTTATTTTTAGATGCTAGTGATAAAACACTTGTAAAAAGATATAAAGAATCTAGAAGAAAACACCCATTAGCACCAGAAGGAAGAATTTTGCAAGGAATAGAACTTGAACGAAAAAGATTAGATGAGGTTAAATATAAAGCAACAAATATAATTGATACTTCAAAGATGACTACAAGACAGTTGAGGGAAAGAATAACAAGAATATATGCTGATGAAGAGCAATTAGATAATCAGCTAATGATAACAGTATTATCTTTTGGATTTAAATATGGAATACCTGTAGATTCGGATTTGGTTTTTGATGTGAGATTCTTACCTAACCCTTTTTATATACCTGAGCTTAAGGGATTTTCAGGTAATGATAAACAAATAAAGGACTATGTTTTAAATTTTAAAGAAAGCAATGAATTTATTAGTAAATTATATGATATGCTTGAATTTTTAATTCCTAATTATATAAAAGAAGGTAAGAGACAGCTTATAGTTTCTATAGGTTGTACAGGAGGAAGACACCGTTCTGTTACAATTGCTAATACAATTTATGATAAGTTAAGTTCAAAAGGTTATAAAGTAAATAAAGAACATAGAGATATAAATGAAGATAAAAAAAAAGGTGGATTTAAATTATGAAAATACTCCAATGGTTGAAGCCTGGTGTAAGAGTAAAAAGGTGGATTACTCTAGGGGCTATGGGGATTTTATTTATAGTTTTTGCTGCAGTAGAATTTTTTAATAAAAGAATTTTTACAAAAGAATATATGTATTTTTATATATTTTTAATTGTATCAGGAATAATAATTTTATATATATCAGTTACTCAAGGAATACGATCTATTATGATGTTAATTAATAGAGGTTATTTAAATATTTCTTTGGATTCACACAAGTTGAAAAATTTAATATATGAAAAACGGTTATTAGTTAAAGGGCCTAAAATAGTAGCAATAGGTGGAGGAACAGGGCTTTCTACTATGCTAAGGGGAGTAAAATATTATACTTCAAATATAACTGCTATTGTAACAGTTGGTGATGATGGTGGAGGTTCGGGTGCTTTAAGAGAGGAACTTGGTATGCTTCCACCAGGAGATATTAGAAACTGTATTTTAGCTTTAGCAGATACAGAACCTTTAATGGAAGAACTTCTTCAATATAGGTTTAAAGAAGGCAATTTGAAAAATCAAAGCTTTGGAAACTTATTTTTAGCAGCTATGGATGGAGTATCAAATAACTTTGAAGAAGCTGTTCAAAAAATGAGTTCTGTTCTTGCTGTAACAGGAAGAGTTTTACCTGTTACCTTAGATGATATGGTACTTAAAGCTAAATTAAAAAATGGTAATATAATTGAAGGAGAGTCTAATATTCCAGAAAAAGCTATTAATCAAAATAGTAAAATAGAGAAACTTTTTATTGAACCTGAAAATGCACAAGCCTTAAATGAAGCTGTTGAAGCTATTAAAGAAGCGGATGCTGTAATATTAGGACCAGGAAGTCTTTATACTAGTGTTATACCAAATCTTTTAGTTAAAGATATAAGTAAAGCATTGAAAGAGACTAATGCTTTAAAAATATATGTTTCAAATATCATGACTCAAGAAGGAGAAACAGATAATTATACGGTTTCAGAGCATATACAAGCTATATTTAAGCATGCTGGTAATGGAATAATTGATTATATAGCAGTTAATACTGAAAAAATAAGCAATAAAATAAAGGAAAAGTATTTAGAAAAAAATGCAGAACAAGTTAAAATAGATAGGGATAAAATAGATAAATTAAATGTAAAAGTAATAGAAGGAGATTTTATTACAGTTAAAAATAATTGGGTTAGACATGATCAAGATAAGTTAGCTCAGTTATTAATGAAAACGATAATGGAAAAGAAATTGTTGTACGATAAAAAGAAAATAATAGAATATTTCTATTTGTCACAAAGACTTAAAGAAAATAAAGCAAGTAAGGAGTAGGAAAATATGTCATTTTCTTCAAAAGTAAAGAATGAGATTTGCAGATATACAAAATTAACTAAAAAAGAAGCTACAGCTTTGTTATCAGGAATTATGAAAGTTAGTGGTACTTTAGGATTTGGAGGAGATAAAAAAATAAATTTTAGAGTTACTACAGAAAATCCTGCAATTGCTAGGCTTGTTTTTAAGTTATTAAAGGAACATTTTGGCATGCATGCGAAGTTGTTTGTAAAAAGAAGTAATTCTTTGAAAAAAAATAATATTTATTTAGTTATGATAACTCATGAAATGAAAGTAAAAGAATTATTAAAAGAAGTTGGAGTGCTAAAGGAAGAAAATGGTATGATTCTATTGGAATACAGCATACCTAAAAGTATAATTGACATAGATGAATGTAAAAGAGTTTTTATAAGAGGTGTTTTTTTAGGTGGAGGTAGTATAAGTAATCCTGAAAAGACATATCACTTAGAATTCGTTACTCATGATGAAAATTACGCAAAAGAATTGAGTCAGGTTATTAATAGTTATGGATTAAATTCAAAGGTTATTCAGAGAAAGAGTAGTTACGTAATATATATAAAAGAAGGAGAACAAATAGTTGACTTACTTAATATAATAGGAGCTCATGAATCGCTTTTAGAGCTTGAAAACGTTAGAATAATGAAAGAAATGAGAAATAATATAAATAGATTAGTGAATTGTGAGACCGCAAATTTAAGCAAAACAGTTAATGCTGCAGTAAGACAAATAGAAAGTATAAAACTTATAGAAAAAGAGATAGGTTTTCCAAGGCTTCCTAAAAATTTAAGAGAAATTGCAGAGCTTAGATTAAACTATCCAAATGAATCTCTAAAAGAACTTGGACAAATGTTAAATCCACAAGTAGGTAAATCTGGTGTTAATCATAGACTTAGAAGAATTGAAAAAATAGCAGAGGAACTGAGAAAAGAAGGGAAGTAGGTTTTAGGGAATGTCAAAACATGAAGACATAATAAAGTATATATCTTCACTTAAAGTTGGAACAAAAATATCTGTTAGAAGTATTGCAAGTGAACAAGGAGTAAGTGATGGAACTGCTTATAGATCCATAAAAGATGCAGAAGCTTTAGGAATAGTTTCTACTATACCTAGAGTAGGAACTGTTAGAATTGAAAAAATAGAAAAGAAAAATATAGAATCTCTTAGTTATGCTGAGGTTGTAAATATAGTAGAAGGTTCTATTGTTAGTGGAAAAGATGGAATTCATAAGCGATTGAATAAATTTGCTATAGGAGCCATGAGAATAAAAGAAGCTAAAAAGTATATGTCTCCTGGGTGCTTGGTTATAGTTGGTAATAGAGAAGATATTCAAAGTATAGCGTTAGAAAATGAATGTGCAGTTTTAATAACAGGTGGATTTGCTTGTAGTGATAAAATAAAAAAATTAGGAGATGAAAAATGTTTACCAATAATATGTTCTAGTTATGATAGTTTTACAGTAGCTAGTATGATAAATAGAGCTATGTCGGAAAATTTAATAAAGAAAGAAATAATACTAGTAGAAGATATTATGAGAAACGATCCTATTTATTTAAAAATAAATGATAGTGTAGAAAAATTAAAAACACTGATAGAAAAGACAAAACATGAAAGATATCCAGTAGTTGATGGTGAGGAAAATGTTGTTGGAATTGTTACTATGAAAGATATTCCTATTAAAAACGATGAAGAAATTTTAATTGGAAAAATAATGAGTAAGGATCCTATAACAGTAAGAGAAAAAACAACAGTAGCATATACAGCACATATTATGGGATGGGAAGGAATAGAACTTTGTCCTGTAGTTGAAGGAAAAAAACTAGTAGGAGTTATAGGACGGCAAGAGGTTATAAAAGCTCTTCAGTATGCAGCAAAACAGCCTCAAGTTGGAGAAACAATAGAAGATTTAATACTTAGAAATTTTAATTATGAAGTGAAAGACCAAAAAATGCATTTTAATGGAAAGATAATTCCTGAAATGTTAGACCAATTAGGAACTGCTTCTTGGAGTTCATTAAATATGCTTCTTTCTACTGTGGGAATTATGACTATAAGACATAAGAATAATGTAAATATCAGAGTAGATAGCATAATGATATATTTTATGAAACCTGTGCAAATAGACAGCATTATTGATATTTATACAGAAATAATTGATATGGGAAGAAGTTTTTGTAAGGTTGAAATTAGTATGTTTAAAAAGAAAGAATTAATTGCTAAAGCAATGCTTTCAGCAAAAATAGTTAAATGATTACTGTAATAAAGTTAAGAACTGATATACTGTGTGCTGTACCAATTTTTGGTACAGCATACTTTTTTTATTTTTTATTATGTATTCAGTCAAGTAACTATATTTAGAATTAGATATTAAATTTAACTTAGTAATTACTGAATAGCTGGTCAAAAAATAATTATTATTTACAAAATATACTAAAATTATATATAATGGTATATGATAACATATAATTTTAAAGTTATTAATATCTATATTAATTATAGGTATTTAAAAATCATTATAAAGGGGGATGAATATATTGTTTAAAAATTTTACAAACAAAAAGTGGACAGCTTGTATTGTGGCATTAATTATGATATTGGCATTAATATCACCAGTTAATGTACTTGCGGAAGACAAACAAAACATACAAGTTAAGGACCTAACATCAAACACTACAGTTTCTAAAGAGGATTCAAATCTTAATTCAGAAAAATTGCAAAGTAAAATTTCTTCTAAACCAGAGGTTAAAGTTGCAAAACAAATTGATATAGTTTCATTTAATGATTTCCATGGAAATCTTATGGAAGACCCAAGAGAAAAAGGTAAAAATGTTGGGATAGCTAAATTAGTTGCAGCAATAAAGAAAGCTAAAAAAGAAAATCCAAATACTATAGTTGTTTCAGGTGGAGATAACTATCAAGGTAGCGCAATGTCAAATTTAACACATGGAGCACCAGTATCAGAAATGATAAAATCAGTTGGAGTTACAGCTTCAGCAGTTGGAAACCATGAGTTTGACTGGGGACTACAATGGATGAATAAATGGGCTAAAGATGGAAATTTCACATTCTTAGCTTCTAACATTTATTATAAAAAAAGTGGAACCCCAGTAGAATGGGCAAAATCATATATGATAGTAGAAAAAGGTGGAATAAAAATAGGATTTGTTGGACTAACAACTAAGGAAACAGCCTATATGACAAAAGCTGAAAATGTTAAAGATGTGGAATTTAGAGATATAGCAGTATGTGCAAAAAAATGGGCAGATTATTTAAAATCAGGTAAAGCACCAGAAGGAAAATGTGATGTAGTTATAGCGTTAACCCATTTAGGATCAATACAAGATCAAGAAACAAAAAAAATAACTGATGAAGTAGTAGATTCTAAACTTTGCGAAGTTAAAAATATTGATGCTGTAGTATCATCACATACTCATAAAATAGTATGTGGACAAGTTAATGGAAAACCTGTAGTTCAAGGATACTATGCAGGAAGAGCATTAGCTAAATTATCTATAATGTTAGATGAAAATAACAAAGTTATAGATATAGTACCAAATGTTGATACTATATATCACAGAAAATCAGAATTGGTTAAAGATAAAGATGGTGAAGCTATATATAATAAATACGATAAAGAATTAAAACCAATTTTAGGAGAAGTCTTAGGAACAACTGACAAAGAATTAGCTCATGATAGATGGAACGGACCTTCATTACTTGGTCAATGGGTATGTGATGTTATGAAAAAGGCTGCAGGAACTGAAATAGCTGTAACCAATGGTGGTGGATTGAGATGTCCAATACCAAAAGGTGATATAACTATGGGTAAACTTTATGAAGTTATGCCATTTGATAACACTTTATTTAAGATGGAACTTAAAGGGTCAGATCTTAAAAATGTTATCCAACATGGTATAATGAATGAAAAAATAGGATGGATACAAGAAACAGGAGTTATAGTTACTTACAATAAAGATGGTAAGATAACTTCAATGAAATTAGAGGATGGTACTCCAGTTGATATGAATAAGTATTATACAGTAGTGACAAACGACTTTATGTTTACTGGTGGAGACCAATATGACTTTAGCAATGCTAAAAATACATTTAATACAAATGTGCCAATAAGAGATGAATTAGTAAAAGCAGTTAAAAATGCTAAAAATCTCTCAATTAAACAAGTACATTATCTTCAACAAGATAAGGTAAAGCAAGTACAACAAGATAATTTAAAACAGGGACAAAAGGATAAAGCAAAAATTATTGTTTATGTTGTAAAGCCAGGAGAGGTATTATGTAGAATAGCAAGAAAATACAATATGAAATATCCTCAAATTGCAAAATATAATCATCTTAAAAACCCAGATTTAATTCTTATAGGTCAAAAGTTATTAATACCTATAAACCAATAAATACTTTAATAAATTAGAAAAAGGCTTTATTTCTATTTAGGTAGAGATAAAGCCTTTATATTATAAAATGTACTTCTAGCATTATATATTTTTTATTCTTCATAAATAATACTATCGATGTAGTATGAATTTTCTTTTTTAAAAATATGAAATGTTTGTTTGTATTTTCCCATAGTATCTTTTAGTTCAACAGAGATACTAAAAGTTTTATTTTCTTTATCCTCATTAATTATTTTTGATATTTTTATTATTTCATAAGGATTAGAATTTATTTTATAAAAAAAATTATCTTTATTTTTAATGAAATTTTGCGTACATATTTTTTTTAAGTCTGTAGTGTTTTTTTCTGTGTACTGAATTTTTAAGCAGCTTTTTACTAGAGTGGTAATTGCCTTTTTTAATTCTTCATTTTCTGGTGGAATTTCAGAACTATTAGTTGAAGAATTATCTTTTTGTTTTTTTATAGCATCATATTGAGTTTGTATACTATCAGTGGCTTGATTATTATTATTATTTCCACAAGATATTAATAATATGGTAAATAACATTATTAAAATAATTGAAAAAAATTTTTTTATCATAATGTATGCTCCATTTCTTTAGGAAAATTAAATTAACTTACATATGTATTTATCGAATTTTATTAAAAAATCTAAAGTAACATATTTAATGGTATTATTTTTAATAAATACTAATTTAAACACTGTTTTCTATAAGAAAAATTATGAAAACGTTAAAAAATATAGGATTATTTTAACTAAGTAATAAAAATGAAAATAAAATGTTGACAAATTAAAATAAAAATACTATAATCGTTATTAAAATAATAAGTAAAACATAAACGGAATTAGAGGAGGGTCACATATGGGGCAAATGAAAAAGTTCACAGTGCCAGAAGGATATAGATCTAGTTTAGATTTAAGAAAAACAGAAATAGCAATAAAAAAAGTTAAAGATTATTTTCAAACGGAACTTGCTAAAAAACTTAATTTAACAAGAGTATCAGCACCACTTTTTGTTAAAGAATCATCAGGAATTAATGATAATTTAAATGGAATAGAAAGACCTGTTGCTTTTGATGCATTAGATATAAAAAATGTGGAAATGCAAATTGTACAATCTCTTGCAAAGTGGAAACGAATGGCGCTTTATAGATATGGATTTAAAATAGGAGAAGGTTTATATGCAGATATGAATGCGATTCGTAGAGATGAAGAATTGGATAATATTCACTCAATATATGTAGACCAATGGGATTGGGAAAAAATTATAACTAAAGAAGAAAGAACATTAGAAAGATTAAAGGAAATAGTACAAGAAATTTATGGAGTTTTTAAAGGTACTGAAGAATTTATAAATAAAGAATATCCACAAATAGAAAAAATATTGCCAGAAAAGATAACCTTTATTACAACTCAAGAATTAGAGGATATGTATCCTGATTTAAATGATAAAGAAAAAGAAAATAAAATCACTAAGGAAAAAGGTGCAGTTTTCTTGATGCAAATAGGTGATGTATTAAAATCAGGAAAAAAACATGATGGCAGATCTCCAGATTATGATGATTGGAAGCTTAATGGAGACTTGTTATTATGGAATCCAGTTTTGAATTGTGCTTTAGAATTATCATCTATGGGAATTAGAGTAGACAAAGAAGCGTTACTATATCAACTTAAAGCAGCGGGGTTAGAAGATAGAAAAGAACTTCCTTTCCATAAGATGCTTTTAGAAGAAAAACTTCCTTATACTATAGGTGGAGGAATTGGACAATCGAGAATATGCATGTTCTTTTTAAGAAAAGCACATATAGGAGAGGTTCAAGCATCTATATGGTCAGATGAAGTTATAGAAGAATGTAAAGAATTAGGTATTAGATTATTATAAAACAAAGGGATTGACGATATTTTTATTACGTCAATCCCTTTGTTTTAATTCATAATTACTAGTATCTAAATCATAGAACCTAGTACCTATAATGTTTAATTCTTAATATTAGTTTGTTAATGGAGCGTGTTAACTAGATTTATAATATGTTTAAATAATGATATTATAGAAATAATTAAAGAAAGGATAAAAATTACTAATTAAATTTCAGCATTCATGTGATATTATGTAAGTGAATAAAACAAGAGTTTAATTTAAAATACACTACAAATAGGAAGGGGGCAAAATGCTTGAATATAAAAGAATTTTGCCATTTACACGTGCATACAGAATATAGTCTTTTAGATGGCTCAGGTAAAATTAAGAGATTAATTGCAAGAGCGAAAGAACTCGGAATGAAAAGTCTTGCTATAACAGATCATGGAAATATGTATGGATGCGTTGAATTTTATAAACAGGCAAAAGATCAAGGGATAAAGCCTATAATTGGATGTGAAATATATGTAGCTGCAAAGTCTATGTATATTAAGCAAAACAATCCAGAAAATAAGACTCATCATTTAGTACTTCTTGTGAAAAATGAAGAAGGTTATAAAAATCTCATGAAAATAGTATCTAAAGCTTCTATAGATGGATTTTATTATAAACCAAGAGTTGATCATGAATATTTACAAAAGCACAGTGAAGGTCTTATAGCTTTAGGTGCATGTTTAGCTGGAGAAGTTCAGAATAACTTATTAAATAATAATATAGAAAAAGCAAAAGCAGCAGCACTTTTTTATAAGGAAACTTTTAAGGAAGGCTTTTATTTGGAACTTCAATATCATGGTATGGAAGAACAGCTTAGAGTTAATGAAATGATAGTGGAATTATCAAAAGAATTAGATATCCCACTTGTTGCAACTAATGATGTCCACTACATTAGAAAAGAAGATACAAAATCTCATGATGTATTACTGTGTATTCAAACAGGAAAAACAGTAGATGATGAAAACAGAATGAGTTATCAACCAGAACAATTTTATTTAAGGTCACCACAAGAAATGTATGATAGATTTGCTTATGCTCCAGAAGCATTAGAGAATACTGTTAAGATTGCAGAGCAATGTGATTTTGATTATAAATTTCATGAATCAAAACTTCCTACTTTCCCATTGCAAAAGGGGACGGATCATTATGAATATTTAAAAGATTTATGTTATAAGGGTTTAAAAGAAAGATACACACATATAGACGAAAAGTTAAAAGACAGGCTTGAATATGAATTAGGCGTAATTAAACAAATGGGATATGTGGATTATTTTTTAATAGTTTGGGATTTTTTTAGATTTTCAAATGAAAAAGGGATAATGACTGGACCAGGAAGAGGAAGTGCTGCAGGATCATTAGTTGCATATACATTAGGAATAACTAAAATAGATCCTATAAAATATAATTTAATATTTGAAAGATTTCTAAATCCAGATCGTGTATCTATGCCAGATATAGATAGTGATTTTTGTTATGAAAGACGTGGAGAAGTTATAGATTATGTTGTTGAAAAATATGGTAAGGAAAATGTAGCTCAGATTGTAACTTTTGGAACTATGGCAGCAAGAGCTTGTATAAGAGATGTAGGAAGAGCTATGAATTATTCTTATGTTGAAGTAGATAAGATAGCTAAAATGATACCAACAGTTCTAGGAATAACTATAGACAAAGCATTAGAGATGAATCAAGAACTTAAAAATAATTATGATACTGATCAAAGAATTAAAGAGCTTATAGATGTTGCAAGAAATCTTGAAGGTCTTCCAAGACATACATCAACGCATGCTGCTGGGGTTGTTATAGCGTCTCATCCACTTGTAAATTACGTCCCTCTTTTAAAAAATGAGCAATCTATAGTTGCACAATTTACTATGACTACTTTAGAAGAACTTGGACTATTAAAAATGGACTTTTTAGGACTTAGAACTCTTACAGTAATGAGAGATACAGTAGAATTAATAAAAGAAAATAATAATATAGATATAGATTTAGATAAAATAAATTTTGAAGATGAAAATGTATATAAAATGTTAGGTAAAGGAAAGACAGTAGGAGTATTTCAATTAGAATCTCCAGGAATGACAAATTTTATGAAGGAACTAAAACCAGAAAGTTTAGAAGATATTATAGCGGGAATAAGTTTATATAGACCTGGTCCTATGGCTGAAATACCAAGATATATTAGAAATAAGAATAACCCTAGTGAAGCACAATATGAAACTCCAGAACTAGAGCATATATTAGGGGTTACTTATGGGTGTATGGTATATCAAGAACAAGTAATGCAAATAGTTAGAGATTTAGCAGGGTATTCTATGGGACGAAGTGATTTGGTGCGTCGTGCTATGTCAAAGAAAAAGCATAAAGTAATGGAAGAAGAACGAAAAAATTTTATATACGGAATTGTAGATGAAAATGGTAATGTAGATGTACCAGGATGTGTTAAAAATGGTATAAGTGAAAATGCAGCTAATAAAATTTATGATTCTATGATGGATTTTGCATCTTATGCTTTTAATAAATCACATGCTGCTGCATATGCTGTTGTAGCATATGATACTGCTTACTTAGTTTATTATTATCCAAAAGAATATATGGCGGCTATGTTGAATAGTGTAAGAGGAAACAGTGATAAAGTATCATTTTATATTAGAGCTGTAAGAGAGATGAAAATTGAAATTTTATCCCCAAATATAAATGAAAGTTCTGCAAAATTTACAGTGCCAAATGGTAAAATACGTTTTGGATTAGCAGCTATAAAGAATGTTGGAGATAATATAATAGAAAACATAGTTAAAATAAGAAAAGAAAAAGGTCAATTCACAAGTTTTGTAGATTTTTGCAATAAAATAGATTTGAGCTGTATTAATAAAAGAGTTATTGAAAGTTTAATTAAAGCAGGAGCTTTCGATTGCTTTAATATATATCGTTCACAGCTTTTAGCAGTTTATGAAAGAATAATAGATTCTATTGTAAATCAAAGAAAGAAAAATATTGATGGACAAATGAGTTTGTTTGCTAGTTTTAAAAGTGAATTTAAACAAATAGAGATAAAATATCCTAATATAAATGAATTTGATAAAAAATATTTACTATCAATGGAAAAGGAAATGACAGGATTATATTTATCTGGACATCCACTTCAAGAGTATGAAATTACTCTCAAAAATGCAACTTCTGCTAAAACTATAGATATAATAGGAGATGGAGCGTTAGAAGAGGAACTATTAGATGAAGCTGCAAAGCATATTGAAGAGAAAAATGCAAAATTTAAAGATGGAGATAGGGTTATTATTGGTGGTATTATAAGTGAAGTAACCAGAAAAATAACTAAAAATAACTCAATGATGGCGTTTATCAGATTAGAAGATTTATATGGTAGTATGGAAGTTATTATATTTCCAAAGACTTTGGAGAAATTTAATGACTTAATATTGGAAGATGAAATTGTTTTAATAAAAGGAAGAATTACTAAAAGAGAAGATGAACAGCCTAAAGTTTTATGTGATAATATTCAAAGACTAGTTAAAATTTCTAATAAAAAATTATATATTCAAATAGAATCAGATAAGGATGTAAAGAAAACTACAAATGAATTAAAAAGTGAATTTTTAAAAAACAAAGGTGATATGCCAGTTTATATTTGTACAAAAAGAGAAAGAAAAAAATACATGCTTAAAAGAGAATTGTGGATTAAAGAAGAAGATAAATTATTAAATTTTTTAATTGAAAAATTTGGAGAACCTAATATTAAAGTTATCTGAAAAAAATTATATAATTCTAAAATCATATAGTTATATGCAAGTTTAAATGTTTACTGCTCACTAAATTTCTTTTTTAAGGTTTATAATAAACTTAAAACATAGGAAAAGAGAAGTTATAAGACGTTGTTCACAATGAAACTTGCATTTAGCATTTAGATTTTTTAATTATGTAATTTTTTTTTCTAAGTATATAGTATATTTAGTTATAAGGTTAAACAAAATATTATAAAAGAAGAACATAAAAAAATATAAAATTAGTGCTAATTTCATATTTTATAATAAAATTTTAATGAAAAATTAAAAAGAAAATGTTATACTATCGTTAAGTTAAAAATAGTATTATACTAGTTAGTTTATAGCTTTAATGGGATTAAAAAAGTCCCGGCGGGTTCAGGAGGTAATGGTTTATGAAAACAATTGCTGTTTTAACAAGTGGTGGAGATGCACCAGGAATGAATGCTGCGATAAGAGCGGTAGTAAGAACCGGATTACACAAAGGTTTAAAGGTAATGGGAATACAAAGAGGATATAGTGGCTTAATTAATGGAGAAATTTTCGAAATGACCCATCATAGTGTATCAGACATAATACAAAGAGGCGGTACAATTTTGAAAACAGCTCGTAGTGAGGAGTTTAGAACAGAAGAAGGAAGAAAGAAAGCTGTAAATATTTTAAAAGCTTTTGGAATTGATGGTGTTGTAGTTATAGGTGGAGATGGTTCATTACAAGGAGCCAGATTGTTATCAAAACTAGGAATATCAACAATTGGATTGCCTGGAACTATAGATAATGATTTAGCATATACGAAATATACAATTGGATTTGATACTGCACTTAATACTGTTTTAGATGCAATAAATAAATTAAGAGATACATCTTCTTCTCACGAAAGAGTAAGTATAGTAGAAGTAATGGGACGAAATTGTGGTGATTTAAGTCTTTATGCAGGTATTGCAGGTGGTGCAGAAAGTGTTATAGTTCCTGAAAAAGGTTTTACTGAAGATGAATTATGTAGAACAATTTTAGAAGGTAAATTAAGAGGAAAAATGCATAATTTAGTTATTTTAGCTGAAGGTGTAGGTGGAGCTGAAAAACTAGCTAAAAGGATACAAGGAGTGACAGGAATAGAAACAAGAGCAACTATTTTAGGGCATATTCAAAGAGGCGGAAGTCCATCAGCTTTTGATAGAATTCTAGCTTCTAGATTGGGAGCTAAAGCTGTAGAATTATTGCTGGATGGAAAATCATCAAGAGTAGTTGGAATTAGAGATGGAAAAGTAATTGATGATGGTATTGAAGAGGCATTAGCTATGGAAACAAAATTTGACGATGAACTATATGAGATAGCCAAGATATTATCTTATTAAAGTAGTTAAATGATGTTAAAGCTAATTTTATAAATTTAAAGTTTTAACATCATTCAATAATAAAATTATAGCTAAAGGGGAGTAATTTATGCAAAAAACTAAAATGGTTTTTACAATTGGTCCTACAAGTGAAAAAGAAGATGTATTAACAGAATTAATTAAAATTGGTATGAATGCTGCAAGACTTAATTTTTCTCATGGAAATCATGAAGAACATGGTGAAAGAATAGCTTTAATAAAAGAGTTAAGAGAAAATCTTGACAAATCAGTAGCAATTGTACTAGATACTAAAGGACCAGAAATAAGAACTAAAGATTTTAAAGAAAAGCTTGAATTAAAAGAAGGAAGTCAATTTACAATTTTTTGTGGAGAAGATGTACTTGGGGATGAAACAAAATGTTCTGTAACTTATGAAGAGTTGCACAAAGATGTAAAAGTAGGAGATACTATATTAATAGATGATGGATTAGTTGGATTAAATGTAAGAGAAATAGAAGGAAATAAAATACATTGTGTAGTTGCTAATAATGGATTTGTATCTAGTAAAAAAGGAATTAATGTTCCAAATGTATCAATAAATTTACCTGCACTTACAGAAAAAGATAAATCAGATTTAATTTTTGGTTGTGAACAAGGTGTAGATTTAGTAGCTGCTTCTTTTATAAGAAAAGCATCAGATGTTTTAGCAATTAGAAAAGTGTTAGAGCAAAATGGAGGAAGCGATATACAAATATTCTCTAAGATTGAAAATCAAGAGGGTGTTGACAATATAGATGAAATTATTAAATTCTCTGATGGTATAATGGTAGCCAGAGGAGATATGGGAGTAGAAATTCCTATAGAAGAAGTTCCTTTAGTTCAAAAAATGATAATAGATAAATGTAATAAAGCTGGAAAAGCTGTTATAACTGCAACTCAAATGCTTGATTCTATGATGAGAAATCCAAGACCTACAAGAGCAGAAGCATCTGATGTAGCTAATGCTATATTTGATGGTACAGATGCTGTAATGTTGAGTGGAGAATCTGCAAATGGTAAATATCCTATCGAGGCTGCTAAAACTATGTCTAGAATAGCTATTGCAGCAGAATCACAAATAAATTATGAAGATGCTTTAAGCAAAAGAAAAGAGCATGCTATAGCTAATGTTGCTAATGCCATAAGTCTTGCTACTTGTACAACTGCTGAAGAATTGAATGTTTCAGCTATAATTACTGCAACTCAAACAGGAAATACTGCTAGAATGGTATCAAAATATAGACCTAAATGTCCTGTTATTGCAGTTACTCCAAATCAAAAGGTTGCTAGAAGATTAGCACTAAATTGGGGTGTGTTTCCTATAACAGCTAAAAAATTCGAGTCAACTGATGAAATGATAGCTCAATCTGTAAATAAGGCAAAAGAAGTTGAATATGTTAAAAATGGAGATGTAGTTATTGTTGCAGCAGGAATACCTGTACACTATTCAGGAACTACTAATATGCTTAAAGTTCATATTGTTGGTGATGTTTTAGTACAAGGTAAAGGAGCAGGAGATTTTGCAGGATATGGTACAGCTAAAGTAATTAATAATCCACAAGAAGCGCAAGAAAAAGTAGAAAATGATGATATATTAGTAGTTAAACATTTAGATAAAGGATACATAGAAGTTTTAGACAAAGTTGCTGGTGTTGTATCAGAAACCGGTGGATTAACTTCCCATATGGCTATTGAATGTTTGTCTAGAGGTATTCCTATAATTTGTAATGCTGGTGGAGCAATGGAAGGTATAAAAACAGGTACATTTATTACACTTGATGTAGCTCGTGGTGTTGTATATAGTGGAAGAGCTGATGTAGTGCAATAAAAGAAATTATATATTTTAGAAAAACAAAAGGAAAGTATAATGAATCAAATACTTTCCTTTTATATTGATATTTAAAACTTAAAAATAAAAAATTATTAAATTTAAAAAAATATGTAGATATAATAATAGTTATATGTTACAATGAGAAAATGAGTTTAGATTAAAAACAACATATTCATATGTTTAGTATAATCCACATATAAATGGTTAAACTAATTTAATACATAGATTAGGTAACTAATTCCATTCTTAGCATCCTATTAATAGGATGCCTTTTTTTATTTACACAATATAAGAATAAAAACTCCTATTAATCAAAAAATATATTAAAGCAAAAAAATGAGGAGGAGTTATAAAATGAATACTGTATTAAGTTGCAGTGTGGGAAAGTGTGTTCATAATATAAATGGTCTGTGTTCAGCAAGAGAAATTAATGTTGGTGGGTTAAAGGCTAATACAAGTAGCGATACTCAATGTGGTACATTTGCAGAAAAAGGTTTAAAAAATGCTTTTACCAATTTAGCTAATATGAATATATCAGGTGAACTTAAACAGGTATTTGCTAAAAATTCAATAGAGATGAGTCCTAAAATTATATGTAATGCAGAAAATTGTAGTTATAACAATAATAGAATTTGTAATGCTCCTAATGTACAAATAAAGGGTCTAAGAGCTCAAATGAGTGAACAAACAGAATGTGAAACATTTATACAAAAATAAAATTCGTTTTTTAAGATAAATAAGGCTTTCCTACATCGATAGGAAAGCCTTTGTTTTAGTGCTATGTTTTTGGCAGAATTTAATAAGTTGATTAATTTAATGCTTCATTTATGATTTTACACAACTGCGTAATAGCAAATTCATAATTTTCATTATTTAAATATGAAATTGAAATTCTAATCTCGTTGTGGTGAGGGTGTAATGGATAGCATATAGCCCCAGGTAAAAATGTGATGCCTTTATCATAAGCAGATTTAAATAAAATATTTTCTGTATTTATTTCATCAGGAAGTCTAAGCCAAATATTGAATCCACCATTTGGGACTGTATATTTTACCTTTTTATTTAAATTTTTTTTAAAAATTCGTATAGTAAGTTCCATTCTTTGTTTAATGAAATTTTTTATATTTTTAATATGATTATCAATTTTTGTACTATTTAAAACTTCAGAAAGTAACCTTTGAGGAAGCAAAGCAGTTCCTAAATCGGCGCAGGCCTTTGCTTTTTCGATAGTGTTAATGATATTTTCAGATGCTGAGATAAGGCTTACTCTATAACCAGCACCTAAAATTTTACTAATACCTTTGATATAGATAACTCTATTATTTTTATCATAAGCCTTGATAGGTAATGGAGGTTCTTTTTCAAAACTAATTTCTCCCCAAGGATCATCTTCTATAATATAAAAATTGAAGGAGTCAGCAATATTTAAGAGTTCAAGACGTTCTTTTTTTGATAAGCAATAGCCTGTTGGATTACTATAATTTGGTGTTAGATATAGAAACTTTGGTGGTCGCTGATCACATTGTTTTAAAAGTTCGTTAAGAGAAAATTTGTTATTAGAAATTGGTAATGGTTTTATTATGGCACCAGAATTTTTAAATGCATCTATTGCACCTGTATAAGATGGAGATTCTATCATTACAAGGTCTTTTGAACTTGTAAAGACAGATGCTATTAAACTTAGACCTTGTTGTGTACCAGAGACAATTATTATTTGGTTGGAGTTTGTACTAATACTTCTGTATTTAGATAGATATTGAATAAAGGATTTTTTGAGTTTTGAATCCCCGGAGGTTTCTGTATAAGACATTATTGCTTCGGGTTGAGTAGATAAAACGTTCATAAATATATCTTTAACATCTAGGCACAAACTTATAGGAAGCATGGCATAGGATAAATTATACTTTTTCTTAACTAAAGTATTTTTTAAAAGGTTTAGTGTAAGAGCTCTAGGCTGATAGTCTTCTATGGAGCTATACCATGATGAAATTATCTTTGTATTAGAAGTTGGGTGAAGTATAGAAGAATTAACAAAAATACCTTTACCTTGAATCTTTGTTATCATTTTATCTTTTTCAAGTAAGTTATAAGCTTTTACAATAGTCATATGACTCAACCCAAGATTGTCAGACAGTTTTCTAACAGAAGGTAATTGCATATTATGTGAGAATTCTGCTGATAAAATTTTATCTGTAATTCCTTGAGCAATTTGTTTATAAATTGGCTCTTTTTTATTTCGATCAATAGATATAAACATCAATTATTCCCCTTTTGCACTGTTATACTATTATTTTGACTGTTATATATAATTTCTTATATACTATAACAAATTTATAAATTATTCAATATTGTATACAGAATTTTAAGAGTACATAGTATGTGATTAACAAATACATTTTGAACTTTGTTAGATGAATTTTTATTAAAAATTTGAAAGGAGAAACAGAAGTAAAATGAAGAGAGAGCATTTAAAGGAAGTTAAGTCAGGTTTTCAAGCGGGGGTGTCCATAGCGTTGGGATTTATTCCTATTGCTATGACATTTGGAATCTTAGCTAAATCTAGTGGTATTGGGTTAGTAGAATGTGTAGGATTTTCAGCAATTGTTTATGCTGGAGCATCTCAGTTTGTTGCACTAGAGTTATTAAATTCAGGAGCAGGTATGCTAAGTATAATATTCACAACATTACTTTTCAATTTTAGGCATTTTATTATGGGGGTTTCACTTAGTACTAAACTTAATAAAAATTGTTTAAAATGGCGTCCTCTAATAGCATTTTGGATGACAGATGAAACATATTCTATATCATATTTAAAACAAGAATCTGTTGGAGTATATTTTTACTTACCTATGGCTGTAACTGCGTATTTATCTTTATCAATAGGTTCTTTCTTAGGATTTCAGTTAGGGAGTATATTACCCAATGCATTGAATCAAAGTATGGGAATAGCTTTATACGCTATGTTTTTAGCTATATTAGCACCAGAATTTAAAAAATCTTTTAAAATTATTGGTGTTGTAGTAACTTCAGGTGTTTTAAATATACTAATTCATCATATTAAATTTATTCCTCAAGGGTGGCACATAATAATAGTTATAGTATTAACTGTTATCATATGGAATGTAATAGATGAAAAAAATAATAAAACTGAGGAGAAATGTTATGAATAAGGTAATGCTATTAATTATAGGAATGATGCTAGTAACATATATACCACGAATTTTACCTTTCTATATTGTTGAGAGATTAAATCTTTCTGATAAGGTAAAAAGAAGTTTAACATATATACCTTATGCAGCGTTAGGAGCTATGGTTATACCTGGTGGGTTTTCAGCTGTAGAAGGACATCCTTTGATTTCAATATGTGCGTTAGGAATTGCAATACTATTAAGTTTTATTAAAGAAAATTTATTTATTGCAGTAACTGGTTCAGTTTTATTTGCTTATGTGTGTTTACTTATGATTTAGAGTGGTAAGAGCATCTACAATGAAAAGTTGTAGGTGCTTTTATTATTCTAGATTAATTAAGTCAGCAGAGTTATTCCTATATATATGTAAATTTTCAAATAACTTAATGTTAAGCCTGGCTTTTACACAATTTGTTTATAAATCTTTTTATAATTGCTTATAATGATTATATAACATAAGTAAAAATAATAAAAGATAAATAAAAATAAAAAAAAATAAGAAAATATAGATAAAAATAACATTTTTGTCTTGACTACGAATTATATATGGATTAAAATATTTATAAAGTATTCCAATTTGTTTTGAAAAATTTTATTTAGTATATAGTTAAGTTGTAAAAATGCCTTTTTAGATTTAGAAGAATGTCATTAAGGTAGAAGTTTCACGAATATTGCCTGTGGATGTAAATATTTTAAAGAAATGGGATTAAAATATTATTCTGAAATAAATTTGCGAAACATGTTCTCTTAGGAGAATTTTAATAAAATACATTAAATACATTTTTGGAGGAGGTATATTATGTTTAATGAAGAAAGAAGATTTGAACAACCAATTAGATGGGCAATGATTGGAGGGGGACGCGGTAGTCAAATAGGGTATATTCACCGTGCTTCAGCTGCACGTGATAAGTTTTTTCAATTAGTTGCCGGTGCATTTGATATTAATCCAGAACGTTGCGTTGATTTTGGTAAAAACTTAGGGGTTGATCCAGAACGTTGTTATTCAGACTATAAAGTAATGTTTGAAGAGGAAGCAAAACGTGAAGATGGAATTCAAGCAGTTTCAATTGCCACTCCAAATAAATTTCATTATGAGATGTGCAAAGCTGCTTTGGAAGCTGGTTTGCATGTAATATGTGAAAAACCACTTTGTTTCACTGTAAAAGAAGCTGAAGAACTAAAAGCAATAGCTGAGAGTGAAAATAGAATAATTGGTGTAACATATGGTTATACAGGTTATGAGATGATACATCAAGCACGTAATATGATTGAAAATGGAGATCTTGGAGAAATTCGTATAATCAATATGCAATTTGCTCATGGTTGGCATTCTACTGAAGTAGAAGCAAATGACCCAGGTACAAAATGGCGTGTAAGTCCTGAAGTATCAGGTTCAACTTATGTATTAGGTGATGTTGGTACTCATGCATTCTATCTTGCTGAATTTATGGTTCCTAATCTAAAGATTAAAGAACTAATGTGTACTCGTCAAAGTTTTATAAAAAGCCGTTCACCATTAGAAGATAATGCTTTTGTGTTAATGCACTTTGAAGGCGGTGCTGTTGGTAACCTTTGGGCATCCGCAGTTAATGCTGGTGGTATACACGAACAAAAAATACGTGTTGTTGGTTCTAAAGCTTCTATTGAATGGTGGGACGAGCATCCAAACCAATTAAAATATGAAGTTCAAGGTGAACCAAAACGTATTCTAGATCGTGGACATGGATATCTTTATAATGATGATCAAGGAGTTAGTGCTAATCGTATTGGTTGCGGTCATGCTGAAGGTCTATTTGAGTCTTGGGCTAATCTTTACCATCGTTTTGCATTAGCAATGGATGCTATGAATAGAGGAGATAAAGATACTCTTGATAACCTTTGGTTTCCTGGAGTTGATGCAGGTATTGAAGGTGTTAGATTATTGGAAAATTGTGTTGAGTCAGCTGATAATGGATGTAAATGGGTTGCTTACAAATAAATTAAAACTAAAAATTATAATCACCTGTGTTAGTTTTTCTGACGCAGGTGATTTCTTTATTGTAAGATATCTTTTTATTATATGATTTGAATCTAGAATTTTCATTTCTTGATTCAATTGAATGTTTTTAGAGTAAGAAGATATAAATAGTTTTATAAAGGTTTTATGGTTAAGTTTGTTTGTGTTTGTAAGATAAGAGATTTTAAATACCTGCAGTAAATATCATTTATGTATCACAATTGTTATATTAGACGTGTTAAAGGTAGAAAAAGTTGATTTTAAAACAACTATATTTAAAATATTATCTATAACACGTAAAGTCAATATGTATAAATATACAGATCGAAATTTAATATTATTTGAAAATTGAAAGTTATAAGTTTATAAATATTCACTTATAGACGAATTTGTGATAAAATAAATCATTATGTAAAAAACTAAATAATAATACTATTATTTGAAATAATTAGGAGGATTGTAGGATGGGTATTATGGAAGAGATAGTTTCTAAGGTGGATGCTATCTTATGGGGATGGCCTTTATTAATTTTGCTTTTGGGAACTCATGTGTTTTTAACTATTAGGCTAAAATTTATTCAAAGATATATTGGGAAAGCAATAAAACTTTCAGTTGCAAAGGATGAAGGTACAGATGGAGAGATTAGTCAATTTAGTGCTTTAGCTACAACACTTGCATCGACTATAGGAACAGGTAATATAGTAGGGGTCGCAACTGCTGTAACGTTAGGTGGACCTGGTGCTGTGTTTTGGACATGGATGGCAGGAATATTAGGTATTGCAACAAAATATGGAGAAGCTCTTCTTTCTGTGAAATATAGAGTTAAAACCAAAGATGGTAGTATAGCAGGTGGACCTATGTACGTTTTGGAATATGGGCTTAAGAAGAAATGGCTAGGGATTCTATTTGCAATATTTACAGCTATAGCGTGTATTGGCACAGGTTGCATGGTTCAATCTAATTCAGTAGCAGAGATGGCAAAGGATGTTTTTAATATTCCTACATGGACTACTGGTTTAGCACTTGCTTTTCTTACTGCATTTGTAATACTTGGAGGAATAAAAAATATAGCGAAGGTTTCTAATGTGTTGGTTCCTTTTATGGCAATTTTTTATATTTTAGGATGTTCTATAATACTTGCATTAGGATATAAAACTATTCCATCATCTATTGCGTTGATAATAAAATATGCTTTTACAAAACAGGCAGCAGCAGGTGGATTTGCAGGATCAACTATAATGATGGCTATGAGATTTGGAGTTTCCAGAGGTCTTTTTTCAAATGAATCGGGATTGGGTAGTGCACCAATAGTTTCAGCAGTAGCTCAAACAAAGAATCCAGTTAGACAAGCTTTAGTAGCTTCTTCTGGAACATTTTGGGACACTGGGGTTGTGTGTGCTATTACAGGACTTGTATTAACTAATACAGGAGTTTGGAAACAAGGTCTTGAAGGAGGCCAACTTACAAAAACAGCTTTCGAATTTATTCCATCAATAGGAACTAAATTTTTAGCCATAGCTCTTATGACTTTTGCTTTTTCTACTATACTTGGATGGTCTTATTATGGGGAGAAAGCAACTGAATATCTTTTAGGCAAAAAAGGGATAATTCTCTATAAATTTATATGGATAGTTATGGTGTTTATGGGGTCTGTATTCTCATTGAATTTAGTATGGGGAATATCAGATATATCTAATGGATTAATGGCTATACCAAATTTAATATCTCTAATAGCTTTGAGTAAAGTTATCGTAAGTGAAACTGAAAAATATTTATGGAATGATAATTTAGATCAAATATCTCAAGATAAAATTATTGATATTCAAGAACAAACAGAATACAGTAAAACAGCTTGTTAAAATAATGATAAGATGCCAATAAAAATGGCATCTTATTATTGTTTTAATAATAATTTTACACAATGAAAGGTATTTCTAATATTATATGTTTTTTTAGTTTTTTATTTATGATAAAATATCTTTATGTATTACAAAAATAAGGAGAGATAGACATATGAAAGCTAAAAAAATCTTAAGGGATTGGGTTTTACCTATAGGTACAGCAATTTTACTTGCATTTTTGATAAATAAGTTTTTGTTTTTTCAAGTATCAGTTCCTACAAAATCAATGTATCCAACGATAAAGCCAGGAGATAGAATTGTTGTTACAAGAGTATATGATAAAGGTAAACTAAAAAGAGGAGACATTGTAGTTTTTTATTCTGATGAATTAAAAGAAACATTAATTAAAAGACTTATAGGACTTCCAGGGGATAAAATAAGGGTAGATAACCAAAGAGATGTTTATATAAATGAAGAAAAAGTAGATCAGCCATATGTAGTATTTAATGGTGGAATAGGTGGAGAATTTAAGGTGCCAGAAGGTAAATATTTTTTTATGGGAGATAACAGAGGGGATTCTCTAGATAGTAGGTATTGGAATGAGCATTACATAACTGGTGATAAAATAAGGGGCAAAGCACGATTTATAGTTTTTCCTTTTAAGAGGTTTGGAAAATTTGTATATGGAGAAGAAGCATTGAAATAAATTTTATATTATAAAGGTAAAAACAATAAGAAAATGTCGAATGATGTATTGAAATAGTATGAAATTTTACAAAATATCTATATACATACAATTTAAAAGGCTAAAATTTAATCATTTTAAAAAAATGCTTGTAAAGGGGAAATAAATAGTGTATTATAGACTTATAATAAATAATATATTTTAGGCAGAGATATGAGAGCCGTTTTTAATACTAGGATTTAAGGAATCCTTGTGTTAAAAACGGCTTTTTTATAGTTTTGATATAAACGTTTACAATACTTGTTTTAAATTATACTGCATGTAGTATTAATTATTTTATTAAAAAACTAAGGAGGAATTTAAATGTCAAATTTTATGGCAGAATTTTTAGGAACTTTATTGTTGGTTTGGTTAGGAGACGGGGTAGTTGCGTCTGTTGCACTTAACAAAAGTAAAGGTAAAGATGGTGGATGGATAGTTGTAACAGTTGCTTGGGGGCTAGCGGTTGCAATTCCTGTGTATATTTTTGGCGGAATTAGTGGTGCACATATAAATCCAGCTGTTACAATAGCTAATGCAGTTGTTGGAAAATTTGCTTGGAGTCAAGTACCAGCTTATGTGTCGGCACAAGTGCTAGGCGGTATTGTTGGAGCAGTATTAGTATGGTTAACTTATTTACCTCATTGGAAAGAA
Organism: Clostridium aestuarii; assembly: GCF_026735135.1. Taxonomy (GTDB): domain Bacteria; phylum Bacillota; class Clostridia; order Clostridiales; family Clostridiaceae; genus Clostridium_H; species Clostridium_H aestuarii. The sequence goes on along the minus strand of NZ_JAPQER010000001.1, from coordinate 655,648 downwards.
ACAGAAGATAAAGCTACAAAACTAGGGGTGTTTTGTACAGCACCAGCAATAAGAAATACTACAGCAAACTTTTTATGTGAGTTTTTAGTTACAGCATTATTAGTTTTTGGTTTAATGGGATTAGGGCAAGCAGAAATGGTAGCAGGAATTAGTGCTTTAGCAGTAGGGCTATTCATAGTTGTAATAGGACTTTCGCTTGGTGGACCTACAGGATATGCAATTAATCCAGCTAGAGATTTAGGACCTCGTATAGCACATGCTATTTTACCTATAGCAGGAAAAGGTGATTCAGATTGGGGATATTCATGGATACCAGTTTTAGGACCTATAGTTGGAGGAATAGCAGGAGCATTATTATTTGTATCAGTATTTTAAAGGTATATTATAAGGTTATATTATAAGGTTTTATCAAATTTTTTATAAAAGTTTAAGTTTTACAATATAAATACTTATTTTAACAAGGGGGAATTATGGTGGGAAAATATATTATGGCATTGGATCAAGGTACAACAAGTTCAAGATGTATAATATTCAATAAAAAAGGTGAGATAATAAGTGTAGCACAAAAGGAATTCGAGCAAATATATCCAAAAGCAGGATGGGTTGAGCATGATCCAATGGAAATATGGGGAACTCAAGTAGGAGTGGCGCAAGAAGCTCTTGCTAAAGCAAATATAAGTCCGGAAGATATAGCTGGAATAGGTATTACAAATCAAAGAGAAACAACAGTTGTATGGAACAAGAACACAGGAAAACCAGTATATAATGCTATAGTATGGCAGTGTAGAAGAACAGCAGGGTATTGTGATAAATTAAGAGAAAAAGGAATGGATAAAAAGATTAGAGAGAAAACAGGTCTTGTGTTAGACGCATATTTTTCAGCTACAAAAGTAAAATGGATACTTGATAATGTTGAAGGTGCTAGAGAACAAGCAGAAAAAGGGGAATTATTATTTGGTAATATTGATACATGGTTAATCTGGAATCTAACAAAAGGAAAAGTTTATGTTACTGACTATACAAATGCGTCAAGAACGATGTTATATAATATACACGAGTTAAAATGGGATGAAGAACTTTTAGAAATACTTGATATACCAAAATCAATGCTTCCAGAAGTAAAACCATCTAGCTATATATATGGTAAAACTAATAGAGAAATTCTAGGAGCAGAAATTCCAATTGCAGGAGTTGCAGGTGATCAACAAGCTGCATTGTTTGGGCAGACTTGTTTCAAACCAGGTACTGCCAAGAATACTTATGGAACAGGATGCTTCTTATTAATGAATACTGGCGAAAAAGCAGTAGATTCTAAGAGTGGATTACTTACAACAATAGCAGTAGGTATAGATGGAAAGGTAGAATATGCTTTAGAAGGTAGTGTGTTTATAGGAGGAGCAGTTATTCAATGGCTTAGAGATGAACTTAGAATGATAAAGAGTGCACCAGAATCAGAAAAATATGCTACAGCAGTAGAAGACTCAAATGGAGTATATTTAGTACCAGCGTTCGTTGGGCTTGGAGCACCATATTGGGATCAATATGCAAGAGGAACAATGGTTGGACTTACAAGAGGCGCTAAAAAAGAGCATATTATAAGAGCAGCAGTAGAATCAATGGCATATCAAACTTATGATGTGTTAAAAGCAATGGAACAAGATTCAGAAATTAAACTTAAAGAGTTAAAAGTAGATGGAGGAGCATGTGCAAATAATTTCTTAATGCAATTCCAATCAGATATTTTAGGGGTAAATGTTGCAAGACCAGAAGTAATAGAAACTACAGCCCTAGGGGCAGCATATTTAGCAGGACTTGCAGTTGGATATTGGAAGGATAAAGAAGAAGTTGCACAAAACTGGGCAATATCAAGAACTTTCAATTCTTCAATGGAACAAGAAAAGACTGAGGAATTGGTTGAAGGATGGCATAGAGCAGTAGAAAGATCTAAAAAATGGGAAGAAAATTAATAGTGTAAAATAAAAAAGAATACTTTTTATTAAGTTGATTTTGGCTATTGACGTTTTGTCAATAGCTTTTTTAGTTTGTAATTGATATTATAAATATTTTAAATAAACGCATATATAATAACAAGGGTTATAATCTGATAAATGTAAAAAAATACAAAAAAATACTTGTAATGGAAAGGAAAGTAGTGTATTATAGAATTACAATAAATAACATATTTAAGGCAGAGATATGAGAGCCGTTTTTAATATGAGGAGAAATCCTTATATTAAAAGCGGTTTTTTTATAACACTTATATAAACGTTTACAGTGTTCATTTTAAACTATACTGCATGTAGTATAAGCTATTTTATTAAAATTTAAGGAGGTATTCAAATGTCAAATTTTATGGCGGAATTTTTAGGAACTTTAATTTTGATTTGGTTAGGTGATGGAGTAGTTGCTTCTGTTTCACTTAACAAAAGTAAAGGTAAAGATGGAGGCTGGATAGTTGTAACAGTTGCTTGGGGACTAGCAGTTGCGATTCCTGCATATATTTTTACAGGAATTAGTGGAGCACACATAAACCCAGCTGTTACAATAGCTAATGCAGTTGTTGGTAATTTGGCTTGGAGTCAAGTACCATCATATGTAGCTGCACAAATGTTAGGAGGTATTGTTGGTGGAGCATTAGTATGGTTAACTTATTTACCACATTGGGAAGTAACAGAAGATAAGGCTGCAAAGTTAGGGGTGTTTTGTACAGCACCAGCAATAAGAAATACTGGAGCAAACTTTTTATGTGAGTTTTTAGGAACTGCATTATTAGTATTTGGTTTAATGGGATTAGGGCAAGCAGAAATGGTAGCAGGAATTGGTGCTTTTGCAGCAGGCTTATTGATAGTTGTAATAGGACTTTCACTTGGTGGACCTACAGGATATGCAATTAATCCAGCTAGAGATTTAGGACCTCGTATAGCACATGCTATTTTACCTATAGCAGGAAAAGGTGATTCAGATTGGGGATATTCATGGATACCAGTTTTAGGACCTATAGTTGGAGGAATAGCAGGAGCATTATTATTTGTATCAGTATTTTAAAGGTATTTTATAAGGTTATATTATAAGGTTTTATCAAATTTTTTATAAAAGTTTAAGTTTTACAATATAAATACTTATTTTAACAAGGGGGAATTATGGTGGGAAAATATATTATGGCATTGGATCAAGGTACAACAAGTTCAAGATGTATAATATTCAATAAAAAAGGTGAGATAATAAGTGTAGCACAAAAGGAATTCGAGCAAATATATCCAAAAGCAGGATGGGTTGAGCATGATCCAATGGAAATATGGGGAACTCAAGTAGGAGTGGCGCAAGAAGCTCTTGCTAAAGCAAATATAAGTCCGGAAGATATAGCTGGAATAGGTATTACAAATCAAAGAGAAACAACAGTTGTATGGAACAAGAACACAGGAAAACCAGTATATAATGCTATAGTATGGCAGTGTAGAAGAACAGCAGGGTATTGTGATAAATTAAGAGAAAAAGGAATGGATAAAAAGATTAGAGAGAAAACAGGTCTTGTGTTAGACGCATATTTTTCAGCTACAAAAGTAAAATGGATACTTGATAATGTTGAAGGTGCTAGAGAACAAGCAGAAAAAGGGGAATTATTATTTGGTAATATTGATACATGGTTAATCTGGAATCTAACAAAAGGAAAAGTTTATGTTACTGACTATACAAATGCGTCAAGAACGATGTTATATAATATACACGAGTTAAAATGGGATGAAGAACTTTTAGAAATACTTGATATACCAAAATCAATGCTTCCAGAAGTAAAACCATCTAGCTATATATATGGTAAAACTAATAGAGAAATTCTAGGAGCAGAAATTCCAATTGCAGGAGTTGCAGGTGATCAACAAGCTGCATTGTTTGGGCAGACTTGTTTCAAACCAGGTACTGCCAAGAATACTTATGGAACAGGATGCTTCTTATTAATGAATACTGGCGAAAAAGCAGTAGATTCTAAGAATGGATTACTTACAACAATAGCAGTAGGTATAGATGGAAAGGTAGAATATGCTTTAGAAGGTAGTGTGTTTATAGGGGGAGCAGTTATTCAATGGCTTAGAGATGAACTTAGAATGATAAAGAGTGCACCAGAATCAGAAAAATATGCTACAGCAGTAGAAGACTCAAATGGAGTATATTTAGTACCAGCGTTCGTTGGGCTTGGAGCACCATATTGGGATCAATATGCAAGAGGAACGATGGTTGGACTTACAAGAGGTGCTAAAAAAGAGCATATTATAAGAGCGGCAGTAGAATCAATGGCATATCAAACTTATGATGTGTTAAAAGCAATGGAACAAGATTCAGAAATTAAACTTAAAGAGTTAAAAGTAGATGGAGGAGCATGTGCAAATAATTTCTTGATGCAATTCCAATCAGATATTTTAGGAGTAAATGTTGCAAGACCAGAAGTAATAGAAACTACAGCGCTAGGGGCAGCATATTTAGCAGGACTTGCAGTTGGATATTGGAAGGATAAAGAAGAAGTTGCACAAAATTGGGCAATATCAAGAACTTTCAATTCTTCAATGAAACAAGAAAAGACTGAGGAATTGGTTAAAGGATGGCATAGAGCAGTAGAAAGATCTAAAAAATGGGAAGAAAATTAATGAAAGATATAATTGAATTTCAAATCAATATATGATATAATTAATTACAAATGGAATATTAAATAGGCCGAGAAATAGAGAGCCTTAATTTGAAGGGAAAATAGATCCCTTTAGATTAAGGCTCTTTTTGTTAATTTGAAGGAGGAATATTATGTTTGATATTACAATTATAGGTGCTGGAGTTACAGGTTGTGCAATTGCTAGAGAATTATCTAAGTACAAATTAAAGATTTGTGTATTAGAAAAAGAGATTGATGTAGCTTGTGGTACAAGTAAAGCTAACAGTGGTATTGTACATGCAGGTGAAGATCCTATTCCAGGTACACTTAAAGCTAAATTAAATGTTAGAGCAAATAAAATGTATGATAAGCTTAAAGAAGAATTAGATTTTCCTTTTAAGAGAAATGAGTCTTTAGTTTTATGTTTTGATGAAAACGATATAGATAAGCTAGAAGCTTTAAGACAAAGAGGAATAAAAAACGGTATTCCAGATACAATGGAAGTTTTAAATAGAGAAGAAGCCTTAAAATTGGAACCAAATTTAGCAGATGGTGTTGTAGCAGTATTAAGACTTCCAACTGGTGGAATAGTTTGTCCGTATGAATTTACTATTGCTCTTGCAGAAAATGCATATATGAATGGTGTAGAGTTTAAATTTGAAACAGAAGTGCAAGAAATAGAAAAGTTAGAAGACGAATATAGATTAAAAACGAATAAAGGTACTATACAGACAAAATTAGTTATAAACGCAGCTGGTGTACATGCTGACGAATTTAATAATATGGTAAGTAACAAAAAAATTAAAATAATACCACGAAAAGGAGAATATTGTTTATTTGATAAATCAGCAGGAAATCTTATCTCAAGAACTTTATTCCAACTTCCAACTAAAATGGGTAAAGGAGTACTTGTTACACCAACAGTGGATGGCAATTTATTAATAGGTCCGAGTTCAGTAGATATTGACAATAAAGAAAATGTGAATACAACAAGAGAAGGAATAGATTCTATACTAGAAAAAAGTAAGAAAAGTGTAAAGGGAGTACCTATGAGACAGGTAATAACTTCATTTACAGGACTTAGAGCACATGAAGTAGATAGTGATTTTATTATAGGTGAAGTAGAAGATGCTAATAATTTCATTAATGCTGCAGGAATTGAATCCCCAGGGTTAACTAGTGCACCAGCTATAGGTGAAATGGTTGCTGATATAGTTGTTGAAAAATTATCACCAGAAAAAAATGAAAAGTTTAATCCTATAAGAAAAGATATTCCTAAATTTAGAGAAATGAATAATGAAGAAAGAAGAAAGCTTATACAAGAAAATGCAGACTATGGCAAAATAGTATGTAGATGTGAAACAGTAACTGAAGGAGAAATATTGAATGCTATAAGAAGACCTTTAGGTGCTAGAACATTAGATGGAGTAAAGAGAAGAACAAGAGCTGGAATGGGAAGATGTCAATCAGGTTTCTGTTCAAATAGAATTGTAGAATTGTTAGCAAGAGAATTAAATATACCTCGTACCGAAGTAACTAAATATGGTAGAAAATCTAATGTGCTAACAGGAAAGATTAAAGAAGATATTAAATAGGAAAGAATGGGGGACTTTCAAATGCAACAATATGATATAGTAGTAATTGGTGGAGGACCAGCGGGACTTGCAGCAGCAATAAAAGCTAAAGAAGAAGGAATAGATAATATTTTGATATTAGAAAGAGATGGTCACTTAGGTGGAATCCTTAATCAATGTATTCATAATGGATTTGGACTTCATACATTTAAAGAAGAATTAACAGGACCAGAATATGCTCAAAGGTTTATAGATAAAGTACAAGAATTAGAAATACCATATAAATTAAATACAATGGTATTAGATTTAAATAAAGATAAAGTTATAACGGTAATAAATAAAGAAGATGGATTAGTGCAAATAAAAGCTCAAGCAATAATACTTGCAATGGGATGTAGAGAAAGACCAAGAGGAGCTATAAATATACCAGGAAGCAGATGTGCAGGAATATATTCTGCTGGTACAGCGCAAAAATTTGTAAATATTGAAGGATATATGCCAGGTAAAGAAGTGGTTATATTAGGTTCAGGAGATATAGGACTTATAATGGCAAGAAGAATGACTTTTGAAGGAGCAAAAGTTAAAGCTGTAGTAGAACTTATGCCTTATTCAGGTGGATTAAAAAGAAATATTGTCCAGTGTTTAGATGACTATGGAATTCCTTTAAAATTATCACATACGGTAACAAAAATAGAAGGAAAAGATAGAGTTGAAGGAATAATTATAGCAAAAGTTGATGAAAACTTAAAGTCTATACCAGGGACTGAAGAACACATAAAATGTGATACGTTATTACTATCAGTTGGTCTTCTTCCAGAAAATGAACTTTCAAAAAGTGCGGGAGTTAAACTTTCAAATGTAACTGGAGGACCACAAGTTAACGAAATTATGGAAACGAGTGAAGATGGTATTTTTGCTTGTGGTAATGTACTTCATGTACATGATTTAGTTGATTTTGTTACTCAAGAAAGCTATAATGCAGGTAAAAATGCTGTTGATTATATAAGAGGAAAGAAAGTTAAGGGAGAAAGTGTAAAACTTATAGCAACAGAAGGTGTTAGATATACTGTACCTGTAGAAATAAATCCTGAAAATGTAGAACAAGATGTAGATGTTAGATTTAGAGTTGGCGGGGTATTTAAAGATAGCTATGTTTCTGTATACTTTGATAATGAACGTGAAATACACAGAAAGAAAAGAGTTTTAGCTCCTGGTGAAATGGAAACAGTAAAACTTACAAGAGCAGTGTTTGAAAAATATCCTAACTGTAAAACAATTACTGTAAAAGTGGAAGGAGAATAGAGTATGGCTATGAGAGAATTAACTTGTATACAATGTCCTATTGGATGTCATTTAGAAGTTGAAATAGATGGTGATAAGGTAGTGAAAGTAACTGGAAATACATGTCCAAGAGGAGTAGTATATGCAGAAAAAGAATGTACAAATCCTACAAGGATTGTAACCTCTTCAGTTAAAGTTGAAGAAGGAGAAATAGATGTATTGTCTATTAAGACAGAAAATGATATACCAAAAGGAAAAATATTTGAGTGTGTTAGAGCTTTAAAAGGAATATGTGTAAAGGCTCCAATAGAAGTTGGCGATATAATAGTTGAAAATGTTGCAGGAACAGGTGTTAATATAGTTGCAACTAAGAAAATAAGGAAGAGAAATTAATACATTTGAATAGATTAAATATAAAATGTAATAAAAGTACAGCAAGACTGTTTTTAGTTTGCTGTACTTTTATATTTTTTTCAGTTTTTAATGTAAAAAACAGGAACTTATTAAGTTAAAGAAAGTTTTAAAGTGTAAGAATATACACTGGTGATATAGCTCAAAAATTTATAAAAATCGAAAGATATATGGTGAGAAAAAATTAAATTTAACAATAATTTAATTATTAAGAAATATGTAATGATTCTAAAAATTACCTATATATTGACAAAATAATAATAATAAATTATAATATATTACAATAAGTAAAATATATGTATAAATATGAATTCAATTGTAGAAATAAATGATAAGAACTAGTAACATTATCAAAAAAGTTGAAAAATATAGAGTATTGAAGAATATTTATTAAAGATGTAATATAAAACTGAATTAAGTATTGAGGATGAGAAATGGAGAAAGCCTCGTTTTAAAAGATAGATGTGAAATACTATCTTTAAAACGAGGCTTTTAATGTTTTTTGAAAACGTTTTTTATAAAAATTTTGTTTTATAGTATAAGAAATATATGTATCAAAAATGTTAATAATTTTGTAAAAATATCGCTTGTATAAGCTATAAATTTACTTAAATTATAAAATTAGATCTAAAAGGAAGGGGTAAAATAAAATGATAGGATTTTTAAAACCAGCACCTCATGTTGAGCGTTTACCAAAAGATAAAATTGACTCTACTTATAAGAGGTATCGTCTCCAAGTTTTTTTAAGTATTTATATTGGATATGCGATTTACTATTTTGTTAGAAGTAACTTTTCAATAGCTAAAAGTTATATGATAACACAATTAGGGTTTACAAAAACAGAACTTGGATTTATAGCTTCTGGGTTAGGAATAGCTTATGGAATAAGTAAGTTTGTAATGGGAAGTTTTTCGGATAGATCTAACCCAAGATATTTTTTACCAATAGGACTTATATTATCTGGAATTGCTAACCTATGTTTAGGATTAACAGCAAGTATACCAATCTTATTTATGTTAATGACAGTAAATGGATGGGTTCAAGGTATGGGATGGCCTCCATGTGGAAGAACAATGACACATTGGTTCTCAGATAAAGAACGTGGAGTTAAAATGTCTATTTGGAATACTGCTCATAACTTAGGTGGTGGATTAATAGCTACAGTAGCAGTTATAGGTGTTACTATGTTTGATGGAAGCTACAAAGGCGCTTTTTACTTACCAGGCATAATAGCAATTGTTACAGGAGTATTATTTATGATATTTGCAAAAGATACTCCACAATCATTAGGATTACCACCAATAGAAGAATATAAAAATGATTATCCAGAATTTGGTATGGAAGTAGAGGATAGGGAAAAAGAGTTAACAACTAAAGAGATATTATTTAAATATGTATTAAATAATAAGTTTTTATGGATTATTGCTATAGCTAATTTATTTGTTTATCTAGTAAGATATGGAGTTCTTAACTGGGCACCAGTTTATTTACAACAAGTAAGAGGGTTTGATAAAACACAAGCAGGATGGGCTTTTGCATTATTTGAGTATGCTGCTATACCTGGTACTATTATAGTAGGATGGATAAGTGATAAGATATTCCACGGACGTCGTGCACCAGTTGGAGTGTTTTGTATGATAGGTGTTGCAATTGCTACATATATATATTGGAAAAGTACAAGCTTAATAGCTATAGATATAGCATTGGCATCAGTAGGAGCTTTAATTTATGGACCTGTTATGCTTATAGGTGTTTCTGCACTTGACTTAGTTCCTAAAAAAGCTGCAGGTACTGCTGCTGGATTTACAGGGCTATTTGGTTATATGGGTGGAGCTGTATTAGCAGAAGTATTATTAGGCAACATATTTGATAAGTTTGGATGGGATGGAGGATTTATGCTATTAGTTGCATCTTGTGTTTTTGCAATAGTATTTCTATCATTCACATGGAATGTTCACGATAGAACTGAAAAAGATGAAAATGAAAAAGACGTTGCTTGTTAATGAAGTTTAATTAAATTGAAAATATGTTACTAATGGTATAAAATTTAAAATAAAGACTTAATTTATTATAGGCTGCATTTAAAAATTAAATGCAGTTTTTCTTTAAATATAGAGCAAATATAAGGAGGATAAAGATATGAAACAGTGGGAAGAAACGCTTATTGAAAATCCAGTAGTTGCAGCTATTAGAAAAGATAATGACTTACAAAGAGTAATAGAAAGTGAAGTTAAAGTTGTATTTATATTATATGGAAATATAATAAATATATCTTCTATATGTAAAAAATTAAAAGATAATAATAAAATTGTATTTATACATGTAGATTTTATTGAAGGACTAAGAGGAGACCATGCAGGAATAGATTTTATAAAAGAGCATGTACAACCAAGTGGAATAATTACTACAAAATTATCTAATGTAAAATATGCCAAAAAGATTGGATTATTAACAATACTTAGAATTTTTCTAATAGACTCCCTGTCACTACAAACAGGAATTAAAAATTTAAAAGAAATATTACCTAGTGCGGTAGAAATTATGCCTGGAATTGCTAATAAAATAATTAAAAATATAAAAAAAGAAGTAAAAATTCCAGTAATAGCTGGTGGATTGATAGAAAGTAAAAAAGATGTTATAGATGCTTTATCCGGTGGAGCAATTGCTGTATCAACTTCAAAATATGATTTGTTAAGTTTATAGAGTTACTCATTATATTGTAATTGAGGAAATTATATGATTTTAAAGTTTAATGGTACATAAAAAATGTCATACATGGGTGTGGGAGGGAAATACGAGATTTCTATCCATGTATGACATATGTGTTTATCTACTAATAAATTATAATGGTTACTTTAGCTTATTAATAAATAATTTTATTAAATTTGTATTAAAATAAATATAATAAAATTATTTACCTTCACTATATATTGTATTATTAGTTTATTTTAATGTCAATAAAAGTATTAGTATAAATTGAATAATTATAAAATTTATTAGAGGTAAAATTAATTTATTAAGATTTTAAATGCATTATTAATAAAAAGTTAAAAAATCAATAGAAGTTAAAGTCTTGTAGGTAAAGATTATTAAAGGTATAATAACTATTAAAGGTTATTCTCGTTAACCAAAAATTATGGTAGGTGTCATACTATGAATATAAAAGATATAATGATAGGCAGAATAAATATACCACTTAAACAAGCTTTTAAAACTGCAATAACTACTATAAATGAAGTTGATGAAGTTGTAATAAAGATAATTACAGATAATGAAAAAGTAGGTATAGGCTCTGCTGTGCCAAGTGCACAAATAACAGGTGATAGTGAAAAATCAATAATTGACGCTATAAATTTAATTAAAGATAAGATTATCGGAATGAATATTGATAATTTAGAAGAAATTATGTCAACAATAGATAATACAATAAGTGGAAACACAAGTGCAAAAGCAGCTTTAGATATGGCTGTTTATGATTTGTTTGCACAGAAATATAATATACCATTATACAAGTTGTTTGGAGGAAGTAAAAAAAGTATTGTTACTGATATTACTATTAATCTAGGTACTCCAGAAGAAATGGTAAGAGAAGCAATGCAGGCTATAAATAATGGATTCAAGCATTTAAAGGTAAAAGTAGGTACCGATCCTATTATGGATTTTAAAAGAGTGAAATCAATAAAACAGGTAGCAAGAAAAGGTATAAATATAAGAGTTGATGCTGATCAAGAATGGACACCAAAATCTGCTGTTAAAATAATAACTAAATTTGAAGATGCAGGATTAGATATTGAATTTGTTGAGCAACCAGTAAAAGCTTGGGATATAGAAGGATTAAAGTTTGTAACAGACAATGTACGTACAGATATCTTAGCAGATGAAGCTGTGCATTCAAGTAGGGATGCACTAAAAATTATGCAAATGAGAGCTGCAGATTTAATTAATATAAAACTTATGAAATGCGGAGGTTTTCATAATGCTTTAAAAATATGTAACATTGCTGAAACTATGGGTGTTAAATGTATGATGAGTTGTATGGCTGAAAGTAAAATAGGTGTAACTGCGGCAGCTAATCTTGCTATGGGTAAAAAAAATATAGTTAATACAAATCTTGATATGATTATGAATTTTGAAAGTGATCCTGTAGTAGGAGGAGTGGAATTTGAAGAAAACATTATTACTGCTAGTGATATTCCAGGGCTTGGAATTATAAATATAACTGGTTGGGAAGAAATTATATAATAAGTATATATTTATATATGAACTTAAGATAATTATTTTAAATTTATTAGTAGGAGGACATAACAAGATGTTTAAAAATAAAAAGATTAAATATCTTATGTACTATGTTATAGGTGTTATGGGTTTGATTCTTGTATTAAACTCAGTATGGAGAAGTTTTAAAACAGAACACATTAAATATAGTACTTTTGAGAAAATGCTTACAGAACAGAAAATTAAAGAAGTACAAATAACTAAAAACCAAATAGTTATTGTTCCTAAAGAGGAAGGAATAAGTCAAAAAATATTGTACACAGCCAATATATATGATGAAGATTTATTAAAAAAGCTAAAAGAGTCAGGTGTAGAATATGATGGACCAGTAAGTAATAATGATCCTATTAAAAACTTTTTCTTTGAGTGGGTATTACCAATTGCAATATTTATGCTTATTGGAAGAATACTATTTGGAAGTATGGAAAAAAGAATGGGTAGTGGAGTCATGTCCTTCGGAAAGAATAATGCTAAAATTTATGCTGAGAATGAAACCGGAAAGACTTTTAAAGATGTGGCTGGACAAGATGAAGCTAAAGAATCTTTAGTTGAAATTGTTGATTTTCTGCATAAACCACAAAAATACGTGGAAATAGGTGCAAAACTTCCTAAGGGTGCACTGCTTGTAGGACCCCCAGGAACAGGTAAGACATTGCTTGCAAAAGCTGTAGCAGGAGAGGCAAAAGTTCCATTTTTCTCAATGTCAGGTTCTAGCTTTGTTGAGATGTTTGTAGGTATGGGAGCAGCGAGAGTTAGAGATTTATTTAAGCAAGCGGAAGAAAAGGCACCATGTATAATATTTATTGATGAAATCGATGCTATAGGAAAAAGTAGAGATACTGCAATGGGTGGAGGTAATGATGAAAGAGAGCAAACATTAAACCAACTTCTTGCTCAAATGGATGGTTTTGATTCTTCAAAAGGTGTTGTGATATTAGCTGCAACAAATAGACCTGAAATTTTAGATAAAGCATTATTAAGACCAGGTAGATTTGATAGAAGAGTGATTGTAGATACTCCTGACTTAAAGGGAAGAGAAGCTATATTAAGAGTTCACGCAAAGCAAGTTAAAATGTCTGATGATGTAAATCTTGATAATATAGCAAAAGCTACTCCTGGAGCAGTAGGAGCAGATCTTGCTAATATGATAAATGAGGCAGCACTTATTGCGGTTAAGAATGGAAGAAAAGTTGTTATTCAAGAAGATTTAGAAGAAGCAATTGAGATAATAATTGCTGGTAAAGAGAAAAAAGACAGGATAATGTCAGATAAAGAAAAGAGAACTGTTGCTTTTCATGAAGTTGGTCATGCGTTAGTTGCAGCCTTATTAAAACATACAGATCCAGTACATAAAATAACTATTGTTCCAAGAACAATGGGGGCATTAGGATATACTATGCAGCTGCCAGAAGAGGAAAAATATTTGATAAGCAAAGAAGAAATGATGGATAAAATATCTGTGATGTTGGGAGGAAGAGCAGCTGAGGAAGTGGAATTTAGTACTATATCAACGGGAGCATCCAATGATATAGAAAAATCAACTCAAACTGCTAGAAATATGGTTACCATATATGGTATGACAGAAAAATTTGATATGATGGGACTTGAATCTATTTCCAGTAGATATCTTGATGGAAGACCAGTGCAAAATTGTAGTGCTCAAACTGCAGCTATTATAGATGAAGAAGTATTAGATATAATAAAAAAAGCACATAAGAAATCTATAGAAATATTAGAAGAGAATAAAGAACTTCTTACAATTATATCAAATAGACTTATTGAAAAAGAAACTCTAATGGGTGAAGAGTTTATGAAAATGGTTAATGGAGATTTTGAAAACGAGCAGTTGATAGGTGATAATGATGAAGAAAATCAAAATGAAAAAGAGAATAGTAATATAGTATTAGATAAACAAATAGAAGAAGATTATAAACAAGAAGGTAAAATTGAATAAATTTAATGCTTAATAAAGAACTTAGAGTACATGATTTACATATGATAGTAAATTATGTACTCTTACACATTATTATAGATGAGGAATAAAAAAGAAAGCGAGGATAGAAAGTGGAAAATAAAGAAATGCAAAAAGAGATACAAAAAGAGATAGAATTAGAAGCAGAAAAACAAAGGGTTGAAGAAACTGTTGAAATAATAAAAAAAGAAATTTTAAACTATATAAATAAAAGAAAACAAGTAACTGAAGTTTTGATAAATACCAGAAAAAAAGCTGTTGAAGAATATAGAGATGATGAAGATAAATTGCTTGAGTATTTTGATCATGAAAGATTTATTAAAGAGGAAAGTTTTAAAGCTATAGATAGAAAACTTAAAGAAATGACTGTTCTTCAAGGGTCACCTTATTTTGGTAAGGTTAACTTTTTGGAAAAAGAATTTAATGATGAAGAGGAAGTATACATAGGTAGATTTGGTTTAACACAAGAAGAAGCTTATGAACCGCTAGTTTTAGATTGGAGAGCTCCAGTTGCTTCGCTTTTTTATGCAGGAAAACTTGGAGAGGCAAAGTATGAAGCACCTATGGGAGAAGTAAAAGTAGATATAGAAGGTAAAAGACAGTTTATAATAAAGAAAGAAAAGCTTGAGGGAATGTTTGATTCAGCTATTGATGTAAAAGATGAAATTCTTCAAATGGTACTTAGTAAAAAAGCTGAACAAAAATTAAAAGATATAATAATGACAATTCAAGAAGAGCAAGATAAGTTAATAAGACAGCAAAGAAATAAAACAATAATTGTGGACGGAGTTGCTGGTAGTGGTAAGACTACTATAGCGTTGCACAGAGTTGCATATTTACTTTATAATTATAGAAAAATTCTTCAAGATAAGGTTTTGATTTTAGGACCTAATAGTATTTTTATGGAGTACATTTCAACAGTGCTTCCTAGCCTTGGAGAAATAGGGGTAAGGCAGCAAACTTTTAATGAATTTGCATTAGAATTTTTAGATTTATCTAATATTATGAGTACTGGAGAGTACATGGAAAAAGTAATAAATAAGGAGAAATCTTTTATCGACACTATGATAGTTAAAAACTCTGAAGACTTTATAAAAGAATTAGATAAATTTATAGATACCCTAAATGAAAGATATTTTATTATACAAGAACTTGTTTTTAATAATGAAATACTAGTGCCAAAGTTAGCTATTAAAGATTTATTTGAATATTATAAATCTATGCCTTTATTTAGAAGAAGTAAAAAGATTAAAAGGATATTATATTCTAAAATTAGCGATAGAAGAGATGAAAAAGTTAGAGATATAGAAAAATGGTATAAAAATAAGATTTCTAGCTTGAATGAAGAACAAAAAAATATTGAAGAAAGTAACTTAGCTTTTAAGAGAAAATTAAAAATAAGAGAAGTTATTAAAGAAGTTATGGTTGCGAAAGAATCTGTTAAATGGTTAGACAATGAAGATGTTGTTCAATTATATAATGGGTTAAACGGAAATAGGCAATTAACAGCTGATGATTTAGCTCCTATTTTGTATTTAAAAATAAAGCTAGAAGGTTTAAAATTAGATGAACAAATTAAACATGTAGTTATAGATGAAGCACAAGATTACAGTTTACTTCAATTTAAAGTGATTAAAGAGTTAACTAAGTGTAGTGCTTTTACAATAGTAGGAGATAAAAATCAAAGAATACTACCAATTTTAGGTGAAATACCTATGCTTCAATTGGAAAAAGTATTTGATGAAATAGAATATTTTAAATTAAATAAGAGTTATAGATCTACTAAAGAAATTATGGAGTATGCAAATAAATATTTACAAGAAGAAAAAATAGTTCCTATAGTTAGAAGTGGAGAAAAAGTTGTTGAAAGGAATTTTGGTATTAAAGAAGAATTTGTAAAAGAAATTCATACAAACATACATAAGTTACAAAAGGAAGGCTTTGAAAGTATTGCAGTAGTATGCAAAAATATAAAGGAAACCAAGGAAATATCAGATTTAATAAAGGAAAAAACAGGAATTAAGGTTCTGGATAGAGAGGATATGATATATAGTAAAGGTCAAATTATTATCCCATCTTATTTTGCAAAAGGATTGGAATTTGATGCAGTAATAATAATTAATGAACAAGCTAAAAATAATGAATCAGAAAAAATAGAACAAAATGAAGAGAAGCTAATGTATGTTATGGCAACAAGAGCACTGCATAAACTGTTTATTTACAATCTAGATTAGATAAATAAAGACCATAAATATAGAAAATTTCTATATTTATGGTCTTTAAGTTTAAATTTAAACTATAAATTTTATGAGTTTTTAAAATATACTTTTTCTTTTAAAATCTTTTTCATATATCAGAATTTTATTTATAGTTTGAGTACCGATTTCTTCCGTTTTATCAAAATTCATATTTGGAATATAGTATTTTTCAAGTTCATCATGTAGTGATTTTGCTTTTGCTATAATTTTAAGACCAGTGTTGAGAAGTAAATAGAAGTTTTCTATATCTTTCTTTATTTCTTCCATGTTATTTTTTAACATGTTTTTATTTAAATAATTGTCCATATTAATTTGATAACCTTTAAATTTTTTCTGATTTATCTCATTAGAGGTTAAAATTGCAATATTAAGAGCAGGTATTACAATATGTTCAATTTTTTCAGGAATTAAAGCATCGTGATATACTTCAACAAATAAACCACGTTTTAAGGCTTCTTTATATATATAAGTTAGAACGGAAGTTTTTCCAGTACCAGGTCCACCGTTTAATACATAAATATCTTTACAATCTCTATATATTGAATCAATATAAGTTACTATCCCATTTGGGGTGAAGGCAGTAGCAAATAAGTGTCTACTGTTTCCCATAGTTGAAACCTTAAAGTTTGTTAGTATTTTATTTTTTAATTCTTCTTTTAAATTATTTAATTTAGATAAATTTAAAGCTTGAGTGTTATAGCTGCTCCAATCGTCATGTATAGTTTTAGCAGCTCCAATATAGTGATAAGCATGTTTGAAAGTTTTTCCAACCTGTTTGTTTATAGATATAATTTTATTTCTACAATCTTTAAACCCATTTTCATTCCAACATTCACCCATATTTAAAATTTCATCAACTGCTCCAGGATTTATAGGATCAACTACATGTGGTGAGGTATCGTAAACACAAAAGAAAAGATAAAAATAAGTATAGCTATTTGATTACCTATAGATAAAATGTAACTAAGATTTAAAAAGGAAATTTCAAGAAATAGATAATAGTATATTAAGATTATAATGTTGAAATTATATGAAATATTAACAATAAATAATAGAGAAAACTTTCATTTTAAAATCACTCATATATCAATGAGTGGTTTTTATTATGAGAATACAAAAGTAAGAGACTTAATATATTTTATATAAGATAATAATAAATGGGAGTGGGTTAGGTGGAAGTAAATAAAATCATTGAAAAATTAATAGAATATAACCTTATAACTGATTTCTCAGATATAAGAAATAATATGTATAGTGAAATGTGTGATGTAAAAGAAGCAGAAAATTCAAGGTATAGAGTTAATGATATAGATAGAAATATTTTTTTGATAGATAATAATTATTTTAAAGATATAAATATTGATATTAGTACTTATAATGAGAAGGTTAAAGAACATGGGATTGAAGCATTAGCATATTATCATTCTTTTCATTGGTCACAAAAAGATAATAAAGAAAAGTATAATATGGATAAGTGGGGAATTTATATTAAAGAAGGTGCATTATATTATGTAGCTAAAAAAGTATTTTTTTTAATGGAATAGATATATATACAAGTTTACAATTAGCTTTTAAGTTGTTATTTACACATGATTTTTTTCACTTTTTAACAGATATAGCTATTGCCACTTTAGAAATATCATTGCGAGATAGAATAGATATAATATGGGATGATTTTGTTTCTCATAAGTTTGTTGATATATGGAAAAATTACATGTTTAAAAATATTAATGATGAAATAGGAAAAAACATATCAAGCTGTCTAACAAATGATACTTTGGAAGCACTTAAAAAAATTTTAACTATGGATAATAAATATAAATTATATAAAAATTATATAGAAAAAGTATATTTAAAAACAGATTCATTAGAAGAGGCTTTAGCTAATGCTTATAGTTATAAAAAATTTTATGGAAAAAATATATCCTCATCAATAAGAAATTCAATAAAAAATTTTATAAAGAGTCAACCAAGAGGGTATAATGAATTTGATAAGTATTTATCTAGAGAAAAAAATGAAGCAGGATTAAGAGGATTAAGCACTTCGATTTTAGATACTAAGTATATGTATAATAATGGAATAATACCTTTAGAAATTTTATTTGATATTGCAAGTAAGTATGTAAAATATACAGATGTTCCAGTTTATATATTAAAAGATTTTTATAGTTTTAAATCTACTATGAAAATGGTTACTTCAATATCTTATGATGAAATAATTGAAAGTAATAAATTCAAAAAAGATTTAAAATCAATGCCACATAATATTAAAAAGAGATATAAAAGAGCCTTAAAGAAATTAAATGAAAATATAAATATTCATGGACTAAATTTTAAAAAACTAGAACGATATGATGATATATTTACATTTAGAGTAAATGATAATTATAGAGTATCATTAAGAGAACCGAGTAAAAATAAGGAACATAAATGGGAATTATTAAGAATAGCAAAGCATAAGGATTTATATATGAGACCATTTTAAATATGAATATATACAGAGTGGCTGTCTGAAAATATACTTTTGAGACAACCACTTGTTAATTTTTTTGAAATTTTATTTTAATTAATGGATAAGAGTATCTATAATAGGCCATAGTAGCTTGACTTTATCACCTAGAAGTTTTTCAACGTCAGTACTACTTATTATTTGATATCGGGTGAAGGTATATTTTACTAAGAAAACCGGTTCATATTTGAAAGTTGGATTAGGGTGTTTAGGGACAGATTTTGTAATTTTTAGATAAGTATTTATATAAGAAGTAGAAACATTAGATACATTAATATCAGGTAAATTTTTAATATCCCACAAATCTAACCAATTATAAAAACGGCTAGTTTCTACATTTACTTCTTTCTTCAATACACTAATAGTTGCATTTGAAGCATTTTTGAAAGAAGTCAATAATTTATTGATATTAAATGGTTGACAGTGCATTTCAAACATTTTTCTTTGTTCCTTAAATTGTATATTGACTGCTAGTGTTACGTTATCACTATTTTGAGGAATTCCTAAAAATATATTAGGAGATTGAGAAATTAAATCAGGATATAGTGACATTGGTAAAGGGCAAATAGCACCCCATTCAGCATCTATATTAGGACTGTTAGTAACTTAATTATCCCATGTGATATTTGGACATACATTTTGGGCATAAACTATTAATGATTTGCCCAAATCATTTAGTTTATCTCTTAACTTATTTTTTTGCTTTGCATTTTGCACATTAAAATCACTTGGATTAAAGGAAATCATATATTAAAACCTCCATGCATTTAATTATTTATTATTATGAATATATGTTAAGTAAAGATAGATCAGAATTGTATTTAAAACTGAGTATATAATTTATTTTTAATTAATATATTTTTAATTATAAACGTAATTAAAAATCAAACGTAGGGAGTGGGGGAAAGAAATGAATAATTCTAACGTAGTAAAATTTAAAGATAAAAATTTAGAACAGGTAATTAGAATAATAATTAATAAACCTAAAGGAGATATTCTAAAAGAAGAAATGGGATATATTAAAAAAATAAATATAAATGATTTTAATAAAGGGAAAATAAAAGATTTAGAAGGAATACAATATGCTATAAATTTAGAAGACTTAAATTTACTAAATCAAGATATTAATGATATACATCAGCTTAGTAAATTAGTTAATTTAAAAGCTTTAGGGTTAGTAGGAAATAAAATTAAAGAAATTAGTGCATTAAGAAATCTAACCAAATTAAAAATGTTGGCAATTTCTCATAATAACATTACTGACATTACTCCATTAGAGAATCTAGTAAAATTAGAATCTTTATTGGCACAGAATAATAATATTAGTGATATAAGTTCTTTGAGTAGACTCATAGAAATGGAATGGCTATATTTAGAGAATAATAAAATTTCAGATATCAAACCATTAGAAAATTTGACTAAATTAGAAGCGCTTAATCTTGATAATAATTATATTGAAGATATAAAACCATTAAAGGATTTAACAAATTTAGATGGACTCCAAATTAAGAATAATAGAATTTATGATATTGGTATTTTAAGGGGACTGAATGGGTTAGAAGTGTTAACGTTAAGTGGAAATAAAATTATTGATTATAGTCCTGTTGAGAAATATTATAGCAAATTATTTAAACCTGATTTTGAATACCATACATTAGAATATTCAAATTTATATTTGCTTTTTGTAAAAATTAAGAAAGATATCGATTCAGGATTATTTAATGATATATATTCTCCATTTAGAAAATTAAAAGGTATTAATCTTAAAACAAAAGATGATTATAGTAATTATAACTCCTCTATAGATAGATTTGCAGAATTTATTTATACTAATCCTGATTTGTATGAATTGATTATTTTAAAAGATAAGTATATAGGTAGAAAAGCAGTACAAGAAGTTAGAGTTACTCAAAATACTAAAAAAGGAAAATATATATTTTTCTTTATAGCTGTAGGTAATTATAGAGTTCTATGTAATTATGTTAAAGAGGAAGATTATGATCCGAATACAAATAAAAACTATTTAATACCTAATTTAGAGAAAAGTAAGATAGAAATATTCAGTAGAAGAATTAGCAACCAAATTCTTGTAGTTAATACTTATAAGGCATTTTTGAGTTATTGCGATAAAAATAACTTCAATGTTGTTAGAACAGTTAATAAACCTTTCTATGATGAGTTTGAAAAAGCATTAAAGAATATTGAAGGTTTCAATAGTATATTAAGTGATTTTGGCATCAAGGAATTAAAAAATGATAAAAGAGGACAAGAGTATAAATATATTTTTTACAATGGAATTTTTATTATTACACATTATATTAAAAAAGATGAGTCAGAAGATATAAGAAAAGACACACATAGATACTGTATATTTTGTGGAAATGAAATATATAATGATGATATTGTATGTTCGATTTGTGCAAATAATATTGATTAAAAGTATCTAGGAAATTAATATATATTAGACTATTGATATTTTAAGAGGAGGATATACTAGCAAGAAAAAAACTGATAATATTTTCTTTTAAGAGGTCGTGTCTGACACGAGTAAAATGTAAATTAAAAACGCAATTAAACTTAAATGAAAAGTTGTGAAACTACTGTTAAGAGAATGCTTTCACAGTTTTTGTTTATAATGAAATTAGATAATAAAGAGAAGTAGATTAATCGATTTTAGCTGAAAATAAATTTAAAAATTTACAATTATTGGATTTGAAACTGATCCTATAATATAAAATGGAAGTTTATCCTTACTAGAAATGGCAAAACCATATTTGTGCTTTAGAGACTCTGTTTTAATTTTGTAGGATGGTTATATAACTTAATAATGGATAAATTATAAAATATTATTATGTATTTTGCATATTAAACGACATCAAGTATTTTGATTTTTCTTCACTAGACTCCTCATTATTATGTACAGTAGAGGATTAAATTTGTTTTTGTATTAAAATTATAGAAAAACAAATTTAATCCTCTAATTTTTAATTAAGTTCATTATAATGATTAACTAATACCGATAAATTATGATTCATAGAGTTAATGGATTTTTGAATTTGTGTTATAGTTTGTTCTATAACGTGAATGTTTTTTATTATAGTTACTATATCGTTACCTGGAATAGCTAATGAATAGGGACTTTCTTTACCAGCTATTGCGAGTTCAAGTTCAATTAATGGAATTATAGGTTTAAGTTTACCATTAAGATTAATTTTGCAATCATTGGTTTTAGAACTATTTGGTGGAGATTTTTTAATAGTGGGATTTTCATGTGGTAAAGGTTTAGGATTATTTTCTGATTGGTTTATGTTTATGGAAGTTGTAAACATCGATAGTTGAAAATCTTTTGGTAGTTTATAATAGGGATGGAGCGAAGGAATTTCAACCCATCTTTTCTTTATGGTATCCCAATGCATATCGAAATACCATAAAATGGTTTTTCTTAGAGAATCATAACCGAATCTTATCCTTCCACTTTTCTTGAATGTTTTAATTATTATCTTAGGAGCGTTATTAGTTGTTATCATTTGATGTATAGTATCAAATTCTTCATGAGTTAAAATTTTCCTTTTACTCGCCATAATCACAATCCTTAAAAATTACTTATAGTATATAATATTTTTGTAGTGAATAAGATATTACTTTAGCATTGAATAAATTTTATTGAAAAGTAGGCAAACACTCTATCACGGTATACCGTGACAGAGTGTTTGCCTACTTTGGGGTTAAATATATAATATACCTCGTTCTTATATATACTTATTTAATAAAAGGTTATATAAATTTATATGGTTTTACTATAATATTCATTGAAAGTTGCTTATTAATTTTATTTACTATTATCTTATCTATATAATTATCAATGAATAATCTTTTGTCTAGTCGTTCTAATTTATTAAAGTTTTTGGGGAAATTAGATAAAGATTCAATAAAAGTTTCTTTACTAAATGGTTGTTTTTTTAGTGAGTTTTCAAGTTTACTTTTTTTCTGTTGATATTTTTCATATAAATTTGAGAGTATAGCTTTTTCGGAGCGAAGAATTTCTTTAATATCAGAATCTGTTTCATCTTTTATTAAGGATTGAATTTTAGTTTTATAATTTTGGATTTCATTAATTTTGTCATTAATGCATTTGAGAAAAGTTTTAGCTTTATTATGCTTATTATTAAATTCATTGTAATAAGTTTCAAATAAGTTATCAAGATTCTTAAAGTTTAAAATTTTATTTAAGGTTTCTATAAATAGATTTTCAACTAATTCCTTTTTTATAATTAATTCAGATCTTCCATTACTACTTTTGATACAACAGCGGTAAACGCTACCTTTGGCTTTACCATAGTTTTTACATTTCATAATGGAATTACATTTTGCACATATTAATTTTCCTTTTAAAATGAAAGGTGTTGTATAATAATGAGGATCTCTTAATTTAGAACGCTGTTCTCTCAATTCTACACATTTATTCCACTGGTCTTCATTTATAATAGTAGCGTCTTTAAGAAGGTTAGATAATATAGGATTTTCATGTTTGTTATGTGTTCGTCTGCCGCCGCGTCTATCCCATGCAATATGCCCAGTATAAGTTTGATTTTTAATAATAGATTCAATTTTATTTTTAGTCCAATAAGGACCATACTCTTTATTCATTTTATCAGCTATTCTTTTATAGCCTAATCCTTCATTTATATAATATTCAAATATAGTTTTTACTACATTACTTTCAAAATTAGATATTTCTAGTGTAAAATGATTTCGTTTAGAATCATCTTCATCTATTGGTTTACGTATGTAACCATAAGGTTCTCTACCACCAGGCCAATAACCTTTAGTTACACAGGATTTATTACCAGCTTTTACTCTCATAGAAATAGTATTTGCTTCAAATTCAGCTAAACTTGATAAAACAATATGCATAAAGCGATTCATTTTATCATCTTTAAAGTTAAGATTTTCTCCATCTTTAGTATAATGAATATCAATTTTAAAATTTTTAAAGAATATATCTAGTGCATTAGTTTCGGCAACACTTCTAGAAAGTCTGTCTCGAGTGTATACAATTAAATACTTGAAACGTTTATATCCTGCTAATTGTAATAGCTTTTGTAATTCAGGTCTATTATACATATTTTCAATTAAATTTTCTTCACTAAATTGTTTACCAAGTATAGTAGAAGCAGGTTTGGCTTCTTCAAAAATCATATTATCGTCTAAAATCCAACCTTTTTTTTCAGCGTATTGCTCTGCTAGAGAACGTTGATTTTCGGGAGAAAAGCCCTTTTCTTTTTGAGTTTCTGTAGATACTCTAATGTAAGCAGCAGCTGTTTTTTCCCTATTTGTATTTGATGTCATTGATTCTATAATCTGAGTTTTCATCACAAACAAACACCTTCTTTATATTTTCATTCAAAAATTTTTGAGTAGTCTCATAATTAATTTTCATTTTTGCGATAAGCTCATGTATGTTATTAAAGTTAATTAGTTGTAAAACAATTGATCTAAGCTGATTATGGTAATT
Source organism: Clostridium aestuarii (assembly GCF_026735135.1). GTDB lineage: Bacteria > Bacillota > Clostridia > Clostridiales > Clostridiaceae > Clostridium_H > Clostridium_H aestuarii. Next base: position 631,217 of record NZ_JAPQER010000001.1, on the reverse strand, counting down.
TATATTGCGTTTTAAGTGACCAATATCAGATTTAAGTGTTTTTTCAATATTTAATAGCGATTTTAACTTTAATTTATATTTTTCATTTTTAGCATTATTGACATATTTCAATGTAGATTCTCTTTGAGTTAATTTATTTTTATTAAGAGATTTATTTTTATCAGACAATTGTTTTTTAATAGAGTTAATATTTTTATCAATAGCAGTGATTATATTAGCTGTACTGAAAAGATCATTTATAACTTTTTCTAATACGTTATTTACAATATATGATTCTTCTAGGATGATACATTGAGGAGTATTACATTTATAGATTTTACCTTTAAGACTAAGTTTTTTCCCACATTTATTACAATATAACAATCCTTTAAGTAAATAGTTGACGGTTTTTCTAGGCTTACGTTTACGAGTATGAGTATTTTTCCATTTTTTAAATGCTTCATACCAAAGATCTTCATCTATGATATTTTTTACGTTAGAACAAGGATGAAAAAAGTTTTTATTAACTTCTACTATAGTGTTATTTTCATAAATAAGAGAATCCTTTAATTTATAATCCAGGTCTTTTAGTTGAAGATTAGCATATATAGGATTTTGTATGACATTTGGTATACTAGATTTCTTAAAATCAGTAGGTATTGTTATGGTTTTATCTTTACGTATTTCTCTAAAAAGCTCTGCAGCACCGGTTATTTCATTATTTTCAGTGTACTTTTGAAAAAGTGTTTCAATAAACTCAGCTTTTTTTTTATCTTTAATGTATTCAGTACATGGCTTTTTAGATATATTGTCTGAATTAGAATTAAGAGGAGTTATGTTGGTTATTGGATAATTAGGTTCATCAATTTTAAGACCAAAAGGAATATATTTTCCAGCTGAATATTCTCTCCGTTCTCTTTTTTTCTTTCTACCTGCTGTAGTTCTTTCAGTAACAATTTTAGGCTCAAGTTCGTCAACAGCCATAATTATATTTTCAATAAAATCTCCAACATAGTTTTGTGGAGCTTGGAATTCTCCTTCATTAGAATATAAAATTTTGATGTTATGATTTTTAAAAAAATTTTTTATATCAATGAAGTCTGGAGATAATCTAGCTAATCTATCTCTACGAAATACAATTACAGTTTTGAAGCATCCTGCTGCGGCATCTTCTAAAAGCTTATTAAATTCAGGTCTTTCATAATATCTAATTTTTGTGGCAGATATTTGTTCTTCATAAACATTGTAAATAAAAAGATTATGAGTATCAGCTATTTCTATGCCTAGGTTTACTTGAAAATCCAAAGATTTACTTTGTGGATTGGATTGACGGGCATAAATTGCTGCGTAATTCTCGGGACTTTTAACCATATTAGTTATTGTCACATCCTCGATCACTTTGATTTTGTTCATTTAACAAATCTCCTATAGAATTATTTTCTTCTATTAAGAGATTTATTAAAAAATGGACAAGTTTATTCCTTGCTTTTTCATCATTTTTGTATTCTATTGATATAATTGGGCTTTGATTTTCTTTTTTCATTATTTTTTCTCCTTGTAAATTGCAAATATTAAAATATTCACAGTATGTTTTGCAGTTAGGGGTAGGGGAACAAGAAAATAAATAGGTAGTTTTTTATTAGAATAAAAAATTAAAGTTTTATCAATAACTGAAATAAGTTTTAGTGCGCATCAGTCTTATTCCTCCTTGAACTTAGCTTGTGTAAATTTAATGAAAATATTCAATAACACGAATTGTTCAATAAATTGAATAATAGGGTAAAAAAATAAGACTCTGAATTATAAATCAGTGTCTTGTTTTAAGTTCTTTAATTGTTTGATGTATTTCATTTCTTCTACTGTGTGGGTAGAAATAGCTTTTATAGCTTCAGGAGTATATTCATATTCTGAGATGGTTTCTAGAAATGAATTTATAACAAGATTTAATTCTTTTGTTAATATATCTATGTTATTAAAACCTTTATTGTTTAAATAGATTTCAAGTTTTTTTTCTTTAGGGTTTATATGCAACCCATTAATTTGTATAGATTTATCTAGTATTATTTCTGCTAAAGGTATGTCCAAAACATTTATAAGTTGCATTAATAAATTTAGTTTGAATACATTATTTTTACCATGTTCAAGATGGTTAACAAATCCTACTGATACATTCAAATGCTTGGCCAATTCTTGAGTTGAGTAATTTTTAGCTTTTCTATATTTTTTTATAGTAAATCCGAGTTTTTCATTTGGTGTAAGCATGAAGACACCTCCTTGTTAAGGATTATTGACAAAAAATAGAAATTATAAACTGTAAAAAGGTTATATTGGTAAGTAGGTTTAAGGTTGAAAGAAAAATTAAAATATAATGTGAGGTATAAAGGTAATAAAAAAGAAAATTTAGGATTAATGGAAGTAAAAGTATAATAAATATAGGAGTTTCGTGGATTTTTTAATTAAGGATAAATCATGGAAGTAAAAGAAGAAATATAGAATACTTTTTCTATAAAAAAGATATTCTGTTATAGTATTTTAACTAATGATTGGCAGATTGGAATGAATGATAAAAAATAAATTAAAAAGAGAAAAGCATAAAGAAGATTAGCTTAAAGTGACTTTATATACAAAAAATGAAACATGATGTATAATTATGGAGAAAATAATAAAAGAGGGGATAAAATGGAAAACTATATAAAAATCAAAGTATACCCAGCATCTAATGGGGAAAGCATTTTAATAGAATGTAATGGTAAAGAGCAAACTAATATATTAGTGGATTGTGGTTATATTTCAACTTATAAATTAATCAAAAAAGATTTGAGTAATTTTAAAAAAAATAAAAAGAAGATTGACTTACTTGTATTAACTCATATAGATAATGATCATATTAATGGTGCAAGAGATTTACTTTGTGATTATATTAATGATGAAATATGTGAAATATCAGAAATTTGGTACAATGATTATTTTAGCATATATGATATTGAGGTTAATAAAAAAGAATTATGTAAAACAGAATATAATATATTTAAATTATTACAAAGTGATGAATATCCACCAGATCCTAATGAAACTGGTGAAAAAACTATTTCATATAAATCTGCTAACCTTTTAGTAGATTATTTAGAAAAAGATAAAATAAGGCAGAGATTAAATAAATCATTTGAAAATGCAGTATGCATTGATGATAAGAATAAATTAAAAAAAATTCCAATAAGTAATGAAGTAGAAATTATATTATTAGGTCCCACTAAAGAAATATTAAATGAATTATTATATGATTGGAGAAAATATTTAATAGATAAGGGATTTGAAAAGGAAATAGTTAAATCTAAAGAACTTGCTGAAGCTTTTGAACTATATTATGTAAATCAGATTGAAGATGCAATGGAAGAAATCTATTGTGAAAAAGAGTGTGCTGCAAGTGATGACTTAAAAGAGTATTTAGAATTTAATGTTTCAGATGAAAGGATAGAAAATAGAAGTTCTATTTCATTTATTTTAAAGTTTTATGACAAACGTTTGCTATTTTTAGGAGATAGTAGTCCAATAGACTATGAAGAAATATTGGGAAATTTATTAAAAAATTTAAAAAAGGATAAATTGAAATTTAATTTAGTTAAGGTTTCACATCATGGGAGCAAGTATAGTACATCAAATAAATTTTTAGAAATGATAACTAGCAAAAGATATCTTATATCAACTAATGGCAATAGTTTTGATCATCCTGATTTAGAAGCTATATCAAAAATTATAGTTAATCAGAAAGAAAAGAAGATATTATATTTTAATTATAGGTTGCCCAAAGTAGAAGAATTTTTAAGAGATTATAGGTTAGAAGAGAGCAAATTTATAGTTAAATATGAAAATGAAAGTTCGCTTGATGAGGATACACAGTTAATTGATATTAAGGGGGAGGAAGATGAATTACAAGATAGTGGGAGAGATTAGAAATAGAAAAAAAGATGGAAAGTTAATGGGAACTTGTTTTTTAATCAATCCAACATATGTATTGACAGCTGGGCATGTATTAAAAGATTTAGATGATGTAAAAGATTTAGATATAATTTTTAAGTTTATTAATACTACAAGTAAAAGTAGAGATAAAGTCTATATTAACTATGATGATATTGATCTTGCAGTATTAAGATTAGATAGTGAGATTAAGCAAAATATAAATTATAGTGAAATATATGCTGATGTAGCACTAGAAAAAGGTGATGTTTGGGAGACAACTGGTTATCCTGAAGATGCTAAATATGATTTGACTAATAAAGATAATAAATATTCATATCTTGATGGAACTATAAATAGAGAAATTGAGAATGAAAAATGCGATTATGAATTGACTATCAATGATCAAAAACTTAATACAGATTGGCAGGGATTATCTGGAGCACCTTTGTTGATAGATAATAAAATAGTTGGGATTATTTCAACTGAATTTATATCTAAACGAATTAAAACTAAAATCAAAGTAGTGAGTATACAAAAAGTAGTGGAATTTTTAGCGAAAAACGATAAAATGGATGTGTTAAAGGTATTATCATATAGATGTAAGAACTTACTCAATGATAGAATTGATGAATTTCACAAAGAATGTGAAGAAAAATTTTTTTATTTTCAATATGTAATGGAAGATTTTAGTTCAGATTGTCTTGTGCTTAAACAAAAATATCAAATTCAAGATATAGGAGATTTAGTTGATTTATTTTTAAGAGATTATGCAAATGAATTACAAGATTTAATTTTATTAGAGGATAATAATTTAAAAATTAAACGTAAACAAATGAAAATTGTTGACGAGGTTACAAATGAATTAAAAGAACAATTAATTAAAGATAATAAAATTTCTTTGGTTTTACTTTGGATTATATTAGAAGGAAAATATAAATCACCACGTTTAGCTTCAACATATTCATTAATAAATGAAAATTTAAAACAAGATATATACATATGTAATACCAATGATGGAATAAAATTATTAATAGGTTATGCAGAAATGCAAGAAAATATTTTAGATTCAATTAAAGAAGTGTTGAATGAAATTGATAAAGAAAAATCAGCGAAGAATGACCAAGAAAGAATTATTATCTGGGATGAATTAGCTGTCAGCTATTTAGATACTGCAACAAAAGTACAAATTAACAAAATAAAAAATGATAAACTAGAATTAGAGATAATATTATTGAATTCTTATAATAGTGAAATTTATAATAAAATCCAGTATAAACGAAATGGAGATAATGATGCGTTAGTTAAATTTATAGTAAAAAATGAATTGGACAAGTATAACCATGATATTGTAGGATTGTGCTCTAAATTTAAATGGATAAAAGAGATAAAAATTCATTGGATATCATTACCAATAGAATCGTTGAGTGATTTTAACAATATGTTATTATAATTTGGAGGCAATTTATGATAGTGAATAGAGAATGTATAAAAAAAATAGATAACTTAATTAATAAATATATTAAACTGGAGATAAAGAGAGAGTTTCTTCATGACCAATGTGAAAGTGAAAAGAATATTGGGGAACTAGTATATTTATTAGAAAATGCTCTAATACTATTAAATTCTCATAGTAATAAAAATAAGGAAAGAGCACTAACAATTGCAACTATAGTAGCCAAGCTACCAGTTAAGAATAAGCAATTAAAATTAATATCAAGCATAATATTAGGTAGATTAAGAAACTTTAAAAGTCAGGAATTAGTGGATAATAATAATGAAGAAAATATAATATCGCCATTTGATATGTTAAAGAATAATTTATATAAAAGAAATAATACAATAAAATTAGTAAATAAAGAGTATTTATTAAATAATTTTCAATTGAGTTTTTATGAACTCGTTAAGAAAAGGAAAGTAGTGAGTGTTTCAGCACCAACGTCTGTTGGAAAATCGTTTATAATAAAAAGAATAATAATAGATATGCTTTTAAATGGATTAAACTGTTGTGTTTATGTAGTTCCAACTAGAGCGTTAATAACTGAAGTAATTAATGAAATCAGGAAAGAAATCAGGAAAGAAATAAATATAGATGATTTGAATATAGGATTTAATATATCTTCGTCATCAGATGTAACAAATTTAAAAAAAGAATTTAAAACAATATTAATATTAACTCAAGAGAGATTTTATCAATTATGCAATAATAATGAAATTAAGGTGAATGTGCTAATTGTTGATGAAGCACAAAATGTTATTGATGGTAAAAGAGGGGTTTTACTAGAATATAGTATTAAATACGCCAAAAGATTATGGAAGGATTTAAAACTTATATTTATAAGTCCTTTAATAAATAATCCTGAAAAGTTTACTCAAAGATTTGCCAAAGAAGATGAAAGTGGATATTTGAATGAAATGAAATCATCAGTAAGGCAAAATATAATAAAACTTTATAAAGATACATGTGGATATAAAATAACTATTAACGATAATTTGGTTGCAGAAAAAGTTAGGATAAATAGATCAGCAAGTTCAATTTCAGGTAATATTGCTAGTGTAGTATTGGGATTTAATAATGGTCAAAACTCCATTATTTATTGTAATACTACTAAGTTGGCAGTAGATGTTTGTGAAAAAATATTCAATTCAGGAAATTATGATGATTCAAATATAGATGTGTTAAATGAATTTGCAGATTTTATTGAGTATTCCATAAGTAAAAAATATTTGTTGAGTAAATATATAAGAAAGGGTATAGTATATCATTATGGGAAATTACCACCTTTTATTAGAGGGGGAATTGAGGAGTTAGCAGCTCAAGGATATTTTAAAATTATTGCATGCACATCAACATTACTTCAAGGAATTAATTTACCAGCTCAAAATATATATGTATATAATCCTGTTAAAGGAAGAGGAAAAAAGAAAAAGGATTTATCTAATTTGGAATTTTGGAATTTAGCTGGCAGAGCAGGTAGAATGGGATATGATTTTTGTGGAAATATTATACTTATTCAGAATAAAGAGTGGAATGATATTAACAAATATGATGATAAAAGTAATGAAGTTCAATTTATTTCCGATCAATATAAAGAAATAGATAAATTAAAAAAGATAATCTTACATAGTGAATGTAATGATATAGAAAATACAGAAGATGTAGAGGATATAGAAGATGGAGAAGACATAGATGATATAGATGATAATGATGGTATTAATGATTATATAGTTAGCTCTACAATAATAGATAGAATTAATCACCAAAAATTAATAAATCATCAAGTAGAAAATGAAAGTTACAATAATTTGGAAGATATGGTTGATAAAATTATACAGGGGTTTGAACCACCTAAGGAACTTTTAATTAGACTTGTTGGTATGAGATATAGTAATATAAATAAATTATGGTTATACTTAAAAAGTAATGATAGTACAATTGAAAAATTTCTATTACCTCATCCTTTTAATGTAGATAAAAAAACATTTTTAAAAGTTTATACTGAAGTTATAGATATAATTAATAAATATCTTATGAATGAAAATTTATATAATCAATATGATAAGGATAAATTAAAGTTTATGTCATATTCGTGGATTACAGAAAATAAATTAAAGTTTATTTTATTATATAAAGTTTTAAAAAATAGTTCGAATAAGGAATATAATAATAAAGAAATTTCTAAAGAAGTAGAAAAACAGGTAAGATACTTAAATGGAAATATTAGGTATAAATTAGTTAAAGGATTTTATGCTTATGGAGAAATTTTAAAAGAATATTTAAAGATAACTGGAAGAGAAAAATTAGCACATAAAATAATTAACATTCCTATGTATTTAGAAATAGGTGCTTGTAAAAATTCTACAGTAGAATTGGTATCTCTTGGTATGAATAGAGAATTTGCAATAGAAGTTGTTGAGAAATTTAAAATTACAGAAAATAATTCTATTGAACAGCTGAAAAAGCTAGATTTATCTAAATTAAACAATAATTATTTAAAAGGTAAACTAGAAGAGTTTATTGAAACAATTAAATAATAATATTTAAAATTGAATATGAAAATATTGACTTATGATAAGTGTGTTGAGTTAATTAAAAATAGTGATGATAGTGAAGAAAATTAAGTTGGAGTAAATAAAGATAGGATTGTTTTTCTTTCAAAGATTGTAGAAATTCAAAAAATAGCTGGTTTAAAACTTTTAGTGTAGGAAATAGATATATTAATTCAGATATAGATGTTACAAAGTTTTAGAGAATTAACTTAATCCTGAAAGTCTATATTGATTATTAGAGATAATTAAATAATAGTAAGAAAAGTGGTGGATTTTAAAGGGCGTGCTTCGTCTTCACCAATAAAATCATTTTTAGTTTATAAGTATATACATCCATATATCAACTAATAATAAAATAAATTAATAGTTGATATAGATTTCATTAATACCTAAAATAACAACTAATAAATTACTTTTCCCTCTCATATTATTATATGGGGGGATTTTTATGCTTAAAAAAGAAACAAAAATTAAAATCACTGAAAGCTTTAAAAATGAAGACATAGATAAAAGAAAAGAAACTTTAGAAGAATTATTGTTAAAAATAATAGGTCAATTAGAAACGATTGGTAACAGATGAATTATGTTCTTTTGAAAGTGCTATCAGCTTTTGTATATAATAATTATAGGTAAAGCAGATAGTTATACTTCTTAACAATTTAAAGGAGAGGTATAGCCAAAAATGAATAAAATAGCCATATATTGTAGACTATCAGATGAGGATAAGAACAAGAAAAGCTATAAAGATGATAGTGAGAGTATACAGAATCAGAAGAACTTATTAATGAAATATGCTATAGAAAAAGGATGGGATATATACAAGATTTATAGTGATGATGACTATTCGGGACTAGATTCCAATAGACCAGAATTTAATGTCATGTTAAAAGATGCTGAACAAGGTAAGTTCAATATTATTCTTTGCAAAACACAATCTAGATTTACAAGGGATATGGAGCTTGTAGAAAAATATCTTCACAATAAATTTATCGAATGGGGTATAAGGTTTGTAACTGCTGTTGATGGTGTGGATACTTTAGACAAACAGAATAAGAAATCTCGCCAAATAAATGGGTTAGTAAATGAGTGGTACTGTGAAGATGTAAGTGAATCCATTAAGGCAGTCTTTAGATTAAAACAGCAAAGTGGAAAGTTTATTGGATCTTTTGCTTCCTATGGATATGCTAAAGATCCTAATGATAAAAATAAATTAGTTATTGACGAAGAAGCAGCAGAAGTTATTAGAATGATATTCAACTTGTATATTCAAGGAAATGGAACACAGCATATAGCACGTATTCTCAATGAAAAAGAAATTTCTAACCCAACTAAATACAAGAAAAATAAGGGACTAAAATATAAGAATGTTTCGGCAAAAGATAATTATGGTCTTTGGAATAAAACAACTATAAAGCGTATTCTTAAAAATGAAATATACATTGGAAATATGGTACAGCATAAAAGACATAAGCTAAATTATAAGTCAAAGAAGATGAGAGAGTTAGATGATAATCAGTGGATTATTGTAAAAAATACTCACAGTGCAATAATTGATAAGAAAACCTTTGAGACAGTACAGCAGAGAATTAAGTCAAAAGTTAGAAGTACTGGAAGCGGAAAAACTCATATATTTGCAGGAAAGGTTAAATGTATGGACTGTAAAAGCACTATGAATAAATTATGTAATGGCAAAAATTATGTTTATTTAAGGTGTAAGCTTTATAGTATTCATCCAACAAAGAAACTCTGTACAAGCCATTCTATAAGATTTGATTTGCTGCAAGATATTGTTACTAAAAAGATTAAGAATTATATAAATACCTTGTGTGATATGAACAAAATGAGTTCTCAGCTATTACAAGAGCATAACTTTAATTCCAAAATAAAAGTAATGGAAAAGAAATTGATAAAAATAAATGTAGATATAGAAAATAGAACGGAAGCATTAAAAAATATATACCTTGATAAAATTAAAGGGACTATTTCACAGGAGCAGTTCAAGGAATTTAACACTATATTTTTAAAAGAAAAAGAAGAATTAAATTCACAAAAACAGTTATTGAAAAATAAAATAAATGAATTAAAAGAAAGTCAAAGTTCTATTGAAGAATACATGGGTATAATAGAAAAATATAAGAATTTTACTGAGTTAACTCACACAATGGTAAATGAACTTATTGATTATATTGAGATAGGTGAAAAAGATAAAGAAACAAGAGAACAGGAAATAAAGATTTATTGGAACTTCTAAAAGAGTAGGTTAGCATAGTTTAAGATTAATTACCTATGGTATAATTATAGTAATGATATTAGTAATTAGAGGGGTGATTAAATGAGTCCATTATCTAAAGAAGTAATTGAAAAATTAATCAAAGAAGAGGATTCACAAGTTTTGGCTGAAGTATTAGATTTTTATGAATACTTAAAGCAAAAGAAGCAAAAGCAATTGAAAAAGGAATGGGCTAGTATTGAAGAAGATGAACCTGATGCTGAAGAAATAAAAATATGTAAGGAATATAAAAATTCAAAAGAAGATTTAGTTCCGTTAGAAGGTTTGATGAAGGAGTTAAATTTAGATGGAGAATAATTATAAGATCAATCTTACTAAAAAAGCTGAAAAGTTTATAAAAAAACAAGATGCTAATACTCAAAAAAGAATTATTAAAGCAATACTAGAATTACCCAAAGGTGATATAAAGAAATTAAAAGGCATAGATGATATATACAGATTAAGAGTAGGGGATTTTAGAGTTTTATTTGAAAAGAATGATGATGAGCTTATAATTATTGTAATTGACATTGGAAATAGAGGACAGATATATAAATAAATTAAAATGGCACCTGTTATATTGTAAAAATTAACAGGTGCCATTGTGTGTTAATGAGACAACTACATGTGGTGAGGTTCCATCAAGTAGAGCTACATTTAAATCTTTTATAACAACTCCATCTAGAGAATTATTATCAGAAGAACAATGATGATATTCTATATCATAGCCCTTTTCATTAAAATATTGTCCAACTTTTTTCATTAGAGAAGATTTACCAGTTCCAGGACCGCCTTTAAGACAAATTATTCTTCTTGCAGATTCTTGAGATAATATATATCTATAAAAAGAATAAAAGCCTTTAGATGTATTTCCACCTGGGAAAAAATGTTTAAATTTACCTTTCATAAAATCACACTCCTATTTTCATATTTATATAGTATATTAAAGATAAAAGTGAAAGTTTACTGTTAATAGCTAATATTTAAATATTAATTTATTGATTACATTAAAATTATGTAAAAAGACAAGAAAACTATAGAACAGGAAATAAAAATATGTAAGTAATATAGAAATTCAAAAGAAGAGCTAGTTCCTTTAGAAAATTTAATAAAGGAGTTGAATTTAGATGAAGATAATAAAGAAGATTTATAAAAAAGAAATTGTACTAGCCAATACCATAAGGATGCTTTTAATATTAGCTATAATCATAAGCATTAAAACCCACAATTGGTTAAATCTTTTTATTGCTATAAGTACGATTATACTTACGTATTTACCTTATATAATTGCTAGAAAAAATGGTATAAAGCTTCCTGCAAGTTTTCAAATAGTAATTTTAAGTTTTATTTTTGCAGCTCAGTTTTTAGGAGAACTTAGAAATTATTATAATAAATTTTGGTGGTGGGATATAATGCTTCATACTTTTTCAGGAATTATTCTTGGAATGGTTGGATTTTTATTAATATATATATTAAATAGAGAAGAAAAAATTGATCTTATAATGAGCCCGTTTTTCGTTGCGTTATTTTCGTTCACGTTTGCTTTATGTATAGGAGCACTATGGGAAATTTTTGAATTTACTGTGGATTCTATAGTTGGATTAAATATGCAGAAGTCTGGATTGGTTGATACTATGTGGGATTTGATTGTAGACTCTATAGGAGCTTTTGTTACCTCAGTTAACGGATATTTTTATCAGAAAAGGCATCAGCAAGTTCCAGTCATTAAAGAATTTTTTGATGAAAATCCAAGATTTTTAAAAAAGAAAAAACAGCATGATAATAACCATAGTTGTTAATACAGCTCGTAAGAATTAAATTTTCTTATGAGCTAATGTTTTATTATGATGTTTTTTAAAAAGTCAGTAAAGGTACAGCTATATAATATGTGATTATATTTTATCATGGAGTATGAAAGTTGGGTACCACTTAAGATAAGGCATAAAACACTTATATTGAGGAAAAAATAACTCTAGAAAGGAGCGTTAAGATGTGAATAAAATCATTTATAATCATAAAAAGGAAGAACACTTAAAAGGTTCAGAAATAAGTAAAGAAAAGCTTCAACAACTAAAAAATAAACAAATTGGAAATTTAGAACAAAAAGAAAGAACAGTAATTGTACCTACTATGACCATAATGGACGAAAACCAAGATATAAAAGAAGTTGAGATAGAAACTCATATGTATGAGGTAGAAGATAAACAAAGATAAAATTAATGTTTTAAGGAGGAATTATTATGTCAACTAAAGCAGAAAAAAAGAAAAGAAATGATAATAAAACTAAAAATCCTAAAAGTGCTAACCCTATAACTATGGATGTTGATCCAGATATGAAAAAACCCGTAAAGGGTTTACCTAAAATATAAATATTAGTTTATTTAATAAAACAGCTAAATGAAGTACACCTTTAAATGTTAGACAAATATAACATTTGAAGGTGTACTTTTTTATAGTAGAATTTTTACTTATAGAATTTTTATACATATTCTCTATCGATGGTAACTAAAGCATTGTAATTAGGATGAAATTTTTTAATTTCTTTATTTATATCATATACAAGATTTTCTTTATCTTTTTCATTAAAGTTGCAATTAAAACCTATTACTACATCGAAGAGTAAATTCTTATATTGACCCTCACCTACTATTCTGAAATCATGAAAGGATTTTACTTCATCAAATTTTTTTAGAATATTACTAACTTCATTTTTAGTAGTAATAATTTCATCATCATTATTATTAACTGGATCCATATGAATTACTAAAAATACATGTAATTTTTTAGAAACTTCTTTTTCTGCTTTATCAATAATTTCATGAATTTTTACAATTGATATATCACATGGGACTTCTGCATGAAGCGAAGCCATACATCTTCCAGGACCATAATTGTGGATAATCAGGTCATGGATATCATTTATATGTTCATAACTTAGTATTTCTGATTTGAGTTTTTTTACGAACTCAGGGTTAGGTGCTTCACCTAATAGAGGATTAATAGTGTCCTTTATTAATGAAAAACCAGAATGTAGTATAAATAAAGATACTAGAATTCCTATGTATCCATCTATTGGAAATGAAATCCATTTTGAAAGAAGTAGTGATAAAGCAACTGTACTAGAAGATATAACATCACTTAAAGCATCTAAAGAAGAAGCTTCTAGAGCAGAAGAATTAATCTTTTTACCAATGTATTTATTAAATAGACTTAGCCATATTTTAGCTAGTATTGATATTAATATTAATATCAAAGGTACTAAATGAAAGTTTATTTTTCCTGGATGAATTATTCTGTTAACAGATGATTTAGTAAATTCAAATCCAACTAACATAACCATAAAAGCTATTATTAGACCAGAAATGTATTCTATTCTTCCATGTCCAAAAGGATGCTCTTTGTCAGCTGGTTTTGCTGCTAGTTTGAATCCTAAAATAGTAATTATAGAAGAAAGTGCATCTGAGAGATTATTAAAAGCATCTGCTGTTACTGCAATACTTTTCACCATTAAACCAATAAACAATTTTATTAAAAATAAAATTAAATTAGATATTATACCTATTGTGCCAGCTAAATATCCATAAGCTTCTCTAACTTTGTTATCATTAATGTTTTCATGATTTTTTATAAAATGAGATACTAAAAATTTTGATAGCATATTATATCCTCCATAATTAATAAGTAAAATAAATAGCTATTTATACATAATAACATGTTTTGCATAAAATTAAAATTTAAATAATATTAGTTATTATTAAATTAAGATATTTTTAAGATTCATATATTTGATTGTATATGAAAAATAAGGTAAAATATATGAGAGTTAGAAATTTAGGGGGGAAAATAATGAAAAATAAAAAACTTATGTCTATAGTTATGTCAGCAAGTTTGGTTATAAGTGGAATTGGATTAGCACCTTGTAAAGCTATGGCAGAAACTAAAAATGAAGTAAAGGTTGAAGCTAAACAAACACAAGACAATGATGTTGAAAAATCAGCTAAAGAATTAGTTAAAGAAGCAAGAAAAAACCTAAATGAAGAAAATATAAAAAAAGCTAGAATAGCTATAAGCAAAATGCCAAAATCAAATGTTAAGAAATTATATAGTGAAGTATTGAATTTTAATATTTATAATCATCTTGGAGATAATATTTCTCCTGTAGATGAATTAATGAAAGCTTTCAAAAAGAGCCAAGAAATTAAGTCATGTGTTTCACAGTCACAGTTTACAATGAACATTAAAGGTGAAAATTTATCAGAAGAAGAAAAAATGAAATTAGCTCAAATTGAGCAGGTTATAAACAAATTAAAAATCAATGGCAAGTCACAAATTAAGTCAGAAAAACAAGGCGAAAAAGTATATTTTAAAAGCAATGTAAATATTGATGTAATGGGTAATCCTATTAATTTTGATTTATGGGAAGATGTTGATGTAACACAAGATACTCCTAAAATTAATATGATTATCTCTATTCCTGAAATGATAAAGGCTTTTGCACCTGAGCTTGGTGAAAAAAAATATCTTGTATATGATTTTGATAATATAAGTAAACTTTTAGGGGAGAATGGAACAGGAACACAAAATGTGGATTTTGATGGTATAATGAAAGCTGCTACAAAATTCAGTAAAAACTTTGAAAATATTTTTGTGGATTTTCTAACAGTAGAAGATGCTAAATATAATATTGTTAGCAGAAAAGATAAAAAGCAAGTAACTATTGGAAATGGAGTACAAAATGTTCAAATTTATGAGATTAAGATAAATAATGATAACTTAGCTGAAATACTTAAAGATGCAATGAAAAATGAAGAAATCAGAACAGCATTTGTAGAATATGTAAATGATATAATGAAATTAATACCAGAACAAGATAAAAAAGAACTTAAAGGTGTTGATTTACAAAAACAAATGAATGAATCAATGGATGAAATGATAGAAGAAGCAATAAAAGGATTAGATAGTATAAAAGACTTAGTTGAATATGAATTAGTATTTGACTTTGGAGTAAATAATGATGGATATATTGTATATCAAACTGGAAATATGAAATTTACTGCTGATGTAGCAAAACTTCAAGCAAAAATAAAAGAAATTAAAAATACTCAATTAGAAGTAAAAGAAGAGAATAAGGTTCAAAAATCTAATTCAAAATATACTTTTACAATTAAATATACTAGTGATTTAGATAAGGTAAATGAAACAATAGAATTTGATCCTATACCAGAAATAACTGAAAAAAATTCTATTAAATATACAGATCTTTTAATGCAAGCAATGAATGGTGGAGGCAAAACTGAACCCAATTCACAAGCTGAATAAGTAATTACAAGATAAGTTATAAGTAAAAAAATAATTAAAAGCAGATCATATTATATAATGTGATCTGCTTTTTTTTACTATATTTAGATTCTAAATTTCCCTAATGCTTCATCTAGGTCAATTGAAAGAGTAGACAAGTTTTCAGCGAGAAGAACAACTTCCTGGAAGCCAGCAGCTTGTTCTTCTGTAGAAGCACTAACTTCTTGTGTAGTAGCTGAGATTTGTTCAGATACTGCTAGAGTTTCAGAAATATTATTTATAGCAGTATTTTTATTATTATCAACTTGTTTTAGTGAAAAATTTACTTTATCTATATATTCTTTTAGAAAATCTAAATCTTTTAATATGCTTTCAAAACTTGAACTTGTGGTTATTACACTCTCTCCAGTTAAATCATTTAATTGTTTACTTTCTTTAATACTTTTAAGAACGCTATTTATATTTTTTTGCATTATATTTAATATTTCATTTATTTGAGATGCAGATTCAGCTGATTCTTCTGAAAGCTTTCTAACTTCATCTGCAACTACTGCAAATCCCTTACCAGCTTCACCTGCACGAGCAGCTTCAATACTGGCATTTAAAGCTAAAAGACTTGTTTGTTCTGTAATGCTAGTTATACTATCTGTTATTTTCATTATTTTTTCAGAATTTTTAGCTAAAGTATCTGTTTCGTTCAACAATCTATAATTAGCTTCAGAGTTTAGTTTATAATTCTTCTTTAAATCATTTATTGAATTAATACCATTTTCAGCAGCCTTACTTACTTTAATGGAAGCTTTATTCATATCCGTACCATTTTCTAAAGAAGTATTTATTTCTTCTCCAAGATTATTTATTGTATTAGTACAGGATTGTAATGAGTGGGATTGTTGAGTAGTATCTTCAGATATATGTTGAACAGCTTTTGCTATTTCATCTGAAGCTGCACCCGATTCTTCTGTTATGGCTACTAAACTTTCTGAGGAATCTTTAAGCTTAATAGATGAGAATTTCATATTATTAAGCAATCCATTTATGTCCTTAACCATTTTATTTAAAGAGCTTTTTACTGCATTGAATTCTTCAACATCTTTTTTGTTAGATTCAATTTTGATAGAAAAATCTCCTTCGCCTAATTTTTCTATGATATTAACTATATTATGTATAGATTTGGAAACTTGAGTCCCAGATATATTTCCAAAAATTATAGCTAGTATTAAAAATAGTAATCCTATAATTAGTGAAGAATTTCTATCTTTTGATAATGCAGCTGTTAATTCTGCTTTTGGAATACAGGCTACAATACTCCAGCCAGTTTCAGAATTAACTTTTGTATATGCAATAAATTCTTTACCGTTAATATTTAGTGTAGAATTTTTATTATTGAGGTTTAGTGCATCATTAATCCAAGGTTCTTCTTCAGAATTTTTACCTAACATGTCTTCATTATTGATACCTATAATTGTTCTTGAAGAGTCTATAACAGCTATGTAACCATTTTCACCTAATTTTATATTTGAAACAGAATCAGCAATATGAGAAAGTGTTATGTCTGTTCCAACAACTCCAAGTAAAGTTCCATTATTATCTTTAACTGTTTTAGCTACAGTAATAACATATCGACCTTTTTTATTTACATCTTCATATGGAGCAGTAATGATAGCGTTTCCATCATTTGCAATAGCATCTTTATACCATAGTTTGGTTCTTGGATCATATCCATCAGGAATTTTATCCACAGTAGCACTTTGATGACCTGTTACTTGTCCCAAATATGCGGTTATTACATCTTTATGAGTATCTCTAAAATTATAAAGTGCAGATACCATTTTCTCTTCAAATGCAGGATTAAAACACGTATTAATAAGATCAGTATCTTTGCTTAACATATCTATGGATTCAGTATTATATTTTATAGTATCAGATATTATAGAATATACGTTAATAGAACTTTCTTTCATTAGTGTGTGAAAAGCATTCTGAGTTCTGTTTTTATTGTTGTAATAAGTGAATGTTGAAGCAAAAAAAACAGGTATAATTACGGCAAGAGATAAGAGTAATGATAGTCTACTCTTAAAATTGTTTTTTAAAGTCATTTTATATATCCTCCTTATGAACTTTTTTGGTATTAAAATTTTATGAAATAAGTAATTTTATGTTGGGTATTACATTATTATATAAAAAATTATATAATACTACAATGTATATAATATCATATCTATCAAAATATGGTAATGCATTTATTAAAAATTCAAAAAATTATATAGTTTTACAAATAATTTAGATTACAAGAAAATTATATTAAAATTTTAAAAAATTTATTTTTATCTGATATACTATAAATTATAAAGAAAGTAAATAGTTAGTGTTTGAAGAGTGTGTTAATTTATAATAATGGAGGGAAAATACTATGAATAAAGAATTAATATTTTCACAAGAGCTTGTAGAATTTATATATAAAAGCCCAACAGCTTTTCATGCTGTGGAAAATATAAAAGAAAAATTATATAAAAATGGATTTAAAGAAGTTAAAGAAGAAGAAAAATGGAATTTGAATAAACAAGGTAAATATTTTGTAACCAAGAATAATTCTGCCATAATAGCTTTTGTTATTGGAAATGGTGATATTGAAGAAAATGGTTTTAAAATAATAGGTGCACATACTGATTCTCCTACATTTAGATTAAAGCCATCACCAGAAATAATATCAGAAGGAACATATCTTAAGATAAATACAGAAGTTTATGGAGGACCAATACTTAATACTTGGCTTGATAGACCGTTATCTGTAGCAGGAAGAGTTATATTAAAAGGAAAAAATATATTATATCCTGAAACAAAGCTTATTAATATTAAAAAGCCAATAATGATAATACCAAATCTTGCAATACATATGAATAGAGAAATTAATAAAGGTGTGGAATTAAACAGACAAGTTGATACATTACCTGTATTAGAGCTTGTAAACGAAAAATTTGAAAAGGATAATTATATTTTAAAACTTATATCGGAAGAGTTAAATGTAAATTCAAAGGATATATTAGACTTTGATTTATTTCTTTATGAATATGAAAAAGGAAGTATTATAGGATTAAATAATGAGTTTATATCATGTGGAAGATTAGATGATTTGGAAGCAGTTCATTCTGGACTTTCAGCGTTAGTCAATGTTGAGCAATCAAAGGCAACTAATGTTTTAGTTTGTTTTGATAATGAGGAAGTTGGAAGTTCAACTAAACAAGGAGCAGATTCAAATATGCTGTCAGATGTTCTTGAGAGAATAGTAATAGCAGTAGGAGGAGATAGAGAAGATTTCTTTAGAGCTCTTGCAAAATCCTTTATAATTTCATCAGATTCAGCTCATGCTGTACATCCAAACAGAGGAGAAAAATGTGATCCTACAAATAGACCTATGATAAATAAAGGTCCTGCTATAAAAATAGCTGCGAGCCAAAGTTATACTTCAGACAGTAACTCTTCAGCTGTGTATGAAAGCATATGTAAAAAAGCAGGAGTTCCTGTTCAAAAATTTGTTAATCGCTCTGATGAAAGAGGGGGATCAACTATAGGACCAATATCTTCAACTCACCTAGCTATTCGATCAGTTGATATTGGAACGCCTCTTCTTTCGATGCATTCAATCAGAGAACTTTGTGGAGTTTTAGATCACTATTATACATTTAGAAGTTTTGCAGAATTTTATAAATTATAGTTTTTAAAAGAGGCTGTATAAAAATAAAAAAAGTACAATATACTGAGCGATTTTTAGATTATAAACAAGTATATTGTATATAAAATTTATTTGATACAGCCCATTTTTATTGTTAAAAAAGATAATAAAGTTTGAAATTTATTTACGAAACCAAAGGGTGTTTTAGAGAGAACATTGGGTATTAGATAATTTCTAAAATAAAAATAAATACTTAAATTATGGAAGGAGAATTAGATAAGATGAAAATAGATATAATTATATCAGCAGATGATATAAAAGAAGAAAAAATCAAAAATAAAACAGTAGTGATTATAGATATGCTAAGAGCGACATCTGTTATAGTAACTGCAATGAATAATGGGTGCAACTATGTAATACCTGTAACTAATATAGAAGAAGCTAAAAATATAGTGAAAAACAGTAGAGAAAAGTATGTTCTTGGGGGAGAACGAAATGCTAAGAAAATAGATGGATTTGATTTTTCAAATTCTCCTTTAGAATACAAAAAAAATATTGCAGAAGATAAGATTTTGGTTATGACAACAACTAATGGTACAAAGGCTATAAATAGAGCTGTGGCAGCTAAAAATCTTTTAATAGGAGCATTAATAAATGCCAAGGCTGTTGCAGAAAAAATTTTGAAATTAAAAGATGATGTAGTTATAATCAATGCGGGTACTGATAGTCAATTTTCTATAGATGATTTTATATGTAGTGGGTACATTATAGAATGTATTTTAAATAATAAGGAAGTAGAATTATCAGATATAGCAATAACGGCACAGTATGTTTATAAGCAAAATAGTGATATTATAAGCTTTGTAAAAAAAGCAAAACACTATAATACACTTATTAATTTGGGGTTAGAAGAAGACTTGAGATATTGCTGTAAGAAAGATATTATAGACTATGTTCCAGAATACAAAAAAGGAAGAATTTTATGATTTTTTTTACATTTATGTAATTATTTAATAAATATTAGGGTGTATAATATTTATTAAATAATTACATAAATGTTGGGGGGACACAAATGAACAAAGTATCAAAAGTGATTTTAAGTGGATTTATAGTTAGTGGAGTGTTTTTGAATGGGTGTTCTGCACATACTACTCAGGCGGCAGTCAGTAAACAACCTCAAATTGTGAATAAACAAATTAAGAGTAGCGAAAATTTAAAAGATATAGCCAATAGGTTCATTCCTCAAGGTGCGAAGATTTTAGAGGAAGATAGGATAGTAGGAAATGAATCTATATATAAACTAGATGTAGATAATGATGATATAGATGAAGTTGTGGTATTTTTTAAAAATAAAGAAAAATTCGAAAATGGATTTTTTGTGTTGAAGAAAAATAATAACAAATGGATAAAAATTTTTGAAGATAAAAGTCAAGCAAATGCAATATCAATGGTACAACTTGTAAATGTATATGATAGTACAAAAAAAAGTCTTATACTAGGGAAATTAATAAGTACTCGCGCAGGTTCTGAATATACTGTATATAATTTTAAAAAGGATAAATTTGAAAAATTAGAATTAGGCTTGTGGAATAAATTTCAGATATTAAACAATTCTTTGAATGATGATAAAGGAATTGTTTTTGGCGGATGGTTAAATCAAGGAGCCAATATATATTCGGTTGATGTAATAAGATTTAATAGGGAAAAATTTACATGTGCTGAAAAAGAATATCCAGTATATTTTGAGAATTGTATAGATAATAATCCTAAATATTTTGGGAGAGAACATTTGAAGGAGTTCAAATTTGCATGGTATTATTTTATAGACATGCAGATTAAGGCCAATAGAGCAAAAGAGGCACTGGAATCAATAGAAAAGGTTTTTCAAATAAATAAAAACAAAGATGGGATTTATGAAATAGAAGATTATAAATTTTATTTGCTAAAAGCAAAAGCGTTAAATGAATTAGAAGAATATAAAAAAGCAGAAGATATTTTATTAGGAATTTCTAAAGAAATAACAAAAATAATAGATACTAATAGAGAAAAAATAATTAATGATAATGATTTTTATTATATGGATATGCAGAAAGAACTTTCAGATATGTATTTTGAACTTGGAAGAAGTTACTTAGAACAAAAAAACAAAAATAAAGCTAAAGAAAAATTTAATATATCTTTAGAGTTGCTTAAAGAACTTTTAAAAGAAGGATATTTTCTTCAAGATACTATATTAGATATTAACAGAGAGGTTACCTTTAATAGAGTAGAAGATGAATTAAATAAATTAAAAGATTAAAATATAAGCATCAAACTTTAAGATTTAAAGTTTGATGCTTATATTTGTTAATTGAATTTAAATTTAAATTTTAAAGTTTAATTTTTATATTAGCCAATACCTCCGTATATAATTCCAAGAATTAAAACAATTATGGAAATACTTACAAACATATATTTACCAGCAGGTTCCAGCCATTTTCCTAAAGGTTTGGCAGAGCCTTTATTTATTTGAATTCTTGCTTTTTCAGCTCCATAAATCCAAAAGAAAGCTATTGCAGCTAGTACTGCTCCTAATGGTGAAATATAAACTGTAATAAAATCAGAAAAAGCTCCGAATTTTGCCATACTCAAGTCTAATGGAATAGCAGCAATAAAGGAAAATAATCCAACTATGAAAACTGTATTAGTTCTTTTCCAGTTAAATTGGTGCATTAGAGCTTCTACAGGACCTTCCATCATATTTATTGCAGAAGAAACAGAAGCAAAAATTATACTTAAGAAAAATAGTGCACCAAATATATTTCCACCTGGCATCATTTTAAATATAGAAGGTACGGTTATAAATAACAAAGCTGGTCCTGCAGTTGGGTCTAATCCAAAAGCAAAAGCAGATGGAATAATTATAAAAGATGCAAGTAAAGCAGATATAGTGTCAAAAATTACTGTGTGTATTGCAGCAGAAGGAATATCTATATCATCATTTAGATAACTACCATATACTACAAGTGCACATCCAGTAAGTGATACTGTAAAGAAAGCTTGACCTAAAGCCATAACCCAAGTTATAGGTTTTAATAAATATGACCAGTCAGGTATAAGTAAATATTTTATTCCTTTTACAGCTCCAGGAAGAGTTAATGATCTTATCATCAATATAATAAATATTATAAAAAGTGCGGGCATTACAATTTTATTTACCTTTTCAATTCCCTTGGTTACGCCTAGTGTAACTACAATAATAGTAAGTAATACAGCTAGAGCATGCCATGGAATGCTTGAAGATGTTCCTGCAAAGTTTGAAAAATAAGTTGGAATATCAACTTTATTGAAAGTACCTATTAAAGATGCATAAAAATATCTAATAATCCATCCAACTACTACAGTATAAAATATAAGTATTCCAGTTAATCCTATTGTTGGTATGGTTGCAATTATAGAACCAAAAGGTAAATTCTTTTCTTTGAATATTTCTTTAATACCTCCAAAAGAACCTTTTTTTCTAGATCTTCCAAGTGCAAATTCTCCCATTAATCCTATTGAACCTAATATAAACACAAAGATACAATATGGTACAAGAAATGCAGCACCTCCATACTGACCAAGTCTCCATGAAAACATCCAAATGTTACCTAAACCTATTGCCGATCCTATACATGATAATATAAAACCCAGCTTTCCTGAAAAGCTTTCTCTTTCTTTCATTAGTAAACCCCCTTTGATAATGTAAAATAAATATAAAAAAGCCACATAGACAAAAATATCTACGTGGCTAATAAACTATTATTATATAACCACCATAGATACAAACCCTATAAAACAATACTTACAGGGCCTGTATCTATGATGAAAAATTCATATATACAAACCCTATCTAAAATGGTTAATAAAGACTCTATTAGTTTTTGACTTTAAATTTATTAGTTTACTCATAAGTTGCATAATCTTTCTCCTAAAAGTTAATTTTCAACAAGTATAGCATAATATATTTGATAATTCAAGCTAAATTGTAAAGTTTGTAGTTGAAATATTATTTTCAATTGCGTATTTGTAAAGATATCCTACTTTTTGGTTACAACAATATGAAAAAATATTTTATAAGTAAAATAAGTTTAATATTTTATATGGTTTTATATTTTATAAAAATATCAACTAATAATAAATATAAAATATATATTGATAATTAAAATTAAAAAAAGTAAAATTAAAATAAAAAAGGACAGAGTATTACTAAAAATAAAAATATAAACTATAATTATAAAGAAGTATATAGTAATATAGTGTAAAGACGTTAAATGAGAATAAAGTTTCACAATGTTTTTCACATAATATGTATATAATATAAGTAAAATTTTTTAAAGAAGGGAATAGATAAGGTAATGTTAATAGTTGAGAGAATGGAAAAATTAAACAAATCTTAAAAAACAAGAAAAAAATAGACATTAATTCATTAACTGAAATTTTAGGAGTAAGTGATGTAACTGTAAGAAAAGATTTAGATAAACTACAAGATGAAGGATTTCTTGAAAAAATACATGGAGGAGCAGTATTAATTGAAACGAAAAAAAATAAATTTAGCAGCGAAGAAATAAGTATTAGTAATTTAGATCAAAAAGAAAAAATTGTTGAAACTGCTTACAAAACAATACAAAAAGGTGAGTCAATATTTATAGGTTCAGGTACTACTTGCTATCTTTTAGCACAAAGAATAAAAAAAGAAGATGAAATTTCAGTGGTTACTAATAATATAAGTATACTAGATTTACTTCTTCCTAATTGTAAGAATGTTATATTGATTGGAGGAGAAGTTATATGCCAGAATGGAATTAAATTTACTTTAGGCAAAAAAACTAGTAATACATTTGAAGGAATATATGTTAATAGGGCATTCACTAGTGTAACGGGGGTTGATTTGAATGCTGGATTAACAGTAACTAAAGAATTTAGTGCGTACATATATAGAGGTATATCTGATATTACAAATAATTGGACATTAATGATAGATGACTCGAAATATAATAAAATAGGGTTGGTATATGTGGCATCACTTGATTCACCTGACTGTATTATTACTAATAAAATAGATAAACAATATAAAGAAATATTTGATAAAAAAGAAAAACGATTACTTATATGTGAATAATGGTTTAAAAATACTGCTAACTTGTAAATTATTAAACAGGTTAGCTTTTGTGTTTGATTTTACAATTATCTAATAAGTTAAAAAAATTATGAAGAAAAGAAAATTCATTATTGATTTTCTTTTCTTTATTTTTATGCTGAATTTTAAAAAAAAATTTAAGTTTTAATAAGGAATCAATTTAAGTTACTAAGATTTATAATAAGTACTTTTAAACAAGTTTAAATTTGGCTTTGAATATCTATAAACAAAATATTTTAAGAATTGTTAATTTTAAAAAAAAATTAAAAATATTTACAAAAATATTTACAATTCAAATGGAAACGTTTATAATAAAAATAAATAAAAGCAATAAAAAAAATAAAAAAACAATAAAAAAATAAAAATAAAAAATAATAAAAAATAAAAATAAAAAATAATAAAACAAACACAGCAAGTAAAAGAAATGATTTTATATAGATATATTACAAATATTGTATTTTCAGGGGTTGTTTAATGATAAAGTGAGCTAAATACTATATAATTTATAAATTTAGGTAAAAGGAGGTTTAAATATAAATATATAATCAAAAATATGAATTCTACAATAAACCAAAGATGATTATTTTATGTTTGAAGTAAAACAAGTATATAGGAATTTTAAATTGAGAATAGGAGGAAAAAGGATGAGTGCAGTAATAATTTTATCATTTGTTGGTTTTACAACGTTAGTAGCAATATTATCATGGTATAAGACTCGCGATGACAATGTAGATACACAAGACGGTTATTTTCTTGGTGGAAGAAGTTTAACAGGTGTTTTTATTGGTGGGTCATTGATGTTGACAAATCTATCAACAGAACAAGTGGTTGGGCTAAACGGACAAGCATATAATAATACCATGGCTTTAATGGCATGGGAAATAACAGCTTCTTTTGCGCTAGTATGCATGGCATTGATATTTTTACCTAGATATCTAAAAAGTGGTATAACAACAATACCTGATTTTTTAGAAGAACGTTATGATAAAAAAACAAGACAGATAGTATCTGTTTTATTCTTAATTGGATATGCTGCAACTTATCTTCCAACGGTATTGTATTCTGGAGCTTTAGTTTTAGTTAAACTATTTAATATACCAGAAGTTTTCGGAATTGGTGAAATGCCAGCTCTTTGGATAACAGTTTGGGCAATAGGAATAGTTGGTTCTATTTATGCCATTTTTGGTGGGCTTAAAGCAGTTGCTGTATCAGATACATTTAATGGTATGGGCTTAATAATTGGTGGAATGTTGATTCCTATACTTGGTCTAACCAAATTAGGAGGAGGTAGTTTTACAGCTGGAATCAATCATTTGGTAACAGTAAATCCTCAAAAACTAAATGCTATAGGTGGACCTGAATCTCCAATGCCTTGGCCAGTTTTATTTACTGGATTAACTTTTAATAATTTATTTTATTGGTGTACAAACCAATCTATTATTCAAAGAACTCTTGGAGCTAAAAATTTAAAAGAAGGACAAAAGGGAGTTCTCTTTGCAGGTTTTTTAAAATTATGGGGACCTATTTTCTTAGTACTACCAGGAATTATTGCTTTTAGTTTGTATGGAAATTCAATATCTAATCCAGATATGGCATATCCCACTTTAGTACTTGACGTTTTACCTAGACCTTTAGCTGGTTTCTTTGCAGCAGTATTGTTTGGAGCAATTTTAAGCTCATTTAATAGTGCGTTAAATAGTTCGGTAACATTATTTACGCTAGATATTTATAGACCTATCATTAACCCGGATGCAGCAGATACTGAAGTGGTAAAAGTAGGGAAAAGATTTGGGGTTTGTTTAGCAATTGCTTCAATGATAATAGCTCCGTTTATTCTTTATGCTCCATCAGGACTATTTGTATATTTACAAGAATGTTTTGGATTTTATAATATACCAATTTTAGCTGCGGTTATGGTTGGCTTCTTTAGTAAAAAGGTTCCAGCTATTGCTCCTAAAATAGCACTTGTTGTTCACATTATTTTGTATGGTGCTTCTAAATTCCTAGCAAGGGATATACATTTCTTACATGTACTCTTTGTATTATTTATAATAAGTGTTTCAATTATGCTTTTTATTGGAAAAATACGACCAAGAGAAACAGACTATGTACAAAAATATACTGAGCAGGTAGATATAACTCCTTGGAAATATGCTAAACCTATATCGATTTTTATATGCATAATGATACTAGTAATATATGCATTCTTTTCAAAAATAGGAATTGTTGCTTAATTAGTTATTAATAATAATTGTTGTGTAATTTGGGAGATTAAAATTACATAACAATTATTACTTAAAGAGTAAGAGGAAATTATATAATAAGAAAGTTTAAATACATGTAATAGAACCATATATTTAATAAAAATATAAATAATAAAAAACAAATAAAAATAAATAAAAATTAAAAAATATAAAAAAATATAAAAAAATGTATTGAAAAATATATAAAAAAATAATAAAATAAGTTTAAAAGATAAACTAAATGTTGTAATAAATATTTTTAGATATGTTTTTATATTTTGAAGGGAGAGTAGAATATGTTAAGCAACTTAAGAAATATAATAAAGGATGCGTCTAAAAACAATTATATAGTTCCGGGATTTAACATATTTGGATATGAAGATGCTATTTCTGTAGTTAAAGCAGCAGAAGAGATGAATGCACCAGTTTTATTAATGACTAATAATTTTGCTGTTAATTTTATGCCAGTAGAATATTGGGCAAAACTGTTAGGGGAAATAGCTAAGGATGCTAAAGTTCCAGTATCTATTCATTTGGACCATGGTAAAAATTATGAAGTTATAGCTAGAGCCATTAAAAGTGGATATTCCTCTGTTATGTATGATGGATCACAATTACCTATTGAAGATAATATTAAAAATACAAAAGAAATTGTTAAAATAGCTCATGCATTAGATGTATCTGTAGAAGCTGAAATTGGTTCTGTTGCATATAGTGATGTTTCATTAGAAGAGTACAAGCCATTGTTTACCAAGCCAGAAGAAGCAGAAAAATTTTATAAAGAGACAAATACAGATTGGCTTGCTGTAGCAGTTGGTACTGTTCATAAAATGCAGATTCAAAATGCTGATATTAAGTTTGATTTAATAGGAAAAATTCAGAATAAAGCTAATGTGCCGCTTGTTGTTCATGGTTCTACTGGTATATCTGATGAAAATCTTGAACAATTAAGAAATTATGGTGTTGGTAAGATAAACATAGGAACAGCCTTGAGAATGGAATTTGGTAATACCTTAAGAAAAGAAATGGAGAGCAACCCAGAGGAATTCGACAGAATGTATTTTAATGAAAAAGCAATGTTTAAAGTTAAAGAAAAAGCTAAAGAAAAATTTAGATTATTAGGATTTTAGAATATATTAAAAGAGTTAAGCAATATTATGTTTAATATAAGCTTAGAATTATAGTTAAAGAAGGTGATTTGAAAATTTGGCTACAATAAAGGATATTGCTGAAATTGCTGGAGTTAATCACTCTACAGTATCACGTAGCTTAAATGATAGTCCATTGATTTCTGAAAAAACAAAAACAAAGATAAAAAAAATAGCAAAAGAATTGGATTTTGAATTTAATTTTAGTGCACAATCTTTGAATACTAATAAAACAGGAACTATTGGTATTATTTATCCAGAACAAACAGCAGAAGTTAGGATTAGTTTATATCTTACCTCTTTGTTGAATGACATAAGAAGCAGTTTAGAAAAAGAGTTTATAGATAGTATTGTTAGTTTTCCTAAAAATAGGTTTACTGGAGAAAGTAATATTAAAAAATTAATTAATCGAAAAAAGGTTGATGGATTAATGATTGTTCATTCTGATATTGATGCAGAAGATTGGGAGTATATTAAGAATTCAAAAATACCATGTATATTTTTACACTATATGCCAAAATCAAATATAAAAACAGAAGTGGATTTTGTAAGTACTGACCATTTTGTAGGAGGAATTTTAGCTGCAAGTCATCTTATACAATTAGGACATCAAAAGACTATGTGTTTAACTGGCAATCCAAAAGAAGAAGAAGTTAAGCAAAGAATGAGTGGTTATACATCTATATTCAAAAAAAATAATTTACTAGTTGATCCTAAACTAATATTAGAAGGCGATTTTTCATTTGAATCTGGCTACAATATTATAAAAGAAAATGTAAATATGATTAAAGAGGTAACTGCTATTTTTATACAGTCAGATTTAATGGCTTTAGGATCTATTAAAGCTTTAAAAGAATTAGGAGTAAAAATTCCTCAAGATGTAGCAGTTATAGGATACGATGATTTGGATATTGCTCCCTATTTTTCACCGCTACTTACAACAATTCGTCAACCAAGAGAGCAAATTGCTAAAATTGGATGTGAAAGGTTAATTCAATTATTAAATGGTAAACAAACGTACTCATATCAAAGTAAGTTTGTTCAGCCAAGGTTGATTATAAGAGAAACCTGTTAAGATAAAGTAATCAGTTTATTTTTATGCATTTATGCAACTGTGTGCATGAAATTTATTATAATCTGTGCATTGAACAATAAGTTAAGATAGAATAAGAAAACTATTAATTTTAAATTAACTAAACATATATATAAATTTAATTAATATTGGTTTAGGAGGTGCTAAAATATTGCAAATGTTCTAGCATTGGGTTTATGTAATTTAGTAGTGTAAGTTATTAAAGTTTAAAATTTTAGGAGGTACTTAAAATGAGCAACATACTAAATTTTGATAAAAACAAGCCAATGGATTTAATAGCTATAGGAAGAGCAGGTATAGATTTAAATCCAAATGAGATAAATAGACCATTAGAAGAATCAATAACTTTTACTAGATATGTGGGCGGTTCTCCAGCTAATATTGCAGTTGGTACAGCTAAACTAGGTATGAAAACTGGATTTATAGGTAGAGTGTCAGATGATGGTTTTGGAAGATACGTTATAAATTATTTTAAAGATAATAATATAGATACTTCTGAAATTGTAGTTGATAAAACAGGAGCAGTTAATGGACTTGCTTTTACAGAGATTAAAAGTCCTACTGAGTGCGGCATAGTAATGTATAGAGATAATGTTGCAGATTTAAATATAAATTTAAAGGACATAAAAGAAGAATATTTGAAAAATTCAAAAATATTTTTAATTTCAGGAACAGCTTTGGCAAAGAGTCCTTCTAGAGAGGCAGTATTTGTTGCATTAGAATATGCTAGAAAAAATGGATGCATCGTAGTATTTGAATTGGATTATAGACCATATTCATGGCAATCTAAGGAAGAAACAAGTATCTATTACAATTTAGCTGCTGAAAAGTGTGATGTTATTATTGGTACTAGAGAAGAGTTTGAGGTGATGGAGCATATAACTGATCTGGGGAACTCTGATGATTATAAGACAGCAAAAAAATGGTTTGATTATAATGGAAAGCTTGTAGTAATTAAACATGGTAAAGATGGATCAATAGCTTATACGAAAGATGGAGAAACTTATGAAGGTAGAATTTTCCCATCAAAAGTATTAAAAACTCAAGGTGCAGGCGATTCATATGCTTCAGCATTTATATATGGTTTAATGCAAGATTGGTCTATTGATAGATGTTTAGAATTTGGTGCTGCTTCTGCTTCAATTGTTATTTCTCAAAATAGTTGCTCTAGTGCAATGCCTTCAGTTGAAAAAATCAAGAATTATATTAAAGAATTTAAATAAACAATAAAGTAATCTACAAATTTTAATGAGGAGGTATAAAAATGAAAACAATAAGAATGACAGTAGCTCAGGCGCTTGTTAAATTTTTAGATAATCAATATGTAGAATTTGATGGTAAAGAAGAAAAATTTGTAAAAGGTGTAATGGGGATTTTTGGTCATGGTAATGTAGTAGGACTTGGTGAAGCATTAGCTACATATGAAGGTGATTTCCCATATTATCAAGGGAAAAATGAACAAAGTATATCAGATGTTGCTATTGCATATGCAAAGCAAAAAAATAGAAGACAAATATACGCATGTACTGCATCTATTGGACCAGGTTCATTAAATATGGTTACAGCAGCAGGAACTGCAACAGTTAATAGAATACCAGCTTTATTTTTACCAGGAGATGCTTATGCAAATAGACAACCAGACCCTGTACTTCAACAAGTAGAAAATGGTACAAATTATAATATAACTGGAAATGATGCTTTTAAACCTGTTAGTAAATATTGGGATAGAATAGTAAGACCAGAACAATTAATGACAGCTGCAATTAATGCGATGAGAGTTCTTACAGATCCAGCTGAAACTGGTGCAGTAACTTTGGCATTACCTCAAGATGTTCAAGGAGAAGCATATGATTACCCAGTGAAGTTTTTCGAAAAAAGAGTTCACAGAATAGAAAGACGTGCAATCAGCAAAAGAACTTTAGAAATAGCAGGACAGGCTTTACTTGCTAGTGAAAAACCTGTTGTTATATGTGGTGGTGGAGTAAGGTATTCAGAAGCAGGAGAAGCACTTAAGTCTTTTGCAACTAAATTCAATATACCTATTATGGAAACTCAAGCTGGAAAAGGAACTATTCCTTGGAGTTTTCCTCTCAATTTAGGTGGTTCTGGGGTTTGTGGAACAAAAGCATCTAATGTAATTGCAAAAGATGCAGATTTAGTACTTGCTATTGGAACAAGATTAAATGATTTTGTTACATCATCAAAATATGCATATCAAAATCCAAATGCAAAAATAGTAAATGTTAATATTAATGGTACTGACTCAGTTAAGATGAATTCCATTTCAGTAGTGGCTGATGCAAAAGATACTTTAGAAAACTTAGAAAAATACCTTGAAGATAATAATTATAAGTCAGCTTATACAGATGAGATACAAAGAGCAAAAAATGAGTGGAAAGAAATTCTAAGTGAAATGGAAAAAATAGAACTTGAAGATGGATTATCTCAAACAAGAGTATTGAGAGAATTGAATAAGTTATTAAGTGATGATGATATAATTGTTTCTGCATCTGGAAGTTTGCCATCAGATTTAGAAAGAATATGGAATCCAGAAAAAACCAATACTTATCACTTAGAATATGGATTTTCATGTATGGGTTATGAAGTTCCAGCAACACTTGGGGTTAAAATGGCAGAAATGGATAAAGAAGTATATACTTTTGTTGGAGATGGTGGATACTTAATGGCTCATACTGAACTTTATACAAGTATTCAAGAAGGAATTAAAATAAATGTTCTTTTATTTGATAATTCTGGACACCAATGTATTCATAATCTTCAAAGAAATCAAGGTATAGGAAGTTTTGGAACTGAATTCCGTTATAGGGAAGATAGAACTAATGAATTAACAGGTCAATATGCACCAATAGATTTTGCAGCAAATGCTAGAAGTTATGGAGCTAAAGGATATACTGTAACAAATCTTGAAGAATTAAAAGAAGCTATTGAACAATCTAAAAAAGATAAGGTATCTACATTAATAGAAATTAAGGTAAAACCAGGAACAATGACAGATGCATATGAGGCATTTTGGAGAGTTGGAACACCAGCTGTTTCTAATAAAAAAGAAGTTAATGAAGCATATGAAACAATGAAAGATATGGTTTCAAAATGTAGACCATATTAGTAAATGAGAATTATTATAAAAAATAATATTATATAAAATTATAAAACATAAGGGGGATATAAAAATGTTAAACAAAGATAAAGTAAAATTAGGATGTGCACCAATAAACTGGACAAATGATGATTTACCAGAATTAGGAGGAGAACTTACTTATCAACAATGTTTAAGTGAAATGGCTCTTGCAGGTTTTACTGGAAGTGAAATAGGAAATAAATATCCTAAAGATTTAAAAACACTAAAGAAAGCTTTAGATTTAAGAAATATGTGTATCTGTAATGCTTGGTTTAGCTGCTTTTTTACAACTAAAGATGAACAAGAAACTATAGATGAGTTTATAAAACATAGAGATTTCCTTCATGAATTAGGAGCAAAAGTAGTAGGACTTGCAGAATGTGGAAGAACTATTCATGGAAATGAAAGTTTATCTATATTCGAAAAAGCTCCAAAATTAACTGATGAAGAATTTGAAACGTTAGCTAAAGGATTAAACAAATTAGGAGCACTAGCTAAAGAAAAAGATATGAAGATAGCTTATCACTATCATATGGGAACAGGAGTTCAATCACTAAAAGAACTTGATAAACTTATGGAAATGACTGATCCAGAATTAGTAGGAATAGTATTTGACGCAGGGCATGCTACATTTGCAGGAGAAAATGCAGTTGAAGTTTTAAGAAAATATGCTAATAGAGTTAAACACGTTCATTTTAAAGATGTTAGAAGTAATATTTTAGAAAAAGTTAAAAAAGAAAAATTAAGCTTCTTACAAGCTGTTAAAGCTGGTATATTTACTGTTCCAGGAGATGGAGATATGGTTGATTGGGATGGTGTATTTAAGATATTAGATGAAAGCAATTATGAAGGATGGATAGTTATAGAAGCTGAACAAGATCCAGCAATTGCAGATCCATTAGAATATGCTCAAAAATCAAGAGCATTCATAAATGAAAAAACTGGACTATAATACAAAAATAGGATTATAGTATAGAAATAGATTGTAATATAGAAATGGATTATAATATGAAAACAGGAGATGTTACAGCTCATGAAAAAATTTCAACATAAAAATGGATTTGAATTTGGTTATAATAATGTTGTAGACATTGATGGAGAATACAACAAATATTTAATGGATTTTGGAATATTAAGAATGTCTAAAGGACAGCAAGAAGTAAATAAAGAAGAAAAAGAAAGAGCATTCTTGTTAGTTGAAGGTGAAGTTACTTTTGAATGGCAAGGTAATAAAGTAAATGCTAAAAGAGAATCATTTACTGATAATAATCCGTGGTGCCTACATGTTCCTAAAAATGTAGAAGTTAAAATAACTGGAGTTTCAGAAAATACTGAAATAGCAGTTCATAAAACAAAAAATGATATTGTTTTCCAATCAAAACTATATACAGAGAATGATTGCAGAATTGAAATTAGAGGAAAAGGAACAATGAATGATGCAGGTACTAGAATAGTAAGAACTATTTTAGATAAGTCTATATCTCCAGATGCTAATTTAATGTTAGGAGAAGATGTTCATTATCCAGGAAAGTGGTCAGGATTTCCTTCACATTACCATCCACAACCAGAAATTTATTATTATAAATTTAAACCACAAAATGGATTTGGATTGCTAAAACTTGGGGAAGAAGGGGTATTACTTAGACATGATGATACTGTTATGATAGAACCTAATCTAGTACATCCTCAAGTAGCAGCACCTGGATATGCAATGTATTATATATGGGTTATAAGACATTTAGACAATAATCCATATATTAAACCAATATTTACAGACGAACATAAATGGTTAGATGACCCAAATGCCAAAATTTGGCCAGAAAAATAATACTTTTATAAATATATATATAAAATATGAGGCAAGAATTTTTAAAAAATTTTGCCTCATATTTTTGTATAAGTATTATTTTCTACAATAAAGTTCTTAAATTGTTTTTTTGAAATTAGTATTGTAATAATCATTGAAAGTAAATCAGCTATTGGAAAAGCAATCCATATTCCCCAAATACCTAAATTATAAATGTTAGGTAAAAGTAAAATTAGAGGAATAAACAATAATACTTGTCTTAAAATTGAAAGAAAAAAAGATGTTAAAGATTTTCCTAAAGATTGAGAAATGCCTAATCCTGTCATTTGTACTCCTACAAATGGAGTCATTATTATAACTATTCTTAGTGCGGATACTCCATGCGAAAGGAGAACTTCATCTTTGTTAAATAGACTTATAATCTGATAAGGAAATAATTCTCCTATAAGTACACCTATAGTAGTAATTATAGTTGTACAAATTATAGTAAGCTTAATAGTTTCTTTAATTCTAGATATATTATTGCAGCCGTAATTATAACCAACAATAGGCTGCATTCCTTGAATCATACCATTTAATGGCATAAATAAGAATAAAGTTATTTTGTAAATTATTCCATAAATAGCAATTGAGAGATCTCCACCCAAATGACCTAAAATATGGTTTAATATAATGGTTACAATGCTACTAGATACTTGCACAGCAAATCCGGAAAATCCTATAGAGATAATTTCTTTTATAATGTTTTTTTGTGGAACAAAATATTTAAGTTTTATTTGTATGGAAGTTCGACTACTGTTTAGGTAAATAATTATATAAATAAAAGATCCAAGTTTTGATAATATAGTTGCAAGTGCAGCGCCTTTTATACCCATATCTAGTATAAAAATAAATATATAATCAAGTAGTATATTTGTTAAAAATCCTATTATCATTGATATCATTGCATCTCTAGAATTTCCTTCAGCTCTTATTAAGTTATTGGTAGAAACGCAGAATGGAAAGTAAAGACTGCCAATAAACATAATTTTCACATAATCTCTTGCATAAGGTAAAATATTTTTAGTAGCACCAAAAAAATCTACTATAGGAGTGGCAAACATATATCCCAAAATTGAAAAAATAATACCCATACATCCTACACATAAAAAGGAGTTACAAGCTATATAGTTTACTTTTTCCGTATCTTTTTTTCCAAGATTTCTAGATATCATAGATCCTGAACCAATTCCAATGAGTAGAGCACATGACAGAATAATAATTTGTACTGGAAGTTGAATAGCAACTCCAGCAATACCAAGGGTTCCTATTCCTCTACCAATAAAAATTGTATCAACTATGTTATATAAGGCATTTACAATCATTGCAATTGTTGCAGGTAAAGCTAATTTAAAAAGAACACTACTAATTTTAGCATTAGCTAATAATTCTTCTTTTTTATTCATTTAAACACTCCTAAATTATGTATAATAAAATTTAATAATTTTATTATACAATGAAAAAGTAAGTTCTATTTATATAATATATTAGATTTTGTAATTTCAGAATAAAAAATTTATTTTAATAAAATGTTGCATTGATTAAAAACTTATGTTAAACTAAGTACAATTTAATATGAGAATAAAAAATAGTTGCCTAGAGTAGAGGCGCTGTAATTAATAGTATTTACTTGGAGTCGGTAGACAAAGATGAGTAAAGAAAGGAATTATGGCCGAAGAAAATAAATTGGCAAATTTATTTTCTGGTCTTACGTAGAACATATGTAAGGCTGTCACGTAGAATTTTATGTGGAGAGCTACAAGGTGCACTAAGTTCGGAATATATTTTAAATCATAATTGTGAATTTATATTGCGGCAAGGGTGTCCCTTGTCGCAATTATTTTTTTTATAAAAATTAAAGGGAATTTAAAATGGGGGGCTTAGATATGGGGATAGTAGTACAAAAATATGGGGGAAGTTCAGTTTCTACAATAAACAAAATTAAGAATATTGCTAAAACACTAATAAATAAAAAAGAAGAGGGAAATGATTTGGTGGTCGTAGTGTCAGCTATGGGAGATACTACAGATGATTTAATTAGCCTTGCAAAAGGAATTTCAAAAAATCCAGATAAAAGAGAATTAGATGCTCTTATGTCTACAGGGGAAATGATGTCTTGTGCACTTTTGTCAATGGCTATTAGGGAATTAGGCTATGATTCTATAAGTTATACTGCATATCAAATAGATATAAGAACAAGTGGACAGTATGGAAAATGTTTAATAGATGATATAGATGTTACAAAAATAAAGGAAAGCCTAAAAAAAGGTAAAATTGTAATAACAGCAGGATTTCAAGGTGTTAATAAGAATGGAGATATAACTACTTTAGGTAGAGGTGGATCTGACACTTCTGCTGTAGCTCTAGCAGTAAAGCTTAACGGAGTTTGTGAGATTTATACAGACGTAGATGGAATATATAGTGTAGATCCAAGAAAATATAAATATGCTAAAAAATTAGATGCTATAGATTATGAGGAGATGCTTGAACTATCAAGTTTAGGGGCACAGGTAATGCATTCAAGATCTATTGAACTTGCTCAAAAATATCAGATTCCTATATACGTTGGGTTAAGTAATAGTAATATTAAGGGTACAATTATTAAGGGGGTAAATAAAATGAATTTAGAGAGTAAGCCTGTAACTGGACTTGCAACAAGTGATGATGATATTGCAGTAAATTTAAAAGAAATCGATGGAAATATAAATATTCTTTCAAATTTGTTTGAAACTATAGCAAGTAGGAAAATTAATATAGATATGATAAGTCAAACATCACCTATAAATGGAAAGGTGAATGTATCATTTACTGTTCCAAAAGATGAACAAGAAGAATGTATGAGTATAATTAAAAACTTTTCTAATGAGCGTAATATATCAATAGATGAGGATATAACTAAATTTTCAATAGTAGGAATAGGAATGAAAAACA
Source organism: Clostridium aestuarii (assembly GCF_026735135.1). GTDB lineage: Bacteria > Bacillota > Clostridia > Clostridiales > Clostridiaceae > Clostridium_H > Clostridium_H aestuarii. The sequence continues at coordinate 594,436 of NZ_JAPQER010000001.1, read as the reverse complement.
CTTCTGGAGTTGCTTCCAAAATGTTTAAGCTATTTAGTGATAATAATATAAATGTAAAAATGATAACAACATCTGAAATAAGGATAACATGTACGATAAGTCAAAAAGATAAAAATAAAGCTATTCAAATTGTAGCCGAAAAATTTTATCTTTAACTAAAAAGGGGGACAACATTATGAATTTATTTGGTACTATGGAAATTAAAAATGATGAATTATATATAGGTCATATTAGTACAATGGAACTTACTAAAGAATTTGGGACGCCTTTGTATGTAATGGATGAAGAAAATATTCGTGATAATTGTAGAAGATATTATAATAGTTTTAGAGCAAACAAAGAAATTAATAGAGTTGCTTATGCAGGAAAAGCTTTTTTAACTATTGCTATGTGTCAAATTATAGCTGAAGAAGGTTTATACCTAGATGTGGTTTCAGGTGGAGAATTGTATACAGCGTATAAGAGTAACTTCCCTATGGAAAAGGTTTATTTCCATGGAAATAATAAAACTTCAGAAGAAATAGAAATGGGAATTAGATTTGGAGTAGGAAGATTTGTTGCTGATAATCTTTATGAAATTGAAAATATAAATAAGATAGCAAAAAAATATAATAAGACTCAAAAAATTTTATTAAGAATAACTCCAGGAATAGAAGCACATACACATGAATATATAAAAACTGGTCAGATAGATTCAAAATTTGGTTTTACAATGCTTGAAAATGAGACTATAAAAGCAGTGCAAAAAGCTAATGCATTATCTAATATTCAAGTTATGGGTTTTCACTGTCATATAGGTTCACAAATATTTGAACTTGAACCATATCGTGATACAGTAAATATAATGTTGGGATTAATAAAAGATATAAAGGAACAATTAGGATATGAAATAAATGAATTAGATTTAGGTGGAGGTTTTGGAATTTACTATACAGCAGAAGATAAACCTAAAGAAATTGAAGAGTTTTGTAATACAATATTAGAACAAGCAGATAAGAAATCAAAAGAATTAAGTATAAATTTACCTATTCTTACAATAGAACCAGGAAGATCTATTGTAGGAAATGCTGGAGTTACTTTGTATACTGTAGGGTCAATAAAGAAAATTCCAAATGTAAGAAAATATGTTGCTGTAGATGGTGGAATGACAGATAATATAAGACCTGCTTTATATAATGCAGAGTATGAGTGTGTTATAGCAAATAGAGTTAATGCACATTCTAAAGAAAAGGTAACTATATCAGGTAAATGCTGTGAATCAGGAGATATATTACTTAACAATGTAGAAATTAGTGAAGCAAGAAGTGGTGATGTCTTAGCAGTTTTAGCCACTGGAGCATATGGATATTCAATGTCTAGTAACTACAATAAAATTCCAAGAGCAGCAGTTGTATTGGTAAAAGAAGGTAATGCAAAGGTTATTTGTAGACGACAATCTTACGATGATTTGCTTATAAATGAGGTAGAACTTTAGAGTTAGTTATACAATTCAAATTTTAAAATATATATTCAAACAAATAAAGGGTTTAAGCTAATATTTTTTAGTTTAAATCCTTTATTTATTTTTTGTGTTTAATATTCGTTATTTTAGGGAAAAATACTTAAGCATGAATTTTTAAATAAAGCAGTAAAGAACGTATAATAAAGGAGTGACTCAAATGGCTTATATTATTGTACTTGTGGGTATAGTATTGATGGGAGCTAGCTACATAATTTTTTTAAAATCTAAAAACGATGAAGTTAATATATTGGAGGATATGCCAGTAATAGATGTTAATAAGGAAGATTTAGAAAAACATGCACTAGAAATATCTAATCATTATTCTCAAACTAAAAATATAAGTTTTAGACGAAAGCTTATAAAAAATTTGGATAAAAGCTATAAAAATATGTTGAATGGGTATGAGTATATAGACAGAGATGTAAAGAATAAAAGAGAAGTTGTACCCGCTGCTGAATGGCTTTTAGATAATTTATATTTAGTTGAAAAAGAATATAAGCATATAAAACACAGTATGCCTGAATCGTATTACAAAAAGTTACCTATTATTAATAAAGGAATTATGAAAGGATATCCTAGAATTTATCATATTGCTGTGGAATTAGTTTCACATACTGATGGAAGAATAGATGAGGATACAATAGAAAAATTTATTAAAGCTTATCAAACTAATATTATACTTACAAGTGGTGAACTTTGGGCACTACCTATAATGCTAAGAATAGCATTAATCCAAAATATAAGTAAAATTACAGAAAATATAGTTTTTGCTCAACAAGAAAAAAGAAGAGCTGATATAATTGCAGACAGATTAATAAATGCTTCAGTAGATAGCAGAATAGAAGAAGAATTAGAAAAAATAGTATTAGAAGATATTAAGTTCACCTCTCATTTTACTGAAAGATTATTAAAGTTATTAAGAGATAATGGGGTTGACAATAAAAAAGTATATAAGTGGATAGATGAGAAATTAGAGCTTCAAGAAACAAATACAGAAAAAATGATAAATTTAGAGCATCATAAACAAGCTGACTATCAGTTTTCTATAGGAAATTCTATAAATTCAATAAGAGAAGTTGAAGCTTTAAATTGGAGAGATGTTTTTGAAAAATTAAGCTTTGTTGAAAATATTTTAAGAAAAGATCCTTCAAATGTTTATATAGAAATGGATTTTGAATCTAGAGATTATTATAGACATAAGTTAGAAGAATTAGCTAGAGTTATAAATAAACCAGAGTCTTTTGTTGCTAAAAAAGCAATAGAATGTGCACAAGAAGCTGAAGATGTTGATGGAAGAGAATATGAAAAACATGTTGGATATTATATTATTGACGAAGGATTAAAAAAGTTAAAAAGAAAAGCAGATATTAAGGATAAAGGGATTGAAAAAATTAAAAATCATATTAAAGAACATAGTGTAGGTTATTATATTGGTGTAATAATTGTTGGAACAATAATTACTATGTCAATATTTATTACTTTAAGTTATATAAATGATTTTCAAAGAATTTTTTGGAGATATATATTAGCTGCTTTAGTTCTTTTAGTACCATGTAGTGAAATAATTAATTCTATTTTTAATTGGAGTATAAATCGTTTAACTACTCCAAGATTTATACCTAAACTTGAGATGAAAAATGGTATAGGAAAAGAAAATAGAGCAGTAGTAGTTATACCAACTATTATAAATAATGTAGAAAAAATTCATGAACTTGTTAATAATATGGAAATATATTATTTGGCTAATTGTGATAGAAATTTATATTTTGCTCTTTTAGCAGATTTTAAGGATAGTACGCTAAAAGAAGAAAAAGAAGATCAAAAGATAATAAGAGAAGCTTTGAAGGAAGTAAAATCTCTTAATGAAAAATATTGTAAAAACAAAGAAGATACATTTTATTTTTTTAGTAGATACCGTCAGTATAATGAAAAAGAAGGAAAATGGATTGCATGGGAAAGAAAACGTGGTAAGCTCATGGAATTTAACACTTTAATTAGAGGCAATAAAAAAACAAGTTACGATGTTATAAGTGGAGATATAAGTGAATTATGCAAAGCAAAATATGTAATAACATTAGATACTGATACACAATTACCAAGAGATACTGCAAAAAAATTAATTGGAGCTATGGGACATATTTTAAATATACCACATATTGACACTTCAAGGAAAAGAGTTATTAGAGGATATGGAATAATGCAGCCGAGAGTAAGTATAAGTACTGTAAGTGCAAATAAAACTTTATTTGCAAGAATTTTTTCTGGTGAAACAGGAATAGATACTTATACTACTGCTGTATCTGATGTTTATCAAGATCTATTTGGAGAAGGAATTTTTACAGGGAAAGGTATATATAATGTAGATAATTTTAATTATATGCTAAAAAACGAGATACCAGAAAATTCAGTACTAAGTCATGATTTATTAGAAGGGGCTTATGCGAGATGTGCACTAGTTACAGACATAGAGCTTATAGATGGATATCCTGCTTATTATAATGCTAGTATGAAAAGGCTACATAGATGGGTCAGGGGTGATTGGCAGCTGTTACCTTGGTTAAAGAATAAACAGTCTATAAATATGTTATCTAAATGGAAAATTATTGATAATTTAAGAAGAAGTTTGTTAACACCATCTATAATATTGTTAGTAGCTTTATCATTTAAGGTTTTACCAGATGGAACTGATAAATGGATAGTTGCAGCTGTGCTTGCTTTAATAGCTCCATTACTTTTTGATATAAGTGAAACTGTTACAGCACCTATAAGAGGGATAAATTTATCGGGCAAAATAGATAATGGAAAAACTGTAGTTCAACAGGTAGTACTAATATTTTGCTTTTTACCATATTCAGCTTATCTTATGGTTGATGCAATAGTTAGAACACTTTATAGACTTATTATTAGCAAGAAAAATTTATTAGAGTGGCAGACAGCAGCAGACGCTGAAATAAAGTCAGGAAAAAAACTTAAGAATTATATTTTCTCAATGTGGATTGCTAGTTTGACTTCAATAGTTATATTAGGTCTTGCATTTTTAAAATCTACAAATTCAGGACTACTAATGATACCTTCATGTGTAGTATGGTTTGTTAGTCCAGCTATTGCTTATTATATAAGCAAAGAAACTAAGTATAAAAAATTTAATTTAAATATATCGCATATTAATATGCTAAGAAGAATTAGTAGAAAAACTTGGGCTTATTTTGAGGATTTTGTAAATGAAGAAAATAATTGGTTAGCACCAGATAACTACCAAGAGGATCCACATAATGGAATTGCATATAGAACTTCTCCTACAAACATAGCTATGGGACTAACTTCTAATCTAGTTGCATATGATTTAGGTTATATTGGTCTTGAAGAAAATTTAAATAGGCTAGATAAAATCACTAGTAGTATGGAAGGATTAGATAGATATAAGGGACATTTTTATAATTGGTATAACACTAAAACTAAGCAATATCTTAATCCAAAATATATTTCTACAGTGGATAGTGGGAATTTAGTTGGATACTTATGGCTTTTGAAGGAGACATTAGATGAATATTATAATAAACCATTGATTAACAAAGAGATGAAAAAAGGTATTTGTGATACGCTTTCTTTAGCTAATGAAGAAATATATAAAGAATTACAAATCAAGGGTTTTTATGATGAGATAATAAATAGTACAAAAGCAAATGAAGTAGATGATATTATAATTTGGAAAAACATGTTTTATAATGTATGGAGCAAAGTTAATGAAATAGAAAAATCTAGTAGTAGTGAGAAACTATATTGGAATAGTAAATTAAAAAATAGTACTGGTAAAATTTTAGCAGAACTTCAAAGAGTTTTTCCATGGATAGATTATGTTAATGAAAAAAATAATATATATTCAAAATTCAACTATTTGGTTTTCAATACTTCTTTAAAAAATTTAAAAAAGGAAGAAGAAAGTTTAATAAAAGAAGTTAATAAGTCTGATGGTGAATTAAAACAGTTACTAATAAATAGCAAAAATGAAATTGATAAGATTATTATAAAAATAAAAAATATAAAAGAAAAAGTTGATAGAATTGCTGATGAAACTGATTTTACCATGTTGTTTGATGTAAAAAGAGGATTGTTTTCCATTGGATACGATATTGAAAAAGATAGTTTAGGCAAAAGTTATTATGATTTATTAGCTTCTGAGGCAAGGCAAGCAAGTTTTATTGCAATTGCTAAAGGAGATGTTGAACAAAAACATTGGTTTAATCTAGGAAGAGCTATGACTTTAATGGGAAGAAGTAAAGGATTAGTTTCATGGAGCGGAACCATGTTTGAGTATCTAATGCCTTTATTGATTATGAAATCTTATCCGGATACATTATTAAACGAAACCTATAAAGCTGTAATAGAGGGGCAAAAAAGATATTGCAGAAGTAAAAAAGTTCCTTGGGGTATATCAGAGTCAGCTTTTAAAAGTTTTGATGTAAGTTTGAATTATCAATATAAAGCATTTGGCGTTCCAGGAATAGGATTGAAAAGAGGACTTAGCAATGAGTTAGTAATTTCTCCATATTCTACAGTTATGGCACTTCAAGTAGACACTCAAGATGCAGTAGCAAATATAGAAAAACTTACAAATGAAGGGTTAGAAGGTAGATATGGTTTTTATGAAGCTGTTGACTATACTGAAAATAGAATGTCTAAAAGTAAAAAGAAAGCTATTATAAAATGCTTTATGGTACATCATCAAGGTATGAGTTTAATGGCACTTGATAATGTTTTAAAAAATAATATTCTTCAAAACAGATTTCACAATATTTCCAAGGTGAAAGCAACACAATTACTACTTCAAGAAAAAGTTCCAGATAGAATTGTTTATGAAAGAGAATATAGATTTGAATCTGTAGATTTTACTAATGAAAGACAAAATATAGTAGTTAGAAAATATAATACAGCATGTACAGATATGCCGGAAACACATTTGCTATCTAATGGGAAATATTCTCTTATGATATCAAATAGTGGAAGTGGATATGGAAAAAAAGATGATATGACTGTTTATAGGTGGAATGAAGATATAACTCTAGATAGTAGTGGAATGTTTTTCTATATAAAAGATGTTAAAACTAACAAGTACTGGAGTGCGACTTATGAACCATGTAAGAATGAAGGAGATAAATATGAGACCATTTTTTCATTAGATAAAGCTGAATTCAAGCGTGAAGATGGGGAAATTTCAACTCATACGGAAATTACAGTTTCAAGTGAAGATAATGCAGAAGTAAGACGAATTTCTCTAACTAATCACGGAAGTGAAGAAAGAACTCTCGAAATAACTAGTTATTGTGAAGTAACTTTAGCTCCTTTAAATGCAGATATAGTACATCCTGCTTTTAGTAATTTATTTATAAGAACAGAATTTTTGCAAAATCCAGAATGTATTATTGGTAACAGAAGACCACGATCAAAAGGTCAAAAGAAACCTTATATTATTCAAACTATTGCAGTAGAAGGAGAACTAGTAGGTAATATTCAGTATGAAACAAGTAGAGTTAATTTTATAGGCAGAGGTAAAACATTATTTACTCCTAATGCAATGGAAGTAGATACTCCGTTAAAAAATACTGTAGGAGCAGTGCTTGATCCTATAATTAGTATGAGAAAAAGAATAAGAATAAAGCCAGGGGAAAGTTGTAAAATTGCGTATACTACAGCAGTCACAGATTCTAGAGAAAATGCATTAGAACTTGCTAGGAAATATAAGGAAATTAATAATGTTAATAGAATATTTGAGCTTGCATGGACACAAAGTGGAGTTGAAATGAAATACTTAGGAATAAAATATCCGCAAGCTAATTTATATCAAGCCATGGCATCTAAAATATTATTTTTAAGTGATTTATATGAAGAGAGAGAAGAGTATATTAAAAATATTAAAAGAGGTCAAACTTCTTTATGGAAATATGGGATTTCAGGAGATTTACCTATTGTATTAGTTATTGTGACTAAAGAAAAACATAAGGATATAGTAAGACAAATGTTAAATGCTCATGAATATTGGAGTATAAAAGGATTAAAAGTTGATCTTGTAATTTTAAATTTACAAGAAACAGCATATACTCAGCCGCTTCAAGAGAGCATAAGAGAGTTAATAGCTACAAGTCATGCAAGAGATAAACAAAATAAACCTGGTGGTATATTTTTAAATAGTAAAGCTACTATTGAACAAGAAGATATAAATTTATTAAAAGCAATTTCAAGAATAGTTATAGAAGGAGAAAATGGATTAGTTGTAAATCAATTTAAAAAGGAAAATAACAAGAAAAAAGATATGGAAATTCTTTCTACAAAACCTAAAAAGTGTATATTTAGACATCATAGATTTAAAGTTAATAAACTTAAATACTTTAATGATATAGGAGGATTTGATTTAGAAGGTGATAAATATGTAATTAGATTGAAAGATGGTAGAAATACTCCAGCACCTTGGATAAATGTTATATCAAATAAAGAGTTTGGTTTTTTAGTTTCTGAAGCTGGTTCAGCTTATACATGGTATAAGAACAGTAGAGAGAATAAGATAACAAGATGGTCAAATGATTGGGTAATTGATTCACCATCAGAAGTTGGCTATTTAAGAGATGAAGAAACAGGAGATATATGGAGCATTACGCCTAAACCTATAAGGGATAAAGGGGAATATATTATAGAGCATGGCTTTGGATACTCTAATTTTAAGCATGGTGTTTATGGAATAGTTGGAGAAATGACAATGTTTGTGCCTAAGGAAGAAAATGTTAAATTGTGTTTGGTTACATTAAAGAACGATTCCAAAGAAAATAGAAAATTATCGTTAACTTATTATGCACAAATGGTTTTAGGCGTTGTACCACAACATACGGCTATGCATATAGCAAGTTCTTTGAATACTGAAAAAAAATATATATCTGCACAAAATCCGTATAGTGAAAATTTTGGAAATTTACATGCTTATTTAAAAGTTGTTGGTGGAAGAGAAGAAAGCTTTACAGGAGATAGAAAAGAATTCATTGGAAGAGGTAAAAGTATAGAAAATCCAGAAGCCCTAAAAATGGTTAGACTTTCAAATTCAGTAGGTGGTGGATATGATCCTTGTCTTTGTGAAAATGTTAAATTTAATATTAAAGCAGGAAAAGAAAAAACTTTATTAATTATGTTTGGTGAAGATGAAAGTATAGAGAATATTGAAAGAATTATTAAGAAATATGAAAATATAAAAAATGCAAGAAAAGAACTAGAGAATGTTAAAAGCTATTGGAAAAAACTACTTGGTACGATAAAGGTAAAAACCCCTGATAAAGCTATGGATATAATGTTAAACGGATGGTTGTTATATCAAACAATTGTATGTAGGATTTGGGCTAGAAGTGCATTTTATCAATCTGGAGGAGCTTATGGATTTAGAGATCAGCTTCAAGACATGATGGCGGTAGCATATGTTGATCCTAAGATGACCAAAGAGCATATTATATACAGTGCATCAAGACAATTTTTAGAAGGCGATGTTCAACATTGGTGGCATCCAGGAGTTGATAGTGGTATAAGAACTAGATTTTCAGATGATTTACTATGGCTTCCATATGTAACAGCTGATTATATAAATAGAACTGGAGATTATAGTATACTAGATGAAGAAGTATATTATCTGGAAGATAAACCATTAGAAGAAGGTGAAGACGAAAGATATACTATATCAAGACGTTCAGAACAAAAAGGTACTATTTATGAACACTGTATAAAAGCAATGGAAAGAGGATTGAAATTTGGGCCTCACAATATACCTCTTATGGGTTCTGGAGATTGGAATGACGGAATGAGTGAAGTTGGTAATAAAGGGAAAGGTGAAAGTGTGTGGCTTGGATGGTTCCTATACAGCATATTAGACAATTTTAATGAAATATGTAAATCAAGAGGAGATGAATATAGAGTCCAAAGATATGCTGAAATGAAAGAGTTTATAAAAGAAAATCTAGAGAAAAATGCTTGGGATGGAAATTGGTACAGAAGAGCATATTTTGATGATGGAACTCCACTTGGTTCAATAGAAAATGACGAGTGTCAGATAGATTCGTTATCTCAATCTTGGGCCGTTATTTCAAATGCAGGAGATAAAGAGAGAGTTAAAGAGGCAATGAGTGCTTTAGAAAAATATCTTGTAAAAGAAGATGTGGGCATGGTGTTATTGCTTACACCACCTTTTGAAAATGGTAGAGAGAAACCAGGTTATATAAAAGGGTATGTTCCAGGAGTACGTGAAAATGGAGGTCAATATACTCATGCAGCTACATGGGTTGTTCTTGCTATGACAAAATTAGGATATGGAAATAAAGCTTGGAATATATATAATATGCTTAATCCTATAAGTCATACTAAATCCTATTATGAATGTGAAAGATATAAGGCAGAACCTTATGTAATGACAGCTGATGTATATGGAAGAGAACCTCATATAGGAAGAGGTGGCTGGAGCTGGTATACAGGAACATCAGGATGGATGTATAGAGTAGCTCTTGAGGGGATTTTGGGACTTAAATTTAAAGGTAAAAAAGGATTTACAATAGAACCTGCTGTGCCAGAAGAATGGAAAGATTTTGAAATTGAGTATAATATGGAAGAGTGTAAATATATAATAAAAATTTCAAAAGGTGATAAAGAAGAAACAAAATTAGATGGTAATATGTTAGAAGATGGTGTAATACCATTAATGAATAGTGGTGTTCATCAGGTAGAAGTGGTTTTTAATCCTCAAAGGGCATTGAAAGAAGAATATTGTAAAATATGATAATAAATAGTAGTGAATATATTTAATCATAAATCTATACAATAAATCCTGTAAAAAGACATCTATGAATTAATTTTCATAGATGTCTTTAAATATTTATTCTAGAATATCATCTCCGCCATTATAGGTATAATCAAATTCAGCATTAGATATATCATTTGTAACTATTGGGTCTTGAACTGGATCTGGAAGGATAGTATAATCTTTGGCTGAATGAGATTTTATTATTTTGGGTTTCTCTTCAAGATATCCTCTTTCATGAGGTCCATAGATGTTATTATTTTTATTTTCCATAAATTTATCTCCTTTCTTAAATTATTACCTCAAAAATTAGTATTCCACGAAAATAGAAAATAATTAATTTAAAAGAACTAGTAAAAATAATATTATTTTAAATATTAAACTAAAAATGATATTGACAAAAAACCATAATAAGAATATTATATATAAAAAGCGAGAATATAATTTGTGAAGAGAAGTAAGTAACCTTAAAAACAGATTTCAAGAGAACTGTTGGTGGTGAGATTACAGTAATTATGTTTAAGGTGAATGGGTCTTGGAGATTTAGAATGAAATTTTTAGTAATTCTAGACGTAAGCTATACGTTATAATTGCAGGATACTATAAGGTATCTTTAATGAGGAAAAGTTTTAGCTTTTCAAAAATAGGTGGTACCGCGTATAATACGCCCTATATAACACAATTTAGTTATATAGGGTTTTTGTTTTGTTAAATTATAAAAATTAGAAGTATTTAATGTACTAAAATGTACTTCTAGTATTATATATTTTTTAGTTTTTATTATTAGGGAGGAATAAAAATGGAACAACAAGAAGTAAAGAAAGTTATATTTAGTGGAATACAGCCTTCAGGTGACCTTACAATAGGAAATTATTTAGGAGCTCTAAAAAATTGGGTTAAGCTTCAAGGGGAATATGATTGCTATTATTGTATAGTGGATTTACATGCAATAACAGTAAAACAAATACCTAAGGATTTAAGAAGAAGAACTTTTGAAGTATTAGCGATATATATTGCTGCGGGTATTGATCCTGAGAAAAACACACTATTTATTCAGTCACATGTACCTGCACATAGTGAATTAGCATGGAATTTGAATTGTAACACATATATGGGCGAACTTAGCAGAATGACTCAATACAAAGATAAATCTAAAAGATATGGAAATAATATTGCTGCCGGACTTTTTAATTATCCTGCATTAATGGCTGCTGATATTTTATTATATCAAGCGGATTTAGTACCAGTTGGAGCAGATCAAAAACAGCATCTAGAGTTAACGCGTGATTTAGCAGAAAGATTTAATAATGCATATAGTCCTACATTTAAGATACCAGAACCATATATACCAAAGGCAGGAGCTAAAATTATGGATTTACAAGATCCAACTAAAAAGATGTCTAAATCATCAGATAATCCTAATTCATATATTCTTATAATGGATACTCCAGATGTTATTAGAAAGAAAATAAGTAGAGCGGTTACTGATAGTATTGGAATAGTTAAATATTCTGATGAACAGCTTGGAGTTAAAAATTTAATGACAATATTGAATGTTATTACAGGTAAAACTTTTGATGAAATAGAAAAATATTATCAAGGAAAAGGATATGCAGAATTCAAAAAAGATGTTGGTGATGCAATAATAAATGAGTTAGAACCAATACAAAAAAAAGTAAAGGAATTACTTGATGATAAAAAATCGCTTGAAGAAATTTATAAAAAAGGTGCAGAAAAGGCAAACTATGTAGCTAATAAGACATTGAGAAAAGTTCAAAAGAAAATAGGATTTATTCCTATAAAATAAAGAAAAGTGCACAGCACTTTTTTTTATTTATACTGCTTTTTCTTCTTCTTTAAGAATAAACTTATTTATAACATGTGCAAGTCCATTTTCTTCATTAGTAAAAGTTACATAGTCAGCGGCTTTTTTCACATCGAGTGAGGCATTGCCCATAGCAACACCTAGACCAGCGTATTTTATCATATCTATATCATTTTCTGAATCACCAATACATATAACTTCTTCACTATGGATACCAAGTTTGTGAGCTATAACTTCAACCCCAGTTCCTTTGTTAATTCCTTTATTTAATATTTCAAGAGTGTTAGATGAAGGTTTAAATACTGTAAATTTATTATATAATTCACTAGGAAGGTTATTTTTGTGATAAAACAAGTCATCATTTCTATTAAGAGTATCTAAAATATTATATTTAATATTAGTATTTTTTAATAAAGTTTTTATTTTTTTTATAAATGGTTGGGTTTCATTTAGATAAACAACTCTATAAATAATGGGATATTTACTTAAATCATTGAAGTCTACTATTTTTACAGGTAAATTTGAAAGAAATGATTCAACTTGTGTAGTTAAATTTAAAGTTGGAGTTAATAGTGAATTTGCTGTGGCTGCATTTAATGTTATATTGAGTTTTTGAGAAAGAGCATATAAAAATTTTATGTTATCATGAGTTAAAATAGATTCAAAAAGTATCTCTTTATTCCCTAAACATTGTACAAGAGCACCACTGTATGCAACAGCATAATTGGTATTACTTGTTAAATTTAATTTTATTGAATATTTTTCAGCGCCTTGAATAGGTCTGCCAGTTGATAAAACAATATTAATGCCTTTAGCTTTAGCTTTTTCAATTGCTAGATAATTTTCTTTAGAAATGGTTTTGTCATTCTTTAATAAAGTACCGTCTATATCAATTGCTATAAGTTTGTACATGCAATTCCCCCTTTTTAATATAAGAATATTGCGAAGCAATATTCTTATATTACACAGCCTTTTCTATACCATTAAAGTTTTCAAATAGATCAGTATCATTTAATATGAATTTATCAATAATGTGAGCAACGCCATTTTCTTCGTTTGTATAGGTTATGTAATCAGCAATTTTTTTAACTTCTGAAAAGGCATTTCCCATAGCTACACCTAAACCAGCATATTTAAGCATATGAACATCGTTACCTGCATCGCCTACACAAATAATTTCATTTTGATTTATATTTAAGGCTTTTGCTAATGATTTAACGCCTGTGGATTTATTAATTGATTTGTCTAAGAATTCTAAGAAAAAAGGAGCACTTCTTACTACAGTATATTTTTCATAAACTTCTTTTGGTAAATTTGCGATTACTTTAGAAAGTTTATTTTCGTCGTCTATAAACATTACTTTTACTATGTTATAAGAAGAATCAATACTTTGAAAATCCACTTCTTCAAATGGTATGTTATTTAAATCTATCTCAAGTTTAGTATATTTACTTAATTTAGGAGATATGCATCCAGTTGTTGTAAGTGCATGTATATTAACATCTAGTGTCTTACTTAAATTATACAAATAATGAACATCTTCTTCATGTAATAATTGCATCGAAATTACTTCATTTGTTCCTGTGTTTTGAATTACTCCACCATTATAAGTTACACAATAATCATTATCGGATACAAGATTTAATTCTTCTAAATATTTTTCTATACCTTTTTTTGGCCTTCCAGTAGCTAAAACAATTTTAACTCCTTTTTGTTTAGCTTTTTCAATAGCTGTACGATTCTCTTCAGAAATAGCTTTGTTTTCATTTAGAAGAGTACCATCCATATCTAGTGCTATAAGTTTATACATATAATGACCCCCAATATTTTATGCTAATTAGTTCAGTAATATAAGAATACTGTTTTGCAATATTCTTATTATATCACTTAATAAATTAAAAAGGTGAATATGTTTATAGAGATAAAAGTAAGGTTTAATAAAGTTGAAAAATACACAATCCATTGATATAATTGAATTCGTGATGAATTTACTATGGAGGTTTAAATATGCCAATAAGAATAGCAATATTAGGTGGACCACGTTGTGGGAAAACTACACTAATACAGCAATTATATGTTGAAATGAAAATTAGGGGTCTATCTGTAGGGGCAGAATCGGAATATTCTACAGACTATCTTAGAGATAAAGGAATGATTGAAACTATATCAGAGCAATATGGAATATATATAGGACAAGCTATATTAGAAGAAAAGTTAAATGAATTTGATTATGCCATAACAGATTATGCAACATTCGTACCTTATGTATATGGAAGGTTTATGCTTGGAAGTAAAAAAAGAACTAAGAAGGAAATTGAAATATTAAAGGATTTGTATTATTTAGCGTTAAAGGATATACCTAAGTACGATTATATATTTTTTGTACCTAGAGAATTTGGGTATTTAAAGGATGGTGTAAGGTGGCAGGATGAAGAAACTGCAAAAAGTATAGATTCTGCTATAATGAATTTTTTAGATGCTGAAAATGTACCATATACTATTATTGAAGGAGCCACAAAGGAAAGAGCTAAAAAAATTATAGATATTATTAAACTTAATGAAAATCAAAAAGAAGAGTAAGGCTTGTTGTATAGTTAGCAAGCCTTTTATTTATGTTTGACATAGCAATCTAATAAAGTTAAAATCATAATGGAAAGGCTAAAAATAAACAAGAAAGAGGAGAAAATAAGTGGCAAATTTTAAAAGTGAAATAGAGAGAAGAAGAACTTTTGCTATAATATCTCACCCAGATGCGGGTAAAACAACATTGACAGAAAAGTTTTTACTATATGGGGGAGCAATAAGAGAAGCTGGTTCTGTTAAAGCTAGAAGAGCTACAAAGCATGCGGTATCAGATTGGATGGAAATAGAGAAGCAAAGAGGAATTTCTGTTACTTCTTCTGTTATGCAATTTAATTATGATAATCACTGTATAAATATATTAGATACTCCAGGACACCAAGATTTTAGTGAAGATACATATAGAACTTTGATTGCTGCTGATAGTGCAGTTATGGTAATCGATGGAGCAAAAGGTGTAGAAGCACAAACAAGAAAATTATTTCATGTTTGTAGTTTAAGAGAAATACCTATTTTTACTTTTGTAAATAAGATGGATAGAGAAACAAGAGATGCATTTGAATTAATGGAAGAAATAGAAAGTGAGCTTGGAATAAAGTCTTATCCTATGAATTGGCCTATAGGATGTGGAGCTGATTTTAAAGGGATATATGATAGAAATAAAAAAGCAGTAATATTATTTGAAGGTGGAAATCATGGCCAAAGCCAAGCAAAGATGGTAGAAGGATCAGTAGAAGACGAACATATTAAAGAACTAATAGGAGAACATTTGCACGAAAAACTTGTAGAAGATATAGAGTTATTAGATATGGCAGGAGAAGAATTTGATTTAGAAAAAGTTAGAGTTGGGGAGCTTACACCTGTATTTTTTGGTAGTGCTTTAACTAATTTTGGAGTAGAACCTTTCCTTAAGGAATTTTTGAGTCTTACGCCCCCACCATTATCAAGAAATACAAATAAAGGTAAAATAAATGTATATGATGAAAACTTTTCAGCCTTTATATTTAAGATACAGGCAAATATGAATAAAGCTCATAGAGATAGGATTGCTTTTATGAGAATATGTTCAGGTAAGTTTTCTAAAGGCATGGATGTTTATCATGTTCAACAGGGTAAAAAGGTTAAATTAACACAACCTCAACAATTTCTAGCACAAGATAGAGAAATAGTTGAAGAAGCTTATGCAGGAGATATAATTGGTGTGTTTGACCCGGGAATCTTTAGTATAGGGGATACATTATGCCCAGCTTCTAATAAATTTAAATTTGAAGGAATTCCAAGTTTTGCACCAGAACATTTTGCAAGAGTTAGAACTGTGGATACTATGAAAAGAAAGCAGTTCATAAAAGGAATAACTCAAATTGCTCAAGAAGGTGCTATTCAAGTATTTAAAGAGCTTCATATAGGAATAGAAGAAATAATTGTAGGGGTTGTTGGTGTATTACAATTTGAAGTTTTAGAATACAGATTAAAAAATGAATATAATGTAGATATAAAGATAGAAAGATTATCGTTCACTAATATAAGATGGATTGAAAAAATAGAAACAGAAGTTCAAAAATTAAATGTAACAAGTGATACCAAAATAGTAAAAGATTTAAAAGAGAGAGATTTGTTATTGTTTTCTAATGATTGGGGGATAAATTGGGCTCTTGAACATAATAAAGGACTTGTATTATCGGATGTTGGAAAGAGTGAAGAGTAAAATAATATTTGAATAAAATTAAAAAGCCATAATTATGAAGTGAATTTAAATTTCATAACTATGGTTTTATTATTATAAATAATGAAAATAATTATATCTATTAATTATGAGAAAATCTATCTATTAAAACTAAAAATTTCTGCATCAGGATTATTGTTATATAGTATAAGGTCTTTAATAATTTGACCACTTATAACACTGTATATAGTACTATTTTTATCAAAGCCTAAATTAAAATAACAGTTTGGAAATTTTGGGTGTTCTCCAATTATAGGAATATTATCTTCAGTTTGGGTAAAAATTCTATTGCCCAAATAATCTATTTTAATATTGTTTATATGTGGATACATATTTTCTAATACTTTTTTAATAGAAGCAGCTTTTTTTCCTAAATTGTCTATTGAGCTATTATTAGAATTAAAATCATCATCAAAGCCGCTAGCTAATATTCTATTATCTTTGGTTGAGGTAATATGCATATGTGGGTAATCAGATTCTAAAATTATACATTTTTTATACCAGCTTTCAGTAGAGGATATTGGATTAGTTATAATTGAATAAGTGTTTTTTAATTTTATAAGATTACTTTCATTAATTAAATTATAACAAAGAAAACTATCAGCAAACACAATTTTTTTACAATGAATGTGGTGTCCTTTATCAGTATTTACTCTCATAATATTAGAAGAATAATCATAACTTATCGCAGTAGTATTTTCATAAATTTTGACACCTTTTTTTGTAGAGCTTTTTAAAAGTGCATGACAAAATTTAAAAGGGTCTATTATTCCATAATTATTTGATAAAATTCCAGAATAACAACAAAAAGGAAAGTAACTCTCCATTTGATTTTTATTCATAAATTGTACATCAAAGCCTAATTCTTTTCTAAGCTTAAATTCTTTTTCTATGAAATCATCTTTTTCAGGATGATTTGATAAATAAATGCAATTCTTTTTTTCAAAATCACAAACCTTTTTTATATTATATAGTATGTTTTCAATATCATCTATAGATTTTTGACATAGTTTATAAATACGAACAGCCTTTTTTTTACCAATATAGTTTATAAGTTTTTGTAATTCCATATCATATTTAAGAATAGATGAATCAGCAGCAGTATTTCCATGAGCTATTAAATTTTTTTCAATTAATATTGTATTTAAATTATATTGTGAAAGGTAATAAGTAATTAAACAGCCAGTTATTCCACCACCGATGACTATTACATCGCATTTTTGATTTGAATTTAATGTAGGATATAATTTATATGCTTTGTTTATGGAATTCCAGTAAGTGTTTGTAGAAGATAATATCATAATGTAGGGCTATATTTAAACAACACAACCTTCTCTCCTCTCAAAGTAAATTTAAACTCATTAACCTGTAAAATTTAAGTTTCAAGAGTTTAAGAACTATAATGATTTTTTTCTATTAAACAAAGCATCAAGAATAAAAATTAAAGCTGCGAAGACAAGTAAATAGTTTATTAAAGCGCCTCCAAGCTTAAATATTAATCCAATTAACCAAAATAAAATTACAAATCCACCTAACCATCTAAAAAATGTCATAACAATTCCTCCATTTATATTATATGTAATGTAGTATTTACAAAAACTAATATGATTATAATGATTTATACAAAATTATTTATAAAAATGTATCCATACACTTGCGATTAATGGATATTTTTTATAACATATATAAAAACGAAGTTTAGGAGGAAAACAAAATGGAAAATAAACATAAAGGATTAAGAATGAGTTCAACTAAAATAAACAGTATAGTACAAGTAGGGCTTATGGCTTCAATAATATGTGTTGCTACATTTATTGTTCATATTCCTTCATTTATGGGGGTTGTTCATTTAGGAGATAGTATGATATTTTTAGCTGCTGTATTATTAGGAAGAAAAAAAAGTGCTATGGCTTCTGCTATTGGAATGTCTTTATTTGATGTATTATCAGGATATGTATATTGGGCACCATTTACTTTTATAATAAAAGGATTAATGGCTTTTATAGCGGCTAGCATAGTATATAGAAAAAAATATGAGGGTGAAAATGTGTGGAATAATTTATTGGCTTTTTCCATTGCCGGAATATTTATGATTATTGCATATTACTTTAGCGGTGCAGTATTAGCAAGATTTGTTTTTGCTAAAACAGCTACATTAAATCAAGCGTTCATTTTAGCATTAAAGGATGTACCAGGAAATATATCACAAGCTCTAGCCGGTATAATTATAGGAGTTCCACTAAGTTTAACTGTAAAGAAAGCTCTAGAAAGATCAAATATATCTATATAATGTAAAATTTGCACAACATATATTTATAATATAAAAGTATATTCATTATCAAATAGATTCAGGTTGTTGACAAAGGGTCAACAACCTGAATCTATTTGATTTTATATTTAATAGAGGAAAGTTGATTAATCAGGAAGAATATTATAATATTATATTAAAATATAAAGCTGATTTTTTTAGGAAAGTGAGACTATATGAATAGTTACGATGATAGTTTAAAAAATGAATATTATGAAAAATATTTAAAATTAAAAGATGAATTTGAAACATATAGGAATTTTGCTGAGACTACTATACAAATTATAAGTGATAGAAATTTTAAATTAGAAAAAAAGCTGGATGCAGTCACAAATATAGTAGAAATTAGTAAATATATAAATTCCTATATTAGTGATAAAAACTTAATTACTATGATAAATGATATGAGTATAGGTGTTTTAGGTGCTACATATTCTTCTATATATTCTATGGAAAATGACAAGTTGGTTGTTAAGGCAACTAATGTTAAAGAAGATAACAATGTTTTTTTGCATAAAGATTATTGGAGAGAGTTGCTCAGTGGAGAACCATTTATAATTAACGCTAAAGAACCATTATTTGATGAGGATTCAGCAAGAAAAGATATTCATTCAGTAATAGGTGTGCCTATAGCATTAAGAGAAAAATTTATAGGATATATGATAGTTGAACATACGCTGTATAATTTTTTTGGGCATGATCATATAAATTTTATTACAACTATAGCAAACCAAATAGCAATAGCTTTAGAAAATAATGTTTTATATAATCAGATTAGAGAATGTGCAATAAGAGATCCGTTACTTACTATCTATAATAGAAAGCATTTTTTTGAACTGGTTGAGAAAAAAATCAAAGAGAATCCTAATAACAAATTTGCTATTATTATGGTTGATTTGGATGACTTTAAGAAAACAAATGATGTAAATGGTCATCTGTTTGGAGATGAGGTTTTAAAGCAAACAACAAAAATAATACAGGATAATATTGATAAAAATGACATGATTGGGAGATATGGTGGAGAAGAAATTATAATTTATATAAATGAATTAGATAATATTGATGAAGTTTATGATAAAATTAATAATATAAGGTTAAAAATCAGCAAGAATATTATTTATTGTGGGAATACAAAAAGTAGTGTTACAGCAAGTTTTGGAATTAGCTACTATCCTGTTAATGGGCATAATCTACATGAAGTAATAAGCATAGCGGATATAAGATTATATGAGGCTAAAAAAGAAGGGAAAAACAAAATTATATATAGATAAAAAACACTATTAGTAAGAGACAATGAGTAATTCATTGCCTTTTTTTTGAATAAGATATAGTAAGTATGAAATTGAGGTAAGGATATTTATGAATAAAAAGAAGTTAGCAAGTTTACTTAAAAGGCAAGAAGGTGTTAAATTAGATTTTAAGAAACAAATAGATTTAAGTATAGAAAGTGGAAAAAAAGAATTTGCAAAGGATATATGTGCAATAGCTAATTCAAGAGGGGGAAGAGGATATCTTATTATAGGAATTGAAGATAAGACAAAGAGAGTAGTTGGAGTTGAAAAGGATGTTTTTACCGAAGAACAAATTCAACAGATAATAAGTTCAAGATGTGAACCACCTATACCTATTACTTTAGAATTTATAGAATATAAAAATAAAAATGTTGCTGTTATAACTATATTTCAAAGCAATCAAAAACCATATCAATTTAGAGAAAATGGAGCTTTCTATATACGACGTGGTTCAACAACAGATACAATGAGAAAGCAAGAATTAGTTTCAAGTTTTCAAGAGAATATGAATTTAAATATTGAGCTTACACCTATTGTTAATAGTAGTATAGATAACTTTGATTTTAAATTAGTAGACAAATATTTTAGTATTCATGGAATTAAAAGCAATGATGAAAATAGAATAATACTTATGGAAAATACAAGAATGATATATTTAGATGAAGAAGCAAAAAAGTATTACGGAACTTTAGGTGGATTAGTGGTTTTCTCTAAAATTAATTATCTGCTTGTTTCGAATAATATGATTAGAATAGTAAATACGGTAAATAGAGATTTTGATGAAATAATAATAATACAAGGTGACTTATTAAGTATTTTAGATAAAAGTGAGGAATGGCTTTTAAAAATATTACCGAATAATTATCCTTGCTATGCGGTATATGAAGGAATTAAGAACGCAGTTTTATATAGAGACTATACTATAGTGAATAAAGAAATTGAAATTATCATAGATTATAATAATATAAGTGTAATTAGTCCAGGAATACTTTTAAAAGATAATAATGACACTAATGTATTTCCTCATAACTATATAAAGAGAAATATGTGGATTTACGAAAAAATAATAACGATGGACAATAATAAGAGATTTATTAAATCAGGCAGAGGATTTACAAAAATGAAAAAAGCATTTAAAAAACATGGTAAAGTATTTTTTATAAATTCATTGAGATATAACAATTTTAAAGTGGTTTATCCGGGAATAAATACATTTAATTGAAAATATTTCAAGTTAGTATTGAAAGAAAATTCGGAATATTATATAATTAAATAAAGGGTATTTATTAATAATAAAAAAGGAGTGGTTAACATGCTACATGTTTTTTGTGACAAGAAAGGGGCTGGAAAAACTAAATTTCTAATTAAATCTGCAAATGAGAAGGCGAAAATATCTAAAGGAAATATAGTTTATATTGATGATGATAGTAGACCTATGTTTGAATTAGATAGAAAGATAAGGTTTATTTCAACAGAGGAATTTAATTTAAAAAACTATAGTAGTTTTTATGGATTTTTATGCGGTATCCTGTCAGAAGACTATGATATTACAACAATGTATATTGATGGCTTGTTTAATATTATAGACGGAGATCTTCGAGATGCTGCATATTTATTTTTTGATATAGAAAAATTAATAAAAAATCGTGGCATTGATATTTACCTCGGTATTAGTGAAGGAAAAGAAGCTGTACCTGATTTTGTGAAAAAATATGTTGCATAGTTAACTGTAAAATAAATTTCTAGGGTATAACTAAGGTCTTCTTAAAAGTTATAAGAAGGTCTTAGTTATTTTTATGCTATTATTAGTGTTTTATGAAATCCGTATAATTACAAAATTTTGCATGTTGACAAAGTATAATAAAATATATAAAATATAAAAAACAGATTAAATTTAATTTTTAAATTCAATGATTGGAAGGAGTACTTTTAGTATTTTTGTTTAAGCGAGTCGGTGGGTGGTGTAAGGTCCGATAACAAGAAACTTTAAGGAATGGGTCCATGAGATGTTAGGTGAAGTTTTAGTAGCTAATACCGTGTCCTCACGTTACAGAGGTAAGATATCGAGTGAAAATGAAAGATTGCTCTGTATCTGATTGAGAGAAGATATGTTTTATAGGTGGCATAGCGAAATCTAGGTGTTTCGTCCTGTAGTGGATGAAGTACCTTTTATTTTTTGAAAATGCTGTTATATAATATATTTTAATTTGGGTGGTACCGCGGAGACCATTTCGTCCCAGTTTAGTGGATGAAATGGTCTTTTTTTGTTATATAAATTCTAAAGGGGGGTATATGAAATTGGGGAAAAAGATTTTAGTTCCATATATAAAAAAGCTTTCAGGAGATACAGAAACACCTATAACATTATATAAGAAATATGTTGGAGATCAAAAAGGAATTTTACTTGAGACTACAGATTTAGAAAATGGAAGATATTCTTTTATAGGTAAAAATCCTTATGCCATTTTAAAGGCAAATAATAATGAAGTTATTATAGATAATAATTATAAACAGGAAATAAAAAAAGGAAAAATATTAGATGTTGTAAGAGAATATATGAAGCAATTTGAAGTCTGTAATAATACGAGTTTACCTTTTATAGGAGGAGCAATAGGAACTATTGCATATGATATTATTCGTCAATATGAAAATATACCAAATGAAACTGAAGATACTATGTATTTGCCAGATGTAGAATTAATGATTATTACTGAATTTATTGCATATGACCATTTGCATAATCAAATTATATTGTGTGTTTTAGAAGAGGATACAAATGAAGGTATAAAAAAAGCGGAAAACAAAATAAAGAATATACAGAAAATTCTGGAAGAAGGTAATGCTGAGCTTGAAAATATTAAATTAGATAATTGTAATTTAAATAATATAGCAATAAGTAATACTACAAAAGAACAATTTATGCAGATGGTTGAAAAAGCTCAAAAATATATTTATGAAGGTGACATTTTTCAAGTAGTATTATCTCAAAGATGGGAAATAGGAATAAAAGAAGATCCTTTTACAATATATAGAAAACTTAGAAGTATAAATCCATCACCATATCTTTTTTATTTAAACTTTGGAGATTATCAGGTGGTTGGAAGTTCTCCTGAAATGTTGGTTGAAATGAAAGTGGATAAGGTTTATACATGTCCAATAGCTGGAACTAGAAAAAGAGGTCAAAATGAAAAAGAAGATGAGATGCTAGCAAATGATTTACTTAATGATGAAAAAGAAAGAGCGGAACATGTAATGCTCGTAGACCTTGCAAGAAATGATATGGGAAGAGTATCAAAAATAGGATCAGTTAATGTAAGTAATTTTATGAAAGTAAAGAATTATTCTCATGTAATGCATTTAGTTTCGTTGGTAGAAGGTAAGACAAGAGAAGATAAAGATCCATTTGATGTACTAGCTTCTTTTTTACCAGCAGGTACGCTTTCAGGAGCACCTAAAATTAGAGCAATGGAGATTATTGAAGAGTTAGAGAAAGAAAAAAGAAGTATATATGGAGGTGCTGTTGGATACTTTGGGTTTGATGGAAACATGGATATGTGTATTGCTATACGTACCATGATAATAAAGGACAAAATGGCATATATGCAGGCTGGTGCAGGAATTGTAGCAGATTCTATTCCAGAAAGTGAATATGAAGAAACTAAGAATAAGGTTAAAGCATTAGTCAAAGTAGTTGGGAGGTTAGAAGAATGATTCTATTAATTGATAATTATGACTCATTCACATATAACTTATATCAATACTTAGGAGAGTTTGATGAAGTTAAAGTTTTTCGAAATGATGAAATAACGGCTAGTGAAATTTTAAAAATAGATCCAGACAAAATTGTTATATCACCAGGACCTAAAACTCCTGATGAAGCAGGTAATTGTATTGAGTTTATAAAAACATTTTATAAAAAGATACCTATACTTGGAATATGTTTAGGGCATCAATGTATTGGAAGAGCCTTTGGCGGTGAAATCACCTATGCTAAAAAACTTTATCATGGTAAAACTTCTATGATTAAACATAATCAAAAAGGAATTTTTAAAGGACTACAAAATCCAATTCAAGTGGCCAGATACCATTCATTAGCTATAAATAAAGATACACTATGTAAAGAATTTGAAATTAATGCGGCAACAGATGATGGTGAGATTATGGCAATTTCACATAAAGAATATCCTTTATATGGATTACAGTTTCATCCTGAATCTGTTTATACACCAGAGGGAATGGAAATGATAAAAAATTTTATAGAAGGAGGTGATAAAGATGATTAAAGAAGTAGTAAATAAACTAGTTGAAAATAAACATTTAACGGAAGAAGAAATGATGGCAGCTTTAAAAGAAATAATGGAAGGCAAAGCCTTACCTACGTTAATTGGAAGTTTTCTTACAGCTCTTAAATTAAAAGGAGAAACTATTGAAGAAATTACAGGCGGATCCAAGTTAATGAGAGAAAAAAGCCAAAAAGTAAATTTAGAGGACCTATATACTTTAGATACTTGTGGAACTGGTGGGGATAAATCAGGTACTTTCAATATTTCTACAGCAGTAGCTTTGGTAAGTGCAGCAGCAGGTTGCTTTGTTGTTAAACATGGTAATAGGTCTGTTTCTAGCAAAAGTGGAAGTGCAGATGTACTGGAAGCACTAGGAGTAAATATTAATATTACTCCTAATCAAGTAGAAAAATGTGTTAGAGAACAAAATATTGGATTTTTGTTTGCTCCTATATTTCATAAAGCTATGAAAAATGTAGTAGCTCCTAGGAAAGAACTTGGATTTAGAACTATTTTTAATATTTTAGGGCCATTAACTAATCCAGCACAGGCTAAATCACAAGTATTAGGAGTATTTGATGAAAAATTAACTGAAACTATGGCACAGGTACTGAAAAATTTAGAAGTAGAACATGCTTTGGTAGTTCATGGAATGGAGGGTTTAGATGAAATATCTTCTGTTAAAGAAACTAAGGTTACTGAATTAAAGAATAAAGAAATAAAGACTTATTATATATCACCAGAGGAGCTAGGCATTAAAAGAAGTAAAAAAGAGGAAATTTTAGGTGGGAATGCAGAAGAAAATGCACAAATTATTAAAAATTTATTTATAGGAGAAAAAGGTGCTAAGAGAGATATTTTACTTTTAAATGCTGGTGCTGCTTTGTATGTAGGTAAAAAAGCTGACTCAATTAAAGAAGGTATTAGCAGGGCTGCTGAACTTATTGATAGTGGTAAGGTTTATGAAAAAATGAATCAATATATTGAGTATACAAGGAGGCTAATATGATATTAGACAAAATTGTAGAAAGAAAAAAACAGACTTTAAAGGAAAAAAAATTTCTTGATAAAGAACAATTAATAGATCAAATAAAAAATAGCGAAAAACCTAAAAGTTTTCATAATGCTATAAAAAAATCAGGTTTATCTATTATAGGTGAAGTAAAAAAAGCTTCTCCGTCTAAGGGATTAATAAAAGAAGATTTTAGACCACAAGATATTGCAAGAGAATATGAAAAAGCTGTGGATGCAATTTCAGTATTAACAGAAGAACATTTTTTTATGGGAAGTCCACAGTATTTGAAACAAATAAAAAGTGTAACTTCTCTTCCGATTTTAAGAAAAGATTTTATTATAGATGAAAAACAGATTTATGAAGCAAGAATATTAGGGGCAAGTTGTGTTTTGCTTATAACAGCAATACTTGATAAAAAAACTTTAAAAAGGTTTATTGATATAGCATATTCTATTGATATGGATGCGTTAGTAGAAGTTCATACAGAAGAAGAAGTATATACTGCATTAGGTGCAGGTGCTAAGATTATTGGAATTAATAATAGAAATTTAAAAGATTTTTCTGTAGATTTAAATAATACATTAAAATTAAAAAAGCTTATTTCAGATGAAATATTAGTTATAGGTGAAAGTGGAATTCACAATAAAGAAGATATACAAGTTTTAAAAGAAGCAAATATAAATGGAGTTTTGGTAGGTGAAAGCTTTATGAAATGCGATGATATTATGCAAAAAGCTAAGGAGTTTAAGGATGCTTATGAAGACTAAAATTAAAATTTGTGGATTAAAAACATTAGAAGATATAAGAATGATAAATAAATATCCTATAGATTATGTAGGATTTGTTTTTGTAGAAAGTAAACGTAAGGTTTCTAAAGAACAAGTAAGAGATATGAAAAAAATATTAAGCACTAAAATCAAGGCGGTAGGGGTATTTGTTAATACTCCTTATGATGAAATAAATGACATTGTTAATTATTGTGGAATTGATATTGTACAAATGCATGGGGAAGAAAGTTCAGAGGAATGTGAAAAAATTATTGTTCCAGTTTGGAAGGCAATATCAGTACAAAATAAGAAAGATTTAATTAAAGCTCAGAGATATAAAAATGTAAAAGGATTTTTATTGGATGGAGTAAAAGCAGGGTCAGGAATAAGTTTTGAGTGGAGTTTAGTAAAAGAGTTTTCAAAAAATTATTTTACTATTTTAGCTGGAGGACTTAATTCAGAAAATGTTCAACAGTGTATTGAGATAGTTAATCCACATATGGTTGATGTAAGTTCAGGAGTTGAAAAAGATGGGCAAAAAAATGAAGAAAAAATAAAAAAATTTATTAGGAAGGTGAAGAAATATGAATTTAAAAAGTAAATTTGGACAATTTGGAGGACAATATGTACCAGAAACAATTATGAATGCATTAAAAGAACTAGAAGAGGCTTTTATTAAATATAGTAATGATGAAAAGTTTAAAAAAGAATATATGTATTATTTAAAACAATATGTGGGAAGACCATCTCCACTGTACTATGCAGAAAGAATGACAGAAGAATTAGGTGGTGCAAAAATATATCTTAAAAGAGAAGATTTAAATCATACTGGTGCTCATAAGATTAACAATGTTATTGCTCAATTGCTTTTAGCAAAAAGAATGGGTAAGAAAAGAGTAATAGCAGAAACCGGTGCAGGACAGCATGGAGTAGCTACTGCTACGGGAGCAGCATTATTTGATATGGAATGTACAGTTTTTATGGGAGAAGAAGATATAGAAAGACAGAAACTTAATGTATTTAGAATGGAACTTTTAGGAGCAAAGGTTGAATCTGTTAAGTCAGGAACAGGAACCTTAAAGGATGCTACAAATGAAGCTATAAGAGAATGGGTAAGAAGAGTTGAAGACACATTTTATGTTATAGGTTCTGTAGTAGGTCCTCATCCATACCCAACTATGGTTAGAGATTTTCAAAAGATTATAGGACAAGAAACTAAAAAACAAATATTAGAAGTAGAAGGTAGACTTCCAGATAAGGTTATTGCATGTATAGGGGGCGGAAGTAATGCTATGGGAATCTTTTATCCATTTGTTGAAGATAAAGAAGTAGAATTAATTGGTGTAGAAGCAGCTGGGAAAGGTATAGAAACAGGTGAGCATGGAGCATCAATTGCAGAAGGCAAAGTAGGAGTTCTTCATGGTATGAAAACTCTTCTTATACAGGATGAAGAAGGGCAAATTAAACCAGCTCACTCTATTTCAGCAGGACTTGATTACCCAGGTATTGGTCCAGAACATGCGTTTTTAGATGAAATAAAAAGAGCTAACTATGTTTCTATAACAGATAAAGAAGCTGTAGAAGGATTTCAATATTTATCTAAAGTGGAAGGGATTATTCCTGCATTAGAAAGTTCACATGCTGTAGCTCATGTTGTAAAGATTGCTCCTAAAATGAGTAAGGATAAAATTATAGTTATTAACTTGTCAGGGAGAGGCGATAAAGATGTTTATACAATAGCAGAATATATTGGAAAAAAATGATTTGGGGGTATAGTAGTTATGAATAGAATAGAGAAAAAGTTTAATGAGTTAAAAGAAAATAATAAGAAAGCATTAATAACATATATAACAGCAGGAGATCCATCTATTGAAAAAACTGAACAACTTATTTATGCAAAGGAAAGAGCTGGAGCAAGTATTATTGAAGTAGGAATTCCTTTTTCTGATCCTCTTGCAGATGGACCTATAATACAGAAAGCAGCACAAAATGCTTTGAATAATGGAATCAAGTTAAAGGATATATTTAACTGCATAGAGCGAGTGCGTAAAAATACAGAAATTTCTATGGTGTTTTTGGTATATTACAATACAATATTAGCTTATGGAATAAAAGAATTTGTGGATAAATGTGAAGAAATAGGTATAGATGGTTTTGTTATTCCTGATTTACCTTTAGAAGAACAGGATGAAATAATACCATATATCAAAAAAAATAATGTGGCACTTATTCCATTAGTAGCACCTACATCTAAAGAAAGAATAAAAGATGTAGTCGAAGGTAAAAAGGGGTTTGTATACTGTATTTCTTCATTAGGAGTTACAGGTATGAAAGATGGATTTTATGAAGAAGTAGATGAATTTTTAAAAACTGTTAAAAAGCATACAGATTTACCAATAGCTATAGGATTTGGTATTTCATCCAGAGAAGATGTAGAAAGATTTACACCTTATGTAGATGGTGTTATAGTTGGTTCAGCAATTGTTAAAAAGATTCATGAAACTAAAGGAGATATAGAAGAAGTTGAAAAATTCATCTACTCAGAGTTTAGTGTTAGTATGTAAGTATAAATAATAAAAAACATTATTATTTTAAAACTTATTGCATTTATCTAATTTTATTTATATAATATTAGATAAACTGTATAGTGTTAAAGATAATGATGGAAAAAAGTAATTGTGTGAACCATAAGAGAGTCAGTGGCTGGTGAAAACTGATTGGTGGAACATAGTGAAATACATTTCTGAATTTTATACTGAAAGTTAGTTATACTAGTAGGTTGTTACGGGTATCCCTACGTTATAAGGGAAAGAGATGATATAGCTTTTTTGATATATCAAATTGGGTGGTAACGCGAAGTGAATTCGTCCCATATATTCTTTAATGGATATATGGGATTTTTTTTATTAAAAGAGTAGGAGGTATTTTTAATGTCAAATGTATTTGATACTTTAATGGAGCGTGGGTACATAAAACAAACAACTCATGAAGAAGAAATAAGAGAATTATTAGGAAAAGAAAAAATCACATTTTACATAGGGTTTGATCCAACAGGAGATAGTTTGCATGTAGGACACTTTATTGCAATGATGTTTATGGCTCATATGCAAAAATTTGGTCATAGACCAATAGCATTAGTTGGTGGTGGAACAGCTATGATTGGTGATCCTAGCGGTAAAACTGATATGAGAAAAATGCTTACTAAAGAACAAATAGAGCATAATGTAGCAGGAATAAAAAAACAACTTTCAAGGTTTATTGATTTTAGTGATGATAAAGCTATATTGGTAAATAATGCAGATTGGCTTTTAAATCTTAATTATGTAGAATTTATAAGAGATATAGGAATACATTTTTCAGTAAATAGAATGCTTACAGCAGAATGTTTTAAGCAAAGATTGGAAAAAGGATTATCATTCTTAGAATTTAACTATATGTTGATGCAGGGATATGATTTTTATGAATTAAATAAAAGATATGGATGTGTAATGGAATTAGGTGGAGATGACCAATGGTCTAATATGATTGCTGGTATGGAACTTATAAGAAGAAAAGAAAGAAAATCTGCGTATGCTATGACATGTACACTATTAACTAATAGTGAAGGTAAGAAAATGGGTAAAACAGTAAATGGTGCATTGTGGCTTAATCCAGAAAAAACTTCACCATATGATTTTTATCAGTACTGGAGAAATGTAGGAGATTCAGATGTAGAAAAATGTTTGGCATTACTTACTTTCTTACCTATGGATGAAGTTAAAAGATTAGGAGCATTAAAAGATGCTCAAATTAATGAAGCCAAAAAAGTATTAGCATATGAAGTTACTAAATTAGTGCATGGAGAAGAAGAAGCTAAAAAGGCTCAACAAGCAGCAGAGGCATTATTTAGTGGTGGAGCTGATATGAGTAATGTACCAACTATAGAAATAAGTAGTGATATGATTGGTACAGCTTTACTTGATATTCTTTTAAGTGGAAAAGTAATTCCATCTAAAAAAGAAGGAAGAAGACTTGTTGAGCAAGGCGGTATTTCACTAAATGATGAAAAGGTTACTGATGTAAAGGCTATACTTACTGAAGATAATTTTAAAGATGGAAGTGCAATTATTAAAAAGGGTAAGAAAAAATATTACAAGATAGTTGTACAATAGTTTTCCAAAAGAAAATGTCTAATGTTAGGCATTTTCTTTTGTTTTCTATAAAAGTTTTATATAATATTTATATGAGAAAATTGCATAATTTCCAACTTGCATTTTGCAGTTGAAATTTTTAATTATGTAATTTAATCATATGATAATGTAAATATATAGATGTACAATTTTATCACGATAATAAAAAAGAATATATATTAATTCAAATAAAATAGTGATATGTTGATATTATTAAAAAAGAATTAAACTGATTATTAAAGTGTAGGGTATATGTATTGAAGGAGGGTATGAAATTAATGGCTGGAATTTTGAATATCAATAGTACACATAATGCAAATTCAAAAAGAATCCATAAAAAACTGTCTTTTGAATTAGGAGAAAAATTCACAGCAAGGATTACTGATTTAGATAGCCTAACAAATGAAGCAATATTAAAACTTTTAGATGGATGGCAATTTTCAGCACAAATTAAAGAACCTATTGATTTTGTGCCTCATAAATTACTAAAGTTTGAAGTAGAAGGATATGAAGATGGTAAAATTGTAATTAAAATTGTAAATGATGAAACTGAAAAAGTTTCTGAAAATTTATTAAAAACTACGTTAGAAGAACAAGGAATATATACAGATAAAGAAGATTATACTGTTTTAGAAAAAATGATAAAATGTAAAATGCCATTAACAAGAGAAAATATATCTAAGATTAAATCATTATTGGAATTTCAAAATAAAATAATAATAGATTCTAATGAAGAAGATAGCTTTATTTTAAAGTATTTAGATAATAAAGATATTGATATAAATAGCCCAAAAGGACAAAATGTTGAAAAATCATTAAAAGGTTTTTTTAGTGAATTTAAAAAATTAAGTGCTGATGAATTGTTTACTATGCTTGAAAATGATATTGAGCTAACAGAAAATAATATAAAAAGTTTTAGTAAAATTATAAAAGAACCTATGACAATATATAAAGGAATAACAGAGTTGGATAAACAAATTTTTCAAAATAAAATAGCAAATACTGAACCAAATACAATAAATAAAGCAGAACAGAGAAATGAATTTGATAATAAGATGCAGAATATTGTAAAAGAAAGTGAACAAGTTAATATTGAAAACTCTAATTTAAAAGGAAATAGTATTGTTAAAAATAATAATTATGTAAAAAACATATACAATACAAATGAGTTAAAAGAATTAAGTGGTAAAGAAATATTAAAAAAGCTTTTAGATACTGATTTTGATAATAATGAAGTTAGTAAACAACAAAATGTAGAAAATCTTGATAACATAAATGATAAAAAAATTATAAATACAAATGATACAAAAAATATAATCAAAAAAGAAAATATAGATAATGTTGAAAAAGAAGTTGCTTCAGGTAAAGAAAATATTAATAATGATGAAAAAAAGATGGAAATAAAAAAACACCTTGAAATTAATAAGACGATTAGTGAAAAACTTGACACATCATCAAAGGTAAAGGAACAATTAGATAATAAAATTAATGAGATGAAAGAGGTTATAAAGCAAGCTATTGAAGAAAATAGTAATCAAAAATCAGAAACCTTTAGTAAAGTTGCACAAGTATTACATAACAAGATAAATGATTTTAAAGTTTTTAATTCTATATCTAATGAATATTATTATATGGATGTTCCTATAAATATGAATGAACAAGAATATCCATGTAAATTAATAATTAAAGATGAAAGAAAAAGAGGAAAGAAAATAGATTCAAAAAATATTAAATTTGTAGCTTCTGTGAAAACTGTAAATATGGGAGAAGTAGATGCTTATATTAAGGTGCTGGATAAGAGCATTAATGTAGATATGAAATGTGAAAAAAAATGGATGAGAGTTTTGGAAGTAGGAAAAAATAAAATAGCTAAAATCTTAAATAATATGGGATATATAACTACAGTAGAAATAAGTGAAAAAGTAGAAGATGTTAATTTAGTAGAGTGTAGAGATTTTTTTGAGGATAGTGAATTTACTAATATAAACTATATGGTATAACCAATTATGAGGATATTGGGGGACTTTTATGAGTAATAATAAAGAACGAAGAAAAGCTGCTGCATTAAAATATGAATTAAATTATGATGCTCCTAAAGTAACGGCTGCTGGAGTAGGATATATAGCAGATAAAATTTTAGAGGAAGCTGAAAAAAATGATGTTCCTATAGTTTATAATAAAGAATTAGCAGATTTATTAACAAATGTAGATGTAGGAAGTTATGTGCCAGAAGAATTATATGAAGCAGTAGCTGAAGTAATAGCTTATATAATGGACATAGATAGCTTAGCAAATGGAAGGTGATAAAGAGTGGGACTTTTTGCAATATCAGATTTACATTTAGCATTTAATTGTGATAAACCAATGGATATATTTGGAGACAAGTGGTATAAGCACCACGAAAAAATAGAAAATAACTGGAGAAATCAAATTAGTGATGAAGATACAGTTTTGATAGCTGGAGATATATCATGGTCTATGAATATAGAAGAAGGAATGAAGGATCTTGAATGGATTGATAAACTCCCAGGAAAAAAAATTATTTGTAAAGGAAACCATGATTACTGGTGGAGTAGTATAAAAAAACTGAATAACCTTTATCAGGATATAAGCTTTATTCAGAACAATTTTTTTGCATATGAAGATTATGCTGTTTGTGGTACAAGAGGTTGGAATCCACCTAATGAGGATAGGTACTCAGAGCATGATAAAAAAATATATAATAGAGAAAAGATACGATTAAAACTTTCTTTAGATAGTGCTGTAAAAGCAGGATATAAAAAAATAATAGTGATGGTTCATTATCCACCTGTTAATGATAAATTTGAGGAATCTGATTTTACTAAAATTTTTCAAGAATATGGAGTGGAAAAAGTTATATATGGACATCTTCATGGACCTTCATTATCAAGGGTTTTTGAAGGTCATCATGAAGAAATTGAATATATAGTTACTTCTTGTGATTATATAAATTTTGACCCTATTAAAATATTATAAAAATGAGTTAGAATAAATTCTAACTCATTTTTATTTACCAAAGATTGATGAGAAAAATCCTTTTTTCTTAGTAGTCTGTTGTACAGGAATTTTTTTTGGTAAATTAGATTCTTTAATCAAATCTTTTTGATCTCTAGCTAATTCTTTAAGTCGTTTATTTATATTAGGTGTAGTTATAACTTTACTAAACCACAATAAAGCTTCTTCTTTATTGCCTATACGTCTATTTAATTCACCAATCAAGTACATATTTGTGAATTTATTCATTCCGTATATTGGGAAGTCTTCGTTAAAATAAGAATCATTAAAACCCTTTAAAGCTTGTTTTAAATAATCCTGTTCGTTTTTACTATCTCTGGTTAACCTGCACATCCATGCTAATTTCAAACAGTTCATAGCCTTTTTACTAGCCTTAGAATCCATATAATAATAATTTAATAGAGATAGTTTATATCGCTCAATAGCTGTATTGATATCATAAGGAACTTTATATTCTTTACCTTTCCATTTAGGAGTTATGTTTTCTTTTATTAAATCTACTTGGTACTTTCTTATTTTTAGAAAATCAGATTTCATAGCAGCATATCCACAACTATTACAAACCCAGACATCATAGAAATAAGGATTTATTTTTTCGTATCTTATGAAAAAATCACTATCTTTTTCTTTCATTTTATAGCTTGAAGTTTTAACTGCTTTAACCTTAAAGTTATTTTCACATACTGGACAGGTTACTTTTTTATCGTATAAATAAATTTCAATTTTTTCAGTATGGTTTTCTCTAACAGAGGTTGTGGTTGTTTGTTTTTTTTTGTTGGCGTATAGTTTTAAATTATCTATATCGTCAAATCCTAAATCATCTAATCCAGAAAAAATATCTTTGCTCACGTAATCACCTCAAATGTAATAAGTACAATTATAAATCAATTATAACAAAAAAAAGTGAGAAAAAACATTAAGTGTGTAAAAATAATCATTTATATATGTAATGTTTATGTATTATAATAATAAAATGTATAGGGTAAATATTAATATATATGGTAAAATTAAAGTGAAAATTTAATTGTTATTATTATAAACTTATATAATTTTTAGATTGAGCAGTTATATGAAAGTTTAGTTGTTTAATTAATTTTTTATAGAGAACTTGATTTTTTAGATGTTTATTTATAATATATAAAATAATATATGAAAAGTAGAGGTTAGGTTATATGGCTGTAATAGAATGGAAAAAATTTTTAATACCTTATGAACAGGCTGTAGAAGAATTAAAAGTTAAGTTTAAAAGTATTAGACGTGAATATAGAAGAAAAAGCGAATACTCCCCAATTGAATTTGTAACAGGTAGAGTTAAAGAACTATCTAGTATATTGGAAAAAGCCAATAAATTTAATATACCTGTTCATAGAATAGAATATGAATTAGAGGATATAGCAGGTATAAGAATAATGTGTCAATTTGTAGATGATATATATAAAGTTGTTAATTTAATAAGGCAAAGACAAGATATGCAGATAATGTATGAAAAAGATTATATCACAAATGTAAAGATAAGCGGATATAGAAGCTATCATATGATAATAAAATACCCTGTAAATATGGCTGATGGAGTTAAGGAAATACTTGCTGAACTTCAGATAAGAACATTAGCAATGAATTTTTGGGCTACGCTCGAACATTCTTTGAACTATAAATATAAGCATCAAATCCCCGAATATATAAAAGCTAAACTAAAATCATCAGCAGATGCTGCGTTTAAATTAGATCAAGAAGTACTTGAAATAAAAGATGAAATAATGGATGCTCAGAAATTATTTGAAGTTAAATCAAGTTTAGTATCTGATATTATGAACAATATATTTAGTTTAATGTCTTCTGGTAGAGTTCATGAAGCGACTAGTTATAGAAATCAGTTAAATAAGCTTATTTCAGAAGGAGAGGTAATAGAATTAAATAAATTATTAGAAGCTACTGAAAGAAGTCTTAAAGCTTATGGAGAAGTATAAATAAGTTGAGAGTTGATTTGATTTTTTAATAAGTTGAAATATGGAGATGACAGTTTTGTAAAAGAAATGAGGTTTTGCAATAGCAAAACCTCATTTCTTTATTAAATTGTACAAAATTATTTTGCTACTATATTTACAAGTCGACCTTTAACAACTATTACTTTTATTATGTTTTTGCCGTCTATATCTTTTTGGATAGTTTCATTTTTAAGAGCAAGTTCTTTTATTTCATCATCTGAAATATCGTTTGGTATATTTATTCTAGTTTTAATTTTTCCACAAATTTGAACGGCTATTTCAATTTCATCCTTAACTAGTGCTTTAGGATTAAATTTTGGCCAAGATGTTTTAAAAATAGAGAAATCCTTATTTAAAAGTTCCCATTGTTCTTCTGCAAAATGAGGACTAAAAGGAGCTAATAATTTTATGTAATCAACCAATACTTCTTCTAAGAATTTGACATTTTTATTTTTTTCGTCATTTAAATATTTAGATAGAGCGTTTGTAAACTCCATTATTCTTGCAATAGAAGTATTAAATTGAAATTTTTCAGTATCTTCAGTTACATGTTTTATAGCGTAATGTCTAGCATAATTTAATTCTTTTTCAGACTTTTCAAGTTCAGTTTTTGAATTATTTGAGTTATTTAATTCTGTTTTAGATTGGTCTAATAATCTTTCTATTCTATCTATGAATCTAGCTATGGATTTTATTCCATCATAGCTCCAAGCACCACCTTCAGAATACGCAAAACCAAACATTAAATACATTCTAAATACGTCAGAACCATATTGTTCTATATAATCATCTGGAGAAATTGTATTCCCTTTAGACTTACTCATTTTAAGTCCATCAGGTCCAAGAATTAAGCCTTGATGAGTAAGAGAAGTAAATGGTTCATCAAAGTTTATATAGCCCATATCTCTAAGTGCTTTAGTTATGAATCTTGCATATAAAAGGTGCATGCAAGCGTGTTCAGGACCACCTACGTATTTATCTACAGGAAGTAGAGCGTTTGCCTTAGCAGAATCAAATGCTTTTTCAGTGTTTTTATTATCAGTATATCTTAAGTAATACCATGAAGAACATACAAAAGTATCTAATGTATCTACTTCTCTAGTAGCTGTACCACCACATTTAGGACAAGTAGTGTGTAAGAAACTTTCACATTTTGAAAGTGGTGATTTACCATCTGGAGTAAATTCAACATCATAAGGAAGTTTAACTGGAAGCTGTTCTTCGGGTACAGCCACTGTTCCACATTTCTCACAATAAACTATAGGAATAGGTGCGCCCCAATACCTTTGTCTTGAAACAAGCCAATCTCTAAGTCTATAATTTATTTTCCATCTACCAAGTCCTGTTACTTCAAGTTTTTTAACTATTGCTTCTTTAGCTTCTTCAGTAGTAAGATTATCAAATTCTCCACTATTTACTAATTTACCATATTCAGTGAAAGGTAAAGAATCATCACTTCCATTCTTACTTGTAATAACTCTTTCTATTGGTAAATTAAATTTAGTTGCAAATTCAAAGTCACGCTCATCATGTGCAGGAACTGCCATTACACATCCAGTACCATATGATGCAAGCACATAATCTGCAACCCAAATAGGAATTCTTTTTTCATTTATAGGATTGATAGCGTAAGTTCCAGTAAATACTCCAGTTTTTTCTCTTGAAATTGATTGTCTTTCTATATCTGATTGTTTTTCAGCTTGTTTTTTATATTCTTCAACTGCTGATTTATATTCAGGTGATGTAATTTGATTAACTAAAGGACTTTCAGGTGCTAGAACGACATAAGTAACACCATTTAGTGTGTCAACTCTTGTAGTAAATACATCAAAATTTATATCAGAATTTTCAACTTTGAAAGTTGCTTCTGCACCTTTTGATTTTCCAATCCAATGTTTTTGCATTGATTTAGTTTTTTCAGGCCAATCTAGACCATCTAAATCTTGTAATAATTCTTCAGCATAGTCAGTTGTTTTTAAGAACCATTGAGTTAATTCTTTTCTCTCAACTTCAGAATCACATCTTTCACATTGTCCGTCTATTACTTGTTCATTTGCAAGTACTGTATTACAGCTAGGGCACCAGTTTACAGGTGCTTTTTTCCTATATGCTAATCCTTTTTCATATAATTTTAAGA
The DNA here is from genome assembly GCF_026735135.1 of Clostridium aestuarii. GTDB lineage: Bacteria > Bacillota > Clostridia > Clostridiales > Clostridiaceae > Clostridium_H > Clostridium_H aestuarii. The sequence goes on along the minus strand of NZ_JAPQER010000001.1, from coordinate 556,997 downwards.
ATAACCATTGAGTCCATTTATAGTAATCAGGAAGACAAGTTATAACTTCATGGTCCCAATTAAACATAGCTCCCATAGCTCTTAATTGTTCTTCCATGTTTGAAATGTTTTTCATTGTAGAATCTTTAGGATGAACCCCTGTTTTTATTGCATAGTTTTCAGCAGGTAGACCGAAAGCATCAAAGCCCATTGGTTGGAATACATTATATCCCTGCATTTTTTTGAATCTTGCCCAAGAATCTGTAGGAGCATAGTTGAACCAATGCCCTGCATGAAGTTTTGCACCTGAAGGGTATGAAAACATTTCAAGTACATATAATTTTTCACCTGGAGCATTTTCATCGAAATTATGAAGTCCAGATGTTTCCCATCTTGATTGCCATTTTTTATCTACTGATGTTCCATAGTTAGCCATAGTATTTTACCTCCTACATTTTAAATGAATGTGTAATATTATTTTATTATGTATAAATAAAAAAACCTTCGTTTCTAATATATAGAGACGAAAGTTGTTCCGCGGTACCACTCTAGTTAGGCTATAAGCCTCACTTCCAAATATAACGGTTTATCCGTACCTGCTTTTAACAGATAAGCTCAAAGGCAAGTTCATATTTTATCAATACTGTCTTACAGCATCCGGCAGCTCTCTTTAATTGAATCAAATATTACTACTCCTAATCAATGCATCATAGAATTTTATTCTTTTTCGTATAATTATAGATTAAATAATAAATGCTGTCAAGATATTATCTTATAATCTCGTAGGGCCAACTATTTATGCTACCTAAAGTATATACTTGTTGATATCCTAAACTGTCTAAAATTTTAGCGGCTTGGTAAGCAGTAGCATTATCTTGACTATAAGTAATTATTATTGTTGATTTGGGGATGTTTCTTTCAATTACTGTGTTTTTAAGAATGTTAAGTGGAATATTTACACTAGTTCGTATTTTCCCTTTAGAATATTCTTTTGGAACTCGTACATCTATGACTAACATAAGAGTTGAAGTATCAATCATATCTCTTACATCTGAAGGTGAAATATCTTTATATGCTTTCGCTGTACTCGGTAATATGAAATTAAATATTAAAAGAATTAATATAATAGATGATAAGAATGTTTTTAAGTGTAATTTTTTGGTATACATAGTTAATACCTCCTTTATTCTTTTAAATAGTTTGCTCTAATAAAAAAAATATATGTAGTAAGTAAAGTTTAGTTTTATTGAGAATAATAAGATTATTATTAAGTGCTTGAAAGACATTGCAGTTTAAGATAATTAAATATTTTGTTATACTATATATAGAAATAAATTTGAATTACATTATAATTTGTAATTTGAATACCATAGGGAGATGTGAAATATGACAATTGATAAAGTTGAAGAAAATTCAATGAATGAGATGATGAGTGAAATAGAGAAATCAATGAAAACAATTCATAGCGGAGATATTGTAACAGGTGAAGTTATTTCAGTAACAGAAAGTGAAGTTTTGGTTAATATAGGATATATTACAGATGGAATTATTACAAAAAAAGAAATATCTACTGATGAAGAAATAGAGCTTAAAGAAATTCTAAAATCAGGAGATAAGATTGAAGTTTATATTATTAAATTAAATGATGGAGAAGGAAATGTAGTTTTATCTAAGAGAAAAGCAGATGAAATTAAAGTTTGGAATGATTTTGAAAAGGCATTAAAAGATGATACTACTTTTGAAGTAGAAGTGAAAGAAGTTGTAAAAGGCGGAGTTATTGTTTATGCTAAAGATATAAGAGCATTTATACCTGCGTCACATGTTTCTAGCTCTTTTGTAAAAAATTTAAATGATTTTATTGGTAAAAAATTAGTAGTGAAAATTATTGAGTTAAACAAAGCAAAGAAAAAAATTGTGTTATCTAGAAAAGAAGTTGAGAAAAAGGAAATCGAGAATAAAAGAGAAAAACTCTGGGCTAGCCTAAAAAAAGGTGAAAAAAGAATTGGTATTGTAAGAAGGCTTGCTAAATTTGGAGCTTTTGTTGATTTGGGTGGAATAGATGGACTGATTCATAATTCAAATTTATCCTGGAAAAGGGTTAATAATCCTTCAGAAATTGTATCAGAAGGTGATAAAGTAGAAGTTTATGTTTTAGATTTTGATAAAGATAATGGTAGAATTTCATTAGGATTGAAAGATATTGAGGAAAATCCTTGGAATAATGTAGTTAATAAATATAAGATTGATGATATTTTAGAAGGAAGAGTTGTAAGAATTTTAGAATTTGGAGCTTTTGTAGAAATTGAGTCAGGAGTAGAAGGGTTAGTTCATATTACACAAATTACCGATGAAAATATTATAAAACCTTCTCAAATATTAAGTATAGGGGATAAAGTAAAAGTTAAAATATTAGATATAAAAGAAGAAGAACAAAAAATTAGTTTAAGCATTAAGGAAGCTTTAAACGGGAATAGTAAAGAATACTCTAAGTATAATGACGAAGATGAAGGAAACTTTGCTTTTGCAGATTTGCTAAAGAATTTTAAAGGTGATAAATAAAAGTTTTTTAATTATACAATTTTCTAAAGTAAAAAACTTAATAAAAGCATAAGTAAAAACAAGCGTAATATTATAATGCATTTTGCGCTTGTTTTTTATAATCTGATAGAAGAATATATTAAAGTTAATTAATTATATTTTAATATAGTTAAGGGTTTAACATAGTATGATATAATGATATATATCTGTAAAAGGTATGGAGGAGTAACAAATGACGTTTAAAAACATAAAAACTACAAAAGTTAGCCAACAAGTAATTCAGCAAATTAAAGATTCTATATATGAAGGAAAATTAAAGAAAGGAGATAAATTACCTACAGTTAGTGAATTACAAAAAAAATTAGGGGTAAGTAGATCATCTATTAGAGAAGCTTTTAGTGCACTTGAATTAATAGGGATAATTGAAACACGAACTAGAGAAGGCACAGTTATTTCTAATGATGAAAGTTCTACGAAATTTTTAGAACCATTATCTTTAATTTTGGCTTTAGAGGAAAATGTGGTGGAAGAATTATTAGAGCTTAGAATGGTTTTAGAGTGTGATTGTATTAGATTAGCTGTGGATAAGATAACTGATGAAGAACTAGGAGAAATGAAGAGATATATTCAAATATTAGAACAGAGTAAGGGAAATGAGAAAATTAGTGTAGAAGCAGATATGATGTTTCATTACACAATTGCTAAAGCAAGTAGAAATAGTGTGCTTTATCAAGTTTTAATATCTATTTCTGAAGTTATGAATCTTCATATAAAAAATACACGTACAAAATTAGCTTCAGATTCTAAAACTATGCTTAAATTTGTAGATCAGCATTTACAAATTTATAATGCAATGAAGGAGAGAGATTGCAGAAAGGCAATAGAGGCATTAGAAGAACATTTAAATTATTTAAATGAGTTAATTTATAGAAATAATAAAAAATAAAATAATTAATAATATGTAAAAAACATATACTGTGAAAATATTTTTTCACAGTATGTGTGTTTTTTTTATATTCATATGTTAAAAAGATAACATTATAATATAACATATTTTTATTGAAAAAGCTACATAAAGATGATATATTATACACACATACACACAATACGTTAATCTGATGGTCATACCAGTAAAGAATAACAATTTAGTACGAGGGAGGAATTTTAATGTTAAATTATAATTTACCATATGGACACAAACAAATTAAAGTAAATATTCCTAAAAATAGAATAGCTGGGGAATTAGTATCTAAAGCCCATACCTTTAAGCCAAAAGAAACAGAAGTTGAAATTGTTGAAAAGGCACTAGCAAATCCAATTGGAAGTAAGCTTTTAAGTGAACTAGCTGTAGGAAGAGAAAACGTTGTCATTATTTCCAGTGATCACACAAGACCAGTTCCAAGTCATGTAACAATGCCAATTTTATTAAAAGAAATAAGAAAAGGTAATCCTAATGCTAAAATTTCTATTTTAGTAGCTACAGGAATGCACAGACACACGACTAAACAAGAACTTATTGATAAATATGGCAAAAAGATTGTAGATAATGAAAATTTTATTATACATGATAGCCAAGATGATTCACAGTTAGTTAAGGTTGGTATACTACCATCAGGAGGGGAACTTGTTATAAATAAGTATGCAGTTGATGCTGATTTATTGATAGCAGAAGGATTTATTGAACCTCATTTTTTTGCTGGTTTCTCTGGAGGACGTAAGTCTGTTTTGCCAGGAATTGCAAGTAAGGCAACTATACTAGCAAATCATTGTTCAGAGTTTATTGGAAGTAATCATGCACGAACAGGTAAATTAGAAGGTAATCCACTTCATAGGGACATGCTATATGCTTCAGAAAAGGTCAATTTAGCATTTATCCTAAATGTTGTTATAGATTGTGATAAAAAAGTTATTGCAGCTTTTTCAGGAGAACGTGAACAAGCTCATTATGAGGGATGTGAGTTTGTAAAAGAATTGTCAGGAATTCATGCTGTAAAAGCAGATATAGCTATTACAACAAATGGTGGATATCCATTAGATCAGAATATGTATCAATCAGTAAAAGGAATGACAGCAGCAGAAGCTACATTAGGAGAAAAAGGTGTTATAATAATGGTATCTGAATGTAGTGATGGTCATGGGGGAGAAGAATTTTACCGAACTTTTAAAAATGCTGAATCAGTAAAAGAAATAATGAATAAAATAGTAGCTAGGGATAGGCATGAAACTATACCAGATCAATGGGAATCACAAGTGCTTTCTAGAATATTATTAAAATATCCTGTTATTATGGTAACAAGTGCTTCAAGAAAAATAGTTGAAGATATGCATATGCGCTGGGCATCTAGTGTAGAATCAGCTTTACAAATGGCTGATGAATTGTTAGGAAGAAAAGATGGAAAGATTGCTGTTATCCCAGATGGCGTTTCGATAGTGGTTAGAAAATAATAAGAAAAAATTAGATAGTTATATAAATGATTTTAAGATAAAATAAAAAACGATACTTATTGAGTATCGTTTTTTATTGGCTGCCCAAGCAGGATTTGAACCTGCGAATCCCTGAGTCAGAGTCAAGTGCCTTGCCGCTTGGCGATTGGGCATTATCACTATTACTAGAAATAATTATAACATTTTAACAAGAAAAGTCAAGGAAATCATAATTATCTTATGTTTTTTCTTTCATTTATTATTTCATAAATGGTTTTAGAAGTAGTATTTTCTAAAGTGTATCCTAAAAGTGTAACAACTTCTTTTAGTTCATCTTCATTTGAAGTTTCAATTTCAATATAAGGGAAGGGACAAAATGTTTTCTCATTTATATCAATTTCTATTAAAGTGTTTTTATATTTATAGCTTTCCCTATATTTTTTTATAGATTCAACAAGTTTAAGACCAAGAGCTTGAAAAATATTTTCACCTTCAATAGAATTGCTAATTTGAATTTCGTGTTCTTCCATGATTTTATATTTTTCTTGACTTAAAAGTTTTTTTGTGGTCATATAACAATATGTACAATTTTTTAATTTATCATCTACAATTCTTATTCTTGCATAACCTTTATTATTTAAAAGCCTTCTATCTGAAAAATCATATATATTATTAACTTGATCTTGTTGTTTTACTTTTACTGCATTTATTTTTAATAGCTTTTTTCTTATATCATCAATATCAATATCAATTATTCTAGTTTCTATTTCTTTCATCGTAATCACCCTACTACATTATAACATAAGAATATTGCCACGCACTTTTATTTTGTTGTGTTATAATAGAATATGAATTTTAAATGCGCATCTATATGTAATTAAGAGAGATGTGTTTTTTTATTTTTAGAATGAAATATAGTGTATAGCAAGGGTGGTAATATAATGGAATATATAAATGAAATTACAATTAATGAAGCAGTAGTTCATATTCTAGATAATAATTCAGATGAGCCTGTTTTAAATGAATATAAATTGGAGCTGAATGAAGAAATATATACTTTTTTAGATAAGCATATACAAAAGTGTTTAAAGGATGAAGAACTTAAATATGCTGTGTTTAATAAAGAAAGAAATGTTATTAAGGATATTTCGCAAGAATTTTTGTATGGAGAAATTAATTTGATTGAAGTATCTAAAGAACTTGCAAGACAAATGTTTTTACTTATGAGATCTAAGGGAAGCATATCTTCTTGTGACCTTTTAGTAATATCTATATCTACAGAATATGGTCCTTTACTTGGAATTATGAAAATGGATTATATAAAAAATTATGTTCATACGGTAGAGTTTATAGAGAATAAAATAGGTATAAATATTATACCTCAATACACAGGACTTCCAGGAAGTGGTCAAAGATTACAAAAATGTGCGTTTATAAAACCAATTAAGGAAGAGAATAATTTTGATATTATGGTGATAGACAAACAAACTAAGAATAAAAATAGTGAAGAATATGGTTCAAATTATTTTATAAGTAATTATTTAGGTTGTACTGTTATTGATAATGAAAGAGATATGACTAAAAGCTTTGTTAAAGCAGCGGAAAAATGGACTAGAAATAACTTAAAAGAGAATGCTGAGGCACAAGAAGCAGTTAGAAGGACTATAAAGAAAAAATTAAGAGAAGAAGATGAAGTTGATGTAAATGAAGTTGCACATGAATTATTTGAAGAAGAAGGTGATAAAAAGCAGGACTTTGTTCAATTTGTTAAAGAACAAGGGGGAGTGGAAAAAGTAGCTATTGATAAACAATGGATTGATAAAAAGTTTAAAAGAATAAGACTTAAGGTAGATAAAGATATTGATTTATATATAAATGAGGAAGCATATAATGATAATAGTAGATTTGAAATTATTAGAAATGGTGATGGAACAATAAATATGACTATAAAGCATGTTTCTAATTATATAGAAAAATAAAATTATGCATATAAAAAATAAAAGGGTGTATTAAGTAATAAAATTTTACACACCTTTTATTTTATACATTTTATATTATAGAGTATTTTTAGATCCTAATACATTTTCTATTTTATCCTCTACAACTTTTTGTATTAAATCTCTTCCAGAACCACAATATTTTCTTGGATCAAATACATCAGCTTTTTCTCCAAGTACTTTTCTTATTCCAGCAGTCATAGCAAGTCTTAAATCAGTGTCCATATTCACTTTACAAACAGCCATTGAAGCAGCTTTTCTTAACATGTCAGTAGGAACACCTTTAGCTTTTGAAGGTATTTTACCACCGAATTCATTGCAAGTTGCTACTAACTCAGGGTTAACAGCTGAAGCACCGTGAAGAACTATTGGGAAGTTAGGTAATTTTTCTTGGATTTCTTCTAAAATATCGAATCTTAATTTAGCTTCTCCTTCAAATTTAAAAGCACCATGACTTGTTCCAATAGCTATAGCTAATGAATCAACACCAGTTCTATTAACAAAATCAACAGCTTGCTCTGGATCAGTATAAACATGAACATCACTACTCACTTCATCTTCAACACCAGCAAGTACTCCAAGCTCAGCTTCTACAACTACTCCATGAGCATGAGCATAGTCAACAACCTCTTTAGTTTTAGCTACGTTTTCTTCATAATCAAAGTGAGAACCATCAAACATAACTGAAGTAAAACCAGTTTCTATGCATAATTTAACTGTTTCTAAATCTGGACCATGGTCTAAATGTAAAGCAAGATCGATACCAGTATCAGCAATTGCAGCATCTACCATTGCTTTCAAATATTTAGGACCAGCATAAGTTAATGCTCCCTTAGAAACTTGAACAATAACAGGTGTTTTTTTTGCTTTAGCTGCATTCACAACACCTTGTAATATTTCCATGTTGTTAATATTGAATGCACCAATTGCATATTTACCTTCATAAGCTTTTTTAAACATTTCCTTAGTATTTACCAATGCCATAAAAATTCCACCTTCCAATATGATAATATTAATCGGGACTTAAAATGTCCACAATCATAAAATTCATGTCCCTATACATTATACCTTAATATCAATAAATTTACCATAACAAACTAAGATATATATAATATGTGAACAATCAAATATGATACTATTATAATATATTTATACTTATAATTATATTATATTTTCCATAAATTTCAATAAAATTTATTAAAAAATGTTTTTTATAGTTATTTTTTCGAAATCTGTTATACTATTTAATGAAAATTTTATATTATGTATTATTGCTAAAGAATGATTTTCATTTTTAAATTTAATATATTGTGTTAATTTTAATAATTCACTATTTATATCATCTAAATATTCGTGGCTTACAAAAACAGAAATTATTTGAGAATCACTTTCCCAGTTTTTTAAGAATTCAGTGCTTATTTTATATGATTCATCCCAAAGCTGATTATTTATATTACGTTCTAAAGTATTAGATATATTTTCATAATAAATACATCTATTATTAACAAAATTTATAGAAAAAATAATAAAAATATTTAAAATAAAAAAAATAACTAAAGAAATTATTGTGTTTTTCATTTAATCTACTGCTCCTTATAGAAGTATTTTATTCTTTAAGTTGAAAAAAAAATTTATTTTGTGAATCTAACATGGCTATAAAAACTGTGTTTGTATCATAAATATTATTAGCTTTTAACTTATTATTTAACCAATTGACATTTTTATTTATTATTTGTAGATTATCATGATTTATTTTACCATCTAATATTAAAGCTATTGGAAGCTTTTCGTTTTGTGTTTGTATATTTAAATCTTTTTTTGTTACAGAATTCATTTCGCTTTTAGGCATAATTGATAATTCACCATTAGTTTCAAGTACGGCATAGGCTATGTCACTAATATTATAAAAGCCTTTAATCCTTAGTTCTTCCATCAGATCATTAAAAGTCAATCTTTGATTTCTAAGTTCTTTAATATCAATTTTACCATTTTGTATAAGTATATTTGGTGTTCCGCTTATAATTTTTCGAAATGTTATACTTTTTAATTCAAATATAGTTATAAATGTTTGAAAAGCAAGCAAAGTAAAAATTGATATTATTCCATATATAAGAGGAGTTGATAGATTTTGCATAGGAAGTGAAGCTAAATCTGATATCATAATAGCAATAACAAGCTCAAAAGGTTCTAGTTCACCTATTTGTCTTTTACCCATTAAACGCATACTTATAACAACTATGGTGTAAAGTATACTAGTTCTAATCATTACAATAAACACATAATCACTCCTCAAATAGAGTTATAAAAAAGTTTTTCCAGTTCTTATTTTTTGCAAAATATTAAAAAATATAAGCTAAAATAACACATTTTTATATATATAAAGTATTATAATAATATGATTGAATTTATATATCATTTATAATGAGAATATACAAATAATACAAAATTATTCAATAGGAGGAACTGTATGGGAAAAATCACTTTAACTTTAAAGGATGGGAAGAAAATTTATGTGGAAAAAGGAAACATGCTTTATGAAATAGTAAAAGATAATGCTCTAGAAAATGATATTCCCTGTATACTTGGAAGAGTTAATGGAAAGCTACAAGAGTTAAGATGTATTATAGAAGAAGATGCTGATTTTGAATGTGTAAAAATTGATAATAAAGTTGCTAGACTAGCTTATTTAAGAACACTTCAGTTTGTTTTGATAAAAGCGGTTTATGATTTATATCCAGAGGCTAGTATAAATATTGAACACTCTTTAAGCAAAGGAATTTTTGGAGAAATTCATAAGGAAAAAGCTCTTAATAAAGAGGATATATATATAATAAAGAAAAAAATGCAGGAATTAATAGATAGAGACATTAAAATTAATAAAATATCTGTAACAAAAGAAAAAGCTATAAAAATTTTTGAAGATTATGAAATGGATGATAAATTAAGGCTTTTAAAACATGTAACATCCAATACTTTAAAGCTGTACGAGTTAGATGGTAGATATGATTATTTTTATGGACCGATGGCTTATTCAACAGGAGTACTTAAGGTATTTGATTTAATGTATTATGAATCAGGGTTTATATTAAAAGCTCCAACAGAAAAAGATCCTAAAAGTTTACCAGAATTTATTGAACATAAAAAATTAGCTAAGATATTTTATGAAGCTGAACAGTGGGGTAAAATACTTGAAGTTGGAGATGTAGGCTCGCTCAATAATAAAGTTGCAAGTGGTGAAATAGTTGATATAGTAAGAGTGGCAGAAGCATTTCATGAAAAGAAAATAGCATATATAGCAGATATGATTAAAAATAGAGAAAATATTAAAATTATATTAATTGCAGGTCCGTCATCATCAGGAAAAACAACTTTTACTAGAAGACTTGCAATTCAACTTAGAGTTAATGGAATGAAGCCTGTGCCTATTTCACTTGATGATTATTTTGTAGATAGAGAGCATACTCCAAAAGATGAAAATGGAAATTATGATTTTGAATCTATATATGCATTAGATTTAGAATTATTTAATAAAAACTTAAATGAACTTTTAGATGGAAAAGAAATTACAATACCGCAATTTGATTTTTTAACAGGAAGTAGAAAATGGCATACGAAGATGTTAAAGCTTCCTAAAAATGGAATATTGTTAATCGAAGGAATTCATGGATTAAATGAGATGCTTACAGCTTCAATTGATAGAAAAAACAAGTTTAAAATATATATAAGTGCATTAACTCAATTAAATTTGGACAACCATAACAGAATTTCTACTACAGATGTGAGAAGAATAAGAAGAATAGTGAGAGATCACTTATCAAGAGGATATGGGGTAGAACAAACATTAAATATGTGGCCGTCTATAAAAAGAGGAGAGGAGAACAATATATTTGTTTTCCAAGAAGAAGCAGATGTTATGTTTAATTCAAGTTTAGTTTATGAGCTTTGTGTTCTAAAAAAATATGCTGAACCCGAACTTGAAAAAGTCACCAAAGATAGTTCAGTTTATTATGAAGCTATGAGGTTAAGAAGCTTCTTACATTTCTTTAAGAATGTAGATAGGAATATAGTTCCAGAAAATTCTATATTTAGAGAATTTATTGGGGGAAGTTGCTTTTATAAATATTAAAACAGGAATAGATTGAATAAATTTTAATTTTTAAAATCCTATACTTATAGCACACCTTAATAATTTTTAAATAAAATATAGTAAGGAATATTTTATTTAAAAAATTATTTTAAATAGCAAAGGGGAAGAGAGTATGGGTAATGTTGAAAAAAATACAGGACGAATTAAAAATATAGAATTTCAAGATATAGATATGAGTGATGTTTTAAAAGCAATGCCTAGAGATGTGATTCAATGTTTAATGAATAATAAAAAGAAAATATCTCAGGAATCAAATAGGCTAAGATATGAAATTAGAGAATTAACAAAAGAATTAAGTGCAGTTACTGAAAATATTGAGAAAAATAGATTGAATCAAGCAATTAAAAATAAAAAACAAGATATAGACTATATGAATAAAATTCTAAATGAATGGACGGTAAATAAATATAAAGATATAGAGAATATAGTGAAACAAGTATTAAACAAATCTATACCTCAAATATCAAAAAAAGATTTAGATAACATGATTATTAGGTTTCAAAGTATGTTAACAAACAAAAAATATTTAAATACTTCTTTGGGAGAAATTATATATAAGATTTGTAAAGAACATAAAAAACAAATGGACAAATCTTATGATAAAGGAATTTTACCAGTAGAAGTAGAATCTGAGATTATGACACCTTGTCAAACGAATTATGAGAAGAAACCTTTACTAAAAAATTCAGTAGAAACTATAAGTCCAGCAGAAATATTAACAAATGTATCTCGAAATTTACCTAATAAACCGACTAGTAATGTTAAAATTGATGTTTTTTATGCTTCAATAGAAAAATCGTTAGATGAAAATGACTTAAGTAAGGAATCATTTGAATACATGTTATTAAAATTTTTAGATTTAACCTCTAAATTTTTATATAAATTTATACAAAAACAAATTTCAGAATTATACAATGATTTTGATAAAGAAGATATGTGATTTTAGTGTAACTCCTTTTATCATAAAGACATAAAATGACACATAGGGTAATTACAATAATTTATGAATAGGTGTTTTTATGAAAAAAAAATATGTTTTTTTAATGATTTCATTAATATTGATGTTTATAAATACTTCTTGTAGTTTGATAAATACAATAATTTATTCTATAGCAGTAGTTCCATTAGCTATATTACTTGGTGATTTTACTTCAGCAATTTCAGAATATATAGGAGAAAAAAGAGGAGGACTTTTAGCTGCTACAGTAGGAAATTTTCCAGAATTGATGATGGGAGTATGGTCTGTAAGCTTTGGAATGGTACCTATGGCAAAAGCAGCTTTAATAGGTTCTATTGTAAGTAATATGCTTCTAGTACTTGGTATTTCAACTTTTTTTGGAGGAATAAAGTATAGAGAACAGAAATTTAATAAGCTAATAGCTAGAACAAATTTTAATATGCTGTTGTTAGCAATGGTAGCAATGTTAGTTATGATATCTCTAGAAAGTTATAGCGATATATCAAAAGAGGTAATGGTTTGTATAAGTATTAAAGTTGCTATTGTACTCATATGTGTTTATATATTAGGGCTTATATTTTCACTGTATACTCATAGTAATCTTTTTTTAGTAAGCGAAAAAAAAACTGATAATTTACAAATTAATAACAATAAACAGAAGCATATATTATTATTACAAATTATAATAAGCTCGCTCTTACTTTTTATCATAAGTGAAAAACTTATATTTAATGTAAAAGAAATGGTAAATGAGTACAATTTATCTCAACAATTTATAGGAATAATCTTAATACCTATACTTGGAAATGTTGGTGAGAATTTTTCTGCTATAATGTGTGCTGCTCAGAATAAAGTAAATATGAGCCTTGAAATAGCTATAGGCTCTAGTATACAGATAGCTCTTTTTGTTACTCCGGTAATTATAATTTTTTCATATTTAGCTGGAATACAAATGGCTTATGTATTTAGTCATTTTCAGATTGTTATGAGTGGAATAGCTATAGTAATGTCTTTTATAGTATTTCAGGATGGAAAAACCTACTGGCTTGAAGGTGCTATTTTAATATCGATATATATAGTAATTACAATGGCTTATTATTATTTGGCATGAATTTAAATATATTTTAATATATTTATTATGATATCAAGTACTAGGGTGATTACTTGGGCCGCAGAAAAGTTATAGAAACGTATTATAGTGATATTAATAACCTATCAGATATTCTTACAAAACTGGTTAGTTCATATAGATTATTAATTGGAGGAGCAGACGAGTTAAATAAGATAGCTTTATCTAAAAAGAATGATGTTAAGGGTGCTTTAAAAAGAGCAGATAAATTAGGAGATATCATAGATGAGCTTATAAAAACTTTGGAACAGACAAGTGGGGATTATCAACAATATTGTGAGCTTAAATCTGAAATTATAAGAGGAAGAATGGATATGAAGTTTATTTTAAATGAAATAGACGAAGAGTTATTATTTAAAGAATAAAAAGTGTGAAAAAGTCACACTTTTTTTATCTTTAATTTACTAACCATAAGATAAGATAGTAAAATCATAATTATTTCAGTTAGTATAATATTAGATGGGTTTTTTAGTGTTACAAAAGAATATAAAGCCACAAGTATACCTGCTGCAGTAATAGGAATTCCTGTGAAATTTCCATCAAAATTTGAGCAATTAAATCTTGCAAGTCTATATGCTCCAGCTAGTGGAAATATTAAAACTAATAAATAACCTATAAATCCTAAATTTATTAAATCGTATAAATAAAAAACTAAAAGCGAAGGTGCTACACCAAAAGAAACCAAATCAGCTAATGAATCTAATTCTTTTCCAAGGTCACTTGATACGTTTAAAAACCTAGCAACACGTCCATCATATCTGTCCATAATTCCTGAGAATAAAATGAATATACAAGCTGATTTATAATGATCTTGAAATGTCATTATTAACGACATTATTCCAAAAATAAGATTTCCAAAAGTAAATAGGTTAGGCAAGGCGTTTTTTGATATTTTTGACATAAAATAACACTCCTAAATATTATTACTACAATTATAAAACAAGTTATCACATATAATACAATTATATATTACTTTTGCAAATTATTTAAGGTATAAATAAAAAAAATAAAAAAACAATGTTTAAATTCATATAAAGTATTTCAAGTGGTTAAAATAGTTTAAGGAGGTGCTTTACATGAAAATAAAAAATATAATGACTAAAACTGTAGCAACTATAAGTGTAGAAGATTCAGTAGAATGTGCAGCACAAATGATGAAAGAACATGATGTGGGTTCTATACCTGTATGTAATGGAGAGAAAGTTATTGGAATAGTTACAGACAGAGATATTGCATTAAGATCTGCGGCTGAAGGTCAAAATGTTTGTAATCAAAAGGTTAGAAGTATAATGAGTTCAAATCCTGTTTTAGGTACACCAGAAATGGATATTCATGATGCTTCTAGAATAATGAGTGAAAGACAAATAAGAAGACTTCCTGTAGTAGAAAATAATAAATTAGCTGGAATAGTATCTTTAGGAGATTTAGCCGTTGAGCCAAATCTTGCAAATGATGCAGAAGGAGCATTAACAGAAATTTCAGAACCATGTAGCCCAATGATATAAATATATGTTTATATATTTTATAATTTGAATTTTTATTAAAATAAAATGTTAATTAAAGTAAAAAAGCAGTAATATGGGTAAATGAAGTGCACCCATATTACTGCTTAAATATTAATTGCTATATTCTAAATTATACTCAATGTATACATGCAACTAATTACATAGGGTGAGTACGATACTAGATAAGAAATTGTAAGTTTTAGCTGAAGTAAAAACTTTATCTGAGGCCAAGAATCCTCTTTATAAGGTTGATAATTATAGTAGTTTCAGAGTATAATGAATTAAGTTAACATTATATATGTAAAAAGTAGTAGGAGAGTTTAATATGAATAAAGTTAAATTTATATACAATCCATATTCAGGTGAAAATACAATATTATATGATTTGGATAATGTTATAAGAATACACCAAAAATATAATTATATAGTTTCTCCTTTTAGAATTAGTAAAGAGTATGAATTAAGTCAAGCATTCCAAGATATTGATGATACATATAAATATGTATTGATTGCCGGAGGGGATGGAACTGTAGATAATGTAGTAAATATTATGAAAAAATTAAAAATAGATCTTCCTATTTCTATATTACCAGTTGGAACTGCTAATGATTTTGCAAGATTTATAGGAATGCCTCAAGATGTAGATAAGGCATGTGAGCAAATTTTAAATAGTAAAATAAAAGCTTTAGATTTAGGTAAAATTAATGATAAATATTTCATAAATGTAGCAAGTACAGGATTGTTTACTGATATATCTCAAAAAACTGATGTTAACCTTAAAAACATGATGGGTAAACTTGCTTATTATGTTAAAGCTGTAGAACAAATACCTAATCTTAGAAAAATAGGGGTTAAGGTTCATTCGTTAGATAAAGAGTTTGATGGAGACATGTATTTAATGCTTGTATTTAATGGACAGACAGCTGGGAATTTTAAGTTAGCATATAAATCTGATGTTACAGATGGATTGTTTGATGTTATTATATTTAAAGCTGGAATGATAAAGGATATTATAACATTATTTGTGAAAATGCTAAGAGGTGAGCATTTAGAAGGATTTAATGGATTAATATATTTTAAAACTAATAAGCTTAAAATAGAATGTGATGAAAATATTGTAACGGATATAGATGGAGAAAGAGGACCAGATTTCCCTATTACTATAGAATGCATACCAGGTGGATTAAAAGTTTTAGGGGTTAAAAATATTAATAGTTTAAAGAAATAAGAATATTTAACAGACAAATATAATAATTATAAGTGATAGTAATTTGTTGGAGTATATGTTATTGAAAATTTATATTTATCTTGTTTTATTATTATTTATGATAGTTGTAATATATGAGGGGTTAACTAAAAGTTCAAAATATGCACCTACAAAGATACGAAGGCTTAGTAGAGGCGTTTTTGTTGGAATGTTATTAAGGTACATAACTTTATTAATTATGTTTGCAGTACAAAACATTAAATATATTTTTATAGTAAAACCTATATATTTTTTAAATTTAATATGTGTACCCATGGCAGCACTTATAACTATTTATATCTTAATTAGAAGCGAAAAGATTAATTTTTCACATATGTTTTTTATAAGTGGAATTTTAACGATAATATATGCATTTATAATTTATAAATATCCTGTTATTACAATGTTAGATTTAAAATATGGGTATTATATGAAATTTATAAAAATGGAATATATATGTGGTGCGTATATTCTTATTAATATATTTTTAATAATGATTGCAATAAACTTTTGTAATAAGAATGTGGATAATAAAGGAATTGCTTTAATTATAATTTCATCAATTACTTTAATAATTGAAAATATGTTAATTATTTTAGGAAAACCAATTTTTATGGAAAGTGTTATTGGGGAGATATTATGGCTTGTAAGCTTGAATTATGTAATTAATAAGTTAAAAAAATCAGGTAGATAAATTATCTGCCTGATTTTTTAGGTAGCTTTTTATGTTTATTTTTATTTGATTTATTTTTAGATGGTGTTATTTTAGATTTTGTTTTAGGTGGTCTTGGTGGAATTAAGCAATCCTTACCAAAACCAATCAAATCTTCTCTATTGGTTTTAATTAAAGCTTTTTTTACTAAATTATAATTTTCAGGTTTTGAGAATTGAAGTAATGCTCTTTGCATTGATTTTTCCTCAAAAGTTTTGGGAACATAAACACTTTCACCAGTAAGAGGGTTTATTCCTGTGTAATACATGGCAGTTGAAAGACTACCTGGAGTAGGATAAAAATCTTGAACCTGTTCTGGAGTATATCCCATCTTTTTTATGTAAAGTGCAAGTTCAATTGCTACATTTAAATCGCTGCCAGGATGACTTGACATTAAGTATGGAACTAAAAATTGTTTTTTTCCTAATTTTTTATTTATTTCATAATATTTTTTCTGAAATTTTTCATAAACTTCATTTTTAGGTTTTCCCATACATTTTAATACTTTATCACTTATATGTTCTGGTGCAACCTTTAATTGACCGCTGATATGATGTTCACATAATTCTTTGAAAAACGTATCATCTTTATCAGCCATAAGATAGTCAAATCGTATTCCAGAACGAATAAATACTTTTTTTATTTTGGGTAATTTTCTAATTTTTCTAAGTAAATTCAAGTATTCTTTGTGATTTGCTTTTAAATTTTTACAAGGTTTTGGAAATAGACACTGTTTATTTTTGCATACGCCTCTTTCCTTTTGGTTTTCACAAGATCTATGTCTAAAATTAGCAGTAGGGCCCCCTACATCATGTATATATCCTTTAAAATCATCTAAAGTTGTTAGCATTTTAGCTTCTTCTATAATTGATTCTTGGCTTCTATGTTGAATAGTTCTGCCTTGATGGAAATTAAGAGCACAAAAAGAACAGCCACCAAAACATCCTCTATGGCTTGTTATAGAAAACTTTATCTCCCTAATAGCAGGTACGCCACCTTTTTCTTCATATATAGGATGATAAGTTCTAGTATAAGGTAAGCTGTATACCATATCCATTTCTGCTTCAGATAAAAGTTCTTGAGGCTTATTTTGAACTATATATCTATCACCATGCTTTTGTACTATGTTGCGACCATTTATACTGTCCTGTTCAAAATATTCTATTTTAAAACTTTCAGCATAAGCTTTTTTATCTTGTACACAATTTTCGAAAGAAGATACATCGATATAGTCTATTACTTCATCTAATGTTTTAGTTGCATAAACAGTTCCTCTAACATTGGTTATCCTTTTTATATTCATTCCGTACTTTAGAAGATTAGCTATTTGTGTTACTGTTTTTTCACCCATACCATATACTAGTAAATCAGCTTTAGAATCGATTAAAACACTTCTTCTTAATCGATTATCCCAATAATCATAATGAGCAAAACGTCTTAGGCTAGCTTCTATTCCACCGATTATTATAGGAACGTCTTTATAGGCCTCGCGAGCTCTATTACAATATACAATTAAAGCTTTGTCAGGTCTATGACCTCTTTCACCACCTGGTGAAAATAAATCAATGCTACGTTTCTTTTTAGATGAGGTATAATGATTTACCATTGAATCCATATTTCCAGAGTTTATTAAAAACCCATATTTAGGTTTTCCAAGTTTTCTGAAATCTTCAACATTGTGCCAATCAGGCTGTGAAATAATACCTACTGTGAAGCCCTCATGCTCAAGAACACGACCTATTACTGCTGTGCCAAAGGAAGGATGATCTACATATGCATCACCAGTTATAATTATAAAATCTAGTTGATCTATATTTCGTTCTTTCAAGTCTTGGTTATCCATAGGTAAAAATTGTTTGTTTATTTTCATATAAAATATTCCTCCAAATCTAGTAATAATATTAACATAACATAAGTAAAATATAAATTAATTTATTTGCACAACATAAGAAAAGTGCAGTCGTACTTTTCTTATATTGTGAATTTGAAAGAAAAACGTAGAAAATTTGTATAAAATGTATATAAACATGTATAAATAAATAAATTTAAACAAAATGCTTTTTATATGGTTGCATTTTGAAAAAAGTATAATATAATTTATAGTGAAGAAGTAAAATTTAGGTGTTCTATTTTGAAAAGAGGTGGAATTAATGGAAGGTGATCCCCTTAGGTGGAGGTCAGACAAGAACTTAAAACTGAATATTGTATATAGGGGAAACTTTTTAGTAGTTGAAAGTTGATAATTAATATAACTATGTCAAACTTTTAGCACCTTAATAAGAAAAAATAGCTATGTTTAAAAGAATATTAGAATATAGAATTTTAATGAGAAATAAATTAAATAGTTAATAACTTAGTTTTTAGAGTATAAATAATATTTAAATAATATTTAAAAGATATTATCAGTTCTCAATTATTTTAAGTGGGATTTCCTCTATATACGAAGGGAGGAATATCCATGAAAAAGCTTAGTAGTTTCTATTTAAGTGAAATACTTCACAAAGAGCTTTATGATGAATATGAAGACTGTATAGGTAGGATTAATGACGTATATGTAACGGCTAGAGAGGGATATCCTAAAGCTATAGGGTATAAGGTTAAAAAAGGTAGTGAAGTATTTAACTATGAGTTTAGAAACATTAACTTTTATGATAAGGATGGAAAAATGCACATAAAGGTAAGAGTGGTAAAAGATATAATTCCAAGAGCATATTCCTATCTCTTATCTAAACATTTACTTAATAAGCAAATAGTTGATGTGAATGGGAAAAAAGTTGTAAGAGTTAATGATTTAAGAATGGCAGATATTGCGGGGGAAATAAGGGTAATTGCAGTTGATACTGGATTTTTAGCTGTAACCAGACGATATAAATTAGAAAAAATTATTAAATTTTTCTATAAGTTATTTAATAAAAAACCAAATGAAAAGATTATAATGTGGGATGATGTAGAATCACTTGAAATGGTAAATGATGGATTGAAAATATCTGTACCATATAAAAAAATATCTGAGCTTCATCCAGCAGATATTGCAGATATTTTAGAAGAAGTCGATTTAAAATATAGAAATAGAATATTTGAGAGTTTGGATGAGCATCTTGCAGCAGATACTCTTGAAGAAATTGACCCAGAGATTCAGGCAGATATTTTAGAAACAATGAATCAATCTAAAGTATCAGAAATTTTGAATAATATGTCAAATGATGAAATAGCAGATATTTTAGAGGAACTTGATGAAGAAACAGCAGAAAACTTACTTATTAATTTAGAAACAGAGGATGAAGAGAAAATTAGAGATCTTATGAAATACGAGGATGAGGCTGTTGGAAGTATAATGAATACAGATCATGTAGCTTTAAATATAAATATAACAGCAGTAGAAACATTGGAACTACTCAAAGAGATTAAACCAGACGATGAAGTATCTCATTATATATATATAACTGATGAGTATGAAAAGCTTCAGGGGGTAATATCTTTAAGAGAGTTAGTTTTTTCAGAGCCTAATCGTAAGTTGAAAGATATTATGAAAACAGAAATTATAAAATTAAAAGATGACGAAAATTTAGATACAGCTATGAAGAAATTCATAAAATATAATCTTATAACAATACCTGTTATTGATAGCGAAGAAAAGCTTCAGGGAGTAGTTATTATAAATGATATAATAGAAGAAATTTTATCTGATAAATTTAAAAAAAAATTGAAAAAAGCTGTTTAAAAAGATTTAGAGTAAAAAAATGTTTTTCTTATAAAAAACAAGGTAAAAAGGCTGTAAATATAGACAAGTTCTATATTTACAGTCTTTTTATTATACAGAAAAATATAAAATTTATAATTTAAGTATAGCTTCAATTGTAAGACATAAATAGTATATTAAATTTTATGTACTCTTCCTTTTATCTTTAATATAAACTAAGGTTTTGCGTGTATTTTTAATAAAGGTTGCACAAACTATATACAGCAATATTATTTTATGTTTATTTTAGAAGGGAGCAGCTAAAAATGAAAAAAAAATTTGATTTTAAGAGAATCTTTGTATTGTTAACAGCAATATTTTTTACATATGCAAGTGTTTCGATTTGCATTGAGCCATACTTTAATGCAGTAAAAGTAGCTACTTATAAATACGGTTCAAGAGGTGATATAGTTAAAGAAATACAAACAAGATTGAAAAGATGGGGATATTATACTAAAAGTGTAGATGGAATATATGGATATCAAACCTATACTTCAGTAAAATATTTTCAAAGGAAGAATGGACTTACTGTAGATGGAATAGCTGGAAATCAAACATTGACTACCTTAGGAATAAATCCTAAAACAATAGATAAAAATGCTATGCCTTCTAATTCATCCAATAATAATGATGTAATGCTTCTCGCAAAGATTATAAATGGAGAAGCAAGAGGAGAACCATATGCAGGTCAAGTTGCTGTTGGAGCAGTAGTTCTTAATAGAGTTAGTAATTCTAAATTTCCATCTACAATTGCTGGGGTTATATATCAGACAGGTGCATTTACTGCTATAGTAGATGGTCAAATAAATGCACAAATGAAACAAAGTTCAATAAATGCTGCGAGAGATGCTTTGAATGGATGGGATCCATCGGGTGGAGCTATATACTATTTTAACCCAGTTACGGCTACAAGCTCTTGGATATGGTCAAGACCTCTTATAAAGGTTATAGGAAAGCATAGATTTTGTAGATAATAACTCAATAAAACACATATTTCCATAATAAAAATTGTTGACAATTTTTAAAGCAATCTATATAATAAATATATAATCCGTACTAAAATACTAAGAAATAAATGCTGTGAAAAAGGAAAGTAATATAAATAAAATATTCAGAGAGGAAATCAGATGCTGTAAGATTTCTATATTAAGTTTATATGAAGTGCCCTTTGGAGTTTTGCACCGAAATATAGTAGGCTGCAGCGGGATCACCCGTTATAGTGATAGAGTATTTCTTTAGCTAATAGTTAATGATAAATAATTAATTGTTAAGTGAACAGTACTTGAAATAAGATGGGGTTACTATATCCAAGTAGAGTGGAACCGCAGAGTATAATGCTCTGTCTCTAATATTATATATTAGAGACAGGGCTTTTTTTATTTTAATTAAATTACTAATTCATGGGGGGAAAAGATATGTTTAAATTTTTTAAAATATTAAAATATGATATTGATAATATTGTTGAAAATGATCCAGCAGCAAGAAATGGAGTAGAAGTATTGATACTTTATCCTATTGTAAATGCAATGATACATTACAGAATAGCTCATTCATTTTATAAAAGAAAAATGTTTTTCTGGGCAAGACTTATATCTCAACTTGGAAGATTTTTCACAGGTATAGAAATACATCCTGGTGCTAAAATAGGAAAAGGGCTTTTTATAGATCATGGTATGGCTGTAGTAATAGGGGAAACAGCAGAAGTTGGGGATAATGTAACATTATATCATGGAGTAACTTTAGGTGGAACTGGAAAGGATACGGGAAAAAGACATCCTACTGTTGGAAACAATGTTATAATTGGTTCAGGAGCAAAAGTATTGGGACCTATAGTTATAGAAGATAATTCTAAAATAGGCGCTAACTCAGTAGTTCTTAAAGATGTTCCAGCAAATTCTACTGTGGTAGGTATACCAGGAAAAGTAGTGAAAAGAAACATTAATGTTATAAATATGGAACAATATGATAAAAAAGAACAATATCAATGTGTAAGATAGAAATGTAAGCTAAATAAAAGATGATTAGTTATAATTTTCAGATTTTAAATTATATTCTAATTTTGCCCTACTAAAAATACAAATAAAATTAAGAAAATAAAATATAGTTTATAGTTAGGCTTTTGAAAAATTTTAAATTATGATATATTTATGGTATATTATATTATGTATAGATATCCATTTTTAACTTCAATTTGGATATTCGATAATACTTTTAATTTATAACAAATTTTATTTTCAGATTTGACATCTATAAAGTGAAAAAGTAACTATAGAAAGGTAGGGCGAATATATGATATCTCCAGCAATGACTAAAGTTATAGGATATCTTCCAAAAGGAATGGTTACGTTTATATCAAGAAAACTTATAAATGGTTATATGAATAAATATGCTAATATTAAAGTTGAAAATAAAGATAACTTAAAGAAAATAAATAAACCAGTTTTATATGTTTCAAATCATTTGAGTAATGCAGATGCATTAGTATTACAAAGAGTATTAAAAGATGATGATGTAACATTTGTAGCTGGAGTTAAATTGAATAGCAATTCATTGACTAATATGGGGATAAGTATAGTTAAGACAACTCCAATGCGTCCTAATACAGCAGATAAAAGTGGATTAAAAAAGATTATAAGTATTCTTAAAAATGGAGGAAGCGTTTTAATATTTCCAGAAGGAACGAGAAGTAGAACAAAACAATTAATAAAAGCAAAAAGAGGAGTAGTATTAATAGCTAAACTATGTAAAGTTCCAATTGTACCAATAGGAATGGCTGGAACTGAAAAGTTGCTTCCAATAAATCAAGAAGGAAGAATGGAAAAAGAAAAATTTCATTATTCAGATATTCATGTAAAAATAGGTAACCCTTTTCATTTGCCTAATATAAAAGAAGAAGAAGCTAAAAAGAACTATGAAAATAGAACTCTTGATTTTATAATGAAAAATATAGCAGAGTTGTTACCAGAAGAATAT
This sequence comes from Clostridium aestuarii, assembly GCF_026735135.1. Taxonomy (GTDB): domain Bacteria; phylum Bacillota; class Clostridia; order Clostridiales; family Clostridiaceae; genus Clostridium_H; species Clostridium_H aestuarii. The sequence continues at coordinate 533,650 of NZ_JAPQER010000001.1, read as the reverse complement.
AGGGGAGAATACAAGTAATTTAGTATTTATAATAAATAGACCATAAATATAAGGAAATTTATATTTATGGTCTTTAATTTATATTAAGGTATTTTCTTTTCTTATTTTAGATTATAATATAAAATATCATATGCCATAAATAATATATTTTTTAATACGAGGAGAGAGTAATATGAAAACATTTGTAGATTGTATACCGTGTGTTCTAAATAAGGCTAATCAATTGTGTGATAAGTACATAGATAAAGCTGATAAAAGAAAAAAGTATAATATTATGCAGAGAATTTTAAAAGAAGTTATAAATACTGAATTTGATAGAACAACTCCTTTTATTCACTCAAAGATAGTTAGGATATTTAAAGAAGAATTCGAAGTTGATGATTTTTATATAGAAGAGAAAAAATATTTTAATGATAAAATTTTAGAAATGGAGCCTGAACTTGAAAAAATAATAAATTCATCTAAAAATAGGTTATTTAGTGCTCTGAAACTTGCTTCAGCAGGTAATATTATAGACTTTGGAGCTTTTGATGAAGTGAGTTTTGAAATGGTGAAAAATATAATTGATAAAACTTCTAAAAATCAATTTGACCAAGAATTATTTAATAGATTAAAAAAAGAATTGTTAAATGGAAAGCGATTAGTTTATCTTGGAGATAATACAGGAGAGATAGTATTTGATAAATTATTTATAAAAGAAATAGCTAAAGAATATCCTGATTTAGAAATAATTTTTATGACAAGAGGAGAACCTATATTAAATGATATTACAGAAGAAGATGCATATTATGTGGGTATGGATAAGTATGCTAAAATAATGAATAATAAAACTGATATTGCAGGTACAGATTTATATGAAATTCCTGATGATGTAAAGAAAATTATAGTTGAAGCAGATGTTATAATATCAAAGGGACAGGGTAACTTTGAGTCATTAGGAGGATGTAATATGAACATATATTACATATTTTTATGTAAATGTGATATGCTTGCTAATAAACTAGATAAAGAAAAATATAGTAATATGTTTATAGGAGAAAAGCATGATTAATAAATCAAAAGAAGAGGTTAACAAAATATTAGATATATTGGAAGAAATTTATCCAGAAGCTCAATGTGAATTGAATTATAATAACCCATTTGAGCTCCTTATAGCCACAATGCTCAGTGCTCAAACAACAGATAAAAAAGTTAATGAAGTTACAAAAATATTATTTAAAAAATATCCTACTCCACAGGAATTTTTGAAAGCTAATAAAGAAGAATTGGAGCAGGATATTAAGGTGATTGGTTTATATAGAAATAAATCTAAAAATATTATAAATATGTGTAAAGTTTTAGTAGAACAATATAATTGTCAAGTTCCAAATAATAAAGAAGAACTAATGAAGCTTGCAGGAGTAGGAAGAAAAACAGCAAATGTAGTTTTAAGTAATGCTTTTAATGTTCCTGCTATAGCAGTAGATACGCATGTATTTAGAGTATCTAATAGAATAGGTTTAGCTAATGGTGATAATGTTCTTAAAACAGAAAAACAACTTCAAAGTGTAATACCCAAAGAAAGATGGTCAAAAGCACATCATTTAATTATCTTTCACGGTAGAAGGGCTTGTAAAGCAAGAAAACCTAATTGTAAGGAATGTATTTTAAAAGAATATTGTAATTATTATAAGGAAAATATAATACAATAATTAGCATAGTTATAATTGAAGCGGGTAAATAGCCGCTTCTTTTTTTTTATAGCTGTTCACAATAAAACTTACATTTTATATTTGATGTTTTTAATTATGTAATTTAGTTAATTATCAAAAACTAAATTATCATTTTAAAAAAGTTTTTAATATTATATATTAAGATGACAAAAGAAGGGGGGAGCTATATGAAGTGTAATGCTGTATTTCAAGGAGGCGGGATAAGAGGAATAGGGTTTGTTGGTGCATTAAGTTGTTTTCAAAAAAACGGATATACATGGAATCAAACTGCTGGAACTTCTGCGGGGGCGTTAATAGCTGCGCTAATAGCTGCGGGATATACTACAAAAGAAATTGAAAAAATAATGGTTGAAACAGATTTCTTAAAGTTTTTAGATAAGAGTACAATTCAGAGGATACCAATTTTGGGTAATTTATTAGGGGTTTTTAAGGAAAAAGGTATTTATTCAGGTGAATATTTTGAGAAGTGGGCAAAAAAATTATTAAGCAAAAAGGGTATAGTTAAATTTAATGATGTAAGTGAAAATGGAGAATCAAGACTTAAAATAATTGCTGCTGATATAACAAAAAAGAAAACTTTAATTCTTCCTGATAGTCTTGTTGAGTATGGTATAGACCCAATGGAATTTGAAATAGCAACAGCTTTAAGAATGAGTATTAGTATACCTTTCTATTTTAAACCAGTAAAGTTTGAATATGAAGGAGGAACAAGTTATATAGTAGATGGAGGGGTTTGTTGGAATTATCCGTTAACAATTTTTGATGTGGAAGGAATACCAGAAATTCCTACTGTAGGGTTTAAATTTATAAATTCAATTAATGATTATACTGGTGTATGGAAAACAGATATAATGTCATTTTTATTTGATATAGCAGGCACAGTGGCAGCAAGAGATGATTTGGAAAAATTAGATAAAAAGGATATGGAAAGAACAGTTTTTATATCGGCAGATAACGTAGAAGTAACTGAGTTTAATATTTCTAAACAGAAGAGTATAAAACTTTTTAAATCAGGATATAGATCAGCAAGAAATTTCCTTGAAAATTGGGATTTTGAAGAATATATAAGTAAATACCCCAATATATCATCTTCTATTTAGAGATACAAAATTAAAAGGTATAAGGTATCTATACTAATAGATACCTTATACTACTTTAGGTCTATAATTTAGCTCTATATAAGATGCGGTGGAATTAGTAAGTTCATATTTATTTTGAGTATCTAAAACTACAGAACAAATATTACAGTGGTTGAATAAACATTTAGAATAATAGATTTTTGATGAATCTATTTTCCAAGCAAAGTCACTGATTTTTGTATTACATTCATTATTTGTTATATTCGTAACAGCTTTTTTTTGTAAATCGTAAATAAATATATCTTCAGTTAAATAATCTGAGCCTATAAAAGCTATAGATTTATTATCAGGAGAAAAACATATTTTTTTCTTTTCGCCTAAATAAGTGTAGTGAACTATAGTGCTTGTTTCTAGAGTGTTTAAATTTATTATGCATATATCATAAGAAGTATCATCAGTATTACAAATATAGGTAATGTATTCGCCGTCTTTTGACCAATCAAAATCTTTTATATTACCTAAAAAGGTTACTTGTTTAAAATCTGTTCCATTAAAATCTGTAATGTATAAATGTGTTTTATCATATATTGAACGCAAAAAAGCAATTTTTGATTCTTTAGGAGAAGATTTAGGTTTATAACTTTTCATTAAACTATTACCATTAGTTAATTGATTACATTTTAAATTGTCAACATTAATAAAGAATAATTCTTTATTAATATTGGAATTAATTATACCGGAAAAAATAATATTTTTTGAATCAGGTGTCCAGCAAAAGCTAGTAATACATTTTATTTTATCAGGAACACAAAGTTTTCTAATTGATTCGGTTTTTATATCAAAAATATACAAAAGGTATTTTCCAGAATGATTTGAGATAAATGAAATAAAACATCCTGAAGGTGACCATTGAGGATTAATTACTTTTGAATGATCATAAGAAGTTAATTTATATTCATGACTTCCATTTTCATAACAAATAAAAAGATTACTATAAAAATAATCTTGATGAACAGCATAACACAGTTCATATGTAGGTATATACTTTAGTTGGACTAGTAGGGTTATACTTTTAAAAATACAGCGGTTATTTAGTTTTCTAGTAGATATATTTTCTATTGTTATTGAAGGATCTAATCTTTTATGTTCATGAAGGATTTCAACATCCATTCCTTCGATTTTACAAGGTATTACTAAATAAGCACTTTGATAAAAATCATTTTCAACTATATGAAGAGACTGTTCTGGTAGATTAGAAACGTATAGTATTTTTTGTTTTATAAGAAGTTCCATTACAACTTTTTTCCCAGTTAGTTTTTGACCTTCGCAAGATTGACCTTCCATTGTGTTTATTATTTTAAAATGTATAATTTGCGGGTCAACTATAATAGAAAGTATTTGTTCAATATCTGGTAGGTTGTTAGTTAGGCGAATAGTTTCACAAGTTATAAATTCAGAAAAAAATTCTATTGGATTTTCACATTCTTTCATAGCTTTCACTCCTTGAACATATTAATTGTTTTTACAATAGTTAGAATTAATAAGAAGTAGTATATTAGCAAATAACTTTCTTTTATTAATTTGTTCTATAAATACATCTTCTATATAAGAAGAAACGAGAATTTTGGAATTATAAGTTATGCATTTATTCATAACTATGTAATTAGAAAAAGGTATTTTGAATTCGGCAGCATGAACAGAGTGATCAATTTCACAGGATACATATTCAATTTTCAAAAGAACTATTCCATGTATAACTAAATTGCATTCTTTTAAAATTTGACCTTCGTGTGAAAATGCTTTAGAAGATGAAATAGAATATTTATTACAAATTTTAGTGTTTACATTTGCGTGTAATATTTGGTGGATGTTGGGTTTTGTATTAGGAACACATAAAATTTTTTGTAAGTGAAATTGTTTAAATGTATTTGAATAAGGTGGAAAGTTATCTGAAATCCCACTTATTTCTATTGTTCCGTAAGAATTGACGTTCATTTTTTAAGTTCCTCCAAATATAGAATTCATAATAAATACATATTCAAGTTTAGAGTGAAATAGTATATAAAAATAAAAATAAAGACTGATGATAAAATTATCATCAGTCTTTATTGTAGTAGCCAAAAGTATTTTAGCTACAATCACAATTATCCCATTTAACCTCATTGTCATTATATGAATCTGAGTTATCATAGTCAAATTCAATATTATTACATTCATGAAGACAGTGGTCATTACTACAATAAGTATAATCAGTACAATAGCAATCATTATTTTCGTTACAGTGATGATGAGGTTTTTTTTGGAAAAGTGGGCAAATGAAAATAATAGTTGATATAGCAAAACATTTACAGTCTATTAATTTAACGGATGCATATTCTACTGCAGCATATACGTCCACTACTTTGCGACAGATGTTTTTTAATAAAACAAAAGTACAGAATGGTACATTAAAATGTGCTGAATGAACATTTTGGCAAGGAGTATCTGCAGTATAGACGATTTTTATATGTTCAATACCTTCAATTACTAATTTTTTGCCCATAGGAGTATTAATAGTTTTAAAATCACAGATAGATATATCTACAAAAATTTCACAAATATCTTTTATATCAGGTTTTTTACAAGGAATACATAACTTATCAGTTTTACATATTTCTATGCAAGGATGATTGGCAGGGCAAGGGGGGAATTTATCTATTGGGGTTATACCATTTACTTTAACAAGATTATCTTTCATTTAATAGTCCTCCTATTAATAAATAAAAAAGTGATTTTACATTATATCTTATGTATTAATTATGAAAATTGTACATAATTTTCAATTTAAAATAGTAACAAATTTAAAGACTAATTCATAAATTATAATTAGATGTTAGCCTTAGAAAGGAGGAAAAACCAGATGTCTGGTTATATATATTCAAACGGTCAAATTGAAGATGGCGAATATAACTTTAATAAACACAGTCATTACTATCCCCATAGTAATTCTGTAGTAAGTACTCCATATTCAGTACCAGGACCACCAGGACCACCGGGACCACCAGGAGCACCAGGACCACCAGGTTCATCAGGTCAAAAAGGAGATGCAGGTTCTGCAGGATGTCCAGGGTGTCCAGGAGCAAAAGGTGATAATGGATGGCCAGGATATCCTGGACAAAAAGGTGATAATGGATGTCAAGGATATCCTGGACCAGTAGGACCGCAAGGACCAAAAGGTGATTCAGGATGTCCAGGGCAATCAGGGCAACCAGGACCAGCTGGTCCACCAGGACCAGTAGGACCACAAGGTCCAAAAGGTGATTCAGGTTACCCAGGTCCAATAGGACCAGTAGGTCCACCAGGACCAAAAGGAGATTCGGGATGTCAAGGACCACCAGGACCACCAGGACAAAAAGGTGATACAGGATGTCAAGGACCTCCAGGAACACCAGGACTACCAGGACCACCAGGACCACCAGGACCACCAGGACCACCAGGTCAATCAAGTTGTGGTGGAAGTTGCTGTGGATGTCCAGGACCACCAGGACCACCAGGACCACCAGGACCACAAGGTCCAAAAGGAGATACAGGTTGTCCAGGATTACCAGGACCAAGAGGAGCAACAGGACCACAAGGACCACAAGGACCAGGAGGAGCAACGGGTCCACAAGGACCAGGAGGAGCAACGGGTCCACAAGGACCAACAGGACCAGAAGGAAAGTGCTGCATAAAATGCAATTTAGTTGGAGATACAAGTTTTAATTGTGAAATAGGAGAATTGAATGATCCCACTAGCTGCTGGAAGGGAGTAAATGCAGTACAATCTCATGTAGATAATATAGATATAATAACTGATCCAGGACCACCACCTGTAGTTACTAATATTCCAACATCGTTTAAGTTCCTTTCTCATACTGGAGCTCATTCGGCATGTTTGCGACCTGTATATAATACTACTAATTTAAAATGGGAGAAAGCTTATGCTGTGCAAGTAGTAAGTGGAATAGATCCTGAATGTTTTTATCAGCTGCAATTTTGGGGAGCAAGGTTAGATTATAATCAATTTCTTATTCCAGATCAACCTAATTTGATAACTAGTGCTTATATATTTTGGGGAGATCAATTAAGTAATTTAGGACCTAATAATATCGATGATTTTCTATCAAGTACACCAGCAGGCATAAAGATTACAATTAGAGAAGGAACACCTAATCAACTTAAAATAGATACTACTACTGGTGAGTTAGTAGATTATGATTTTGAGAGTTATTATCATCTACAAGGGTGTGTGGATTGTGATGATTGCTGCAGTACGGTTTGTCCTAATAATACAATACCACCAGGTACTACACAAGCTACAATTCTTTTTGTGGCAGATGGTGTTGATGATACAATAAATGTTTCAGGTATATGGTATATAGATGATGTGTTTTTTTCATAAATAATAGATAATTAAACAAGTCTAATATAGGCATAATAAAGGAGGAATATAGTTTGAACTGTATAGAAAATGATATGATTCATGTTTCAGGATTGTGTGATCCTAATGGATTTGATTTAGCAAGTCCTAATAATTCTTGGACGGAGATATCTGTGCCAGAAACCTTAACTATACCAGAGCAAAAGCCTGATATAGAGCAGATAAATTCGGTAAATGCAAGTGTGGAAATTTTTAGAAAAAAGGTAATTGTTACACCAAATTCTGATGGAGAAAATGAAGAAGGAAAGATATTAACTGGAAGAAAACTTATTATAGAAGGGAATTTATGCCAAGCGATAGAATATACGGCACTTGAAGAAAAGCAATCTGTGCATACGGCACATTTTAAAATACCATTCTCAGCGTTTATAGTTTTGAAGGATTTATATGATTTTAGTACTGTTACAGATATAGATCCATTGGATTTAGATTTTGATGTAAAAGCTTGTGTTGAAGATGTATTTATTCAAGGATTTAATACTAGACAGATATTCAAGAATGTAACATTATTCCTACAAGCTGTTCCAAGAGTTATACCAGAATGTGAAGATGAAGACTGTGAATGTGAAGAAGATCAAATTCTTACAAAAGGAGTATGTAGTGTAGATAAATTAGTGGGAATGTTAGGAACAGATGAGGATACATGGACTGAAATATTCATACCAGAATTTTTGAATGTTCCTTGTCAGAAACCAGAAATTGAGCAGTTGCTAAGTGTTAGTTCTAGAGTTATGCTTTTATCTCAAAAAGTTGTTAAAACTCCTGGAGCTTTTGATAGTACGGGTGTTCCAGTAGATAACAAAGAGGGTACAAAACTTACAAATAGGAAGCTAATAATTGAAGGAATATTAAGACAAAAAGTAATTTATACAGCAGATGTTCCAGAACAGTCAGTTCATTCAACACATTTTGATGTACCATTTTCAGCATTTATAGTATTACCAAAAGATACACTTCTTTCATCAAAATTTAAAATAGAACCTTGTATTGAAGATATATTTGCTTGCAAACTAGATAAAAAACTAATATTTAAGAATATAACTTTATTTATAAAAGCAACACAAATAACTTGTGTATAATATGATGAAGTGAAAGTATAAGGAGGGGTATGTATTAATGAGTTGTGGATGTTGTAATCAAGCTAATAGAGCAGTCGATATTGTAGGGTTATGTGATACTGATAAAATAATATTTGATCCTAATGTACCAGAAGAATATGCTTGGACAGAAATGAGTATACCAGAAGTTTTAAGAATACCTTGTCAAAAACCAGAGATTGAAAGTGTGGACAGAGTATTTGTAAGAGTAAAAATAATATCTAAAAAAGTAATTGATACTCCAGATAGTGAGACTGTAGAAAATGAAGAAGGAACTTTGCTTACTGGTAAAAAACTTATAGTTGAGGGAATACTTAAGCAAAAGATTGTTTATACAGCATTATTACCAGATCAACCAGTACATTCAGCAAATTTTGATATACCATTTTCAGCATTTATTGTATTAGATTCAACTGCAGAATTGGAAGATGAGTATTGTGTTGAGACTTGTGTTGAAGATGTGTATGTTAAAGTATTAGGTAAAAAAGAAATTTTTAAGAATGTGACTTTACTTTTAAGAGCTAAAAAATTAGAAAGTTTTGTATGTCCATAATAGATAATAAATTTATGGTTATAGAAATATTATATATAATTTTAAACAATAAAATTTAAATAATGTAGATAATTAAAAGCTTTCTTGAACTATAAGAAAGCTTTTAATTATAAATAAAGCATAATATTAATTAATAAAAATATGAATATACATATAGTAGTTTAATAAGAAAAGGGTGAGAAATTTAATGGCTAGTATAGTTAGAAATTTAATAAAATTTACAGGATTAGCTGATGAACTTCCAAAAAAACCATTGTGTTTCAAACAATTTAATATAGGAAAAACATTAAGAATACCTTACACAAAACCAGAGGTTAAACAAATTATAGAAGTTATGACTGGAATTTATATTGTTAATACAAAAGTTATAAAAACTCCAACAATTAAGTCAGTAGAGGGTCAGAATTTAACAGGATTTAAATTAATAGTTGAAGGGAATTTAGGATGTCAAATTCAATATGAAGCTGATGAACCAACTCAAAGTGTTCATGAAGTATATTTCAATGTACCGTTTAGCTCATTTATTGTATTTCCATCAAAGTTTGATATAGGAGATTGTGTGGAGGTTGAAGGATGTGTTGAAGATATATATGCAAAAAAAATAGAACAGAGAAGCATTTACATGAACACTATAGTCTTATTAGATGCAAAAATTAATAAATAAAACATATGCCAATATCTTTAATAGATATTGGCATGTGTTTAGTTCTTAATTTTCCTCATCATCAAACATACGTGATTTGGACATAAAGTTGTCATGATTTTGCTTACAGCAATTATCACATTTACTAGGTTTAACTACTATGTCTCTACTGCAAACAGGATCGTTAAACCATACTTTAATTACATAGCATTTTTTTGGATCAAGTGGACCAAATATAAATTGACCACATTCATCGGTAAAGGTATGTGTTATTGGTTTTAATTTACATCCACAGTCGCATTTATTTCTTTCAAATAATTTAACTACAGCGTTTTTTACAGGTTTATCTTTCCAATCCAAAACTATTCCATTAAGAGCAGCTCTTGGTTCGTGCTCAACTTTTATTACTGCTTCTATTTCTTCGTTTGGTTTTGGACAAAATTCATATTTTGTTAAACGAGCTCCCATAAAATATAATCCCCCTATTGAATTATTTAATATCCTTACAATTTTATTAATTAAATTATTAAGGTATGTTGGAATTAATACATTATATAATTATTTATAATATATTAACTCCTATATATTATAAATATGAATAAATAATCAATATGGTTAATAAATTTAGTATAGAAAATATATTTATTAATAAAAGGGGAAGTAATCTAATGGGTGTTATAAGAAATCATATTGACGTAGAAGGGATAACTCCTGAAGAACAATTTCCAACTAAGATAAAGAATGGTCAGATTCTTGAGTATTCAGAAATAGAAAATATTTTTATTCCTAAATATAATACTGGTATCAAAAATATATTTCAAATAGTAATTGATGTGAAGGTAACAAATACTAAAATTATAGATATACCTTTAGGCAAAATGGTTATTATTGATGGAGTAAAAAAGATAAAGATTATTTATGGAGGAAGGGGACATTCAAATAAAGCTAATATTGTTAATTTGGAATTGCCTTATAATACTTTTTTTGAATTACCAAGAGATAAAGAAATAGGTGATATTAATGTTTTGATTGTAGATGCATATTTTAATTTAATTGGCTCTAGAAAAGTATATGGTCACATTGTATATTTAGTCGATATTCATTATGGAGATGGCAGTTTTAGTAATAAAGAAAAAGAAGTTAAACAAGGAAAAATCAAAAAACAAGAAATAGAACAAGTAGAAGAAATTAAGGAAGCAGAAATTTTAAGAGAATTAAGTAAAGAAAGTATGCTTGATGTTACTGATGAAATATTGATATCTAAAGAAAATATTAATAACGAAGATGATGAAAAAGAATTGATTGACATAGAAGCTGAATATCTGTGAGGTGGTAAGATGAAAATATGTATTGATGGAATAGGATTGAGCAATTTAAAAGGTACAAGTTTATATTCGTACACTAGTGAATTTTTAAATAATTTATTTGAAATGTACCTTCAACCTGAATATCAAGTAGTATGGGGAAAGTCTAAATATATTACTTCTTTAGGTGAAAAAAATAAGTTATCATATTTAAATTTAGAAATGAATAGAGCTAAAAATGATTATAGAAAACTGGAACAGCATATTAAAAAGGACAATGTAAAATTATATCATTCTTTAAATAATGGATTTAGTATTCCTTTTGAAAAAAATTGTAAAAATGTTAGTACTATTTATGATTTATCACCTATGGAAAATATGTTATTTACTGATAAAAAATATTACGAAAAATTCATGACGGTATTTCCAAATACTGTAGAGAAGTCTGATAAGATAATAGTAGTATCCAACTTTATAAAAAAACAAATAATTAAATATTTTCATATCGATGAAAATAATATTAAAGTAATATATCCAGGGTGTTCAAAACAATTTGAACCTATTGAGTATGAAGTTTGTAAAAAAGTATTAAAAAATAATTATAATATAGAAGGAGATTTCTTATTATACGTTGGAAGTGTACATCAGAGAAAAAACTTACATATACTCTTTAAAGTTTTAAAACAAATAAAAGAATATAGATATACAAAGGATATAAAGCTTGTTATATTGGGAAAATATGATGGAAAAAGAGAAGAGTATTATTCTAAATTAAAAATTTTAGCTGAACATTTGAAGATTAAGGATTCGATAATTTTTACAGGTACAGTTGATTATAAAGATGTGAAGTATTTTTATAATGCAGCTCAATGTTTAATTAATTTATCGCAATATGATGGTTTCCCTTTATCAGTTTTGGAAGCTATGGCGTGTAAAACCCCTGTTATATGCAACAACAATGATTTGTTTAAAGAAGTAGTAGGGGAAGGAGGAATCTTAGTAGATATTGATGATGAAATGTATATGAAAGATGCAGTGCTGGAAACATTATTAAATAAAAATTATAGAAATTTTGTCGGTGAATCAGGAAAAAAACAAAGTGAAAAATATAAATGGAGTAATAGCATAGAAAAAACAATTGAAATTTATGAGTCGTTGGCTTATTAAAATAAAAGTGCATTGCACTTTTATTTTAATAAAGGTCACATATGGTTTTATAGTACATATTATAATTATATGAATACAGTTTTTATTTGACGTATATTGAATAGTTAGACACTTTTAAATAATAAGGAGTGAATATCATGGCTAGTGTGACATTGGAAGCATTACAGGATGCCAGCATTTACGATTTAGAGCCTGATAGAAATATGGGACATGATACTGAGCTTTATTGTGGTAAAAATAGAGGAGGTATATATAGAACTTTATTAAATTTTGATATCTCTTCTATTCCTAAAGCAGCCATTATAGAAAAAGCTATATTAAAGTTATATATACTTCGAAACAATGTACCGAGTGTTGTAAAGCAAACTAAAGTGTACAAGCTTTTAGCTGGGTTTGATGAATATACTGTTACTTATTCAAATCAACCAGCTTTTCATCCCAATCCACAAGCCTCAGTAAATATTATTTCACAACGAGATGCTTATTTGGAATGGAATTTAACATCTTTAGTAACTGACTGGTATACAGAAAATACTACAAATTATGGAGTAATGTTAAGAGGTTTAGAAACTGAAAATTCTCTTACTGTTTTTCCAAGTAGAACTTATTCTCTTGAGTATAAGCATCCTATACTTGAAGTTAGTTATGTAATTGATGGAATAATTATTGAATATGAACCTGAAGATATTATAAGTACAGGTGAGTGGGCTTATTCAATTCCTATTCCTTTAGATAATAGAACTGCAAATTTTGGAATAGAGAACAATGGTCCTAAAAATGTATGCGTAATTACACAGCTTAGTGCTGATAAAAATATATGGATTGATAGTCATACATCTTCTGTTAGTTTATGTACACTGAATCCAGGCGATAATATGGTTTTAACTACAAATGCTAATATGGCTTACGTTCGCTTGAAATGTAAAGCCCTTGAGTGTACAAATCCTGGTGATTATGCACAAATAAGAATATATCCTACAATCAAAGGATAATGATAAAAAACCTACACGTATAAAATGTGTAGGTTTTTTAAGAATAAAAACAAATCTAGGTTTATTCTTTTTGACAGTAGTTTAATAGTAAATCAACTGTTGCCATAATCGAATCTATGTGAGTTCTTTCATAAGCGTGAGATGCAAAAACACCAGGCCCTATTAAAGCAGTTTTAATATCCCATCCAGACCTAAGAGCAGCTGATGCATCTGAGCCATAGTGTGGATAAGTATCTATTTTATAATTGATTTTATTTTCTTTACATATGTTTATTAGTTTTTTTCTTAATTCATAATCATAAGGTCCAGAAGAATCTTTTGCACATATACATACGCTGTATTCTGAAGAGTTTTGCCCAGGACCAGGACAGCCCATGTCAACAGATATGAATTCTTTAGTTAGCTCTGGAATAGCTGCTGAAGCACCATGCCCTACTTCTTCATAGTTACTTATAAAGAAATTAGTTGTATAAGGCAGTTCTATATTATTAGCAATTATATAATTTATAGCATATAAAATTACAGCGGTACTTGCTTTATCATCAAGATGCCTTGATTTGATAAAGCCTTTTTCGGTAAATGTAGTTCTAGGATCAAAGGCTATGAAATCTCCAATATTTATTCCTAGTTTTTCAACATCTTCTTTGGTGAAAATTTTTTCATCTAATACTACTTCCATATTTTCTGAAGTTCTTTTAAGATCACGAGCGTCATCTCCACTTATGTGTACCGATGGTTTTGTAGTTTGTATAGTTCCAGTATATGTTTTATCGTCTAAGGTGAAAATAAGACAATTTTCGCCTTCGACAGAATTCCCCATAAAACCACCAATTGGTGTTATAGCTAGAGTTCCGTTAGGTTTTATTTCTTTTACCATAGCACCTAGTGTATCAACATGAGATGAGAAGGTCCTTTGATGAGCATTATTTTTACCTTCAATTGTAACTATTATGACACCTTTATTAGTAGTGATAAATGGTATATTTAATATATAAAGTTCTTCCTTGATATAATCAGTTACTTTATTAGTATATCCAGAAGGGCTTGGTGTAGATAATATATTTTTTAAATAATATTTAATTTTATTTTCGTTGTATTGCATAATATCACTCCTTTAAATGAATTTTAGCATAAATTTAATTAATAACCAATGAGAAAAACATTTCGAGTGCAATTATTATGTGTTTTATAGTATAATAAACGAGAAAGAGAGGAGAAATGGCATGAGTAGAAAAGAAAAAAATACAAATAAAAAGAAAAAAAATAAGAAATTATTAAGTTCCTTCTTAGCTATATGCTTAATTGGAGCCTCCGCAGCAATGAGTTATGTATATTTTACTACTCAAAAGTGGAATAATGTAATTTTTCCTAATGTTATAATTAAAAATATTGATTTAACAGGAAAAACTAAAGAAGAAGCAATTAATATTTTAAGAGAAAAATATGGAGATGAAGTATTAAAAAGAAAAATAAATATTAAAACTTCAAATAGAACTTATACTATAGGATATTCGGGGTTGAATGCTAAATACAATATTTATGAAGTTATAGATGAGGCTTTGACTTATGGTAAAAATTTAAATATGATAGAAAAGTATAAACTCATAAGAAACCCTCAAAACAAAGAACTTAGTCTTAAGTTTTCATATAATGAAAAACCCATAGAAGATACTATTAAATCCATGGAAAAAGAAATAAATAAGCAGCCTATAGATGCAAAAATTAAGATGGAAAATGGTAGTTTTAAAACAACTGCAGATGTCAAAGGTGCAGAGCTAGAATCAGATAAGTTAAAACAAGAAATTGTAGCTAAAATAAATGAACAAACTAATAGTGACATTAATATAGAAGCACCTATTAAGATTTTGTCATCAAAAGTAACACAAAATGCATTAAAATCAATTAATACAAAATTAACTGGATGGTCTACAGATTTTACATCGTCTTCAGAAGAAAGATCTACTAACATAATAGTAGCTACTGGAAGTATTAATGGTACAGTACTAATGCCAGGTGAAGCTTTTAGTTTTAATGAGATAGTTGGAGAAAGAACAAAAGATAGAGGATATAAAGCAGCTCCTGTAATAGTAAATAAAAAGATGGAATATGGACTTGGAGGTGGAATATGCCAAGTTTCCACAACATTATATCAGGCTATATTAAGAACAAACTTAAAAGTAACAGAAAGAGTACATCATACCTTTCCTTCTCATTATGCTGGTTTAGGATTGGATGCAACTATAGATTGGGGAAATATAGATTTGAAATTTAAAAATACTCTTGATAAGCCTATATATATACAAGGGTATATTAAAAACAAAAATGTGTATTTTAATATTTATTCAAATTCTGAATTAAATAAAAGAAAGTATACTATAACAACAGATTTATATGAAAAGATAGAACCTAAAATACAATATCAAGATAATCCAAGTCTTCCAGAAGGAAAATATGAAGTAATGAGAAAGGCTCATACTGGATATAGAGTTAAAGTATATCGAAATACTATAGAGAATGGTAAGACAATAAATAAAGAACTGATTTATAAAGATTATTATGTGGTAGTAAATGGAATAACTAAAAAAGGAACTAAGAAGATTTAATAAGTTGAATTCTTTAATTTAAATAAAATTTAAAGGCTATAAATATAGGAAGCTACTATATTTATAGCCTGATTTTTATTTGAAAAATTTTAAACTGTATATTAAATTAAAGGTTGAAGTTCATACTAGTATAATAATAAAATACAAATATGTTTTATGATATAATTATTTATTGTAATTTTAAAAAGTGGCATATTAAGTATAAGAAGATATATTAAGTGGAGAAAAATACTTTAAGGAGATGATACTATGGAATATAAGTTAATATGTTTAGATATGGATGGTACACTGCTAAATGATGAAAAGACAATCAGTATTAGAAATAAAGAAGCTATAAAAAAAGCTCATGATAAAGGGGTAAAGATAGCTATATGTACAGGGAGATTATTTATTTCAGCAAAATATTATGCTAATTTAATTGGAATAAAAGCACCTATAATAGCTTCAAATGGTTCGTATATTAGAGAAAAAGATAGAGATGAAGTTATATATCAATCATTATTAAATAAAGAAGATTGTCAAATAATATGGTCAATTATAAAAAAATATGATTTTTTAAGTTGTTTTAATACATACGATACTATTATTTCTAATAAGCCTTTTTCAAAAGGAGATTTTTATTATAAGATAAATGATAGTTTACCAGATAATATGAAAATTAAGCTAAAAGTACTTCCCGAGTTTGAAGGAGCTTTTTCCAATAATGATATTCTTAAATTCATATGCTTAAGTAAGGATTATGATAATTTAAGAAAAGCTAAAGAAGAAATAAAAGGTTTAAATAAGTTTGAAGTAGTGAGCTCTTCTATTAATAATTTTGAAATAATAAATAAAAATTCTTCTAAAGGGAAAGCTGTAGAGGTATTAGCTGGATTTTATGATTTAAAAAAAGAAGAAATTATGTGTATAGGAGATAACGAGAATGATTTATCCATGATTGAGTATGCAGGAATGGGAGTAGCTATGGGTAATGCTGAAGAATTTGTGAAGAGTAAAGCTAATTTTATTACTGATACTAATAATAACGATGGAATAGCAAAAGTTATAGAGAAATTTATTTTATAGTGCTATGAGAATTGTATAGGTGAAATAGGTTAAAGACATACTATCCATGATTAAAAATAAAGGAGAGGATAGTATGTTTGAACCTAAAAGAGTTATTTTTGAAAAAAAAGTTATAGAGTATGGACTTGGAAAAGAGTTATTTCATAAATTTAAAAATAACAAAAATGTTGAAATAATGTTTTCTAAAAGTGGGCGTATAACAGGAATACCTGGATCAACTCCTAGTGAAAAATATGGTGAAGGAAAGAATACTTTGGTGGTTGGAGAAAGAAAAACTTTAGAATTTCAATCATGTAAACCATCAGCACATTATCAGTTGCCACTTGTAAGTGGGTGTATGGGAATGTGTGAATATTGTTATCTTAATACTCAGATGGGTAAGAAGCCGTATATAAAAATACATACAAATCTACAAGAAATTTTGAATAAAGCTGGAGAGTACATAGAAAAGAGAAAACCAGAAATAACTATATTTGAAGGAGCAGCAACTTCTGATCCAGTACCTATAGAGGGATATAGTGGTGCATTAGAAGCTGCTATTAAATATTTTAGTAAAAATGAATATTCGAAGTTTAGATTTGTAACAAAATATACAGATGTAGATAATTTGCTTAATATAGAACATAATGGAAAAACTATGATAAGATTTAGTATTAATACAGATGAAATTATAAAAGTATATGAACATAGGACACCATGTTTACAAAAAAGGTTGGAAGCTGCATATAAAATTAGTGAAAGTGGATATGAGTTAGGCTTTATAATTGCGCCTGTATTTTTATGTAATAAATGGGAAAATCAATATCTACAACTTTTGATTAAGGTAGCTGATATTTTTAAGGATAAAAAAATAAGATTTGAGATAATTTCTCATAGATTCACTAAACGAGCAAAAGAAAATATTATAAATATATTTCCAAAAACTATGCTTCCAATGGAAGAGGAAATTAGGAAATTTAAATATGGTCAATTTGGATATGGAAAATATGTATATAGAAAAGATGAATTTAAACGTATGGAAGAATTTTTTAAAGAAAATATAGAAAGATATTTTAAAAATGGTAATATAGATTATATAATATAGTTATACTTTTTTATGCTTTACCTTATCTTGTAATTAAGGTAATATATATATGTGTGTGGTGTTTTATAGAGGGGGAATAAAGATGAAAAATAATATACCAAATTTACATATAGTTTTATTTCAACCAGAAATACCTCAGAATACAGGTAATATTGGAAGAACTTGTTATTTAACTAATAGTAGACTGCATTTAATAAAACCATTAGGTTTTGAATTAGATGATAAACAAGTTAAAAGAGCTGGACTTGATTATTGGCCTCACTTAGATTTAGAAGTGCATGAATCTTTTGATGATATGATTGAAAAATATCCTGATGCTACAATATATTTATCAACTACAAAAGAAAGTAAATATCATCATGATGAAGTTCAATATAAACAAGGAGATTTTATTGTCTTTGGAAGGGAGTCGTCAGGACTACCAGATTATATTAGAGATAAATATGTTGAAAATCGTATTAGAGTTCCTATGGTGAAATCTACTACAAGATCTTTAAATCTTTCCAATACTGTAGCTATCGTAACTTATGAAGCTTTGAGACAGATAGGCTTTCCAAAAATGAAGTAGGAGGGAAGCTATGGAAAAGATTAAGATTATTACTGATAGTACATGTGACTTAAATAGAGAAATTATAGAGAAGTATGATATAGAAGTATTACCTTTAGTGGTTAATTTCGGAGAAAAAAGTTATTTAGATGGTGTAGACATAGAAATACATGAATTTTTAAGAAGAATTAAAGAAAAAGATATTTTTCCTAATACTGCTCAAATTAATCCACACAGATTTTATCAGTGTTATAAAAAATATTTGGAAGAAGGCTATAGAATAGTCTCCATACATATTTCTTCTAAAATGAGTGGAACATATCAATCAGCTTGTATTGCTAAAGAAATGTTAGAAACTGATGATATAGTAGTTATAGATAGTTTAAATGTTACATCAGGATTAGGGTTATTGGTAATTAAGGCAGCTCAACTAAAGAAACAAAAATGTAATATATATCAAATTGAAGAAAAAATTAAAGAAACACTACCGCATGTTAAAAATGCATATGCCTTTGCTAGTCTAGATCACCTAGTGAAAGGTGGAAGGCTTTCTAAAACTGCTGGAATGATAGGGAATTTTTTGGGAATAAAATTGATTCTAGCAGTTGTAGATGGGGAAATGGCAGTTGTTGATAAAGTTAGAGGAACCAAGAAGGCCATAAGAATTATTTTAAAAAAATTAGAGGAAAATACATTAAATAATGATGAAACTAGTATATTACTCCACATAGATAATGAAGATATTCGTATTCAAATTAGAAATGAATTAATTAAGAGAAAAAGTGATTTTATAGAATGTGAAGTAGGATGTGTAGTAGGAACACATTCAGGACCTAATGCGTGTGGAATAGCGTATATAGAAGATTATAACTAGAAATTACTATTAAAAAGCATAATGATACAGTGAAAAAGCATTGATGTAAATTTTTTATATCAATGCTTTTTATGTACAAACTATTTTTGCTACAAATAATGGTAATTAATGATTTTTATTGAAAATAAAGTCTGACTTTAAGTTTTAAATTATTTTTCTGTAACCGTTTTTATGTTATAATGTAAATAAAGTAATATACATAAAGTGGTGAGAATTATGAAGATGGAGTTTAAATTAAATTTAACTCAAGAACAAAAATTAATAATGACACAACAAATGCAGCTGTCAGTTCAATTGCTTCAAATGTCGAATTTTGAACTTCAGAATTATATAGAAAAAGAATTACAGGAAAATCCTGTAATTGATGCTGAGTATAAAAAAAATGAAAATAATAAATTAGATGATGATTTTGATTATAAGAAGTTTATAAAATCTATTGAAGGTGATAATTATAATTATCATGTAAATTATGATAGAGATGAGGAAATGGCATCACCGTTTAACTTTATTAGCGCAAAAAAATCTCTAAAAGAGTTTTTGCAAGAACAAATATTAGAATTAAATGAACCTGAATATATAAAATCTATATGCAAATATATGATAGAAAATATTGATGCAAGAGGATATTTAGATATTAGTATAGATGAAATAGTTGAAGAATTAGAAGTAGGTAAAGAATTGTCAGAAAAGTGTTTAAAAATAGTGCAGTCATTGGAACCGGATGGAATAGCTGCAAGAGATATTAAAGAATGTTTAAAAATACAATTGCAACAGAAATCATTAATAGATAACGATTTATTCGTAATAATAGATAAATATTTAGAGTTATTAGCTGAAAATAAATATAATGTAATTGCAAAAGAATTAAGGATAGATGTCAAAAAAGCTCAAGAATATGGTGATATTATTAAATCACTAGAACCTAAGCCATCAAGAGGTTTTTATACAGGAGAAGAAACCAAATATATAGTTCCAGAAGCATATATAAGAAAGATAAATGGAGAATATTGTATAATAATGAATGATGGTGCTATTCCGAAATTGAATATAAATAAATTATATAAATCTATTATTAATAGTCAGCAAGATAAGGATACTGTACAATTTGTAAAGAATAAATTGAATAGTGCTATGTTTTTAATAAAAAGTATTAATCAAAGAGAAAGTACAATATACAATATTATAGAAAAAATATTAGAATTACAAAAAGATTATTTTGAATATGGAGAAGAATATTTAAAACCCATGACATTAAAAGAAATTGCAGATGATTTAGGAGTGCATGAATCTACAGTAAGTAGAGCTATAAGAGAAAAATATATTCATACTCATAAAGGTACAATTAAAATAAAAGATTTGTTTACTACAGGAATTTCCCAAATAGATAGTTTTGAGGGGATATCAAACAAAATAATAAAAAAAGAAATACAAAAACTTATAGAAGATGAGAATAAGAAAAAACCTCTTTCAGATCAAAAAATATGTGACATTTTAAAAGAAAAAAATATTAATATTTCTAGAAGAACTGTAGCTAAATATAGAGAAGAAATGAGCATTAAATCTTCTAGTAAAAGGAAAAGATTTTAAATATCTTTTCTTTTTTTTGAATATATTTTATTTTTTTTGTAAAAATAAATGTAGATATCATAAAAAATTAACAATATTTTCGTAAAATACCTTTAAAAAAAATAATATTTGATTTATAATAGAAGTGGGACAACAATCAAACAAGCGGGACGTTGGATGACCAAAGAGGTGTTCGATTTGAAATTTGATTTGGAAATACAAAAGAAAATAGTTCCAGAAGTTTTAGAACTATTAGAAAAGCGATATGACATATTAACTACAATTTACTATAATCAGCCAATAGGTAGAAGAATGCTTGCTAGTTATTTAGGAATTGGCGAAAGGATAGTAAGAACAGAAGTTAATTTTTTTAAAAAACAAAATTTGGTAGATGTAAAAAGTTATGGAATGACAATAACTGATGAAGGAAGAGAAGTATTAGAAAAATTAAAAGAATTTGTACATGATTTAAAAGGTTTATCAGAAATGGAAAAATTCATAGAAAAACATTTAAATCTAAAAAAAGTTATAGTTGTTCCAGGAAATGTTGATGAAAATGAACTTGTTCTAGATCAAATAGGGAGAACTTCAGCTAATTTTTTAAAAACAATTATAAAAAATAATTATATAATAGCTTTAACTGGTGGAACTACCATAAAAAAAATAGTTGATAATGTAACTAGAACAAACGAATATAAAGACATTTTGGTAGTGCCTGCAAGAGGCGGACTTGGTAGAAGTGTTCAGATTCAAGCTAATACATTAGCTGCTAAACTTGCAGATAAATTATCAGCAGATTATAAAATGCTTCAACTTATGGAAAGTGTAGATTATAAAGAATTATTTGCTATATTTCATGAAGAAAGCATCAAAGAAGTAATAGAGTATATTCATAAAGCCGATATTCTGATATACGGTGTTGGAAAAGCTGATGAAATGGCAAAAAGAAGAGGAATAGATGATAGTAAAATAAATGAATTAAGTAAAAAAGGTGCAGTAGGAGAAGCGTTTGGATGTTATTTCAATAGAAAGGGACAAATTGTAGTTTCTACTCCAACTGCTGGAATAAAGAGTGAAGATACTAAGAAAATAAAATTACTAATAGCCATAGCAGGTGGAGAAAGCAAAGCAGAAGCTATTATTTCTGTTCAAAGATATAATTCAAAAAATATATTGATTACAGATGAAGGTGCAGCAAAAAAAATAATAGATATTATAAAAAATGAAAATACTAATAAAGATGCTTAACTTAGGTAATAAAATATAAATAAATATATTTTAAAAATAATTTTAAATTGAAATTATTTTAGGAGGTAATTTTAAATGAAAAAAGTTGCAATTAATGGATTCGGAAGAATCGGAAGAAATGTGTTTAGGTCACTATTAACAAACTACAGCAATGAGTTGGATGTAGTAGCAATCAATGATTTAACTGATCCAGCTACATTAGCTCACTTATTAAAATATGATTCACTTTATGGAAAATTTAATGGAACTGTAGAAGCTAAAGAAGGCGCTATAGTTATTAATGGAAAAGAAATAAAGATAACTGCAGAGAGAGACCCTAAAAATCTTCCATGGGGAGCAATGGGAATAGATATAGCATTAGAATGTACAGGATTATTCAAAAACAGAGAAAAAGCTCAATTACACTTAGATGCAGGAGCTAAAAAAGTTCTTATTTCAGCTCCAGCTAAAGATGAAGATATAACAATAGTTATGGGGGTTAATGAAGAAAAATATGATGCTGCTAGTCATAATATTATTTCAAATGCTTCATGTACAACAAATTGTTTAGCTCCATTTGCTAAAATACTTGATAGAGAATTTGGAATAGAAGCTGGATTAATGACTACAATTCATGCGTACACTAATGATCAAAAAATATTAGATGCTCCACACAGTGATTTGAGAAGAGCAAGAGCTGCTGCTGAATCAATGATACCAACAACTACTGGTGCTGCTAAAGCAGTTGCATTGGTATTACCTCAATTAAAAGGAAAATTAAATGGAATGGCTGTAAGAGTTCCAACTCCAACTGTTTCAATGGTTGACCTTGTATGTACAATAAGTAAAGATGCTTCAGTAGAAGAAATAAATGCTGCATTTAAGAAAGCTTCTGAAGGGGAATTAAAAGGAATTCTTGGATACAGTGAAGAACCATTAGTTTCAATAGATTACAGAAATGATTTAAGATCATCAATAGTTGATGGATTATCAACTATGACAATGGGAGATAGATTGGTAAAAGTTGTTTCTTGGTATGATAATGAAGCAGGATATTCTAATAGATTAGCTGACTTAGCAAAATTTGTAGCTGATAGATTATAATTTAAAGTTATATAACAATAATCAAAAATAAGGCTCGTTTTTAGTAAAATGAGTCTTATTTTTGTTATGTATAGTATTAAATCATAATAAAATGCTAAAAATATATAGGGAGATTTTTGGTATTTACTTGATTTTTATTTTTTATTATCGTATAGTATAAATAGAATTTTATAGGAATTCAAACAATAAAAAAATTTGAAATTACTGTAAAATTCATAAGAAATTAAAAGGTTTTTAGTAGAGGCAGAATAATGATATGTAAACCTTTACTACATATTAAGCAATTTAGTTTATAGGAGGGGAATTTTATGAAAAAAAGAAGATTAGTTGCCATTTTAGCATCAGTTGCAGTTGTTGCATCATTGTTTGCAGGTTGTGGAGATGCTGCTAAAAAAGCAGAAGAAAAACCAACATCAGATATTAAAATAGGTCTTTCAACTGATGAGGGTGGATTAAATGACAAATCATTTAACCAAGCGGCAGATGAAGGAATAAAAAAAGCAAAAGAAGAATTTAATTTTGAGTATAAGCCAGTAGAATCAACTCAAAAAGAAGATTTCATTCCACATCTTCAAACTTTAGCATTAACAGAAAATTGTAATTTAACATTTGCAATTGGATACCAAATGCAGGAAGCTTTAAAAGAAGTTGCAACTTCTGAAGAAGCTAAAGATAAACATTTTGCTATAGTTGATGCAGTAGTTGATGCTCCAAATGTTCAATCACTAGTTTTCAAAGAAAATGAAGGCTCATTCTTAGTAGGAGTTATAGCTGCAAAAACTACTAAAACTAATAAGATAGGATTTATTGGCGGTAAAGAAGGCCCAATTATAGGAAAATTTGAAGCAGGGTTTATAGCAGGTGCAAGAGCTGTAAATTCAGATATAAAAGTAGATGTTAGATATGCTGATAGTTTTGGTGATTCTAATAAAGGTTATGAATTAGCAAAATTACAATATGGAAGCGGTTGTGATGTAGTATTCCATGCTGCAGGTGGAGTTGGATTAGGATTATTTAAAGCGGCTAAAGAAATTAAAGATGCTGGAAACCAAGTTTGGGCTATAGGTGTTGACCAAGACCAAGTATTAACAGTTACAGATGAAGAGAAAAAACCTATGTATGCTGATGTAATTCTTACAAGTATGATTAAAAGAGTTGATACTGCAACATATGAAGCTGCAAAAGCAGTTGCTGAAGGAAAATTTGAAGGTGGAAAAACAATAGTATTTGGACTTAAAGAAGATGGTGTAGGAATAGCTCCAACTTCAAGAGGAGAAATTTCAGAAGACTTAAAAGATATAGTTAAACAAAATGTACCTAATGAGCTTGTAGAATTAGCAGATAAATATGCAGAAGCTATAAAAGCAGGCAAAATACAAGTTCCAGAAAAACCAGAAGAAGCTAAAACATTTACAGCAGAACCTTTACAATAAGAAATAAATATGTAAATTAGACGTTTTTATAAATTACAGAGTAAAGTATAATAAAAGCTAGATGTTATAACATCTAGCTTTTTAAAGAATACATGGTTAATTTGAAGAATATGGTCCAATTATAATTATGTTACCAAAATTAAAATGGGAGGATAAAGATGGAGAATATAATTGAAATGAAAGGCATTACAAAGGTTTTCCCAGGAACTATAGCTAATGACAATGTGGACTTTAATTTATTAAAAGGAGAGACACATGTTTTACTTGGTGAAAATGGTGCAGGAAAAACAACATTAATGAATATCCTTTATGGTCTTTATCAACCGGAAAAGGGTGAAATTTATGTAAGAGGTAAAAAAGTGAACATAACTAATCCTAATGAGGCTATAAAATTAGGAGTAGGTATGGTACATCAGCATTTTATGTTGGTTCATAATTTTACTGTAGCGGAGAATATAGTCTTAGGAATGGAACCTAAAAAAGGAGTTAAACTTGATATCATAAAAGCAATAAAAGATGTAGAAAAGTTAGCAAAAAAATATGGTTTTAATATTGATCCGAATTCAGTTATAGAAGATATAAGTGTTGGACAGCAACAGAAGGTTGAAATATTAAAGGCGTTATACAGAGGAGCAGATATATTAATATTAGATGAACCTACTGCAGTTTTAACACCTCAAGAAATAGAAGAATTATCAGTTATCATTGATAATTTAAAATCAGAAGGGAAATCAGTAATACTTATTACTCACAAGTTAAAAGAAGTTATGAAAATGAGTGATAGAGTGACAATTATTCGACGTGGTAAGGTTACTGGAATTGTTGAAACAAAAGATACATCTATAGATGAATTGGCAGAGCTTATGGTTGGAAGAAAAGTAAAGCTTGTAGTTGATAAAAAACCATGTACACCTGGGAAAAAAGTGTTAAAAATTGAAAATCTTCAGGTGAAAGACTCAAGAGGATTGCCATCAGTTAATGGTGTTAATTTAACTGTCCGTGCAGGAGAAATTGTAGGAATTGCAGGGGTAGATGGTAATGGACAATCGGAATTTATAGAAGCATTAACAGGTCTTAGAAAATGTGAAAGCGGTACCATAATTTTAAAAGATAAGAATATATTTTCAAAGTCTCCAAGAGAAATAATAGATTGTGGTTTAGGGCATATTCCAGAGGATAGACATAAAAGAGGACTTATACTTAAATATTCTTTATTTGAAAATTCAATATTAGGAATGCAGCACAAAATGCCATTTAGCAAAAGAGGTGTTATGGACTACAAAAAAATAAGAGAATACTCTCAAAGAATAATAAAGGAGTTTGATGTTAGAACACCTAGTGATGAGGTTGCAGCTTCTGCATTATCAGGAGGAAATCAACAAAAATTAATAGTTGCAAGAGAAATATCAAAAGATCCTGAGCTTTTAATTGCATCTCAACCTACAAGAGGAGTAGATGTAGGAGCTATTGAATTTATACACAAAAGACTTGTTGAAGAAAGAGATTCGAAAAAAGCAGTTCTTCTAGTATCCTTTGAGTTAGATGAAATATTAGCTTTATCTGACAGAGTAGCTGTAATGTATGACGGGGAAATTGTAGGAGTTTTAGATAGAGCGGATGCAGATGAACAAAAGCTTGGAGTACTTATGGCAGGAGGAAGTCTACAAAAGCAAAAAAAAGAGGTGAATGAAGGTGAATAAACAAATCAAAAGTGTATTAAAGAGTCTTTTATTTCCACTGATTTCAATTATTATTTCTATATTTGTTGCTGTATTCTTTGTAATATGGGCTAAACAATATCCAATAACAGAATATTTTACTGCTTTAGGAGATTTGTTTAGTATCATATGGAAAGGAAGTTTTTCTACTAAAAGAAATACACTCACTACTTTAACATATGTAACACCATTAATTTTTACTGGGGTAGCAAATGCTATAGCATTCAAATGTGGATTGTTTAATATAGGTGTTGAAGGACAATTTATAATGGGAATGGTAGCTGGAGCAGTAATTGGTTTGATTCCTGGATTAAATCCAGTAACGCATACTATTTTAATTGTATTAGGTGGTATAATTATTGGCGCGATTTGGGGAGGAATACCTGGATTTTTAAAAGCTAAGTTTGGTATTAATGAGGTTGTTAATACCATTATGATGAACTATATTGGAATGTACTTTGCAAATTGGATAGTTAAAAAATCAATTTTTGCGGCTCCTGGAAAATCAAGTACTCCATTGATTCAAGAAAGCGCCAGATTGATGCGCTTAAGCAGCATTAGTAAGGCGAATATAAGTATTTTTATAGCTGTAGTCTTTGCGATACTTATATATTTCTTAATATGGAAAACTACTGTAGGGTATGAAATAAGAGGAGTGGGTATAAATCCTGATGCATCGGAATATGGTGGAATAAGTGTAGCTAAAAATATGGTACTGGCAATGGTATTATCAGGTGCAATTGCTGGAATTGGGGGAGCAACACATGTAGCTGGAGTAAGGTATCAATGTCAAGATTTTATGGCTTTTACTAATTTTGGATTTGACGGTATAGCAGTAGCATTACTTGCTAAGTCTAATCCGATTGGATGTATAGCTTCAGCAGTTCTATTTGGAGCATTAAAGAGTAGTGCAACACTACTTCAATTGAATGCTATACCAAAAGAAATAGTATTTTTAATACAATCTATAATAATTATTTTCGTTGCAACTGACTATATTATTAAATATTTTGCAGATAAGAGAAAGAAAGGAGAGGTAACAAATGGATAACATCATAATACCATTGATAGCAGCTACATTAAGAATGGCAGCACCTCTTATATTTGCAGGGCTTGGCGGAGTTTTCTCTGAAAAATCTGGAGTTGTTAATATAGGACTTGAAGGTATGATGATAGTTGGAGCCTTTTTTGCAGTTTTTGGTTCTTTCATAACTGGAAGTCCTATAATGGGAATTTTATTTGCAATGATTGCAGGTGGAGCAATGGCAGCAATCCATGCTTTTTTAAGTATACATTTAAGAGCGGATCAAATTATTTCAGGTACGGCTATAAACCTTTTTTCAACAGCATTAGCTAGTTTTTTAATTGGACCAATATTTAAAACTGGTGGTCAAACAGATGTTGTAAAAGGATTATCATATAAATTACCTGGATTTTTAGCAAATGTCCCTATATTAAAAGATTTAAACTGGTTTGTTATATTAGCTATAATATTAGTTTTTGTGTCTAACTTCGTTTTATTTAAAACACCATTTGGACTTAGAATGAGGGCTGTGGGGGAGCATCCTAGTGCAGCTGATACTCTTGGAATAAACGTTTATAAGATGAGATATTTATGTGTTATCATATCAGGTATGTTAGCAGGTCTTGGTGGTGCAGCGTTATCCATTGGCATCACTCCTATATACAAAGAAGGAATGGTGGCTGGACGTGGATTTATAGCACTTGCTGCAATGATATTTGGAAATTGGAAACCATTTGGAACTATGTGGGCTTGTATGTTATTTGCATTTGGTACAGCATTCCAAATAACTGCTCAAAGTTTTGCAATAAGACTTCCAAACGAATTCTATGCAAGTATTCCATACATATTAACAATGTTAGCTCTTGCAGGATTTGTAGGAAAAACAACTCCACCAAAAGCAGATGGTGACCCGTATATTAAAGGAGAAAGATAAAATAAAATTTTTTTATATGAGATATGTTTTAAAACTATTTTATTAAAAATATTATAAAATAATGTAAAACAAGGTAAAATAGAGTATGGATTTATGTATCTGTACTCTATTTTACTTTTATGTTAATATTTGTTATTATGGTACTAAAAATATAATTTATAGTCAATATCTAAAAAAAATTTTTAAATACTATTTTAAAATCTACCACTTTACATTATAATGGAAGTGGGACAAAAATGTTGAAAGTGGGACTAATAAAGTCCTGAAATGAACAATAATAATATATAAAAATACATAAAAAAGTACATAATAATAAAGTGAAGATTAAATAACTTAGTATTTAATAAAAATAGAATACATTTTTCTATAAAAAAGAGGGGAGATATTATCATGAAGCTGAACAAAAAAACAGTAGAAGATATTACAGTTAAAGGCAAAAGAGTATTAGTAAGATGTGACTTTAATGTTCCACTAAAAGACGGAGTGATTACTGATGAGAATAGATTAGTAGGAGCTATGCCAACAATAAAACACCTTATAGAAAACGATGCAAAAGTTATACTTTGTTCACATCTTGGAAAACCAAAAGGAGAAGCAAAACCAGAATTATCTTTAGCACCAGTTGCTAAAAGACTTTCAGAAATGTTAGGAAAAGAAGTGGTATTTGCTGCAGATGATAATGTAGTTGGAGAAAATGCTAAAAATGCTGTAGCTAATATGAAGGCTGGAGAGGTTGTTTTACTTCAAAATACAAGATATAGAAAAGAAGAAACTAAAAATGAAGAAAAATTTTCAAAGGAATTAGCATCACTTGCTGATGTGTTTGTAAATGATGCTTTTGGAACAGCTCATAGAGCTCATTGCTCAACTGTTGGAGTAACAGAGTTCGTTGAAGAAGCGGCTTGTGGATATTTAATTCAAAAGGAATTAAAATTTTTAGGTAATGCTGTTGAAAATCCTAAAAGACCATTTGTTGCAATTCTTGGTGGTGCTAAAGTTTCAGATAAATTAGGAGTTATAAATAATTTACTAGAAAAAGTTGATACTTTAATAATTGGTGGCGGAATGGCGTACACATTTTTAAAAGCATTAGGACATGAAATAGGAAACTCTCTTTTAGAAAAAGATAAAATTGAATATACAAAAGAAATGATGAAAAAAGCAGAAGAAAAAGGAGTACAATTGTTACTTCCAGTAGATATTACTTATACTGATAGATTTGCTGAAGATGCAGAACCAAGAATTTCGGAAGGCAGAGATATACCAGCTGATCAACAAGGATTAGATATAGGACCAAAGAGTGCTGAATTATTTGCAAGTGCAGTTAAAGAAGCTAAAACAGTTGTGTGGAATGGTCCAATGGGTGTATTTGAATTTGCAAATTTTGCAAAAGGAACTATAGCAGTTGCAGAAGCATTAGCAGAAGCAGATGCAACTACAATAATTGGTGGTGGAGATAGTGCATCAGCTGTAAACAACCTAGGATTTGGAGATAAGATGACTCATATTTCAACAGGTGGAGGAGCTTCACTTGAGTTTTTGGAAGGAAAAGAACTTCCAGGGATAGCAGCACTTAGTAATAAATAGTCTATATCGACTATTTATTACAGTTCAGATTTGAAGGGCCAAAGTGAAAAACGGAAGTAAAAAATTCATGTGGGAAATTTTTTATAATGATGGTGTTAGCAGGTTAAATCTGACGTTTAAAAATAATAAATTGTTATTTTAATTAAGAATAAAGACAGCAATAAAAAAATTAAATAGAAAGTTGGATATTGATAGTTTTGAGTAATATGAATTATATTTATAATATGTTTCAAATTAAAAGCTGGTTTTGAATGAATGAAAACATTCCGCACTCTCAACATTCAATTTTCAACTATCAATTAAAAAAAATGAGGTGTTTAATGATGAGAAGAGCAATAATAGCAGGAAACTGGAAGATGAACAAAACTGTTTCAGAAGCAATAAAATTAGTAGAAGAATTAAAACCATTAGTAAAAGATGCAAATTGTGAAGTAGTGGTTTGTCCTTCAACAATTTGCTTAGATGCAGTAGTAAAAGCTGCTGAAGGAACAAATGTAAAAGTTGGAGCTCAAAATATGCACTTTGAAGAAAATGGAGCATTTACTGGAGAAACAGCACCAGCTATGTTAGAAGAAATGGGTGTACAATATGTTATATTAGGACATAGTGAAAGAAGAACATATTTTGCTGAAACAGATGAAGCGTTAAATAAAAAAATGAAGAAAGCTTTTGAACATAATTTATTACCAATACTTTGTATTGGAGAAACTCTTGAAGAAAGAGAAGGAAATATAACAGAAGAAGTATTAGGAAAACAAGTTAAACTTGATCTTACAGGATTAACAAAGGAACAAGTTGAAAAAACTGTTATAGCTTATGAACCAATTTGGGCTATTGGAACTGGAAAAACTGCTACATCAGAGCAAGCTAATGAAACTATAGCTTATGTAAGAAGTGTTGTTGCAGGAATGTTCGGAGAAGATACTGCACAAAAAATGAGAATTCAATATGGTGGTTCAGTTAAACCAGCTACAATAAAAGAACAAATGGCACAACCTGATATTGATGGAGGATTAATAGGCGGAGCTTCATTAAAAGCACTAGATTTTGCTGCAATAATAAACTACGATAAATAATTATCAGTTATTAATTGATTTGCGGAGGTGAGCAAAATGGCTAAAAAACCAATGATGTTAATGATCTTAGATGGATTTGGAATATCAGAGGGTGAAGAAGGAAATGCTGTAAGAATAGCTAATAAACCGAATTATCATAGATTATGGAATGAATACCCACATACAAAATTAGGAGCAAGTGGATTATCAGTAGGATTACCAAAAGGACAAATGGGAAATTCAGAAGTTGGACACTTGAATATAGGTGCTGGAAGAGTAATATATCAAGCACTTACTAGGATAACAAAATCTATTGAAGATGGAGATTTCTTTAAAAATGAAGCTTTAATAAAAGCAGTAAATAATGCAAAGAAAAATAATTCTTCTCTTCATTTGTTGGGTTTATTATCAGATGGAGGAGTACACTCTCATATTGAACATTTAAAAGGACTGTTAAAACTTGTTAAGCAAAATGATATAGAAAAAGTATATGTACATGCTTTCCTAGATGGAAGAGATACTTCACCAGAATCAGCTTTGAAGTATGTAGATGAAATAGAAGATTATATGAAAAAAATAGGAGTAGGTACTATAGCAACTGTTTGTGGAAGATATTATGCTATGGATAGAGATAATAGATGGGAAAGAGTACAGCTTGCGTATAATGCTCTTGTTTTAGGAAATGGTGAATATGCATCAAGTGCTAAAGAAGCTATAGAAAAATCTTATCATGACAATAAGACAGATGAATTTGTTCTTCCAACAGTTATATGCAAGAATGAAAAGCCTGTTGATATTATTAAAAATGGAGATTCAGTTATATTCTTTAATTTCAGACCAGATAGAGCTAGAGAATTAACTAGAGCTCTAAATGATAAATTGTTTGCTGGATTTAACAGAGAAAACTTAGATTTAACTTATGTTACTATGACACAATATGATAAAACTATTGAAAATGTTAAAGTTGCATTTAAACCAGAATCATATAATAATACTTTAGGTGAATATATAAGTAGATTAGGTAAAAAGCAATTAAGAATTGCAGAAACTGAAAAATATGCTCATGTTACTTTCTTTTTTAATGGCGGAGTAGAAGAACCAAATGAGAATGAGGAAAGAGTTTTAATTAATTCACCAAAAGTTGCAACATATGATTTAAAACCTGAAATGAGTGCTTATGAGGTAACTGATGAGCTTATAAAAAGAATAAACAGTGATGAATATGATGTAATCATATTGAATTATGCTAACCCTGATATGGTAGGACATACAGGAAGTATAGAAGCTGCTGTAAAAGCTGTTGAAACAGTTGATGAATGTTTAGGCAAGGTTGTGGATAAAATATTAGAGAAAGATGGTACTGTATTTATGACAGCAGATCATGGCAACTCAGAGCAGATGATAGATTATTCTACAGGAAAGCCTATGACAGCACATACAACTAATTTAGTACCATTTATTTATGTGTCTAATAAAGCAAAAATAAAAGAATTAAGAGAAAATGGAATACTTGCAGATATTGCACCAACAATGCTTAGTGTAATGGAAGAAGAAATTCCAAGTGAAATGACTGGAAAGAGCCTTATTAAAGACAGGGTTTAAATTTATAAGTTTACCAGTTGATAGATAAAAATTTAAAATTAATAATGTAAGAAACGAATTTATTAATAAGAATGTAAAACAGCAAATGAATTTTAAATAAAAAACTAAATTGTGGAATCTGTAAATAGATGAAGCTAATAAATTTATTTATTAAGAATATTGCTGTATACATAAATAAATTACCTTTAAAAATCAGGAGGAGATATATAATGAAACAATTTGTAGAAATAATAGACGTTTATGCAAGACAAATACTAGATTCAAGAGCTAACCCTACTGTAGAAGTTGAAGTTGAATTAGAAGATGGTACAGTTGGAAGAGCAGCAGTTCCATCAGGAGCATCAACTGGTATTTTTGAAGCAGTAGAATTAAGAGATGAAGACAAAGATGTATATAAAGGAAAAGGTGTTTTAAAAGCTGTAGAAAATGTAAATACTATTATAGCTGAAGAATTAGTAGGAATGAATGTACTTGATCAAATAGCTATAGATAAAACTATGATAGCTATTGACGGCACTGAAAATAAAGGGAAATTAGGTGCTAATGCTATGCTAGGAGTTTCTCTTGCATGTGCTAGAGCAGCTGCTGAATATTTAGGATTATCTTTATATCAGTACATAGGTGGAGTGAATGGAAAAGTTTTACCAGTACCTATGATGAATATATTAAATGGTGGATCACATGCTGATAATAATGTGGATCTTCAAGAGTTCATGATAATGCCAGTAGGTGCTGAAAGTTTTGCACAGGCTTTAAGAATGTGTTCAGAAGTATTCCATACATTAAAAGGAATATTAAAAGGAAAAGGATTATCTACTGGAGTAGGTGATGAAGGCGGATTTGCTCCAGACTTAAAGAGCAATGAAGAAGCTATTGAAGTTATAGTTGAAGCAATTAAAGAAGCTGGATATGAACCAGGAAAAGATTTATTTATAGCTTTAGATCCAGCTTCATCTGAATTCTTTAATACAGAGACTAATATATATGAATTAAAAGGAGAAGGAAGAAATCTAACTCCAGCTGAAATGGTTGATTTTTATGCTGATTTAGTAGCAAAATATCCAATAATCTCAATTGAAGATGGTATGGCTGAAGAAGATTGGGATGGATGGAAGATCATGACTGAAAAGTTAGGAAACAAAATTCAATTAGTAGGAGACGATTTATTCGTAACTAACACTAAGAGACTTCAAATGGGAATTGAAAAAGGAGTTACAAACTCAATTCTTATAAAACTTAACCAAATAGGAACATTAACAGAAACATTAAATGCTATAGAAATGGCTGAAAGAGCAGGATATACTGCAGTTGTATCTCATAGATCAGGAGAAACAGAAGATACTACAATAGCTGATTTAGTTGTAGCAGTTAATGCAGGACAAATAAAAACTGGTGCTCCATCAAGAAGTGAAAGAGTTGCTAAATATAATCAATTATTAAGAATTGAAGAAGAATTACATGATATGGGAGAATACAGAGGAATTAAAGCTTTCTATAATATTAATAAATAATTATTTCAAAATTTCTAATAAAAGACTAATGCTGTAATTGGCATTAGTCTTTTTAAATATATTGTTATGGTTGATTTGGGGTTGATTTTCAATTTAAGAAGAGTGTTGTGTTTTACTATTCAGTATGATAAAATATTTAGAGGTAACATGAGTTAGTATATTCATATAAATATGTGAAAAATGAGGAGGTATACAGCAGTGTATAAATTTTTAGCAGCTGTTCAAATAATAACTTCAGTTATGTTAATAATTACTGTTTTAAAACAACCTGGAAAGACAGATGGATTTAATTTAGTATCTAGTGGATCAGAAACATTTTTTTCTAAAAACAAAACAAAAACATATGAGTCAGTTTTAGCTAGAGCAACTGTTGTTTTGGCTGTACTATTTACACTAGCAACAATGGGTATAACTTTAATAAAATAATTATTTAAACTTTTGATAATAAAGAGTATAAAAATTATTTATGTAAAATAAAAATTAATTTTTAATATAAAAGAGAATAATATAAACGGTTTTTATAATAAAGCATATGAATCTTGATTAATAGAGATTTATATGCTTTATTTTTGTTTGAAAAAGTTAAAATATTTTGAATTTTTAGACAAGTTTAGTTATAATAAAAATATATAGTATTAAAGTGTATATTTTTTAAATTTAGAAGCAATTAATATAATGAAGTGTATTTAAAATATTATATGTTTTTGAGTTTTTTATAAAAAATTATTAATATTTTCAGAAACATATAAATAAAGATATAAGTGAGTAATATTATAAAATCAAATTTATAAAAAAATGATGAAAAGGAGGAGATAAAGTGAGTTTATATTTACCTGTAATTTGTGGAGTGATAGCATTGTTTTTTGCCTTTGGTTTAAGTAAGGGGATTAGTAAAGAGTCCTCGGGAAATGATAGAATGAAAGAAATAGCAGCGTATATTCATGAAGGTGCAATGGCATTTTTAATTAGGGAATACAAGTATTTATTAATATTTATTATTATTGTTACTATAGTGGTAGGGGTACTGATAGACTACAAAACAGCTATTTGTTTTATTTGCGGAGCTATATTTTCTATTTTAGCTGGATTTTTCGGAATGAGAGTAGCAACAAAAGCTAATGTTAGAACAGCAGAGGCAGCAAGACATGGACAGAAAAAAGCTTTAAAAATAGCTTTTTCGGGTGGAGCTGTTATGGGCATGTGTGTAGTTGGATTAGGTATAATTGGATTATCTATATTATATTTAGGTTTTGATAAAAATGTTAGTTTTATATCAGGATTTGGCTTAGGAGCAAGCTCAATAGCATTATTTGCACGTGTTGGAGGAGGAATATATACTAAAGCAGCAGATGTAGGTGCAGATCTCGTTGGAAAGGTTGAAGCTGGAATACCTGAAGATGATCCTAGAAATCCAGCTGTTATAGCAGATAATGTTGGTGATAATGTTGGTGATGTTGCTGGTATGGGTGCAGATCTTTTTGAATCTTATGTAGGTTCAATAATTTCAGCATTAACTTTAGGTGCATTTATATTTACTGATAGCCCAACAAAAGTTATGTTCCCTTTAATGTTAGCTTCACTAGGTATTATTGCTTCAATTGTTGGAATTTTATTTGCAAGTAATAGTAAAAATAATAATCCACAAAAAACTCTTAATACTGGAACTTATATTGCAGGAGCTGTAGTTGTTATTGGAACTGGTATATTAAGCAACAATATTTTTGGAAATTTCAGAGTTTTTGGTTCAATAATAGCAGGGTTAATTGTTGGAATGTTAATAGGTAAAATTACAGAAATATATACTTCTTATGATTATAAATCAGTTAAAAAAATTGCTGATCAATCAGAAACAGGAGCAGCAACTACTATTATTTCAGGACTTGCAGTTGGAATGTATTCAACGATGATTCCAATATTGTTTATAGCAGTAGGAGTATTGGTTGCGTTTTATATAATGGGTGGAGCAAATAATGTATCTATGGGGTTATATGGTATATCTCTTGCAGCAGTTGGAATGTTATCAACAACAGGAATTACTGTTGCAGTTGATGCATATGGACCTATAGCTGACAATGCTGGAGGAATTGCTGAAATGTCAGAGCTTCCATCAAGTGTAAGAGAGATAACGGATAAATTAGATTCAGTTGGAAATACTACAGCTGCTATTGGTAAAGGATTTGCTATAGGTTCAGCGGCGCTTACAGCATTAGCATTATTTGCTTCATATGCTAAAGCTACTAATTTAAGCAAAATAGATTTATTAAATCCAGTTACTTTGGTGGGATTATTAGTAGGAGCTATGCTTCCATTCTTATTTGGTGCGCTAACAATGGAATCTGTTGGTAAGGCAGCTAATGAAATGATTGAGGAAGTAAGAAGACAATTCAAATCAATTCCTGGCATAATGGAAGGAAAAAGCAAACCAGATTATAAAAAATGTGTGGATATTTCAACAGCAGCAGCATTAAAGGAAATGATTCTTCCAGGAATAATAGCTATAACTGCTCCAATATTAATGGGAATGTTATTAGGAGTTGAAGCACTTGGCGGTATGATAGGTGGTGCAGTTGCAGCTGGAGTTTTAATGGCTATATTTATGGCAAATGCAGGTGGTGCTTGGGATAATGCTAAAAAATATATAGAATCAGGAGAAAATGGAGGAAAAGGTAGTAATGCACATAAGGCGGCAGTAGTAGGAGATACAGTTGGAGATCCATTTAAAGATACTTCAGGACCAGCTATGAATATATTAATTAAACTTATGACAATAGTATCATTAGTATTTGCTTCAGTAATAGCTAATCATGGAGGAATACTTCTTAATTTATTGAAGTAGTTAAATAATATATTGAATAATTTTGATGTGCGCATGTGCTGAGCTTGAGAAAAAAGTTGAGAGTTGATATGTTATTAATAATAGGGTTATAACATATATCAACTTTTAGCTTTTTTTATTTTTAGAAAATTATTAATATTTATAATATATTTACTTAAAGATAGTATAAAGGTTTGACTAGTACTTCCTTTTAATATAGTATTTAGATATAAATATTATGTTTGTAAGAATAGTTAAATAAAAATTGAATATTATACATAAAAGTAGCAAAAAATAAAATAGATTGATTAAACTTATTTTAAATAAATTGGGTTATAAAATTGGAGGGGAAAAAATGAATATAAAAAATATAATTTTAGAGTTTATGAAAGAACAAGCATATAAGCCTATGGATATACAAGAACTTGCACGAGTTTTTGGAATATCAAAAAGGGATATGAAGGATTTTAAAAAAATGTTGGCTACTATGGAAGTCGAAGGTAGTATAATAAAAACTCGTACAAATCACTATGGAATACCAGAAAAAATGGGACTTATAACTGGAAAGCTTCAAGTTCATCAAAGAGGGTTTGGGTTTGTTATTCCAGATGAAGAAATAGCAGATGTATTTATAAATTCTTCATTTATGAATGGTGCAATGCATGGGGATAGAGTAGTAGCTAAGATTACTAGAGGAGAAAAAAATGGTAAAAAATGCGAAGGAGAAATAATACGCATACTTGAAAGAGCTAATAAAACTATAATAGGTGTATACGAAGCAAGTAAAAATTTTGGGTTTGTAATTTCAGAGGATAAAAAAATAACTCAGGATATTTTTGTATCAAAGACAGATAAAAATGGAGCTAAAGAGGGAGATATAGTAATAGTTGAGATAGTTGAATGGCCTGGCAAAAGAAGAAATCCTGAGGGAAAAGTTATAGAGATATTGGGTAAAAAAGGGGAAAAAGGTATAGATATTTTAACAATAATAAAGAAGCA
This sequence comes from Clostridium aestuarii, assembly GCF_026735135.1. Classification (GTDB taxonomy): domain Bacteria; phylum Bacillota; class Clostridia; order Clostridiales; family Clostridiaceae; genus Clostridium_H; species Clostridium_H aestuarii. Next base: position 495,896 of record NZ_JAPQER010000001.1, on the reverse strand, counting down.
CAAACTTCCCGAGCAGTTTCCACCAAAAGTTGAAATGTTTGCAGAAAAAATACCAGATCACATTATGGAAGAAGAATGTAAAAAGAGAGAAGATTTAAGAGAAATAAAAATGGTTACTATAGATGGTGCTGATGCTAAGGATTTAGATGATGCTGTATCTATAGATAGGCTTCCTAATGGAAATTATTATTTAGGTGTTCATATTGCTGATGTATCTCACTATGTAAGAGAGAATAATCCGTTAGATAAAGAAGCTTTAAAAAGAGCTACATCTGTTTATTTGATAGATAGAGTTATCCCAATGCTTCCTCAAAAATTATCAAATGGAATTTGTAGCTTAAATCCTAAAGTGGATAGACTTGCTATGAGTTGTTTTATGGAGATAAATAAAGATGGAAAAGTGGTAGATTATACTATAACTAAAAGTATTATAAAAACTAATGAGAGAATGACTTATAGTGATGTTACTAAAATACTAAGAGATAATGATAAAGAACTTATTGAAAAATATGAATATTTATATGAAGAATTTAAATTCATGGAAGAATTATGCAATATATTACATAAAAAGAGAACCTCAAGAGGAGCTATAGATTTTGATTTTGAAGAATGTAAGATAATATTAAATCCAAGTGGAAAACCTGTAGAAATTAAACCTTATGAAAGAGCAATTGCAAATAGAATGATAGAAGAGTTTATGCTTGTATGTAATGAAACTGTAGCAGAACATATGTATTGGACTAAATTGCCTTTTGTATATAGAATACATGAAGATCCAGATGAAGAAAAACTTCAAAGATTTAGGGAGTTCGCTTATAACCTAGGTTATTTTGTAAAGACAGGGCAACAAGTGCATCCAAAGGCATTACAGGAAATTGTAGAGAAAGTTAAAGGTAAAAAAGAAGAAACAGTAGTAAACACATTACTTCTTCGTTCATTGCAACAAGCAAGATATTCGCCTGCATGTGTAGGACACTTTGGACTTGCAGCAAAATATTATTGTCATTTTACTTCACCAATAAGAAGATATCCAGATTTAATAATTCATAGAGTAATTAAAGAGTCATTAGATGGAACTATAGATGGTAATCGAGTTAAACAGCTTGAAAAAGCTACAGCTTACGCGGCAGAACAGTCTTCAGAAATGGAAAGAGCAGCGGAAGAGGCTGAAAGAGAAGTAGATGATTTGAAGAAAGCTGAATATATGAGTGAAAAAATAGGAGAAGAATATGCGGGAATAGTATCATCAGTTACTAGTTTTGGAATGTTTGTTGAGTTACCTAATACGGTAGAAGGACTGGTACACATAAGCAATATGGATGATGATTACTATGTATATGATGAACAACATTTATGCTTAATTGGAGAAAGAACTAAAAACATATATAGATTAGGAGATGAAATAAGAATAAAAGTATCTAAAGTAGATATGGGTTCGTATGAAATATATTTTGATATTGTTAAATCTACTGAAGAAAAAGAGGATGTGCATTCAAATCCTATTATAGATGAATTAAATAAAGAGCAAATGGAGCATGAATTTAATTAAATTTTATACTTATATATCAACTGTGAGAAATTTTAAAATTCTCACAGTTGATATTACATTCAATATTGATGGAAAATACATATGGATTTTTGGGTAAAATTGACTAAATGAAATTTATAAGGTATAATAAAATACTAGAATTGAGTATTATAAAGTAGGTGTTTGTTATGGTGAAAAATAAAAAAGGTAATAATACTCTTGCGCAAAATAGAAAAGCTAGACATGATTATTTCGTAGAAGAAGTCTATGAGGTAGGCGTAGCGCTTGTTGGTACAGAGGTTAAATCCATAAGAGCTGGGAAAGCTAATTTAAAAGATAGCTATGCTCAAATTAAAAATGGAGAAGTGTTTTTATGTAATATGCATGTGAGTCCTTATGAGCAGGGAAATATATTTAATAAAGATCCTTTAAGACAGAGAAAGCTCTTGCTTCACAAGAATGAAATATTAAAATTAATTGGATATACAGCTCAAGAAGGATATACATTAGTTCCATTATCTCTTTATCTTAAAAAAGGAAGAGTTAAAGTAGCTCTTGGAGTTGCCAAAGGTAAAAAGGACTATGACAAAAGACAAGCGATTGCAGAAAAATCTGCAAAACGTGATATAGAAAGAAGAATTAAAGATAATATGAGATATTAAAGGCAGATTTACTAAATAGTTCTTCTAGACAAAATAATAAATGTGTAGTACAATAATTTATACATTACAAGTAATTATTGAAAACTAAATATATTAATAAGCTAATTTACCTATAAGTTAAGTATAAGTACAAACTTCAATGCGTTTAAGCTAGGGTTATAGTTGTTGAGTAAGTAAATATATGATTTGATGTTTTTAATTACACTAGCAACTGTTAATTCTTAACTAAATAATATGGGGGCGTATTTGGCTTTCGACGGGGGTAAGTTGTGTTGCGGAAGCGAGCCGAGGGTTTCCTGGACCCGCGTTAAAAAACTGGGAACTTAATGTAAACGCAGAAGATAATTTTGCATTAGCAGCTTAATATAGCTGTTCGTCCTACCTGAGAATCCCACGACTCGGGATAGGGCGCCAATTAGTGGGGAACCGAGCCATCCAAAGCTTTGAGGTTGGAACGGAATCTATGAAGCTACTAAAGTGAGAATCCTGTCAGTAGGAGTCTCATGGAGGGAATGTTAAATTACTGAATGCGCTCGGAGATGCCGTGGTGAGACTACTTTCGGACAGGGGTTCGACTCCCCTCGCCTCCACCAATGAAATTAGAACCGTACTGTAAAAACAGTACGGTTTTTTTATAAAAAAACATTTTTTAATTTTAAGATAAAAATATTGATACATCTCTTATGTTTTATAAAAATTTAAAGTATAGATAGCAATATATATACATATCGATTGACAAAATTACTAGTATATTTTAAAATTAAAATAGATAACATAAGAAGACATTTTTGAAAAAGGTGATATTAATGAATAATGAAGAATATAATGATAAAATTAAAAATGTTGCGGAAATAATTAAGGCATTGAGTCATCCTACAAGACTATGTATAGTATGTAAACTTATGATTAGAGAATTAAATGTTTCAGAAATGCAGGGGTGTTTAGTTATGCCTCAATCAACTGTATCTCAGCATCTTTCGATTTTAAAGTCAAGAAAAATAATAGAAGGACAAAGAAATGGTTCAGAAGTTATATATTCTATTGTAAACGAAGATGTAAAGAAGGTTATAAAGGTGTTTTTTAGTGAAAATGAAATTCCATTATAATTTTTTTTAAATGCAGTATCGTAATATTCTAATATTCAAATATCAAGATAACATTAATAGAAAATACTTATTTTAAGTATTTAATTTAAAAAGTGTAAATGGATTTTTAGCAATATATAAATTTTCACAAGATGTTAAATTTTAGAATTAAATATTTATACAATATTGAAAGATTTTAGGAGGGATTAATATGAAAAAAACTGATATATTAATTATTGGAGGAAGTGCCGCAGGCTTAGTAGCTGCATTAACTGCAAAATCAAACTATACTGATAAGGATGTTACAGTAATTCGTAAGGAAGAAATAGTAATGATTCCATGTGGTATTCCATATGTATATGGCACAACAGGTACTACTAATAAAAATATACTTCCTGATGAAGGATTAAAAAAATTAGGTGTTAATATTATCGTAGATGAAGTAACTTCAATTGATAAAGAAAATAAAGTATGTACTATTAAAAATAGTGATAATTTGCAATATGATAAGCTTATAATAGCAACTGGTTCAACGCCTACAGTACCAAAATGGTTAAAAGGAACAGAGCTGAAAAATGTATTTACAATTCCTAAAAATAAAGTTTATCTTGATGAAATGCAGTCAATGCTTGAAGGATGTAAGAAGATTGTTACAATAGGAGCTGGCTTTATAGGGGTTGAATTATCAGATGAATTAAATAAATTAGGTAAGGAAGTTGTTTTAGTTGAAAAATTGCCTCATATATTAGGACTCGCTTTTGATGCAGAAGTTGCAGTTGAAGCAGAAGCACTTATTAAATCTAGAGGAGTTAAATTGTTAACAGGTATTGGAGTTAAAGAGATATTAGGAGAAGATAAAGTATCAGGAGTATTGTTAGAAAATGGAGAAAAAATTGAAGCTGATGCAGTGGTTTTATCAATAGGATATCGTCCAAATGTAAAACTTGCACAAGAAGCAGGTCTAGAAATTAATGATATGGGATTTATTATAGCTGATCAGTATAGAAGAACACGTGATAAAGATATTTTTGCAATAGGAGATTGTTCTGAAAAAAGAGATTTTATTACAGGAAAGCTAAGTGGAATAATGTTAGCATCTACTGCTTGCACAGAAGCAAGAGTAGCAGGGATGAATCTATATAAACTTTCAACAGTGAAAACATTTCTTGGAACAATTGGTATATATTCAACTGCTATTCATGAAACTGGATTTGCAGCAGCAGGTTTAACTGAAGCTATAGCAAAAAAAGAAGGATTTGAAGTAGTTACTGGGTGTTTTACAGGGATTGATAGACATCCAGGACATATTGAAGATACGCATAAACAAATGGTTAAATTAATTGCCTCAAAAGATAGTGGCATAATATTAGGAGGAGAAATTGTTGGAGGAAAGAGTGCTGGAGAGTTAATAAATGTTATAGGATTTATTATTCAAGGTAAAATGACAATAGCTGATTTATTAACAGCACAAATCGGTACACATCCGATGCTTACGGCTTCACCAGCAGGATATCCATTAATTAAAGCTGCAGAGGTTGTTGCGAAAAAACTTAAATAAAATAAGATATAGGTAAAACCGCATTGGACTTATCCAATGCGGTTTTTTATAGATTAGAAATTTTAAAATCATATATATTGAATATATATATTCAATATATATGGTGAAATTTAAGTGTGAATTAAGAAAATGATTTTATAGATTGATGTATAATGTTTAGTATATATATATTTAATAGAATGGAGATAAGAACTATGAATTATAATAAAATTAATAAAAATGCTGTGAAATCATGGTTTATAGGTAGAATGATTTTTTTATCAATGTTTTCAGTTATATATTTTATAGGTATGTATAAATTTCTTGTTCCCAAGTATGGAGATATTTCAGTGATCAAATATGGTATTGATATTTTAAGTATTGTTCTAATTGGTTACTTAGCTATATATACTTTCGTTTTTCCAATAGTAGAATATAAAGAATGGAGATATAAAATATGTAAAGATAAAATAGAGCTGATTAATGGAGTAATTATAAGACAAAAGACTATAATTCCTATTTCTAGAATACAGCATTTAGATATACAGCAAGGACCTATTTATAGAAAATTTGGAATGTCAAGTATAGAAATTAATACTGCAGGTGCTTCGCATACACTTCCTGCTTTAACTAATAAAGAAGCAGAAGAAATATCTGAGAAATTGAAAGATATGATAGAAATGAGTGATAAAATTGAATAACATAGAGAGAAATAATGGATTAGAAGCAGTATATGAATTTTTCAAAGGAATATTTAAAGAGTTAATTTTTATTTTTTTAGCATACAATTTTCTCAACAAGAGATTTGGCAATAAGATTGCTATGTTAATTTTAGTAGTATACATAATTTTTGATATTTTAATATGTTTTTTAGAATGGTATAAAACTATTTACTATTTTAATGAAAAATCTATTTTTTATCAAAATGGTATAGTTAATATAACTAAGAGAGAAGTGCCTTTAAGTAAAATTAATACAATAGATATGTCTCAAGGAATATTTGAAAGAATTTTCAAGTTAACAAGAATAAAGATAGATACAGGTAATGTTAAAAATGATGAAAGTGAGATTTGTCTTACTGTAAGTAGCAAAAGAGCATCAGAAATAAAAAACATTTTAATAGATAAAGAAAATGAACAAATAAATACAGATAAAGAAAAGGAGTACAAGCTTAATCTAAAAAGTTTGATTATATATTCGTTAATATCAAATGCTATTTTAAAGGGATTAGGTCTTATCTGGATTTTTAATAAATTTTTAGATGACATAAAAAAATTTATTAAATTTGATATTTTACATTATTTTAAAGATATCAAATTAGAAGAAGTTAATAATAAGATTTTGGGAATTATAATATTTATAATGGGGATTATTATAATCAGTATTTGTTTATCAATTATATATAACTGTTTTAAATATTATAATTTTAAGACTTTTTTAGAAGAAAACAAGCTAAATGTTAGCTATGGTTTTGTAGACCGAAAAAATTATTCTTTTGACAAGAAAAAAATTAAAGGAGTGCATATTAAACAAAATTTTTTAATGCAGATATTAAATATGGGTACTATTGAAATAGAGAGTATTGGATATGGAGATAAAAAAGGAGAAAAAGCGATTTTATATCCTATTTGTAATGAGAAATTTCAAAAAGAAATAATTAGCGAATTACTCCCGGAATTTTGTTTTACAGAACAAATTTATAAATCTCCAACTAGTGCTTGTGTAAGATTTATTTTGAAAAAGATTATATTTTCAAGTATTATATTTGTATTTTTAATTTATAAATTTAAATATGCTTATGTTGGATTAGTTTTATTGATATTTGTTTTAATTTTAGGTTATATGCAGTATAAAAACACAGCTATTGGTATATCGGATACTTTAGTTTATATGTCCTATAATGGGTTTTATAAAACTAAATCCATTATTAAAATTAGTGCTGTGCAATCTTCGACGATATCGTTCGATTATTTTCAAAAGAGAATGGGGCTATGTGACTATACAATTAATATATTTGGAGTATTTTTTGGAAAAAATATAAAAGTAAAAAATATGAGATATGAATTAATAGAAAGCATAAAATAATAGAATTATTTTTGGTACAGCAATTAAGCATTAATAAGATTGATATTAGGTTTCTAGATATATTGATAGGTGAGAAAATTGTGTAATTTCAAAATTACATAGCTACATGCAAATTTTTAATTAGCAATTTTCTCAGTTGTTAAAAATATAAAAATTTATTAAAAAGGGGCAAATTATATGAAATGTAGTATTGGTTTTGGAAAGAATAAAATGAATTTTGAAATTGATGAAAAAAATTTATTAGGTAATATTTTACCTAATAAATTAGAAATTGATTTAATGGGGCAGGAAGAAGTTAAAAGAGCTTTAAAAAATCCAGTTAACTCAAAGAGATTAAAGGATATAGTGAAACCTGATGAAAAAATAGTGATTATTACAAGTGATATTACAAGACCTATGCCTAGTAAAATAGTTCTCCCTATAATAATAAATGAACTTTATGGTTCAGGGGTATCATCAGAAGATATAACAATTGTATTTGCACTTGGAAGCCATAGATTTCATACTGAAGAAGAAAAAAAATATTTAGTAGGGGAAGAGATATATAATAATATAAGATGTATAGATAGTGATACTAATGATTGTGTTAATTTGGGATATACAAAGAATAGAACACCAGTAGAAATATTTACAGAAGTAGCAAAAGCGGATAAACGTATTTGTCTTGGGAATATTGAGTATCATTATTTTGCAGGTTATAGTGGTGGAGCAAAGGCTATAATGCCAGGTGTATCTACAAAAAATGCAATACAAGCTAATCACAGTAGAATGGTTGAAGAAGAAGCTAAAACGGGTAATCTTAAAACGAATCCAGTAAGAGTAGATATAGATGAGGTACAGAAATTTGTTCCTATAGATTTTATGCTAAATGTAGTTTTAAATGAGAAAAAGCAAATAATAAAAGCAGTAGCAGGACATTATATAGATGCACATAGAGAAGGATGTAAGTTTTTAGATGATTTTTATAAAATAAAAATTAAAGAAAAAGCAGATATAGTAATAACTACACCAGGAGGATATCCAAAGGATTTAAATCTATATCAAGCACAAAAAGCTTTAGATAATGCAAAACATGCAGTTAAAGAAGATGGAATTATTATAGTTGCCGCTTCATGTAAGGAAGGACTAGGTTCGAAAGTTTTTGAAGAGTGGATGATGGAAGCTCAAAAGCCTGAAGATATGATTAAAAAAATAAAAAAGAATTTTCAGCTTGGTGGACATAAGGCAGCATCTATAGCAATGATTCTTCAAAAAGCTAAAATATTTTTAGTAAGTGAAATGGAGCAAGAGTTTGTAAAGAGTATATTTATGAATCCATTTGTAGACGTTCAGAATGCTTTAGATGAAGCATTTAAAGAAAAAGGTAAAGAAGCTACTGTATTAATAATGCCGTTAGGAGGATCAACTTTACCTGTATTAGAGGAGAAGAGATTATAAACTTAAAATGGAGTGAAAATTTTATCTTAAGGCAAGAAAACTATTTATAAAAACTATAAAATAAATGTACCTTTATTGAAAAAATAAATTATTAGTATATGTTTAAAATAAAGAAATTGTATTATAAAAAGATAACTAGGTTAAGCAAAAGCTTATACTAGTTATCTTTTTTACTTAATTTAGCTATCACATATTAAGTGAGTTTATTTAAATTATACTAGTTATTTGTTTCAAGTTTTAGTTTAGTTGTATCTAAATTGTAAAATTTGCATTTGCCTCATAAAAGTTTTCAAATATTTGTTTAAAATACAAAATAAATTAATAATATGAAAATATTGAATTAAGTTAATTTTTATGGTAAAATATGCATAATTATTAATGTCTGAATATATGAAATTATTAAAATATTAATTTTTAACACAAAAAAATAAATATTTTATATTTTTTAATATACAAAATAAAAGGGGTGGAAAAATAATGTATACTAATAAAATTAAAGAGCTTTCTGAAAAATATTATGATAGGGTAGTGAAGCTAAGACATCAATTTCACATGCATCCAGAAACAGCATTTGAGGAAATTGAAACTGCAAAAACTATAGAAAATGAGCTAAATAAGCTTGAAATTCAAGTAACTTCAAATGTAGGTCAAACTGGTGTAGTGGGTTTAATTAGGGGAAAATACCCAGGCAAAACTGTTTTACTACGTGCAGATATGGATGCTTTAAATATTAATGAAGAAGTGGATATTCCATATAAATCTAAAATTCCTGGAAAAATGCATGCCTGTGGACATGATGGACATACTGCTGGACTTTTAGGTACAGCTATGATTTTAAATGATATTAAACATAGTTTACATGGAAATATTAAACTTGTTTTTCAACCAGCAGAAGAAGATGATGGTGGAGCAAAACTAATGATAGATGAGGGAGTTTTAGAAAATCCTCATGTAGATGCAGCTTTTGGATGCCATTTATGGGGAGGAGTACATAAAGGAAAAATTGAAGTTAAACATGGACCATTAATGGCATCACCAGATAAATTTATTTTTAAAGTAATTGGAAGAGGTGGACATGGCGCTATGCCGCATATATCTGTAGATCCTATATCTATTGCTGTACAGGCTATTAATAGTATGCAGACTATTGTAAGTCGTAGAATAAATCCACTAGAACCAGCAGTTGTCACTTTTGGGTCAATACATGGTGGCGAAAATCATAATGTTATACCTAATGAGGTAGAGGTTACTGGCACTATTCGTACGTTTAATCAGAAGTTGAGAAAGTGGATTCCAGAGGTGATGGAAAGTATTTTAAAAGGAATTACGGAAATGCAGGGAGCTTCCTATGAATATAAATATATAGAGCATTTTCCAGCATTGATTAATGATAATGAAACAACAGATTTTGCAGCTGAATCTTTATCAAAAATAGTTGGTAAAGAAAATGTTTCAGAAGCTTTACAACCTAACATGGGAGGGGAAGATTTTGCATTTTTCGCTCAAGAGGTGCCAGCTTCATTTTTTCTTGTAGGTATTGCTGAAGATAGGCCAGTAATGCATCATAATCCTAAGTTTGCTTGGTCGGATGAGGTTTTATTAATTACTTCTCAAGCTTTAGCTCAAGTTGCAGTAGACTACTTGAATGAACATAAATAAGATTTTAGGGGGGATAATATGTCTGGGGCACCAAAAACTGAAAAGCAATTTTCACAAGTGAAACCTAAAAATAGTAGATTTGAAAGATTTCTTAATAGAGTAGAGATAATAGGAAATAAAATGGCTGATCCTGTAACATTATTTTTCTATTTATGTATTATTGTATTAATTCTTTCGTGGATTTGTGCATCTGCCAAAGTAGCTGTCGTTCATCCATTAACGAAAGAAACTGTACCAGCAGTTAGCTTATTAACTAAAGCAAATCTACAAAAGATTTTAATGAACCTTGTAAATAATTTTGAAGGATTTCCACCACTTGGTTTAGTGTTAGTTATAATGATTGGTGTAGGTGTTGCTGAAAAATCAGGAATGATGCAGGCGGCTATGGAACATACAATTGCAAAGGCTCCAAAAAGAATGATTACGGCTATAATTATTTTGGCTGGAATATTGGCAAATGGAGCTGGAGATGCTGGTTTTATTGTGTTACCACCATTAGCTGCTATAGTCTTTTTAGGCATTGGTAGGCATCCCTTAGTAGGAATGTTTGCTGCTTTTGCTGGAGTTTCTGGAGGGTTTGCTGCTAATTTTATAGTAAATATGAGCGATGTTTTAGCAGCTAGTTTTACAATACCAGCAGCGCAAATGATGGATGCTAATTACCGTGGTACTCCTGCAATGAACTATTATTTTATAATTGTATCTACTATATTTTTGCTTATAGCAGGAGTATATGTTACTGAAAAAATCGTTGCACCTCGTTTAGGAGAATATACTGGAGTTGTAGAACAAGAAGAAAGAAAAGAGCTAAGTCCTCAAGAAGTAAAGGCATTAAAATATGCTGGATTATCATTAGTGATACTTATAATTGTGATAATTGGGTTAAGTATTGGTAAAGAGGCATTTTTAAAAGATTCAAAAACTTATTCATTGTTAGCATATAAGTCGCCTCTAATGCAGGGAATAGTACCTATACTTACTGTAGTATTTTTAATTCCTGGTTATATTTATGGTAAAATGACAGGAAGCATAAAAAGTGATAAAGATGCTATAGGAATGATGGGAAAATCAATGAGTGATATGGGACCGTATATAGTTCTTGCATTTATGGCAGCACAATTCTTAGCTTTTTTTAAGTGGAGTAATTTGGGTGTTATAATGTCAGTTAAAGGTGCTGAATTTTTAAAAAATATAGGGGCAACAGGACCTGTATTGATCATTGGATTTATAATATTAGCAGGTGTTATTAATCTTTTTGTAGGAAGTGCATCTGCAAAATGGGCTATTATGGCTCCAATATTTGTTCCTATGTTTTTGATATTAGGCTATGATCCAGCTTTAACTCAAGCTGCTTATCGTATAGGTGATTCTATAACAAACTGTATAAGCCCACTATTCCCTTACTTTCCTATACTAGTAGCATTTGCAAAGAAGTATGATAAAAAAGCGGGATTAGGAACTATGATTTCTAATATGCTTCCATATTCTATAGTTTTCTTTGTTTGCTGGGCAATACTGCTTGTTATTTTTATAGTATTCAATATTCCACTAGGACCTGGTGGCGGAATATATTATACTATTAACTAATAAATTAAAGACTAACTCAATTAATTTTAAGTTGGTCTTTAATTATATAAAATTATAAAATATAAAGTTATTATTTATGTAATACCATATTAATATGAGCTATTCCAGTTTAAAAAAACATCTCTAAAGCTCTGAAACTCTAAGTAACAATCATTTCTATGATTATAGGTTCTTTATTAGGATATATTTCTGAAAAATTAACTGATGTATTATTAAGAGTTATCATCAGGAAAAAAATAGGAACTGGTATTTCCCGTTTTATAACATTAAAATATGAAGAAATTAATTAGGGGATATTGAATTTTAAAATTGTATAGTGTATATTAAATATGAAAGCGGTTTCTTAAACATATGAGGAGGAGCTAGAATGGCAGTTACAATAAGCGATATTGCTAAAAAAGCAGGGGTGTCTCAAGCAACAGTATCTAGAGTTTTGAACAATTCAGGATATGTAAAACAGGAAACAAGAGAAAAAATCTTAAAAATTATAAAGGAATTAAATTACACTCCTAGTGCTATAGCAAGAAGTTTATCTACAAATAAAACAAATACTATAGGAGTTATAGTTCCAGATATAAATAACCCATTCTTTGGAGAGATAATAAAAGGAATAAGTGAGGTAGCTGATAAACATAATTTAAATATAATCCTTTGTGATACTGATGAGAGGATGGAAAAAGAATTAAAAGCGCTTCAACTTCTTAAAGAGCAGAGAATTCAAGGGATTATAATAACTCCTACTTCTGTTGAAGATGAATTTAATAGTGAATATTTAAATACTCTTGAAAACTTAGGGATTCCAATTGTTCTAGTAGATGGACATGTTAAATATTCTACTTTCAATGGTGTATTTGTTGATAATATAAAAGGAGCTTATGAAGGCGTAGAAGCTTTTATTAAGGCTGGTCATAGAAAAATAGCTATAATTACAGGACGTATGAATTCTAAACCTGCAAAAGACAGATTAATTGGATATAAAAAAGCTTTAGCAAGAAATCATATACCTATAGACGAAAAATATATTTTTTATGGTGATTATAAACAAGAAAGTGGATATGACTTTACAAAACACATATTAAAAATGGAGGATAGACCTACTGCTATTTTTGTATGTAGTAATATGATGACTTTAGGATGTATAAAAGCACTTTATGAGGAAAAACTTAGTATACCAGAGGATATAGCTATCATAGGATTTGACAGAGTAGATGTACTAAATATAGTTGGAATGAATATTAGTTTTATTGATGGACCTACTATAGAAATGGGTAGAATTGGTATGGAAATGCTTATCAATGCTTTAAAGAATAAAAAAAATAGAATGATAAACAAGATTACTTTAATACCTAAACTTGTTTTAAAAGGCTCCGAGAATTATATAAAACAATAATATTTTACGCTTAAAATGCGTAATTTAAATTTTAAAAAAAGTGTAAGCGGTTCCATTATGATGAAAAGTATGTTGATTAGTAGATTGTATACAAAATGTTATGTGAAATTAACATATAAATATTCTTATAGTATAAAATTAGGAAGGAGTAGTGAAAATGATTGATAGAGTTATTTGGATTGTATTAGACAGTGTTGGTATGGGAGAATTACCTGATGCTGAAAAGTATGGGGATGTTGGAAGCAATACAATTGGAAATATATCAAAGGCTTTAGGAGGATTAAAACTTCCTAATATGGAGAAACTAGGTCTTGGAAACATTGATGGTATGCAAGGTGTTAACAAGATAGAAAGTCCATTAGGATGTTATGCACGTTTAGCAGAAATGTCAAATGGAAAAGATACAACTACAGGACATTGGGAGATGGGAGGAATTTATTCAGAAAAACCTTTTCCTACATATCCAAATGGATTTCCTAAAGAAGTTGTAGATGCATTTGAAAGTGCAATAGAAAGAAAAATGATAGGTAACAAGCCAGCTTCTGGTACTGCAATTATAGAAGAACTTGGAGAAGAACATATCAAAACAGGAAAGCCTATTGTATATACTTCTGCTGATAGTGTGTTCCAAATTGCTGCACATGAGGAAGTCATTCCGCTTGAAGAATTATATAATATGTGTCAAATAGCTCGTAATATTTTACAAGGAGAGCATGCCGTTGCACGTGTTATTGCAAGACCATTTGTGGGAGAACTAGGAAACTTTACTAGAACTCCTAATAGAAGAGATTTTTCTCTTACACCACCATATAATACAGTATTAGATAATTTAAAAAATAATAACTTAAATGTAATGGCAGTAGGAAAAATAGAAGATATTTTTTGTGGTCAGGGAATAACAGAAGCTATCCACACTAAAGACAATATGGATGGTGTTGACCAGACTTTAAATTATATGAAACAAAATAAAAAAGGAATTATTTTTACTAACCTTGTTGATTTTGATATGAAATGGGGACATCGTAATAATGTAAAGGATTATGGAAGAGGATTAGAAGAATTTGATGCAAGACTTCCAGAAATTCTAGATGCTATGCAAGAAAGTGATGTGTTATTTATTAATGCTGATCATGGCTGTGATCCAACCAGACCAGGAACAGATCATACAAGAGAATATGTTCCTTTCTTAGCTTATGGTAAAACACTTAAAGCTGATGTTAATTTAGGAACAAGAAAAACTTTTTCTGATATAGGGCAAACAACTGCTGAAATTTTATCAGTAGAACCTATTAGATATGGAGAAAGCTTTTTAGAGGAAATTACAAAATAAAATAGTTTAAGGAGAGAATGATATGGATTTTAAAACTAAAATAAATGAAGCTGCAAAATACATTTTAGAAAAAACAAAAATCAAACCTGAAATCGCTCTTATTTTAGGTTCTGGATTAGGAGCTATTGCTGATCAAATAGAGGATGCAGAATATTATCCTTATAACGAAATTCCACATTTCCCAGTTTCAACAGTAGAAGGACATAAAGGTCGCTTAGTTATAGGAACTCTAGAAGGAAAAAAAGTCATTGCAATGCAAGGGCGTTTTCATTATTATGAAGGATATCATATGACAGAAGTTACTTTCCCAGTTCGTGTAATGAAGTTATTAGGCATAAAAACATTAATAGTAACTAATGCGGCAGGAGCTGTAAATACAAATTATAAACCAGGAGATTTAATGCTTATAAAAGATCACTTGAATTTATCTGGTAATAATCCGTTAATAGGAAAGAATTTAGAGGACTTTGGTACTCGTTTCCCGGATATGTCAAATTCATATGATGTAGAGTTAAGAGAAAAAGTAAAAAAAATCGCAAATTCTTTAAATATAGAAATTCAAGAAGGCGTTTATAGTTTCATGACTGGTCCTACTTATGAAACACCAGCAGAAATTAGAATGGTACGTGTTTTAGGTGGAGATGCTGTTGGAATGTCTACAGTGCCAGAAGTAATAGTAGCTGCTCACAGTGGAGTTAAAGTAATAGGTGTATCTTGCATGACTAATATGGCAGCTGGTATTTTAGAACAACCATTAAATCACAGTGAAGTAATGGAAACTTCTGCAATGGCTAGAGAAAAATTTATTAAACTTATGAAAAATATAATAAAAGAAATTTAATATATATACTTATATAGATTAAATAAAATAGTAACAACATACAATTTGATCCATATAATATTATTGTATGTAAATAAGTATATGAGGTGAAAACAATATGCATGTATGTTCAATGGAACCTATGAATAGTATGCACTGTATGAAATCAATGAATGCAATGTCAAGTATGAATTCAATGGCTTCTATGTGTTCAATGGAATCAATGAGTAGTATGTATTGCATGAAACCAATGGATGCAATGTCTAGTATGGGTAGTATGGGTAGTATGGGTTGCATGAACTCAATGAACTCAATGAACTCAATGAACTCAATGTCAAGTATGTATTCAATGTCACCAATGTCATCAATGAAAACAATGGATTCAATGTCAAGTATGCAATCAATGCAATCAATGCAATCAATGCAATCAATGGATTCAATGACGAGTATGCAGTGTATGCATCCAATGCATACGAAAGAAATGAAACAAAAAAAAGATAAAGAATAAGAAATTAATGTATATTTCATAACATATTATTACAAAATGCTGATAAGCATTGAAATATGAGTCAAAATAATATTTTGGCTCACATTTCATTTAAAAGCTAGATTTGTAATGATGTTTTGATATTTTTTTGATTTATATTATTTAGAATATATTTATTCTTTAATTCTCTATATATTTTGCTTAATGAATCGTATGAACAGTTATTTTTTAAATTACAGTTTGTACAGTCCCAATAGTTCATTTGACCAAAATGATTAAAAATTTCTTTTGGATTTTTAAATTGATTCATTACATCTTTTATCATCATTAGTGGATAGAAAATGCTTAAAGTTTGAATGGTATTATTTTCATCAAGGTTATCTATACGTGTTCCAATATAATCTCTAACGCATTTATAATAAGTGTATATACTTTTATTATAAGAATTAGGTTGAATATGTTTTAAATATCTTGTAAAGGATTTATGGGCATTTACAAAATCATCTTTTTTATAATATAAAGCACTAATGAATAAATCAACATTTGAATAATACCATGGGAACGAATTTTTTACTGGAAGATTTAAAAATTGCATAATAGAAGCTTCAGTACTATAGGTAATATTACTCATATAATTAATAAGTGTCTTTTCTTCTTCATCAGATATATTATATAAATTTCTTATATATTTCTTTATTTTATTATAGTCAGAATATTTATCTATTGCATCTATATCTGTTATTTTCTCAATTTCACTGAAACCTGGAATAATAACATGAAAGCTAGGAAAGCCTAAGAAGGATACATTCCTTATAAAAATACTATATCCTATTTCGTCTAATAAATTAAGCAAGTAATCAAGTATCTCTTTATTGGTTGTGGCAGTAATGTTTTCAAAGCCTTTGAATTCATAGCTGAATTTTTGGCTGAAGAATTCACTAGGGTAGTATCCTGAACCATTGGAAAGAATACCTATCAAGTTTTGTGCTTCATCTAGTATTTCATTTTTATAAGAAAATTCTTTTACTCCCAGCATGTTATTTATATCTTGACCTTGTAAAAGCTCAGTTAATGTTCGTTCAAGGGCTATTTCAAATACTGGATGAGATCCGAATTTAATAAAATAAGTTTGAGTATCTTTATTAATAAATATTACACCTACTACGGGATATTTTTTTCCTAATGAACAATCCTTAACTATTACATTATAATTTCCTCGTAACTCTATTTGTCTTACCATTGCAGCTACTCTAGGAAAATTTTCTATATAGCTTTGAGGAACAGTTGGAGGTACAACTTTTTCTTGTACTATTGCTTTATTTACAACTCTTTCGAAAGTTTCAGATATTCCTTGTACTAGTGATTCTTCTATACTATTTCCAGCACACATTCCGTTAGACATATACATTTTTGAAATCATTTTTATAGGTATATAAGATGTTTTGTTATTTGACAAATTAAGGTAAGGTAAAGCTATAAAATCTGAAGGAACATCTTCATATGAGACAGAAAGCCATTTCTTTAAAAGTTCATATTTATTAATGTCTTCTTCTAGCTGTTCCATTTGTATTTTAATCCAATCTTCTTCGCTATTTAAAAACTCATCAATGGATAAATGTTTTTCATCAGGAGCATAGTAAAAACCTTTATATTTCAAATCTTCTTCACTTAAATCCATAGAAAGTCTAAAAAAAGCTTGGTTTTGTAACCTCTCCATAAGTTCTCCATAGGCACTTGCAAGGGCGTATTCTTGTGTAGTACCTTTACCATTTGAACGAATATTAGTGTTTTCAACTGTTAAACTTACAGAATAAAAGCCATTGGCTGAGTTTTTCCAGTTTGTTTCTGATGTTAAAATCCCCAAATCACCTAGTATATTTCTAATTTTATTAATTGTGTTTAGAGGTAATTCATCTTTATATTTTCGCATTTTTAAAGAATTCATTTTTGATCTCCCCCATATAAAATCTATTTTTTAGTGTTAATTTTAAATAATTAATTCATGAAATTTTAAATATTGAAATTCATGAACAGATGTGCTTTAAGTACATTATATTTTTTTAATATGTAAATTATGAAAGTGTTAGTTTAGTCATTAACTAATGGCATAAGCCTATTTCCATAAATTACATGGAAAGATTATATTGTAGATTACGATAATAAGATTACAATTATGAATAAATTATAAATAAATTATAAATAAATGTAGGAGGAGTGCTAATGATAAAGAAAGTTAAAAATTTAAAAATTACTCATTGTATTATAATGCTGTGGATTATATCCATTGTTGTTACTTTAGGAACTGGAGTATTAGGTGTTATTAATATGAAGACATTAAACAACAATATTGAAATTATTTATAATGAACATCTTATGGACATTGAAAGACTAGGTGATATAAATGGAAACATGGGTGTTTTAATAAATGGGTTCACAAAGGTAATAGACAGAGATTATAATGAAGAATATATTAAAATAATAGAAGAAAATGATAAATTAATTACATCTCAAATAGAAGAGCTGAAAAGTTCTACTAGTGATATTAAAAAAGTTGAAATGCTTGATGAAATGAAAGAAAATTATGATACTTACATAAGTGGCTATAAGAATGTAAAAGAAAAAAAACTTAATGGAGAAGTTTTAGAAGAACAAACTTTAGAGCAATATGGAAAATATGGAAATAATATATCTAAGCAAATTAATAATTTGATTCAATACAGTAAGCAGTCAGCAGAAATACTTCATGAAGAAGTAGAAGATAAGTATAAACATAGTAAATTTATATTTACAGTAATCTCCATAGCTTTAATTGTTATTGTTTCTATGTTATCTTTTGTAATCCTCAATATTATAAAAGCTTCTATTAAAGAAATGATAAATACATTAAAAATAATTGCTGCAGGAGATTTTACAGCAAAATTTGATACTACAGAAAAAAATGAATTTGGAATCATGAAAAAAGAAATTACAGTAACTATTGACTCAATATCTCATATATTAGGGGAAGTTAAGGAAAGTACAAATAAAGTAAATGAACAAGCATTATCGTTATCAGCAATTTCAGAACAAATGACTTCAGTTTCTGGAGAAGTATCTAATGCTATACAGGGGGTAGCTCAAGGTTCTACATCACAAGCTAGTGAACTAATTGATATGTCTGGTAGTTTAAATGCTTTTGGAAATGCAATAGATAGTATTGTTTTATCCGTTGAAGAAGTAGATACTAATGCTAAGAATGTTAATTATATGGCTAAAAATAGTAATGAACAGCTAGGGGATTTAGTAAAATCAGTTGACAATATAAATAAATCTTTTGAGGATGTAAGTGTAAAAATATCTAAACTTGGTACTAGTGTAAATCAGATTAATGAGATTACAGCACTTATAAATAGTATAGCAGATCAAACTAATTTGCTTGCACTTAATGCAGCTATTGAAGCAGCAAGAGCAGGTGAAGCAGGTAAAGGGTTTGCTGTAGTTGCTGATGAAATTAGAAAACTTGCTGAACAGAGTAAAAATTCTTCAACAGAGATAAATAGATTATTAGCAGTGATTTCAGAAGAAACAAATGGTGTTATTACTACTACAGATGAAGTGAGCAATGAGCTTACAATTCAAGTTAAGGTAATAGATGATTCAATAGTTTCTTTTAGAGACATAATAAATGCTATAGAAAAAATATTACCTTTAATTAACAATGTAAATGGTGAGGTTAATAAAATTAATAATGATAAAAATGGTATTATAAATAAGATTGAATCTGCTTCGGCAGTTGCAGAAGAAAATTCTGCCTCATCTGAGGAAATAGCAGCATCAGTTCAAGAAATGAATTCTTCTACAGAAGAAGTAGCAAACAGTGCTGAAATTCTTTCTGAAATGTCAGCTAAAACTATAGAAGAAGTTAATAAATTTAAATTATAAGTTAAAAACTCACTAATTAAAAGTTAGTGAGTTTTTAACTTATAATTTTATTTTTAAAGAGTAGGGTCACCTTGTTGCCAATCTATAGGACAGAGTCCTCCACTTTGAAGGGCTTTAACAACACGAAGAGTTTCATCTACACTTCTTCCTATATTAAGATCATGTATTACTGAATATTTAATTATGCCTTCAGGATCTATTATAAAAAGCCCTCTAAGTGAAATACCTTCTTCAGGTATTAATACACCATATTTTTCCGAACAGTCTTTTGTTAAGTCAGAAGCAATAGGAAAATCTATTTTACCTAATCCACCTTCTTGTGGATTAAGTTTTATCCAAGCTTGATGAGAATAATGGCTATCACAACTTACAGCAAGTATTTCAGAGTCTAGTTTTTTAAATTCTTCATAGTGTTTACTAAAACCAGTTATTTCTGTTGGACATACGAATGTAAAATCAAGAGGATAAAAGAACATTATTAGCCATTTGTTTTTATAATCCTCAAGTTTAACTTCTATAAAATCATTTCCATCACCAGTAACTGCATTTAGTTTAAAGTCAGGTGCTGGTTTTCCAACTAATCTATCCATAGAAAATCCTCCTAATTGAAACAGTTCAACATTACATCATACTAACATAATCATAGATAATGTTATCTATAGCTTTTTTATTAAAACCAACAACAATATTTCCATCTATATTAATTACTGGAGTTCCTGATTGTCCAGAAAGATGTATGATTTCTTCTTTTCCATTTTCATTTGAACCTACATTAACTTCTACAAAATCTATATTTTTAGATTTAAAATAATCTCTAGTTTTTTTACACCATGGACATCCTGTAGTTGAATATATTTTTACCATCATAGAGAAGACCTCCCTTTTTCATTTATGATTTATAACAGTTTTAAATTTACTTTATATATTTATTAGAGTAACTCAAAATACTTATAAATATACTTATATTAAGAAAGGGTATTTTGAGTTTTTAATCCATAAAATCACATACTAAAATTTCAAATCTGAATCAATCTAAGTAATTTTGAAATTATGAAATTTTTCCAGTTTATAAAGGATAAAAAATTAGGTTTAGTGAAAAAATAAATATATATTTGCTATAGAAAGGGAAAAACAAATGAAGGATATATTTGTAAATGATATAAAAGATTTAAAGGGAAAAAAGATTTTAGAAGCAAGCTTTATGGTAATGAAAAAACTTTCTAAAGAAGACGGAAAGTTAATTGCTTATATAGGAGATAAAACAGGAGATATAAAAGCTTCTATACCTGATAAAGATGATGTTTTAAATGTAGGAGATGTTATTTTAGTTAAAAAAAATAATAATGATAGAAACTTTTTAGTTGATGAGTTTAAAAAAGAAGATAAGTTTGATATGGAAGATTTTATTCCTACAATTGATAGACCAATGGTAGAAATTATGAATGAATTAAACCAAATATCAGAAGAAGAATTTAAAAGTAAAGATGTTATTACTTTAGATAAGTATTTTTTTAAAGATGAGGTTTTTCTTGAAAAATTTAAAAAAGGTATTGGAGGCCTTAAACAGCATCATAATTACAGAGGAGGACTAGCTGAGCACACTTTGAATGTCATGTACATGGCAAAAGTTATGGCTTATAGATATGATTGCAGATATAAGGAGATAGCAATTCTTGCAGCTAAGCTTCATGACATTGGAAAAATAGAGGAATATTTTACAGATGGACCTTTTGCTGTAACTATGCGTGGAGAGATGGAAGGGCATATAGTTATTGGAACTAATATGCTAGAAGAAGCCTTTAGGGCTGGAGGCAATATATATAGTGAAGATTTTAAATATAGAATAAAAGGATGTATGGTTCAGCATCATGGCAAGGTAGAATATGGTTCACCTAAAGCTGCTAGTAGTGAGGAAGCTTTTATTGTTAATTTTGCAGACAATATAGATGCAGTACTCAATAAAATAAGTCAGGTTAAACAAATTACAGAACCTAATACGTGGTCAGAATATGATAGAAGAATTGGAACTAGACTATATATGTAAAATTTATATAGGTCTTACTAATATATTATGTACTAATTATGTAAGACCTATAAATTTAAATATCTTATTTCTCACAGGATTCAGCACTTTCAGGGATTAATATATCTTGATTTTGAAGTATTTTTAAATTTAAGTATGTTGCTATTTTTTCATGTAAGTTTTCAAAGGTGTATTCAGGCATAAAAAATTTTCTTAAAGGCTTTTGAGTTTCTTTAATATCAGTTTCCATTATTTTAGAGGAATCTAATTTACAAAATGGTTTTTCACTAATATCTTTAAATTGTGGAGGCGTATTAAAATCTATTTTAGTTGCTATTTCAAAAGGTATATATATAACTGAATATTTTATGTTCCCATTAATAGTTTTATGTCTAGTGGAGGTTACAGAAGCATATTGGATATTCTGTCTTATAAATCCATTTAAAAATAGTGTACTAGTTTCACATATAATATCACATTCATTTAAAAGTACTTTTTTATCAATTTTAGTTATTTCTAGTGCAGGTTCTGGAAGTTCTATTACTGCATCTATACTTATTTTTATTTGTATTTCGGATAATATTACAGGAAGCATACATATTAGAGGACCTGATATACTAGAAGAATCTAAAGGTTTAGAAGAGTATTCTTGAAGTAATTTTGAGCTATTTAACTTAGCTGAATAATCTTTTTTTAATTCTTTAACAGCATGTGAGTTAGCACATATAGAGTTTTCATTTTCTTCAATAACTTCATAATTTTTATTTTTATGTTTATGTTTATGAGAAGTATTATTTTTAGAGATATCTTTTGAAGTATGTTTATGGTGTTTTGGCATATTTCAAACTCCTTTATTTATTTAATATAACAGACTTAAAATCTTTAAAAGATTTTAAGTCTGTTATATTATATATTTATATTAAATATCATTAGATATTTTTTTATCTTTCTTCTCCTTGCACTTCTTCTTTACCTTCTCCATAATATGGTCTAGGAATATAAATTTGTCTCTTTTGAAGTACTTTTAAAGCTAAAGACACTACCATTTTTTCATGAAGAGTAGTAAATGGTTCTTCGTCTTGTTGTCTATTAATATCAGTTTCAGTAATATAGTATCTTAGTAATTTACAGAAAACAGGTTCATTTAAATGTGCCCAGTCTGTTAAATCTTTTCTCTTGAAATCTTTGCAGAATTTATCTTTACAGCAACAATTTTCACCAAATAGGAATTCATTTTGGTATTTGCTAGAATACCAAATATAGTGTTTAAGGTATTTAGCTATATCCATTGTATAATCAAAATCAACATCTACTGTAAAATCTTGAAGGCATGAATCATCATCTACGTATTCTATATTTTTACGAACAAATCCTGATATAGATAAAATAGTAGATGTTCCTATTAATTGGCATTGAGTTAAACATACATCTTTAGTAATTCTTTTAATTTCAACAGCAGCTGTAGGAAGATTAATATCTGTTACAACAGGTATATCAACATAAAATTCAGCTAATACTACAGGTATTTCAGATACTACTGGACCATAACTAACCCAATTTTTTACATCTTCTTTTTCAAACCCAGCTTTTAATTTTCTCTCATTTTCCATCCTATAGGCTCTCTCCTTTTAATCTATTGTAATACAGTGTTTAAATAGATAAATCTATTTTTAGAAATGCTGTATTCACTAACATACTATGCACAAAAGTGTTAAAATGTTAAATTATTTAGAGCAATTTAGGAATAAAATCTAACATTAGGTGCATATAAATTAGAAACAAACTTATATAAATATAAAGGTTATGCTTTAGCATAAAAGATTGTTTAAAGGAGGGGTTTTGTGGATTTTAAGAAGATTATACAATCAGATAGAGAAAATAAAAAGAAAAACAAATTTAAAGGTACATTTTTAGATTATCTTGAATTGGTTAAGCAAAATCCAGATATAGTTAATCTATCCCATAAAAGAATGTATGACATTATTATGAAAGAGGGATTTGAAGTTTTAAAACCAGAGGAAAATAGAAGAGTAAGAAAAATATATGGCAATGAAACAATAAAAAAATATAATTTTTTTGAGAAAGATTTTTTTGGAATAGATAAAGTATTGATGAAAATAGTTAGCTATTTTTATTCAGCAGCTATGCAGGGAGAAGAAGCAAGGCAGGTATTATATTTAGTTGGACCTGTTGGTGCAGGTAAATCTTCACTTGTAGAAGCATTAAAAAAAGCTTTAGAGTCTAGTGAACATGTGTATTCATTAGAAGGTTGTCCTATGAGAGAAGATCCGCTACACTTGGTGCCTAAGCATTTAAGAAAAAATTTTGAAGAAGCATTAGGAGTGCAAATTGAAGGGGATTTATGTCCTATTTGTAGATATAGATTAAAAAATGAATACAATGGACAATATGAAAAATTTCCAGTTGTAACATCAGATTTTTCAATAAGATCAAGAAAAGGTATAGGTGTTGTTCCGCCAGTTGATCCAAATAATCAGGATACATCTGTACTTACTGGATCTGTTGATATATCAAAAATGGATTTATATCCAGAAGATGATCCTCGTATTCTTTCATTAAATGGTGCTTTCAATGTTGGTAATAGGGGAATGGTTGAATTTATAGAAGTATTTAAAAATGATGTTGAGTATTTGCATACTATAATTACAGCTACTCAGGAAAAATCTATACCATCACCAGGAAAAAATTCAATGATATACTTTGATGGAGTAATTGTAGCACATTCAAATGAAGCAGAGTGGAATAAATTTAAATCAGATCATACAAATGAAGCTATACTAGATAGAATAGTTAAAATAGAGGTTCCATATTGTCTTGAATTAAATGAAGAAATAAAAATATATAAAAAGATTTTAAAAAAGAGTTATTTCAAGGCTCATATAGCTCCACATACTATTGAAGTTGCAGCAATGTTTGCTGTATTAACACGACTTACTCCATCAACTAAAGTGGATTCACTTACAAAGTTAAAGATATATAATGGAGAAGAAATAGTTGAAAAAGGAACTACTAAAAAAATAGACATGATGGAGCTTAAAGAGGAAGCGGGACTTGCAGAAGGAATGACAGGAATATCTACTAGATTTATTATTAAGGCTATAGATAATGCACTTTCAAATTCTGAATGTGATTGTATCAACCCTTTGAGTGTAATGGAAAACTTAATAAAATCTACTAAAGAATTAGATACTAATGATGAGGATAAAAAGAAGTATCTAGCATTTGTTCAGAATACTATAAGAAAAGAATATAACAAAATTTTAGAAAAAGAAGTAACAAGAGCATTTATAAATAGTTTCAAAGAACAGGCTGAGAGCTTATTTAATAATTATCTTGATAATGCAGAAGCATATGTAAATAAGACGAAGTTAAAAGATGAATATACAGGAGAACAATTAGAACCTGATGAAAAATTTATGCGTTCAATTGAAGAGCAAATAGGAGTAAGTGAAAGTTCTGCAAAGGGATTTAGATTAGATGTTACATCATATATGTTCTATTTGATAAGAAATGGTGGAAAAATAACCTACGATGTATATGAACCTTTAAAAGAGGCTATTGAAAAGAAATTAACTTCATCTGTAAAAGAATTATCAAGAGTAATTACTCAATCTAAAGTTAGAGATAAGGAACAGGGTAAAAAATATAATTCTATGGTAGAAGAAATGAAAGCTAATGGTTATTGTGACCACTGCTGTGATGTTATATTGAAGTATGCGGCTAATAATCTTTGGAAGGATTGATAATATGGCAATATTTAGAGAGTTCAATCCTATACATCATGATAGAGCTGTAGAAGATAAAAGAAGGCATAAAGAACTTGTGAAAGATTCAATAAAAAAGAATCTTGTTGATATATTGTCTGAAGAAAGTATAGTAGGTAAGAGTAAAGATAAGAAAATCAAAATTCCTATAAAGGGATTAAAGGAATTTCAGTTTGTATATGGTGAAAATTCATCTGGGGTTGGAAGTGGAGATGGATCTGAAAAAAGAGGAGATAAAATAGGAAAAGCTAGAGGAGAAGCTCAAGGAAAAGGTAATCAAGGAGCAGGAAATTCTGAAGGAGAAGATATTTATGAAACGGAAGTTACTATTGAAGAGGTAATGAGTTATATATTTGAAGATTTAAATCTTCCTAACCTTCATAAGAAGAAAATGTCAGAGGTTTTATCAGAAGAGTCTTTTAAAAGAAAGGGATATCAAAAAAATGGAATTAGACCTCGACTTGCTAAAAAGCGTACTGTTATTGAAAAGTTAAAAAGAAAACAGGGAATAAAAAGAGCATTTAGAGAAGAAAACACTAATGAAGAAATAGAAAGATTTCCTTTTAAAGAAGACGATTTAAGATATTATAGAATTAAACCAGTAATAAAAAAAGAATGTAATGCTGTTATTATGTTCATAATGGATACATCAGGATCAATGGATAGGCACAAGAAGTATCTTGCAAGATCTTTTTTCTTTATGCTATACCAATTTGTAAAGATGAAATATGTAAATGTAGAAGTTGAATTTATAGCACATTCAACTATAGGAAAGGTTGTTAATGAATATGATTTTTTCCACAAAGTAGAATCAGGAGGCACATATATTTCTAGTGGATATAATATGGCTCTGGAAATTATAGAAAAAAAATATAATCCAGCAGCTTGGAATATTTATGCCTTCCATGTAAGTGATGGTGATAACTGGAGTGAAGATAATGAAAAAGCAGTTGAAAGTGCAAAAGAACTTTGTGAAGTATCTAATCTTTTTGGGTATACAGAGATTATGTCTGGAGTGCCTCATAGTACTATAATGAAAAAATATATGGAACGTATAACTCATAAGAACTTTGTTGCAACTTCAATGAAGAAAAAAGAAGATTTATGGACTGCACTTAAACAGACACTAACTCAAGATTTGAAAGAGGGGTGATAGTTTGGATTACACTTTAAGAGATTTAGAAAAATGGAATAAAAAAATAGAAGCTGTAGTTAAAGATGTAGGACTTAATTATTACCCTCAAGAATTTGAGATGATAAGTTATAATGATATGCTAGCTTATGAAGTATACGTAGGAATGCCTTCGAGATATCCTCACTGGAGTTTTGGAAAAGCATATGAAAAACTTAGAACATTATATAAATATAATTTAACAGGACTTCCATATGAGATGGTTATTAATTCAGATCCTTGCATAGCTTATCTTATGAAGGATAATACAGAGCTTTTACAAATATTAACTATAGCTCATGTATATGGTCATAATGATTTTTTTAAAAATAATAGGTTATTTAGAGAAGGAACAAATGCAGAATACACTGTGGAAATGTTTAAAAATCATGCAGATATTATAAGAAGCTATATAAATGATCCTAGTATTGGATATGAAAATGTAGAAAAAATATTAGATGCAGCTCACAGTATTAAGCTTCAGACATCACGGGCGATAGGTGAAAAAAAGATAACCGATGAAGAATTAAAGAAACAGTTAATAAAGAATTATAAACAACAAAATTCAAATTATGATATTTTAAAGCCGTATGAAAAACCTAAACCACCTGATGTAAGTAAAATACCACTAAAACCAGAAGACGACTTGCTTTATGTTATTAGTAAATATGGAGATTTATCTGAATGGGAGAATAATATATTAGAAATAGTGAGAGGGGAAACAAAATATTTTATTCCTCAAATAGAAACTAAGATAATGAATGAAGGATGGGCTAGCTACTGGCATTATAATATTCTTAAAAAGCTGGATCTTCCGCCTTCACTTCATATAGAATTCATTAAGAGACATAATGATGTAATAGCTCCTATGATTGGTCGAATAAATCCTTATTATGTAGGATTCAAAATATATGAGGATTTAGTGAAAAAATATGGAGAAGAAAAAATATTTGAGGTTAGATTGCTTGAAAGAGATAATTCATTTATAAGAAAGTATCTGACAAAAGAGCTTTGTAATGAATTAAATTTATTTGAATATGCTAAGCAAGGTGGATATTATGTAATTGAAGAAGTATCTGATGAAGAAGGATGGAAGGAAATAAGAAATAATTTGAGTAATTCTTGCGGTATGGGAATGATTCCATATATTAGAGTAGTAGATATATCAAAAACAGATAAAACATTAACACTAGAGCATGTTTATGATGGTAGAGAATTAGATGCCACTTATGCAAAAGAGACATTAAGATATCTTGTTGATTTGTGGAAGCATAAAGTTGTTATTAAAACTACGTTAAAAGATAAAGTTATATCAATAACATGTAACCAAAGCAAAATTATAACTTATAATTAATTAGAACTTAAAAGATATATGCAAAATAGTAAGAGAAAATAATATTTAAGTTAAAGACCAGCTAATAGGCTGGTCTTTAGTAATCTCCTCTTCCAAATTTATCTATTTTAGTTTTTACATTGACTATTATATCTGCTTCGGATACTGCTTTATTCCAATCAGTACCTGTATGTCTTCCATATTTTGCAGCAGCTACACTTCCAAGAGATAGACAGTCAATTTTATATTCCTTTTGCATTTTATCTATAAAGCGATAGCACATTTTTTCTACTTTGCTATTCATATCTTCTTCAAATTTTTTTGTTATAGAATAATCATTAGCTATATTTTTATACAAATTATTATCTATAATTGATCCTTCTAAGGAAATGTCTATATAAAATACATATTTATTCTTAACCTTTTCACAGCTGACTTCCCTTTTAGTTGTTGTAGAGAAATCGATGTATTCTTTTGGACTTTTACTTAATGAGAGTATGCCTTTAACTTTATTTTCTTTTAAAAGATTTAAAATTCTTGCTTCATTAATATTTATTACTTTAGCCATTTTATCTTTATTAAATATTGCTAATCCAGTGATGGTAGGTTTTTTATCTTTTATTTGTAAATAAGGTAAAACTA
Organism: Clostridium aestuarii; assembly: GCF_026735135.1. Lineage (GTDB taxonomy): Bacteria > Bacillota > Clostridia > Clostridiales > Clostridiaceae > Clostridium_H > Clostridium_H aestuarii. The sequence goes on along the minus strand of NZ_JAPQER010000001.1, from coordinate 467,414 downwards.
ATGTTCTGCCTTCTGCGCCTACTCTTACATAGATATCTAACAATTTATAGTTATCTGAAAAAAAGTTAGCTTCAACACAATGTGTTAATAGTTCAGCAATATAATCTGAAGAATTGGTATATCCTTCAATATTTAATTTTAATACATCTATAGATTGTCCATGGCATACTACATTTAATGCTGTGTCATTTAATGTTGGATTATTAAATAATATATCTATTGAATTAATGAATTCAAAACTGGATGCATATTCTTCAGAAAAAATTAATGTTTTTTCGAGACCTAAAATAAAATCAAGGTTAGAACTAAGTTGACGATTTTCCCTTGTTTTTCCAATGGTTTCACCTATTCCTTTTTTTATCATAATAGGTGTTGGTTTTATTTCTGAAAAATTATATACTGAAACTGGAATACTGTATTCCACATCACCTGAGTCTTTATGAATAACATCATGACCTATGGCAATAGGAATTATAAGGTCTTCAGCAGGAACAAGAGTATTGCCTGTTAAATAAAAAATATATGTACCTAAACAAAAATATATAGTGTATAAAAATTTCTTATAATTCATAATTTTCCTCCTGAAATTATGAAATTTTAAAATTTAAAACTTCATATAATGAATAATTAACAGTTAAGAATTAATAATGAATGATAATTCTCTGTTTATGAAGAAAGTCTAAAATTAAAATTTTGCGTAGCAAAGTATCTACAATGATTAATTATTCATAGTTAATTATTAAGTTTATTAACTGTAATATGATTTTTATTAAAGGTAGATAGTACGGCTATTAATGAAATGAAAATAGTATTAAAGATTGCAAATATAGGAGAAATAATATCTAATACTTTTTTATAAAAATTTATATTTAAAAATTGGAATGAGAGAATACATACTATTGGATATAAGAAAGATAGTATTTTCTTAATATCTATATTTGTAATATCGTTTATAATGAAATAAGAAGTAAAGCAGTGATTAGCTAAAATTCTGAATATTACAAAAGTCCATATAAACATAAATATATATCTAAAGTTATTAATTATTGGTACATTAATGCTTTCAAAAACTAGTATGAAAGACCAATAAGTCTTAGGTATTACATCTATCCCTAAGTAGTAAATTGTTATAACAACAACCCATACCCATATTAATCCACCAATGAATAAAGCTTTTAAACTTGCTTTTTTTATTTCGTTAATATGTTTAACATAAGGAGAAATTATGAGCAAGAATTCAAAGCCTATATAGTAATATGAAGATAGTATACTTGAACTAAATATATCTTTTATATCTGAGGATAATACAGGTTGAAGATTTAACAGCTTACCATATTTTAAAGATGCTATTGAAAAAAGCATTATTATTATAAGTAAATACATATTTACTTCACATATCTTTGCTAAAGTTTCTAATCCTTCATAAGCTGCGTAAAAGCTTATAGTGATACCAATAAGAAGAACCTTTGTTGGGGTTAAGAAAGATACAAAGTAAATTCTAGATATTTTGATTAAATCTGATGCTATTGATGTCATAAAAATAATCCATTGACTTGCAAAAATTATATTAAAAATATTTCCTAATGAAGTTCCAAGAAATTTCCTACTTAATTTCAATAGAGTATCATCAGGATGCTTTTTTATTATGTAGTTGCTTATAAAAAGAATATATGCTGGATAAATCAAGCCTATTATTGAAGAAATCCAAGCATCCTGTCCAACCTGTTCCACAAGGACGTTAGGTGATTTTAATAATCCAGGACCAACGGTAGAGCCTAGCAATAGAGCAGTTACTTGATTGGATGTGATAAATTTTTTATCCATATTATTCATTCTTATTATTTTTCCTCCATAACTTTTTTCTAAAGTTTGTTTGACGTATAGGATTATTATTTGGTACTGACTTAGGGGTTTTGTTCATATACCATAAAGGTGCTCTTATAAAAATATCCTTTAAATCGCTGCTGTTTATTGAAAAATAAGACACTCCAAAGCTTTTCATAGATGAAAGGATAATTAATAGAAAAAACAACCCAGAAATTATACCTAAAAAACCCATAGCATTTGCTAAAAAAATCATAGGAAATCTGATAAATCTTATACTGAGAGACATTTCGTAATTAGGTATCAAAAAAGTGGAAATTACTCCTATTCCAACTATAAGTAAAGTAGAAGGACTTACTACTTTTGATTCTACTGCTGTATTTCCTATGATGATACCACCAACTATGCTTAAAGTTCCTGCTATTTTAGGAGGAAGTCTGAGACCACCTTCTCTTAGAAATTCTACAACTAATTCCATTGATAATATTTCAAGAATAGGTGATAAAGCTATACCCTTTCGTGATTCAATTATAGGAGTTATAAATTTAACGGGTATTAATTCTACATTGTAGGATATTAGTGTTAAATATGTAGGAGCTATAATAATTATTATAAAGGTTGCTAAAGTTCTTAAAATTCTAGAAAAAGAAGAAACAAGTGTTCTTTCGTGATAATCTTCAACAGCTTGAAAAAATTCTATAAATAATGCTGGTACTGTAATTACATGAGGAGTACCATTTAATAAAATAGCTATTTTACCTTCCATTAAATTTGCTTTTACAATGTCCGGTCTTTCTGTTCCAAAAACCTGTGGGAAAGGGGAATAAGGATGATCTTCTATATATTGCTCAAGCATTCCTGTATCGTTTATGGAATCAATGTCTATAGCTTTAAGTCTTCTTCGTACTTCACATAAAATATCTTTATCAACTATATCATCAATATACATTATAACTAAATCTGTTTGAGAACGTCTTCCTATTTCATAGGTTTCCATAGATAAATTTTTATCTTTTATTTTTCGTCTAAGTATACTTATGTTAGTTTGAATATTTTCCACAAATCCTTCTCTTGAACCTCTTATTGCTGATTCATTGAGTGAATCTGATATGTTCCTATGTTCTCCACCTACTGTATCTGAAATTATAAATTCTTTAAGTCCATCAATTAAAATAACTGCTTTACCTACTTTAATAGCATCTACAGCAGCATTAAGGTCATCTTTCACTATGGTACTGGACATAGGAATATATTTTCTACAAATATATTCTGCAGTAGTTTTATCAATAATTATTTCTTCATCTATTTTAAACATTAAATGAGTAAGTATATCTCTGTTAATTATATCTTTATCTGATAAGTTTTCTATGTAGATTATACAAGCTAATAGTTTAGGAGATTTTCCTATATAAAATTTTTTTATATTAATAGGACAATTTATTCCTGTTTTATTAAAAATAAAATTGATTTTTTCTTCTATATTATTAAGCATCAATACCACCCTAAAATTAGTATTTGCTTATTATAAGATTATATACAATATATTAGTAATTATGGAGGTAGTATTTGGATATTAATATTTAGGTGACTGAGGGATAAGTAATAGGTTTTAATAGCTATAAAAAGTTTTTTTATAAGTAAAACTTAAATTATTGGTTATTGGTATACAAATCATAGTATATAAAAAAGATATGATATAATAATGTGAATATATTTTAAATAGTAATGAGTAGGAGTGGGGACATGAAAACTAGAATGACTAATATTGAAAAAAAAATTAAAATAAATAACGAGCACCAGTGTATTTGTGACAGCGGATTAAAGTTTAAGGATTGCTGTAAAAGCCAAAAACATGAATATAGAACTTTAGGAAAGAACTATAAAAATGAAGAAATAATATTTGATTATACGGAAAGTAGTAAAGTATATGATGAGATTTCACAGCTTTTATTATCACAAATTGCTAATCAAGAATTAAGTGTAAGTAAAGGAAAAGAGTATTTAAAAAAACTTTATAAGATGGAAGAACAAGGGATGGAACAGTTTTTAAAGTATGCACCTTGCAAAAAAGGCTGCAGTCATTGTTGTCATATTTATATGGATTGCACAGGGGTAGAAGCAGAACTCGTTAGAGAATATGTTGTTAAAAATTTTAATGAAGATGAAATAAATAGGTTTATGATAAAAGTAAAAGAAACTATAGAAGAAGTTCCTTCATACAAAGAAGTATTGAATGAAGAAAATAAAAACCAAGTCATTGAAGCATATAGCAAGAAAAACATACCATGTATTTTTTTAAAAGAAGATAATTCATGTTCTATATATGAAGTAAGACCATTTAATTGTAGAAGATTTTTTACAATATCAGATTTTATTAAATGTAAAGAAAAAGAGGAAGTGATTAAACCAACGGTTTCTATAAACAATATTACACAATATGCAGTAAATTATCTTTCTATGATGGTTACAAGATATAAAAAGTTAAAGTTATATTCAAAATTAGAACATGAAGAAAAGGCTGTTTATAAAGCTTTTCAGTATTGGTTTAAAAATGGATTTAATGATATGGATAGAAGTGTATAAATAAGAAAAATTTTATAAATAAAAAATGTGATTTTATGCTTATAATATGGTTTATATAGAAATATACTATAGACATAATATGGACAGACGGAGGGGAAGTATGCAGAAAAAATGGTTAATGAGATTTATTATAGGTATTATTTTGTGTATATTTATGTTTCCTAGTAGTGTGTATGCAGTTCAAATAAAAAATAATACAAAAGAGGACTTAGTATATTTGCAAACGAATGATACTATAACATCAAAAGCAGGAAAGATTTATTTATTTAGAAGAGTAGATAAAATGCTTAATTATGACAATAAGAATGCAATGTACGGTAGTTGGGATGTTTCTGCATATGAAGGAGATAAAAATAAAGGAGTTATAATTGAAAGTACTGATAAATCACAAGTATTGAAATTGCCTGTAAAGCTTAATGGATGGTTTAAAGTTTGTGTTGGATATGCGTCTGGAACAACTGCATTTATAATAAGACGAACGGAAAATAAAGATTCATATGTTTTTAGAAAGAAAAATAATTCTTATGATAATTTAGAAGGCAAACAATTTATTTGCGAAAAAAATATGAGCGTTTGTAATTTTAAGGAAGACAGTGTTGAAATTGTACCTTGTAATTTTGGAAAAGCAAGAATAGCTTATATAAAATTAATTGGATTAACTCGTAAGGAGATAAAGGAATATAATAAGCTAGATGAAGGGAAAAAAGGTAATAGGATTATATATGATTTTGATGGGTATTCAGACTTCTTTTCAGGAAATTATCCAAATGGAAATGATTTAAAGATGAGAACAGTAGGAGTTTTATCTGAAAAAGGTGTTGGAGAGATAAATTGGTGTCTAGGAACTACGTGTATGCTAAATTATAATAGCAGGTACGCAGGCGAAGCTTTTGAATATGATAAAAAATATGATTATCAGTTTAGAGATGGAGATAGAATTGCAAGAAAACAGATTTTGAATATTATAAAATCAGGAAAATCTCCTTTAGAGATTATAGCAGATGAAGGAGAAAAAGCTGGAATGAAGGTTAATGCGTCACTGCGAATGAATGCTTTTTATAATCCTGAAAAATATGGATTTCTGAATGGAATGATGTATGATGAATATAAAAATTGTCTTCAAAAAGGAAGTCAAGCAATAAGCTATAAGTATCCCAAATTTAGAACTTATATAAAAAATGTACTTAAAGAAGCAGCTTCTTTTAAAAACGTAGATGGGGTAACGCTTGATTTCTGTAGATATCCTACAGTGATGGGACAAGAAGCTGAACAAAAAGAAAAAATTGCTATTATGAATCAGTTTATGAATGAATTAAGAAATGAGATGCCTAAAAATAAGACTATTACAGTAAGAATACCCTATAAAAATCCTCTCTTTTATGGATTTGATATAAAAACTTGGGTTAAAAAAGGATATATAGATAGATTAATTCCTTCAAATATAAGTAATGAAGATTTTTTTGATATAACACCTTATGTAAAGATGGTAAGAGGTACAAAGGTAAAATTATATATTGGAATTGTTGCTGATGTTAAAGGACACGATTTAACAAAAAAAGAAGAAATATTAATGAAAATGGGACTTTATGTTCATAAAAAAGAATACTTGAATATAGATCAATATCTATTAAGAACTTATGATGTATATAAAAAAGGTGCTGATGGAATATTCTTATTTAATACTACATCTAATATACTAATTGATTCTACTTCTCCAGTAGAAGGTAAATATTTAGGAGATAAAATTAAAATGCAGAAATGGTATAAGCTTCAATATTACAACGGAAAACCTCCAAAGCAAGAGGAAGTTACTATATATAAATTTTAAATTAATAAATAAAGAAAAGTGCGTGGCACTTTTCTTTTATAGTATTATTTTATTTTTTTGTATAGTAGGTATGAAGAAGTTCGTGAGCTTTTTCACCATAAGGTTCGCCTAAAAATTCTTTATATAATTTATCAATATAAGGATTATCATGAGATTTTCTTAAGGCTTTGTTTTTATCTTCTTTATATAAAGCTTCGGATCTTTTTTCTAGTATTTCTATATTACCATGGATATAAGGTTGACCACCGCCGCCGATGCATCCACCAGGGCAAGCCATGATTTCTATCATATGATAATTGGATTTACCTGATTTTATAGCTTCTAGTAATTTACGAGCATTTCCAAGACCATTTGCTATTGCTACATTGACGGTCATATCATTTATTTTAACAGAAGCTTCTTTTACACCTTCGATTCCACGAATAGACTTGAATTCTAAATCAGGAATAGATTTATTGGTTATCCATTCGTGAGCTGTACGTAATGCTGCTTCCATAACCCCACCAGATGTACCAAAAATTACTCCAGCACCTGTAGATTCTCCAAGCGGTGCATCGAAATCTTCATCTTTTAGTGAAATAAAGTCAATACCAGCTTCTTTAATCATTTTACCAAGCTCTCTTGTACTTATAACGATATCTACATCACGTACACCATTTGTTTTCATTTCAGGTCTTGCAGCTTCATATTTTTTAGCAAGGCAAGGCATGATTGAAACAACTACTATATTTTCAGGTTTTACATTTAACTTTTGTGCAAAATATGTTTTAGCAATTATACCAAACATTTGTTGAGGGGATTTACAAGTAGATGGAATATCTAGAAGCTCAGGGAAATTGCTTTCTATGAAATTTATCCATCCAGGACAGCAGCTAGTTAACATTGGAAGTCTTCCACCACTATTTAATCTATGAATGAATTCACTAGCTTCTTCAATTATAGTTAAATCTGCTGCAAAATCAGTATCAAATACTTTATCAAATCCAAGAGATCTAAGAGCAGCTACCATTTTACCTGTTACAGGGGTACCAGGTTCAAACCCAAATTCTTCTCCCAGAGCCGCACGAATTGCAGGTGCAGTTTGTACAATAACTACTTTATCTTTATCGTTTATTGCATTCCATACTTGTGGTACGTAGTTAACTTCTGTTAAAGCACCAGTAGGGCAGACTGCTACACATTGACCACAAAATGTACAATTTGTTTCCATCATTGGAAGATCAAAAGCAGGAGCAACAGTAGTTTTAAATCCTCTATTCATAGCAGATAATACACCTACAGTTTGAATTTCATTACAAACTGTTTCACAACGTCTGCATAAAATACATTTATCAAAATCTCTAATTATTGAATAGCTTGAATTATCTTTTGGAAAACTAGATATTTCTCCTTTATATTTTATTTCACGAATACCTAAATCAGCAGCTATTTTTTGAAGATCACAGTTTGTGCTTTTTTCGCATAGCAGACAGTCTTTAGGATGGTCTGAAAGTAGAAGCTGAACAATATTTCTACGTGCTTTAATGGCTCTAATTGAATTTGTTTTTACTGACATTCCTTGAGTAACAGGCGTTGAACATGCAGGAGCTAAATTGCGTCTTCCCTCTACTTCAACTACACAGACTCTACAAGAACCAGGGTGATTTATTGTTTTATCATCATGAAGTTTTAAATGACATAATGTAGGAATGTGAATGTTAAGAACTTTTGCTGCCTCTAAAATAGTTGAGCCGTCTTCTACTTGAACTTGTCTATTGTTTATATTTAAAGTTATTAAACTCAAATTTTACACCTCTTTCATTGGAATATAATTCATATATTATTTTTTTACTACTGCACCAACTGGGCAAGCACTATAACATTGACCACATTTAATACATTTTTCTTGATCTATAGTATGTTTTTCTTTAACACTACCGCTAATACATGATACAGGACATTGTCTTGCACATTTAGTACAACCAATACAGGTGTTTGTAATTTCGTAATGAAGAAGATCACTACATACTCCAGCAGGACAACGTTTTTCATATATATGAGCTTCAAATTCGTCCATAAAATATTTCATTGTGCTTAGTACTGGATTTGGTGCAGTTTGTCCAAGTCCACAAAGAGCGGTATCTTTTATAGTTTCACTTAATTCTTTTAAATTTTCTAAATCTTCTGCAGTTCCTTTACCAGAAGTTATTTTTTCAAGAATTTCAAGTAAACGCTTAGTTCCTATACGGCAAGGAGTACATTTTCCACAGGATTCTTCAACTGTGAATTCAAGGTAGAATTTGGCTATATCTACCATACAGTTATCTTCGTCCATAACTATCATACCACCTGAGCCCATCATAGAGCCTATAGAGTTAAGTGATTCATAATCTATAGGAGTATCTAGATATTCAGCAGTTATACATCCACCAGAAGGCCCCCCTGTTTGTACTGCTTTGAATTTACGTCCGTTTTTAATGCCTCCACCGATATCATATATGATTTCTCTAAGAGTTGTACCCATTGGAACTTCAACAAGTCCTACATTATTTATTTTTCCTGCTAAGGCAAATACCTTAGTTCCTTTAGAAGTTTCTGTACCAATTGAACTATACCATTGTGCACCTTTATTTATGATAGCAGGTATGTTAGCTAGAGTTTCAACATTATTTACACAAGTAGGCTTATTCCATAATCCGCTTTCAGCTGGGAATGGAGGTTTATTTGTAGGTTCGCCTCTACAACCTTCAATAGAATGAATTAAAGCAGTTTCTTCTCCACATACAAAAGCTCCTGCACCATACTTGATTTTAACATCAAAGCTAAAATTAGTACCTAAAATCTTATCTCCAAGAAGACCACATTCATGGGCATTTTTGATAGCTAGTCTTAATCGTTCAATCGCAAGAGGATACTCAGCTCTTATATAGATACAACCTATAGAAGCACCTATAGAATATCCAGCTATTGCCATAGCTTCAATAATACTGTGAGGATCTCCTTCTAAAATAGAACGATCCATGAAAGCACCAGGATCTCCTTCATCAGCATTACAGATTATATATTTTTGATCAGCTTCATGCATTTTAGCAAAGGACCATTTTTTACCTGTTGGGAATCCACCGCCTCCGCGTCCTCTAAGACCTGAATTTGAAATTTCTTTTATAACTTCATCAGGAGTCATTTGAGTTAACACTTTACCTAATGCTAGATATCCCTTTTCTGCGATGTATTCTTTTATATCTTCAGGATTTATAAGCCCACAATTTCTAAGTGCTATTCTTTCTTGCTTTTTATAGAATGACATTTCATCTTGTCTTTTTACTTTTTCTTTAAGAGTAGGTTCTTCATATAAAAGTCTTTCTACAACTTCACCTTTTAGTAAATGTTTTTGAACTATTTCTTCAGCATCTTCTGGTGATACATGAACATAAAAAACATTATCAGGAGAAACTTTTACAATGGGTCCTTTTTCGCAAAAACCAAAGCAGCCAGTCATAGCTATATGTACTTCATTAGAAAGACCAGATTTTTCAGCTTCATCTTTTAAGTTCTTTAAAATCATATCGCTTTCAGCAGATTTACATCCAGTTCCACCACAGATTAAAACGTCTCGTTTACATCTTGTATTTTCAAAGGTCATTTCTTCCTCATGAGATATATTACGCATGTCCAATAATTGTTTATATCTGTTATGAAATATTTTAAGTTCGTCAATAGAATTAATTTTATTCAAGGATTATCCCTCCAATTCTTTATATTCATTTAATACTTTAGATACCATATCAGTTGTGAAATGACCATAAACCTTATTGTTTATTGTAACGACAGGAGCAAGACCACAGGCACCTACACACCTTAAAACGTCAATAGTAAATTTTGAATCTGGAGTAGTTTCACCAGCTTTTACACTTAATGTTCTTTCAAATTCTTTTAGTACATCACCAGAACCCTTTACAAAACAGGCTGTTCCCATACAAATACTTATTACATATTTACCTTTAGGCTTTGTTGTAAAGTAAGAATAAAAGCTTACAACTCCACAAACCTTGGAAACAGGAATATTTAATTTATCAGCTACGAATTGTTGAACTTTGGGCGGAAGATAACCAAATAATCCTTGTGCTTTATGTAATACTTCTATTAAAGCACCTTCTTTTTCTTCAAGATTTTCAATAAATGTTTCTAGTTCTTTAAATTTTTCTGTTGATAACTTGTTAGTACACATTAAAAAAATACCCCCTTATTACGAATTTGATAAAACATTAACAAAAAAAGTGTGTTTTTCACATTTAAAAATAGTGAAACAGTCATTAAGTTTTAAAATTCAGAATATTCATAGAAAATAATTAAAATTAATTGTTAATATTGTAACATTTTAATGTAAAAAATATAATTAAAAAACTGATAAAGTACATAATTTTAAAATATCATAGTTATATCAAGTTTTTAATTATGCTATTTTCTTCAATTAGTATTTATATATAAATTATAAGAAAAATATATATAAATTACAACAAATGAATATTAAAATATTGATATAATAATGTGTACTTTATAAAAAAATCAGCAATCAGTATGAAGATTGCTGATTTTTCATTTTATTTATAGAATATGAAGACTAAATTAACAATATATGGTAAAATTGGTATAAGATTTACAGTCGTTAAAAGGAGGAAGCTCTATGAAGAATAAAAATTTTTTTAAAAGTAAAGATATATATATATTATTTATAATTTGTTTTGGAGCAATTCTTCTGTGGGTGCATGACAATGAAAAATTAAAAAAAGATTGGTTGATAGTAGCTGTAATGATAATTATGGCTATAATAGTACTAACTTTTATTAAATGTACTATTAAAAAGAATACATTAAATTTTAATACAATATTGCTTATATTACCTTTTATACTGTTTATATGTATATATATGATAAATATTTTTAGTATTAAAAGAATACATCATATATATTGGATAATACCTAGTTTCATAGTTAGTGAAGCTATTTTGGTAATTAATTATAAAAAACAAAAAACTTTATGTTTTAACAAAGCTCTATGGTTAGTTATACCCTATATACTTGTAAGTATAGTAATTTTTACAGCTACTGATCAAAGTGATATTAAATCACTAATTTTTAAACAAAATGTAAAGAACCACTTAATTTATCAAAATGGATATAAAAAAAGTGATATACTTAATATCGATATTATAAGAGGGCGTAGAAACTATGAAGATTTTGTTGAAGTGAGATTTATAGATGAGCCTAATGTGTTTTACACATATATTTTAGAAGAGAATAAAATATTTCAAGTAGCTGTTAATGTAGATGATGGAGACGCTGAATGCGGACATATAGAAAATGATAATATAAGAATATATGAGAACAATGGAGGCAATGGATATGAATAATACAGGATTGGTATTAGAAGGTGGAGGAATGAGGGGACTTTATACTGCAGGTGCATTAGATTTTTTTATGGAAAATGATATATGGTTTCCTTATGTTATAGGTGTATCTGCTGGAGCTTGTAATGCAGCGTCTTATATTTCAAGACAAATAGGACGAAATAAAAGCATAAATATAGATTACATAAATAATCCTAAATATTTAAGTTATAGAAATTTAATTATGGAAAAAAGTATTTTTGGTATGGATTTTTTATTTAATGAAATTCCATATAAATTGAATCCTTTTGATTTTGAAATTTTCAAGAAATCAAAGCAAAGGTTTATAATTGGTACGACTGATTGTGAAACAGGAAAACCTTTATATTTTGATAAAAATGAATGCGAAGACATATTAAAGGTTATAAAAGCTTCCAGCAGTATTCCTTTATTAGCACCTATAGTTGAAGCTGAAGGTAAAAAGCTATTAGATGGTGGGGTAGCTGATTCTATTCCAATAAAAAAAGCTGTAGCTGATGGTATGAAAAAAAATGTAGTAATATTAACTAGAAATAAAGAATATAGAAAAAAACCTTATAAATTTAAAATGTTTGTAAAAAGAGCGTATAGGCAATATCCGAAGTTAGTAGATACGATTTTTAATCGTTATAAAATATATAATGAAACTTTAGATTATATAGAGCAACTAGAAAGAGAAGATAATGTATTTGTAATAAGACCTAGTGAGGCGTTAGAAGTTGATAGATTAGAAAAGAATTCTGATAAATTAAAAAAACTTTATAATATGGGTTACAATGACGCTAAAAATATATACAGCAAAATGAATGAATGGATTAATAATTTTGATATGATTAAAGCAGCAAACTACTAGTTTGCTGCTTTAATCATATCAAAATTTATGAAATTGCATAATTACCAAATTACGTAGCTGCATGTAAAATTCAATTATAAAAATTCAAATCTGTGAATAGATTTAATTATATATTTTTTATTACAAACAAAATTCTAAAAAGTGAGAAAATTCTTGACTTTATGAAGTTAATTTACTATTATTGTAATATAAGGTTAATAAAGTAAAAAAGAAGGGGATGGGGAAATGAATGAATTATTAGCAAATAAAAGGGATATAAATGTTAAGGCTAAAAAAGTTAGGAAAATTGGTAAGTTGCCAGGAATACTTTATGGTGGGAAAAGAGGAAATGTTGCATTTCAAATTAATTTAAATGAATTTCAAAAGTACATAGCAAGAAAAGGTGAACACGGTAATTTAATTATTAATATAGAAGGTGAAAAAATTAATACAAAGATAATATCTGTGCAAAGAGATTTGGCAACTAATCAAATTATAAATGTAGATTTAAAAGAGTTACCAGAAGAAGCTGCATAAAATTCATAAATGTATAGAAAAAAGATTAAGATAACAAATTTTCATAAAACTAGTACCAAAATCATATAAAAATAATATTATACTAATGTAGTAAGATTATTTTGGAGGTATAAGTTGTTTAATTATATGGACATAGATGAAGAATATGCAATGTTTCCTTTTCAAATGATGAATTCCATGTATATGCCGAGAGTATTGCCAGAAGATATGGTAGATGAAATGGACATGGATATGGAAGAAGAATCTGATTATAGAGACGAAGAAGAAATAGATGAATTAGTGGATGAAGATGATTTGATAATTGATGAAGAGGAAGACAAAGAAAAGGAAAGATGTCTTTTTAGAAAAAAAGATGATGATTATAAGGACAAATACTATAAGAATAAAGATAAATACTATAAAGATAAAGATAAATATGATAAAGATAAATATGATAAAGATAAATATTATGATAAAGATAAATACTATGATAAAGAATATGATTCGAGAGATGTTTATAGAATATGTAGAATGATAGAAAGATATAATCCTGGAGTAATAAGAAGAATGGTTAGATATGGTGTTCCATATCCAGTAGCAAGAAGAATATGTAGAAGAATAGTAAGACTTACTCTTAGATACTATAATTATTATTAAAAATAAATAATATAAAGATAAAGTAGCAAGGTTGCAACTTGCTACTTTATCTTTATATGTTAAAAACTTTTTTCTTTAAAACAATAAATATTAGTGATATAATTAATAAGCGAGTTTAAAAATTTTACAAATTAATACATGGACAGTTCGAAAGCCTCCTGTCTGTAAATAAAACTAAGGTATAGTAATCTATGAAAATTCACTTGGTTAATTATATATTATTTAAGTTAGATAGAGTGTATTTCTTATGGAATAATACTGCCTTGGTTTGAGGGCAGTTTTTTTTATTGGAATTTTTTATTTTGGTGAGTGATAGTGCAGTACTTTCATTAAAGGGGGAAGAAAATATGGATATAGAAAGATATAGTGAAGTTAAAGGGAAGAATCAAAGGGAGATTGTTTTATTGAAAGCTTTTCCGTGTAAATGGGGAAGATGTACGTTTTGTGATTATATATTAGATAATGATTTAGATGAAGAAAAAATGATTAAGCTAAATAAAAAAGTATTAAGCCAAGTTACTGCAAAATATAAAGTTTTAGAAGTTATAAATTCTGGAAGTTGCTTTGAACTTCCAGGTAAAACATTAGAGGATATAAAAAAAATAGTAGATGAAAAGGGAATTGAAAAACTTTTTTTTGAAAGCCATTGGTTGTATAGAAACAGGCTTGATGAAATAAGAGAGTTCTTTAAGATACCAATAATATTTAAGTGTGGAATAGAAACTTTTGATGATTATTTTAGAAATAGTGTTTTAAATAAAGGTGTATTATTTTCAGAACCAAAGGAAGTTTCTAAATATTTTACTTCTATTTGTCTCATGGTAGGTATAAAGGGTCAAACAAAAGATATGATAAAGAATGATATAGAATATTTATTAAAATACTTTGAGAAGGGGTGTATAAACATTTATATAGAAAATACAACTTCCTTAAAGAGAGATCCTGAACTAATAAAATGGTTTAAAGAAGAATATTCATATTTAGAAAATAATCAAAGTATAGAAGTTTTATGGAATAATACTGATTTTGGAGTAGGAGGAGAGAGTTAATAATGAATACAAACAAAAGAACGCAAAATATAGTAAAAATAGCATTAGTTGCAGCTATATATGCTGTTTTAACGATAGGATTAAATCCTATAAGTTATGGAGCTATTCAATTTAGGTTATCAGAGGTTATGGTTCTTCTTGCTTTTATTGATCCATTATATATACCAGGGTTGGTTCTTGGATGTGCTATTGCTAATCTTTTTAGTCCATTAGGAATAGTAGATGTAGTGGTAGGAAGCTTTGCTACATTTATTAGTGTTTATATGATTAGTAAATCAAAAAGATTATTTGCAGCATCACTTTGGCCAACAATAAACTGTATATTTGTAGGTGCAGAATTACATTTTATTTTAGAACTTCCGTTTTGGTTAACTACACTTCAAGTTGCACTAGGTGAGTTTGTAGTGGTGACTATTATAGGATACCCACTATTTAAGTATATGATACTAAATAATAAAAACTTAATTAATGCATTGAAAATAAATACATAACATAAGAATATTGCAAAGCAATATTCTTATGTTATGTATTTTTCAAGTAATTTTTCTAATTTTTTAGTTTGTTCTTTATTCATAGGGGGTACTTCTTTGAGCCTATAGTTTATACCTAGATTTTCATATTTATTAATGCCAAGAGTGTGGTAAGGGAGCAGTTCAATTTTTTCAACATTTTTGATTTTTTTTATTATATCACCAAGTTTGAATATATGTTCTTCAGAATCAGTAATTCCTGGAATAACCACGTGTCTTATCCACAATTTGGTATTGGATTTATCCACAGTCTTTAAGAATTGATCAAGATAGAGTTTGTCTTTACCTGTTAAATACTTATATCCTACATCATCCACATGTTTTATATCTAGTAAAACTAAATCTGTATATTTTAAGATTTCATCATATTTTCCAATTCCAAAGCCAGAAGTGTCAATGACAGTATGGATTCCGTTTTCTTTACACATCTTTAAAATTGCTATTAGAAAATCTGGTTGAAGTAAAACTTCACCACCAGAAAAAGTAACACCTCCGGATTCTTTAAAATAAGGCTTGAATCTTAGAATTTTATTCAAAAGGTCTTTGGCTGTTATTTCTGTTCCTTCATTTAGGTTCCATGTATCAGGGTTATGACAATAAGCACATCTTAGTGGACATCCTTGAAAAAAGACTACTACCCGTATTCCAGGACCATCTACTAATCCCATGCTTTCAAATGAGTGAATTCGTCCTCTTGTCATTGGTATACTCGCTCCTATCTATTATATGTTTTTATAATTATTAATTACAATAACATATTTATAATAATTGTCAATATAAATTATCTATATTGTAATTCAAATATAAAAGACCACAGCAATAATTTTTAAAAATCAAGTTATTTGTTGTGGCATAATCACTTAGTTAAATTAGTTTTTACACTTTTAAAGCTATATTTTTAAATTTGAAGGAAAAAAATTGAAAATAATTATTATATATGATATAAATAGCATAGGAATAAAACAAATAAAAGGAGGAATATGATGAAATTAACAATAAAGAAAAAAATAAGTATTGCTTTTGTTATATTAGTTGCTATTATCATTGGGGTTGGTTTATATTCTAATAGAATACTTAAAATGGTAAATAATCAATCTACTATTATAGCTGAAACGTGGATTCCTAAAATTCAGTATTCAGAGGATATAAACACTATGACTTCTGATTTTAGAATTTTAGAATATGAACATATAATTTCTACATCTAAAAATGAAATGGATAAAAAAGAATCTCAAATGAAAGAAAAGAACTTAAAAATTCAAGAATATCTAAATGAATATGAAAAAATAATTAATTCTGAAGAAGATAGGAATTTATTTAATACAGTTAAGCAAGAGTGGCAAAAATACATAGAATTAAATACAAGTATGATATCTTTGAGTAGAGAATTAAAAACACAAGAAGCAATGAAAATAATGAATAATAAATCAAAGGAAGCTTTTGATACTGCTTCTGATGCGGCATTAAAACTTGTTGATTTTAATGCTAATAAAAGTGAAAAATTAAGTCAAGATGGTGACAGAGCTTATTATTATGCTAAAAAAATACTTTTAATTAGCGTTGTAATAACATGTATATTAGCAATATTATCAGGTTTATTTATTGGAACAAGTATTTTAAAACCTATAAATGTTTTGAAAAAAGAGTTAGAAACATTAGCAGAAAAAGGAGGAGACTTGACTCAGAAAATTAGACTCTCTTCTAATGATGAATTTGGTGAACTTGCAGATGCAGTAAATAATTTCTTAGCTAATCTTAGAACAATTATGATAGAAGTAAATAACAATACTAATAATACTGTTAAGACTGTAGAAATGATTAAAAATTCTATGGGAGAATTAAATGAACAAGTGGAAGATGTACGTTATACTACAGAACAAATGTCTTCAAGCATGGAGGAAACAGCAGCTTCAGCGCAGGAAATAAGTAGTACGACAGAAGAAATTAATCAAGCTGTAAATTCTATTGCTATTAAAGGACAAGAAGGTTCAAAATATGTTGAAGAAATAAATAATAGAGCAATTGAGTTAAAGCTAAATGCATTAGAGTCTAAACATGAGGCTGATGAAATATATGAAAATACAAAAATAAAATTAGAAAAAGCAATAGGAGAATCTAAAGCTGTAGAACAGATAAATGTTCTTTCAGAGGCTATACTACAGATATCTTCTCAGACTAATCTATTAGCACTAAATGCAGCAATTGAGGCAGCAAGAGCAGGTGAAGCAGGCAAAGGTTTTTCAGTAGTTGCAGATGAGATAAGAAAATTGGCAGAACAGTCTAATGAAACAGTATCAGAAATACAAAAAGTTACAAGTACTGTAATATCTTCAGTTGAAAATCTTTCTGGTGGTTCTGAAGAAATTTTAGAATTTATAGATACTAAAGTAAAAAAAGACTATGAAGGAATGGTTAATACAGGTGAACAGTACAATAAAGATGCTGATGCTGTTAGTGCTTTAATGAATGATTTTAGTTCTACAGCGGAGGAGTTAGCTGTTTCTGTTGAAAATGCTATGAAAGCAATTAATGAAATAGCAGAAGCTACAAGTGAAGGAGTAAATAATACAACTAATATTGCAGAAAAATCTATAGTTGTTGCTGAAAAAGCTGATGATGTAATTCACGAAACAGATATTTCAAAAGAAAATATAGATAAACTTTTAGAAGTTGTATCAAAATTTAAAATATAGTTATTTGGAATATAGTGAAATTTAATGATTAAAATTAATAATATAAAGGCTGTCCTATAAAATGGACAGCCTTTATATGTGTAAAATTAAGTAGTAATGATATTATTACACCCATTTTTTTCTGCTAAAGTTTTGAATGTTTTTATCATTTCATCAGAAGGCATAAAGCTTTTTATTATATTTGTACGTACTCCTAAAGGTCTATATTTTATGATTTTATATCTTATATCAGGATTTAAAGAAGCTAGTAGTTTACTTGTCATATCTACATTATAATGGTTATTTAGAACCTCAGGGACGATTACAGTTCTTACTTCATATAGTTTATTAGTTCTTGCAAGATATTTTATATTTTCTATTACAATGGTATTATCCATACCAGTAAGTTTTTTATGTTCTTTAGAGTCATAAGATTTTAAATCTACCATTGCCATATCAATTGTTTCTAATAAATCTTTATTTTGATATAGAGGAATGGAACCGTTAGTATCCACAAAGCATGTTAGTCCCATTTTTTTTACTTCTTTGAATAGACTAATTAAAAATTTAGATTGTAGAGTACATTCACCACCTGAAACTGTTATTCCAGATATAAAGGATTTTGTCTTCTTAATTTCTTGTAACACTTCATCTACACTCATATATACAGCTTTTGGAGAACTGTCTTTGTTGCAAACTTTTAAACATCTATCACATTGCACACAAATTTTTTTATCCCATAGTATTTTACCATCCAATAAAGAAAGTGCATTAACTGGGCATTCAGACACACAATTTCCACAGTATATGCATGAATTTATTGTTTCAGGATTATGACAGTAAAGACAGTTAAAATTACAACCTTGAAGAAAGATTGATGTTCTGTTTCCAGGTCCATCTACTGAGCTAAAAGGAATAATTTTATTAACTAATCCCTTAATCATTTTTTCTAACCTTTCTATTTAATACTCCTTGATTTTTAACAGCTCCAAGACCTAAGGCAACAGTATCACGAAGAACTTGTTCACCCTTTTCTAATTTTTCTATTTCTGATTTTTTAACAAGATAACCTGTAATTCTAATTACATCAGAATCAGAAGAATATAATGAGAAATATCTCATATTTTCTTTGAAAGCACCTTTTATAATATCTAATATAAAGTTAGGGTTTTTCTTACAAGTGCTGTCAAATGGGAAAATATCACCTATACCTGAAGGAAAGAACTTGTGAAATTTAGCTGATTGTATTAAATGTTGAGGAAGTTCTGGTTCTTCTCCAATCGGTATTCTGCAGCCAGGACTTATATTGTTATCGGTATCAATTCCAACTTGAGCATGTAATAAGAATTTACCTTTTGATATTTCACAATAAGGATTTTCATGCTTATTTACTTCTTGTGAAAGTTTTTCTATAATTCTAAAACCTAAGTTATTGGCTTCTTCACTATGTCCAAATCTATATTCTTGCTTATCGGAACCTATAAAATGGTTAACACATTCAGCAAGACCAAACATACCAAACATAGCTGTAAAGTGATCTCTGCTAATTAATCCTTCTTTAACTAAGAAGTTTCCATTAAAAAATCCACTTTCTTCAACAAGAAATTTAATTCTTTCGTCAATATATTCATCCATTCTTTTTACTGCATCAGGAAGAACAACAGTTATAAAGTCTTCTTCAGATATTGATTTCTTAGCAAGAAACGCTAAGTTAAGTCTGCATAAAGTATAGCTTCCACCGCCAGTAGTTAGTCCATTATAACAGCTAACAATATTGTATTTTCCATTAAATTCTTTTGAAAACATTTCATGATTAGCAAAGCTTGGTTTTGCTGTTACTAATGCAGTATCAATAGCATCAATAGCAAAGTTGTCTGACGTATATTTACTATATTTTAAAGTTATATTTGGTATAGAAGTTTGTAATTCTTTTTGAACTTTTAAAATTAATTTTCCTGCTTTGGTATCCAGTGGACCTATATTAGCATGACAGAAAGAATCTGTAAGAGTTCGATCTATATGAGTTAAAAATAATTTAATTGCGTGATAGGCTTCTTGTTCATCTTTTATATATGGCTCTAATAAAGTATCTATATTTCCAAGAGATACTGGAAAAGAAGTAATAGAAGGTACATGTTTATATAAAATAAGGAGATTATTTACAGCATCCCAAATGTCAGAAGCGGGTTTTAAATCTAAAAATTCACTTCCATTTCTCATAAATTTTTCATAGTCAGGAACAATGTATCTAGGTCTATAAGGTGCATGTCCTTCGTTAAGATCGCAGATTATCCCTTCATCTCTATATTCTTGAACTTGTGTGCTTATATTAAGTACGTTTAAGCTGTCCTCTGCGGCTCTTGCAAGACTTAATACCTTTTGTTCATAGGTTAAAGTTTTGTCTTTAATAATGTCTAAAATGTTATTCATATTATTCACTCCACTAAAATTATTTTAACCATAATTTTTAAATGGTTGTTTAACATGTAAATAGTTTACATGCTGTTAATTACATTTTACACAGAATAAAGAATTTTATCAAAGGTAAATGTAGTATATGAAAAATTTATATACGAAAAGCCAACAAAACAATTTTAATTAGTGTTTTGTTGGCTCTTTTTATAGTTTAATCCATTTTAATTTTACAGGGCGTTTTGAGTAATCATAATATAACCAATTGCCTACTATATTGATTTTATATGCAAAGTCATCTGATAATTTTTCTTTTGATTTACCTTCCATATCAGTTTTATATATACCACCATTATTTATATCACTAAAGTATATATTGTTATTTGATATATTAACCCAAGATGCGTTATTATCAAGAATTTTTTGCCTATTACTTCCATCAAAATTTATTTTATAAACTCCATCATTGGCTGAATAGTAAATTGAATTATTGGCTATATTTATGGAGAAACAGTTATCATCTATAATTTTTGTTTTATTTGAACCATCAGTTTTTATTTTATAAAGTCCATTTAAGGAGTAATAAATCCAATTTCCATCAATTGCAATTTTTCCGTTTTCTATGGTATCATCGTTTAATTTTGTTTTTTCATTTTTATCTATATTAAATTTATATATTTTCCAATCTTTCATATTTACATAATAAATATAATTATTAATTACATACATTGAAGTTACCGTGTCATCACAAAGTTTTTCTCTATTACTTCCATCAGTTTTTATCTTATATATATTATTTCCATCAGTAGCATTTGAATAATAAATATAATCTCCTACTGTATTAATATAAAAGGCTGCATCATTGCATAGTTTAGTTTTGTTTGAATCATCATTTTTCTTTTTAAATAAAGAATATTTACCGTTATCTTTATTTAGATAATAAATCCAATCACCTTGCTTAGCAGCAATTCCAAAATTGTTTAAATTACTAATAGTATTTGATTTTTGAGATAAATTTTCAGTATCAGTATTTTTATGTATATCTTGTTCCTGAGAATTTGATGTATTTGTGTTATTTGTAGCAGATTTATTTTTACATCCACTAAAAATAATAGATGTAGTCATTATTGCAGCAACTAATATTAATAGTTTTTTCTTCATAAGAAGACCTCCAGTTATATTAATGGTATTTTATACATTAACAAGTATAAAATAGATGAACTATAAATAGGTTACAATATAGTTACATATGGATTTAAATATAGTTAGGGTTGTTACGTGACACTAATGATTTAATGTGATAAAATGATGAAGTCATATAAACAAAATATGGAGGGGAATATAAATGATATTTTTTAATCCGGTTATTATTTCGGTTTTAGTAATGATAATTTTGAGTCTTTTAAATTTAAATGTAATTTTAGCAATATTAATTGCAGCGTTAACAGCAGGATTATCAGCAAGTATACCGTTAAAAGTGGTAATGGAAATTTTAATATCAGGAATGGGAGGAAATTCTGAGACAGCTTTAAGTTACGTTTTACTAGGAGTTTTAGCTGTTGCAATTAGTAAAACAGGGCTTTCAGATATTTTAGCTAGAAAGATAGCTAAGATTGTTAAAAATAAAAAATATACACTTGTTTTACTAATAGCATTTATAAGTTGTTTTTCTCAAAATCTTATTCCTGTGCATATAGCTTTTATACCTATTTTAATTCCGACTTTGTTGCCTTTAATGAATAAGCTAAAAATTGATAGAAGAGCAATGGCGTGTGCGCTAACTTTTGGTCTTGAAATGCCATATGTTGTTTTACCAGTAGGATTTGGACTTATATTTCATAAAATTATAGCAAGCCAAATGATTGATAATGGAATAAATGTAACTACAAATATGGTATGGAAAGTTATGTGGGTTCCTGGTATTGGAATGTTATTAGGGCTTTTAAGTGCTGTGTTTTTTACATATAGAAAGAAAAGAGAATATAGACATATTGATATACAAAAAAATGATGAGGAAATAAAAATGAATAAAAGGCATTATGCTGCATTAATAGGTGCAATAGCAGCTTTTGTAGTTCAACTAATTACTAAATCTTTACCATTAGGAGCGTTAACAGGTATAGTTGTTATGATAATTACTGGAGCTATAAAATGGAATGAAATTAATAGTTTAATGGATGATGGAATAGCAATGATGGCATTTATAGCTTTTGTCATGCTTGTTGCAGCTGGTTATGGAAATGTATTAAGGGAGACGGGAGCTGTTGAAACTCTTGTTCATGCTGTTTCAGGTATGATGGGAGGAAGTAAAATTATATCAGCTCTAGTTATGTTAATTGTAGGACTTTTTGTAACTATAGGCATAGGAACATCTTTTGGAACAGTTCCTATTTTAGCGGCAATTTATTGTCCATTAGCAGCAAGCTTAGGTTTTAGTATTCCTGGTACTATTGCACTTATTGGAACAGCAGGCGCATTAGGAGATGCAGGTTCACCTGCTTCAGATAGTACTTTAGGACCAACTTCAGGTTTGAATGCTGATCACCAACACAATCATATTTGGGATACATGTGTACCAACATTTATTCATTTTAATATACCGTTAATTATATTTGGAGTTATTGCAGCAATAGTTTTTTAAAGCTTAATCGCTTATGATGAGTTTAAAATAAATTGAGAGTAGTGACTAGTAATTAGTTGGATGGTTAACAATGAAAGAAATTCAATAATTAAAGATTTAAAATGGAAAAACAAAACACAAGTTTTATTGTGAACAATAAAACTTGTGTTTTGCTATGTAATTTTGCAATTATCTTAATAAATTGAAATCTTTCTTAATCTTATTTTTTTCGATATACATTTTTTTATCCGCTTCATTTATTAGTTGTTCTAAAGTTATTTTACTATTATGTGTATACTCAGAAATACCATGACTTATGCTAACTAAATAGTTTCTGCCATCGTTATCATTTATTTCAGAAATAGTTTTTGAAATATTTATCCAAATTTTTTCAGCAGCACTATAGCTAGTGTTTGGCATTGCTATTAAAAATTCATCTCCACCTAATCTTATGATGAAATCTGAGACACTAACAGAGTTTTTTATACAAGTAACAACTGTTTTAATTAGTTCATCTCCTTTTTCATGTCCAAAGTTATCATTAACGATTTTCAATCCATTGACATCAATAAAACAAATAGTTAAGGGTTTTTCATGTTTTTTAACAGTATCAAATTCGTTTTCTAATAATTCTATACCAGCCCTTCTATTAAAAGTGTCTGTCATCATGTCATGAGCAGCATAAAAAGAAATTTTATCTTTTGACATTTTATTAGAAGTAATTAAAAAACAGATTATAAAAGAAAGAATTGTTACAATACTTAATAAGTAATAGTTTTTAAAAAATTGTTCATATATGGTATACCATATATTTATATTACTAAAGTAAATATTTTCTTCACTAAAAGGAATATAGGATACTACTTTCCATAATTCTTCATTTAAAGTTATTTTACTATAATTTAATATATAGTCACGAGGATTAGTTAATGCTAAAGGGAATATTGTGGAAAAAGTGAACAATCCTTTTTCATTATAAAATTGTCCCGTAGTATTATTGGTTATTTTTTCCCAAGCGTTAGAAAATTCGTTTTTAAAATTAATATGTTTTTTTTCTTCAAACATGAATCCCCATTGTTTATTAGTGTCTTTATGAATAAGCCAGTAACTGTCTGAATTTAAAAGAAATATTTTGCCTATATTATTTTGAGATATATTATCAAATTGTTCCATTATAGATTTTGCTAAGTAGTTAACTATAATAAATCCTTTTTTATTTCCGGTGTTATCGAAAACAGGAGTTGAAAATCGTATCATTGGTTTTATAAGCATGTCTATGTCTTCATTTTCGATATTTAAATCAAATTTAGATATAAAAATTTCTTGGTTTTCTAATTTAATAGAGTCTTTAAAATAATATCTATGTTTTTTATTTTGCAATTCACTATTAGCAACAATTTCCGGATTACCATTATTATAATTTATTCTTATCTTTTCATAACCATTTTCGTCAATAAGTCTAATTTGATCATAGATTTTTTTTTCTTTAGAAAAATCAAGCCATTCATTGGATAAATGATTTGATTTTTGATAATTTGACATATTGTGTAAATAATATTGGGAAGTTAGGAATTTTAAATCGGAGACAATATTTTTAAAATTATTTCCAATAAAGTTTTTTTCAATGTGAACTAAATTTTCTTGAGTTTTTTCTAAAATTGTTCTTTCACTTGTTATATAATTGTATTCGAATATACTAAATATACAAAAATATAACATTATCAATATAATAAAACTTAGCGTGAAAGATTTTAAAATATAATTTTTATACTGGGTAAGTATAGAACAAGAGTTTATTTTCATATATAGCATCAATCCTTACTTAAAAATGTAATAGTATCTGCAATTTGTCGAAAAAAGTAGAAAGGTATTAATATAATTATACAGTATATAAGGGGATATTGTAAATTTTATATTAAAAAAGATTAGTGGCGATAGAAATTGTATAAAAAGTGTAAATAAGATGTTTTATTGTACGATATAAATCTATATAGGTAGAATTAATTTACAAATTCATTGATTTAAAATATAAAAAATGGGGGAGTAAAATGAAACGTAAAATTATATATACATTCTTAATGTTATTTATATTTTCTTTAGCTGGATATAATAATGTTTTTGGTAAAAACAAGATTGATTTAGAAAAAATAAATGTAGCTTCAAATAAGCAATGGAAGATTAAGTTTAATAGAAAATTAGATGTTTCTACAATAAACAAAGGTGTAACCGTAGTGGATTCAAAGGGGAATAATATTGATGTGCAAACTGAGGTTCAAGATAATACATTGATAGTTAAATGCCCAAAACAGGGATATAAAAGTGGAGAAACTTATTTTATAAAAATGAATAATAATCTTAAATCTGTGAAAAAAAGTTTTTTGGATAAGGACTATATATTAAAGTTTACTATAGAAAAACAAGAAAAATTTAAATTGGGAGATGACCGCTTACTTACAGAATACAATTATCTTATAGATGGAAAAAGAGTTGGACTTGTTACAAATCAAACAGGTGTAAATAGCCAAGGAAAAAGCATGATAGATGAGCTTGCAAATTATAAAAAAGCAGAGTTTAATGCACTTTATGGACCTGAACATGGAATTAATGGACAAGCAAGCGCAGGAGATTATGTAAAATCTTATATTGATGAAAAACTTAAAATACCAGTGTATAGTTTATATAATGATACAAGAATGCCTACAGAAGATATGCTTCAAGGAATTGATGTTTTAGTTTTTGATATTCAAGATATAGGAGCTCGTTCTTATACATATATGTCCACACTAAATTATTGTATGACGGCAGCGGCTAAATATAATAAGCAAATTATTGTTTTAGACAGACCTAATCCTTTAGGTGGGGAAATTATGGATGGACCTATTTTAGAAGATAAGTATAAGACTTTTGTTGGAGTAGATAATTTACCTATGACCCATGGAATGACTGCAGGAGAATTGGCTAAATTTTTTAACCGTAAGATTAATGCAGAGTTAGTTGTAGTACCAATGAATGGATATAAAAGAAATATGATTTTTCAAGATACAGGTTTAGACTGGGTTCAAAGTTCACCATATATCCCTAATATAACTTCTGTATTTTGTTATAATGCAACAGGGCTTGGAGAAGGTACGGGTATTTTTCAAAGAGACTACTTTAAATGGGTAGGTGGAAAAGGTATTGATTCAGATAATTTTGCAAGCCTTTTAAATAATGCTAATTTGCCAGGAGTTACATTTATTCCTGAAGGAACTCCGAGTGCTGGTGGAGTTAGGTTGAAGGTTACAGATTATCATACTTTTAATCCAGCTAAAACAGGAATATATGTACTAGCTTATGCCCATTCTTTAAATAGATTTGAAGTACCTAAAAGTGGTGAGAGAATTATTATGTTTGATAAAATAATGGGTACTGATATGATAGGAAAATATTTAGAAGAAGGATACACTCCTCAGCACATTGAAGAAAAGTATAGGGTAGAATTAGAAAAATTTAAAGAAGAAAGAAAAAAATATCTTATATATAATTAAAGAACACCAGCGTAAATGCTGGCGTTTTAATTTTAGTATGTTTTTATCAGTAAAACAGTATTAATTTAATTCAATAACTTCAAGATCATCTGGAACCAGAATATTGCCATGGAAATATTTTTTGCCTTCAGTAATATATCGTTCTTTTCTTTTTTCAAGATTTGAATCTATAGTATGGAATAAAAGTAAGTTATTTATGTTTAATTTTTTAGCAATTTCGCAAGCATCTTTAACAGTTACATGATATTTTTCATAAGGATCAAATATATCTTTTTCAGAATATAAACAGAAGGCCTCATGCATAAGATAATCACAGTTGTTTACATACTTAAAAATAGCATTTCTGTAAGGTTCATCTCCAAGGAAAGCTAGAGTTTTTTCATTAGAGAGCGTTGTGCGAAAACCAAATTGAAGTACCTTAGTACTTTGAATATTAAAAAAAGTGATTTTTAAACCTAATATATTAAATGTACTATTATCATTTATTTGACGGAAGAAAATTCTATTATCTATGTATTTGGTAAATCTAGTTTGAAGAATCAGCTTACAAATTTTTCTGATAATAACTTCTATACTTTCATGACAATAAATATTCAAATTACCGTTATAATTATCTTTTGATATTTCAGAAGCGACTGCTCGTATGATCCATATTATTCCTGAAATATGGTCGTTATGTTCGTGAGATATAAATATATTATGAAGTTTTTTAATAGGTATTTGTGATTTTTCAAGATTAGTAAGAATAGTATTTCCACCACCAGTATCTACGAGAAAATGTTCATCACTATTTGAAATAGTAAAACAAGTATTATAGCATTTCGTAACCATAGCAGAACCAGTGCCTAACATAGTTATTTTTTCCATAGTATAACCTCCGTTTAAAAAAATCTGTCACTCATTTATTATATTTTAAAAGATGTTATGATAAAAGAGATTTTTATTAAAAGTGTATTCGTATATTATGGATATATAAGAATATTTATTACTAAAAAATTATATTATGTAAAATATGAAGGCATATATAGAAAATATAAGAATAGATTGACATGTATGTTTAAATAAATTAAAATTTTGTTAGCAGAAATAAAAACACAGTTTCGGTTGGTAGTCCGAACGCACATATAGATAACTAAATTAAAAATTGACAGATGATAGTTAATAGAGGAACGTTATGTGTCAGTAACCTGCCCCCTTCGGGTTGTCCATTTTTTGCTTTAAATTAATGAAAGAAGGGGAAAAAATGAGTATTAAACTTACAGTTCATTTTGACGATCCATTTTGGGTTGGAAGCTTTGAAAAAGTGGTTAAAAATGAATATAGTGTTTGTAAAGTAACATTTGGAGTAGAGCCAAAAGATTGTGAAGTGTATCAATTTATACTAAAAAATTTTTATAAGCTTAAATTTAGCAGATGTCAAAAGGTTGAAAAAATTGAAAAAAAGAAGATTAATCCTAAAAGACTTCAAAGAAAAATTAAAAAAGAAACGGAAAACAGAGGAGCTTCCACTAAAGCTCAACAAGCTATAAAAATGGAATTTGAAGTAAGAAAAAAAGAAAAGAAAGTTTTGTCTAAGAAGAGAAAAGAAGAAATTGAACATGAAAAATTTTCAAAAAAGCAAAAGATGAAGAAAGAGAAGAGAAAAGGAAGGTAAACAGTATAAAAAAATGCACGGTAAGCCGTGCATTTTTTATTATAATAAATATTTGCAAAATCCTATTATTTATTTATCAATTTTTCGCATAAAGAAATTAAACTTATCCTTTGATTTTTCTACAAAATCTATATTTCTTTTATGAAGAGTGGAACCATATTCGGATACTTGTCCATCACATACAAAAGCATAGTCTGTTTTATCGTTTTCTACCCATCCCATAAAAATATATGAGTGTGATGGGCTTCCAGATTTACCTTTTAAATCAGTTGTGAAACAAATATCTCCTTCTTCTAGTTTGCTATAATCGTAAATTTTTTCCCAACCTAAAGTTTCCAAGGATTTCATTAGTTTTTGTGTGTTTGAAGTGGATTCAGATATATCCAATCCGTTGTTCCTTAATATTTGGGATATAAGATATGCATTAACACCTTTACGACTTCCATTATTTAGAGATATTGCTTTGTTTAGTGAATCAGTTCTATTTGTGTATTCATTCAAATAACTATATGTTTTTGTATTGAAATTTTTCATATCAGAAGTTACAACTGTATCTTCTGGGGGTTGACTACAAGCTAATTTGGAGTTTTGTTCTATTTTATTACTAGAGGCCATAACTCTAAATGGAACTCTAGCTACTTGTATTACTGAAAGTGCTATTACTAAAATAATAGGTATGGCTATTGAAGCTAAAGCTATATTGCTCCTAAATTCATTTTTATCTTCTAGTTCGTGCATTTCTTTTATGTATTCTTTAGTTTTTTCATCATATTGTATTTCATTTAAGAAGTCATTAAAATTCTTTTTTTTATTATTGGAATTCTTTTTCTTATTATTGGAATTCTTTTTTTTGCTCATTTGTTATTTTTCACCCATTTCTAGTGTTTTATATTAATTTTTATTAATAAATATATTGTATTTAATGTATAGATACAATTTTAATTGTAGCAGATATCTTATATAGAGTAAATATGTATATTGAAGTAAAAAATTAATATTATATGAATTATTTAGAGAGTAAATTTAGTGTGAACAACTAATATGTAATCAAACAAAACGGATGAAAAGAAAAAATTCCAAAAAAATTATTAAATAACTAAAAAAATATAAAAAAAGCACGATAAATGAGTGAGGAGGTATAAAAAAACAGACGAATAATAAAAACTACTAAAAGCTAATAAGTATAAAAGAAAGAATAAGACTACATAGATATAATCTAATCTAAGTAGATTATATATTTTAGGTATGAATATAACTAAAAAATCAAGGTGTTATGTAGTAAGTGAGGAGGAAGGTACTATGAAAAAGTTAAAGCAGAAAATTAATACGAAAAGCTTAAAACAAAAAATTATAATTCCTGTAGTATTACTTGCTTCGGTTGGAATATTAATATTATCAACAATAATGTATCTTCAAGCTAAGAAAATAATTGTTAATGATGTAGAACAAATAGCTCAAAATAAGGTCGAAAAAATGGTAACAATTGCAGATGATAAACTTCATGAATGGAAAATGGAAGTGAGTTTGCTTTCTTCAATAGAATCGGTAAAAAAATTAAATTATGAAGAAGTAAAAAAGTTTGTATCAAAAAATCAAGAAAAATTTAATGAATTTCAAGGAATAATTGTTTCAGATAAGAGTGGAAAGTATTTTGGTACTAATGGAGCAACTGGTGATATTGGTGAGAGAGAGTATTTTGATGAAGTGATGAATGGAAATACAGTTGTGTCAAATCCTGTAATATCAAAATCTACAGGCAAGCCGATTATTGTGGTTGCAGCACCTATAAAAAGCGAGGGTGGGGAGATTATTGGTTTAATTGGAGCAACAGTAAATTTATCAATAATAACTGATGTTATTAATGCTGAGAAACTAGGAGATACAGGATATGCTTATATGATTAATAGCGATGGATTAGTTATGGCACATCCTAACAGTGAATTTATACTTAAAAATAATGTTTTGCAAAATAAAAGTGAGACCTTTGTAGCTATGTCTCAAAAAATGGTAAATGGAGAAAGTGGAATAGATAATTATGAAATTGAAGGTAGTGAAAAGATTGCAGCATATGTACCTCTTGAATCCACTGAATGGTCTATTGCAATGACCACTGCTTATAGTGAAGTTACTAAGGATGTAGTAAAGATTAAAAGAAGTATTGAGATAATAGGTGCTTTGACAGTAATTCTAATTGCAGGGTTAATATATTTCCTTATAAATAGAGCTATTAAACCTATTATAAAAATGACAAAGATTACTGAAGAAGTGGCTGCAGGAAATCTTAAAGTTAAAGTTGATGTGAATAGTAAAGATGAAATAGGAATGCTTGCTGAAAATTTTAATAACATGACAGAAAATATGAGATTATTGTTATCGGAAGTAAATGGAATGGGTATGACCGTGGCTTCTACATCACAGGAAATGATGGTATCAACAGAAGAGGTTAGTAAAGTTTCTGAGCAAATAGCAAATACAGTATCAGATTTAGCTAAAGGAGCTACTGAACAGGCTCAGTCAGCACAGCAAGGTAGTGATATGGTAAATCAATTGGTAGAGGGAGTTAATAATATAACTAAAAATGCTAATAATTCTGAACAACTTACAGTTAGAGCAATGGAGAAAATTGATGAAGGAATTAAAACAATAGAATCTCAAAAGGAAAAAATGATAGGAACAAAACAGGCAGCAGAAAATGTTAGTAATGAAATAGATGTATTATCACAAAAATCACAACAAATTAGCCATATTATAGAATTAATTAGCGGTGTTGCAGATCAAACTAATTTATTAGCGTTAAATGCAGCTATTGAAGCAGCTAGAGCAGGAGAACATGGAAAAGGATTCGCTGTTGTTGCTGAGGAAGTAAGAAAATTAGCAGAAGAATCAAGTAGATCTACTCAAGAAATAAGTGAACTTATAAACGAAATACAAACAGGAGTAGAAAGAGCTGTTAAAGAGGTAAATAAGGCAGAAAATATGGTGGGAGAACAGGAAAAGGCAGTTAAACAAACAATAGATTCATTTGAAAATATATTAGGAGCAGTCACAGATGTTACTAATAATATTAAAGAAGTTGCAAATGCGAGTGAAGCTTTAAGTGAAAATTCATCATTAGTAGGTAAAAATATAGATGATATTGCAAGCATAACAGAGGAAAGTGCAGCGGGAACTGAAGAAGTGGCTGCATCTGCTGAGGAACAAACATCAGCTATGGAACAAATAGTTAGTGCTTCTGAGCAGTTGACGGAGCTCTCGGATAAACTTCAAAATTCAATACAAAAATTTAAGATATAAGAGATCAAAGTAGAGTATATTTTTGAATAAAATATTATAACTAAAAATTAAGATAAGATTCAATTAAGAGTTGACAAAATGTGTCAACTCTTAATTGATATATAGATTATATTCAATTAGTATTTTTTTAGAAATACACTATATGTTTAAATCTCTTTTTTTATAAAACATATAGGTACTATATAAGGATACTGTGATAATTAAAGCGGACAAAAGTATAAAATGAAAATTAAGACCTTTACCAAACAATACAGATTCAGCCTCAAAATATTTAAAAGGAGTAATATATTTTAAATTTTCAAGTTTATCATTCATATTTATTATCATAGATAGTATAAAAGTTACAAGCAGTATACCAGAAGCAGTAGAAGCAGCACTATGAGGTTTTTTAGTTGCTGATGCTAACATTGAACCTATACACATAAATAGGAATTGTACTATGAACATACCCACCATCAATATTGCTATATTTTCTAATATTTCATCACCTTTATTAAAATAATTAACTATAAAAAATGATAAAACAAATGTAACCATATTTAAAATAAAAATATTAAAAAAAGCGGCTAATAGCTTTAAAGTTATAACTTTACTTCTTGAAATGGGTTTTGTAAATAAAAATTCTGCAGTTTTTTCATTTTCTTCCTTTGCTATAATATTTGCTCCAAGAATTACAGCGTGAATAGAAGAAATTAATATAAGATATAAGAATAAAACACCATAAAATTCTATAGCTTTTGTTAAATCAAAAGAACTTAAGCCCATTATATTTAGTAATGATTTTGGAATGACTTTTAACAGTTCATTCATAGATTCACCTGAATTAGAATATGCGGCAAATTTACTCATACCACCACCAATCATTGCTAATATACCTATACACCATATGACAAGTGATTTACTATTGGCCTTTATTTCTTTAGTAAATATATTCATTTGTTACACCTCCCTGTGTTTTAGAACTAATAACTAAGAAGTATGAATATCTTTTTTAGAATAGATAACATAGCTAGTAATAATAGTAATAGCAATAAATAATAAGGCTATAATTATAAATGGTGTCTCATAGGAATTGTTTTCTATAATATAACCAGTATCGAAGTATTTAAAAGGAGTTATATATCTAATTGCTTCATCAGCTGAACTTAAAAAATTTATAAAGTAAAACACAAATACAGTGCCAAGAGAAATAGATATTACTGATTTGATTTTAGGTAAAATTACTGAAATAATAATTCCCATCGACATGAATATCAATTGTACAAATAATAATGTTATAGAAAGCATAAAAAATGTTTTAAAGCTATAGCTATTATTTGTTACTGCAGAAGCAGTAATATTTGCAACTGTTATATAAAGTATATTAGTAATTACTAGTGATGTAATCACTGCTAGTATCTTAGAAGTTAAAATTTGTGTACGTGTAATAGGTTTTGTTAAAAGAAAGTCTGCTGTTTTTTTACGAGATTCATATGATATAACCGAAGTACCTAAGTTCATAGCCTGAATTGCACCAATTAAAATTACAAATGAAAGGGGAAAAGAATAATAACCTAATATATTTCCGAAATTATTCAAAGAAATACCCATACCATTTCGTATAGCCTCAGGAAATCCTTTCAGTAAATTTTTCATTTGGTCAATATCTTTTAAAAATGCAGGGAACATAGAAAGATAAATAATAACTATTACAATTAAAGAAAGAGTCCATATAATAGTTGATTTTCTATATGTTTTTAGTTCATGTAAGAATACATTCATTTTTTCTAGTCCTCCTTTTCTGAATAATAATGCATAAAAATTTCTTCAAGATCAGGATCGTTTATCCAAATATTAGATACTTTAATGTTTGAAATTTTATTCATAATGGAATTAAGATTTCCTTTAAATATAAAGTTAATTATATTGTCTTTTACTTCTAAATTATTCACACCATTAATATTGAAGTAATTTTCAGCTGGTTTTGATGGTATTTCAATTTTGAATTTCTTATAGCTATTTTCTTTAAGGCTGCTAATATTTTCGACGTTTACTATTTTACCATCTTTAATAATGGCAACACGATCACATAGTTTTTGAACTTCACTTAAAATATGGGAAGAAAATAAGATTGTCACACCTTTCTTTTTTTCTTGCTCTAATAAATTAAAGAAATTTTGCTGTATAAGAGGATCAAGCCCACTGGTAGGTTCATCTAATATAATTAATTTTGGTTCATGAAGTAATGCCTGAACTATCCCAACCTTTTTCTTATTTCCAAAAGATAAATCATTAATTTTTTTATTTAAGTCAAGATTCATTACTTCAGATAGTTCTTTAATTTTTTTAGTATAATCCTTTTTATAGAAACTAGCAGAATATTTTAAGAGGTCGATAACTTTCATGTTGTCATAATAAAAGACTTCAGAGGGCAAGTAGCCTATTTCTTTTTTTATTTCAGAACTAAATTCAATAATATCTTTCCCAAAAATTTTTGCACTTCCACTACTTGGGTAAATTAGTGAGAGGAGTGTTCGAATGGTAGTTGATTTTCCTGAACCGTTTGGGCCGATAAAACCGAAAATTTCTCCTTTTTTAACATTGAAACTTACATCAATAATTCCTCTTGACTTACCATAATACTTGGTTAATTTATCAATTTCAATAACATTCACTATTAGAGCCTCCCATTTAACTTTGATTCTTATTGTTTAATAATATCGTTTATTACATTAGTAGTATTATTATTTACAAATAAGCTTATAATATTTTATTATTGTTTTTAGTATGTAAATTCATTTAAGTATATACTTTTCTGTTTTTTATTTCGGCTAAAACCAAAATAGTAATTGGAAAAATCATTTCAAGCATAAAGGCATAATAAATCCAGATATTATTATTATATTCCCAAAAATTCATTATACTAGTAAACCCAAAATAAGATAAAACGACCATAAGTAATCCAGTAGGTATTACTGCAAAGTCATAATTATTACATTCAAATATCTTAGCAATTCCTTTGCTGGTAGCTAATAAATATATACTTATTTTAATAAAGGCACCAAATGTGTATATTGTGCCTATTACAGGTTCAATACTTTCTAAAAAATATCCTAAATCTATCCTTTTCATAGTCGCATAAGTAGGATAATAATAAATAGAAGCTGCATTTACGCCTAAAACTAAAACGTTAACTAGAGAAGTTAATAATGCTAGTGTTCCGCCTATTAATAAGCCTATTATATAAATTTTATAAGATGATTCTTTAGATTCAAATACGGAGAAAACCATGGTAAATACTAATAGTTCACCAAAAGGCCATGTGAATGTACTGAAGGATGTCTTTAAAACTGGTTTTATACCGTTACTTAGAATAGGTAGAATATTATTTATATGCATGTACGGAATTAGTAATAGTAATGAGATAATTATAAAACAGATAAAGTAAGAAACCATAGACGCTGTCCATTTGCTCATTAAATTAACTCCATTTTTCACTGCATAAATGCATAGAATCATAATACTTAGTGTTAATACAATTAAAGGAGTATTACTTAAAGCAGCCAAGTTAATAAATTGACTAAAATTTATTAAAATAAATGTTCCTTCTTCAAAGAAGAAATAGATAAATATTATCATAAATATTTTTCCAATAAACTTACCAAAACAAATTTCTAAAATATCAAATAAATTTTTACCTGGAAATGTATAATAAAGATGAGAGTATATAAGTGCAGTAAGTAATGCCATAAATATTGATAAAATAATCACTAACCAAAAATCTTGCTTAGCGTCTAGTCCAAATGCTGCTAAAGAAGATGTTCCGCTTGAAAACATTATAATAAGAGATATCCCCTGCTTATTAGAGATAACTTCTTTATTCATAATTTAATCCTCCCCAATATATACAAACATTAGTTATATTTAAGAAATTCAGTATATAGCTTAACCCAAATAATGAAGCTTTATTAAGAAGTTATTTTATTATATTTAGTAATAAAATAGATGAAAATTTCCAAAACTATATATAATAAATTGACTTAAAGGTGTGGTTAGGGATATGCCAAATAATTTTTTTCAAAAGAAAATAGATGAAATTAATAATAATATAGGTACTAAAAATAATTTAGTTATAAAAGAATTTTTTATAGGAAAAAAACCGGTTTTAGAAGCTATTGCTCTCTATATAAGTGGTTTGGCAAATGAAGATATTATAAATAGAGATGTATTAAAGCCTTTAATGCACCAGGCAAATGAAAATTTAAGAGAAATAGAAGATATTTCTTTATATCTTTGTAAAAGATATATTTCATCGAGTAATACCAAGGTAGTAACAGATATAAATGCTGTTTCAGAACAATTAAAAAGGGGAAAGACTGTTATAATTGTATGCGACTCAAACGAATACATAGTAGTAGATACTAAAGGAGGAGAGTATCGTTCAATAACAGAACCTGAATCTGAAACATCTATAAGAGGTGCAAAAGAGGGGTTTGTGGAAAATTTACAGACTAATGTAAGTATTATTAGAAGAAGAATAAAAGATAAGAATTTAGCAATAGAATACTCAATAGTGGGAAGGCGTTCTCAAACAGATGTGGCTCTTATTTATATAGAAGATATTGCAGATAAAAACATAGTAGATGAATTAAGAAAAAGAATAAATGCTATAGATGTGGATTTTATTACTGGATCAGGTCAAATTCAACAATATATTGAAGACTATACGTATACTCCATTTCCTCAAACTTTTGGCAGTGAAAGACCAGATATAATTGAAGCCCATTTGTTGGATGGAAGAATTGCTGTTATTACAGAAGGAACTCCTCATGTGTTTACAGCACCCACTTTATTTGTAGAATTTTTTCAAGCAGTAGAAGATTATAATCAGAGAACTTTAAGAACATCTTTCATTAGAATACTTAGAATTATATCAGTTTTTACAGTTATAACACTTGCTCCTATATATTTAACATTATTAAAGTTTAATGAAGAGCTTATACCAGTAAAATTCATAGAACCTATTATAAAATCAAGAATAGGTATATCACTTACTCCATTTTTAGAAATTTTATCTATGGAAATTGTAATAGAGTTTTTAAGAGAAGGGGGACTTCGATTGCCAAATAAAATAGGTCAAACTTTGAGCTTGGTAGGAGGTATTATTATAGGGGATACAGCTGTAAAATCAAAAGTAGTTAGTCCAACGACACTGCTCATAATAGGAATTACTGTTGTAGCTACATTTTTAATACCTACCTATGATATGGCTCTTATAATAAGACTTATACAATATCCTATGCTTTTACTTGCAAATTTTCTGGGCATTTTTGGCATAGCTATAGGATGGTTTTTGTTAATAGTTCATCTGTGTTCACTAGATAGCT
Source organism: Clostridium aestuarii (assembly GCF_026735135.1). Lineage (GTDB taxonomy): Bacteria > Bacillota > Clostridia > Clostridiales > Clostridiaceae > Clostridium_H > Clostridium_H aestuarii. Next base: position 430,646 of record NZ_JAPQER010000001.1, on the reverse strand, counting down.
ATGGTGTTCCTTATCTTCAATTTAATAAGAATGATATAAAAGACATATTTGTTAGAGCTCCCTTATGGAAAATGAATAAACGGCCAGAATCTATTCCTAATAATAATCCTATGAGGCAAACAGACTTTAGAAACAAATTTAAGGAGAATGATGATGAACAAACCTCATAATAATAGTTTTACATTCAAAGCAATTAATATCATAAATAGATTTAAGATTTTAATAATAGCTGTGTTAATTTTAGGTACTGGTGTATATTTAAATGCTGGAGTAGATATCGTACCTGTAGAACAGATTGATGTCGTTGGCGGTGTTGGAATCGATATTGAGAAAAAAACAAAAGATGATATTCGATATACAGTGTCTATAAGTAAAGATATTTTTCAGGAAGATAAGACTACTAGTGATGTAAGTGAAGGTACTGCTAGAACTCTTATATCTACAAGAGAGGATAGACAGCGAAGAAGTAATAAAAAATTTGTGTTTGGACTTGAAAAAATAATTATATTAAGCGAAGAATTTACTAGATATGGTATAAAACCTTTTATAAATACAACTTTTACCAATCCACATATAAATGATAAAACGTGGCTTGTTGTATGTAATGGAAAAGCTAGTGACATATTAAAAGTAAAAGTTAAAGGATATCCAAGTGCTACAGATTATATGGAAGGACTTATAGAAAACGCAAAGTTTTATAATTTTTTTCCAGAAAATTATAAACTTGTAGATTCATATGTAAGAATTTATGAAGAAGGTAGAGATCTCTCAGTTCCTTATATAGAAATGAAAAATAATCATATAGAAATTAGTGGAATGGCTTTGTTTAAAAAGGATAAAATGATAGCTAAAATTGGTTTAGAAGAATCTAGAATTATGAGTATTTTAAAAGAAAAAAGATCTAAAGGTATACTTTCTATTCAAAAAAGTCCAAAAGAATATGTAGATTATCTAACTAAAGCTAAAAGAAAAGTTGATTGCAAAAAAATAGGAGACAAATATGAATTTACTATAGATTTGGATTTTACAGGAGATATAGTATGTAATGAAGTATATGGAGATTTTTTAGATCAACCTAATGAAAATAAAAAATTTCAAAGTGATATGGAAAAACAAATAGAGAAAATGTGTTATAAATTTTTAGAAAAAATGCAAAATGAGTATAAAATTGATTCTCTAGAATTAGGGAGAGTAGCCGCAGCGAAGTATGGAAGAAATACAGGGGTGAACTGGAATGAGGTTATTTCAAATGCTGATATAAAAGTCAATGTTAAAGTTGATATAGATAGATATGGAAGAGGAGATTTTTAGCAAATGGCTACAATGAATAAAGCAAAAAATCAACTTTTAACTCCAAGTCAGATGTTTTTTATAGTATATGGATCAATGACAGGAATTGGAGTTTTAAGTTTACCTAAAAGTTTAGTTGAAATTTCACAACAAGATGCATGGATATCCAGTATTGTAGGAGCAATATATCCATTGTATATATGTCTAATAGTTATATATATAAGTAAAAAATACCCTAATGATAATATACTTTTTTTAAGCAAAAAATATTTTGGGAATTTCTTAGGAAAGATATTCAATTTGTTATTTTTAATTCTATTTGTACTAACTACAGTATCAGTGATTTCAGGTTATACTAATATAGTTAAAGTATATGCTGCAGAGTTTTTAAGTTCTCTAAAATTGATAATTATTATAACTGTGGTAAGTATGTATACTGCATATAAAGGTATAAGTTTGATTGGAAAAATAAGTGAAATTATTTTTTATATAACTTTACCACTAATAATTATTCCATTATTTTCTTTGGGAAAATCAAGTATTTTAAATATATTTCCTATTTTAGGGTCAGGAATTACTAATATATTAAAAGGAAGTATAGAGACGATGTATTCCTATTTAGGTGTAGAATTTTTGCTTTTAACATATCATTATGTAAATGATAAAAACAAAATAAAAAGTTTCTTACTTACAGGTGTGTTTTTAACTATGGTTACATATGTATGGATTATGTTTATAACAATATATTATTTTGGTATAGATGTAACTAGTAAAAGTTTATGGCCTTTTTTATCAGCAGCAGAAATTATAGATATACCTATTATAAATAATTTCAGATATCTTTTTATGCTTTCATGGAGTTTTATATTACTTAAGAGTATAGCTATCTATTACTTTGGTGTAGTATATATTTTAAAAGATTTTATAAAAAAGATAAACGTGAAAAAGGTTTATTTGTTTATTTATCCTATATTAGTTTTTCTATCAATGTTTTTTACTAATGAAATAACAAGAAGAAACTTTTTATCAAAGGTAACTCCTGTAATGGTAATCTTTTCATTAATATATGCATCTTCTGTAGCATTATTAATTCGTATAAAAGGTTAACTTAAAGCTTTATATTAATCTGTTAAAATTACAAGATATTTATAGGAGAATGATTATGATGAGTAAGGCAAAAACTGATGTTTTAACTCCAAGTCAATTTATGTTTATCTTATATGGTTCAGTAACAGGTGGTGGGATTTTAGCTTTACCTAATAGTTTAGTGAAAATTTCGCAACAAGATGCATGGTTATCTACTGCACTAGGAGGAATATATCCATTGTATATGAGTGTTATGTGTATATATATAAGCAAAAAATATCCTAACCATAATATACTTTTTTTAAGCAAAAAGTATTTTGGAAACTTTTTAGGAAATATCTTTAATTTATTATTTCTACTTCCGTTTATATTGATGGCATTAGGAATAACTGCAGGTTATGCTAATATAATTAGAGTATATTCTTCTGAGTTCTTAAGTCCTTTTAAATTGCTAATTTTTATAATCTTTGTATGCTTATATACTGCACATAAAGGAATAAATGTAATTGGTAAAATGTGTGAGATTGCTTTTTATATCACTTTACCATTAATAATTCTTCCATTATTTAATCTTAAAAAATCAAGTATTTTGAATTTATTACCTGTTTTCGGATCAGGATTTAATAATATCTTAAAAGGAAGTATAGAGACAATGTATTCCTATATAGGTCCAGAATTCCTACTTTTAATCTACCCTTACATAAATGATAAAAAAAAAATAAAAAGAGCCACACTTATAGGCATATTATTATCAATATTTATATATATATGGATTGTATTCATAACAATATATTATTTTGGTATAGACGTAACTAGTAAAAGTTTATGGCCTTTTTTAGCTGCATCAGAAATTATAGATATACCTATTATTAATAATTTTAGATATCTTTTTATGCTTTCATGGAGTTTTATAATACTCAGGTGTATAACTATCTATTACTTTGCTTCAGCTTATATTCTAAAGGATTTTATGAAAAAAGTAGATATAAAAAAGATTTACTTTTTCGTTTATCCTGTATCGGTTTTTTTATGTATGTTTTTTACTAATGAAATAGCTCGAAGAAACTTTTTTGGGAAAATAATGCCTATAATGGTAATATTTTTAGTTATATATGTTTCTTCTATAGCATTATTAGTTCGTATAAAAGATTAATAAATTATAGGCATGAAACTTTAAAAATTTAGGACTACCTGTAGTACTTATACTTATGTTATCATTTAATCATGATTATATTGTAGAGAATTTTAAAATGTAAAGTTACATTCAATTAAAAAAAATTTACAGTTGATAATTATAGTTTATATGGAGAGGAAGATATATATATGAATGTAATATCATTAGATAACATAAGTAAAAGCTATGGAGAAAAAGTTCTTTTAAAGGATATATCTTTGATAATTAATGAAGGGGAAAAGATAGGGTTAATAGGTATAAATGGAACAGGGAAATCAACTCTATTAAAGGTAATAGCGAGTGTAGAGGATTATGATGCTGGTAAAATAACAAAGATGAGTAATCTTAGAATTGAATATTTACCTCAAAAAATAGAATTTGATGATGATGCTAAGGTTATAGAACAGATATTTAAGGGGAATTCACCGATAATGAAGCTTCTTAGAGAGTATGAAAATACTATTGATAAGTTACAAAATGATTCTGAGAATATTGAGTTACAGAAAAAACTTTTAAAACTTAATGAAGAAATGGATGTAGCTAATGCTTGGGAAATAGAAAGTCAGGCAAAAACAGTATTGATGCAACTTGGGATTAGTAATTTTGATGATAAAGTAGGAACATTATCGGGTGGACAGAGAAAAAGAATAGCGCTAGCAGGTACTTTAATAAGCCCATGCGATTTGCTGATTTTGGATGAGCCTACAAACCATATGGATAATGAAACTGTTAAATGGATGGAGGAATATTTAAACAATAGAAAAGGTGCTCTTATTATGATTACTCACGATAGATATTTTCTAGATAGGGTAACTAATAGAATTTTAGAGTTGCACAATGGGAATATATACAAATATATAGGCAATTACACTACTTTTCTAGAAGCTAAAGCAGAAAGAGAAGTATTGAATGAGGTGCTAGAAGATAAGAGACAAAATCTATTAAAACGTGAACTTGCATGGATAAGAAGAGGGGCAAAGGCAAGAAGTACAAAGCAAAAAGCTAGAATAGACAGATTTAATGAAATTAAATCACAGGAATTTGAAAAGAAAAATGAACAAGTAGATATATCTGTTGGAAGCAGTAGATTAGGTAAAAAGGTTATAAATCTTAATAGTATCAGTAAAAATTTTGAAGAGAAAAAATTAATTGATGATTTTAGTTATATTTTTAAGAAGGAAGACAGAATTGGAATTATAGGATCAAATGGTATAGGAAAATCAACACTTCTTAATATGATTGTTGATAAAATCAAGCCTGAAAGTGGAAGTATAGAAATAGGGGAAACGGTTAAAATAGGATATTTCTCTCAAGAATATAAGGATATTGATGAATCTATGAGAGCTATAGAGTATATAAAAGAAGGTGCTGAATTTATAAGAACAGAAGATGGAACTCTTATAAGTGCGTCTAAAATGATGGAGAAATTTTTATTTACATCTGAGATTCAGTGGATGTACATATCAAGATTATCTGGAGGGGAAAGAAGAAGACTTTATCTACTTAGAGTTTTAATGGAAGCGCCTAATGTTCTTATACTAGATGAGCCTACAAATGATTTGGATATAGAAACCTTAAATGTTCTTGAAGAATATATTGATAATTTCAGTGGAACAGTTATAGCTGTTTCACATGATAGATATTTTCTAGATAAAATAGCAGACGAAATACTTGCTTTTAAAGGTAGTGGAATTATAGAAAAATTCACTGGAAATTATTCAGAATATATGGAATTTCAACAAAAGCAAAGCATAAACGATATTAGAGAGCAGAAAAATAATAATGATAAAAGTATAAAAAAATCTAAAGAAAAACCAAAATCAAATAATAAATCATTAAAATTTTCTTACAAAGAAAAATTGGAGTATGAACAGATTGATACATTAATAGAGAAAACAGAAAATGAATTGGAAGAGATAAAAGAGAAAATAAATTTTGCTGGAAGCGATTATACTGTTCTTGAAGAATTACTTGTAAAGCAGAAGGAAATAGAGGATAAATCAGAGCAGTTGATGGAAAGATGGACATACTTAAATGAATTAGCAGAAAAAATTAATAATCAATAAAAAATAAATTAAGAATATTGCAAAGCAATATTCTTAATTTATTTTTTATAATTTTTGATTTCATACCAATCAATTTGTATGTTCTCGTTCATTTTTTTTATCAATTCATATACTGATTCTTTTTGCTTTTTATCAAAATTTTTAAAACATATTTCTATAGCTCTATTTTCTTCTTCAATTATTTCCTCATATGTATTTGAGGCTTTAGATGTGGGATAAAGTTGGTATGAACGTTTGTCAGTGTTATCTTTACTTTTTAGTATAAAGCCTTCTTTTATAAGTTTTTGAATAACCTTAGTAGTTGTTGTCTTATCTACTTTAAGTAGACTTGATAGTTGAATTAAATTTATTCCAGGATTTTCATATACTCTAGTTAGATATATAAATTGACCTTTTTGTAAATTTAATTTTTTGAATTTAATTTCTACAATGGCATGGATAGTTCTAGAAAGTTCGCCTATCTCTCTTAGAATATAATTATTTAGTTTTATTACAGGCACCTCCTAATATTCTATGATTTTGTAGAAAAACCTATAATTTTATTTTTTAAATTCATCAATGAATTCAAGTATAGATTCTTTTGGGGTAGCCCATGAAGTAACTAGTCTAACAGCAGAATTGTTATCATCTATTTTTTCCCAAGTATAAAAACTAAACTTTTTCTCTAGGTTTTCGATTTGTTTATTTTCTAAAATAGGAAATATTTGATTAGTTGGAGAATTTATTAAAAATTTACAATTAGCTTCTCTTAGACCTTCTGTTAAAAGATTTGCCATTTCATTAGCATGATTTGCAAGTTCAAAATAAAGATTATCTTTAAATAATTCTTCAAATTGAATTCCTAAAATTCTTCCTTTTGCAAGCAGTGCTCCTTTTTGTTTTAGATGATATCTAAAATCTTCTTTTAAGTTTTCGTTTTTTATTACTAAGGCTTCGCCAAGAAGAGCTCCACTTTTTGTTCCGCCAATATAAAATGCATCTGTGAAATTACACATATCTGATAAGGTTACATTAGCTTTCTTAACACAAAGGGCAGAACCTAATCTTGCACCATCTGCATATAAGATAAGATCATTAGACTTACAAAATTCACTCAGGTCTTTAAGTTCTTCTTTTGTATATATTGTACCTAATTCTGTTGGATTAGAAATATATACAAGTTTTGGTTTTAGAACGTGTTCATTGGCATGAGAATTTAACACTTCTTGGATTTTTTCAGGAATTATTTTTCCGTCATTTGAATCTACTGTAATTACTTTGTGTCCAGTATATTCGATGGCTCCAGTTTCGTTAACTGCAATATGTCCTGTGTTGGCAGAAATACAAGCTTCATGAGGTCTTAAAAAAGCTCCAATTGCTATTAAATTTGTCTGAGTTCCTCCAGATATAAGATGAATATCAATATTTTGGTTTCCTATTAATGTTTTTATTTTAGAAATTGCATTTTTTGTGTGTGTATCATTTCCATATCCTTCTTCTTGAGTCATATTTGATTCTATTAAAGCATTTAAGATTCTTGGATGGGCACCTTCACTATAGTCGTTTTTAAAGCTGTACATTGTAGTCCTCCTTTATTATTAAGTTTTCAAGCTCTAGTAACAGAGAGTGAAAACAAGATGTTATATTAGTTGAATTTTCAACTAATTATAGTATAAATAAAAATAGTTGAATTTTCAACTATTTTTATGTTACTGTAATTTTTTTATCGTGAGTATCATTTACCATATTTCGTATCCATTTGAAGGAGTTAAATCTTCTTATCATAAGTAAGACTTTAATAAGTTCTTCAACAACAGTAAATGTAACAACAAAATATACAGGCAAATGAAGTATAAATGCAGCAAAAAAGGCTAGAGGAATACCTATAAACCAAAGAGTGAATCCTTGAAGTATAGAACCATAAGCAGCATCGCCACCACCTCTAAGTATTCCAACTATCATAACCATATTATAAACTTTAACAACCATAACAATTGAATATACATAAAGTATATAAGTTGAAGCTAATTTAACTTCATTTGATACATTAAAGAAAGAAATTATAGGCTTGGCTAATATGAAAAGTAGAATACCTAAAACTAAAGATATTAATATAGATAATGTAGATATTCTCTTAGAGGATTCTATAGCAATATCCTCTCTATTAGCTCCAATTTCATTTCCTATTATAACTAAGGCACCATAAGCAAGGCCAAAAGCAAATATCATAAATAGATTCATTATAGTTGAACATATTTGCATTGATGCAGCGGCACGAGTACTTATTCTTGCATATATTGCAATGTACGTTACATTACCAAGTCCCCAACAAGCCTCATTTAAAACTATTGGGATAGTAACAGTTACTAATGCTTTAGTTAAATTTTTAGATAAACCTCTTAAATCATTTAGTTTAATGTTTAATACTGTATCTTTAAAGTATACACCAAATAGTATAATACTACATTCACATATTCTTGCAATAAGAGTTGCTATTCCAGCCCCTTGTGTTTTAAGTTCAGGCATTCCAAAATTTCCAAATATAAGAGCATAGTTTAATACTCCATTTACAATAAGACCTACTAAACTTGCAAACATAGGCAATTTAGTATTTTCAATACTCCTAAGAGCGGAAGCAAAAGTGAAAGTGATTCCTGTGAATATATAACTTATAACTGTTATTCTCATATACTCACTACCTATAGACACAACTGATATATCTTTATTAAAAAGTGCCATTATTTTTTCAGGTATTATGAGACCTGCCAACATAAAAATTAGCGATATAAGTAAACTTACTGTTAAAGATTTAATTAAAACCTTTTTTATATTATCTTTATCATTTTTCCCCCAAAGTTGTGCAATTAGTACACCACAACCACTACCTATACCCATTGAAAATAAAGTGAATAAAAAGTAGTATTGATTTGCAATACCTACAGATGCAAGCTCTATTTCGCCTACTTTACCTATCATCATGGTATCTAGCATATTCAGTGATGATGCTATTAGGCTTTGTAAAATTATTGGTAAAGTTATTGTAACTAAAGTCTTATAAAATTTTTTATTATTTCTATAGTCTTTGATTAAATTAAATGACATATAAAAACTCCTTTCTTAAAATTATTATATATGTTAATTATTAATTTAGCCGATTACAAAAAAAACACCCACTTTGAGTTTTTAAAAGTGGGTGTTCAACACTTAGATATTTAAAAAATATCTATATATTAAATTTTAATTACTATCTGTTAACTAAATTCTTTATAATGATAATGGAAAAAATAAACTTTGTCAATACAGAAAATTAAACTTTATTTAAGTCTTTTCTTTCTTTTTATTCTTACAGCTTTTAAATTATTAGATGTATTCTTTATATTAGATGTGTTTTTAATATATTTAGATATAATGTAAGCAGTAGAATAGAAGAATACTAAAAACAGTCCAGCTATAAGACCGGAACCTTGACCGGGAATTAGAGGCATAGTTACTATAATAATTATTATAGCAGCAATTGTAATCCAGGATGTATAAGGAAATCCTGGAAGTTGGCATTTACCGTTTGGGGGACATCCGTGCTTGCTTCTGAATTTATAGTGTGTAGCTAGTATTATTAGGTAAGTAAATAATAGAGAAAAGCCTCCTGAACTAACTAAAAATAAGTAAATGCTTTTAGGAAGTATGAATGCCATACCAAGTCCTACAAGCATACCTGTACCAGAAAAAATAATTCCTCTATAGGGGATATCTCTGTTATCCTTTAACCATGATGGTGCATAACCTTCTTCAGCTAAAGAACGCATCATTCTTCCAAGTCCAAAGGTTGCAGCAAGCATCGTAGATAAGATAGCTGTAACCAGTACTATATTAATTATATCTGCAGCCCAAGGCACTCCATTTAGCCTAAGAGCAGCTACAAAAGGGCTTATTTCTTCAGTAAGATCAGCTGTTGGAATTAGAGGTAATAACAAAGTAATAGCTATAGTATATAAGCCTACTAATCCGATGACTGTATAAGCAATAGCTTTAGGTACAATATGGTGCGGATCAGCAGTTTCTGATGCGGCAAGACCAATGATTTCAAAACCTGCATAGGTAAACATTACAATTAACATACTTCCTGCAATACCTGAGATTCCACCTGGAAATAAAGTTTCTTTCACTAATGCCCCTGTACCTATGGTAGCTTTGTTTGGTAATATTCCTGATATCAAGGCAATAGCTAAAACAATAAAACCTACTATTGCTAATAGTTTTACTGCTGCTAATCCACTTTCTAGTTTACTTAATTTATCAGCTCCTAAAAGATTGAGAAGGGTAACTCCAATAATAATGATAGATCCAAGAAATCCTAGAGAAATTGTTGGAAACCATACTTTGAAAAATAGAGAAACTGCAGTTGCTTCACTGGACATGGCTAACACCAAACCAGTCCAATATACCCATCCAACAACAAAGCCGACACCAGGACCAAAAGCTCTTTGTGAAAAGGTTCTAAAAGAACCTGGAGCAGGATCAGCAACTGTCATTTCTGAAAGAGCAAAAAGAATAAAATAAACTAAAATTCCTCCAATTATATAAGCTATGAGTACTGCAGGGCCAGCATTATTTATAGCAATAGCAGAGCCTAGAAAAAAAGAACCTCCTATTACAGTTCCAAGAGCTAGCATAGTAAGCTGTAATGCAGATAGACCTGCTTCTTTATTTTTCATGTTAAATTCCTCCTTGAAAAGTTTTGCATAAGAAGAGATAAATAATATGTATTAATAATAGTATTATCATTTTATATTGGAAATATAAAGAGATATTATAAATATGATAAATATGGGTAAAATAAAAAACCCAGAAAAATGGGTTTTTTATCTAAACTATTTCAATTTGCGCTTCTTCGAATAATTGAAAATTATTGCGACCATTATTTTTAGCTTTATACATAGCTATATCAGCATTTTTTAATAAGGTTTCTATATCTGTGCCATGTTCAGGGTATATGGAAATTCCAATGCTACATGTAATATTAAATTTTTTTTCGTTAATAATAAAAGGATGCTTTATAGCTTGTATTATTCTATTTGCACAAATTTCAACTTCTACGTAAGAGGTAACATCATCAAGAATAATCATAAATTCATCTCCACCTAAACGGGCAACGATATCTTTAGTTCTTATATTTGATTTTAATCTTTGGCAGAACTTAATTAAAAGTATATCGCCTACATCATGTCCCATAGTATCATTAATGAATTTGAATTTATCCATGTCTATAAACATAACGCCTGGGTTTATATTTTTATTTACTGCCTTCTGTATAGCAATATGAAGCTTTTCTTTTCCACTTCGTCTATTTGGTATATTTGTAAGTGGGTCTTCAAAGGCAAGTTTTTTTATTAATGCTTCTTGTTTACGCAGTTCTTCTATAAGTTTTTTGTTTTCTATTATTTTGAATTCTGCTTTTCTGCGTTTGTGTATATTAAAAAATAAAATTACTATGATTATTAATTCAATGCATATAACTGTAAATAGAATTTTCATAAATAAGTTTTTAGGTATAGAATAAGATTTACTAGGTAAATTTATAACTTTACTGTTTTTAGGTAAATTATTAATACCAATGTTAAGTTTTTTCAACTGGGTATAGTCAAAAATATATTTTGAATCATATTCCTTAGTGATTGGTATATTTGAAACATTTTCTCCATTTAAAATCTGTAGTGCAATTTTAGCTGTACTGCTTCCATAGAAATATTGGTGAAGTATTTTTCCACCAACTATACCGCAGCTTAAATAACTGGACCATGAACTATATACTGGAACAGGACAATTGTTGCATATATATTTAATACCGTTAAATGAAGCAAAATTATTATCGCTATTTTCTATAAAAATAGGAGTTAGAAAGACAATATTATCTTTAGGTAAAGTAGAAGTATTTTTTACAGCTTGTTCAATGTTTGAAATTTGAATAAATTTAAATGACAGTTTTTCTTTATAATAAGGTATTAATTTTTCTATTGATTTTTTATAAATAATACTACTGTCTGTATTATCTATCAGTACATTTACTTGCTTTAAATTGGAATTGTTTTTCAATGCTGAATTGATAGTGTCTTTTATTACAATATCTTCCATTGTGCCTTTAAATATATTTTTTTCATTTAATAGAGAAGTATCTATATTATTTACGCCACAAAAAACTACAGGAACATTAGGAAATAATTGTTCACTATATTTTAATAAGAAACGCACAGCATTATTATCTGTAGCAATAATTACATCAAATTTTTTGTTCTTATATTTAAATTTATATAAATTATATAGTTGTTTAAAATAATTTTCGCTATAATATCTTTTAGTATCCATATATTCCATAATTATATTTGGATTTTGTTTACTTTTGTTTAATGTGGTTTGTATTCCAATTATAACATCATCGGACCATTTAAAACCTTTATGATAAGAATTTAGAATGAGCACTTGTTTTTTTTGTTTAGTTTGTGCTAAACATATACTTTTATTAAATATTAAAAGTAAGAAAATTAGAAAAAAAATATAACATATATTATTTATTTTTAATGTTTTTTTCATATAAGAGACTTCCTCCTTGAAATACAGATAGTAGAACTTAAAAAATATATAAATTACTAATTTTAACAATATGAATATTTAATGTATAATAATGTATTATATCATAATATTCAATTTTGGGCATAAGAAAACGCATATGTAATAAGTAATAAATTTTTACTGAAATTTATTACTTATTACATATGCGTTTGAATTGTTAAGTTTTAATTTAATTAATATGATACTGCCATTTTAAATTCTTTTTCTTCTTGTTTCTGAGAAATTAGCTCAAAACAGTAGTTTATAATGTCACTTCTTTTTATAATTCCAATAAATACACTATCATCATCAACTACTGGTACAAAATTTTGATTTTTTGCCAGTGATATTAAGCTTTCAATATCTGAATTAATTAATACTGGTTTATTATTCATATGTTTTTGTACATCTTTAAGTGGAATTTTATTAGTGTCTTTAAAACTTAAATTAGGAGTGTTTTTTATTTTCCAAAGTAAATCACCTTCAGTTAAAGTTCCAACATATTTTCCATCATCATCGATTAAAGGAACTGCTGTATATCTATGATATTCCATTCTTTCTAAAGCCTGTCTCATTGTACAATTAATGTTTTGATAAACTACTTCATGCTTTGGTGTAAGAAAAAATGCTATGTTCACACTAATCATCCTTTTTTATTTATATATTTTAATTTATCGTGAATACCTCTATAAATAATATTATATCATGTATTTATGATTTATATATTAAATAATTATTAAATAATTATGAACAAAACGGTTTGTCATACTATATAAAAAAGTTAAGTTAATGATTTGTTTTTAGTTATTTAAAGGAATTATAAAATTTATAAGTACTTAATATGGTAAAATATACTTTTGTGATTATAAAATTTTTCTTTTATGTAAAAAAATATTAATATATGTAATATTATATTAATGTATGACTAGTAAATATCGAATATTATAATAGGAAAATATTTAAAATATATACATAAATTAAATATATTGATAAAAATTATTATTTAGGAGGATAATGATCTCTATGTTTTGTGATAGTATTGATATGAAAACATTTTTTTATAAATTGCCAATACCAATTATAGTTTTTGATAATAATATCCAAATAGTAAGTATAAATGCTGAAACAATAAATTTTTACAAAGATAGATTAGAGATGCAGTGTAACGATATTAATAATTACATGAAAAAATGGCTTAAAGAAGAATTCACAAGCTTTAAAGAGGATATTCAAAAAGAAAAAATATGTTTTGAAAAAGCTTTAGAAATAAAAAAAGAATTTTTATATTTTAAAATTAGTTTAAAAAAGATATATGATAATAACTTTAATATTAAAAATATAATTTGTATTTTAGATGATATAACCATTCATAAACTAAATGAAATAAATCTAAAAAAAAGTGAAAAAAATCTAAGACGTATTCTTGAATACATGCCTATAATGATGGATACTATCGATAAAAATGATAATGTAGTGGTATGGAATAAAGAATGTGAGCATATAACAGGATATTCAAAAGAAGAGATTGTTAACAATCATGGGATGTGGGAAAATTTATATCCAGATAAGGATTATAAAGAAAAAGTATTAAAGAAAATAAGAGAAAATAAATGCAATTTTAGAGATTTAGAGTATGATATTGTATGTAAAGATGGAAGCATAAAAACCATATCATGGTTTAATATATCTGAAAAGGTACCTGTTAATGGTTGGAGTTCTTGGGCTTTTGGAATTGATGTAACTAATAGAAAAAATACAGAAGTAAGATTAAGAAAAAAAACAAAAGAATTGGAAAAAATTTTTGAAGCAGTACCAGATTTATATTTACGTATAGACTATAAAGGAAGAATATTAGACTGTAAAGCTGGAATTACTTCTGATTTTCAAGGAGCATCTAAAGAATGGATGGGACAAACATTTCAAGATATAATTCCTGAAAATACAAAATTATTTTTTAAAAAAGTTATAACTAAAGCTATTAAGACAAATACCTTAGTTGAAGAAGAATTTTCAGAGCAATACAATGAACAGTTAAAATATTATGAAAGCAGAGTAATACCTTTATCAACGGATGAAATTATAATTATAATTAGAGATATTTCAAAAAGAAAATTAATTGAGCAGGAATTAAAAAAAAGTGAAGAACGATATAAAACTATTTTTGATATGAGTCCAGATTATATTTATCTTATAGACATAAATAATGATTCTATAGTTGATGCTAATCCAGCTTTTTTAAAAAAATTTGGTATGACTAAAAGGAATTTAGGACATGTAACAGCTGTATCACTTTTAGATGATAAAGGGCTTGAAATATGCAAGAAAGCGGTTTCGCGGCTAATAAAGGGAGAAGAGATTATAGGACTTAAACTTACTGCTAAAGATGCTAATAAGGATTTAGTATATATTGAAGCACATTATATTCCAGTAATTGAAAATGGAAATGTAACTAAGGTTCTATGTTGTTCAAGAGATATAACTGAGACAAAAAAGATTAGAGAACTGAGAAACAAGATTGAAGAAAATATTAAGAGATTAAATGAAGCTGCAAAATATGAAAAATTTAGAACAGAATTCTTCTCTAATATATCTCATGAATTTAGAACACCTCTGAATGTAATGTTAGGTGCTGTACAGCTGATGAACATGTATTTAAGAGATGTACCTAATTTAAAATGTTATAAAAAATTTAAGGAGCTTAACAATAGTGTAAAGCAAAATTGCTATAGATTAGTAAGACTAGTTGATAATTTAATTGATATTACAAGAATAGATTCAGGATTTTTAGAATTAAACCTAAAAAATTGTGATATTGTAAAAATAACAAAGGATATAACCTTATCTGTTTCAGAATTTGCAAAGCTTAAGTCTTTGAAGCTTGAATTTAATTCTGATATAGATAGTAAAATTACTGCATGTGATCCCAATAAAATTGAACGAATACTTCTAAATCTTTTATCAAATGCTATAAAATTTACAAAAGAGGAAGGAAAAATATCTATTAATATAAAGAGTGAAAAAGATTCAGTGATAATTGCTGTAAAGGATACAGGTATAGGGATCAAAGAAGAAAATATTAAAGATATATTTGAAAGGTTTAAACAGGTAAATAAGTCTTTAACTAGAGAAAATGAGGGAAGTGGAATAGGATTGTCTCTTGTAGAGGCTTTGGTTAAAATGCATAATGGGCATATATGGGTTGAGAGTGAGTATGGAAGAGGAAGTGAATTTACTATAAAGCTTCCTATAGGGATTATAGAAGATAGTAATGATGAAGTTGCTTTAATTAATATTCAATCCAATAAGGTTGAAAAAATATATGTAGAATTTTCAGATATATATTTTTAAAAAATTATAGTATATATTATTGGGGATTCAATTAGTGTGATATAAATTAAAAAAAGCTTGACTTTTATAATAAATAGGTGTAATATTATTAAAAATAAAATTAAATTATGAATATAATCTTATCCAGAGAGGCAGAGGGACTGGCCCTATGAAGCCCGGCAACCGGTATATATGTACAAAGGTGCTAATTCCAGCAGGATTTTCCTGAGAGATAAGAAGTGGTTAGTATATTAAACACTTCTATAGAAGTGTTTTTTTATTATATAAAAATGAAGGGGGCAATTAACATGTCAAACAAATGGGGCAAAGGAACAATATGTGTGCAAGGAGGATATAGTCCAAAACCAGGAGAAGCTAGGGTACTACCTATAGTTCAAAGTACAACTTATAAATATGAAGATCCAGATCATGTAGCAAAATTATTTGATTTGGAAGCGGAAGGGCACATGTATTCAAGAATAAGTAATCCAACAGTGGCTGCTTATGAAGAAAAGGTTAATAGTTTAGAAGGTGGAGCTGGAGCTTTAGCTGTATCATCAGGACAATCAGCAACTACTTTAGCTTTATTAAATATATGTAAAAATGGGGAACATATAGTGGCAGCTTCTACTATATATGGAGGAACTTTTACATTGCTTGCTTCAACATTTAAGAAGTTTGGAATAGAGGTGAGTTTTGTAGATCCTGATGCAAATGAAGAAGAAATATTAAAAGAATTTAAAGACAATACAAAAGTTATTTTTGGAGAAACTATAGGAAATCCAGGATTAAATATTTTAGATTTTGATAAATTTTCAAATATTGCAAAGAAGATGGGAGTACCGTTTATTGTGGATAACACATTGGCTAGTCCATGTCTTTGTAGACCATTAGAGTTAGGTGCTAATATAGTCGTTCATTCTTCAACTAAATATATAGATGGACATGCTACAAGTGTAGGCGGAATTATTGTAGATGGGGGTAATTTTGACTGGACTAATGGAAAGTTTCCTGAATTAGTAGAACCAGATCCAACTTATCATGGAGTTAAATATGTTGAAACTTTTGGAAAATCAGCATATATAGTAAAAGCAAGAGTACAGCTCTTAAGAGATATAGGGAGTTGCTTAAGTCCATTTAATGCATTTTTGAATCACTTAGGACTAGAAACACTTCATTTGAGAATGGAAAGACACTGCAGCAACACATTAGCTTTAGCTAAGTTCTTAGAAAACCATGAAAAGGTTAGCTGGGTTAATTATCCTGGACTTGAAAGTCATTCAAGTCATGAAGCAGCTGATAAATTTTTACCACAAGGAGCAGGTGCAATATTAACTTTTGGAATAAAGGGTGAAGCAGAAAATGGAAGCGAATTTATAAGAAATCTTAAGTTAGTAGCTTTAGTTGTTCATCTAGGAGATGCTAGAACCTCAGTTCTTCAACCGGCAACTACAACGCATAGACAGTTAAGTAAAGAAGAGCAAATAGCTTCAGGGGTTTACCCAGACTTGATAAGAGTATCTGTAGGAATAGAAGATCCAGCTGATATAATTAATGATTTTGATCAAGCCCTTTCAAAAATTAAATAACTAGAGAAAGGAAGTTTATTATGCCGATAGTAATACCAAAGGATCTTCCAGCAACAGAGATTCTTGAAAATGAGAATATTTTCGTGATGAATGAACAAAAAGCTAGTCATCAGGATATAAGGCCTCTTAAGATAGCCATTGTAAATTTAATGCCCAGAAAAGTAGAAACGGAAACTCAGCTTTTAAGATTACTTGGTAATATACCAATACAAGTAGAGATTGAACTTATCCATACTAAAACTCATGATGCAAAAAATATTTCACAAAATCATCTGCTTAGTTTTTATAAAACTATAGAAGAAGTAAAAAATGAAAAATTTGATGGAATGATAATAACAGGAGCTCCAGTTGAAAAAATGGAATACGAAGATGTTGATTATTGGGAAGAGTTAAAAAAAATAATGGATTTTTCAACTACAAATGTATACTCAACTCTTCATATATGTTGGGGAGCTCAGGCAGGACTTTATTATCATTATGGTGTACCTAAATATCTTCTTGAGAAAAAAATTTTTGGAGTTTTTTCTCATAACATAAATAAAGAAAAAATTAATCTTTTAAGAGGTTTTGATGATGAATTTTATGTTCCTCATTCTAGACATACAGAGGTTAGAAAAAATGATATAGAGAAGGTTAATGATCTTATTATATTATCAGAATCTGAGGAAGCAGGTGTATATATTGCAGCTTCAAAAGATGGAAGACAAATTTTTGTAATGGGACATTGCGAATATGATAAAGATACTTTAAAGTGGGAATATGATAGAGATGTAGCTTTAGGAGAAAAAATCAAACTTCCTAAGAATTATTTTAAGAATGATAATCCTAAAGATAAACCTATTGTTAAGTGGAAAGGTCATGCTAATTTATTATTTTCTAATTGGTTAAATTATTACGTATATCAGGAAACGCCATACACTTATGTAAATGAGGAAATTGAATAAATAAAAAAATATAGTTACATGTAAGTTTTACTTTTTAGGC
This sequence comes from Clostridium aestuarii, assembly GCF_026735135.1. Lineage (GTDB taxonomy): Bacteria > Bacillota > Clostridia > Clostridiales > Clostridiaceae > Clostridium_H > Clostridium_H aestuarii. Next base: position 412,548 of record NZ_JAPQER010000001.1, on the reverse strand, counting down.
TGTTGATAAAAATATTATCAATAGCCTTTTTCTATTAAAAAATAGGTTTAATAATTCATTAGTGGAAAAAAGTAAATTAAATTATTACATTATATATTATAATAATATTATTGAGGATGGTTTTTGGATGAATTTGATTAATAATGGCTTGTTTTGGAAGAGAATAATTTAATTTTGAAGTTTTTTAAAAGAAAATGATTAGTTTTGAACGAAAATGATTGAAATATGATTGATTTTGAATTATAATGAAAACATAGAGAAGAGGAAAGGTGATTAAATTGTTAACAGAAGAAAGACAACAATTGATATTGGATGCTTTAAAAAATAGAGGAATAGTTAAGATTAATGAACTTGTAGAGGTGACAAATACATCAGAATCCACTATAAGACGTGACCTTACTCATCTTGAAAGCATGAATGCGTTGAAAAGGATTCATGGTGGAGCAACACTTCCAAAAAGAAGATTCAATGAACCAAGCTATAATGAAAAGTTAGTTCAAAATATCAATAAAAAAACAATAATAGCTAAATATGCAGCAGATTTAATAGAAGAAGGAGAGTGTATATATTTAGATGCAGGTACTTCAACATTTGAGATGATACAATATATGGACAAAAAAGATATTGTTATTGTTACTAATGGACTTAAGCATATTGATGCTCTTGTTGAAAAGGATATCAATGCATATATACTTGGTGGAAAAGTGAAGGGTAGAACTAAGGCAGTTATAGGAACAGATGCTTTGAAAAGTTTAGAAAAATATAGATTTGATAAAGCGTTTATAGGTATAAATGCTGTTCATTTAGAGTATGGTTTTACCACACCAGATTCTGAAGAAGCTATTTTAAAGGAGAGTGCTATGAACTTTTCAAGTGAAGCATTTGTTTTAGCAGATGAAAGTAAATTTGGTGAGGTAACATTTGTTAAGGTTGCAGATTTAAAAAAAGCATCTATAATTACTAATAATAAAGTTGAAGATTATGAAAAGTATTTAGAAAAAACTAAAGTAAAGGTTGTGACAGAATGATATATACTTTAACTTTTAATCCGTCGATAGATTATATTGTTCATGTAAAAGAGTTCAAAGTAGGGGAAGTTAACAGAGTAAAAAAAGATTACAAATATCCTGGTGGCAAAGGGATAAACGTATCTAGAGTTTTAAACAATTTAAATGTAAAAAGTAAAGCATTAGGATTTATAGGAGGTTTTACAGGAGAATATGTTAAAAATTTTTTAGAAAGTGAGGGGGTTGATACAAATTTTATAAGTACAGAAGGTGATACTAGAATTAATGTAAAACTTAAAGCTAATGAAGAAACAGAAATAAATGGATCAGGTCCTGATATAAAAGAAGATGACCTGAAAAAGCTGTTTAAAAAGTTAGAAAAATTAACATCAGATGATTTCCTTATTCTTGCAGGAAATGTTCAAAAAAGCTTGCCTATAGATATGTATGCACAAATTCAAAAGAAATGCTTAAACAATAATGTAAAGGTAATAGTGGATGCAACTGGGGAAACACTGAAATGTACTTTAGAAAATAATCCTTTTTTAATAAAGCCTAATAATGATGAATTAAGCGATATATTTGACACTGAGATAAATACTAGAGAAGAAATTATATATTATGGAAGAAAGCTTAGTGAAATGGGGGCACAAAATGTAATAGTTTCGATGGCTTCAGAAGGAGCACTGCTTATATGCAACGAGGGGGTTTATAAAGCTTCAGCACCAAAGGGCACCGTTAAAAATTCCGTAGGATCAGGAGATTCGCTTGTAGCAGGATTTATTGCAGAGTACTCTAAAACTTTAAATGTTACAGAAGCTTTTAGATGGGGAGTAGCATCAGGAAGTGCTACAGCTTTTTCAGTGGATTTATGTAAAAGCGAAGAGGTTAAAAATCTTATAGAGCAAGTTAATATAACGAAATTAAGCTAATTAACAGGTTTGGATTAACCAATAAAACTAAGGGGGAAGAATATGAGAATAACAGAACTTTTAAAAAAAGATACCATAATTCTCAATTTGAAATCGACTACAAAATCAGAAGTATTAGATGAACTTGTAAATAAACTAGATAATGCAGGTAGATTAAACAATAAAGAAGAATTTAAAAAAGCTATTTTAATAAGAGAAGAACAGTCTTCAACAGGTGTTGGTGATGGAGTGGCAATTCCACATGCAAAGACTTCAGCCGTTAAAACTCCAGCATTGGCATTTGGATATTCTAAAAAAGGTATAAATTATGATTCGTTAGATGATCAGCCAGCACATATATTCTTTATGATAGCTGGGTCTGATGGTGCACATAATGATCATTTGGAAACACTATCTAGATTATCTGTAATGCTTATGAAGAAAGAGTTTAGAAGTAAATTAATGAATGTAAAAAGTGAAGAGGAATTATTAAAATTAATAGATATTTATGAGGAAGCTAATTCAGATAAAGAAGAAACAAAAACAATTACTTCACAAGAGTTAGTACTTGCTGTAACAGCGTGTCCTACAGGAATAGCTCATACTTATATGGCAGCAGATGCTCTTAAAAGCAAAGCAGAAGAAATGGGTATAGCTATAAAGGTTGAAACAAACGGTTCTACAGGTGTGAAAAATAGATTAACTGATGAAGAAATAAAGAAGGCTTCAGCTATAATAGTTGCTGCTGATAAGCAAGTTGAAATGGCTAGATTTGAAGGGAAAAAAGTAATACAAGTTCCAGTGGTACAAGGAATAAAAAATGCTGAAGAACTTATAGATAGAGCAGGAAAGGGAGAGGCTTCAGTGTATCATTATTCTGGAAATTCTAAAGAAAATCTTAATACATCTAAGAGTGAAAGAACAGGATTTTATAAACATCTTATGAATGGTGTTTCAAACATGCTTCCTTTTGTAGTAGGAGGAGGTATATTAATAGCTATTTCATTTATGTTTGGAATTAAGGCTTTTGATCCAAAAGATCCATCCTTCCATCCATTTGCAAAATTACTTATGGATATAGGTGGAGGAAATGCTTTTGCTCTTATGGTACCTATACTTGCAGGATTTATAGGTATGAGTATAGCTGATAGACCAGGTTTTGCACCTGCTATGGTTGGTGGGCTTATTGCAGCTAATAATGGAGCAGGATTTTTAGGTGGACTAATAGCAGGATTTTTAGGTGGTTATTCTGTTGTATTCTTAAAAAAACTGTTTTCAAATTTACCAGATTCTTTAGAAGGCATAAAACCTGTTTTATTATATCCTCTATTTGGTATATTTATAACTGGAGCAATAATGCTTCTTGTGGTTGTAAATCCTGTAAAGAGTATGAATTTAGCTTTACAAGGTTGGTTGAATTCTATGGGAACAGCTAATAAGGTTATATTAGGTTTGGTTCTAGGTGGAATGATGGCAGTTGATATGGGGGGACCTATAAATAAGGCAGCATTTACATTTGGTATCGCTATGATTGATGCTGGGAATTTTGCACCACATGCAGCAGTTATGGCAGGCGGAATGGTTCCACCATTAGGAATTGCTATTGCCACAACTGTATTTAGAAATAAATTTACTAAGAGTGAAAGAGAAGCAGGAAAGACTTGTTATATAATGGGATTATCATTCATTACAGAGGGTGCTATACCATTTGCAGCAGCAGATCCTGGTAGAGTAATTCCTTCTATAATTGTAGGATCGTCAATTGCTGGTGCTTTAACTATGATGTTCAATATAGGACTTCCAGCACCACACGGTGGACTATTTGTAATACCTATAGTTGAAGGAAATCCTTGGCTATATATCTTAGCTATATTAATAGGTTCAATTGTAACAGCTATAATGTTAGGACTCCTTAAAAAACAGATAAATAAATAAAGATAAATATATAAATTTAAAATAAACTTTAAAGGATGTTTAATACAGGTCGAGGTTAATAAAAAAGCAGTGAAATACACTTTGATTAAGGGAGAAAAAATTGAAATTTATCATAAGAATATTAAATTTAGTTTAGTTGTTGGTGATGAGAGTAGTCGTGATGATGTGCTTGGATAGTAAGTTAGTATTTGTAGTTGAAATGCTGTATCAGATAGTGATACAGCATTTCAATGGTTTATGTTAATATAATTTTTGATTTTTTAGCTGTGAAAGTTAAGTTGTTAATTAAAAAATCCTTTTTCAATAGCATTGGTAGGGCAAGCTTTTATACAATCTCCACATCTTATGCATTCTGAACTATTTGGATTTTTATATACATCTATATTTAACTTGCATTTTTTAACACAAGCTTTACAGTTTGTACACTTATATTCATCTACTTTGAACCTGTAAAAGCTTATACGATTAAATAAAGAATAAAATGCACCTAAAGGACAGATGTATCTACAAAATGGTCTGTAGATAAATATTGAACCTACAATGACAATAACCAAAATAAACATCTTCCATGCAAATAAAAATCCAACAGCAGACCTTAAAGATTTGTTTAATAATACTAAAGGTATTCCTCCTTCTAAAGTACCTGCAGGGCATATATATTCGCAAAAATAAGGAGGACTCATTCCAAATTCATCTACCAAAAACATAGGTAACAATATTACAAAGACAAGTAAAATAACATATTTTAAATACTTTAGTACATTGTTTACTTTCTTATTAAATTTAAGCTTACAAGATGGTACTTTGTAAAGTAAATCCTGAATCAATCCAAAAGGACATAGCCATCCACAAATGAATCTTCCTAGTATTAGTCCTAATAAAGATATAAACCCTGTTATATATAATGAAAAATTATATTTTATACTTCCTATAACCGCTTGCATTGAACCGATAGGACAGGCGCCTAAAGCTCCAGGGCATGAATAGCAGTTGAGCCCCGGAACACATATCTTTTTAAGAGGACCTTTATATATGTTCTTTTCAAAAAAGCCTTTTATATTTGAATTCGTAATTAAAGTAAAGACTATTTGAGTTATTCTTCTTTTATCCAATTCCTATACACTCCAAACATATATTTATAGCTTTTTTAAATACTGTTTTTACTTCATTCCTATATAAGCCTGCAACTATGAAACTTGAACTTATTAAAAGAAGTCCGTACCGTAATATTTTCTCTTTCAATTCAAATGGTTTTTTATACATATTTCACCATAACCTTTATTTTAAAGTCTTTAATCTGTTTTGTATTTCATTCTTATAAAATTCCTTATTGTTACCACCTACTATAGGTTCACCAATAATATTTCCTTTGTTGTCAACAAATACAGTAGTTGGAACTCCTGGGATGTCTTTTAATAATCCATTCATTAATGATTCATCTGGAATTATATTAGTAAATTCAACGTCTTTTGATTTTATTATTTTCTTTGCTAATTCTTGATTTTCTTCATCATTGAATGTATCAGACACAATACCTAGTACATTTATATTTTCTTGTTTTACTTCTTTATAAAGTTCTTGAATATCAGGCATTTCTGCTTTGCAAGGACCACAGAATGTTGCCCATATATTTACCATTGTAAGCTTATTATCGTTGAATACACTGTTATCTATATTTTTCCCATCTAAAGTTTTTGTTTTAAAATTAAGTTTTTTATAATTGGATACTTTTTCCATAGGATCTACTGGTTTGAATAGTTTTATACTTTTCTTTAAATCCTTAATAGCTGCGTATACTTCCTTAAATTCTTTCTTTTCTTTATCTGTTAAACCAGATTCATCATATTTATCATTATATAATATGTAACATTCAAAATTATCTTTTTTTGCTACTTTATCTTTGTGTGTATATTTTGCAAAAACTTCTTCTTTTCGTTTTTTGTCATCAACATTATCTGTGTTTTTATCAAGTACCATAATTGTACAAAAATCTTTTGCTTTACTTTGATATTCTTCAAATAGTTTTTTTTGTTCTTCCTCGGTTTTAGCAGTCTTAGACATTTCTACTATTTTATCATAAAATTCATCTGATAGATATTCGTATGGAATTTCTCCGATTATATAAGCTACACCTGGTTTTCCCGGTGCTATACATGCAGGCCCTACTCCTTTTTTTTCAGCCCATGTTTCTGGTATATCATATTCTAGTCCCATTTCATCAAATTTCATATGAGTATCTTTTGCAGTTTCTTTTTGAGTCTCAGTTTGTTGAGACTTGTTTTGATTGTCTGTAGTTGGTTTTGTGGATTTACCACATGCTGCCATAGAAGTACAAATTAATGTTGCTATAATTATTGATAAAAGTTTCTTTTTCATGATGTTTCCCCCTAAATATTTAAGTATTTACAATTATAAGTATATATTTTAAAGTATAAGTAGTCCATTTCTTTGTCTTACAAAATAATATTATAATCTTACATTTTTGTAAGGTTATAATGGGAAAAACTATATATATTGTAAAGTTTTCGTAACTATTTATTAGTATGCATATGATAAGGTTGTTAGAGAAATACTAAATGTTCGTACACTACTGAAAATTTCAAACTAAATAAAGAGGTGTAAAAATGTTAAAAAAGAAAATATTTATATCGATGTTGGTAGCAAGCATGGTTATGCCACTTTCATCATGTGGTTCACAAGAGCAACTTTCCAAAGTAGATGGAAATGAAAGTATAAAAGTGGAATCTTCAAAGGAAACTGTTGCACAAAATCAGAATGCTAATAGTACCAAAGAGAATTATAAGAAAGAAAAAGTGGAAATTACTAAGGAAGAAGCATTTAAAATAGCAGTTAAGGCATCTAAAGAGTACTTTGATTTCAAAGCTGATAAGAAGAAATTTAATCCAGATAAGATAACTGATATGAATACATATTGGATTGTTCCTATAAGTAGTAATAAAGGGGATTTACTAGTAAGTGTAGCACTAGAGAGTAAACAGGTTTTTGCAATTACAGGTTCATCTTCTGCATGGAATAAATTAAAGGAAGAATATAAAAGGGAAAAAGGTATAAAAGATGATAAAATTGATGATAAAAAGTTATGGGAGTATAAATATTCTAAGGAGCCAGTTTCTGAAGAAGAAAGTAAGAAAATAGCAGAAAAATTTATAAAATCATCTCCACTTAAGAACAAGAAATTAAAATATAATGAATCAAAGTATGAATTTAAATTTGATAGTCCTGAAAAGGAATATTATGTATTTTCATATGAAGAAGAAGGTAAAGAGTCAAAAGAAATATTCATAAAAGTAGATACTTTCTTAAGAGAAGTTTATGAAGTCCTTATGTAATGGAATATATTAAAAATAGCAGAATAAAAAATATCTTCTGCTATTTTTAGTGTAATATATAAGAAAAAACACAATTTAGTGATATAAGCTTTTTTATTTTGTAGTTAAAATAGGTGGTTTCCGTCTTTGGGTGAAAATTTTTGGAGTTGGTATCTGTAAAAATATTAGCGATACGATAATTAGTAATCCACCTATAATCATGTTTGAAGTTATAATTTCATTTAAGAAAACAACTCCTAAAATACATACAAATAGTGGTTCGAAAGTACTTATTATAACAGAATTACCAACACCAATTCTTTTAACTCCTTCATAGAGGGTTATTGTAGGAACTATGCTGCACAAAACACCTAAGACTATAGAACATAAAAAACTCTTAGTATTTGGTGCAATTAAAGTTTGTCTAGTAATTAAGCATTGTATGAAATAAACTATCATACAAGAACTCATTACATAAGTTGATATTACTGTAGAGTTCAGTGCTTGTATTCTTTTCTTTTCAAGTCCTATACAAAAATAAGCATATCCAATAGATCCTATAAAAGCAAGAAGTATACCTGTCAAATTCACTTTTACAGGTCCAGTACAAACAACAAGAAGTAATCCAATTGATGTTGAAATTAGGCAAAAAAGCTTTTTAAAGTCTAGTTTTCTAGAAACAATCATTTCATGTCCTACTACTATAACAGGATAGCAGTAAACTATAATTGTAGCCAAAGAGCTTGATATGTATTTATAAGCATAAAAAAGTCCAGAGGCTGAAGAAGTATATCCTATAAAGCTTATTAAAAGTAGATGCTTAAGTATAGATTTTGTGGTTTTATAAGGAAGTTTTTTAACTAAAACATATGACCACAAAATAAGGCTTGCAGTAAAAAATCTTAAGAACAAAAGAGTGCTTACTGATATACCTTGAGCATAGGCAAATTTTGAAAATAAAGGCAGACTTCCAAATGTCATAGCAGAGATTATAATAAGTAATGTTCCTATAAATTTATCCCTATTCATAGTAGGTTCCTCCATGAGTTAATTAAATATCATATAGGATTATATAACCGTATTAAAATAATATAAAGTCTCAAATTTTTTCATTTTTAAAGAATTTAAATATATTAGCGTTATTTTACAAATAAAAACAACGTTTTTTATTTAAAATCGTGATTTTTTATTTTGAAGGAAATTGAAAATTTTGAGTTTTATAAAGAGGAAAACTTCTTAAGAATTTTGGAGTTTAGCTATCAAAATTCTTAGGAAGTTTTTATAGTTTATAAATTATTCTGCTGAAGATGTATTTAATCCATTAATTAGTAAATTAAGAGAATTAATATTATTTTTGTTTTCACTTAAAATATTATTTACAAGTGATGAACTTTCCTCATCAATATTTTTTGAAACTACTTGAGAAGCGTTTTTTATTCTAGTATTTTCTTCATCGTATGCTTTTTTTAGATATGATAATGAATCTTTTTCTCCTGCATTATTTAAATTTGACAGTGCTAGTGCTAACATACCCTGTATTCCTATATTATCTATGGGATTGCCACCAAGATTTTGTATTTTTTCAGCAAGTTTAATAGCATGGTGTTTATGGTTCTGTTGAATTTTTTGTAATTCAATTTTTACATTTTCTTCATTTACATCTTGAATAAATTTATCATAACTGTCAATGGACATGTATTCATCTTTTAAAATTGTATTTAATTGCTCAATACTTGTTTTATTATCCATAATATCACTCCCTTATATTATAGATATTCCCAAGGTAATAGGAAAATATAATAAAAGTGCGTGAATGATTTACTAATGTAAAACTATAAATTTATATAGAGTGTGAAAAGGTAATAACAAAATAACAAAAGCTTTCATATAATACTATGAAGGTTAAAATATAGTGTTTAATATTATATTTTAATTTAACTGTTAAAATATAATATTAATTTGGAGGGGTTAATGTGTCAGATAAAACGGAAAATCTGATAGAAAAAATGTATGAAGAGTTTAACAACATGTTTCAAAATATAGAGCATAATTTTGTTAATATAAATGATAAATTAGAAAACTTAGAAAGAAAAAATGATAACAATATGATTTTGATAGAGGAATTAAGGAAGAAAATAAAAGAAACTGTTGATGGTCGATTTTCACATAATGAGAATAAAAGTGGTGAATATAATAAAGTGCAAAATTTGATAGAAGAAAAAGCAGATAATATAGAGAGTTTGGTAAAAGAAAATTCAAGGGATATACAAACTGTAGAGGAAAAAATGGATGATATTAGAATGGATATAAATATGTTAAGCAGAAGAGTTATGGATAATGATACTCAAATTATAAGAATAAATAGGAATTTAAAGCAGAAGAAATAGCTTAAAAGCTTTAGTGCTTTTAAGCTATTTATATATGTCACCAGCTAATTGTTCTAATGAGGTTCTGTTTAAAATAATAATTGAGTTTTTTTCTTTTTTTATAATTTTTTCAGTGCATAATTTATTTATGGTTCTTATTAAATGTCTATAGCTAGTTCCAAGTAAATCTGATAGTTCTGTTAATTTATATGTATATAACTCATCTACAGTGGATGAATTATCATCATATGGTGTGGTAGCTAAAATATAGCTAGCTAGTCTGTTTTTTAATGGATATAAAAGGTTGATAGAGCTGTATTTCGAAAATTTATCTAGTTTATTACCTAAACTTTTGCATATATATTTTAAAAACTGTATATCATTAATTGCATTTTTTCTTAAAGTGTCCATTGAAATACCTATGCATAAAGAGTCTTCCATAGCTTGAAGATTGGATGAGGCCATATCAATATCAATAAATTCAATATCTCCAAATATATTTAATGGTTTGTAAAATTGCAACAAAAGAGATTTTCCGTTTTTCAATAAAGTATATACTTTGACCTTGCCTTCAACTAGAAAATAACAATAGTCCATTTTTTGATCAGACCTGCAAATGTGATCATTTTTATTGAACAAAAACAATTCCATATATTTTTTCATATCTTTATCAAAAATATCTTTAATATTATATTTATTGATATAATAATTTAATTTATTTTCATTATGAATTCTTATCACTACGCATATTCCTCCTAAATAATTATTAATAATGTTTAGTGTTATATTTATCTTCCATTGAGAAAGCTTCATATATTAAAAATAATACCAGTAATTATATTATAGACTATTTATCTAAAAATAGGACATATGTCATATTAATATTGTTTGTTGATGTGATATGCTTAGGATGAATTAAGAAATGGAGGAAAGGTAATGTATAAATTATCAGCAGTGTTCATAGGGTTATTAATTGCTATTATGGTAACTTTTAATGGGATTTTAGCAAAAAATATAGGTGATTATTTATCAGTATTAATAGTTCATATAGTAGGACTTACAATGATAAGTTTCATTTTAGTTATTAGAAAAAAGAAAATTAAGTTTAAAGAAAACATTCCAATTTATTTATTTAGTGCAGGAGCTATTGGTGTGTTTTTGGTATTTTTTAACAATGTGTGTTTTAAGTATCTAGGAGTATCTTTAACATTATCGCTAGGTTTGTTTGGACAATCAGTTGCATCAGGAATTATAGATCATTTTGGGTTATTAGGAATGAATGTTAATAAATTTCAAAGAGAAAAATTAATTGGATTTACCTTAATATTAATAGGAATAATTATAATGCTGATATATTAGGAGGAGCAATATATGTTATATATAATACTGGCGTTGATAAGTGGATGTTTGGTTATTCTATCAATGGTAATTAACTCGTATTTAGCAAAAAAAATAGGTGTGTTCCAAGGAACTTTTGTAAATTATACAGTAGGATTATTATTTACTACTTTAATTTTGGTGTTTAAAAATGAGTTTGCAAATTTATCTATGAGTGCACTTTCTCATATTCCGTTTTGGGCTTATTTAGGTGGGGTAATAGGAGTAATGGTTGTAGTTATATCAAATATTATAATACCTAAAATTCCAGCAATTTATTCAACATTGCTTATCTTTATAGGACAACTTTTTACAGGGTTATTTATAGATCATTTTACTGGAAATTTGATTTCAAAAGGAAAAATAATTGGTGGATTTTTAATTATTGCAGGACTAATGTATAATTTTAATGTTGATAAAAAACAAATTGCTAAGAATGAACAATGAAAGCTGCATTCAGTTAGTTGATTTTGTAATTATGCAAATTTTTAAATAAGCAAAAAAGAAAGACTGTCTCAAAATAGAGTTTAAATACAATATACTGATTTGTAATCGAAAAATCAGTATATTGTATTTTTTATTTATTTTGAGATAGTCCTTTTTATTGTTAATATAGTGAAGTGTATTTCAAATAATATATGCTTTTTATTAGCTTGGAACTATTAACTGTATATCATTTTCTTTAAAGAAATCTTTAAAATCTTTAGGTGGAACCTTGTTTGTAATAAAAGCAGTTATGTTTTCTAATTCACAGTATGTTAGTAAAGATGTAACATTAAGCTTAGAATTGTCAGCTAAAATTACTACTGTATCGCTTTTGTCCACAACAGTTTTCTTTATCTGATACTCAATAGAGGATGAATTAGTAACCCCCTTTGAAATAGAAACTCCAGTCGTGGCCATGAAGGCTTTACAAATATTATAATTTCTTAAAAAGTTTACAGCTTCAATTCCTATAAGTGAATTAGTTTTTCTAAATAATGTTCCTCCTGGTGATAATACGTTAAGATTAGGGTACATAAGCGCAATAACTAATACATTAAGATTATTGGTTATTATAGTCAGGTTTTTTTTATCTGCTAAAAAAGGTATCATGTGCATAGTGGTTGTTCCAGAGTCTATAAAAATTATATCTCCATCATTTACTAATTCACTAGCGGCTTCCGCAATGACTTGTTTTTCAGATTTATTTTTAATTTCTCTTTCTTCAAATGGAACAGTGTTTCTTTTATCTTTATTTATAGTAATGCCACCGTATACTTTTGTAATTACACCTTTTTCTTCAAGTTCCGAAATATCTCTTCGTATAGTGTTTTTTGAAACATCAAAAACAGAGCATAATGTATTTAAAGAAACATTTTCATGTTTTATAATGTAATTTTCAATTTCTTGTATTCTACAAGATTTCAATTTCTCTCCTCCTAAAGTACTCTTTGTTTGTAATATATATAAATTATGTCTATTTGATATCTGTATTATATTAAATAGTATATAAGATAGTATGAAAGAATACAAGAAAAATATGCAAAAATAATCAAAACATAATCAAAATGTAATCAATATATAACCAAAAGATTATAAAAGCGATTGACAAAGATTGTAAAAACGGTTAAAATCTAACCAAGAGATGACAAAAATGCAGTAAAAAAATTACTAGTTAGAAGGAGAAAAATGGAAATTATTACTCAGTAAAAGAAGATATTTTAGAAATTATTTAATAGATAGGAGGAACTCTAATGGCAAATAAGTTTTTAGTTCCAAACAATATAGTTTCAGGTAAAGGAGCTATAGAAGAAGCTGGAAATTATATTAAAGAATTAGGTAGTAAAGCTTTAATCGTAACTGATAAAATTATGATTGAAATTGGTAATGTATCAAAAGTAACAGATGTATTAGAAAAAGTCGGAGTAGAATATAAGGTTTACAATGATGTTAATAGTGAACCAACAGATGTAATTGTTGAAAAAGGAATAGAATTGTACAAGAATAACAAATGTGATTTCTTGATTGCTATAGGGGGAGGAAGTCCAATTGATGCGATGAAAGCAATTGGGGCTATGGTTGCAAATCCAGGACATATAACCGATTATATGGGAAAAGTAATAAATAACCCTACACCACTTGTTGCAATACCTACTACTGCAGGAACAGGTTCAGAAGCAACACAAGTTACAATAATATCAGATACAAAAAATAATGTAAAAATGTTATTAATGGGACCAACATTAATTCCTAAATTATCAGTTGTTGATGCAGAGTTAACAATGACCGCACCATCTAATGTAACTGCTGCAACAGGAATTGATGCGTTAACCCATGCAGTTGAAGCGTATACTTCTAGAAAAGCGCAACCTCTATCAGATACATTTGCTTTATCAGCAATAAAACGTATTTTTGGTAATCTAAGACAAGTATGCAAGAATGGAAAAGATTTTGAAGCTAGAAATCAAATGTCACTTGGCGCATTAGAAGCAGGAATAGCTTTCAACAACTCATCAGTTACAATAATTCATGGAATGAGTAGACCAATAGGAGCGTTATTCCATGTTCCACACGGAATATCAAATGCAGTTCTTATAGGTGAGTGTTTAGAATTTGCAATAGAGGGAGCAACAGAACGTTTTGCTGATATTGCAAAAGTAATTGGAATTTATAAAGATGGAATGTCAGATATGGAAGCTGCAAAAGAATTAGTAGCAGAAATTAAAAAATTATGTAAAGATATTGAAATTCCAACATTAGAGGAATATGGAATAGATGAAGATGAATTTTTAACAAACATAGATAAAATGGCAAATGATGCATTAGCTAGTGGTAGTCCGGCTAATACTATCAGACAACCTGAAAAAGAAGATGTTATGGATATTTATAAAAAATTATGGAGCTAAAGCCTTGGACGGAAAGATATAGGAAGGAGAAAATATCATGTCATTAGTAAAAATGAGAGAACTTTTGGAAAAGGCAGATAAGGGTGATTATGGTGTAGGCGCTTTTAGCATTGCAAATATGGAAATGATTATAGGAGCAGTTAGAGCAGCTGAAGAATTAAACTATCCACTGATATTGCAAATTGCAGAAGTTCGTTTAAAACATTCTCCACTTGATTTGATATCACCTGTAATGATTGAAGCGGCTAAAACAGCAAAAGTACCAGTAGCAGTTCACTTAGATCATGGAGTGAATATTGAAACTATTAAGCAAGCGTTAGAAGTAGGATTTACATCAGTAATGTTTGATGGTTCTCATCTACCATTAGATGAAAATATAAAAAAAACAAAGGAAGTAATAGAATTAGCTAAAAAATATGGTGCTACTGTAGAAGCTGAAATAGGAAGAGTTGGTGGAAGCGAAGATGGTTCTGAAGACATTGCTGTATTAGCTACAAGTGTAGAAGATGCAGAACGTTTTTATAAAGAGACTAAAGTTGATGCATTAGCATTAGCAATTGGAAATGCACATGGAGTTTATAAAGAAGAACCAATCCTACAATTCCAAAGATTAAAGGAAATTGATGATGCTATAGAAATTCCTTTAGTGCTTCATGGTGGATCGGGTATAAAACCAGAGGAATTTAAAAAATGTATAAAATACGGAATAAAAAAGATAAATGTTGCTACAGCTACATTTAATAATGTAGTTAAAAGAGTAGATGAACTAATGAAGAATTCAGATTCTGTAGATTATTTTACTTACCATAACAAGGTAATAGAAGCAACATACGAAAATGTGAAAAACCATATGAATATTTTTAAAAGCTATGAGTAATAAAGGAGGCAATTTTGATGAATAATATTAAATTTGATAATACAAGAAAAATGGATATAATCCCTATTGGTAGAGCTGCTATAGACTTTAACCCAAATGAAATTCACAGACCACTACAAGAAAGTAGAACGTTTACAAAATATGTAGGGGGATCTCCTGCTAACATAGCTGTAGGAATGGCTAGATTAGGGAAAAAAGTAGGATTTATTGGAAAAGTTTCTGATGATCAATTTGGAAAATTTGTAACTGATTATTTTGAAAAAGAAGGTATAGATACTTCTAATATTGCTGTAGCTAAAAATGGAGAATCATTAGGATTAACATTTACTGAAATATTAAGTCCTAATGAAAGTAGCATATTAATGTATAGAAATGCTATAGCGGATTTACAATTATCTCCAGAAGAAATAAATGAAGAGTATATAAAAAATGCAAAAGCAATAGTTGTATCAGGTGTAGCATTATCTGCAAGTCCTTCAAGAGAAGCATGTTTTAAGGCAATAGAATATGCTAAAAAGCATGGTACAGTAGTAATTTTTGATGTAGATTATAGAAGCTACACATGGAAGTCACAAGATGAAATTGCGATTTATTATTCAATGGCAGGTAGAATGAGTGACATTGTAATGGGTTCAAGAGAAGAATTTGATTTAATGGAAAAATTAATAAAACCAGAAGGAAGCAGCGATAGAGAAACAGCAGATAGATGGATAGAATATGGAAATAAAGCAGTTGTTATAAAACATGGTAAAGAAGGATCAACAGCATATACAGAGAACGGAGAGTCATTTAAGATTAAATCATTTCCTGTAAAACTATTAAAATCTTTTGGAGGCGGAGATGCATATGCTTCAGCGTTTATCTATGGACTGATGGAAGGCTGGGATGTAATTGATGCTTTAGAATTTGGTAGTGCATCAGCAGCTATGTTAGTGGCAAGTCACAGTTGTTCAGAAGATATGCCTAATGCAGAAGCTGTAAAAAAATTCATTCGTGAGAAAAAAGAAGAATATGGTGAAATGATAGCTAGAGGCTAATTTTAGTTACAATAAATCAGCATGGGTAAAGGAGAAATAGAAAATGGTTGAAATATTAAATCAATTGAATTGTGGTTATAACACAATGACACAAATGGATGGAAAACATAGCAATATGTTAATGGATATAGGTGCATATAAAATGAAAGCAAATCAAGAAGAAAGTTGTCTTGATAGTAAAAAAGAAAGTGCATTCTTATTGTTATATGGAGAAATTATTATAGAATGGCAAGGAAATAAACAAGAAATGAAGAGAACTTCTTTATTTGATGAAGATCCATGGTGTTTACATGTTCCTAAGAATGTAGAAGTAAAAATTACAGCAGTTTCAGAAGCAGAAATTTTGCTTGAAAAAACTGATAATGAAAAAGAATTTGAAAGTAAACTTTATTCTCCAAAAGATTGTAAAAGCGATATTTTTGGAGAGGGTGTATGGAATGATACTGCTAGAAGAGTAGTAAGAACAGTTTTTGATTATTCTAATGCTCCATATTCAAATATGGTTATGGGTGAAGTTATTACTTTCCCAGGTAAATGGTCAAGTTATATACCCCATGAACACCCACAACCAGAAGTTTATTACTATAGGTTCAATAAACCTCAAGGATTTGGCTGCTCAATAATAGGTGATGATGTTTTCAAAGTTAAAGATAATAGTATAGCAGCAATTCCAGGAGGATTAGTACATCCACAAACAGCTGCTCCAGGTTATGCAATGTATTATTGTTGGATGATAAGACATTTAGATAATAATCCTTGGACAGATAGAATAAATGCAGAAGAACATAAATGGTTATTAGAACCTAATGTTAAAATATGGCCAGATAAATAGAAAAATGGAGGGAAGAGAGTTGAAAACAATAAGGGTGACTACAGCTCAAGCATTAGTGAAATATAAGGGAAAATAAGGTTAATGTAAGTTAATAAGCTTGTTAGGATTTTAAATAAAATCCTAACAAGCTTATTTTTTTCATTTTTTCATTCTTTCATTAGAAGTATGCTCAGCAATTTTTTTGTACAGTTTTATATCTTTAATTCTTTTTTGCTTTTTATAAGAAACATGTATACTTTTTACAAGTAATATACTAGTTATAGTTAGTATGATTGCAAAAGGAAGTCCAGTAGTAATTACAGCAGTTTGCAGTGCAGAAAGAGCTTTTTCCCCACCAATCAATAATAATACTGCAGCTATAAATCCTTCCATACAAGCCCAAAATATTCTTTGAGGTATTGGTGAATCCAATTTTCCACCTGATGTAATGTTATCTACAACTAATGAACCAGAGTCACTTGAGGTAACAAAAAAAGATATAACCAACAATGTACCTATTATTGATAAAATGGTTTTTATAATTCCTGATAAAAATGGTATATTCAAATAATTTATCATTTCAAACAAAGCTATAGGAAGATTATTTTGTACTACATCAAATAAATTTCCATTGACCTGCTCATTTATATATATAGCATTTCCACCAAAGATAGATAACCATATAAATGATAAAAGAGAAGGAACAAATAATACTGCTAATACAAATTCTCTAATTGTCCTTCCTTTAGATATCCTTGCAATAAACATTCCAACAAATGGAGACCAAGATATCCACCAAGCAAGATAAAATACTGACCAACTACCTTGCCAAGATGTATCTTTTGTTGATATAAAGAAAGAAGAACTAATAAACTCATTTAAGTAAAGACCTAAAGCATTAGAAAATAATTTTAATATATGTAATGTTGGTCCAATAATAAAAATAGCAAGCATAAATACAAAAGCCATTTTAATATTTAACTCAGATAAAAATTTAACTCCTTTATCTATTCCAGAAACTACAGATAAAGTAGCTATAGCAGTAATAATAACAATTAATATAACTTGTATTTTAACACTAAATTCTATTCCTAATAAATAGTTTAGCCCGCTGTTTATTTGCTGTACACCAAGACCAAGGGATGTTGCTAGACCAAATAAACATGATACTACGGCAAGAACATCTATCATATCACCTAAGACACCAAAAACTTTATCTTTTAAAAGTGGATAAAATACTGACCTTAAAGAAAGTGGTAAGTTTTTATTATAAGCAAAGAATGTTAAAGCTAAGGATAATAGTGCATATATTCCCCAAGGATGTATTCCCCAATGAAAGAAGGTAGTTGCTAAAGCTGAATTTATTGAATTTGTGCTTTGGAAAATTGGAGGAGTATATGTAGAATGGTATAAAGGTTCTCCTACTGCCCAAAACATTAATCCAATTCCCATACCAGCAGATATTAACATTGAATACCATGCAAAGTTTGAAAATTCAGGTTCAGCATCAATTCCTCCTATCTTAACGTTACCCAATCTTGACAATGCAAGAAATATGCATATTCCAATAAAAAAATTACTGGATAATATAAAAAGCCAATCGCCTTTGGAGATAATTACATTTTTAACATTTTGGAAAATTTCGTTTGCTCGTTCTAAATTTAAAAGCGCATATAATGAAAAAATTAATACGATAAGTCCAGCAGCAATAGAAACAACTGGATTCATGTCTAGACCAAATTTAGTGAAATTCCTACTGTACAGTTTTTCTTCAATTTTTTTGTCAATATTGTCTTTGGATGTATTTTTCATATTAGCACCTCCTTTTAGTGAGTGGAATTTTAAAATTAATAATTAAAAAATAATATATGTTTATTATGTTTGTTTTTTAAGCATTTTATTAATATTTAAGATATACTTTGAAATTAAAGTATTATCATTTATGTAATAAAATATATTTATTTACATATTTTACAAGAAGCAACTTATATGATATAATAAAGTTGCTTAAAGTAACATATCTATATATTATTCAAGTTGTCACTTCCTGTATAAAGTAATATGAAAATTAAGAATATATTAAACTATGAAGAAACGATATTTTGAAAGGTTTTGATTAAACTAGATTTTAAAATATATAAAAGGAGGTAGTTTATTGGGTTATATGATTAACAAAATAAAAAAAGATAAAGTATTTTATATTTCAAGTATAAGTTTAATAGCTATATTAATTTATGCATTTTTCAATATAAAAACTTTTGAAGCAGCATCAAAGAATGCTCTGGATTTTTTACTTGATAAATTCTATTGGTTTTATTCTGGTGCTATGTTGAGTTTTTTTATATTTTGTGTTTATCTTATGATTAGTAAATATGGAAAAGTAAAATTAGGACAAGACGATGAAAAGCCTGAATACGGGTTTGTATCTTGGCTTGCAATGCTTTTTTGTGCAGGTATGGGAATGGGGCTTGTTTTTTGGTCAGTAGCGGAACCATTAAGTCATTATACACATCCGCTTAATATAGAACCATTTACTGAAGAAGCAAAAGTATTTGCTTTGGGAAAATCATTTTTACATTGGGGTACTGCAGCTTGGGCTTGTTATGCTGTTCTTGCATTAATATTAGCATACATGCAGTTTAGAAAAGGGAAACCTGCTTTAATGAGTAGTGTGTTCATACCTATTATTGGAGAGAAGAGGGCTAAAGGTTGGATTGGAAATGTTATAGATATATTTACTATATTTGCAACGGTAGCAGCGGTTATCACTTCACTTGGTCTTGGAACTTTACAAATAAATGCAGGTCTTAATTTTCTGTTTAATATACCTGAAAACATAAAAACAAAATTAATAATAATAGCCATAGTTACTGTATGTTACATGACTTCGGCAATCATAGGTATTAATAAAGGTATAAAAATTTTATCAGATACTAATCTCTTTATAGCAGCAGTGATGATTGTACTTGTTTTAATTGTAGGACCTACATCGAAAATTTTTGGAAATTTATTTAAGGGAATGGCGATGTATGGTAAAGAACTGGTAACTACTAATAATAATATATTTTTACATGGTGGATGGTATAAAAAATGGACTTTATTTTATTGGGGTTGGTGGATAGCATGGGCACCTCCTGTAGGAATATTTATTGCTAGAATTTCGAGAGGAAGAACTATAAGAGAATTTTTACTTGGAGTTTTGATAATACCATCTTTATTATGCTTTATATGGTTTGCTGTATTTGGAACTATGGGATTCAATGTGGAGCATTCAGTTGCATTAGTAGCTGCAAAAAAATCACAAACAGCATTTTTCATGGTTCTTAGTAAATATCCTTTAGGATTTTTCATATGTATTCTTGTTATGATATTATCAATGATATTCTTTATTACTTCAGCAGATTCTTCTACTTTTGTTTTAGGAATGCTTTCGTCAAAAGGAAATTTGAATCCTAATAATTCAAAAAAAGTTGTATGGGGAATACTTCAAGGTAGTCTAACTATAGTGTTTTTATTAGCTGGAGGACTTGAAATGATACAAACAGCTTCCATATTAGCTGCATTCCCTTTTGGTTTTATAATGATACTTGCTATGATTTCATTTAAGAAAAGTTTGAGTGAAGAAAAAGAGATGTTAGTATTAAAAGATGAAGTTGAAAAAGAACTAAATAAAAAAGTTATTGTATAATACTAAAAAAATAGAAGAATATTATTATGGTGGCGTTGAAAAATATGAATGCATCAAGTATTGAAGTTGCCAATGCAGCTCAAAATTTAGCAAATATGTCACATGAAATGACAGACGATGTTGAAAAATTTAAATTACAATAATAGTAAACCGAGAATTGTTTCTCGGTTTTATTTTTTTACGCTATAAAAAATATAAGATTTTAAAACTGTATATAATTTTTGTGCATAATTGGCAAAATAAAATTTCTTTCTTTCATATAATAATATGATAAGGTTTAAAGAGTGGATTTATTTTAAATAAATTAATAAGGTAAACTAGTAAATCGGAATTTTAAATAAAATTTTTTTGAAAATAGTGTCATTTTTTTTAATACTGTGGTGTTTATATTAGTGAAAGACGAAGGGAGGAGTTAATATTTTTGGGATCCCAAGGCGAAGAAAAGTTAAAGAAGATGAATTTCAGATAAATTATGAAAAATATTATCCAATAGTTTATAAGCAGCTATATTACTTAGTTGGAAACAATGAACTGGCAGAAGATTTAACTCAAGAGGTTTTTATAAAATATTATAATTCAAAAGAACAAATTGAGTTTTTAGGGGCATGGCTTTCAAAAGTTGCAGCAAATATAGCTTTTAATTATTTACGAGGAGAAAAGAGAAGAATAAAAAGAGAAGAAAATATTTTAGAAGAAGTAAACAATATTTTTTCAATAGAAGATGAAATATTTAGAAGTGAGCAAATTAAAGAAGTTAGGAAGATTTTAGTGAATATACCAGATAAACAGAGAGTATGTTTAATTTTGAAATTTTCGGGATATTCTTATGAAGAAATTCATAATGCAACTAATATTCCTTTAAACAATATAGGGCAGTTTATTGCAAGGGGTAAACAGAAATTTGTAAAATTATATAAAAAAGAAGGTGAAATTAATGTGTTATGAATTAGAAGTGCTTCAGCAAATAATTGATAATACTTATGACGGTGATGTAGATGAGGTATTATCACATATAAAAAACTGCTCTGAATGCAGAAAAAAATTTCACAAATTAAAGCAGCAAGATAAGTTTATAGAGAGTGTTTTACAAATGGATATGGAAATACCACCCCGTCGTCCTATTAATGTTTGTACAGTTGATTTTAAAAAGAAAAATAAAAGGAGGATTTTTGATATGAGTAAGAAAGCTAGAAAATGGTCAGCAGCGGCGGCAGCAGTTGTTTTATGTGGAGGTTTAGTACTTGTTGAGCCTGTTCGTACAAAAGCAGAGGATTTGTTGAAAATATTTCGTATGCAGAAAATCACCAGTATATCTATCAGTCAAGAAGATATCAAGGGAATTGATAAATTATTCAGTGAAGGTAATGGAACTAAAGACATAAAAGATATTATTAAGGTAGATGTTTCTTCAAATGGTAAAGAAGTTTCTGCGGAAGGTCCAGAAGGAGAGGCTGATATTAAAGAAAAATTATCTATAGAAAATGTAATTAAAGCACCAGAAGGATTTAAGTACGAGTATGTTGCTAAACAACCAAGAACAGATGTAACAATAAAATTAAATATAGATAAAGCTAATGATCTTTTAAATTATTTAGGTGAAAAAACTAAACTTCCAAAAGAATTAGATCAAAAGCCCTTTACTATTCATTTTAATGAAGCAGTAGCTTATAATTTCTCACAAAAAACTGAAAATAAAAATAAAGAAAGAAAATATATTAATGTAATGAAAATGAATTCACCTACAGTACAAACTCCAAAGGATGTAGATGAAAAACAATTAATAAAATCATTATTTTCTATGAGTATTTTACCACAAAACTTAAAAGACCAATTTATGCAAATTGATGATTTAACAGCTACAATTCCAGTACCTTATAGTCCAGAATATCAAACTAAGGAAGATATAACTGTTAATGGAGAAAAAGCTATATTAATTAAAAACAATAATGGAGATTACTCAACTGTTTATTTTAAAGATAAAGATGATTTATATGTTATAAATAGTAATTGTGCAACTGATGAATTAGTGTCTTTTATTGAGGAGATGAAATAACATATGGTTATAGAAACGTATGATTTAACAAAACAATTTGGTGGAAAAGGAGGCTTCCAGAATATTTCCCTCTCTGTTAAAGAGGGGGAAGTGTTCAGTTTTTTGGGGAAGAACGGTGCAGGAAAAAGTACCTTTATTAGAACACTTGTTGGAATGCTTTATCCAACTTCAGGTAATGGAATGATTCTTGGTAAGCCTATAGGAGATGTTGAAACTAAAAAGAAAATAGGATATTTACCAGAGTTGTTCCAGTATCATAAATGGCTTACAGGCTATGAACTTTTATTTAATCATGCTCTTTTGTATAAAATGAATAAAAAGGATATTAGAAAAAGAATACAGGAAGTGCTTGATATAGTTGGACTTAAAGGACATGAAGATAAAAAGATAAAGCAGTACAGTAAAGGGATGAAACAGAGGATTGGACTAGGATGTGCCATATTATCAGATCCAGAGCTTCTTTTTTTAGATGAACCAACAAGTGCATTGGACCCCGTTGGTAGAAAGCATGTTCGTGATATTATTTTCAAATTAAAAGAGCAAGGGAAAACTATTTTTCTAAATACTCATCTATTGAGTGAAGTAGAGCTTGTATCAGATAGAGTTGCTATTTTGGATAAAGGAAAAATCAAAACTATTGGAACTATTAAGGAGCTTATGCATTCACCAGTAGTTTTATCAATAGGAAATTGTAGTGAGAAAATGATTAATGAATTAAAAAATTTTGATCCATATTTAGAAAAAGTTGAAAATGAAATTGAAATGCATGTGAAAAATGATGAAATTCTTCCTGAAATTGCAAAATGTATAATAAAAAATGAAGGACTTTTATATATGATGAAAAGAAAAGAAAACATACTTGAGGAATTATTCATTAAAACTGTAGGTGAGGAGGATGAAAGATGAGGACTATAATAAGGCTTACATTTCTTGAAATGAAAAAGAAAAAAATCTTATACCTCACATTAATCCTTACTGCAATATTTCTTCTTCTTTATGGAACGGCAGCAAAGTATGCATATCAATCTTTTGAGGCGAATACGAATGATGCTGTTATTAGACTTACTTTTATAAATCAGTTTATATCCATGGGAATGTATGTAGCAGGGTTTATAATAGCTTTTTTATCTATTTTTTCAAGTGTTGGTGCTATTGCATCAGAAATTGAAAATGGTACTTATGATGCAGTTTTATCAAAGCCAATAGCAAGATATGAAGTGGTTTTAGGAAAATTCATTGGAATTTTATTGATACTTATTCCTTATGTAACAATTTTATATTTAAGTATTATAGGGATAAATGTTATGTTTGGAGAGGGTGTAATTGTCAATTTTGCTATAGCTTCAGTAGTAAAATCCTTATTAACACTTTATCTTTTACCTATAGTGTTAACTTCAATAGGAATATTTTTAAGTTGTTCTATATCAACAATGGCAGCAGGTGTTATAGTGGTTATTCTATATTTTTGTGGTATGATAGGTGGATTTTTGGAAAAAATGAGTTTCTTTATAACAGCTGAAACTGCAAAATCAGTTATGAGTAATATAGGCATTGTAACAAGTCTTATAATGCCTTCAGATGTAATATATAGAAAAGCATCATCAATTTTATTCACAACTAAGTCAGGATTAAATCTTAGTATAGATGGTATGGTAGGTGGAAATATTCAGCCAAGCTCTTTTATGATGGGATATATCGGTGTTTATATTATAGTAATAGTTATTTTGGCATTAAGAAGATTTCAAAAAAGAGATTTATAATATGTGTCTGGAATTTTATTTTTAAATTCCAGACTATTTTTCTGAAAATTTTATTTCTACATTTTTAAAGCTTAGAGCATTCATGAAGCTGATTAAAGAATCTTTTGCGTTTTGCTCAGCTTTATTTAATATATCTTCCTTTTTATTTTGTTCAAACATTTTCATCTGATTTGCTATGGCTTTATCATCTTCATCTATTTCAAGTTTATTAAATAAACCATCATGTTTTTCGTAATAATAAATACTGTTTGGATCAAAGGAGTTACTTAATATTTTTGGTTTACTTAATAAAATGGTACATGAATCTTCAGAAGTTTTGTTAAAGTCTATAACATCTACTCCGGCATTTATTTTTCCATTAAACTTTATTAAAAAGCCTTTTTCAGTAAAAGGTATTTTCACCGAATTTATGTATAATGGTTCTTTTTTTATAACCACGTCTGAATATTCATATTTTACAGAAGCCAAAGAACAAATTTTTGATATCTGCTCAATAGTTACAGTTGAGTTTATTTCTACCTTTTTACTGATGGTTATAGAAGGTAATTTGAATATTTTTGCAACCGAGTTTAACATAAATAAAAATATAATAAGAAGTACCAAAATTATTATTGATTTATGGAAAAAGCCTAATTTAAAGCTTTTTTTCTTTGTATTGAAGGATAATTCAGAATCCATAATTATAAAAGTTCCTTTCTGAGAAATTAAGAATTAACAATTAATGATGCTTTACTATGTTAAATCTAAACTTGGATTAATAACTGTATTCGATATAAAATGACAAAATCCTTTATGTGATTTAGGTTATATGGAAATTTAAAACTTGCTATCATTCAAACAATTAAATTACTTAAGAATTTTGGAATAAAAAATGTTAAGTAGGTTTGTAACTTTTTTGTAATTGATGCAAAGGATTTTTTATTTATAATAAAGAAAAGAAGTTAATAATATTTTAGTAATGGAGGAAAATTTAATGAATATGAAGAAGGTACTTGTATATGTAATGCTAGGTGTTAGTTTTACTCTTGTAGGTTGTGGAGCTAAAAAACAAGCACCTACTGAACAAAATCAACAGCAAAAGGTTCAAAAACAGCAAGAAAGTTCAAAATTAGGGTATGAGGTAGTTAGTGAATTACTAGAGATAAAAGATAAGCATATAAAAATAAATTATCCTCAAGTTAAGGATTATGTAGGTGAGATTTTAATGGATTATATGAATCAAAGTCTTAAAAAAATTGTAGATCAATATAACAGTGATTCATATGATGATGTAAATATAGATTATGAAATTACTAAATCAAATAATGAAATATTAAGTATATTATATAAAGGAACAGGTAAAATTAAGGACTTTGGAGAAATAAAAATTAAGGATAGTATGAATTTGGATATGAAGTCTTCAAATGAAATTAATTATGAGAGCTTTATTAAGAATAATGATGAAGTTAGAAAAATATTAGATAAAAAAGCTAAGGAACAGGGAATAAAGGAAGGGTTAGAAGCTGAAGGAATAAGAATATATTTTAAAGGAGACGATGTAGTATTTTACTATATGCCTTTAGATGATGATGCAAAAGAATTTATTGAGATAAGTATACCATCAAAGGAATTAGAAGGCTATGTAAATACTGATTTTGGTGAAAAACCTGCAAGTTAATAATGAAATAGGGATAGTCTGTTATTTTCATAGACTATCTCTATTTTTCCGTATTAAGAATTTATCATTTTACTCTGTTTTAAAAGTTGAGATTCACCTGTTTTTTCCCACTCTTCTACTTGCTCAATGGCTTCTTGAGGTTTTTTACCTAATCCTACCAAAACTCCTGATAAAATAAATTCTTGGAATAAGTGTTCTAAATTTATTTCTGCGTTATATTCTGCTAATGCACGTTTTACTAAAGGTTCAATATACATTACCCATTGGTCAGGAGTATATTCCTTTTTATTCATCATATCCCAATATGCCTTTGCCTCTGATTCAAGCTTTGCAAGTCTTGTATAGTAATCAGGAAATTCACTTAGATGTGCTAGAGCAATTTTACCTGTAGTAATAGGGTCATTTTCTGTAACATTTGTAGGAAGATATTTTCTTCCATGTTCTAGTTCGGTATCTAAACCCATTTTGAATTGCTCTAAATCAAATTTTTCCTTGCTAAAATCAATATTAAGCTGTTTTGCAATTTTTGTTGCTTCTTGGACAGTAAAGCTAGTTCTTGGCATAACAGATGTCCTGTTAAGCATATCAGGTATAGTTATTTCAGTTGTTTTTTGATAAATATTATTTTCTACTGCTTCTTTAATCAAGTCTAAAGTTTTTTCTAAAGAGTTATTATATGTTACTGGATATCTAATGAATGGTCCTAAATGCACTATTGTTCCTCCTAGAAAATAATTTACCAATAACATTATATGCTTAATACAAAAAACATGCTAAATGTTTCTATTTTCATTCACTATTTTATTAATTCTTTTACAACTTTTCGAGCGGTATCTGGTTCAAATTCTATGCCTTTTTCTTGAAAATCAGTTTTTAGATTTTTTAAAGATGTATTTAAATCCGTATTTTTAGGAAGTTTAGCTTTTTCTAAAAATATATCTTTATCAATATTAAATTCTTTGCATATATCATTTATAGTCATATAACCTTTTATATTATCTGGATTTGCCTGCCCATTTTCAATTAAAACTTCTTTAGTGGAAGAAGCTGTCTTAAATTGTCCTGTAATTGCACTCAAACCAATGACTAGTACAAGAACTGCAATAATTAATGATGCCGTTTTATTTACAGAAAGTTTAAAATTCCATTTTTTCATTTCTAAAGTTTTAGGCACAGGACAACTTGTAGTACATTCATTACAAGAAATACATTCCATGCTAGAAACAGCTTCACAAGAATGAATATTAAGGCCCATAGGGCAATTTTTAGTACAAGCTGTGCAGCTTATACAGCTTGTAGAATTTCTCTTGATTTTAAAAATTCTAAGAGGTGATAATATAGCTAAAGTTGCACCAAGAGGACAAAAATATTTACACCAAGCTCTTTCTATAAAGGCTGAAGATATAACTATAGTAATAAGTAAAACAAAGCCTATTAAAAATTCTTCGAAAATTTCACTTCCATTTCCAAGATGCATAAAGGTAGCCCATGGATCATAAGGTTTTATAATTAATTCACCAGCTTTGTATGTTGTATATAATACTAATAAAAGAACAGCGTATTTTGCATATCTTAAAATTTTATCTAAATTTTCATTTACTTTAATTTGTTTAATGTTAAGTTTTTTAGCAATTTTATTTATAATACTTTGAATTGTGCCAAGTGGGCATAAATAACCACAAAAAGCTCTACCAATCAATATTGTTAATACTATAATAGCAATTAAAAGAATCAAAGATGAAGGTTCAACTTTTTTTATATAGTCTCCTGTAGTTATAAGCGAATATAGGGTTTCCATACCACCAAAAGGGCAAAGAGCATCTGTTGATGGACTACCATCAGGACCACCACCCTTAATCTGATGCATTATTCCTGCAAATATTGAAAATCCTAAAAAGAAAATTGAAATTATCCATTTTAATTTGTTTTTTAATTTCATATCCAAACCTCCTTGATATTTTGTATGTTTTAATATTAAGTGATAATTTTATTTAAAGTGTGGTAATTTTGTGATCAATTTGTGAAAAAACTAAATTTTTTCCTTGGCTTTTAATTTTAACACTACATTGAACTGGTTTAGGACTAATCTTTAAGGGGATTTTCAACAAAAAATGTTTCTATTTTAATATGTCACAAACATTACAAAGTCCTGTCATAAAACTGTAGAACAACTACAGTATTAGTAGATTTTACTTCATTATATGTGTAAAATATATATTAATACAATAGACAAGTTTAAGGAGGCTTTAAATTGAAAAATTTATGGGGGGAGTACAAGCAGATTTTACATGACTTTAAATTTGGATTCAGCAGATTTATTAAATATCAGATATGTACAAAACTCCTAATTGGTATTATATTACTTCCTTTTTTAAAGATAATTTTAAATTTATTGATGAAAAGTAGGGGGCTTTCATATATAACAAATGGATTATTAACAAGATTTTTATTGTCACCTCAAGGAATAATTTCAATAGTATTATTAGCTGTTTTTGGGGTGTTAGTTACATTAATAGAAATAGGGGGACTAATAGTACTTAGTCATCAAGTTATTACAAAAAGTAGAGAAAGTAGTTACTATACCATTTTCAAATACTGCATGAGAAGAATCAAGCATTTTATAGGAATTGATGGACTTATAATAGTATTGTGTTTAGTGATAATATTCCCATGGCTACATTTGGGGATTTATACTAGCTTAATATCAGATGTTAAAATTCCTGGATTTATAAAAGATGTAATAGATCAAAATATGATTTTTTTTATAATGCTTAAAATATTAACATTAGTTTTTGTTATTTTATCGATTAGATGGATATTTACAATGCATGTTATTATGCTTAAAAATAAAAAAGCTAAAAAAGCTTTAAAAGAGAGTAGTAGATTAGTAAAAAATAATTTGAAAACTTTCATAAAAAAAACTGTGGGTATTTTACTAGTAAGTGCTTTAGTATTAGGTGGCTTGGCAGCGTTATATTTATTGGTTATATTTTTAATAATCCGATTTATAGGTGGAATAAATGTACATTGGGATTATATAATATTAATGATATCTGGTGTTGGGGTTTTATTTGGAAGTATCGGATCGTTTATAGTAGTACCTTTTCAAATACTGTATTTAACAAGACTTTTTTATCATTTAAACAATGATGAAATTCTAGATATAGCATTAGATGAAAAAAAGAATAATAATTCTCTTGTTGATAAAATATTTAATAGTAAAAAAATAGGTATAACATTGTTTGTTGGTATAGTGTTATTCACATCTATATTTACGATAGCTGTAATGGAATATATGGAAGGTATAAAATATAATGTTAAAATAACAGCTCATAGAGGAAGTTCAAAAGATGCCCCTGAAAATACATTAGAAGCAATAGATGTAGCAATAAAGAATAAAGCTGATTATGCAGAAATAGATGTACAAGAAACCAAAGATAATAAAGTAGTACTTATTCATGATAAAAGCTTAAGTAGAACAGCAGGTCTTGATAAAAATATTTGGGAAGCTAATTTAGATGAAATAAAACAATTAGATGCAGGAAGTTGGTTTGATGAGAGGTTTAAAGGGGTAAGGATACCTACGCTTGAAGAAGTTATAGATCATTCTAGGGGTAAAATCAAATTAAACATTGAGATTAAGACAAATGGACATGAAAAAAAACTTGTGCAAAAAGTAGTGAATTTAATTAAAAGAAAAGGAATTATCAATTCTTGTGTTGTAACATCATTAAATTATAATGTTATACAAGAAGTAGAAGCTATGGAACCTAGAATAAAGACTGGGTATATAATGTATGTTGCAATAGGAAATTTGCATAAATTAAATGTGGATTTTTATAGCGTAGAGGAAACAAATGTTACAGAAAAATTTGTTGCAGATGCTCATATGATTGGTAGAGAAGTTCATGTATGGACAATCAATGAGGAAGAAGATATGCAGAAAGTTATTGATTTAGGTGTAGATAATATAATAACTGATAATTATAAAATATTACTGCAAAAACTAAGTAATCATAGAAAATGATTGAGAGGGGGAGAAAAACATGTTTTCTAACGAAAGGGGATTGTTTAAGGAGGCTAAAAAAGCAAAGTTTTTACCTAATATAATTGTTGCTTATATATTAGCTATTGCTTTTTTAATTGGTGGTGAAATATTAGGTATAGTAACCAGCAAAGTTTTTAAAGTATCATTATATGGTAGTAATTCAATTAGGATGATGTTTGATCTTATTTTTAGTTTTGGATTTGTAGCACTAGTGATATTTACGTGGGTAAAATTTATTGAAAAACGTAATATTTCAAGTGTTGGATTTAGCAAAATAAATTTCATAAAAAAATATTTTATGGGTTTTATTAGTGGGGTTGTAATGTTTTCTTCAGTAGTTATGATACTTGGTATTACTGGTCATATTGTTATAGATAAAACGCCAACTGCTCCAGTAGGAATGGCGGCATTAAGTAGTGTGCTTATAATTTTGCCTGGATGGATTATACAAAGTGGAACTGAAGAGATTTTATCAAGAGGTTGGCTAATGAATGTACTGGGGGCAAGATATAATGTGAAATTAGGTTTGTTCTCTTCTGCATTATTATTTGGATTACTTCATATGTTCAATGATAATGTAAGTGTTATTGCTATTATAAATATTATAATAGTAGGAATATTTTTAGGGCTTTATGTAATTAAAACAGAAGATTTATGGGGTGCTTGTGGGCTACATTGTGCATGGAATTGGATACAAGGAAATATTTTTGGATTTGAAGTAAGTGGCGAAAAAATATCTACTGGAAGTATAATGAAGTTGAAGTTAGTAGGAGATGAGTGGTTTACAGGGGGAGCCTTTGGACCAGAAGCGGGGATTGCAGCAACAATAGTATTATTAGCAGGAATTACAGTTATTTTATTTAGGCAGCCGAAAAAAATAATTTATTAAGTAAATTGTGAATTTGAAAATCCAATATAGTAGTAGAGTTTAAATGTTTAGGGAATATCAAGCGGTGATATAATAATAGATAAACAATAAACTTAATAGTTGAAAGATGAGAAATGTACTTTAAAATATTATTATACAAAAGAAGCGGGGGTTATAATAATGGAAGAAGTGTTAAAAAAAATGCAGGATACCGTTAGTCGGTATGCAAATGTCTTGTCCGAAATATTAAAAGTAGATGTTGAAATTGTTGATGCAAAATTGGATAGAATAGCTGGAACAGGTGTGTTTGCAGAAAAAGTTGATTTGAATATATCTGATGAAGGATATGTATATAAGAAGGTTATCGAAACAGGAAAAATGAAAGTTATAGAAATGCCTGGTGAACATGAAATATGTAAGAAATGTCCTAAAAAAAATATTTGTAATGAAACTTTTGAAATGAGCACTCCAATAAAGATAAATGATAAGGTAATAGGAGTTATAGGGTTTGTTTGTTTTACTGAAAACCAAAAGAAACATATATTTGAAAATTATGATACTTTTATTGAATTCTTAAATCAAATTTCAGAATTAATAGCATCCAAGGCGTTTGAAATTATAAAAAATTATGAAAAATTAGCTATTTTTGATTTGTTAAATGTAATTATAGATAAAATTGAACAAGGAGTAATAGTCTTTGATAAAAAGCAAGCTATAGCTAAAACTAATTTTATTGCTAGGGAAATGTTAAAGTTAGATTCACATGTTAGTGAAATAAAAACTATTAATTTGGAACCAACAGGAAATCAGATTTTAAATTTAATGGAATATAGGGTAGAGATAAATGACTTAGACTATTATTTGATAGGAACTGTTTATGATGTTAATATTGGTAATTTTAATAAAATGTTTATATTTAAAGATGCAGATTTAATAAAAGAAAATGTTTTAGCTTTAACATCATCAAATGAAAATATTGGTTTAGATAAAATATTTGGACAATCTCGAAAGATAAGTAATTTAAAGAATAAAGTTAAAATGATTGCTTCTGCTACTTCAACTGTATTGATTAACGGTGAAAGTGGTACAGGAAAAGAGTTGTTTGCTAGAGCACTTCATGAAGAAAGTGATAGAGCAAATGCTCCATTTGTTGCTATTAATTGTGGTGCTATTCCAGAAAATTTACTTGAAAGTGAATTATTTGGTTATGTTAAAGGGGCGTTTACTGGAGCAGATCCAAAAGGTAAGCTTGGTAAATTTGAACTTGCTGATAAAGGAACTTTATTTTTAGATGAAATAGGAGATATGCCTTTATATATTCAGGTTAAACTTTTGAGAGTATTAGAACAAAGAGAAATTGTAAGATTAGGTTCTAATAAACCTATTAAAGTAAATGTAAGAGTTATTGCAGCTACTAATAAAAACTTAGAAGAGATGATAAAAGATAATACCTTTAGAGAAGATCTTTATTACAGGTTAAATGTAATACCACTAAATATTCCATCGCTAAAGGAAAGAGAGGAAGATATTCGTTTAATAGCAACAAGATTTATAAACAAATTTTCAAAGTTATTTGATAAAAAAGTTGTTAAGATAGAAGATGAATTTTGGAATCATATCGAAAATTATGCTTGGCCAGGAAATGTAAGAGAACTTCAAAATACAATTGAATATGTAATCAATATGTTGAAATATCCAGGTATAATTAAATACGAATTATTACCAGAAAAAATAAAGAATGTTTCTGTAAGTTCGGAAATTGAAGATTTAAACTTAGATAGAATGGAAAAAAGAATTATAAAGAAAGCTCTCGATATTTATGGTAATGATGCGGATTCAAAAAAGATTATTGCTCAAAAACTAGGAATTGGTATTGCGACATTATATAGAAAATTGAAAAAGTATAATTTGTAAAAAATGTCATTATCAAAATGATATCGTATTATCGTTTTGATAATGACATTTTTGTTGAAAATTCAAGGTTTTAATGTTTTTTTAAACATAATTATTATCAAAATGATAATAATTGCAGAAAATTTAAAGAAAACATGCGAATGAAAAGTTGGCATGTGTTTTGCTAATAATATTAGTGACAATTATTTTGGAGGTGCATGTATGGAAAGGGTTAATGAGACATATGGAATAAAAGCTGTGGTGAGTGACATTGCAACTGAAGGCTTTCCTAAAATATTTAATGAAGAAGTGGTAGAAGGGGTAAGAAATTTCCACGCATCTATTAAGGGATATCAAGCTACACCTTTAGTAAGATTAGATGAGCTTTCTAAGGAACTAGGTGTATCTAGGATTTATGTAAAAGATGAATCTTATAGATTTGGCTTGAATGCATTTAAAAGTTTAGGAGGAACATTTGCTATAGCAAAGTTCTTATGTGAAAAATTAGGAGTTGATATTCATGATGTTGACTTCGAATATTTTAAATCCCAAGAAATTAAGGAAAAAATAAAAGACATAGTTTTTGTTACTGCAACTGATGGTAATCATGGAAGGGGGATAGCATGGGCTGCAACTCAATTAGGCTGTAAATCAGTTGTTTATTTACCAAAAGGTTCAGCGCAAAGAAGAGTGGATGCGATTATAGAAGCTGGTGCAGAAGCTTATGTTACAGAGTTAAATTATGATGATGCAGTACGATTAGCAACGCAAAAAGGTGAAGAAAATGGATGGTATCTTATTCAGGATACAGGTTTTGAAGGATATGAAAAAATACCTAACTGGATTTCACAAGGGTATATAACTATGGCAGATGAAGCTTTAGATCAGTTGAAATTAGATGGAATCCAAATACCAACTCATGTTTTCTTACAAGCTGGAGTAGGCGCAATGGCAGGTGGTGTTTTAGGATATTATGTAAATAAATTTAAAGGAAATCATCCTACTACAGTTATTGTTGAACCAGAACAAGCAGCATGTATTTATAAATCAGCATTAGCTGGAGATGGTAAACCACATAATGTTACAGGAGATTTAAATACTATTATGGCAGGATTAGCTTGTGGAGAACCAAATACTGTTACTTGGGAAATATTAAGAGATTTTGCAAAAGCTTATGTATCATGTCCAGACTATGTGTCTGCAAATGGAGTTAGAATATTAGGAAATTCAATAGGACAAGATAAAAAAATAATATCAGGAGAATCTGGTTCTGTTGGTGTAGGACTTTTGAGTTTATTAATGGTGAAACCTGAATTAGAAGAATTAAAGAATGATTTAGGGTTGAATGAAAATTCAGTTGTACTTTTCTTTAATACTGAAGGAGATACAGATCCAGAAAATTATAAAAAAATAGTACATGAAGGTAAAAATCCATCAATATTTTAATTAATGCATTAGAGGGGATGTAAAAATGAAGGATAAAATAAAAGACTTCGTAGCTAAAATGGAATCTGAAATAATAAAATTTGCTCAAGATATTGTAAGAATCAAAAGTTATACTGGGGAAGAAAAAGAAATAGCAATGTTTGTTAAAGACAAAATGATTGAACTTGGTTATGATGACGTAATTGTAGATAAGCTAGGTAATGTTATAGGAGTTATAGGTAATGGAGAAACTAAAATACTTTATGATTCCCATATTGATACTGTTGAAGTAAATGATGCAAAAGAATGGTCTGTAGATCCATTTGGCGGAGAAATAATAGATGGCAAAATATATGGTAGAGGTGCAACAGATATGAAGGCTGGAGTTGCAGCTAATGTTTATGCAGGATATGCCATTAAAAAATTAGGATTAGATAAAGGTAAAACTATTTATGTATCCACATCTGTAATGGAAGAAGACTATGAAGGAAAAGCAATTGAACACTTTTCTGAAGAGTATAATATGAAACCTGATTATGTTATTATTTGTGAGCCAAGTTCTTTGAAGTTAGCACTAGGACATAAAGGAAGAGCTGTATTTAGAGTAGATATGCCAGGGGTAGCTGCACATGGAAGTGCTCCTGAAAAGGGTGTAAATGCAATATATAAAATGAAGACAGTTATTGATAGAGTTGAAGAACTAGGTAAGAAATTCATGGCTATGGAGGGTGAAAAAGGTGCATTAGCCCTTACCAAAATAGAAAGTGAAGCAGTATCTATTAATGCAATTCCAGATAAATGCAGTGCATATCTTGATAGAAGATTAGTTAAGGGTGAAGATGAAGCATTTATAGAAAAAGAAATGGAAATTTTATTAGCTGGAACAGATGCAACATGGGAAACTTACGATAAAATAGGAAAAAGTTGGACTGGAGAAGAATTAATATTACATTCCTTCTTACCATGTTGGGAAATTGATAAAGAAAGTAAGCTTGCTAAGGCATCAGTTGAAGCATTTCAAGAATTAAATGAAAAAAAACCTACAATGTTTAAATGGGATTTTTGTACAAATGGAGTAGGATCAGCAGGAAAGATGGGTATACCAACAATTGGATTTGGACCAGGAGATCCAAAACTTGCACATACAAGAGATGAAAACTGTCCTATATCAGATATTATAAAAGCATGTGAATTTTATACAAATTTAGTAAGTTATCTATAATATGATTTAAGTCTTAAGGCATATATCATTCATAAAATAGTTATACTGATTCAGTGATTTTTCAAAACATTCATTCAATGAATATTAGAATTAAAAAGATAAAGAGTTTTTGCAAAAACTTAGTAATTATATTTTAAAAATAAATGTATACGTTTTCGAAAAGCAAGAATATTTAAAATAAATAGATAAAATAAAAGGAATTATACTCAAACAATAAGATAACAAACAAGAAACAGCAATTATGGATTAATAATGTGAAAAACAAATGTAAATTTGGAGGTGCTTTTAATAAATGGATAAAAAAGAAAAAGCTCAAGGATTTTCCAGTAGATGGGGTTTGGTTCTTACATTAGTTGGGGCTTCAGTTGGGACTGGTAATGTATGGAGATTCCCAAGAATGGTAGCATTAAAAGGCGGAGGTTCGTTTGTTTTAGCTTGGACTATATTACTATTTGCTGTATCGATTCCAATTATTATTGCAGAGATGGTTATTGGAAGAGCTACAAGACATGGTGCAGCTGGTGCATTTAAAGATTTTATCGGTAAAAAATATTCCTGGATGGGTGCATTTATGGCTGCAACCACGGTTGCAATTACGGCCTATTATACCGTAGTAATGGGTTGGTGTTTGCAATATGCAGTTATTTCTTTGAAAGGATTTGGTGGATATGATACTAAGGGACTAGAGAATCTTTTCGCTAATATTTCAAATGGATGGACAGATGTTGCTGTTTTTGTAGGGGTACTTCTTTTAACAGCTGTAATTGTTGCTCAAGAGATAAGTAAAGGTACAGAAATGATTGGAAAATATTTAACACCATGTTTATATGTTGTTCTTATTATTTTAGTAGTTAGAGCACTTACACTACCTGGAGCAGTTGAAGGAGTGAAACATTACTTCCAAATATCACCGGAAACCTTCTTTAACGTAGATACTTGGATGGCAGCTTTATCACAGTCAGCTTGGTCAGTTGGTCCTGGATTTGGTTTGGTTCTTACTATGGGTGTTTATACTAAGGCAAAATCAGATGTAGCTCTAAATGAATTTATGCAGGGCCTTGGAGATAATTCATCAGCAGTATTAGCAGGATTTGTTGTATTACCAGCATTATTTGCTTTAGCACCTTCTGTAGAAGCGGCTAGAACAATTGCTGAGTCTGGAAACTATGGACTAACATTTATAGCTTTAACTCAACTTTTTGGAGATATGCCTGGTGGTTCAATTATTGCTTTCTTATTCTTTATGTCATTATTCTTTGCAGCACTAACAGCAAACGTTATATTCTTTAGTACAGGGGTAGTTCCTCTAATGGATGCTAAGATGTCTAGAAAAAAAGCTACAACTATTATTTTCTTTATAACATTAGTATTAGGAAGTTTCTCAGCATATAGTATTGATGTTTTAAATAACCAAGATTGGGTTTGGGGAATGGCGTTATTAATTGGAACAGTATTTACTTGTTTTGCAATATGGAAGTTTGGTGCTGAAAAAATGAGAACTAAATATATTAATACTCCAGAGAATGAGTTATATATTGGTAAATGGTGGAATGTATCAGTTCTATTTATAACTCCAGTATTAATAATCGCAATGTTTATTTGGTGGACTATTGAATCAGTAGGTTGGCATGAAGATTGGTGGAATCCATTATTAATAGATAGTACAGGTACGTTTGTATTCCAGATACTTGTATTGATAGGATTATTATTAGTATTTAATAAGAAAATTTCTCAAAGTGTTAAAAATAACTATATTGATTCAGTTTCAGAAGGTTACCCAGAAATACCAGAAGAACATCAAGGTTAATAAAAGGAGGAGTATATTATGCCAATTAGTTCAATATTATGTATGATTGCAGTTGTAGTTCTTAATATAGGAGGAGCCATTTGGTGCATAGTAAAAATTCAAAAGGCAGGAAAAGATAAGTAGCAAAATATATGAAGTATATTAATACTTAAAATAAATGGTAATTAATCTATGCAGCAGTATTGCTGCTGCATAGTAAAATAAAAATTTAAAAATCAAAAGAATAACAACTAAAGGGAGGATATATACATGTTTGCAAAGAATGTTCCATTTGAAGAGTTTAAAGAAAGACGTATGCACTGTCAAGAAGAGGTTAAAAAACGTGGATTAAAAGGTGTTATGATTTGGTCAAGAGGTGGAGGAACATGGGATAGATATGCAGGAGCAGAATATTTTGCTAACCACTATCAACAAAGATGTTACTTGCCA
Source organism: Clostridium aestuarii (assembly GCF_026735135.1). GTDB lineage: Bacteria > Bacillota > Clostridia > Clostridiales > Clostridiaceae > Clostridium_H > Clostridium_H aestuarii. Next base: position 375,160 of record NZ_JAPQER010000001.1, on the reverse strand, counting down.
GATCAAGAACCACTTTGGAGTGGACGTTCTCATTGTGTATTGATGATTCCATCAGAAGGGGAACCAGTACTCATAGTTACTACTATGGAATTTAGAAAAGATTTGGTAGCTATTGATGATATTAGATACAGCACAGACTTTTTTGGACTAGTATGTGATACAGCTAAAGAGTTGGGAATGAGTGAAGGCGAAGTTGGAATAATGTATGAAGATGTTTTAACATGGAAAATTGGAAGAAAGATGAAAGAACAAATGCCAGAATTAAAAATGATTCCATGTGATGATATCCTTTCAGATATGAGAGTTGTTAAATCTCAAAGAGAAATTGAATCCATAAAAAAAGCTAATGAAATTGGAAGTGCAGCAATGGAACTTATTATGAATAATGTAGCTGCTGGAAAAACTGAAGCTCAAGTTCTAGGACCTGCAATGGAAAAAATATATTCTGAAGGAGCTGTGCTATACTTTGTAGTTACAAGTTCTGGACCATATAGTGATGCAGTTCATAGCATTGATTTCCCAGGATATGATTCAAACAGAATAATTCAAAATGGTGAAATGTTTAAAGTAGATTTAATCATTGCGTATGAAGGATATATCTGTGACTTTGGAAGAACTACAATCGTAGGAATGAAACCTACAGAAGAGCAACGCAGAATTATTGAAATAGTTGTAGAAGCTTGTGAACATGTAATTAGTTTAGTGAAACCAGGTATTACAATTAAAGAATTATGTCAGGCTGGAGATGATTTCTTATTAAGCAGAGGAGTTTCTTTATCTGCTGAACAAAATGATGAAAAGCAAATTTATGCTGCATTCCCTCCTCACTGGGGACATAGTATTGGTTTGACTTGGGAACGCCCTTGGTTTATTCATGAAGAAGATGTTGTTTTGGAAGAAAATATGTATCTTGCTGTTGAAAAAGGATTGTATCAACCAGGAATGGGAACGGCTACTTATGAACAAAATCTTCTTGTAACTAAAACAGGAGCAGATGTCCTTACTACATCAAGAAAATTATGGTTATAATAAAAAAGAAAAAATGTAAAGCAAAATAGATTTATCATTAAAATTCCAGTGAAAATAAATTTTTCACTGGAACTTTAATTTTTTGTAAGTGTTAAGGTAATTTTAATCAAATTTTAATTTATAGTTAAGAAAATCTTAAGATAAGTTGTTTATACTTAAAATATAAGTCAGATAGTAAAGTCGAATATTAAATAAATTTTAGATTTTATATGGTAATAAATCAATTTTCACATTAGAAAGATTAAATAAAAAATTATAAGTTGAAATTTGTTTTAAAATGAGGAGATGATACCATGAAGAAGGTAATGATTTTTACCGCTTCAACAGGGGGAGGACATAACCAAGCAGCTGCATCACTAGAAGAGGAACTAAAGTTAAATGGATACACAGTTGTAAAGTTAGATGCTTTAAAGGAAACTAATAAGACACTTGAGTCTTTGATAATAGATGTACATAAAATATTAGCTAATAATTTTCCTGAAATCTATGGGGAATTATATAAATTAAGTAATAGAAAGAAGCTTAACTTTGGACTAACAAGTATTATTACAGCTATAATACAAAATAAAATGTATGAGCTTATACAGGAAAATGATCCAGATTTGATTATTGCAACTCATCCATTTATAGTTAATGTTGTTGGAAGATTAAAAAAGAAAAGAAAAATAAATATACCGTTTATTTCTGTAGTTACTGATTATAAGGCACATCAAACATATATTAACAAAAATGTAGATGCATATATTACAGGAAGTTATTATACTAAGCTTAACATGATGGAAAATGGAGTATCTAAGGATAGAATATTTCATTATGGAATTCCTATAAGAAGAGAATTTTTCACTCATTCAATTTCTAAAAGCAGAAATAAAGAAAGTGATTTTACAATACTTTTAATGAGTGGAAGTTGGGGAACTAGATCTATGGAAGATATTTTAGAGAAACTTGTTAATAGTAAGAATAAGCTTAAGATAATAGCTGTGTGTGGACAGGATAAAACATTAAAGAAAAGAATAGAGGAACAGTGTGTAGGAAAGTTTGGTGATAAAGAAATTGTAGTATATGGATTTACTGAAAACATACCACAATTAATGGACATGTCTGATGTTATAATTACAAAACCAGGTGGATTAACAGTATCGGAATCAATAGCTAAAAATATCCCGATGATAATACCTTATATGATTCCAGGGCAGGAAGAAGAAAATGCAGAATTTTTGGTTGAATCAGGTGTTGCTATTAAAACAGAAGAAATAAGTGATATTACGGAGGTTGTAGACAAGCTTATTAGTAATCCTTATTTACTAGAGAAAATGATACGAAATATGAAAGAAATGTCTAAAAACTATTCAATGGAAAGAATAGTACAATTAGCAGATAGATTGATACTTGAAAAGAACTATCAACAAATAGAAAGACAAGTATTATTGTCTTTAAGAGCCTAATTTTGAAAAAGATTTGTCTTAAAATAAATTTTGTATACAATATATTGGTTTTTAATCTAGAAATCAATATATTGTATTTTTTATTTTAAGACAATTTTTTTATTATACAATTAAGTTTAATATATTAGCTGACCAAAGATATCTCGTATAAATTAAAACATTAAGTTAAAAATAATTATAGAGAAAATTATATAATTAAAATTTGCATGCAGCTGTGTGATTTTAGAATTATTCAAATTTCTCAATAACTAAATATCTTGGAGGTGGTTAAGTTGAAAAAACTATTATATATTCCAGTTAATTCAAAACCAGAAGAAATGTCTACCAGTAAAATGGTAGGAAGAGAATTTGTAAATCGATTTATTGCTAAAAATCAAGATTATGTTGTAGAGGAACTTGATCTTTATAATGAAGATATACCTGAAATAAACCATAGAATATTCAAATGCAGAGCAGAGACTGTTTCAGGTGCTGAATATGATGCCCTATCAGAAAATGATAAAAGAGCAGTAGATAGAATAAATCAACTTTGTGATCAGTTTTTGAGTGCAGATACTTATGTGATTGCTGCACCGATGTGGAGTGTAAGTTTTCCTTCAAGACTTAAAAGATACATAGATTGTATTATATTAAATAACAAGGTAATCAAGATATCAAAAGATGAGGTAAAAGGGCTTTTAGATGATAAAGAAAGAGACATGGTTTACATTCAATCTTCTGGTGGAGTTTATCCAAAGTTTTTGGGAGGAAAATTCAACCATGGAGTAGATTATTTTCATGATATATTCAAATTTCTAGGTGTAAATAAATTTGAAAAAATACTTGTTCAAGGTGTAGATATGCAGGATGTTGGTAGAGAGGAGGCTATTAGCAGAGCATATAAATATGTTGATGCTGTAGTTGAAAAGTTCTCTAAAGAACCTCTGCTAAAAATATAATAATATATAAAAAACAAAAATTTTAAGAACTTTCCCATGTACCCCCTAAAATCAAAGGTTATGTGCGTACAATAAATAGATATACTAAGTAACAAAAGATTTAAAGAGGTGAACTATGATTAACATAAATTATATTTTAGACGGAAAATATGAAATAATTAAAGTGATGCGAAAGGGATATATGGGAAAAGTTTACTTATGTAAAGACATAAGACTTAAAAGACTTTGTATTATAAACGAAGTACAAAAAGATTTTAAGAAAAATATAGATATTCTATTAACATTTAATATATTACAGAAATTAAATTATCCAAGTATTTCAAAGATATTTGACATGGTTTATAGAGAAAACAATATTTATATAGTTCAGGAATATATAGAGGGACAAACTCTGGAGAAGTATGTAAAAGAAAAAGTTTTTTTGGAAACAAAAGATATATGTAATATTACATCAAATATGTGTAATATTATAGACTGGTTGTACAACTTAAATCCTTCTATCATATACAGAAATTTAAACCCAGATAATATAATTATAACTTCAAATGGAAATGTTATTCTAAGTGATTTTGGTGTTGCAAAAATAGATAAAGCTGTTGATAATAATACTATATATATGTCTTCAAATTGCTATGTTAATTCAGAACAATGCAACATACAAATAGCTATACAGAGTATTGGTATGCTCATGTATTTTATGGCGACAGGAAAGTTGACATCCATAGCTTTTGAACCTCTCATAGATGTAAATTATGGTAATAATATAGATAGTAATTTAAAAAAAATAATACAGAAATGTTTTCAAATTGATATTAAAAATAGATATGTTTCAGTTAAAGAATTAAACAAAGAAATTATAATGGTAATGTTGAAAAAAAGTAATCATAAAAAGTCAAATAAATCTCAATCCAAAAGAAATGGTATAGATTTATTGGCAATTATAAAGAAATTATGTCCAATGAAGTATAACAAATAAAAAAGTTCCTTCTTATATATAAATAAGAGGGAACTTTTTTATTGACATTTAAAAATAAAAGGAATATAATATATAGTATAAAATAACTCTTTAAATAATAAAAAATATAATATTTAGAGGTGGATATAACATTATTTGGAGGTGTACTAATGAAAAAAGGCAATAAAGGAATAATAGTAGTACTTGTTTCGGCGATAGTATTATTTATTCTTAACTATTTTCTATTATTACCGTTGAATTTGAAATTTCTAGGGACAACGTTGATATTAACATTATTTATAGTAATTAACTGCATAGTGTTGAACTTAATATCGTTAATTTCACAAAGAAAAACAGAGGGTAAGAAATCAAAAAAAAGTTTTATGATTTCAGGAATATTGATAGTTGTTATTATTGCATATGGATTAGTAAATTCACCTATATTCAGAGCTGATGAATATAGAAATTTAATTGGAAACGTTGAACAAAAAGAATTTACAAACGAAATAGATGCAGTTGATTTAACACAGCTTCCAATAGTTGATCAGCAGCTTGCACAAAATTTAGGAGATAAGAAGCTGGGAACTTATGTAGGACTAGGAAGTCAGGTTACCTTAGGGGAATTTACAAAACAAAATGTAAATGGAGAACTTTATTGGGTAGCGCCTCTTCTTCACAGTGGATTATTCAAATGGATGAATAATAAAGAAGGAACATCAGGATATATTATGGTAAGTGCTACTAATACTAAGGATGTAAAATTGGTAGATAAATTAAATGATAAGCCACTGAAAATAAAATATCAGCCAAATGCTTATTTTGGTACAGATTTAAAAAGACATGTATATATGAAGGCAGAAAAAAAACAGGGACTTACAGATTTTAGTTTTGAATTAGATGATGCTGGTAAACCATACTGGGTTATTACAAAATACACTAATTCAATAGGGTTTTCAGGTCAAAAAATACTTGGTGTTATAGTTGTTGATGCTGAAAGTGGAGAAATTAATGAATATGATATGAACAACATACCTGCTTGGGTAGATAGAGTAGCACCAGATTTCTTTATAAGAGATAGAATTGACTGGTGGGGAGAACTCGTTCATGGATTTTTCAATTTCAGTAAAAAGGACATGCTTACTTCAACAAAAGGAATGAATATGGTATACAATGATGGAGAGTGCTATTATTATACAGGAATAACATCTGTTGGAGCAGATGAAGCTATAGTAGGATTTGTTCTTACAAATACAAAAACAATGACTTCAACCTTTTACAAAGTTTCAGGTTCCACAGAAATAGCGGGAATGCAATCTGCAGAAGGTAAAGTACAAAATCTTGAATATAAAGCTACTTTCCCTATGCTAATAAATGTTGAAAATATCCCTACTTATTTCATGAGTTTAAAAGACAAGAAGGGATTAATTAAGCAGTATGCAATGGTAAGTGTAGAAGATTATAGCATAGTTGGAGTTGGTGAAACAATAAAAGAGGCAAAATCAAACTATGTTAAAACATTGAAAAGTAAAGGTGATATAACATTAGAGTTTACAGGAGAAGAGAAAAAACTTCAGGGAATAATAAGCAGAATAGGAGCTTTCAATGTAGAAGGTACAACTTATTATAATTTTATAATAAAAGAAAAACCAGAAACTATATTTACAGTATCTGCTTCTATTTCATCACAGCTTCCTTTGACAAAAGAAGGGGATAGTGTTTCATTTTCCTATAATGAAACAGAGAGCAGCAGTATAGATGTACTTGAATTTAATAATATAAATATTAAAGGAATTAAATAATTTAAAAATCAATTAAAAGCGAGAATTGAAAGTTATAATTTTCAATTCTCGCTTTGTTTTTAAAAAAAAATTAACGTTTTATCAGAGGTATCTTAATCAATTATTACTTGACAAATACTTTGATGTCCAAGTATAATATGAAATATGAAAGCAGATAATACTATTTACCTTATAGGAAGAATTAGAGAAAAAGCAAATAATCTTATAATAAGTGAGTTGAAACAGCTCGGAATGAGAGAAGTAGTACCATCCCATGGTGATATTTTAGTAACTTTATTCAAGTATAAAGAGTTGACTATGACAAAAATTGCTAATCAAATCCATAGAGATAGATCTACTGTTACAACTTTAGTGAACAAGTTAATGAAGTTAGGTTATGTTGAAACAAAGAAAAATCCAGAAGATAGCAGATCAAGTTTAGTCTATCTTACACAAAAAGGAAAGGAGTTAGAATCGGATTTTATAAGAATATCCAATATGATTTTTGAAATTGAATATAAAGATATAAATGAAGAAGAAAAGCAGGTGTTTCGAAATGTATTAAAAAAAATTTATGATAATTTACCATAAATTTTTTTAGAAATATACTTGGATATCCAAATAAATATTAAAATAAAATAATAAAGAAGTATTTTGATTATTTATAAAATTTTTTACACGAATACTTGCATGTCAAAGTATTTACAAATAGCTTTATACATAACAAAAGGAGGATATATATGGAATGCGGAGTGCTTTCGTTACTGGTACCACTTGTGGCTATTATATTGGCTTTTGTAACAAGGCAGATACTAATATCCATGTTTTTCGGGATAATAGTTGGTGGCATAATACTTAAAGGTAATTTTTTAGCAGGGATATCAGAGGGCGTTAACTCAATAGTATACATTTTAAAAGAAGAATGGGCTAGCAAGTCAATATTGTTTTGTCTTCTTATAGGTTCAATGGTTTATGTGTTGGAGGTTTCAGGAGGAATTCAAGGGCTTGTTATCCTCCTAACAGAGAAGACAAAAGTGGTGAAGTCAAAAATTGGTTCTCAGCTAATAGCTTATCTAATTGGATTTCTTCTGTTTGTTGAAGCTACCAGTTCAGTTGTTATATCAGGAACAGTTGCACGCCCTTTTTTTGACAAATATAAAGTATCACGAGAGAAACTTGCTTATATTTGCGATTCAACTGCATCACCTATAGCATGGCTTTTCCCAATAAATGCAGCAGGGACATTTATTATGGCACAAGTTGCTGCACAAAATTCAAAGGGGATTATAAGTGGAGAACCATTTATGTATGTTCTCAGTGCAATTCCTTTTCAGTTCTATAGTATTGTGGCAGTAGTTGTGGTTGGAATAGTTATATTTACAGGTAGAGACTTTAGCCTAATGAAAAAAGCAGAGGAACGAACACAAAATAGTAGTGATGTGATTGCAGAGGCAGCAGCGGAAATGTTACATTATGAAATTCTCCAAGGGAAAAAACCAAGAGCTGTAAATATGATTCTTCCAATAGCTATATTGGTTGGGAACATAATCTTTTTTCTATATAGTACTGGTGGAGGCAATATTACAAAAGGGGATGGACCTTCTGCTATCTATCAAGGGATAATCATAACACTGTTTATTACTGGAATTTTTTATTGGATTCAAGGGTATGTAAAACCTGCTGAATATATTAAGTGGTGCATAAAAGGTATGAATAAATTTCTTGAGATTACCATTATTCTAATATTGGCTTTTACACTTGGAAGTGTCATGAATAAGCTTGGTACAGGATTATATCTTGCACAAGTAATGAATGGGAATGTTGCTTATTATTTAGTTCCAGCACTAATGTTTATTATAGGGAGTATAATATCTTTTTCTACCGGAACCAGTGTTGGTACGGTAAGTATTATTTTTCCAATAGCTGTGCCAGTTGCTGCATCCTTAGGAACTAATATACCTTTGACTATAGGTGCTGTAGTATCCAGTGCCATATTTGGTGATCATTGTTCACCTATTTCCGATTCAACTATACTTTCTTCAATGATAGCAGAAATTCCTGTAATGGAACATTTTAAGACACAGATACCATATGCTCTTGTATCAGGAGGAATTTCATTGATTATGTTTCTAGTCGCTGGATTTATTTTTTAAGGCGATTATATATAGTAATAAAACTTTAAAATATAAAGTTTTATTCAATTAACAATTGGCAAGGGACAGTTAACAATTAATGATAATTTGTTTACAACAAATTTCAAAAAATAAGAATAGTGGAATATTCCACAGAAAAATAAGGAGAGATAAACGATGAAAGATGCTTTTAACTTTTTAAGAAAAATCAAATCAGTGGCTTTTGCCACTGTTGAAAATGGGAAACCATGCGTGAGAATTGCTGATGTTATGCTGGTAGAGGATGATAAACTCTATTTTTTGACAGCCAGAGGTAAACCTTATTATAAACAACTTAAGGAAAATCCACATCTTGCAATTGTAGGTATGGATGAAAACTATGTAACTGTACGAGTTACTGGAGATATTGAATTTGTGGATAGAAGCTATGTGGACAAGATATTTGAAGCCAACCCAATGATGAATGATCTTTACCCTGGTGAGAAGAGAGAGATTTTAGATGCATTCTGTATGATAAGAGGTGTAGGGGAAATATTTGATTTGTCTGTAGTTCCTATTGAACGACAACGATTTGATTTTGGAGGATCGGTTGTAAATCCTTCAGGATATTCAATAAATGAGAAATGTGTAGCTTGTGGAATATGTAAATCAGCTTGTCCTATGAATGCAATATCAGAAGATAGTATTTACAAGATAGACAGTACTAAGTGCTTGGAGTGTGGAAGATGTTTTGAGGCTTGCCCAAACAATGCCATAATTCCTCCTTTAGGACTATAATTTTAAATTTTTAATAAAATTAAAACATATAATGCTGCATTAAGTAATTGCAACATTATATGTTTTTTAGTTATACTTTAAATTTATTTGTTTCATCTTTAAGTTGTGCGGCTACTTCATTAAGCTGCATAGCGAAACTTGATACTTCTTCTGTATTTGCAAGCATTTCTTCAGAAGATGCAGCAATTTCTTCAGAAGATGCAGATGTTTCTTGAGCAACAGAGGATACAGATGTTGCTTTATCTGAAACTATATTCTTTGATTTTATGGTGTTATCAAGAGATACATATGTATCATCAATAAGTGGTACTATTTGAGCTATAGATTTTAATATATCTTCAAAAGCCATTACATTATTTTCAACTATATTAACCTGATTTTGTACTAATTCTTTAACTTTATCAGATGTATTTATTACATCTTCAGTTTCAACACTTATTGATTCAATTAAATGCTGTATTTGTTGTGTTGATTCTTTTGATTGTTCAGCAAGCTTTTTAATTTCATCAGCTACTACTGCAAAACCTTTACCATATTCTCCTGCTCTAGCTGCTTCTATTGCTGCATTAAGTGCAAGAAGATTTGTCTGTTCGGATATTCCATTTATAACATCAGTTATATTACCAATTTGAGACACACTTGAATTTAAATTGTTTATTGTATTTGTTGTTGTATCAAAACCTTCCTTAACTTCTTGAATAGATTTTAAAAGAACATCTATTTGTTCTTTTCCTATATTTGCTTTGTTTTCTGTTTCATCTGAATTATTTTTTACAAATAATAATTTATTTTGTATATTATCAATTTCTGATGCTAAATCCTCTATATTATGTACTACTTCCATTAAATCACTTGCTTGCTGTGCTGCACCAGTTGTTACATCGCCTATAGCAGTTGCTACTTCGTTGCTTGCTGATGTCATTTCTTCTGAATTACCTGCTAAGTTTGAAGACATATCTTCTATTTTAACAGCCTGTCCTTTTATGCTTCCAATTGCATTTCTTAAACTATCTGACATCTCTCTAAAACTGGCAGCAAGAATACCTATTTCGTCCTTGCTTTCTATAACTATCTCATTATCAAATTCACCTTTTGCTATATGTTTAGATATATCAACAAGATTTCCTAATGGTTTTGTAATATTTTTTGATATTGAATATAATAATGCTGCTGCAGCTGCCAAAGCAATAATTCCTATAGCTATTATCAGCATTGTGACCTGACTTATAGTTTTATTTACATGCTCCATAGACAATCCTATATCCATTGCACCTATATGTACACCCTCATTATAAACAGGAACTAATACATCATAAACATGGATAGCCGCTGTTTCCTTATCTGGTTTATAATCAAATTCGCTACTAAAAATCCTTTCCTCTACAGCAGCAGCTTTACTACCTTCATCAGTTAGAGTTATACCTATTCTGTCTTTATTGCTGTGAGCTACAGCTTTTAAGTTTTTATCAATAAAAACAACATAAACGATATCCTTATCTTTAGCTAATTTATCTGCTAAAGTTTGAGGTTCCAAGCTATTTGTTAATTTATTTATTTCATTTGCAAGTATTCCTACCTGTATCATCCCACCATTTTTTCTTGAGATATATCCATATTTATAATAGTCATCAGATGCGGTGCTTTTTCTTATATCTTCTATAAATTTAGTTTTTTGTCCAGATAAAACACAATAACCAGGGTGAGTATTATCATATATAAATCCTGACATTTCCGGTAAATTACAATAAATTGTATTGCCTTTTGCGTCTACAATATTTATCTCATTTACTTGAAAAGTTTTAGCTAGTTTAACTAAATATTCATTACTTATTGTATCAGATTTGTCATATAGAAAATCACCTAAAGATAGTATTCTATTTTCTATGTTTTTATTTATAGTATTTATTGCTGCATCGTTATTTTCAGCTTGTTTTGATAACTGATTTGCTAATTTTATTCCATCTTCCTTCATCTGAAATAACAATTTATTTTTCACTAAATTATTAGTCATAATTGTTATCGATGTAACAATCAAAAATATAATTATTAAAGGAATAGTTAATATTTTTGATTTTATCGTTAAGTTATTTAAAAATTTTTTCACTTGTATTCCCCCTGTCTTTATAGTATGCAAAATTTCAACATAATCAACTTCATAGTAGTATATTTCGTTCATAATAGACAATTCTTGATAGCGATTATAATTAATTTATCATAGTAATTATGATTAAATTATATTGTATATAACTATAAATGTAGGGTATGTTTCTAAAAATTAAATATTTTAAGTGAATTTTTAGCATATAAAAATATTAAATGTTTTTCAACGCAACATATTTACCTTCAAATTTTGCGGCTAAGTTTTCACCGTCATAACAATATACCTTAAGATTTAATTTGGCTTTCCCGTGCTCATTATAAGTTTTTAAAAAATTATTTCTATCTTCATCATTGAGTAAAACACATTCTGCAATAAAATCATTTTTTATTGGGACTAAATAATTTATGCTGCTTTTTTGAAGTACCAAACGAGCATTTGCATCAATTTCTTTAATATTTATGTATGATATTGACCATGCACAAACAGTCATCAATGTATTAATACTTCCAGCAAAGGCTATTCCCATATGGTTTTTGTTAGGTTCAAGTTTAGCTGATATCCTTACTTTATATGGTGTGAATTCTAAAACATTAAAGTTCATCACTTTTGTTAATGGTATTTTGTTATATAAAGATTTTTCAAATTCTTTTTCAGTCATTTTTTACCTCCAAATAGTATAAATTTAATTAACATTAGATAACTCAACTTTATTAGTTAAAAAATAACCGCTGCGATAAATGATATATTGATATAAAATGTTTCACTTAGTAAAGTAATTCTAAGTCCTAAAAGTTTAGTATTATTAAAAAACTCAAACTTGTTATTGATCAAACATGAGTTTCTCTTAATATAATAATAAATTTTTAAGACAAGAATTACTAATTGTTTGTTCAAATGGTTTATACGGAATATATTATTTATCTATGCTTTAGATTATTTTTTTTACCAAAGTTAAGTTATTAGTTTGTATAATTTTGAAATAAAAATTCTTAGGAAGATTTTTAATGTTGTGTTTATTTATTAGAAAAAAACTTATCAAGAAGATTTATTTTCTTAACTGTATCATATTTTCTGCCTAGTACAAGGTTTAATTCTCCATTATCTAAATCATATACTGCAGACCATCCTGTTGCAAATACAGACCAGTTTGTTTGTAAAATACTAATAATACCTTCAGCTGTAGGCATTTTCACACGGTTTAGTATATCCATAGCTTCAGCTGTAGTTACAATACCATTTTTACTTCTTAATATTTCTGATGCTAATTTATATCTATCTGAACCTGTACCATCGAGTTCTTCACCAGGTTTATATCCATAAAGAATAAAATTTGTTATAACTTGCCACCGCTCATTGCTTCTTATAATTTTAATATCGCCATCTAAAAACTCTATTATAGCAGAGTCACCTAGAGAATCTGAAATTATTAAATGAACATATATTGGATTTCCTGCTTGATCTGTTACAAAACTAATATTAAATTGTTTAAGCAACTTAATTGCTTCATCTACATTTTTTGCATAATCTAGTACTAATCGCATTGCTGAAGTTACTAAAAGTGCAATTTTACCTGGAAATTTAGTAGGGGTACTATATGATAATTTAAATACTGAAATTGCCACACCACATTCATTCATTCCATCAAATGTAAAATATGGTGAACTAAGAAAATGTCTTCTTTCCCATAAAGTATAGGGAAAAATATTTCTACTATAATTCAAATAGCTTAAATCTACCATAGATATAGATGAATATGCACATGGTGGACTTGTACAAAGAAGAAGAGCAGGACCGCGATCTGAATCGTAGTTTCTTCCAAGTAATCTATGTCCTTTGGGAGTGATGGCAGAAAAACTAGTACATGCTCCTTTATAAGAATTCTCAGGGTTGTTTTTTGAAAAATTTGGAGGATATAGTTGTTTCTTTTTTAAAAAATCAAAAAGTTGCATAATATTTGTTGAACCAACTTTTAAATAATCTTCAAAATTATATCCACCGTAATAATGCATAAAATAGCATGGAAATTCATCAATTTGTTCTAAACTTAATAAAGTTCTCAATTGATTATAGCTAAAATTTTTAAAATCGTTGTAGTCACCATTAATTTGATGTCCATCTATGAAGTAATCAACAGCTTGTCTCTCAAAAGGGGTTATTTCTATTTCTTCTTTATTGTGAGGTTTATTACAGTTATTATTTTCATATATTTTTTGGTAATCATGTGAGTTATTCATTTTAACACTCCATTAATAATTAAATTTTTTATGATTTACTACATTTGTTATTGTTATATCTATTAACCCTAATTATGGATTAATATTTTTTAACAAAGAAAGCTTGTTAATACTACATTTTATTCTTACTAGTAGTAAATGTTTCATTTTACATATCACACTAAAAAGATTATACATATTATTTAATATGAGAGGAATTTTTAAAGCAGTGAATAATAAAATCTGCATGCAGCTTTGTGATTTTGTAATTATGCAAATTTCTCTATTAAGTAAAATTAAACAGGAGAGATATTATGAGCAATGAAAATAATTTAAATAACTTTTATGAAAATCAAAATATATCTGAGAGTAAGCCTGTCCGATATTGTATAGATAACCATTATATAGATGGCGATTATAACGATTTTATTCATTTTAACTACAATCAACTCAAGACTTTATTGAACTTGAAAATGATTGATGATTATCCATGTTATTTTATAGAGTATAAAGGAGGGTATTATTTTGAGGATTTTTTAAAAGTAGGTGCCAGTAGCCTTGAAGAACAATTCAATTTTTTGGATAAAAAAAATTTATATCCACCTGAATATATAAAAAATAAAAATATATATACTTCTGGATGTACGTGCTTTTATGGAAAGAATGAAGAAGGAGAATATTTATATGGATTTAATCATGATTGGGAGGACACATCTGGACTTCTACTTTATACAAATCCACCATGTGCTTATGCCTCTTTATCTATGGTAGCTATACCTAACTTGGGCTATTATGGAAAAATGCTTCCGTCATGTTTGTGGGATAGGAGACATCTTCTTACTACACCATATTTTCCAAATGATGGTGTAAATGAATGTGGAGTAGCAATGGCTTTGCTAAAAGTACCTTATTCTAGATCACCAGAAGACCCAAGTAAAGTGTCTATTTTATTTACTTCAGCTATTAGATTAGTATTAGATTATGCAAAGAATTTAAATGAAGCAATTGAACTTTTAAAGCAATTCAATATTAAACCTATTACATTAGCAAATGGTAAATTAGTGCAGGTTCATTATTTAATCTCTGATGCTCTAGGAGATTCAGCAATTATTGAATTTGTAGATGGAGAAATGAAAGTTATTAGGGATACTGAAATATGGCAAGCAGTAACAAATTTTAATATTTACAAATATAAACATGGGGAAGGGGTAGAAGGTACAGGTATTGATAGATATCAATTAGCTTGTGATATTTTACGAAGTAAAAATGGAATAGTTACTATAAATGAAGCTTTGAATATATTAAATAGTGTAAAAGGACCAACAGCAAATGATTTTAAGGCATCTATAGCATCAAATAATAAAATACACCAAACCTGTTGGTCTTGTGTATATAATTTGAGTGAAATAAATTTAAATCTAGTATTGGGAACTAAATTTGGTAAAGTTATAAAAATGAATATATTGCAAAATTCTTAGTTGACAAGTTAATGATGTTTTGCTAATGTAAAACTACAATTTTTTAACTGCTTGTATAGAACACGTAAAATTAAATTTTATTTATATAATTGAGGAAATTGCATGTAGCTAGGTGATTTTGCAATTATCCAATTTCCTCAATTGGTAATTCTTAGTTAAGGTTTAGAAAAAAATTTATCAAGAAGATTCAACTTTATAACTTTACCATATTTTCTATTTAGTACAAGGTTTAATTCTCCATTTTCTGAATCATAAACAATAGACCATTGAGTTGTAGAAACATGCCATCCATTATTTAAATTATTGACAAATCCATTGAAAGTAGGCATCTTCACACGATTTAATATATCCATAGCTTCATCTAGAGTTACAATACCATTTTTGCTTCTTAATATTTCTGATGCTATTTCATATCTGTCTAAACCACCACCACATACTTCTTTTTCAGGTTCATATCCATAAATAATAAAGTTTGTAACTACTTGCCAAGGTTCATTGTTTCTTATAATCTTCATCTCTCCATCTAAAAACTCTATTATAGCAGAGTTACCTACAGTATCTGAAATTAAAAGATGAACATACATTGGACCTCTAACTGGATCTTCTGGAAAAGTAATGTTAAATTCTTTAAGAAGTTTAATTGCTTCATCAATATTTTTTGCATAATCTAATACTAATCGAACTGCTGTGTTTATCAAAAGTGTAACTTTACCTTGGAACTTAGTAGGAGTACTTTGGGGTAATTCTAACTGTGAAATTGCTACACCACATTCATTCATTCCATCACAAGGCATATATGGTGCGCTAAGCAAATGACGTTTTTGCCATAGCGTTGAAGGAAGTATATCACCATAGTAACCTAAATAATTTATATCGACCATTGATATTGATGCATATGCACATGGTGGATTTGTATAAACAAGAAGAGCTCCTTTATGAGTCATATCATAGTTTCTTCCAAATATACTGTGACCTTCTAGAGTGCTTGCAGAAAAACTAGAACATGCACTACAATGAGAAGTGTCAGATGTTTTTTCTATAATCTTAGGAGGATATAACTTTTTCTTTTTTAAGAAATCTAAAAGTTCCAGAAAGTTTTCTGAACCTGCCTTTAAATAATCTTCAAAATTATATTCACCGTAATAATGCATCAAATAACATGGATATTCATCGATTTGTTCTAAACTTAATAAAGTTCTCAATTGATTATAGCTAAAATTTTTAAAATCTTTGTAGTCACCGTTAATTTGATGTCCATCTATGCAATAATCAACAGCTTGTCTCTCAAAAGCTTTTATTTCTATTTCTTTTTTATCAGCAGGGTTATTACATTTATTATTTTTATGCACTATTTTGTAATCTTGTGAGTTAGTCATTTTATCACTCCATTAATCATTAAATTTTTAATGATTTAATATATTTAATTTAGAAAATTGCATGCATTTATATAATTTTGGAATTATGCAATTACCTCAATTTATTAATTTTAATAGAAGAATACTTTTTAATGTATATACATTCTTCTATTCTAGTATATTATATTCTTATTATGTAAAAGGGTGATATTATAAAGCCTTCCTAAGAATTTTGCAATAAAAATTCTTAGGAAGGCTTAAAATATGGGCATTCTTAATGGTTTTAGATATTTCTTCTGAAGAAGAGGTTACTTCTTCAGAGGTAGCATATAATTCTTCTGAAGATGAAGCTAATTGATGAGAGAATTCTACTATACCATTAATTAAATTATTGATATTGTTATATTAAAATTAAAAATGAAAAAACTTACTAAGAATAGGAACTTAAATTCTTAATAAGTTTTCTGCATGTACATCTATTTCTTTAAATCATTTATAGCGTTCTCTATAAATTTATTTGATTCTTCAGTTATCTTATAGTTATTTTTTTCTAGTATTTTTAAATATTCTTTTACAATGTTAGATATTTTAGTATCTGAATTACTCTCAGCTGCTTTTAAGTAACTTTCTTTTACTTCATCAAATAATTTATTACTTTGAGGGTCATATGTTATTCCCAATAAGTATGCTGAAATGTAAGAATTATATAAATTATCAATAGTAACCCTTGCTTTTGAGTCTTTATATGTATTCAAGAAAAGTTCGCAATTTTCGGCTCTTTTATATAGTTCATCCCATGAAATATTTAAGTTTGCATCTAAAATAGCTGGTGAATCATATTCTGTTGATAGAATATCTATATAGTTTTTAATATCATCAGTTAGATATTTACTATATTTATTAAAAAATTTATAATCTTGCATTGGAGAATACATACCCTCTGTCATTAAAATACTATAGCCTTTATTAACAAAGCTTTCAAGATATTGTTTTAATTCTTTATCTTTAATGTCTTTTATTTTATCTATAGTAAAATCATATTGAAATTCTTTACGTATTTTTTCATCAATATTATTTTTAGCCCAGTTATCATATACTTGGGTTAAATGTCCATTCTTAAAAGTTTCTAAACCTAGCATTAAAATAGAAGCATTTTCTTTTGATAAACCTTCTATGTTATGGTCAACGTAGTTTATTATATCTTGTTCATTTGAATTTTCTTTTGTTAATTTATCAAAATTATTTAAGATTTCTTTTTGTTCTTCTTTTGATTTTAAAGAAGTTTTTGATGAATCAGAAACAGCTTGTCCTGAAGTAGCTGTGTTATTAACTGGAGTTTTTTTATTACATCCTATAAAAGATGTTGTGGCTAGTAATCCACATATAGCAATTATTAATTTTCTTTTCATAGTAATACCTCCCAAATATGCTATTAATTAAAATTCACTTAAACAGTGTATATTAAAATTAGTATTAAAAGGTTACAAAATTATTAAAAATTAAAATTGCAAAAAATAAATAAAGAACATAACAATCTACCTTGCACCTATATAGATAACTTATTACCATATCATAATCTTTCGACTATGAAATAGCAGGTGACTACCTATAAAGATGGTTCGTTCGACCATACAAGATATCTACACAACCCTGTTAAACCTCTCGGCTTAACAGAACCGATTTAGAATAAAAATTCTAATATTTCAACACCCTGCATAATCTTCGCTCGACCCTATACCATAAGTTGGAACCTCATTACAATCAATAACACAAGGTTTCGACTGTAATAAAGCTTTTCCCCACCGTATAGAATCTTCCCTCTAACTATATACGAGCTTCTCAACCTGTATACAATCTTTGGTCGACCTATATATATCCGATTTTACGAACATATATAAATCTTAGCTCAATCGTTATGTTCCTTACGATATTAATATGTGTAGTTTACGAAATAATATACAATTATAAATGAAAATCTTTAAAAACTTTTTCTTTAATGGTTTATTGGAAATAAAGGCAATTTTTCTAAAAATATTATATCTTCTCTTTCAGCAGCATCGCCTTCTGCTAAAATTGAAGCTTTAGCAGTTATGATTCCACCTGCTTTTTCTACTAATCGTTCTATTGCATTTAATGATTCACCAGTACTAATTACATCATCAATTAATGCAACCTTTTTACCTTTAATTTTGTTTGCATCAATACCATCAAGACATAATAGTTGTTTTTTCTGAGAAGTTATAGAAACCACTTCATCACATATAGGATTTTTCATATAAGGTTTTATAGTTTTTCTTGCAACAATAAATTCTTTCATATTTAATATCTTTGAAATTTCATAAACTAAAGGAATTCCCTTAGCTTCTGCTGTAACTAATACATCAACTTCTGGCAACTTTTCTGCTAGAGATGGGGCTACATTAGATATAAGTTCAGTATCACCAAGTATCACAAAACTAGCAATTTCAAGTTCTTCATTTATTTTTAGTATTGGAAGATTACGTTTAATACCACATATATTTAATTCATAATTTTTATTCATTTATTAGTCCTCCTCTATCCTACTATAGGTAATAATATTTTCATTAATAATCCTGCAATCATCCCAATAAAAGGATCTGTAATAGCTGTTACAGTCATCGTAATTCCGCCTATAACTGTACCATGTGGAACTGTAGAAACAATAGCAAAAGATGCATTTACAGGTACTGTAACTAATGCACCTAATACAAATAGAAATCCTGCTATTGATCCTGTAGGAATGTATTTACCTATTTTAGGAAGAAGTCCCGCAAATAAGATTGCAGCCATAATTAACATCATTATAATACCATTAGTTACAGGATGATTAGTCCCACCTGTTGCAGAAATTATTGATTCTACAGGTGCACCACCAAAAAGGGAAGAACTCATATCAGCCAAAGAACTTACTATAGAGAGCTTATCTATGTTAACTTTACGATTTGCGAGTTGTCCAGTGATGTTACCAAATGCTATATTAGCACCTATGTTTAAGCACACCATACTCATAGCACCTCTTAATATTTTTGCACTTAATACAGGTTTTTGCATTTTAATTTTTTCTCTTTCTGTTACTGTACATTCAACATTTTTATTTACTATGTTATAGACAATACTTGATATTATTACTGATACTCCTATTGTATAAACTAAATCTTTTGTAAATATGTATGTGATTATTCCAGACGCTATAGAAACTGAACCTACAATTTTGTCCTTTTTAGCCATTTCTATAGAAACTTTAGCTAACATAATTCCAACTCCAGCCATCATTCCAGCTGTAATAACAGGACCAATTGAATCAATGATTTTGCTCATTAAGCCAAATATTCCAATTAAGGCCATTATGCATCCGCCATAAAAAATCATTGAAATCCTTTCTTTAAGGTTGTCTCCCATAGTTCCAGCTAAGGTGATTGTCTCAGCTTGAAAGGATATAGGTGCTACACCTCCTGTTATTGCGTTACCAACAGCACCTACTAGAAATGCAAATGCGGTAGGAACTGATGCAAAACCAAAAGATAATGCCAGTAGTCCTTGAGGCAATCCGTTAAGAAGTACGCTCAAGATTGCTAAAATGTCTTTCCATAAATTCATGTTTTATTCTCCTCTCAATTATGTCTACTCTTAGTGATAAAAAGGAGAGATATTAAAAGTTATTATGGGAAAAAATATAATAACTTAATAGTATCTCCTATAGTAGAATAGTTTACGGCTATTCGGTAGAAACTTCTGAACCATATTATCAGAAATATACAAGAGCAAATATTATATTTGTTATCGAGGTAAATGATAGCATATAGTACGAAATATTTCAACAAAATATAACAAAATATTCGTATATATTCAAAAAATGAGCTTAAAATATAATATATAGAAAATTATAAATATTTTTCATAAAGGCAATATTGTGCTTTATTCTTAAAATCATATTTAAATATGAACTTTTTTACATATATAATACTCTTATATATAGAAAGAGGTGAAAATGTGGATGCTAGAGAAGTAGTTAAAAATGCAAAACAAGGAGATCAAGAAGCATTAATTCAACTTATTATGAGCAAAAAACAAGAGTATTACAAACTTGCTTATGTATATATGAAAAATGAAGAAGCTGCATTAGATGCAATGCAGGATATGATAGTAATTTTATATGAGAATATACACAAATTGAAGAAAAATGATGCATTTTATAGTTGGAGCAAAACTATTTTGGTGAATTGCTGTAAGAAGCTTTTGAGAAAAAGAAAAAAGATAGTTTCATTAGAATCTATTGAAGAAGAATGGCAGCAGTAAAACCATTGAAATTCTAGGAAAAAAAATAGAAATAAACAAAGTATATGAATCAAAAGGAGAAACATATGTAACTATTACTACTAGAGAAGATGTACTTCTTTCAAAGATATATATGATAATGGACGGTAAAAAAGTAGAATTACAGAAAACTATTTTAAGTAAAAAAAATAAAGAGTTAGATAAAACTACTAGTCATACTAGAACTCTTAGGTTTATAGGTACAGGAAAAGAATTAAACTTACAAATCAAAGGATTAAGGTACAAAAAAATTTATAATGAGGTTATAGATATACCTGTGAATTAAATATACTAAATAAAATACTCTATAGAGAAAATCAATAATTTTAAATTTCCTCTATAGAGTATTTTTTAATATAACTTTTTATTCATCGATATTTTTATATACAAACCAATCAGATAAACTGTAGATTCCACGTTCTTTATCGAGTGCTGGATTGTCTTCTTCGGAACGATGGAATAATACTTTATCTCCGATTATTTCATTGTTAGGCCAATTTGCTGGTGCAAATACTTTTTTAATAGAAGCATTCTTTAATGCTTTTACAGTTCTTAATATTTCATCAATATTTCTGCCTATTTCTTTAGGATATTCCATAATTGTTCTAACTCTGCCTACATGGTCTACAATGATAACTGCTCTTACAGTATCTGCATCTCCTGAGTTAGGATGAATTAATCCAAGTTTTTCAGAAATTTTTTTATCTTCATCATCTATAATAGGAAATTCTATTTGAACATGTATATTTTCTTTAATCCATTTAATCCAATTTTTATGTGATTCTATATTATCTACGCTTAACCCAATTAATTCTGCTCCTAATTCATTAAATTGTTTCTTTTTCTTTTGAAACGAAACAAATTCTGTAGTGCAAACTGGAGTGAAATCTGCTGGATGGCTAAAAAGAACGAACCATTTTCCTTCATAATCTTTAGGCAAATTTATGCTTCCTTTTGTAGTTTCTACTTTAATATTTGGGAAAATATCTCTTATTAATAATTTCATAACGTATCCCCTCTCTAATAAATAATCATTATTTATTAATAATTATATAACAATAGTAATAAAAAAGAAAGGGTGTTTAAAATAAATTTACAATAATTAGGAAAAATAGAATTATTTACTCGGAGATTAGAAAACATAAAAATGATTCTGTAATGATAGGATAATACTGTATATGAATATAATTGCACATAATTTACAGCATCTATGGTATGTGGATTTCATTATTAAATAATTTTTCAAAAAAAATTTTTTCTAAAGGTTTGCTGAATAAATATCCTTGAAGCTGATCACAATTAATTTCTTTTAAATATTCAAACTGTTCAACAGTTTCTACACCTTCTGCAATTATATTTAAATTTAATTTTTTTGCCATAGCTACAATTGCGGATGTGATTAAGTTACTACTAATATTTATATTTAAATCGTCTACAAATAATTTATCTATTTTCAAAGTATCCATTGATAATGATTTTAATTGAGCTAAAGATGAATAGCCTGTACCAAAATCATCTATACAAATCTTTACGTTTAGTTTTTTTATTTTTTTAAGAATATATTTTATTTCTTCAAAATTTTCCATAGAACCACTTTCTGTTATTTCTAATTTCAAGTATTTTGGATTAAGTTTTGTTTCTTCAAGAATTTCTTTTACTGTATGATAAAATTTTGTATGTTTTAATTGATTTACTGAAATATTCACCGAAATGAAGATAGGGTTATAGCCTTTATCTTGCCAGGCTTTATTTTGAATGCAAGCTTCTTTTAACACCCATTTTCCTATATCAATAATTAAATTAGTACTTTCAGCTACAGGAATAAATTTTGCAGGTGATACCATTCCTAATTTGGAATTATTCCATCTCAAAAGAGCTTCAGCACCTTGAAGTTTTAATGTATTTGTATCAATAATAGGTTGATATACTACAAATAGTTCTTCTTTTTTCAAAGAATATTGAAGTTCGTTTTCAATATCAAAATTTTCATTTAGATTTGTAATCATATTATAGTTGAAAATTTCATATTCCATTTTTTTATTATTTTTATTATTATACATTGCAATATCAGTATGCTTAAAAAGAGTTTTAATATCTTCACCATGATCAGGAAAGATTGAAACACCTGTACTTATGTTTATAATATATTCTTTATTGTCAACAATAATTGGTTTTTTAAATAGGTTAATGTAATGTTGTACAGTTTTTTTGATATCACATAATGAGTGTAGATTTTCAACAATAATCATAAACACATCTCCACCAAGTTGTATAATATGTTCTCCTTTGTTTGACTCTTTTAAAAATCGTCTAGAAACTGAAATTAATAAATTATCACCAAAATCATGTCCTAAAGTATCATTAAACATTTTAAATCTATCAAAATCAATACATATCAAAGATATTTTTGTTCCATTTATTTGTGCATTTTCTATGAATTTTTTAAAGTTTTTTCTTACATAGCGTCTATTATAAAGTCCTGTTAAATCATCTACTATAACCTGCTCTTCTAATTTAGCATTAGTTATTTCCAATTTATCTCTAATAATTCCAGCAACTAATGCAAACATACCTAAAAAAAATGGAGCCGTATCTATCATAAATAGCAATTTATTATTTGTGTGTATATAATTTAAGCTTTTCATTGTAAATTTTAAGTCTAATCTTTTTATTTCGAAAATATGTGCACATATAGGAAATAAAAATCCAAACAATACTCCAGATAAAAGGTGTTTTATTACTATATGTTTTGAATTTATATGTAGATATTTCATAAAAAATAATCATCTCCATTCAGTTGTGAATTTTTATTTATGTAAATTACATCATATATTTATCGATATTTTTGGAAAAAAGTTTAATAATAAAAAATTTGGAATATTTAAAGCGTTAATGTGAATGAAACAAATTAGTTATCATATATGATATTTTGAACTTAGTTGAAAATAAAAATACGGTATGTTTATTCTTTACATACCATTGATTTATGGTATTATATATTATATAAAACTAATAATTATACAAATAAATGAATAATTATTAGTCAATTCAAACTGTTATATTGTGGATATGTTTTAAAATAATTTTGACTTTTAAATTACTATATTTTTAATTGATGAAATTACATAATTAAAAATTTTAAATGCGAAATTATCCAATTTCCTTAATTAGAGAAATGTTTATTATATTAAAGAGTCTGAATAAATTTCATGTATTAAAGAATAATGGGGGGCTATTAAATGTTTAAAAAATATGAGAGTACGAGTATGGAAAAAGCAAAAACACTTATTCAAGCATTACCATATATTCAAAAGTATACTGGCAAAACTATTGTTATTAAATATGGTGGTAATGCAATGATAAATGAAGAACTAAAAAAAGCAGTTATTAATGATATTATTTTATTAAGCTGTGTGGGGATTAGAGTTGTGGTTGTTCATGGTGGAGGTCCTGAAATAAATAAATTATTAAAAAGAGTAGGAAAAGAGAGCGAATTTGTTAATGGCCTAAGAGTAACAGATGAAGAAACTATTGAAATTGTTCAGATGGTACTTGCAGGAAAGGTTAATAAAGATATTGTTTCTTTAATTCTTAAAAGTGGCGGAAATGCAGTAGGAATATGCGGGATAGATGCTAATTTGCTAAAGGCAAAAAAAGCTGAGAAAAAAAATGGAGCAGACCTTGGATATGTGGGAGAAATAACAGAGATTAATGAAGACATTATTAAAAATAGCTTAGATGGAGGGTATATACCTGTAATATCAACAGTAGCTTTAGGGGAAGAGGATGGAGAAGTATATAATATTAATGCAGATTTGGCAGCAGCTAAAATCAGTGCAAAACTGAAGGCTGAAAAACTTATTTTACTTACCGATGTACCAGGGATTTTAAGAGATATTAATGAGGTGGATAGTTTAATTTCAGTATTAAACTTAGAGGATATACCTGCTCTTATAGATTACAAAGTAATAAATGGTGGTATGATACCAAAGGTGGATTGCTGTGTAGAGGCTATACAGGGAGGAGTTAAAAGAACTCATATTATTGATGGTAGAACACCTCATTCAATACTTCTTGAGCTTTTCTCAAATGAAGGTGTTGGAACTATGATAATTAATGAATAAAGTTATTATTGAAAAGAAAATTCCTAAGAATTGTAGAATAAAAATTCTTAGGAATTTTTATATAAATTTAAATAACATATAGTAAAAAAATTTACAATATTTAAAATGAAGGGGGAATATCAACTTTCGACAAAATTCTTGACTTTGCTATAGAAATCTGATAAATTCAAGAAGAGATTATTTTGCATATATTCGTATTAGAAAATCAATAGAATTGAAAACTATACGAAAAAAACAAAAGAAAAATTCAAGGGGGTGGAAAGCGCTGTAGGGTTAATGAAGCTAGTAATACAAATAAAATACTATAATTTTTATCAAATTGTACAAATAATAAGTAAACGTATACATCTAAAAGAACTATATTTCATGTTATGCTATTACAGTGCTATTTTAAACAAAAGCAGTATGTTTTTGAAATTATAAAATCAATCTATTTAATAGGGAACAAGGTTAAAATTAGTATTTTTATTGAATATTATTAGATTTAATTAAACTTTACATGGCGTATATATTATGAATGTTAATGAAACAAAAAATGTGAAAATCACAGCAGCAGATCCATCAGCATTAGGATTATTAGGTCTTGCAATGGTAACATTAGTTGCATCATCTCAAAAACTAGGATGGACAGAAGGTGTATCCTTTATTATTCCATGGGCAATATTTTTAGGTGCATTTGCACAATTGTTTGCTTGTATTAACGATTCAAAAAGAGATAATACATTTGGAACAACAGCTTTTGGTGGTTATGCATTTTTCTGGTTTGGAGTAGCATCTTGTTGGTTGATTCAAAATGGAGTTTTTGGACAAACTTTAGCATCAAAATATGATGTAAAACAATTAGGATTTGCTTTTCTAGGATATTTAATATTTTCAATTTTCATGACAATTGGCTCAATGGAGACACATAAGGTATTATTTATAATTTTCTGCTTAATTGACCTTCTACTTATAGGATTAACTTTAAGTAGTTTTGGAATTATGCATGAAGCTGCACATAAATTAGCTGCAGTGTCAGAATTATTAGTATCAATAGCTGCTTTCTATGGCTCAGCTGCTTCAGTATTAAATAACCACTTTGGAAAACAATTTTTACCTGTGGGAAAACCATTTGGAATTTTTAAATAATAATAATATAAAAACACATGAGAATTTTTATTTAAAATTCTCATGTGTTTTTATTTAGTTGACGTGCATATACCAAAAGAATGCATATGTACGTCAACTAATAATATTATAAAAGAAATATTATTTAATTGGGTATATGTCATTTATTAAAAAGTTATGATATAATAAATCTTGTAATATTTAGTAAATGGAGGGGTTTAAATGGAAAAGAAGGCTGCTGAATTTAAAAGTTGTTTAAAGCCTGCACCAGATGTATTAATCTCGTGTAGAGATAAAGAAGGAAAGAATAATGCATTAGCTGTTGAATATGCGTGTAACTGTAGTTTCGATCCACCAATGGTTATGGTAGGTATAGTTCCTAGTCGCTATTCATACCATATGATTAAAGAAACAGGAGTATTTGTTGTTAATTTAGTTCCAGAAGAATTAAGAGAACAATACGCATATCTTGGAAGCCGCAGTGGTAGAGATGAGGACAAATTAGCTAAATTAGGAATGAATGTAGGAGATGGCACAAAGGTTAATGCTCCATTATTATTAGATTGTCCTGTAAACATAGAATGTACTATTGTAGATTCTATAAAAACAGGTTCACATGAAATGTTTGTAGGGAAAGTAGAATATGTTCATGCTAATGAAGATATTGTTGATGAAAAAGGCAATGTCGATTATTCAAAAATAGATCTTTTAAAATTTAGATAAATTTTTTTACTTAAATAAAACCTCACTAAGAATTTTAGAATAGAAATTCTTAGTGAGGTTTTTTAGTTTGTAATAACTAATATATTTTATGTTAAAATATATATAATACAATAAATTGTAATAAAAGTATAAAAAAAGAAATATATATTGTAATTATAATAAAGAAGATGAAAATTTGAGGTGATGGAGATGAGTACAATATATTAAAAATTAAGAAAATTTTTTTGTAGTGGAGGAATACAAATGGTGGATTTGAAAAATATTAAATGTTTTCTCTTAGATATGGATGGAACTTTTTATTTAGGAAATGATTTAATAGACGGTTCTTTAGAATTTTTAGATATTCTTAAAGATAAAAACAAGACATTCATATTTCTTACAAATAATTCTTCTAAAAATAGAATTGCATACAAACAGAAACTAATGAAACTTGGGTGTAATGTAGATGAAAATAGGATTTTTACATCTGGGGAAGCTACAGCAATTTTCTTAAAAAAAAGAAAATATGGAGCTAAAGTTTTTTTACTGGGTACTCCTTTGTTAGAAAAGGAATTTGCACAGAATAGCTTTAAACTAGTTAAAGATAGAAATGAAAAACCTGATTTTGTTGTATTGGGTTTTGATACTACACTTACATATGAGAAGATATGGACTGCATGTGATTTTATTCGTCATGGTGTAGAATATATAGCAACACATCCAGATTTTAATTGTCCACTTGAAGGTGGGAATTTTATGCCAGACACAGGTTCTATGATAGAAATGATTGAAGCTTCTACTGGCAAACGACCATTAGTAGTTGGAAAACCATATAAGTATATTATTGAAGCATTAGTTGAAAAATATAATCTTAATATGGATGAGGTAGCTATGGTTGGTGATAGATTATATACAGATATAAAAACAGGATTAAATGCTGGTATAACTTCAATATTAGTTTTAAGTGGAGAAACAACTAAAAAAATGTATGAAGACTCTGATATCAAAGCAGATTATGTATTCCCATCTATAAAAGAATTAGGACAAGTAGTCAATTCTCTATAGTAGAAGTTATACAAAAGTATTAAAAAGATATTAATAGAAACCTTCCTAAGAATTTTAGAATAAAAATTCTTAGGAAGGTTTTTGATTATTCAACTTATAAATCTTTATTTAGAATATCAATAAATTTATCTACAAGCATTGGATCAAATTGGATACTAGCACATTGTTTAATTTCTGCTATAGCAGTTTCCTTTTTTAATGCTTTTCTGTAAGGCCGATCATTAATTATTGCATCGTAAGCATCTACAATTGAAAGTATTCTACATTGAATAGGTATATCTTCTCCTTTTAGACCCAAGGGGTATCCTTGACCATTCCACCATTCATGATGTTTGAAAATCCAATCAGAAATGTGCATAAGGTCTGGTGAAGACTGAGCAATACGATAACCAATCTCTGTATGCTTTTTCATTTCTGAGGCTTCTTCTTCATTAAGCTTGCCAGGTTTAAAAAGTATAGCATCTGAAATTCCAACTTTTCCTATATCGTGAAATTGTCCTAGTAAAGAAATATCTTTAATTTCATTGGCTGACATACCTACTGATTTTGCAAGTTTAGTTGCTAGCTTCTGTAAACGTTCGCCGTGGCCTTCGGTAATAAAATCACGTGCTTCTAGCATTTTCATTAATACCTGAACAATTTCACTTTTGGTACTCTGGTGATGATGCAGTTTTTCACGATACATATAATTATCTGCTTCTTTAAACATTTTTCCTAAGTCTTTATATTTTTCTTTATACATTTCATAACCAAAAGAAATACTAAAAGGAACTAGTTTATTGGTGTGATTTACATGCTCAATGTTTTTATTTATGTTTATTTTAATTTTTTCAATTTCTTCTTGAGAAGTGTTATTCATTAAAATACCAAACTCGTCTCCACCGATTCTTGCAATCACATCGTGTTTCCTAAAACAGGAGCGAAGTATATTTGCAACAGTACATAAATATTCATCTCCTACAGAGTGACCAAGAGTATCATTTACTAATTTTAGACCGTCAAGATCACATATAACCATTGCAAAACCATATAAATTTCCTGTACTATTTTGATAGCGTTTTAATTCATTTTCAAAATAATTTCTATTATTAAGACCAGTTAAATTATCATGCATACTCATTTTATATATATGAGCTTCAGATTTTTTGCGTTCTGTTATGTCTCTAACTATGCCCATTACGCTATCTGCATCACATTGTACCAAGCGAGCTTCAAAATGATGAAGTTCACCATGTATATCTAATGAATATTCTTCAACTTGGGTTTTACCAGTTTCAAATAGAACAGTTATACATTGTATAAATCTATCAGATAGTTCATCAGGAAATATATCGCTAATAGACTTTCCAATAAACTTATTAGAATGAACATAAAGGTCTTGAGTATTCTCAGAGTGATAATCAAGAAATATTCCATCTAGATTAATTACAAAAACCATATCAGGAAGTGCTTTAAATAATGCTCTAATTCTATTTTCACTAGTGCTCAATTCTTTAATAAGTTTGGTAAGCTCAGAGGTTTTTTCTTTAACATTTTTATTAAGCATTCGATTCCAAAAAATAAGCAAAAGTGTTATACTGATGATAGCAATTAACATAATTATCATGTAATATATAAATTCGGGATTGATAGGAGAAGTTCCTATCCATTTTCTGTCGATTTCCTTATATTCTCTATTTGAAATTAATGAAAAACCATCTTCAATAACTTTTAACAGCTCAGGATTTCCTTTTCTAACGGCTCTATGAAATTCACCAGTATATAGAGAATCAGAATATTTAAAGTTGTTTTCAATTTTCATTTTATACATATAATAAAGAGCTGGTGGTTTGTCCATAACAAAAACAATTGCCTCTTTATTTTTAGCAGCAATAATCATAGATTTGTAGCTGTCATATTCATGAAAATCAGTAATACCTTTTTCTTTAAGAAAATTTACACTATAATCACCTTTTTTTACAGCTACAGCAAAACTTTTTAGGGTTTCAACACTGTTTATTCCTGAAATATTTTTATTAAAGAAAATAGGCACTTCTATTTTGGCATATGGCTTTGAAAAGTTATACATTTTTGCTCTTTTTTCATTAAAAAAAATAGTATCTATTACATCAAATGTTCCTCTTTCCATAAAAATTTGAGCTTTGTCCCAATTTGTTGCATAGATTTCTACTTTTATTCCTGTTCTGTTTTCAAAAAGTTTCCATTGATCTATGATAATACCTTGAAGATTTCCGCTGCTATCTTTAAATACATAAGGTGGATAATTATCATCCATAACCACCTTTATTTTATCAATTTTTTTATAAGAAGTTGATTTGGTATTAAAAGTAAATGAACAGCTAAAAAGTAATGAAATTATTAATGTACATAAAAGTAAAAATTTTTTCATAAAAGTATTCAATAATATTTCCTCATTTCATTGGATATCACAAAAATCTATTCTTTTTAATTTTATACTAAATTATGATAAATTTCTACAAATGAGTTCCTGTTTTTTTGTAAAAGAATTAATCTTATAAAAAATCAATGATATATTCAGCGGATATGTTAAGGGCTTATAAGCCCTTTAATATATGCTAGGGGAATAATGAGAATAAGAAAATTTATTTTTTATTACACAGAGAATTGTTCTACGTTATTTCATTTATATTATAACAAAATATTATAACTACAATATCAGCTTAATTAAGCAAGTGGAAGAGCAAAGATTAGAAGAAATGCTTAATAGATATCATGGAAAATAAATGATATTTGAGTTAAGAATATATTTATGTAAACCTTCCTAAGAATTTTAGAATATAAGTTCTTAAGAAGGTTTTTTACATATATACATTTCCCAAAATGATATTTTTATCGAAAATACAAAGGGTTTCTTGTACTTTTATTAATCTTCAACTTTATATGAGCGTGTACTTTGGTCGCCTTTTAACAGATTTTCTATTTCACTGCCTAATTCATGACCTTGTCTATAAGATGCAATATGTTCAGGAGTTATTTGAGGTTTGTGAGAATCTTCTCCTGACAAACTATCTATAATTCCCATTTTTGCAGCAGGTAAATTACCTACATGTATTTCTTTTAAATCATTTAGTTTAAAATTGTGCATAAAAAAACCTCCTTTACTATAATAATCTTATGTTTCCCCAAATGAAGAGAATATATTTATTTTTACCAACCCTTTGAAAATTCTAAAACATCATCAGGAATATTACCTTTTAAGTAATCTTTTATAGCTTCTTCAATAATATCTAGTGATTTATCAATCTGTTCTTTGCTTATCACAAGCGGCGGTTGTATTCTTAAAACATTGCTTGAAATAAAAGTAACTAACACGCCGTTTTCCCATGAACGATAACAAATTTTTGCAGCTGCATCAGTGTTTCTTTCCTTAGTAATTCTATCTTTAACAAGATCAACCCCTATAGTCATTCCAATACCGCGTACATCACCAATGATTTCATATCTTTCCTGCATATCTTTAAAACGTGTTTTCATATATTCACCTAAAGTTTTTGAACAGTCTATAAGTTTTTCTTCCCGTATAACTTCAAGTGTTGCAATGGCAGCCTTACAAGAAAGTGGATTTGCTGCTCCAGTAAAGGTATGAGCAGGTGCGTCTAAAGACTCCATGATTTCTTTTCTTCCTACAATAGCACTCATAGGCATACCTGATGCAATTGATTTTCCAAGCACAACCATATCAGGTTCTATATCAAAATTATCTATTCCAAACCATTTTCCAGTTCTTCCGAATCCCTGCTGTACTTCATCAACTACAAATAATATCCCATTTTCTTTGCAGATACTATAAAGTTTCTCCATGTACTTTTTAGGAGGTATTATAAATCCTGCATCTCCAGCTATAGGTTCTATTAATACAGCGGCAACTTCTTCTGGTGGTAAATAATATTTAAATGCATCTTCAAGTTCGTTAATACATTCTAAATTACAGCTGCATTGCTTTTTACCAAATCTACAACGGTAGCAGTCAGGGTAATGTATATGATGCATCCCAGGAACTAGAGGACCTATTTTTCTGCGCATATTAAGATTTAATGCTGAAAGAGAAATAGCTCCGTATGTTGAACCATGATAAGATCCTATAAAAGATATCATTTTACTTCTTCCTGTATATGCCCGTGCAAATTTTATCATTCCATCATTAGCATCAGACCCTGTAAGTCCAAATATAATTCTTTTTTCAAAATTTCCAGGAGTAATATCTATAATTTCTTTTGCAAGATCTACAAGTGGTTCATGATATACATAAGGATAAATATAATGAATAAAATCTTTTGCTTGATTTGTAATTGCCTCTACAATTTTAGGGTGGGAGTTTCCAGTGTTAAGCATAGCAGCACTGGAAAGCATATCAATATACTCGTTACCATCAGCATCTTCAATTATTGCTCCATGTCCTTTTTTAACAGCCAATGGAAAGTATGGAATTTTACCTGATTGTGCATATATTTTTTTATCTTTTTCTACAATAGATATACATTTATCAATATTTTTATTCAATTTTGGTTCCTCCTTTAAGTTAGGCATCTGAAAAATAGAATACTATATTGATTGGTCGTTTTTGAAGATGCCTTAATTCAGGGTACATATTTACTCTTAAATATTCTATATGCAAGAAGTATTCCAAAATATGAATTGCATGTTGTTAACCTTTATATTATCAGGGCTACAGTATGTTTTTATATATAAAAAAACGAACCAAAGTGTAAAATGGTTTACACTTTGGTTCGTTCCGTGTTTTAAAATACTGCTGATTATAAGTGCTTTCTATAAAATATTAAGTGTAAAGTGTTTACATGTAAACACTTTACACTCAGTTATAAACCATACTTTTTTAAAAATTTGTATAATGTTGGTCTAGAAACACCTAAAATTTCAGCTGCTTTTTTCTTATTGCCTTCAGTTGAATTTAATGTATTCATTAAAATATCCTTGCTTATTTTTATTGATTCCTTTTTTATTATCTCTTCGTATTTTAGTTCTTGAAATCCAGCAGTAACAAGTACACTTTCTGTAATCCATTCTCCATCACATATAAACATGGATCGGGATATTACATTTTCAAGTTCTCTAACATTTCCTTTCCAACTATGTTTCATAAGCATTTCTTTTGCCTTATTATCTAGACCTTTAACATACTTATTTCCCTTATTTACAAGTTTCTTTACAAAATAGTCTGCAAGTAATAATATGTCATGTTTTCGATCTTTTAAAGAAGGAATTTCAAGATATAAAACTTTTAATCTATAATAAAGATCTCTTCTGAACTTTCCCTCTTCAACCATTTCTTCTAAATTCCTGTTCGTAGCAGCTATTATTCTTACATCTACATTTATAGGTTTGTTTCCACCAATTCTATTTATGCACATAGTTTCAAGTACACGCAATAATTTAGCCTGAATATGGATCTGCATTTCTCCTAGTTCGTCAAGAAACAATGTTCCTCCATTTGCCAGTTCAAACTTTCCAGGTTTTCCACCTTTTCTGGCTCCAGTAAAAGCACCTTCTTCATATCCAAAAAGTTCACTGTCTATAAGTTCATTTGGCAAGTTTGCACAGTTTAATGCAACAAAAGGTTTGCGTTTTCTGTTACTATAATTGTGAATAGATTGAGCAAATAATTCTTTTCCAGTACCGGTTTCCCCATATATTAAGATGCTCTCATTACTTTTTGAAAATGTCTTAGCTAAATTTATAACTTCTTTTAAATTATTGCTTTCACCAACAATATCATCAAACATAAAAAACGCTTGATGTCCTGCAATTGTATTTGCAAGTTTTCTAGAACGCTCAATACTCCTAAAAATATCTATAGCACCAATAATAGTGCCATCTTCATCAAATATAGGATAGCCTGAATTTATAAGATGAGTCTTTTTTCCTTTGAAATTCCAAAAATACTCTATATCTATAATACTTTTTTCCTTTTCAATAACCTCTATTAACATGGGTTTGTCTGGTGAAAGACTATCTACTTTCTTATTAAGTAGCTCTTCTTTGTCAGCTCCTACTATTTCGCAACATGCTTTATTTACATATAACAAGTATCCATTTTTATCACAAAAGGATATCCCATCACTTACTGAATCTAAGGCTTTTAAAAGAATCTCATTAAAATTCCTATTAAAAATTTCCCCTTTACCAATAAATGATGTGTATAATTGTTCTACTATTGCGTCTTTATCCATTAGATCTCCTTTTACTGAGTTGTTTTATTTATATTATAGCAAATAAATATCCACTTTTAAAAGAATGTAAGTATTATATGAAAACTAGTAGTGTGGTATAATAGAACTAATGTAATTTTATGAAAAAGCCTTTAAAAATCAAAGGCTTTTTAAAGTTAAGTGATAATAATTAGATACAAGAAACATTATCTATTATATATAAAAACATATAATACTGATATTATATGTTAAACTATATATAGTAATGTAAATGTTAAATTACTAGAAAGGAAGATTTATAATTGGAAAACGATGTTTTTAGTTATTTAGATAAGGATTATAGATATTTAAATAATTACATAAGAAATTTTAATAAAATAATATTTACATCCCCACAGAGCGTGATTGTTAAGGGGAAAAATTTTGCTGAAAATTTAATTCAAGAAGTATCTAAGTTAGAAGGATACGGGTTATTAACTAAGATGACTCAAATAGAAAGATTAACAAAATTAGAAGGTTATGGAGTTTTAAAAGGTGAAATAGATAAATTATTTCATGCGGTTAGAATACTTGGGAATGAAGAAATTGATACTGATGTTGAAAGAGAATTAGAAGTAGCTTTAAATATACATAAAAATATTTACAAGATTACTTGTTGGTTTATTCAAAATTATATTGATGATAATTTTGAAGTTGATCCATATAAAAATCCAATACCATCAAAAAAAGACAATACAGAAATGATATCAAATTTAATGAAAAAAATGGAGAGTTCAATAACAGAAACACAAGAAATTGATAAAAGTGATGTATCAATAGATGATAATTCTAATATGAATGAAAAAGATGAAGCAGAGGATATTTTTGAAGATCTTATGATTGAAAGTATTATTGATGATAAAGAATCGGATGAAAAGTGTTTAATACAAGAATTATCTAGATTAAAAGAGACATCAAAAGAATGTGTTGAAGGACTAGGTGGAATTACTCCTTTTAAAAGGTATATGCACATTGAAAGAGATGCTCAAAAAGAATTAGAAAGCTTAATATTTAAAGCAAATGAATCTGATAGAGCTCAATTAATTTTAGCTTGTGGTAGTGTTGGAGATGGTAAAAAACATATCATATCATATGTTAATAATAATTATCCAGATGTTATGGAGAAATTTACTATTCATAATGATACTATAGAAAATTTAGAGTCAAATAAAACATCAATGGATAATTTAAATAAAGTTTTAAATGATTTCAGTGATAAAAAAATTGAAAAAAGTAAAAAAAAGCTTATATTAGCTATTAATATTGAGAAATTGAATGCCTTTATAGATTCTCAATATGGAGAAAAATTCTCTATTTTAAAGAGGTATATTCAAGATAAGAAAATTTTAGAGAATAGTATTGTGGATAGTAGTTTTAACGAAAATAGTCCATTTCAATTTGTTAATTTCAATGATTACCATATGTTTACATTGAAAAATGGTAAGGTTCATTCAGATTATATAAAAGATTTAATAACTAAAATTACAGATGTATCAGAACTTAATATTTTCTATAATTCATATAAGAAAAATTGTATTAAATGTAGCAATTGTGATTGCTGCCCTATTAAGGCTAATTATGAATTATTAAGCAATGAAAAGGTACAAGAATCAATAGCAGATTTAGTAGTTCAATGTATTATTAAAAATAAGATAATAATCTCAACAAGAGCATTAATAAATTTCATGTATGAGTTAATAGTTCCAATATCATATATTAATGTTAATTCTCCAGTATTTAAAAAGAATATTTCTAAGCTTAATAATTTGAATTATATAAAATCACTTATGCCCAATATTATTTTTAATCATAAAAAATTATCATTTATATTTGAAGCGTTAAGTAGTTTAGATCCTTCAAAGATTAAAAATAAAAAGATAAATGATTTTATAATAAATTTTAATGAATCTAAAGATATATTACTTTATTTTAAAGAGTATATTGATTATCCTAAAGGGTATATTGATAAGATTAAGCACATGAGTTTTGAAGAAATTGAAGATAAAAAAATAAAATATGAATTATTGAAATTATTTATTAGAAGCTATTATATTTGTGAAAATGAAGATGTATTCTCTTTAAAAGATCATGCTTATGAGAATTATATGGAAGGATTATATTTTTGGAATAGAGGAGATAAGTTAAAACTTAAAACTTTATATGATAATGTGAAAAATGGAATCGTGAAATGGAATGGTGGAGCTGATAAAGACCAAATTGAACATAAAATCAGTGAAGAACTTGAATTTAAAGCGGATACAAGTAATTTGCCTAAGAGCAAAGAGGCGGATCTTAAGAAATTCATTACAACATTAAAGTTAAAATATAAAAGTGAAAAGTTAGGAAATGCTTATGAAATAGATGTAGATTTTACATTATATAAATTATTAATACAAGTTATTAAGGGATATAGACCTAATAATTTAGATAACTGTGAACTTTCAAAAGTGACTTTCAAAAACTGGTAATTTAATAATATTAAAAAAGCAAACTTCTTAAGAGTTTTTATTTTAAAATTCTTAAGAAGTTTTTTTATGAATATATAATAATTAATGAGATTGTTATACTAGGACTAAATTAGAAAACCTTTTAAACACAAAGGTTTCACTGATTTAGTCTATTTTTTTAAGAAGGTATAAACAACTATTGCTACTCATCAGATAATGAAATGAGTATTGAAGATTTAAAGAAAAAAACATCTTATAATTAGACAAATTTCCTTGTAATTAGACAAATTTCGTGTTAAACTTTCAGTGTTGTCTGAAAGTTAAGAGTATTCAGCATAAGAAGAGAATACGTTTAATTAATTGTATGTTGTTTTCTGTAAGCTGATTACATTTATTTTCAGAGAAAAAATTTTATATTATCATAGGAGGTAGAAAATGACAAACTTATTAAAGCAATGGAATCAAATGAGTTTGGTTAAGCGAATTATTATAGGTTTGATCGTCGGTATTATTTTAGCTATTATAGCTCCAGATGCAGCAAAACCAGTGGCTATTTTAGGGTCATTATTTGTAGGTGGATTAAAAGCTGTTGCACCTATACTGGTATTTTTCTTAGTAATGTCTGCTATTTCTCAACATAAGAGTGGTCAGAAAACTAATATGAAATCAATTGTAATTCTATACCTTTTAGGAACATTTTTAGCAGGACTTGTTGCTGTTATTGCAAGTTTCATGTTCCCAGTATCACTAACACTTGGAGCAGGTATTGATAGTATATCGCCCCCAGGAGGAGTTGCTGAAGTATTAAAAAAATTACTTATGAATGTAGTTGACAATCCTGTAAAAGCACTTTTTAATGCTAACTACATCGGTATTTTAGCTTGGGCATTACTTCTTGGTCTTGCGTTAAAGAATGCACCTGAAACTACTAAAACAATGATTAGCAATTTTTCAGATGCATTATCTCAAGTTGTAAGATGGGTAATAAGCTTTGCACCACTTGGTATTATGGGTCTAGTATTTGATACAATTGCTACACATGGTATTAAGTCTTTACTAAATTACGGACAATTACTTCTTGTATTGGTTGGATGTATGTTCTTTATGGCATTAGTTGTAAATCCTATCATTACATTTATTGGTATTCGTCAAAATCCATATCCACTTGTATTAAAGTGTTTAAAGGATAGTGGTATTACAGCATTCTTTACACGTAGTTCAGCTGCTAATATACCAGTAAATATGACCTTATGTGAAGAACTAGGGTTAGATAAGGATACTTACTCAGTATCAATTCCACTTGGTGCCACTATAAATATGGCTGGTGCAGCGATTACAATTTCTGTATTAACACTTGCAGCAGTTAACACATTAGGCATTAAAGTAGACATTGGTACAGCATTAATATTGAGCTTGCTTTCAGCTGTAAGTGCTTGTGGAGCTTCTGGAGTAGCTGGTGGTTCATTACTACTAATTCCTCTTGCATGTAGTTTGTTTGGTATTCCAAATGACGTAGCAATGCAAGTAGTAGGTGTAGGATTTGTTATAGGAGTTATTCAAGATTCTTGTGAAACTGCACTTAACTCTTCAACAGATGCACTTTTCACTGCTGTTGCTGAATTTGCACAGTGGAGAAAAAAAGGAAAGAAAATTTCTATTAATACTAAATAATAATATGTACGGTATTTAGATAACTAATAAAGCCCTCTATTGTAGTCATGAAACTACGATAGAGGGCTTGTTGCATAATTTTTCTCTAATATAATATTTTTACACTGCTTCAAATTGCATATTATAAAGTTTAGCGTATACTCCATCTTTCAACAAAAGTTCATCATGGGTTCCAGTTTCTTTTATGCCTTCTTGTGTTAGTACAACTATTTTATCTGCATTTTTTATGGTACTTAATCTATGTGCTATAACTATGGTTGTTCTATTTTGAGATAATTTCTCCAAAGATTTTTGTATATATCTTTCACTTTCATTATCCAGAGCAGATGTTGCTTCATCCAATATAAGAATTGGTGGATTCTTAAGAAATACTCTTGCAATGGATATTCTTTGCTTCTGTCCTCCTGAAAGTTTAACGCCTCTTTCACCCACATAAGTATCATATCCATTTTCAAGTTCCATTATGAATTCATGAGCATTAGCTTTTTTAGCTGCGTTTATAACTTCTTCTTCTGTAGCATTTGAATTTCCATAAGCTATATTATCTTTTATTGTTCCTCCAAAAATGTATACATCTTGTTGAACTACTCCAATATTTCTTCTTAATGACTTTAATTTAATATTTTTAATATCTATACCATCAATAGTAACCATTCCCTCATATATTTCATAAAATCTAGGAATAATATTACAAAATGTAGTTTTCCCACTACCTGATGGACCAACTATAGCTACTGTTTTTCCACATTCCACATTCATATTTATATTATTAAGTATAGAATTCTTATTATCATAACTAAAGGATACATTTTTAAACTCTATTTTCCCTTTAACATCTTTTATTTTCACTGCTCCTTTTTTATCTTTTATATCTGGCTTGGTATTCATTATTTCTAAAAATCTCTCAAATCCTGATATTCCCTTTTGATATTGTTCTGTGAAATTCACCAATTTTTCTATAGGTTTTAAAAATATATTTATATATAATATATAAACAACCAAATCTGAAACTTTTATAGCTCCTGTACTTATAAATATTCCTCCAAATACTATTACAGAAAGATATAACATACCTTGAAAAAATCCATTCATACTAAAAAAACGTCCCATCAAATGATAGCTTTTTTCTTTGGTATCTAAAAATTCTTTATTCCCTTTATTGAATTTAATGCTTTCTATATTTTCATTTGCAAATGATTTTACCACTCTTATTCCTGAGAAACTATCTTGAAGTTGTGCATTAACATTTGCAATTTTAGCTTTATTTTTTTTAAATATATATCGCATTCTTTTATTATAAAAATAAGAGAAATATAACATAATTAGTGTTATTGCAAACAATATAAGAGTTATTTTAACATTGATATTTAAGAGAAGTATAAAAGAACCTACAATCTTAAGTATAGAAATAAATACATCTTCAGGTCCATGATGAGCAAGCTCTGATATATCAAACAAATCTGTAACTACTCTAGACATTAACTTTCCTGTAGTGTTATTATCATAATAAGAAAAAGAGAGTTTTTGAAGGTGAGTAAATATATCTTCCCTCATATCCGCCTCCATCTTTGCTCCCATTATATGTCCCCAAGATGTTATGTAATATTGGCAAAAAAACCTTATCACATACATAAAAAACATAAAAATCCCTATTATAATTGCATATTTAAGTATTACATTAGTATCTTTTACATAAATATCATTCAACAAATATTTAACTATTATTGGAAATGATAAATCTATAACTGATAATATAAGTGCACAAAACATATCCATAAAAAACATTTTTTTATAAGGCTTATAATAGCTTATAAATTTTTCTAATGTATTCATCTTTTGCTTCCCCCCATTTTAAATAATAAATTTTATTATAACGTAAAACGGTAAAAAATAATAGTATCAACGTAATATTATTAAAATAAGGTATTTACTATGGTATAATTGTTTTATATAATCAAATAATTTTCATAAAAGTTAACAGTTGAGAAAATTACATTTTGTATTTGAAATTTTTAATTATGCAATTTCTTCAGTTGTAAAATTAAGGAGGAATTTATGTGAGCTTTAGTGAAGTATTTATAGCTGATAATAATAGAGATGAAGTGCTTAAAATTATTCATAGCGATTTATTTAAAAG
This sequence comes from Clostridium aestuarii, assembly GCF_026735135.1. Taxonomy (GTDB): domain Bacteria; phylum Bacillota; class Clostridia; order Clostridiales; family Clostridiaceae; genus Clostridium_H; species Clostridium_H aestuarii. The sequence continues at coordinate 335,144 of NZ_JAPQER010000001.1, read as the reverse complement.
TATATTTTTAAATAATGGTATTACTAATGTTATCATTTTTGGCAGTTTAGCATCAGGAAACTTCAATGAAGAATCAGATATAGATATTGCAGTAATTTCAGAAGATAAAATTCCTTTTAATATTGAATTAAATATTACATTAGAACTTGAAGAACTATTAGGAAGAAGTATAGATTTTATAGATATAAATGATGAAAGTATTAATAATATGATTAAAATAGAAGCTTTAAATAGTAGAGAAGTAATAATTAAAGACAATTTATTAGATGAAGCGTTAGAATTATATGACAGGCTTTACAAAGAAAATGAAGAATTTTGGTATATATTAGATAAGGTGGTTTTAGATAGTGAATAAAGGGAGATTAAAAAAATTAATATATGATTTAGATATCACAGCAAATGATATTCAAAAATCTATTAAATTTTTAAAAAAGTATATGGATAATTCAGAATTAAAAAATGAATTCTCAAACAGCTTAAAATACAAATATTTAAGTTTATTCATTATATATGAAGATTTTATATCGATGCTTTTAAAAGAATATAATTTGTATGAAATCGGTATATCAATAGATAAGGCAATAAAAAAGCTTAAAGAAAATAATATATTAAATGAGGAACAAGGAAATTATTTAAATGCAGCAAGATTGATTAGAAATAAGATAGGACACAGATATAAGCAGCCACCTATAGAGAATATAATTAAATTCTTAGAAAGTAGTGAAAATATTGAAAGAGAAATTCATCAATATATAAAAGGATTTTTGACTAACCAATGAAATGTAGGTTAATTTGTGTAAAGACAAATCAACCTATTTTTTTGTGTGTGATGAGACTGATAGAACTTATAGAGAAAATGAAAACTTTATATATTTTAGAAGAGGTGATGTGTTATTATGAATAAAGAAAGACTTTTAAAAATAATAGAGGACATAAATATACTAAATCTATGGTAAAATAGATAATATAAAATTTAAGAGAGGTATATTATATGAATGTTACTATTGAAAAAGAAATAGTAAATATAAAAAAACAGATAGTAGAAAAATATTCTCCTTTAAAGATAATTCTTTTTGGTTCTCAAGTAAAAGGGACAGCAACAACAAAAAGTGATATAGATATTTGCATTATAAAAGATACTGAAAATAAAAGAGAACTCTTGACTGATGTATATCTAAATATTGAGAGCAGCATACCTATTGATGTTTTAATATATACTGAATCTGAATGGAACGATTGTGTATGTGATAGTACGAGTTTTGCTTATTTAATAAATGAAAAAGGGGTTTGTATCTATGGTTGATAGCTTAAGATATAAAGAATGGATTAATAAAAGCGAAAGAGATTTAAAATCTGCAAAAGTTTTAAAAGACAATGATTGTGGTAATGACATAGTAGCTTTTCATTGTCAGCAGTGTATAGAGAAAGTATTAAAAGGGTTTTTGTTAAAAAATCTTGGATATATTGTTGGTGGACATAGTCTAATATATTTATGTAAGGAATCATCAAAAGTAAAAAATATATTTAAAAAATATTTAAAAGATTGTGCATTTGTGAATCAATATTATATTGAAACAAGATATCCAGCAGATATTCCTCTTGTTGTAACAGATGAAGAAGCTGATGAATGTATAAGTATTGCTGAAAATATATATAACATGGTTATAGAGAATATTGAATAAAGAATAAAAAACCTTCCTAAGAATTTTAAAATAAAAATTGTTAGGAAGGTTTTTTCAAGGGAGAAAAAATTATGAGTGATGAACAGTTTGAAAAAATTCTTAATATAAAAACATCAGGAAATCAAAAAATATTCTATGACTCAGTTCATTATAATAGATATGAAGCTACTTCTTATGATGCTTTAGAAACTTTGTTTAAAAATTATAAATTAAATGAAAATGATAGTGTAATTGACTTTGGGTGTGGAAAAGGAAGACTTAATTTTTATTTAAATTATTCTTTTGAGTGTTATGTTACAGGCATAGAAATGAATAATTATTTATATGATAGGGCTCTTTATAATAAGAAAGATTATTTAAAAAAACATAATAAGAAAGAAGATAAAATAAATTTTCTAAATTGTTTTGCAGAAAATTATCAAATAAAACCAACAGATAATAAATTTTATTTTTTCAACCCATTTTCAGTACAGATATTTATGAAGGTTATCTCAAATATCTTAATTTCTGTAGAAGAAGTTGAAAGAACGGTGGATATTATACTATATTATCCTTCAGAAGATTATATATATTACATAGAAAATTGCACATCATTTACTCTTAAAAAAGAGATTAAACTAGATGAATTATATGAGTTAGATGATCGTGAAAGGTTTTTAGTTTATACAGTAAATTTTTGAAAAATGATAAAACAATTATGTAACAATATACATATTAATGAATTAATAAGAATATGGTGTTATTACGATATATATTTGATATTAAAGGGGGAACTCCTTTTTGATAAAGTTTGGAATGTACAAGCGACTATTATAAATATGAACAGGGGGATATTATGAAAAAATTAATTAATTTAATACTTTGTTTAATGATAGTTTTATCAGTAGCTGGTTGTTCGCAAAAAAACATATCTCAAAAAACAACGGATATAAAGGGACAAGATGTTAAAAAAGAAACTAAGTTAGAAAAAAACACAGAAAATGAAGAGGATACATTACTAATTAAGGGCAAAATAGTTGGGTATGCTGGTGGCAATGATTCTGGTAATACAAATACCATTGTGTTAGATAAAAAATTAAGCATAGATGGTAGAGAAATAGATAGAGTATGGTTAAAAAATGATGTTATTACAGAATGTATTCCTAGAAAATATATGGGATACTACTTGGAGGGGGGGAAAGCTTTAAAAGAAGAATTTATAGAAAAAATTCCTATAGAAGTTAAAGTTGACCCTAATAGCTTTGAGTTTGTAGATTTTTATACATTTGCAAAAGCTACAAAAGTTGTTTCATTAGATGGTGAAGCTAATCCTAGAGATAAATCAAAAGATGAGTATCCTATAGATTATTATAAAGAAGTATTTTATGCTCTAACTAGTCCTGATAATGTAAATTATGAATATTCTTTTACAGTTAATATAAAAGATTACTATTTATATAAAAATGCTGATGTAGGGGATGAGTTTAAAATTGCAGTGGATAAGATATTAGAAGGTGGTCTTTATATTAATATGCTTGAAGGGTCATATGAAATAGATACTGAAAAAAAATATTCAGAAGAGGGAGTGGGAAAATAAGCGTGGGTTATTATTTGTTTTGACATTAAACAGGTAGGGAGAAAAAATTATATGATTACAAAAGGAGAAGAAATAAAAGTACAAGCTTTAATTTCTCAGGCTAGAACTTTAATAGACAAGCATAATACAATTCAAAAAAGCACAGGTGGATTATTTAATATTTTTTCTATTTTAAATATGGAAAGACTTGAGGTTAAAACTCATTCAGCATTTATATATGAGCTTTTGAATCCGCAAGGAAGTCATAATCAAGAAAAAGTGTTTTTAAAGTTATTTGTTGAAAAAGTATTAAAAATTAAGGACTTAGATTATAAAAACATTATAGTTGAAAGAGAAAAAAGTATTGGTAAATATGGAAGGTTAGATTTAAGTATTGAAAACGAGGATATATTAATAATCATTGAACTTAAGATTGATGCAGAAGATCAATATGAACAGCTTAAAAGATATGAGAATTATGCTAAAACAAAGAATAAAAAATATAAAATCTTCTATCTTAATTTATATGGGGATGAAGCAAGTGAGCAAAGTACAGGAAAAGGAGATAAAAAGACAAATTATAAAATTATATCTTTTAAAAATCATATTTTAAAATGGATTGAAGCTTGTATAGAAAAGGTAGCGTTAATTCCAAATATAAGAGAAAGCTTAAATCAGTATGCAATTTTAATAAGAAAAATAACAAATGGAATAAATGGGGGAATGGAAATGGAACTAAAAGATTTATTGCTGCAAGGAGATAATATAGAAATTGCCGATAAATTAGTTAAAGCTATCCCATTAGCAAAAGCAGAAATTGAATTTAAATTTTGGAAAGAAGTACATGATACTATAACAGCAAAAATGATAGAGTTAAATTTTACCGATGATGAAGGTAGTAATGTTTTTAATCAGGAATGGATTGAGTATATTATTGATCAAAGGAAAAAGAAATCAGGAGAAGTAGAACTTTATTATACTTATGGAAAATACTTAGGGAAACAATTAAATTTTATAATAGGAAAAGATGGATATGATAATAACATATATTGTTCAATAACTTTATATGATTTAAAAGAAGAAGAATGGGTGAAATATAAAAAAGATTTTAAGGATTTAGCTGATGCAGTAGAAAAATTAGGTTTCAACAAAAAAGATAGCTTTAGATATACATATTTAGATTATGATTTGAACTTTAATAATAAAATTTATAAGCTTTTAGACAAAGAAGAGTTTGATAAGGCAGTAAAAGCTGTTTCAAAACAAGTTTTAGAATTGGCAAAAAAGGTTTCAAAATCAGAGGAAGTAAATAACTTAATAAAATAAATGGTCTGTTATATGTTTGATATTTAATATATAGGAGATTTAGAAAAACATCTTAAGAATTTTATTCCAAAATTCTTAAGATGTTTTTTCTATTCGTAAACTTTTTCTAATACAATATTTTTATCAAATCCGCCTCGCTCTTCTTTTTTAGTAAGTCTTTTATTTAGAAGATCTTCTTCGGAAAACCCAAGGCTTTTTGCAAGGGAGAAGATAACTTCTAGTATGTCAGAAAGTTCTTCAAGATTTTTATCTTGGTGAAATTCTAAAACCTCTTCATCAAGTTTTGCTTCAAGTAAAGATAAAGCTTCAGAAGTATCAGCAATATGAATATCAAATTGTTTCCCTGCATTTTCTATGATTTCAGGAATTTTATCACGAACTAATTTGTTGTATGTAGGCATTTTTTAGACCTCCTGATATTATGAAATTTAGCATAAGTTTTATGGGTTTAGTTTAAATTTTTATTTACTATTTGTAAAGAAACATTTTACTTTATGGTAAAATGTTTATGTAATAATATATATATTAATGAATTAATTTGTAAATTATTAATTTAATGGTTCAAAATACATGAAAAAATTAAAGGAGTTTTAATATGGAATGTTTATTTTGTAATTATGATAAAGATAAGATAATAGCTGAAAATAAGTTAGCTTTTGCGATTTTAGATACTTATCCTGTAAATGAAGGGCATACTCTAATTATACCTAAAAGGCATTTTGCAAACTTTTTTGAAGCCACTGGAGAAGAAGTTATTGCAATATACAGTTTAATGCACGAAGTTAAAGAAATGCTTGATATTCAATATGAACCACAAGGATACAATGTTGGAGTGAATGTAGGTTATTGGGCAGGACAGACGATAATGCATCTTCATGTGCATTTGATTCCAAGATATAAGGGAGATATAGAAAATCCAAGAGGTGGAGTAAGAAAACTAAAAAAACAGCTTGTTGAATATGATGGTTAATAGTTTGAAATCTAGGAGGATATGATGCTTAACAACATTGAAGAAAATTCTATAGCTTCTAAGGAAATAATTATTGATGAAAATATAAAAAATAAAGAGATTGAGCTAGATAAAAATTGTATTACTGGTGACAATGATTATTTTTACAATAGCTTAAAAAAAGCAATTCAAAAAGCAAAAAAGGTGGATATAATAGTAGCTTTTTTGATGGAGTCTGGAGTTAGGCTTTTAGAAGAAGACTTAAAGCTTATAGGAGAAAAGGATATCCCTATAAGAATTCTTACAGGAAACTATTTAAATATAACTCAGCCTTCTGCATTATATTTAGTTAAGGATATTTTAGGAGATAAAGTGGACTTAAGATTTTATAGTGATAAGTCAAGAAGCTTTCACCCAAAGGCATACATATTTGAATATGAAAATGGTGGAGATATATTTATTGGCTCATCTAATATTTCAAGATCAGCATTAACAAGAGGGATAGAGTGGAATTATAGAATAAGAAAAGCAGGGCATGAAGAAGATTTTAATTATTATAAGCAAGTTTTTGAAGATTTGTTTTTAAATAAATCAATTGTTGTAGATGAAGCTGAACTTAAAAGATATTCAAAAACTTGGGTGAAACCTAAACTTATTAGGCAAGATGATAAAGATAAACAAGAAGAAGAAAATACTGAAAATAAAGTTATACAAATGTATAAGCCAAGAGGTGCACAGATAGAAGCTTTATATGAACTAAAAAAGTCTAGAGGTGAGGGAGCAGATAAAGGACTAGTTGTTGCAGCTACTGGTATAGGTAAAACTTATTTAGCTGCTTTTGATTCAAAGGATTTTAAAAGAGTGTTGTTTGTTGCACATAGAGAAGAAATATTAACTCAAGCAGAGAAATCTTTTAAAAATGTTAGAGAAAATATAAAAACTGGATTTTTCGGCAGTGGAAAAAAAGATAAGGATTGTGAATGTTTATTTGCCACAGTTCAAACCTTAGGTAAAGAAGAATATTTAAATGAAGAGTATTTCCCAAGAAATTATTTTGAGTACATAGTTGTAGATGAATTTCATCATGCAGCAGCAGGAAATTATCAAAACATAATAAATTATTTTAAGCCTAAGTTTTTACTCGGTCTTACTGCAACACCAGAAAGATTAGATAACAAAGATGTATTTGCAATATGCGACTATAATTTAGTTTATGAAGTTGGACTAAAGGGAGCAATTAATAAGGAATGGTTAGTTCCTTTCAGATATTACGGAATTTATGATGATACGGATTATAACAATATAGAGTATAAAAATGGAAAGTATAATGAAAAGCAGTTAGAAGAAGCTCTTATGATTTCTAAAAGGGCAAATTTGATACTAAATAATTATAGAAAATTTTGCAGTAAAAGAGCTTTAGTATTTTGTTCAACTAAACAACATGCTGAATATATGGCAAAGTATTTTTGTGAAGATGGAGTAGAAGCTTGTGCAGTATACAGCGGTGATTTAGGAAGTTATGCACAAGATAGAGAAGAAGCGGTGAATAAACTAGTTAAAAATGAGATTAAGGTTATATTTTCTGTGGATATGTTTAATGAAGGATTAGATATACCATCAATAGATATGGTTATGTTTTTAAGACCAACCCAGTCACCAACAATATTTTTACAGCAACTTGGTAGAGGACTTAGAAAACATAAGGATAAAAAATATTTAAATGTTTTGGATTTTATAGGAAATTATAAAAAAGCTAATTTAGTACCTTTTTTCCTAACAGGAGATCCTAAAATAATTAAAAAAAGAGGAACTATAGGGATAATGCCAAAGGAAGAAAATTATCCGGAAGACTGCACTATAGATTTTCAATGGCAGCTTATAGATATATTTAAAAGACAAGAACAAGCATCACAAAAGATACAAGATTTAATCCTTCAAGATTATTACAGAGTAAAAGAAACTGTAAAACATAGACCATTAAGATTAGAAATGTTTACTTATATAGATGATGATTTGTATGACAACATAAGAAGAAAATCTAAGCTAAATATATTTAAAAATTACTTTAAATTTCTAAAGGAAAACAATGAGTTAAGGGAAGAAGAAAAAGCTTTGTTCGGAACTTTTGGAGAAGATTTTATAAATATGATAGAAAAAACCTCTATGGCTAAAACATATAAGATGCCTATTTTATTTGCTTTCTATAATAATGGAAATATGAAGCTAAAAATAAATGATGATGATGTATATAAAAGTTTCAAAGAGTTCTATGAAAAAGGTTCAAATGGTATGGATATGCTTAAAACAAAAAACACAGCAAACTACAAACAGTGGGGAAAGAAAGAGTATGTGAAGCTAGCAAAGGATAATCCAATAAAATTCTTAGCAAAAACTCATGGAGATTTCTTTTATATAGAAGGAGAAGAGTTTTGTTTAAATGAGAGATTAGGAGAGTTTAAGGATAATGATGCTTTCTTGGAGAATTTTAGAGATGCTGTGGAGATGAGAGTTAGGGAGTATTATAGGAATAGAGAGGAAGGGATAAATAAAAAATAGTAAGTGTAAAAGATTAAACATATAAGCGCTTAGGGGGACATACATATGGGATTACTTAATAAAGTATTTAAAATAATTAGTGGTAATAATGAAAATTTAAATGAAGTAAATATTGATAAAGCTAGATTTTTAAAAGATTTTTCAATGGAAAATAAACAGCTTAAGGATTTAGAATTGTTAGCAGGAAAACTTAAAGATGGAGAAAAAAAGGACAAGGTAAATAGAAATATATATTATCAAAAGCAAGGATTATATGGTGAAAAGAAAGTATATTTTGAACTTAAAAATACATTTCTACCTATCATATGTCTTCATGATATAAGAATTGAATATGAAGATTATATTGCACAATTAGATTTTGTTGTAATATCCAGTAGATATATTTGCGTATTAGAGGCTAAAAAATTAAATGGAAACATAAGAATTGATTCAAATGGAGATTTTATAAGAAGGTTTAATAATGGTAATGAACAGGGAATGTATAGTCCAATTTCACAAAACAAAAGACATATAAACGTATTAAAATATGTATTGTCAAAAGAGCTTAATATAGATATACCTTTTGAATCTTTAGTTATACTTGCAAATGAAAAGAGTATAATTGATCAAAATAAAGCACCAGAGGAAACTAAAAATTGTATAGTTAAACATGACGGAGCTATATCAAGACTTGAAAAACTTCAAAAAGAAAACAAGGTAGCTTTAACTTTACAAGATATGAATAACATCGGTAAATTGCTAATAAAACTAAACAAACTAAAAGCATACAATAATTTAGCAAAATTCTCTATAGTAGAAAAGGATTTTATAAATCCTACAGATATAAAACAATTTGAAATGAATAACAATGAAAATATTTTTAAACAAGATGGAAATAAATTATTTGAAAAATTAAGAGTATATCGTAATGAAAAAGCAAAAGAAGAAGGATATAAACCTATAAGTTATCATTGTGTTTTTCCTAATGTAGTAATAGAACAGATTGTTGAAAATATGCCAGATTCTATTGAAGAACTCTATTATATAAAAGGTTTAGGAAAAGTGAAGATAGATAAATATGGACAAGATATTATAAACATATTAAAAGGAAAATCAAAAGGGGTTAAGTCTACATATAAAACTAATTTAATACAAAAAGCAGCTAGTGAAATTGCAGCAGATAAGTTTGAAAATGTACAAATGACCAGAGAGCAGCTTACACAGGAACTAAAAAAGTTTAGATTAGAAAAATCTAAGCAATTAAAAATAAAACCTTATTTCATATTTAATAATGCAGAAATGGAAGAATTGCTAGATAAAATACCAAAAAATAAATCACAGTTACTTAAGGTAAGAGGTTTTGGAGAAAAGAAAGTTGAACAGTATGGGGAGAGGATATTGGAGATTCTAAAAAATTAAAGAAGAACGAAATAATACAAATAGGTTATAATCGAAAATATTAAAAATATATAAAGATATTGAAAAGGAGATATTAAGGTGAGTTTAAAAATAATAAATATAATATTTACTGTAGCGATTATTATAAGCATAGGTGTATGTTTAAAAAAATTTATTAAATATAATAAAGAAAAACCAGAAGAAGAAACAAATCTTCCCAATATAGCAGCTACATTAGGAATGCTGGGTACATTTATAGGTATTTGTTTAGGATTAGCAACTTTTAATACTACAGATATAGAATCAAGTATACCTAGTTTACTTAGTGGGATGAAAACAGCTTTTATAACATCTATTGCTGGAATGATAGCATCCATTATTATGAAGGGTATACAAGAAAAAAAGAATTTATCAAAACAAGAAGAAGCTATGAATTATGAAGATGATACAGAAGTAGTAAAAACTATAATTAATGAATTAAAGACATTAAACAGTACATTAACAGCTAATCAACAACAATTGATAGATAGATTTAAAATAATAGATGAAAATTCTAATAAAAAACAAGAAGATATTTTAAAAGAAATTAAATTATTTAATACGGGTGTAAATGTAAAGCAGGAAGAATTAATTAAAGAGTTTAAATCTTTTGCTGAAACTATGGCTGAGCAAAATTCAAAATCTTTAATAGAAGCTTTAAATGGTGTTATTAAAGAGTTTAATAATAAGATTACAGAACAATTTGGTGAAAATTTCAAGCAATTAAATGAAGCTGTAGGTTCATTGTTAATATGGCAGGAAAATTATAAAGAACATATTGAAGTATCAGAAAAACAATTAAAAACAACAATTGAATCAATAATTAAAACGGAAAAATCTACAAAAACTATTGCTGATAAAGCAAATGTATTAATTAGTATGAGTGAAAAGTTAGAACCAATATTAATAAATATGGATAATAATCAAAAGAATATGAAGATTAATATGGAAACATTATCTGAAATTACTAGTAATGCAAAACAATCAATTCCTTCAATTAATACTTATTTTCAAGAGACAAATAGATCAATTAATATTTTGTTGAAAAATACTAATGAAACTATGGAAGAAAATATGAATATTGTACAGCAGCATTTAAAAGAGCTAAATAGTAATACTAATATAACTTTAGATACAGTATTTAACCAAATACAAAATAAATTCAATAATAGTACAAGTATTATTGAAGGATATACAGAAAATTATTTAGGAAACTTTAATCAAGTTGTAGAAGAATTAAAAACTATTGTTCCAGATATTAATACTAATATAGTAGATGCATCTAATAGATTTAAAGTGACTTTATCAACATTTAAAGAAGAAATTAGCAAGACACTAGATTTTAATACCAAATCTATGCAGGCACAAGTTCAAACATTAGAAAATGCAACAAACAGTATAACAGGAAATCTAGATAATGCTTTTACAAGTATGAGAGGTAATATAGAAAATGTTAATGTGGATATATCTGAACAAATAAGAAATATGCTAGAAAATTCAGAAGAAAGATTTAAAAACAAAGTAGATCAGTTACATAAAATTTTAGAAATAGAACTTAATAATTCCTTAAAAACATTAGGTACACAATTAGTGCAAATATCTAATAGGTTTGCTCAAGACTATATACCACTTGCAGATAAATTAAAACAAGTAGTAAGTATAGCAGAAGGAGTTAACTAAATATGCATTTATTGAAAAGTAAAAAAAGAAACAAAAAAGAAGATAATGTTTGGTCTTCAATTTCAGATTTAATGTCGGGATTAATGATAATATTTTTGTTTATTTCTATATCATTTATGTCAAAAGTCAGTAAAGAAAATATTAAAATAAAAAAAGAACAGAAAGCAATAAAACAGGTTGTAGATACTTATAAAGCTATTAGAGTTAATATTTATGAAGATCTAAATGAAGAATTTAAAGATGATTTAAAGAACTGGAAAATTGTTATAGATCCAAAGGATTTAGCCGTTAGATTTCAAGAACCAGAAGTGTTTTTTGATAGAGGACAAGTTTTAGTAAAACCACAATTCAAAAATATACTGGATGATTTTTTCCCTAGATATATAAAAATTATTTATGGAAAATACAAGAATAATATAGAAGAAGTAAGGATTGAAGGGTATACATCAAGTGAATGGAATCAAGATTCTAAACAATTAAATTCATATTTTAATAATATGAGTCTTTCACAAGATAGGACGAGGAATGTATTACAATATGTTATGAATTTAAAAGATTCAAAACAATATCATAAGTGGTTAATTGAGCATTTGACAGCAAATGGGATGTCTTATAGTCATAGATATTATGATGAGAATGGTAATGAAAATAAAAAGAAATCAAGAAGAGTTGAATTTAAAATAAGAACGAATGCAGACTATATAATTTCTCAAATTATTAAAGAATATGAAGATAAAAAGTAGGTGTATAATAATATGAAACTAATAGATTTTAATGAATTTATACCATTTGAAACAATAAGAACAAAACTGGGTATACCTAAAAATTGTGATATAACTTATGATAGTAGCACTGAATTTCAGGAAGTAGAATTTGAGAAAAACTCTGAATGGGTAAAAAGGTTAATTGGAGAAGGACAAGATATTAAGTCTTTAGACGAATTAACAGTAAATAGAGATAAGACATTAGAATATAGAGGTAAAAAAATAATTTTATACATACGTGATCAATATTCATATAAAACTCAGTATAAATATCATGTAGCTTGGTGTGAAACCTTACAAAAAATGAGTCTTAGTAAGAGATTAAATAGGTATGTTGTTAGTAGAAGAACAGATGGAACGTTTATAGCGAATATTTTGGATAAAGAAACTCATAAGCCGATAGAAGAAAATATAGAAAGAAAATTGGGAATATGCAAAAATTGTTTAAAGACACTTAATTATAATGGATATACAGATGTTATACAAATACAAAAAAATAAAATATACAAAGCATTTAATATTAAAGAATTCTTAAATCAATATGATACTGAATTTAAACAAATTCCTAAATATACAGACTTAACATCACCATTAAATGAATATGCAGATAACTGGAGTGAAATAGCTAGAGACTACAAGAGATATAAGAATTGGACATGTGAAGAATGTGGAGAAGTATTTTTTAATAATCCACAAATGTTAGATGTTCATCATATAGATGGCTCAAAATATAACAATAGTTATTCAAATTTAAGAGTTTTGTGTAAAAAATGTCATGCTAAACAGCCTTATCATGAGCATTATAAGAAGTTAATTAAGATTTAGGGGAGAAAAATTTAATATATGAAAGAATTTAGAAAATACAAAATAGACTTAAATTTTAAGTATAGATAATAAAAAGAGAATAGTATGAATAACATGTGGAAATTTTCAGAGATACCTCATATTGAAGAGGTATCTTTCAATAAAGTATTAGAAAAATTTTACGATTTTGGTGTATATGGGTTAGTGAGAGAAAATATACAAAATTCACTTGATGCTAAATTAAGCAATAGTCAAGATCCAATTATAGTAAGAATAGAGACCGGATCTATAAATAAAAAATATATTCCAGGAATTAATGAAATAATAAGCAGAATAAATGTTTTAAATGCAAGAAATCGTTATACAAAGGAAACTATAGATCATATGAAGAAAATGACAAAGGTTGATGAGTGTGAATATATTGTGTTTGAAGATTCAAACACAATAGGGTTAAAAGGTGCATTGAGTGGTCAGAGTGAAAGTAAGGATAATTCATGGAGTGCTTATGCATATACAAAAGGTGTACATATTGAGGGGGCGAATGAAAGTTTTGAAAAGTGTAGAGGTGGATCCCATGGTATTGGAAAGATTGCATCTAATGCTGCTTCAGATTTATATATGATGTATTTTGCAAATTGTGATGAGGAGGGAAATAAACACCTAGGTGGGACAGTTCAATTAATAGAGCATAATTTTCATGAAAAGTGTTATAGAGCAACTGGGTATTTTACAGATCAAAAAGAAGACAAGTTTTATCCTTATCAAAATAGATTTCATGATATTTTTAAAAAAGACAGTAGAGGATTAAAAATAATAATTCCTTTTTTAAGAGAACAATTTCATAGTGAAGAGGAGATAGTAAAATGTGTTTGTGATAGTTTTTTTGTAGCTATAATTGAAAAAAAATTAGTTATTAGTGTTAACAAAATCACAATAAATGATAAGTCAATTATAAAATATATCAGTGATGAAAAATATTACAAAGAACGGAATATAAAAGATATTAAAAATGAATTTACTACGTTATACTTAAATACATATTTGAAGTTTAAACCCCAAAAAATTGTAATAAGTGATAAGAAAACCAAGTATAATTTTAAGTTATATTTTAATTATGATGAACGTATACAAAAAGGGAGAGTTGGCATAATTAGAACCATTGGAATGAAAATAGAAGATAAAAAAATCAAAGGATATGCTAATAAACCTTTTAATGCTGTATTAATTCCATATTCTTCAAAAGAAGATGATTTTTTAAAAATGTTGGAAAATGAATCTCATACAGAGTTATCTTTCACTCATATAAAGAATAAGGAATATCAAAGTAATGCAAAAAGGTTTATTAATAATTTAAGTAAAAAAATAGGGGAAATAGTGGAAGAAACTATAAGAAAAAATAATCCAACGGATGGAATTATGGATACAACTGATATTTTATATAATACAGTGAACAATTTTAAGAAGGAATTAAAAGAAACAGCAACTATAGTGAAATTAAAAAATGAAAATGGAAAAGAAAAGAAAATTGTAAAAGTTGAAGATAAGGTATCAATAGGTTCAAAGCATATTAAAGGTTCAAAACATTATATAAATATAAGATCTAGAAAATCTAGAAATTATAGAAAGGTGAAAAAAGATGTAGGAAATGGAAATAAAAAAGTATTTTTAAAAGTTGATCCTAGTTCAGTTATGAGAGTTATTAGCAATAATTTAGAATATATAAGAGTTGATTTATCAAGTAATAATGAAATGAAAAAAATTAAGAGTTGCGATGTTTCATTGGCTGTGGTTGATGGTATGGGAGTGGAACATATGGATGAATTTAATATAAATGATAGTTATCATAAGATAATAGATGCTAAAACAGGAAAGCGATTAAAAGTCAAAGATAAATCAATTATTGGAATAAGTATGAAAAATGGTGTTTTTGAAATTAAATCAGAGTTAAATGATAAATACAATAAAACACTTAAATTTGTTTATTTATTGGAGGCATAAAAATGATATATAGAAGAGAAGCAAATTTTCCATATCCTGTTTTAACACCAAACTCAAATAGTTATAATAATAGTACATTCACTATAGAAGTAGAATTAAATGAAAATAATTATAACTATAGATTTGATATAGATTTTAGACTAAAATGTGAGTTTTTAAACAATTTAATTGACAACAATGAGGCAGAACTTATTTTAATTATTCAATCTAAAGATAATAAATTTTATAAATTAAGTAAAGATAAAAGATTTATTAATATACCTAAGTCTAGAATTTCATTAAGTAAAAGAACGGCTATTCAATTATTAATTAAATCTAAAAAAACAATGAATTTTGATAGCAATAATGAATTAATACTATTTTATAATCGCTTTAAAAAAGATATAAGTGTACCAAAAAATTCTGTTCTAGGATTTTCAAATGTTGCAATATTCGAAGGCAGTTTAAAACAACCTTTCGATTTGTTTGAAAAGAAAATTGATTCAAGATTAAAGTCAGATATTAAGATTGAATTAGGTATTGAAACAATTATTATAAATTATAAGAATAAAGATTTACAATTTCAAGGTATGAACAAAAGTAATACATTAAATAACCATTATGTATACATGGGATTACAAAAAGCATTGTATAAGTTTTTAGAAGAAAATAGTGGAGAAGATGAGGTTTTATATATAAATGAAATGGAGGTGCCTTCAAATGGCTTAGATTTTAAGTTGTATAATTTATTGAAAAGTAAGATTGTTGATGAAATAAGTATGGAAAATATTGATGAAGTAATATATAAAATTACTGATAGAATATTAGAAAAACACGCATTAGCAATAAAGGAGTTATGTATCAATGAAAATTAAGTTATTGAAAAAAGGATATAAAAATAGTGTGAAGTTTTATGAAGATTTTTTAAATGATCAAATAGAAAGTAACGAAGAATATTTTTCAGGAGAAGTTGTATATATTGATGAGGCTCCAGATTTCCCTATATATTTAAATACTACTAAAGGTGAAAATGAAAGGTTTAAGATATATAAACAAGCTTTTGATGTAATATCAAAATATTATATCAAAACTGATAGAGATATACATTTTAATGAAATATTTTGGCATTCATTATTTTGTGTAAATAAAAGAGAATATTTATTAAATCAATATCTGCAGATTAAAGAAAGCCATAAAAATTTTAAGAATATTGTAATTAAGAAATTTGATTGGGAAAATTATGTATATAAATGTGTATTGGCAGCTGAATATATTACAGATAATGTTGAGTGCCAGGAAGAAAAAAATAAATATTTTAGGTTAATAGTTAAAAATTTAGATTTGTATAACTATATTATAAAATATGAGATATTTAGAAATGATAAGTTTTTAATAAATATACTTGATATAGTAAATGACAATAATTTATCTAAAATATTAAAATCAAAAATTAAGAATAAAGATGATTTAGGTAAAGATGAAAGAGTAGGAAGAAGAATTATTTTTGAGTTTAATAAAAGTTATCCAGTTGTAATTTCACCGACGATTGAAAAAGAAGAACTTGAGAAGTTGTTTATGGAATATTTAAATAAATATCTTTAATATTTATTTAAATATAAAAATTTTATAATATAAGATATAAAGAAGTAAAAGCTAAATTTGAAATATATTGTTCTTCGTGATAAGATCAGATCACTTATTTTAGAGGAGGACTTTTATGGAGAACTATATATTTCTAACAGATGAAGGGTATACATATCAACCAAATTCAGAATGTGATGTTCCAGATATAGAAAATTTACAGGTTATAGGTATTGCTTATGGAGAAAATAAGAAACAAGCTTTTTATAATTTGATTAATGAAAGTAAATATTTATTAGAAACCTCATTTGATAAAATATTTTGTTATAAACTTACCAGAAACTATAAAGATTCATATTGTGAGTTTAGTATGAAGCATGATTATATTGTAGAAAAGAATAAATAAGAAATTAAAGAATTTTAGTATTTACCAACAAAACTTCTTAAGAACTTTAGAATAAAGATTCTTATGAAGTTTTATTTATATACTAAACATATTTTGCATATTTATAAGAGCTTCTGATGCTGCTAAATTGTATTTTTCATCATTATCAAGCTTATCTTTTATTTCCTCTAAAGTATCTATTATTGATACTTCATTTTCCTCAGTATTTTTGAATAATCTATCGCAAAACTTTTTTAATATTTTCATTAAAATCACCTCTATAATTTATTTTTAATTTCTTAACTTCACTTTGTAATTTAATTATATATAATAGGGAGAATATCAACCATTCATCTAGATTACATTTTAGAGTTTTAAACTTACAGTTTTGTAATGATGATGTTTTGTTAAGAAAAATATATTTTTAAAGAGGTATAGTAGTGGTAAAATATAGAGGAAATTTCATAATTAAAAATTCTGAATGTAGATATGTAATTTTAGAATTATACAAAAATGTATTATAGAAAGGAATATATATTATGCAGTTTAATGTTTTTAAAATAGAAACTTTTATTCCAGAAGAATATTTAAAAGAATTAAGAAAAAAGCTTAATGAGATAGGGGCACTCACTTGGTGTGCGGTTATTTAATTTTTGGCTAAAATATGTTGATATTCTTTTGAAGTATAATGAAAACCTTGATCACTATGAATAATTAGACCCTCTAAGCTTTTTCCTTTACTGTTAATAGCTTGATTTATAGTATCTAATACAAAGGTCAATTCTAACGATTTGGAAACTTTATAAGCAACTATTTCATTATTATATAAGTCTTTTATAGCTTAAAGATAGGCTTTCTTTCTACCATCACCATAAAACAGATATGTAATATCTGTAGCCCACTTTTCAGTATGTTTACTTGCATTAAAATCTCTATTAATAATGTTTCTTTTTATACCACCAGATTCTATCCCTTTAGGTTTGCTATATTTAAATTTACGTTTTCTAATTACAGATTTAATTCCTAACTTTCTCATTAATCCTAAGACCTTCTTATGATTAACTACTAAATTGAATTCACGAAAAAGTGCAACCCTAATTCTTCTATAGCCATATACTTTTTTAGAATTATTATAAACATTTAATATTTTTACTTCTAGATCAGTATAGCTTGTAATTTTATTTCAATTGGATAATTAACATTTTTGTTGTCATAAAAAACACTCCCTTTAAGTAGATTTTAACAGGTATTTTTAAACCGTGTCTACTTAAAAGGGAGCACTTCACTGTTGCTTACTACTGGATTTAGTTTATAAAATGGATTTTTAAAAATAAATACGGAGATTTTTTTACGCTTACAGCATTTCTTGGGATATGATACTGATAAGAACAAAAACTAATTATTACCAATCTTTATTAGATATTCTTTTTCCAGTTTCTTGTTTTTAAATTCATTTCTAATATTATTTGGAGTTTTGTTTTTTATCGCAGTGAAACATTTTGTAAAATAGCTTTGGCTATTAAATCCAACCTCATAAGCGATATTGGCAATGCTCTTATTGGTATTGATTAGTAGCTCAATGCTTTTATTTATTCTAAAGTTTATAATATATTGAAATAAATTTTGTCCTACGCAATTTTTGAAAAAACGGCAGCAGTGACTTCTACTTAAATTGATGTGGTCTGATATGTCTTCTAATGTGAATTGTGTTGCATAATTTTCATTTATATAAGAAAAAATTTTTTTAAGACGATCGTTTGTAAACAAATCATTACGGTCGGTTATTAGGCATTTTTCATTAGCACAAGATATTGTATATTTCCATAACTGTATGAGAGAAGATAAAATATCCAGCTCATATCCCTTGTTTTTTTCATCATAAAGCGACTTTACTTCCAGTATGAAATCGATTACTTTTTTATCGTTATCGATTTCTTGATGCAACAATAGCGAACTGGCAGAATTATCGGACAATAGTGATGATATATAAGTTTTATATAAATAACTGTCTTTTTGATTAGTTAATAAACTTGGATGAAAATATACAAATAAATAGGAAGAGTCGGGTTCTTTTGCTTCAGCCATATGTATATGCTGTGTATTTATAAAAATACCGTCCCCTTTGCCTATTATGAATTCCTTATTAGCAACATGAAAACAAAATGTACCGTTTAGTACAACATTATATTGGATTTCTTCGTGCCAATGCCAGTTTACATAATCATAAGTATCTTCTGTAAATTGACTTGTTATAATTCCTATAGGAAACCCTTGATGTATATGTACAGGTAGTTCTCTTTTTTCAGAATCAATTCTTAGCTTTTTTTCTAACATGAGCTCACCTCAATATATTTACAAAAAATAATCAACTGTATTATATATTAGTATTATACATTAATATATAATTAAGAACAAGAAGGGGGGAAGGTTTTGTAAAATAGAGAAGATGGATAGAATTTTTGTACTTTTATTTAGTTAATTATAGTATTAGATTTGAAGATCTATTACTGTAATACGCAATATTTTTCAAAAACCTATTTATGCTAATCTAAAATTACACTAGTAAAATAATTGAAATTATCAAAAACATTGTATCAGCACCTAAGTATAATTCTAGTAATAGAATCAAAAGGATTTTAACTGAAAAAATAATAGAAAGGATATGATATAAGCTATTCTACTGTAAATAGATACATTAGTGAAAAGCTAGATAAAGGAAAAGAAGCCTGGAGTACTTCATTCAAGCACTGCAATGCATCAAATGAATCCCAAGCTTCAAACAATATACCATAAACATTATACCTGAAATCCGAAGGATTTTGTAGAGTTTATTGAATTAATTGGTGAAAAAGTTTAGAAAATGTTCTAGCTACTTTTCACATATCCATCGCTAAGAACTGGTAGAAAATCTACAATAATAACTACAAATCTTTCCTTTGAAAGATGGGATGAAATATTTAAAGATCCTGTTATGACGGCGGCAATGATCGATAGATTAACACATAAGTCATAAATAACTTAAAAAGTAAAATGAATGGAGGGAAACATTATATGGATTTGATTGTTAAAATTAGTGACTATTTATGGGGTTCAGTTATTGGGTACCTATTACTTGGAACGGGGCTATATTATTCTTTACGATTGGGGGTTCCACAGCTTAAATATTTCAAACACGCCATGGGAGTCATGAAAAGAAGCGTCAAAGGTAAAGACGGAGGGGTATCCGGATTTGGTACCTTGTGTGCGGCAGTAGGAAGTCAAGTAGGAACAGGTAGCTTAGTTGGCGTGGCAAGTGCACTAGTTGCAGGTGGTCCTGGTGCTGTCTTTTGGATGTGGGTTACGGCAGTATTTGGTATGGTAATAACTTTTGCAGAGGTTGTTTTGGGTCAGTTGTTTAGAGAGAAACAAGAAGATGGTACATACAGAGGAGGAGCGGCCTATTATATAGAAAAGGGACTAAAAAGCAAACCTTTGGCTATAACGATGGCTTTGTTATATGTATTTGGAATAGGTATATTTATTGCATCTCTTCAGACTAATTCAATAGCCAATGCATTCTCGGGAGTTGTTGATGTGAATCCTATAATCCCAGGGATTGTAGTTATAGCTTTAACTGGGTTAGTTATTGTGGGTGGAGTAAAAAGGCTTGCAGATGTCTCTTCACGTATAGTTCCTTTTATGGCACTTGCATATACTGCAGTAGTACTATATATAATAATCATAAATATTAATGCGTTACCTTCCGTATTCGCATTAATCATAAAAAGTGCATTTAAACCTCAAGCGGCACTTGGTGGTGTAGTGGGTCATACTGTTATGCAAGCTTTCCGTAACGGAACTGCAAGAGGTCTATTTTCAAATGATGCAGGTAATGGTACAGCAGGTACAATGCACGCATCTGCAGATGTTAAGCATCCTGTTGAGCAAGCGCTGTTGGCAATGATGGGTACATTTATTACGACAATAATTATATGTTCTTGTACCGCATTTGCAATTATATTGACGGGTGTTCTATCAACCGATAAAGTGGGAATACACCTTCTTCAGGAATCTTTTGGTGTTGCAATGGGACCATTAGGAAAATGGATTGTATTTGGTGCTATGTTTATGTTTGGATTCACTACGCTTTTAGCGGATTTGTTTTACGGGGAAACAAACATAAGGTACATTTTCAAAGAGAAATCTAAAACTCCAATTTGGATATACAGAATAGTAACTGCAATCATACTTGGAATCAGTTGCGTGGCGCCACTTGCAGTAATTTGGGGGCTTATAGATATAATAGTTGCATTGATTGTATTTGTAAATTTAATAGCTTTATTCAAGTTATTTAAATACGTGCATTATACATTTAATGATTATGTTAATCAACTAAAACAAGGAAAAGAAGAACCAGAATGGGATAAAAATACCGATATAACAAAATTGGATGTTACTATTGAGTCTTGAGTCTCTCATAGTCAAAAATGATTGCACACAAATTGCACAACTAGCAATCGAGTGAATGAAGAACTAGGATTTTTATGCAAAATTAGCATAAAAATCCTAGTATGACAAGAATGGTTGCTATATTTAAGTATTTATGTCTGAATGTAATGAGATAATTAAAATGAAAGAGGGTAAATTTATGAAGAATATTGATTTTGCTAATCAACTTAAAGAATGGAGACAATATTTTCATATGCATCCTGAAAGTGCATTTGAAGAAAAGAATACATCAGAATATATAGCCAAAGTGCTTACTGATATGGGTCTTGAAGTTCATAAAAATATTGGTGGTACCGGTGTTGTAGCAAGTCTTAAAGTTGGAGATGGAGAAGAAGTAATTGGACTTAGGGCTGATATGGATGCTATCAATATGCTTGAAAAGGGAGAACTTCTTTACGCATCAAAGAATCATGGGAAAATGCATGCTTGTGGACATGATGGACATACTGCAACCTTGTTAGGAGCAGCTCGATTGCTTGTGGAAAGAAAGAATTTTAATGGTACAGTTAGATTTATTTTCCAACCAGCAGAAGAGCCAGGAAAAGGTTCGCAAGCAATGATTGATGATGGAATATTTGAAGAATATCCAATTGATGAAATATATGGATTGCACAATGCGCCATTTATTCCAGAAGGAACAATACATACGCGTCCGGGAGGGATTATGGCTAGTGAGGATAATTTTGTAATTCGCATTAATGGAAAAGGTTCTCATGCCTCTAGCCCACATATCGGAATTGATCCACTTGTGACTGCTTCGCAGATTATACTTGGATTGCAAACTATAGCATCACGTAATGTAAATCCGTTACAACAAGTGGTGGTTTCTTGTACTGAATTGCATACAGATGGTGTTCATAATGCGATTCCTTCTAATGTAGAAATTTTAGGAGATACTAGAAGCTGCACAGTTGAAATTCAGGAACTAATTGAAACGAGAATGAGAAGTATTTGTGAAGGCATTTGTAAGATGAATGGAGCAGATTGTGAATTTGAATATACGCATGAATTTGCGCCTACTGTTAATTGGGAAAAATGTGTAAATATTGTTGCAACAGCTGGCAAAAATATTGTGGGAGAAGATAAAGTCAATGCAAATTGTGAACCATGGATGGCTTCTGAAGATTTTGGGACTTTTTTAACACATGTTCCGGGATGTTTTGTATTCCTTGGAAGTGGAAAAAGTGCTATTGCTTCTGAAAATACTCCCCTTCACAATTCTATGTATGATTATAATGACGATGTATTAGAGATTGGGGCAGAGTTCTTTGCAGAACTAATCAAAGTGCGACTTCCACAGTAATATTAGAAAAATATTAATTTATAAAAGAGAGGAAAATGAAATTATGAAAAAAAGAATCGAGACTAAAGGTGCACCAGCAGCAATCGGCCCTTACTCACAGGCAATACAAGCAGGTAATACAATTTATGTTTCAGGTCAATTACCTATAAACCCTTCAACAGGTGAATTTGCAGGTGACGACATCATTAGTCAAACAAAGCAGTCTTTAGAAAATATAAAATCAATATTAGAGCAAGCAGGCGCAAATATGACAAATATCGTAAAGACTACTGTGCTTTTGAAAAACATTTCTGATTTTGCTGCGATGAATGAAGTCTATGCTTCCTATTTTACAGGAGATTGTCCATCAAGAGCAGCATATCAGGTTGCAGAACTACCTAAAAATGCGCTTGTAGAAATTGAAGCAATTGCAGTAATTGGTTAAATATAAGTAGAATAAACATTATAGTAGAATTGAATTAAGAAAATTGTGTTAAGAGGAGATAGCGTATGAATGAGTGTATAAAATCTGTACAATATAATAGAGATAAAAAAGAAGAATATTCTGTGGAGCAGTTTGGAATAGAAAACGCAAAAAAAGTAAATGCATTTCATAAGAGTTTTCCAGGATATTCAGTTACACCTTTGGCAGAATTAAATGAACTTTCTAAGTATTTAGGTGTTAAGAATATATATGTAAAAGATGAGAGTTATAGATTTGGACTTAATGCATTTAAGGGATTAGGTGGAAGCTATTGTGTTGGTAAATATATTGCAAATAAACTGGGAATGGATATTGCAGACCTTTCCTATGAAAAAATGACAAGTGATGAAATCAAGAATAGG
The DNA here is from genome assembly GCF_026735135.1 of Clostridium aestuarii. Lineage (GTDB taxonomy): Bacteria > Bacillota > Clostridia > Clostridiales > Clostridiaceae > Clostridium_H > Clostridium_H aestuarii. Next base: position 311,853 of record NZ_JAPQER010000001.1, on the reverse strand, counting down.
CTTGGAGAAATTACTTTTGTAACTGCTACAGATGGTAACCATGGAAGAGGTATCGCTTGGACAGCCAATAGACTGGGCTATAAAAGTGTAGTATATATGCCTAAAGGAAGCTCAATAGAAAGATTGAATAATATTAAAGCACTTGGCGCAGATGCTTCTATTACAGATTTAAATTATGATGATACTGTACGTTTGGCAAATGCTAATGCAGAAAAGTATGGCTGGGTTTTAGTGCAAGATACTGCTTGGGAGGGTTATGAAAGTATTCCAGGTTGGATTATGGAAGGATATACAACCATGGGATATGAAATAATCGAACAATTAAAAGACGAAAATCCTACACATATTTTTCTACAGGCTGGAGTAGGTGCTATGGCAGGAGCCATTACTGGATTTTTTACTGATTATTACGCAAAGCAAGATCGACCTATAATTACTATTGTTGAGCCTAATAAAGCGGATTGTATTTTTAAAACTGCAGAAGCTAAAGATGGTAGTTTACATATGGTAACAGGTGATATGGATACCATAATGGCAGGACTTGCTTGTGGAGAACCTTGTACAATAGGTTGGAACGTGCTTAATGAGTATGCAGATAACTTTGTGTCTATACCGGATTACATTGCAGCGAAGGGAATGCGAGTACTTGGCAATCCTTTGGCAGATGATAAGAAAGTCATATCTGGAGAGAGTGGAGCAGTAACTCTTGGATTTATAGCGGAAGTAATGCAAAACCAAAGTTTAAGTTATCTGAGAGAGCAGTTAAAGCTGGATCGAGATTCAAAAATTCTCTGTATTTCAACTGAAGGGGATACAGATAAAGAAAATTATACAAGAATTGTTTGGGATGGTCTCCATCCAAGTTACTAAAATATAATTAGTAGAGCTGTATGCGTCAAAAATTTTCCGTCTTGAAATAGAAAAGGGCTGTCTCAAAATAGAAAATATATTCTAGGGCTGAGACGCCCTTTTTTTTGTATAAAAATACTAGAGGCAGACTCAAAAGAATCTACCTCTGGTATTATGTAATCATCACAAAAACAAAATACCAAGGAGATTGTATCAATAATATGAGAGAATATCAATTGCTTTTACCCATAAACACACAACTGGGACACTTAGAGTCCAGAAGGACCCCTAAGGATAAAGAATTTTTTGTAAATTTTAAGTATACAATGAATGATAATCAAATAATGGATTTATATTTATATAAACAAAATATATAAAGGAATTATCTAAACAGCAGATTTTGCTGTTTTATTTTTGTATAGGAAAGTATAAATTTTTTTGATAAAATGAAGTAGTCTAAAACATTTAAATTCAAAAGGTTTCAGGAATTTGCAAAATTAAAAGATGGATTTTATGTTTATGGTAAAGGTCAAGTTAAAGATTCAAATGGAGCAGCTAAGTATGTTGGAAGGTATACAGGGAGACCTGATATTGCAGAATCTAGAGTAGTGAAATATGATGGTCATAAAGTCACTATTAGGTATGAAAGACATGAAGATGGAGAAAAAGTAGAATTAGAAATGGATCTACTAGATTTTATAGGAAAAGTAATATCGCATTTGCCTAATAAAAATTTTAAAATGATTAGATACTATGGGATGTATTCAAAAAACAATAAGCATAAAGGTATATTCTTTAAGCTTATTCATGATAAGCTTATGGATTCTAGGAGGAAATTAAGAAAGTGGAAGTATAGGATATTGAAAGCTTTTGGAGTAGATCTTTTAAAGTGCCAAAATTGTGGGGGAATAATGTATCCTAAAGAATACGAAGGAGTTCATGGTATTAAATATAGTTTGGAATAAATAATAAAAAGAGCTATAGCTCGCATGCTAATGCATATTTTTAATTGAGTTTGTAAAAAACTTTTTGTGTATTAAAAACTACAAAAGTTTTATGAAGGCTAATGCCTGACGCTGTCGGGTTATTTTGAGTGAAGAAGATGCGGCTTTGCCGTTTTTTTTATTAATTTCGTAATTTAATTATATATAATAGAGAGAATATCAACCATTCATTTAGATTACATTTTAGAGTTTTAAACTTACAGTTTTGTAATGATGATGTTTTGTTAAGAAAAATATATTTGTAAAGAAGTATAGTAGTGGTAAAATATAGAGGAAATTTCATAATTAAAAATTCTGAATATAGATATGGAATTTTAGAATTATGCAAAAATGTATTATAGAAAGGAATATATATTATGCAGTTTAATACTTTTAAAATAGAAACATTTATCCCAGAAGAATATTTAAAAGAATTAAGAAAAAATCTTAATGATATAGGGGCACTCACTATAGGTGGGAATTATGATAATTGTATGTCTTTGTCTAAGGTAACAGGGTTTTGGAGACCTTTAGATGGTGCTGATCCTTTTGAAGGTACAATAGGTGAAATATGTGAAGAAAAAGAATGTAAAGTAGAATTTTGTTGCAAAAAAGAAATTGTAAAAAAGGCAGTTGATACAATTAAAAAAGTTCATCCTTATGAAGAAGCTGTCATAAATATAATACCTATATTAAGTGCATATGACATATAAGTAGAAAAGGTGAAAGTTTTATTTATATACTAAACATATTCTGCATGTTTATAAAAGCTTCTGATGCTGCTAAATTGTATTTTTCATCATTATCAAGCTTATCTTTTATTTCTTCTAAAGTATCTATTATTGATACTTCATTTTCCTCAGTATTTTTAAATAATCTATCGTAAAAATTTTTTAATATTTTCATTAAAATCACTCCTAAAATTTTAAATGCAATAAGTTATAGAAAAGTATAAATGAGAAATTAAAGAATTTATATATTGGACAACAAAACTTCTTAAGAATTTAGAAATTTAAGTTCTTAAGGAGTTTTACTTATATATTGATAACGGAAATATTAATTTATTATATAATAATCTTTCGTGGCGTTTACGAGTGAAATTATATTTTTTTATATTAATATTCGTAAAAAATATTGACTTAAAAGGTTAATTTTGATAATATCAGGTTACAAATTCTTTTAAATAATTCATTATTTTACTTAATTTGATTTTATTTAAATAGTTTGTAGATTTATTTATATAGTTATAATTTAATAACTTGCTCATATAATTCCCGAATATGGAGGGAAGTTTCTACCAGATAACCTTAAATTGTCTGACTATGAGTGGAATCCTGCTTATAGTTATTTTAAATATTTATTTTTATTATCTAAAATAATGGACGATAAGGTTTTCATTTATAGTATGAATACCTTATCGTCTTTTTTATATTATGAGAATGAAATTTATTAGGAGGATTTTATAATGAAAAACACTAAAGCTAAACATACTAATTTAATTGTTGGAATTGATGAAAAAATCAGTGTAAAATATGCCTTTTTTTTAGGGTTACAACACGTTTTTGCTATGGATTTGTACATAGTTCCTATAATTTTGGCAGGTATTTTATCTCTTAATGCCCAAAATACAGCTTATTTTATCCAAATGAGTTTTATTGCCGCTGGAGTTGCAACAGTAATACAAACTGGCTTATGTATGCGCTTGCCTATTATGCAGGGACCATCCTATATTCCTATAGGTGCATTAGCTGCTATAGGAAGCAAGTTAGGTCTGCAAGCCATGGTTGGTAGTTTAATTCCAGGTTCCTTATTTTTAATAATACTTGGTTATCCATTACGTTTTCTTTCAAAAATAATTTCTAAATTTATTCCACATATTGTTGGAGGTACTGTCATTGTCATAGTAGGTATCGCTTTAATGCCAGTTGCTATGACTAACATTTTTACTGCACCTGGTAATTTAAAAACAAATTGCATCCTTGCTCTTGTTTCATCATCCTTATTAGTTATTTGTATGATGATTGGACGTAAAGCAAATAAGTTTGGTAAATTTGTTAAACTTACATCTGTAATGATTTCATTAATTGGTGGTACTATAGTAGCTTCATTATTAGGTGTAGTAGATTTTACAACTGTTGCAAAGGCAGATTGGTTTTCATTCCCTAAATTATTACCATTTGGGAAACCGGTATTTGATTTAAAAGCAATTTTAACTATGTTATTTATTTATGCAGTTATTTTAGTTGAAACTTCAGGAACTTGGTTTGCAGTTTCTGCTGTTACTGGAAAGGAATTAACTGATAAAAGTTTAAATAGAGGTGCTGTCGGTGAGGGAATTGGTTGTTTTGTAGGTGCATTGTTTGGTGGTACTCCAATGACTGGTTATTCAACAAATGCAGGTATTATTGCAGTAACAGGTGTTGGAAGCAGAATGGCTATTATGGCTGGAGGAATTATATTAGTTATACTTGGGATGTTACCTAAATTAATGAATGTAATTGCTTGTATACCTAGTGCAGTTGTTAGTGGAGTTTTTGCAGTAGTTTGTGTAATTATTGCTATGAACGGTTTAAAATCAATTCAGCATGAAGATTTTGATGAAAGAAATATGTTGTTAATCGGATTACCTATACTTTTAGCTCTTGGAACTACTGTTTTACCTAAAGATATCTTAAATAGTTTGCCAAGCCTTGCAAATTACATTTTTTCTTCTGGAATTACAGTGGGGGCTTTAGCTGCAGTAATATTAAATATACTTTTGCCTAAAACAGCTACCCAAGTACCTAAATCAGAAGAATACAAAGAGGCTGTGTAGAATTTTTATATTTAAATTTTACTATGTTTCATTCAACTACATATGCAAAAAATAGACATATATATAAAGGAGATCATATTATGAGTCAAATTTTAATAAAAAATGGTTTTATTATTACAATGGATTGTTCAAAAAAAATATTTCAACAGGGGGATATTTTAATTGAAAATTCTAAAATCATTGCTTTAGGTAATGTAAACGCTGAATTAATTAAATCTAATGTTGAAATTATAGATGTCAATGGAAAAATTATAATGCCTGGTTTGGTAAATACCCATGTCCATTTATCGCAACAATTAGCTAGGGGATTAGCTGATGATGTAGATCTTTTAACTTGGCTTCGTAAACGTATATGGCCGTATGAAAGTAATATGGATTTAGAGGATTCTTATATTTCTTCACTAGCTTGTTGTGCGGAGCTAATACGTTCAGGTGTTACTACCTTCTGTGAAGCTGGTGGACAAGAAGTAGATGGTATGGGAAAAGCAGTAACAGAAGCAGGAATTAGAGGGGTTCTTTGCCGTTCTACTATGGATTGTGGTGATGGTTTACCATTAAAGTGGCAAGAAACCACAGAGGAAGCTTTAGAGAAACAAGTAGAATTAGTTGAAAAATGGAATGGTAAAGCAGATGGACGTATTAAGCATTGGTTTGGATTAAGAACTATATTTAACACTACTGATAAGTTGATAACTAAAACTAAAGAACTAGCTGATAAATATGAAGTTGGTATTCATATGCATGTTGCTGAAATAGAAGAGGAAGTTAGATATGCAGAAGCAACTCGTGGTAATACTACTGTTGAGCATTTAGCTAAATTAGGGGTATTAGATAAAAACTTTTTAGCTGTGCACACTGTGTGGCTTACAGAGCAAGAAATTGATTTGTTTAAGCTTCATAATGTAAAAGTATCCCATAATCCTGGTGCTGCAATGAAAGTTGTTTTAGGTTTTGCACGTATTCCAGAAATGCTTGAAAAGGGAATCAATGTTTCAATTGGAACTGACGGTGCTCCTTCTAATAATAGAATGGATATGTTTGATGAAATGCATTTAACTTCATTGATACATAAAGGTAGAAGATTGAATCCAGAGGTTGTGCCTGCTGAACAGGTGTTAGAGATGGCTACAATAAATGGTGCAGGTTGTGCCCTGTGGGAAGATGAAATAGGTTCTTTGGAGGTAGGAAAAAAAGCAGATTTAATAATTATTAATCCTAAATCTATTGGCAGTATTCCTATCCATAACCCAATTGGAAATATAGTATATTCAATGCACTCTAGTGATATAGAATCTTCTATGTGTAATGGTAAGTGGTTAATGAAGAATAAAATATTATTAACCATAAATGAGGAGGATATTATTAGAGAAGCACAAGAAAAAGCAACAGCATTAGTTAAAAAAGCAGGTATTATTTTACCTAAACGTTTTTAGTTTTTCTTTTTGGAGACCTTTAGAAGGTGCTGATCCATTTGAAGGTACAATAGGTGAAATATGTGAAAAGGAAGAATGTAAAGTAGAATTTTGTTGCAAAAAAGAAATTGTAAAAAAGGCAGTTGATACACTTAAAAAAGCTCACCCTTATGAAGAAGCTGTCATAAATATAATACCTATGTTAAGTGCATATGACATATAAAGAGAAAAGGTGAAAGTTTTATTTATATACTAAATGTATTTAGCAAGCGAGGATAGGTAAACCTTCCTCGCCACTACGTTAGAGTAAACCCCAATAAATAAAGGTAAACATAGGAAGCTGTTTTTACAGTGCTTTTGATATTAGTAGCCATAGTTCTCTTCAGCAGCTTCTGCATCTGCTTTAGTTTTATGAACTGTATCACGTGGATGCTCAGGTGGTGCATAGAGAGCGTATAATTTAAGTGGTTTATCACCTGTGTTGATTACATTGTGCCATTTACCAGCAGGTATCATGATTGCATAGTCGTCATAGACTTTTGCTTGAAAGTTCAATTTATCTTTACTATCCCCCATTTTAACAAGTCCTTGACCTTCTTCAATACGTATGAATTGATCACCTTCGGGATGAACCTCTAAACCTATGTCGTCTCCAACATCGATGCTCATCAAGGTAAGTTGCAAATTGTCTCCTGTCCATAAAGCGGTACGAAAAGTATTATTTTGCTTAGTAGCCTCTTCAATATTAAATACAAACGGTTCTGGTCCATAATCCTTTAATTTAATAGAATGTTTGCAAAAGTCTGGGTTATGCATATGCATTGATGCGTTAAACCAGTAAGAATATGGATACATTCCACAAGCATAGCACATATTGTATGGATTACAGATTGGGATGTTAACATAGTAAGGATATGGATATGTTGTATAAAAATTATACATATTGCTCAGTCCTTTCATAGACTTATAAAATTATAATATGTTTTATGTTTAGAGAATGTGCTTCGAGTGACAGGAATGTTGTACCTCGGCAGTCATATAAAGAGGAAAGATAAAAGTTTATAAAACTTCTTAAGAATTTAGGAATTTAAGCCTAAAGATTCTTAGGAAGTTTTATTTATATACCAAACATATTAACAAAAAAATTACATATAATACAATGTACTTTATTATGTAAAATTAGGAAAAAAAAGAAAATAATATAAGGAGTGATAGTATGAGTTATAAAAAAATTCTTTCTACTTACAACGATGGTATTGCCAGGATTACACTTAATAGCCCAAATAACTTAAATTCAATGGATTATTCTTTGCTATCGGAATTAAGTGAAGAATTAGACCAATGTGAAAAAAATGCAAATGTAAAGGTAATAGTTTTAAATGGAGCTGGAAAAGGATTTAGCGGTGGTGGGGATATTGCGGCAATGTATAAATCCATAGAAGAAGGACAAGGCTTTAGTCAATTAATTGAAAAAGCCGCGGAAGTAGCATTGAAGATTAAAAAACTCCCTAAGCCTGTTATTGCATCTGTACATGGGCCAGTGGCAGGAGCTGGTTTTAATGTTGCCATAGCATGTGATATTTGTATTGCAGCAGAAAATGCTTTGTTTTTACAAGCATTTGTAAAGATTGGACTTATCCCTGACTGTGGGGGTGTTTATCTATTAACAAGAGCTGTGGGAGCAGCAAAAGCTAGTGAATTGGCTTTAACAGGAAAGAAAATATCTGCAAGAGAAGCATTAGACATGGGTATAGTTTCAGAGGTATATAAGAAGGAAGAACTTGAGGAGAAAACAAATAAATTTGCATTAAAAATGGCAAAAGGTCCTGCTGTTTCTTATAAAAACATAAAGGAATTAATTTATAAAAGTCAATTCTCAGATTTTGAAGAATATTTAAAAGAAGAAGTGAGAGCTCAGGTAGAGTGTAGTAAGACCGAGGATTTTAAAGAAGGGTTGAAAGCTTTCTTGGAAAAAAGACAACCTAAGTATATTGGTAAATAACTAAATAAAATTTAATTAAAAAGGGGAGTATGATAGGAATATGAATGTAAGATTTAAAGATGAGTATAAAAAGAAACTTGTTACAGTAGAGGAAGCAGTTAAATTAGTTAAATCTGGTGATTGGGTAGAATATGCTGCTACAATTAATAGTTCTCATGATTTTGATGAAGCATTGTCTAAACGAAAAGATGAGCTGTGGGATGTTAAGATACGATGTGATATAGGTGCTTATTATCACTATACTGCTGAAGCTGATCCAAGTGGAGAACATTTTGTATGGAGTGCATGGCATACAGCTGGTTATGATAGAAAATATATTGGTAAAAATCTTTATCATTGTCCACAAAAACTTCATGAAAACCCTATGATGACTCGTAAGGACTGTATTCCTACAAATGTAGCTGTAATAATGGTTACTCCTATGGATAAATATGGTTATTTTAATTTCGGAGCTAGTTCTGTAAGTTGTTGCGCAATGATTGAAACAGCTAAAACTGTTATTTTAGAAGTTAATGAAAATTTGCCTCGTTGTTTAGGAGGATTTCAGGAAAATGTCCATATTTCACAGGTGGATTATGTAGTAGAAGGTAAAAATGTTCCATTGTGTACTTTACCTGCAGTTGAGCCTAATGAAATTGATAAAAAGATTGCTTCGTATATTTTAGGTCGTATGTATGATGGAAACTGTATTCAACTAGGTATAGGAGGAGTTCCAAATGCTGTTGGTAAGATGGTGGCACAATCTGATTTGAAAGATTTAGGTGTTCATACTGAAATGTATGCTGATGCTTATGTGGACATGAGTAAAGCAGGTAAAATAAATGGATCACGTAAAACAATTGACAGATACAAACAGGTTTATTCTTTTGCTATGGGAACACAAGAAATGTATGAATTTATAGATGATAATCCTGGACTTGCATCGTGTCCTATAGATTATACAAATGATCCAAAAGTAATAGCTCAGATAGATGATATGATATCTATAAATGCTGCTGTGGAAATGGATTTATTTGGGCAAGTTTGCGCTGAGAGCATTGGTACTAAACATTTAAGTGGTACCGGTGGACAATTGGATTTTGTAGAAGGGGCATATAAATCAAAGGGTGGACAGAGTTTTATTTGCTTGCCTTCAACTATTAATATTAAAGGTAAAACGTATTCAAGGATTAAGCCTATACTTACTCCAGGTGCAATAGTTACTGATCCAAGATCAGCTACTGATATGATAGTAACAGAATATGGTATAGCAAAGATGAAAGGTCAAAACACTTGGCAGCGTGCTGAAAATCTCATAAACATTGCTCATCCTGATTTCCGTGACGAATTAATTAAAGAGGCTCAGAATATGAAAATTTGGAGAAAGAGCAACAGAAGATAACTATTTTAGGGTAAACCTGAGAAAAGTCGCAATTTGAGAAACTATCCAAAAATTTTTGATATTTACCAACAAAACTTCTTAAGAATTTAGAAATTTAAGTTCTTAGGGAGTTTTTCGATTTTTAAGGAGGAGATTTGTATGGATTTATATAGACAATTATAGATATACTATGTTATATGGAAATAATGAGTTAATAAGATAATAATAAAAATAGAGACAGAAATTATTTCTAAACATTTAAATATATTTTTATAGATATGTATTATAAAAGGGGGAATAGTGATATGTATGATAATTTGAAATTATATGAAGCTATATTTAAGAGAAAATCAGTAAGAAAATATAAAGGTGATAAAATTTCAAAAGATACAATAGAAAAAATTCAATTTATATGTGATAACATTAAGGGTATTTATGATAATATAGAATTTAAAACTTATATTGTTGATGATACAGATATGGTTGAAAAGATGTATGGTGGGATAATAGGCAAATATGGAAAGATTAAAGCTCCTCAGTATATAATTGTAACTTCTGAAGAAAAAGAAGGATATTTAGAAAATCTTGGATACATCTTTGAAAAAGTAATATTAAATCTTACAGAAATGGGTTTAGGAACTTGCTGGATAGGAACACCCTTTAAGAAAAAAGTTCTAAATGAAATTATTAAAATTCAAGAAAATCATAAACCAGTTTTTTTAATAGCATTCGGATATTGTGAGGATTCTGATAAGTTGTATAGAAAAAACATAAGTGAGTTTAAAAGAAAAGATATGAATGAATTAGTAGAAGGGAAAATACAAAGAGGATGGAAAGCAATATTTGAAGCAGCTAGGATAGCACCATCAGCAACTAATAGTCAGCCATGGAGGTTTGTAGTTGACGATAATTATGTTCACATATACTGTATTAAGAGGACTAATATTATAAGTAAAAAAATATATGATAATTTAAATAGAATCGATATGGGAATAGTATTAAGTCATTTAGATATTGCTATGCAAAATTTTCAGTGTAAAAAAGAATTTAAGCAGCTACAAGGTTATGATAAAAGAGGATGTAGATATTTAGTTAGTATAGAGAAATAGATTGAAATACTATATTGTTTTATATTAATGTTCCTAAAAAATATTGACTTAAAAGGTTAATTTTGATAATATCAGGTTACAAATTCTTTTAAATAATTTATTATTTTACTTAATTTGATTTTATTTAAAGAGTTTGTAAACTTGTTTATATAGTCATAATTTAATAACTTGCTCATATAATTCCCCAATATGGAGGGAAGTTTCTACCAGATAACCTTAAATTGTCTGACTATGAGTGGAATCCTACTTATAGTTATTTTAAATATTTATTTTTATTATCTAAAATAATGGACGATAAGGCTTTCATTTATAGTATGAATACCTTATCGTCTTTTTTATATTATGAGCATCAAATCTATAAAAATATAAAAGGAGATATAAATATGTTTAATAAATTTAATATAAAGCCTCTTTGGGAGGTAAGTAAAACTTTATCAAGTGTAGCACAGGGATTTGAATCAGCTGATATGGTAATTACAAATTCAAAGCTTATAAATGTTTGTACAAGAGAAGTTATTGAAAATATAGATGTAGCAATTAGCTGCGGAAGAGTTGCATTAGTAGGTGATGCAAAACATTGTATAGGAGAAAATACAGAAGTAATTGATGCAAAAGGTCAATATATTGCACCAGGTTTTTTAGATGGTCATATTCATGTTGAATCATCAATGTTAAGTGTAAGTGAATATGCTCGTTCAGTAGTTCCACATGGTACTGTTGGAATATATATGGATCCACATGAAATTTGTAATGTACTTGGATTGAATGGTGTACGTTATATGATTGAAGATGGCAAGGGTACTCCACTTAAAAATATGGTAACTACACCATCTTGTGTACCAGCAGTTCCAGGTTTTGAAGATACAGGAGCAGCTGTAGGACCAAAAGATGTTGCAGAAACAATGAAGTGGGATGAAGTAGTTGGTCTAGGAGAAATGATGAATTTTCCAGGTATACTTTATTCTACAGATCATGCTCATGGAGTGGTAGGAGAAACTTTAAAAGCTAATAAGACAGTAACGGGACATTATTCTTTACCTGAAACAGGAAAAGGGTTAAATGGATATATTGCATCAGGTGTAAGATGTTGTCACGAATCTACAAGAGCTGAAGATGCCCTTGCTAAAATGCGTCTTGGGATGTATGCAATGTTTAGAGAGGGTTCTGCATGGCATGATTTAAAGGAAGTAAGTAAGTCAATTACAGAAAATAAAGTAGATAGTAGATTTGCTGTTTTAATATCTGATGATACTCATCCACATACATTGCTTAAAGATGGACATTTAGATCATATTATAAAACGTGCTATAGAGGAAGGGATAGACCCGTTAACTGCAATCCAAATGGTAACAATAAACTGTGCACAATGTTTCCAAATGGATCATGAATTAGGTTCTATAACTCCAGGAAAATGCGCAGACATTGTATTTATAGAAGATTTAAAAAATGTAAAAATAACAAAAGTTATTATAGATGGAAATTTAGTTGCAAAGGATGGAGTATTAACTACATCAATAGCTAAATATGATTATCCTAAAGATGCTATGCATTCTATGCATATTAAAGATAAAATAACACCAGCTTCCTTTAATATTATGGCTGAGAATAAAGAAGAGGTAACTGCAAGGGTTATTGAAATTATACCTGAAAGAGTTGGTACATATGAGAGACATATTCAGCTTAAGGTTAAAGATGATAAAGTTCAATGTGACCCAAGTAAAGATGTTTTAAAAGCAGTTGTTTTTGAAAGACATCATGAAACAGGAACAGCAGGATATGGATTTGTTAAAGGATTTGGCATTAAAAGAGGGGCTATGGCTGCAACAGTTGCTCATGATGCTCACAACTTACTAGTTATAGGAACAAATGATGAGGATATGTCATTAGCTGCTAATACATTAATAGAATGTGGTGGAGGAATGGTAGCGGTACAAGATGGCAAAGTATTAGGTTTAGTTCCATTGCCAATAGCAGGTCTTATGAGTAATAAGCCTTTAGAAGAAATGGCTGAAATGGTAGAAAAATTAGATAGTGCATGGAAACAAATCGGATGTGATATAGTTTCACCATTTATGACAATGGCACTTATTCCACTTGCTTGCTTACCAGAACTAAGATTAACCAATAGGGGATTGGTGGATTGTAATAAGTTTGAATTTGTATCACTGTTTGTGGAAGAATAATTATAGAAATAATAAAATTTTAGTATATTAGAAATTTATTTGGAATACAAAGCCAAGCCCTCACATTGTGAGGGCTTTTTGATGCAAATAGAGTAACAGAATTAAGAAAAAAATTTTAATGATATAGGGTACTTACTATAGGTGGAAATTATTAAATTAGAAAAGCACCAGTATTTCTACTGATGCAAGAATATTCAATATTGCTAAAGATAAAGTTATACTATTATAGTATAGATTAATAGCAATAAAAACTATCGATTTTTCTTAAGTCTACTCCAAAGTAAATCCAGTAACAACCATTCCATTTCCATCCAGCAATAGATCTTCTTCCTACATAAGTGAGCCATACCCAAAAAGAATCACCATTTTCTAACCATATATAAGTGAATTTATATTTGCATGGGTTAATAGCACCTGGGTCAATTGATCTAAAACCTGCTTGTCCTTTTGCTTCCGTTGGAAGGTCAAAAGGAGGATCAGCCATTGGAAAATTAGGAATACTATTAGAATACATAAATTTTCACTCCTTAGAAATATTTCATAAAGAAATATTTCATTATATAATATGCTAAAAAGAACAAATTTGACATTTTAAGTTCTTAGAAAGTTTTTTATTTTGAATAATAACATCAACTTATCTTAGTTTTACTGATACAAAAGCTTTAGAAAAAATAAAAAGTATAGTTTAAGATTAAAACTATACTTTTTAGCTTTGTATTTTTAAAAAATATTTATCCAATAAAGTTCATGAGTTCCTTATTGAACTTTTCTGGATCTTCAAGTTGAAGTCCATGTCCGCAGCCGTCGAAAGTAACAAGTTTGCTGTCAGGTATGTTTTTATTTAAATATTCACTGTTTTCCTTTAAGTAAAGAGCACTTTCCCCTCCGTGTGTAATGAGTGTTGGAACTGTAATTGAGCTAAGCATATCCCTATGATCTTGAGCAGACATATCTATCCACATACGAGCCATAACATGAGGAGAATTTTTCAAAGATTCATTGAAGGCCCAGTCTTGCAAGTCTTTGTCTTTGCAGCCTGTTTTAGCAAAGATAGCAGGGACGAATACTTTTGAAAATTCATTCCAATCAGTATTTATACCAACCATTGTATCAAGATTGTCTTTGTGAGAGAATTGACCATAAAGACCTAAATTCCATTCATCATCAGTTATGATTTTAGGTGTCATATCAATGAGGCATAGTTTATTAATATTTTGGCATCCAAACTGTCTTACAAAATCAAAAATTATTGTAGTTCCCATAGACCAACCTATCAAGCTAGGTTGGTCTAATTTCAAATATTCAATAAAATCTTTTACATCTTTAGCAAAACGTGAAATAGTAAGTCCATAATTAGGTACTTCCGAAAGACCATGTCCTCTTAAATCTAGTGCTGCAACTTTGTATTTTTTTGAAAGTTCTTTAATCTGATCTCTAAAGTGTAGATGACTGCATGACCAACCGTGAATAAGTACTATAGGGCTGCCTTCACCACATGTTTCATAATAGAGTTTGACATTATCACTAGTTAAAAAATATGACATAAAAATACCTCCTGTTAATTTTAATAAATATCATTAAATGCTATATATACATATTTATACATTAATCATAAAAATCCTCTTTATTGTATGTATTTACAAATAATTTAAGTGTACAATAGAGAGAACATCATCCATTTATCGAGATTACATTTTAGAGTTTTAAACATATATTTTTTATGGTCAAAATAAATATTAGCAATAGCTTTAAAAAAAAGTAACTAAATATTAAAAAAAAGAAATGAAATCTATGAAATATATTAAAGGTATAAAGAGTATTAGTCCTATAATATTATAAAAAGTGAACAATTTAAGATATTTTTTATTTTCGGAAGGATACTCTTTGGAATAAAGTTTATAGGAAATTAAACTGGCCATAGATGCAATTAAAGATCCCATTCCTCCTATATTAGAACCTAGTAAAAGTTCTTTATAGTTATTAGTAAATGGAGATATTAATATAGTAGAAGGTACATTACTTATAAACTGACTTGTTAATATTGAAAAAAAGTATGTGCTTTTGGGGTTATTTAGAATACTAGACAAAAAATTCTTAACAATATCCATAGATGATATATTACCAACAAATATAAAGAATGCAATAAATGTGCATAGTAATGAATAATCTACTTTTAACAATAGTTTTTTATTTAATACTAAAACAACCAATAATGTCAGAATGAATGAAAACCTATAATCTATAATATGAAATACAGAGAGTAATATAATTATAAATAGCATATAAAAACATAGTACATGCATGTTGTTTTTAATAGAAACATGTGATAAGTGAAGTGATACAGAGTTATTATCAGTTCTAATAATAATTATGCCTAGGAATATTATAGATAATACAATAATAGGTATCATAATCATAAAAAAATTAATTGGTTTAATATTATAAAAAGAGTAAATATAAAGGTTTTGAGGGTTTCCCATAGGGGTCAATGAACTTCCCAAATTAGCAGCTAGCGTTTCATATATTACGAGACTCAAAGTATTAATTTTAGTTTTCTTTCCAATGATTAATGCAAGTGGTACAAATGTTATCAATGCAACATCATTTGTAATAAACATAGATGAAGTAAAAGTAATAGATATAAGTACAAAAAAAATAACTCGATTACTTTTGCATTTAGTGAGCAAAAAAGTGGCTATGTAGTCTAATACATTAAGATGTTTAAAAGCTGAAACAACTATCATTAAATTAAACAAAAGTATTAGCACTGTAAAATTAATGTATTGAAGTTTGGGTATAGATATAGTGGATGAAACAATAGCAAGAAGTGTGGTTATTGTCAATACTAGTTCTTTTTTTAAAAATAATATTATATTATTGATATTTGAGTTTTTAAATATAATTAAATTCTGCATACTAGAGCTCCTAAAGTTAGTTATTATAGATTTATCATTAATATTATATTTACATTTAATAATAATTGCAAGTTGGTAAAAACAAAACTTGTTTTACATTATTGTCATATACATTTTTACATTTAAACATATTTTTTCATTCAAATTTGCTCCAAATCATGTTAAAAGCTATAATATGAACATAAGAAAATTATAGATATAAAGTAATATATTTGATATTAAACTATAAATTGATATTAATGGACTTATGTTATTGCAAAAATATATAGTAAATGTTTATTATAAAAATAAGGTGAGATAATGAAATGATAAAGGCAAAAGAAAACATAGATATAGAAAAAGAAATAGCAAATCTAAGTGAGAAAACTGATAATCAAATTGTACCAAAGGATATTGAATTAAGTGATAAAGAAGAATGGACAAGCAGTAATAAACTGATAGTAAATTCAGATAAAGGAAATCTTTTATATGAATTACAGAAGTCCTTAGATGAATGTGAAAAATTTTATTTTAGTGTAGCTTTTATAAATTATAGTGGAATTCAACTTCTATTAGATAAATTCAAGGAGTTAGAGAAAAAAGAAATTAAGGGAAAAATAATTACATCAACTTATCTTAATTTTACTGATCCAAAAGCTTTAGAAAAAATAAAAAGTTTCAACAATATAGATTTAAAAATATTTATAACAGATAAAATAGGGTTTCATACAAAGGCTTATATATTTGAAAATAAAGATAATTATAAGATTATTATAGGATCGTCTAATATAACTCAAAGTGCGTTAAAGAGTAATGTTGAGTGGAATACACAGGTTATATCCAAAAAAGATGATTATTTTGTGCAGGATGTAATTAAGGAGTATGAAAATCTATGGAATTGTACTGAAATAGTTGATGATGATTTTTTAAATAGATATTCAAGCTTTATAAAAGAATTAAAAAAGATTGAAAAAATTAAAAAACAAAATTTCATTAATTTTAAGCCTATTACTCCAAATAATATGCAAAGTAGAGCTATGGAAAATCTAGCTAGATTGAGACAACATGGAGAAGATAGGGCATTAGTTATAGCAGCTACAGGTACTGGGAAAACATATATGTCTGCTTTTGATGTTAAAAATTTTAATCCAAATAAAATGCTTTTTATAGTTCATAGAGAAGAGATTTTACGAAAAGCAAAAGTTACATATGAAAATCTAATTAATGACAACAAAAAGTCTATGGGGTTATACACAGGTAATATAAAAGAAAAAGATGTGGATTATTTATTTTCAACTATACAAACAATGTCAAAGCACTTTAATGAATTTCAAGAAAATTATTTTGATTATATAATAATTGATGAAGCACATCATGCAGCAAGTCCAAGTTATCAGAGGGTGTTAGATTATTTTAAACCTAAATTTCTTTTAGGTATGACTGCTACACCTGAAAGAAGTGATTGTGAAAATATTTTTGAATTATTCAATAACAATGTTGCGTTAGAAGTGCGATTGCATGATGCACTAGAAGATGATTTAGTAATTCCATTTCATTATTTTGGTATTACAGATATTGATGGGGTGGATTTAAGTAATGTTAATATAGATAATATAACTGAGATAACTAAAAGACTAAAGGTTAACGAAAGAGTTGACTTTATTATTGATAAAATGAGGTTTTATGGACATGATGGTGAAAAGTGCAAGTGTGTAGGCTTTTGTGCAGGTGTTGAACATGCTGAGTATATGAGTGCACAATTTAACAAGAGAGGTATAAGGAGTGTTTGTTTAACAGGAGAAAATTCTGTAGATGAAAGAGCGGAATATATTAAAAAACTTGAATCTGATACAGATAAGCTAAAAGTGATATTTACAGTGGATATATTTAATGAGGGGGTAGATATACCTTCTATTAATACTGCTTTAATGCTAAGACCTACTAATTCACCAATTGTTTTTATTCAGCAATTAGGAAGAGGACTACGTAAACATGAAAGTAAAAGTTTCTTAACGGTATTAGATTTTATAGGAAATCATAGAAAAACATTTTTAATAGCAATAGCTTTAAATGGAGCTAGATATTATGACAAAGATAGCTTAAGGGTAGCTGTGGCAACAGGATTCTCAAATTTACCAGGTTGTACACATATACAAATGGATAAAATATCTGTGGAAAGAATTTTAGAGCAGATAGATGGAGAAAATTTTAATGCTATGAAATACCTTAAGGAAGAGTATTTTGAGTTTAAAAAAATGAATCAAGGGAGAAGACCTGAGTTATTATTAGATTATCTTAAGTATGATGGTTCTCCAGAGCCTGTTAGGTTTATCTCAAAAGAAAAAACATATCTTGGGTTTGTAGCAAAGGTAGAAAAGGATGAAAAGCTAAAGAAATTTTTAGAAAATGAAATTTTTTATAAAACAATGAAACAATTATCAAGAAGTTTACCATTAAAAAGAATTTATGAATTTAGTATAATAAAATATCTTTTAAATAATGATAAAATATCTTTCAGCAGTGCAAAAGATGAGATTTTAAAATATATAGAATATGTTGACGATGATAGTGTTAGACATGCACTAGAATGTTTAAATCAAGATTATTATGATAAAGGTCAAAAAAGTAGCAACGTAAAACTTTTTAAATATAAAAATGAAGTGCTATATAGAAATGAAGAGTTTAAATGTTTACTAGAAAATGACACTTTAAAAAAATACATAGAAGATATTATAAATTATGGGCTTATAAGATACGAAAAAGAGTTTGAGGGGAAATATTATGGTGTTCCTCATTTAAAATTATATGAACAATATCAAATGATAGATGCTGCGTTACTTTCTAATTATAGAAAAATTCATAGTTCTTTTAGAGGAGCTGGATTACTTGTTAATGGAAATGAATACTTTTTGTTTGTAGATTTGCATAAAGAAGAAGATATAAAAGAAAGTATAAATTATAATGATAAGTTTATTAATAGAAAATATTTTCAATGGCAAAGCCCTAATAATACTGCAACAACTTCGGATAGAGGTAAAAATATAATATTTAACCAAGAGAGAAATATAAATCTTCATTTATTTGTTAGAAAATACAAAGAAATTGATGGAAAGGTAGAGCCATATATATACATAGGAAAAGGTAATACTGTAGAATATCATGGTGAAAAACCTATAACTGTTAAGCTGGTTCTGGAGCATGAAATTCCAGTTAAGTTATATACTGAATTTAATAAAAAAGTATAGTTTAAGACTAAAACTATACTTTTTCACTTTGCATTGTTAAAAAATATTTGGGGATGTGTTTTTGAGGATAGTTATTTTTGTTTTCCATTATTCTTATATACATTTTTAAATCTAAACATATATGCCCATTGGAATTACCTGTATAGCTGGTCCTGTTATTTCTGTTATTATATTTTCAGGTATAACTATATTATTTTCCTTTAGTATATCTAAGTAAGGATCTAATGATTTTATGTAATCTTTATAATAATCCTGCATACCTGTTTTATCTAACAAGCAGATACTGTCATTATTGTTTATACATCTTAAAACTTTACACAATACTTTACAGGAAAAATTTGAGTTGTCATATATGTTTCTACTATAAAAACACTTTTTATCAATATTTAATACTGCTTTACATTTATTAAATTGCATTACAATATTATCTGAATCATTCATTTCCAATAGTTTTTTAAAATTTTCAAGTTGCCTTTCTATTATAGTATAATTAGTAAGAGAATTTTGGGTTTCTGTATTTTTTAATAATTTATCTAGTTCTTTAGAATCATATTCATGTATAATATTTATTAAGTTTATTATTCCGTTACAGGTTGACTCTGATGTAATTTTTGAATCAAATTCCACATATTCTCCTGACTGGATATTATTATTAATAATATCTAGTTCTGTAATATGCCTTAGCATATTTGTATTTATCATAGTATTTCTCAAGTCATGAAATAAATAAAATTTAGTATATATTTTTTTTATTGTTAATTCGTTTTTATTAGCATGTTTATCATCTAATGTTCCAGAAGAATCATCTGTTGTAGTTTCTGAAAGGTCCTTTGTCTTATTATGATCTTTATTATTGTTTGATACTTTATGATCGTTAGAGTGTTGATGTTTACAATCTTTTGATATTTTTAAAGAATTACTTTTGTCTTTCGTAGATTTTATAGATTTACTTTCAATATATCCATCTATTACTATAGGATATATTGAAAGTAATAATTTTTCATTTAGATAAATAGGCATATAAATTAAATTATTCAAAAAATAGCCTGATTTAATTAACCAGACTCTTCACCTACCTTATATATTAGTAAATCTTATATATATATATTCTATAAAATATTAAATTATTATGAGTATTAGAGTTTTAAACATATTGTATTTTACATCCATTATAATGCATGTTACTTAAAATTAAATGATTTTATGGGATTTTTCTATATACTTGTATTAAGTAATACACAAGATTAAAACTATACTTTTTCACTTGCTAATTGTTTTACTGCAGGAACATCAGCTGGTGCCCATCTTAAGGACTCAAGATTTTCTCTTTTAAGCCATATAATCTTAGAGTGCTCGTCAGCAGTAGGTTTACCATCTTTAATTTTACATTTGATTGTTATTAGGTTTACAGTAAACTTTTCATATTCATGGGTATTATCATTAAATATTTCTTTATATTCAATAGAACATTTCAATTCTTCTTCAATTTCTCTTACTATAGCTTGGGCAAAATTTTCATTTGCTTCAACTTTTCCACCAGGAAATTCCCACATGTTAGGAAGTGTCATTTTAGGAGAACGAAGAGCACATAGTATTTCATTATTATCATTTTCAATTATTGCACCGACAACTTTTAGTGATTTTTTCATCTTAAACACCTCATATGATAGATTAGCATATGAGGAAGAAAATATCAATTTTTGCTTTAAGAATATCTAAAGAATTTCGAAGTTTTAGTAAAAAATTCTTGCATTCTTATATTCCACATGTATAATATAATATATGTGGAATATAAGAATGCATCTATTAAAAATTGAGAGAGATTATTTTACAGCTATATCAATATTCAGTGGGCTGAAGAGGCCTCTAGTTAATTGAATCAGAGGAGTGGGTAATAAATTGAAAAAAATAACAGTTGTTAATGGAAGTCCTAGAGGAAAGCATGGAAATACAGCTAAAATAATTGATAGCTTTTTAAAGGGTTATCAATCTGTTGAATTAGAAAGTCAAATAGAGTATATAGAACTTCACAAGGAAAATATAAAAAATTGTATAGGATGTTTTAATTGTTGGACTAAAACTCCAGGAAAATGTATACACAAAGATGATATGGAGAATTTATTACAAAAATTAATTGATTCAGACTTAATAATATGGGGAACACCTATATATCATTATGGTATGACATCAATTTTAAAAACATTTGTTGAAAGAACATTACCTTTAGCGGAACCATTTATTGTTGAAAAAGATGGTGAATATACTCATCCAGTAAGATATAAAAGAATTAAAAGTAAAAACATAATTATTTCTAATTGTGGTTTCCCTCATTTTAGCAACTTCGATATATTAAAAGAATCATTTGATAAAATTACAAAAAATAATGTAGATGAAAGTATTTGTTGTGTAATGGGTGAATTATTATCACAAAATACTATGAAGGGACGTTTAAAGTGGTATTCAGATGCTTTGGAACAAGCTGGAAGTGAATATGCTAGAAATGGAAAAATTGAATCTAGTACAAAAGAAATTCTTAATCAACCTTTAATTCCTGTTGATGATTTTATTGAAATTGCAAATTTAAGCTGGGATATTAATAATGACGTAGAAACTGAAATTATGACAAATGTTGATGAAAGAGCACAAAATAATAAGCAACAAAAGGGACTTTCATATCTGAAGCTTATGAGACAAAGCTTTGTCAGTGAGAATGCTAAAGGAATAAATTCCATACTTGAAATTGAGTTTACAGATTTAAAAGAAACGCATCATTTTATAATCAAAGATCAAGTATGTGAGTTATATGAAGGTGCCAGTAATTCTTTTACAACAAAAATTATAACTACTTATGATATATGGCTTAAAATTTCAAATGGGGAACTAGAAGGTGCAAAAGCTATGATGGATGGCCTTTATCGTATTGAGGGAGATCTGAATTTCATGATGGCTATGGGTAAAATTTTTGGATCAGATGATTCAAAAGAAGCTAGTGAGTCAAAGGAAGAGTCTAAGAAGGATAAAATTCTGGGAATAAAAGGACAAAAATGGATGGGAATCACCTTTATACCTTGGATTATATCATGGTCATGTATTACTTTTAGTACTTTCTTTGGTGTTTGGATTCCGTTGCTGCTTAGTTGCTTAATAGTAACTGCCAAGAAAAAGCATAAAGAAGTTACTTATTTTGAGCAAATGAGTTTTCAATATTTTGGTATACTAGCAATAGTTCAAACTGTTGGAAGTTCATTACTTAAGTCAGATGGCACCCTTATCAATTATTTTGCTATAGCTTTAATATGGGGTGCTTCACTGTTCAATGAAACACCACTGACATCTGACTATTCAAAGTTTAATTTTAATGGGAATATTAAAGAAAATATCTTATTTACTAAGACAAATGAAGTTTTAACATTATTCTGGAGTGTAATATTTATTATACAGGGAATTTTGTTTGCTATTTTGAAAGAATTTAGTTTATTAGAATTTACACCAGCTATATATATATTAACTTTTGGTGCATTGAAATTTACTAATTGGTTTTCTAATTGGTATCCTAAATATGTAGCAGGAGGAAGGGTGAGAAAGTAACTTAACCATAAAAAAATTTAATTAATATTAAAGAGATAAAGTTAAAAATTATATGGAGGGATAATTATGAAATTATAACGTAAACATGTATGGCTATCATAAGTGGGTTTGGTGGTTTATCTCTAAGTCGTAGAAGGCGTAGAAAGAGAAAAGATGAAACTGATCAAAATTTTGAAAGTATTAATTTGAATTTTAATAAAGAATAAAGGAAAATTAACTAATGAAAAAGAAATTTTTAACTTTTTTAATGATGTATTTTAATAAACTCTCAAAATATAAAGATGCTGTCTCAAAGTAGAAACTAATTTCTAGAGCGAGACAGCTCTTTTTATAGAAAGAATAGTTTGAGCATTATAGGTTTAATAAAAAATTCTTGTATGTATAATATTCCATATATATAATATAATACATATGGAATATTAGATTATGAGTCGATGAAAAATTTAGGAGGATTAAGATGTCACTAAAACATGGAATACTAGGATTATTGGAATATGGGTCAATGACAGGATATGATGTTATGAAGTTATTTAGTGAATCACTAAATTTCTTTTGGAATACACAAACTAGTCAAATATATCGAGAATTAGATACTCTTGAGAAAAAAGAGTGGGTAACTTCAGAACATGTAGTACAAAAGGATAAACCGAATAAAAAAGTATTCACACTAGCTGATGATGGTAGAAGAGAACTAATTCGTTGGCTCGATGAACATTCAGCGAAGAATACTATGAAAATGCGTGATGAAATGACTATGAGAGTATTTTTGGGGTCAAATGGAGATAAAGATATTTTAAAAAAAGAGCTTATTGAGTATAGACAAATTAACAAAGAATTTTCTAAAAGATTGAAAGAGGCAGAAGGAAAACTTGATTATCGAGAACAATTAACTGGAAAAAAAGGAGAGAAGATATATTGGCTAATGGCAATAAAAAGAGGTTATTTTACAGCTAAATGTAATATTCAGTGGGTTGATGAGTGCCTAGAGCTTCTTGAATTATAAGAGGCTTAATAAATATAAAGAAAAATCCACAAGAAGTATTGAATACTTACTGTGCTTTTTATCTAAGATTTAATTGAGTCTATCAGTACTAATGTAGGAGGATGATGAAATGTCAAAAATATTTATTATAGAAGATGATGTTACACTAAGAGAAGAATTATCAAAGCTTTTAAATACCTACGGATACAAGTGCAGCTATAGTGATGATTTTGAAAATATCGTTGAAGAAACATTAAAATCAAATTCAAACCTAATTCTTTTGGATATAAATCTTCCATATTATGATGGCTATCATGTGTGTAGAGAAATAAGAAAACGATCTTCTGTTCCTATTATTGTTGTAACAAGCAGAAATAGCGATATGGATGAGTTGATGAGCATGAATTTAGGAGCAGATGATTTTATCACAAAGCCTTACAATACACAAATATTACTTGCCCATATTAGTGCTGTATTAAAACGAGCAGAATCAAATATAGATAATCAAATAATTGAGAGTAGCAATGTTATGCTGAATATCTCAAAAAGCATTGTCAGCTTTGAAGAAAAAGAAACGGAGCTTACAAAAAATGAACTAAGGATTTTAACTATTTTAATGAGAAATAAAGGCAATATTGTCTATCGTGATGATATTATGAATGAGCTTTGGCAATCCGATGAATTTATAGATGACAATACGTTAACAGTAAATGTGAACAGGCTTCGCAAAAAACTTGAAGATATTGGTATAAAGGGGTTAATTGAAACCAAGCGAGCACAAGGATATATGATATGAAAATGATAAGCTTTTTTAAGGAAAAAATACCTTTTATATTTTCGCAGGGAATTATTATCATATTTTTGGGAAGTTTGCTGTCAGTAATGAAGATAGGTAGCTTTGCAATAATATTTATGATTATTTGTATAATTTTAATTACTACATCAACATTAATAATAGAATTTTTGTATAAGAGGAGTTTTTATAATAATCTTTATTATACACTAAATGCAATGGAACAAAAACAGTTTATTAGCCAGATGATTGAATCACCTGATTTTATAGAGGGTAAAATTTTAACAGATATTCTGCAGCAAGCAACAAAAGCAATGAATGATGAAATTGCAGGTTATAAAATATCACAGGAAGAATATAGAGAATATATAGAAACTTGGATTCATGAGGTAAAAATACCCATTGCTTGCATCGATCTTATTTGTGAGAATAATAAAAGTGAAGTAACAAAAAGTATAATAGATGAAACACAAAAAATAGATTCTTTTGTGGAACAGGCGCTTTATTATGCAAGAAGTACTAATGTTGAAAAGGATTATTCTATTAGAAATATTAATCTTGAAAGCTTTGTGAAATTAGTTATCAAAAAATATTCTAGACAGCTTATTCAAAATAGAATAGAGATAAAGCTTAACAAT
Source organism: Clostridium aestuarii (assembly GCF_026735135.1). GTDB lineage: Bacteria > Bacillota > Clostridia > Clostridiales > Clostridiaceae > Clostridium_H > Clostridium_H aestuarii. Next base: position 287,000 of record NZ_JAPQER010000001.1, on the reverse strand, counting down.
TTATGCTATACAGTGTTTTCAGATCCAAAATGGCTTGATTTTATTATAGGTCAGATAATTTCAAATAGCATCAAATATAAAAAAAACCCCTTATCTCTTTCCTTTTCGTCACAAGAAAAAGAAAATCAAATTACTCTCTCTATTTTCGATAACGGAATTGGTATTTGTGAAAAGGATATATCAAAAATATTTGACAAAGGATTTACAGGAGAAAATGGACGTAAATTTGCTAAATCAACGGGAATAGGTTTATATCTTTGCAAAAAGCTTTGCGAAAAAATGCACTTAGGACTTGAAGTTGAGTCTAAAAAAGAAATAGGTACAACAGTAAATATTATCTTTCCAAAGGATAAAACTATATTTTTTGAGTCGTAGAAATACGGCTCATTTTGTTTTCTTACAAAACTGTAAGTTAAATGTAAGCTAAATCTAAGGTGAATTAAGCTTATAACTTATAGAATAATTTTGAAGGATTTATCGGATTAATTTTAACACAAGATAATATAGAAAGGTGAGGACTAATAATGGATATAATTTTAAAGGTACAAAACATTCAAAAATACTATGGCGCAAAAGGTAATATTACAAAAGCTGTAGATAATATAAGCTTTGATGTAAACAAAGGTGAATATATAGGAATAATGGGTGCATCAGGCAGTGGCAAAACCACACTACTTAACTGCATATCTACTATTGACTCAGTAACATCAGGACATATTCATATTGATAACAAAGATATTACTGAAATTAAATCAAAAGCATTATCTAAATTCAGACGTGAAAAACTTGGATTTATATTTCAGGATTTTAATTTGCTGGATACACTTACTGCTTACGAAAATATTGCACTTGCGCTCACTATATTAAAGATTCCAGCAAATCAGATTAAGAAGAGAGTGCAAGAAGTTGCAGAGAAACTAAACATAAAAGATGTTTTAAATAAATATCCATATCAAATGTCAGGAGGACAAAAACAACGTGTTGCTAGTGCAAGAGCAATTATTACTAATCCATCTCTTGTTTTAGCAGATGAACCTACAGGTGCATTGGATTCAAAATCAGCAAGAATGCTGCTTGAAAGCTTTGAAAAACTAAATGATGAAATGAATGCTACTATTTTAATGGTAACTCATGATGCTTTTACAGCAAGTTACTGTAAAAGAATTCTTTTTATTAAAGATGGAAAGATATTCAATGAAATTATTAAAGGAAATGATACAAGAAAAGAGTTTTTTAATAAAATTATGGAAGTAATTACTCTTCTTGGAGGTGACATAAACAATGTTAACTAAACTTGCCTTCAAAAATGTTGGAAAAAGCTTTAAAGAATATGCAATTTATTTTTTTACATTGGCATTTGGAGTATGCGTTTTTTATATGTTTAATTCCATTGAAGCTCAACAGGGAATTATGGAAGTTACTAAAACACAACATGCTGCAATGAAGACTCTGACACAAGTACTGAAATATATTTCTATATTTGTTGCTATTGTTTTGGGTTTCCTGATTGTATATGCCAACAACTTTTTTATTAAACGCCGAAAAAAAGAGCTTGGTATTTATCTTGCACTTGGTATGGAAAAAGGTAAAATTTCAACTATTCTTGTTTTGGAAACCTCAGTGATTGCATTGTTTGCTTTGATAATAGGACTTATTTCAGGTGTGTTTTTATCACAGTTTATGTCAGTATTTACAGCAAAAATATTTGAGGTTGACTTAACTGCATACGAGTTTGTCTTTTCTAGAGATGCAGTAGTAAAGAGCATTTTATATTTTGGGGTTATATTTATAACAGTTATAGTATTTAATACTGTGGCGATTTCAAAATATAAACTTATTGATTTGATTTATGGTGATAGAAAAAATGAAACTTTGAAAATTAAAAATATAAAGGTTTCATTTGGATTATTTATTATATCTCTTATGTGTTTAGGCGGTGCATATTACCTTATTATAAAAAATGGAATGATGGATTTAGACTGGATGTTTACTGGTTCAATCATACTTGGAACAATTGGAACGATTTTATTTTTCTTTTCTCTCACAGGATTTTTAATAAAGCTGATACAGAAAAATGAAAATCTTTATTTTAAGAATTTAAATATGTTTGTTTTAAGACAGCTTAACAGCAAAATTAATACAAACTTTGTATCTATGTCTGTAGTTTGCATTCTTCTGCTATTAACTATAGGAATATTTTCTACTGGGCTTAGTATGGAAAATATACTTTCTACTGATTTGAAAAAATCTGTTCCATTTGATTTCACATTTCATGCAAAGTTTGAGGAAACACCAAAATCTATTATTGATAATCTTCCAAAAGAGATAAAAGGAAGTGAATACATTAAGGAATATGATGAATATATTGAATATGCAGCAAAGGGTATATACTTAGAGGATACATTTGAATATGCCTCAGAAATGCGAAAAAACCAGGTTAAACATTCTATGGAATTTATCAGCTTAAAAGATTACAATGAGATTCTATCAATGATGGATATGAAGCCTTTAACATTAAATGAAAATTCATATATTATTGTGTCAAATGATGAAATGATTTTGCCGAAGCTTGAAGAAGGAGTAAAAAACAACTTTCCTATTGAGATTGCTGGTAAGAAAGTATTTCCAAAAGGAGAAGTTCAAAAAAGTTCTATTAATAATTTTTCACCAACATATTTTGTTGTTGATGATAGCATAATTTCTTATATGAAGCCAAGTTATGTGTATGCCAATATGGATTGCTTTAATTTAGAAGGAGCAATTGAGTTAGAAGATAAACTTTCTCAATATATGAAAGCAGTAGATCATAAAGAATGGAGTTTTAGCTATTTTATTTCAAAAGCAAAAATATATGAGCAATCTATATCTACAAAAGCTTTAGTTTCTTTTCTTGCAATTTATCTTGGATTTGTATTTTTAATTACAAGTGCAGCAATACTGGCACTTCAACAGCTTTCCGAAGCTGCTGATAACAAGAAAAGATACGATTTGTTATTAAAACTTGGAGTAGATAGAGGGATGATTAATAAAGCACTTTTCATGCAAATAGCCTGTTACTTTGTATTACCACTGAGCTTGGCAGTTGTTCATTCTGTTGTGGGTTTAACAGTTGCTCATGATTTGATTGAATATTCTGCTAAAGTAAATATTTTAGGAAGCATATTTCTTACAGCAGGATTTGTTGTTTCAATTTATGGTGCATATTTCATTGCCACTTTTATGGGGAGTAAAAGTATTATTAATAAGTAAATACTTTATTAATAATATATAGTTAAAGATGAAAGTTGATTAGATAAAAGGATTAAAGAGAAGACTATGAAGAGAGCTAATATAGCTTAAAACTTCATAGTCTTTTTTTATGCTCAAAGTATACTTTAATACCTTTAATTACTAAGTAATCAGAATAGATTTCTATATAACTGTAATAATAAAAATGAGACTATATGGTAGGAGGTTAACAATGCAATTAGTAGGAGAAGAAAAATTAAAAGAGCTTGAAGAAAATTATAAAAACAAGAGTCTTTCGTATTGGAAAGATTGGAAATGGCAAATTAAGAATTCAATAACTAATATTAGTACTTTTGAGAAACTTTTAAATATAAAATTTAATGATGAAGAAAGAAAAAAACTAGAGGAAATTACGTCAACATTCCCTCTTTCTATAACTCCGTATTATCTATCATTAATTGATTCAGAAGATTATAAAAATGACCCAATATTTTTACAGTCTTTTCCGTCTATAAATGAATCATTAGTTGGAAATCATGAAATGGCAGACCCACTCCATGAAGATAAAGATAGTCCAGCTCCTGGAATAACACATCGCTATCCAGATAGAGTGTTATTTCATATAAGTAATGTTTGTGCCATGTATTGTAGACACTGTACAAGAAAAAGAAAAGTGGGAGATGTATCATCTATTCCTAATAGAGAGGAACTAAAAAAAGGGATTGAATATATAAAGAATACTCCTCAAATAAGAGACGTTTTATTATCAGGAGGAGATGCATTATTATTAAGTGATGAAAATTTAGATTGGATATTAACTGAGATTCAAAAGATTCCTCATGTAGAAGTGATTAGAATAGGTTCTAGAGTACCAGTAGTTCTACCATATAGAATAACAGATGGATTAGTAGAAGTGTTAAAAAAACATAATCCTGTATGGGTAAATACTCATTTTAATCATCCAAGAGAGCTTACCAAATCCTCAAAGGAAGCACTTAGGAAACTAGCAGATGGTGGTATACCACTTGGAAATCAAAGCGTTTTGCTGGCTGGAGTAAACGATTGTCCAGAAATTATTAAGAAGCTTTGTCAACAATTAGTTAAAAATAGAGTTCGTCCATATTATTTATATCAATGTGATTTATCAGAAGGGTTAGCTCATTTTAGAACTCCTGTTTCTAAAGGTATAGAGATTATGGAACGTATGATTGGTCATACAAGTGGATTTGCAATTCCAACATATGTAATTGATGCTCCAGGTGGAGGGGGAAAGATACGAGTTATGCCTAATTATCTCATTTCCTCTGCACCAAATAAAGTTATTTTAAGAAATTATGAGGGTATAATTACATCATATAAAGAACCTGATAACTATAAAAATCCTGATTGCAGTAAAGGCTGTGAGGAGTGTAAGCTCCTTAAGAATACAGATGAATCTGATGAATATAGAGCTGTAGGGATAGAGAAACTTTTAATGGATTCCAATGATACCATATCGTTGATTCCCAAAAATAATAATAGATTACAAAGGCGAGAAGATAATGAAGATTAATTATGATAAAACAGAGAAAATAGGTAATTCCATAATTAATCATGGCAAATATAATAATAGGATTTATTTAATGAAATTAGATAAATGGGATTTTCAAAATATAATACCAGTTTTAGATGATATGGTTAAGAAAAATCAATATACTAAAACATTTGCTAAAATACCGTATTCATTAAAAGGTGAGTTTATTAAGTCAGGATATATTGAGGAAGCTGCTATTCCTAGATTTTATAATGGTATTGAAGATGTGATTTTTGCTAGTAAATATTTTAGTGAAGAAAGAGCTAGTATAAAACAAGAAAGTGAAATGAAAAAAATTATTGATATATCTTGTGCAAAAAATAAAATTAAGAAACAAATAGAACTTGGAGAAGAGTACCAGTTTCAAATTTGCCAATTAAATGATATAGAACAGATATGCAAAGTATACAAAGAGGTATTTGAAACTTATCCATTTCCTATTCATGATGAAAAATACATAGAAAAAACTATGAATGAGAATTTTATTTATTTTTCTATAAAATACAAAGAAAAAATTGTATCTTTAGCATCTACAGAAATGGATTATTCATCTAAAAGTGTTGAAATGACTGATTTTGCTACATTACCTGAATACAGAGGAAATGGTTTTAGTACATTTTTGCTCTCTAAAATGGAAGAAAAAATGAGAAAAAATAGTTTTTTTACTGCATTTACTATTGCAAGAGCTATATCATATGGCATGAATATTACTTTTGCAAAATCCAACTATGAATATGGAGGCACGTTAATTAATAATACTAATATTTCTGGTGATTTGGAAAGTATGAATGTATGGTATAAGAGTTTATACTGATAAATTTCAGTTGAAAAAGTTCTAAGCTTTAGGAAATAATCTAAAGCTTAGAACTTTTTTATTATCAGTTGTTTTGATTAAATTAATAAATGAATTTTAAGATTTATTTTAGTTAGTGTTGTTAATTTACTTATTTTTTAATAGGTGTTATTTCAAGATTATCGAAAAAGGCTATATTATTGTATGCATCATATCCAATAGAACCATTTGCAAATGATGAATCATTTACATCTATCATTAAATTACCATTTAAATATACTTTAATATTATTTCCTATTGCTAATACTGTAAGTTTGTATTGTAATCCTTGTGTTATAGTAGTATTAACTGTTTTGATTCTTTTCCAGCCATAGTCAGTTTTCCCTAAGAATATCTGACCTTTTCCATTATCACCTATTTTTATAGCTGCCAAATATCCTTGAAATTGATTGTTAGGAGCCTTTATATTGTTTATTCTAAATTCTAGTCCTGCATTACCATTTTTATCAAGTGTAGTTACAGTAGTAGATGCTAAAAAGTCAGAATAAGTATTATCTTCTAGTGTAGATAAAGAGTTAGTTTTGTTTCCTGTTATACATCTTAATTGTGTAGAACTAGTGCTTTCATAATAATCCCAATTACCACTATAATATTCCATGCTAGGTTTATTACTAGAAAAATTATATTCAATATTGTCTACAGCTGTTTGTTCTGCTATAACAAGATTGTCAAAAGTAACTTTGGTATTCCATACATGATAACCAATGTAACCATCTCTATATGAATCATCATTTACATTAATCATCAACTTATCATTTAAATATACTTGTATAGTAGTTCCCACAGCTACTACTTTAAGCTTATATTCTTTACCTTGGGCTATAGTTGTTTTAACATTTTTTATTTGTTTCCAACCGAAATTGTGTCTACCTAAAAATACTTCACCTGTTCCATTATTGCCTGCAGTTATACCTGCCATATAACCTTGGAATTGATTTTTATTAGCTATAACATTATTAATTCTAAATTCTAGACCTGCATTACCTGTACCGGATACACTTATCATAGTTTCTGCTGCAAAATCACTATAATTATTTTCATCTATTATAGCTAATCCGTGTCCATTAACAGGTGTTTGACATACTAATTGTCCTTCGTTTCTAGTTGAATTATTGAACCATGTTTCACCAAAACATTTTATTTTTGGTGTATTGCTTGAAAAATCATATGCAGTAGTTTTTAATATAGTGTTAGTATTAGTATCGGTAGCATTGTTAACTGAATTATTTAATTCTGATGCTGAATTATATTTTTTAACTAATATTTTTGCATCTGAAATTTCTGCATAACTTTTTACTTGTATTTTCCCCTTTATTTTTCTTATTTGTTTTGTAAGCCAATTAGTTCCTCCAATAGCTTGAATAGCAGTTCCTACATAAGGTATTTCCCCAATAATATACTCAGTAGTAATAGCTGATGTATCATGCTCTCCACCAAATTTATCAAGGGCATGCTTATTAAGAACTTTAATAATCTTATCCCTAGTATCATTGCTAATAGGGTTACCAATAGGTATAGCTCCATTTATAGCATCTTGTATTCCATTTGCAATAAGTCTTACTGGATCGTTAGGTTTATTAAATTTATTATTATATGAAATTCTTATTTTATCAATATTATTATCTATTCCATTAAGCTTTGCTTCAAAAGCAATTTCTTTTCCATTAAGTGCTTTTTTAACAACGGGTACTTTAGTTTCTTTTCCATTCTTAGTTATAGTACTTACAGCTATCTTAAAATCATCTCTTGAGCCATATTTTACGCCAGTAACAACAAGTAGTAAATTACTTTGAAGATTACTATTTTTATCTATTGGAATGTCATAATGTGCACTAAATCCTTCTAGACAATTTTTTGATTTAATTGCGTCTGTGTATGGATTTATGTTTACAAAATCTTTATTACTGATGACATTATTGAGTACTTTTGCAACTGCATTTCTATACAAAAAAGAACCAGGGAATAAATCTGCAACAGCTCCTCCTATATTATCTCCATCAACTCCAGAAACAGTTTCAAGTATAAAATCTATAATATTCTCTGATAAATCTGATTTTTTAAGTTCATTTTCAAGTTTTATATAGGCACTAGGAGAGAGTTTCTTTTCTTTCACATTATCAAGATAAGTAAAAGAACCATATCCAGGATTAAACACATTGAGCATTTGAGATTCATCTAAGTTAAGAACTGGGAGAGCAGCAAGTTCACTTTGTGTTTTATTACCAGAAAAATTATCTTTTGTAAAATCACCAATATCTTTAATAGCCCCTTTGCCCCATTTACCTACATCTTTTATAGCCCCTTTACTCCATTTGCTAATATCTTTTGTGGCCCCTTTACCCCATTTACCTACATCTTTTGCAGCATCCTTTGCAGCTTTACTTACATCATCTGCAACATCTTCTGCAGCATCTTTTACAGCTTCGCTTGCGTCCTTTGTAGCATCTTTTACATCTTTTACAGCACCTTTAGTCCAGTTTTTAGCCTTTTTTATTGGGTTCCAAGCAAATGCATAAGATGTAGGTGCAAGAGAAAAAAACATAGTTAATACAAGTCCTAATGCTATTGAACCTTTTCGCTTTTTTAACATAAAAATCTTCATTCCTTTCGCTGTGCTTAATGCACAAAATTTAATAAAAAAGATTAACTTACAAATATTGTTAATAATGATATAATTATAAAGAATATAAGCATAAACACGCAACTTTTGCTAGTGTAGTGCTGTTTGTAAAAAGCGAAATTTTTAATAGTTTGAATTATAGAAGATGATAAGAAAAGAAAATTCTGAAAATTAACTTTGATTTAATATAAATAGAATTATTTTTTAAAACATTAAAATTTTGAAGTAAAGAAAATATCAAAAAAACATTACTGAATGTAAGTTAATCCATATTTTAAGCTTTAAATAGAATAAGCTTACTATCATGTTAATTTATAAATTTATGATAGTCAAGAAAAATATTGATTTATAAGAAAATATAGTAATTTATAGTATTTAATACCATAATAAGAGGATGTTATAATGTTATAATATTAAATAAGAATTTATGATGTTACTATATTATATTTTTATTCAATGACATTTATTAATTTGTAATAATATTTATAGGGGTATTAATTAGAGAAATAAGGTGGGTTATTATGAATATGCCAATAATCAGGAAAACTTTTATTGTTATAGTACTATTTTTTATATGCGTTACTTTTACAGCATATGGAAAGGAAATTAATGCTTATTTTGAACATATTAGTAGAAAGGAAGGTCTTCCCCAGGTATCAGTGAATGTAATTTCTCAGGATGAATTTGGATTTTTATGGTTTGGAACTCAAGGGGGATTGACTCGCTTTGATGGATATAAGTTTTGTACTTTTAAGAATGATGTGGATAATCAAAACTCACTTTCTGACAATTCGGTTTGGACAATTATTTTTGGTGATGATGGAATTATGTGGGTTGGAACAAATGGAGGTTTAAGTAAATTTGATAGAACAACAGAAACATTTACAAACTATAGATTTAATCCTAAAGAGAATACTACTCTAAGTGATAATAATGTTAGAACTCTTCTTTTAGATTCACAAGGAACTCTTTGGGTAGGAACTAGAAATGGTGGCTTAAACAGTTGTAAACTAGATAATAATGATAAAACAATTGTATTTAAAAGATATAAACATAATGAAAGCAATGTAAATAGTTTAAGTAATAATTATATTCGAGATTTATACGAAGATGATAAAGGACGTCTTTGGGTAGCTACTAACGGAGGTGGACTAGATTATATTAATTTGAAAAACAAAGAGGAAGGTTTTACTCACTTTAAATTTGACACAGAAAATCCAGAAAGTATTTCTAGTAATAATGTTCTTTCTATCTTTAAATCAAAGGATAGAGGTTTATTTATTGGAACCGATAATGGTTTAAATAGATTGAAAGAAAATGACAATGGTATTAGTTTTGAACATTTTAAGTATAAACTAGACAATCAAACTATTTTGCATAATGAATCTGTATCTTCTATGGTAGAAGATTCTCAAGGTAATCTTTGGATTGGATCTAATGGTGAAGGGCTTAGTAAAATGGATGAAAACTATGAATTTCAAAGTTTTATGCCACAAACTGGTGATGCACATAGCCTAAGCGGAAATGATGTAAGATCACTTTATTTTGATCAGCAGGGATTATTGTGGATTGGAACATATGGTAATGGTCTTAATAAGATGGACTACACAACGGAGAATTTTTCTATTCTTAAGCACAATGAAAATGATGATAAAAGTTTAAGTAGTGATATTGTTTTATCTGTACTTGAAGACCATAATGATACTCTTTGGATTGGTACATGGAATGGTGGAGTTAATAGATTAAAAAATAAGAAAACTGTTGATTTGAAATTTATTAATGATCCTCAAGATAAAACGAGTATAAGTGGTAATACTATTTGGACAATGGTAGAAGATAGAAGAGGCGATATGTGGTTTGGAACATGGAATGACGGGCTTAATCGATTAACAGCTGAAGAACGGCTTAAAAAAGATCCTAGATTTATACGATACAGTTATAATTCTAAGGATCCAAAAAGTCTTGGAAATAATTCAATTCTATCGATTTATGAAGATAGTCGAGGTATTCTGTGGATAGGAACATGGGGTGGAGGTTTAAATAGACTTGATCCTGATAATATCGAAAGAGGAGAAATTGAATTTAAAAAATATCTTTATGATCCTGAGAATAAACAAAGTATAGGAGATAATTTTATCAAAACAATTATGGAGGATCAATCCGGAAACATATGGGTAGGAACATGGGGTGGCGGTATGAGTATGCTTTCTTCAGAAGCAATACAAAGTGGCAAAAATGAATTTAAACGATATGAGAAATCATGGAATGATCCTAATACATTGAGTCATAACGATGTTACAGCAATTTATCAAGATTTTGAAGGCATTTTTTGGATAAGTACATATGGTGGTGGATTGAATTGTTTTAATCCTAAAACAGAACAATTTAAGTGCTATACAGAAAAAGACGGTCTTTCAAATCAGGAGTTATATGGAGTTGTTGAGGATAGCGAGGGCTTTTTATGGATAAGTACCAATTGTGGTATCAATAAATTTGATCCTGATAGTGAAACTTTTGAACAGTATGATGTTCGAGATGGTTTGCAGGGAAATGAATTTAACCAAAGTGCTTTTTTAAAAGGAGTGGATGGAGAACTGTATTTTGGTGGTGTTGAAGGACTTAGTATTTTTAATCCGCATGATATTGTGGAAAATAAATTTATACCGCCTGTTTATCTTACAGAATTTAGGATGATGCATAAGGCAGTAACAATTTCTGAATCAGGGATTCTTACGAAACCAATCTATAGGACAGATGAGATTACCTTAAACTATAATGATGCAACTTTTGGAATGACATTTTCTACACTTAATTATAGACAATCTGACAAAAACAATTTTGCTTATATGCTTGAAGGATTTGATAAAGAGTGGATAAAAGGTGATTATTTAACACGTAGTGCTCAATATACAAATGTTGATCCTGGCACATATATATTTCGAGTGAAAGCATCAAATGATGATGGTTTATGGAATACAAATGGTGTAAGTTTAAAAATAACAATCCTTCCTCCATGGTGGAAATTGTGGTGGGTTAGAGTTGGCGGAGTATTTTTTATTGGAAGCGTTTTATTAGCTGTATATTTTAGAAAGATTAGTTTGCTGAAAAAACAACAGATATATCTTGAAAGAGAAGTCCAATCAAGAACTGAGCAAATAATTCAACAGAAGAAGGAGATTTTACAAAAAAATGAAGTTCTTCTTGAAAATAATATATTGCTAAAAAAACAAGCAGAAGAACTAGAAAAACTAATAAGACAAGATCATTTAACTGGACTTCTTAACCGCAGAGGTTTTAAAGAAAAGGCTCAAGTAGAATGGCTTCGAGCTGCAGAAAATAATACAACTTTTGCTATTGTTATGGTAGATATAGATTATTTTAAAAGTGTAAATGATCAATATGGACATGATGCTGGAGATCTGGTTTTAGTAAATGTTGCTAATATGCTTAAGAATTCAGTTAGGAAAGTAGATTTTGTTGGAAGGTTTGGTGGCGAAGAGTTTATAATTTTGCTTAGTGAAATTGGAAAAGAAGAAGCTGTTATGATTGCTGAAGGAATACGAAAAGATATTGAAAATATGGTTGTAGAAAGTAACGAGTATTCTATTAAAATCACCTTAACTCAAGGTATAGATTTCTTTGAACAAGGTAAAACAATAGAACAGTGTATAAAATTTGCTGATAACGCTCTTTATAGAGGAAAAATAAGTGGAAGAAATAGAGTTGAAATTTGGAATTAATACTGCAAATGAGTTTGTGTAAATTCATAAATTCATTTGCAGATTTTTTTTCAATATATTTGAAAAGTTAGATGTTAAAGTTGAGCTTTTACCTTAGAAATCTATATTATCAGGGTCAGGACCAATTCGTACTCCTGTATTTAATTCAGAAATTCTTTTCATATCTTCATCTGATATTTCAAAGTCAAATATTTCTGAATTACTTTTAATCCTTTCAGATTTTATTGATTTTGGTATAGTTACAACTCCCATTTGTAGATCCCATCTTAAAGCTATTTGTGCAATAGATTTATTGTATTTTTGTGCAAGTTCTTTCATTAGAGGAAGTTCAAATATTTTACCTTGCATTAAAGGTCCCCATGCTGTCAATTGAATATTATTTTTCTTACAAAATTCTATTAATTCAGTTTGAGGAAATTGAGGGTGAAATTCAACTTGGTTAACCATAGGCATAATTTCAGCATCTTCCATTAATTCTTTAAGGTGATGTACTTTGAAATTAGAAACACCTATAGCTCTTACTCGACCCTCTTTATATAGTTTTTCTAATGCTTTCCAAGTTTCTTTAGTTAATTCTTTTGGCCAATGGATTAAATATAAATCCAAATAGTCTGTGTTGAGTTTATTTAGTGATTCATCAAATGCTCTTAAAGTTGATTCATAGCCTTGTTCTGAATTCCAAACTTTACTTACTAAGAATATTTCTTCTCTTTTTATTCCACTTTCTTTTATTGCTTGACCAACTCCAGCTTCATTGCCATAAATTGCAGCTGTATCAATATGGCTATAACCTATTTCTAAAGCTTTTTTAACAGCATCTACAATTTTATTTCCATCTTCTACCTTAAAAGTTCCAAATCCCAGCCAAGGCATTTTAACTTCATTATTAAGTACTGTACAATCTTTTATATTTTTCATTTATACATCTCCTTTAAACTAAGAATAATATATTACCATTTTTCATAGTGAATATTATTTTCATCATATATTTTAGTGTATCCATAATATAAAGCTTCCTATAGAAGTATCATCTTTTTAATTTTACGACTTTAGTATACCATTGTATAATTAATAATATAAGAGTGAACTTTTTGTAATATACTACCAAAAAGGTAAGTATAGGAGGGTTAATATGATTAAGAATAAAGTACAGGTAGATGAAAAGGGAAAATAAAATAGATATAAGCGAAAGGATAAAGATTTCAAAATGAGAATAAATAAACTTTTTAGTAATTTGGGATTGTGTTCAAGAAAAGAAACTAATAGACTTATTGAGGCAAATAGAGTAATAGTAAATGGGCAACTTTGTGAGCCGGGGCAATGGGTAAAAGAGGAGGATATTATCCTTGTTGATAATGAACCTATTCCAGTGAAAGATAAAATTTATATTGCATTAAATAAACCAGTAGGAATTACATGTACTGCAGCGAAGGACGTGAAAAGCAATATAATTAATTTTATGAATTATCCAGAATATATTTTTCCAGTTGGTAGATTGGACAAAGCATCCCAAGGGTTAATATTAATGACAAATGATGGGGATTTAGCAAATGAAATTTTAAAATCAGAAAATGAACATGAGAAAGAGTACATTGTAACTGTTAATAAACCTTTTGATGATTTTTTTATGAAAGGAATGTCTGAAGGTGTGGAAATTTGTGAAACTAGGACAAGACCTTGTAAAGTGAGTAGAATAAGTGAGGATACTTTTCGTATTATTCTTACGCAAGGACTTAATAAACAAATTCGCAGAATGAGCAAAACTTTTGGATATAAAGTTTTGCGACTAGAACGTATTCGAATTATCAATATAAAAACTGATGGCATAGATATTGGCAAGTGGCGTAATCTTACAGAGAAAGAGATAATAGAATTAAGGAATGTATAACAAAACATATTTTTATCCATAATAAAAAAGAAGATGTTTATCTACAAAAAAAATTGCATCTTTCAGATATTAATCCTTTAAAATAATGTTGCTTAATGAAGAAGTACAATAAAACAAAGGAGAGATAAAGTTATGAAAAATAAACAAGATGATAGAAGAGATAATGTAGATAAAATCCAATATAATATTAATAAGACTATTCAAAATTGTGAACTTGCTGAAGAAATGATTAGAAAAACAGATGATGAAAAAATGAAAAAAACATTAACAGAAAAAAATGAAAGAAGAGAAGAAGCACTTAATTCTATGAAAAGAGAAATTGAGGATGAAGCAAGAGATAAAAAAAACGGATATAAATAAAAATGGGACTACAAATGAGTTTGTGTGAATTCACAAACTCATTTGTAGTTTTTGAAGTTGTTTTTATTTTATTAATTTTACTATTTTAATTCAAGATACATATCATACCATTCAGCTCCACCGTGTATAGATTCAGATACACCTTCATTAATATAACCAAATTGTTTATAATATTCTATCAAGTGATTTTTACATGTAAGCAATACATTTTTTCGATCACTTTTTTTTGCTGATTCAATGAAATGCTTCATTAATTGTTTAGCATATCCTCTTTTTTGATATTTAGGATGAACATCAAGACCAAAGATTGCTATATTATCTCCATTAGGTATATGAAGACTCATAGTTTCAAAAAATTCATCTTGTATATGATTTTCGTTTGTTACTCCTCCATTAATAAATCCTATGATTTCATTGTTTAATTCAGCTACAAAAAAGCCTTCTGGAAAAACTGAAAATCTTTCTTTAAATACGTTTTTAGGAGCGGCTTCAGCAGCTGGAAAACAAGTAGCTTCTATTTCAGTAATACAATCTAACTCCTCTGGTAAAACATTTCTTATTTTTAAGTTATTCAATTAAATCTCCACCTTTTAAATATATATTAAATTTGAAATTGATTTTTTTTAAGAATTTTAAAATTAAAGATAATAACGTTACTATAACATATATTCAAATGAAAAATAAATATAGTATCTAAAATTAGTGAAAAAATGTTATTTGTATAATTAATTACAATAAAGGAACAAAATATAAATTTATATGTTGAAATGTGTAAATTTCTAGTGTATAATACATAATACAAACATTTTACAAATAAATATAAAAATTGTTCGCTTATATAAATTTAGCAATATGGGCTAAATGTTTCTACCAACTACCGTAAATAGTTTTGGCTATAAGTGTTTTATTGTCATACGTATATGACAAATAAACACCTTATGCTTGAATATAGATAAGGTGTTTCATTTTTATGTAAAACTAAAAAGCACTTATCCAAGAACTTAATATATTATTTTACATAAGAAAAGGAGATATGAATATGAAAAAAAGTTTTTTAGCATTAATTTTAGCAATTTTGATGACAGTTGCATTTATGGGGTGTACTAATCCTAAAACTCAAGAAGTCTCTAGACCAATTGTAATTCAAGGAGCAATGGATGTGGAAACACAAAAATTAATAACACAGTTGAAAAATGTTGAGGAAATAACATATGGAGGTTGGAAGTTTTGGAAGGGAACTATAGATGAATTTCCTGTAGTTGTTGCGAAAACAGAAATAGGTATGACAAATGCTGCAGCATCAACAGTATTAGCTATTGAAAAATTTAATCCTATAGCAATAATCAACCAAGGAACTTCTGGAGGACATGATCCTGCTTTGCATCGTTATGATATTGTCATAGGAAAAAAAGCTATTAATTTTGGATCGTTTAGATCTGAGCATAGTGACTATGGTAAAGGAATTAATTCTGAAGAATGGATTCCAATGGATATCAATGTAAGTATAAATGGTGAAATGAAGGAATTAAAAGATTTTGAAGGTGATGCTCAACTTATTAAAGCGGCTAAAAGTGTAGAAAAGCTATATAAAGAAGGTAAAGTAGTAGAAGGAATTATTGGTTCTGCTGATCAATGGAACCGTGAACTAGATAGAATCAAATGGATCAACAAACAATATGGAACATCAGTAGAAGAGATGGAAACAGCTTCATCTGCTCAGATTGCAAAAACATATAATGTGCCTTTTCTAGGAATTAGAATATTATCTAATAGTGAAGTGCATAATGAAGGTTATGATAGAAATTCAGGGGAATATTGTCAACAATTTGTTCTTGAAGTAATAAAAACATTAATTAAGGAATATTCAAAGTAAAAATTATAAAGCTTCCTAAGAACTTTGGAATTTAAGTTTTAGGAAGCTTTGATTTTGTGTATAATATTGGTATAATTTAAATATATAAAATATTCTAGAGAAAAGAGGTGAATAGTTAGTAGGTGAAATCTACTAACTATATATTATGTTGAAACAATTGTTAAAAAAAGATGAAATAGCAGCAATGAAGGCAAGAGATAAAGCAAAAGTAAGTATTTTGAGATTGGTAAGTGCTGATATTAAAGCATTTGAAGTTAATGAAAGAAAAGATATTTCTGATGAAGGTATTGTAAAAATAATAGAAAAGAATATAAAGCAAACAAAAGAAGCATTAGAATATGCTAAGCAATTAAATAGTGAAGAAAAAATAGCTGAAGGGAATTTTGCTATTGAAGTTTTAACTAAATATCTTCCAGAACAATTAAGTGAAGAGGAAGTAATGGGTATGTTAAAAGAAATTATATCTAATGGAAGTTATACAGCAAAAGATATGGGAAAAATAATGAAGGAAATTATGCCAAAAGTTAATGGTAAATTTGATAGATCAAAAGTCAATCCTATGGTGAAAAAGATACTCGGTTAATATACAATTGGTTTTTTAGAAATTTATTAAACGAATAATGTTTGAAATCTGGGGGGATGGGCATGGTTTTAATTAAAAATGCGAATATACATACTATGGCTAAAGAGAATTATGAAAATGGTATGATACTAATTAAAGATGGAAAAATAAAGGACATTGGAATTAATATTGATATTCCTGAAAATGTAGAAGTTATCGATATGAAAGGTAAGTTCATTATGCCAGGAATGATAGATGCACACTGCCACCTTGGTATGTGGGAAGATGGAATGGGTTTTGAAGGTGCTGATGGAAATGAAATTGTTGATCCAGTTACACCAGAGTTAAGAGCTATAGATGCTATAAATCCTATGGACATATGTTTTAAAGATGCTTTAGAAGGTGGAGTAACAACTGTAGCAACAGGTCCAGGAAGTGCAAATGTTATAGGCGGACAATTTGCAGTTATTAAAACTTGTGGTGATAGAATTGATGATATGATATTAGATGAGTGTGTGGCTATGAAGTGTGCCTTCGGAGAGAATCCTAAGAGGTGCTATAATGCTTTAAAGAAAAGTCCAAGTACAAGAATGGCAACAGCAGCCATCTTAAGAGAAAATTTGATTAAAGCACAAAAATACGTTAAAAAACAAGAAAAGGCAAATAATAAAGAAGATAAAGCGCCAGAATTTGATATGAAAATGGAGGCTCTTTCAAAGGTTATAAGAAAAGAAATACCGTTGAAAGCTCATGCGCACAGAGCAGATGATATTTTAACAGCTCTTAGAATCGCTAAGGAATTTGATGTTGATATTACACTAGATCATTGCACTGAAGGGCATCTTATAGGTGATTATCTAAAAGAAGGTTACCAAAAAGGAATTATAGTAGGACCAAGTCTATCTAACAGATCAAAGATAGAGCTTAAAAATCTTACTTTTGAAACACCAGGAATACTTAAAAATAAAGGAATTAAAGTTGCCATAATGACAGATCATCCTGTAATTCCACTACAATACCTACCAGTTTGTGCAGCTATTGCATCAAGAGAAGGATTAGATGAAAAAGAAGCGCTTAAAGCGATAACTATTAATCCTGCTGAAATCCTTGGAATAGATGACAAAGTAGGAAGTCTGGAAAAAGGTAAAGACGCAGATATAGTTGCTTTTACAGGACATCCATTTGATTTAAGAAGCAAAGTTGATATGGTAATTGTAAATGGAAAAATAGTCAAGAAATAAAATTAAGAAAAAATCTTAGTTTTGTAGATGTAAATTAATAATAAAATAACTTTATATACTATATGAAGTTATTAATATTTGCCATGAATGTAAAAACAGATTACAGTCATGGCTATTTTTATCTAATAATTTATCTTAAAATGTTATAATAAAAATAGAAATTTAACCAATGTTTACATAATTGATACAAAAATTGAATGATGTTATGGCATCTAAGAAAATTTTCAAGGAGAATACAAAATGAAACGAATATTGATTTTAATGATAATATTTTTAACAGGAATTATAGGATATAAAATGATATATATGAAAGATACTAATAACTTTCAAGAAGGTAAAACAAAAAAAATAATAGAAGAACAAAACAAAAAGGAAGTTAGTAATAAGGAGCATTTAGAAGAAAAGAAATTAAATGATATTATAGATAATTTATCTTTAGAAGAAAAATTGGGGCAAATGATAATTGTCGGATTTAATGGATATGAGATTAATTCTGGTTTGCGTCAGTTAGTAGAGGATTATAAAATAGGTGGGGTTATTTTATTTAAAAGAAATATACAAAATTCAAAACAACTTTTAAATTTAAATAACAGCATAAAATACATAAATTCAAAGAATAAGATACCGTTATTCATAACTGTTGATGAAGAAGGAGGAAGAATTACAAGATTACCTGAAGGTGCTACGAAATTTCCTTCAAATAAAGTTATAGGGAAGGTAAATGACAAAAAAGTATCATATGAAATAGGTAAAGTGATAGGAACAGAATTAAAAGCTTTTGGCTTTAACATGAATTTTGCACCTGTATTAGATATATACAGTAATCCTAAAAACAAGGTCATAGGAGATAGATCTTTTGGAATTGATCCTAAAATAGTTAGCACATTAGGAGTTGCGACTATGAAGGGGTTACAAGATGCAAATATTATTTCAGTAGTAAAGCATTTTCCAGGTCATGGAGATACTAATATAGATTCCCATATAGGATTACCAATTGTAAATTACGATAAACAAAGACTTGATAAATTTGAATTGATTCCTTTTAAAAATGCAATTGATGAGGGGGTAGATGTAGTAATGACTGCTCATATTGTTTTACCTCAAATTGATATTAGCAAAAGACCAGCTACCTTATCTAAAAAAGTATTAACAGGTATTTTAAGAAATGAATTGAAGTTTAATGGAGTTATAATTACAGATGATATGGAAATGGATGCTATTGACAAGAACTATATTATTAAAAATGCAGCAATAGAATCTATAAAAGCAGGAGCAGATGTTATTTTAGTGTGCCATACTCTAAAAAAACAAATTGAAGTATTACAAAGCTTAAAAGATGCAGTGAATTGTGGACAAATAAGTATGAATAGAATCGATGAAAGTGTAAGACGGATTATTAAATTAAAAGAAAAATATGTTTTAAGTGATGTTCCTAATAAAGAATCAGGATTAGAAGTAATAGGAAGTGAAGAACATAAAGAAATTTTAAATAAATTATATAAATAAGGGTATGTCTCAAAATAGATTTTATATACAATATAATGGTTTGTAATCTAAAAATCACGCAACATAGTGTGGCTTTTTTATTTTGAGACAGCCCTCAAATATTTATTTGGATTTTTTAAAATTATTTTTTTTATTTGAATTTGAGTTCCTATTATTGTTATTTGTACCATCTGGCTTTACTTTGTCTGCGTCTAAAAGAGTTCCTTTAAATACTTTCTTTGCTTTAATTTTTATATTAAAATCTTTTTCGTATTTTCTAATTAAGGATATTTCTTTTTGTGTAACTATAGAAATAGCAATACCTAATTCCCCAGATCTACCAGTTCTACCTACTCTATGTAGATATTCCGTTGATTTTTCAGGTAAATCTAAATTAAATATGTGAGTTACACCTTTTATGTCCAGGCCTCTAGCAGCTACATCGGAAGCTATTAAAACTTGATATTTTCCACTTCTAAAACCATTTAATGCTTTTTTTCGATCTTCTTTTTCAGCAGCACCATATAGTGCATATGCTTTTATTTTGTGGTGTTGAAGTTTTGAGGTAGTTATATCAATTTCATCACTTTTATTTAGAAATACAATAGCTTTTTCAGGTTTTATTGCAGCTATTAATTTTCTTAAAATTTCTATTTTATCTCTTTGTTCTGTACAAATATACATATGATTAATGTCTGGATTTACCATTTTTTTATCTTTGATTTTTATAACTTCTGCTTCTTTCATTAAAGTTTTTGCTATGTTTATGGTGTTTTCATTTATAGTAGCTGAAAATACCATTAATTGTCTATCTCTCATTGTAGTTTTTATAACATCTTTTACTGAATTTAAATTATTTTTATCTAAAAGTTTGTCACCTTCATCTATAACAATAGTTTTAATAGTGTGAGCACTTATTTTTTTCTTCTTTATAAGTTGAAGGATTCTACCTGTTGAACCTACAATTATATGAGGCTTTTGTTTTAATTTTTCGATTTGTCTTTTTACATTAACTTCACCTATTATAGTAGTAGAAGTTATATTTGCTCCAGAATTTTCTGACAAAAGTTTGATTTGTCTATCTATTTGCATAACTAATTCATGAGTAGGGGCTAATATAATAGCTTGCATTTCTTTTTTTTCACTATTTATCTTTTGAAATATCGGTAGTAAATAGGCTAATGTTTTTCCACTTCCTGTTTCTGACTGACCTATTATATCTTTATTTTCTAATGCTAAAGGTATTGATTTTGATTGAATATCTGTAGGCGCATTTATACCTTCTTTTTTTAATCCTTCTATTAGATTTGAATTTAATTCTAACTTATCAAATGAAATTAGCATATTTATCTCCTTTATAATTTGACTGTGTTTGTGAACAATTTAAAATTATTTTTACAGTAAAAACTTCTATAATTTTATACTGAGTATCTAGTTTTGTCAATTAGAGCTTTTATTATTTGCTGGTCATAAAATAATATTACTTTCCTTAGTTTAGTGAAAAAACAGAAAATTTGATATATAATATAAAATTGAAGTGCCTATAAATTTATATTGGAGTTGATAATATGGCTAAAACAAAAGTAAATCATATTAATGTATTGGCAGATACAAAATATTTAAAGCTATATGATGCAGAATATTTAAATAAGAATGGGGAAGTTAAAAATTGGTCTATAGCTTCAAGAAAAGATTTAGATGCAGTTAACAATAAATTTTTTAATGGAGCAGAGGATGATATAGACGCTGTTATAATAGCATCTATTCATATAGAAGAGAATAAGTTAGTGCTTATAAAACAATTTAGAGTACCTATTAATGATTATGTATATGAGCTTCCAGCTGGACTTATAGATAGTGGAGAAGATTTTGAAACTACTGTAAAGCGTGAGTTAAAGGAAGAAACAGGACTTGATTTAATCCAAATTGATTACAACAAGAGCAAAAAAAAGGCATATGTATCAACAGGTATGACAGATGAGTGTGCGGCATTAGTCTATTGTACTTGTTCAGGAAAAATATCAAAAGACTACTTAGAACCAGATGAGGATATTGAAGCTATGCTATTATCTAAAGAACAAGCTAAAGAATTGATTAATTCTGATAAAAAAATAGATATTAAAGCATTGATGGCTATACAAAATTATATTTAACAATAAAACTTCCTAAGAATTTTGAAATTTAAATTCTTAGGAAGTTTTATTTATATTTAAAAAATATGTAAAATATATTTTTAAAAAAGTATAAGTTTTTATAAAGATTACTTTTGTATTAAACTTATTAAGTTTGTCAATTTTAATGAAGAAAAAAATATACATGTTTTTCTGTGAAGAATAGAATATTAGTGAACATTATTTTAACAAGGAGTACTAATTATGAATCAAAGATATGATTCAAACAAAATATTTATCAGATACATGCCAGGATTCCATGAGTATATGTTTCAAGATATGTTTTACAGTCCATGGATGAACTTTAATGAGAAAAAGTTTCAAAAACGAATAGATAAAAGCAGACAGAAATATGATTTGTCTAAAATTGATTTTAACTATTTGTATGATTACTTATACAAAGAATACCCTGAAACTATTAAATACTTAGGTGGTAATAAAACAGAGTTTTTAAAGTTATTTGATAAGGCTGTAAAATATATACCAAAACAAAATCAAAAATCTATGCTTTATATAAGAGAACTTGCAGAGTGGAATTATAATAATATTTTATTAGTAAAGAAAACCAAATTAAAGTGAAAAAGTTAATTGAAAGATTAAAAAAATCTGAGTTTGCCCGTATTAATGGTGACCCTACAATGAGTTATTATCATAAATTAAATAATTTTCAAATTCATAAAAATAATATTATCTATGCACAATCAGAAAACAATAAGAATTACAATGAAATACAGCATATTAAGAGTAATAACAAAGAAATTGCATTAGCAGGTGCTCTTATTATAGCAACTATTCCATTTGTTTTAGAATTATTAAAAGCAACAGGAATAATTGTAGCAACTACAGTAGGTAGTGCTACAATAGTTTTTATTCTTACAGTAATGGCTATATTAGCAGTATATTTGGCTACAGACAAAGAAGTAATTAAACCAACAAAAATAGAAGTTAATAATACAACAAAAATCTATAATATTAATCAGTATCAACTAAATATATTGATTAAAAATGAACTGAATTACACTGAATTTTATAATATATATTTAAAAAATGATGATTATACACCAAGCGATGATTTTCCAGAACTTATAGGTACAAGTGCATATGTAACAGGAAATGCGCCGGTTTCACAGTTTAATGAAAAATATTTTTCTTTTAAGGGTAGTGTAAATTTATATAGTGATGGAACTATTGCGTTTGTAGATGACTTAAAAGTTCATAAAGCAGCTAAATGGTATTGGAAATCCTTTAACTTAAATGTTAGGCTTACTTCTTTTAAAACCGAAGAATTAAAATATTCAAAAAAATTAAGGCTTACTATACATTACAACTATATATTTGATGGAATAAACTATGATGACAAACCTATTCATTGGACAGGAGAATCAAAAACATCCATAGATTTTTTACCAGAAAAACTTCAAAAGAATGCTGTTATAAAATTAAAAAAAGACTCTGAGTGGAATTACGATAAAATTTAAATATAAAGATAAATTTCACATAACCAAAAAACATAAAGGTAATCCTTTTAAAATTATAACAATATATACTATGGCTGAAATTAGATTTATGTTATCTACTAACAAATGTTAATAAGAGCACATCACTAAACAAAATAGTCAGAATATAATATAAATAGGATTTTATAAATATATTAGTATACGAAAATAGTAAAAGAGGTGATGGTGTGGCTATTTCACCATTAGATTTTAATGTGAATATATCTCCTAAGCCTGCTGGTGCAGTTATAGGTATGAATGAAAGTGTTAAGTTTTATTTTTCTAATATTAACAATACTCAAAGAGGATATAACTTATCAGTAGAAGTTATTTTGCCTGATGGTATATCTTTTCAGGACAGTTCTATTATACCTACTAGTATCAAAGAAGATGAAAATGGAAAAATAACAATAAGTTGGGTTAATATTAAGGATTTAGCTCCTAATGAAACGAATTTTAATATACAAATAACATTAAAAGCAGATGAATTTTTTAGAGAAACTGGAGAAGTTGTGCCTTTTGATATATCATTAGAAAGCATAATATTAAAAGGTGCTGTTGATACTTTACCAAGAGGAGATTTTGATTCTGGAAATGAAAAGATTATAAAAGATGTGTTAACAAGTTTTATTCCTCGTAGATATGATTTAATAAATTCAGCTCCTGGTAAAATGCCAAAGGGAGCAGGAAATATTTTACTAGAAATATCTCCTGGATGGATATATGAATATAAATTAACAGTAATTAATAATATTATTAGTGAATCATTAGTTACATTAATAGATAATCTTCCTAATGGAGTAAGATATTTAGGAGAACTAAATGTTATTGGACCTGATGTTGATATTTTATCAAGTCCTCAAATAATAATTCCTGAAGGTAACCCAGAGTGTCAGGATTTTGTAACGTTGGACTGGGGAGAAATTAATTTATCTCAAAATTCCATTAATGTAATTACTTTCAAAGCAGCGATTTGGGATAATTATACGGAAAATTGTATTGAAAATAGTGGTAATAGAATATCACATTTAACTCCATTAAAAAGTGATGCTGTATTAGATGGAGAATCGGGACCTGTTGAAGACTCAATAGTTACTAATGCTATGGATGCCGTAATAAATAAAGGCGTAGGTAATAAAATAACGGATGTAGGAAAAATAAACAACTATACTTTATCTTATAAAATAAATCAATATGATGATGTTGGGTCTTTTGTCATAAATGATATTATTAGCGATGGTCAAAGTTATAATACTGATTCAGCATCAATAGTACCAAATAATATTTTAAATAACTTAGATGGAACTACGGAAGTAGAATGGAATTTAGGAATTTTAGAAGTTAGTAGTAGTGGTTCTATTACGTTTTCAACAAGAGTAAATGAATTTTATTCTGGAGAAAATTCAGTATGTGCAAGGGATAATCTATCTAATAATGTAAGTATTGAAGGTATTAATCAAACTATAACTACAGAAACACCAGATAGTTCATCAGTAAGCATTACAATAAAACAACCAATTATAAAGAAGGAAATACTAAATTATTATTATAAGGATGGAACAGTAAAGGATATTAAAAAAGCATCTCCAGGTGATGAAGTGGAGTTTAAGATAACTTATAGCTCAGAGGGGATTTTAGCTTCTCAAAAGGAAATAGAAATAGACGAGTATGCACCATTAAATATGGGACCTTTAAGTGAAGAGTTATATGTTACTTATGGTGGTAATTTAGGAGAGGCATTTACACCAGTGACAGTATCACCAAATGGATTAAGATGGACATTAGGAACAATATCAGGAAACAGTTTGTGGACTGCAACTTTTAAAATAATTGTTCAAAATCTTGATTTTGTTGGATTTAAAAGTAATTTGGCTAAGCTTGCTGGTGAAAATACTGAAGGACTTGGATACAGTGATAGAGAGCAAGTATCCGTAGAATTTGGAGAACCCAATATTCAATTAGTTAAAGAAGTGAATGGACCTAGTATTAATGCTGTAAAACCAGAAGAAACGTACACCTATTCAATAACTGTTACAAATGTTCAAGATTTAGAGAAATCTGTTGTAGATGCATTTGAAATGAATTTAACAGATAATATTCCTGAAGGATTAACTTATGCAGACAATTTGAGTGCTAGTGGAAGTGGAAGTTTTGATGATCCTTCTTTTGATGGAGAAAATGTATCAATGCTCATTAGAAAGCTATCACCTAATGAAAGTGTTACATTAAGCTTTGATGTAAATGTAGATTCAGATTTAGGTAGTGGAGAAGAATTTATAAATACTGCTGTGCTTCAAAGACCTTATTCACAACCAGATAGATCATATCAATATCCAGGTGAAGCTTTTATTGCAAGCAGTACATTAAAATCTGAAAAGATTGTTTTAGAGAAAAATAGTAATCCATTAGAAACTAAAATAGGAGATGTGGTAAGTTATTCTTTAAATATAACAATACCAAAGGGAACGATTGGATATAACATCCAAGTTACTGATACTTTACCAAATACAACTCAATTGTTTATTGAAGGAAGCGCAAAAAAAGATGGAGAAGCAATTGAACCAATTGTAAATGAAGGTGTTATAAAGTTTTCAACAATACCTTATGTTGATGCTGTATCAGATAGTGTTACCATTGTATATACTTTTGATATTAGGGTAACTAATGGTCAGCATATTCAACCATATATAGATTCTCAAATTAATAATGCTTTAGTTAATTGGAGTATAGATGAAGCAGGAACAAGGACTTTAACTGTTAATGAGAGTGTTGCGCTAGAAGTAAAAATGCCTAATTTAATTGGTATTAAGGAACAAAGAAATTTTACCAAAGAAGGCAGCTTCACCACAAAAAATATGCAATATGAGATTGGAGATATTATAGAATATAAAATCTCTATATCTAATAATGGATCTGAAAAAGCATATAATGCTATTGTTACTGAAGTATTAAGTCCATTCTTACAATATGATGAAGGCTCATTGATTTCATCAATTGGTACAGCAAATGAAGTGGATGGAATTATTACTTGGTATATTGAAGAATTAGATATTACTCAAGAAGCTGTATTAACTTTCAAAGTTGTTTCTTTACCTGGAATTGCAGCAGGAGACAATATAACTAATAAAGCTTCATTTATATATAGTACTAATAATAATGGGTTTGAGGTAACCTATGGAGATAATAACACAAACAGTGTGAAATTAAGAGTACCTAAAGTTAATATTATTAAGCAGTCTTCTATAACGCAGGGAGTATTAGGTGATGAGATAATATATACAATAACTGCGATAGTACCTCAAGGTACAATTGCATATACACCATTAATTAAAGATGAGCTGCCTGCTAATCAATCATATATTGGTCCATCAACAAGAGAAGAACCACCAGATTCTGCTGTAGAAATTACTCCTACTATAAATGAGCAAACCATTGAATTCCCAATTAACTCTGATATAGACGCATCTTATGAAGTTAAAACTATTATATATACATTTACAACAAGAATTATAAATACAATAGATATTCCACCATACGAAGAAATTCAAACAAATACTAGTAAAGTGCAATGGGCGATTAATAGTGGTGAGAGCTTATCTAAGTACAAGGAAGATTTTTTAGATATAGTTGTAAAAACTCCTCATATAGCAATATTAAAGGAACAAAGAAATGTATCGATAGGAGGTAGTTTTAGTACAAATGCGATTTATGATGCAGCAGCCGAAGATATTATAGAATATAGAATTATTATTACAAATGATGGTACTAGTGCTGCATATAATGTTGTTACATCTGATAAATTGGATTCAGGTTTTACCTACACAGGAGTTAGAATACCATTTCCAGAAGGAGAGGTAGTATCCTCCGTACCAGAAGGAAATCCAGATGGTACTATTACTTGGACAGAAGAATTGTTGGAAATAGGAGTTTCCAAAGTTTTAATCTTTGCAGTAAGGATTAATTCAGGATTAAATGCTGGCAAAGAAATATTTAATGAAGCTTCTGCTGAATTTGACACTTCACAAATTAATCCTATTACATTAGGACCTGTTCTGTCTAATAAGGTAAATTTAAATTTAGTTTTACCTAAAATTTTAAAAAGTGTAGACCGTAATGCTGTATTAGTTGGAGATATAGTAAACTATATGATAGAAGTTACTATTCCAAGAAAAATGACAGCATATAATATTCAAGTATCAGATGTTTTACTTCCTAATCAAAGTTATGTTCCTGATAGCTTAAAAAGAAATGGAGATTATATAATTCCATCTCAAGAATTGGCATTCCCATATGAGGGAACAATAAGTTCAGGTAACCAAAAAACTACAATAATATATACTTTTCAAGCATCAATAAATTCTGTAAATGTAAGTCCTGAAGATGCACAAGTAAATATATCTAAGTTAAATTGGAATGTTGAAGAAGGTGGAACTGCTGGATCAACTCAAATTGATAGTGAAACAGTTTATGTAACGGATAGTAATATAGTAATTTCAAAGTCTCAAAAGAATTTTACTAAAGATGAAGAAGGAGAATTTACTACAGAAAATATAGAAGCATTAGTTGGGGATGTTATTTACTACAAATTAATTGTTTCAAACCCAAGTAATACTAATACTCTATTTAATGTTAATATTACAGATGATTTAGATTTAAGGGTGTCATATAATGGAATGATCGTTATTCCAGATGTTGGAGAAATATTTCATTCGGGAGATTTTACTGGTGGAATTATTACGTGGACAATAGATTCTATTCCACCATCAACAAGTTATACTGCTGTTATTTCCATTAATATACGATTTAGTGAAAATGTAAATAGAATTATATCAAATAATGTTAAAGTTTTATTTAGTGTTATTGATGAAGTAACAGCAGTTGTTTTTGGTCCTATACAATCCAATATGGTAGATATGCTGCTTCCATATATTTCATCAGAAGAATTTGTGTTAGGTCAATCAGAAAAGACTGAAATTGTTACAGTTGGAGAAGAAAAAAGGTTGGATTTACAGTTAACAGACAATCCTTATTTGAGTAAAGCTTCTATTATAGGATATGTTACTGATTTAAATGGAAATCCAATACAAGATGCACTAGTTAAAATTTTAAATAATTTGAAAAATCCTTTATATCATGCATTAACAGATGATAAAGGAAAGTATTATATAACAGATATAGTGCCTCAATCTGAGCTATATATCTATTCAGTAAAAAAAGAATATTTGTTATGTGGACCTATAATTATTTCATTAGCACCAGGGCAAACTGCAAATGTAAATTTAAAATTAAATTCAGATTTGGCGTTTAATAAATCAACAATAACAGGACATGTGGTTGATATAAATGATAACCCAATTGAGAATTTAATAGTAAGGTTATTGAAGATAGAAAATGAACAAGAAACAGAAATATCCACAACATCTACAAATGAATTCGGACAATATGTATTTATAAACCTTGATGTAGAAAATTATACAATAAGAATAACAGGTATGGGATATGAAGTTAATGTTATAGAAATATCTATAATTGAAGAAGGTTCAATTATAAATATTAATACTACTATGCAAATAGCACCACAAACATCTAATGGAACTGTAAATGGGCAAATAAAAGATTCACAAGGAAGTTCGATAGAAGGAGCAGTTGTTATTTTATATAAAGTTATAGGAACGGAAGAAGATCCAATTTTAATACCAGTAAGATATACAAGAACTATAGAAAATGGAAGCTATTTGTTTGGAAATGTGCCTAAAGGTAGGTATATTGTAAAAGCAAATAAAGAAAAATAGAATAAGAAATTTTTATGATAAGTAAAAAAATAAAGGGTAATGTGTTATATGAAGAGCACTATCCTTTATTTTTTATGTTTTTTTAGCTAAAAGGTAGTTGACAAATATAGTACATATGTTTACTATATATATGTGTACTATAAACATATATACATTATATGTATTTACTAAAATGGAGGTGGATAAGCGTTGAAGAATATTGAGAATTTAGTAAATGCTTATGATTGGCTTGACGATGTCTCGACAAGAATAATGGGTAATTTTATTAAAACAACATTTTTAATAGATAAGATTTTTGATATGTATTATAAAAAAATCGGTTTATCAAAAACTCAATTCCAGTGCTTGTATTTAGTTTATTTAGTTGGTGATGAAGGAATTGCGTTATCTGAACTTGGAAGCAGAATGTGTGTTACAAAAGCAAATATGACTTCTTTAGTAGATAGAATGCAGTCTAAAGGGCTTATTTATCGTGTTAATAATCCTGAAGATAGAAGAAGTATAAAAACCATGATTACAAAAGAGGGGAAAAAAGTATTAAATGAAGTATTACCTGAATATAAGAAGTTTTCTTCTGAAATTATGATGTTTTTAACAATAGAAGAGAAACAAATGACAAACGATATATTAGAAAAAATTCAAAAGTATTTAATTGATGTTAATTTTAAATAAAAATAAAATATTATAATGAATTAATTACAGGGAGGATCTTACATATGAAAAGCGTAAACAAAGCTATTATTTCTGCAATGATTATTTCCACTACTTTTACAGGGTGTGGTGTTTCTTCATTAAGTGTAACAGGAGACAACTTAATACAATCTAAAGATCAAAACCTTGTTGTACAAGGACAAGTAGAAACTGATGAAACTACTATTAATACAAAAGTTCCAGGTAATATAATAGAGGTTAAAGTATCAGAAGGAGATAAAGTTAAAAAGGGTGATGTATTAATTCGTATAG
Organism: Clostridium aestuarii; assembly: GCF_026735135.1. Classification (GTDB taxonomy): domain Bacteria; phylum Bacillota; class Clostridia; order Clostridiales; family Clostridiaceae; genus Clostridium_H; species Clostridium_H aestuarii. Next base: position 257,155 of record NZ_JAPQER010000001.1, on the reverse strand, counting down.
CAAACGATGCAATGCTAGCTAAAAAAGCTCAAGCAGATGCAGCTGCAGCGGCAGCAACAGGACAGATGAAGGCAGCAGAAGCAGCTAAAAATGCAGCTATGGCACAATCAGAAAAAGCAGAAAATGGTGCTAAAGCGGAAGTTATAGCAAAAGCAAAAGCAGCATATGATTTTGTACAGGAAGCGCATAAATTTGCTAAGGATTCTTATGAAAGAGTACATGCTTTATATGAGCAAGGAATAGCTACACAGCAACAGGACGAGGAAGCTTCAACAAAATTAAAGGAAGTTGCTATGAAGGTGGAAATAGCTAAACAAACATATGATGAAGCATTAAATGGTGCTAGAGAAGAGGATAAGCTTGCAGCAAAAGCTTTGGTTTCTAAAGCTGATTCGATGATTCAAGCTGCAAAAGGACAAGTGCTTCAAGCACAAGCAGCTTCAAAAGAGGTTTCCACATATATTGCTGATTCAGTGATTACTGCGCCAACAGATGGAGTTGTTACTACAGTTAATCCAAAGGTAGGAGAACTTGTTTCTACAGGAATGCCTTTAATTACAATTTCAAAAACAAGTAATTTGTGGCTTGAAGTTAAGGTTCCAGAAACAGAGCTTTCTATGGTTTCTGTAGGTAAAAAGGTTAATGTTAAATTACTTGCTTATAAAGATGAAAGCTTTGAAGGAGAAATTGTAAGAGTTAATAAAAAACCTGATTTTGCAACTAAGAGAGCAACAAATGATAATGGTCAATATGATATTTTATCTTATGGGGTTAAAATAAAATTCTCTAAAATGGACAAAGAATTATATCCTGGAATGACAGCGTTAGTTGATTTTGGTAATAAAGAAGATGCTAAGAAGGAAGATTCTAAAAAAGAAGAAATTAACCAGGAAAATAAATCCGATGCTAAAGGAGAAGTTAAAGAAGATACTAAACAAAAAACTGAAGAACAGACTAAACAAGACGTTAAGAAAGCTGGGAAATAGTTATGAAAGAAAAAATAAAGGCTTGGATAACTCCAAGAGATTGGATAGCTGTTTTAAAGAAGACTTTAATGATATTTCTAATGCTGTTTGTTATTCCTATTTCTTCAAGTTTTTTATTTGGTTATAATATGCAAGCTAAGCAAATTTTAAATATACCTACTATTGTAGTAGATAGAGATGAATCTTCATTTAGCAGAATGATTACAGAAGAAATAAGAAGTAATGAAATTTTTGATATAGTTAGTTGTTCACGAAAGGATAGCGATATACAAGAGTTTATAGAACAGGGAAAGGCTATGGTAGGTGTGATTATTCCTTCTTCATTTTCCAAGGATTTAGTAGAGGGAAAAGGACCAAAAATACTTGTGTTTTATGATGGATCTCAAATGTCTGTTACTAGTGCGGCTAAAGCTAGAATGACAGAAATATTATTAACTATTAAAACTGGGTATTTACAAAAAGTTATGGAAGGTAAGCTAAATATACTTCCAAATGAATCAATTAAAAAGGTAATGCCTATGTATTTCACATATAGACTTCTTAATAATCCTACTAGAAATTATGTGAATTTCCTTATACCAGGTATGTTGATAACAATTCTTCAGGTAGGGTTAGTTATGATAGGAGCAGATTGTGTACGTGAAAAGGAAAAATACTTTATATTATATATGCTTAAAGCATTGTTCTGGGGTGTTTTAGGAGCAGTATCAATTATAACTACTATATGGGTTCAATTTCATTATTTTGGAGTTCCTTATAGGGGTTCTGTAGAAGCTGGATTGAAGCTGACATTAATTTATTCTATTGGTATGGTTAGTTTGGGAATGTTAGTTAGATTAATTATACCAAGTAAATTATTCGCTACTCAAATGGCTGCAATATCAGTACTTCCTTCTAGTATTTTGGGAGGTTTTACATTTCCATTAATGGCTATGCCAAAATTGTTTGAACAAATAGGAGAGTTTCTTCCATATGTTCATTATGCTGAACCATTGAGGGATTTAAGTATGAAAGCTATTGATATTAGTTATGTTGCAAAAGATATGAACTGGCTAGCGCGATTTGTTATCTATATATGGATGATTTCATTTGTGGTATTTTTTATGAAAAAAATTATAAAAATTGCATGGAAAAAGTTGAGGGATAAAAGACAACATAAAGATAATATAGAGGTGGTGGCATAGATATGAGTAAAAAAGAAATTCTTAAAATGACCGTAGTTTGGTTAAAAAATTTAATCATATTACTTGCTGTGCCTATATTTTTCACATTTGTTTTTGGAACTGTGTATAGTAAGACTTTTGTAGAACAAATACCTACGGTTATTGTTGATCAGGATAATTCCAGTATATCAAGGAGTATTATAAAGCAATTTGATGAAAGTGAAGGCTTTAAAATTGTAAAATATGTGGATTCAGAAAATGAGCTTAAGGAATTGATAAAGAGAAAAAAGGCATATGCTGGACTTGTAATACCAAAAGATTTTCAGAAGAATATGAAGGAAATGAATGCTCCTAAGACATTGTTTATAGTGGATCAGACTAATCTTGTTATTGGAAATAATGCTTTTGCTTATGGAAGTGAAATATTAAATACACTTAATGCAGGAGTTCAGATGAAGGTATTAGAAGCAAAAGGAATGAATCTATATAGTGCTAAAAAAACAATTACTTCTATGTCTTTTGTTCAGCGTGTAATATATGATCCTCAAATTAGTTATATGAAATATTTAATGTTTGGGATTATAGGGGTAATGATACAGCAAACATTTCTAGAAGTTCTTGCACCAATGTTAATAGAAGATAAGAAAAAATTAATGAATATAAAATTTAAATCAAAGGATGGTTTGAAGCACTTAGGAAAAGTTATTGGAAGGATTTTATTTGTATCAGTTTGTACTATTATACAATTTGCTATTTGTTTTTATATAGTTGGCAAGTATTTTAATCTACCGATTAGAGGAATAGTATTATATGATTGTATATTATTGTTAATATTTATTTTGAATTTAATTGCAGTTTGTTTTGTTTTTGCTGCAATATTTAAAGAAGTACTTCCATGTGTACAGATTTGCTTATTTTTATCTGTACCAGCAATTCTTACTTGTGGATATGTGTGGCCAGATTTTATGATGCCAAAGGGTTTATACAATATAGTTAATATGATTTGGCCTTTAGGAAGTTTTATTAATCCACTGAGAAATATAAATATGAAAGGTGCTAATTTTGAGGCAATACTTCCATATGTTAATATGGGATTGCGTTATACTGCAGTATGGCTTCCATTAGGAGTTGGGTTATATATACTTAGAATTGCCTTAGATAAATTTCTACAAAATAAAAAGTTAAATAAAGCTAAAGCAGCGGAAGTGAGTGCATAGTTAAAATATTTTAAAGGATGGGGAGCTATGAGAAATAAAAAAATTATATTAAAAACATTATCGTTGTGCTTTGCATCCATCTTTTTAGGAGGAATGGTACTTTCAGCAAGTGCTGCTCCTTCAACGGGTGTATTAAGGCTGTCAAAAGAAGAGGCTGTAACATTTTCACGAAACAGCAATACTGATTTGAAAAGATTAAAAACTGGATTAAACACTTTAAATAGAAAATTTAAAAAATATAAGGATTTGAGTAGAGAAGCTGCTCAAGCTAAAGATGATTTTGAAGACTATAAAGAAGCATATAAAAAAATCAATAGTGATGAGTTTAAAGCACAAAAGAAACAATTAAGTGATACTGTAAAAGGATATAGTGAAATTGAAGATGGTATTAAAAAATTAAAAGAAAAATTAAAATCTATTCCTGATAATGAAGAAAATGCTAAAACTATAGAAAAAATAAAAACTAAAATTGCTGAAGCAGAAGCTATGAAAGCTGGTCTAGATGCAAAACTTGCGCTATTAGGTGTAAATATAGATTATATGAGAAAAAAATATGAAGAACTTAAATCTAAGGAAGAAGAATTTGAAGCTGCTAAAGCAAAGGTAATAAGTGTTGGATTGGCAGATAATGATGGAAAGCCAAAGTATTTATCAAGCAAAGAGGAGTATGAGAAATTTATTATGCCGAAGGAAATACCTTGGTATGCTGTTCAGTGCATGATTGAAAAAACAATTAAGAAGCAGGAAGCTGCTAATGAAATGGTAGATGTTAAGGTAAAGGAAGCATATGATAAGCTTCTTTATGCTCAAGAAGGATATAATTTAAAGAGTCAGTTGTATAAAAGAGCTCTAGATAAATATGAAGATTTAGTTACAAGCTGTAAAAATGGTACGTCTTCTGAGGTTGAAAGAAAGATAACTAAAATTGAAATTGATAAAATAAAATTGGATGTAGATAATTTAGGAAGAGATATAGAAAATGGTAAGGTTCAGTTTAAAAGTGCTATTGGAGTAAGTCAAAGACGAAAAGTAGAACTTGCGGATGCATTAAACAAGAGTATTAAAGAGCCTAAAATATATAAAGTCTATTTACAAAGTGCTTTAAAAGATAGGTTTGAAATTTTTGAGGCTGATATAAATTTAAGAGAAGCAAAAAGAACTAAGGAAAAGTTAGAGGATTATTTTGATGATGATGAATATGAGTGGATGAATGCTGAAAAAACAATAGATGAATCAGAAGTGGCATTATCTGAAGCTAAAAAAAATATAGAACAAAATATACAAAACGCTTATTTAGATGTTATTCATAAGAGAAAAGAAATAGAATTGGCTACTCAAAATGTGAAAAAATCAAATCAGCAGTTAGATTCAGCTAATAAAGCATATGAAACTGGAATGGGTACAATATCGTTGACGTTAGATGCGGAACTTGGATTGAATAAATCCCAAATGGATTATAATACTGCTGTGAGAAATTACAAATTAGCACTATATAAACTTGAAAAAGCTAGTAAAATAGGACCTAATTATTAGAAGAAAGGAGTAGTTACTATGAATAAGAAAATGAAAACAGCAACTTTAGCAATGGCATTAATTGGAGTTTTAGGGATAGGTTCTAGTTCAGCATGGGGATCAGTTTCTAAAAATTCACAAGTTGATTTAAATGATATAATTAGATTTACTACTGGAAACAATTCAGAATTAAATCTTTTTGAAAAAAAGATAAAGGTAAAAGATAGATGGTACCATGAGGCTTTAGATGATGATAATGATGATGAGTATGTTGATAAGGATAAAAAAGCTTATGATGAAGAAATGAGACGTTATGTTTATCCATTTAAGAGAGATTGGGAAATTAATGAACTTGAATGGGAACGTGCTCAAAAACAAGATGAAGTGGTGCTTAAAGCTACTGAAGCCTATTATAATATAATGCTTCAAAATGAAATGATAGAGATTCAAGAGAAAAAAATAGAAAGATTAACTCAAGTTTTAGAGAATAAAAAACAACAAATTAAATATGGAACACAAGCACAGGTTTCCTTAATTGAGGATGAAACAAAGTTAACAGATGCTAAGATAAAGCTTCAACAGTTTAAAAATGATGAAGAGGAAATTAGAATAAAATTGAACATGACAACAGGAAAGCAAGTAAATGAAGTTTTAAATCTTAAAAAAGCAGATATTCCTTATGAGGTTTTTAAAGTTGATAAATTAGATGATATTATTGAAAATATGTTGATAAAGTATCATACTATAAAATCAATGAATGAAAAACAAAAGATAGATATAAAGCAAAAAGATGTCGTAAAAGATTATGTAGATAACCATAAATCAGAGATAGAAAATGCTTTAAAACCATCACAGGATTATAAAAATAAAGAAGAAGATTTAGAGGATGAGATTATCGAATTAGGATATAAAATGGAAGATGAAAAGAGAAACATAGAAGCTAAAATAAGAATGGATTATAATGGAATATTAAATTTAGAAAATGATATTGAAGCTAGAAAATTAGATTGTGATAAAGCAAATACATTATTAGAAACTGAAAAAGCCAAGTTAAAAGTAGGATTAAGTACACAAGTGCAATGTGATGCAGCTGAAGAAAATAAATTAATGGCTGTATGTGAATATAATAAGGCAAAGCTTAATTACTACATAGCAGAGGAAAATTTCAAAAATTATACAAAGGTAGTTCGTTAGAACTATTGTTAAAGGTACTTCGATAATATCGGAGTACCTTTTTAGCAGTAGTTAATTTATTCCTATAAATTAATATTTTTATTACACGATAACAATACTAGTGAAATTTTTATATGAAGTGAGGAAAAATTTATGGGATTATCTACAAATGCTATTAAGAATATATACTTGAAAAATTATATGTCACAAATGAAAAATAATATTGATAATAATATAAATGTAGAAAATGATACAAAAAACTTAAATAAACAAATGCAGAATTTGGCTTTTGAAACAATGTTAAACCAAATGATGGAAAGCACAAATGGTTCAATGATGGCAGAGTTTTTATCAACTGCTTTAACAGAGGACAATTCTATTGGTGCAGATACATCTCTTGCAACTTTAAGGAATTTTAATTCAGCTATGAGAAGAACTAGTTATTCTCAGGAATCTTTAAATATTTACAGTAATGGAGTAAATAACAAATTAAGTAGATTAGGATTAAAAGCGTCTAAGTATGAATCAAATTTGAATCCTGGATTAATAAGCAATAATCCAGGTGATTATGGTGGAAAGTCCTATGGTGCATGGCAATTTTCATCAAAAACAGGTTCGTTAAATTCTTTTGTAAGTTGGCTTAAAGGAAATTATAGTGAGTTTTATTCGAAACTTTCAGAGGCAAAGAATAGAGATGGCAGTAATTTTGGAAAAAACTTTGATTCTGCATGGAGAAATATAGCTTTGGCTAATAGGGATAAATTTATAAAGGTTCAGCAAGATTATGTAAAAAAATATTATTATGATAAAGCTGCACTAGATTTAAAATCCAAATTTGGATTTGATGTAAATAAAAGAAGTAATGCTTTGAAAGAAAGCTTGTGGTCAACTGTAGTTCAGCACGGGGTAGGAGGAACATTATCTATATTTTCAAAGTTAAATTTAAATAATAATGATCGTAATATTATAAATGATTTATACAATGAACGTAAGAAGGTTAATATTTACTTTAGAAGTAGTTCTGAACAAGTAAAAAGAAGTGTATACAATAGATTTACTAAAGAAAAGCAAGATATGTTTAATATGTTAGAGAAAAATTTTGCTTAAGTAGTAATATGTAAAACTATCAAGGTGTAATAATACATTTTGATAGTTTTTGTTTTTATGAATAAAAATACGTAAATTACAAATTTAGGAATTAAAATTCTTAGTAATTTTTTATTCTAATTATGTTGTTTTTGCAACTATTCTGTAAATAATTTTAACTATTTTGTTACTTATAAAAAAATATTAATAGTATAATCAGGAATATAAGTTGTTCGTGGAGAAAATAGAATAATTAAAAAGTTTAAATGAAAAATATAAATTTTTTTATAGATAAGTTTATATTTTTTATACTAGTTCTTTACGTACTAAAACATATTATACAAAGGAGAAAATTTAATGAAAAATAAAGGTATTAAAGTAAGCTTAATTATTGTATTGGTAATAACAATTTCTGTATCTGCAATTTATTCCTTACTAAATCAGCAACACAAAAATATTAACAGTAATAAACAAAGTTCCAATGGTACTGAAAATAAAATTGAAGATAATTTGAGTAGCTTATTAAAGAATACAGATAAACGCTCTGAAAACTTGGTGAAATATGATAAATACCAAATTGATAAAGATATTAAAGAATATGCCAATCCTAATAATATAGAATTATACAAAGTGTTATATGATTCTATTGACGAATTAAAAGATGAAGTAGATGTTTCAAATTTTACTATAGATGATAATGAATTAAAAAATTTAACAAAGGCTATTTGGTATCGTGTTAATTATGAACTTTTTTATATAAAAAACTTTCAGCTAAGTAATGATAAAAAGAAATTCAAAATAACTTACACATATGATAAATCAAAGATTAAAGAAATGAAAAAAAACTTTAATGAAAAAATAGATTATATTTTAAATGAAATTATCAAACCAGATTTTTCAGAATTAGAAAAAGAATTAGCTATATATAGATATATAACTAAAAATGTTTCGTATAACTATGATAATAATGGTGGTTCTATAGATGAGGTTAATGCATATAGTGCTATTGTTAAAGGAAAAGCCATATGCTTAGGTTATACAAATGCCATGAAATATTTATTAAATAAGGCTGGGATAGAATGTCATACTGTTGATTCAGATGAAATTGCGCATATATGGAATATGGTGAAAATAGAAGGTGTATATTATCAATTAGATGCAACATGGGAGGCTGATTCAAATAAAGGAACTCAATTAAGGTATTTTAATTTTACAGATGAAGATAGAAGACAAAATTCTCCTTATAAAGTTTGGTTTGGAGGTAACAGAAATTATAAAAGAATAACAATGCCAACATGCAATAATGATAAATTTAAATTTGTTAGAGATATGAATTATTACTGTGTAACTGATGGCTGGTTTTATTATGGTAATTTAAAAGACAATAATAAAATTTATAAAGTTAAAACTGATGGTACTAATAATCAAAAAATATGTGATGATTCTATTAAAAATATTGAAATAAAAGAAGAGTGGATTTATTATTCAAATTTATCGGATGAAGGACGTTTGTATAAAATAAAAAAAGACGGAATGGCTAGGCAAGTTGTAGATGATGAAGTAAGTATAAATTAAAATCTAGGTAATAATAGATATATTATATATTCAAAAACAGCCTGCCCCTTAGTAAAGGAGCAGGCTAATTATTAAAAGTACAAAAAATATTGAAAATTCAGAAAATAACCTTTTAATTTTTATTAAGCTATGATATAATATAAACAAGAAGAACAAAAACTCTTCTTGCAAACCCTAATTTATTGAACCAAGAATCAAGAATCAAGAATCAAGGGTTAAGAATCAAAGAATCAAAGAATCAAAGAATCAAAGAATCAAAGAATCAAAGAATCAAAGAATCAAAGAATCAAAGAATCAAAGAATCAAAGAATCAAGAGTCAAGAGTCAAAGAGTCAAAGAGTCAAAGAGTCAAAGAATCAAAGAATCAAGAGTCAAAGAATCAAGAGTCAAAGAATCAAGAGTCAAAGAATCAAGAGTCAAAGAATCAAGAGTCAAAGAATCAAGAGTCAAAGAATCAAGAATCAAGAGTCAAAGAGTCAAAGAGTCAAAGAGTCAAAGAGTCAAAGAGTCAAAGAGTCAAAGAGTCAAAGAGTCAAAGAGTCAAAGAGTCAAAGAGTCAAAGAATTAAGAATTAAGAATTAAGAATTAAGAATTAAAAGTTAAAAGTTAAAGAACCAAGAACCAAGAACCAAGAACCAAGAACCAAGAACCAAGAACCAAGAACCAAGAACCAAGAATTAGAGTCAAAGAATTAAAAAAGTTAAGAATTAAAGTGTAAAAATGTTTTAAAAATTAAAATTTTAGATTTACCGAAACATCAATTAAAGTTTATGTAATTGTAACAGAGGTAATTAGGAAGGAAAGTCTTGTGTATAAGGAAACAAAGAGTCAATTTAAAAATGAATTAGGGTTTGCTTAGCAGTCAGTTTATAGATTTTATATAAACTGGCTGCTATTATTTTTATACAAATAGAAAAATTATAAATAAATTTGATTTCCAGTTTAAGAAAAGTGCGACGCACTTTTCTTATTTTGAGTATCTATTTGCAATTGATGAAGCTGCATATGAATCAGGTTTAGTATTACAGTTAAAACCACAGCCTTTAACCCAACCTACTATTTCAGGTATTACTGATGAAGAAGCTCCATTGTTACCAGCATCAACATGAATACTTATGTCATATTTTTTATTATCTTTATTAAAATATGAAGAGAGCTTTGTAGCCATTTCTATACTTAAACTGGTTTCATAAAACAGTTTTTGTCGTATGTTTATAATTTTATTTACTTTTTTTATATCGTAAAAAAATATTCCACCTTTTCCGACTATCCAAATTGCTACTACAATTACAACCTTAGTTATATCATAATTTTGAGAATCCGTACCCACAGTTATTTTGTATTCTTGTGTCTTGTTTTTTGAAATATAGTTTTTAATTAATTTACACATTCCGCTAAAAGAGACTTCACCATATGTGATACTTTTCATAACATTTTCCCTCCCATTTTAATTTTGTGAGATGGTTAAATAAGATAAAGTATGCATTTGATTTTGCTTTATTATATTTAGTATATCCTATTATTGTTATGAAAATTTTAAAAAAATTATGTTTTAGATTAATCTTACATTAAACTATTTAGAAAAATTATATAATTACCAAATTATATAGCTATATGCAAGTTCCATTTTCTGAATTATAAACTTGCAATTATCCTGATTCGTTATATAATAGACGATAAGTAATTATTAGGTTATTATATAGTATATATTAACAATTTAGGAGGAGACGAATGAGAAGAATCAATTGGAAAACAAAATTGATAGCATTATTTATTTCATTATCTTGTATAATTTATTTTGGTCATTATTTAATATTTAATGATTATAAGTATATTTTTAGGATATTAATTGCGCAACTGGGTTTTTTACCAATTTCAACTTTACTAGTAACTTTTGTGCTTAATAAATTATTAAGCAACAGACAGAAGAAGGAGAGGTTGAACAAGCTTAATATGGTTATAGGTACTTTTTTTAGTGAAGTAGGTACTGAACTGCTTAAAAAAGTTACTAAATTTCAAGTAGATATAGATAAAAAGGAACAAGATTTTAGAATATCAGATAAATGGACAAAAAAAGATTTTAAAAACTTAAAGAGTAATATAAGTAATAAGAATTTTGAATTAAAATTTGAAAGTAAAGATGTTAAAGTTTTAAAAGAATTTTTAATGAATAAAAGAAGCTTTATGCTTACTTTACTTCAAAATCCAAATTTATTGGAGCATCAATCTTTTACAGACCTTTTATGGGCAATTTTTCACTTAACTGAAGAATTAGCTAATAGACAAGAGGTTGATTCTTTATCTAAAGATGATTTGGAACATATCGGTGGAGATGTATCAAGAGTATATAAAATATTGATATTAGAATGGATTAATTATGTTGAGCATTTACAAAATGATTACCCATATCTTTTTTCTTTAGCAGTTAGAACTAATCCATTTGATAAAAATGCAAAAGCTGAGATAAAGTAAATATTAGTTTCAAATAATGAAAAAGCCTTATAGTAGTTAATTTGTAACTACTATAAGGCTTTTCATATTTAAATTAATAGTTATGATAAAATATTAATTTTTTGAGATTAATACGATTCTTTTAACTGTCTTATCAGTTAGTTTTTTGCTTGTCTTACCATCGTCTTTTATATGATATAATCTACAATTATCACCAGCATTGATATAGAAAAATCCAGACACATCGTCTTTATACATGCATAGATCCCATTCAATACCAACCATTTTTTTCAGTGATAGATCTGATTGTAACATATATGCTCCGCTTTGTGCGAAAAGCATAGTTGCTCTTACTTTACCATCAGTCATAAGATTACGTACATAACCTGCATAATTTATGGAAAGTTGTTTTGTATCTACAACTTTATTGTTGTTTAGTGTACTAACAAAAGCGTTACCGTATGCATCTATAAAAGCAAATTTGTTAGGAGCAATATTGGCAATTTCATAGATACCTGTATCATGTATTTGAATTATATTGCCTTTCATATCAATAATACAGCCTTTACTAGTTGTATAGTCATATCTACCCTCTGAACCAAGTGATATATCCTTGTTAAATAGATAATATCCATTAGTCCATGAACCAGAATATATAGAGTTTGTGTCAAGTGGAGTTTTTAGATTAATTGCTTTTGCAGCTCCACCTTTTTTAGGTATTGAATAAAGTACCATACAATTTAGTGAATACTGAGTTTCTTCAGGTTTAGTGTTTACTATTATATAAATTGATGTGTTATCGGTACGTACAAACCATGGAGAAGGAATAGCGCCTGCTGCAAGCCATTGGACTTGTCCACTTCCATTAGTTGCTTTTGAAGCTAACCAAGTTGTACGTCCACTTTTACGGCCATTATAATATATTCGTCCATTAATAACAGTAAATCCAGGATGGGTTATATCAGCCATATCTGTTACTAGCTTGGCTTCAGAAGCCTTTTTAGCATTTACAGAAGCACGATAAATAGCACCTTTAGTGTTCATGTAATAAATAAAATCACCATCGACTGTGTAGTATACTACATCAGATTCAAAACGTGATGGTAGAAGTGCTGAACCATCTACAGGAGTACGCAGTAATGTTGTGGAATTTTCGCTATACATATAGTATAAGTATTTTCCAGCTGGTGTAAGTCTGGATCCTTCAAAAGAGTTAACTAGCCTTTGTTCTTTTGTACCGTCGCTCATTACACGGTATAAAGATCCATTTGATACATAATAAACAAACGCATTATCAGTAGTAGTTGCAGCTTTAGCAATAACTGCAGGAGATAATGCGGCTTGTGCTACACTGACCCCAGTAAAAACAAGCAAACATGACAGCAATGTACAGAATGTATGCTTTAACATAGAAGTAATCTTTTTCATAATATCATCCTTTCTAATTTCCTCATTATTGATTATCGGAAAATATATCCTTAACTTTAACATAAATTCAAAATTAGAAATAAATGATAAATTTCATTAGTTAATTAGATAAAAAGAGATAGATTGATTATTAAAAATTAGGATTTCCTTTAAAATGTATTTTCAACTTAAGATACCCTAGAGCTAGATTATACTGGCTTTGAGATATCTTTTAGTATGTCTGAATACATTTTATATCAAGAGATATAATACCCATATGGGATAAAAATACGAGGGAGGAATTTATTTAATGGTTGTGGAGAAAAACATATTGTTTAAGATACTTTTAATTTTAGTTTTAATTCTATTGAATGCATTTTTTGCAGCATCAGAGATGGCTATTATATCCTTAAATAAATCAAAAGTTTCATTTCTTGCTAAAGAAGGAGATGAAAAAGCAAAACTTTTATTGAAATTAACTAAGGAGCCAAGTAAATTTTTAGCAACAATTCAGGTTGGAATTACATTAGGCGGTTTTTTTGCAAGTGCCTCTGCAGCAACTAATCTCTCACAACCATTAGCAGGTGTTTTAGCGTCGATGAATATTCCGGGTAGTAATCAAATTGCACTTATAACAGTTACAATAATTTTAGCCTATATTACCTTAGTACTTGGTGAGTTATATCCTAAAAGGATGGCATTACAAAATGCACAAAAAATTGCTATGTTTGCAGTAAAGCCAATTTTAATAATTTCAAAAGTTACTACTCCATTTGTAAAAATTTTAACTTTTTCAACCAATTTACTTGTGAAAATTTCAGGTGTTAGTACTAATGATATTAATGAGAAGGTTTCTAGAGAAGAAATTCGTATGATGATAAGTACTGGAGAAGAACATGGAGTAATCAATGATATAGAAAAATACATGATAGATGGAATATTTGAATTTGATAATACATTAGCGAAAGAGATTATGACTCCAAGATTTAATGTATTCATGTTGGATATAAATCTATCTGCTGATAAATTATTAGCTAGAATTTTGGAAGAAAAATATTCAAGAATTCCAGTATATGAGGGGAATATTGATAACATAATCGGTATTATATACATGAAAGATTTATTTATTGAATCTAATAAAGGTGAAATTAATCATGATACTATTAAAAATCTATTAAAACCTGCATACTTTGTACCAGAGACAAAGAATATAGATGAATTATTTAAAGAATTACAAAACAACAAAAATCATATAGCTTTATTGATTGATGAATATGGAACTTTTACTGGAATTGTTACTATAGAAGATTTAGTAGAAGAGGTAATGGGAAATATATTTGATGAGCATGAAGAAAAAAATGAACTTATTAGTAAGTTGGATGATAAAAGTTATATAGTTGATGGATTTACCCCTATAGATGAAATAAACAAAACATTACACACGAACATACCTTCTTATGGATTTGATACTATAGGAGGGTTTATTATAGATTTTCTTGGCTATATTCCTAAAGCAAGAGATGATGAATCTATCGAATATGATAATTTAATTTTAAAGATAGACAAAGTAAAACAAAAGAGAATTGATAAGGTTAAAATTTTAATTAAATAAAGCAAATAGTGTTAACAAGATACGCTTATAGTATTAATAGATGAACCAACAAGTTAGTTAGATTACAAAGTTATATGTTATTTTAATACGTAATAAAATTAGAATTTAAATATAAAAAAAGAGGAGATTTAGCAATGAATAAGAAATTAAAATCCATATTAGTTTTAACTTTAGCTGCAGTTATGACTTCTCAAACACTAGTATTTGAGAAAGTTAATAAAGTTAAAGCTTTAGAGTTAAATCCTAAAGTTGCATATGTAGCAACAAAACAGGATGCTTTAGGTGGATTTAAATTAGTATCTAAAAAATGGATTAAGGATTTGAAATGTAATGCATATCAGTATGAGCATATAAAAAGTGGAGCACATCTTATGTTTTTAGATAATAATAATGATGATAAAATGTTTTCTGTAACATTTCGTACTCCAGCTAAGGATAATACAGGAATAAATCATATTATAGAACATTCAGTACTTCAGGGGTCTAAAAACTATCCTGTTAAGGATCCGTTTATAGAAATGAGCAAACAATCATTGAATACTTTTTTAAATGCTATGACAGCAAGTGACAGTACTATGTATCCAGTATCAAGTAAGAATAATAAAGATTTTTATAATTTAATGAGTATATATTTAGATGCTGTTTTTTATCCTAATATGGTTAAAGATAAAAGGATCTTTCAAGAAGAAGGATGGAGATATGAACTTAATTCTCCAGATGAAGAATTAAAGTATAATGGTATAGTTTACAATGAAATGAAGGGAAACTATTCATCACCTGAACGGATATTAAATAAAGCTATTGCGCAGTCGCTTTTTCCAGACACTTCATATAAATATGAATCTGGTGGATACCCAGATGATATTCCAAATTTAGATTATGAAGATTTTGTAAAAACGTATAATAAATACTATACTCCTTCAAATAGTTATTTTTATTTATCGGGTAATTTAGATATTAAGAAAACATTAAAATTTATAGAAGAAAAATATTTAAATAGTTTTGATAAAAAAGAAGTGGATACTAAAATACAGTTTCAAAAGCCATTTAATGAAAGAAAAACAAAGGTTGTTGAATATTCAGTAGCTAAAGGAACACCACTTAAAAATAAAACTTATTTAACTTCAAACTATGTAGTTGATAGAGTTACAAACAAAGATACGGTACTAGGATTTTCATTGCTTAGAAGTTTACTTACAGGAATGCCATCGTCGCCTATTTCAAAGGCATTGAAGAAAAATGGATTTGGTGAAAATATAAAAGCACAATTTGATATAGAGTATTTTCAACCAGTCTTTAGTATAACTGCAGAAAATATAAATAAAAATCAAAAAGAAAAGTTTCAAAAGGTAATTGATGAAGCACTTCAGGATATAGTGAAAAATGGTTTTGATGAAGATTTATTAAATGCTGTACTTAATGTTTATGAACTTTCTAACCGTACTGTAAAAGGTAATTTTGCACTTATGTATAATAATTTAATAATGAGAAGCTGGTTATACGATGGAGATCCAACTTTATATTTAAATATTAATTCAGATATAAGCAATATTAAAAATAAGATACAAAAAGGATATTTAGAAAATTTAATACAGAAGTATTTGTTGGATAATAAACACTGTTCATTAGTGATTTTAAAACCTATATCTGGGCTTGAAGAAAAGAAAGAATCAGAGTTAAAATTAAAATTAGCAAATATTAAAGATTCTCTTTCAAAAGAAGATATAACTAATCTCATAAAGCGCACTAAAGAGCTTAAAGCGTGGCAGGAAACTCCAAATACAAAGGAAACTTTAAATACACTTCCAAGTCTTACTCGTGAAGATATAAATAAAAAGGCTAAAGAATATACCACAATAGAAAAAAGTGAAAATGGTGTTAAAATTCTTTATCATCCTATATTTACTAATGGAGTAGATTATATAAGTATGTATTTTGATACTACTAAAGTACCACAAGAAAAACTAGGTTATATGTACTTGCTAGAACAAGTTTTAGAAAATATAGATACTCAAAATTACACTAAAGAAGATTTAACAGAGGAGATATTAACTAATTCAGGTGGAATTTCCTTTAATAATTGTTCTTTTGTAAAGCATAGAGATAATAACACATATTATCCTAAAATGATGGTGAATATACTATCATTAAGTGAAAAAGTACCTAAGAATTTTCAACTTTTACAGGAAATTATGTATAAGAGTAAATTAAATGATAAGGTAAGATTAAAAGAAATAATAAATAATATGAAAATGGAAAAAGAAATGGAATTGATGTCAATTGGGGCCAATATGGCAGCACAAAAAGTGCTATCTTATATGTCGCAAGCGGGTAAATATAACAATTATCAAAATGAAAGCTTTTATGGATTTTTATATAATCTAGATGAAAAATTTGATAGTAAAAGTGATGAAATAGTAAAGAATTTAGAAGAAGTTAGAAATCTAATATTCAACAAACAGGATATGATAGTAAGTTATACTGGAGAAAATCAAAATTATAAAAATTTTAGTGACAGATTTAAAAATTTTTCAGGTGATTTAAGAAATGAAAAGCTTTCAAGCTATAAATATATTTTTGATAGTTCCAAAATAAATGAAGGAATAATGACCTCTTCAAAGGTTCAATATGTAGTCAAAGGTGGAGATTTGAAAAAAGCAGGTTATGAAGCAAATGGAAAGCTTGCAGTGCTTTCTAATATATTGAAAAGTGGTTATTTATGGAGTAATATAAGAATAAAAGGTGGAGCTTATGGTACTAATATGGGGATAAATAACTCAATTGTAATGTTTTCATCATATAGAGATCCAAACTTAAAGAAAACTATAGATACTATTGATAATATTCCAGAATATCTTAAAAACTTTGATGCAGATGAAAAAGAGATGACTAACTATATAATAGGAACTATTGGAAAAATAGACAGTTCAGAAAATATGTTGAGTAATATTATGGGACCTGCTGCTAATGGTATGTTAGCTGATGAGCTTTATCTAAGTAAAACTAAACAAGCAGATATACAAAAAGAAAGAGAAGAAATTATATCAACTACAGCAGAAGATATAAGAAATTTTGCACCTGTTATAGAGGCTTTATTGAAGCAGGATTATCTATGTGTTGTAGGTGGAGAGACAAAAATAAAAGAAAATAAGGATAAGTTTGTTGTTATAAAAAAGCTTTTAAATTATAAGAAAGAAGAAAAGATGACTGTAGACATGGATAAAAAGGAGAATATACCTGTAGATGAAAATATTAGCTGTAAGTGACAAGGAATCAAGATATATATGGGATCACTTTGATGCAGAACGTTTTAAAGATATAGATTTGATTATTTCAAGTGGTGATTTGAAAGCTTCATATTTATCTTTTTTGGTAACAATGATTAAGGCACCTTTGTTTTATGTTCCAGGAAATCATGATGAAAATTATTTGAAAAGACCTCCAGAAGGATGTGTTAATATAGATAACAAATTAGTTACATATAAAAACATTCGGATTTTAGGTTTAGGTGGAAGCAAAAGTTATTGTGGTGGAGCTTTTCAATATACTGAAAGACAAATTAAAAACAAAGTATTTAAAACTAAGTTTAAAATTGTGAAAAATAGGGGGTTTGATATTTTGGTTACTCATTCTCCAGCTAGAGGACTTGGAGATGGAGAAGATTTTTGTCATAGGGGCTTTGAAGCTTTTAATATACTTCTTGATAAATATAAGCCTAAATATTATATTCATGGACATCAACATTTGAATTATGGCAACCAGAATAGGATTATCCAATACAACTCAAGTACTATTATTAATGCATATAATTATTATATTTTTGAATATTAAAAGGCTCTACGTAATTTCGCAGAGCTTTAATCTTTCAATATAAAGGATCTATTTTTAAAATCATCTTCTTCGTAATTATATATTTCAGGAATTTCTCCGTCTATGCCATCTACAAACCAGTTCATAGAAATAAGTTGCTGATAGTTAGCTATTTCACCATCCTTTATTCTCAAATTATCATTTTGATCATAAATTGGTCCTGTAAAAGGATGAAATTGCTTTTGAACTATCATCTTTTTGAAAGCTTCAATAAGCATTTGAGTTTTTTTAGGAACGTACCTGTTGGAGTAAACAATATCTACAATTTCTGAATCCATTCCAAGCCAATAATTAATTAATTGTGAATTAGAATTCCAAATATCAAATACAGTTTTATTTTCACCATTAAGTATAAGTTTCAAAAACTTTTCATAGAATGTTCCAAAATCTAGTAATAAATTTGCAAAATGTGAAAATA
Organism: Clostridium aestuarii; assembly: GCF_026735135.1. Lineage (GTDB taxonomy): Bacteria > Bacillota > Clostridia > Clostridiales > Clostridiaceae > Clostridium_H > Clostridium_H aestuarii. Next base: position 238,685 of record NZ_JAPQER010000001.1, on the reverse strand, counting down.
AAAAATTTTCATGTGTTTCTGCTCCAAGATTTATTGAACATAATCCATATTGAAATGCATGGGATTCTGGAGCGGGCAAATCGTGGTAAAATATAATATCAACATTTGCTTTACTTAATTTTTGGTTAATACATTTTAAATCTTTAGGTTCATTTTCTTTATATGTCCATAGTACTTTTATTTTTGCTCTAGGATTTACCATTTGTGCACCTAATGCAAATGCATTGATTTCAGTTATTATTTCTCTTAAAGGATATGAGGCTGAATATCCAATTACATTTGTTTTTGTAAGTACTCCTGCAAGAATACCAATCAGAAATTTAGGTTCATAAAGCTTTCCGTAGTACATCATTACATGTTGAAATGGATGTGAATCTGAGCAGTTTAAAAATTTTATATCTGGATAATTCAAAGCAGCTTTAAGGGTAGCTTTTTTAAATATAGGATCAGTTGTAAATATAATGTCGTGTCCTTCTTCAGCTAAGGATTTTATATGATTATATGCATCCATATTTTCAGGAACATTTTCAATATAAGTTGTACTTAGTCTGTCGCCTAATACTTTTTCAATATGAAGTCTTCCACGTTCATGGGCATAAGTCCATCCACAATTTTGAATTGATTTTTTATATACAAAAGCTGCTTTAAGTTTCTTTTTATTAGTTACAAGGGTGGCTAAGGAAGTAATTATGTTTTTCTTTGGTTTTTGTATCAAGTCAGAATGAATTTGTATAGGCTCATTATTTGTTTTAGCTTTTAATTCTATAATAAAGTTTTTAATTAAATTTAGGTTATCAGATAAATCAAATTTATTAGGGATACCATATATTTTTATATATTGTAAAAACGCATCACCAGTTGTTATATCAAGTTCTTTTCCACCAGCTTTAATATAAGTTTCTCTAAATGCATTAAAAACATAGCTTTGAAAATGAGTATATTTATCTTCATATATTTTAAGTTTTGGATTGTAGTTATTTAAGTATACTTGTAATTCATCAAAATTCTTTTCATCAGACATCCAAATCCAATTTAGCCCAGTTTTTTTATTAAATTCTATAAACTTGTAATAAGTACGAATTAATGGATTGTTCTCATCATATTTAGGAATCAGCCTAGTAACGTATGCAGAAATAGAATAAGCATCCATATATTTTAAAACACTTACTCTTTTATTGCCTTCCACAACATAAAACCAATTTAGATATTCATAAACTTTTATAGGATCACGTATTCCTTCTTTTTCATGGCTGTTATATAGATTTAACCATTTGTTTCCAAACTCTGTTTCTACGTTTAATAAAGGCATGAAATTTTTTGCGAATGTTTTTGCCCGTGAAAAAGTATAGGTTCCCTTAATTTTTTTTAATGGGATTTCAATAAGACCAATGTAAGATTCAGATATAATAGAAGAATTGTCAACAAATGCTTCTAAAGCAGGCAAATATCCATTTTGTCCAGTAGTTTTTTCTTTTGAATAGCTTAATTTTCCAAGTTTTAAAGCTTTTTTGTAAACTTGAATTAATTTTGAATTATCCATCCTTACACCTCTATTGTTAAGTTTTAAGTCTAAATATTTTTTATTTGTTTTTTAATTTAAGTATAACATTTTATAAAAAATCTTGACACAACTATAGTTAGTATTTTATACTAAATTTAATAATATATAATTTACTTTATTGTTGTAAAATGACATTAATTTATAATGATGGTAAGTAACACGTAATATTTTATTACTGAGCTGAATGATTATCAGCTTAAAATTATACTAGTTATGCAAACGTTTGCCTGATGCTTTCATCCAGCACGTTTTAAAATTGGACAAGTTATTATGTTATCTGCATCATTAATAGGTGCTGCAGTTGCAAAAGAAGAAACTGCAAACAAGAAGCTGTAGATGCTTCAAGTACAGCAAAATCATCAAAGGTTATTTTTAATGGCAAAAATAAACCTATTGTTTCTGATAAGTATGTGGTGAAAGTTGAATTGGAAGCTTAAAGGGAGTGATATAGTATGAAAATACTAAAAAATTATTTCGGTAAAACAAAAGATAATAAAGATGTATACGAATATACTCTAATAAACGAAGGTTCATCATTTATTAAAGTATTAAACTATGGAGGAATTATAACGGAAATTTGTGTGCCTGATAAATGTGGTAATATAGAAAATATTGTATTAGGACTAAATAATATTGAGGATTATGAAGAAAAATCTCCTTGCTTTGGTGCAATTATAGGAAGAACAGCAGGAAGAATTTCTAATGCTTCATTTTCTATTGATGATGTTGAGTACAAACTTCAGGCAAATAACTTCAATGCTAATCTTCATGGGGGACATTTGGGGTTCAATAATCAAATTTGGAATGTAAAAAAAATTATTCACGAAGACTATGCTGCTTTAGAACTGAGTTATTTAAGTGTTGATGGAGAACAAGGTTTCCCAGGAAATTTAAATGTAAAGACTGTATACAAATTTGATAATAGTAATGTTCTAGAAATCTCATATGAAGCAGAAACTGATAAAAAGACTATTATTACTTTAACTAACCACAGTTATTTTAATTTATCAGGTAATTGTAAAGAAAAAATTCTTAATCATGATTTAAATATAAATGCAGACGAATATATACTTATTGATTCAGAAGGTGTTCCAAAAGTAGCTTCAAGTGTAGATAATACTCCTTTTGATTTTAGGGGTGGAAAAAAAATAAAAAAGGATATTTTTGTGGAGCATGAACAGATAAAGTATGGTAATGGTTATGATCATCCATTTATACTAAATCAAGCTAATGAGTCTCAAGTTATACTTGAAGATGAGAACAGTGGAAGGCAATTAGAAGTTTCAACAAATCAGCCAGTAGTAGTTTTATTTACAGCTAATTCTATTAGAAAAGATATGATATTAAGAGGGGGAACAACTTCTGGTGATCATTTAGGTGTTTGTATTGAAACTCAATGGTATCCTGATGCTGTTAACAATCCAAATTTCCCAGACTATATTTTAAATCCAGGAGAAAAATATATAGCTAAAACCACATATGCATTTAAGATAAAGTAACAATTGACGAAATTCCATAATTCTTAATTATGGAATTTCCTCAATTATAAATTAACTGTAGAAGATATAAAGAATTTATAATTTTTTTTATTATAGTATTTAATCATTTTTTTATTTAGATTTTTGTTTTTTGAGTATTCTATAATATATATATTTATTCCTTTTTTACTGAGAGTATTTAGATAGGATAATACAAAGTTTCTTTCTTCAAGAATATTGGTTCTAAATATGTCATTTTCATAATTTTCTATAATAGTAAAAACTTCTTCTTTATTCAATCCATAAAACAAGTCTGTTAGGTTAAGCTTTAGGGATAAAGCCTTCTGTATAAAATCATAACCGTTGTTTATAATTATTGGTTTTTTATATTTGTCGTTTAAGGTTTTCAATATACAATGTATTCCATTGAATATTTTATCTTTTTTATATATAGTATATATATCTATGTTATCTATAAATAGCCCATCAATTCCTTTAGAAAATAAATCTTTTGATAGAGTGTTTACAACGTAATTTTGCCATTTAGGATTTGAAACATCAATCCATCTTTCGTTAGACCAGTTTTCATAATTAGATAAGGTAATACTAGCAAAATCTTCATAATAAGGTCGGAATTTTTCCAAAGATCCAATGTTTATATAACTGAATACTTTTACTCCATTTTCATGAAGATAATCAATATCTTCTTTTGAAAATATAGTGGCATCCACTACTATTTCTTTGTATTTTAAGAATTTATTTAAATCACAGGAATCAGAAGATGTAAAAATACCAAAAGAGTAATTTTTAGCTGAGTATGTGGTTAGGGGATAAAGTGTAAAAATAATTAGAAATACCATTATAACCAATCTAAGTTTAAATTTCATAAAAGCTATACCACCTTTCAATAATTAGCCTTTGAGAAAATCACATAATTTTAAGATTACGTAGCTACATGTAAATTTCGATGTTCGTTGTTTCTAAAGTTTTCTTACATTTTTTGAAAAAATGCATTTTGGTAGTATATGCTTTTTATTATAACATATTTTTGAATTATAATTAAGAAATTTTGTAATTTTAAAAGAAATTAATTATATATAAGATTGATAAAATTGGCGAATGAAGATGCATATTAGAGAACCATCGATGTTTTAATATTATAAAGCTAAACTTAAATTATTAGGATATTTAAGTTTTGTGTAAAATTTTATCGAATATGAAGAAGTATCCAAAACAACAATAAATATCAATTGATAATAATTATTTAAAAATATATAATGTAATTGGTATGTTACTGAGCAATAATAAATGGGCTTTATGTTAGAAAAATACCTTTCAAAGTTGATAATAATGAATATATTAATTAAAAATGGGAGGTTTAAAATGAAGGTACTTATAACAGGGGGATGTGGATTTATTGGTTCCCATGTGGTAGAAAGGTTTTATAAAGAAGGTCATAAAATTTATATAATAGATAATCTTTCTACGGGAAATTTAGAAAATATAAAAGTAAAACATAAGTTTTATAATTTCAATATAGCAGATAAAAAGTGTGAAGAAATATTTAGAGCAAATAAATTTGATATTGTTATTCACCTTTCAGCGCAGGTAGATATTAAAACTTCTTTGGAACATCCTTATCTAGATACAAAATCAAACCTTTTAGGTCTTACTAATATGTTAGATTTATCCTCAAAATACGGAGTTAACAAGTTTATTTTCGCATCTTCAGCAGCTGTTTATGGTAATACAGAAAAAGTACCAGTTACTGAAGAAACTTTGAGTAATCCCATAGCACCATATGGTATGAGTAAAAGTGTTGGAGAATTTTATTGTAAAAAATGGAAAGAAATATATGGATTAAATACTTTGGTTTTTAGGTTTTCAAATGTATATGGACCAAGACAAGGAGTTTCAGGAGAAGCTGGAGTCATTTCAATATTTCTAAAGAAAGCAATAAGAGGAGAAAATTTAGTTATATTTGGAAATGGAAAACAAACTAGAGATTTTATATATGTAGAAGATTTAGTAGATGGAATATATAAAGCATCAATGTGTGATAAATGTTCAGGAGTAATGAATCTTTCTACTAATACAGAAGTATCCTTAAATCAATTGGTAGATGTTTTATCAAAAATAACCAAAATAAATAAAGTTATATATAAAGAAAGAAAAAAAGGAGATATATTAAGATCTAGGTTAGATAATACAAAAATAAAATCTGAATTAAACTGGAATACTAAGTACTGTTTTGAAGACGGAATAAAAAATACTTATAATTGGTATTTGGAAAATAGTGAAAAAGATAAAATTTCAAAGCCTGAAAAAAACTTTAGGTTTAAGCTTGTAAATTTGTATAAAGAACATAGTTCTTATATAGAAAATATAATATTGTTTTTAATAATGTTGCATGTGAACTTAAAGTTGAGTTTTTTTAATGAAAATATCCTTCATGACCCTATAGACTACAATTTAATTTATATTGGAATAATGGGATTGTTATATGGAAGAAAACATGGGATTTACGCAACTGTATATTCTTTAATAATTTATATAACTGTATTTTTGAATTCAGGAGGGGATTTAATTGTTTTCTTGTACGAGCCTAAACATTTAATACATGTGTCAATGTATTTGTTAGTAGGTGTTATAGCAGGTTATTCAATTGATAAGAAGAATCTAGAAATATATTCTCATAAGCTTAATATATCGTCTCTAACACAAAAATATGATTTTCTTAAACAAATATATAATGAAACTAGAATAGTAAAAGAAGAATTAGAAAGTCAGATAATAGATTCTGAAGATAGTTTTGGGAAAATATATAACATAGTAAAAAAATTAGATAGTTTAGAAAAAGAAAGTGTATATAATTCATCTATAGGTGTTATAGAAGAAATAATGAAAACAACTAAAGTATCAGTATACTCTATAAATAGAAGTGAAAAATATTTAAGGCTAAAAGCAAAGTCTAATGTAACTGAGTTTGATATTCCTGTTTCAATGAAAATTAAAGATTATATAGAATTTTCAGAGGTTATAGATAAGCAGAAAATTTTTATAAATAGAAAATTAGATGAAAATATTCCAATGATGATAGCGCCCATAGTTGATAATGATACAAATAAAGTAATAGGTGTGATTATTATTCATGAAGTGAGTTTTGAAAACTTAACTTTATATTATGAAAATCTATTTAAAACATTAGTTAATTTGATATCAGGAGCGTTACTTAAGGCTTATAAATATGAACAATCAATTAATGATAAAAGATATGTTAAAGATACTTCAATACTAAAAACAAAAGAATTTAATGAAGTGATAGAAAAAATTAGAGAAAAGAAAGATAAATTTAGGATGAACTCTATATTGATAAGAGTATTAGATAAAGAAAATAATTATGTAAAAATAGATAAAATGATATCTAAAGGTATAAGGGAAGAAGACTATTTAGGGGTTGGAAAAGATGGATATATTTATATTTTACTTATTAACACTAACTGTTTAGATATTAACATTATAATAGATAGATTTAAGAAAAAAGGAATATTAGCTAAAATTATATCAGGAGAGTGTGATAATACAGCTGTAGAAGAATGTGCTTTTACAGAGAAAGAGTATAAGATATGAATAAGTTTATTCAAATTCATGTTTTATTAAGCATTGTATATCTATTAGTCTTTTACGTTATTACTAAAGACAAGACAAAGGCAGTTCTAAGATTCATATTAGTCTTATTGATACCTATTGTGGGAGTGCTTTATTTTATGATATCAAATATAGTATATAAACGTGTTAATGATTCACAAGATATATTAAATAGTTACGAACGATATGTGAAAAACAAAGAAAATGATGAAAATATATTTGAAAAAGTAAATTTTGAAAAAGAAGCTAATATTATATCTGTAGAGGAAGCGTTGCTTATTAATGAGAATAAAGTAAAGCGAAGTTTGATCAGTGATATATTAAAAGGAAATTATGAAAAGCACATAAAAATATTAAAGAAGTCTATAGAAGATGAAGATAGCGAAACTTCACATTATGCAGCAGCCGCTATAATGGAAATAAAACGACAATTTCAAATAAATATAGGTAGAATAGAGACGGAATATCAAAACAATAAAAATGATTTAGAAGTGCTTAAGGAATATGTTGAAGTGTTAAAAAGATATTTATTCAGTGGGCTTTTAGATAAGAGTGAGTATAAAAGGATTCTTTTTATTTATTCTGGCATGCTAGAAAAAGTTCTTAGTATTGATAGTTCTAATGAACAGTATTTTGTAGAAAAAATAAATTGTGAATTTGAATTTGAAAATTATAGTAATGCTAAAAAACTATGTGATGAATTTGTAAGATATCATTCACAAAAAGAACAGCCTTATTTGATGTATATGAAGTTGTATTATATGACAAAAAATTATACGAGATTTAAAGAAACAATAGAGTTTATTAAAAAAAATAGAAAAATAAAATTATCCAATGAAGGTCTGAATTTATTGAGATTTTGGATAGAAGGTGAAAGTGTTGTATAAGAAGAATATGTTTTTTTCTCTTAGTTTAGTTTTTCTCTTAGCTGTATTTTATCAATGCTTACGCTCAGATATATTTATAAAATTCATAAGAAATACTAATGATTATAAGATGTTAAATAGTGAAGAAAATACAGGTGTTAAAATAAATGTAAATAAAGAAAAATACTTAGTTATATATGATAAAACAGATACTAATAGTATTTATATTAAAAATAATGTTATAAAAGTTATTGAGAATATGAAAAAGGATTATACGGAATTAAGTGTTGAAGAATATGAAAATAATGATCTGAACTATGATGGGGTGATTTTTGCTTTTGAAAGAATGGATTATTTAAAAAATATTGATAATTTTATTGAATATTCAAGAGGTGGAGGCAGCTTGCTGTTTATGGAACGTCCAGTTATAGATGAAAGCTTTAAAAGTTTTTATAAGGAACTTGGAATTAGCAGTTTGAATGATTTAATTAATAGTTATGGAATTAAACTTTTATCTAATGTACTTGTAGGAGCAAAAGAGTTTGAAATAAATGATTCAAGCATTGAAAATTCATCTTTAGATTTAAAGTTGAGTGATGACACAAAAATATATATTGAATCTTATGATAAGTTGCCACTGCTTTGGAGTAAGAATTTAGACAAAGGGAAAATTATATTTTTTAATGGAACAATGTTAAATGAAAAGATAAATAGAGGATTAATTACAGGTATTTTGAGTTTAAGTAAGGAAGAGTTTATTTATCCTGTTATTAATATGAAGCTTTTATATATTGATGATTTTCCAGCTCCTGTGCCAGAAGGAGTAGAGCCTAATATATATAAAGAATTTGGTAGAAATATACCTAAGTTTTATAGAGAAATCTGGTGGGCCGATATGATAGCAGCAGCGGCTAAATATGATGTAAAATACACTGGACTTATTATTGAAACATACAATGATAAAGTTAAATCTCCTTTTGTGATACAAGATACTAATAATAGAAATGATTTAATAATATATGGAAGGGAATTACTTAAAAACGGAGGAGAAATAGGTATTCACGGATATAATCATCAATCTTTTGCATATAAGGGATATATAAAACAAAATTTAGGCTATAATTCATGGGACAATAAGGTTGATATGATCAAATCATTACAAGAGGTTATGAGGTATGCTAAAGAAGTATATCCAAAATATAATTTCAGAGTATATGTACCACCATCAAATATTTTAAGCCCAGAAGGAAGACAAGCTGTAATAGAGGCTATGCCAAATATAAAAATAATTTCTTCTGTTTATATGAGTGATGCATATGGAGACAGCTACTGTCAAGAATTTGAGATATCAGCAGATGGAATAATTGAAATGCCAAGATTCACTTCAGGATATGAAAAAAAATCTGATGAAATGTGGTCCATATATAATGGGGTAACTTCCTTAGGGGTTTTTTCTCACTTTGTACATCCAGACGATGTTTTAGATTATGACAGAAATAATGGAAAAGGATGGACTAAACTGTATGAAGAATTTACTTCTTTATTAAAACAAGTAAAAGACAAATATTCATGGCTTAGAAGTATGAATGCATCAACTGGTGGAGAAGAAGTAAAAAAATATTTACAGTGTGACCCTTATATAGCTTATGATAAGGATATAATTGAGATTTATTGTGAGAGCTTTAGAAAAAATACTTATTTTATATTAAGAAGTGAAAAAGAAATATTAAAAAGCAAAGGCTGCGATGTTAATAAAATTGATGAAGGTGTTTATTTAATTTGCCTTAAGGAAGCTTATGCTTCAATCAATATAGAAAAGGAGTAAGAATGTGAAGATATGTATAATAGCTGAAGGCAGTTATCCATATGTAACTGGAGGGGTTTCCAGCTGGATACAGATGCTTATTAAAAATATGAATGAACATGAATTTGTAATTTACGCTATAGGAGCAGAAGAAAAAAATAAAGGTAATTTTAAGTATGAAATACCTGATAATGTAATAAAGGTGGAAGAGATATTTTTAGATAGTTTTCTTAAATATAAAACTCGATATAAAAAGAAATATAAAATTAAGGAAGAGGTGAAAAAAGATTTAAAAGCATTTGTAACAGGAGATGAAATATGCTGGGATAATATATTTTCATTTATGAGAGAAGCAAAAACAAACAATGTAATGGAGCTTTTTATGAGTTGGGATTTTTTCGATATAATAGAAGAGGCTTATATTGAGAAGTACGATTTAATTCCTTTTACAGAATATTTTTGGATGGTAAGGTCTATGCTTTTGCCAATTTTCTTGGTATTAAAAAGTCCTATTCCAGAAGCTGATATATATCATAGTGTATCTACAGGATATGCAGGTATAGCAGGAAGCTTAGCAAAGCACATATATAATAAGCCTTTTATTTTAACTGAACATGGAATATATACAAGAGAAAGAGAAGAAGAAATAATAAAATCTCAATGGGTAAAGGGATATTTTAAGAATATGTGGATTGATTTTTTTTATAATATGTCTAAGTGTGCATATGATAATTCAGATAAAGTAATCACTCTTTTTAATAAAAATAAAGAGATGGAAATCGAATTAGGATGTAGCAAAGATAAAATAGATATAATTCCTAATGGTGTAGATATGAACAATTTTAAAGATGTACCATGTAAAGATGAAAATGATAACAATATAAATATAGGAGCAGTAATTAGAGTTGTTCCTATAAAAGATATTAAAACAATGATTTACAGCTTCAATTTGGTAAAGCAGGAGATGAAAAATGCTAAGTTTTATATAATGGGTCCAACAGATGAGAATGAGGAATATTATGAAGAATGCAAGAGTATTGTAAAAGAAATTGGAGCGGAAGATATAATATTTACAGGAAAAGTAAATATTAAGGAGTATGTAGGAAAGATGGATATTTTAGTGTTAAGCAGCATAAGTGAAGGGCAGCCGTTGGCTATATTGGAAGGAATGTGTTTTAAAAAGCCTTTTGTAGCTACAGATGTAGGAAGTTGTAAAGAACTTTTGTATGGCTTAAATGATAATTACGGACAAGCTGGTTTTATTGTACCAGTTATGAATTATGAAAAAATGGCTAAAGAAATTATAAGATTATGTAGAGATGAAAAATTGAGAAAAGAAATGGGAAAAAATGCTTTTAACAGAGTGTCAAATTTATATACCATAGAAAATTTTATTAATGGATATAAAGAAATCTATAACGGGTATAGGAAGTGAAGCTGTGGCAGGAATTGGATTTGAATTAAAAAAGTTATTTAAAAGTAAAAGCTTTTTCAATAATATCAGAGCGTACTTATATTCTTCATTGGTCACGGTTGGTCCATTTATTTTATGCACATTGATGATAACTGTCATTCAGATTTTAATGCGTTATATGAATATTTCTTTTGTAGAAAGAGAACTATTTTTAGTATCCATAGTATATGCTTTTATATTTTCTCAAATCGTAACTAGTGGATTTTCTATGATCATAACAAGGTTTATATCTGATAAATTGTATAATAAAGAATTTAAAGATATTTTACCTTCACTTTATGGGATTATAAGCATTTCAGTAATTATAGGAGCAGTGCCAGCTATTATATTTTTAGTAAGATCACCTTTAGAATGGAATATAAAGCTTTGTTCCTATATTTTATATATGGAGTTAATAATAATGTGGCTTCAATCAGTGTATTTAAGTGCTTTAAAAGATTATATAAAAATAGTTAAAGGATTTTTATTTGGAATAGTAATTACTTTGGTATTGGCATATTGCTTGATAAAATTTTCAAATATTAAAGCTGTTTTATCACTATTAGTGGCTATGGATGTAGGAATATTTACTATAATAGTAGTGCTTATGGCATATATCAAAAGCTTTTTTAGTGAAAGCAGTGATAAGTATTTTCTGTTTTTAGGTTATTTTGATAAATATCCAGCATTATTCTTTGTGAATTTATTTTACACATTAGGATTATATGTACACAATTTTGTTTTTTGGAACAGTGGCTTAAAAAATATTATTGCATATACTTATAGTTATTCTCCAATATATGATGTGCCTGTTTTTTATGCGTTTTTGTCTATTATACCTTCAATGGTACTGTTTGTTGTATCTGTGGAAACTTCATTTTATGAAAAATATAGAGCATATTATTCTAATATTATTGGCAGAGGGAATTTACTGGATATAAAGAATTCAAGAAAAGATATGACAAATGTTCTATGGGCTGAAATAAGAAATATAATGGAATTTCAATTATTTTTCACATTGATATTTTTAGTTTTAGGTGGTTTCATTTTAACAAGAATAGGACTTATTAAGTTATCAATAGATATATTTAATATAACAACGTTAGGGGCATATGCAAATATAATAATGTTAATTATAATGTTGATAGAATTATACTTTGAAGATATAAAAGGAGCTTTAATAATTTCTACAACCTTTTTAATAACTAATTTAACCTTTTCTTTAATTACTATATATTTTGGAGAAAGTTTTTATGGGTTAGGGTTTTTCTTAGCTACATTTATAACTTTGCTAGTTGGACTTAATAGGTTAATAAAATTTTTAAAATATATAAATCACCATACTTTTTGTTCTCAACCTATAGTTTATAGAGAAACAAGAGGAATTTTTACTAAGATAGTGCAGTACATTTATGAATGAGGAAATTATTCAATTTCCTCATTCATAATAGCAATAAATTTGTCCACAAGTATTGGATCAAATTGTGTACCAGCACAGTGTTTTATTTCTTCAAGAGCTACTTCTTTTGGTAATGCTTTTCTATAAGGACGGTCATTAGTCATTGCATCGTAAGTGTCTACAATTGAAAGTATTCTGCATTGAATTGGTATATCTTCAGCTTTTATTCCTAATGGATATCCATTACCATCCCACCATTCATGATGTTTAAAAATCCAATCAGAAATATGCATAAGATCTGGTGTGGATTTAGCAATACGATATCCTATTTCAGTATGCTTTTTCATTTCAGTTGCTTCTTCTTTAGTAAGTCTTCCAGGTTTGAAAAGTATAGTATCTGAAATACCAACTTTACCTATATCATGGAACTGTCCTAACAAACCTATATCTTTAATTTTATTGTCAGTCATTCCTATTGATTCTGCTAGTTTAACGGCAAGTTCTTGCAAACGTTCACCATGTCCTTCAGTAATAAAGTCACGTGCTTCAAGCATTTTCATCAACACATTAACAATTTCACTTTTTGCACTTTGTTGATGATGTAATTTTTCACGGTACATATAATTATCTGCTACTTTAAAAAGTTCTCCTAAGTTTTTATATTCTTTTTTATAGAGTTCGTATCCTAAGGAAATACTAAGTGGAACTACTTTATTATGGCTGTTTATGTTTTTAATAAACTCATTTATATCCACTCGGATTTTTTCTATTTCTTCTGATGTGGTGTTCTCCATTAAGATACCAAACTCGTCTCCGCCTATTCTTGCAATTAAATCTTGTTTCCTAAAACAAGAGCGTAATATATTTGCAGTAGCACATAGATATTCATCTCCTACTGAATGACCAAGAGTATCGTTTATTAGCTTAAGACCATCAACATCACATATAACCATTGCAAGATTAGGTAAATCCTTTGTTTGATATTTTTTTAATTGATTTTCAAAAAAATTTCTGTTTTTAAGTTCAGTTAAACTATCGTGTATACTCATTTGGTATATATGAGTTTCAGCTTTTTTTCGTTCTGTAATGTCAACAAAAGTTACTATAACCTTTATTAATTTATTATTTATATCAAATTTTGGGAATGCATCAACTTGAACCCAAAGGATATCTTCAGAGGGAGTTCTTCTTATGCCTATAGTGTAATCACGAATAGGCATTTTGGTTTTTATTACTTTAGTTGCTGGATAGTCATCTATAGTAAATAAATTTCCATTTTCATGTGAAAAATACCCAACTGAATTCAAAAAAGTTTCATTAAGATATTTTTTGTTAGGTAATCCTAATAGCTTTAAGTATGCTTTATTACAAATTAGAATTTCTCCTGTTGATGAATAAACAATAATTCCAATGTTTAAACTTCTTAAAAGTTCTCTGTATTTTTCCTCACTGATACTAATTTCTTTGATAAGCATTGTAAGTTCAGATGTTTTTTGTTTAACTTTTTTATTCAGTGTCCTATTCCAAAAAATAAGTAAAAACAGTATACTCATAATAATGATTGATATAATTATAATATAATGGATAAACTTAGGAATAACAAATGGAGTCCCTAACCATTTTCTGTCGATTTTCTTATATTCTGCGCTTGAAATTAATGAAAAACCATCTTCAATAGTTTTTAATAGTTGAGTATTTCCTTTTTTTACTGCTCTGTTAAGGTTACCTGTATATAATGGGGTAGAGTAATTAAATTTATCTTGAATTTTTAGCTTGTACATATGATAAAGGGAAGAAGGCTTATCTGCGACAAAAACAACTACTTTATTATTTTTGGCAGCATTAAGCAGATCTTCATAACTGTCATACTGCTGAAACTCATTGATACCTTTTTCTTTAAGAAAATTTATGCTGTTATCACCTGCTATTACACCTACAGAAAAACCCTTTAAGGTGTCAGTTCCAGTTATTCCTGAAATGTTTTTATTAAAGAAAATAGGTACTTCTATTTTTGCATATGGTTTTGAAAAACTATAAATTTTTTCTCTCTCATGATTAAAATAAATAGTATCAATTACATCAAATTCCCCTTTTGCCATAAGATTTAGGGCTTCAGCCCAACTAGTTACATGAAGTTCAACTGCTATTCCCGTTCTGGTTTCCCAAAGATTCCATTGGTCTATTGCAATACCCTGAAGGTTTCCATTACTGTCTCTAAATACATATGGAGGATAGTCACTCCCTAGAACTACCTTTATTTTATCAATTTTATTATAAGAATTTGCTTTTGTATTGTAAGCAAATGAACTACACAAAAATAACGTAATTATTAAAATAAATAAAAATGTAGATTTTTTAATAAAAATATTCAATATCATCTCCCCATTTCATCGCAAACGATAAAAATTTGTTTTCCTTTATTTTATAATACATATTGATAAAATTCTACATAATTCTTTATGAATTGGTATAAAATCGTTCTTTTATTGTTAATGTGAGTAAATTTTTAACATTATATGTAACAACTGTTGTTAAGATAAGTAGAGTGAATGTATATAAAATATTTTTTCAATTTAAACTTTAAACTTGGAATTGTATATAGAGTTAACCTAGAGAGGTTATATTTGTAATTGTATACACTACTATCTTAAAGTTAAATTAAATTTCATATAGTTAAAAATAAAAAATAATAAATAAAAATAAAAAAGAAAAAATAAAAATTCAAATAAAATTACAAGTTAATGATTGTGATTTTTAAGAGGGTGGTGATATTATATACATATAATAAAATTGGAGGAATAAAATTATGAGAATTACAAGAAATAAGTTAATGCAGTTATGTTTTATTGCTTTTGCAATGATAGGATTTGTATTTAGTATGAGAACAAACGTATTTTCAGTGGTTCAAAGTGATTATCTAGGAGGATATGGACATATTGCCACACTTGTTTTAATTTCAGGAATTATTATGCAGTTTGCTACTTTGGGAACAGGATATGCAATTGAAAAATGGAATCATAAACTTATATTGAGTATAGGACTTATATTGTATAGCATTAGTTCACTAGCGATGATTTTTGTACAATCTATATTAATATTTGATATTTTATTTTGTTTTTATATGTTTGCTTATGGAATTTGTGTTTTAGCGGTAAATCTTTATGTTGGAGTACTTGATCTAAATGCAAGAGGAAAATCTTTAATGAAGTTACATTTGGGGTTTTCTATAGGTGCTTTAGTTGGACCTAAGTTAATGAGTGGATTACTGAAAAATGGAGTTAATTGGCAGATGATTTTTGGTTTAAGTTCAATACCTACTTTAATTATATTTTTTATTCTTATGTTTGTAAAAGAAACAGAAAATAAATATGTTGTTCAAGTAGAGGAAAAAGTTAATATTATTGAGGAAAATATTTATTCATGGAGAAATATGATTGTTTGGCTGTTTGTAATATTATTTATATGTGGTCAAGTTTGGGAATATGGATTGGGTACATGGTTTATTATATTTGCAAGAGAAGCTCACAAAGTTAGCGAAGATCAAGCTGCAAATTACTTAACAATATTTTGGATTTGTTATCCTATTGTTAGAGGACTATTTAGTCAAATTCTTGAGAAAGTTGGTTATGAAAGATGCTTATTGTTTTCTTTTATATGTAATGTAATACTTATTGCGTTGGGACTGTATACATCTCAACTTATATTTTTTGCTCTTACAGGAATTTTCACAGCTACTATGTATCCAACAATTATGGCTATGATGCAGCAACGTTTTTCAGGAGTAAATGTTGGGATGATTGGATGGATTTCTATGATGGGTGGAATGATAGAATATGTTTTTATTTGGGCTATAGGAAAATTAGGTGATGCTTTTGGAATAACTGTTGGGTTTGGAAGTTTAATTATATATATGTTTATCGGAGTAGCGATTGTAGTAATTATTAATCTTAATTATAAAAATATAAGGGGTACTGAAGTTGTTGCAAGATAAGAACATTTTTTAAGTTTACTATTTAAGAAAGGAGAATATCATTATCAATGAAAATTTCAAGAAGCTTTTATGCAAGAGATACTCTTATAGTAGCTAAAGAACTTTTGGGAAAAGTTCTTGTACATGAAGTAAATGGATTTAAAATTAAAGGACGGATAGTAGAAACAGAAGCGTATATAGGAAATATTGATAAAGCTTGTCATGCTTACGGAGGAAAAAGAACACCTAAACTTGAACCGCTTTATGGAAAACCAGGTATTGCTTATGTTTATTTTATATATGGCATGTATCATTGCTTTAATGCAATTACTAAAAAAGAAGGTTCACCAGAAGGAGTATTAATTAGAGCAGTAGAACCATTAGAAGGTTTAGAAGAAATGTCACAATTAAGATTTAAAAAGTCATATAATGATTTAACTAAAGCAAAAAAGAAAAATTTAACATCTGGTCCTTCAAAGCTTTGTATAGCTTTAAATATAAATAAAGACCATAATAAAGAGGATTTATGTGGAGATGTTCTTTATATAGAAGAGGATGACAATCAGAACAGTTTTGAAATTGTAGAAGTTAAAAGAATAGGAATTGATTATGCAGAAGAAGCGAAAGATTTTCTGTGGAGATTTTATATAAAAGATAATGAATGGATATCTAAAAAATAGAGATTAGGCATCAATCAAGCATTAACCTGCTGATAGATGCCTATTTATTTTAACATAATGGAAATTGTAAATTTAACTCTGCCAGATTTAAGTTAATAGGTTCTTCTAATGCATTCCTCTTTTTAAAGAAACTTTGTTAGTAATTGATGTGCGCTTAAAGGCTCTTATTGCTAATAATAAGAAAACTAATCCTATAATTAGCATAATGCTTATTGAAACCACAGGTGTTACTTTAAAATCACCTATTTTTAATACTAAGCCCATTTTTTCAAGAACTACATTAGGTATATTTGTGGTATTTATAGAAATATTTCTGAATGCACTTACTGCATAAGTTACAGGGTTAATATATACAACAGGTCTTATCCAGTTAGGTAGCAATTCAATTGGAACATAGGCTCCTGATAAGAACATCATTGGCATCATAAGCATTTGAACTTGCATCTGAAAACCAATAGCTGATTTTGCAGTAGAAGCTAAAAATAGACCTATTGAAGAAGAGGTAACTGAAATTGCTATCATTGCAATATATATTCCTAATATCATTCCAATTGTATACCTCATCCCAAAGAAAGGAGATATAGCTAAAATTATTGTACCTTGAATTACTGCTGTTGTAGCTGAACCTAAAATTTTTCCAACTGCAATATTAGAGCGTTTTGTTGGAGAAACAAGGAACTCTTTCATGAATCCATCTGTTTTATCAGTAACAACACTTAAAGCATTTGAAATTGAAGTCATAAAAGCAGTTGTGGCAATAATTCCTGGCAGCAAGTATTGAATTTGTTCAATACCTAACATTGATGTGTCAAATTCTCCTAATGCAAAGGTAAAAACGAATAACATGGTAACACTCATTACTACAGAACTGATAATACGTGCTTTATCTCTAATGTAATTTAAAAATTCACGATACCATATAGTTGTAATAGCTCTCAATTTTTCATCCTCCTATTCTCTAATATCTTTTCCAGTAATATTCATAAAAACATCATTTAATGTAGGTCTATTGATTTCTAAATGGTCAATTTCGCCTTTGTAATTTTTTATGAAATCCACTACAAATGGGGTTGTAGAATTAGTTGTGGTAACTTCTACAATGTTGCCACTATATAATTTTGTACTATAATCATAATGTTTATTTATAAACTTTTTTGCTTCAGCTATGTTTGAAGCTTTAAATCTAACAATATTTGAAGCTAAGTCTTCTTTTAGTTTCATTGGAGTACCATATGCTACAATTTTACCGTTATCTATAACTGCTATATTATCGCAAATTTCTGCTTCATCCATATAATGTGTAGTTAAAAAAATTGTCATGTTGTGCTCTTCTTTTAATTTTAAGAGATATTCCCACATGTGCACTCTTGTTTGAGGATCTAAACCTGTTGTTGGTTCATCTAAGAATAGCACTTTAGGATAATGCATTAGTCCTCTTGCAATTTCTAATCTTCTTTTCATTCCTCCAGAAAAGGATGATACAATATCTTTTTTTCTATCTTTTAGTTCCACAATTTCTAATACTTCATCTATTCTTAAATTAATTTCTTTTTCAGGTACGTTATATAATCTGCCGTGTATGATTAAATTTTCACGGGCTGTTAGTTTTTCATCTAATGTTTTTTCTTGAAAAATTATCCCTATGTTTTTTCGTACTTCATCTTGTTCTTTATATACATCTAATCCATTGATATACACTTCTCCACTAGTTCTTCCTATAATTGTGCACAGAATATTTATTGTTGTTGATTTACCTGCACCGTTAGGTCCTAAGAAGCCAAATATTTCTCCTTCTTTTACTTTAAAGCTAATATTATCTACGGCTAAACTATTTCCATAATCTTTAACAAGTCCTTTTACTTTAATAATATCATTCATTAAAACATCTCCTTAATCATTTGTTTTTAAAACTCCATATTTAAATATGTTCAAAATATTTTTATATGTGTTTAAGGCTTCTTCTTCTGTTAGATTTTTTCTATCTGCTTTTATAAATACATTACGCATAGAAGTAAATAGTAAATGAAGAAGAGTGAAAATATTTTCTTCAGTAAGGTTATACAAACGCATATTCACCATTTTTATTATTTCTTGATGTTTTTTATTCATATCATCCATTAATATTTTGTTACTAATTTTCTCTTGCATACTTTGTCTTGAGTGTGCAAAGAAATTTTTAAACAAATCATGATAGTTTTTATCTTTAAAAAATTGAAATTCTTGTATAAACAAAGATTCAAAACTTTTGAATATATCACCACCATTTTTTTCTAGTAGGCTTTTTAGAGTGTTCCCCTTACTAATGCAAATACTGCGAATTACATATTCATATAAATCTTCTTTATTCTCAAAATATTGATAAAAGCTTCCTCGTGGAATATTTGCATCTGAAACTATATTATTAATAGAAGCTTTATCAAAAGGAACTCTAGAAAATTCTTTTACTGCGGCATTGATGATATTATCAATTTTATTTTTATTAAGATTAAAAAAAGTATTTTTAGGCATAGTACTATCTCCTTTTTCAATTTCAAATGACATCTTGTCATATATATTACATGACAGCGTGTCATAGATCAAATGTAATTAATGTAGTGAGTACCTAATTTAAGTAAATAAAAAATTATTTACTAGTTACCATCATATATGGTAGATTAAAATGGTAAGTAAATATTATTTTGCGAATTTTATATTAGATTAAGCAGATTATAATAATAAATTATAATTATAGAAATATGAGGGCGAAAAATTATGGATAAATTAGATTTTAAGAACTTTGGCTTAAGTAAAGAAATATTAAAAGCTTTACAAAAATTAGGGTATGAAAAACCATCGGAGGTACAAGAAAAGACTATTCCATTTGCAATTGAGGGTAAGGACATTATAGTTAAATCACAAACTGGAAGCGGAAAAACTGCAGCTTTTGCTATTCCTATTTGTGAAAAAGTAGAGTTAGAAGAAAAGAAACCACAGGTGTTAGTTTTAACTCCAACTAGAGAGTTGGCACTGCAAGTTAATGAGGATATTTCTAATATAGGTAGATTTAAAAGAATAAGATGTACTGCTGTTTTTGGTAAAGAACCTGTGCACATTCAAAAAAGGCAGTTAAAACAGAGAATACATGTTATTGTTGGTACACCAGGAAGAACTTTAGATCACATTGATAGAGGAAATATAGAACTTAAAGAGATAAAATACTTGATTATTGATGAGGCGGATAAAATGCTAAATATGGGATTTATAGATCAAGTAGAAGCAGTTATAAATAAATTACCAGCTAATAGAGTAACTATGTTATTTTCAGCAACTATGAGTGACGAAATTGAGAGATTATGTGACAGATATATGATAAATCCTAGCAAGATAGAGTTAAATACAAAAAATATTACCGTAGAAAAAATTGAACAAGTATATTATGAAATTGAACATAAGAAAAAATTTACCCTTTTAAATAAAATAATTTATACTGAAAGGCCAGACAGTTGCATAGTATTTTGTAATACAAAAGATGCGGTGGACAATTTAACTGACAAGATGAAGAATAAAGGTTATTCTTGTATTTCATTACATGGTGGAATGGAGCAAAAGGATCGATTAGATGCAATTAAAAGCTTTAAGAGAGGAGAAGGACAGTTCTTAATAGCTACTGATGTTGCAGCCAGAGGAATTCATGTAGAGGATATAACTCATGTTATAAATTATGATATACCAATGGAAAAAGAAAGTTATGTTCATAGAATTGGAAGAACAGGACGTGCTGGTAATAAGGGTAAAGCTGTCTCATTTGTAACTCCTTATGAATCTAGATTTTTAAATGAAATTGAGGAATATGTAAATTATAAAATACCAAAGAAAGAAATTCCTTCAGAAGAAGAAGTAGAAAGTGGAAAGAAAATTTTTAAAACTAAAGCTAAGGTTAGACAAAAACCAAAGAATGAAAAGGACATTGAGTTGAATAAGGATATTACAAAACTTCATATAAATGCAGGAAAGAAGAAAAAAATACGTCCTGGAGATATTGTTGGAGCAATTGTAAATATTCAAGGAATTTGTGCGGATGATATTGGAATTATAGATGTTCAGGATAATTTTTCTTATGTTGACATACTTAATAAAAAAGGGGATAAAGTATTTAAGGCACTTCAAAATACAACAATAAAGAAAAAGAAAGTTAAAATTCAAAAAGCCAAAAAATAAGATTGCTATTGCATATCATTTATAAATGTGTTAAACTCAATAAGTCTTTGTAATTAAGATTATTACATAGAAAAGATTTATTACGGTAAACAACATTTCCTCTTTTGAGAAGATATTGTTAATCAGTACTTAGATCTAATTAAAAAAAGGAGGAATGTTAAAATGGCAGATAAAACTTTAGTTTGTAAAGATTGTGGAAATGAATTTGTTTTCACTGAAGGAGAACAAGCGTTCTACAAAGAAAAAGGGTTTGATAATGAACCTCAAAGATGTGCTGAATGCAGAAAAGCAAGAAAGCAAAAAAACAATAACAACAGAGGATTCAGAAGATAGTATCATTGTACTATACACCCTATAAGGATTAGTTCTTATGGGGTTTTTTGTTTTTTTGTAATATATAGGGAAGTATAATATTGTATTATCATATAATATAAATTAATTTTAAATAATAAACAATCAAAAATTAATACATTTTAAGGAGAATATGAACAAATGAATATTCAAATTTTTGGAGTAAAAAAATGTTTTGATACAAAAAAAGCTGAGCGCTATTTTAAAGAGAGAAAAATTAAATATCAATTTATTGATTTAACTATAAAGGGTCTAAGCAAGGGAGAATTAAGAAATATTAAAGCAGCAGTAGGTTTAATGAATTTAATTGATGAAAAATCTAAGGAATATGTAAGATTAAATATTCAACATATTATTAATGATAGTGTTAAAGAAGAGATATTATTAAATAATCCTAAGCTTTACAAAACGCCTATAGTGCGTAATGGGAAAAAGGCAACAGTAGGTTATCAACCAGAAGTTTGGAAAATTTGGGAATAATATGATTATATATATTAAGAAAAGTGCACAATTCCAAAATCACATAGCTGTATGTATGTTTTATTGCTCACTGATTCGAGAGCCTCAGTAAAACTTCTTAAGAATTTAGAAATATAAATTCTTAGGAAGTTTTTTTATTTTATTTGAATTAGCTAAATATAATTGTGCAAATATAAAGTCAATAAAAACATTGACAATAGTAATAAAATGGAATATTATATACTTAGATAATATAGTAGTACATAATATACTACTATAAAGGAGGGCTAAAATGATTGATTTTGTAAGTTTATTAAAAAAACTTAATTTTACAAAGACAGAGGCGGCAGTCTATGTGAATTTATTAAAAAATAAAAGTTTAACAGGATATCAAATTGCTAAAAATTTAAATATATCTCGATCTTCTGTTTACGCAGCTTTGGATAACTTATATAAGAGGGGAGTTGTTTTTCTATTACCAGGGGGTACACAAATATATAAGGCTGAAAATCCTACAACTTTGATGAATAAAATGAAGAGCGAATTTATTGAAACTGCAGATTTGTTAGAAACTAAATTAAATGAATTGGAAAGTGATGATTCAGAGGAAAGATTTTTAAATATTGAAGGCTATGATAATATTGTTTCAAAGTGTAAGACACTACTTTTAACAGCAAAAAAAGAAGTTTATATAAATACTGATTTTAATCTTCAAGCATTTTCAAAGGAATTTGTAGAACTTGGTAAAAGAGGAGTTAGAGTAATAGTATTTTCCTTTTCAAAACTTGATAGCGAAAACATTCCAGTAGAAACATATAATCACTGCGATTCAACTTGTTTTGGAAAAGAAACAAGAATAATGCTTGTAGTAGACTGTAAAAGAACATTAATTGCAGATAGAGGAAAACATAGAGAAGAATTTCTAGGAACCTTTACGGAAAATACACTTTTGGCATCAATTATTTCTGAACATATACATCATGATATATATCTTTTAAAACTTAAAAATAAATATCAAAAAGATTTGATTGAAGAAGATATAAAGATAAATACCATTTTGGAAAATAGATAAGAAATAGGGGGATATGTTATGATTAAACAATTTTTTCAAGATAGACCATATTATAAAATTATGTTAGCAATAGCTATACCAGTCTCTATTCAAAGTTTATTTCAGGCTTCATTGAGTATGATTGATCAATTTATGATAGGGCAGCTTGGTAAAGATGCAATTGCAGCTGTTGGATTAGGATCAAGATTTCCTTTTATTTTACTAATAACATTATCAGCAGTTGCTTCAGCAACAGCTATTTTCACAGCTCAATTTTGGGGTAAAAAAGATATTAAAAATATAGCACGTGCTTTAGGTGGAACTCTTGTGTGTGGAATTTTTATAACAATTATATTTGCTTTTATTTCATTAATATTTCCACAAAGGATAGTAAGCTTATATACTAAAGATGTCAAAATAATTAAGTTAGGAAGTGAATATCTTAAGATTATTGCAATTGGGTATATACCAATGCTTCTGATTGCTATTTATTCAGCAGTTTTAAGAAGTACAGAACATGTTAAGACTCCAATGTATGCAGGATTATTTGCAGTTACATTGAATACTATTTTAAATTATATTTTTATCTTTGGTAAATTAGGTTTGCCTAATATGGGGTTATATGGTGCTGCTTATGCTACAACTATAACTAGATATGTTGAATGTGCTTTGATTTTACTTTTAACTTATATTAGAAAATATCCAGGTGCATTTAAATTCAATGAAATTTTTGATATATCATCTACATTTATGAAAAAAATTCTTATTGTAGCAAGTCCACTATTATTAAATGAATTTATGTGGGCTGTAGGAGAAACAATGTATTCTATTGTTTATGGAAGAATAGGGACAGATGAAGTTGCAGCAATGACTTTGACATATCCAATTCAGAGTTTAAGTATAGGATTTTTTACAGGGGTAGGTAGTGCTGCTGGTATTATGATAGGAAAGAAGTTAGGAGCAGATGATAATGAAGCTGCTTTAAAATATTCAAGAAAGTTTATTAAATTAGGAATTATAGGAGCAGTAACGTTTGGCGTTTTGTTAGTGATTTGTTCAAATTTATATGTTTCAGTATTTAATGTATCTAATGATTTAAAAGTTAAGACAGTTAAACTTCTAATTGTATTTAGTGTAGTTTTGTGGGTTAAGGTTTCAAATATGATTATAGGTGGAGGAATTTTAAGAAGTGGAGGAAAAACTAAATATACACTTTATTTAGATATGATTGGTACATGGGGAATAGGAGTACCAGTTGGATTTATTTCAGCATTTCTTTTAAAACTTCCAATTCATTGGGTTTATTTTATAATTTCGATGGAGGAATTTATAAGATTTGTTATTGGAATTAAATTAGTATATTCTAGAAAATGGATGAAAAATATAACAGAAATTAAGCAGGAAAAGAGTGTTACAGAGTCAGTTTAAAGATAAAAAATATATTTCATGTACATGATTACTTAGTAAATATTTAAAACCTAAGAATGAATTTTAAAAATAGATAGTTTAAAAAAATTTAATTTCCTCAAATAATTAAAAAACTTTACATTTTTATTTTAGTTGTATATAATATGAGTAAAGACTCACTTAAACGTTTTAGTAAAGACACAAAAACGGTTTTAGCTGTAAATAAGCTATCCGTTATTTATTTTCTGAATTACTTAAACGTTTAAGCAAGTTATAGAAAATTATTGGAGCAATGATAAAAGACAAGCTTTAATGCTCTGTGAGTAATAATGAGTTAACAGTAAGTAGGGTTACTCATTAAAGTTAAATTATAATTTTAGGAGGTATTAAAAATGTCTAAAAAAATTAATGTTGGTGTTATTGGAACAGGAAGAATAGGAAAAATGCATACTAAAAATATAGTGAATAATTTTATAAATGTAAACGTTAAATCAGTTGCTGACATTTTTGTTAATGACGAAATTAGAGAATGGGCAGCTAACTTAGGAATAGAAAATGTTTATAAGGATTATAAAGAAATATTAAATGATTCAGAAATAGATGCAGTTCTAATTTGCTCTTCAACAGATACGCACTCACAAATAACAATTGAAGCTGCAAATGCAGGAAAACATATTTTCTGTGAAAAACCAATTGATTATGATATAGAAAGAATTGATGCAGCATTAGATGCTGTAAAAGAAGCAGGAGTTAAATTTCAAGTAGGATTTAATAGACGTTTTGACCATAACTTTAAACAAGTTAGGGATTTAGTAGAAGAAGGAAAAGTAGGGGATGTTCATATAGTAAAAGTTACATCAAGAGACCCAGAAGCACCTCCAATAGATTACGTAAAAGTATCAGGCGGAATTTTCTTAGATATGACTATACATGACTTTGATATGGTTAGATATCTTACAGGAAGTGAAGTTGAAGAAGTATATACGAATGCAGCAGTACTTGTAGATCCAGCAATAGGAGAAGCTGGCGATGTAGATACAGCTATAATAACTTTAAAATTTGCAAATGGAGCAATAGGAGTTATAGATAACAGTAGAAAAGCAGCATATGGATATGATCAAAGAGTAGAAGTATTTGGATCAAAGGGTGGAATAACTGTATCTAATGATACAAATAATTCCGCAGTGTTAAGCACAGAAGGTGGGGTGTTTAGTGAAAAACCTAAATATTTCTTTATAGAAAGATATAAAGATTCATTCTTAACAGAATTAACAGATTTCTTTGATGCAGTAGAAAATGATAAAGAAACTCCAGTACAAGGAATAGATGGATTAAAACCTGTGCTAATAGGTCTTGCAGCTACCAAGTCTTATAAAGAAGGAAGACCAGTAAAAATATCAGAAATAGAACTTTAATAAGATAGGTTATTTAGTTTATATTACTAAAAAGGGATGAATGGTTTTACTTTTATAAAACTTTTTATCCTCTTTTTTATTATATTAGCAAACAGTTTAAGAATAGTGCAACTCAATATTCTTTTAAAATGTATATTTTTATGATAGGATAGATACAAAAATAAATGAATGGATGATATATATGTCAACTACAATTAAAGATATTGCAAAAGAATTAAATATTTCTATAGCTACAGTTTCAAAAGCTTTAAATGATAGCTATGATATTAGTGATAAAACAAAAGATAAAGTTAGGAAAACTGCTAAAAAAATGAATTATAAACCTAATGCAATAGCACAAGGATTAGTTACTAATAAAACAAATACAATAGGACTTATTATTCCCGATATAACTAATCCCTTTTATCCCGAGATAGCTAGAGGTGTAGAAGAAAAATTAAATGAACATGGGTATAATGTATTTTTGTGCAATTCAAACTGGGAAGTGAAAAGAGAGAAAAAATATATAGATTTATTAATTAGTAAACAGGTAGATGGTATAATTTTAGCACATAGTGGGATGAAAAGTTGGTCTTTAGAGAATATAGATATTCCTATAGTAAGTGTAGCTACTAAAAGTGGATATAAAGAAGAAAATTTTGTTGTAATTGATGATAAAAAAGGTGGATATTTAGCAACAAAACATCTTTTAGAGAATGCATATAAAAAGATAATGTTTATAGGTGGACAAAACAGCATTGAAACCAATAGAATGCGTTTAGAGGGGTATAAGTTAGCACTGACAGAAGAAGGAATTGAATTAGATGAGACTTTGATTAAAAATGGTGATTTTACAAGGGAAAGTGGATATACACTAATAAAGAATTCTTTGAAGAAAGGAATTATACCAACAGGTGTTTTTGCAGGTACAGATATGTTAGCGCTTGGGGTTATGCAAGCTGTTCGTGAATATGGACTAAATATTCCAGAAGATATAGGTGTAATTGGATTTGATGATATATCTTTTGCACAGTTGCCTGAAATTTCACTTACAACTATAGCACAGCCTAAATATAATATGGGGGTAATTGCTGCAAAAACCATATTAGATAAAATTAATAATAAAGAAGTAGATAATACAGTTTTAAATCCTGAATTAATTTTAAGAAAAACAACAAGAAAAATTTAATAATGTATAAAATTTTTAAATTATATGTATGGTATAAATTAATGGTTTGTAGTAAAATGTTAAATAATTAAAGTCAGAGGGTTGGCGTATTTATAAATAAAAAGGGGCGATTTTATGTTTTCAGAAAAGGTTGTAGATAATTTAAGTAGGTCTTCATGGATAAGAGCAATGTTTGAAGAAGGTGCAAGACTTGCTGAAAAGTATGGGGCAGATAAGGTTTATGATTATAGTCTTGGAAATCCGTATGCAGAACCTCCAAAAGAGGTTACTGAGTCACTAAAAAAACATATCTTGAGTGATGAAAAAGGAATTCATAGATATATGAACAATGCTGGTTTTACTGATGTTCGCGAAAAAATAGCAAAATCTTTGGAAAAAGAAAGTGGAATTAAGCTTTCAAGTGAAAATATAGTAATGACAGTTGGAGCTGCTGGAGGGTTAAATGTTGTTTTAAAAGCGTTGCTTAATCAAGGAGAAGAAGTTATTGTGTTTGCACCATATTTTGTTGAGTATAATTTTTATGCAAATAATCATGGTGGAAAAACAGTAGTGGTTTCTCCTGATACTTCAACTTTTGAACCAAATTTAAATGAATTAGAAAAAAACATCACATCAAATACGAAAGCAGTTATTATTAATACTCCTAATAATCCTACTGGAGTTATATATGGAGAAGAAAAATTAAAGAATATTGCAATGATTGTTGCAAAAAAAGAAGATGAATATGGTACAGATATATTTGTAATTTCAGATCAACCATACAGTGAAATACTTTATGATGATATAAAACTTCCAAGCATACTTTCTATTTTTAATAATGCTATTATTGTAAATTCGTTTAGTAAATCATTAGGGCTTGCAGGAGAAAGAATAGGTTACATTGCAGCAAGTAACAAAATTAAAAATATAAATATGTTTATGAATGCTTTAAGTTTTTGTAATCGTACTTTAGGGTTTGTAAATGCTCCTGCATTATTTCAAAAGGTTGTGGGAGATGCAATAGATGCTAGAGTAGATATTACAGCATATAAAATGAGAAGAGATTTTTTATATGAAAATCTTACAAGACTTGGTTTTGAATGTGTGAAACCAAAAGGAGCGTTTTATCTTTTTCCTAAAGCACTTATTGAGGATGATGTAGAATTTGTAAAGAGAGCAATGAAATATAATTTATTGCTGGTACCAGGTAGTGGATTTGGATGTCCAGGATATTTTAGAATGTCCTACTGTGTGAGTTTTGAAATGATTAAAAATTCTATTTCTGCTTTTGAAAAATTGGTTCAAGAATTTAAGTAAGTTAAAGGGTTAATGATTTAATAAAACTATCAGAATGTAGCTAATACACTCTGATAGTTTTTGTTTGAATAAAAACTATATTAAGTTAAATGATATTTAATGCATTTTTAACTGATGCTGTAAATAAAGGATCTTTAGAAGTAGCTGTTATTTCATCATATATTTTTTGTGTTTCTATTGATTTTATATAATTTTTAACAGCTGCTACAATAGCATTATCAAATGAAGGTGTATAGCCTTTTTTTGAATACTCCTTTAATTTTACAACTAAATCTACAGGTAGTGAAAAAGTATAATCTTTAACTGAATTTTGCATATATTTGTACCTCCCTCAAAATACAACCATATTATATACCAATAAACATAAAATGTAAATAAAGTAAATTAGTGAAAACGGTATCTAATTTATTTTTTATAAATTATAACTGACAGAGGAGAATTGACAGTAATTATCCTCTGTCACCGAGTAACTGAATAGTGTAATTGATGTTTAATAATGTGGTTTTCTGATATAATATAAAATGAAATTACTAAAGAGACATATATTTTCAAACGAAAGAGGTAAAGTAATGAAACACTTATTTATTATAAATCCTAAAGCTGGTAAAGGGAAAGCAAGTGAGATTATACCAGAAATCAAGAATATATTTAAAGAAATAGATGAGGAGTTTATTATTGAAATAACTGAAAGACAAGGACACGCTACTGAATTAGTTAGAAATTATGTAAATAAAGAAGATTATAGAGTTTATTCTGTTGGTGGTGATGGAACTCTTAATGAAGTTTTGAATGGTATGGTTAATAGTAATAGCTGTCTTGCAGTTATACCTAGTGGAAGCGGCAATGATTTTGTAAGAAGTATTAATAAAGGAACTTCTGTTAAAGAAATATTAAAAAGCACTATATTTGGAAAAACTGAAATGCTAGATTTAGCAAAGATTAATGATAGATATTTTATAAATATTTCTTCTGTAGGTATTGATGCGGAAGTAACAAATAACGCTAGAAAATTAAAAACATTTCCCTTTATTTCAGGGGGGGTAGCTTATATATTAAGTATTTTTATGACAATATTTACTTATAAATATAAACATATTAAGTTAAAAATTGATGATAAAGAAATAAAATCTCAAATAACACTATTAGCAATTGCAAATGGAAAATATTATGGTGGAGGTATGAAAGTATCTCCTTATGCAGATTTACAAGATGGTATTTTGGATATCTGTGTTATTGATAAACTAAGTAAAATGAAAATACTAGTTTTATTCCCAAAGCTTATGAAAGGAAAACATTCTGATATAAAAGAAGTATCCTTTTATAAAGGTAAAAAGATAACATTGATATCAGAAAAAGGAATCTTGGTAAATATTGATGGGGAATTAATAAAAGTTCAACAAATTGATTTACAGATAATTCCTAAGAGTATAAAAGTTATTATTCCATAATAATACACTAAAGAAAGAGGGAGAAGGACAAATGATTAAATTACTTTGGTATACATATTTTGGAGTTTATCTTTTGCTAAATAGCATAATAGGAGGCGTGAAAATACTTTTTTTAAGAAAAAAATCAGTTAAACTTGTAGATGAATATGTTTATGAAAAGGTTAAGGCTATATCGGATCATGTTTTAAAAAAAACTGAGACTAAAACTTATGTAAGAGGAGTGGAAAATATTCCAGATGAACCTTGTGTTTTTGTGGCAAATCATCAAGCAATTTTTGATGGCTTTATTTTAGTTTCAAATTTGAACAGGCTTACAGGCTTTATTGCGAAACAAGAGATAAAAAAAATTCCTCTGGTTAGAACCTGGTTAAGTGCAATGCATACTGTATATATTGATAGAAAAAACATTCGAGAAGGTATAAAAGCTATTAACGAAGGTGTAGAAAATTTAAAAAAGGGATATTCTATGATTATTTTTCCAGAAGGAACGAGAAGTTTAAAATCAGAAATGATAGATTTTAAAAGAGGAAGTATGAAACTAGCACTTAAAGCTAATGTACCTGTAGTGCCTATTACTATAGATGGGACATATAATGTTTTAGAAGTTGGAAATAAAGTAAGAGGTAACAATTTAAAAATGGTAGTTCACAAACCTATATATTTAGAAAAGTTATCTGTAGAAGAAAAAAAGAAATTAGCTAAAATTACCCATGATATAATTGAAAGTGCACTATGATGACTAAGTTTAAAGATGAAATTTTTTAAGTATAGGGCAGTTAATAGCTAAATTATGATGTTTTCAACAAGTTATTTGAATTAAAGTGTTTAATAATTTTAAAAAAAAGTGTATAATTTAGTGAGTGAGATTGAAAATTGCACAGTGATTTGTGCAATTTTTTGTTTGAAAAAGTTGGAAGGAGGATGTTATACAAATAGTTGTATAACAAATTTAATTTGATTACAGTTACTGGTTTAGGATTGAGATTTGGAGATAGAAAATTATTTGATGATGTAAATGTAAAATTTACTCCGGGAAATTGTTATGGAGTAATAGGTGCAAATGGTGCAGGAAAATCAACATTTTTAAAGATTTTATCTGGTGAAATAGAACCAAATGAAGGACAATTATCTATAACACCAGGTGAAAGATTAGCGGTATTAAAACAAAACCACTTTGAATTTGACGAATGTGTTGTTTTAGATACAGTAATTATGGGACACAAAAGACTTTATGAAATAATGCAAGAAAAAGATGCTCTTTATCAAAAAGCAGATTTTACTGAAGCGGATGGAATAAAAGCATCTGAATTAGAAGGAGAGTTTGCAGAGTTAGATGGTTGGGAAGCTGAAACAAATGCAGAAAAGCTTTTAATGGGCTTAGGTGTAGATAAAGAATTATATTCAAAGCAAATGAAAGATATAAAAGCTGGTGAGAAGGTGAAAGTTTTATTAGCTCAATCACTTTTTGGTAATCCAGATATTCTTTTATTAGATGAGCCTACAAACCATTTAGATTTTAAAGCGATAAATTGGTTAGAAGAATTTTTATTAAATTATGAAAAGACAGTTATAGTAGTATCACATGATAGACATTTTTTAAATAAAGTATGTACCCATATGCTGGACATTGATTTTGGTAAAGCAAAATTATTTGTTGGTAACTACGATTTTTGGTATGAGTCTAGCCAATTAGCGTTAAAATTAATGAAAGATCAAAATAAGAAAAAAGAAGAGAAAATTAAAGAACTGCAAAACTTTATTGCAAGATTTAGTTCAAATGCTTCAAAAGCAAAACAAGCTACGTCAAGAAAGAAACTTTTAGATAAGATTGATGTAGAAGATATTCAACCATCATCAAGAAGATATCCTTTTGTTGGATTTACACCGGAAAGAGAAGCTGGGAAAGATATTTTAAGAGTTGATGGCATAAGTAAAACAATTGATGGAGTAAAAGTTTTAAATAATATTTCTTTCATTTTAAATAAAGGAGAAAAGATAGCTATTCTTGGAAGAAACGAAATTGCAAGAACAGCTTTGTTTAAAATTTTGACGGGTGAGATGGAACCGGATGAAGGCACGTTTAAATGGGGAGTTACTATTAAAAAAGCATATTTCCCAAAGGATAATGAAAGATATTTCGAAGATGTTAATTTGAATTTGATAGATTGGTTAAGACAATATTCTGAAGAGAAAACAGAAACTTTTATTAGAGGTTTCTTAGGTAAGATGTTGTTTTCTGGTGAGGAGCCTTTGAAAATGGTAAAGGTGCTTTCTGGAGGAGAAAAGGTAAGATGCATGTTCTCAAAATTAATGCTTTCCAATGCAAATGTATTAATTCTTGATGAGCCAACAAATCATTTGGATTTAGAATCTATTCAAGCTGTTAATAATGGATTGATAGCCTTTAAAGGAACAATGCTTTTAGCATCTCATGATCATAAGTTCATACAGACTATTGCCGATAGAATTATTGAATTAACACCAAATGGAGTTTTTGATAAACAAAGTACTTTTGATGAATTCTTAGAAGATGAAGATGCTCAAAATACAATTGAAAATATGTATAAATAATATAACATAAAAAACAAAGTCATTGAATTTGGATTCACCAAATTTGAATGACTTTGTTTTTTTATTATGCAATTTTTTAAGTTATATATTGACTAAGAAAATATCAAATGTTATACTAAAGTGAATTTTAATTAATTTATGCTCAATAAAGTTCGTTACATTACGAAAGTTAACTTAGTATTAAAATGATTAAGTTCAAAAAAGATTTTTATTTACAAGAAAGGAAGAATCCTTATGAAGAAAAACAAATGGTTATATTTATTATTGGTTCCTGGTATTGCATTGATATTAGTGTTTTTATTCATACCGATTATTAACATAATAATACCTACTTTTTATGGTAAAACAGGTATTAGCTTTGATAAGTATGTTGAGTTTTTTAAAGATGAATATTATGTTTCAATCTTTAAAAGAACTTTAAAAATTGCGCTAATTACATCGGTTATCACTATGGTATTAGGAATACCAGTTGCTTATTTTATTTCTAGAAGCAATAAGAATATAAGAGGAGCATTGATTGCTTGTACAGTTTTCCCTCTTTTAACCAATTCCGTTGTAAGATCCTTTGCATGGATGACCATTTTAGGTAAGAATGGAATAATAAATACATTTCTTATGAATGTAGGTCTTATCAAAGAGCCATACAAACTTTTGTATACAGAGAGTGCTATTATTGTAGGTACGGTTTATTTATTTCTTCCACTAATGGTAGTATCCTTAGTTGGAGTTATGGAAAATATAGAAAATGATTTATTAGAAGCTGCGGAAAGTTTAGGAGCAAGTAGAATTAAAGCTTTTTTCAAAGTAGTATTTCCTTTAAGTATACCTGGAATTATTGTTGGAAGTGTTTTGGTTTTCACAGGATCATTAACTGCGTATACTACACCACAATTATTAGGTGGAAATAGGAATATGGTATTATCTACATTAATATATCAAAAGACCATGACACTTGGAGATTGGAATTCAGCTTCTGTAGTAGCAGCTATTATGAGTATAACTACTGTAACTATAATTTTTGTAATAAACAAATTAGCTAGTAGGTTAAATGAAAGAGGTGTTTAAAATGAAGAAAAGTAAACTACTGACGTTTTTTGTAACTTTAATTTATATGTTTTTGTTTGCACCTTTAGTGATAATTGTAACGACAGCGTTTGGGTCTAAAACATATATTACTTTTCCGCCTCAAGGCTTTAGTCTTAAGTGGTTTTCAAATATATTTAGTTCGGAAATGTTTATGAGAACTTTTAAAATGAGTATTGAAATTTCGGTGTTAGCTACAATAATAGCACTTATTGTTGGAATACCAGCAGCATATTCATTGAGCAGATATGAGTTTAAAGGAAAATCAATTTTAAAGAATATCTTTTTTTCTCCAATAATAGTGCCTGGTATAGTTTTTGGATTTGCATTGTTTAATTTTATCATAATAAAGTTAAGATTACCTATTTTTACAAGTCTAATAATAGGTCATACTGTTATAATCATTCCTTATATAATAAGGGTTATTGCTTCAAGTCTTGAAAGTTTTGATTATTCAATAGAAGAAGCTGCTATAAGTTTGGGTTCTGGCAGTATAAAAACTTTTTTTCTTGTAGTATTTCCGAATATAACATCAGGGGTTATAGCTGCATTTATGTTGGCATTTATTAATTCATTTAATAATGTGCCTGTATCCATATTTTTAACAGGACCTGGAGTAAGTACTCTGCCAATTACTATGATGAGCTATATAGAATATAACTACGACCCTACAGTATCAGCTCTTTCGGTTGTTCTAATGATTATGACTATTATAATAATGTTCATTGTAGAAAAAACTTTAGGATTAAGTTATTTTTCAAAATAGATTTTGGAGGGGTATTATGGCGGTAATAAATTTAGAAAGTATAAAAGTATCATATGATGGAAAAATAGATGTACTAAAAGATTTAAATTTAGATGTACAAGAAGGAGAATTAGTTTCTTTATTAGGACCCAGTGGCTGTGGAAAGACTACTACTTTAAGGGTTATTGCAGGATTTATAGAACCTACTGGTGGAAAGTTTATTTTTAAAGATAAAGATTATACTAAAGTTTCTGTTCATAAGAGAAACTTTGGTATTGTATTTCAAAGCTATGCATTGTTTCCTCATTTAACGGTTTTTGATAATGTAGCTTTTGGATTAAAAATGAGAAAGACAAATAAAGAAGAAATTAATGAAAAGGTTAATAAAATATTAGAAATTGTTGATTTACAGGATTATAAAAACAGATATCCAAAAGAATTATCAGGTGGGCAAAGACAAAGGGTTGCAATAGCTAGGTCACTTGTTATAAAACCTGATCTTTTGCTTTTAGATGAACCACTAAGCAATCTTGATGCAAAATTAAGATTAAAAATGAGAGTAGAAATAAGAAGACTTCAACAGAAATTAGGAATAACTACAGTTTTTGTTACTCATGATCAGGAAGAATGTTTTTCTATTTCTGATAAGGTGGCAGTTATGAATAAGGGAGTTATTGAGCAGTATGATACTCCTGAAAATATTTATAATTATCCATCTACAGAGTTTGTAGCTAGATTTGTAGGGTTCGAAAATTTTTTGGATTTTGAAGTAATAGGTGAAAAGACTTATGAGTCAAATTCAGGAGTTAAATTTACTTGTGATTATGAAAATAAGTTAAATTCTAAAAATGTTAAAGGAACTATAAGACCTGATGATATAGAAATATTAAGAGAAAATAAAGAAGAAAATGTTATAAAGGGAGTGATTGGGATTCGCACATATTTAGGGGAAAAATACCAATACACAGTGGAAACGGATTTAGGAACTTTAGTTGTGAATGAGAGCAGTGATATAAAGTATAAGCAAGGTGATAAGGTAAAACTATATTTACCTTCAAATAAAATAATATTAGTATAAAAAACTTAGGAGGATTGTAGATATGAAGAAGAAAATAGCTTTATTTTTAACATCAATTCTAGTTACTGCAGCATTTGTAGGATGTGGTGAAAATAAACAAGCAAAAACAGACAAAAAGGATAGCAGTGAACCAACTGAACTTGTAATTTCAACTTGGGGATATAGTGAAGATAAGCTTTGGGAGAATGTATTTAAACCATTTGAAAAAGCAAACAATGTAAAAATAGTATTGGAAACAGGAAATAACTCTGAAAGATTAACTAAATTAAAGACAAATCCAAATAGTAATATTGACATAGTATACTTGGCAGAAGGTTTTGCACAAGATGGAATTAAAGAGGGATTATTTGAAAAAGTGGACTATAGTAAAATACCAAATGCTGAAAAAATAACAGAAAAAGCTAAATACTTAATAAATCAAGGTTATGGACCAGCATATACTTTAAACAGAGCTGCTATAGCATATGATCCATCAAAGGTTGATGGTGAAATTAAATCATGGAATGACTTGTGGAATGCATCTTTAAAGGGTAAAGTATCAATACCAGATATAACTACTACTTTTGGACCTTCAGTTGTATATACTGCAGCAGCTAAAGCCGGAGCTGATGTTAAAGGTGATAATGGAGAAGCTGCTTTTAAAGAATTAGAAGCTTTAAAACCTAACTTAGTAAAAACATATAAAAGATCATCAGATCTTGCAAATATGTTCTCAAGTGGAGAAATAACAGCAGCTGTTATAGCAGATTTTGCATATCCTAAAGTGGTAGAATCAAGTCCTAATGTTAAATTCATTGACCCAGAAGAAGGTGCTTACTTAAATTTTAACACAATAAATGTAGTTAAAAGTTCAAAAAATAAAGAATTAGCTTTAAAATTTATAAACTATGCATTAAGTGAAGAAGTTCAAACGAGAACAGCTAAAGCATTAGGAGAATCTCCTGTAAATGTTGAAGTGAAACTTTCAGAAGAAGAAAGCAAAAACTTAACATATGGCGAAAGCTTAGAAAAATCAAATGTTATCGATTATAAATTTGTAAATTCTGTAAGAACAAGTTGGATTGATAAATGGAATAGAATTTTAAATCAATAGGGATGATAAAATTATGAAGGTAGATTTATTAATAAAAAATGCATTGATATATAACACATACTTTAAAAAATTTATTTACTCAAATGCTGCTGTTGTAAATGATAAGTTTTTATACGTTGGAAATAAATGTGTTGAGGAGTTAAAACCAAAGAAGGTTATAGATGCTGAAGGAATGTATATGATTCCGGGGTTAATTGATATTCATATGCATATTGAAAGCTCTATGACAACTCCACCTCATTTTGCCCAAGCAGTGGTACAACATGGAGTGACTACAATAGTTGCTGATCCTCATGAAATAGCTAATGTGTTTGGAATAAAGGGAATAGAAGCTATGATAAAATGTTCTAATCAGGATGCCGTAGATATATTCTACGGTGTTCCTAGTTCTGTTCCATCAACTTCAGCATATCTTGAAACTACTGGAGGAAGCATTGGAATTGAAGAGGTTTTAAAATTGATACAGTCCTATGATATGTGCTGTCTTGGTGAGGTTATGAATTTTAAAGATCTAATAAGTGATGATAAAACGTTGATAAAATCTATAATAGAGATTATAAAAAAAGAAAAATCATTTATGAAAATAGAAGGACATTGTCCTAAAATAACAGATTTAGATCTTGCTAAATTTATATATGGTGGTGTGGATTCAGATCATACACAACAGACTGTTGAATCATTGAAAGAAAAAATTGAAAATGGAATGTTTATGGAAATTCAGAAAAAGTCTTTGACAGAGGAAAATATAAAGTTTTTAATAGATAATAATTTGTATGAACATTTTTGTCTTGTAACTGATGATGTTATGGCAGATGAATTGATAGAGGGACATTTGAATCTTCTATTAAAGAAATCTGTAGAACTAGGTATGTCTGTAGAAAATGCTATATATGTAACTACACATACTCCTGCTAGAAGAATGGGGTTCAATGACAGAGGTGCTATTGCTCCAGGTAAAAAAGCAGATTTTATTTTAATAAGTGATATAAATAAATTTAATATAAAATTTGTATATAAGAGTGGAAAAGAAGTATTCTGTGGAGAAAATAGATATACTCAACATGAAAAATGTTTCCCTGAAAGCTTTTATAATAGTGTCAATTTAGGTTATATTGATACGGATTACTTTAGAGTTTCTTCTCCAGTGCATGATGGTGAAGTGTGCTGTAGAGCTATTAAAGTTAATCCTGATAGTACATTTACAAATGAGGTAAAGGTTAATATAAATGCTAAAGACGGAAATCTTGATTGGCATAAGTCAGAATACTGTTTGGTTTCTGTATTAAACAGGTATACAGAAGAGAAAAATAAATCTTTTGGGTTTGTTACAGGAAGTATAATTGAAAGCGGAGCAATAGCATCTACTTATGCCCATGATCAGCATAATCTAATTGTAATGGGAAAAAATTCTGAAGATATGGCAATAGCTGTTAACTGGATTATAGAAAATAATGGCGGATATTGTGTTGTCAAGGATGGCAAAATAGTAGCTGGAGTTGAGCTGCCTGTGGGA
The DNA here is from genome assembly GCF_026735135.1 of Clostridium aestuarii. GTDB lineage: Bacteria > Bacillota > Clostridia > Clostridiales > Clostridiaceae > Clostridium_H > Clostridium_H aestuarii. The sequence continues at coordinate 200,951 of NZ_JAPQER010000001.1, read as the reverse complement.
GGAATTTTGTCAGAAGATAGCATAGATGTTTTAGCGTATAAATTAAAGAAAGTAAGAGAAGCGCTTAAGGATTTAGGGTATAGACATATGAATGAAATAATGTCTTTCAGTACTTTATGTCTTCCGGTAAGCCCAGCCTTGAAAATAACAGATAAAGGTCTTATAGATGTAAAAAAACAGAAGGTTGTAAGTTTGTTTTATTAAATGTGGGAGAGAGTAAAATGAGCATATTGATAAAAAATGTAAATGTCATAACAATGAATAAAAATAAAGATATTATAGAAGATGGAGTTGTAGTGGTAGAGGATAATTTGATTGTAGATGTAGGAGATAGAAGTCTTATATCAAAATATCTTGATAGTGAGATAATAGATGGGGAAGATGGCATACTAATTCCTGGAATGGTGAATGCTCATACTCATGCTTCTATGGTTGTATTTAGGAGCTTGGGAGATGATGTTTCTGATAGACTTCAAAAATATATATTTCCTTTAGAAAAAAATTTAGTAGATAAGCAGCTTGTATATGCTGGAGCAAAATATGCTGTAGCTGAAATGTTGCTAGGCGGAGTTACAACTTTTGCAGATATGTACTATTTTGAAGACGAGGTAGCAAAGGCTGTACAGGAAGCTGGAATGAGAGCTGTACTCGGAGAAACAGTGGTTAATTTTCCTGCGCCAGATTCAAATGAGCCATATGGAGGGCTAGAGTACAGCAAATGGTTTGTTGAAAAATGGAAGGAAAGTGAGCTTATAACGCCTGCTATTGCACCACATGCACCTTATACAAACAGTGAAGAAAGCTTGAAAAAAGTTTTGGAAATATCCGAAAAATATGATGTCCCAATTTTAATGCATGTAGCTGAAATGAAATATGAATTTGAGGAATATGTAAAGAAATATGATATGACTCCTACTGCTTATTTAGATAGTATCGGTATGTTAAATAAGAGACTAATAGGTGCACATTTTATTCATGTAACGGATGAAGATTTAAAGATTTTGAAGATGAGAGAAGTTGGCATATCCCACAATGTAGGGGCAAATTCAAAAGGTGGAAAAGGCACTGCACCAGCAGTTGAAATGTATAAATACGGATTAAAGATAGGGTTAGGTACTGATGGAGCTATGAGTGGTAATACTTTAGACATAATGACTCAGATGGCTCTAGTTGGAAAGGTGCATAAACTTGTAAATGAAGATAGAACACTGTTCCCTGCCAGTGAAATTTTAGAAATGGCAACTATGGGAGGAGCTAGAGCGTTAAGTATGGATGCTGAAATAGGTTCAATCGAAATAGGAAAAAAAGCTGACCTTGTGATAGTAGAAACAAAATCTATCAATATGCAGCCTGTATATGATTACTATTCTGTTTTGGTATATTCAGCTAATCCTTCTAATGTAGATACTGTAATGGTAAACGGAAAAATACTTGTGAAAAATAAATCTATTAAATCGTTGGATATGAGTGATGTTACTTATCAGCTTAGAGAAATTAAAGAGAAAATACAAAATTTCAACGTTTGAATTTTATGAGGATGAAAACATATAGTAAGTAGAATAAATTAAGTATTTTTAAATTTATTTTACTTACTATATGTTTTTTAACTTTTTCTTTTTAACTTCAGCAGTAATAAGTGTGATTATAGGAAAAATTACCTGAAAAGGAAAATGATAATAAGGCCATATTCGTATATTGAAGTTAAAATAATGCATTACGCTGTCATATTGGAAATAAGATAAATTAATTACAAGTAAAGCTATAGGAATTATTATAAATTTATAGTTTTGGTATCCAAATAATTTGGTTATTCCTTTACAAATACAAAGCAGTAATATACTTATTTTAACAAAACCACCTAAGATAAATGTTATGACTATAAGTATATCTATTCTTTGGAGTATATCTCCAATAACTATTTTTGAAATAGTAGCAAAAGCGGGATAATATACTAATCCAGCAGTATTTACTCCTAATACTAGAATATTAGTTATAGAAAGTATAGATAAGTAGACCCCACTTATTAATAATCCTTTAATATAGATTTTATAAGGAGATTTTGGAGTTTCAAAATTTGAAAAAGCCATAGTAAATACTACTATTTGAATAAGTGGAAATGTAAATGTACTAAAAGTTCCTTTCAAAATCGGTTTAATACCATCTTGTAGTATAGGAAGAATATTATTTATTTTCATATTAGGAATTGATAATAATACTATAGTAAGTAAAGTGATAATAGGTACAATTACAAAAGATTCTGACCATCTACCCAAAACAGTAAGACCTTTTTTTACCCCAAAAGCACATAATATTGCCAAAAATATGTTTAATATAATGGTAGGAGTGTAATGTAAATTAACTACATTAATAAAAAAGCTATAAGTAACTAGAATATCAGAAACAAAATAAAAAACAAACCAAGTATATAAAAGTATCATTAATTTCCCAACAAATTTTCCAAAACAAATTTCAAGAATATCGAACAAATCTTTCCCTGGAAAAAGAGTGTGAAGTCGTGTATATATAAGCACCATAGGTAATGTTATTAATATTGCTAAAATAAAAGCTAACCATGCATCCTTTTTAGCTTCTAAACCCATTACAAAGATTGAATTTGAACCTGTAAAAAACAAAATTATGATGGATATATATTGTTTATCAGAAAGAGTCTCTTTATTATTCATTATTTAATTTACCTCAATTATAAAATCTTTTCATATATATGTTAACCAATTAATTGATTTTAATGAGGAATTAAGTAGGGGAATTACAAATTGAACTAAATTGTATCCATACATTTGACGAAAAAGTATTATGAGTTTACAATACAAAAAAAGGCAATATATATATAAATAGTTAATATCCATTAAAGGGAGGAGTTATTATGAAAATAAAAAGAGTTGTATTAATAGGACTTTTTGCAGCAATATGTTTTATAGGAACAGCTATGCACATTCCAATAGCTTTAGGTGGAAGTAATTCTATGATACATTTGGGAACAACAGCTATATTTATTGCAGCTATTTTAATAGGTAAGGATGCAGCATTAGCTGGAGCTATTGGTTGTGCATTGTTTGATGGAATGAATCCAATGTTTACAGCATGGGTTGTACCTACATTTATAGTAAAAGGATTAACAGGATATGCAGCAGGCAAAATAGCATTTGCAGGTAATAAAAAGGGAAATAGCATGAAACAAAATATTTTAGCATTCATAGTAGGTGGATTGGTATCACTATTTGGATACTTTATAGTTAATTGGTTGGTTTTTGTTGGTTTCCATACAGCTATGCTAAAAATGATAACATCATTATCGACAACAGCACTTGGAGTTGCAATAACAATCCCTATAGCAGCAGCAATTAAACCAATAATCAATAAAAGTGGAATTAATTTGGAAGCTTAAAAATTAATAAAATCTGGGTAAAACAATAGAGATAATAAAACTTCTTAAGAATTTTGGAATAAAAATTCTTAAGAAGTTTTTTGTCATATTGTTTTAACTTTTGAGGTGAATAAATATATTATAGTTAATTTATAATGTTTTAGTGATTCAAAATGGAAAGGTAGGTATATATATGATAAAAAAGGTTTTATTAGTTTGCATTAGTATAGTAACAGCTTTTTCTGCAACTTCGTGTAATAAGGTTGATATGAAAAAATCTCAAATTGCTACAGAAAAATCTATTAAAAACCCAGATATAAAGGATGAGAACCAGGGAAAAGAGTACGATGTTATCAATAAAAAAGGTAAAACGATAGAAGAAAGATTTAATGTTCCAAAAGGATTTGAGAGAATAAGTATAAAGAAAAATTCTTTTGGCGACTATTTAAGAAAACTTCCATTAAAGACTCATGGATCAAAAGTGTTATATTATGATGGAAGAGAAAAAATAAGAGATAATGTTTATATTGGTGTTGTGGATATGGATATTGGAGATAGAGATTTGCAGCAGTGTGCAGATGCAGTTATGAGGTTAAGAGGAGAGTATTTATACAAAAATAAGGAGTATGATAAAATTCACTTTAACTTTGTAAGTGGATTTAACTGCAGTTATTCAAAATGGATGGATGGTTATAGAGTTGGTATTAAAAATGATAAAGCTTACTGGAAGAAGAAATATAATCCATCGAACAACTATGAAAGTTTCAGAAAATATATGAATGTAGTGTTTGCATATGCAAGTACTCTATCATTAGAAAAAGAACTAATCCCCATTTCAAAAGATTCTATGAAAATTGGAGATGTTTATATAAAGGGAGGAAGTCCAGGCCATGCAGTAATAGTTGTGGATATGGCTAAAAACAAGAAAACAGGAGAAAAAGTTTTTATGATTGCTCAAAGTTATATGCCAGCACAGGATATACAGATATTATGCAACAATGATAATAGCTTGTTCAGCCCCTGGTACAATTTGAATTTTGAGGATAAATTATATACACCTGAATGGACTTTTGATGAGGATATGTTGAGGAGATTTAAAGAAAATTAAATAATTTTAGAATTCATGAATATAATGTAACAAAGTATACATATACAGGTGATTTGTCATAAAGTAAAATTTAATTTAGATAGAACGTTAGAAATGTTAATTAATAGATAAAAAGGGGGAAGTATGCCTAGAAAAATTGATGCTGTTTTCGAAGGCGGAGGAGTTAAAGGAATAGCTTTTGTAGGTGCAATATGTTATCTTGAAGAAAAAGGCTATAGATGGCAAAATTGTGCTGGAACATCGGCAGGTGCTATTATAGCGGCGCTTTTAGCTGTAGGATATACTGGTAAAGAAGTGAAAGAGGTAATACTTAAAACAGACTATAGTAAATTTTTAGATAAAAATATGATACAATCTATTTCTTGTATGAAATATTTGGGAGACTTTTTTGAAAAAATATCCCATATTTATAATTTGTTTAAGGATAAAGGAATGAATAGTGAGGATTATATAGAAAAATGGATGGAAAATCTCCTTAAAGTAAAAGGAAAAACAAAGTTTAAAGATATAAGTGTTAATGGAAAATCAAAGCTTAAAATAATTGCTTCAGATATTACAAAGAGAAATATATTGATTTTACCAGATGATCTTTATAAATATGGAATAGATCCAATGGAGTTTGAAATTGCTAAGGCTGTAAGAATGAGTATCAGCATTCCTTATTTTTTTAAACCTGTAAAACTTCATTACGATAATAAAATGAGTTATATAGTAGATGGTGGGATTTTAAGTAATTTTCCTGTATGGATATTTGATGTAAAAGGGAAACCTAAATTTCCAACCTTTGGATTTAATCTTGTGGATGATGAAAAAAGTTATACACAGCAGGGAAAAAATGATATTATCTCATTTTCACTTGATATGATTACTACTATAATTAATAGAAATGAAGATATATATGTTAGAGATAAGGATGTAGTAAGGACTATATTCATTCCTACATTAGGAGTAAAAACAACTGAGTTTGATATAACAAAAGAAACTAGCCAAAAGCTTTTTGATTCGGGATATGTCAGTGCAAAACAATTCTTGCATAAATGGAATTTCCGAAATTATATAATGAGATACAGAACAGAAGCTGAATAGGCTCCTGATTTTGTTCTATAATAAATTATAAAAATTTAAAATTGTTGATAACTTTGTTAACTGCTAGTATAAGCTTGCTGATACAGCATGTAAACTAAGAAAAGTGCGTAGCACTTTTCTTAAAATATGATATAATATACAAAATATTTAAATAATAAATACTGTTCATTATTATTTGTAAAAAGGGGGTAAAAAATGAAATTATTAATGGTTCTAGCTGCAGGGGTAGTGGCTGGTTTTATAAACACATTAGCAGGAGGAGGCTCGCTGCTGACTATGCCTTTATTAATTTTTTTAGGGCTTCCTTCGGTAGTGGCAAATGGTACAAATAGAGTTGCTTTAATGGTACAAAACATTGTTGCAGTTACAAATTTCAAGAAAAAAGGATATTTTGATATTAAATTTAGTTTAATGCTGGGTATTCCAGCAATTATAGGTTCTATTGTAGGAGCAAAAATAGCCATTAAGCTTCCAGATGAGGTTTTTAATAAAATTCTTGGTGTAATTATGATAATTGTTGTTATATTTATAATCTGGCAACCTCAAAAGAGAATTGCGTCAATGAAAAAAGAATTAACAAAAAAGCATAAAGCTTTAGCTTCAATAGTTTTTTTCTTTGTTGGAATATATGGAGGATTAGTTCAGGCTGGAACTGGGTTTATAGTTATAATATCATTAACACTGATTACTGGATTTTCTCTTGTGAAAATAAATAGCTTAAAGGTATTTGTAATTGCCATGTATATGGTTTCAGCGCTACTTGTTTTTATAGTGAACGGAAAAGTAGATTGGCTTTTAGGATTGACTTTGGCTGTTGGAAATGGTTTAGGGGGATATATAGGCAGCAATTTTGCTGTTAAAAAAGGAGATAAATATATAAGAATTGTTTTATTTGTTGCAGTCTTACTTATGGCTGGTAAACTATTAGGAATATATAAATGAGGAAATCTTACATTCCACATTTGAAATTTTTAATTATGCAATTCCCTGAAACAATAAAATATAGACAAAGGAGATTATACGGATGTTAAAAATAGTAATATTAGATGCAAATACTTTAGGAAGTGATATTGATTTAAAAGTTTTTGATAAGTTTGGAGAAGTTAAAGTTTATGATACAACTGATGAAAAAGAAGTTGTACAGAGAATAAAAGATACGGATATAATAATAACTAATAAAGTAGTTTTAAATGAAGAAAATCTAAAATATGCTGAAAAAGTAAGACTGATATGTATAGCAGCTACAGGTACAAATAATGTAGATTTAGAATATGCAAGTGCAAATAATATAGGAGTTGCTAATGTTGCAGGTTATTCTACTAACAGCGTTGTGCAACACACTTTCGCTGCGATGTTTTATTTATTGGAACACTTGAATTACTATGATAAATATACAAAGAGTGGAGAGTATTGCGAGAGTACGCTATTTACCCATTTTTCAAAAACGTTTTATGAACTTAATGGTAAGATTTGGGGAATAATAGGTTTAGGAGAAATAGGAAGAGGTGTAGCTAAAATAGCTGAAAGCTTTGGATGTAAGGTGATTTATTATTCTGCATCAGGTAGAAATAATAACCTGAATTATGAGAGAAAAGAACTTGAACAGTTGTTAAAAATAAGTGATATAGTTTCAATCCATTGTCAACTTAATGAAGAAACAGAAAATCTAATAACTTTGGACAAATTAAATATTATGAAAGAATCTGCATTCTTAATAAATGTCGGTAGAGGCAAAATAGTAAATGAATATGATTTAGCTAAGGCTTTAGATAAAAAAATAATTGCAGGTGCAGCTTTAGATGTTATATCAAAGGAGCCTATTAATAAAGATAATCCATTGTTAAAAATAAATAATAAAGATAGGTTACTTATAACTCCACATATTGCGTGGGCAAGCTTTGAAGCTAGAAAAAAACTTATAGATGAAATAGTATTAAATATTGAAGCATTTATAGATGATGAAAAGAGAAACTATGTAGTTTAAACTTAAAAAACAGACTAATTGATAAATTTGTCAATTAGTCTGTTTTTATTTAGAAGGAATTGTAAAAATAATGAAGAATATTAATAATATTGAGTAAAATGTTTAAAAATGGATTATGATGCAAGAAAGAGGTATAATTTATGGAAAAACACATTTCTTGTTTTAATATGGGTGTATTAAGTAAAAAAATAAAAGGATTAAATAAAAATATATTAATTAATATATTTTTATTTATAGCTATGATTTTAATGATTTCTCGTATAGCTTTAGGAAATTTTCAGTTATTTATGCTTATAATTAGATTATTAAGTACAGCTATACCATTTGTTATATTTATTACTGCAATTAGTACTTATAAGATTGCTAAAAATGAGTATTTTATGTTTATTGGAATTGCTTTTGGATTTATATCAGTCATTGGATTGCTTAATATTATTTCATATAGAAAAAATGTTTTTTTTATTGGTGGTCCGATTTCGAATATAAATATGCAATTGATGATTATGTATGAATATATGTATTGTATATCTTGTTTAATAGCAAATAGATTTTTATACAAGAAAATTAATATAATTAAGGTGATATTTGTTTATTTAATAGTATCTATATTGATGATTTTAGCTATATACAAGTTTGAAATTTTTCCTATAGTTTATATAAAAAATTATGGTGTTACCTCAGCTTTTAGAAAAATTAGATATGGGAGTTTGGCATTTCTTGTTGTTAATATATTTATACTTGATAGAAATAAAAAACATTTTGATGATAAAATTATCAAAAATATGAAGCTTTCTTTTATAAGTAGTGTAATAGCTAGAATAATATCTATTGTATATAGAGCTATATACAATGAGTTAAGTATAACAATTAATTGTATTATTCATATAATTTGTATTTTATCAATTTATCTTATTTATAGAGCAGTAATAAGAACATTAATAAAAAAGCCTAATGAGATTTTGAGAGATAAGTCTAATGAATTAAATGATAAGCTTAAAAATAAAAATGATGAATTAAAGGCAATAAATCAATTTTTAATGAAAGAAATAGAGGAAAGAAATCAAATTGAAAATGAACTAAGAAAAAGCAAAGAAAGATACAAATTGCTTTTAGAGCTTTCTCCGAATGGAATCTGTGTTCATGATAATGGAAAATGTATATATATTAATAAGGTAGGAAGAAGAATTTTCAACATATATTCTGATAATAGCATAATAGGTAACAGTTTATTGGAATTTGTACATCCAGATTATAAAGAGATAGCAATAGAAAGAATCAAAAATGAACAAGAAGGGAAAAAAGTGCCAATTATTGAAGAAAAAATTATAAGAATGAATGGTGAGATTGCATATGTAGAGGCCGCGGGTGCTCCATACATGGAAAATGGAAGATGTCTTACTATGTGTGTTATTAGAGATATTACAGAAAGAAAAAGAGCTCAAAAGAATGAAGAACTTTTAAGAGAAGCAAAGCAGTATGATAAAATAAAAAACGAATTTTTTGCTAACATTTCTCATGAATTAAGAACTCCTTTAAATGTAATTTTAGGTTCACTAAAATTGATTAAATATCATACTGAAAATAAACCTATGGTTTGTGTAAACAATATAAATAAGTATATTGTTTATATGAATCAAAATTGTTATAGATTGTTAAGGCTAGTTAATAATCTAATAGATGTTACCAAAATGGATGCTAATTTTTTTGAAGTTGATTTACATAATGGCGATATTGTCAAGATTGTTGAAGATATAACTCTATCAGTAGTACCATATGCCAAGAATAAATATATAGATTTGATTTTTGATACTGAAATGGAAGAACAAACTATAGCGTGTGATCCTTATAAAATTGAAAGAGTTATGTTGAATTTGCTGTCAAATGCTATAAAGTTTACACAAAATAATGGAGAAATAAAAGTTAATATTTATGATGAAGAGGAAAAAATTATTATATCTGTAAAAGATAATGGACAAGGTATACCCAAAGATAAGCAAAAAATTATATTTAAAAGATTTATGCAGGTTGATAAATCCTTTACTAGAAATTATGAAGGAAGCGGAATAGGGCTATCTTTGGTAGAAGGAATTGTAAAAATGCATGAGGGCAATATAAGTGTTAAAAGTAAAGAAGGAGAAGGCAGTGAGTTTATTGTTGAGCTTCCTAAAAAAATGTGTTCAGAAAAAGAAAAGATAGAGCCTAAAACTATAGAGCAAAATGATAAAATAGAAAGAATAAATATTGAATTTTCGGATGTATATTCATAGAAAAAGAAAAGGTGCTATTTTGGCACCTTTTTATTACATTACTCTATTAGGGAACACAACATCCAGCACTCCAATAACTAATGCTGCTAAAAATGCACCTATTACAGAGACTCTCATGTTGGGAACTATAAATTGCGTTATATATAATATTAAAGCTGCAATTACAAATCCTTTTAAGCCTTTTCCAAAAGGGGATGCATCAATCTTCATAATCTTTTCTACTAAGTAATCTAGTGCGGTTATTACAATTGCGGCCATCAGTATTGGCCATAATCCTATAATACTAAAACCAGGTGTTAAAAATGATGTTACGGTTAATATAATAGAAACCAATACAAATCTTATTATATATTGAGATGCACCAGATCTATAGCGTTTTTCATTCTTTTCATCCATAATTTAAACACTCCTTTAAATATTAACTTAAGGAAGTTGAATAATTCAAAACTTAGATAGTTCTATGCAAGTTTCATTATTTATTACTTCGAAAATAGTTCTTTTAAAACGTTGTTCACAACAAAACTTGCATGTTGCCTTTAAAATTTTTAATTATACAAATTCCTTACTTATATATATCTTTTACATAAATTAAAAAAATATTTTAGATAACAAAAATAAAAAATGTTGTGGGCGAAATTAAAGGAAAGCATATATTGATAGAAGTTCATTCTATGCAATATATGCTTTCCTTTATTATTTTCTGAAATTGCATAATTCCAAAATTATGTAGCTGAATACAAATTTTTTAATTATTCAATTTTTACAATTCAAAAGTTATATAGCTACATGTAAGTTCAACTCTTATTTCTCTTTAAAGGTCAGCATAAATTTGGAATTATGAGTACTATACACATATAAAACTGTCAATTTTTTTCAAATCAATTCCAAAGTAAACCCAGAAGAAACCAGTCCATCTCCAGCCTGAAATAGAAGTTTTACCTACATAAGTAAGCCATATCCAAAATGACCTTCCATTTTTGAGCCATAAATATACATACCTATATTTACAATTTTTGATTGCACCAGGATCAACAGCTTTAAGTTTAGGTGAGTCTTTGTCAGGAATAGTAGATGGTGGAGGTCCTGTAGGAGGTTTAGAAGTTTGCCTCATCATATATGGCATAGGCATTGGATAAAATCGGAACATAGGCATAAATCTATAATAAGGGTTCATATATGGAATAGGAAAATACTGAATGTCATCATAGTCCTCTAGATAATCATAATCTTCAAAATAATCATAGAAATACATGCATTTATACACTCCTTTTTCAAATTACACTTATATTATATGGTTATAATTAGAAAAAGGTTAAAGCATATATTATGCAGATAAAAAATAACATTATGTGATTTCCTTAAATTTCATATTGACAATTATGAAAAGATCTAATAATATTTAATTGTAAATGATAATCTATATCAAATAAATAATATTAATGATTGCTATGAATTATCAATTAACGGTCTATGTTTTATATGCGTAATCTTTTAAATAATAGACTAATTTAATCAAAAAAGTTTCCAAAGGAGGAAAACAAATGATAAAGAAAAAATTAGGATTAATTTCAGCAGCATTAACTTTAGTAATTTCAGCAGGTGTACTAGCTGGGTGCTCAGGTAGTCAAAAAACAGATAAGAAGAACATTTCAAAAGACCAAGAAAAGATAGTAAATGTTTATACAGATAGGCATTATGATTCAGATGAAGAACTTTATAAAATGTTCACAGAAAAAACAGGTATTAAAGTAAATGTTGTAAAGGGCAAATCAGACGAATTAATTGAGCGATTAAAAAGAGAAGGAAAAGATACACAAGCTGATGTTTTAATAACAGCAGATGTTGGAAGGTTATATAGAGCTAAGGAAAGTGAACTGTTACAGTCAGTTGAAAGCGATGAACTTACAAAAAATATTCCAGAAAAATATAGAGACGAAGATAATCAATGGTTTGGATTAACTAAAAGAGCTAGAGTTATGGTTTACTCAGAAGATAGAGTTAATTCAAAAGATCTATCTACATACGAAGACTTAACAAATGCAAAATGGAAAGGAAAGATTTTAGTTAGATCATCAACGAATATATATAATCAATCATTATTAGCTTCATTTATAGAAATAAATGGTGAAGAAAAAGCTAAAGAATGGGCAAAAGAAATTGTGGGAAATATGGCTAGAGAGCCTCAAGGAAATGATAGAGACCAAGCAAAAGCAGTAGTTGCTGGTATTGGCGATATAGCTATTATGAATACTTATTATGTAGGAAAGCTTTTAAATTCAGCAGATTCAGAAGAAGTTAAAGTAGGAAAAAGTGTAAAAGTGTTCTTCCCAAATCAACAAACAACAGGAACACATGTAAATATTAGTGGTGCAGGATTAACTAAAGATGCTAAGAATAAAGAGAATGCGGTTAAATTTATAGAATTTTTGTCAGGTGTAGAAGCACAAAAACAATATGCAGAGGCTAATTATGAATATCCAGTAAACCCAGAAGTTGAACCATCAGAACTTCTTAAATCATGGGGAAGTTTTAAAGAACAAGATATAAGATTATCTAAGCTTGGTGAAAACAATAAGAGAGCAGTTCAAATTTTAAACGAAGTAAATTGGAAATAAAATATTGAAAAGCAGCTGACACAGCTGCTTTTTCTGAATTTATTGTAAAAGGATGTGACTATAGTGATTAAACTAAAGAAGAATAAGCTGAACAGTTGGAATGTTTTAAGCTTTATGATAGTTATGATGATTATTTTACCTAATATACAAATGTTTGTTAATGTATTTAAAGAACCTAATGAAAATTGGTACCATATTAAGCAATATCTTTTAAAAGGATATGTAATTAATTCATTAAAAATAGTTATTATAACAGGAAGTTTAACAGTACTGATAGGTACAATTTTATCGTGGATAATATCTGTTTATGATTTCCCATTGAGGAAATTCTTCAAGTGGGCGCTTATTTTACCCTTAGCAATTCCACCATATATTGCTGCTTATACATACAATGGAATGTTAAGCTATACTGGAATAATTCAAATTACTCTAAGAAATCTGAATATAAAAGTGAACCCTAAGTTCTTCGATATTATGTCTATAGAAGGAGCTATTTTCATATTTACTATATTTTTATTTCCTTATGTTTATATGATAACTAGAGCTTTTTTAGAAAAGCAGTCTGCATCATTAATAGAAAATGGTAGGGTATTAGGTAGAAGTTCTTTAGAAATATTTTGGTATGTAGTTCTGCCTATATTAAGAGGGTCAATTGTTGGTGGAGTAAGTATAGTGATTTTAGAGATATTAAATGATTATGGAGTTGTAAATTATTTTGGAGTTCAAACCTTTAGTACAGCTATTTTTAAAACCTGGTTTGGTATGGGAGATATAGATTCTGCATCGAGATTAGCATCTATACTTATAATAGTAATTTTAACATTGTTAGTTCTAGAAAAGTTTTTAAGAGGAAGAAGGAAATACAGTTTTACTACTACTAAAATAAGACCTATATCAAGAACAAAACTAAAGGGAATTAAGGCTTTTATAGCTTCTTTATTCTGTTTTATTATTTTTACATTAGGCTTTTTAATACCAACTATTCAGTTGTTTAGCTGGAGCTTATTGACTTATAAAAAAATATTACGTGTGGAGTTTATTCAATTCATGTTTAGCTCTCTATCAGTTGCATTGATTACAGCAGTTTTAATAGTTATTTTTGCTTTAATTATAGCAAATTATTGTAGACTTAATGATAATGCTGTATCAAAGATTTATTCAAGAATAACAGTTTTAGGATATTCAATTCCTGGTGCGGTTATTGCTATTGGGGTTATTGTTGCTTTTGTTGCATTAGATAGAAAACTACAATGGTTATACAAGGTTATTGGGGTTAATTCTTCAAGTTTAGTACTTAGTACTAGTATAGTCATGTTAATTTTTGCATATATAATTAGATTTTTAGCGGTAGGATATAATTCAGTAGAAGCGGGATTCGAAAAAATAGGAACAAAGTTTTCAGAAGCATCAAGAACTTTGGGGTTTGGTATAACGAAAACATTCTTTAAGGTTGATTTGCCAATGATAAAAGGTACAGTACTAAGTGGCTTTTTTTTAGTATTTATAGAAGTTTTAAAGGAATTACCACTAACCTTAATTTTAAGACCATTTAACTTTAATACACTAGCTACTAAGGCTTATGAATATGCTAATGATGAAATGATTCATGAGGCAGCTGTTGCGTCAATAGTAATTATTTTGATAAGTTTTTTAGCTATATATTTCTTCTATAAAATAGGGGATAAGGAGGAAAAATAATGTACATTGAGATAAAAAATTTAAATTTTAAATATAAAAATAGTGAAGAAAATGTAATAAAGAATTTTAGTTTAAATATAAAGCAAGGTGAGATTGTTTGTATATTAGGTGAAAGTGGATGTGGTAAAAGCACAATATTAAGATTAGTTTCTGGATTGGAAGAGGCTTTAAGTGGCACTATTAAGATAGACGGTAAAGTTATGGTTGATGATAGTACTTTTATTTATCCTGAAAAACGAGGAATTGGAATGGTGTTTCAGGACTATGCATTATTTCCACACATGACTGTTGAGGAGAATATTAAATTTGGGCTTAAAAAAATTTTACGTAGTGAAAAGAAAAAAAGATTAGAAGAAGTATTAAAGCTTGTTAATTTGCAGGGATATGAAAAAAGATATCCTTATGAATTAAGTGGAGGGCAGCAGCAAAGAGTAGCTTTAGCTAGAGCTATTGCGCCACAACCCGCTCTAATACTTTTAGATGAACCGTTTAGTAATCTTGATGCTCATCTACAGAAAAAAATAAGAAATGAGCTTAAGCAAATAATAAAGCAGACGGGTATAACTTCAATTTTTGTTACTCATGATGAAGAAGATGCAAAAGCTATTGCAGATCAAGTTATAGTTTTAACTAAAGGTAAAATTACCTAAATCTTTAAGTCACCAAACTCCATATTTATTGTTCTTTACTTTGTGTTTTTAGCAGATATACGATTAATAACAAACTCGTAACTACTAACCATATTAAAGAGAACACAACAAAAGTTTCATTTAGCATTTTTGATACGGCTAAAAAAATTAGTGGGAGAATAGGAACTAAACATAGAAAAAATTCTTTCTTTGACATAGAAGATTACTCCTTATATTAAAGTTTTATATCTATTATTGGTATCTAAGAAAATTTTATGCAAAAATAACTCATATGCGGATTTGAATCCGCATATGAGTTATTTTTTATATATATAAATATTATAGATTTTGTTCATACTGTTGAACCATTTTTTTTACCATTTCTCCACCAACAGAGCCATTTTGCTTAGAAGTTAATTCTCCATTATAACCCTGTTTTAAAGGTACTCCTATTTCATTAGCAACTTCCATTTTCATTCTATTAAGTCCTTCGCGAGCTTCTGGAACTAATTTTTTATATGACATATATTTTTCCTCCTTTGTTAAGTGAGTTTTATTTGTGTTTATATTCATAGCTTGCACAAATATAGAGGAAATATGTTAGTGACCTAATGGAAAGCTTGGCAATAAAAAGGACAAGAGTTAAATACATGATATAAGAATATTGCAAAGCAATATTCTTATAGTGTGATTAATCATTTAGTACACAATTGTATCCATTGCTTGCGCCACGGCTGCCTTGGCCACCAGCACTTCCATCTCTTAAACCGTTTCCAGTTCCTCTTCCTTTTCCACCGCCATTTCTAGAGCCAGTTCCATCTTTTAAACCTTGACCGTTGCCTCTCGGCGCTCCAAGTCTACCTTGGCCTGGAACAGCATTTGCTGAATTGTTTTTTATATTTTCTTTATAAGTTTCACCTTCTTCTTTAGTTATAGTTCCTTGCTCAACGGCATTATCTATTGCTTTTTCTTTTGATTCTATTAATTTAGCTTTAAAATCATCATGAGATATGCCTTTTTCTTCTAATAAATCATATATAGTTTTATTTTCAGCTCTTGCTTGATCTATTGCAGCATCATCAATGTTAAGAATATCTTTAGCTATAGAAACAACGTAATCATATCCTCTTTTACCTGTTATTCTTCTTAAACCAATTCCTTTTGTTGTAGTTGAATTAGTAGTTGTAGTTGAAGTTGGTGTGTTATCAGTAGGTATTACATTTTGAGCGAATGCAGTAGCACCTAATCCTAAAGTTAAAACTAATGTTAATGTAGCTAAAATTTTTCTTTTTTTCATAATTAATTCCTCCCATTTGTTTATATTTTGTGTTTATTAAGTTTTTTTATTTATCTTATGTATTTATAATACTAATAAAATTTGATTAAAATATGGTACAATTGTGATTAAATTGTGAAAATTATAAGCTTTTGTAGCATAATTATGATAGTTTCAATAATATTAATAATATAAAGAGAACCCAATAAGCAGTGACAGTAGTAATAACTGCATTGACTTTATATTGGATTCTCTTTTAGCTGATATTATATATTATTTTAGTAATTAATAAGTTTGTATTTCTTTTCTTTCATTTTTCTTATTTCCTATTTTTTTTCGTCTTTCTAATAATTCTTTTTCAATATCATCTATAGGAATATTACTATTTGCAAGCAAAACTAGCATATGGTATATCAAGTCACAGGTTTCATTTACTAGTTCATTTTTGTCATCATTTTTAGAAGCTACAATTACTTCTGTACATTCTTCGCCTACTTTTTTTAATATTTTATCTGTTCCTTTTTCAAATAAATAATTAGTATAGGAACCTTCTATTTTTTGTTCTTTTCTTTCTTTAATAATTGTATATAAATCTTTTATAACGTCCATAATTAAACTCCTTTATATTTTAGTATAAAAGCATGATCTATTACCAGTATGACAAGCAGCACCAGTTTGAATTACTTTTATAAGTAGAGTATCATTATCACAGTCTATATATATTTCTTTTACATCTTGAAAATGTCCTGATGTTGCACCTTTATGCCAATATTCTTTTCTACTTCTGCTGTAAAACCAAGTTTGGTTACTTTCTAAAGTTCTTTTTAAAGCTTCTTTATCCATATAAGCAAGCATAAGAACTTCATTGTTTTCATAATCTTGTATTATAGTTGGAACTAATCCTTTGGAAAAATCAACTTTGTTTAAAATATCCATAATATCTACAACCTTACACTTATATTTTTATTATTTAAGTATTTCTTTACATCTGAAACTGTATTTTGGTTATAATGAAATATTGATGCTGCAAGTGCCGCATCTACATTTGTTTTATTAAAAACATCATAAAAATCTTCTACTTTTCCACATCCGCCAGAAGCTATTACTGGAATATTAACTGCATTACAAATAGCATTGCAAAGATTTGAATTGTATCCATCTTTAGTACCATCAGAATCCATACTTGTAAGTAATATTTCTCCAGCTCCTAAGGATTCTACTTTTTTTGCCCACTGAACAGCATCGATATTAGTATCAATTCTACCACCATGTACAAAAACATTGTAACCACTTTTATCATCACGAAGTTTAGCATCAATAGCTATAACTATACATTGACTTCCAAATTTATCTGAAGCTTCCTTTATAAGATCAGGATTTTTAATAGCAGAGGAATTAATAGATATTTTATCAGCACCTGCTCGTAAAATGTTTTTAATGTCTTCTAAGCTATTTATACCACCACCAACTGTAAGTGGTATAAAAATTTTTTCAGCGGTACGTCTAACAACATCTATCATAGTTTTTCGACCTTCATGAGTTGCAGTTATATCTAAAAAAACTATTTCATCGGCACCTTGTTTATTATATACTTCTGCTACTTGTACAGGATCACCTACATCTTTTAAATTAACGAAATTAACTCCTTTAACAACTCGACCCATTTTAACATCAAGACAGGGGATTATTCTTTTAGTTAGCAAAATAAAACCTCCTATAATTTTAAAGCTTCCTCTAAATTAATATTTCCTGAATATATTGCTTTACCAGTTATAGCTCCATATAAGTTCATTTCTTTAAGTTTAATAATATCATTTATATCTTTTATACCACCTGAAGCTATTATGTTACATTTTACGTTTTTATTTAATTCTGTTAACTGCTCATAGTTAGGACCTTTTAAAGTTCCATCTTTGCTAATATCAGTAAAGATAATAGTTCCGACTCCGATATTTTCCATTTCTTTTGCGAAGTCTATGTAATTCACTTCACTTAAATTAACCCATCCATTTATAGCAACTAGTTCATTTTTGGCATCAATAGAGATTGCAATCTTTTCTTTATGTTTTTTTAATGCATCAAGCACTAAATCCTTATTATTAAGAGCAGCAGTACCAAGTATAACTCTTGATACACCTTTTTTAATAAGAGAATTTATTGTTTCTATGTCTCTTATTCCGCCGCCTAGTTCAATAGGGATGTTAATGGAATTTATGATATTTTCAATGATATCAATGTTTTCGATAACTCCTTTTTGTGCTCCATCTAAATCTACTATATGCAAATATTCTGCACCTGCTGCTTCAAATTTTTTTGCTACTTCTACGGGATCTTCAGCCATTACTTCTGTTGTATCAAAATCACCTTTATAAAGTCTAACACATTTCCTGTTTTTAATATCTATTGCTGGAAATATAATCATTTTATCATCTCCCCAAAGTTTTTAAGCATATTTATTCCCACATCTCCACTTTTTTCAGGATGAAATTGCATACCAAATATATTTCCATTGCTAACTACAGCGGGAACATTTAAGTCGTATTTACAATATGCATCTAAATATTTTTCTTCACATACTGCATGATATGAATGAACAAAGTATACATAAGAATTTTCTTTTATATTACTTAACAACATATTTTCTTTTTTTATTATTAAATTATTCCAACCCATATGTGGAATTTTTAAATCAACTTCAAATTTTTTTATATGACCTTTTATAAGACCTAATCCTTTTGTTTCTTTGATTTCACTGCTGCTTTCAAATAATAATTGCATTCCTAAACAAATACCTAATAAAGGTTTATTCATAGATACAGCTTTATAAATAATATCATCTATATTATTTCTTTTAATACAATCCATAGCATCAGGAAATGCCCCTACTCCTGGAAGTATTATTCCATCAGAGTTTAGTATTTCTTTTTCTTCACTTGTAATTATGGTTTCTATATTTAACAATTTAAAAGCATTTTCAACACTTTTTAAATTTCCCATGCCATAATCTATTATTGCTATCATAAATTCACTCCTTACAAACTGCCTTTGCTTGATAACACACCTTTTATATTATTATCTATAGTGGTTGCTTCATTTAAGGCTCTAGCAAATGCCTTAAAGATTGCTTCTATCATATGATGATTATTGGTTCCATGAAGTATTTTAATATGCAGTGTTATACCTGCATTAAAGGCTAACGCTCTAAAAAATTCCTCTGTCATCTCAGTATCATAATCTCCTAGTTTTGGAGTGGTGAAATTTGCATCAAAGACTAAGAAAGGTCTATTGCTTATATCAAGACTTACTAAAGCTAAAGTTTCATCCATAGGCAAATAACTTGTGCCATATCTTTTAATACCATTTTTATCACCTAAAGCATTCTTTATACATTGTCCTAATACTATACCTACATCTTCAATAGTATGATGTGAATCTACATGGATATCTCCAATTGTATTTAAGGTTAAGTCAAAGAAACCATGTTTAGCAAAAAGAGTTAACATGTGATCAAAAAAACCAATTCCAGTATTAATAGTGCTTTCACCGTGTCCATCTATATTTAGACTAGCTTTTATAGAAGTTTCAAATGTATCTCTATTTAATTCAAAGTTTCTCATTATTTCACCTACTCAATACATTTAATAATGATATATTTTCTTCTCTACTGCCTACATTTATTCTTAAATAGTTTTTTAATCTTCCTTTTCCAAAATATCTAACTTTAATACCGTTAGTTTCTAATAAGTTATTTATATATGATGCATTATCGCATTCTATTAAGAAAAAATTTGAGTAAGATTTATAAATTTTAATATCATTTATTTTTTTAAGACCACTGTATAAAAATTCTTTTTCTTTTAAAATAATATTTATGTTTTCTTGTATTATATCTTTATTTTCTAATACTACTGTGGCTAAATTTTGTGTAATTGAATTCACATTAAAAGGTGGTTTGGCTTTATATATTTGTTTGTATAATTCATTATTTGTAAGCAAAAAACCAAGTCTTATAGCTGCAAGACCTACTGCTTTTGATAGGGTTCGTAATATAATTAAATTATCATAATTATTGATTTCATTAACTATACTTTCACCATAAAATTCAACATATGCTTCATCAACAACAACTATGCAGTTTGAATTGTTAATTATTTTTAATAAGTCATCTTGCTTGGTTATGTTTCCAGTAGGATTATTTGGAGTTGATAAGAATAATATTTTAACATTGTTTTTATTGATCTCATTAATGAGAGTATCAACGTTAATATTAAAATTATCATCAAGTGGAAATTTGATAATATTACCTTTTGCTAATTTAGTATATACTCCATACATACTAAAATCTGGATCTAGCATCATTACTTTGTCGTTATTATTTAAAAAGGTGTTAGCAATGATTTGAATAAGTTCATCTGAACCATTACCTGCAATAATACTAACATCTTTTATACCTAAGTAATCTAAATATAAATTACATACTTTGCTAGCATCAGCATCAGGATATCTATTAAAATCAGTCTTAAGTAATGCTGTACACATTTTTTGTAATATTTCATTATTATATTTTAAAAAACTTTCATTTGCATCCAATCTTATGTCGTATTTTTTTTTCTCAACTAAATATGGTGTGAAATCTTTTAAATCATCTCTTATGTATTTCATAAATCGAACCTCACTTTTATAGAATTTGCATGAGCCGTTAGTCCCTCTGTATCAGCAAGTTTTATTATTGGTTCTTTTACCTTATTTAGAGCATTTTTTGAATAATATAAATAGCTTGATTTTTTTATAAAATCATCTACAGATAGAGGAGAGAAGAATTTAGCAGTACCACTAGTAGGCAATACGTGGTTTGGTCCCGCAAAGTAATCGCCTAAAGGTTCAGGTGAATAGTATCCTAAGAAAATTGAACCAGCATTTTTAATTTCATTAAGATATATAAAAGGTTCATTAATCATAAGTTCTAAATGTTCAGGTGCAATTATATTTGCAATTTTTATTGCTTCGTCTATATTTTCCACAACAATAATAGCACCAAAATTATTTAATGATTTTTCAATTATTTCTTTTCTGCTTAAGTATTGTACTTGGTTTTTTAATTCGCTTTTCACTTTTTTAGCTAAATCCATTGATGTGGTAACTAATATAGAAGAAGCTAATATATCATGCTCAGCTTGTGACATCAAGTCAGCAGCTATATATTTTTCATTACCATTTTTATCACTGATAATAAGTATTTCACTAGGACCTGCGATCATATCAATATCTACATTTCCAAAAACCATCTTTTTAGCAGTTGCGACGTAAATATTTCCAGGACCTACTATTTTATCAACTTTTGGTATACTTTCAGTACCATATGCTAAAGCAGCAACGGCTTGTGCACCACCCACCTTGTATATTTCATCAACACCTGCAATATCTGCTGCTACTAATATATTAGCATTTATACTTCCATCTTCTAGTGGAGGAGTAACCATAACTAGTTTATCTACCTTAGCTACACTAGCAGGAATAGCATTCATAAGCACAGATGATGGATAAGCTGCTGTACCTCCAGGTACATATATTCCAACGGTTTCAAGACCTCTAATGACTTGACCCATAACTATTTCATTTTTAGTGGTAATATAAGAATTTTGAACTTGTTTTTTATGATATGATTTAATATTTTCTTTAGCCAATTTTAGTGCATTTACAAATTCATCATCAACTTTAGTATAAGCATTTTTAATTTCTTCCTTAGACACTTTTAGATTTGTTATATTTTGACTATCAAATTTTTTAGTGTAATTTAGTACTGCATTATCTCCATTTACTTTAATATCCTTTAATATTTTTTCAACGACAATGCTAACATCACTTTGAACTGTGTTAGCTCTATTTTTTATTATTTGAATATATTCATTAATATTATCTTGGATTATATTAATCATTGCTACCTCCTTCTACATATTTCTCGATTTTTTGAATTATATCTACTATCTCGTTTTTCCGCATTTTCATACTTGCTCTGTTTACAATCATTCTTGCACTAATATCACATACATTTTCAAATATAACTAATCCATTTTCTCTTAATGTATTACCAGTTTCTACTATATCTATTATTGCATCAGCTAAACCTAATATAGGAGCTAGCTCTACAGAACCTTCTATTTTAATTATTTCAACATCAAAACCTTTAGATCTGAAAAAATTAGCTGCTACATTTGGATATTTTGTAGCTATTTTTTTTCTGTTATATCCTTCGTTAATATTAAAAGAGGGGAGTGATGCTAATGAAAATTTACATTTTCCTATTTTTAAATCAGCTACTTCATAAAATTCCTTATTTTGTTCTAACAAAGTATCTTTCCCTACTATGCCAATATCAACTGTACCGTGTTCAACATATGTTAAAACATCAGCAGCTTTAACAAGGACAAACTCTATATTTGAATTATTACTTTTAAATATTAATTTTCTACCTTTATTTTTTAATTGGCTGCAATCTATTCCTATATTTTCAAAAATTTTAATAGCGCTTTTCTCAATTCTTCCTTTGGTTAAGGCTATCCTAATATTTTTCATTAAATTCACTCCAATTAAAAGCTTTATTTGTATTATTAGGTATATCAAATATTATTTTATGTTTAGTTGTAAGGCTAATCAGTTTATCAATATTGTTATCATAACAATATTTTATTGCATCATTTTCATTATTTATAAGGGCCATTTCAACTCTAATTTTTTTCTTGAGTTTATTGTATATTTCATATGCTTTTTTGATTAAATTAGTTTGATAATAAATGATATATTGGGGCTTTAGCTCTTCTTGGGGTTCATTTTTATTTTTTAATGTTTTTAAAATGTTATCAATATTTAATGCAAATCCAGTAGCATAATTCCCATTTCCAAATTCTTCTAGTGAATTATCATACCTTCCGCCACTTAATATTTCTTCTCCCAGTTCATTAACGTATCCTCTAAATATAAATCCAGTATAATAATTTATATGTTGTATCATTCCTAAGTCGATAGAAATAAATTCACTATATCCCATATTATCTATTAAGGAGTATACTTCTCTTATATTATTTAGTGCACATAAGGCGTTTTTGTCATTAATTAGTTTTTCAGCTTCATTTATCGTGCTAATATTTCCAAACAATTCAGGCAATTTTTTAAGTATTTCTATAGAGTTTTCATCTATAATATTTTTTCTCTCATTAATGAAATTTCTTACACTAGCAAAATTTTTATTTTCAACTAATTTTCTGAGTTTTTCTGTTTCTATTTCATCCATACCTATATCTTCAATAATTGATTTATAAAAATTTATATTACCTATTTCAATTTTGAAATTATTTATTCCCACATTTATTAATGATTCAATAGCAGTAATTATAAGTTCCGCATCTGCTTTTACATCGCTAGCTCCAATTATTTCAACTCCAGATTGGGTGATTTCATTCATCTTACCATGCAAACTCTCATTCATTCTAAAAACATTTTCGCTATAGCATAATTTAATTGGGAAATTACTTATTTTGCTACTACAAATTCTAGCTATAGGCATGGTCATATCTGGTCTAAGTACAAGTATTCTGCCTTTGTTATCAAAAAACTTATACATTTTTTCTTGAGGTATAGGTTGGTTTTTAAAATCAAATACGTCATAATATTCTAATGTAGGTGAGATAACTTCTTTATATCCTCTTTCGATAAAAGTATTTCTGATAAGATGCTGAATATTTTTTTTAGAACTACATTCATTGAATAGAATATCTTTTGTACCATCTGGTATATAATTTTTATAGCTATTCATATATACCTCCTATAAATTTTATTGTTTTATCACGCTAATGATTTAGCGAACTAAAGTGATTTATATAATAATACATTCTTTATAATAATTTGTCAAGAAAAAACTTATAAAATTGCTACACATTATAAGAAAAGTGCGTTGCACTTTTCTTATATGTTAAAGTTTTTGTTTCTATTTTTAAAATAAATATCTTTAAGTTTACATTCTTCAAGTATATATCTTGCATTATTAAAATTTATTGCAATGTTTTCAGAAGTATGGGCATCAGAACCAAGAGTAACGTATTTACCGCCTAATTCATAATATCTTTTATAAATATTAATCATTTCTTTAATGTTTTTATTATTATTTAATCTTTTTGCATTTAATTCTAAAACAATATCATTATTGATTATTGTTTTAAGTATTTCACTTATTACTTCTTTATATTCATTATAGTAAATTTCAGTATCCGGAAATCTTGCATATCTAGAAATGTAGTCTATATGACCTAAGGAATCTATAAAATCATGAGATTTGACACAATTTAACATTGCATTAAAATATTGAAGATAAACTTCTTTTTTAGATTTTCCTTTATAGAATAGTTCTTCATATATGTCAATGTTATTAATAACATGAATTGAACCTATAACATAATCAAATTTATATTTTTCACAGAGTTTTTTATTTTCTTCTAAGGCATCTTCTTTCATTCCAAGTTCAATACCTAAAAGTAGTTTATCATTTCTATATTTGGAATATGTATCAAAATAAGTATTTACATCAAATATGAATTCTCCTTCTATAGGAAAATTATAATCATAATGATCTGTTACAATTAGTCCTATATCTAAATCTTGTCCTTTCTTAATAGCAGATTCTATATTCATTTCTGAATCTGATGAAAAAGATGTGTGCATATGTGAATCAAACATAAGTGACCTCCCGTATATTTTTTAGAATAGTATAACACTTTTAAATAGGTTATAGGAAGTATTAAAAAGGAAAATAAAGATTAAAAAAGAGATAGTTTTTTGTAGAAATAATATGATATAGTATTGTTATATTAGCGAAAAAATATAACAATATTTGTTTTAAATAATTAAACTGGATAATTTATTGGTATATTTTCATAAAGGTGGAACCCAAATGATAAATGAAGAATTTATAAACGATTTTATAGAAGAGGCTAAAGTCCATACTTCAAATGTTGAAAAATGTTTGCTGCAATTAAATGATGAAAAAGAGAATGTTGAGTGTATCAACAAAATATTTAGAGCAGTTCATAGTATAAAAGGTACAGCAGGTTTCTTCAAGTTAGATAAAATTGTAGAGTTAGCTCATTCAATGGAAAACTTATTTGGAAAAATAAGAAATAACAAGTATAAATTGAATGATAGAGATATAGACATACTACTTTCGGCTAATGATTGTTTGAAAACATTGAGTGAAAATGTATATGATAATGAAAATGTTAATGTAGATGAGTATATCACTAAAATAAATAATATTTTACAGTTGGAATTACAAATTTTACAAGGAAATAAAGAGAAAGAAAATTTAGATATATGTGATATTAATACTAATTTAGATAATTACAATAAAAATTTTCATTTTGAAAAAATAGATTATGAAATAATAAGGAAAGCTAAAAAAATAGGTCACATGTTTTATGAAATAAGTATTAATTTAATGGATTTAAAAGAAAATAATATAGAAATTATGGAATTAATAGAATGTGTTAAGTCTATAGGTGAAATAATTGACTCTAATATAGATACTAGTAAAATTATAGATTTAGAGAAATTGAATAAATCAGAAGATAGATTATATTTGTTAGTATCCTCTATATTAGAAAAAGAATTGATTCTTTTAGCATTAAATTTAGATGAAATTAAAATACATGAATATACAATAGAAGATAATATAAAATTTTTAGAAGAAAAAGATAATCTAGAAGTGAATAATAAAAATGTTATAGAGGTTAATGAAAATAACAATCAAAAACAAAATCCAGATAAATCATATAATCAAATTGCGTTAACAGAAGAATATGAGGATGTTTACCAAAAAGAAAAAAACATTATAAAGCAAAAAAATAGCCAACACAAAGAAGAAAGTATTAGAGTTAAATTAAGTCTTTTAAATGATTTATTAAATTTAACTGGAGAATTAGTGTTAGGTAGAAATCAATTATTAAGATCTATGGAAAATCACAAAAAGGATATTCAAGGTGTAGATGGAATTATTCAGCATATAGACTATTTAACATCTAATTTACAAGAAAAAGTAATGCAGACAAGAATGCAGCCTATTGCTAACATTTTTGATAAATTTCCGCGAATAATTAGAGATTTATCAAAAAGTTTAAATAAGGATATTAAATTAGAAATAGAAGGTGGAGAAGTTGAGTTAGACAAGTCTATTATAGAAGCTTTGTCTGATCCGCTAACTCATTTAGTAAGAAATGCTGCAGATCATGGATTAGAAAATAGTACAGAAAGATTGAAAAAAGGAAAACCGGATGCTGGGAATGTAAGATTAAAGGCGTACTATAGAGCGGGATATGTAATAATAGATGTAAAGGATGATGGTAAAGGAATAGATATAGAAAAGATAAAAACGACAGCTTTAGAAAAAAAATTAGTTTCCCCAAATGAACTTCTCTTAATGACAGAAAAAGAAATTATAGAACTTATTCTAATACCAGGATTTTCTACAATAGAGAATGTAACTAATATTTCAGGACGTGGAGTAGGAATGGATGTAGTAAAAACTAACATAAAAAAATTAGGTGGAAATATTGAAATATATACAAAAAAAGAAAAAGAGACTACAGTTAGACTTATAATTCCATTAACTCTTGCTATAATTTCTTCGCTTATAGTAGAGAGTAAAAATCAAAAATTTGTTCTTCCACAAATTAATCTTAAAGAGATAGTTAGAGTTACCTCAAAAGATAAAAATAAAAGAATAGAACAAATAAATGATTCTAAGGTTTTAAAACTTAGAAATAAGTTTTTGCCAATTGTCAATTTAACAGAAATATTGGAAGGAAAATGTGAAAATTCTTGTGAAGGTTGCAGTGATAAAATAATAAGGATATTGGTTTTAAAAATTGGTTTTAAAGAATTTGGTTTAATTGTAGATGAAATTCAAGGACGTGAAGAAATATTAGTAAAATCACTGCCTAAATATATAAAAGATTCAAATTGTTACTCAGGTGTAACAATTTTGGGAGATGGAAAAGTAGCAATGATTTTAGATGTAAATGGTATTATACAAAAAGCTAAATTAAAGTTAAAAGATGAAAGTGAATTGATAAAACTAAAAATAGAAAAAGAAAAGAATGAAAACATAGAAGAAAAAAGAAAAATTATATTATTTAAATGCTCACAATATGAAACAATTGGATTAGATTTATCTTTCATTAAAAGAGTAGAGGAAATTCAATTAGAAGATATTGAATTAATAGGGGATAAGGAATATGTAAAAATTATGGGCAATCCACTTAGGATTATAAGACCATCAGATTATATACCTATAAGCAAGCAGCAAAAATATAATAAAAAATATTACGTTATAATGCTAAAGGGTATAAAATATCCAGCAGGTATATTGATAGATAAAATATATGATGCTGTAGAAATGCATATGAAATTAAATAATGATGAATTCAATTATAAAGGTATATTAGGAAGTGCGATTATAGAGAATAAAATAACCTTAATACTAAATATATATGAGCTCTTAGAAATGGCTGCCCCAGAAAAATATAAAATAGAAACAGTGAGAACACAGTTAGAAAAAGAGGGATAAAAATGAAGAAAATATTAACGTTTTATTTAGGACAAACTCTTTTAGGGATAGATATTGATTTAGTTAAAGAAATTACAAGAAATACAGAGTATACATCTGTACCTGATACTAAAAATTATGTTAAAGGATTGATGAATCTTAGAGGAAATATTATTACTCTATTTGATTTAAGTTTAATACTGGGGGAAGAGCATGATAAAGAAAATATAAGACCTAAGTGCATTGTGTTAAAGTCGAATTATGAAAATCTAGATGAGATAGGTTTTTTAGTAGATAGAACTGAAGATGTTATAGATGTAAAAAAAGAAGATTTTTGTAAATTACCAGAAAGAATGGGAAAAAGTAAAGAAAAATATATAGCTAACATAATGAAACTAGAAGAAAAACTTTTAAGAATATTGGATTTAAAGAAGATATACAACATTGAAAATTTAGAGGAGGATAGTTAAATGAAAAAGTTTAAAGATTTAAAAATAGGGCAAAAATTAGGTATAGCATTTACCACTACTATTTTGATTACTTTTGTAATAGGATTTTTAGGTATAAAAAATCTATCTGATTTATCTAAAATCAATAGTGAAAATTATGAAAATAATACCATAGCGTTAAATAAGACAGGAGAAATAGCAGAACAATTTCAAGGCGTAAGAGTTTATTTAAGAGATATTATTTTAGAAAAAGATATCCAAGTTAAAAATAAGTATGTAACTGAGATAGCAAATGGATTTGATATTATTGAAGATAACTTAAATCATATAAAATTTTCAGGGGAAAGTGCAAAAAAAATTGAAGAAACAAAAGAAGCAATTAAAATTTATAAGTCATATACAGATAGGCTAATACAATTAGTTTATGATGATAAAAATCAAGAAGCTCTTGAATTATTAATGGAGACGCCACAATATGACCAAGCTTATAATGATATGAAAGATTTTATATATGAAGCCATAGAAATGAAAACAAATGATTCTAAAAATAGTAATGAGCTTATTTTAAATAAAGAAAATAATGCAATGAAAATTATTGTTTTACTATTAGGTTTGGGTATTGTGTTAGTGGGAGTAATAGGTAAGTATGCTACAACATCAATTACTAAAGCAGTAATGCATATGGAAAATTTAATGAAAAAAGCAGAAGAAGGGGATCTAACTGTTAAAGCAGAAATGTTTTCGTATGATGAGATTGGAAGACTATCAATAGCTTTTAATAGTTTTGTGAGTAAACTGAAAAAATTTACAGAAAATGTACAAGAAAAATCTGAAAAATTGAACCAAATTTCGAGAGTACTTTTATCAACTGCTGAGGATTTATCAGGAAAAAGTAAAGCAACCAATTATAAAACAACAAGTGTGATGGCTTCTATAGAGGAAATAACTGCAAGTATAGAAGGAAGTGCAAATGCTTCAGCTGAGATTAGTAATAATATAAGTATGATTGTTTCAGCAGCAGAAGAGTTTTCGGTTAATATCAGAAATATAGCGTCATCATCAGCACAAACATCTTCAGAAATAGATAAAGTATCAGACTTAGTAGAAGGTATGTCTGAAAGCACTAGAGGAATCTTGGATTTTTCAGAGGAAATTTATAAATTTGTAGGAAGTATAGCAACGTCTACTAAGGAAATTAACATATCTATTAATGAAATAAGTAAAAATGGAGAAAGAGCTTTAAATATAACAGAAGATGCTCAGGAAAAAATTGAACAAACAACTAATAGCATAATTAAGTTAAATAATTTATCAAAAAATATAGGAAAAATTATTGATATCATTAATGATATAGCAGATCAAACAAATATGTTAGCATTAAATGCAGCTATTGAGGCAGCGGGCGCAGGAGAAGCTGGTAAAGGGTTTGCAGTAGTAGCTAACGAAGTTAAAGAATTAGCTAAACAGACCACGGGAGCTACAGAAGAAATAAGTGATCAAATAAAGGAAATTCAATTAGATACAAATGAGGCTGTAAAAGCCATGAAAATTATAAATGATGTTATGAATGAAATGGTTACATCAATTAATATAGTGTCTTCTGCTGTAACAGAACAATCTTCAAATACACAATTAATATCTGATTCTTCTTCAGAAGCTTCAGAAAAAATAAGAATGATTAATAATGAAATTAAGAATGTAAATGAAAAATCAGAAAAAATATTAACAAGTATATCAGAAGCAGGTAAAGGAGTTGCAGAAGTGGCACGATCTGTTTCAGAAATTTCAATGACTTCAAATGAAATTGTAAAAAATACAGAGGAAGTTTCCTTAAAAACAGATGAAGTAGCAAGAAGTTCTAGAGAAATGACAGTAGGTGCTAATGAAATTTCTAGAAATATAGAGAAAATTAGCTCAGATACAGAACAGAACCTTGAAATTGCTACAAGTGCTAGTGAATTATCTAAAGAACTTGATGAGATGGGAAAAGAATTAAATCACTTTGTAAGTGAATATAAAATAAAATAAATGGAAGTGATTACTTGGGTAAGCTTAATGTATTAGTTGTGGAAAATTCTACTTTAGACAGAAATCTAATTAGAAATATTGTTAATAATACGAGTATAGCAAAAGTTGAATATACAGCCTCAAATGGAATTATAGCGTTAGAAAGAATGAGATATTCTAAATTTGATGTGATGTTTTTAGACATAGTAGTGTTAGAAATGGAAGGAGTAGAAATTCTTAAAATAGTAAGGAAAAGATATCCACAAATAAAGGTGATTATAATAACTGGAACAAGCAATGCTACTGCAAAATTAACAATTGAAGCATTAAATAATGGTGCTATAGAGTTTATAAGAAAGCCAAGTATAAAAATAAATAATTCTAAAAAGGTTACTAATAATTTAAAAATGATTTTAAATCAAATTTTTATTGATAAAAACACAAAAAATACATTAACTGATTTAGATGAGAAAAAAAAATGTAAAAACACCTATTTGGAAAAACAAGTCATGAAATATAAAGTGAAAAATTTTAAGAATCCAGATATAATACTTATAGCATCCTCTACTGGAGGACCTACAGCACTAGAAAAAGTATTGGACAAGTTAAATAATAATATAAATAAACCTATTTTAGTGGTGCAGCATATGCCTTCTGAATTTACTAAATCCTTGGCAAAATCACTAGATAGGGTATGCAATTTATCTGTTAGTGAAGCAAAAAATGAAGAAATAATAAAATTGGGAGAAGTATTAATTGCTAAGGGCGGACTACATACGCTAGTAGAAAGCAGGAATAATGAAAAGATAATTAAAACTAAAGATACATCTTATGTTAATGGTGTTAGACCTTCAGCAGATGTGCTTTTTAAATCTATTGCTAGAGAATATAGTGGAAAAAAAGTTTTAGTTATTATATTAACAGGAATGGGATGTGATGGAGTAGAAGGAGTTAAAGAATTAAAGAAAAGCTGTGACTGTTATTGTATAACACAAAGTGAAGATAGTTGTGTAGTTTATGGTATGCCTAAATGTGTAGACAATAAGGGGCTTTCAGATGAGTGTTTGGATATACTTTACATAGGAAATAGAATAAATATATTAACACAAGTGTAGGATGTGATAAGAATGATAGTAAATGTGTCATCAGAAGAGTTTGCTCTTATGAAAAGATATATTGAAGATAAGTGTGGGATTTTGCTTTCAGATGATAAAGCTTACTTGATTGAAAGTAGACTTTCAAAATTACTTATAGATTTTAAATGTAATACTTTTGAACAATTTTATAAATTAATTTATAATAATCAAAATGAGTATATTACTGAAAAGGTAATCGATGCAATAACTACAAATGAAACTTTGTGGTTTAGAGATAAAAAGTCGTGGGAAGTATTAGAAAATGTTTTAATGCCTCAATATGTAAATATGCTAAGAGAAAATAAAAAAAATAAAGTTAGAATATGGAGTGCAGGATGTTCTACTGGTCAGGAACCTTATACAATGGCTATGATAATAGATAATTATTTAAGTAAAAATAACATTTTAGATGTAAGTACATCACAATTTGAAATAATAGCAACGGATATTTCAGGTGCTATAATAGAGATTGCTAAATCAGCTAGATATGATGCTATATCTATTATGAGAGGGTTGCCAGAATTTTATAAGGCAAAATATTTTCAAAAAAAAGGTAGGGTTTATATTTTAAACGATAATATAAAGGAAATGGTTAAGTTTTATAGATTTAATTTGCAGAGAAGTTTTGTTTTCCTAGGAAATTTTGATTTGATATATTGCAGATATGTTATGATATATTTCTCAGACAATTTAAAAAATGATATTTTAAAAAGGATAGCATTGGCTTTGAAAGAAAATGGTAAATTTTTCTTAGGAAGTTCAGAAATATACTTTAACTATAATGAATGTTATGATAAAAAGAATTATATGGGCAGTGTGTATTATGAGGTAAAGAGGTGAATATAATGAAAATTTTATCTGTTGATGATTCAGCTATAATAAGAAAAATAATGAAAATGGCAGTAGAAGTAATAGAGTATGATTTCCTTGAGGCAGCAGATGGAGAAGATGCCTTGAAAATTATAGAACAAGAATATAAAGATATTGCTCTAATTTTATTAGATTGGAATATGCCTGGTATAGATGGTTTTGAATTATTAAGTAAACTTAAAGTAGAAGATAGATTCAAAAATATCCCTGTTATGATGGTAACTACAGAAAGTGAAAAGTTAAATATTATAAAAGCTATACAGGCTGGAGCTATACATTATGTTATTAAACCCTTCACCATGGAAGAAGTTACAAAAAAGATGCTTGAATCGTTGGGAAGGGGAGAGTGAGCTTGGATAAAGAAATAATTTACTTAGAACAGAGTCTTAATATTGCAATAAAAGATGTTATTGAAACTATGACAGGATTATATATTGAAGAAAATACAAATCAACAAAATAGTATGTGCAAAGGTGAAATATCAGGAGCTATGATTATGGTAGGAGAAAAAAAAGCATTTATGTCTTTAACTATGTCAAAAGAATCAGCTAGTTTAATTATATCGTATATGACGGGAATTTCATCTGAGAATTTAAGAAATGAGGAAGTTTATGATGGAGTGGGAGAAATTATAAATATGATAGCAGGTAGAACCAAGGCATTGCTAAAAGGCACAAAATACTATTTTAATATAACTCCTCCTTTTACTATAGTTGGAGATAATCATTTTATTTTTCATAAAGATAACATTCTAAAAATTACAAAAAGCTATTTTATAGAAAGCAAAGAGCTTTTACTACAGGTTTATTATATAGACTAATTTGGGGGAGCGAGTAAATGAATGAAATAAAGGTATTAATTGTAGAGGATTCAACAGCAACAGCAAAAACAATTAAAAAAAGCTTACTTAATTTCAAATATGAAATAGCAGATATATGTTCTACAGGCCAAAGTGCTATTAGATCTGCCCTAATTTATAATCCAGATATAATTCTTATGGATATACAATTGGAAGGAGAAATGAATGGGCTTGAAGCAGCTACAAAAATAACAAATATATTAAATATACCTGTAATATATCTTACAGCTTTATCAGATAAGGATATGCTAGAAGAAGCAAAATTAAGTAAAGGATATTCTTTTTTAATAAAGCCTTTTAAGGAAGCAGAACTTTATTTTAATATTGAAATGACATTGTACAAGCATAAGATGAAAAATAAATTACAAGAAGAGAGAAAATGGCTAAATACAATTTTACAAAGTATAGAAGATGGTGTTATTGCAACAGATAGAAATGGTAATATTAAATTTATGAATGAAAATGCTCAAAGTATTACTGGATACAGTGGTGAAGCTACAAATGTTAAACTAAATGATGTTGTTAAATTAATAGATTATAAAACTAGGCAAAAGATAGATATAATGAAATTAAAAGAAAAAACAGAAGTGGTTTTGGTGGGAAATGATAATAAAGAATATATAATTATTTGTAAGGTAACGGCTATACCTAAAAAAAATAGAGAAAAAATGGGGTGTGTTATTACTTTTTCTGATATATCAGAAGAAAAAAAATTACAAAACGATATATATTACTTAACCTTTCATGATCAATTAACAGGAGTTTATAATAGAACTTATTTTGAACAGGAATTTAGTAAATTGGATACAGAAGAAGATATGCCAATTAGCATAATGGTTACAGATTTAAATGGATTGAAATTAACTAATGATGTATTTGGACATAAAGCAGGAGATGATTTAATAAAGACGGCAGCAAAAGCAATAACTGAAAGTTGTAGGAAATGTGATTTAGTTGCAAGATTAGGAGGCGATGAATTTATAATAGTGCTTCCCAATACGGATAGAAATATGGCAGAAAAAATAGAAAAAAAGATAAATGAGATTTGTAGTGTACAAAAGACTGTACTAGGTAAGGTTAGTATGGCTATAGGAATAGCTACAAAAGAAACAGTGGAACAGGATATATCTACTATTATAAGTGAAGCAGATGAAAATATGTATTCCAAGAAATTTATAGAAAGCAAAAGAATACGAGAAGAAATATTGGAATATTTAAAAAAGAAATTAAAACAAAATCCTTATAAACAAGAAAAAAACCTTGCTAAAATAGGAAAAGTATTAATTGAAATGGGAATAAAATTGGAGTTTTCACAAAAGCAATTAGAAGAATTAACTATATATCAAAAACTAGGTGATATAGGTATGATTGTTGTACCAGAAAAAATAATGAATAAAAAATCCAAACTAGACAGAAAAGAATTTGACATAGTTAAGAAACATCCGGAGATTGGATATAGAATATCTATGAGTATTAAGGAGTGTATTCCTATAGCAGAGTATATTTTGTACCATCATGAAAGATGGGATGGAAATGGATATCCACATAAATTAAGAGGAAATCAAATACCTTTGATTTCTAGAATGATAGCTATTGCAGAGGCATATGATTCCATGACTACTCATAGAAAATATAGGAAGGCTATGAGCAAAGAGGAAGCAGTTTTAGAAATAACAAGATGTTCAGGAACTCAATTCGATCCTAATTTAGTTGAGGTATTTAAGAAAGTGATTTATTGTATTCAATAATAAAAACTACCCCTTAAAGTGGATACAGATGGAAAATGTCTGTATGATATTTTAAGGGGTAGTTTTTATATGAAAATAGTTTTAATATTTGATGAAATTGCGTAATTACCAATATGTATGAACTAGTTAACATAGAAAAGAATATGGTATAATTTTTCAAAAGGGGGAACAAACAATGATTAAAAAAGTAGTGAACTTAACAGAAAAATTGAAAAGTGAATTAATTGAAATTAGTGAGTATATTTTTAATAATCCTGAATTAGGGTATGAAGAATATAAGGCTTGCAAAGTACATATGGATTTGTTAAAAAGGCATGGGTTTACTGTTGAAGAGAAATATATGAATTTTAAAACTGCCTTTAAAGCGGTTTTTGATAGTGGTAGAAAAGGACCAACAATAGCATATTTATCAGAATATGATGCTTTACCTCAGATAGGACACGGCTGTGGACATAATATATTAGGTGTAGTCAGCAGTGGAGCAGGTATAATTTTAAGTAAATTAATATCTGATTTAGGGGGAAAGGTTATTGTATTTGGAACTCCAGCAGAAGAAATTGGAGGAGCTAAAGTTAAAATGGCTGCTAATGGGGCTTTTAATGATGTAGATGTTGCTATGGAAGCACATCCTGCTGGGAATTACTATAAGAGTGGCAGCTTCTTAGCTATGGAATCTATAAAATTTATTTATAAAGGTAAGTCAGCTCATGCTGCGTCTGAACCAGAAAAGGGAATAAATGCACTGGATGCAGCTATAAATACTTTTAATAATATAAATGCTTTAAGACAGCATATAGCTTCTGATGCTAGAATACATGGGATAATTACCGAAGGTGGAAAAGCACCTAATATAGTTCCTGAATTAGCTGTAACTGAATTTTATGTTAGAGCAGCTAAAAAATCTTATGTTAAAGAATTAGTAAAAAAGGTTGAAGATTGTGCTAAAGGAGCTGCTTTGGGAGCAGGGGCTAAATTGGAAATAATTAATGATGAGGTACCATATTATGATATGATTACAAATAAAACATTGTCAGATATTTATTGTAAAATGTCAAACGGTATGGGGGTTGAAGAAATAAATGAACCTAAACAGGGCTATGGTTCTTCAGATGTGGGAAATGTAAGCTATGTTTGCCCTGCAATACATCCATACTTTAAAATAAGTGATAAAGATGTGGTAGCTCATACTGTCGAATTTGCTGAAGCAACATGTAGACCAACTGCTTATGAAGGTATGTGTAAAGCAATAGGAACATTAGTTTTAACTGGTGTAGAAATTATAAAAAATGAAGATCTTTTGAATAAAATAAAAGAAGAGTTTAATAAAAATAGTTTAACTATCTAAGAAAAGTGCGTTGCACTTTTCTTAGATTATTCAGTTGAATTTTCATCATTTAAATCTTCTTCTAAGGGTTTATTTAACATGTTTTGTAAGGAAGAAGTAGCTAGTTTTGTATTTAAGTTTTCTAGTTCTAGTTTATGTTCTGAAATTTCTTTTTGTAGTTGAGAAATTGTTTTGTTTTGTTGTCTAAGTTTTAGCTTTAGGCGTAATTCCCTGTAAAGACCTAATAATGTAACAATTAATGCACCAGAAATTGCAGATATAAAAATTATAAGTGCTTGTGATATTTGAATATTACCAGAGAAAAATTTAATTGAAACAGTGTCGGCATTTTGTAAAGCAAAGATTGTAACTAGAATTCCAAACAATAATGAAAAAATAAATCCAATTCTCATAAAATCACCTCAACAAATTATTATTTTATTAAATTCCATAATTCTAAAATTAATTTGACATGTCTTTAATAATATTATATAAAATTATTAAGAATATATAAATAGTATTTAAAAAATATTGAAAAAAATTCAATGTACTGATAAAATATGTTTATTATGTTGCATATATATTTTTTCAGCGCGAATATATAAGTATAGTTTATAAAAAAATACATAAGAGGAAAAGGTGATTTTATATGGATGGGATTAGTGTATTTAACAAAATAAATGAAAAATATTTGACAGATTTAGTGACGACTTATGGAATGAAATTAATTACTGCAGTAGTTGTATTTTTAATCGGAATGAAAATAATTAAATATTTAGTAAAGATAATTGAAAAAGCAGTAAAAAAATCAAAAGTAGATAAATCATTAGAGTCTTTCATATTATCGGTAACAAGAATTGCATTAAAAATATTGCTGTTCATTACTGTGATAGGTATGGCTGGGGTTGAAACAACATCTTTTGTTGCTATAATAGGATCAGCAGGGTTAGCTGTAGGGTTAGCGTTGCAGGGAAGTTTAGCTAATTTCGCAGGTGGAGTTTTAATTTTATTATTAAAGCCTTTTAAATTAGGAGATTATATTGAAGTTGCTGGATATGCAGGAACAGTAGAAGAAATACAAGTTTTTTATACAACTTTAAAAACACCTGATAATCGAATGATTTTAATTCCAAATGGTAGCTTATCTAATGCTAGTGCTGTTAATTATTCTGCTATGCCTACAAGAAGAGTAGATTTGGTTTTTGGAGTTGGATATGAAGAAGATGTTAATAGAGTTAAGAGTGTATTAAAGGATATTATGCAAAATCATAAATTGATATTAGATGATCCAGAACCATTTATTAGAGTAGGAGAACATGGAGAAAGTTCAGTTAATTTTGTTGTTAGAGTATGGTGTAAGTCAGAAGATTACTGGACTGTATATTATGATCTTCTAGAAATAGTGAAAATTAGATTTGATGAAGAAGGTATCAACATACCATATCCTC
Source organism: Clostridium aestuarii (assembly GCF_026735135.1). Taxonomy (GTDB): domain Bacteria; phylum Bacillota; class Clostridia; order Clostridiales; family Clostridiaceae; genus Clostridium_H; species Clostridium_H aestuarii. Next base: position 163,472 of record NZ_JAPQER010000001.1, on the reverse strand, counting down.
ATATGGATGTAATGTTAAAAAAATAACCTTAAGGTATAAGAGCAAAGTCATTCAAGTGAATGGCTTTTTTTGTATCAAATTATAAAAGTTATGTGTGTAGTTGAATTTTACTTCCATTATTTCAGATTTTTATGGAACATGATATTCATTGAAATTTTGATTTTAATATAAGTAATTATTAAATAAAATTTTACATACAAATAAATATATAAAAACTAAAAAAGAGAGGTGTCTAAATGCTTTCTATTCATTTTCTTTTAGATTTAGCAATAATTTTATTAAGTACAAAAGTATTAGGATTATTGACACGAAAGTTTAGAATGCCTCAAGTAGTAGGAGCTTTATTGGCTGGGCTTATTTTTGGACCTTCTTTACTTAACATAGTTCACGAAACAGATTTTATAACTAGAATGGCAGAACTTGGGGTTATTGTTTTAATGTTTCAAGCTGGATTGGAATCTGATTTTAAAGAATTAAAAAAATGTGGAAAAGCTTCATTTCTAATTGCACTAATTGGTGTGTTAGTTCCTTTACTTGGAGGTTTTTTAGCAGCTTCTATTTTTAATAGTAGTGGAAGTAGCTTTATTAATATTTACTCTAAAGCATTTTTAGAAAATGTTTTTATTGGGATAGTTTTAACAGCAACGTCGGTGAGTATAACTGTTGAAACATTACAAGAATTAGGTAAACTAAAAAGCACTTCTGGAACGGCTATAATGGGTGCAGCTATTATTGATGATATTTTAGGTATTGTTTTATTAACAATAGTAACTAGTACTACTGATTCTTCTGTGCACTTAGGGATAATATTTATGAAAATTTTAGCCTTTTTCGTACTTGCAGTTATAGTAGGAATAGGGTTCAGTTATTTATTCGAAAAATTATCTGAAGATTGTGGTAGAAAAAGGAGAATACCTTTAATTGCTTTTAGTTTTTGTTTAGTTTTTGCTTATGTTTCAGAATATTGTTTTGGAGTAGCGGATATTACTGGTGCTTTTATAGCAGGTGTTGTCATATCCAATACATGTCAAAGTAAATATGTACAGCGCAGAATTGAAATTATGAGTTATATGCTTCTATCTCCTATTTTTTTTGCTAATGTAGGTATTAATACATCTATTAGTGGCATGAATTCAAAAATGATAATATTTACTATAGTTCTGTTAGTAATTGCCATAGTAACTAAAATAATAGGATGTGGATTAGGAGCTAGACTTTGTGGTTATACAAATGAAGATTCTATTCGTATTGGAGTAGGAATGGTTTCAAGAGGAGAGGTGGCTCTTATTATAGCAAATAAAGGTGCTGCTCTTGGTTTGCTTAGCTCAGTGTATTTTGCTCCAATAGTACTGGTTGTTATAGTAACAACACTCATAACACCTATTTTACTTAAAATAGTTTATGTAAATGATAATAAAAAAATTAATAAGATAACATAAGATATATTGTATAAATCCTTGCAAAAATGCAATGATTTATACAATATATTTTTAATATCTTAATATGTTATAATAAAATAGAGTGTTTGAATTTATAAGTGTTTCTTTTAGGGGGGATGGGAGTGTATGCAAGCAAATAAAGAACAATTAAAGTTAATTGATAGTAAACCAAGTAGATACAGCATAATAAAAGGAATAGAAGGTTGTGGTAAAACTACAGCATCAGTATATAGAGCTTTGTACTTAAAGAATAATTATTCGCTTTGTCAGGATGAAAAAATTTTGATGATAGCTTATAGTCAAAATCATTTTGATTACATAAATAATATATATAATAGGCTTGAAAAAGATACGAAATACGATTATTATACTTTATTTTCTAGTTCGGAAAGCAAAACACATATAGTTAAGTTGGATGATATTATAAAAGAATATTTTAATGAATATAATAAAAACAATAAAATAAGCTATAAGCTTATTTTCAGTGATGATATAAAGAGAAGAATTATAAAGCAAAGTCTCCCAGAAGTTAAAAAGTTTTATCCAAGAATGAGAATATTAAAAGAGGCTTATATAAATTTTTTTATTGATGAAATAAAGTGGATTAAGAGTTTTAATTATGAAACATGTGAAGAATATAAAACTGCTCAAAGAAAAGGTAGAAAATGCAAAAGAGGAGAAGGTCCATCAACGCTTAAGAAAAATAGTATAGCAAGAGAAGCAATATTTAAATTAATGAAAATATATAATGAAAAGATTAAAGAACAAGGGCACATAGATTATGAAGATGCTGTGTTATTTGCAATAAAAGAAGCTAAAAGAAAAGCAAATACAAAATATTCACATATATTTATAGATGAAAGTGAAAATTATACAAAGTCACAAATAGAATTTATTAAAACATTACAGAATGAAAGGCCATATTCAACTATTACATTTATAGTTGATATAGATAAAAAAGAAAGTTTGTATTCTGCGTTTGTAAGAAGAGGAAGGATATATTCTAAAGAATTAGGTGTAAAAATAAAAAGATATAATTTTAAAAGTAGCTATGATACATTGAAGGAAAAAGAAGATTCTTCTATTGAAAAATTTGAATATTTTGATTTTAGGCATAATAAAAGATTTGATATGACACGAGATTATATCAATCTTAATGAGATTATTGTTAATGATGAAGATGGGGATATGGAGTATAAGAATGAAGAATTAAGACAAATACCAGTATTTAGTAATATAGCTGCAGGAGAACCTATATTGATAGATACAGAACAGCAAGATAACTTTTATATTCCTGAATATTGGTTAAAGGGATTAAAAAAATGTTTTATTCTTAAAGTAAAAGGAAATAGTATGATAAATGCTAATATTCATGATGGAGATTATGTAGTTGTTCAACAACAATTTAGTGCCAATCATAATGATATAGTAGCTGTTAACCTTGAAGGAAGTGCAACGTTAAAAAGACTCCATATAGGAAAAAATAAAGTGTTACTTATGCCGGAAAACGAGAAGTATGACCCAATTCCAGTTAATGAGGAAGGAATATATTTAATAGGAAAAGCAGTAGGGGTAATAAGAAAAAACTAAGCATCAAACTTTAAGCTTAAAGTTTGATGCAAGTGATAGTTTTAAAGCATTACATTTTCAGGTTCATCATTTAACCATGATAGTACATTATTAAATGTTATTTCCGCTCTTCTAACCATAGATTCATCTGTAGCAAAAGCTGCATGTGGAGTAACAACAGTATTTTTAGCGTTTAACAATGGATGGTCTTCAGGAATAGGAGGTTCCATTTCAAATACATCAATACCAGCTCCCGAAATCTTATAATTGTTTAATGCTTCAGCAAGAGCATTACTATCAACAACAGGTCCTCTTGCAACATTAATTAATATGCTTGAAGGTTTCATTAATGCTATACGCTCTTTATTAATAAGCGACTTTGTTTCAGCTGTAAGAGGAACATGTAAGCTTACAATGTCACTTTTGCTTAAAAGTTTTTCAAGACTTACATATTTAATTCCTATATTTTCTGCAGTTTGTTTTTTAGTTCTACTATAACCTAATAATTTACAACCAAAAGCTTTTCCAATTTCGGCTACTCTTATTCCAATAGCACCAGTACCTACAATGCCAAGGGTTTTATTATAAAGTTCATTTCCCACTAATCCTGCTTTGGTGTTTTCATTTCTTGCAGCAGTATCACATGGAACAATATTCCTTAGAGTAGACAAAATAAGACCAAAAGTTAATTCAGCCACTGAATGAGTAGAATAACCAGCAGCGTTACATATGGTAATTTCTTTTTCTTTACAAGCTTGTATATCTACATGATCTATACCAGTAAATGCAACAGAAATCATTTTAAGATTAGGGGCTGAGTTTATTACTTCAGCACTAAGTGGAGAGTTTGCAATAATAAATACATCTGCTCCTGATGCTTGAGCAATAAGAGCCTCTTTATTCTCTGTTTTTTGATAACATGGAATAAATTCATGACCTTGATTAGTAAAAGATTTAGCAAGGGAATCGATAGTTTCTTTACTTACAGCTAAGGGTTCTAACATAACAATACGCATTGAATAACACCTCTCTTTTTCTATATATGTTAATAATATCATAATAAATTTCAAGGTCAATTACATAATTTTTTATTTAAGATTATTTAATAGTTTATTTAAATATAACCATAATGTACGAGGTGTAGAATTGTAATACCATCCATTAGGCATTATCCATGGAAGTTTATCTTCATTTCCACCTTCTATTTTATAAGGTTTATCCGCTATACAATCATAGTTATCATCTGGACTTGTCCAATCACTCCAATGATTACCACATTTATAATCATACATATTCATTGAGTTGTTTCCGAGTATATCAGCGGCTTGTTTTGTATTATTAATAAAATTGTTGTTATAGATTTTATTAATGCTAGAAGTATATATATAGATTCCATAGTTAATATTATAGGAAATTGTATTTTCATAAACTTTATTATAATGTGCTAAACTTAAATATATTCCGTCATGATTTTTTGAAATAATGTTTCTTATTATATCATTATGAAATGAATTATCTCTTAGCACTATACCATGTTTTTTATTGTCAGTAATAGTATTTTCTAAAATAGTATTAGAATTTGAAAAATAAAGTTCTATTCCAACATTGGTATTATAAACTTCATTATTTTCAATTTCATTTGAGTTACTTCCATTTAACTGTATTCCTGTGTAAGAATTTGAATAAACCTTATTATCTTCAATTGTACATTTGTTACAATAACATAATTTTATACCATTAGCTAAATTGTTAAATACTTTATTTTCATTAACGTATATATCCATACAATAATCACATTTAAGTGCAGTAGTATTATTATTGAAAGAGTTGTTTTTAATATCAGCATTATAACAATCTCTTAACAACAATCCATATTTTTGATTTGATATAAACTTGTTATTATCAAGTTCTGTGTTATGAGTACTATTCAATAATATGCCATTTGAAGACTTATCGCTATTTTTATTAAAATTATTTTCAATAATATTATTTTTTATTTTATTATAGTGGCAATTAGATAAAGAGAATCCATTAGTACTATTGTAAGAACTAATGTTGTTATTTAACTTGTTATTATAACAATTAAATAATAATATTCCAGGGCCTATGTTGTGGTTTGTTTTACAATTTACTATTTTGGTATGATCACATCTTTCATATAAAATTCCATAAGAAAAATGTGATATATCTAGATTTTTTAAAGTAACTTTGTTTTTATGAGGAACAAATATTCCAATACCAATATCAGAACCTTCTATTTTTTTATTATTACCATTAAGAATAACATTATCTATATCAATTTCAATTGTTGCATGTATATCCTGAATTAACGTTGCTGTTCTAGTATTTGGATCCCAATTACCAGCAGACGCATCACTCCATCCTTTTTCATTTAAAAATATTACAGGAGATTTTTCTAAAAGTGAAGTTATTATTATTTTTTCTTCTTTTAGTTCTAAGGAATTGTCTATATTTTCTATTAAATGATTACTGTTTTTAATAATAATTTCATCCATACAGCATAACTTCCTTTTCTAATATTTGAGCAACATTAATTGCCCATTAACATTATATAATTTGTTAGTAAATTTAGTTACTTGAAGAATTTTAATTTCTAATCAAATTCTAATCTTTTACTAAGATAACTCTAATTTTTATTAAATATAATAGATAGTGTAAAGAAGATAAAATTATTTTGGAGGGATTAATATGGCAATATCATTACAACAAATTGATTTATTAAGAGAGAGAGCACATGTAGGGTATAAGGAGGCAAAAGAAGCTTTAGAAAAATGTAATGGTGAAATGGTAGAAGCATTAATATACCTTGAAGGGGCAAAAAAAACTAAAGAAAAATGTTCAAGTCAATTTTTTAGTAAAATGAAAAAAATCATAAGAAAAGGTAATCTAACAAGAGTTGTAATAAAGAAACAAGAAAAAAATGCTTTAAATATACCACTTAATTTAGTTATTGTATTTACTATTTTTGCTACACCGGTTGTATTAGTTGTTTTTTTACTTGCTCTAATTACAAAACATAAAATAAGAATAGAAAAAAATGACGAAAAGGATTGTTCAGTAAATAAGGTGCTAGATAAAATTACAAATAAAGTTAGCAAGGTAATAGATGATATAAATACTGAAGACAGTGAAGTAAAAAAAGAGTGTTAATAGAACTGACATATATATTATGTCAGTTTTGTTTTGTTATTGTTTACAAACATTGGAATAGTATATAATTTAAAGTAAGAAGTTGTTTTAGGAGGAATTAAATTGACATCACAAAAAATTCTTATAGTAGAAGATGAAGTGAAAATTGCTCGTTTTGTTGAATTAGAATTAAAATATGAAGGTTACAATGTTGAGCAAGCACATGATGGGAGAACTGGGCTTGAAAAAGCTTTAAGTGAAGAATATGATCTAATTTTATTAGATGTAATGTTACCAGGACTAAATGGTATGGAAGTATGTCGAAGAATACGTCAGGTTTCAGAAACACCAATTATAATGTTGACTGCAAAGGATGAAACTATGGATGTTGTAATGGGGCTTGATACTGGTGCAGATGATTATATGACGAAACCTTTTGCTATAGAAGAGCTATTGGCTAGAATTCGTGTAACATTAAAAAGAAAAAATTCTCAAACTAAATCCTCAAAAAGTTTTTATGTAGGAGGATTAACTTTGGATTTGAACAAGTATATTGTAACTTATAATAGTGAAAATATAGATTTAACAAAAACGGAATTTGATCTGTTAAAATATCTTATGGAAAACCAAAACATAGCTTTGTCAAGAGAACAAATTATGGAAAATGTATGGGGGTTTGATTATTTAGGAGATACTAATGTGGTTGATGTATATATACGATATTTAAGAACTAAAATCGATAATAAATATAATAAAAAATTTATTTATACAATTCGAGGGGTGGGATACCTTCTAAAAGATGAATAAAAAAACAAAATTAATAAAGATGCTAAAAGTTATTTTTTATTATACATTTATTATAATTAAGAAGATTATATATATAATACCAGGACTTTTTAAAGCGCTGCAGTTTATACTAAGTGGTATAATTAACAGTTTTAAAAGGCTTTTACGATTTTCTATTACTTTCAAAATTACATTTGTATATACGTTTATATTGTCCATTCTTCTTTTTTTAGTAAGTGTGGGGATTTTATTTGGATTTAAATTCTTTTTAATAGAACAAACACGTGAAAATGTAGATAAAAACAGCGAGATTATAGTTAATAAGATGAAGAATATTTCAGAAATTCCTGAGAAACTTATATATGATACTGTATTAAGAGAAAATATAGAAGTTAATGTTTTTGATATTAATAAGAAATTAATTTATACATCTATTAAAGATAATGAATATGAAAGTTATTACATTCCTAATATAAATTATTCTGAAGTTATTAGGGATACAAATAATTATGAAAAACTTATTTTAAATAAAGGTATTAGTGTTAATGATAAAATTTATTATCTTCAGTTTTCAAAAAACTTGGAAGAGGAAAATGAATATTTTTTTATACTGCTTACTGCGTTAGTTGTTTTAGATATTATTATAATAATTATAACAATGGTAGTAGCTTCAAAAGTAAGTAAAAAGATGCTGCGTCCTGTAGATGATATGACGAAAATTGTAAAAGCTATTAATATTAAAAATTTAGATACTCGTCTTAATGTTAATGGTTCTCATGACGAGCTTAAAGAATTAGCACAAACTTTTAATGAGATGTTTGATAGAATTCAGGAATCTTATGAAAGGCAAAATCAATTTGTATCGGATGCATCTCATGAACTTAGAACTCCAATTGCAGTAATTCAGGGATATGTTAATTTACTCAATAGATGGGGAAAAAATGATAAGGAAGTTTTAGAAGAATCTATAATTGCAATTAAAAGTGAATCCCAAAACATGAAGGAGCTAGTTGAAAAGCTATTATTCCTTGCAAGAGCAGATAAGAAAACTCAAAAGGTAGAAAAAAGTGAGTTTTATTTGGATGAATTGGTAGATGAGGTTTTTAAGGAAACCAAATTAATTGATACTAATCATGAAATTATTAATAAAACAGATGAAAAAATTTTGATATTTGCAGATCGTAAGTTATTAAAGCAGACATTGAGAATATTTATAGATAACAGTATAAAATTTACTGCTGAAAAAGGAAGTATAACAGTAAATGCATATTCTAACAAGAATAAAGCTATACTTGTAATTGAAGATACGGGTATAGGAATTCCTAAAGAAGATATTCCCTATGTTTTTAATAGATTTTATCGCTCGGATAAATCAAGATCTAAAGATAAAGGTGGAACAGGGCTTGGCTTATCAATTGCAAAATGGATTATAGCTCAGCATAAAGGCACAATAAATATCAAAAGTGTTGTTGATTTTGGTACTAAAATTAGTATTTCTATTCCTATAAAAAATAAAGCAACTTATGTAACATCATAAAAGAAAAATATATATTATTATATTAAGGAATAAATTAACAAAGTGAATTTTGTAATTTTGTTAAGTAATAAGTAAAGGTGATGTTAAGTGAACAGCTCACGTCTAAATAAGTTCATAATATCAGAAAATAATAAATTAAAAGAAGACCAAAATAATGATGTAATTACTATAGAAGAAGCTAGAAATAAGTTATCATATACAAGGGTTAAAGTACAAGGAATTGTTACTTCGGCAGGAGAAAAAATATTTATACAAGATAACACAGCAGGAATTAACTTATATAAAAAAATAGATGGAGACAGCTTTGAAAAAGGGGATTTAGTAGAGGTAACAGGAAGAATAAATAAAAAAAGAATGATAAAAATAAAAAAATATAAAATAAAGAAGCTATCTTCAGATCATATATTGCCAAAGATATATGATATAACAATACAAAAGATTATTGATGGAAAATATAGTGAATATGAATCTCAAATTGTAAAGATAAAAAATGTTAGAATTGAAAATCTTGATTCTTCTATGAAAGCTAAATTGGTAGATAGTACGGGGAATAGGGTGTATATATACAATAAATTGAATTTATCTAATATAAAAAATGGAGATTTGGTTGATATCACGGCTATTGTTTATGGTGGATATAAACAGCAGTTGTATATAAGAAATACAAGAGATATAGTTAAGGTGCATTCTAAAATAGAATTTGATTTTATTCCTGGAAACATGACATCAATCTTTGATACAACTCCTAAAATATGCGCTTTTTTAAAACAAAAGCAGTCTTTTTTGAACTTAACTACTGTTCAGCTATATTTGGATAATAAGAAAGTTCCAGTATTAGTTAATGAAAATATGATAAGTTATATCCCAGATAAAGAGTTGGGGGTTGGTCAACATTATATTAAAATATCAGTTTGTGATATAGATAATAATTCATATGAGTTTCAGTGGTGTTTTTCAGTTGAAAGTAAGGATACAGATTATAAATTTTACTATGGTATTTCTCACTCACATACATCTTATTCTGATGGCAAAGGGACACCTACAGATGCATATGAACATGCACGAAATAATAAACTTGATTTTTTAATTGTAACTGATCACCTTAATGGCTTGATTTGTCCTAAATGCAATACTCCTAAAGCTATAATATATAAAGGAGAAAGAAAGAGTAGATGGGAAGCTATTAACCTTGAAGCAAATAAGATAAACAAACAGTATGATGATTTTCTTGCCATGGTAGGATTTGAAGTTAAAACTGAGCTTTGGCATCATATGAACATTATTAACAATAAAAATATTATTACAATAAAAAGAATTGAAAAAATAAATGATTTATATGAATGGATATGCACTCAAGGTAACATAATACTTTGTGCTAATCATCCTAATGATTCGATTGAAAATGTAGAATACTTAAATGAATTTGACAAGTTTGTAAATTTAATTGAAGTAGGAAATGGTGTTCCACCTCATGGTTATCATAGAATGGAAGAATATTATTTTAAAGCACTAGATAATGGGTGGCATATTGGTGCTACAAATGGACAGGACAACCACAGAGACAATTGGGGGGATTTTGATAATGTAATGGTTGTTATTACTGATAAGTTAGATGTAGATTCCATTATAAATGCAATGAATTTCAGAAGAACTTATTCTTCTGAAACTAAAACCCTTAAACTTACTGTTAAAGCTAATAATCACTGGATGGGAAGTGTAATTGAGTTAAATAAAGGAGACGAAATGGAGTTGCAAATTGTTGCTGAAGATGAATCATCGCCTATAGATAAAATTCAAATAATATCTAATGGAGGAAGAATATTAGAAGAAAAGAATTTTGAAATTTCTAATAAAGTAGAATGGAGATTACCATTAATTGTAAATGATGATGCGTGGTATGTAGTTAGAATAATACACAGAAATGGTAGACAAGGGATATCTTCTCCTATATTTGCACAAGTTAAGAATATTATAAAATATATTAAAAATAAATAGAATAAAAATCCTTCCATAAAAATATATTAGATTATTAGGAGGAGAATAATATGAAAATAAGTTTCTTTTATAAGCTTAAAAATGGTAAAACCATCAGTAATGAAAGTACTTGTGGCGAAGGATTAGATAGAAATGCAAATACAATAAAAGAAATTGCAAAACATATAGAGAAACAATGTGAAGAATATAAAGATGAAATAGATTTTAGTAAAGACAATGAAAAAATAGAAAAACTTTTAAAAGCGTTTAGAGAAGAACTTAAAAATAAGGATTTAATATTATAAATTAAGAATAGGTTATTCATAAATACTTGATTGATTAATTTGAACAATTTTATGTACTCTATTGTTTTTTATATAAAGCTGTTTAAAAGAGATTGGATTATAAACCAATCTCTTTTAAAAATTCTCCTACTAATTTATCGTATTCTTTTTTATTTTTCAAGTAAGCTTCTGCGTGATCAGCATTTGGTGAAATATATAGTTTCTTTGGTCCAGTTTTTATTGTATACATATCTATACTCATTTCTTTAGGAATATAGTTATCGTTTTCTCCATGAATAAAAAAGATAGGGGTGTTATTGTTGTTAATAGATTTTATAGGTGAAACGTCTTTAAAAGACATACCAGTTCTTATTTTACTGAATAAACTTGCTATAGGAATTATAGGACAACAAAGGAATTTATACTCTTCTTTTAATCTAAATTTTAAAATCTCAGTTAAATCGCTAAAAGGACAATCTGCTATATAAAAAGCTACTCTATCATCAATAGCACATGTTTGAAGAGCTGTACTGGCGCCCATTGATTCACCATGAATTCCTATAATTGCATCATGTCCTATCCTATTTAATATCCAGTCAACACAAGTTTTAAGGTCATACTTTTCATAGTATCCAAAGGTTGTATATTTACCTTCACTTTTTCCGTGATTTCTATGATCATAAATAAGTATGTTAAAGTCTCGTTTTAAAAATATGTTCATATATTTTATGGAAGTATTAAGGTTACAGGTTATTCCGTGAGAGAAAATAATAACTTTTTTAGAAGAATTATTGGGAAAAAATATAGCATTAAGAGTATATCCATAAGGTGATTTTATTTTTAAAATCTCATTTTGTAATTTTTCAAAGTTTTCTTTTATTATTTTACCTGTTTTTATTTCTTTAGTGTAAGTTGAATCATAGTCTCTTATTTTAGGGTTTATAACTAGGTTTGAAAAATAAAAGCCTATAAATATAAGTAATAATGATGAAATTATAAGTAATGTAATAATTATGTGCATAATTTTTGTCCCCCAAGATTTTTTATAGAATAAAAAGCTTATTGATTATAAATTGAGGAATTTGCATAATTTCCTCAATTACTAATATATCAAAGTTTAAACTTTGATAATCATAGATATCAAAATACATTTTATAATTAATATTATATATTCTTACAGGCAATATTTTCAATTAAAATACTGTTTTTTTATGTTTGATTCTATACAACGTTTACACAAGCAAAAACTGAATGTTTTAATAGATTTTATATGAAATATATGATAAGATTATGCCTTGTGACATGATAAAAAGAGGAGGACATTTATGATATTTAAACAAAAAAATAATGAAAAAATTAATGTAAAAGATGAAGTGTTATCGGGACTTACAGTAGCATTGGCGTTAGTGCCTGAAGCTGTAGCTTTTGCATTTGTAGCAGGGGTTCAGCCGCTGGTGGGGTTATATGCCGCATTTATAGTAGGATTTATAACTTCAATTTTAGGAGGAAGACCAGGAATGATTTCTGGAGCTACAGGTGGATTAGCTGTTGTTATGGTAGAACTCGTAGCTAAATATGGTGTGGAATATTTATTTGCAGCAGTAGTTGTAATGGGAATTATTCAAATTATAATAGGATTGTTAAAATTAGGTAAGTTTGTAAGATTGATACCGCATCCAGTAATGTTGGGATTTGTAAATGGACTTGCTATTGTTATTTTTATAGCTCAGTTGAATCAATTTAAAATTCCATCAGACAATGGAACAATGAAGTGGATGACAGGTTCACAATTATGGATAATGTTAGGAATGGTATTATTAACTATGGCAATTAGTTATTTTATGCCTAAATTAACTAAGGCTGTACCAGCACCGTTAGTAGCAATAGTAGTAGTATCTTTGTTAGTGAATGGATTAGGAATAGATACAAGAACAGTTGGGGATATAGCTAGTGTTGGTGGCGGATTACCACAATTTCATATGCCCCAAATCCCTGTAAGCTTACAAACTTTAAAAATAGTATTACCGTATTCTATAATTTTTGCAGCAGTAGGATTAATTGAATCACTTATGACTTTAACTCTTGTAGATGAAATTACAGATACAAGAGGAAGAGGAAATAAAGAATGTATTGGACAGGGAATTGCCAATTTTATAACTGGATTTTTTGGTGGAATGGGTGGTTGTGCAATGATTGGACAAAGCATGATAAACATTAATTCTGGTGGACGGAAAAGATTATCAGGATTATCTGCATCATTATTTTTATTGGGATTCGTATTATTCGGATCAAAGTTAATTGAAAAAATACCTTTAGCAGCATTAGTTGGGGTAATGTTTATGGTTGTTATAGCAACTTTTGAGTGGGCAAGCTTTAGAATTATGCGTAATATCCCAGTAAGTGATGCTTTTGTTATCGTATTGGTTTCTGTAGTTACAGTATTTACAGATTTAGCTATTGCAGTAGCAACAGGTGTAATAGTTTCAGCACTTGTATTTGCATGGAAAAAAGGAAAGAAAATAGATGTTAATTCTTTTGTAGATGAAAATGGAGTTAAAGTATATGAGATAAGAGGAGCAGTGTTCTTTGGTTCTGCTCGTAACTTTATTGAAGCGTTTGATATAAAGAATGATACTAAAGAGGTTATAATAGACTTTAAGCATGCGAGAGTTTTTGATCATTCAGGTATAGAGAGTATAAATTCATTAACAGAAAAATATAAGAATTCAGGTAAAAAACTTCATTTAAGACATCTAAGCACAGAGTGTTATCAATTAATAAAGGATTCAGAGAAAATATTGGAAGTTAATATAATTAAAGATCCAAAATATCATGTAGCTGTTAATGATTTGGCATAAAAAGAAGAGTAGTCTATATTAAATAGGCTGCTCTCTTTTTAGGTGTGTGCATAAAATTTTGGCATTTTAATTTTTTTAATTAAATTTAAAAAAAACTAAAATTCAACTTAAGAGTTGTAAATTATCCACGAATATATTAAATATAGATATATTTAAAATTAAAAGAAGTTAATAAAAGGGGATGTCGGATAATAAAAGTATCTACAGGAAGAGGTATGGACTAATGAAAAATAAATTTAATGATTTAAAAATTAGTGTAAAAATAAGAGCAGGTTTTTTACTTATAATAATTTTTATGTTGATATTAGGAGGAACAGCGTATTTAGTTACAACTAATATTGTTAATAAAAAGATACCTTTGCTTTTAGAAAATAATAATATTTATCAATTTGCATTAGAAATGAGAAAAAATGAAAAAGATTTTATGTTGAGAGAACAAACTAATATAGAGTTTTTTAAAGCAGGAAAAAGTAGCTATATTGATACGCTTGAAGTGAATTTTAAAAGTTTGATAGATAAAATTGAATTGGTAAAGAATTACGAAGAAACACAGAAAAATGTTCAAATTATAAAAAAAATGGATGAATTAAAAAATCTAACACAACAATATCATGATTCTTTTTTAAAAGTAGTTGACAAATTAAAAGTTAGAGGGTTTAAAGACTATGGTTTGGTTGGAGAATTAAGAAATTCTGTTCATGAAGTTGAAGACAGTATAGAAAAATTACCACAAAATCAGCAATTAGAAATTTTAATGTTACAAGCTAGACGAGCAGAAAAGGATTATCTTTTAAGAAAAGATATAAAGTATGTTGAAAAATTAGAAGAAATAGTTGGAAAATTTAAAAATCTATTAAATAGTTCTAGCTATGATGAAAAAACCAAATCAAATTTAAATTCGTTAATGGATAACTATGAAAATAAATTTAAACAAGTAGTTAGTGTAGATAAAGAAATTGGGCTAAAGTCTACAGAAGGCTTGATGGGTGAATATAGAAATATAGTTCATAAAATTCAGCCTTTAGTTGAAGAAATGCATATAAATAATATAAAATTAATAAATACTACAGCATCAAAATCCGTAATTATAATTGTTTTAGTGATTATAATAACGATTATAATATCAGTATTATTAGGTATATATATTTCAATTTTAATAACGAAGCCAATAAATAAAACTAATGCCATGTTAAAGGATATTTCTGAAGGAGAAGGAAATTTAACACAAAGATTGAAAGTTGACTCTAAAGATGAAATGGGAACTCTTTCGAAATGGTTTAATGTATTTATTGAAAAAATGCAGCAGCTTATAGGACATGTGAAAGATGATGCTTATATTTTGTCTAAGTCATCAGAAGAATTATCATTAGTAATAGAACAGTCGAATAAAGGCGCAGAAAGTATTGCTAGAGAAATAAATACGGTATCTAGTGGATTACAAAATAATGCTAGTATGGTTGAAGAAACAGCTGCTGGTATTCAAGAAATGACCAATAATTCAGAAATAATTTCTAAAGAATCAGAAAATACAGTTGAAACAAGTAAAAATATTTTAGATGCAGCTAGTATAGGAGTAGAAAATATAAAAGAAGTTGTTCAATCTAATATTAAGGTTAAAGAATCCACAGAAAATGTATATGATTCTATAAAAAAACTTAAAATTTCATCAGAGAATATAGGTGAAATAGTTTCAATGATAACATCAATTGCAGATCAAACTAATATGCTAGCATTAAATGCATCCATTGAAGCTGCTAGAGCTGGAGAGCAGGGAAAAGGATTTGCAGTTGTTGCGGATGAAGTAAAAAAACTAGCAGAAGAAAGCAAAGGGGCTGCCTCTAAGATTAGCTTGTTAATATCTGAAATTCGGGAAAAAGCAAATAATGCTGATTCATCAATAATAGAAGGTCAAGAATTAGCAAAAGCAAGTGTTGAAAAGGCAAATGATACAAATACTCAATTTGATAATATATTAAAATTAGTACAAGAAGTAAATGGAAAAATTCGAATGATATCTGAATCATCAAAAAGGCAATTTGAAATTGCTGAAGAAATGACAAAAGCAATGGACGAAATATCTACAACTACTCAAGATAATGCATTGTCAGTAGAACAAATAAATGCAGCTGTAGAAGAACAAGTTAGTTCTTTTGAAGAAATAGGTGCAAGTGTAAATGAATTAGATAACTTAGCTTCAAAATTGAAACAACAAACAGATAAATTTAAAACTGATGAAGTTGAAAGATAATTTAGAAAACTTTTAAAAAAAGTATTGAAAAAACATTATAGTTTATGATATAATTTAGTTGTAAACGATACACATAAAAAACAATAAAATAGAATACAAATTTTGCGTGTTACTGATACGATCAGGCATGAGCAAAAGTTAGTTAAAATAGAAGTATAGTATGTTTTATACTGTATATCTACTTTAGTTAACCTTGCTCATGCCTTTTTAGGTTATGAAAATTAATTTAGAAATCCATTTCTAAGCAATTTTATGTTAGTAATATGTAAAAAAATTAAAGGAAAGAAAGGAGAAAAAATTATGAAAAAAATTTTTGGTGTTTTACAACAAGTAGGTAAAGCGTTAATGTTACCAGTGGCATTATTACCAGCAGCAGGGTTATTGTTTGCATTTGGTACTATGTTTCAACAAGAACAATTTTTAAATTTAGTTCCAGCATTAAATGTTAGTTGGTTTCAACAATTTGCTAATGTTATGGCGGAGTCTGGAGGTATTATTTTTGCTAACCTTGCATTAATATTTGCTGTAGGTGTTGCAGTAGGTTTAGCTGATGGAGATGGTGTTGCAGGACTTGCAGCAATCGTAGGATTTTTAATTATGAACAAAACAATGGCAATATTTGCACATGTTCCAGATAATATAGACAAAATGCCACAATACGCAAATGTCTTAGGAATTAATACATTACAAACGGGTGTGTTTGGCGGTATTATTATTGGTATTGTAGCAGCGCAATTATATAAAAAATATTATAATATTGAATTACCATCATATTTAGGATTCTTTGCAGGAAAGAGATTTGTACCAATTATCACATCAGTATTTGCGTTAGCATTAGGAATTATTATGATATTTGTATGGCCTCCTATTCAAAATGGACTAAATGCATTTTCACATAGTATGATAGATTCTAATCAAACAGCAGCAGCATTTATATTTGGAGTAATAGAACGTTCATTAATACCATTTGGGTTACATCATATTTTCTATAATCCATTCTGGTTCCAATTTGGTGATTATGTAAATAGTGCAGGAAACCTTGTACATGGAGATAACTTGATATGGTTTGCTCAGTTTAAAGATAATGTACCATTTACAGCAGGTACGTTTATGACTGGTAAATTCCCGTTCATGATGTTTGGATTACCAGCAGCAGCACTTGCAATGTATCAGGAAGCAAGACCTGAAAAGAAAACTTTAGCAGCTGGTATTTTAGCATCTGCGGCTTTAACTTCTTTCTTAACAGGTATTACAGAACCAATTGAGTTCTCATTCTTATTTGTTGCACCAGTATTATTTGGAATTCATTGTATATTTGCTGGATTTTCATTTATGTTGATGCAGATATTAAATGTTAAGATAGGTATGACATTCTCAGGTGGTGTTATCGATTATCTTCTATTTGGTGTGATACCAAATCGTACATCATGGTGGTTAGTAATTGTTGTAGGATTAGGATTCTCAGTAATTTACTACTTTGGATTTAGATTTGCTATTAGAAAATGGAATCTTATGACTCCAGGTCGTGAAAAGGATGTTGAAGGTTCAGCAACAATTAACGTAAAAGGTGCAGAACTTGCAGCAGGTATATTAAAAGAACTAGGCGGAAAAGAAAATATAAGTAAGTTAGATGCTTGTATAACTCGTCTTCGTGTAAGTGTAAATGATATTGAAAATGTTAATAAACAAGGACTTAAGAACTTAGGAGCTTCAGGTGTCTTGGAAATTGGTAACAATATACAAGCTATCTTTGGACCAAAGTCAGATCAATTAAAGGGTCAAATTAAGGATATAATGTCTGGAAAAGTTGTAGTAGAAAAAGAAGTTGCAGTAAGTGTAGAACCAAATAAACAATCTGTAGTTGTAAACGATGATACATTTGTAGCTCCATTAGATGGAAAAATAGTAGATTTAAAAGATGTTCCAGATGAAGTTTTTTCTAAAAAAATAATGGGTGATGGTTTTGCAATTGAACCTAAAAATGGAGAAATAGTATCACCTGTAAATGGAACTGTAACAACTATTTTACCATCAAAACATGCTGTAGGATTAACAGCTAATAATGGGCAAGAAATATTAGTTCATTTTGGTATCGATACTGTAGCTCTTGAGGGTGAAGGGTTTGAAGCACTTGTTAAACAAGGAGATGTTGTAAAAGCAGGACAATTGTTAATTCGTGCG
This sequence comes from Clostridium aestuarii, assembly GCF_026735135.1. Taxonomy (GTDB): domain Bacteria; phylum Bacillota; class Clostridia; order Clostridiales; family Clostridiaceae; genus Clostridium_H; species Clostridium_H aestuarii. The sequence goes on along the minus strand of NZ_JAPQER010000001.1, from coordinate 145,446 downwards.
GATTTAGAACAAATAAAAGGTAAAGTACCATCTGTTGTTACTCCAGTTGTATTTACAAACTTAGAAGAAGGAAAAAGTGTATCTGTTAAAATTGGACTAACAGTAAAACGTGGTCAAAATAATATTGTAACTATCAAATAAGTTAATAAAAGAAGTTTCAAAAAGCTGTTGACGAATTGTCAGCAGCTTTTTGATATGTTGTTTTTATGAGTTTTACTATTCTTATTTACAACTTCATTTATAATTATTTAAAATATTTTAAAGTAAATTGATTTTTTTACTGGTTTGTTACACATCTATCTATCATTTAATGTAATATTAACATGAAAACTATTACTGACTTGAGGAGGAAAAAATGAAAACTGGAGCAATATCAATTATTTTAGGCATATGCAGTATTTTATATTTTATAGCTATGTTTATATTTGGTGGAAAGATTATTAGCTTTTCTGAATTTTGGATAATACTTGGAGTATTATTGATAATTTTAGGAACAGACAGATGTTCGGGTAAAAAAACAATATGCAATAAATTTTCAAAAAATGTGAAAAAAATATTAAAAATATCAATAGCGATTATACTAATGTTTTTTATTAGTGTGGAAGGACTGCTTATATATTCAGGTACTATCTATGATAAAGCAAAAAGTGATTATTTGGTTGTTTTAGGGGCGGGGTTAAAAGGAGAGAGAATGTCTCAAGCTTTATATGCTAGAATGATAAAAAGCTTAGAATATATAAAAGAAAATCCAGATACTATGATAGTGGTTTCTGGTGGACAGGGACCTGGTGAATATATATCAGAAGCTGAGGCTATGGAAAGATTTTTAGTTAGAAATGATATCGATAAAGAAAAAATAATAAAAGAGGATAAATCTAGAAGTACATATGAAAATTTAAAGTTTACAAAAGAAAAACTTCAAAAGCTTAATGGAAATAAAAAAGTAAGTATAACAATAATTACTAATAATTTTCATGTATATAGGGCAAAGATGTTAGCGAAAAGACAGGGGTTTAAAGCTTATGGTATGCCAGCATCACTTCATCCTCTTATAACTCCTAATTATTATGTAAGAGAATTTTTAGCTATTATAAAATCATATTTTTTTGACAGATAAAATAAATAAAACAAAGCTTATAAGAATTATAATTTAGTGCATACTAAACTATAAATAACTCTAGGCTGGTGATAAGAATATGATATTAGATAGTTATGATGTAAACAAAATTAATGGATTCCTAATAGATAATACTAAACCATATTTAGTTATGGTTTCTGGAAATGTTGAGCATAGAGAAACTGGAGATAAAGAGAATTTAGATGTAGGTTTCATAAGTGATAAACACTATAATGTATTTGAAACATTTATGTTGTCACAAGAATTAGGAGAAATACTTCATGTGGATGTACAGGTAGTTGATTTAGAAAAATGTACAGAAGAATATAAGAAGGAAATGAAAGAGAATGGGAAAATAATATATTGTAGTAATTAATAAAATTACATAATTCCAAGAGCATATTTTACATGCAAGTTTTCTTGTTTACTACTTCGAAAATTTCTGTTTTAAGAGTTATAATAAGCTTAAAATATAGTGAAAGAGAAATTTTAAGGTGATGTTCACAATAAAACTTGCATTTCGCATTTACAATTTTTAATTATGCAATTTATTTAAATAAATTATTATTAAGAATATTGAAGATATCTAGTAATGCAATATTTGTAATTAAATCATTATATTGAATTAATAGTATGTTATTGGTACAATTGTATTTGGACAAGTTTAACTTAAGGGAAGGAGTAATATTATGAGTTTACCTTTAGAAGGAATAAAAATATTAGATTTATCTAGATATCTTCCAGGTCCGCTTTGTACTCAAATACTTGCAGATTTTGGAGCAGAAATTATTAAAGTTGAGCAGCCTAAAACTGGAGAATTAGGAAGGCAACTTGGACCATTTATTAATGAAGAAAGCTCACGTTTTTATACAGTTAATCGTAATAAAAAAAGTATAACTTTAGATCTTAAAAAACAAGAAGGCAAAGAAATATTTAAAAAAATAGTTACTAAATTTGATGTGGTAGTTGATCAATTCAGACCAGGTGTTATGGAGAGAATGGGATTAGGTTATGATACATTAAAGAAAATAAATGAAGGATTAATTTATTGTTCATTGACTGGTTATGGACTTGATGGACCGTTAAGAGATGCTGCTGGTCATGATTTGAACTATTTGAGCTTAGCTGGAGTTACAGAACAAATAGGAAATTGTAAAGGAAAGCCATCAATAAGTGGAGTACAAATTGCTGATACTGCGGCTGGTTCTTTATATTCTGTTATTGCTATTCTGTTAGCTTTGGCTAGTAGACAAAAGACAGGTAAAGGACAGTTGTGTGATGTGGCAATGCTTGACGGTTCTATTACTCTTTTGGCTTATGCTTTAGGAGAATGGTCTGGCAGTAAAGTGCTTCCAGAAAGAGGCAATGAAACTCTAACAGGCGGATATGCATGTTATCATATTTATGAAACTAAAGATGAGAAATATGTAAGTTTAGGAGCTGTAGAAGGAAAGTTTTGGGCTGAATTTTGTGAACGTTTAGACAAAAATGAATATATTAAACTTCAATGGAATAAAGAAAAACAAGAGGACATTATTGAAGATATTAGTTCTATATTGAAAGAAAAAACTAGAGAAGAATGGGTTGAGTTTTTCTCAACCAGCAATATATGTTTTACTCCAGTTCTTAATATGGAAGAAATGAGTAATCATCCTCAAGTTGTTGCTAGAAATATGATTACAAAGCTTGGTAATTTTAAAGGGTCTGGTAAGGAACTTGTTTTAACAGGTGTTCCTATAAAGTTATCTGATACTCCAGGAGAAGCAAAACATATTTTTCCTGAAATAGGTGAACATACTGAACAGCTTCTAAATAGTATTGGATATTCCAAAAACGAAATAGATGAGTTGCGTAAAAATTCAATTATATAAGGACATGCTTATTATGTCTTCAATTATCAAAATGGTAATTATATATAATAAGAGATTTAATATAAGTTTTAAAATATAAGCAACTAAAAGCGTTATCAGAATGATGAAAAACATCATTCTGATAACGCTTTTTTAAAATCCTTTTAAATATATATAAGAGGAATGACATAAATAATGCTATAAATAATATATATAGTATATACTGTCTAATTATCTCTTATTTATAATGCAAAATATAACTTAAATTGATTTTTTATGACTATAAAGAAGTAATCCCTGTGTTCCTAACAACAATAGTGATGCTTCTAACTTACTATTTTTGTATTCGGATTGATATTTATATAAGGTTATTTGAAAAATATTTATGTATATAAAGTAAGATAGAGAGGAGAGGATAGAATAAATATGATAGAAAAATTAAAGAGAAATCTTAATACTGCGCTTGGCAATGAAAAATCAGATATTGTATTGAAAAATGCTTTTATCGTAAATGTATTTACTCAGAATATAGAACAAGGTGATGTAGCTATAAATGGAGATACGATCATAGGAATAGGTGATTATAGTGGGAAAAACGAGATGGATTGTACCGGCGATTATATAGCACCAGGTTTTATAGATTCTCATGTTCATATAGAATCTTCAAAAGTTACACCAGAAATATTTTCTCATATTTTGATAAAAAAAGGAGTGACTACCTGTATAGCTGATCCTCATGAGATAGCAAATGTATTGGGAATGAGTGGATTAAATTTTATGATTGATAACAGTAAAAAAAGTGTAATTGATATATTTTATATGATGCCATCTTGTGTACCAGCGGTAGAGTTTGAGGATAATGGAGCAGTATTAAGAGCTGAAGATTTAGCATGCTTTATTAATGATGATAGAGTTTTAGGGCTTGGAGAAGTAATGGATGTGCCAGCGGTTGTGCATGGAGAAGAGAATATGTTAAATAAATTATGCTTATTTAAGAATAAGATTATAGATGGTCACTGTCCTCAAATTGATAATAAGTGGTTAAATGCGTATATGAATAGTGGAATAGTTACAGATCATGAGTGCACAATATCTGAGCAAGCTACCGAAAAGGTTAAAAAAGGTATGTATGTAATGCTTAGACAGGGTTCGGCTGCAAAAAATTTAAAAGACTTATTGCCAGCAGTAAATGATGAGAATTTTCATAGATTTTTATTTTGTACAGATGATAAAGATATAGTTGAACTAACTGAAAAAGGATCTATAGATGAATGTATAAGAATTGCTATTAAATATGGAATCAACCCTATAAAAGCCATTACTATAGCTACTCTAAATTCAGCACAATGTTATGGGCTCAAAAGAAGAGGAGCAATTGCACCAGGATATAAAGCAGACTTAGTAATTTTAAAGGATTTAAAAAATGTTACAATAAAGGATACAATGAAAAATGGAAAAATATATACTGAAGATACTATTGATTATTCTAAGTTAGATGTTAAATCCTTTATCAATATGAAATATATAGATAAGGATATTTTTAAGATAAAAGCAAAATCTAATAGTATAAATGTAATAAGAGTTATTGAAAATTCGATTGAAACGAAAAAAGAAATATGTGATGTAAGTGTTAAGGATGGGCATATTAAAAAAGTTAATGCATTAGATGTTTTGAAAATAGCAGTTTTTGAAAGACATAAAATGACAGGGAAATATTGTGTCGGATTTATACAGGGTCTAGGATTAAAAGATTGTGCTGTAGCACAAACTATAGTTCATGATTCGCATAATCTTATAGTAGTAGGAAGTAATGATAAGGATATGGAAGTGGCAGTTAATAGTATTATAAATATAGGTGGTGGAATAGCTATAGCATCAAAAGGCAAGGTTATAGAAAATTTAAGCTTACCTATAGGCGGGTTAATGACATTTAATGACCCTAAATATGTAATCGATAAATTGATAATTATGAATAATATATCTAAAGAATATGGTATTAAAGATAACTTGGATCCATTTTTAACTTTAGGATTTATGGGATTACCTGTTATACCAGAAATAAGAATTACAACCAGAGGAATATTTGATTTTACTAAAAATAAGTTTATAGATTTATTTTGCTAAAATAATAAGTTCATTTATGATGAAGCAGAAAACAAAATTCATACACCCAAAGCTGTTATGACGTTGTTTATGGGAGAAAAATAGATTTTAATTTACAGGGACTGATGATGTTAAATTATCATCAGTCTTTTAATATTTAAAATTCAAATTTATCTAGAGTGGGAACAGATACTAAATTTTCACACTATAATAAATTTTTTATATTTTTATGCAAAACCACAAATAATATAGTATAATTATATTAGTTAAATGGTAAAAAATGGATAAGCAATAAATAACTTTAAAACCATTCAAACAAAATAGGAGGAGAAAATAATGAATTGTGGGTATTTAAAAGTTAAAGTCCTTATATCAATTTTTTTGACTTTTGTATTTTTTACATTTTTTACAACGGTGGTTTTAGCAGATGATTGTAGTATGGGAAGAACGCCTGACGGAGTTTATCCTATGAATAATGAGGATGTAATAATGTGTTCAGAGGATATTTATATAGATGTACAAAATGGTAAAACTAAATGTACGTTTGAATTTAAAAACGAGGGAGAAGCTAAAGAGGTATTAATGGGATTTCCAGCTCAAGAGCTTTATGAAGGTATGGTAAAACAAGAACAAGCAATTTTTTCAAATTTTAAAACTTATATAGGTGAAAAAGAGATACCTGTGAAGTTAGAAAAAGCTACTAATGAAAAAAGAATCAATGAAAACTTTGAAGATGGATATACAAAATGGTATACATTTAAAGTTAATTTTAAAGCTAATGAAACAAAAATAATAAAGAATTCTTATGATTTTGTAAATCCAGTGAATGTAGTTGGATGGACTTATTGTGGATATATTTTAGAGACAGGAGCTTATTGGAAAGGAAATATAGGACATGCTAGAGTTTATTTTAATATGGGAGACATAAGATTTAACAATATTATAAATAACGGCATATCGAACATGGAAAGTTTTAAGTTTGATGGCAATAATTTAGTATACGAACAAGATGATTTGGAACCAGATTTTAATTTAAGTATATTATATAATAATTATTCAATAAAAAGAGAAGGATACAATGAAGCTAAAAAAGCCAGTGAAGAATATTTTAAATCTGTAGAAAATATTATTAAAAGCAAAGATAAAAATAAAATACTTCAATGTTATGAAAAAGCAGTAGATGAAAGAGAAGGAATTAAAGCACGGTATTTATTAAGTGCATTAGATGAAGAAACAGTTAAAAATGATAAACCAGAGATTGTGGATATAAATGTAAAAGACAATAAAAATATAAGTTATATTGTTAAAGATAAATTTGGTGATATATCAAAAATATGTTTACAGGTTATCGATGAAACAAATGGAGAAAAAGTGATTCTAGAGGATAATTATGATTGTAGAAATGATGGTATTTTATATGAGAATATAAGAGATATTTTGTTTGCTTTACCTGAAAAATCTAAATATAAAATAAAGGTATGGGTAGTAGATTCATTAAATCAAAAAGCAGAAAAAGAAATAGAGTATATTTCCAATTGAGAGTTGATTTATCAACTCTCAACTTTTGTATATTAAATAGAAGAGGGCCATATTATATCAATAGTACATGGAAATGGACCTCAAATTGGAAAAATATTGAGTTGTATAGAGACAGCACATAAATTTAATTCGAAGTTAAATTTATGGTCGGTTTGAAAATAATTACCATATATTGTGGATATGGAGGTATACCTATAATAGAAGAAAATAATTAATTTGCAAATATAAATATTTAATTGCTACCATATTTATGATAAAATATCATGGATAGTAAATCGTATATTAATTGAAAAGTTAGTGTAAAAATATAGGTGCCTTATAAAATAAGGTTAAAAGGGAAAACAGTGAGAAGCTGTTGCAGCCCCCGCTACTGTAATTGATGACAAAACCTTTATATACCACCGAGAGGGAAGGTTAAGGGAGTAGGAAGAATCAAGAGTCAGGAAACCTGCCTATATTTATAATGTGATACTTCGGAGGGCGGTAGAAGCATTTGAGCAAAACAATAAAAACAAATTTGTATAGTAATAAAAATGTATTATTTTGCTTAGATGTATAAAGAGACTCCTAGTGGGGTCTTTTTTTGATTTTACAATATTTGAAAAGAGGTGTAAAAATTTGAAGGTTATAAAAAAGAGTATTTGTTCTCTAGTTTTAATGATAGTTATTATTTTTTCAGGTTGTGGTGAAGTATCACAAGTAAATACTAAATCTAATAAAGATACTTCGTTACAGAAGATTGTTAATCAAGAAGAAATTAATAAGGATACAGAAAATATTTCAACTTCAAAAAAAATTAATAAAGAAGGAAACAATGCTTCAAATAAACAAGTAGAAAAAAATAAGGGTAAAGAAAATATTAAAAAAGATAATGAAGAACAAGAAAATAAAATAACTGAATACATTAAAGAAGATAGTAAGATTAAACAAAATAACAAAGATAGTGAAAAAATTAAAACTAAAGAAATTATTAAAGATAAACAAAATGATGAGAATGTCAAAGGTGAAGAAATTGCTGAAGTTCAACAAAATAATGTAAAAACAGCATTAGAGGCTAGTAGCAATAAAGAACTTAAAGTAAAAGATAATAAAGAAATTTTTACAATAATTATTTCTAAGAATGCTAAAGGTTATACAGAAAATCCAGAACAAATAATATCAAGCAAGAAAATTGAAATTAAAGATAATACAAATTTCATGACTTATTTAAAAGATAAATTTGATGTTTTAGAGAAAGGGGGATTTATATATGAAATAGAAGGAATTCATAATGTTTATCCTATACCTAAATCACAGCTTACAGAGAAACAGAAAAAGAATAAAATAATGGGAATAGATTGGTTTGTTTATTTAAATGGAGAAAAATGTAATACTGGAGCTAATGATTTATATGTAAAAAAAGGAGATATAGTAAGGGTAGATTATCATCAATGGGATAAGAGAGAATTTCAATCTAAATAGAAATTAAATAGAAATTAATAAAACTAGAGGAGGCTATTAAGTGAACAAAAAGTTAAAGAGTGCTTTAATATCTGTTTTTATTATTTTAGCAGTGATATTAGGTATAACAAAAATAAATAGTAAAACTACACAAAAAACAGTTAAAATTGAACAAAAATGTGATTCACAAGAGTCAAATACAGATAAAGATAAAGTAACTGATTTAGGTAAACAAAATAAAATCGTTCAAGGCAATGATTCTATACAGAAAATTAACATGGAGGATGTTAATAAAGAAAGTTCAGATAAACAAAAGGATGAAAAAGTAGAGCTACAAAAATATACTTCATCAGTAGATAATAAAGTACAGGATATACAAGTTAATAATATAAATAAATCAATTAAAGATAATGAAAAAACAAATAGTGATATAAATAAGAAAAATAATCAAGTTAATGAAGGTAACAATAAGAATCCAAGTAAAGAAGATACAAAAGTTATAATAACAGTAGATGAAGCAATAAAATGTGCTGTAGATAATATTAAAGCGAAAAATGAAATTGATGACTGGGATATAATTGCTTTAAAAATGGGAGGACAAGCAATTAAAGAAAGTTATTCACAGCAAAAAGCTAAAGAACTAAAAGAAAATATTGAATACTATGCGCTTACAGATTATGCTAGATCAAGCCTTACAGTTATGGCTTTAGACGGTGATGTTAAAAATTTTTATGGCAACAATTTAATAGATATTACTAAAAAATTAGTTGAAGAAAATGGGGAGCTTATTAATGGACATATATGGGGGATAATAGCTTTAGAAGCTGCAAATGCAGATTATGATAAAACAAAAGCATTAGAATATTTAGAATCTGAGCAAAAATCAGATGGTGGATTTTCAATGATTGCGGGAGCAGAAAAAAGCGATGAAAACCCAGATGTAACTGCAATGGCTGTATATTCTATGATAATGGAAGGAAAGGATAAGAACTATCCTGCAGTAAAAAAAGCATTAAATTATTTAAAGGTATCGCTTCGAAAATTAGAAAATAATTCAGAATTGCAAAATTTAGAATCTTTAACACAAATACTTACGGCAGTAGTAATTGCTGGTGATGATTTAAATAATTATAAAATAAATGGTAAAAATATTGTAGATGAAATTTTAACTTATAGATCAGAAAACGGCTGTTTTAAACATATAAAAGATGGAAATATCAATGCAATGGCTACTCAGCAAGCAGTGATAGCATTATCTATTTATAAGAATAATAAGAATCTTTTTGATGAATTAAATAAAAAGGATATAAATAAAAATAAAAAATATATAGTTATAAATAAGGATGAAACTGTATATGGAAATGATAATAAACAAGAAATAATTACAAGTGATTTTAAAATTGAAGCTAATAATGTAAAGCTTAAAAATTTAAAAATCCAAGGGGTACTGTCTATAGATGCTGGTGAAAATGGTAATGCATATATAGAAAATGTACAAGCAACTCAAATTGTTGTTTTATCTGGAGGAGAGCACAGTGTTCACTTTAACAATGTAACTACAGATAACTTAAGGGTAAATTCAAGCTATAAGGTTAGAATAGAGATAAAAGGAAAAACAGATATAAAGAAAACAGATGTTAGTTCAGATGCATTTTTAGATAATGTATCTGGAAGCTTCGGAGAAGTTGAAGTATCATCTAAAGATGATAAAGAAAAGCTTCTAGAGCTAAAAGGTAAATTTGAAAAACCAATAGTAATACATACAAAAACTTTAATTAAATCAACAAAAAACTCTGAAATATCAAAGGTCGTTGTTTCTGCAAAAAATGGTCAACAAGTAAGATTTAAAGGTAATTTTAAAGAACTAGATATTTTAGAAAAATGTAAAGTAAAGATAGAAGGAGATTCTAAGGTTGAAACTGTAGACAATAATTCACAATCAGATATAGTTATGTCTGACAATGCAAAGGTAAATAAAATAATCAATGATAATGAGGAAAATGATAATAATAAGAAAACTAACAAATTAATTGTAGAACTTAGAATTATAGGATATAAAGGTTCTATATTAAATAAAGATATTGAATTTAATTCAGGAGATACAGTTAAGGATATTCTTAAAAAAGCTTTAGATAGTGAGAAAATAAGTTACAGAATTAGTAGTGACTATGTTTCCATGATAGATGGTCAAAGACAAAGAGATAAAGGAACTTTAAGTGGGTGGCGTTATTCTGTAAATAGGAAATTTCCAAGTAAAAGTATTGGAGACTATAAAGTTAAAGAAAATGATAGTATTAAATTTATATTTGCAAAGAATCCAAATGATGATGAAGGAATTGTTGAAGAGGATGATAATAACAATAATGATAGTGGTACTTCTGGTGGAAATCATAATCATTCAGATGATGAATATGAAGATACAATTTTAAATGAGGATGATACTAAAATAGTTATAGTTAGAACAAATGGAGGAAAAGTTTTAATAGAAAATAGTAAATTGAAAAATGAAAATGTATCAATTATTTTATATGATGAATCTGGTTATATTGAATATATGAATGTTGAACAGATAAAAGAAGATGGAAAAATAGATTTTAATACATTCTTAAAAACAGGAACTTATTATGGTTATATAAATAGTTTAGTTTTAAATAAAAAAGTAGAAATTGATAAATTTAAGGTTAAACAATAATAAAAAGACATATGAGGTAGATAGAATATATGCTTATATATAAAAAAAGAAATACTTTTTTACAGGGACTGCATCCAGCTGCAGGGATAAGTTTATTACTGATTTATTTAATAGCATTTCTTGTTATTAAAAATCCAATTTATTTATTGATCATATTAGCATCATTAGTATTATTGGCTGTAATTGACGGCTGTATTTATGATTTGATGGAATATGCAAAGCTTATTTTACCATTTGTAATATTAGTAATGATTTTAAATCCTTTAATAGTTCATAATGGAAGTACAGTTTTATATAAAGGACATTTTAATATTCCAGTACTAGGAACGCTAAGAATTACTCTTGAAGCAGTTATGTATGGAATATTTAATGGGCTTAGAGTAATTTCTTTAACATTAGTTTTTGGATTTGCAAATTTAATAGTGAACCCAGATAAAAGTTTTAGTTTTTTTTCAAAGTATTTGAGAAAATCTGCACTGCTTATGAATATGACCATAAGACTTTTTCCAACTCTCGCTAAAAAATATACTCATATAACTGAAATAGAAAGATTAAGAGGAAATATAGTAATAGATAAAAACATTAAAAACAAAATAAAAAAACAGGGTAACATAGTAAATATATTATTCCTTTCTAGTATAGAAGATGCAGGAGATATGGCAGAATCAATGTATTCAAGGGGATATGGTATTGGAAAAAGAAGTGTTTATTTTAATATGTCATTATGTTTATGGGATACAGTAATTATATTAACATCAATTTTTACAGCTGTATATTTAAAATTATTTCAAATGTGGGGATTAAATAAAATGATGTTTTATCCTAGAGTAGATAATCCTATAAATAATTTAACCTTTAACGGATTGATGTTTACAGTACTTTTCTTCATACCTACAGTTGTGAATTGGGGGTGGAAGCAGTGGAAATATTAAGAGTTGCAAATTTAAGCTTTTGGTATCCTGACGAAGAAAAAACAGCTATTGAAGATATAAATTTATCAGTAAATGAAGGAGAATTTATTCTTATAGTAGGACCATCTGGCTGTGGTAAATCCACATTAGTAAGACTTTTTAATAGAGTAATTCCAGATTATTATGGTGGAAAGATTAAAGGAAAAGTGTTTTTAAAAGGTAAAAATATAAGAGGGCTTAACAAAGCAGATATAATTAAAAATGTTGGAATGGTTTATCAGCATCCTGAAAAACAAATAGTTCTTGAAGATGTAGAAAGAGAAATAGCTTTTGGACTTGAAAATCTTAATACTGAAATTAATAAAATGAAAAGAAATGTAGCTGAGGCTATGTCATTACTAGGATTGTACAAAATAAAAGACAAAACAACTACAGAAATATCAGGTGGTGAAAAACAGAGGGTAGCAATAGCATCAGTAGTATCTATGGACCCTGATATTTTGTTGTTTGATGAGCCTATATCTCAACTTGATCCTATAAGTTCTGAAGAGGTTTTAAATTCAATTAAAAAGTTAAATAGAGATATGGGAAAGACAGTAATACTAATAGAGCAGCGTCTCGATAGATGCTTTGATTTAGCTGATAGGATAATATTTATGGAGGATGGAAAAATCATTGCAGAAGGTAAACCAAATTTAATACCTAAAATAATAGATAAAAAATATTTTATGCCGAATATATCTTATATATTTAAAAAAGCTAAAAAAAATAATATACCTGTAAACGTAAAAGAAGCTAGAGAACTTATATCAGATAAAGAATTTAATATAACAAAAGAATGTAAAAAGGAATATAAGGAAAATATTATAGAGGTAAAAAAGTTAAGATTTCAGTATGAGAAAGGTCAAAAAACTCTTAACAATATAAATTTTAACTTAAAAAAAGGCGAAATTCTAGCAGTTATGGGTGAGAATGGAGCAGGAAAAAGTACCTTGTTTAAGATAATTGCAGGTGTTATTAATAGGTATAAAGGACAGATTAAAATAAAAAATCAAAATATAAAAAAGTTAGATGTAAAGCAAAGGATAAAGTTAGTAGGATATCTTTCACAAAATCCAAATGATTATTTTGGAAGAGAAAATGTTTTTGAGGAAATTGCATATACTTTAAGAAATATTGGTGAATATGAAGAAGCTAAAGTAGATAATATTATAAAGCAGTTTAATCTTGAACATTTAAAAGATAAAAATCCTAGAGACTTGAGTGGTGGTGAGAAACAGAGGGTAGCAATAGCATGTACTTTAGTTACAGAACCTGAAATTTTAATTCTTGATGAGCCTACTAGAGGAATGGATGCATCAGCAAAGGATAAGCTTGGAGAAATGATAAAGATGTTGGCTGAGCAGGGTAAAACAATAGTTCTTGTTACTCATGATTCTGATTTTGCTGCAGATTATGCTGATACTGTTATGCTCATGTTTAATGGAGAAATAACTGCATTAGGGCAAGCGGTGGACATATTATATGATTCATTATATTATTCACCACAGGTTGCAAGAGTATTTAAAAACAAATGTAAAATTATAAAATCAGAAGATGCTGTAGAGGTTTTAAAGGAGATTTAATATGAAAAAGATAATAGGGCTTTTAATCATAATAACTTATATAGTACTGGTTTTAAGTATGTCATATTTTGATTTCCAATTTGGAAGTGAAGTACAAATTTCGGCAGTGTTTTTGATATTAGCTTTTATAGTTTTATTTGAAACTAAGGAATTAAATTCAAAAACAATGGCTGTTATAGCAACAATGTCAGCATTAGGTGGAGTTATGAGGGTTCCTTTTGCAGCTATTCCAGGATTTCAACCAGTAACATTTATTTGTGCAGTATCAGGATATACATTAGGTTCAATAAATGGATTTATGGTAGGAAGCATGTGTGCTTTCATATCAAACTTTTTTTTAGGACATGGTCCATGGACACTATGGCAAATGATGGCTTGGGGACTTTGTGGTGTTTGTTTTGGAGTACTTAGGAAAGTAATAAAGAAAACAGGAATAAAAGGATTTATAATATGTTGCGGTATTTGGGGATATATATATGGAATAATACTAGATCAATGGTATATTGTAGAATTTATTAGACCAATAACTATAAAAGCAATAATATCAGGAATTGTATTAAGTTTTCCCCAAGATACAATACACGCAATTGGAAATGTTATTTTTGCAGTTTTTTTTGGACGTAGTTTTATAAAGGTTTTAGAAAGATATAATAAGAAAAACAAAATTGAATATATAGATGATGAATTTATAAAAATATGAGGAGGAAATTTTAATGAGCAAAACATTTAAGCTAGAGAACTTTAAACGCTATATTGCTAGAATACTAATTTTATCAATGATATTTAGCATATTTGGAAGCTTTAATTTAAAAAATGTATATGCAGAATCAGGTGGACAACCAACAATTGAGGGACAAGTTAAAGAAAATGTTACAACAGGTTCAGCTATAACAATAGATAATAGCAAAATTGATGAAGCTATTGATGATGTTAAAGCATATTTTGAAGGATTTGATGGCAGATATTCTAATGTATATGATTATAAAATAGCAATGGCTTTAAGAAGAACAGGAACAAATACATCAGATATAGCTGAAAAAATTAATATATATGGAATTCAAGATGTTCATAGTTATGCTAGAAACATAATGACATTAATTGCTTCAAATAATGATCCTAAAAATTATAAAGAAAAGAATTATGTACAAAGATTATTAGAAGAAAAATTTTATGAGGATGATAATTCTGAATATATAGCAAAAGCAATATTAGCTCTTGATATGGTTGGAGATGAATATGATAAAGAAAAAGCAGTTAAAGCATTAATATCTAAAGCAAATGATGAAGGAAATGAAATGATTTCTTTCGGAGTTATAGAAGCAGGATATTATGATGATTGGGAGGGATGGATTGAAGGAGGATATAGTCCTAATACAGCAACAACTGCACTTGTTCTTACTGCAATTTCTAAATATAGAAATATGGATGGTGTAAATGATACAATTACTAAAGCTAAAAAGTATTTAAAATCTTTCCAAAGTGATAATGCATTCATTAAAGAAAAAACTTCATGGAGCGAAGATGAAGACGCTAGTACTACTGCAATAGTTGTTGAGGCACTTATTGCTTTAGGAGAAGACCCATTAAGTGACGAATGGACAAAGGTTAATTCAGAAGGCAATACGGTTACAATGCTTGATGCATTATTATCTTGTAAAGATGGACAAAAGTTCAAAAACAATCCTTCTGGTGGATCAGGTAATAAAGAAGTATCTGCATCAGTATTGTTAGCGCTTACTGATTTAAGACAAAATAATTCTGTTTATAATGAACTAAAATACATTGAAGTTTCTAAAGCTACAAGAATTGAAATACAGGGAGAAAAGAACATAAATTTAGTTGAAGGAGATACTATATCACTTGCAGCTAAAGCTTATGATGATAATGATTTATTAATAAAAGATGCTGATTTAAAATGGGAAAGTTCAGATGAAAAAGTTGCAGTTGTTGAAGAAAAAACTGTTAAATCTTTAGCAGCTGGTACTGTTACAATAACAGTAAGCTTAAAAGATGACAATAGTATTTCAGATTCAGTTAATATTAATGTAGAAAAAAATACTGGATTAAGTAAAGAACAACAAGAAAAAGTTAAAAATGAAATAGAATTTTTAAAGAAGCATTTTACTGCTTATAATTCATATGAATTTTTAGCTAGTCCAGCAGCTAATTTAGCACAAATAGATAAAGGTCATATACAAAATAATATTTTTAAATATGGAAAAACTAATACAGCATTTTTAAATGCTAAAACTATAATTGCTTTAATAGGGGCTGGAATTAATCCAAGACGTTATGAAATAGATGGACAAGTTAAGAATTATGTAGATATATTAAGAGCATCTCAAGTGAAAGAAGGACAATATAAAGGTCAATTTATACTAAATCAAACAATGGATGCAGATTCAGCTGAATATCTTGCATATTCTATAATAGCTCTTGATATGGCATATGCTGAATATAATAAAGAAGATGCAGTAAAAGCTTTATTAGAAATAGTTAATGGTAAAAATTTAGAAGAATCTAATGGATATAAACAGGTTGGAACAGAAGCAGGTGTTCTAATAGCACTTGCTCATTATAAGAATATAGATGGTGTACAAGATACAATAAATAAGTTGATTAATTATTTAAAGACACAACAGAATGAAGATGGTGGATTTAATCTTAATGGAGGATATTTTGTAAATAGTCCTATTGCAACAGGAACTGTAATACAGGCTCTTATAGCAAATGGAATAAATCCTCTTTGTTCAACTGAGTGGATTAAAAATGACAAAACTATGTTAGATTCACTACTTAAGGCAAAATATAATGGAAGTGATGATAAAAGTTCAGGTTTTTCTAAAGGCGATGGTAAGAATGGTATGGATTATCAAGCTACCTATTATGCTTTTGCAGCTTTAGTTGATGTATATAATAATGAGTCCATGTTTAATAAATTGAAAATTGATTTTGAGGATGCAGAAAAAGGACAACCTAAAAATATAAAAATGCAAGATATACAAGATAAAAAGCTTTTAGTAGGTAGTCATTTAAAGCTTAATGCAGTTGTTTTTGATGAAAATGAAAATTGGATAGAAGATGCGGAAATTGAATGGAATAGTTCAGATGAATCTAAAGTAAGCATTGAAAATGGAGTAGTAACTGCTGTTTCAGCAGGAAGTGTAACTATAACAGCTAAGGTTAAAAATACACAAATAAAAGATACGATAGAACTTTTAATTGAGGGAAAAGAAGTAAAAGAAATAGAAATAGAATCAACTTCAGAAAAAGTTAAAGTAGGAAATAAACTTAAGCTGAATGCTAAAGCAAAAAATGGAGTAGGAGAAGTTATTTTAGGTAAAGAATTTAAGTGGAGTAGTTCAAAAAAAGATATTGCCGTTATAAATGAAAATACTGGAGAAGTTACTGCTGTATCTTCTGGAACAGTAATTATAACAGCTAAGCTTAAGGAAAATGAAGATATAAAGGAAACTATAGAGCTTACGATTTTCAATGAAAATAAAGCAAGTGTGAAAGTAAGAGTAGAGGGATATGCTAATACATTATTTAATGAAGAAATAGAATATCCATTTAATATTGAAACACATCCTTTAGATGTTTTAAAGGAAGTTGTAGGGGAAAACAAAGTTCAATATGATTCTTCTATGTTTTTAACAAGTATATTAGATGAAGAACAAAAGAGAGGAAGTAGCGGTTGGTGTTATTACGTTAAATTTAAAGATGGTAATATTATTCAACCTATGGTTGGAGTAAATGATTTTGAAGGAATGACAGATGTAAATGGTGAATCAATTACAGATGAACTTGTATTTTATATTAGTGCTTATTCAGGAACATCTATATTTACTAAGATACCAATAATTAGAGTAGAAAAAGATGGAATAAAAGTTGTTAATAATGAAGTTGGAAATGAACCAATAAAAGGTGTTGAAGTAAAGGTAGGAGCAGAAGGAACTTATGAAACAGATGAAAAAGGGGAAGTTTCTTTTAACTTAAATAAAGCTGGAACTTATAATGTTGAGATTTCTAAGGATAAAGATTATCCTATGATAGTAAGACAGCATATAGTTTTAAAAAGTGAAGGCAGCAGTACACAAGAATTACAAGATGTTATTGAAGAATTAAAAGTATATTATAAAAATAAAGAAGACTTAAAAGCTATTGAAGTTATGGCCTATAACAGCTTAATGAATGATAAAAATGATTATAAAACATCATTTGCATTAAATACTAGTGAAAATGTAGGAGCTTATGCAGAGAATATTATGGGCTGCTTAGCTACTGGTCAGGATGCAAAATCTTACATTGATAAACTTGTAAATTCTCAAAATGAAGAAGGAAAATTTGTAATAGGAGAAAATGATGCGGATTCTGTTACAGCACTTGCAGATTCTATAACAGCACTTGATATGGCAAAAGCAGAATACAATGTTGAAAAAGCAGTTAAGGTACTTGTAGGTTTAGCTAATAGTGGACATTATGAAGATGCAACTACTACAGCTTATGCACTTAGAGCACTTTTAAAGCATAAAGACATAGATGGTGTTGATGCTTTAATATCATCATCTTTAGCTTATTTACAAGAACAGCAATTGGAAAATGGAGGATATGATTATTATGAGTCGGGAAGTAGTCCATATTCTACAGGTCCAGTAGTGCAAGCATTGGTAAGAGCAAAAGAAAATATATCTTCTGAGCAGTGGAAAAAAGGTACTAGAACATTAGTAGATTCTTTACTTACATGCAAAATAGACGGCAAAGGATTTGAAATGATAGAAGGAATGGGAGAGGAAGAAGAAGGAGCTACTCAATTTGCTTTTGCAGCACTTTCGGATATATATACTCGAACTTCTATGTATGATGATTTTGGAATTATAGAAGAATTAGATAATGAAGCACCAGTAATAACTACAAATTTAGAAAATAAAACAGTAAATAGCTCAGAATTAATATTTACAGTATCAGCAAATGATAACAAAGATGGAGATATAACTCCAATAGTTAAATTGGGAGAAGAAGTAGTAACTCCACAAGTAAATGGAAGCTATAAAGTAGCTTTATCAGAAGGAAAAAATACAATAACAATAGAAGCAGTAGATAAAGTTGGAAATAAAGCAGAAAAACAAATTTGCACTATAACATATATAGAAATTAGTGATGAAGAATTAAGAGAACAAGTAGAGAAAGCTATAGATAGTGTTAGTGAATTACTTATACAAAATGGAAAAATAGGTGATTGGCAAGCAATTGGTATTGCAAGAGCATCAAAATCTGTTCCTAATAGTTATTTTGATGGTGTCAAAATGGAAGATCTTAAAGTTGCAACTGATTATGAAAGAACTATATTAGGTGTTTTAGCGGCTGGTGGAGATCCGACTGATATAAAAGATATAAACTTAATTGAAAAATTATGCGAAATTAATTTGGTTAATGGTACAAATATTGATATAGCATATGGACTTATTGCATTAGATGCAGGTGAGTATAATATACCAAAGAAAACAAGTTGGACAAGAAAAGACTTAGTGAAGAAGTTAATAGATAATAAAAATAATGATGGTGGCTGGGCATTATTTGGAGAAATAAGTGATCCTGACACTACAGGAATGGTAATGACAGCTTTAGCAACGTATAATAATAGCCAATACCCAGAAGTACAAGAAGCTATTAAAAGAGCAGTTGCTTGGTTGTCAACAGTACAAGAAGAAGATGGTTCATATACATCAAAGGGAGACAAAAATTCTAACAGCTGCTCTCAAGTTGTAATGGGATTATGCATCAATGGAATAAATCCAACTGGTGATGAATTTACAAAGAATGGTGTGAATGTAGTTGAAGCATTATTAGGTTTTAAATCAGATAATGGTGGTTTTGGATTTACAAACACAAAATATAATCTATTGGCAACAGAACAAGCTTTATATGCTTTAGATCAGTATATATATTACTTAGAAGACAATGGATCAATTTATAATTGGGGAGATAGAAAGCCTGATCAAGGAGATAATAAAGCTCCAATAATAATTACTAGTTTAGAAGATAAAATGATAAATAGTGAGGAATTAATATTCACAGTAGAAGTAAATGATAAGGAAGATGGAGATATAACTCCAGTAGTTAAATTAGGAAAAGAAGTAGTAGCGCCAAAAGAAGGTGGAAGCTATAAGGTAACACTATCAGAAGGGGAAAACATAGTAACAATAGAAGCAGAGGACACTGAAGGTAAGAAGGATATAAGAACAATAACAATTATTTATAAAAAAGTTATAAGTAGTGACAAAAAAGTAAGAGTGAGAGTAGAAGGTGATAAAAGCACTTTATTCAATGAAGAAGTAGAAATAGGAACAGCCAAAAACGCTCTCGAATTATTGACAAAAGCAGTAGGAAAAGAAAATGTAACATATACAAGTTATATAACAGCTATAAAAGGTTTATCTGGATTTGGATGGATGGATTATATAGTTAAAAATGGAGAAGTAATAGTTCCAATGGTAGGAGTAGAATCACAGGATATAACAGATGGTGATGAGATAGTATTTTATGCGATTAATAAAACTTACTCCACTTTAATTCCAAATATAGATATAACAAATGAGGAAAACAAGTATACATTAACTGTTACTGCAGAAAAAACAGATTGGAGTACAGGAGCGGTAAGTACAGTTAAAGTAATAGATGTAGATATAAATATAGAAGGTGTAGGAAGTTATAAAACGAATGCAAATGGACAAGTTATATTTGAACTTCCAAAAGGAACTTTTGAAGCAGAAATAACTAAATACAGCGAAAATGGTCCAGATATAGTAAAACAGACTATTTCATTGGAAAATGAAAAATCAAAAGCAATATCAGTAGAAAACCTAACTGAACAAACTGAATTCAAATTAGGAAGAAGTGCAAAAGTAATAGTAAAAATAACTAATAATACTAATAAAACTCAAAATATAACTGTAGTTACAGCTTTATTTACTAAGCAAGGCAAATTTTTAACTTATGCAGCAGCACAACAACAAGTTGATACTTTACAAAGTACAAAGCTTATAGGAATGTTAAAAATACCTGAAAGTGGAGAATGTGAGATAAGAGCCATGATAGTTGATGATTTAGAAAACATGAATCCGCTTTCAAATGTAATAGTAATACCAGTTAAATAATTAATAAAGATGTAGAGTGGTTATTATAACTGTCCTACATCTTTTATATGTTTAAAATTTAATGCAAAAAGAATCCACGAAATTTGTGGATTCTTTTTTTAGTATATTTCTATATCTTCATCAATATCATATACTACTTCATTAGTTTTAATAATGCTTTCTAATTTATTTTTTATATTATAAATTTCAGCATTTATATCTTTTAAATCATATTTTGATACATTATAATGTAAATAAATTTTTTCAAAAGTTTTAGCTATATGAACTAAATTTTTATTTGTGGAAATAAATTCTTCGAATTTTTTGCTATTTTTTGCATTTTTGAATTTATCAATATCTGTTTTTATACTGTTAACTATATTTTCTTCTGAATTAAAGTTAGCAATAGGCATACTATAGGGCGAAATTCTTTCAAGAAAATATTTATTTTTTCTGTTTATGTGATACAGATATCTGAATTTTGTATCATCTATTGTAAATTTTATATAGCATAAAGGCCCTTTGATGTTACATACTTCAGCTCCAAGTTGTTCTAACTGAAATTTAAGCATGGAATCTTTAACTGACATATACTTTTTTTCCATAAAGTAGCACATCCCTTATATAAATTTATAATTTAAAACTTGTAATACCATTATACCATTTTAAAATGATGGTATAAATTGTTTTTATAAATAAAACAATAAAAGATATATTGTAGAGATAATTATAGATATTATCATTAGAGGAAATCCTATTTTAAAATAGTCTTTAAAAGATATTTTATGACCATTTTTTCCAGCAATTCCTATTACAATCAAATTAGCAGAAGCTCCTACAATAGTTCCATTTCCACCTAAACAAGAACCAAGAGATAAAGCCCACCATAAAGGCATAACATTCATATGTCCCATAGTTGACATTGATTTTATTAAAGGTATCATTGTAGCTACAAAAGGTATATTATCTATAAACGAAGATGCAATAGAAGATACCCATAAAATTAAAATTCCTGTTAGTGTTTGATTGCCTTGCGTTAATGCTAAAGCTTTTTTTGCTAAAAGCTCCATCAAACCAACATTTTCTAGTACTCCAGTCATTATAAATAAACCTATAAAGAAAAATAATGTTCCCCATTCAACCTCTTCTAATATTTCTTCAGGATCTACTTTACTTATAAGTAAAAGCATAGAGGAAGCGATTATTGCTACAGTTGCTGATTCAAAATGAAAAGATGCATGAAGTAAAAATCCGCAAAATGTAAAGGCTAGTACAAATAAACATTTTTTTAATAAAACAGGGTCAGTTATTGCTTTGTATTCATCCATAGACATTATTTTTTGTTTCTTATCTTCTGTAGTTTTTATTTGTTTTTTGTATATAAATTTTATTAAAAACATATTAACTATAAAAATAATTATTACAATAGGAGCTAAATTTTTTATAAATTCTAAAAAGCTAATATGTGCTGCACTACCTATCATTATATTAGGTGGGTCACCTATTAAGGTTGCAGTACCTCCAATATTTGAAGATAATATTTCAGTTATTAAGAATGGTATTGGATTAGTATCTAAAGTTCTAGTTACAACTAATGTTACAGGAACAATTAGCAAAACGGTAGTAACATTATCTAGTAAAGCAGAAAAAACAAAGGTTATCAATGAAAATACTATAAGAAGAGTAAGGGGATTACCTTTAGAAAATTTAGCTGCTTTTATGGCAACATATTCAAATAATCCAGTTCTCTTAGTTATGTTTACAATAAGCATCATTCCAATAAGCAAGCTTATAGTATTAAAATCAATTTTAGCAAAGGCTTCTTGCTGTGATATGAGTTTTAGAGCGAGCATTATTGCTGCTCCGCCAAGAGCTGCAACAACTCTATTTAGTTTCTCGCTAACTATTAATGCATATACGATTAGAAATATAACAGTTGGAATTAAGATAGTATTATGTGACATATGAGTCCTCCTTTTATTATGTATTATGTATTAAAATTGAAAATAAATATAATTTTAGATTATACTACTAAAAGAAATATATCAAGGAAAAGTTGTAAAATTAAATATATAGAGGAAAAGTTGTAAAATTAAATATATAATGAAAAAAGACTATTCTCTAAAAAGTATAATAAATGAATAAAATCATCCATGGATACAATAAGTGAATAATTTTATTCAAAAAAGAAAGTAGTGCTATATATTTTAATATTTTTTATATGAATGGGCAATATAGAAATGTAAATGCTTTTAAATCAAACATAAAGAAGGAAGTGGATTTATGGAAAGCTCAATGTTCTGTTATCAATGTGAGCAAACGTTAGGTGGAAAAGGCTGTGTAAAAAACGGAGTGTGCGGCAAAAATGCAGAAGTGGCTAATCTGCAGGATGTTTTAGTTCATATATTAAAAGGAATAGGATTTTATGGACAAAGAAACTTGGAAAAAGGTATAAAGATTTCAAGTGAAATCAATAAATTTGTAGTAGATTCTATGTTTGCAACTCTTACAAACGTTAATTTCCAGCCTGATAGATTTGTAGAATATATTAAGAAAGGAAATCACATAAAAGAAGAACTAAAAAACAATTTAGGTGAAATTTCTAACATACCGGAAGTAGTAAAATATAAAGCTCCTGATTCAAAGAAGCAAATATTAGAAGAATCAAAGTGTTTAGGAATAATGGCTGATGAAAAATTGGATATGGATATACGTTCATTAAGGGAATTGTTAATATATGGGTTCAAAGGTATGGCAGCTTATGCTCATCATGCCTATGTATTAGGAAAGTTTGATGATGAAGTAAATAATTTTTTCTATAAGGGATTAGCAGCTACAGTAGATGATAGGTTAACTGTAGAAGATTTATTCAATTTAAACATGGAACTGGGTAAAATTAATTTTAAGTGTATGGAATTATTAGATGCAGCTAATACAGGAACTTTTGGAAAACCTGAACCTACAGAAGTATTAACTACTAAGAAAAAAGGACCGTTTATTATTGTATCAGGACACGATTTAAAAGATTTAAAAGAATTATTGGAACAAACTGAAGGAAAAGGTATAAATATATATACTCATTGTGAGATGTTACCAGCTCATGGGTATCCGGAACTAAAAAAATATAAGCATCTAGTTGGAAATTACGGAGGAGCGTGGCAAAAACAACAGGAAGAATTTGATGGAATACCTGGATGTGTATTAATGACTACAAATTGTCTTCAAAAGCCAAGAGATAGTTATAAAGATAGGTTATTTACTACAAGCATAGTTGGATGGCCTGATTCTCCTCATATACAAGAAGTTAATGGTAAAAAAGATTTTACTCAGGTTATTGAAAAAGCGCTAGAGTTAGGTGGATGGCAGGAAGATGAACCAGAAAAAAAGATAATGGTAGGGTTTGGACATGATGCAGTATTAAGTCATGCTAATGAAATAGTAGGGGCAGTTAATGCTGGTAAGATAAAACATTTCTTCTTGATTGGAGGATGTGATGGAGCTAGACCAGGAAGAAATTATTATACAGAATTTGCTGAAAAGACTCCACAGGATACGTTAATATTGACTCTTGCTTGTGGTAAATACCGTATTAATAAATTAGAACTTGGAACAGTAGCAGGATTCCCAAGAATATTGGATGTAGGACAATGTAATGATTCATATTCAGCAATAAGAATTGCATTGGCACTAGCTGAAGCTTTCAATTGTGGTGTGAATGAACTTCCACTTTCATTAATTCTTTCATGGTATGAGCAAAAAGCTGTTGTTATACTTTTGACATTACTATCCTTAGGAATTAAAGATATTCGTCTTGGACCAACATTACCTGCATTTATTACTCCAAATGTATTACAGGTATTAGTAGATAAATTTGAATTAAAACCTATATCAACTCCTGATGAAGATTTACAAAGAATATTAGAAACATCATTGGTATAAATTAGTATAAAAAAATATAACTTCCACAGCTGTAAGTTGTGGAAGTTATATATAAATAATTATACCTTCTTAAATTGAAAACTGCTTATCATTAAATAAGACAATATAATTACTAAAGAAGCTGTTACACCTAAATATATAGTTTTATTTAAAGTAACTAAAGAATAAAGTGATAATAATATACCAGCAGCAGTTATTGGAATACCTCTAAAAACTCCATCGAAGGCAGAAACATTATACCTTGCAAGTCTATAAGCACCTGCAAGAGGAAAAATTAAAAGCAAAAGATATCCTCTTATACCAAGTTGTCCAAAATTGTTAATGTTAAACACAAGCATTGAAGGGGCAACACCAAAGGATATAAGATCAGCTAAGGAATCTAGCTCTTTGCCTAATTCACTAGATACATTTAAATATCTTGCCATTCTGCCATCATATCTATCCATGATAGCTGCGGCTATTATAAAATAACATGCTAAACTATAATTTCCTTCAAAAGTCATAAGTAAAGATATAATTCCAAAAGCCAAATTGCTTAATGTAAAAACATTTGGTATAGCATTTTTTATTTTAACCATAACATAACACTCCTAAATCTTATTTAATATTTTTTATAATAGCATATATACCTTATATAATTCTTACATAAACCTTAAATTTATCTTAAATTTTTTATAAATAAAACCAAATATAAGTAAATAAAGAATTTATATTTTTAGGGTAATAGTAAATTTACATCCTTTATTTATATCTGTATTAAGTTTAATAGTTCCTCCATGTTTTTTTATAATAGTTTTAGTTATAGCAAGCCCTATTCCTGTACCACCACTTTTAGAATTTCTTGAAGAGTCCACTCTAACAAAGGGTGCAAAAATTTCTTTTGAAAGTTTTTTTGGAATTCCTATACCATCATCTTGTATAACTATTACAATAGATCCAAGTCCTTCTTTAAGTGATAAATAAAGGTTTGTTCCGGTAGATGTATATTTTATACTGTTTAATATAATATTACTTATTGCTCTATCCATGTTTTTGGAATCAAAACACAATAGAATACTTTTTTCTGGTATATCAAAGTTATAATTAATACTTTTTTCTTCCATTTGAGGAATATATCCAGCTATCAGTTCTCTTAAAAATTCACATATATCTTTTGTTTCACATTGGAGTTTAAAATTAGCACTTTCTAATTTTGAAAGTTCAAATAAGTCATTAATTAAGTTGTTTGCTCTTATACTGTTGTTTTCTAAAACTTTTAGATATTTTATTCTTTCTTTTTCTGATACATCAGGATTTTTTATAAGTAAATCTGAATAACCTATAATACTAGCAAGAGGATTTTTAAGATCATGAGAAATATCCATTATAAGTTTTCTTCGAGTTTCTTCAGACTTTTCTTTTAACTTTCTTTCTTCTTCAATTTTTTGTGCCATTAAATTAAATGCATCCTTAAGAGAGCCAAATTCATTTTTACTTTTTAAAGTAATTCTTGTAGAATAGTCTCCATTAGTTATGCTTTTAACACCTTTCATCAGTATCTTTAGAGGTGTTACAAAGGTTTTTGATGTTAATTTTGCATATAATGCTGTACCTAATACAAGACTTATTATATAGAATATTGCAAAGAAAAATAAAACTCTTTTAGGAGTTACTTTATTACTTTTAAAATGAATATTTGGGTAAGACATAATAGGTACTACTATTGCTAATATAAAATCTTGATTTTTATTATAGGCAAAACTATAATCATAATTTTTGTTAAATTTTTCATTAGCTGCAAGGTTATCATAATCATATGAGTTTTGTAATAACATTTTATAGTACTGCTCTTTGGTGTAGCTGTTTATTTTATATTGAGGATTGCCCTTAGTGAAAATTACAGTATAATTAGCATCTATTATTTCTATCCACCCATTTGCTTTTAATATTGCGGAGGAATTAATTTTTTTGTAGTCATCCTGCATTATTTCATTGGCTGTAGGAAATATGATGTCATCCTCTATATCTTCTAAAAATAAACTTGTTATAAAAAGACCAATAAAAGTAACTACGATTAATATTAGTGGAACTAATATGTATAACAATAAATAATTTCTTAAAAGTAAATTTGATAATTTCTTTTTTTGCATAAGCGTATGTTTTTTTAACCACATTTTAAAAATTCCTTTAATTTTTTTGTTTGCTAATAATATTGTTCATACAACTCATTTTTCTACAAAAACAATATCTTCTATTAATTATAAATGCTTAAAGAAAATATGTAAATGAACTAATTATAGATTAATAAAAAATAAATAAAAAAATATTATTAAAAATGACTAGAAAATATACATTAATTATATTTTCTAGTCATTTTTAATAATAGATTAATCAATAAGTTTAACTCCAAGTTTTTCATAAAAACTAAATCCAATAGTATCTGTTGATTTAAGCTTATTATCTTTTTGAAATTTATGTACTACATTTTTTAAATAGTCACCATAAATTCCATCGGGAGTTGCCTTATAATAATTTTTAGCTCTAAGCATTTTTTGAAGCTCATATACATCTGATCCTCTCATTCCAGGTTTTAGTGTTCTTAAATAGGAACCAAAATTTCCATAAGGTCCGCCCCATATAATGACTTTTGTTCCGTGCTTGGTTATTTTATAAAGCTCTGCAACATCATTATTTCTCATTCTAATACAACCATGAGAAGAATTCCATCCTATAGAATTAGGATAAATGGTACCATGTATTCCGTATTTACCCCATGGTACATTAAAACCCATCCATCTTCCACCAAAACCCTCTCCCCATGTTCCTTTGCTTATTATGGTCCAGGTACCAATAGGAGATGGAGTAGATGGTTTTCCACCTGCAACAGTGTAAGTTTTTATAACTTTTCCGTCTTGGAAAATATACATTACACTATCACATACATCTACGATAATAACTATTGGTCTTTTCGCATTATAATCTTTAAAAGTTTTTAGGTGGTTTGTTTTATATCCTCTGTATATTAGAAAAAATTCTATCAGAAGTATAAAAATCAGAACAAAAATTAGTTTTAAAAATTTAGAATTATACCGGTTTTTATACATATTTAATACCCCTATCAAATTATTATCAATATTATTCTATGTATTACATGTAGAATAAATGAAATCTTTACAATATATATGGAATAAATTGTATTTTATTACAAAAACAAGTGACATAAATTCCAATTTAAGGTATAATTGAATAGATAAAATGTAGTGAGGTGATAAAGTGAGTACTAGTAAAAATTCATCTATAGTTTTAATGGTGCAAAATGCATATAGAGTATTTTGTTACTATGATATTTCACCTTTAACAATAAAAAGGTTTGAAGATTTTTATGGTGAAGGGGCATGGGAAAATTCCAAGCCAGTTTTAAAAGTGTTTGAAATTTGTGAAGGAAAAG
The DNA here is from genome assembly GCF_026735135.1 of Clostridium aestuarii. GTDB lineage: Bacteria > Bacillota > Clostridia > Clostridiales > Clostridiaceae > Clostridium_H > Clostridium_H aestuarii. The sequence continues at coordinate 117,667 of NZ_JAPQER010000001.1, read as the reverse complement.
AAAAAGAGAGACAAACTATATTTTTAGATATTTTTGCTGATAACTGGTATATAGATATGGAAAAAGATAATATGAAGGTATTTATCAAATTAGGAAGAATACTTTCAGATTATAAATTTGTTTCTATAGCAGAGTCCAATGTAGTAACAACCCCTAGAAGTGGACAAGTCTCTAAAGATGATGTTCATTATATAGAAATTTTACAAGTTTAGGAGTGATAATTATGGAAAAAGGATATGTTTCATTAGTATTACATACCCATATACCTTATGTAAGACATCCTGATGTTATAGATGCGCTTGAAGAAAGGTGGCTGTTTGAAGCTATAAATGAATGTTATATACCATTAATAAATGTGTATGATGGTTTGATAAAAGATAAAATTGAGTTTAAAATCACAATGTCTATTACACCACCACTTATGACAATGTTAGAAGATGAATATTTAAATAGAAGATATATGGAATATTTAAATTCATGTATTGAGCTTTCAGAAAAAGAAATGATCAGAACTAAAAATAATAAAGAACTTAATAAATTAGCTGTATTTTATAATGAAAGGTTTAGTAATTTGTTGTCAGTATATAAAAAATATGATTATAGATTAATGAATGCTTTTAAAAAATTTCATAAGCTTGGTTACCTTGAAATAATAACATGTTCTGCTACTCATGGATTGCTTCCATTGCTTATGATAAACAAAGAAACTGTCAAAGCTCAAATTGAAGAAGCTGTAAAATCATATACTGATTGTATTGGGCATGGACCAAAAGGTATTTGGCTTCCAGAATGTGCTTATACATATTCTTTAGAATCAATACTTAAAGAATATGGTATAAGTTATTTCATTTCAGAAAACAAAGCAATCTTAAATGCATCACCTAAACCTAAATATGGTACATATGCACCAATTGCATTACCAAATGGAATTTCTACATTTGGAAGAGATATGGAATCTTCTAAACAAGTTTGGAGCAGTATTAATGGATATCCAGGAGATTATAATTATAGAGAATTTTATAGAGATATAGGATATGAAGCACCTATGGAATATATTGCACCGTATATAAATAAATCAGGTATAAGAATTGATACAGGAATAAAATATTATAGAGTAACTGGTAAAACAGACAAAAAAGAATATTATGATAGAGAAGAAGCGCTAAAAAAAGTAAGAGAGCATGCAATGCATTTTGCTCATGGAAGGAATAAGCAAATAGCTGATTCAAGTAAACAAATGGATGTACCACCAATAATAACCTGTCCTTATGATGCTGAATTATATGGTCATTGGTGGTTTGAAGGACCAGAATTTATAGGGCAGTTTATTAGAATGGCATCAGAAGAATGGACAAACTTTGAACTTACTACACCTTTAGAATATTTAAAAAAATATCCAAGAGTGCAATGTTGCATGCCTTGTCCATCTAGTTGGGGAGAAAATGGTGATTATTCTGTATGGTTAAATTCATCTAATGATTGGATATATAGAGAATTACATAGATGTGCAAAAGATATGATAAGACTTACTAACACGTATAAAGAACCTACAATGATTGAGAAGCGCGCTTTGAATCAGGCAGGAAGAGAACTTATGTTGGCAGAATCTTCAGATTGGCCATTTATTATAAAAAATGATACTACCGTAGAATATGCTGTAAGAAGAGTAAATACCCATATAGAAAAATTTGATAAATTATACGAACAAATAGTTAAAAATTGTATAGATACTAAATGGTTAGCTTATACAGAAAATATAGATAATATTTTTCCTAATATGGATTACAAAATTTATAGAAGCCTGTGAATGTAAAATTCACAGGAATTTATTTAATATTGCTTTTTATTTATCTCAATATAAATTATAATAGTTTCTATGAAAACAACCATGAAAGGAAGAATATATGGAAAAAAATATTTTTGATTTAAAAAGATATAAATTAGATAATGGAATTGAAATTGTAATTATAAACAAAGATACGCAACTTGCATCTATTCATGTAGGAACCCATATAGGAACTATTTATGAAAAAAAAGAAGAAAAAGGCATAGCACATTTTGTTGAACATATGCTTTTTAAAGGGACAAAAAAAAGAACAAATGAAGAATTGAATGAGGAATTAGAGCAATTAGGAGGAGAATATAATGCTTATACTGACTATAATTGTACAGTTTGCAGTATAACAGCATTAAAAGAAGAACTAGAGGTTTCTATTGATCTACTTTCAGATATGATACAAAATTCTACTTTTCTTGAAGAAGAAATAGAGAGAGAAAGAGGAGTTATTTTATCAGAATTAAGGACAGGCAATGATGATATTGAAAATTATAGTTTTAAAAAAGCGCTAGAATATGCATTTAAGGAAAGTTCTATTAAAATAGATACTATTGGAAAACAAGATACAGTTGAAAAATTTAATAGAGAACAACTAATGAATTTTTACAAGCAATATTATGTGCCAAATAATTGCTGCATAACAGTAGTATCACCTTATGAACATTATAAAGTTTTCGAAATGATTAAAAAGTATTTTAAAGATTGGAAAATGGGAGAATTCAAAAGGGGAGAAGTTAAAGTTGAAAATAATATACCTGTTAAAAAAATTTCATATAAAAAAGATTTAGAACAAAGCACAATAGTATATATTTATACATTTCATAATTTAAACAAGCAGGAGGAACTTGTGCTTAGAGTATTGAATTACAAATTTGGAGAAAGTGCAAATTCAATTTTGTTTAGAAGACTTAGAGAAGAAAAAGGGCTGGCTTATGATATTTATTCAGAATTGGATATGAGCAAATATGTTAAAACTATAAGTATTTATACTTCGGTAAATGAAGAAGATGTTGAAGAGGCTTTATCAATAATAGATTTATCTATTGAGGATATAAAAAATGAAAAAATAGTTTTTAATGAAAAAAATATAGCTCTTATGAAAAAAGTATTCAAGACAGCTATAGCAAATACTTTAGAAGATTCTACACAATTGGCAAATTATGCATTTCATCAACTTATAGATGGAGAAGATATATATGAATTTATAGATAACATGAATAATATGGAAAAGATAACAAGCAAAGATATATACCACATATGTAGAAAAATTTTTAAAAACCCAACTATACATGTACTAGTACCTGGAAAGGTGATAAGAAGTGAAAAGAACAATAACTAAAATTGAAATTGGCAAAAAAAATAAAGATAGGGTAAATGTATTCTTAGATGGAGAATTTACTTTTGCTTGTAGTTCAGATTTAGTTTACTATTATAAACTAAAAAAAGATGAAAAAATTGATTTAGAAATTTTAAAAGAAGTAATTTATGAAGATAATTATTTAAAAGCTAAAAATACTGCATTAAAAATATTAGAAAAAAGCTATAAAACTGAAAAAGAAATTTCTGATAAATTAATAAAAAAAGAATTTGAAGAAAAAGTAGTGGCGCGTGTAATGGTATTTTTAAAGGAATATAATTTTGTGGATGATTGTAAATATGCAGATATGTTTATTAGAGAAAAAATTTCATCTAGCGGGAAAAGTAAAATGAAATTTATGCTTTTAAAAAAGGGAATATCTAAAGAACTGATAGATGAAAAATTTAAAAATATAGATTGTAGTTTAGAAAAAGATGCTGCTTTTAAATTAGCTCAAAAAAAATATAATATAATAAAAAAATCAGAAAATAATTATATGAAAACTTATAAAAAAATAGGTAACTATTTAGCTAGCAGGGGATTTGATTACAATATAATAAATAATGTATTAACTGAAGTGGTAAATGAAGAACACGATAGTAAGGAATGTTCTAAAAAGAACTATGAACAAATAGAAGAAGAACATAATATCCATCTAGAGGAACTTTATAATTTGGCCAAAAAAAGATATAACATAATATGTAAATCAGAAAAAGACAATATAAAAATTTACCGTAAACTTAGTCAATATCTCCTTCGCAGAGGATATAAGTGGGAAAATGTTAAAAAGATACTTAAAGAAATAGTACAAGAAAGCTAATATTAATCTAGAATTTTAAAATTCTAAATAGTTGACAGCTAAAGATGTTTTGTTGTTACAAAAATTTAATAATATTAATTTAAGTTTAGCATTGTTATAGTAAATCAAATTTAACTGTCAATTAGCTTATATAATAAGTGGGGTGTTTTAATGATCAAAAATCCTGTGGATATTGGGCTAATAGTAATATTTTTTTATCCCTTATTAAAAGGGTTTTTATTTAAATTTTCATCTAAAGATTTAAAAGATGATATAGAAGATATAGGAAGTTATATTGCTTTGATAATAGGAGCAATTATAGGGATTTATGTTACAAAGCAAATATTTATTTTACGTGGAGATGCTATATACGATACTGTTTATAGTTATATTCCCCAGGAAATAGTGTTTTTAATAGAAAGCAAACCTATTTTTATATATATAATAATAATGCCAATTGTAATTTTTTTACTATATAAAATTATTGAATTATTAATAGGACTTATAAATTGTATTACTCTGTATCCTTTATTTGATAGTATAGAGAAATCAATAAAAAGAAAAAATGCATTTATAAAGAGAATATTAGGGGTGCTATTCCAAATTCCAAAAGCTATTTGTTATATTCTTGCTGTAGTATTTGTTTTAAATATTCTTGTTAGGGCTGGAATAAGCCAAGTTTATAATCAAAAATTAGAAAAAGCTAATGTTTATAGTTTTTTATCTTCAGAAGTAATAAATCCTATTTTCAACTCAAAACTTGCAAAACAACTTCCAGACATTATAAATAATTCTTTTAAAATAGTTATAAAGGATGATGAGATTGATTCTTTAAGTGATTCTAAAAAAACGATTGTTTATTATAATGGAATTACTTTAGAACAAGGATTAAAATCAAATAAAGAAATTGATGAGTATTCCGTAAATATAGCTAAAAACCAGATTTCAACTTATGAAAAAGTTAAAGCTATATACCATTGGATAGGTAAAAACATTGAATATGATTATGATAAGGTGAATAAAATATTAAACAATGACTTTAGTGTTAAATCTGGTGCAATAAATGCTTTTAATACAAGGAAAGGCATTTGTTTTGATTATGCATGCCTTTATGCAGTAATGTGCAGAGCTAATAATATAAAGGTTAGAATTATTACTGGAGAAGGATTCAATGGTTCTAACTGGGTTAATCATGCTTGGAATCAAGTTTATATAGAAAAAGAAGATAAATGGATAAATATAGATGTTACCTTTTATAAAGGAGGAAATTATTTTGACAGTTCTATCTTTAAATTGGATCATAGGAATGCTAGAATAGCGAGATAATAAATTTGAGAAGTTTAGAGAATCTTGACATATTTTTTTGTTGGTGTATGATATTGTTGGAAATAATTATATAATAATACCTTATATATAATATTATTATAAGGAGGGCTATATGCAAAATTGGAATTTTTTTGGACAGCTAGTTATTGCAGCTTTAGAGGCAGGTGCAATTTTATTAATATATTTAAAAATAATACAGAAGGAACATTACTTAAAAAATAATAAATTAGATGTTGCTTTGTTCATATTAATATTTACGGTGTTTTCTACTTTAGCGAAGATGTGTTTTCCAATGGGATACCATTCAATTGTTATTATTGTGCTTACAATTATGGTACTTTCAACACTTACATATACCAATATGGTAACATCATCAGTAGCCGTATTAATTTGTTTTATTTATATTGCTATTTTAGAAATAGGAAGCTATTTAATTCTCTCTATTTTTCTAGGTGAAAATGTTATTCACCTATTAAAAATACCTGAGATAGGAATTAGAATAAATCTTCAAATTGGTGTTGTTAAGTTATTAGTTGTATTTTTTTTGTACAAGTTCAAAAAGATATTTTTAAAATTAGAATCGAAAGAGTTAGATGAAAATGTAAAAGCGTATTTGACATTAGGAATATTTGTTGTGCTTTTTTGTTTGTTTAGTATAAATATTGTAATTAGTTATAAAGTAAATATTTTAATATATCAAATTTTAATATTTATTTCGTTGATGGTTTTTGTGATAATTGGGGTTGTTGATTATAAAAAGAGATTAGAGTTATTACAAATTAAAAATCAATTTAAGCTTATAGAAGGATATGCAGATAATTTAGAAGAAATTATTGATATAATACGCAAAGAAAAACATGATTTTGCTAATCATATCAATACAATTTATGCTATGTGTGTTTTAAATAAACCAGATGTTTTAGATAGAATAAAAGAATATTTAAATAAAGCTACTAATAATTTGGAACATTCGTACAGGTTTTTTCCAACTGGAATTGATTATGTAGATGGACTTATTGCTATAAAAAGTAATTTTGCTTTTGAAAATAATATATATTTAGATGTTGATTTCCAAACTAGTTTAGATTTTGCATTAGTAAATAATAGTGATTTAGTAGCAATAATGAGTAATATATTAGATAATGCTTTTCAAACTTTTAGTACTATAGGAAATATAGATAAAAAAACAGTATCTGTATATGGATATATTAAAAATGAAAAATACTACCTATCTATTTCTAACAATGGTCCTATGATTTCAAAAGGAATAGCAAATAAAATTTTCAAAAGAGGGTTTTCTACTAAAAGTATAAATAAAAATAATTATGGATTAGGATTATATATTGTAGAACATCTTGTTAGAAAAAATGATGGCAAAATCTTTGTTTCGAGTTCTAAGCAGGAAACGGAATTTTTAATAGAATTCAAATTAAAGAAAATATTAAGTAAGGAAATAAGCTAATTAATGAATATAACATAATACTGAAAGGCGAAATTATGGACATTTATTGTTTTGTAAGAATATTTATTATTTCGATTTTTGAATCATTAATTGTACTTTTAACATTTTTCAAAGTGATACAAAAATCAAGTTACTTAAAAGAAAACAAGTTAAAGTTTAGTATATTTATATTTATATATTTTATATTCAAAGTGTGGATAAATGTAAGTTTATCTGTTGGATATATTTCAATAGTGTCCGGTATATTCCTAATAATATTATTGTCTGTATTTGAGGAAACAAAATTTAAAATTGCAACTATAGTAGTTTTGCTTGCAGGCGTTTATTTTGGTGTAATAGTATTGGCGTATATTGGAATTTTTTCTTTTTTTAATCATTTAAGTACAACAAAAAGTATAGAGCTACTTAATAGTAGTTATAAATTTGCTATCACAATAAGGTGTATTGAGTTTTTTATAATTTTAATATTATATAAGCTAAAAAAAACGATATTAAAATTTCAGGAGTTTAAATATAATGATAGTATTATAGCTTATTGGATTTTAGGTGTATTTCTTATGATACTCTTTAGTTTAAGTCTTACTAATGTAGTTAATGGTAAGGTTAATATTCTTTTATATCAAGTATTGATATTTATTTTATTTATATTTTTTATTATTGTTGGAATTATTGATTATAATAAAAGAAGTCATTTAGCAAAAATAAGAAGTAAATTTGAACTTAAAGAAGAATATACAGATAATTTAGAAGGAATTATTGATATAATTAGAAAGGAAAAAAATGATTTTTATAATCATATTAGTACAATTTATACTATGTGTATTTTAAATAGACCAGATACCTTAGAAAGAGTAAAAGATTATCTCAAGAAAACTACTAATAATTTGGAAGCATCTTATAAGTTTTTTAATACTGGAAATGATTATATAGATGGTCTGATTGCTGTGAAAAGCAATTTCGCTTTTCAAAACAACATATATTTAGATGTTGACTTTGAAGCAGCTTTAGACTCAATAATGGCAGAGGACAATGATTTGGTAGGAATAATAAGTAATGTTTTAGATAATGCTTTTGAAGCTTTTAATTATGAAGAAAGTATAGATAAAAAAATAGTATCTATATATGGTTATATTGAAAACAATATATACTACTTATCTATTGCTAATAATGGACCCATGGTTCCTAAAGAAATACAAAATAAAATTTTTAAAAAAGGATTTTCTACTAAATCAAAAGATAAAAATGACCATGGGTTTGGGCTTTATATTGTAAATCAACTTATTAGGGAAAATGGTGGAGAAATTGTTCTTTCAAGTTCTCCAGAAGAAACTGAATTTTTGATACAATTTCAAATAAATATAGAATACTGCCAAGAAGTTAGATAGTAAATCATATAATATATTAATTTTATTTAAAATATGTAGTTGCCTATTCTGATATATTATCTTTATAGTTTTTTATAATTAAGTTGATAGCTTTTTCACAATCAGTATCGTTGTTATTTAAAGCCCAAGCTGTGTTAAAATAAATCAAAGCTTTTTTGGGGTTTTTAAGCATAGCATAACAATAACCTAGGTTAAAGAAATATCTACTGTCTTGTTTTGTTTGTATAGCGGATTTTAAAATAGGAATAGCTTCGGTATAGCTATTGAGTTTAATAAAACATACTGCTGCATTATATAATGAGGCAGAGGTATGTTCTTTAGATTCAATAGCTTTTTTATAGATATCAATGGCTTTTTGATATTCTTTTTCATTATATAATCTATTGGCTTTAGCAAAGTAATTCATGATTTAACCTCCATGTAATATATCTGTAAATAAAAACAACTAGTTTAATTATTAACTGATTTTGTATGAAATATTCTTATTTAGTATAAATTTGAGAAAAATGAAGAAAAATATAATAAACTAATGTAAAATACAGATAATCGTTTATAACAAACATTTAACATGTTGACATTTAGCGTTAAATTTTATATTATATTAATGCGCTCTGAGTTAAAGAAAAAAACTTAAAAGCGCAAGTGGTTAGAAAGAAATGATAAAAATTTCTTGACAAAACGAATTAAATGTTGTAAAATATTTATCGTTGACTCAATAACGTGGGCGCATAGCTCAGCTGGGAGAGCACCTGCCTTACAAGCAGGGGGTCACAGGTTCGAGCCCTGTTGTGCCCACCACGTATTATAAGTTGTGGCCCGGTGGCTCAGCTGGTTAGAGTACCGGCCTGTCACGCCGGGGGTCGAGGGTTCGAGTCCCTTCCGGGTCGCCAATACGGCTTCATAGCTCAGTCGGTAGAGCAGAGGACTGAAAATCCTCGTGTCACTGGTTCGATTCCAGTTGAAGCCACCACTCATGCGGGAGTGGCTCAGTGGTAGAGCGTCACCTTGCCAAGGTGAACGTCGCGAGTTCGAATCTCGTCTTCCGCTCCAATTTAAAATGAGGCGCTATAGCCAAGTGGTAAGGCAGAGGCCTGCAAAGCCTTTATCCCCAGTTCAAATCTGGGTGGCGCCTCCAATTTTAAAAAATTGGTTGTGATAAATGAATATGTAATGTGGCGCTATAGCCAAGTGGTAAGGCAGAGGCCTGCAAAGCCTTTATCCCCAGTTCAAATCTGGGTGGCGCCTCCAAATGAAAAAATATCTTAACAAGTATTTGTTAAGATATTTTTTGCTGTAATTAAAAATTTAGTGATTTTTATTATTAAAGTTCTGTGTTAAATGTTTTTCCAGTAGTGCAACTCCTTCATACATAAGAAAAGCTAATACAGAAAGAATTATTATGCTCATCATTACCATGTCAAGTTGTGAAATCTGACCGCCAAATATAATTAAAAATCCAAGACCTTCTTTTGCAACTAAAAATTCGCCCATAATAACACCTACCCAAGAAAGACCTACGTTAATTTTTAAAGAAGATATAATAGTAGGGATAGATGACGGGATTATAAGATGGTTTAAAATTTGTTTCTTACTAGCACCGAAAGTTCTTAGAAGTTTAATTTTGTCTTTATTAACTTCTTTAAATCCATTAAGGATACTTATTATAGTTACGACTATAGAAATTAAAAGGGCAATTAAAATTATAGCTTTTATACCATTACCTACCCAAAATATAATAATAGGAGCTAAAGCCACTTTAGGTAGAGCATTTAATACTACAAGATAGGGATCTAAAACTTTTGATGCAAAATCTGACCACCATAAAAGTACAGCTATAAAAGTACCAAAAATAGTTCCCAATAAAAAACCTAGTATAGTTTCAATGCAGGTTATAAAAATATGTCTAAATAAGGTTCCTTCATTGTATATTTTAACTAGGCTTTTCCACATTCTTGAAGGAGTGCTTGTTAAGAAAGGATCTATCCAGCCAAGGGTACCTGCAAGTTCCCAAAAACAAAATAAGGCTAAAAGAATAAGCAATCTGGTTATTATAACTTTCCTTTTTTGTTTTTTTATATTTTTTATAAAATTTTCATGTTCAATGATACTGTTGTTATTCACTTATATCCAACTCCTCCCAAATGTCGTTAAAATATAACCTAAATTTAGGAGCTTCTCTACGCTTTAAAGGTGAATCAAATTTTTCATCAAATTTAATAGTTATATCTTTTTTTAAAATTGCTGGTCGTTTAGAAAGTACTAAAATTCTATTAGACATTGAGATTGCTTCAGAAATATCATGAGTTACCATAATAGCCGTTTTGTTTTCTAGTTTTATAATTTTATAAATTTCATTGCTTGCACTTAACCTACTCTGATAGTCTAGTGCTGAAAAAGGTTCGTCCAAAAGTAAAACAGAAGGATTTAAAGCTAAAGTTCTAATCAAAGCTACTCTCTGTCTCATTCCGCCTGATAATTGATTTGGGTAATGATCTTTAAAATCCCAAAGTGTGTAATCTGTTAAAAGCTTTTTTACTTTGTTTTTATTTTCTTCAGTTAGTTTATGCTGAATTCTTAAGCCTAAAAGCACGTTGTTCCATACTGTAAGCCATTCAAATAATTGATCTTTTTGAAACATATAGCCTATTTTTAAATATGAATCATTCAGACTTCTATTATCAATTGATATATTTCCGCTAGAAGGAGCTAAAAGTCCAGCAATTATATTTAAAATAGTAGATTTTCCACATCCAGATGGACCTACGATACTTATAAATTCTCCATTATACACAGAGAAAGAGATGTCTTTTAATGCTTCTGTTATACCTTTTAGAGTGTGATAGTTCATATAAACGTGGGACATATTTAGTTCGTTCATAGCATCAACTCCTAATGAATTATAATTTATTATATGAATGAAAAAAAATAATGTTAAACTTATAAATATATAGAATGGAATAATATGAAATATTTTTAAACTTTTTATTAAAAAACTATCTTAGGGTTGTATTTATAAAAAATGATATTATAATTATATTATCTGCATAAAAAATTAACAATTATTTCATGTTCGATTTGAGGTGTAAAAATTAAACACACTAATAGTGTAATTATTCTTATTTGCTTAAAAAGGGATTTATAAATTTCAACTAATATTATTGTAAAATTATCAATTAATAGATATAATTTACATAATATAAAGATTGTTAGAACATAATTGAAAAATTTATCTATAAATCTTATGGTAGATTATCAGACAAAAAATTTAGAAAAGTGTGAGGATGAATATGAGAAATTTATTACATTTTGGATTAGATGTAGGTTCAACAACAGTTAAATTAGTTGCATTAGACCAAAAAGAAAAAGTAGTATATGGTACTTACAAAAGACATTTTTCTGATATTAAAAATACTATTTTTAATCTTTTTGAAGAAGCTTATGCCCAATTTAAAGATTGTAGCATTACTATAATGGTAACAGGCTCAGGTGGGCTTGCTGTATCTAAATGGCTTAATATAGCTTTTATTCAAGAAGTAATAGCATCTTCAAAGACGGTAGAGACAATTATTCCTGAAACTGATGTTGCAATTGAACTTGGAGGTGAAGATGCAAAAATCACATACTTTGAAGAGAATATAGAGCAAAGAATGAATGGAACTTGTGCTGGTGGAACTGGTGCATTTATAGACCAAATGTCAGTATTGCTTCAAACTGATGCTCGGGGATTAAATGAATTAGCTAAAAAATATAAGACAATTTATCCTATTGCATCTCGATGTGGTGTTTTTGCTAAAACAGATATACAGCCGCTTTTAAATGAAGGTGCAGCAAGAGAAGATATAGCTGTTTCGATTTTTCAGGCAGTGGTTAATCAAACAATAAGTGGACTTGCGTGTGGTAAACCTATTAGAGGCAATGTAGCTTTTTTAGGAGGACCATTATATTTTTTATCAGAACTTAGAAAAAGATTTAGTGAAACTTTAAAACTAAAGAAAGAACAAATTATATTCCCAGAGAATTCTCAATTGTTTGTAGCTATGGGAGCAGCTCTTGCCTCAAAAGAAGAGAATATGATTTTATTTAAATCTTTATATAAAAAGCTACCTGAATTAAAAAAATCTGCCTCTCGCGAAGTAAATAGATTGAGAGCTTTGTTTCATGACAAGAAGGAACTGAGCAATTTTAAAGAAAGGCATTCAAAATATAAAGTTAAAAGAAAAGAATTATCAAAATATGAAGGAAAGTGTTTTTTAGGTGTAGATGCTGGTTCTACAACTACAAAAGCGGTTTTAATAGGTGAAGAAGGTTTGATTTTATATTCACATTATGGAAGTAACCAAGGAAAGCCATTAGCACGCACAATAGAAATACTAAAGGAGATTTATAATGAATTACCTCCAAAAGCTAAAATTATGAATAGTGCGGTTACTGGTTATGGTGAAGGATTGATAAAGACTGCATTGAAAATGGATATTGGAGAAATTGAAACAATAGCTCACTATAAAGCAGCAGAATTTTTTATGCCTGGTGTTGATTTTATTTTAGATATTGGCGGACAGGATATGAAATGTATTAAGGTTAAAGATGGGGTTATAGATAGTATAATGCTTAATGAAGCGTGCTCTTCAGGATGCGGTTCATTTATAGAAACTTTTGCAAAATCATTGAATATGAGTGTAGAAGATTTTGCAAAAGCTGCGATTGCTTCAAAAGAGCCTATAGATTTAGGATCTAGATGTACTGTGTTTATGAATTCTAGAGTTAAACAAGCACAAAAAGAAGGAGCTACTGTTGGAGATATTTCAGCAGGACTTTCTTATTCGGTGATAAAAAATGCTTTATATAAGGTTATTAAATTAAGAAACCCTGAAGAAATGGGACAAAAGGTTATTGTTCAAGGGGGAACTTTTTATAATGATGCTGTACTTAGAAGTTTTGAACTTGTATCAGGAAGACATGCTGTGAGACCAGATATTTCAGGATTAATGGGAGCATTTGGAGCTGCGCTAATTGCAAGGGGAAAATTTAAAGAAGGATATAAAACTAAACTTCTTCAATTAGAAAAATTAAGTGATTTTAAAATAGAAACATCAATGACTAGGTGTGGCGGATGTGGCAATAATTGTTTATTAACTATTAACCAATTTTCTGATGGTGGAGTTTTTGTTTTAGGAAATAAATGCGAAAAAGGGGCTAATAAGGAAAATAAAAAAAAGGATATACCAAATCTTTATGAGTACAAATATAATAGAATATTTAACTATAATCCTCTTGATAAAGATGAAGCTAAGAGGGGAACTGTAGGAATTCCTAGAGTACTTAATATGTATGAAAATTATCCATTCTGGTTTACTTTTTTTAATGAGTTGGGTTTTAGAGTAGAAATATCAAAAAGATCTTCAAAGGAAGTATTTGAATTAGGTATGGAAACTATTCCTTCAGAATCGGTGTGCTATCCTGCAAAATTGGTTCATGGACATATAATGGACCTAGTAAATAAGGATGTAGACTTTATTTTCTATCCGTGTATACCAATTGATAAAAAAGAGGAACAAGGTGCAGATAATAACTATAGTTGTCCTATAGTTACTTCTTATCCAGAAGCAATAAAGAATAATATGGATGTTTTAAGAGATAAAAACATTAAATTTATGAATCCATTTCTTCCTATGGATAATGAAAAAAGGTTAGCAAAAAGGCTTTATGAAGAATTAAGTGGATTTGGATTATCAAAAAATGAAGTATATGATGCGGTGTATAGAGCTTGGAGTGAAAGAGAAAATTTAAAAAATGATATAAGAAAAAAAGGAGAAGAAGTATTAGAGTATCTTAAAAGGACTGGAAAAAAAGGAATAGTTCTTGCAGGACGTCCGTACCATGTTGATCCTGAGATAAATCATGGTATAGCCAATTTAATTACTGAATATGATATGGCTGTATTGACAGAAGATTCTATTGCTCATTTAGGAAATGTGACAAGACCTCTAAGAGTTGTGGATCAGTGGGTGTATCATTCAAGATTATATGCTGCAGCTGAGTTTGTATCACATCAAGATAACTTAGAACTGATACAATTAAATTCATTTGGATGTGGTTTGGATGCTGTAACTGCTGATCAAGTTGAAGATATATTAAAAGCACATAATAAGTTATATACTCTCGTGAAAATAGATGAAGTTAGCAACCTTGGTGCTGTAAGAATAAGAATACGTTCTTTAAAAGCTGCAATAGAAGAAAGAGAAAAAAAGGGTATTAAATTTAAGGGCGAATATAAATCTATAGAGAAAATTCCTTTTACAAAGGAAATGAGAGAGAAACACACGATTTTAGCACCACAAATGGCACCTATACATTTTCAATTTGTACAGGAAGCCTTGTCTTCATCAGGATACAATTTTCAAGTGCTTCCAGCTGTAGATAAAGCTGCTATTGAAGAAGGGCTTAAATATGTAAATAATGATGCGTGTTATCCATCTATAATAGTTATTGGACAAATGATAGAAGCACTAAAATCAGGTAAATATGATATTAATAATACTTCTGTTGTAATATCTCAAACTGGTGGTGGGTGTAGAGCAAGCAATTATATAGGATTTCTTAGAAAAGCATTAAAAGAGGCAGGCTTTGAAAAAGTTCCTGTAATTTCATTAAATTATGTTGGTCTTGAAAGTAACCCCGGGTTTACGCCTACTTATGCTATGGTCAAAAAATCTTTACTTGCTATGCTTTTTGGAGATTTGTTGATGAGAGTGTTGTATAGGATTAGACCTTACGAAAAAATAAAAGGTTCTACAAATCTTTTATATGAAAAGTGGGTTGTGAGATGTAAGGAAGTTATAAGAGAAGGTAATTATAAATTAGCTAAGAGGTATATATATGCCATAGTTGATGAGTTTGATAATCTTGAAGTCTTAGACATTAAAAAGCCTAGAGTAGGTGTAGTAGGTGAAATTCTTGTTAAATATCATCCTACTGCGAATAATGATATTGTAGGAGTTCTTGAAAGCGAAGGAGCAGAAGCTGTTGTGCCTGATTTAATAGATTTTTTCTTGTATTGTGCTTATGATGAAGATTTTAAATATAAGTATCTATCTGGAAACTTAAAATCTAAGCTTATAAGTGATGCTGCTATCTGGTATATGGAACATTTTAGAAAAGATATGAAGAAAGCTTTAGAAAAAAGTAAAAAATTCGATTCACCAGAAGCTATAAGAGAAATAGCAAAGGGAGCTGCACCAATATTATCAATAGGAAATCAAACTGGTGAAGGGTGGTTTTTAACTGGTGAAATGGTGGAATTAATAAAAAATGGGGTAAAAAATATAGTATGTGTACAGCCATTTGCATGTCTACCAAATCATGTAACCGGTAAAGGGGTTATAAAAGAGCTGAGAAGAAGACATAAAGATACCAATATTGTAGCTGTAGACTATGATCCAGGTGCTAGTGAAGTAAATCAAATAAATAGAATCAAATTAATGCTTGCAGTAGCTAATAAAAATTTAGATAAAGAACAACAACAAAATAAGAATAAATGTAGAAATGTTATAGAGGAAATAGCAAGTGGAGAACAATAATTAAATGAGAAAGCAACTATTTTTAATTAGCAAAAATAGTTGCTTTCTTAATGTTTCCAAAATTTAAGTTTTTGTAAGAAAAACATATATTAGTGTGAAAACTTAATTGTTAATCTTTAACTGTTTTTTCACTATAATCATTGTTAACTATTTCATCAAAAGGTGGTCTTTCTGGAATTAAATCTGATTTATAAGATTGAATTATGTCCATTAGTCTATTAAGATCTTCTTCATTCATAACAGGACTTACAGCAAATGCATTTATACTTTTATAATTTTTAATAACATTTGATAATATTTTTATATCACTACCAGGGAAGAAGGATTGAATGGATTTTGCTACTTCTTCATCACTATGATTTTGTACCCATACTTGTCCTCGGTGTATTGCGTTTGTAAATTTTTGAATTACATCAGGATTTTTTTCCATGTAAGAATTAGTTGAAAAGTAGCAAGTGTAAGGAATGGTTCCCGCACTTTCACCTATAGAATTTACAATGTATCCAGATTGATCTTTTTCTAGCATACTGGCAGTAGGCTCAAAAAGAGCAACGTAATCACCAGTTCCAGCTTTGAAAGCACCAGCTGTAGCAGTAAAAGCCAGATTTGTTATAATAGTTACATCTTCATTAGGTTTCAAACCGTGATTTCTTAAAACATATTCAAGAGACATTTCAGGCATCCCAGCAGGTCTTCCACCTATAATAGTTTTTCCTTTTAGAGATTCCCATTTAAAATTAGCTTCCTTAGTTCTACCAACTAAGAAAGAACCATCTGTTTGAGTTAATTGTGCAAATAGAATAGGAAGATCTTCACGTTTTTGATTATAGATATAGATAACTTGCTCAGGTCCACAGAATCCAATATCACAGCTTCCACTTAAAACTTGCTGCATGGTTTTATCTGGAAACATTTTCTAAACACAAGTTTTTATTTTCCCTTCTTCTAACCCCACCGATTGGAGTAGAGGAGGTAGAATTAAATAAATTAACTTGTAGTGTTCTGTTTTTACTATTCCACACAATATAATTAACAATTTCTAAAAGATAGGAACGTTTTTTCTCTATATCACAGGTGGAATCAAAAAGCTTTTTAAAGTTTTCTAAGTTATCACTAATTTTATCAATATAATCTAATTTAGAAGCTTTAGTGTTAAGAATATTTTTTAAGGAAAATAGTTCTTTTTGTAAAGAAGAGTTTTGTATATTTAAATTATTAATTTCCTTTTGAAACTCTGAAATAATGATAGGATCATCATCAAGAAGAGCTAACTTTCTTATTAAGCTTTGAATCATTTTAGTGTTAGTTTCTATTTGAGATTCAAGTTTAAGCTGTTCTTCTTTAATTAAGTTACCTCTACTTTTTTCACCTGATACTATTTTATCGTAAGCATCTATAAGCTGTTCTACAGTAATGCCTTTTATATTTGATAAAACTAAATCTTCAGCTATATCTGCATTTAGCATTTTACTACTACATCTAGTAGAAGCTCTGTTTTTTAAATTACATCTATAATATCTTTCATATTTACCGCTCTTAGGATTATTTCTGCTCCAGGAACTCATTCCACTTCCACATTCACCACAAACTAAAAGACCAGATAAAAGAAACTTTTTACCTGTAGCACTTCTAGGCGAGGATTTTTGAGTGTTAAGAGTATTGATATTTTGACACTTAATCCATATGTCGCTAGGTATAACACCTTTATGCTGGCTGGCAGCAATAATCCATTCATTAATAGGGTTTTCTTTTTTGCCTTTTTTTCTTTTGTTATAGGTTATCACACCATGTTTACCATTAAATTCTCCACAAACTATTGCTCCTTTATTTTTAAAATAATCATAAATTCGTTTGTCTGCATAGGTATAAACAGGATTTTTTATAATTTGTTCAACAGTACCCTGTGAAAATTCTCCACCATTTTTTCCTTTGTAGTGATGAGTGCATAGATAGTGGGCAACAGAAGGAAACCCTTTTTTCTCTACATATAAATTGAAGATCAGCTTAACAATTTTAATTTCATCTGGCACTATAATTAATTTAAACATTCGTTTATTTTTACCATTTATATCTGTATAATTAATAGCTTCCGATTTAAAACCAAGGGGAGTAGTACCACCAAGCCAACGTCCAGTTTTGGCAAGTTCAAGCATATTATCGCTAACTCTTTCAGCAATGGTTTCACGTTCAAGCTGTGCAAAAACTGAAGCAATATACACCATTGCACGACCGATTGGAGTTGATGTATCAAAATGTTCTTTAATAGAAACAAAGTCTATATTATATTTTTGAAGTGTTTCTAATGTAGAAGAAAAGTCAGCTACATTACGAGAAATTCTATCTAGTCTGTAGCAAATAAGCATTGAAAATTCTTTGGATTTAGCATCCTTCATCATTTGCTTAAATTTAGGACGATTAGTATTTCCACCGCTAAACCCTTCATCCTTGTAGTATAAAAATTCTGTAACTCCAGCTTTAATACCAATTTCTTTGCATAGCTGTATTTGGTTTTCTATAGATTCTCCTTTATCAGTTTCAATAGATTTTCTAGCATATATTGCTGCAATCATAAATATGACCTCCATAGTGAAGTTCTATAATAAATTTTATGTTAGGGTGGAATTTAAAAGAAGGTTTTTTAAAAGAAACTCATATAGTCTTTTCCTATGAATAATTACTTTCAAAAGTTTTAAATAAGTGTAGTTTAAGTTATAATATAAGTAAGAAGGGGTGATTTATATGAAGAGGTTAAAACCATTAAATGACTATATCTTTAAGAAACTTTTTGGCGAAAATGAAGTAAAAGATAATTTGGTTGCATTCTTAAATGCAGTTTTAGATAGAAAAGATAGAGAAAGACTTGTTACATTAGAAATAGTAGATAATAAGGAATTAACTAGAGAACTTATAAATGATAAAACTGCAATACTTGATGTAAGAGCAAAAACAGAAGATGGAACACAAATTGATATAGAAGTACAGCTCACAAATCAACATAATATGGATAAAAGGACATTATTCTATTGGGGTAAGTTGTTTAATGAAAAAATAGCTAAGGGCGAGGATTATAAAAAGCTTAAGAAGGTAATAACTATAAACATACTAGATTTTGATTATATAAATTTAGATAAATTTCATACTAAATTTCATCTTTGGGAAGATGAATCAAAAGACTATATGCTTACAGATTTAGTAGAAATCCATTTTGTAGAGTTACCTAAATTTAATAAGTTAGAAGAAAAAAATTTAAAAGAGGATAGACTTCAAAGATGGTTGACTTTCTTTAATAAAGACATTTCAGAGGAAAAATTAAAGGAGTTGATGGAATTGGATACAGATATAAAAAGAGCTGAGGAGAGACTTGAATATTTAAGCAGTGATAAAAAGACAATAGAAATCTATAAAGCAAGAGAAAAATCATTACATGAAAGAGCTAATATGATAAGTAGTGCTATTGAAGAAGGGGAAAATAAAAAAGCCATAGAAATAGCAAAAAATCTACTTGATCTATTAGATATAGAGACTATAGCAACAAAAACAGGGTTAAGTATAGAAATAGTTAAAAGTTTGAAGCATTAATGAATATAACATGAAATATAAAGAAAAATTATTTTTTGAAACACATCTACCAGTTAAAGGTAGGTGTTTTTTATTGTTTTAAAAGTTTTTGTAACAGAATTTATTTAATAGAATAGTATATAGTGGAATAATATTTTAAATGGTGATTTTATGGGCAAAAGAGATATTTCAGTTGAGGTTAATTATCCTGAGGGAGAAGAAAATTTGAAGGAACTAGAGAAAAGGAAGGCTAGAATTGTAGTTGATATTTTAAGAGAGAAGTATGGGGATATAGTTTTAGAAGAATTTATTAATAGTATGAGAGAAAAGAGGGAGGATTATTCATAAAATATTTAGATGTTGATTAAAGGAAAAATTTAAATTAATTAGAATTTTATCATGTGTATAGCTATTTAACTCTATTTATATGGGGTTGGGTAGCTGTTTTATTATATCAAAATTATAAATTATTTAGATATTATTGGAATGTTAAGTATTATATGAAAGAAATACAACTAAATGTAACAACAAAGAAAATGATGTTATAATATGTATATTGATATTTGAAAGTTTAGGGTTATATAAGAGTAATTTTATGTAGTTTTGTGATGAAGAGATAAAATGAAGATTACAATGTAGGCAATGTTTTTAGATGCAGTTAATTATGTTTAGAATGGAAAGTTAATGAAAGATAAGTGGATAAAATTGATTAGGTACAGTTTAAATGTAATGTATACGGTAAAATGATTAAATTGTTTTCAATATATTTGTAAGATAATTATATTACATAAAATAAGTTGAAAGGATATTATAATGGAAAAATGTGTATTTAAAATAAATCTTGATACTGTTGTTCTTGACAAATTAAGAAGGAAAGTGAATGAGCAACTCAATATTTCCTATAATAAAAAATACCGCAAGCACCGCGCATGGGATAAAATTTGCGCTATAATGGATAGGCTTGATGATACGGTATATTACTTAAATAAACTTAAGCTAAACACTGGAAAATATAGCAGAAGTGCGTTTGATTTTTATGACTTTATGAATGCTTCATCTGTAGTAGTGGATTGTATAAAAGAGCTTGCAAAAATTTTCAATGTGCCTAATGACATAATTAAAGAGTCAATAGACATTTTGGGTGAGCTTGGTAATGATGGGAAAGGAACAGATGAAAAATATTTTGAATACTTGCGTTCTTTATGTTCAGTTCATCCTGTGGAAACAAGTCGACACAAAAGATATCAAGCTAACGATTTTGAATGTAGCCCATTTGCAATTTGGAATGATGGAGAAATATGGCGCAATGATGATTGTGACATTTACGCCGTTGTTTATACAAACAAAGATGGAGATAGTAACAAAAGAGTTGCAATATACATTTCGCAAATATTTGAATATGTTAAAACTAGATTAGAATTTGTTGCAGAAATAACAAATGCCATTGATCAATATCAAAAACAAGTTATTTCTGATTTGAGAAATAGATCTATTAAAAAAGAAGAAGAGTTTGATAACTATGTTGATTATCTAAAAAATTTAAACAAAGAACTGGAAGAAAGGGATGGTTCTGAAACTTTCTATCCTTTTGATTATATTATCAATTTGTTTGAACTTAAGTTATCAAATCTTCGTAACCAAAATAAGTTAAACTTATACTTAAATGCATTAAAATATGCTATCACATTTGAGCATAACAGATTGCAAAATATGAGTTGGACAGGATTTCACAATAATGGATTGTTGTATCCTGAAGAAAATGTAGAAACATCATTATATATTGAATTATACGCACCTCGTAGCTGGAGTGCTGAACAAAGAAAATATGGATATAACTTTGAAAAAATCGGTTGTTTAAGCTATGATACGAATTATAGTAACAAGCGATGGGCATATATCCAATTAAAAGGAGCACTTTCATTTCTTGAAAAATATGTTTTATTTGAAGGTGCAAAAGATGATTTCGAACATTATGCATTAGTTCAAGTAGCATTATATTTGGAATGT
This sequence comes from Clostridium aestuarii, assembly GCF_026735135.1. Lineage (GTDB taxonomy): Bacteria > Bacillota > Clostridia > Clostridiales > Clostridiaceae > Clostridium_H > Clostridium_H aestuarii. The sequence goes on along the minus strand of NZ_JAPQER010000001.1, from coordinate 96,359 downwards.
TTGGAACATAAATGTTTAATAAATAAGAACATTCCCAATGACTTAAAATATCGTGAAAGGTTATTGTCTGATGACGAAAGGAAGAAAATATTTACTGATAAATAATTAAACTATCTGCAAAAATGATTTATAAATACTGATAATATTATATATTCTTGCAATGAAGTTAAGGGATAAATTATTTAGGACTGTAGAAGTTAATGATAAAAAACAATATTTGAATGTATATTTGTTAAGATAAGAATGGAGGAAGTATTATGATAGTAACAACATGGAATAACAGCAACTGCGATGGTCTAGGTACAGGTTATGGAATAAGGATTTCCAAATCAGATAGAGCTAAATTTTTTGATGTATCATGGAAAAATGTTATTATCCATATTGGTGAATTTGACAATAGTGTAGATATACCTCTTTATGATACCTTTTGGAGAAAATGTTCAGAACTACGAAGTGTGAAGATAGGTAAGTATTTGATTGATAACGGACTAAATAAGTGGGCAAAGGACAGTCCACATAGACTTTTGTTATTTCCTCAAGATGGTAATCAATTTATATTAATGGTTAGTAATCCAAGAAAATTAGCAACATGGGCAGAAGGAAGTAGCTTTACATATGATGGCTGTGTTAAATTTGGAACTAGGATATACTTTGGTAAAACTGGTGTTATAGAAGTTACTAAGCAACAGTATCAGTTGTTATTAAAAAAGTATGCTGGTATGACAATTAGTATCGGGACTTCAAGAGATAAAGCTTCAATTGATAGTTTGGGATATTGGCTTCAAAAACATGTAACAAAGACTGCTATTGCTTCTTATGTTGGTAGAATTTTGGTGCAAGAGGGATATGCTGAAAAAGTTAAGGGTTCTATGATTAAATTTAATTAATAGAAAACAAATAAATGAATTATTAACTTCTGGTTATACATATTTAAAGAAATGAAACAAGGGTTAATTGCTTATTATAACAATAAAATAGTAGATTGGGACAACTTTGACAGTTCATATGCTTATCGCATAAAAAAAAGATTAAAACAACGAGGAAAATATATTAATAATTGTATAAATGGCTTTTTATTTAATGACTTATTTTGGGAAGATAGTAATGTAGAACATATTAAGGATTGTCCTGAAATTGTTTCAGATATATGTTACGTGATTAATAGACAAGATATTATAAATGAGTGGAGAAAAATATCAACACCATATGCATTAGGATTTTTAGTCGACATCAAAGATATTATTTTTGATGAATATACTAAGTTTAAGACTACTAAATCTAAAAAATATTTAATTTGTAAGTATGTAATATACTATTTAGTGCAGATGTCATCATGTATGGGATACTAGGTTTAATAATCCAATAATACGTTTGAAAGATAATCAATCTGTTAGTAAAGAAAGTATTATTGGATTTTATAAGATAGAAGTTTAATTTATGGAAATATATATATTAGGTTAATAAGAATGAAATAAATAAAGGTTAATATAAAAGTGGGTGATTAAAATATCAAAGAAAAAGACTGAAAAACAAAAAAAAATGCAAAAGACAAAATATTCTATAAAGAAAATTGAGACCAATAGAACGGGTGGTCAAATAGCTCTAATTGGGTATGAATATCAAGTGTTATATTCATGCTATTTGTTATTGAAATTTTTAATTAATAATGATAGAAAAATTAAATTAGAAGGAATTGAAGATATTGATTCCTTTAAAACTTCTGATATTGTAAAAATAGAACATATTCAATTAAAATACTCTAAAGATAAACAAGATGCAAGTTTTTTGAAAAGTGTATTAAAAAATTATCTAGAAGTATATGTACTTGATAAAATAAATGATGATAGGTATTTTACTTTAATATATGATTTTGATGTTGCAAAGGGAAACCTAAGTAAACTTATTAGAGGAAATATGGATCAGAAGGCAAAGAAGTATTGGTCTGATATTATTGAGAAAATAAAAGATGAAAATGATACTTGGAATTGGTCCAATTTTGATTTTGATCATTTTTTACAACATCTCAAATTTAATAATATTAAGAAAAATAAATTGATTTTAGAAATAGAAAAAATGCTCATAGATAGATATCAAATAAATACAGGTAATGAAAGTCTATATGTTAATGGATTGTTTTGTCTTTGTTTTGAAAAGATGAGAGAAAGAAAATGTATTGATTTTTTAGAATTAACCAAACGAATCCAATTAATAAAAGATTATATTGATAAAGGTGCTAAAAACCCTGCACATAAATGGATTGAAAAGATAGATTTTGATAATTTACTTCATAAAGATGTTAGTAAAGATTATTATGAAGGCAAAAAAGCTGAACCAGCTGACATTGCAAATCAGTTGCCTGTAAGACGAAAAAATATAGAGAAAAAAATAGAAAAATCTATATTACAACACGTTATTACTGTTATAAAATCTTCAAGTGGACAGGGAAAGACTACTTTAGCATGGCAGGTAGCATATAACTTAAGAAATCAGTATCATATTTATAAACTTAATTGGTGCAATGAAGTTAAAGAACTTGATAACATTGTAGAGTATTTCAAATCTCGAATTAAAATTGGAGAAAAGATATTAATTGTTTTAGATAATTTAGACATTCAGTTAAAAGAATGGAACGTATTATCACAGTATTTTTCAGGTAAGATAGGTATTAATTATAAGTTGTTGCTAACTACTAGAGAAGATGATTGGTATTCATTTTCAGGGGATCCAAGCAATCTAAAGGATATGAGAATTATTGATGTTTTTTTAGATAAAGAACAAGCTGAAAAAATATATGCAACTCTAAAAAAGGAAGGTAAAATACATGAAAGTATCAATAATTGGCAAAGTTCGTGGGAGATTGTTTGTGATAAAGGATTGCTTATAGAATACATTTATTTGTTAACTCATGGCGAGATGATAAATGATAGAATTTCACAACAAATAAAAACTATACAAGGAAGCAAAGGTTCATCTATAAAAATGGCAATTTTAAGGCAAATTACTCTTGCTGATGTTATGGGCATAAAATTACCTGTTAAGGGTTTAGTAGAACAATTTAATTGTACAATAAATGAAGATTTAGATTTTAATGAATTAATGAAGAGCATTGAAAATGAGTTTTATATTAAGATAACAGATCAAAAACTCTATATTGAAGGATTGCATCCTGTACGTTCTCAACACATTGTAAATAGGCTACATGAATTTACTTCAAAGAGTGAAACAATATTAAAAATGCTCAAAATTGTTGATGAAACTTATATTTCAAAATTATATTCCAAGTTACCTACTTATATTGTTGATGATAAAGATAAATTTTATAGAAATTTAATTGAAAATACTTTGGATAATAATTATACTTATTTTTTAAATGCTATAAGGGGAATTTTTAGTGGAAGTGTATTAGAATATTACAATAAAAACAGAACAGTTTTTGATGATGCTGACGAACATGGTGGATTATTATTGTTGTTGTATGAAATAAATCCATTTAATCGTTTTGAAGAAGTTGATATAGAAATAAAAACTTTATCTGAAATGAGGAAGATAGTACCAGATGACAAGAATATTAGGTATTTATGTGATCTTGCAAATAGAATAAATAAATTTGTAATAGAAGATTCAGATTTCTATATTTATTCGTATTACTTATATAACAAATTGAAAGCAATGACTCTAAAGCGAAATATGAATGATTATGTGAGTTTAGCTAATTGGCTTATTAAAGTAGATAAAAAATTTGATATAGTTACTACAGTATCATTAGATGATGTATGGTTAGATAAGAAAAAGTGGAGTATTGAGAGTATAGCTGAATTAATGTATATGTGGTATGGTTTAAATAAAATACAATATTTGGAATTTGTAACTAGGCATAAACAAGAAATATTTATATATATGAAAATTCACACAATGTCTATGCAAGTTTATGAAAATGATAATAAAAGTGAAATACATGTAGAATATTTGATGTTCCCAAATGAAATGAAAAAAGCAAATAAGGAAAGTGTGGCTAGATTAAATACTATTTGTAAAGCATTACCTATCTATAAGTTTTATTGTGCTGATGCAATTAAACCATCATTAGATGTGATTAATTCACTTAATTTACCAGATGATGCTCATAAACAAATACCAGTGGAAAATATTATAATTTCATTTAATTCAGAATTTGCAAAACTTTGGTCTAAAACTATAATGGCTAATTATGAATGTTATTCTATATATGACTGGTTATGTCTTTGGTATAAGTTAAGGAATAAAATAGTAAAATTATTCAAGTTTAATATTCAGATATTAGAAAAGATACTAAAGAAACAGAGAATTAATAATGAATTACTAATATTTATGGATAATCTTAGAGAAGATATTATTATTTCATTGAAGAAGGAAAGACTATTTCCACATGAAAATAGACCATTTGAAAAACCATCAAAATTACCACAGGATATATCTAAAATTAAGACTGGTTATTTTTCATATATAAGAAATTATATAAATCAAATGGTAGCTATATTAAAAAAGGAAAACAATGATACAATAAAATTGGCAGTTTTTAATTTGCGAGATGCAAAAACTAAACTTTTTGAAATGCAAAGTTTTTTCAAACAAATATCCGATGAAACAAATAATTATTCTGAGGATTATAATAGATTGTGTGAGAAGGAAACTTTGTGGATAAGTAGATTGATTGTGCTAAATGAGTACTATTTGAAAGTAGGTAATGAGAGAGGTTTTAGTCGTTATATGGTTACTTCTTGGAAAACACAAAAAGAAAAGCAATTAATTTCAGCAATTAAAGAAAAAATTAATGAAACTAATGAATTTAATTTTGAATATGTATTTCCAATAAGTATAATCGAAGAAGGTAATTTTCTTAAGGTTCCCATTCTTATAAAAAATTTTGATGTGGAAAATGAGCAAGAAATAAATTCATTACTTATCAATTTAGTTTCAACTTTTGAGGTTAAAATACATTATATATATATTTTGATGTGTAATAAATATGGAAGGGTTGAAAGAAATGGATTAAGTATAAGCAAGCTTTCTTTGGAAAAACTTAAAACTTGTATTGAAACAGAGGATGAATCTATGATTGAGGATATTATTCCAGCACTTCCAATTGTAATAACGGAAGATGTTTTAAAATGTTTTAGTAATAAACTTTACTTAGAAAAAGAACAAGTGAATTCTCAATTAGAAGATATTGATACGTTGTATTTGCTATTATGGGAGTATTCTCAGTATGCTAAAAATATTTCAAGTCAAAATTCAGCCGAAAAAACATATTTAGCTTCTTTACAGAAAAATAAAAAGTGTGAAATTGAAATTCTATTCGAAAAAATTAAAAACGTATCACCAACTTATTTTATTAAAACAATAAATGACTTGAAAATAAAAGTTATTAATCAAAATTATTATTTTGATGATGTGGAACTGAATAATTGCATAAATGAAATCATTAGTTATATAAGTGAATGGAATATTTAACATATTTTTATTTATGAAAGAATAATATGTTAACTACCCATTATTCATATTACCCGAAACAGATATAAAGACAAATGCCTAAGCAATTAATGTATAAAATACAACTGTCCAAAAGTAAAATGTTTTAATAAACTTTTGGACAGGCTTTCTTTTATTTAGTAATTCTCAAATATTCAGTAAGTGCAATTTGAATAATCTTAGAGCGATTTCCTTTTCGCTTTATATTATATTTTTTGCATATTCTTTGTTCAATCATATCAAGAACAAAAGAGCTTATTGATATGGAAATTTTTTCGGTTCCAAAAGCTGTTATATATTCAGCGTATTGTGAAGCATCTATGTCTTCATCTCTAAAGTTAACTGTATTAATACTAGTATCTCTTTTAGAGGTAGATTTGTTCTGCTTTATATTATTTATTGGTTCTGACTTATCTTCAGTATTATTCTCATTTTTTCTACAGATAGTATTACTTTTTTCTTCTGCTTTTGTATCGTTATTTATTTGATTAGGTGAAGCTGTTTTTTCTTCGGTATGATTATTTTCTTCATCAATTGTACCTTTATGAGATGTAGTTATATTATCAGAAGGATTTGGAATACTTTTTTTCTTACCTTTTGTATTATTAATATCATTTTGTGGGTAAGAAATCCATTTCTTTTTTTTCCATTGAAGATTTAAGTTGTTTTTAATATAGGTTTTAATAGCGTTTGGGCTTGGGCTTGGGGAGTTAGCTTCTTCACAGGATTGATATATTTTTTTGTGTATTTCCGTAGGAGTTAGATTTTGATTGATTAAGGTATTAAAATCAAATTTACTAAGAATATTATAAAGCTCAATTTTTTTCATATTAGTCCTCTATAGAAATTTTTCTTAATATATATAGTATGATTTAAGTGAAAAAAGGTTACTAAAATTATTAAGAAAATTTAACTTAATAGAATACCATTTTCATACTTTTAGTTGTAGGCACGTAGTCTTTAACGGTATACCGAGAAGGACTATGTGCCTACAAGTTTTATTTTTTAAAACCTGATTGTTATAAGGTTTTTGGAGAAATAATTATATTTAGTTTTAGTTGATTATTATCATTGGATACTAATATTTTATCTATTACAAGAAAGCATAATACTCTTTTATCAGGTATTTGTTTTATGATTATATTAATTTGGTTATTAAATTTCTTGAATGATATAGGCTTAATATTAAGTTGGCTTTTATTTTCTTCCAGCTGCTTTGTAAGTAGAGATATTTTGTCTTGAAAATAATGTTTGTATTTTAATAGTCCATTTATTATATGTTGCTTAGGATTTTCAGCCAGCATTTCATCAATATTTTTAACATTGTTTTCAATATCTGAAATCTTATTCTTTAATGCATATATAACTTTATTATGTGTTTCATTTTTCTCTTTAAATGAGGATAGATATTTATTGTATCCCATAGATATATCATTTTTGCAGTAATTGATATCATACAGCTTGTCTAAAACTAAATCTTCTATTAATTCTGTTTTAATAATATTATGTGATTTACCATTTTCTTTTGTAGGACATCTATATACACTAGCTTTATGTTTTCCGTAATTTTTAGGAATTAATTTATTACCGCATTTTGAGCAGATTAAAAGATCTTTTAGAATATATGGAGAAGAGAAATATTGAGGATCTTTTATATTTGCTTTAAATTTCTTTAGTAAATAAATTATATTTTTATTCTCTAAGCCAACTATATCAAGATTTCCTTTATGGTCAGATTTTAAGTAAACCTCTTTTTTTACATTGTTTTTTCTTCTTCCACCTGTTTTTCCCAACTTAATATACCAAAATAAGCTTCATTAGATAGCATATATTCTACAGTACTTTTCTTAAAGCTATATGGAAAATATTTTTGAGATAATATATCAGCAATTTTTCTATAGCCATATCCACTGGAATAAAGCTCAAAAGCTGTTTTTACTATATCCAGCTTTGTATTATCTATGCTTAAAGTTTTACCTGTTGGACTATTTGTAAGAATAAAGCCAAGGGGAGGTTTTCCACAAGTCCAATCCCCCCTTTTGAATACTTGAGCAAGAGAATCAGAAACTCTTGAACTAATAGTTGAAGCTTCAAATTCAGCAAAACAAGCTAATATATTTTGAAGCTTTTGGCTTAGAGGGTCATTTTTAAAATTTTCACCTTCTTTAGTAAAGTGAATTTGTACATGGTTTTTTTCTAAATGTTGTTTAATCAGGGCATTTTGAAATACATCTCTAGCTAATCTATCACTGCTGTAGACTATAAGGTGAGAGAAATCTCCATCTCCATGGGAAGCCATTGTCAGTATTTTTAATAATTCTGGACGAGATTTAAAAACAACGGTTAAATCACTTACAATAGGTGAGTTATTTGTATTTGAAGCAGGCTTTTTTTCACAGAATACCATATCTTTATTTAAAAGCAGATTGTTTTCTGCTGCATATTTAAATGCTTTAGCTTCTTGTGTTTCTAAATTTTGTCTTCTATCTGATACTCGGAGGTATGCTGCTGCTTTTGTATTGGATTTGTGAGGAGTATTTGGGGTATGAGACATACACTTTCACCCTCTTTATTATATTTTTCAAGAAATCATTTGCTATATTTTCATTTAAAATGAAATGCTGAATTAGTAGATTTTTTTGTTGAAAAACTATTTTTTCATGGAGATTTTCTTTATAGTAGATGTATTCAGATATTTTTCCTTTTAATTTATCGTATTTATCTTTAAGAGTTTTTTCTTCTATAGATAGGTCATCAAAGGTAGTATTAGTTATAGTTTTATATTTTATCATTTTAAGCATTAATTTATCTTGTTGTGTATTTAAAGATTTAAGTTGTTTCTCTATTGTGCTTGTTTGAGATTGTATTTCTTCCATTTTATAATTGTAATAATTTATAATTTTTTTATTGGTAAATAAATCATCAATGACATCTGATAATAATTTATTTAAGAGAGTTTCTTTTTTTGTTCTGAAGCAGTGATTAACACATTCAAAATAATTATCAATTAAATATACTTTTGAGTTGCATCTCTTACAGTAGATCAAACTTGAAAACATACATTTAGAAGAGTCCATAGAATTAATATTAGAAAAGCCATTTACATGAAAATATTTTGTTACGATTTTTTCCCAAACATCGAAGTCTTTTATTATAGGTGTAATATTATTTGCAGGTATGAGTTGAGATTTATCTATTGAGAAACTGTTATCTTTATTAGCTATTAGCAATTTTTCAATTGGGGTTTTAGGAGTTTTAGTATACCATCCAGTATATATAGGAGATTTAATTATTCTCTCAAGAATGGAAATGGTAAACTTCAATTTATATTTACTATTTACATCATTTACAATTTCTTTTAAGGAATTTCTTGTTAAAGGACTATCTGAAAAGCGTTTAAAAAGGTAAGTAATTATTGGGGCAAGTTTAGGGTCATGGATTAATTCAGCATTTTTACTTTTACCCAATTTAATGTATCCTTTTGGAACTTTTGCGGATATTGAATAATTATGACTTGCACGTTTTCTATCTAATCCATCTTTGGTTCTTAAAGCTATATTTGCAGGCTCTAATTCAGCAAAGGAAACAAGTATATTTTCTATAAGTGAAGAAATTTCACTATTATCATCTAGTGCAAATTCATCGTTAGCTGCATAAATTATATTAACATTATTTTGCTTACATAAGTATTTGATTTCTTTAAAATGCACAGTTTTTCTAGCAAGACGATCTCTTTTAAAAACTATAATAGATTTAAATTTATTGTGTTTCAAGTCATATATAAGCTTTTTAAATCCAGGTCTGTGAAATGGTTCATATTTAGTTGCAGATTCATAATCAAGGTATTCTTGGCTAATTAATAGATTAAGTTCACTAGCTTTATCCCTACATGTTTGAAGTTGATTTTGTATATTATCTTTGTTATTTTTTGTTGATCTTCTTCCATATATAGCACAGTAGTGATTAGGGTTATATTCATATACTTCAGTGTCGTTCTTCATTTTCTTCTTTTACACAGCTCCTTTTATTATTTTTCAATATAAAGTCTATTATGTAATCCATGAATATATTCTTATAATATTCTTCATTATTATAAGTAATAGTTATTTCAATATTTTCTTTTTCCAAGTGTATTACCTCCAAAAGTAAGTTTTATTTGTGTTAATAATTTAGATAGTAGTATATATTTGAGGGATTTCTTGTGAAAATTTTATACCATGTCTTAAATAGTAAAGGCTAAATATGTCAGGATAAACTCCAAACTTCTTTTTTATAGATGTGATAGTAAAGAGAGTTTTAGATGTGAAAAAGGATTTATTGATAGGGGGAAGATGTTTCCCACTTTTATAATCGATTAGTTCTAATTGATCATTGGATAAGAAGTGGAGTTTATCTATTTTGGCATATTTAAGTTTAGATCCTTCTTTAGCAGTTATGAATTTATTGATTAGTACAATATCACAACCTCTATCTAGAGGATTTAAGGAATATTTTTTCATAGCAGTAGTGGCAAAGGATTTAAATAGCGATTCCTCATAATTAGATTGGTAACCTGTAGATAACCAATTATCATTGAGAATATCGATAAGAGATTTATAAGATAATGAAGTGTTAGAATAGTGTTTATTTATGTAGTACAAGGTTTTATGAAGTGATATATCAAAAGAGAGGTATTTGTTAATTTTCACTTATGACTTCACCACCTTTGCAGTAATAGGATGTGCAGCAAGTGAAAGGAATATACATTAAAATGAAATTTCATTAAAATGAAAAACAACTAAATCTATAATTATTTAGAATTAGTTGTTTTTATTAATTGAGTAATTGTTTCAAAATTTTTGATAATAGTATTAGATATTAAAGTTATAAAGCAAGTAAATAAATTTTAAAATGTAATATTTAGTGTGATTAGTATTTAACTAAGAAATAAGGCTTAATTAAATCATTCTAGCTAAAAATTTTAAATTATATATTTTCAGTTATAGTTTTAAGTTGTGGATAATTAAGTATTAATTAATAAAAAATAGATATAGTTCTAATATAAACGAATTTTGTAATATTATTGAATTAAATGTTATAATAATAGCGTTATTAAATTATTCAAAGAGGTGAGATATATGGATAGAGGTTCAGAATGGAGAAAGTGGGATTTACATGTACATACTGCAGCGTCATATGATTATAAATATAAATCAAGTGATTGTGATGAATTTCTAGTGAATTCTTGGAAAAAACAAGAATTGGTAGCTGTGGCTATAACTGATCATTTTGTTATAGATGTAGAAAGAATAAAGAAACTAAAACAGATGGTACCAAATATTAAAATTTTTCCTGGGGTAGAGTTAAGATGTGATAAAGGAACTTCAAATTTACATGTAATTATAATTTTTCCTGATAAAGAAGTTGATAATTTAGCAAATAGATTTAATGTAATTATGAAGGACGCCAAAGCTAAAAATAAAGATAATAATGATACAATTTATTGGGATTATTCGGATATAATAGAGTTTGCAAAAAAAAATCAGGGTATTATTAGTGTCCATGCTGGTAAAAAAGATAAAGGAATTGATGACGGAATAACAAATTCTTTAGAAGTAAATATGGCAATTAAAGAAGAAATAGCTGAACATGCTCATATATTTGAAATGGGAAGGCTTAAAGATATAGATGATTATAATAAATATGTATTTAAAGAGATAGAAAGAAAGCCAATGATAATATGTTCAGATAATCATGATCCAAGGGATTATATAATAAAAGAAAATTTGTGGGTAAAAGCTGATTTAACATTTGAAGGACTACAGCAAGCAATAAAAGAGCCACAATTAAGGTTTTTTGTAGGGAATAGACCTCCTAAGAAAAAAATTATTGAGGAGAATAGTAATAAATTTATAGATAGTATAAAAATACAAGGAATAACATCAGAAGATAAATGGTTTGGTGATGAAATATTATTAAATTATGATTTAGTTACAATTATAGGTAATAAGGGAAATGGGAAAAGTGCGTTAGCAGATATAATAGGACATGCAGGAAACACACATAATAATAGGTTTTCATTTCTGAGCGAAAATAGATTTAACCAAAAAACTGATTACTTAGGTAAAAATTATAGTGTAAAACTTAAGTGGAAAAATGGTACAGAAGAAGAAAAAAATCTATTTCCCATAGAAAATAATATGTTATTAGAAAAAGTTAAATATTTACCACAGAAATACATTGAAGATGTGTGCAATGATTTAAAAGATGAGTTTAAAGATGAAATAGAACGACTTATTTTTGATTACTTGCCAGATGAAGAAAAGATGGGAAAGAAATCATTAGATGAATTAATGCAATATTTAACAGACAGTATAATCATAGATATAGATTCCAGTAAAATTAAGTTAAAGGAACTAAACGCTGAAATATTAGCGAAGGAAAAACAAATTTCTGACAAAGAAAAACAAATTTTATATACAAAATTAAAAGAATATGAAAAGGAATTAGAACAAGAAAATCGTAATAAACCAAAAGATATATCAAAACCAAGTATAGATAACAAAGTTGAGAAAAAATTAAATTTACTTAATTCTCAAATTGAAGATTATAAGAAAAAGTTAGAAATTAGAAAAAAAGATTTGGAAAATATCACTAAAAAACAGTATGTAATAGAAAACACTATACAACAGATAGAAAAAACTAAGGGAAAATTTTGTGAATGGATAGAAAAAATAAATGATAATTTAAAAAATAATGGGATTAATGAATTGATAATAGGTGAATTGAAAATTAATTATCAAAAATTAATTTTATTAAAGGAATTTATTAAAAGTGAGATATTAAACATAAAAGCAGATATAAGCGTTATTGAAGAAGATGGAAAAGACGGAATAATAGTAGAAAAGCTTAAGAGGGCACAAAAAGAAGTAAAAGAGATAACAAATACTTTAACAAAATCTGAAATTATTTATCAGAAGTATGTAGAAAAAACTATAAAATGGAGAGAAAAGTTAACCAAGATTTCAGATAAAATAACACAATTAAGAGAAAATATAAGAGTATTAGAAAAAGATTTACCAAAAGAGTTAGATGAATTGTATAAAGATAGAAAACGGTTATGTATGGTAATATATAAATTAAACAAAGAAATTATTGATAAATATGCACAGAAATATTCATATATAAAAAAAGCAATAAGCGAGTTAAATATGAAAAATTCGGAAAAGCCAAATATAGAAATTAATCTGTATTTGGATGTTGATTCTATGGAAGATAAAATATTAAACTATATTAATCAAAATGTAAAAAGCATTTTTAGAGGGAAACAACAAGCTAAAGAAAATTTAGTAGAGCTAGTAGAAGAACTTAATGTAGAGGATTTTAATAGTATATTTGATTGTGTTAGTAAAATAGAAAGCAAATTAAAAAAATCAGTATCGGATTATGATAAAGTATTTAAGGATAAAATAGAGTTTTTTAATAATCTTTATGGACTAGATTATATTAAAATAAATTATGAATTAAAATTAGGAGATAAAGTATTATCCAAACTGTCTCCAGGAGAAAGAGGGTTATTATTATTAATTTTTTATTTGATTTTAGATAAAGAAAATACACCTTTAATAATAGACCAGCCAGAGGATAATTTGGATAATCAATCTATATTTAAGAAATTAGTGAAATATATAATAAAGGCTAAAGAAAAAAGACAAATAATAATAGTAACACATAATCCTAATATTGCAGTGGCATGTGATTCAGAACAGATAATATATAGTAAAATGGACAAAGAAAAGTTACAAATAAGGTATAAAACTGGTAGTATGGAGTCGTTACAAATGAATGAGTATATAGTAGATGTATTAGAAGGTACTATGCCAGCATTTGAAAAAAGAAGTAACAAATATAAGAGATAAGCAAATTATTTACTTAATAATATTTATATATAAATTACCATATACTATATAAAAAAGATGTAGGGGTAATTTATGTGAAAAAAATAGAAAATATTAAAGATAAGGTTATTAAAAAGATATTTTCAATGAGAAGAGAATTAGTAGAACAGCTTAATAATATTGATTTCCAAACAATAGAGTACAGAGTTTATTTATACAAGAGAATACAAAGTTTGAATGTATTTCAAGAATTATTTGTAATTTCATATAACAAAAAATGCAATCAAAGTAAAAAAGAATTATATATTACATTTAAACAAGAAACTAAAGATTTTCTAGATAGTTGTAGAATACAACAACTTATTGAAAAATCAAGTTGGGTGATTCATTTAGAGACATATAATATTATAAAAAATATTATTAGCCAAGTATAAGAAAATATATAAATATTATTTATGTTTATAACATTTTTATTAAGTATATTAACTAAAGTAAGGTTAGAGTAGTTTAAGTTGTACAGATAATATGCTAAAGTCAATAAAAATAAAACTTATGTGGTAAATTGAGTAAACACAAAATAAGGGATTTTATTATATTTTAATATTGAACTATAAGTGTTTATGAAAATTTTAAGTAGAAAAGTTATTCTATTAATTGATTAATTGTCTGGAGCTCCTTAATCAGCATATTAGTTACTAAAGCTATTTTACCTTCATCAAAGGATAGTGCTGAGAAAGTTGTAATAAAAGCATCAATTAGTTTTTCAAGTGATGAACGTAATTTCTTGAAATCTTTTGTGTTATTTATATTTAATTCTTCAATAGGGTAGGATTTAGAAAATAGCTCTAATTCTGATATTGGTATGGATAATTTTTTTATAATATTATTTAGTAAAGTAAGTTGAAAAGAATCTGTTTTGCCTGTTTCAATATTGCTGAGTAATCCTATTGAAATATTAAGTTTATCAGCAAGTTGGGTCATGGTGTAGCCTTTTTGTTTTCTATATTTTCTTATGGTTTCACCTAGCTGTTGTTGCATGTAAACACCTCCGTATATTTAGGAGTATGGACAAGTGATGGATTGTTTAAACACTATAAGGGAAAATATGTAATGGCTTTTGTGATTATGTTTATTGAAAAGAACACTACGAATTATGTATTTTTATATATATTATGTAAAAATAGTGATAAAATATGAAGTGACTAATGTTTATAGTAGGCAGTTAGAAAATAGATGATAAAGTTCAAAAAATAGAAATAAAAAAGCAGTTGGGTTATTATAAAACAATAGCTTTTAAAGTGTGATTTGGTAATGGAGGGGTAAGATGCAAGATTTAACAGTAAGATCAGAAAATATACAAAGAATATATGGGTTTTATACAAGTAATAGATTGTTAGTAAATAGAAGGTATCAAAGAAAATTAGTGTGGAGTATAGAAGAAAAATCTGCTTTTATAGATTCAATAATGAAAGGATATCCGGTTCCTTTAATATTATTAGCAGAAATAAGTACTGATGATAATACTACCTTTGAAATAATAGATGGAATGCAAAGATTAAATGCAATAGTATCATTCATAGAAGGTGAGTTTTCAGTAAATGGCGAATATTTTGATTTAGAAGCTATGGCTGAGAGTAAGTTAATACATGATAAAGGTAAAATAGAACAGAATAAACCTAAAATGAAAAGAGAAATATGTGCTGAAATAGCATCTTATGTATTACCATTATCTATCTATAAGATGGAGAGTGAGGAGCAGATAGATGAAATATTTAGAAGAATAAATTCTAACGGAAAACATTTATCTAAACAAGAAATAAGACAAGCAGGATCAATATCGTTATTTGCCAATATAGTTAGAGAATTATCAAGTCAAATAAGAGGAGATTCTTCATTAAGAGAAAGGTTACTTCTTAATGATATGAAAAATATAAGTATAACTAATAAAGAATTAGACTATGGGATAAATGTAGATAAGGTATTTTGGGTTGATAATACAATAATAAGAAGAGAACAGGTAAGAGAGTCTAAAGATGAAGAAATAATAGCAGATATATTAGCATATACACTATTGAAGGACAAGCCATTATCCAGCAGTAAAACATTAGATGAATTTTATGGATTCAATAATGACAAAAGTAAAAAGTTTAAAGAATTAGAAGAACAAATAACAATTAGAGGAAAAGAAAAAATTAAAGAAGATTTTTATAAAGTATTTGATATACTTAATAGTGTATTAGTTAAGTCAAATAAAAAGTTCAATCAATTAATTTTTAAAGAGAGTACTTTAGATAAGATACCTAGATACTTTCAAATAGTATATTTAGCATTATTTGAATTAGCTGTTAATAGAAACATGAAGGTTAAGTCAGGTGACAGGATTATAAAGGCTTTAGATGGAATATCTAAGAATATTAATTTAAGCCAAGGTGGAGGAAACTGGAGTGCAATAGAGAGAGAAAATAATGTAAATTCTGTAGTAGGTATTATTGAGAAGAATTTTGCTAAGAATATTGAAGATCCATCTATGGTTCAATGGAGTATAGAATTAGAAAATATATTAAGTCAATCTACGACAGAGCAAAGTTCATTTGATTTTAAGTTGGGTTTTTGTAATTTAACTAGTAGAGAGTTTATTGATAAAACCTTTGATAAGTCAATAAAAACACTTACAGCTATGATAAATAGGGGTAAAAATAGTGTAGGATATTTAATTGTAGGAGTAGCGGATAAGAAAAGTGATGCTGAGGATGTTAAGAAGATAACTAATGAAGAGTATATAAAGAAAGGTAATTTCTTTATAACTGGGGTTAACCACGATATAGATATTTTAGAAACGGATGATGATAAATACTTCCAAAAGGTAATACAAAAAATAGATGCGCAACCAATAGAGAAAAAATATAAATCACAGATTACGAACAATATAAAATTTTTAGATTATGGTGGGAAAAGGGTCATAATAATGAAATTGGAAGAGCAGGGTGAAGCAGTTATATATGATAATAAATATTACGAAAGAAAAGGTGCTAATGTAGCAGAAGTTAAGATGAATGAGGTAATAAATTTATTTAAAAAATTTTCAGACTAATAATTAAGTATAGAGTTATTAAATTGGAGTTATCTCTTTATTATATTTAATATCAAAGCAAGTAGGGTGTTGTACACCCTACTAAGTTACCAGGTTCTTGTCAAATTGAAAAAATACTCTGTCTAAAACTCTTTGATGCAGCGGAACGTGGACAGTATATTGGAGACACCTATAGAAATGTGTATGTCAGCAACAAATGGGAGAACAGCAATTTAAGGGAATGGCTGAACAGTATTGAAAAAACAGTAAAATATACAACACACTCTCCAACAAATGAAGTAGTAGAGGATGGATGTAATGATTATGCATATGAAACAGGCTTTTTAAGCAATTTTACTGAAGTAGAAAGAAGCTTACGCAAGAACCTATTAATTATGATAAAGCTGAATATTAAGGTGATTGTTAACTTTCAAAAAATGGTAATAGAGAGAAGAATTTTGGTAGTTATAGAACAAGAAAAGCGTGAGAACTGTTGTTATCACGCTTTTCTCATGTTATTTATGTTTTTTAGGCACTTCTATGTACAACCTCTTAATTATAATACTTGTGTTTTGAAAATAGTTGTTTCTGCACCCTGACCTGTTGAAAGATCAATATCCAAGCCCTCATCCTTGAAAAAACCTTCATTAATTGCAGCATACATTGGAGCGTAGAATACAGAACGTACTACCTCATTTAATTTAACTTTTTTTAGTGAGGTTTCTTTTTTAGAATTACATCCTGTTAGAAGTGAAAAACTTAAGAGTAATGTACAGAGAATAGAAAATAGACTAAAAACCTTTTTCTTCATAAATACATGTACCTCCATAAATTAGTTTATGCTATAGTATTATATGAAATTCATGGGGGACTGGTGATTGAGGTTTATTAAGCTTTACATTTAAATATTAAACAATCTGAAACTCATTTTCTCACAAGAATTTTTACTTTTAGGTTCTTAAATTCTAAAATTTTTTATTTCACTAAATATAATGAAAATGCTATAAAAATTCAGATGTTCGCTGCTCTTATTTCATATATACTTATGCTGCAATATCACTGTTACTAATTTAACAATTTTTAATGGTGATTTTTATGAAATTATCATTAAATTATGCTATAATTATCTTTATCTTTATATTAAAATGTTATTTATACCACTTATAGTCATCAAACTATTTGTATAGATAGACAAAATATTTATTGAGGGAGAAATGCATTATGAGATTGATTTTAAATGAAGATATTTTTGCAGAAATAGAAGAAAAATTGAATAGAGAATTTATTGGACAAGAAGATTATTTTAAGGAATTAAGTAATTATTTTAAAGATAAAGTAATGAATAAAGAAAAAGGTGTATTGCTTGTTGTTGGAGAGATGAATACATTTAAAAAAGTTGGTATGAGACATATGTTTAAAGAATTAAGAGCAAAGCAACTTTTAGAGAATGGAATTCTTGAAGAGATTGATTTAGGTTCATACAATTTTAACTACGGTTATAATGCATTCTTAACGGATTTATATGAAAAGCTTAGTAATAGTTCAGAAGGTATAGTGTTTACAAATGTTAATATGGCAAGTGATAAAATGCTTGATATCTTATCTAAGATATATCCAAATAGTAGTATTGAATTAGAAACTAACTATGTTATGAATAATAGATTCCTTTTGGAAACAACTAAAAATGTAGAAGATAAAATTAATACAATAAGATGTAGTGATAAATTTGTTATGTTCTTATATGATAAAAAGAATGATAAGGATTATTTAGAGTTTGTGGAAAACCATATTAAAAATAGAGACAAGGTTTTATATACTAAAAACTTAACTAAAGTTGAAAAAACACTTCTTATGAAAAAAGTATTATTCAAAGTATTAAAAGAATTAGAAGAGAATTATAGTCTTGATATCACATTTAGAAATAAAGAAAGTAAAAATTTAGAAGAGGATTATGGTATTTTATCTTATATTTATAAATTTAATGAAGATAAGAATTTTACTTTAATGGATTATACTACATATAAAATAGGTAATCCGATAAAGAAAATTATTGAAGAAGAAAAGATTAAGAAAAATAGTAGAATTTTATTATATATTGAACATGATAAAATATTTGCAAAAATAAATAATGAAGTATATGAATTAAACGATTATGTAACACCATCCTTAGAAGAAGTAAAGCATAGATTGGACTCAATAGTAGGGATAAAAGAATTTAAAGAACACATTAATAATATTGAAAACAACTTTAAAGTACAAAAAATAAGAGAAAGACTTAGTATGAAGACAGTTAATACACCTTCAAATATGGTATTTATAGGTAATGCAGGTACTGGAAAAACAAATGCTGCTAGAATTACATTTGATTTTTTAAATGCTTTAGGAGTGTTATCAAGGAATGTTTTTGTAGAAGTTAGTAAAGCTGATTTTGTATCTGGAGATACTAGTGATGTTGAAAAAACAACAAATGATATTGTTAACTCAGCTATTGGAGGGGTTTTGTTTATTGACGAAGCTTATGCCTTGTGTGAAAGTGAAAATGATAATGTAGGAAGAAAAATTATAGATACTCTTCTATATGGAATTGAAAATAATAGAGATAATCTAGTTGTTATTTTAGCAGGTTATGAGAAAGATATGGAAAGAGTTCTTAACTACAATCAAGGATTAAAATCTAGGTTCCATAATACTATACATTTTACAGATTACACACCAGAAGAAATGTACGAAATAGCTGTTAATATAGCAAAAGATAAAGGGTATTATATTGCTAATAATGTGAAGAATCATTTAATAGATTTATTTACAAGAAACCAGACTATTGAGAGTAAAGGCTTAGGAAATGCAAGATTTGTAAGGAATGTTATAGAAAATGCTATAATGGATGCATCTAAAAAGTACCTTTTAGATTTGGAAAGACCAATTGATATATTAGATAGAAGCAATTTTAATTTTAATGTTAGAGTTAGGTTTGATTTAGAGGAAAAATTAAAAGATATTGTTGGATTAGATGAAGTAAAAAAATTACTGAGAAATCAATATAAATTGCTAATTGCGCAAGAAAAGAGAAAATCAGTAGGTGTTAATACAAAGATTGAACAAAATTTAAATATGGTTTTTGCAGGTAATCCTGGAACAGGAAAAACAAGTATTGCAAGACTTGTAGCGGAAATGTTAAATAGTATGGGATTTTTAAAAGGTGGACAACTTGTTGAAACAGATAGATCAAGTTTTGTAGCAGAAAATTCAGAAGAGACATCTAAAAAAACAGAGGCAAAATTTAAAGAAGCTATTGGTGGAATTTTATTTATTGATGAGGCATATACGTTAGCAAATGATTCATTAGGCAGAGAGGTTATTGAAACATTACTTAAACTAATTGAAGATTATTCAAAAGAAGTTATTGTTATATTAGCTGGATATAGTAAAGAAATGGAAGATTTTTTTGATGTAAACATTGGTCTTAGATCAAGATTTCCATTATGGACTACTTTTGAGGATTATAGACCAAGTGAATTGTTGGAAATTGGTCTTAGGCTTTTAAAGTCAAAAGGATTTGAAATATCTAAAAATGCTCATGTAGAGCTTGAAAAGAGTTTTGTTGATATCTATGAAAATTCAGATGCCCAATCTGGTAATGCTAGAATGGTTAGAAACCATATTGAAAATCTTATAAGAATTCAAAGTGTCAGAGTTGCTGAAGAACAAATTAGTGCTTACGAAATGAACCGTATAATTGCTGAAGATGTTGAAAAACTTATATTTTCTGAAAATGATAAGAGTTTTAATCTTGAAAACAAACTGATGAGGATTTCTGATAATGACAAAGCTAAGGAATTTTTAAGAAATCAATATAAGTTATTTAGAATTAATGAAAGAAGAAAAAAATTAGGTATAAACTCAGATATAAACAAGTATATGAATATTATTTTTACTGGAGGAATGGGAACTGGTAAAAATATTGTATTAAATATATTGACTGAAATGTTATATAGTCTAGGTATAGTAAATGCAAAAGCTCCTCTTCAAATCAGTAAATATGAAATTGACACTGCCATTAAAAATGGGAAAAAGTTAGAAGATGTTATTAATAAAGGAATAGGAAAGGTATTATTTATAGATAGAACTGATTTATTTATTGAAGGAGAGGATTCTAATAACATTATTGTTAAACTAATTAAATTTATTGATAAAAATAGCAATAGGATGATAATAGTTTTGAATGGAGAAGAAAAAACTATAAGAGATTTGATGAAACAAAATCCAGCCTTAAGCTATAGATTCCCAACTTTATTAGATTTTGATGACTATACTGAAACTGATTTAATTAATTTGGCTCTAAAAATTCTTAAAGATAAAGGTTATTCAATGGAGAGTGAATGTGAAGACAATATAGGTAAAATAATAACTGAGTTCTATGAGAATAAATATATTATTATAAAGAATGGACTTATGATAAAACAATTCCTTGATAATGTTATTAGAGTTCAAAGTGTAAGGGTCTATGACTCTAAAACAGGAAATAATGGTATAAATACCATTACCACTGATGATTTGATTCAAGCTAAGAAAATGTTCCTTCATAAAAATACTTAAAGAGAATATTTAAAGTTTTGAGAATGTGCACAGATTTGTGTAAATTGAATTTTTAAGATACCAGATTTATTTGAAATTAGCATGGGTAATTTTCCTATGCTAATTTTTTAGATTTTAAGCATCTAATCTCTCATCGAACATAATAGTTAATTGAGCAGGAGCTTCATTGATAACAAGGAATTTAAAGAAGAAAGAATAAACGTTCAAGGAAAAGATATAAGTGAAAAACTCAAAAGTAATGTACAGAGAATAGAAAATATAATATATTATGATATAATAAACCATAATATAAATTCTATAACAATTTTTAATAAGAATAATGATAGAGGAGGTTATTTTATGAAAAATAAGATTAGTTTGATACTTACGTTATTTTTTGTTTTAATAATATGTTCACCAATCTATGCAGAACAATTAAATGCAACTGTTGATGGTATGAACAGTAATACAGTATTAATTACAAATATAAACAATAGTATAGTTTCTACAGAAGAAATACTTTATAAGAATACAGAAATTGAAAAAATGAAAAAAAATGTTATAAATCTAAAGAATAATGTTATCCAATTAGAAAAACAGTTGAAGCAATTATATATCCAAAATCCTAAATGGACCATTCAAGGTAAAATAATATCAAATAAAGGGAATACTCTAACTATTTTGGGAAAAGCACTATCTACAGATGCAGTTCCAAATCATCCAGGGTATCTGATTGAAGATAATAATATAATAGTAACAAATCCTGACCCAAACAAAATAGCTTATAACTATTATGCTGGCGGGGAACATTCATATATTATGACAAAGTATGGTCAAAATATGTTTGGTCAGAAAGTACCTGTGAAAATTTATGGTTCGTATCCTGAGAATATTCAATTAGAGATTAAAAGAATTGAAAATGCTATTAGCAATGCAAAAGCAGATTATGAAGCTAGTATTTCAAAGTTAGTTTTATATACTAAGAATTTATATAAACAAGATATTAATATAAAATCCAATAATAAACAACTATATATAAAATCTGGTAAGCAGAGTTATTTAGTTGGAAAGTTCTTAATGGACAATACTGACTACGGATATGAGTTAATAGGTTACGCTACACAACAGTATGAAAAGGCAAGCTCACTAGACCTAAAAGATAAATATATACTTTTAAATTTGAGTGATATGTATTTTCAAATTAATAATGTAGAAAAGACATGTGAAGCATATAAAAAGATTGCTATATTAGATAGTCAATTTTTATTAAATAACATTAACGATAGACAAAAAAAGTATTTAGCAGGGTTAGCATTCTTTGATCAAAACTTATATAATAATTCAATCAATGTTTTAGAGTCGTATATAAATGCTGATTCAAGTATACCAAATAGATTTTTAGACTATAAAAGCCAAGAGTATAAAGCTATTGTTCTTTTGATTAAATCCTATATGAGTTTAGCTAGTGAATATAGTAATTTAAGTGACTATGATAAAGCAATAGAAAGTTATAATGGAGCATTAATGGTTTTTGAACAGACTGGCATTAGCACTAAATATGGTATGAATCCTGAAGAAAAAGAAACTCCTCGGGATTTAAAGTATCAATGTTATAAAAGCCTTACTACTGTATATCAAAACAGTGGAAATTTAAATAAAGCTAATGAGTACTTAAAGATGACAGAAAGTTTTTCAGGTGGATCTTCGTCTGATTATGGAAGTAGTAGCTTGAAAGAAGACTATATTAATATTGGAATCAAATATATAAACCAAGAAAACTTTAAAGAAGCTTATGAATATTTCTATAAAGCAGCTTATAACGATTATAAAGATTACTCTTATTACAATGAGAAAGATAAACCTATAGAAATTAAACTAAATACAGATAATGTAGATGCTTATTATTTAATGGGTATAACTATGATTTCTATGGGTAATCCTGAACAATTCAATTTATCCTTCCCATATTTAGAAAAAGCTATTGAACTTGGTGGAGATGATGCAAAGTACTATAATACTATTGGATATTATTATAGTCATAGGTGGTGTGAAACTCAAGATGAAAATAAAGCTGTTGAATACTATAATAAAGCAATTAAGATAGATCCTTACTATAAAAGAGCTTATGGTAACTTATATAATATATATTGCTCAGGCGAATTGTATGATGATGATAAGGCAACTAAATATAAAGAAAAGGCATTAAATAAGGATGGATATATTGTTGATGGTATAGAAGAAAAGGAAGATTTTGAATAAAACTCTAATAATATCTTAATGCATGTGGAGTGTGTAGTAATAATAAGGTTGTTGATATTTCATATGAAAAACATCCTGTTAGAAGTGAAAAACTCAAGATCTATAAAAGGTAGCTAAATTTGGCTACCTTTTATAAAAAAATGTTTTAAAAGATAATAAATAATCTTGGGTAGAATTAGAATGAATCAGTATATATTTGCCTAACAACATCTTCAGTTCCATCAACTGGTGCTAAACTTACCAATAAAGAAAGTCCAGGAGTTTCAAAAACTAATTTTGTTAATTTTTCTATATCGCTTTCTACATATCCCATATCAGAAAGTTTTTCTGTTAGTCCAACAGTGTGTAACCATTTTCTAACACCTTCAGAAGCTTTATCTACTTCAGAAGGATCTCCAGTCAAGCCTTCAACCATAGGGCTTAAAATAGCAGCTAATGTATTTGGTTTTGCAACATATATTTGTTTGATAATTGATGGAAGAAGCATTCCTAAACCTAGACCATGAGTTAGCTCGGGTTTAACACCACTTAAAGGATGTTCAAGAGCATGTGTAAAGTGTAATAATCCATTATCAAAAGAAGTTCCTGCAATCATTGAAGCATATAATAAGTAATATCTAGCTTCTAAGTCATTAGGATTTTCAAGGGCTTTTGGTAGATATTTAACTACAAGTCGTATAGTTTCTTTTGCTAATAACACATCAAATGGATTTGAAACTGTAGTTGTAGCTGCCTCTATAACGTGATTTATAGCATCAACAGAAACATATAAAGTTTGGTTTTTAGGAAGTGATACCATTAACGCAGGGTCATCTATTGCGTATAATGGATAAATGCAATCATATGCTATTGCAGGTTTATATTCCTTATCTTCTATGGTAGTTACAGCAAATCTATCTACTTCTGTACCAGTTCCATGTGTTAAATTGATAGCTATAATAGGAACTGCTTTTTCAGGAGTAAAATTAAATTCATATAATTCAGTAGCATTTTTATCTGGATATTCTAATAATATAGCAGCTCCTTTTGCAGCATCAATAGGACTACCACCACCAATGCCTATGACAGCTTTAGCACCAAATTTTTTACCAAGTTCTGCAGCTTCGTCAACTTGAACTACATTTGGGTTTGGAGTAACTTTATCATAAAGAATATATTCTATTTCATTAGCGTTTAATGATTTTTCAACATGATCCCATGCTCCGGTACTTTTATATGAGTTTTTTCCAGTCATTATAAGAATTTTATCAATCCCCATATTTTTAAGTTGAGTTGAAATATCAGAAATTTTGGTAATAGCACCTATTCCGAAGTAGACTGTAGTTTTTACACGTATTTCTTTGATATCATTAATATTAATCTCTTTTTCCCACATTAATATAATGCCCCCTTAGATAAAATCTCATTTCAATGAATTATTTGTAAATTGAACCATCTATATCATTATACAACAAAAGTCGACAAAATAAAACAAAAAAAATGAAAAAAATCTATTAAATAGATATCGAAGGGTTTTTATAAAGTTTAATTAAAATTTATGAAAAAATAATAACAATATTTTATTGTATCTCATAATATTGTGTAATTTATAATAAAAGGAGATCATTCTAATATTTCCATTTTTCATATAAGTCAGGGTGGTGTTTTTTTAGCATTTTAAAAAATTTTTTTGATACCTTTAATTTTCTAAGACCTGAAATCATGTGTTTTGGATAGGTTTCTTTATGCTGATAATTATTTCTTAAACCGATTACTTTAATTTCTCCATTTTTATTTATAAATATATGAGATATGCCTGTATCTAATCTTGAAAATTCAAGAGTCTCAAAGGTTTGTATAAGATCCACTAATGAAAGGGCAACGGATTCATCTAGACCATGTTTTTTTATATAATCAATTAAACATAGCCCATCTACATAGTCTCTTACAACATAACCTTTTCTATATTCATACACTTTAGGAAAATACTTATTGTGCTGACAATATCTTAATATAAGATATTCCCGTCTACAATCATCAGAATTTCTACATAGCTTAATTACTTTATTGTCAGGTGTTAAATAAATTTTTTCTTTTTTGCTGTGATGTATTATTCTATAATTGCTTAAATTTAAAGATATAAGATTTTTATATTTCATATTAATACCTCATTTTTTACTGAATATTTAATAATACACAGGATCATATTGATGTATATTAAATATTTATAAAAAATAAATTGTTAATATTACAATATTCTTTTTAAATTAATGTGGTACAAAAATAAAATCTGCACTTGACAGTATAAAAAATAAAGTTATAATATAAAATAACAATGATGAATAAAGTAGAAGCAAAGAAAAAGAGGAGTAAAGATGTAGGAGTATCAAGAGAGGAAAGTTTATTAGCTGTGAAACTTTCTATACGAATTATCTTGAAGGTAGCTTTGGAGTTTCTTTACTGAAGTAATAGTAAGTAAAGACGGTGGTCACATCGTTAATTTTAATGAGTGTCTGTAATTTTGCAGAAATTAAGGTGGTAACGCGCGCTGTCGTCCTTTGGGACGAGAGCGCTTTTTTTATTTATATATAAACAAGTTTTTAAGTTCCAGGTGGCGATAGACATCGAATAAAAAAACAACATATACTTTTAATGTTCAATTGTAAATTCGTAATTATAATAAAAATGGGAGGAATTAAAATGTCAGAAGTAAATATTGCAAAAACTTATGATCCTAAAGAATTTGAAGGAAGAATTTATAAAGATTGGGAGGAAAAAGGTTATTTTACTCCAAAGGTAGATGAAAATAAAAAACCGTATACAATAATGATGCCGCCTCCAAATATAACTGGTCAGCTTCACTTAGGTCACGCACTAGATGGAACACTTCAAGATTTCCTTATAAGAGCAAAAAGAATGCAAGGATATAGTACATTATGGCTTCCAGGAGAAGACCATGCTAGTATAGCTACAGAAGTAAAAGTTGAAAAAGCTCTTCTAGAAAAAGGTCTAAAGAAAAAAGAAATGGGAAGAGAAGCGTTTTTAGAAAAAGTTTGGGAATGGTCTGATAAGTATAGAGAAAGAATTAAGACTCAATATAAGAGATTAGGAATTTCAGCAGACTATACTAGAGAAAGATTTACTATGGATGAAGGTCTGAGTAAAGCTGTTAAACAAGTATTTGTTGATTTATATAATGAAGGATTAATATATAAAGGAAATAGAATAGTAAACTGGTGTCCTAAATGTCAAACAGCAATATCTGATGCTGAAATTGAATATGAAGAACAAAATGGACATTTTTGGCATGTAAAATATCCTGTTGTTGGTAGCGACGAATATTTAGAGATTGCCACAACAAGACCTGAAACAATGCTTGGAGATACTGCGGTTGCAGTTAATCCTGAAGATAGCAGATATAAACATTTAATAGGTAAAAAATTGGTTTTACCTTTAGTAGGAAGAGAAATTCCTGTAATTGCTGACGACTATGTTGGGATAGATTTTGGAACAGGAGCAGTTAAAATAACTCCAGCACATGACCCAAATGACTATCAAGTTGGAAAGCGACATAATCTTGAACAAATTGTAATAATGGATAAAAACGGAGATATAGTAGAAGGATATGGAAGTTATTCAGGTATGGATAGATATGAAGCAAGACGTGCTATAGTAGAAGATTTGAAGGAACAAGGCTATTTAGTAAAGATAGAAGAACACACACATAATGTTGGAACTCATGATAGATGTAGTACAACAATAGAGCCTATAACTTCTGAACAGTGGTATGTAAAAATGAAACCACTTGCTGAACCTGCAATAAAGGTTGTTAGAGAAGGCGAAATAAAGTTTGTTCCTGAAAGATTTTCAAAAACATATTTTAACTGGATGGAAAACATACAAGATTGGTGTATATCAAGACAGCTTTGGTGGGGACATAGAATTCCGGTTTGGTATTGTCAAGAATGTGGTGAAATAATAGTATCTGTTGATGAACCAACTGTATGTACTAAATGTGGAAGTAAAAATTTAAAGCAGGATGAAGATGTACTTGATACATGGTTTAGTTCTGCATTATGGCCATTTTCTACATTAGGTTTCCCAGAAAAAACAGAGGATTTAAAATATTTCTATCCAACAGATACTTTAGTTACAGGATACGATATAATATTCTTCTGGGTAGCTAGAATGATATTCTCAGGACTTCATAGTATGGGAGAAATACCATTTAAGACAGTATTAATTCATGGAATAGTAAGAGATGGTGAAGGCAGAAAAATGTCTAAATCTCTTGGGAATGGAGTAGACCCACTTGAAGTTATAGAGAAATACGGTGCTGATGCACTAAGATTTATGCTTATAACTGGGAATGCACCTGGAAATGATATAAGATATTATGAAGAAAAGGTAGAATCGGCTAGAAACTTTGCAAATAAGATATGGAATGCATCAAGATTTGTTATGATGAATCTTGATAAAGATTTAATGGATAAATATAAAGACTGCACAGAGTATACAATTGCAGATAAATGGATATTATCAAGACTTAATACTATAATTAAAGAGGCAACTGAAAATATAGATAAATTTGAAATTGGAATAGCTGCACAGAAAGTTTATGATTTCATGTGGACAGAATTCTGTGATTGGTATATTGAACTTGTAAAACCTGTATTATATGGAGAAGATGAAAAGGCTAAAGGTATTGTATTAAATGTATTAAATCAAGTATTGACTGCTGGATTAAAATTATTACATCCAGTAATGCCATACATTACAGAAGAAATATATACAAATCTTCCATCATCAGAAGAAACTATAGTAACTTCTAAATGGCCTGAATATAAGGAAGAATTAAAGAATGAAAAAGCAGAAGAAAATATGAATTACATTATTGAAGCAATAAAAGCTTTAAGAAATGTAAGAGCTGAAATGAATGTACCACCTTCAAGAAAAGCTAAGGTTACGATTTATGCAGTAGAAGGTAGAGACGCTTTTGAACAAGGTAGAATTTATTTTGAAAAATTAGCTTCAGCATCAGAAGTAGCATTTATATCTTCTAAGGATGAAGCACCTGAAAATGCTGTATCAGCAGTTACAAAAGGATCAGAAATGTATATGCCACTTTTAGACTTAGTAGATGTAGAAAAAGAGCTTGAAAGATTAAACAAAGAAAAAGAAAAGTTTGAAAAAGAAATACAAAGAGTAGAGAAAAAATTAGCTAATGAAAGATTTGTAAGTAAAGCTCCAGAAGCAGTTGTAAATGAAGAAAGAGAAAAAGGTATAAAATATAAAGAAATGTATGAAGCTGTTTTAGAAAGAATACAAAGTTTAAAATAAACACAAAAACGTCAGCGTCGTAAGCTGACGTTTTTTATACAATACATGGTGTTAAATTACAATTAAGATAGGAGAGACTCAAATTGAATTATGAACAAGCTAGAGAATATATAGAAGATACATCAAAATTTAGTATTAAATTAGGGCTTTCTAGAACTGAAAAAATACTTGAGCTTTTAGGTAATCCTCATAAAAAAGTAAAGTGTATACATATTGCTGGAACTAATGGAAAGGGCTCTACTACAGCTATGATTTCTAGCATACTTGTAGAAAGTGGCTATAAGGTTGGAATGTATACTTCGCCTTATATTGAAGAGTTTGAGGAAAGAATACAAATAAATGGTATGAATATACCTAAAGAAGATTTAGCTAGAGTTGTTACTGAAGTAGCAAAGGTTATAGATAAAGTTATAGAACTTGGTTATGATAATCCAACTCAATTTGAAATAATAACTTGTGCGGGATTGCTGTATTTTTATGAACAAAAAGTTGATTTTGCAGTAGTTGAAGTAGGATTAGGCGGGAGATTAGATGCAACTAATGTAATAACACCAATATTAAGTATTATTTCATCTATAAGTTATGATCATATAAATATATTAGGAGATACTCTTGCCAAAATAGCTTATGAAAAGGCAGGAATAATAAAGAATGATATTCCCGTGATTTTATATCCCCAAAATCATGAAGTTACAGAAGTTATAGAGAGTATATGTGAAGAGAAAAATGCAAAACTTATAAAAGTTTCAGAAGAAGATGTACAATACTTAGGGTGCAATGAATTGGATAATATTAATGAAAGCAAGGTAGTTCAAAATATTGTTGTAAGTACACAAAAGGAAAAGTATAATATACAACTATCTCTTCTCGGAAAGCATCAACTACTAAATTGTGCTGTTGTAATATATACAGTAGAAGAACTTAGAAACTATGGAATTGAAATCAGCAAGCAGGATGTATTAAGGGCTTTGTCAAAAGTAAAATGGATGGCTAGATTTGAATTTATGAAGGAGAATCCACTTATAGTTATAGATGGAGCTCATAATGTAGATAGTATTTCAAGATTAAAAG
Organism: Clostridium aestuarii; assembly: GCF_026735135.1. Lineage (GTDB taxonomy): Bacteria > Bacillota > Clostridia > Clostridiales > Clostridiaceae > Clostridium_H > Clostridium_H aestuarii. The sequence continues at coordinate 66,680 of NZ_JAPQER010000001.1, read as the reverse complement.
AGAGTGTAGATACATATTTGAAATATAAAAATATGATATTGGTTTTAGGAATACTTGCAGATAAACAAGTTGAAAATATGGTTAAAATAATTGCTCCAATGGCAGATAAAGTTATATGTGTTACACCACATAGTGATAGAGCTGAACTTGCCTCTGAGTTAAAAATAGAAGTGGAAAAGTGGAATGAATGTTGTGAAGCTGTAGAAGAGTATGAAATGGCGTATAAAATAGGTTTGGAATATTGTGATAAGGATGATTTGTTACTAATTTGTGGTTCTTTTTATATGGTAGGGGATATGAGGAGAATAATAAAGAAATAATATTGCATAGCAATATTATTTCTTATAATGTATTTTAAATATTTTTTTCATTAAGACGTTTGGACATGAATTCTTGTAAAAATGTTTTTATGATTGCCATTATAGGTACTCCTAAAAACATTCCCAAAACTCCAAAAGTACCTCCACCTATAGTTATTGCAAGTATAATCCAAAATGGAGTTAATCCTACTTTATCTCCAAGAATTTTAGGCCCTAAATATAAACCATCAAATTGTTGAAGTGCTAATATAAATAAAAATACGGTTAAAGCTTTAATAGGACCATAGAATATGGTGATTAAAACAGCGGGTACCATTCCTATAAAAGGTCCAAAGTAAGGTATCATGTTTGTAATGCCAACAATTAAACTTATAAGCAATGCATAGGGTATCTTAAACAATGCCAACCCAACAGCACATAATAAACCTATTATTAAAGAATCAATAAATTTACCTATTATATATTGAGAAAAAATTATATTCATTTCACGTCCAATGTTAACAATTTTATCAACAGATTTTTTATTGATAAGAGCATATAAAAATTCTTTAATATTTTTTTTGAAAAGCTCTTTATCTTTTAATATGTATATGGAAATTATAAATCCAAAAAGCATTTTTGCAAATGAAGAAGTAAAAGTTATTGCTTTGGATAATATAATATTTAAACTCGAATTCAATATGGCAATTAGTTTATCTGTAGATGTTGTTAGAGTTTTATTTATCCAATCAATAAGTTCCTTATTGTTTGCTATGGTGAATTTTTTAGCATTTGAACTAATTAAAGCTTCGGTTTCTTTAAGATATTTTGGTGCGTTATTTGCTAAATCAACAATATTATCTGCTATAGTAGGACTTATTATAGTTACTGTTAGGATAATAAACCCTAAAACAACCATATATACTATTAGTATGCTTAATGCTCTTTTTAGGTTGAATCTTTTTTCAATATGAATTATTAATGGATTTAGCATGTAGGCTATAGCCAAAGCCCAAAAAAATGGGGATAAAATAGAAAGAAAAATAGAAACCCCTTCAGCTAAAAACTCAATATTATTTATGATTTTGAAAAGTAAAAAGGAAATAATGAGTATGGGTACTAAGTCTATATGTGGAATTTTTCTGTTTTTAATCAAGTATATTTCCTCGCTTTCTTTAATTATGATTAGATTGATTATATCACCAATTTATTTATTATTCTAGTATTTTTGCCTATAAGGTTAAGATTTAATAAAAAATTATAAAATTATAAATTTACAAATTTAACAATTTAATTTTTAATTTTGTAAAAAAATGAAAAGTAGTGATATATTATAGAAACTATAATATATCACTACTTATATTTTAGCAGCAGCAGCAGCATGGTAGTAAACATCCACAACAACATCCACAGCCGCAGCAACAAATTAGTAGGACTATTAAGATGACTAATAAAACATCATCACAGCAACAAGAGCAGTTAGGGGCACAACTCATAAATAAACCTCCCTTCTTTAGGAGATTAAAACAGGATTGTAGCTTATCCTGTCAATATAGTATATGAAAGAAGAGGTATAAATGTTTAAAAAAAATACTGTTTTATGAAAGGTTTTTTATATAATAGCAAAATAAAACTCCGCATTATTTTATTGCGAAGTTTTGCTTTGCTTATTTTAAATTAATTCTTTAAGTGCTGATGCGAGTTGGTCAGGGCAAGAAGTGTCTCTAGAACCACATTTTATATCACTAAGCTTTTTTATAACGTCTTCTATTTCCATTCCTTCAATTAAGTTGGAAATTCCTTTTAAATTTCCATTACAACCGCCAATAAAAGAAACGTTTTTTATTTTATTATCTTGTATGTCAAAATTTATTTCTCTAGAACAAGTTCCTTTAGTTTTGTATGTGTACATTATATTCATCCCTTCTTTAGTAAGTTTGTTTCATGATTTTAGATTATAAGTGATTTGTCCATGTTATTCAAGTACAAATAACTTAATTAATAATAAAATTTTGGTTTCAAACTATTAGTTTAATCTCAATTTTAACAGTTCTTACATATTATACTGTGAGGGGGTGAAAAAAGGTGAATTGGCTTTATGTGTGTAATACTTCTTCTGACAATATATCGGTAGTTAATATAAGGGAATTTAAAGAAGAATTTAAAATTTCATTAAAAGTATCTAATGCAGAAAAAATAGGCCCTCATGGTATTTGTATTTACAAAGATAAACTATTAGTCGCTAATAATTATAGTAATACTATTTCTGTTATAGATGTAAAAGAAAAGAAAGAGATAGAGAGGCATTTTATAGGAATGCATTGTAATGATGCGGTAGTATATAAGGATAAAGCTTATGTTATATGTGGAGAATTAAATTATGTTGTGGTTTTCAACTTAATTACAAATAAAATTGATGAACAAATTCCATGTGGTGAATTACCCCATAGTATAGAAATTAATAAACAAAAAAAGTTATTGTTAATTTCCAATTTTGAAAATGATAGTTTAACTTTAATAGATTTAGAAGATAAAAAAAATATTAAGAACATAAGAGTGGGAGCGTATCCAACAAAAGCTTTATTTTCTGTCGGAAGTAATCATATTTTGGTTTGTGAAAGCAATATAGGAGCTGATATAAGAGGTAGTATTGGAATTTTATCGTTAAAAAATTTTAGGATTGTAAATAAGATTTTAGTTGGTAAATACCCAGTAGATATGTATATAGATTCAAAATGTTGTTTTGTTTCAAATTTTGGTGAAGGAACTGTTAGCATAGTAGATATAAATAACTATAAAGAAATAAAAAAAATAAATTTAGGTGGAATGCCAAGAGGAATCATTAAAATAAATGATTATATTTATGTAGGTGATAATTATAATAATTTATTAATCAGAGCGAATATTCAAAGTGATAATAAAAAAGCCATATCCATAGGCGGAGAGCCTAATGGAATGACGATGATTTAATTATATAAGTACTTCGAATAACTTTTTATATAATTCTGAAGAATTATTCTTCCATTTAGCACATAAATCTTTTGCTTGCTTATTTGAAGCTACATTTAGCTTTAAATCAATAAGTATAGAATTATTTTCAATTGCTTTTAGATTAACAATATAATTATTTCCCTCAATGGTATAATCAGCTGAAATAGTAATTTGCTCCTTTATATTGTCCATATTATTTTCAAGATAGTTATCTATTGTCTTCTTTTTAGATTTAGATATTCTATTTTTAAATAATGATAAAACCTTCAACCCACTATTAGATATGATTATTCTATGTTTATCTTGTTGTTCTATATAATTTATAAAGTTTGCATTTTCAAGTTCTGATAAATATTGTTGAAGTGTAAAGTAATTTATGAAATTATTTTCTAATATAATTTCTGTTATTTGATTATTTGAAATTGGAAGTCTTATTTTGTCCAATAAATAGAGCAAAAGAAGCTTATCTTCAGCTAATTCTGAGGCGGTATTAAACATTCTATTCACTCCTTTTAACGTATAATATATAAATCATTATAACATAAAAAGCGCTGAAATAAATTAGTGTTTTTGATTTTTATATTTTTTAGATAAAGTTTTCTGTAATAATTATACCCAAAAATATATATAAATTTTATAGAATAAGAAAAATTTTAGGAGGAATTATGAAAATACTAGTAATATCAAAACGTTCTAAACAACAAAATATATTATTGGCTATTGCAATGGTTGTTTTACTTGGATTTACTGCTATAGTCATTAATTATACAAGTAAAGGAGTGTTTGCTAAAAAAAAGAAATTACCAATATATTGTGTGGATAGTAAAGAAAAAAAGATTGCTATTTCTTTTGATGCTAGTTGGGGTGCAAATAATACTATTAAAATTTTAGATATATTAGATAAATATGATATCAAAGCAACTTTTTTTCTTGTTGGAAGATGGATTGATGAATTTCCAGAAGAAACAAAGGAAATTTATAAAAGAGGGAATGAGATAGGAAACCATTCTAATAGTCATCCTGATATGAATACAGTATCAAATGAAAAAATAATTAAAGAAATAGCTATTACTGATGCTAAATTAATGCAGTTAATAGGAATAGATACAAAATTATTTAGGTTTCCATCAGGCTCATATAATGACAGAACTATAGAAACTGTAGAGTCTACTAATCATTATTGTATACAGTGGGATGTGGATAGTATAGATTGGAAAGAACAAGGTGCTGAATTAGAATATAATAGGGTGGTAAAAAAAATAAAACCTGGTTCAATAGTATTGTTTCATAATGCTGCAAAATTTACTCCAGAAAATTTACCTAGATTAATAAAAAAATTAAAATCAGAAGATTATGAGTTTGTTACAATTTCTGATTTAATATACAAAGAAAATTATCGTATAGATCATACAGGAAAACAAGTACTAAATTAAAAAAAGCTATTGAAATTTAACGCATAAATGTATTATAATGGAAACAACAACACATAAAAACCCATATATGGTATACTATTATTAAACTTCAATTTTTTATATATTGATTATAAAAATTTATAATAATGTTTAAACTAACCTTAAGGTGTTATTAAAATATTTTAAGGTGGAGTTGATAATATGAAAAAAATAGCATTTGTGGGGAAAGAACAAAACAAGATTTTTAAAGCTGCTGTATTAAAATTTATAAGTAGTAGAGGAATTGAATATGAAGATGTTAGTTATGACATCATACATAAAGATGTCTACGCAGATTATGTTATTGTAAATTCTCATATTAACACATTGAATTCTAAGATAAATTGTAGATATTGTTTTATAAACATGGATTCGATATATCAAGAAAAAATTAGTATAAATGGAAATCTAATAACTTATGGATTTGGAAATAAAAATACAATAACAATTTCAAGTGTTGAGAATGAAAATGAAGGTTTTGTATATTGTATTCAAAGATTTTTAGTTTGTAGTAATTCAAATATTGTTGAACCTCAAGAAATACCTATTGAAGTGGCGTTTGATACTGAAGAACAATTATATTCATATATGGTTGCCATTACTATTTCATTAATTGAGAAAGTAGATAGTAAAAAAATATTTAATAAAGAGTAGTTAATAAATAATTTTAAAATATTTGTTATATTTTAAAAAAATTATGAATATTTATATTTCAGTAAGATAAGTAAAAAAAACAAACTAAGGGAGAGAGGGGTTAAGATGGACAATTTAATGTTGAATAACAAAATTTATTTAGAAGGTATATGTGTATCAGGGTTAGAATTTAGCCATGAAATGTATGGAGAAGGGTTTTATGTATTTAAACTAGGAGTAAATAGACTTAGCGATGTAAAGGATGTCTTACCAATAACTATTTCAGAAAGATTACTAACTGAAATAGATATAAAAGCTGGCGATGAGTTGGTAATTGAAGGACAACTTAGATCTTACAATAAATTTATAGATGGAGGAAACAGATTAATACTTACTGTATTTGCAAGAGATGTATATCCATGTATTGAAAAAAGTAAAAATCCAAATCAAATATTCTTAAATGGATATATATGTAAAGAACCAGTCTATAGAACTACTCCATTTGGAAGAGAAATAGCTGATATTTTATTGGCTGTAAATAGACCATACAATAAATCAGATTATATACCTACTATATCGTGGGGAAGAAATTCTAGATTTTGCAAGACATTAAATGTTGGAGATAATATTTGTGTTTGGGGTAGATTACAGAGTAGAAAATATCAGAAAAAAATAGGAGAAAATGAAGTTATAAGTAAAACAGCATATGAAGTTTCAATTTCTAAGTTGGAATTTGAAGATGAAAATTCACCTTCACAACAAGCTGAAGATCCATTTGCAGAACAAGTTAAAGAAAATGATATTGCATCAGAATAAATTAAAAGCATTAAATAAAAGTGTACTTAGTAATTACTAAGTACACTTTTTAAAAAGTTTTCCATTGAGTTTGTTTTGTGTTTTATTTTCTTAAATCTTCCATTAATTTTGTTTTGTCTTTTGTTTTTAAGTCAACGTCTTTTATTATTTTTGCAGGACTTCCAGCTATTACCACATTAGAAGGAACATCTTCAATAACTACTGAGCCAGCAGCTACTACTGAATTGTCTCCAATCTTTACTCCTTCTAGTATAACGGCATTTGCACCTATTAAGACATTATCTCCTACTTCACATGGAGATTTGCTAGGTGGTTCTAAAACTCCAGCAACTACTGCACCAGCACCTAGATGAACGTTGTTACCTAGTTTAGCACGAGCACCTAATACTGCATTCATATCAACCATAGTGCCTTCTCCGATTTCGCAGCCTATATTAATAACTGCGCCCATCATAATAACGGCATTTTTACCTATTGAGACTCTATCTCTTATTATTGCACCAGGTTCTATTCTAGCGTCGATATTTTTTGTGTCCAAAAGTGGAATAGCAGAATTTCTTCTATCCTGTTCTACTTCAAATTTTTTTATTTTATCTTTATTTTCTGTTAAAAAATTTGATATTTTTGAACTTTCTCCAAATAGGATATAAAAATTATTTTCACCAAAACATTTGATGTTGTTAAACTCACAATTGTTTAAATCCCCATCAACATATACTTTTAATGGAGTAGATTTCTCTGCTTCTTTTATGTATCTTGCTATTTCATAAGGATCAGTAAAATCGTAATTCATATTTATAGCCTCCCTTTTATAAAGTTGAATTTAATTTATATTATAATAAATATTGTCTGCAAATGAAAGTTAAAATATGTAAAACTATACCTTGTAATAATATTTTAATATAAAAATCAATAGTTTAACCTTACGCAATGTAAGAAAAGTGCGAAGTAATATTCTTATAGGTTGCAATTTTATTATATAGGATTTAAAATAATATGAAAAAAAGGAATAAAGGAAATGGGGCGTTGAATGTGAAAAATATGGTTTCTGAAAATGTACAAAACATAGAAATATCTGGTATAAGAAAATTTTATAATAAGGTGGTTAAAGTTCCAGAAGCGGTTTCTCTTACTTTGGGGCAGCCTGATTTTAATGTTCCAGATAAAATAAAAAAAGCTATGATAAATGCTATTATGGATAATAAAACTACATATACTTCAAATGCAGGAATTATAGAGCTTAGATGTGAAATATCTAAGTATTTAAGAGATGAATTTAATATTAATTATAATGAAGAAGAAATTTGTTTAACTGTAGGAGGGAGTCAGGGGCTTTTATCCACTTTTACAGCGCTTATAAACAAAGGCGATAAGGTTTTAATACCTACACCAGCATACCCAGCTTATGAGAGCTGTGTGAAGATTTTAGGCGGTGAAGTTTTAAATTATAAATTAAATGATGACTTTTCAATAAATCATGAGAAACTTTATGAAATTATAATGAAAGAAAATCCTAAAATAATGGTTTTATCTTATCCTTGTAATCCAACAGGGGCAATTTTAACTAAAGATGATAAAGAAAAAATTTATTCTTTAATAAAAGAGAAAGATATTGTAGTTGTTACTGATGAAATATATAGTTCTCTTTGTTTTGAAAAAGAATACTATTCTATAGCACAATATAAAGATATTAAAGAAAAAATTGTTTTAGTTAGTGGTTTTTCTAAAATGTTTTCCATGACAGGGCTTAGATTAGGATATGTATGTGCTGATTCTAAGCTTATGAATAATATAATGAAGGTTCACCAATACAATGTATCTTGTGCACCTTCTATTGTGCAGTGGGGAGCGTATGAGGGTATTAGAAGTTGTTTGGGTGATGTTGAATATATGAAAAATGAATTCATAAAAAGAAGAGACTATGTGTATAAAAGATTAATTGAAATGGGATTTGAAGTTAATCTTCCTAAGGGAGCTTTTTATATATTCCCATGTATAAAAAAGTTTAATATGACAAGTGATGAATTTTGCGAAAAACTATTGAATGAAGCTAAGGTGGCTGTAGTTCCTGGTTCTGCCTTTGGTAAAGGGGGAGAAGGGTACCTAAGGATATCTTACTGCTGCAGCATGGAAGAATTAAAAGAAGCTTTAAATAGAATAGAAAACTGTATAAAAAAATAAAATTAAATTTATTATTAAGGATGTTTTGTTGAAAGGCAAAACATCCTTTTTATGTTTAAAAAAAGATTACATATTTTAATAATATTTTCAGTGCCTTTTTAAGAGTATGATTATAATAAAATTTATATTTGAAATGTAAAATATGATTAAATCAAGTAATGACATGAACTATACAAATATAGGGATAATATACAAAATTATAATGATATATATACTAAAAAATATAGTTACAGGAAATTATACTTACAAATATATGAAAAAATTTTGAGAAAAGTTTAATGAAATACTAAATGAAAAGCAAGCGTTGGATTTGCAATGGGGCTATATGGCGGAAAGATGAGTTTGACAGTGAAAAATATATGTGATAATATTCATATGTAATGTCGAAAAATGAAGAAAAACAATGCTAAAAAATCATTTTACACATTAAAATATGACAACAAATGACAAAATAACTATATTTAAAATTTATACTTAAAATATAACATTTTAAGGGAATAGATAATATTAACATTTCATACAGGGGGGAATATATAAATGCTAAATTATATTATGAAAAGAGTGATTTCTAGCATCATAACGATTTTTGTAGTTATAACTTTAACTTTTGTTTTGATGCATAAGATACCAGGGGGGCCTTTTGATGGTGAAAAAAAATTACCTCCTCAGGTTGAAGCTAATTTAAATCAAAAATTCGGATTGGACAAACCATTGCATGAACAATATGTGATGTATTTAAAAAATTTAGCACATGGAGATTTGGGACCTTCAATGTCGTATGAAGGTGTAACGGTTAATGAAGTAATTGGGTATTCATTTCCAGCGTCGGCTAAATTAGGTACAATTGCAGTAATATTTGCGTTAATTGTTGGACTATATTTGGGAGTTTCAGCAGCGTTAAAACAAGGTAAATGGCAGGATTCACTTGCGATGATTATAGCAACGTTAGGGGTTACAGTTCCTAGTTTTGTACTTGCTACGTTTTTAATTTATGTTTTTGCATTAAAGCTTGGCTGGTTTCCTGTAATAGGATTTGATGGACCAGAAAATTATGTTTTACCAGTTATAGCTCTTGGTGGCTATTCTATGGCTTTTGTAGCAAGACTTGGAAGGTCGTCTTTCTTAGATGTTATAAGACAGGATTATATGAGAACAGCAAAAGCAAAAGGACTTTCTCGTTTAACTGTTATATGTAAACATGGTTTAAGAAATGCACTAATACCTGTTATAACATATATAGGACCTTTGGTTGCAGGTATACTTACTGGAAGTTTTGTAGTTGAATCATTATTTGGTATACCAGGATTAGGCGGAGAATTTGTAAGAAGTATTACAAATAGAGATTATACTACTATTTTAGGAGTTACGGTTTTTTATAGTACGTTTTTGATAACGTGTAATTTGATTGTTGATGTTTTATATGGAATTATTGATCCTAGAATAAAACTTGAAGGTTAAAGGAGGGCGACTTATGGAGTTAAGAAAAGAAAAATGTGCGAAAACAACGAATGATTATATAAAAATAGATAGTGAAATGTTTGAAAAGGTTTCATCATCTGATAAACAACTTAATAGGATGGTTAGACCTAGCATGACGTATTGGCAAGATGCATGGAGAAGATTAAAAGGAAATAAGGTTGCTATAGTTGGATTGGTAGTAGTTGTTATTATGACAGCAATGGCTATTTTAGCACCAATTCTTTCGAAGTATGATTATTTTTCACAAGATTTTAGTGTTGCAAATAAACTTCCTAGCAGTGAGCATTGGTTTGGTACAGATCAGTTTGGAAGAGATATTTTTGTAAGGGTTTTTTACGGTGCGAGAATATCTTTGATGGTTGGGTTCTCGGCTAGTATTTTAAATTTGGTAATAGGTGTTTTGTATGGAGGAGTTGCTGGATATTTTGGTGGAAGAATAGACAACATAATGATGAGAATTGTTGATGTACTTTATTCAATTCCAATGATGATATATGTAATACTTATCATGGTTGTATTAGGAGCGGGGCTGGAGAGTGTTATTATTGCACTAGCAATAGCTTATTGGATAGGAATGGCTAGAATTGTAAGAGGTCAAGTTATGCAGCTTAAACAACAAGAATTTGTACTTGCTGCTAAAACTTTAGGAGCTTCAACTAAAAGAATTTTATTAAGACATCTGATACCAAACAGTATGGGACCTATATTAGTAACTTTAACACTGGCAGTTCCAAGTGCTATATTTACAGAATCATTCTTAAGTTTTATAGGACTAGGAATTTCAGCACCTCAAGCATCTTGGGGAACACTTGTATCAGAAGCAATGCAGGGTTATCAATTATATCCATATCAATTATTTTTCCCGGCAGGAGCAATTTGTGTAACAATACTTGCATTTAATCTATTAGGTGATGGTTTAAGAGATGCACTTGATCCAAAGATGAGAAAATAGTCAGGAGGAATACAATGGAAAAATTACTTGAACTAAAAGATGTTCATACATCATTTTATACACATATTGGAGAAGTTAAAGCTGTTAGAGGGGTATCTTTTAATTTGGACAAAGGAGAAGCTCTTGGAATAGTTGGTGAATCAGGAAGTGGAAAAAGTATTACAATGATGTCTCTTATGAGACTTCTATCTGAAAATGGTGAAACTAAAAAGGGCGAAATTATATTTGAAGATAAAAAAGTGTTAGAGCTTTCAGAAAAAGAAATGCAAAAGATTAGAGGGAATGAGATTGGAATGATATTCCAAGATCCTATGACTTCGTTAAATCCAGTTTTAACTGTAGGAGAACAGTTAATGGAACCTATAAGAAAGCATAAAGGTGTTTCTAAAGAAGAAGCTAGAAAAAAATCTATAGAAATGTTAAATTTAGTGGGTATGCCTGATCCAGAGGCGAGAATGAAGCAGTATCCACATGAGTTTTCAGGTGGAATGAGACAAAGAGTGATGATAGCTATGGCATTAGCTTGTGATCCTAAACTATTAATAGCAGATGAACCTACTACAGCGTTAGATGTTACTATACAAGCGCAAATATTAGAACTTATGAAGGAGCTTAAGGATAAGCTAAATACTTCAATTATATTGATAACTCATGATTTAGGAGTTGTTGCTGATGTTTGCAGTAGAATTAATGTAATGTATGGTGGGGTTATAGTAGAAACAGGAAGTACTAGAGACATATTTTACAATTCAAGACATCCATATACATGGGGATTGTTAAGAAGTATACCAAATCCTAATACACTTATAAAAGAAAAATTAAAACCTATTGCTGGTCAGCCACCTGATTTATTAAAGCCGCCAACAGGATGTCCTTTTGCAGAAAGGTGTGAACATGCAATGAAAATATGTATGGAAAAAATGCCACCTTTATTTGAACTACATGATGAGCATAAATCAAGATGTTGGCTTAATCATCCTGATGCGCCAAAAGTAGAAAGGAGCATTGAGTAATGAGTGACAATAAAGTACTTGTTGAAATTAAAAATTTAAAAAAATATTTTCCTGTTAAAAAGGGGCTTTTTAATAAAATAGTAGGAAATGTAAAGGCTGTAGATGATGTTTCCTTTACAATAAATAAAGGAGAAACTTTAGGGCTTGTTGGAGAATCGGGTTGCGGAAAAACCACAACAGGTAGAACTATTATAAAGTTATATGAGCCTACTGAGGGTAAGATTATATATAATGGTACAGATATAGCTAAGTATACGCCTAAACAAATGCAAGAATATAGAAGAAAGATGCAGATGATATTTCAAGATCCATATGCTTCTTTAAATTCTAGAATGACGGTTGGAGATATCATAGGTGAAGCTATAGATATTCATGATCTAATGAAAGGAAAAGAAAGAGAAGAAAGAATTCGTTACTTATTGAATAGAGTAGGATTAAGTAGCGAACATGCTAATAGATATCCACATGAATTTTCAGGTGGACAAAGACAGAGAGTTGGTATAGCAAGAGCTCTTGCGGTAGAACCTGAATTCATAATATGTGATGAACCTATTTCGGCATTAGATGTTTCTATTCAAGCTCAAGTAGTAAATATGCTTGAAGAGTTGCAAGACGAGCTAGGATTGACATATTTGTTTATTGCTCATGATTTATCTATGGTTAAGCATATATCTAATAGAATTGGGGTTATGTATTTAGGTAAAATGGTTGAAGTTGGGGAAAGTAACGAGTTGTATAGTAATCCGCTACATCCATATACTCAAGCGTTGTTATCTGCAATACCTATACCTGATCCAGATGAAGCTGATGAAAAACAGAGAATAGTATTGGAAGGCGATATTCCATCACCGATAGATCCACCTCCAGGATGTAGGTTTAAAAATAGATGTAGATATGCTAAGCCTATTTGTTCAGAGGTAGAACCAAAATTAAAAGACTTAGGCGGAGGTCATTGTGCGGCATGCCATCTCCTTTGAATTAATGTGTAAATTACCACCATTTAACATGTTTATTTAACGTGCTTTAATGCAAAACTAAATATGAAGAATAATAAGAAGGGGGCATAAAAGCAATGTTAAAAAGAAAATTAGCAAGGGGTGGAGCAATTGCTCTTACACTTGCTATAAGTGTATCGTTATTTGCAGGATGTGCAGGTAAAGAAAAAGGGGCAACGAGTGAACAAGTTATAAAATTCAACATAAACTCTGAACCTAAAACTATAGATCCTGCTTTAAATACTGGAGTGAATGGTGGTACAATAATTGTAAATTCTTTTGAAGGTTTAACTAGGTTGGATAAAAATGATAAGGCTATACCAGGTGTTGCAGAAAAATGGGATATATCAGAAAATGGACTTACATATACTTTTCATCTTAGAAAAGATGCTAAATGGTCAGATGAAAAAGATGTGAAAGCTCAAGATTTTGAATATGCTTGGAAAAGAGCATTGAAACCAGAAACTGCATCTGAATATGCGTATCAAATGTATTACTTAAAGAATGGAGAAAAGTATAATGCTGGAAATGCAAGTGCTGATGACGTTGGAGTAAAAGCAAAGGATGATTATACTTTGGAGGTAACTCTTGAAAATCCAACTGCATATTTCTTACCTCTTTTAGCTTTCCCAACTTATGCGCCTGTAAGAGAAGATATGGTGTCTAAAGACCCTCAAGGGTGGGCAAGAAAACCAGAAACATATATTTCCAATGGAGCATTCAAAATGAAAGAATGGAAACCTAAAGATACAATAACTTTTGTTAAGAATGATCAGTATTGGAATAAGGATAGCATCAAATTAGAAAAAATTGAATACAAAATGATAGAAAATGAAACAAGTGCTTTGGCGGCATTTAAAGCTGGTCAATTAGACTATATTAAACAACCGCCTGCACAAGAAATACCTAAATTGTTAGAGGATGGAATTGCTAAGATTTATCCAAACCTAGGAACATATTTTTACTGTTTAAATGTTTCGGATAATTTAGAAAATGTTAATCCTGAGGCAAAGGTATTAAAGGATACTAAAATAAGAAAGGCATTGGCGTTAGCTATTAATAGAACACAAATTGTTGAAAATGTAACTAAAGGTGGTCAATTGCCTGCTACATCATATGTACCCAATGGTATACCAAAAGAGGATGGTAAAGATTTTAAAGAAAAAGATTACTTTAAGGCTGAAGGAGATGTGGAAGAGGCTAAAAAACTTTTAGCTGAGGCTGGATATCCAGATGGTAAAGGTTTCCCTACATTAACGATAATGTACAATACAAATGAAGGGCATCAAAACGTAGCACAAGCAGTGCAGGATATGTGGAGAAAGAATTTAGGAATTAATATTGAACTTAAAAATCAAGAATGGAAAGTATTCCAAAAAACAAGAACTAGTAAAAACTATGAAATAGCAAGACATGGATGGGTTGGAGATTATGTTGATCCTATGACGTTCCTTGATATGTGGGTAACAGGTGGAGGAAATAATGATGCAGGATATAGCAATCCAGAATATGATAAGCTTATCAAGGCTGCTAAATCTGAAATAGATGCAGCTAAGAGAATGGAATATTTAACAAAAGCAGAAAATATTTTGATGTCAGAGATGCCTATAATTCCGATTTATTACTATACAGATGTAATATGTTTGAATAATAACATAAAAGAACTTCAAAAATCACCACTTGGATTTGTACTCTTTGATAATACGTATATTGAAGCTGTAAAATAAAATGAAAAAGTGATTTGCCAACTGGCAAATCACTTTTTTTAATCATTAATTACATTATCCATGGAATACATACCTTCTGTTTTACCATACATAAATTCACATGCTTTAAGAGCACCTACTGCAAAAACTTCTCTTGATAGAGCAGTATGTTTTAGTTCAATAATTTCGCTTTGACCAGCAAAAATTACTTCATGTTCTCCAACTATACTTCCTCCACGTATTGCGTGAATACCAATTTCGTTATGAGGTCTTTTGCCTATACCGTCTCTTCCTTTATTAAACACGGTTTCGTGTGGAATAGATTCTTTTATTGTATTTGCAAGTAATAAGGCGGTACCACTAGGTGAATCTAACTTTTGATTATGATGTTTTTCAACTAGTTCTATATCATAATTATCATAAAGCATTGCACTTACTTTTTTTAATATATTATTTATAACGTTTATTCCAATTGACATGTTTGCTGAACGAAACATAGGTATTTCGTTGCTTGCGTTTTTAATATCTTCAAGCTGTTGTTCAGAATAACCAGTAGTACACAGAACAAGAGGTGTATTTTTGATTTTAGCATATTTTGTTAAAGAGTTTAAGGTAGCTGGATTCGAAAAATCAAGAATTACGTCTATGTCTAAAGTGCATTCCTCTATATTTTTAAAAACAGGATACTCTAAAGAAGAGTCAACATATTTATCAATACCAGCTGTAATAGTTAAGTTTGGGAAATTTGATATACACTCAGAGATAACTTTTCCCATTCTACCACAGCAACCACTAAGCAAAATTTTCACCATTTAATTCTATTCCCCCTTAATTTGAATATGCTTTTTCAATTCATCAGCTAATATTTTTAGATTATTTTCATCCATCTCACATAAAGGAAGTCTAAGATTTCCTACTTCCATTTTGGATAAATTCATAGCTGTTTTAACTGGGATTGGATTAGTTTCAATAAATAAACTATTTATTAAAGGTAGCATTCTTAGTTGTAGTTCTAATGCTTCAGCATGCTTACCGTTCATGTATAATTCGCACATATCATGGACATCTTTTGGAAATAGATTTGCTGCGACAGAAATTACACCTATGCCTCCAAGTGATAATATAGGAATGATTTGGTCATCATTTCCTGAATATATATCAATTTCATTTTTGCATAGTGCTTTCATTTTAGCTATTTGGCTAATATCACCACTAGCTTCTTTAATTGCTACAATGTTTTTTAGAGTACATAATTTTAAAAGCGTTGAAGGTTGTATATTAAGACCTGTTCTTCCGGGAACATTATATACTATAATTGGAGTATTAACACTATCATTTATTGTTTCGAAATGTTTAACAATTCCTTTTTGAGTTGTTTTATTATAGTAAGGAGTTATTACTAAAAGTCCATCAACTCCAATACTTTCAGCCCATTTACTCATACTAACTGCAGCTATGGTATTATTACTTCCTGTTCCGGCAATTACAGGAATTCTCTTATTTATAACATCAACAGTAAATTTAATAACTTCTTTTTTTTCAGATTCTGACATAGTAGAAGCTTCACCTGTAGTTCCACATATTATTATTGCGTCTGTACCAGATTCAACATGCCATTCTAAAAGTTCTTCTAATTTTTTAAAATCAACTTTGTCGTTTTTAAAAGGAGTAACAATAGCAACTCCAGACCCTGTAAATAAACTCATTATAAATCCTCCTCGAATTACTTATTTTGATTAATTATATATTCTGCTATTTGAACAGCGTTAGTAGCGGCTCCTTTTCTAATATTATCAGCTACTACCCAAAGATTCAATCCATTTTCTATACTGAAATCGCGTCGTATTCTTCCTATAAACACTTGATCATGTCCTTCACAATCTATAGGCATAGGATATACTAAATTTTCGATATCATCTTTCAAGATAATGTTCTCCGCATCATTGTATAATTCAAAAATATCTTTTAAATCAAAAGGTTTTTCTAATTCTACATTTATACTTTCGCTGTGTCCATAAAATACTGGAACTCTTGCTGTAGTTGCGGTTATTCTTAAATCGTCATTGTGTAATATTTTTTGTGTTTCATTTATCATTTTTATTTCCTCTTTAGTGTATCCGTTATCTGTAAATACATCTATGTGAGGAAGTATGTTTCCAGCTATAGGATAAGGAAATTTATTTGGAGCTGTGCCGTTATATCCTTCTTTTAAATCAGAAAAGCCGCCCATTCCAGCACCGGAAACTGCTTGATAAGTAGAATATACAATTCTTTTGATTCCATATTTTTCGTATAAAGGTTTTAAAGCCACTACTGCTTGAATTGTAGAACAATTAGGATTGGCAATTATGCCTTTGTTCCAATTGATATCTTCAGGATTAACTTCTGGTACAACTAGAGGAATACTTGGATCCATTCTCCATGCGCTACTGTTATCAATAACAGTAATTCCGTAATTAGAGAATATTGGAGCGTACTGTAAACTAACACTTCCGCCAGCAGAAAATAAAGCAAAATCAATTTCCTTATTTTTTATGT
Source organism: Clostridium aestuarii (assembly GCF_026735135.1). Classification (GTDB taxonomy): domain Bacteria; phylum Bacillota; class Clostridia; order Clostridiales; family Clostridiaceae; genus Clostridium_H; species Clostridium_H aestuarii. The sequence continues at coordinate 49,626 of NZ_JAPQER010000001.1, read as the reverse complement.
TTTCTTCCTTTAGTTCTTCTACTATAAAATCTTTACCTTTAAAGGTAAGGTTTTTTCCAGCAGAACGTTTAGATGCGAACAAATAAAGATTTTTGATTGGGAAATTTCTTTCCTCCAGTATTTCTAAAAATTTGTTTCCTACCATTCCAGTAGCTCCTACTACAGCTACATTATATTTCATAATAATGCCCCCTAAAAATTAATTTATTTTAATTTCTACAATTCAAATTTCAAATATATATTCTATATAATTATATATCGTATGGCGTTGAAAACACAAACTTTTTTTGAAAATATATAAGAGGTTTACAATTTTTATATATCTATAATTATAATATGCATTTTTTTTAGTATTGCTTATATTATTATTGGAAACAATAATAACTATTTAGAAGAATAAAAATAACCATATATGAGTAACATATGATTATTACATATATAATTGTGAGGAGAGGATAAGCATGGGTAAAACTCCTTTGAAAAAAGTTATAAAAGCAAAGATAAAAGCTAATAAAGAATTAAGTGAATTGGAGAGATTAAGAGAAAAAATGAAATATGAAATAGCGAAAGAATTAGGATTAAATGATAAGATTGATGAATTTGGATGGGGAGGATTAACAGCTGAAGAAACAGGAAGAATTGGAGGAGTAATGACTAAAAGAAAACGAGAACTTAACATACCTAAAAATGATATCATACAAAGTATTGATAGAAATGATGATAAATTAAAATAAATAATAAACTTATTGTTTCGGTTGATTTTTTATTATAAAATATATAATGTTGCAGAAAAGTAGAATGTTGCTAAATAATATTCTTACATTATATATTATTAAAAAGGGGGTGAAAGTGTGAGTTGCTATAAGGATTTTGCTAAAATTTATGATAGGTTGATTTATGGAGATATAGATTATAAGAAATATGCAGAGACTGTATTGAAAATATGTGATGAGTATAACATTCAAAAAAAAGATTATTTAGATTTAGCTTGTGGAACTGGGAATATAACGAGAGAGGTGGCCCAAAAATTTCAAAATACATGGGCTGTTGATATGTCTTGCGAAATGCTTACTGAAGCTGAGCAAAAATTGAGAGAAAAAGATATAAAAGCTAAATTTATATGTCAAGATATGAGTGGTTTAGAACTACATAATAAGTTTGATTTAATAACTTGTGTATTAGATTCAACTAATTACATATTGGATGAAGAAGACTTAAATAAGTACTTTATACGAGTATATGAGCATTTAAAAAATGATGGAGTGTTTGTTTTTGATATAAATTCTTACTATAAGTTGACACAAATTTTGGGTAATAATATTTATAATTATGATGATGATGAAACTGTGTACATATGGGAAAATGTATTGGAAAATGAAATTGTTAATATGTATCTTACTTTTTTTGTTAAAGAGGAAGGTCTATACAGAAGATTTGATGAAGAACATGTAGAAAGAGCTTATAGAACTGAATTTTTAGATGAACTTTTAGCAAAGATAGGATTCAGTATTTTAAAGAAAATGGATAACTATCAAACAAAAAAAATCAGTAGTAATACTGAAAGAATAGTATATGTATTAAAAAAATAAGTTAGGGGGAGATAAAATGAGCGATAAATTAATAAGAGCAATAGCAAAAGATGGTCAGGTAAGAATATTGGCAGCAGATACTACTGATTTGGTAAATAAAGGTGTTAAAATACATAATTGTGCAGCTACAGCAGCAGCGGCTTTTGGGAGAATGCTTACAGCAGGAAGTTTGATGGGTGCTATGCTGAAATCTGAAAAAGATGTTGTTACATTAAAAATATCAGGTGGAGGTCCAGTGAATGGAATTACAGTTACTTCCTATGCTGATGCACATGTCAAAGGGTATATAGGAAATCCATCAGTAGATTTACCATTAAATAAATTAGGAAAACTAGATGTAGGTGGAGCTATTGGAAAAGAAGGAAGTCTGTTGGTGATAAGAGATATGGGTCTTAGAGAACCATATGTTGGTCAAGTTCCCATATATACAGGAGAAATAGGCGATGACTTAGCATATTATTTTACAACTTCAGAACAAATACCAACAGCAGTAGGATTGGGTGTTCTAGTAGATACAGATTTAAGTGTTAAGCATGCGGGTGGACTTATAATACAAATGATGCCAGGAGCAGATGAAATGCTTGCGGACTTAATAATGTATAGACTGCAAGATTTGGGTTCAATTACTAAATACTTATCTACAGGTAAAAATATTGAAGATATGGTGAAGTTTTTATTTGATGACATGGAATTAAAGATTTTAGATCAGATAGAACCTAGATATGAATGTGATTGTTCAAGAGAAAAAGTAGAAAGAGCTCTTATTAGTATAGGTAAAAAGGAATTAGAAAAAATTTATAAAGAAGGAAAAACAGAAGAGATAAAATGTCATTTTTGTAATAAAGCTTATGAATTTACTAATGAACAAATCGGTGAGTTGCTGAAAGATGAGTGATGCTAAACTTGCAAATTTCAGACGAAAGTGCGTTAAATAAGTGCAATTTTAGAAGAATTATGGTTTCGAAAATTGGTATTTATAAGTAAAATATTTGACAATAATTGACGGACATGCTAATATGGTAAAAAAAAAGTAGAAAAATTAAAGAATTAACAATGAACGATTAATTTCATAGTTTGAATTAATATGCAGTGATTGGATGCAAAAAAGTCAAAAGTTTTATTTTTTTGCAAAGTATTGTGTATTAAAAAAATACTTAATGATACATAATAGCTTAGAAATCGTATACTTTATTATTTTAATAATATTTGAATAATAATAATTTAAACTAAAAATACATAATTAAGGGGGAATATAAGTGAAAAGGAGAAAAATACTAGCTTCAATTTTGGCAACTGCATTAGTATTGACTACAGTACTAGCTGGTTGCGGAAGCAAAAAGGTAAAAGGAAATAATATAAGTTTAGATGTACCAGTTACAAAAACATTAGATTCTTCATTAGGCTCTGATATGGCATCATTTACCACAATTAATGCCTGCTTTGAAGGATTAGCAAGATCAAACAGTGACAAACCAGAACCAGCTGGGGCAAAGGAATGGAAAATTTCTGATGATGGAAAGGTTTATACTTTTACTTTAAGAGATAATACATGGTCAGATGGAAAACCTGTAACAGCTCAAGATTATGAATATGCTTGGAAAAGACTTTTAAATCCAAATACAAAGGCAACATATGCATTTTTCCTAATGGGAGTAAAAAATGCTTCTAAGTATTATAAGGGACAAGCAAAAACAGAAGATTTAGGAATAAAGGCTTTAGATGAAAAGACATTCCAAGTTACACTTGTACAACCAATGCCTTATTTCTTACAAATGACAGCATTCCCAGTACTTTCACCATTAAGAAAAGATATTGTTGAAACACAAGGTGATAAATATGGTACTGATATTAGTAAAATGGTATTCAATGGACCATTTGCAATAAGCGAATGGCAAAAAGGTGCAAAAACAATATTAAAGAAAAATGACAAATATTGGGATAAAGATAATGTTAAACTTGATTCAGTTAACTTAGTTGTTACAAAAGAGTTATCTACTAAGTATCAAATGTTTAGTAGCAAAGAGTTAGATGCAATACCTGCAACTGGTGAATATGCACAAAAACTTAAAGATGATGGACAAGCACAAAAATGTAAATATCTAGAAGAAGTAATGCCAAGTGCTTTCTATATGGAAATGAATCAAACAGGAAAAAATAAGTTACTTACTAATGCAAAAATAAGATTAGCACTTTCATTAGCGATAGATAGAGAAGCATATGTAAATAAGATTTATAAAAGAGGATTTGTTGCTACTGGATTAGTGCCAACAGGCTTATCATGTGGTGATGCAAATACAAAATTTAGAGATAATGTTAAAGAACCATTAACTCCAGTTTTAGCAGAAAATAGGAATTTAAAAGCTTTATTTAAAGAAGGATTAAAAGAACTTGGATTAGAATCTGATCCATCTAAATATACTATAAGATATTTGCCACAGAATAACGATGCTTTTAATAGACAAAGTGCAGAGTTCTTCCAAAATCAATGGCAATCTAAATTAGGAGTAAATATTAAGCTTGATTCAGCAGCTAGTTTTTCTGACTCTATAAATAAATTACAAACTGGTAATTTTGAAATTGCTATGTCAGGTTGGGGAGCAGATTTTGATGACCCAATTTCATTCATAGGTTTATTCCAAAAGGATAATGGAAATAACTATGGTAAATACAATGGTCCAAAATATGAAGCTATTGTAGAAAAAATAAATAATGAAACAGATAATGCTAAGAGAATGGAATTATTTAAACAAGCTGAAAAAGTTCTTATAGTTGAAGATGCTGGTATTGCACCTGTATTCTACAAAGATAAGAGATATGCTTCACAAAATAATATTAAAGAATTGCAATTCCCTTCATTTGGTCCAATGTATGAATTTAAATGGACTTCAACTGAAGCAAAATAGAAAATATAAATAAAGAGAAACCATAACTACAACAGGTTTGTCCTGTTGTAGTATTTGTTTATTAATTTAACATATTCAGATAATATACATATTAAAATTGTAAGAAAATGAATTTAATATTGTGAATAATACTGCAACAGAGTATTCTCTGTTGCAGTATTATATGTATGGAAAGGAGGAACATTATGGTAAAATATATTCTAAAAAGAATCGTATATATGATATTAACATTATGGGTGGTTGTTACGGCTACTTTTTTCTTGATGAATAGTATGCCGGGAGATCCTATATCAACACAGGCAGCTAAATTACCACCTGAAATGAGAGAAATTATAAAATCAAAGTATAATTTGGATAAGCCTATTTCTCAAAGATATGTAGTGTATTTAAAAAATTTAGTTAAAGGTGATTTGGGGGATTCTTTTGTAACTCCAGGGTTTTCTGTTGGAGATATAATAAAGGATAAATTTCCTAATTCAGCAAGGTTAGGGATGCAAGCCATTTTAATTGGACTTGTTATAGGAGTGATTTTAGGAATAATAGCTGCGTTTAGAAGAAATACCAATGTTGATTATGTGGTAATGATATTAGCTATTCTAGGAGTATCAATACCTAGTTTTGTTCTTGCGGCATTACTTCAAAAAGGACTTGGAGGTAAATTAGATTTACCTATTGCGGGATGGTACAATAAAGGAGAATTTTTATCAGGAATTAGATATACAATTTTACCTACTATTGCGCTATGTTTTAGTAGTATAGCTACATATGCAAGATATATGAGAACGTCTGTGCTAGATGTTATAGGGCAGGATTATATTTTAACAGCTGAAGCTAAAGGAGTTTCCAAAATAGCAATTGCTTGGAAACATGTTATAAGAAATGCGATTATACCTATAATAACAATTCTTGGACCTCAAATTGCAGCTATCTTAGTGGGATCGCTAGTTATAGAAAGAATATTTTCTATACCAGGGCTTGGTAACTCTATGATAGATGCCATAGTTACAAATGATTATAATATTATTATGGGACTTACTGTATTTTATTCTAGTTTGTATATTATATCATTGTTAATAGTTGACATAATGTATTCAGTAGTGGATCCAAGAATAAGATTAACAGGTGAAAAGAGATAGGAGGGTATAATAAAAGCATGGTAGAGCTAAATAAGGACAAATTTCAGATAATAGGTTGTAATAACCAAGATTCTGAGGCAATTGTCAGACCTAATATGACATATTGGCAGGATGCTTGGCGAAGGTTAAAGCAAAATAAGATAGCTATGTTTTCAATGTGGCTGTTAGTTGCACTTATAGTAATGTGCATTATAGGACCATATATTACCAAACATCCATATACTGAACAAAATGTGGATATAGCAAATTTAAAACCTAATTTAGAATTTTGGTTTGGTACAGATAATCTAGGAAGAGATTTGTTCTCAAGACTTTGGATTGGTGGTAGAGTATCCATTGCAATAGGAATTGTAGGAACATTGATAGAGGTTATTGTTGGATGTGTATATGGTGGTGTTAGTGGATATTTTGGCGGCAGAGTAGATGATGTTATGATGAGAATAGTTGAAGTGCTAATAAGTATTCCTTATATGATAGTTGTAATAGTAATGTCAGTAGTACTTGGACAAGGAATGGCCTCTTTGCTACTAGCGTTATGTTTAACAGGATGGACGGGAATGGCACGTATGGTAAGAGGACAAGTTATGCAGCTTAAACAGTCTGAATATGTTTTAGCAGCACAAGCGTTAGGTGCTAGTTCTAGTAGAATAATATTAAGACATTTAATACCAAATACTATAGGTATAATTATAGTATACATGACTTTTGACATTCCAGCGTTTATATTTTCTGAAGCGTTTTTGAGTTTTATAGGTCTTGGTATACAACCTCCAAAAACAAGCTGGGGTGCAATGTGTTCATTTGGACAGGCTGTAATGGATTTTTATCCTCATGAATTAATATTCCCAGGGATAGCAATATGTATAACTATGTTGGCGTTTAATTTACTAGGGGATGGACTAAGAGATGCTCTTGATCCAAAGCTTCGTCAGTAAAGGAGGTATGCAAAATGACAAAAATGTTAGAAGTAAAGAATTTAAGAGTTTCTTTCCATACTTATGCTGGTGAAGTGCAATCAGTTAGAGGAGTAAGTTTTGATTTAGATAAGGGAGAAACTTTAGCTATAGTTGGAGAATCAGGATGTGGAAAGACTGTTACATCAAAAAGTATTATGAGGCTTATAAAAATGCCGCCAGGTGAAATAAAAGAAGGTTCACAAATATTATTTCAGGGAAAAGACATTGTAAAAATGTCTGACAAAGAAATGAGAGGTATAAGAGGTGGGGAAATCAGTATGATTTTCCAAGATCCAATGACTTCTCTTAACCCTACTATGAAAGCAGGAAATCAAATAGCTGAAAGTCTGATGATACATAGAGGAATGGATAAAAAAGAGGCACTTAAAGAAGCTGTGGAAATTTTAAAATTAGTTAATATACCTAATGCTGAAAAGAGAGTTGATCAATATCCTCATGAATTTTCAGGAGGTATGAGACAAAGAGTAATGATAGCTATAGCGCTTGCTTGTAATCCTAAAATACTTATAGCAGATGAACCTACAACAGCTTTAGATGTTACAATTCAAGCTCAGATTTTGGATTTAATAAATGATTTGCAGAAAAAATTAGGTACAGCTGTTATAATGATTACTCATGATTTAGGTGTAGTTGCTAGTATAGCTCATAAGATACAGGTTATGTATGCAGGGCAAATTATAGAAAGAGGAACTACTGATGAAATATTCTATCAACCGAAGCATCCATATACATGGGCGCTGTTGCAATCTGTTCCAAAACTAGAAACAAAAAATAAAGATACATTATATTCGCTTAAAGGAACACCACCTGACTTGATAAAGCCTCCTGTAGGATGTCCTTTTGCTTCAAGATGCGATTATTGTATGGAAATTTGTAAGGAAAAGATGCCAGAATTGACAGACATAACAGATAATCATAAAGTTAGATGTTGGCTTCAGCATCCTTTAGCACCAAAGGTCGAAGTTCCAAAAGGAATAGGAGGTGTTTCTTCTAATGAATAAAGATAACTTAAATAATGAAATTTTGATTGAAGTGAAAAATCTAAAAAAACATTTTAAAGTAGGAAAAAACGCATTGCTAAAAGCAGTTGATGATGTTAGTTTTAGTATAAAAAAAGGAGAAACCCTTGGATTAGTAGGAGAATCTGGGTGCGGAAAAACTACTTGTGGCAGGACTGTCTTAGGGTTGTATTCTGCAACTGACGGTGAAGTTTTATTTGAAGGAACAGATATACATAAACTAAAAGGTAAAGACAAAAAAGAGTTTACTAAAAAAGCTCAAATAATATTTCAAGATCCTTATGCTTCACTAAATCCAAGAATGACTGTAGGTGATATAGTATCAGAAGGTATGGATATTCATGGATTATATACTGGTAAGGAAAGAACAGAAAAAATTTATAAGTTATTAGAACTAGTTGGACTTAACAAAGAACATGCTTCTAGATTTCCACATGAATTTTCAGGAGGTCAAAGACAAAGAATAGGTATAGCTAGAGCATTAGCAGTGGAACCGGAATTTATTGTGTGTGATGAGCCTATATCAGCACTAGATGTATCTATTCAAGCGCAAGTTGTAAATTTACTTATTGATTTACAGGAAAAACTAGGTTTAACATACTTATTTATTGCTCATGATCTTTCAATGGTTAAACATATATCTGATAGAGTTGGGGTTATGTATCTAGGAAATATGGTTGAACTTGCAGCAAGTGGAGAACTATATGATAATCCACTTCATCCATATACTAAAGCGCTGCTTTCGGCTATCCCTGTACCAGATCCGGATATAGAGAAGCGTAAAAGTAGAATTATGTTGGAAGGCGAAGTGCCTAGTCCAATAAATCCAAAACCAGGATGTAAATTTGTAGCAAGATGTAAATATGCTAAATCCATTTGTAATCAACAAAGACCTGAGCTTAGAGAAGTGAAAAAAGGTCACTTTGTTGCTTGTCATTTGTGTGAAGTGGAATAGAATAGTAAGAGATAAAGTTTTGAAAACTTTATCTCTTTTTTAAAAAACTAAATTAAGCAACTGGGGTTCAATAAAGTGGCTAAATTTAGTGCACTAGCACGACTAAATTCAGTGGAATGATGAACTATATTCCTAATGTCAGTATGCTTCCTCTATCAATAAGTTTCCCTTTTCTTAAAAATATGGGCTCGACTTTATGTTTTTTAAGAAATTTTAAAACTTTGTCTTTATAATCATAATAATCTAAATGACCAAAGAAAGCCAAGACGTTATCCTCTATTAGACCACAGCATCCACCTATAAATCCATAATTTAATCCTGGAAGTTCAATATCACCAGGTGGTAAAAGAAGAACATCTATGTTTTCTTTGAAAAGAGATTTAGCTATTCCTTTATCGCTTGTAATAATTGCAGAAGAAGTTATTACTGCAGTAGAACATTTAGTATACCCTTGTTTTACATTTATTAACTTTTTGTTCTTTTCAACAAGGTTTAAAAGAGTTTTATCTGTGTACTTTAAATAATGAATAAAATAGTTATCAGTATTAACAGCATTTAAAATTATATTTGAAGGATATGAGGTGGTTAAAGATGAATTAGAGTACATTATATTAATATTAAGTTTAGATAAATTAGTTGTAAATTCTTTAGGCATGTCTCTGTGAACAACTACATTTTCTTTGTTAAGAATATGTATGAGCATATCGGGATGACCACATACTGCATTATATAATTGTTCAGAAGGTGGACATAATAAAATATTATATCCTAACATTAGTAAATTTTCTTTTTCTTCATCCGAAGTTCTATAATCCAAAATTATTTTTTTCAACTGAATCAACCTTTCTGTAATATAGTTATGACATGATAAAAATATATCATAAATGATATGCTTTGAAAAAATATAGGAACTATAAATTTTAATAATACATGGTATATACATTTATTTTAAACACATACTATTTTCAAGAAGGAGTGAAAAGTGCGTGATACTACTAACTGTTGTATATGAAGATGAAAAAGAAGATATAGTTAATGAATTAAACGAAGTAAAGAGACATTTTGAAGAAAAAAATGTGTTTATTGGAATTTCAGAAAGTATAAATGAAAAAATTCACTTCATTAAAATATTTTGTGATGATGAAATAGATAATAAAATTATAAATAAATTTAATTTGTATATAGCAAGTATTTTATATAAGGTCGTTATAAATGAATTTTGTTATGATGAAATTCAAAAATTTTTAAATGATACTTATTTTTTCCTGAAGTATGAAGAAATGAGTGATATTGTAGCTAAAAGTTTAAAAATACTTAGAAATGAAGAAGTTGAATTTGATGATGACATGATTTATTACATAAATAAAAAAAACAATATTATTAACAAAATAAAAAAATGTATTGAGGAAAATAATGAAATAAATATAGAAGGATTTATTACCTTTAGAATGAAAGAACTAACAGCTGATTTAGAGGGGATTGTTAGTAAAGTTGTAGAAAAATATATGATTGAGAAAGAGTATGATGAGTTTATAAAGTTATTGAAATATTTTGTTGATGTCCAAGAAAGTAAAATAGAAGAAATTAATATAATAATTCAACAGGATAGCAGATATTTGATACAAGATAAAGACGGTAATGATATAATGAAAGAGATACTGAGTGATTTATCTGATGCTAAATATAATGGAGCAGTAAGTATTGAGGATTTAATAATCAGTGGACTTATAACTTATTGTCCACAAAAAATCATAATTCATTGTAGGAACAATTGTATAAATAAAGAAATTATTAATACTATAAAAAAAGTATTTGAAGATAAAGTTAGCTTTTGTGATGATTGTAAAATGTGTAAAAAAATAAAAACTACTGTAAAAATTTAATGTAAAAAAAAGTATTGACAGGAAATGATATAAAGAATATAATTTATAAAAAGAATATTTTAAAAACTGTGAAAAGGAAGAGTAAATAGATTTCTGTTCAAAGAGAGGGAAACATCTTAGCTGAAAAGTTTCCTGTGCAAGAGCCATTGAAAACCACCTTTGAGTTGAGTATTGAATTTTAAGTAGATATTTTCCGTTAGCTACGTTAAAGCTACTGAGAGAACGATGAGAGTATGTGTTTTATCTTGTTGTTAATTTGGGTGGAACCGCGATAAAACTCGTCCCATATTGGGAGGAGTTTTATTTTTTTTGCTTTAATTTAAAATTACATTAATTTTAAAAAAACTAAAATATTCTATATATAGTAAAAAGGAGGAAAAATAAATGATTAAAGTAACATTAAAAGATGGGAAAGTTTTAGAATTTGAAAAAGGAATTAAAGTTAGTGAGATAGCATTTAGTATTAGTCCATCACTAAGAAAAAAAGCATTGGGTGCAAAAATAAATGGAGAAACTGTAGAGTTAATGGCAGAAGTTAATGAGGATTGTAATTTAGAAATATTAACATTTGAGGATGCTGATGGTAGATGGATATTAAGACATACAGGTTCTCATATACTTGCTCAAGCAGTTAGAAGACTATATCCAGAGGTTAAACTTGCTATAGGACCTGCTATTGAAAATGGATTTTACTATGATTTTGATTCGAATTTTTCATTTACTCCAGAAATGCTTTCTGATATAGAAAAGGAAATGAAAAAGATAGTAAAAGAAAATATTCAATTAGAAAGATTTGAACTTCCAAGAGAAGAAGCTATTAAATTTATGAAAGAAAGAAATGAAGATTACAAAGTTGAACTTATAGAAGATTTACCAGAGGATGCTGTAATATCTTTTTATAAGCAAGGAGATTTTGTGGATCTTTGTGCTGGACCTCATGTGCCTTCAACAAAAGAGGTTAAAGCATTTAAATTACTTTCAGTAGCAGGTGCTTACTGGAGAGGAAATGAAAACAATAAAATGCTTCAAAGAATATATGGAACAGCTTTTACAAAGAAGGATGAGTTAGAAAACTATATCCATATGTTAGAAGAAGCTAAGAAAAGAGACCATAGAAAGATAGGAAGAGAATTAGGATTATATGATATAAAAGAAGAAGGACCTGGATTCCCATTTTTCTATCCAAAAGGAATGGTAATAAGAAATATTTTAGAAGATTTTTGGAGAGATGAACACAAGAAAGCTGGATATGGGGAAATTAAAACTCCAATAATTTTGAATGAAGCATTGTGGCACCAATCAGGACATTGGGATCATTATAAAGAAAACATGTATTTCACAAAAATTGATAATGAAAATTATGCTATAAAGCCAATGAACTGTCCAGGTGGAATTTTAGCATATAAGAGTACATTACATTCATATAGAGAATTACCAATTAGATTGGGAGAATTAGGACTTGTACACAGACATGAATATTCAGGAGCACTTCATGGACTTATGAGAGTAAGATGTTTCACTCAAGATGATGCTCATATATTCATGACTAAAGAACAAATAAAATCTGAAATACTAGGCGTAATAAAAATGATAGATGATTTTTATAAGTTATTCGGATTTGATTATTTTGTAGAACTTTCAACTAGACCAGAAGATTCAATGGGAAGCGATGAAGAATGGGAAGTAGCTACAAATGGACTTATAGAAGCATTAAATGCAGGTGGAATTCAATATAAAGTAAATGAAGGTGATGGTGCGTTCTATGGTCCTAAGATAGATTTCCATCTTAAGGATTGTATAGGAAGAACATGGCAGTGTGGAACAGTTCAACTTGATTTACAAATGCCAGAAAGATTTGACTTAGCTTATGTTGGAGCTGACGGAGAAAAACATAGACCTGTAATGGCTCACAGGGTTATATTTGGAAGTATTGAAAGATTTATAGGTATTCTTACAGAACATTATGCAGGAGCTTTCCCAACATGGCTTGCACCTGTACAGGTTAAAATTATGAACATTACAGATAATCAACAAGAATATGCTGTTGAAATACAAAAAAATCTTCAAGAAAAGGGAATAAGAGTTGAATTAGACTTAAGAAATGAAAAGATAGGATATAAAATAAGAGAAGCTCAACTTCAAAAGATACCATATATGCTAGTTCTTGGAGATAAAGAAATGAATGAAAAAACTATAGCTGTAAGAAGTAGAAAAGATGGAGATTTAGGTTCAATGAGTTTAGAAGCTTTTAGTGAAAAGATAGTTAAAGAAGTTGAAGAAAAAATAAATAATTTACAATAAACTATTGACAATGTAAAACATTAATAGTAAAATATTATGTGTGTTAAGTAGAAACTAAGCTGTTTCTCACCTTACAGCATGGCTAGTAAGGTTATACATTATTATAAAAACACAAATGTTATTATGTATTGGTTTGTGTTTGGATATTAATTGTAATGTATAATAAAGAACGGCTTACAGCCGTTCTTTTTTTATTTAATAGAATAGTAAACTATATAATTGTAAAAAGTTGTATATTAATTCGGAGGTGAATCAATATTAAAAAAGATTGTCTTATTAACGAACAAATAAGAGAAAGAGAAATAAGAGTTATGGCAGATGATGGAGAGCAACTTGGCCTTATGAGTTCAAGAGATGCTTTGAAAATTGCTGAAGAAAAAGAGTTAGACTTAGTATTAATATCACCAACAGCAAAGCCACCTGTTTGTAGAATAATGGACTATGGAAAGTTTTTGTATGAGCAGACTAAAAAGGTTAAAGAAGCTAAGAAAAAGCAAAAGGTTATTAATGTTAAAGAAACTAGAATGAGTGCAACTATTGAAGAACATGACATAGAAATAAAAGCTAATAGAACAAGAAAATTTTTATTAGCTGAAAATAAAGTTAAAGTTACTGTAAGATTCAGAGGAAGAGAAGCTGATTATTCTTACAAAGGTAAACAAATACTTAAAACTTTTTTGTCAAAAGTAGAAGATGTGTGTGTTGTTGAAAAACAACCCAAGCTTGAAGGAAGAAATATGACAATGATATTAGGTCCTAAAAAAGCTTAGTTGATATTAAAAGTGCAGAATTGAAAGGAGGAAATTACAATGCCAAAAATGAAAACACATAGAGGCGCAGCAAAAAGATTTAAGAAAACAGGAAGTGGAAAGCTTAAAAGATCTAAAGCTTTTAAAAGCCACATATTAACTAAAAAAAGTTCAAAAACAAAGAGAAATCTTAGAAAAAGTGGACTTGTTTCAGATTCTCAAGAAAAAGTAATGAAGAAATTATTACCATACTTATAATAAAAACTAGATACAGAAGGAGGTTTTTCTAATGGCAAGAATAAAAAGAGCCGTACATGCTCGTAAAAAACATAGAAAGATATTAAAACTTGCAAAAGGTTACTATGGAAGAAGAAGCAAAACTTTTAAAGTTGCAAATGAAACTGTAATGAGAGCTATGAGATTTGCTTATGTTGGTAGAAAGTTAAAGAAAAGAGATTTTAGAAAACTTTGGATTGCTAGAATAAATGCAGCAACAAGAATAAATGGACTTTCATACTCAAAGTTTATCAATGGAATGAAACTTGCAGGTATAGATTTAAATAGAAAGATGCTTTCAGAGATTGCTATAAATGATCCAAAAGCATTTGCAGATTTAGTTGAAGTAGCTAAAAAACAATTAAATGCTTAATAAATAAAAATGCGGCTTTAAAAGCTGCATTTTATTTTTATTCTAAGAAAATCATAAAAATTTGAATCTATGGATAACTTAAGTATAGGAAGATATCATATTAAATTTTATAATTTTTAACCTTTAGTTTTGAATTTTTGACAAAAATATTTTAAATGTTATAATATCTTTAATAAATGCTTAAATTTAGGGGTGTTAAACTTGAAAAAAAAGCGTAAAAGAAAACTAGCTCCTGTTCAAATAGTGGCGCTAGGTTTTGTAATAGTTATATTCATAGGTGCTTTATTGTTGATGCTTCCAATATCATCTGAAGGTGGAATAAGAACGCCGTTTATAGATTGTATTTTTACATCTACATCAGCAGTATGTGTTACAGGACTTATAACTTTAAATACTGCAGAATATTGGAGCTATTTTGGAAAGACAATTATAATAATGTTGATTCAAATTGGAGGACTGGGATTTATGTCTTTTGCTACAATGTTTGCGCTACTATTAGGCAAGAGAATAACTCTTAAAGAGAGACTTATAATTCAGGAGGCAATGAACTCGTTTTCACTTCAAGGACTTGTTAAATTGGCTAAATACATTTTGATTTTTACATTTTCTGTAGAAGGAATAGGAGCATTGTTTTTATCTACAAAGTTTATTCCTGAATATGGAATATTAAAAGGTATATATTTTAGTATATTTCATTCTATTTCTGCATTTTGTAATGCTGGATTTGATCTTACAGGGAGCAGTCTTATGCCTTATTCTCAAAATGTAGTTGTTATGATTACTATATCTGCTTTGGTTATATTAGGTGGATTAGGTTTTACTGTATGGTCAGAAATTTACAATTATAAAGGAATAAAAAAGCTTTCTCTGCATTCTAAGCTTGTAATATCAATGACAATATTTTTAATTTTAGGTGGATGGATTTTGATGTTCTTATTTGAAATGAATAATCCTGAAACATTACAAAGTTTACCAATAAAAGGGAAGGTTTTAGGATCATTGTTTGCAGCAATTACACCTAGAACAGCAGGATTTAACTCTATATCAACTTCTGCTATGACACCAGCAGGAAAGTTTTTAACTATGATACTTATGTTTATAGGAGGATCTCCGGGGTCTACTGCAGGAGGAGTGAAGACGGCTACAATAGGACTTGTTTTAATGACTGTGATTTCAGTAATAAGAAAAAGAGAAGATACAGAAGTGTTTAAAAGAACCATAAATAAGGACTTAGTTTATAGAGCTTTTGCTATTATCATAATATCAATGGGAGTGGTTATAACTACAACCATTATATTATCAATAACAGAAGTAGGAGCTTCACTTGAATATATATTATATGAAGCAACATCGGCTTTTGGTACGGTAGGACTTACTTTAGGGCTTACACCTAATCTAAGTGCTATAGGTAAAATAGTAGTTGCTATAACTATGTATATAGGAAGAGTAGGAGCATTGACTTTGATTTTAGCGTTATCAAATAAGAAAAATGGAAGTGCAATAAAATATCCAGATGGTAAAATTTTAGTTGGTTAGAGGTGATTTCTATGAAGAAAAAGCAATTTGTAGTAATAGGACTTGGTAGGTTTGGAAGTTCAATTGCAAAAACACTTTATTCCCTAGGAAATGATGTGCTGGCTATTGATGCAGATGAAGAAACAATTCAAAATGTAGCTGATAGTGTAACTCATGCAGTTCAAGCAGATGCAACAGATGAAAATAGCCTTAAAACACTTGGAGTAAGTAATTTTGATGTTGCAGTAGTTACTATTGGGTCAGATGTTCAGGCAAGTATTATGGCAACACTTTTAGCAAAGGATTTAGGAGTTAAATATATAATTGCAAAAGCTCATAATGAATTACATGGAAAAGTTTTAAAAAAAATAGGGGCAGATAGAGTTATTTTTCCTGAAAGGGATATGGGAGTTAGAGTTGCTCATAATTTGGTATCATCAAATATATTAGATTATATTGAATTATCTTCAGACTACAGCATAGCTGAAATAGCTAGTCCAGAAGACTGGAACGGAAGAACTTTAAAAGAACTAAATATGCGTTCTAAATATGGAATTAATGTTATGGCATTAAAAAGAAATAATGAGGTAAATATTTCACCTTCAGCAGACGATACTATACAGCCAGGAGATGTTATTGTAGCTATAGGTGGAATTGAAGAATTAAATAAACTTGAAAATGAAATTAACAGATAAAGGATGAGCTGTTTTGAATATTATTGAAAGTAGAGATAATTCTTTAGTAAAGGATATAAAAAAATTACATAAGAAAAAATATAGAAATGAAAAAGGGGAATTTATTGTAGAAGGATTTAGATTTGTTACTGAAGCATTACAATCAGATTTCGAGGTACCATATGTATTCATAGGTGAAAATCAAATGGATAGGTATAATAACTTTAAAATACAGGATTTTTTACAGGAAAACACAAAAGTTTATTGTATTCCAGAAAGCATTTTAAAGGAATTATGTGATACTAATAATCCCCAAGGAATTTTAGCAGTAGTAAACAATAAAATTATAAAGACTGAGGATAGAGATGGGTTTTATGTTTTAGTAGATAAAATTCAGGACCCTGGTAATATGGGAACTATAATAAGAACAGCTCATGCTAGTGGAGCTATAGGCGTTGTAATAACAAAGGGAACCGTTGATATATATAATAATAAAACTCTACGTTCTACGATGGGGTCTGTTTTTAAAATACCTATAATTCAGGATGAAAATTTAAATGTTATTACTGACTTAAAGAAAAAAGGATTTAAACTTATAGTAAGTTCATTGGAGGCAGAAAATAACTTTTATGATGTAGATCTTACTAAAAAGGTTATTATATCTGTAGGAAATGAAGGAAATGGTATAAGTAAAGAAGTAGATGATTTTGCTGATATGAAAGTGAAGATTCCAATGCCAGGTGGCGCTGAATCTCTAAATGCAGCAGTGTCAGCAAGTGTTATGATGTATGAAGCCCTCAGACAAAGAACATTTGGGCTAAAATAGTTGAAATTTTTATTTAGTGTGGTTATAATAATATGTAAGTTTGTTAATTTATTAATATATACAAATTAATATATTTAAACGATGATGGAGAGAGTAGATATAGGAGTTTTTTTAGGGAGAAAAAACCATAGACTGAAAGTTTTTTTAAGAATGATATATTGAAGTTCACTCTTGAGTTCTAGCTGTGAAATAAAGTAACAGTTAGCGGTTGAAACCGATAAAGTTTTATAAGAGAGCTATAATTTTATGGCTAATTAGGGTGGTAACGCGGATAAACTTCGTCCCTTTATATGAGGAGATGGAGTTTTTTTATGTTATCTAAGAATAATGATAATAGTATAAATGAAAGGAGCAAGAAAATGAAAGAAAAATTAGAATTAATAAAAGGCAATGCTCTAGAAGAATTGAAAAAAGCTGCCAGTAAAGAAGAACTTGAAAACATTAGAGTTAAATACCTTGGTAAAAAAGGTGAACTCACTCAAATATTAAGAGGAATGGGTAAACTTTCATCAGAGGAGAGACCTATTGTAGGTAAAATGGCTAATGAGGTTAGAGAATGTTTAGAAACTTCTATTAATGAAGCTGCAGATGAGATAAAGTCGAAAGAAAAGGAAATAAAGTTAAAAAGTGAAGTAATAGATATTTCAATGCCAGGAACAAAACAAACTATAGGAAAGAAAAATCCATTAGAGTTAACGCTACAAAGTATAACTGATATTTTTGTTGCAATGGGATTTTCAATAGAAGAAGGTCCAGAAGTAGAAAAAGATTATTACAACTTTGAAGCATTAAATATTCCTAAAAATCACCCAGCAAGAGGTGAACAGGATACATTTTACATAAATGAAGATGTAGTTTTAAGAACACAAACTTCACCAATACAAATAAGAACTATGGAAAACCAAAAACCTCCAATAAAAATGATAGCACCTGGAAAAGTTTATCGTTCAGATGCAGTTGATGCTACGCATTCACCAATATTTTACCAAGTGGAAGGGTTAGTTATAGATAAGGGTATTACGTTTGCAGATTTAAAAGGAACTTTAGAAGCATTTACTAAAAAAATGTTTGGAAGTGAGATGAAAACTAAGTTTAGACCTCATCATTTCCCATTCACAGAACCATCAGCTGAAATGGATGCTACTTGCTTTGTATGTGGCGGAAAAGGATGTAAGGTATGTAAAAATGAAGGTTGGATTGAAATTCTAGGTTGTGGTATGGTTCATCCACAGGTTTTAAGAAATTGTGGAATTGATCCAGAAGTATATAGTGGCTTTGCATTTGGATTTGGATTGGACAGAATGGTTATGCAAAAATACGGAATAGATGATATCAGATTGTTATATGAAAGTGATATGAGATTCTTAAATCAATTTTAATAATGAAGCTTAAAGATTATAGGAACTTTTTATTAAGTAAATTATTATTCTAGGAGGTAAAAACAATGATAGTACCATTGAATTGGCTTAAAGATTATGTTGATATAAAAATTACACCAGAAGAACTTGGAGATGCACTAACTCTTTCGGGTTCAAAAGTAGAAGAAGTTATTATAACTGGGGATATAATAGATAAAGTTGTAACAGGAAAAATTCTTGAAATTGAAAAGCATCCAGAAGCGGAAAGATTATCAATATGTAAAGTTGATATTAAAGCAGAAGAACCAATACAAATAGTAACAGCAGCAGATAATATGAAAGAAAAAGATATAGTTCCAACTGCACTTCATGGTTCAACTCTAGCTGATGGAACTAAAATCAAAAAAGGAAAATTAAGAGGCGTAGTTTCAAATGGAATGTTTTGCTCAGAAGAAGAATTAGGTATAGCAGGGGATGAACCTGTAGAGGGACTAATGATTCTTCCACAAGACACACCTATAGGTGTAGATATAAAAAAAGTTATTGATTTAGAAAAAGCAACTATAGAGTTTGAAATAACATCAAATAGGCCTGATTGTTTAAGTATAGTTGGAATTGCTAGAGAAACTGCTGCTACATTAGGAACAGAATATAAAATGCCTAATATAGGATATAAAACGGCTTGTAGTGAAAATATAGAAG
The DNA here is from genome assembly GCF_026735135.1 of Clostridium aestuarii. Taxonomy (GTDB): domain Bacteria; phylum Bacillota; class Clostridia; order Clostridiales; family Clostridiaceae; genus Clostridium_H; species Clostridium_H aestuarii. The sequence continues at coordinate 30,390 of NZ_JAPQER010000001.1, read as the reverse complement.
ATAATTTAAAAGTTGAAATAAAAGATAAGCTGTGTAGAAGATATATGGCTAGAGGTGTTAAGAATGTTAAAATACAACCATCACCTCAATGGATGCAGGAAAGATTACTTGAGGCAGGAGTTAGATCTATAAATAACATTGTTGATATAACAAATTTTGTTATGATAGAGCTTGGGCAACCAATGCATGCTTTTGATAGAAGACAAATAACTTCAAATGAAATAGTAATAGAAAGAGCAAAAGACGGAGAAAAATTTAGTACTTTAGATGAAGAAGAAAGAATATTAGATTCAGAAATTCTTAATATTAAAGATCAAGATAGGACAATTGCTCTTGCAGGTATAATGGGTGGATTAAATTCAGAAGTTAAAGAAGATACTACTGAAATAGTTTTTGAATGTGCCAATTTTGATGGAACAAATATAAGAATTTCTTCTAAAAAGCTAGGATTGAGAACAGATGCTTCAAGTAAATTTGAAAAAGATTTAGATCCTAACATGGTTGAAATTGCTATGAATAGAGCTTGTCACTTAATAGAAGAATTAGGTGCAGGAGAAATTATGGAAGGAACTATAGATATTTATCCAGAAAAATTAGAAACGCATACATTAAAGGTTAGTTCAAATTGGATAAATAAATTCTTAGGAACAGATATTTCAAAAGAAGATATGAAAATGTATCTTGATAGACTAGAGCTTACTACAACAATAGAAGATGATATGTTAGTTCTAAATGTGCCTACATTTAGATGTGATATGAATATAAAGGAAGATGTTGCTGAAGAAATTGCTAGAATTTATGGATATAATAATATTCCATCAACAATTCCTACATCTCAGACAATAAGAGTAGGAAAAAGTGAAAAGCAAAAACTTGAAACTAAAGTGATAGATACATTGATAGGAAGTGGACTTAATCAAGCAATAGCATATTCATTTGTTAGTCCTAAAGTGTTTGACAAAGTTTTAATACCAGAAGATAGTCCAGTTAGAAAAGTTGTTAAAATTAAAAATCCATTAGGTGAAGATTATAGTATAATGAGAACTACTTCAATTCCATCAATGATGGAAGCATTAGCTAGAAACTACTCAAGAAATAATGAAATAGTTAGATTATTTGAAATAGGAAAAATATATATACCTAATGAAGATGGAAAAGAACTTCCACAAGAAAGAAATATAGTTACAATTGGAATGTATGGTGGAGTTGATTATTTAAATTTAAAAGGTGTAGTTGAAAATATAATCGATACGCTAGGTGTAGATAAGGTTAAATTTGAAAGAGAAAATCAAAATTCTAGCTTTCATCCAGGAAAAACAGCAGTACTTTATATCAAAAAAGAATTTGTTGGTATAGTTGGAGAAATTCATCCAGATGTAGCAGATAATTATGGAATAGAAGAAAGATGTTATGTAGCAGAACTTAATCTTGATTTGTTGTTTAAGTGTGCAAATATAGAAAAAAAATATATCGCACTTCCTAAATTTCCAGCGGTTACTAGAGACATTGCCGTTTTAATTGATGAAAGTGTATTAGTTCAAGAAATAGAAGACACTATATATAAACAGGGTGGAAAAATTCTTGAAAGTGTAAAATTATTTGACGTATACCAAGGAAAGCAAATTCCAGAAGGTAAAAAGAGTATTGCTTATTCATTAATATATAGAGGAGAAAATAAAACTTTAACAGATAAAGAAGTAAACAAAGTTCATGATAAAATTGTAAGAGCCTTAGAATATAAATTAGGAGCAGAGCTTAGATAATTAATATTTCATATGATAAGAAAATATGTTATTATATAAATAAAGAAAATTCTTGAATTTATCTAAGAGGGTGTTCATATGAATAGGGTAACTGTTAGGATAAATGGTTCTGAGTATAATTTAAAAGGCGAAGAAAGAGAAGAATATTTACATAAAGTAGCAGGATATGTAGATAAAAAAATTTCAGATATATTAAAGAAGAATAATCGATTAAGTATATCTGATGCCTCTGTTTTAGCTGCTGTAAATGTTGTTGATGAGTTGTTAAAATGTGAATTTGATAAAGAAAGCTTGCATAAGCAAGTAGATGAAGCTAAAAAGAATCAAATTATTTTACAAACACAGGTTGAGGATTTAAAAAAGCATATAAAAAATTTAGAAGAATATAATGGTGAACTTCAAAGCAATTTAGAAATGACTAGAAATGGTGAATATGTAAAGCAAATTGAAGATGGAAATAAAAGCCTAAATGAAGAATTAGAAATATTAAAGGAAAATGCTAAAAAGTATTTAAAGGAAAGAAATGATTTGAAATCACAAAACAAAGAATTAAAATTTCAAGTTCAGTCTTCTAAATATAAGGTAATGGATTTACAAAATAGATTAATTGAAAATCAAATTGATTTGGTGAAAATTAAAAAGAAAGAAAATCCATTATTAAATGTAAATCCTTAAAAATAAGCAAATAAATAAGTCTCCGTGTGGTAGTGCACAGGAGGCTTATTTTTATGTATAAATTTATATTTTAATTATTAAGTGTAGCAAAAAGTGAAATTTTATCTATTTATTTTAATATTATAGTAGTAGAAGAGAAATAAATACTAAATTCAGGAGGGTATAATGATATATCTTGATAATGCTGCAACTACTTTTCCAAAACCTCAGCAGGTTTATGATGAAGTGTTAGAGTGTATGAGAAACTATGCTGCTAATCCAGGAAGAAGTTCTCATGATATGGCTATTAAAGCAGAATCTAAAATTATGGAAGCCAGACAAGAAATAAGTACGATATTTAATATTAAAAACCCGCTTAATATAGTTTTTACTAGTAATGCTACAGATGGACTTAATATAGGGATAAAAGGCATATTAAAAGCTGGAGATCATGTAATAAGTACAATGATTGAACATAATTCAGTATTAAGACCGATAAATAGTTTAAATAAAAAAAGAACAGAAGTTAGTCTAATAGGAGTTAATACTAGAGGATATGTGAATATTGAAGCTTTAAAAAAAGAAATTAAAAAAAATACAAAAGCAATAGTAATAAATCATGCTTCTAATGTTTTGGGAACTATTCAAAATATAAATGAAATAGGTAAGATAGCTAAAGAAAAAGGAATAATATTTATGGTTGATGCTTCTCAAAGTGCAGGGGTTGTTCCTATAGATGTAGTAAAAGATAATATAGATATTTTAGCATTTCCAGGACATAAAGGGTTGTTTGGACCTCAGGGTACAGGATGTATATATATAAATGAAAAAGTTAATATGTATCCCTATACTGAAGGTGGAACAGGAAGTCAATCTAATTTAATGAAACAACCGAAATTTTTGCCAGATAGATTCGAAAGTGGAACAAGAAATACTCCTGGTATAGCAGGGCTTTGTGAAGGCGTAAAATTTATTAAAAAAGTAGGGATAGACAAAATAAGAAAACATGAGAATATGATTACTAAATATTTAGTACAAGAGCTAAGTGAAATTTCAAGAATTAAAATATATGGAGGCTCTAATTATGATAATAGAGCTGCTGTAGTATCTTTTAATATAGATGGGATTGATAGTTCAGAAGTTGGATATTTATTAAATGAAGAAGGAGTTGCAGTAAGAACAGGATATCACTGTGCACCATTGATTCACGGAATAATTGGAACTAATTATAAGGGTACAGTTAGAATAAGTCCAGGATATTTTAATACTTTAAAGGAAATAGAAAAGACAATTGAAATAATTAAAAAAATAAGCACTAAGTGAAAAGCAGTATGTAGGATAATCCTGCATACTGCTTTTAAAAAAATATTTTTTTTAATATAGAGGCATTTTGCAAAGAAGCTATTTCTTCAGTAAGTGATGAAACTTTATCTTTATATTGGGAAAGTGTATTTTGATATTCATTTATTTTATTTTTATATTCATCAATCATATTTTCATATTCATTTATTTTATTTTCATATTCAGAAACTGTAGTTTCTTTTTTATTTATTTTTGATTTATATTCAGAAATTAAGTTTTCAGTTTCATTTATTTTATCTTCATAGTTAGAAATTTTATTTTTATATTCAGGTGTTACATCTTCATATTTAGAAATTTCTTTTTTTAAAGTAGATATTTTATTATCTTTTTCTGTAGCGAGATTTTTTAAAGTATTGATTTCATTAGAGAGTGATATGAATTCTTTTTCTTTTTTTATAGTTATATTTTCTAAATCATCAATTTTGTTTTGTTTTACGTCTAAATCCTTTTTCAAATAATTTAAATTTTCGGTTAATGATTTTTTTTCTTTTTCAAATTCAGTATATTTTTGGTTAAGAGATTTAAGCATATTTTGTGAACATAAATGTTTAGATTTTTCCTGGGAAAGTATAGAGTTAAGATGATTGATTAATTGGTCTTTTTGCGATAATTTTTTTTGGTAAAAAGAAAGTCTTTGCTTAAGGTTTAACATATATTTTTCCATGTATACTGAATAATTGTCAGGGATATCACTTTGAAGTTCTGTATTCTTAACATTAGAGGTTAAGGTATTAAGTACATTAGGTAATATTTTAAAGGTAGTTGTGTTTTGCATATATATTTCGTTATTTATACAATTATGGGTAGATGAAAATTCATTATATAGACTTTTGAAAATTATTGGTGATGTATTAATTATTTCACGATGAGGTGGAGTATTAAAAGTAAGTCCGTTATTATTTGAAAAACAACTATAAATCCAGTTTCCACAAATCCAAGAACACCATATAATATTATTTAATAGGGTTAAGGAACATGAAGTTATATTATTAGATTCATGTATTTTAGTATATTTTAAATCTGATAAATATCCAGAAGCATCAACTAAAATATTACTTATACCATTGCTTTTTATATACAGTGTATGTAAGGTGTTTTGTAGGCTAGTTAATGAAAAGTCTATATATGGAGATACATTTTTATCAACAGTATAGAATTTAGACCATGTATTATTTTTGAAGTTAAATATTTTATAGCCTAGTTCATATTTATTTATAAGTTTTTGATATAGAATATATAGATCGTTGTTATCTGAACAGCAAATTGTAAATTGATTGATATGGCGTACATTAGTTGTATCTATTATATTAGGTGTTGATAAATTCAAATCATCATCAATAGTTTGATGGAATAATGTTCTTATATTATTTTTAGTATTTAGTATGCCATAAAATATATGAAGTTTATCGTTGTTGTAAATGGTTTTAAGATAAACATCATTTACCACACTAGTTTTCTTTTTAAGAATTTCATGCTTAGTCCAAGTTGTACCATTATATACATTTAAATTTATGTTACCACTAGAATCTTGGTATAAAACACAAATTTTATCATCATGTATTAGTACTACTGAAAAATTATTACTGCATTCATTTACTAAAATATTATAGTTTGACCATTTTGTGTTTTCTAAAGTCTTGTAAATAATTCCAAAACTCTTTTTATATGAAAACTGCCATATAGTTCCGTCAGATTGCTTTAGTGTATAAAAATTCCTGTCATTCAATAACATAAAAATACTCCTTTAAAAAGTTCTTCTCATATATAAAATATATGTTTAAAACATAAAATTTTATAACTCTAAAATGATATAAAAATATATAATACTAATCACAAATTTTACTTTAATACATAATATGTTATTGTAAGATAATACTTGGTGGGAATTATTTTTGATAATTTCTTATAAAGGAGGATATTGTATGCAAGAGAACTTAGAAATTAATGATGGATATAGGCACAGTGATCACGACATTACACAATATGAATGTATAATTGCAGCAAAAGTATATGGTAGATGTAAACAACAAGATTGCCTAAGACCAGATTTTATTCCTGGAGAATCAGAAGTTGAATCTATACCTATTAAAGGTTCATATTGTAATGAAGAAGAGGGAATTTACAAAATAGGAGATCAAATTGTAAATATTCCAAAGGACCAATTGATTAAATATGATGCTTCATTACCAACTGGGGTTAGTTCTGTAAATGTAGTAGATGAAAGTTTTGGAATTGAGGAAATAAAAATAATTAAGGAAGAGCCATTGAGTGTATATGATAATGATGGATATTGGAAAATTACAATACTATATAAATTTACTTATAAATTAAGATTTTATGATAGTGGTGGAAACGTAATTAATATAACGCCAAATCCACCAGGATCAGCACAAAAAGAATATGCTTGTGCATACAGTTTGTATGAAAAAGAAATAGTATTATTTGGTGGAATAGGTCAAAGAGGAGTTTACATTGGGTCTAACTTATTTTCTAATCAAGGTGCATATGGTCCACAAAATTCTCCATATGTATTAGTGCAGGCAAAAGCAAGTGCATTAGGACCTAATATGGGAACTATTACTGAGGATACAACAACATATACAATATTTGGAGTAACTATTGGTTTGTTTACTATTATAAAATTATATAGATTAGTTAATATATCAGTACCAGCTAAAGGCTGTGGAGAATTACCAGATTGTGTACAAATTACACCAGGAGATCCATGTTCATACTTTAATGATTTAGAATTCCCATATGATGAATTTGATCCACCAAGCAGTGAACCTGAGTGTTAATTGTATAAATTTAATATAAGGCATGAAGTTTATTAAACATTTGTAAATACGTTGATAAACAGTATTTATAGCAGCAAAATAAATTAAGTTATTGTGGATAAAAAAAGAGGTGCTGCTAAGTGAAAAGAGAGGAAGACTATATAATAGTTTTTGATTCTGCCAATCACAGCATAGTTTTATATAAAACATTAAAAGAAAAAGGATATAATGTAAAAATAATTTCTACACCATGTACAATATCAGCAGGGTGTGCTAGGGCTGTAAGAGTAAAAAAAGAAAATATAGATGAGGCAAAAAAAACTATAATAGAAAAAGATATAAAAGTAAGAAGTATATACCAAAAAAAATATATAGGTAATAGTTTATATTATATAAAAAGTAAAAATTAATCCTTACATTGATTGATAATGTAAGGATTTTTATTTTTAAAATTACAGTTATTTAAAAGAAAAATTTAAACTTTTTAATATATTACACATCTTGATAATAATAAGCATAAACTTATATTGTATTACAATTTATTAGATAAGAATAATAGGTGATATTACTAATGGTAAGGTTATTACAATTTCATCAATATTCATATAACTTAACAAAACGATATTAATTTTAAGGAGGAAATTTATTGAAAAAGAAAATTGTTTTTTTTGTTTTACCTGGTTTAGATAGCTTCATAAATGATATAATTAATGCTTTATCTGAAAAATATGATACAAAAAAAGTTATTGTTAAATATTATAATCAAATTGATGAAGGTATGAAATGGGCTGATGTATGCTGGTTTGAATGGTGTGATGCACTTATTATATATGGAAGTAAATTAGAAATAGCAAAAGAAAAAAAGATTATATGTAGAATACACAGTTACGAAGCTTTTACAAATAATATATCTCAAGTTAATTGGGATACTGTTGATAAGATTATATTTGTGGCAGAGCATATAAGAAATAATGTATTAAGTAAAGTAAAAGTTGAAAAGGAAAAAACAATAGTAATTTCAAATGGTGTTGATTTAGATAAGTATGATTATAAGGAAAGAGAAAAGGGATTCAATATAGCTTTTATAGGGTATATAGATTTTAAAAAAGGACCTATGCTGTTATTTCATGTATTTAAAGCAATTTTTGACAGAGATAATAGATATAAGCTGTATATAGCAGGCAGATTTAATGAAGAAAGATATGTATTATATTTTCAACAGATGGCTAAAGAAATGGGACTTGAAGATAATGTTATATTTGATGGGTGGCAGGATAATATTGATAAATGGCTAGAAGACAAGAACTATATATTATGTACAAGTGTACTTGAATCACAAAATATGAGTGTTATGCAGGCAGCAAGTAAGGGAATTAAACCTATTGTGCATAATTTTGTTGGAGCAAAAACAATTTATCCTCAAGAGTATGTTTGGAATACAATAGATGAAGCAGTAAAAATGATTAGTAGCGATGAATATAATTCTAAAGAATATAGAGATTTTATTACTAAAAGATATTCATTAGATAATAATATTGTAAATATAAAATTATTAATAAAATATTTAGTTCAAAAAAACTATGAAGAAAAATGTAACGAATTACCATTAGTAAGTATTTGCATACCTGTATACAATGGTGAAAAATTCATAAACCAAGCTATAATAACTGCATTACAACAAAGTTATGAAAACATAGAAATTATTATTAGCGATAATTGTTCTACTGATAATACTGTTAAAATTATTGAATCATTTAATGATAGAAGAATAAAACTTCATAAAAATTCTTCTAATGATGGTTATTTAGCTAACTTGAATAAATGCTTGTCAATGGCTAATGGAAAATATGTAAAATATTTGTTTGCTGATGATATATTAGAAAAAGACAATGTGAAAATATTGACAGAGATAATAGAACAAAATCCAGATGTTAACTTTGTAGCAAATAATTTTAGACAAATTAATGAAAATAACCGTATTATTAGTGGGGATTTAGTTAATATTGGCGAGGGAAAATATGATGGGAAATATCTTTTTAAAGTATTAATTATGTATGGAGATTTAATTGGAGCACCTTCAAACATTTTAATTAGAAAAGAAACAATAGATAAAATTAATGGATTCAGCGATGAATATGAGTATATGCATGATTATCATGCATGGGTTCGATTAGCACGAGAAGGAAATTTTTATTTTATGAACAGAATACTGTCTTACTTTAGAATTCATTCACAATCAGCAACAACTAAAACAATAGCAAGTGTTTCAAGGGTAAGAGATTTTTATAAATTATTAAGAGAATTTATAAATGATAATGAATTTTCTAAAGAAGATATAAAGATATCTTATAAAAATGCAACTACAAGCTCTTTATATTCATTACAAAAAAATAATAATTCAGATGAGAAACTAGAAATGATTGATTTGATTTTAAAAGAAGATAAGTACTTATCAGATGAGAATACAACGACATTAAATAGTATGAGAATAAAACTTTTACATGATAAAGAACAATCAAATTTATAAAATTGTTTATGAGAGGTAAAGAATATGCAGATAGGAATAATTAATTGTTATGAGATATATAATAAAAAAAATTCACTATTTAATCCAGCTAGATATTCGATAGGAGAGAATATGGAATATCCTATTGTAATATTAAAAAATAAACTTAATAAAATGAATAGTAGTATTGACACATTGGATATGTATCCTATTGAAAAGTACGACAAAATAATCTTTATTGATATACCAAGTTGTAATATAAGATATGATTACAATTTAATTTCTAAAGATTTATATTTAATTCTTATGGAATCATCACTTATAAAACCAGAGAATTATATAAAGGAAAATCATAAGTGTTTTAAAAAAATATTTACATGGAATGATGAATTAGTAGATAAAAAGAAGTATATTAAATATTATTGGCCCAATAAGATTCCTGTATCAATTAATTTTGATATTAATTCAAAATCAAAACTTTGTACTATGATAGCAGGTCATAAACTAAGAATTCATCCTTTAGAATTATATAGTGAAAGAATTAAAGCAGTTCGGTGGTTTGAAGAAAATCATATAGAGGATTTTGATTTATATGGAATTGATTGGGATAAGATGATTGTTGGTTTTAATGGAAATTTAATAGATAATAATAACTATCCTTCTTATAAAGGTAGAATAGAGTCAAAAAATAAAATATTAAAGAAGTATAAATTTTGTATTTGCTATGAAAATGCAACAGGTATAAATGGGTATATTACGGAAAAAATATTTGATTGCTTTTTTGCAGGATGTATACCAATTTATTGGGGAGTTACTAATATTACAGATTCAATACCTAAAAATACTTTTATAGATAAAAGAGATTTTAGTACGTATAAAGAATTATATGATTATATTAAGAATATGTCGCAGAATGAATACATTAAATATATAGATGCAATTTCAGCGTTTATAAAAAGTGAACAAATACAAAAATTTAGTGCAAAGGGTTTTGCAGAAAATATAATTAAGGAAATTATGGATTGATAAAGTTACTTCAATTAATAAATTATAAACAACAGTTTAATGGACTGTTGTTTTTTATGCACATTTATTTACAACGATTAATATAATTATTATGAAAACAAAATTAAAACATTTGACTATAAAGTTAAGTATATGGAGAACTTTATGAAGATTGTGTATTCATTTTGGGAGTGATTTTATGTTATGTGCGTTAATTATGGCAGGAGGTAAAGGGACTCGATTTTGGCCTGTTTCAACTAAATCCAGACCTAAACAATTTTTGAAGCTTCTTGGAGAAGACACAATGATTCAAATGACTGTAAAAAGGTTGAGAAAATTAATTTCTATAGAAAGAATTTTTATAATAACGGAAAAGAGATATATACATTTAGTAAAAGAGCAATTACCAGAGTTACCACAAAGAAATATAATTATGGAGCCTATTGGAAAAAATACGGCACCATGTATAGCTCTTTCAGCTTTTTATATTAATAAAATATGCAAGAATTCAACTATAGCTGTATTACCTGCGGATCATCTAATAGTTAACGAAGAAGAGTTTATAGAAACATTAAAGGATGCTGATGAATTTGTGGAGAAAAGAAAAGAGGCCATAGTGACTATAGGTATGAAGCCTAATAGAGCAGAAATAGGTTATGGTTATATAAAGTTTAGTGATATGGATTGTGTAATTAACAGACATGAAATAAGAAAGGTACAGAAATTTGTTGAAAAACCTAATAAAGAAAAGGCAGAACAATATTTAAAGGAAGGACATTATCTTTGGAATGCAGGAATGTTTATATGGAAAACATCAAATATTTTAAGACTTACAAAGCTGTATTTAGAAAATACCTTTAATATTCTTAGAGAAATAACAGAGTTATCTGATGAAGAGTATCAAAAATCTTTGGAAGAAAAATATACTCAAGTTGATAGTATATCCGTAGATTATGGAATTATGGAAAAAGCAGATAATATTTATGTTATTCCAAGTGCTTTTGGATGGGATGATGTAGGGAGTTGGAGTGCGCTAGAAAGATGTAAGAAAAAGGACTGTAATGGGAATGTAAGTATAGGAAATGTGAAAAGTATAGATGGAAGAAATAATATAATAGTTTCTAATAGCAAATCTATTATTATTGATGGAGTAAATGATATTTATGTAGTTGAAAATGATGGAGTAATAATAATTGGTAAAAAAGATAGATTGGTTAATATAAAAGAATTAAAAGAAACAGTAGGTTAGAATGGGGGATAAAGCTATGAAAAAAGCTTTAATAACAGGTATAACAGGACAAGATGGTTCATATTTGACAGAGTTTTTATTAAAAAAAGGATATGAAGTTCATGGAATAGTTAGAAGGGCAAGTATATTTAACACAAAAAGAATAGATTATTTATTTGAAAATCCTAAAATAGGGAATGTAAAATTATTTCTTCATTATGGTGATTTAACAGATTCAAGTAATTTAAATAGATTAATTGAAAAAATAAGACCAGATGAAATTTATAATTTAGGTGCTCAAAGTCATGTTAAGGTTTCATTTGATGTTCCAGAATATACAGCTGAGGTTGATGCATTAGGTACACTAAGAATATTAGATGCTATAAAAGAGTGTGGAGTTAAATGTAAGTTTTACCAAGCTTCTACATCTGAGCTTTTTGGAGGGATTCCAGGAATGGATCCTCAAAATGAAAATACTCCTTTTTATCCCAAAAGTCCATATGCTGCTGCAAAGTTATATTCATATTGGATAACAGTAAATTACAGAGAAGCATATGGTCTTTTTACTTGTAATGGAATATTGTTTAACCATGAATCACCAAGAAGAGGTAAAACTTTTGTTACGCGAAAGATTACAAGAGCAGTAGCTAGTATTGCTGTAGCTAAACAAGATATTCTTTCACTTGGTAACTTAGATGCTAAAAGAGATTGGGGGTTTGCTGGTGATTATGTAGAAGGTATGTGGTTAATGCTTCAAAAAGAAAAGCCAGGAGATTATGTACTTGCAACGAATGAAACGCATACAGTAAGAGAGTTTGTTGAAGCTGTATTCAAAGAAGTTGGAATAGATATAATGTGGAAAGGAAGAGGAATAGAAGAAAAAGGTTATGATAAGAAAACAAGCAAGATTTTAGTCGAAGTTAATCCTCAATATTTTAGACCTGCTGAGGTTCAAATGTTGTTAGGAGATCCTTCAAAAGCTGAAGAAGAATTGGGGTGGAAGAGAAAAGTGAATTTTAAAGAATTAATTCATATGATGATTGAAGCTGATTGTAAAGAAATAACAGGAAAAGAGTTAGAGTATATAAGAAGGACATTGGAGTAAAAAATAAAATTTCATATTTTAGGGGAGTGTGGCTTTTATGATTAAATTACCATTAGCTACAACAACATGGGATAATGAAGAATATAAGGCTATTAAAAGAGTAATTAATTCTAATAGATTTTCTATGGGAAAAGAAGTAAAAGAATTTGAAGAAGAATTTGCAAATTATTTTGGAACAAAATATGCAGTAATGGTTAATTCAGGTTCATCAGCTAATTTATTAGCTGTTGCTGCACTGCTTTTTTCAAGTAAATATAATTTAAAAAAGGGAGATGAGGTTATTGTTCCAGCTGTTTCATGGGCAACTACCTTTTTCCCTTTACAGCAATATGGATTGAAAATCAGATTTGTAGATATTGATTTAGATACATTAAATATTGATTTGGATAAAGTTGAAAAAGCAGTTACTAAAAATACAAAAGCAATTTTTGCTGTTAACTTATTAGGGAATTCTATAGAATATGATAGATTGGAAGAAATAGTGAATAAATATAATTTAATTTTAATAGAAGATAATTGTGAGTCAATGGGAGCAAAATTTAAAGGCAAATTTACTGGAACTTTTGGAATAATGGGTACATTTAGTACATTCTTTTCACACCACATTTCTACAATGGAAGGTGGAATGATAGTTACTGATGATAAAGAATTACGAGATATACTTGTATGTTTAAGAGCACATGGATGGACTAGACAATTATCTAAAACAAGTGAAATTTATAGTAAGAAGGATGAAGAATTTTATGAAGCGTTTAATTTTATATTACCAGGATATAATGTTCGCCCTCTAGAATTTGAAGGGGCTGTAGGAAAAGAACAGTTAAAAAAAATTAATATTATTATAAAAAAAAGAAGGGAAAATGGTAAAGTATTTGAGAAATTATTTTCTAAAATTGATTATATAAGAATACAGAAATCAATAGGAGAATCTTCATATTTTGGGTTTGCAATAATTATTAAAGATAATGCATTGTTTTCTAGAGGAGATTTAATTAATTTATTTAATAGAAATGGAATAGAATGTAGACCAATAGTTGCTGGAAATTTTACTAAAAACAAAGTTATAGAATATTTTGATTATAGTGTTTATAATAGCTTAGATAATTCTGACTATATTCATGAAAGAGGACTTTTTATTGGAAATCATCATTATAATATAATAGATAAATTGCAAAGAATTTGTGGGTTGATACAAGATTTACAAAATAATGGTTTGTAAGTTGGAAAATTAATTAAAAAGTAAGATGTTTTTGTAGGGAGATGAAGTATGGAGAAGAATAATAAAATTTATGTAGCAGGACATAATGGTATGGTAGGTTCGGCTATTGTAAGGAAGTTGAAAAAAGAAGGATATAAAAATATAATAGTAAGAACTAGGCAAGAATTAGATTTAATTGATCAAGCAAAAGTAGAAGAATTTTTTTATGAAGAAAGACCTGAATATGTTATTCTTGCAGCAGCAAAAGTAGGTGGAATAGAAGCGAATATTAAATATCCAACTGAGTTTTTAATGGAAAATTTGATTATACAGTGTAATGTTATTAGAAGTGCATTTAATAATAAAGTAACAAAATTAGTTTTTCTAGGTAGTTCATGTATATATCCTAAAAATGCTAAACAGCCATTAAAAGAAGAATACTTACTTTCAGGATGTTTGGAGCCTACGAATGAAGGTTATTCAATTGCTAAAATTGCGGGATTAAAAGCTTGTGAGTTTTATAATAAGCAATATGGAGTAAATTATATAAGTATAATGCCTTGTAATTTATATGGAGAAAATGATAATTTTGATTTAAAGTCTGCTCATGTTATTCCAGCACTAATAAGAAGAATATATGAAGCAAAGATGAACAAAATACCATTTGTTGAAATTTGGGGTGGTGGAAATCAATATAGAGAATTTATGTATGTTGATGATATGGCTGATGCTGCGTTGTTTTTAATGGAGAATTATGATGAAAGTCAATTTATAAATGTAGGCACAGGTAAAGATGTAACAATTAAAGAATTAGCAGAAACTATTAAAAAGGTTGTAGGCTATGAAGGAAAATTGAAATTTGATACTACTAAACCAGATGGTATGTTTAGAAAAGTGCTAGATGTATCAAGATTAGATAAGAAAGGCTGGAAGTACAAAACAGAACTTTATGATGGAGTAGTAAAAACTTATAATTGGTACTTGAATAAAATTAAGAGTACTAAAAGTTATAAATAAGATAATTGTATTAAAGAAATCATTAAGAATACCTTAGAGAGGTATTCTTTTTTGAATGATTATGTAATTAGAAGAATAAAGATAATATATATTAATCACATAAATTTTAATGCAATAATATAATGTAATGGAGAAATGTAAGTATAAAAATTTATTTAAAGAAACATTAATTTTGAAAAAGATTAAATAAAATTGCAGGTGATATTATGAAAGTTGTAATACTTTGTGGAGGTAAAGGTACAAGAATGAGAGAAGAAACAGAGTATCGTCCTAAACCTCTTGTGAATATAGGTGGGAAACCGATTATATGGCATATAATGAAAATATATTCCTATTTTGGATTTAATGATTTTATATTATGTTTGGGATATAAAGGGGAAATGATAAAACAATATTTTATGGAAATGTATTGGAGAAATAATGATATTACATTAAATATTACTAATAATAATTTAATATGTAATAACTTAAAAGAAGAACAGTGGAATATAACAATGGTAGATACAGGTTTCGAAACTCTTACTGGAGGTAGAATAAAAAAGATAAAAGAGTATATAGAAGAGGATGAATTTATGTTAACTTATGGAGATGGATTAAGTAATGTTAATATTAATAAGCTTTTAGAATACCACAAGAAAAAAGGAAAAATTGCAACGTTGACAGGTGTGCATCCTACTTCGCCTTTTGGAATACTAAAATTTAAAGATGGTATAGTAACATCTTTTAGTGAAAAACCTGTATTAAAAGATATTATAAATGGAGGTTTTATGGTTTTAAATAAAAAAATTTTTAATTATTTTCCAGAGGATGATTGTGCCTTTGAAGAAGAACCATTAAAAAATTTAAGTAAAGCTAATGAACTTGCTGTATATGAACACAAAGGTTTTTGGACTGCAATAGATACTTTTAAAGATGTTCAAAGGCTAAACAAACTTTGTGAGAGTGGTGATACCCCTTGGAAAGTATGGATATAAATAAAATTAGAGATTTTTTCAAAGGAAAAACAGTTTTAATTACAGGACATACAGGATTCAAAGGTTCTTGGCTTTCAATTTGGCTTAAAGAATTAGGAGTTAATATTATTGGTTATGGATTAGATCCTTATACAGAAAATGACAATTTTGTTGTATGTAAATTGAATAATAAAATGACAGATATACGTGGTGATATCAGAGATGACGAAAAACTTAAATTTGTTTTTAATAAATACAAACCAGAAATAGTCTTCCATTTAGCTGCTCAACCATTAGTTGGATTATCTTATAAAATTCCCAAAGAAACATATGAAACAAATGTTATAGGTACACTAAATGTTTTGGAATGCATTAAAAATACAGATTCTGTTAAAGTTGGAGTAATGATAACTACTGATAAATGTTACGAAAATAAAGAACAAATTTGGAGCTATAGAGAAGTTGATGCATTAGGAGGCTATGATCCTTATAGTGCTAGCAAGGCTTGTGCTGAGCTTCTTATAGCTTCTTATAGAAATTCTTTTATGAATACTGAAAATTATGCAGAACATGGAAAGGCTATAGCATCTGTTAGAGCTGGTAATGTCATAGGAGGAGGGGATTGGGCAAAAGATAGACTAATTCCTGATTGCATTCGTTCATTAATAAATAATAGAACAATAGAAATTAGAAATTCGGACTCGGTAAGGCCATGGCAGCATGTACTTGAACCTTTATATGGATATATGCTATTAGCAACTAAAATGTATTCAGATGGAATTAAATATTCTGGTGCTTGGAATTTTGGACCTAATTATACATCTATAGTACCTGTGAAAAAAGTTGTGAATTTTTTAATACAATATTGGGAGGGAGATTCAATAGAAAAAGGTTTATGGAAAAATGTTCAATCGACCTCAAATTATCATGAATCTAAGTTATTAAGTTTAGATTGTACAAAAGCTAAAACATATTTGGAATGGTATCCTAGATTGAGTATAGAAAAATCCATAGATTTTACTGTTCGATGGTATAAGAATTTTTTTATACAAGATCCTTATGAAATTTGTTTAAAACAAATAAAAAATTATATAAATTTAGTATAGTAAGTAATTGTTAGTGGGCAAATAAAAATTCTCACTAACAATTATTATTGAAAATACTATAAGTTGTTTATATCTCAGAATAATTATTTTTTGTCTTGTAATAAAGAGGTGGTTAATTTGAATAAAAAAATATTGATAACAGGTGCAAGTGGATTTGTAGGTTCCTGTTTAGCAGAAAGTTTAGTGAATGAGGGATACGATGTAAACTTAATTGTCAGAAGTACTTCAAATCTTTGGAGATTACAGAAGATAAGAAATGATGTAAAAATATATTATGTTGATCTTTATGATGAATATAAATTAAATAAAATAATAAAAGTAATTAACCCCGAATATATTTTTCATTTAGCAACTTATGGCGGTTATCCTTTTCAACACGAAATATCTAAAATAATATCAACAAATATAAATGGAACAATTAATCTCATAAATGCTTGCAAAAATATTGATTATAAATCATTTATAAATATAGGCAGTTCTTCAGAATATGGACTTAAAGAGAATCCTATGAGGGAATGTAATCTATTAGAACCTATTAATCTTTATGGTATTACTAAAAGTACGGCTACATTATATTGCAATATGATTGCTAAAACTCAAAAGAAACCAATTAATACAATAAGACTTTTTTCAGTTTACGGATATTATGAAGATAAGAAAAGACTTGTTCCAAGTGTAATTCTTTCTTGTTTAAAAGGTGAAGATCCAAAACTTGCTTGTGGTGATACAGTAAGAGATTTTATATTTGTTGAAGATGTAGTTGAATTATTAAAATACATTGCTTTTGATATAAAAACACAAGGTAAAATTTATAATGCAGGTTATGGAAAACAACATACTGTTCGAGAAATGGTACAAACAATAATATCTCAATGTAATCCCAATTTACAACCAGTGTGGAATGTGTTTAAATCAAATAGATCAGATACAGACAGATGGGAATCTGATATGAGTTTAGTGAAAAAAGAACTTAGTTGGATACCAAAATATAATTTAAAAGAAGGAATTTTAAAAGATATTGAATGGTTTAAAAATAATATAAATTTATATTTAAGGAAGTGTTAAAGCTGGAGGTATACAATATGAAAGTTTCCGATTACTTAATCAAATATCTAGAAATTT
The DNA here is from genome assembly GCF_026735135.1 of Clostridium aestuarii. Lineage (GTDB taxonomy): Bacteria > Bacillota > Clostridia > Clostridiales > Clostridiaceae > Clostridium_H > Clostridium_H aestuarii. Next base: position 12,594 of record NZ_JAPQER010000001.1, on the reverse strand, counting down.
TAGGTGTTAATTATATATTTGGGTATACAGGAGGAGCAGTAACCCACTTGATAGATTCTATAAATAAAAACAGTAGTGTAAAATTTATACAGTGTTATCATGAGCAGGCTGCAGCTTTTTCGGCAACTGCTTATGCAAAATACTCAAGAAATTTGGGAGTAGCTATAGCTACAAGTGGACCAGGTGCTACGAATTTGATTACTGGAATAGCAGATGCATATTTTGATTCATCTCCAACATTATTTATTACAGGACAGGTAAATACGTATAACTTTAAATATGAAGCTAATGTACGACAAAAAGGTTTTCAAGAAACAGATATAGTAAGTTTAGTAAAACCTATAACTAAATATAGCATATTAATTGATGATGTCAATAGTGTAGAAAAAGAACTTAAAAAGGCTATTTGTATTGCCTTAAGTGGAAGAAAAGGACCTGTATTAATAGATATACCGATGGATATTCAAAGACAGGAAATAAAGATTTGTGAAAAGAGTTTCATAAACGATATAAATTCAATGAAGTATGAAATAAGTGATAGAGCAATAGCCAATATATATAATATGATTGTTAATTCCAAGTTTCCTGTTATATTATCAGGAGGAGGTAGCAGTTTATCTAATGCTAAAAAAAATCTTATAAAATTATCTGAAAAACTTGGTATTCCAGTGTTGGTTTCATTAATGGGAAAAGATTCTTTTCCACACGATCATAGAAATTTTGCTGGATATATTGGTGCGTATGGCAATAGGTATGGAAACATAGTTTTATCTAAATCGGATTTTCTATTGGTTGTAGGTTCTAGACTTGATTCAAGACAGATAGGAAATAATATAGAACCATTTTTGAGTAAAAAAATAGCTTGGGTTGATATAGATAATTCCGAAATAGAAGGAAGTAGAATACACCCTAGTGAAAAGATAATTGCAGATGCAAATGATTTCCTCGAAAAAATGCTCTGTTATTGTAGTCAAAGAAATAAAACTTATAAAAATAAAGATAAATTTTTGAAGGGTATTGAAATTCTTAAGAATCTTTTTTCACCATTATCAGAGTTAGATAGAGATATAAAAAATAAATGGCATTATGAAGTTATGAAAATTATTTCAGATAATTTAAATGAAAATGATACAATTTGTGTAGACGTAGGACAAAATCAAATGATGGCTGCACAAGTTATAGATATTAAAGAAAATCAAAGATTTATCAACGGTGGGGGAATGGCAGCCATGGGATATGCACTGCCTGCTGGAATTGCAATATCTATTGCTACTGGAAATAGATGTGTTGTGATAGTAGGGGATGGTGGATTACAGATGAATATACAGGAACTTAATATGGTTTCATTTTATAATCTTCCAATAATAATAATTGTATTTAATAATAAAAGTTTAGGAATGATAAAGCAATTTCAAGAATTGTATTTTAATAAAAATTTTGCGGCAACGGATGAAAAAAATGGATATAAGTCATGCTGTTTTTCTAAGATAGCTGAAGCTTATGGAATCGATAGTGTAGTAATAAATAAAGAGTCGGACTTGGAAAGTAGATTTAACGAAATTTTTGGGAACTCAAAATTACCAATTCTTGTGGAAATTGAAATTGATTATCAGACATTTGTATATCCTAAACTAGAATTTGATAAGCCTATAGATAAAATAAGTCCATATATTACAAAGAAAGAAAATGAAATAATAAATAATATTTTTGATTTTTAGAGTTTGTTGTTTTAAATGTAAAGTTTTAAAAGGAAGGTGTTATATGGAAAAGGAATCTGAAATCAGAAAGCAAATATTACAAAAAGTAGTTGAGTTATACAATGTTAGAAAACAAGATAAGAAATTTATTCCAGGTAAAACAAGAATCCATTATTCAGGTCGTGTATTTGATGAAAAAGAAATGGTTGCAGTAATAAATTCAGCCTTAGATTTTTGGCTAACATTAGGCAAAGAGGGACGGAAATTTATTAATGAATTTACTAAGTATATGGGCATAAAATATGGAGTAGTAACAAATTCAGGTTCATCAGCTAATTTAATAGCCTTGAGTACTCTCTGCTCTTCTAATATTGAAAATCCAATCAAACCTGGTGATGAAGTAATAACTACAGCTATGACATTTCCAACAACATTTAATCCTATTATTCAAAACAATTTAATTCCTGTAGTAATTGATATTGAAGAAGGAACTTATAATATAGATGCTTCAAAAATAGAAAATGCTATTTCAAATAAAACCAAAGCTATAATATTTGCTCATACTTTAGGTAATCCAGCAGAAATGGATAATATAATGGAGGTGGCTAAAAAATATAATCTTTATGTAATAGAAGATACTTGTGATGCTTTAGATTCTAGATATGATAATCAACTTTGCGGAACATTTGGTGATTTTTCAACTTATAGTTTCTATGCTGCTCATCATATGACTATGGGAGAGGGAGGAGCGGTTCTTACTAATAATTTAAATTTATATAAACAAGCTCTATCTATAAGAGATTGGGGAAGAGCTTGTTATTGTCAAACAGGAGAACCAAATCCAAATGGAGCTTGTGGTAAACGCTTTAAGCATAAGTATGAAAATTTACCTTATGGATATGATCATAAATATGTTTATAGCAATATAGGATATAATTTAAAACCTCTTGATATTCAATGTGCTATTGGAATAGAACAATTAAAAAAACTTCCTATATTTACACAGAAACGAAAACATAATTTTAATATTCTTTATAACTTTTTCAAAAAATATGAAGACAAATTTATACTTCCAATAACTTTACCTAAAGCTGATCCTTCTTGGTTTGCATTTCCATTAACAATAAGAAAAAATGCTGGTTTTACACGAAGAGAATTTGTTACTTATCTTGAAGAAAATATGATAGAAACAAGAATGTTATTTACAGGTAATATATTAAAACACCCAGCTTATAAAAATATAAATTATAGAATTGTTCATAAATTAGATAATACAAATAATATACTCACAAATACATTTTTTTTAGGTGTTTATCCTGCATTAACAGATGAAATGCTTCAATATATAATTGAAGTTGTTGATAGATTTATGGTTAATATAATTACCTAAATTTTATATAGAAGAATTTTCAGTTATAACATCTGTTTAAGTACTTCCCATGGGCATATTAACAAATATAATATAGTATCATATTATATACTAATAAATAAGAAGTACTTTAAATATACAAAGGGAGTGCTTAAATTGACAAACAAAGAAAATTTAGCAAAAAAAATACAAAACAGAACTGCGGTTATAGGAGTTATAGGCTTGGGTTATGTAGGATTGCCTCTTGCTGTTGAAAATGCTAAAGATGGATATAAAGTTATAGGATTTGATGTTCAAGAAAAAAAAGTTAGTATGGTGAATAAAGGACAGAACTATATAGGAGATATAGTGGATTTGGAGCTTGAAGGGTTAGTAAAAAAGGATAAATTAAGTGCAACTACAGATTTTAATTTTGTAAAAGATGTAGATATAGTTTTTATATGTGTTCCAACTCCTTTAGATAAATATCAACAGCCTGATATAAGTTATGTAAAATCATCTACAGAGGCTGTTGCAAAATATATTCACGAAGGAATGTTAGTAATTCTTGAAAGTACAACTTATCCAGGCACAACAGAAGAATTACTATTACCTATATTAGAAAAATCAGGATTAAAATGTGAGCGTGATTTTTATTTAGCATTTTCGCCTGAAAGAGTAGACCCTGGTAATTTAACTTATAAGACAAGAAATACCCCTAAGGTAGTAGGTGGAATAGAAAAAGACAGTACACAATTAGCAGCAGCTATATATAGAAATGTGCTTGAAGATGAAGTGTTTGAAGTGTCTAGTCCAAAGGTTGCTGAAATGGAAAAAATTCTTGAAAATACCTATAGAAACATAAATATTGGTTTAATAAATGAAATGGCAATTATATGTAATAAAATGAATATAGATATATGGGAGGTTATTGAAGCGGCAAAAACCAAGCCTTATGGATTTCAGCCATTTTATCCTGGTCCAGGATTAGGAGGACACTGCATACCGCTTGACCCATATTATTTAACATGGAAAGCTAGAGAATATGATTATCATACAAGACTTATAGAAACTTCGGGAGAAATAAACAATTACATGCCTCAATATATTTTACAGAGAGCTTCAAAAATATTAAATAGCTTTAAAAAGCCTTTAAATAGTTCAAAAATTTTAATATTGGGAGTTGCATATAAAAACGATATAGATGATTATCGAGAAAGTCCTGCTCTTAAGGTTATTGAAAATTTTAAAAAAGAAGGAGCAAAAGTTAATTTTAATGATCCGTATATATTATCTTATAAATATAAAGGAAAAGAATATAATGGAATAGAATTAACACAGGCAGTATTAAACAATGCAGATTTAGTTGTTATAACAACAGCTCATAGTAAATATGATTATGATTTTATTCAAAAAAATTCTAAATTTATATTTGATACAAGAAATGCGACAAAATATATTGAAAATAAAGATAATATTGAATTATTGTAATAAGCAAAACAAAAGTCAGGCTTGTCCTGACTTTTTGTTTTAGTAAGATTAAAATTAATAAAAGCTTGTCCTGAATTTGTAGCATATGTTACTTGTTGTTCATATTATATATTGAAGTACCAACGTGTGCTTTAATATTTAACTTAAAAATAGGGAGTGAACAACTTTGGCTAATAATATAGTATTTCAACGTTCAGCTGAGCAGTTAAAATCTTCAGTATATGGTTATGATGGAAATAATTATCAACCGCTTAAAGTTAATTCTGATGGCGAATTAGATATTAATGTAGGAACCTTAGAAAAGATAATAACAGTAGGAACAATAACTAGAGTAGGAACACTAACTAAAGTAGGAACAGCGGGAACAATAACTAGAGTGGGAACATTAACTAAAGTAGGAACCGCAGGAACAATAACTAGAGTGGGAACATTAACTAAAGTAGGAACAGCGGGAACAATAGCTAGAGTGGGAACATTAACTAAAGTAGGAACCGCAGGAACAATAACAAAATTAGTAACAGTAGGAACAATAACTAGAGTAGGAACACTAACTAAAGTA
>NZ_JAPQER010000001.1:0-7401 GCF_026735135.1 Clostridium aestuarii | reverse complement strand
AAAGTAGGAACCGCAGGAACAATAACAAAATTAGTAACAGTAGGAACAATAACTAGAGTAGGAACACTAACTAAAGTAGGAACAGCGGGAACAATAACTAGAGTGGGAACATTAACTAAAGTAGGAACCGCAGGAACATTAACTAAAGTAGTAACAGTTGGAACAATAAGTAATCAAGTAAATGTTAAGATTAATGATAGAAAATTTGTAGAAGTTTCTGAGACTGTAACTGAGATACCAACAGGTGCAGGAGTGTATGGAACAGTTATAGATACTTCTAAATATGAAGCGACTACATGGTATATTGACAGACTTTCATCATCAGTAGGTCAAACAGTAAATGTACAACTTGCAGTAGCACCAACTCATTCAGCTAAATATGCAATTGTTGGTGGAGCTGCAACAGTAATTGGTGGTACAGCGCAAGTTATTACTAATGATTATTATATGCATTATACAAAGGTTAAATGTTGGACACCATCTAGGACAGCAACTGTACAAATTTGGTTTAATGGGATGTATTAAAATTAATAGCTAAGAAGTACCTAATGGTACTCCTTAGCTTCTTCATAAATTTGAAGAGACTTGCGAGGTGATTTGTGAATGGCTAATGAAATCAGTCTTTGTATGATAGTAAAAAATGAAGAAAAAGATATTCCAAGATGTCTTGAAAGCGTTAAAGATTTAGTTGATGAAATGATAATAGTTGATACAGGTTCAAGTGACAAAACCGTTGAAATTGCAAAAAAGTATGGAGCAAAGGTATATTATTTTGAATGGTGTGATGATTTTAGTGCTGCAAGGAATGAATCCTTAAAATATGCTACTAAGGATTGGATTTTAATTATGGATGCCGATGATGAATTTTTTAGTGAAGATAAAGAAAAGTTTAAAAAATTAATTAAAAATCTTGATGATAACATTTTATATTGTTTTGAAACTTTAAGTTATATAGGTATTGAAAAAAATATAAATATAAATATAAATCTTAATCCACGTTTGTTTAAAAATAATTACGGATATCATTATGAAGGTGAAATACACAATCAATTGGCAAACACTAATAGTTTAGTAAGAGCAAAACAAGAATCAATAAGGATATATCATTATGGATATGTGAACACGAATATAATAGGAAAAAATAAGAGAAAACGAAATATGAGTATTCTTAAAAAGTTAATAAAAAAAGAACCTGAAAATAAATTTCATTATTTTAACCTAGGACACGAATATTATTGTTTGTATGAAAAGGAAAAAGCATTGGAATGTTATTATAAAGCTTACAAAGGATTCACACCATATTTAGGTTATTCTCCTAAGCTTTTAGAAAGAATAATTCTTACAAATTATGATTTGAAATGTTTTGATAAAGCCTTGGAATTTATAAACATTGGACTTGACTATTATCCTGATTTTACAGATTTGTATTATATAAGAGGTATTATATATAATGAACAAAATAAGCCTACTTTAGCAATAAAAAGTTTTAAAAAATGTATACAAATAGCCGAAACACCTGCTTTTTTAAAATCTATTTATGGAACTGAAGGGTTTAGATCATTAGATGAACTATCAAGAATATATATGAATTTAAAAGATTATGATACTGCATATAAATACTGTATAGAAACAATAAAGTCAAAACCCGATTATTTATTACCATTGTATAATATTGCACATATATTAAAAGAAAAAAATACGCCAATAGGTGAATTTAAAAACAAAATAGAAGGATTTTTTACTGATTTTCCAAGAGAGTATCCTTTTATTGCAGATATATTTTATAATGAAGGATACTATAAAACAGCTTTAGAATATATAGAAAAATTTGAAGAAAAAAAAGAACTTCCACAAGAGCTTATATTTTTTAAAGCTAAATGTCTTGTAAGGGCAGGTAGGGTTGATGAATGTATTAAAATAGATTCTATATCAGAAGACAGTTTGTTTTATTTGCAATTTTCTATGTATAAAGTTATATGTTTTATTATTACCGATAAATGTGATTTAGCGTTACTTACATTAAATCAATTCAATGATAGTAATTTATCTGATTATGATAGGAAGAAATTACAGGTTTATAAACAATTAGTGAATTTATTTGCAAATAGGCAAACTTTTATTTTATGTGAAGATGAAAATGAAAAATATTATACTGCATTTATTTTTGAAATTTATGAGATACTTCTCATAAATAAAAAATTTGATAAATTTGAAAAAGCGTTAAGCTTACTAAATTTAATAAGCGATAAATCAGTATTAACACAATTAGGAAAATTGTATTACAAATATGGATATATTGATATGGCTAAGAAAGAAATAATAAGATCAATAAAAATGTTTGAAGTAATGGATGTAGAAGGATTAGATATTCTTAAAATAAGTTAATAGGGTATTTTAAGAAGAAGAGATAAAGAGGTGAGCGGATAAATGTCTAATGAAATTAGTCTTTGTATGATAGTAAAAAATGAAGAAAAAGATCTTCCAAGATGTCTCGAAAGCGTTAAAGATTTAGTTGATGAAATGATAATAGTTGATACAGGTTCTACTGATAAAACAGTAGAAATTGCAAAAGAATATGGAGCAAAGGTATATTATTTTAAGTGGTGTGATGATTTTAGTGTTGCAAGAAATGAATCTTTAAAATATGCTACTAAAGATTGGATTTTAATTATGGATGCAGATGATGAATTTTGTAGTGAAGATAAAGATAAATTTAAAACATTAATTAATTATAATCTTAAGGAAGATAGTATATATTTTCTTGAAACATTAAATTATTGTGGGAGTAGCATAAATAGTGCTAATATAACTATAAATTTAAATCCACGAATTTTCAAAAATAATTATGGGTATTGTTATGAAGGCGAGGTACACAATCAATTAGTAAATCACAAACACGATTTTTCAGGAAAAACTTATTCAATAAGAATATATCATTATGGATATTTAGAACAAAATCTTATTTCTAAAGATAAGAAAAAAAGAAATATTACGCTGCTAGAAAAACAAATAAAAAAACAACCTGAAGATAAATATGCTTATTTTAACTTAGCAAATGAATATGTTTCATTAGCTGATAATAAAAAAGCACTGAAAAATTATTATAAAGCATATGAAGATTTTAATCCCAATACAGGATATGCTTCTAAACTAATAGAAAGAATAATTTTTTCAAATTATGAGTTAAAATATTACGATAAAGCTCTGGAATTTATAGATATAGGAATAGTGTATTATCCTAATTTTACTGACTTATATTATTTAAAAGGTCTTGTGTTAAATGAGCAAAACGAACCTACTTTAGCAATAAAAGCATTTGAAAAATGTATAGAATTAGGAGAATCGCCTCCTGAATTAAAATCTATCTATGGAGTTGGAAATTTTAGATCATTTTATGAGTTAGCACAAATATATCTCAAGCTTAAAGACTATGATACTGCATATAAATACTGCATTGAAACAATAAGAGCAAAACCTGATTTTTTAGTACCACTATATAATATTGCTCATATACTAAAAATGGAAAAAACACCAATAGATGAATTTAAAAGCAAAATAGAAAGCTTTTTTACCGACTTCCCAAGGGAATATCCTATAGTGGCAGAAGTGTTTTATATGGAAGAATATTATGAAACAGCATTAGAATATATAGAAAAATATGAAACGGAAAAAGAACTTTCAGAAAACCTTAAAATTTTTAAGGTTAAATGTCTTGTAAGATCATCAAAATTTGATGAGTGCATAAAATATATAAATACTATACATGAAGATAATTTATATTATTTTCAAATTATGATGTATAAAGTTATATGTTTTATTAATATTAATAAATATGATTTAGCGTTATTCACAGTAAATCAATTTAGTGATGGTAATTTATCAGACTACAATAAAAAAGTACTACAGGTTTACAAACAGTTTGTAAATATGTTTGTAAATGAAAAAAACTCCGTTTTATCTGAAGATGAAAATGAAAAGGGATTTACAGCTCCTATTTTTGATATATGTGAAATATTACTTGTAAATAAACAGCTTGATAAATTTGAAAAAGCATTAAATTTATTAAATTTGATAAGTGATAAATCAGTATTGTTACAGCTAGGAAAATTGTATTACAAACAAGGTTATAATGATATGGCAAAGAAAGAAATAATAAGATCCATAAAACTTTTTGACATGTTTGATATAGAAGCATTAGATATTCTTAAAATTGGTTTAAACTAAAAAGGATTAAAAACTGATTAAATTATAAAGATTAGAAATTGGGTTAGGCTAGGAGGAATTGAGTATGTTAACTAATCCTACAGTTGTTTATACAAAAGATGAAGAAGTAATTGAAATAAATAGTGATATTCTAGACTGGTTAAAAACGCAAACGCCCCCAACTCCAGCGAGTAATGTTAACTTGGTAGGAAGATATTTTACTGAAATAAGTCTTCCAACTGTACCAACTTCAAGTACTTTTCAATGTACCTCAGGATTTGATACTTCAAGGCAATCTACTGTTACGTTTTTTATAGAAAATATAGGAGGTCATGATGCTGAGGTTAAACTTCAAATAAGCCCTGATAATTCAAAATATATAGATGACAGTTCAAGTATTACTATTCCTGCTGGAGAGATGAAAGCATTAGTTCCAATGATTTTTGCAAAATATACACATGTATGTTATAAATCAAGTGGCTCTAATTCTACGAATTTAAAAATAACTATGCAAGCTCATGTATAGAAACTTACAATTGAAAGTAAAGGATATTTTTTATGAAAACTAGATATCCTTTAATATAAAAAGTCCCATATAGGGACTTTTTATATTATAATATTAAATTAAACGGTAATTGTCGGATATATTTTTAATGTTGCATAATCATCAGGATTTATACATTCTAGTGCTTTGCACTTTAAGCGAACATAAGCCATGTGTCCAACTGTGGTTAAAATTACATCATTTCCTGGTTCGAGCGTGCATAAACTTACATAAGTTGAATGACTGTCAAGCCATGTAGCATCAGAGCTAAGTTGTAGTATTATACATGCATTTTTAGGGCCATAATTTTCAACTCCAAAAGTTGCATTTCTGTTGCCTAAAGGAATAGGTGTTGAATAAGCCCAATCCCCTGAACTTGTAATATTCTCTGGTGTATATTCAATAATACCACCATCTAATTTATAAGTAATTTCAATAACAGGATGTTTATCGCCATAAATGTTGTCCTTACTTATAAATCCAGTAAAAGAATTAAGAGATTCTAATCCTCTTAGTAACAAACCGTGATTTTCAATGTTGCCTGTGTGCCAAGCAGATACTAAAGACGTTATATCCCATTGAAGATAGGTATTCAATTGAGATGAAATATCTAATGCAGATGTAGCAACAGGATTAAAAGAAGGTTGATTTGAATAAGTTACAGTATTTTCATTAAATTCATCTAAAAGATTATAAATTTTTGTTGGCTTTACAATAGAAGGCATATCATTTCTAGATATATATAATTTTAAAAATACACTTTCAATAACAGCTAATTTGGGTATACATGAAATATCAAATTTTAATAAGCTTCTATATATAGTTGGACCGTTTCCATATTTACCACAAAAGAACATTTGATCATGTCCTATATTTGCATCAGGAAATTCTTGAGAAATACTAGCATCTTGTATTGCTTCTAATAATAAAGTAGGCATAGTCTTCACTCCTTAGAGTTTTTAAATTTTAAAAATCCACACCTATATTTATAATATGTATTGTAAACATAGGTGTGATATTTAATGAATAAAATTAAATTATTAAACTTTTTTATGAATTTAAGGATAATATAAAAAAATTAAGCATAGGAATATTTTAAACTGAGTAACTTTAAAAATGGTTTAGGGGGATAATTATAATATGAAAGTGCTTTTATGTACAAGACAGGATTATTATAGAAATTTTAGCGGGGATTCAACACAAGTATTAAAAACATCTCAATATTTAAAAAAATTAGGAGTGGAAGTGGATATAAATCCAGGATGTATATCTGATTATTCGGATTATGATATAGTGCATTTATTTAATATTAATAAAATAGGGGAAGCTTATAAATACTATAAACTAGCACATCAATATAAAAAGAAGATTGTTATATCACCTGTATATTATAATTTAAAGAAGTATTATAAATTTCAAAATTCTTTAGAAAAGTTAAAATTATGGGAAAGAAGCAATATATATAGAAGAGAAATATTAAAGGGAAGTACTTTGATTATTCCTAACAGTAAATTAGAACAAAAAAGTATAAAAGAAGATTTTAATGTAAATACTACTTCAATTATAATTCATAATGGAGTAGAAGTAGAAGATGAACAAATTCCATTATATAATATCAGGGAAAGATATAACTTAAATTCATATGTACTGTGTGTTGGAAAAATTTGTCCTAGAAAAAATCAATTTGCTTTAGCTAAAGTATGCAATAAATTAGGAATTCAGTTGTTACTTATCGGAAAAGTAAAAGATAAAAATTATTATAGAGAATGTATTAAGCTTAATAATGTTTTATATTTAGGATTTATGGATAGCTACAATATATATAATGCATATAGATTTGCTAAATTACATGTGCTTCCAAGCTATGTTGAAATACCAGGTTTTTCTTCTTTGGAAGCTGCTGCTAGTGGATGTAATATAGTATCTACAGCAGAAGGAAGTGCAGAGGAATATTTTAAAGACATGGCTATATATTGTAACCCTTATGATGAAAATAGTATATATAGTAGTGTGAAAATTGGGTTAAAAAAGCAAAAAAATAATAAGTTAAAATTATATGTTGAGCAGAATTATTCATGGAATAATTACATTAATAGCTTATATGAAGGCTATAAAAGCTTAATATAATAACTAAAAGTTGATAATCAGATAATAAGGTGAGAATTTTATTTTAAGTAAAGGACATAAATACAGCAAAAGTTGTATTTATGTCTTTTTCAGTATTGTTAAGATTTGTATAGTGTATTGTGTCCTTGTAATACTCTACCCGGAGTGTCAGTGTGTAAAAAAATAAGAAATAAGAAGAAAATATAAGAAAAAAGTAGATAAATTGTTGAAATAGGTGAAAGAATATATACATACCTTAATTTGTTTTGATAAGATATTCCTTGTCGTTGCGAGAGCGAAGACATTAGAGTTAAATGAGTTTATAGGGCTTATTAATAAGATTTGTCTGATGAACGAAAAGAATTCTTGACAAACAAGAATCAAGATGATATACTAAACAAGCTGTCGAAAAATGACAAGCAAAAATTGGTCTTTGAAAATTAAACAGAAGTTAAGAAATAATGTCAGTCAATTGTAATGAGTAAAAGATTAAACTTTTAAATTGAGAGTTTGATCCTGGCTCAGGACGAACGCTGGCGGCGTGCCTA